>NZ_CP200271.1:0-150098 GCF_056495765.1 Erythrobacter sp. 'gip.4 top 5' | reverse complement strand
TTGGAATGGGGAATTGCAATGAGTGCACTCTCGATGAAGCAGGGTCTGTCGCCGCACACGATCCTACTGGCTCTGGCGGTCTTCGCCGTGACCACGCTGCTGATGTCCGGCACCGCCTATGCCGGTGCGGACGCTACCTTCAACACTGCGCTGACCACCTTCACGAACTTCCTGGAAGGTTCGGGCGGTCGGATCATCACGGTCATGGCTCTCGCCGGCGGTCTCGTTGCGCTCGGTTCGGGCCGCTTCAGCCTCGGTCAAGTCGCCGTTCCCGTCGCTGTTGGCGTGGGCGCCGGCACCGGCGTGCCGATCGTCACCTCGACTGTGACCGCGACGATCTGAGGCTGCGGTCAACCAAGGGGAGGGCGGTTAGTCATGGATCGGTACAGCATTCCTTCGCATCTCGACGACCCGGAGCTGATTGGCTTCTGGACGCTGGATGAGTTCCTCGCGATGGTGATTCCATTCATCTGGGGCATTCTCACGCAGCACGTCGTGATCGGATTGGTGCTGGCGGTGCTTGGATGGTGGGGGTTTCGCAAACTCAAAGCCGGGCGGGCCACATCGTGGGTGTTCCACATGGCCTACTGGTACCTGCCGTCGAGCTTCACCGGTCTGAAGGCGACGCCGCCCTCCCATCTTCGCATGATGGTGGGCTGACATGGATCATTCTTACGGACTGGCGCAATCTCAGCGGGTGCTCAAGCAGCGCAACATGCTGGGTATCACCGCGCTTACGCTTGCGGCCTTGCTGGTTCTTCTTCTGATCTTCGGGTTCACACGCGACCGCGAGATCGTCCTTCAACCGGTTCTGCGCAGCCCGTTGACGATATCCTCTAGCGGCGTCTCGGAGGACTATCTCGAGATGGTGACGCGCGATACCGCGCTCATCGCGCTCAATCGCAGCCCCGAGAACCTCAACTACTGGATGGAATCGATCCTCGAGATCGCCGCACCCGAGGCCCACGGGGCGCTCAAGCGTGACCTCATGAAGGTCATCAAGGAGCAGGGCAATTCGAGCATCAGCCAATACTTCACGATTGGAGCAATCCGCGTCGATCCCGACACCCTGACCTCCGAAGTGTCCGGGACGCTCCATACAGTCGTCGGTTCGAAGGCCGTCACGGCCGAGCACAAGCGCTTTCGGTTCACCTGGAAGTATTCGGGGCTCTCTCTGCAGCTGGTGGGCTTCGGCATGATCTCAAAGGTCGAAGGTCAAGAACAAGGGGAAGAGGCATGATCACGCCTTTTGCACTGGGGCTCTTTGCAAGTGGGACGGCTCTTGCTGCCCGCCCGCTTTGTCTCAGCAGCCGGACCATCGGCGCAGGCTTGCTGGTCGCAGGAACTCTGCTGATGGCCTCACCCGCTCTCGCAGACGAGACGCTTCTTGCCACCGACAATAGTGAGGTGGCCTGCACGATTTCGAAGTCCGGTCTGACGCGGGTGAGCCTCAAGGACGACCGCTTTGCCAGTGTCTCGAAGCTGACCACTGGGAACGAGACCGATGATTTTTCCGTCGTGAACGAGCCTACACGCGGCGACATCTATATCTCTGTCCCTGAGGGCTTCACCAAGGACGAGGTCTCGTTCTTCGGCACCACGGCCAAGGGCTTCGTCTACAAGTTTGCCTGCCGCCTCGAGGGTGAGCGCGCCCATCAGGTGTTCGTCGAAAACCGCGACATCCTGGGCGAGCAGCCCGCCGAGCTCGCGCGCGCGCTCTCGCCTCAGGAAACCTCGGCATCGCTCATTCAGGCGATGTACCAATCTCAGGCGATGGATGGGTTTGAGATCCGCCAACCGTCGATGAACCCGGTGATGGTTGGCCCTCTCAAGGTGCAGATGATCACCGAATATCGCGGCCTTAATCTGGTCGGCCGCGTCCTTCGGATCGAGAACACCGGGAAGGAACCTGCAGTTCTCGATGAGCAGACCATCGCGCCCGGCAATGCCGTCGCGGTCAGTGTTGCTAAGACCGAACTCGCCCGCGGCGAAGCCACCACAGCCTACATCATCACGCCATCGGGCCAGATCGCGGCCAGCACCGTGGGAGGACGTCCATGAACTTCACCAATCCCTTCAAGCGCAAACCCAAGCAACTTGATGCCGATGACACCGTCGATGTCGAGGAGTTCGGCACCAATGATGCGGTCAGGAAGAAGCAGATGATGCTCATGACGGGAGCTGGTCTTGTCGCTCTTGTGGCCGGTTCGGCCTACATTTTTGGCGGCGATGCCGGTGAAGAGGCGACCAAGGTAGCAAACGGTCAGGAGATCAAGGTCTCAACCGACGACATGGTCAACAAGAATATGGGCCAGCAGGAATGGCAGGCCATGTCTGAAGTCGAAATGCAGAGCATGCAGAACCAGCTGCGCGGCGTTCAAGGTCAGGATGAGCGGCTCGATGCGCTTCAGGCCCAGATCGCCGCTTTGCAGTCTGAGAATCAGTCGATGGCAACAGATGGTCAACGGGTTGTCAGCGCCTACCAGACTGAGAATGATCAGCTTCGCCAGCAGCTCGCGCAGCGCGCAGCAGCACCAGTGCCGCCTTTTGTCGGCATGTATGGCCCCTCTGGCCCTGCAGCCGGGCGTGGTGCTCCGCAGGGCGGGGCAGGGGCGGCGGCCGCTGCCGCGGTGGCCGGTTCACCGTATAGCGCGCGCTCGATCAAGCTCGTGGCCTTCGAAGGCGGGCCGTCAGGGACGGGAACCCGGATCAGCGGCGGTTCTACCAGCTATACGGACAGCCCGAACTATCTGCCTCCCAACTCGATTGCCAAGGCGCGCGTCATAGTCGGGGTCGATGCATCAGCGGGCGTCAATTCGCAGACCGATCCCTTGCCAGTTGTGCTGCGGATCACCGGCCCGGCACGGTCGGTCTACCGGGACGGCAAGCTGCTCACGACGAAGATCGAAGGATGCCTGGTCAACGGTGCGGCGCGCGGCGACCTTTCAAGCGAGAAGGTCTATGTGAAGCTGCAGCGCATGACGTGTCCGCAGGCCAATGGGCGGTACGCGGTCTCCGACGTGAAGGGCTTCATCAGCTTCGGCGGCAAGACGGGGGTGCGGGGGAGGGTGGTCAGCCGCGAGGGCGGGCTCGCTACGCAGGCCTTTTTCGCAGGGCTCGTGAGCGGTGTCGGCAATGCGTTTCAGGGCGCCAACCAGATCCCGCGCATCGCGCAGGAACCCGTGCTCCCATCAGCGTCTGATGTCGGAATCCAGGCCATCGGAGGCGGGGCAGCGACTGCGGGCAATACCCTGTCCCAGTATCTCATCGAACGCGCCGAGCAGTACCAGCCCGTCATCGAGATGCCGACCGGCATCGATGTCGAGATCGTCTTCCTCGAGGGCGTCTTCATCCAGAACTGATCCTCTCGCCTCGCGGCTTGCAGCCAAGGAGTTTGTACATGCTCAATACCACCAACGCCGCTATCGCATCGATGTCGCTTCTGCTGGGTGCTACTGCCGCTACCAGCTCGCCCGATGTGTCCGGAATGCTCAAGACCCGGCTTCCCAAGACCGAGGTGACGGGCGTCGATTGCACCCGGATCGCTGGGCTATGCGAGGTCACCGCTAAGGAGAACCTGTTCTATGTCGATGAGAGTGCTCGCTATCTCATCATCGGGCGGGTCTACGACATGGAAACCCGTCAGGATCTGACGGCCGCGCGTCTCCTCGAACTCAATCCCGACATGCTGGTCGGCGGAGCGGCGAAAGCCAATGCCCTCGCGAATGCCGGCGAGGGCGAAGCATCCGAAGGTGGCCGTGGGTCGCGCAGCGAGCGCGCGCTGTCGCAGCAGGTCGCCAAGAAGGTCGATCTTTCTTCGTTGTCCGACGCGGGCGCGATCGTTTGGGGGAAGGGCGGGCAGAAGGTTACCGTCTTCTCGGATTTCCAGTGCGGCTATTGCCGCGCGTTGAGCCGCGAGCTTGAGCAGATGAACGTGACGGTGATCGAGCGACCGATTTCGGTGCTTGGCAGCCGCGACATTGCAGACCGTGTGCTGTGCGCCAGCGATCAGCGCGAGGCGGTGCGCGCCGCGTATGCCCAAATGCCCGTCAAGGCAGCGACCTGCGACACTCGCGGCCTCGACGAAAACGAGGCCTTCGCGCAGCGGCATGGTTTTGCAGGAACGCCGGTGATCGTGCGCTCCGATGGCGCCGTTCTTGAGGGATACAGACCCAAAGCGGCCCTGATCGCCTGGCTGAAGGGAGCGTGACATGAAGCGCAAGTCTCTGCCCGATGTGATCTGTCTGCCGCATGGCTCCGCTGCAGACTGGCGTCCGCCCCTGACCCGGCGCCGTATCGCTGCGATTGGTGGCGTGCTGCTAGTCCTCGCTGGCTGCACGACGCTCGGTACGAACATCAACGGGAAGTTCACCTGCGGACCGAGCGACCAGGGCTCCTGCGCGCCCGCAACCGTGATCGACGATCGCGCGCTGGCCGAGATTACGGGTGATACCAGCTATCTGCCCGCAGGGCCTTATCGCGCCCCGGCTCGCGAGATGCAGCCTGGAACGGTGGCGCTTGCCGCAGGATCGACCCCACAGGTGGTGCCGGGAGAGCAAAAGGTTCTGCGCATCGTCTTCCCCGCGCATGTCGATCGGGCGGGACGTTATCACGAGGCAAGCGTGGTCAAGGCGGTGGTCGATAATGGTCAATGGATAGCAGCTAGTCCCTCCAACGCTGTCGCGATGGCGCCCAGCCTCAATCTGACGGTCAACCCCGAGATTCTCTCGCAGATGGGCGAGGAGACTGCTGAGGGTCAACCGATCACCGCTGAGACGCCCCGGCGGGTCGGGTTGAACGATCCCCGCCTTCCGTCAGCCGAGGCTGTGGCGGCCGCCCGCGCACGGGGCGCCGCCAGGGCCTCAGCGAGCGCTATCGCTGCGCGCGGTGAGACAGGTGTAGTGCCGGTCAATCGGCCACAGCTTTTCAATCCCGTGGTGGAGGACTAGCCCATGCCCACTTCGTCGTCGCAGCCTAGGAAGAGCTGGCTCGCCCGCCTGTTCGGCGATGAGCGAGCTCCCGACGAGGGCGCGCCCGGTCATGACGCTCCGATGCTGGCGCAGTGGCTCCCCTATCGCAGCTTCGATCCGAAGACCGAGATTTTCTACCAGACGGATTCGATCGCTTTTGCGCTTGAGGTCGCGCCGCTTATCGGCGCCGATGAACGCACCGGTGAAATCCTCGCGCAATTCCTGTCAGATGCGATGCCGCCTTGCTCGCGGCTGCAAATCCTTTCGTTTCAGAGCCCGCGTGTGGGTCAGACGATCGCGCGCTATGCTTTGCCGCGCTACGCGGCGGGCGGGGTCCATAAGAAGATCGCCGAGCACCGCTCGCGGATGTTGGGGCATGGGGCGTGGAATTCGCTTGCGCAGGACGGTCCGTTCCACGTGCGCCAGCACCGCTGCGTCCTTTCTGTCTCCTTCAAGCTGGGAAAGAGCAGCGTTGAGGAACTGGTCACGGTTCGCGATTCGATCACTTCGTTGCTGCAATCGATCAATGTCGATGTCAGCCGCTACTCTCCGGTCGAGCTTATCGCCCTTATTGACGATCTGACCGCTCCGGCCTTCGACGTCTCGGACCATGTCGAGGAGTATTGCGAGCTCGATCCTATCGCCGACCAGTGCGTGCGCCGTGATGTTCAGACCGTGGTGCAGCCTGATCGCATCCTCGTAACCTGCGAGCCACTGCGGGCCGTGACCACACTTGGCGGAGACACCGCGTTCGAGGAGATCCGCCCCGACACCTTCGACTACCGCTTCTTCTCGGTTCGCAATCTGCCGACGCGATGGGCTCCTTGGGATTGCCAGAAAGTCATAGGCGACATGTTCGCCGACAAACTGCGCCCGGGATGCCCGACCATGACCAGCCTGTGCATTGTCTACCAGGACGAGGAAGCGGCGAGCTCAAAGGCCGGCTACAAGTTCATGCGGACCTCGAGCCTTGCCGATACGCCCTCGGCCCGGCTTCTGCCGCAGCTCAAGGACCAGAGCCGCGAGTGGGAGCATGTGACGCAGGAGCTTCGCCTCGGCCGCAAACTCGTGCAGGTCTATTACACCGTCGGCATCATGAGCCCCAAGGGCAAGGGCGATGCCAACGAGCGCACCATCAAGTCGATCTACAAGGCGGCCGGTTGGGATCTGCTCGACGAGCGCTTCCTGCAGATCATGGCCTTCATGTCCTGCCTGCCGATGACACTCGGCAACGGGCTTGATGTTGATCTCAACCGCATGAAGCGCCTTCGCACTATGCTCACGACGACCGCTGCCAACCTCGCACCGCTTCAGGGGGAGTTCCTCGGCGGCCCGAAGCCGCACCTGATGTTTATTGGCCGGCGCGGGCAGCCTTTTTTCTGGTCACCTTTCGAGAACAGTGCGGGCAACCACAACGTGGCAGTGTTCGGCAAATCGGGCTCGGGTAAATCGGTGGCGCTCCAGGAGCTGTGCGCCGCCTTCGCAGGTATTGGCGCACGGATCATCGTGATCGATGACGGGCGTTCGTTTGAACACATGTCCAAGATGCTGGGCGGCAAGTTCGTCGAGTTTCGGCTGCGCGACGGGTTCAGCCTGAACCCATTCTCGATGATCGACGCCGATCTCATCGACAGCGATGAGGACTACCTTGTCGATGCGCTTGCCATGCTCAAATCCATCATCGGCCAGATGGCGCGGCATGTGGATCACCTGAACGATACCGAGCGCGGCCTCATCGACAATGCGGTGGGGCAAGCCTGGCATGCTAAGGGCCGCGACGGGTCGATCGACGACGTGATCGAGGTGCTGGTGGCGCATGGGAGCCTCGCTGCCGAGGATCTGGCGACTGCCATGTTCCCGTTCTCCTCCAAGGGCACCTATGGCCGCTTCTTCATGGGAGAGGCGACGGTCGACATGTCGTCCGACTTCACCGTCTTCGAGCTCTCTGACCTCTCAAGCCGCGAAGAGCTGCGTTCGGTGGTTCTGACCGCGATCATGTTCCTGTCCTCGCAGACGATGCGCAAGATCGATCGCGAGATCCCCAAGGCCCTGCTGATCGATGAAGCCTGGCAGATGCTGCGCGGCGGATCGATGGCTGACTTCGTCGAGACCTATAGCCGCACCTGCCGCAAGTATGGGGCCTCACTCATCACCGCGACGCAGAGCCTCAACGACTACTACAAGTCGGAAGGCTCGCTGGCCGCGCTCGAAAACTCGGACTGGTCGGTCATCCTCCAGCAAAAGCCCGAGACCATCGCGGATTTCCAGAAGCATGGCCGCTTCGACATGGACCCCTATACCGAGGCGCTGCTTCGGTCTTTGAAGCGCAGCGGCACCGATTATTCGGATGTGATGATCAAAGGCCCCGACACGCTGGCGGTGGGCCGCTTGGTGCTCGATCCCTATTCGGCGACGCTCTATTCATCCTCTCCGGCCGTCTTCGGGCGCATCGAGCGGCTGATGGAGCAGGGCTACACGATGGATGAGGCGATCGAGATGGTCGCGTTCCCCCATCTGGAGCGCGAGATGATGCGGGAGGCGGCAGAATGAACGCGCTTCTTCCCGGTCGATTCCAGAAGGCCTCGCGCATCGGAGGCGCGGGGATCATCCCATTGGCGGCCGATCCTGTGAGAAGACAGAATGGCGCCGACACGAAGCCGCTCCCGGTTCTGGGGATCGTTGCGGACCTGTGCTATTTCGCCCTGCGGCTTGCAGGCTGGCTTGCCTTGACGGCGCTCGCCACGCTCGGACTCTACGCCGTGTTCTTTATGGCTCTGGGGGCATTCTCTGCCGAAGGCTTCTTTGCCCATCTGGCCAATCTCTCTGTCCGCTTTGGTGATGCTGATCCCGCCCGCCGAGCGGTGTTCGTCCGCCAACTGGCGGTCGTCACAATCCTTCTCTTTCTGACTGTCAGCGTGGCCCGGTATCGCTCGCTCGCAGCTATCTTTTCCGCAGCATCATCCCAGCGAAAGGATTGATCATGTCCGAGCAACTCACCCTCATCCCGACCCCGGTGCAGGCGCACATAGCGCCATCTTCTTTCACGAAAAGCGACCACAGTGGCTCGGAAGCCGTGGATGGCCGGTCCGGCACGGTTGCGTCGGCGCCTTCCGCGCGTCGATCGAGGCGCCGCAGCAAGGGTCTCCCTCCTACTGCGTTCCTGTTTGCAGGCTTGGCCGTCGCCGCCCTCTTGTGGGGCGCCTGGGTCACAAAGAACATCGTCGATCCTGCGGTGGTCAAGGCTCCAATCGCCAGCGTCAGGCTCGAACAGATCATCGGCGAATATGTTCAGGCCCAGGCGAGGAGCAACACGCCGCCTGAGGTCGTGACGCAGCAGACCCAGGCCTTCATGGCCGCGCTCGGCGAAGAGCTGAAGGCACGCGGCGCCGATGGCACCACGGTGATGGTTGGCGAGGCTGTGCTCTCTCAGAATGTGCCTGATATCACGGCCGATGTGCGTAACGCCATCTATGCCAGAGTTCCTCCGCCTGCCGCAGCAGCATCCGCTCCGCCCCCCGCGTTTGCGCCGCCGCAGCAACTGCCCACCGGCCCGGCCGTGATGCCGGTCCCCGGACAGTAGGTCGGGGAGGGGGAGGGCCGCCGTCATGTACACTTTGCCGATGTCATCCATGCGCGGATCAGTGTTGGTGGCGGCCCTTCTGCGTGTTTTCGCTTTGTCGGGATGCTTGCAGGCTGCGTGGGCGCCTGAAGCGGCATCAACTTCTGGCTTGGGCATCGCTCGATGAACGCTCCGATTCTATCTCGCCGTCCTTCGGTGCTTGCCCGATGGGCGATGATTGGCGTCCTCGCCGCCGGCATCGTCTCGCACAATGCGATTGCCGTGTGGCAGGAAAGCCATTCCTTCATGATCAACGCGAGCCAGAGTCTGCCCAACTGGGCTTTCTTTGTCAGTGCGGGCAAGCAGCCACAGAAGGGTGACTACGTCTTTTTCGTTCCTCCGCCCGGTGAGCTTGTGAGCCGCCATTTCGGGCCGGATCAGGGCCCTTTCGGCAAGCAGGTGATCGGCATGCCGGGTGCGCTGGTCGAGCATCGCGGCGAGCTGGTCTATGTGGACGGCGTCAAGGTTGCCCGCATCAAGCCACGCACCCGCCTGGGCGAGCCGCTGCATCCGGGTCCGACCGGTGTCGTGCCGCGCGACTGTTACTATGTCGGCACCGATCACCCTGACGGGTTCGACAGCCGCTATGCCGAGATCGGCTTCGCCTGCCGCAAGGCAATTCTGGGCACAGGGACACCGATCCTGTGAGGGCTTGGCCGATCCTCGCGACGGGCTTCACCCTTCTGAGCCTGACCACGGTCGCACCGCTGGTTTCGATGGCATTTGCGCGCGATCACGGCGTCATGGGTCAGACCTGGCCGATAGCCGAGCCTGATCTCCTCACCACGATCGACGCGAAGCTGAAGACCCTCGAAGGTAATGGCAGCATCGAGCGGATGCAGCGCGAGCTGGTCGCCAAGACCGAGCACCGGGTGCGCAATCCATTGCCCGTTCCCGGCATTTCCGCGACGCAGAAGGACCGCAGCTGGCTGTTCGACCCCTCGATCGTGGTCGAGAACGACGTGCGCGATCAGAAGGGCAATGTGATTGCTGCGCGCGGCGCGCGGGTCAACCCGCTCGCCCTTATCGACATGCCTACCGATTTGGTGTTCGTCGATGGGCGCGATGCGGGCCAGCTCGACTGGGCGACCAAGAACTGGGCGAGCGCCAAAGCCAAGATCATCTTTGTCTCGGGCTCGCCTTTCGACCGCATGGGCGAATACCGGCGCCGCTTCTTCTTCGACCAGCACGGCAAGCTGACAGGGCACTTCGGGATCGCACATGTGCCTGCGGTGGTGTCGCAGAAGGGCCAGTTGCTCGAGTTGCGCGAAATCGTCCTGCCAGCGAAGGGAGCTTCATGATGCTGACCTTCCGCGATTGGCTCAAGACTCCGATGGCTGCGCCTGAGACGCGTACCCTCAAGTCCATGCGCTGTGCGATCATTGCGATCAGCTTTACTATCGTCATCTCGCTCGTCGCCATCGACCCCCTACGGGCGGCGATCGGGATCGGCGCGGGCGCGGTCGTTGCGGGGTTGATCCTTGCGCTGACCGCGCTCGTGCCCGTCTATTTGATCAGGAAAACCCGCGCCGATGACGCGCATCTTGCGGCCATGCTTGCGGAGACGGATCGATGATTGGTCGCCTGCTCTTCGTTCTTGCTGCGGTCTTCGCGCTCTGCTTTGCGCCAGTAAGCGCTTCTGCCCAGACACCGCCGTCCAAATGTACGGGCAAGTTCGTCAACCCTGTCACCGACATCTGCTGGAGCTGCATCTTTCCGATCTCGCTTGGTGGAGCAAGGCTGTGGCCTGGCCGGCCGGACACCAACAATCCCGATTTTCCGTTGTGTGCCTGCGGCACGCCGATCCCGCGTATTGGCCTGGCGGTAGGCTTTTGGGAGCCTGCCCGTATGGTCGATGTCACCACGAAGCCATGGTGCTTTCCAAATCTTGGCGGACTTAGTCTTGATCCTGGTTTTGATATCGGGCGCGGGCAGGTCACCGGGCCACAGATGGGGGGAGGGCGGACTGCGAACACCGCGAACTACCACGCGCACTATTACGTCTATCCGCTGCTCTACTGGATGGAGATTCTAACCGACTTCCTCTGTTTTGAGCAGGCCAGCTTCGACATTGCATACATCACCGAGATCGATCCCCTGTGGAACGACGATACGCTTACCACGCTCATCAACCCCGAGGTTGCCCTTTTCGCCAATCCCATCGCGGTCGCGGCCTGCGCTGGTGACTGCGCGGCGGCTACGACCAGGCTGCCGCTCGACGAGTTGTTTTGGTGTGATGGCTGCAACGGGTCGATGTTTCCGATGAACGGCAATATCTCGGCAAACAATTCTCCGGTCCAGTCATCCCGGCTCGCGGCCGAACGGCTTCTTTTCAAGATGCACCGACAGGGGCTTGCTTGGGGCACTGCGGGCTCGAGGGGCCTGTGTGGCAAGTACATCATGCCGATCCTCAAGAAGTCGCAATACCGGATTCAGATGACCAATCCCATTGCAACGGTGAGCGGAAGATATGCCTGCTCTCCCATTGGGGCCTCGACGATGCCGCCTGATGCCGGGCGCGGCTATCCGGTCGCCGGTGAGGACTTCGGCTATCTTCTGTGGCGCAAGCGCAATTGCTGCATGCTGTGAGGGAGGAGAGATGACCCGCAAATTCCTGCTGACGGTGGCCCTGATCGGCGGCTTTGCCGGGGTTGGTGCCGCGCTTGCCCAGACGGTCGATGGTCTCGACCTCGATGCCATCCGCACCCGCGCGGCGGCACAGAACGAGGATGCAGCGGTCTTGTCGGCCGAGATCCTCCGCCGTGCCGAGGAGTATCGCCCTGATGCGCAGGCGATCGAGGCCGCCGCGCGCCAGAAGGTCCAGCGCCTCGATACGAGCGACCTTCCTGAGGGCCCTGCCGGCGCCTTCGATTTCGACGAGATGATCGCTGCCGCTTCTGGCAACCTCGAAGATAATCGCGGAACAGCACCGCAGTTCATGGTTTTTGTCAGCCTCTCGATGCCCGAGGAGTCGCTTAAGCAAATCATCGATCAGACCTCTGCCGCTGGTGGGTTCGTTGTATTTCGCGGTTTTCCGAATAACTCGGCGAAACAGTTCATTGCCGGAATGAGCAAGGTCGTGTCCAAAGACGATCAGTTCGCTGCGATCGGCGTCGACCCCCGGCTCTTCCGCGCTTTCGGCGTCGAGGCTGTACCGACATACGTTGTGGTCTCGAGCGATTTCAGCCCGTGCGACGGTCTTGCTTGTACGACCAATCCGCCGCCGTTTGATAAGATGGCAGGCAACGTCACTGTTCGCTATGCCCTCGAAACCTTCGCCGACGACAATGGTCCTGGTGCATTGGTTGCGCGTACCGCCCTTGCTAATATCAGGGGGCGTCGGTGAGAGGCATCACCGCCTTTATTTTGGTCGCCTTTGCCGGAACGGCTGTCAGTATCCCAAGTTCAGGGATGGCTCAGAGTGCCGACGTCTCGCGGCCCGGCGGATTCTTTGAGCTGCCCGATTATGATTTCTTTCCGCCAATTGATGAACCGCTTCCTGTGCGGCCTGTTTTCCCAAACGACCCGATCGTGCGGGAGCCCACACCGCTGCCACCCGCCCCTGTGCCTTTGCCAGCCCCACCGCCAGCCCCAACGCCTACACCAGTCCCGGCACCTTCACCGCCCCCGCAGGCACCAGGGCCAGCACCGATACCCACAACCACACCCGCGCCTGTGTCTCCTCCGGCAGCCACACCGCCGTCTCTGGGTGGAGGAACAGTTCCGGTTGCGCCGGCTGTGCCGGGCGAACCGCCCGTCTTCCCCAGAGGCGATGTAAATGCTGCGAGGCTGGATGGTAATTCGTTCGCACGTGGTTCGCGCAGCTCTCATCGTCAGATCACGAAGAGCACGGATTTGTTCGATACCATACCAGGCTATACGGGGCAGAGGCTCCCCGAGGAAGCGCTCGGTGACGACCCGGACCGCCTTACCTCGCAGGGTGTAGCTGGCGCGCTCAGCAATGACGCGTGGCGGCTTGTCACCAATCCCGACCGCACCGTGGTTACCTTGGACCGCGATGGTTTGTTGCGCGCTCAGGCTGTCGAGCAAGACCCAGATGCTTATCTGGATGGGTCCAGTCTTGGGGCGTCGAGCGGGCAATGTCATCCTTTGCCCCCAAGCGGAGCGGGAACCGAGTATTACGAGGCGACCTGCGAGCAGGGCGCACAGCCAATCGAAGAAGCCCGCACTTGCCGCGTTCCGCTGGTCATTCAGGCGGAAGGGTCGCAATATTGGGAGTACCAGTGCTTCAGCGATAAGCCGCAGCCCGGTCATGCCGGTGTGTGCTGGAGCATTCAGACCGCACTGCAGGGCGGGGGTTGCTCGCTGATTGACCGTCAAATGGCGGGTTTTTCTTGTCTGCAATGGGTTTATCCCCCTCAGGGTGGCCGGCCGTGGTGCTCAGAGCCGGGCGAACCCCTGTATCGCGAGGTCTGGTCCTGTCCCGTCCAGCTTCCCGGCGTGCGCGGCGGGTTCTTGCGCAACACCACCAGGATCGTCAGCGAGGCTCGGGATGAGGCTATGTGTCAGGCAGCAACCGAAGGTCTGACCTGCACCCAGTCGGGAGAGGTCTGCACCGGCCAGCCAGAGACCCGCATCATCAATGGCTTGTCCGTCACCCGGCCCTGCTGGGAGTGGGAGCGGACCTATCAGTGCTCGGGCACCACGCAGGCGACGGATTGTGGTGACATCGAGGGCAACACCCAATGCACCTTCTTGCGCGAGGAGTGCCTCGACGATCCGCAGGAGGGAGCGTGTCAGGTCGCCACTCGGGTTTATCGCTGTCCGCTCCCAGGCGGCGGAATCACCGATCCGGCACAGTTCATTTGCGGCGATGATGTCTACTGCATCGATGGCGAGTGCGAACCGATCGAGCGTGAGGCTTCAACGGAGTTCCAGGATGCTTTGGTGGGTCTTCACACCCTGGGTCAAGCGAATGCCGAGTTCAGCGAGGCTGACCTGACGTTGTTTGCCGGTACGCGCGAGACTTGTTCCAAAAGGGTCTTTGGGGCGTCGAACTGCTGCTCCGGGAAGGGCGTGCCTTTGTTGACGCCTTTCCTGTGCCGCGCAGCCGAGCGTGAGCTCGACAGGAAGGATGACGATGGGCTCTGCCACCGGGTTGGGTCTTACTATTCGGATAGGGTGCTTGGCGTGTGTGTAACGCGCAGGGATGCGTATTGCTGTTTTGAGTCCAAGCTCAGCCGCATTCTTCAGCAGCAGGGTCGCGCTCAGATCAATAAGCCCTGGGATGCGCCGAGGCGGGAGACCTGCCGCGGGTTCACGCTTGACGAGTTTTCTTTGCTGGATCTCTCAGTGATGGATTTCTCGGATGTCTACGCCGACTTCGTTTCGGCTGCGAAACTCCCTGATGAGTTGGACACGTCCCGGCAAATCCAGCAACGCATACAGGAGTATTTGCAGCAAAATGGACGCCCATAATGGAAACCGTAACCCCGCTCACCAGCGGACGCGCACTTCCCGACCTCAGCGTCGTCGAGTTTGCGATTATGATCGCTTTGATGCGCCTTGGCCCCCAGCAGGCGCCGTCATTGTTGCCGACGCTATCGGATTGGTTCGGCTTTGCAATTTCGTTGAGAGACATTCGTCCTTCTGTTCGCCGCCTCGAGCACCAGGGATACCTGGCCATGTTGGAGGACGGGACCCTGCGACCTCGTCGCGCGTCAGCCGAGCCTGTCTCGATGTCGTTTACCGCTCTCATCCGAATCGTTGGAAGCGAGTTTGGCCGGGCCCTCAAAAAAGTCGATCCGCCGATTCTGGCGCATCTCGCGAGAAAAACGGTGGAGGACGAGGCGGTCCAAGCCGAGGAGGCGCAGCGCAAGCGTCAAGGCAAACCGAACCTCACCGATGCCCAGCGCGAGGACATTCGCGACCTTGTTCGCAAGGAAGCGCGGGAGGCGGGTTTGCAGTCCGGCAAGGCGAAAGCCGAGGGTCGGAATGCCAAGCAGGTAAAGCGGAAATTGAAGGGAAAGGGGCACGAGGCCTCGGACGATTGCAGCAAGGAATAGGGCTATAACACGGATATTGGGCGGTGTGCTGAGCGCGGCGATCCTGAGTGGCGCGATCGCGCCTTCGTTCGGGTTGGCGCAGGTAAGCGTCGAGGGCGACGATGGTTTGATGCGGGTCCAGCAAGGCGATGATTTCTATTGTCGCGAGCGCAAGCTTGGACAGTGGTTCTACTGCGAGAAGCCCAAGCCCGATCCGGACAGTCCCTCGCAGAACCAGCCCAATGTGCCTGCCGCTGTGCGGCTTAAGGCGATCAGCGAGAAGCTTGATGAGTTGAAGGCGAGGGCGATCCTCGAGCCCACGACTCAGAATGTGCAGGCTTATATTTCATACCAGCGTGAGCAGCTCGATCGTGCCTCCGACTTCGCCGATGTGTGGCGTCGCGCCATCTGGCAAAATCCCGAGCTCGGTTACACGCTGCAGCGCCCGATCAACTCGCTGGGGAAGAAGACTTGGACGACGCAGCGGACCGCGCAGCGCGATGCGGCGCTTGCAGCGATAAGCCAGCGGTACGGCGTGTTCTATTTTTATTCGTCGGGCTGCGCTGCCTGTGAGGTGTTCTCCCCGATCATCAGGGGCGTCTCCGATCGCTTCGGGATGACCGTTATGGCCGTCTCGATCGATGGCGGCCCCAACGCAGCCTTCCCCAATTATCTGATCGATACAGGCCAGTTCCAGGCGATGGGCATGGCGGGAAAGCAGGTGCCCGCGCTGGTTCTCTTCGACACTGTGACCAAGCAGCCGATGCCGATCGGCTACGGCGTCATGGCGGCTGATGATGTCATGGATCGAATTTTCACCCTCACCAATACCGAGCCTGGGAGTGATTTCTGATGAGCCGTTCTCAAAAATCCTTCTGGCGCCGCGGCTTTCGCCTCACTGGTTGCTCGCTCACGTGCCTTGCTGCCATCAGCCTTGCTGCAACGCCCGCGATGGCCAGCGTTGAGGGCGAGATGAATTCCTATTTCAACTCATCGGGTGCGGCTGCCAATGTCACCGGCCCATCTGCCTTCGACGGGCAGGCAGCCGGCTATTATTCGGGTGGCAGTTTGTGGACCCGCTTCCCGACCAAGCAGATCAATCCGGTCAACCTTCAGCTGCCCCGTGCGAGCGGCGGCTGTGGCGGGATCGATCTGTTCGGGGGCTCCTTCAGCTTCATCAATACCGACGAGATCGTCGCGACCCTGAAGGCGACGGCCAACAATGCGATCGGCTTCGCGTTCCAACTCGCGATCGACTCGATCTCGGCCCAGATCGGCGGGGTGATGAAGGACATGAGCCACAAGATTCAGCAGATGAATGAGTTCAACATGAACTCCTGCCAGCTCGCACAGGAGGCAGTGGGCGAGATCTGGCCCAAGATGGATGGTGCAAGTCGCACTATTTGTCAGAACATTGGACGCAGTTCC
The DNA here is from genome assembly GCF_056495765.1 of Erythrobacter sp. 'gip.4 top 5'. NCBI lineage: Bacteria > Pseudomonadati > Pseudomonadota > Alphaproteobacteria > Sphingomonadales > Erythrobacteraceae > Erythrobacter > Erythrobacter sp. 'gip.4 top 5'. Next base: position 134,076 of record NZ_CP200271.1, on the reverse strand, counting down.
GGTTTGTTCTCGGATGAGGCCAGGGCCCGGCACGAATGCGAGACGCAAGGCGCCCGTAATCAGACCATCGATGGCAGCACCGACTCTCAGGCCGAGATTGGTAAGAGCAAGAACTATACCTGGAACGCGCTCATGGCCAACGCGTCCACAAGGCCTGGCACCGACTACGCCGAGTGGCTCATGACGATGGTTGGTACAATCATCTACATCAAACCGCAGAGCGAGAGCGTGCCCGGAACCTTCCGCTTCATCGCGCCTGCGAGCTGGGACACCTACACCGCTCTTCTCGACGGCACTGCAGTCGCGTCCGCGCAGATCTATCGGTGCGGTAGTGGCGGCGACGACCCATATGGATGCCTCGATCCGACACCGCGGCCTTTGGGCATCGGCCAGAATGTGGCCTACAAGGTGCGGGTGAGGGATATGATGCGGAGCATTGCGGGGAAGATCCGCAGCAACGGAGTGCTCACGACCGACGAGGTCAACCTTCTCGGCCTGTCCTCGATCCCGATCTACAAGATCATGGTGGTCAACGAGGCCTCACAGTTCGGTCTGAGCGACGGTGAACTCGATTCACTGGCGGAGATCGTCGCAGTGGAAGTGCTCCTTGGGCACATCGATCGGATGCTCGAAGACGTGACCCGCGCGCAAGTGGGGATGCAAACGCCCGAGCAGGAGAACTTCAGCGAGTGGCGCAAACAGGTTCAGGATGTGCGTAAGCGGCTTGGCGAGAAGCGTGCTGAGATGTCGGGCCGGCTCGGCGACACCTATCAAATCATCCAGCGAAATCAGATGCTCGAGGCGACGCTGAAGAACACCATGAGCCCGCAGATCTCGGCGTCGCTTCGTTTCGGCCGAGGGCTCTCGGCGCAAGGAATTAGATAGGCCCGCAGCGTTGGGAAGAAGGGAAGGGCAGGGCGATGCTTGAGGTCTTTACGGTCGGCGGCGGCGAGTACATCGTCAACGTTCTCAACGCGGCGGCCGCGTGGTCGGGCGGGGGTGGCTTTCGCTCCATGATTCAGGTCGTTTTCGTGATGGGCCTGATCTACTCGCTCCTGGTGCTTGCCTTCAACTTCGACTGGCGGGCCTGGCTCAACTGGTTTTTGCAAGCGACTGCAATTTACATGATCCTGCTGGTCCCCACGGTCACCATCAGGGTCACTGACCGCATTGACCCGAGCCTTGCGCCAGCGGTGGTGTCGAATGTCCCCTTGGGGTTAGGGGTTATGGCATCTTTCACGAGCCAGTTCGGCGACTGGATGACCCGGACGGCTGAAACCGTGTTTGTCATGCCTGACGCGCTCAGGATGACCAACAATGGCATCATCTATGGTGCGCGGCTGCTTGAGAAAGCCCAGACATTCCAGATCACCGATCCCGTCTTCCGCGCCAATCTCGACGAGCATTTCAAGCAATGCGTGTTCTATGACGTGTTGCTCGGCTTCATGCCGATGGAGACGCTCACGACCAGCAACAACCTGTGGCGCGACATCGGCCCGGGCAGTCAGGCGCGTGCGCAGAGGTTCCTGACGCGCAGCGGTAGTCAGGTGACTTCGGCGATTATTCGGTGCGACGCAGCCTATGCAGCGCTTGACGCACAATGGACCGCCGAAATCGATTCCGATCTCCCGTTGTTTGCGAGGGGTGCTTATCCCGATCTGCTCGACACCATTGCCGCGCAGCGTCTGAGAACGGACCTCGGGATTGTCGCTGGGACCATGCACGGGACATCGACCGATCCCTATGCCTATCTGCAGCAGGTATCGGTCATGGATGCCTTCATGGCTGCGCGCGAGAGCTTCTCGGATGCTGGCTGGGACGCCTATGCTTCGCAGCGAGCCGACGCACAGGCACGCAACACCTATACCTCGATCGCGCAGCAGGCGATGACTTGGGTGCCGCTCCTCGGCATCGTCCTCCACGTCGTCTTCTATGCGATGTTCCCGGTGATCTTCCCGCTCTTTCTCTTCCCGCGCACCGGCATCACCACGCTTCGCGGCTACGGTATGGGGTTCTTTTATCTTGCGAGCTGGGGACCGCTTTATGTGGTCCTCCACATGTTTGTGATGAACCGGGCCGCCAGCGCCTATGCCGCTGTCGCGCCTACTGGCCCGACCTTGTTGGTCAGCAATGGCATCACGAACGTGAACAATGATATCGCCACCATTGCCGGCTTCATGATGATGAGCGTGCCTTTCATTGCAGCGGGCATGGCGCGCGGAGCGATGGCGATCGCCGGCCAGGCTACATCTTTGCTCGGCCCCGCACAGGCTGCGGGCCAGGCCGCTGCTGCTGAGCGCACGCTGGGTAATTATGCCCTTGGCAACACCTCGTTCCAGAACCTCTCGGCGAACAATAGTAGCCTCAACAAGCACGATGATACGTTCAGGAATGCCTCCGGGTTCGGGACGAGCTCGTTCACGCATTCCGATGGCGGGATCGAAAGCGGCTTTGCCAACGGTGCCAATGCCTTCGACACGCGTCAGGCCATATCTTCGTTGGCGTACAAGCCGGTGCGTACCGATGGTTTCGCATCAGACTACAGGGAGGCGCTTTCCCAAGGGTTTAACCGGGCAGAGGGCCTCCGTCAGGCGGCGTCTGAGTCTCGTAGCGCTACGGTATCGAAAGGCACAGAACTGCTCGAAAGCGCTACCCGCACTGCGTCGTCGTCCAAGGAGAATGGGTCGGCGTTCAATTCGAGCGTGTCGAAATTCAACGACCAAGTTCGGTCGCTTTCGGAAGGCTTGCAGAACCAATTCCGACTGAGCGAGAGTGAGTCTCAGAACATTTCACGGTCCTTTCTCTTGGCCGGGGAGGCGAGCGGCACCAGTGGTGTTAATGGCAAACTCGGTGTCGGGAGTACCGAAGGTATTGTTGCTGCGATTGGAGCGGACGCCGCTGCTAATCTTGCCCTTCGTGTTACGGCGCAGCATCGGCATGATACTGGGGAAACATTGACGGCCGATCAGGCGCTCTCACGGGTAGCTGATTACGCCTACAAGGAATCGAATTCGACGCAGGCAAGGCAGGCGCGAGAAGACTTTACGCGTGCCACCAGCTCGAGCTCCGACACTGAGCTTAAGTCTCTGTCGGATCGCTATTCCGCTAGCCTGTCCGACACGCGGAGCTATTCGAATGAGGCATCCCGGACGCAGGAAGCCTACGAACGGCACAATCAGGACTTCAGCGAAGCTGCATCGCGCGGTTATTCGCTCAGTCAGGATGAGACACAGGAGTTCGTGACCTATGCGCAGCAGGCGCTGCGCGCTCCGGAGAACAGCCTGCTTGCATCGACTGGTTGGCAGCCTCGGCTAGTTGCGACGACCCCGGAGCAGGAGCAGGTGAAGCAGATCCTGCTGAAGCAGTTCATGGATGATAAGGTCGATCAGGTGCGTCAAGATCTTGGCGTGTCGTTCCCAGAGCTCGGAACTTTGTCTGGCGAGCGGCCCGCGATCACATCGGCCGAAGGTGTGCAGTCTTTTGGTGAGGCCAACATTGGCGCGATTTCGGCGCGCGGGCCCAATGTCAGCGTACGGGCTAATTCGGGGGACGCCTCCGTCAGAGAGGAAGCCGCAGAGAGGATTGCTGATGGTTCGTTCCGTCTGACCTCGGAGGGCTTAGCCTTGGGCAACAAGGTTTCCGGCGCCGAGGGCGTGGCCAGCGCTCTCGGAGACCGCGTCGATGAACGCAATCATGAGTCGATCGGCAGTTCGTTGGTATCTCCGGTGATCAAGGGCGCAGAGAACTATCTCGAGGATGCGAAGGGATGGATCTCGGATAAAGCCGACCGGGCAGGAGATCTGCTCGGCTTCGGCGGGGGAGGGGCAGCTGGGGGCGGTCCCGTCAACTCTGTGCTGCCTCGTTCGGGGGAAGGGTTCCGAACCTACTCTGCACCGGGCAGACAGTATGGGACCGAGTCCGTTGTGAACGAATTGCGTGCGTCATCGGCAGAGTGGGCAAGACGCGGGGGCTCTCCGGTGAATATCGGTGATGTCAGCAAGCCTGGTGGCGGCGATATCGGTGGCCATGAAACTCATGAGCAAGGTAGGCAGGTCGACATTCGCCCCTTTCGCCGCGATGGTGGGAATGCTCCCGTGACGTGGCAGAGCCGCGCCTATGACCGAGAGCAAACCCGCAATTACATCGAGTTCATGAAGGACCGTAATCCTGGCACAACAGTGCTGTTCAATGATCCAGTGCTTGTGAAGGAAGGGCTAACTCAAAAATACGAGGGTCATGACAATCACTTGCATCTCTCATTCCCGAATAGGAAGTGAGCGCGATTTTTCGTGCGCTGCTGGGATGGAGTTGGGCCCTAAATAAAGAGTGCCAATATGATGGCTCCCCACATGCCAAGGATGAATGTCGCTGCGATGCGTACGACAGGAATTTTGCCCGTGTACGGTGCCCGAGCCGGGTCGATAAGAGGCTCGCTCTTTCGAATATCATACCATCGGTATACGTCGCCGAGCGGTGTCCCGGGAGTGTATGGATTGTCCCAGTTGCCGGTCGGGCCGTGCGGAATCTGATGGTCGTCAATTGACATAAACCGAGCCTTTCTCAAGCATTGTACCACGATGCCGAGGCTTATCCAAATGTTCCGATTCTGTTCCCGCGAGTGGAGCTATCTCGTCACTGAGGAATAGACCCGTGCAGCGGCGGCAACTGAAACCCGTGCTCTTCGCGCGCATGCTTTACGCCGGGCAGGGCGGCAATCTTGGGAAGAAGTCGCATCGGCCCGCGCCCACCAAGCACGCCGGTTCTTTTCATCACCCGCTCGACATCGATGCCCAGTGCCTCGAGCTTGAGCGCAATGCTGCCGATCGCTTCACGGTCGTGAACCGTCACGATAAAGCTGGTCAGCTCGTTCGCCTTGTATGCGCGCTGTGTGGCTGGGTTACCCATAGCATAGAAGATAATGCATCAAGGGGCCTTAGAGCCCGATTCAAAAGTTTGTCATGCGTAGCAGTATCTTGCGGTTCTGCGTGTGAGCATACGGATGCTGGCGATGTGCGCCCAAGCGGTTGACGAGGCGATGGATGTTTCCCAGTCTTTGGCCAATCGGCGACATCTGCCTAGCCAGGCGAAGGTGCGTTCGACGACCCAGCGGCGGGGCAACAGGACGAAGCCTTTGGCGGTGTCGGACCGCTTGATGATTTCCAGCGTCCAGTCTCCATGCCCCCTGAGGGCGTCCCGAAGCTTGTCGCCAGCATAGCCGCCATCGGCGAACACGTGGCGCAGCCAAGGGAAGCGATATCTGATCGCCTTGAGCACATCGACGGCGCCATCGCGGTCCTGAATATCGGCGGCGTGGACGAGAATGAAGATCAGATAGCCGCAGGTGTCGGTGACGATATGGCGCTTTCGGCCCTTGACCTTCTTGCCTGCGTCATAGCCGCAAACCCCGCCGCTTTCCGTGGTTTTGACGCTCTGGCTGTCGATCACGCCAGCGCTCGGCGAGGCTTCGCGTCCCTCGACCTCGCGCAGGTTCATCACCAGCACCGTGTTGATGCTGGCGAACAATCCGTTGTCACGCCATGCGTAAAAATAGCGCTGCACGGTCGACACCGGCGGGAAACATTTGGGCAGCATCCGCCAAGCACAACCACCCGAGCCGATGTACAGCAGCGCGTTCAACACCTCGCGCATGTCGGTGCTGCGTCGTCGGCCCCCGGTTTTGGCGGGCGGAATGAACGGCGCCGTCAGCGCCCATTCTCGCTCCGTCAAATCGCTTGGATACCGCAACCCATCCCGGCTATGTTCGCAACGGGCAATACCAGTCCATGTCATGTGCCACTCCATCTGCTCGCACAGACGGCTGAATCACATATGGCGGGTATTGCTCAACAACTTTCGGATCGGGCTCTTAACCAAGCCCTCACCGATATAGAGGCCGCTTTGGCCTGCGAGCGGTTCACCGCTCACTTGCCGGGGTCCCATGCTTGATTGACGGTTGAGTGCTACATTTTCAAGGCGTTGCGAACGGCGCTGCTCGAGAAATCGCGGCCCCATTCCGCCGCCGCGAACTTTGCCGTTATGTCCATCATGTGCGGGTAGCGACCGAAGGAATGACGCCTAAAACGGAGGGTTCTGAGACGTGAGATGAACTGGCTGATCGGCATGGCCGCAGCCGTCGGCATCTCGTCGAGCCTGTCAGCTGCCTCACCGCCCCAGCTGACTTTGACCGCGAGCTGATTGCTGATCGCACGCCAAACGACGCAGCTCAGAGTGCGGACTTAAGTGTAGTCACGTCCCGTACCTGAGCGGCCATCAAGTTTTTTCGCCCAGGTACCGATTTGTGTCAGACGTGCCGTTAAGTTGTAGGCCTAACCTCAACATGGTGTGATATGAGAGAAACTGACGAAAGCGGCCCAACCGGAATCTGCGAAGAGATCCTTCGCGGCTGCAAGCGCTACAACTCCGAGCATAACGTCTGTCTAAGCGAGAACCTCGTGATCGATCGCCTGCTCGGCCGGCGCATCGAATTGATTGAGGCGTACGCCGAACTTCACCTCAAGCTCGGCAATCGGCGTCATGCGTTGGAGGTCTTCTTCGATGCCCTGCTGAGCACTGCTGCGATCTGGAGCCCTCAAAGGATCGTTGAAGCGCGCCGCGGCCAGCAACGTCTTCGCACTGTCAACGAACTAATCGCTAGCAAGGTGTCAATCGGCGTCCAAAAAGGACCCCCTATCGGCGTGCAAAAGGGACCCCCTTCGTCGGGATGCTTGACGGTAATGGCGGGCGTGCCGTTTGCGCTGGTTGTGGCGTAGGGCGGGCGTAGCCCGACCGGAGGCACAACCAGCGCGAAGCGTTTTCTGCCGGGTGGTCAGCAGGGTCAGTTTCGATGTTTGAAACGCCAGCTTTCGTTACCGGTTTCGACGATGTCGCAGTGGTGGGTGATGCGGTCGAGCAGCGCAGTGGTCATCTTGGGGTCGCCAAAGACGGTCGGCCATTCACCAAAGGCAAGGTTCGTCGTGACGATGACCGAGGTGCGCTCGTAGAGCTTGCTGACCAGATGGAAGAGCAGCTGGCCGCCCGAGCGGGCGAACGGCAGATAACCAAGCTCATCGAGCACTACGACCTCAAGGCGCGACAGCTGAGCTGCAAGCGCACCGGCCTTGCCCAAGCGTGTTTCCTCCTCGAGCCGGTTCACCAGGTCGACCGTGTTGAAGTAGCGGCCGCGGGCGCCATTTCGCACGACGTTGGCGGTAATGGCGCTGGCGAGGTGCGTCTTGCCGGTGCCCGTACCACCGACGAGCACGATGTTGCGCTGGCCGGCCAGGAAGGAGCCGCTGTGCAGCGAGCGCACCAGGCCCTCGTTAATGGGCGTGCCGTCAAATACGAAGGCGTCGAGGTCCTTCACCGCCGGCAGCTTGGCGGCTGACATCCGGTAGCGGACCGACGCCGCATGGCGATGGGTCGTCTCCGCGCGCAATAGATCGGTCAGGATCTCCATCATCGTACGTTTGCGCTGCAGGCCGGTGGTGACCGCCTCGTCGAAGGCGCCAACCATGCCCTTGAGGCCGAGATCCGTCATGACCGCCATCATTTCATGCCGCTGCATGGAGGCCTCGCAGGCTGTCGTAGCGGCCGCAGTCGGCACGAGGCGGATAGCGCAGCGCCAGATCCTCGGGTGTGACGATGGCCAAAGGTCGTGGCGGCTCACGCCGACGGGCGAGAATGTTGAGAATGACGTCGTCGCTGATGATACCCGCCAGCAATGCTTCACGGACGGCCGACTCGACAAGATCGAGCCCGTCGTCGAGCACCGCTGAAAGCACGCGCACGAACCGCCGGTCGGCATCATCGCCAGCGCCGAGCTTGCGTCGCAGTCGTGACAGCGCAGGCGGCAGCTCCCAGTCCTGGAACGGCGCGCCGTTGCGCAATGCGCCGGGCTTGGTCACCAGCACCGGCAGATAGTGCCATGGGTCGTAGATGGTGCGGTCACGACCGAAGAACCGAGGATGGTCGGCGAGCAGTTCGCCGTCGCAGCGCACAACAACGCGGTCGGCATAAGCACGGACCTGGACTGTGCGCCGCACCGCTTTGGCCGAGACGGAATAGCGGTTGCGGTCAAAGCTTATCAGGCAAGTGCCGCTGACCGCATGCTCGCTTTCGTAAAAACCGTCGAAGGGCGCGACGACTGGTTGGAGCACGCCGCGCTCGGCAGCCCATGCCTGGGCAACCGTCAGCTCTTTTTGCTCGGGGTGCTGGTGCAGGTCGGCCCAGCGGCGACATTCCGCCTCCAGCCAGCCATTCAGCTCCTCGAGACTGGTAAAGCGCAGGCGCGGTTGAAAGAACCGACCGCGGGCCGTCTGAACCTGGTTTTCAACCTGGCCTTTCTCCCAGCCGGCTGCCGGCGAGCACGCCGTAGGCTCGACCATATAATGGTTCGCCATGACCAGGAAACGTCGGTTGAAGACCCGTTCCTTGCCTGTGAACACGCTTGTCACCGCGGTCTTCATGTTGTCGTAGATGCCGCGCGTCGGCACGCCCCCGAAAAAGGCGAACGCCCGCGCATGGGCATCGAACAACATCTCCTGTGTCTCGCGCGGATAGGCCCGCACGTACATCACCCGCGATGCGCACAGCCGCACATGCGCGACCTTCACGCGCATTGGCTTACCCGCGATCTCGACGTCTTCGTGGCTCCAGTCGAACTGATAGGCCTCGCCCGGACGGAACAGCAGCGGGATGAACGCTGGCGCGTCCATTACGTCGCGACGCCGGGCCTGACGCCAGCGGGCGGCATAGCGGCGCACCGCGTCGTACGAGCCGTCGAACCCCTCACGCAGCAGCAGATCATGAACACGCGTAATGCGCAGCTTCTCGCGCCGCGGTCGTGCCTCATCCTCTTCCAACAGCGCATCGAGCCGTATCTGAAACGGCCCCAGCTTCGGCAATGGCTGCACACCGCGCCGGTACGACATGTCTGCCTCCGGCGCCCGGATCGCCTTGCGCACCACCCCGCGTGACAAATGCAGGTCTCGCGCTATCGCCTTGATAGCTTTTCCCGACGCGTGCTCGCGCCGGATCTTCAACACCGTCTCCAATATCAACATCCCGATCTCGCCGCCTGACACCTGCCAAGCAGTCAGCCTAGGCCATCGGGATGAGGGGTCCTTTTTCGACGCCGATCACCCCGCTACCGGGGTCTCTTTTCCACGCCGATCCACACCTTAACATTTCTACGGCATCAAGGTGCCACTGTCAGTCTTGCTCTCGTCGCCGGCTAAGTTCGAGGAACGACCGACTTTGGCCAAAATGCAGCAAGACGCATCTTTGAGGTGGCAGCCAATCTCGTCCTCACGCGGTCTGGTGCAGTTGCTCTGACAACACCACCGGCTTCAATCCACCCTCGGTAAGCTCATCAGGGGCTTCGAAGGGGGCTACCCCTATGGATGCACTACAGGGCGGCGGGAATCGACGGGATCGACCGTTTCCTGCTCAGCCAGCTGGCTTTCTGGATAGATGAGCATGATCGCGGCACGTTTGCGATGGGTGCGCCGACGAGCCATGTTCTCAAGGTCACCGGTCGTCAGCCGGAAAGCGTCGAGGCGATCACCCGGCGCTATGCTGCGCATGGCTGGAGCCGACAGTGAGTAAGGGATAGCTCCGCCTATCGGAGACGAGTTGCGATAGACTGGCAGTACTTCCAACCACCCCCAGCATTTGGTTTGCAGTCAGACGACTTTCGGAATTGCATCGTCAAAAATCGTTCAAGTCGAGCGATCAAACGCGTCCGAGATGAAATCCTGTCCAAGTCTCAGGCCAACAGGATCGACGCTGTGGCCTACACCGTGGGATATGTGCGTCGTGACCTCGACGCCAAGTCGTTTGAGCTCGCTTTTTGCCATATGCAATGCCGCGATCGGAACTACTGAATCAGCCGTTCCATGGATTAAAAGCACCGGCGGTTTCGAGAACTGGGGGTGCGCAATTCCAGCCGTACCAGTGAGCATCCCGGAATAGCCTACCACCGCCGCTACCGCTCGCGACCGGCGCAGCCCGATGTGAAGCGCCATCATCGTGCCCTGGCTAAAGCCGACCAGCGCCAAATCCTCATCGGTCAGTTCGTATTCGCGCAGTTTGCGGTCGATAAAAGCATCGATTGCGGGAGCAGCCGACGCAGCGCCTGCTGCCAGCGCCGAGGGCGAAAATCCGGATAACCCCCACCATTGATAGCCTGACCCCATCATCCCACAGCGCTGAGGCGCGTGCGGTGCAAGGAACAACGTATCGGAAAGCGCATCTTGCCATTGCGGCGCAAGCGAAATCATGTCGGTACCGCTCGAACCGAAGCCGTGAAGTAGCAGTACGATCTTCTTGGGCCGAGCCCCATTCCGCGGCTTCAGGCTGGCGCCATTGACAATTTTCGACAACGATATCTTTCTTTCATACTCGGGGAAGGCCGCCGGCCTGTGGCCGCCACTCTGGCTTAATACCGAAATCCGAGCCACCGAATAGGTGAAATCGCCGATAGTAGTTTTCTACCAAACTCGAGATATTATAGAAGCGTTGGCTGTCAAGACGGCCTTTGTTTACTCCGGGACATTTTGTTAATCACTGGCAATGCTGTTCGTCATGTGCCGCGCACCGCATTCACGCATTCCGCCAACCTCACCTTCGCCGAGGCTGCTGCACTGCTGCTGGAGGCGATCACCGCATGGGAGGCGCTGGTCGATCGCGCTGCGGTGCGCCCCGGCGAGCGGGTGTTGGTGCATGGCGGCACCGGCGGCGTCGGGCATGTAGCGGTGCAGCTGACCAGGGCGCTCGGCGCGATTGTGCATGCCACCGTCTCTTCCGATGACAAGGCCCGCATCGCTATGTCGCTCGGAGCTGATGCGACGATCGATTACCGCCGGACATCCGTCGCCAGCTATGTCGCCGCGCACACCGGCGGCAGGGGTTACGACGTCGTGTTCGACACGGTCGGTGGCGACAATATCGAACCTTCGCTCGAGGCGCTGGCAGTAAACGGTCGCTGTGTGTCGATCGTCTCGGTCGGCGCGACGTCCGATCTCAGCGCGCTGCACCTCAAGAACGCGCGGCTTTCGACCTCGGGGTTGCAGAGCCCAGACGAACCCGATCGCAGATCGCATTCGGCGAATATCTGACATTGTCGGCTAGCCTTCATCACTTTCTCGCGGAGGCTATCGATCAGTTTGTCTTTGGCGCTTCGCCCGGGACGACTTTGATCTGGCTCAGCATGGCGCTGTCCCATATTTGATCGGAAACGAGCCTGCGGAACCGCGGAAGGAGGTGCGCCACCGTCCCTACAGGGTATCTCGTTCTTGGCTTGCGTGCGGTTGCCGCATGGACAATCGCGTCAGCTACTTTCTCGGCCGAAACGGTTGCGGATCCCCGCCCTTCGAGAAGCCCCGTGGCCATCTTGATCCACGCCTTTTTGAACTCGCGATAGGCCGCCTCCCCGCCATCCGGTGGCATGGTTTTAAGCTGGCGGTTAACGAAGTTCGTGTCGACCCCGGTCGGCTCGCCCACGGCGACGTGGACGCCGAAACCGCGCACCTCGGCTCGCATCGCGTCGGTCAGGCTTTCCACGGCATATTTGCTCATATGGTAGGCACCTGCTCCCGGCGTCGTCATCAGACCACCAACGCTGCCGATGTGGATGATCCGACCCGAGCGGCGGCGGCGCATCGCTGGCAACACAAGCTGGCTCATTCGAAGCAGCCCGAAGACGTTCACCTCGAACTGCTCGCGCAGGACGTCCATCTCGAGTTCTTCCATGGGTCCGGTGATGCCGTAGCCAGCACTGTTGACCAGGACATCGATGGCCCCCGAATGGCTTTCGACATCGGCGACCCCTTCGATCATCGAAGCCTCATCGCGGACGTCGATCATGACAGGCCGAAAGCCAAGCTGGCGAACCTTGTCGGCGTTTTGCGGGGTGCGGACACCGGCGTGAATTGTGTACCCTTGATTTGCGAGCCCGTGAGCGGCCGCAAGACCGATCCCGCTGTTGGCACCGGTTATGAGCGCATTCTTTACCATCGTTCTTCTCCTGATGCCCCTAGGGTAGTTGTTGGCGGTAGCCGGGGGCACGATCTGAGCGGATATCTGTTCAGGCGGTGGGCAGCCCGAATTGCGGGGCAATCACGGCGTCCCATTCGCGGTCTGACAACGAGCGGAGGGCGGTTGCCTGCCCGATGCTGGACGACGGACCCGTCATCAATGCTGTTCTGTTGATCATATCATCTTTCCCTTCGCCGCCAGCCGCGCCTCGCGTCCGACTCATGTAAACACCGGGCTACATGGCTCAGATGCGTGATGCTTGATTGCGTGTCAACAGTCGTCTACATAATATGCAGGATGATCGACGGAACGACATGAGAACCGAGATAACGTGCAGAAAAAAGGATGGCGCGGCCACTCGCGAAGCCATCCTGGTGGCCGCCCGTGCGGCGTTCACCCAAGTCGGGTACGACGGCGCTGGCGTGCGCGAAATAGCCGCCGCAGTTGGCGTTCATCCGTCGCTGGTAAATCGCTACTTCGGTACGAAAGAGCAGCTGTTCGCGGAGGCTGTACCAGCAACCTTTTCTGTACAGGAACTTTTGCCGGACAGCACAAAAGGCTTTGGATACCAGCTCGCTAGCTATGTTCTCACCAAGGAGAAGAGAGAGTTCGATGCGACATTGGCGATGGTCCGCTCGGCCGGCAATAATGATGCAGCGCGTATGTTGCGTGCCGGACTTGAGGAACGATTTGTACAACCGCTGTCCGAATGGTTGGGAGCACCTTCGTCCGATCAGCGGGCGGGGCTAGTCGTCAGCATTCTTGCCGGGGTCGCAGTCATGCGCGACGTTTTGGGTATCGAAGTGCTCAAGACTAATCATGATGTCGTGTGCAAGTTGCTCGGGCAGACGCTCGAGCAGATCATTGATCTGGCTGATGATGACGGTGCGTAGATGACGAGCGGTTGCCCGGCCGCCCGGCTAATGTCGAGCCGTAGGCCCGGACCACGAGACGAAGCTGTCGCTTAATGGTCTTGTAGCGAGGGTCAGCTTCCATCAGGAGCGGACCTCGCACAGTCTTCCTTAGCTTATGCCCAACGAGAACCAGAGGCCCGATGTCCGACGGGCAAGTTCTAAGCTGAGAACGCAGCATAGCTTCCATTCACCAGCATGCGATGTGGTGAACGGGTGCCTCAAAACAGACCCTGGATTCGTCCATCGGTGTCAACGCGGATCGACTCGGCTGCCGGCACCCGCGGCAGACCGGGCATCGTCATGATCTCACCGCAGATTGCGACGACAAAGCCTGCTCCGGCCGCCAGCCGGACGTCGCGCACGGACACGACGTGTCCGGTCGGTGCGCCGAGCGCGGCAGGGTCGGTCGAAAAGCTGTATTGCGTCTTGGCAATGCATACCGGGAGATGCCCGTACCCCGCATCCTCCCACCGCGCGAGTTGCGCGTGCACTTCCGGGGAGGCCACCGCCGCCTCGGCGCGGTAGATGCGGGTTGCGACCGTGTTGATCTTTTCGAACAACGGAACGGCATCGTCGTACAGCGAGGCAAACTGCGACGGTGCATCGGCGATTGCGACCACGCGCCGGGCCAGTTGCTCCGCCCCGGAGCCGCCATCGGACCAATGCGTGCAGATTATCGCCTCGGTCCCGTGCGCTTCGGCAATTTCCGAGACTGCGGCCAACTCATCATCGCCATCGGAGTGGAACCGGTTGATCGCGACCACCGCCGGCACTCCGAATTGGCGGACATTCTCGATATGGCGGATGAGGTTGATTGCACCGCGACGGACCGCCTCGACATCCGGGCGGGCAAGGTCGCTTTTGGCGACGCCTCCGTTCATCTTGAGCGCCCGGACGGTCGCCACGATGACAACGGCATCGGGGCGCAGCCCGGACTGGCGGCACTTGATGTCGAAGAATTTCTCCGCGCCGAGATCCGCGCCGAACCCGGCTTCGGTCACGACATAGTCGGCGAGCTTGAGCCCGGTCCGCGTCGCGATCACCGAATTGCAGCCATGCGCGATATTGGCGAAGGGGCCGCCATGAACAAGCGCGGGGTTGCCCTCGAGCGTCTGGACAAGATTGGGTTTGATGGCCTGCGCCAGCAGCACCGCCATGGCGCCGTCTGCATTGAGGTCGCGCGCAGTCACGGCCCGCTTGTCGCGCGTGTAGCCGACCACGATCCGGCTGAGCCGCGCCTCGAGATCCGCGAACCCATCGGCAAGACACAGGATCGCCATCACCTCCGAGGCGACGGTGATTTCAAATCCGGATTGCCGGGGAAAACCGTTCACCGCGCCGCCGAGCGACTGCACGATGTCCCGCAGCGCCCGATCGTTCATGTCCAGCACGCGTCGCCAAACGATCCGACGAACGTCGATTTCGAGCGCGTTGCCCCAATAGATGTGATTGTCGATCATCGCAGCGAGCAAATTGTGGGCGCTGGTGATCGCGTGAAAATCGCCCGTGAAGTGGAGATTGATGTCTTCCATCGGCACGACTTGCGAATAGCCGCCCCCGGCAGCCCCGCCTTTGGTCCCGAAGCACGGACCAAGCGACGGTTCGCGCAGGCACAGCATTGTCCGCTTGCCGATCCGGCCGAGCGCGTCTGCGAGGCCGACTGAGGTGGTGGTCTTGCCTTCACCTGCCGGTGTCGGGTTGATCGCGGTTACGAGGATCAGTTTGCCCGCTGCATGGTCCGGATCGAGCCGGTTGGTGTCGATCTTGGCCTTGTGACGCCCATAAGGTTCGATCGCGTCGGCAGGAATGCCGGCGCGCTCGGCAATTTCCAGGATCGGGCGGATCGCAGCGGCGCGCGAGATTTCGATGTCGGACAGCATATGGTTCTCTACCATTTGGCGAGGGCAGGGCGGGCGCTTGCCTGGCGTCACATCAAAAGGCGGGCGATCCATTCGTCGACGCGGCGTTCGAGGATCGACAACGGCTGCGATCCCGATGCAATCAGCAGGTCGTGGAAGCCCTTGATGTCGAATTTGTCGCCCAGCGCCGCCTCGGCCTTGCGGCGTTGCTCGATGATCCTGATCATGCCGATCTTGTAGCCGGTCGCCTGTCCGGGCAGCGTGATATAGCGGCGCACTTCTGACCGCGACCGCTGAAGCGGCTGGCGGCCGGTGACGTTCATGTATTCCACCGCTTCGTCTTCGGTCCAGCCGAGAGCATGGATGCCGGTATCCACTACCAGTCGCGCCGCGCGAAACAGCTCTGCATCCAGCCGCATGAAATCGGCGGCGATGTCGGGAAAGGCGCCCATTTCCTTGCACATTGCTTCGGCATAAAGGCCCCAGCCTTCGCCGAACGCCACGTAGCCGGTGACCGAACGGAACTTGGGTCCGCCTTGCTGGCGCACTTGGATATCGCCCTGCATGTTGTGGCCGGGAATCGCCTCATGGCACATCAGCGTGTAAAGCGCTGCGGGATCGGGCGTGTTGCCGACAAGGTGGACATAGGTGCGCGCGGGCCGCGAACCATCGGGGCTCGGAGACGAAGCGTGGGCTGCGCCGCCGGCCACTTCCGAAAAGGCCGGTTCGCGCACCACCTCGATGCCATAGGCCGGCAAAGTGCCGAAATAGGGCGCCAGCAAAGTGCGCGTTTTGGCTACGAAGGCGTTGGCGGTGGCAAGATATTCCTCGCGCGCGGCATCGTCATAGGGGCGCGGCGGATAGAGCCGGGCACGCTCGGCATAATAGGCGCTGCGATCCTTGAAGCCGGCGTTTTGCGCCAACCCATCCTGCTCCGCCTCGATCCGCGCGACTTCGGCGCGGCCGATTGTGTGGATGTCCTGCGCGGTCAGATCGGTGGTCGTGTTGAGCTGCAATTCGGCGGCGTAATAGGCCTCCCCGCCCGGCAGCGTCAGCGCGCCGACCTTGCCGCTTGGGGCATTGGGCAGGCTCGCTTCCGCCCATTGGATGACGCGGCCATAGGCGGGCTGCAACGCAATGATCGCGGTGCGGGCTTCTTCCAGCAGCGCGTCAGCCTCGGCGCGGGAGAGCTTTCCCTCTGCCAGCAGCGCTTCGGTCTTGGCCTTCACATCGGCCCACAGCGCGGCGTCCTCGCCCTCTCCGAACGGTGCGCCCGAGGTCAGCTTGCGGCTGCCCTCGATGATCGTTTCGATCTGGAAGCGCGGCGGGTGGATGCCGGCGGCCTGGCTCACGACGGTGCGCTGGATGGCGCGGCCGAGCACCGCGGGCATGCCGCGCAGGCGGGCGATGTAGTTCCTGAGATCGGTGACGTCGGCCACCGAGTGGGTGTTGACGAGGAAATCGGGTAGCTGGCTGTGCGCCGAATAGAGCCGCGAATAGAACGGCGGGCGGTAGATGCGGTTGGCATAGGCGAGCGCCGCGCGCTCGGCCTCCAGCGCCCAGATATCGAAATTGACCTGGCCCTCGGGGGAGAGCCTGGCGCGGTCGAAGCCCGCAAGCATCCGCGCCGCGCTGGCTTTCCGCCATTCGAGTTCGGCGATGGCAGCCTCGTCGCTGGTGTCGTTCCAGCGATCGCCGCCCTCTTTCATCCCGAGCCGGGTGGCAAGCTGCGGCTGGGTCTTCAGCCACTCGGCAAATTCCGCATCGAGGAATGCCGTCAGGCGGGCGTCTTCCTGCGCGGAATCTCCGACCGGGGCGGCAACAGGGCCAGCATTATCTTGCGCCAGCGTAGCCGCGCTGGGCAGCGTAAGCGCCGCGATGGCGGTTGCGAGGGTGCAAGAGAACGTGGGCTTCATCTGGAATCCTATCGCTGGCCGATGATCGATCGGCCCTGAAGGGCATGGTCCGCCGGGCGTAGCGGGCAAAGCGTCGAGGGTGAAGGATTTTTGGTTCGATCTATGCGATCACTGCGGTGTTGCAATCTGCACGGGCTGGTTCGCCGCCAATACTCAATGCCACCGCTTCGGCAATCCTGATCCCGTCCACCGCTGCCGACAGGATGCCCCCGGCATAGCCTGCACCTTCGCCGGCAGGAAACAGCCCCCTGGTGTTCAGGCTTTGAAGATCATCGCCGCGGGTGAAGCGGATCGGTGACGAGGTGCGCGTCTCCACACCGGTCATCACCACATCGGGATGATCATAGCCCGGAATCTGCCGGCCAAAGACGGGCAGCGCCTCGCGCATCGCGGTCACCGCGTAGTCGGGCAGGCATTGCGCCAGATCCGTCATGTGCACGCCGGGCTTGTAGGATGGCGTGACCGAGCCAAGCGCTTCGGAAGGACGTCCGGCAAGAAAATCGCCCAGCCTTTGCGCCGGAGCCTTGTAGCTCGATCCGCCCGCGACATAACGCCCAGCTGTCGAGCCGCGTGCCGGGCTGCCATTGATCCAAATTGAGCATCGCTTTCTCCAGACACGCCTGCACGACATCGTCGGCATCGGCAAGATTGCCGGTGAGCACCCGGGCGAACCGGCGCAGGCGCGGGATCAGCGCGATCAGCGCCTGCCTGGTCGTGTCGTCCGTGATGATCGGGCGGGTCATGGGGCCAACGGTTCAGCGAGAGGAAATATTCCGCCCTTAGACAGGACGTCCGCGTAAAAGGAAATGCAGTTGTATAAAGTGTGATAGGCAACGTTGGGCTTGTCCGGCTGCTTTCGGGTTCAACAGGGGATGTCGATGCGGTTCAGGGTCATCATCGCGTATCTCCTGGCGATGGCTGTTGCGCTCGCCCCGGCGGCTTTCGTGCAGCATGCCCCGCTCGCCGCGCAGGAGGCCGGCGACGAAGATGACGACGATGATGATGATGATGACGACGACGATGATGACGATGACGGCGGCGATGACGATGACGACGATGTCGAAGACCCGGACGAACAGGACCCCGGCGACGATCCCGGCGACGACGATGCTGGCGACAACGATGCTGGCGACGACGATCTCGGCGGCGATGATGCCGGCGGGGAGGATGAAGCGGAAGGCGGCGACGACGGGGCCGGCGATGACGACGCGGGCGGGGACGACGACGCGGGAGAGGACGACGCTGCTGGCGGCGACGATGCCGGGGGTGACGACGACGACGGCGGAGCCGGCAGCGGTGATGACGACGACGATGCGGCATCGGGCGGCGGCGACGACGATGATGACGGCGCGGCCAGCGGCGGCAACGACGATGATGACGATGACGACGACAGCAGAAGTTCCGGCGGCGGCGACGACGATGACGACGGTGGCAATGACGACATCACCGATGATCGCGGCGATATCGACGATGCCGACGAGGCGGTCGATCAGGAGCCGACGCAATGGGAAATCATCGTCGGTGACACCGAAGCCGACCGCGCCGCGCTCGATGAAGGCGACCGCATCGGCGCCGATGGCGACGGATTCCGCTATCGCCGCGGCGAGTTCGTCGCGCTCGATCTCACTGCCGAGGATCTGGCAGAGATAAGCGCGGGCGGCTTCGCGGTGATCGACAGCGTGAAGCTGGACGCGGTCGAAGGGACGCTGTTGCTGCTGCGCGGCCCGGCTGAAATCACCGACGAGGCCGCGCTCGACGCGCTCGACGCGCTCGTCGATCCCGACATCATCGGCTACAACCACCTGTTCGACAGTTCGGCGGTGCAGACCAGCCGCCGGCGCGGCGCGAGCCTGCCCGAACGCACGGCTTGCGGGTGCGACATCGGCCTGATCGATACAGGGGTTGCGACCGGGCTCGATTTCTTCCGGCACGTCACGCTGACCCAGCGCGCGTTCAACGGCAAGACCGCCCAGCCACGCCTTCACGGGACCGCTGTCGCGCATCTGATGGCCGGCACCCGCCGCGCTCCGGCGCGCGCGACGAAAATCTACGTCGCCGACATCTTCAGCGGTCCGCCCGAAACCAGCCCGGCGCGATTGGCGCGACCGCTGGATCGAACGCGGCGCACCGCCCGAACTGGTGCGCATCCGGGTGAGCTTCAACGCAGGCGATCGGCGGCAATGGCCCGATCTGATCATCCGTCCCGCGCCGACCGTCAATGCCGCCTGCACACTTGATCCGGGCACCGCCACCTGTTCGGGGGACGCGGCATGATCCGCACCGGCACCATTCTCGATATGGACATGGCAGGCCTTGGCCCGGCCCTGCGCAGCGGCTGGGACTGGTGGACCGACGAGTTGGCGCGGATGATGCCCGAACGCTGGCATGCGCGCCCGCAATCGCTGAGCGGCCCGGTGGCCGAATTTGATGCAGCGGGGACGTTGACTCTCGATGGCGCGGTGCTTGAGCCGGCGGCGGAAGGCGCGCGGCGGCGGCTGATGCATGTTGTCCTCCCCGCCAGCGCAGTGATGACGGCGCGCCCGCTGCTGCCGCGCCTTGCGAGCCGTGATCTGGCGCGAATCGTGGCGCTGGATCTCGACCGGCTGCTGCCATTCCCGCCTGGCACCGCGATTGCGGCGGCGCGCGCGCTGCCCGATGCGGATGCGGCGGGACAGACGAAGATTCCCACACTGGTCGCAGGAATGCCGCTGGCGCGTGCGGCTGCGCTGATGGAGACAGCGCGCGCCGCCGGGATCGAACCGCTTAACCTGACCTGGCAAAACCCGGACGATGCTGCGATCACGCTGGACCTGCTGCCCGCTCTCGTCGCCAGCGGCCGGATCACCCCGCGCCGCGACACGCGCCCGTTCTGGTGGGGGCTTGTAGCGGCGCTGTTCATCGCCAATGTCGGGTTGATGATCTGGCGCGATGTCGCCGCGACCGACGCCTTCGCCGAAGAGGTGGCCGAACAGCAGGCCACCAGCACCGCCGCGCGCGCGATTGCAGCACGGATCGGGCGTGAGACCGCGTTGCGAAAGATGATGATCGCCGAACGCAGCGCGCATGATCCACTTGCGCTGTTGGCAGTGGCCAGCCGCGCGCTCCCCGAAGGCGCCTGGGTGCAGCGCTATGCCTGGACGCCCGAAAGCTTGCGCCTTACCGGATACATGGCCCCCGGCAGCGATATCCAGTCTGCGCTGCGCCGCACCGGGCTGTTTGCCTCGCTTCAGACCAGCGTGTCCGATCCGACCGCCGAAGGCGGCGGCGGGCAGCCGTTCGATATCAGCGCCGCGATCGCTGATGCCGCCGATCAGACGGACAGCGCGCCATGACCAGCCTGTCCGACCGCGAACGCCGGCTGGTGGCGATCCTCATTCTGATCGCACTGATCACGCTGGTATGGCTTGCCATCGTCGCCCCGATCTTCGCCGGGTTCGAAGCCCGCGCGCAGGAGCGCGAACGGTTGGCGCTGGTGCAGGCCAGCAATCAGCGGCTGATCGACAATGTCGCTCTGCTGCGCCGTCAGGCCGAAGCGCAGAGCGCCGATATGGCGCGGTTCCATCTGATCGCCCCGACCCCGGAAGCCGCATCCGAACGGCTGAAAGACCGGGTTTCGGCCCTGATTGGCGAGGCGGGCGGCGAGGTGCGCGCCTTGCAGGATCAAGAGTCTGAAGCAGGCCGCGTCGCGCTCAAGATCGAGGCGCGGTTGGCTGAGGCGCAACTGCCGCGCCTGCTCGAACGCCTTCAGAATGCCGAGCCGCTGCTGGTGCTGCGCTCGCTGTCCGTTTCGGCCCCCGGCGCGCTCGGCGCCGAGCTTTCCGCCCCTTCGTCCCGCAATCTGGATATTCGGTTTGATGTCACCGCATCGCATTCCCCGGCCTGAGCGCGCCGAAGGCACGGTGCTGGCGGCGCTGCTTGCGGTGCTGTTGGCGGTGATGTTGTGCGTGCAGTTCCTGCTGCCGCGCGATCGCCCTGCGGTGCCTGATGTGCCGTCGATGGCTTCGCGCCAAACCACGCCGCAGGTTGCGCTTGTGGTTGCCGATCCGGTGCTGGCGCGCCGGGCGATGTTCCGGCCGACCCGCCTTGCCAGCGCCGGGTCTGACGCGGCAGGCATGTCTTTGGGGCCGCTCGACGGTGCGGTGCCAGCGGGGATCGTGCGGGTGCGCGGTGCGCCGCGACTGGTGTTGCAGACCCCGGACGGCAAAAGCGTCACCCTGCGCCCCGGTCAATCGTGGCAAGGCTGGCGCTTGATCGGCATCGGCAATGACGAAGTGCAGTTCCGGCGCGCGGGCGAGACAATCACGCTCGGTCTCGGAGCAACCGATAATTATCCCTATCCCGGCTATGCCCCGCCATCATATGACCCGCAGGGCTATGATGGCGGGTATCGACCCAATCAGGCTGACGAACAATGACAAGCCATCTTCCTCTGCGCCGCGTGGCGCACGTGTTGTCCGCCAGCGCGGCGCTGCTGTGGAGCGCAGCCGCTTTCGCCCAGACCGTGCCCGATGATCCTGCGCGGCAGGATGAAACCGTCGACGCTGTGATTATCGAAGGCGAGCCGCGCGCACCGATTGTGGCGCAGCCCGCCCCGGTGCTGGTGCGCGGCGGAGACATCGCGCTGAATTTCCCCGAAGCCGATGTGCGGGTCGTGGCCCAAGCGGTGCTGGGCGATCTGCTCGGGATGGAATTCACCATCGGCGACGGCGTGTCCGGCCTGGTCACGGCGGTCACCGCGCGCCCGATCAGCCGGGATTCGCTGCTGCCGTTCCTTGAGGATGCCTTTGCGATCGGCGGATTTGCGCTGGTGCTGGATGGCGGCGCTGCGCGCATCGAGCCGATCGGACAGGGCATCGGCAGCGGAATTGCCGGGCCGGATACGCCGGGCTTCGGCACCGAATTGCTGCAACTGCAATTCGTCAATGCCGATCAGATGCGCGCCCTGATCGCGCCGATCCTGCCCAATGTGGTCTCGGTCTCCGATCCCAGCCGCAATATCCTGTTGCTGCGCGGCACATCGGGCCAGCGGGCCAGCGCGCGCGATCTGCTTCTGCAGTTCGACGTCAACTGGCTGCGCAACATGAGCTTTGCACTGATCATCCCCAAACGCACTGATGCGCGGGTGATCGTCCCCGAGCTGGAAAAGCTGATCAACGCCCCCGATTCCCCGACCCGCGATCTGGTGCGGATCATTGCGATGGAGAAGCTGAACGGCATCCTCGCGATCAGCCGCCAGCGGCAATATCTCGATGATGTGAACCGCTGGATCGAAATCCTCGACCGTCAGGGCCAGAACAACGAGCCGCGCCTGTTCGTGTACCGCGTGCAGAACTCGCGTTCGCGCGATCTGGCGCGTACGCTGAACCGGGCATTCGGGCGCGGCGGCAGCGACGAGGAACAGGTAGAGCAGCAACAGGCTGCCTTCGCCGATTCGGGCGCGGCTGATGGGGCCATCCAGACCGGACGGGGGCAAGGCGAAGGCGCGGCCGACGGGCTCGGACAAAGCCGCGCGGGCACGAACAGCTTTGGTACCGCCGCTGGAGCAGGGCAGGCAGGCCCGGCCCGTTTCGGCGATAGTTCGGCCGATGACAGCGGCAGTACAGGCTCCGCGTTCCGCGCAAGCTCGGCGATGCAGATCACCAGCGACGATACCAACAACGCGATCCTCGTGTTCGGCACCCCGCGCGAATATGCGGTGGTCGAAGACGCGCTGCGCAAGCTTGATGTGCCGCCGCTGCAAGTGCTGATCGAAGCCGCGATCACCGAAGTCAGCCTGACCGACGATCTGCGCTACGGCCTGCAATGGAGCTTCGTGGAAGGCAACGAGAGCGCGGTGCTCACCGATTCCGCCACCGGCACCGGATTGATCCGCAATGTGCCCGGCTTTTCGTTCCTGTTCGGCAATGCCGGCAGCCTGACCGGGGTGCTCAATGCGCTCGAAGGCAAGACCAAGGTCAATGTCGTCTCCGCGCCCAAGCTGGTGGTGATCAACAACCAGACGGCGACGCTGCAAGTGGGCGATCAGGTGCCGGTGCTGACTCAGAATTCGACCTCGACGATCGCCAATGCACCGATCATCAACGCGGTCGAATATCGCGATACCGGCGTGATCCTGCGCATAACCCCGCGCGTGAACAGCAGCGGGTTGGTGCTGCTCGATATTTCGCAGGAGGTCAGCGATGTGCAGTCGGCGCGCGCGGCGGGTTCGGGGATAAATTCGCCCACCATCGCGACCCGCCGGATCAGCACCAGCGTGGCGGTGCAGGATGGGGAGGTGATGGCGCTGGGCGGGCTGATCCGCAACGTCCAAACCCGCGACAAACAGGGCATCCCCTTCCTGTCGCAGATCCCGATCATCGGCGCATTGTTCGGCCAGCAGGTCGAAGCGACCGACAAGGTCGAACTTGTCGTGCTGCTCAAACCAAGGGTGATCCGCACTGTCGACGATGCGCGGGCCGTGACCGAGGAACTGCGTAACAAGATCCGCTCGCTCGAACCCTTTTCGACCACCGGCGAAATTCCCTGACCGCACCCGCGCGCCAGAATAGCGGTGGGCGCAGGAACGGCTTTGCCCTGGTGGTGGCGGTGGCGAGCCTGGCGGTGCTGGCACTGCTGGCGCTGACGATGATCGAGGCGACGCGCGGATCGACCAGATCGGCCCGCGCCGAACTGGACCGTGCGCGGCTGAGCGCTGCGGCCGATGCTGGGATTGTGCTGGCGGTGCAGGGGCTGGCGCAGGCGAACCCTGCGCGGCGGTGGCAGCCCGATGGGCGGCTGCGCGAAATTGAATTCGCCGGCGCCACGCTGGAAATCCGCATCGAGGACGAACTGGCCAAAGTGCCGATCAACCTGATTGGCGAAGAACAGGTCGAAGCGCTGCTGGCCGAATTCGGGTTGCAGGGGGCGGAACTCGAAGCGGCGCGCGATGCGCTGCTTGATTGGCGCGACAGTGACCGTGATCCGCGGCTGCGCGGCGGGGAGCGTGACGACTATGCAGAAGACAGCGTCCTTCCGCGCGATGGGCCGCTACGCAGCAATGGCGAATTGGCGGCGATCCCGGGGATCGGACCGGGGCTGGCAGCCCGGATGGACCCGTTCGTTACCGTGTTTGCGATCGATAGCGGGCGCTTTGCTCAGGACCGTGCGAGCCCTTTGGCACGGCGGGTCATGACCGAGCGGGTGTTCGAAGAGGCTGTCGATGGCGTGGCCGTGCGCGAAGGCGGTTTGGCTCCGGAAGACACCGGCCGGATCGATGACGGGGTGACGGGCCGTCCGCTCAGGATCATCGTGCGAGCGCGCAACACCAGCGGATCGGCCGCAAGGCGCAATGTCGTTATCGAACTGACCGGCAACCAGGCGCGCCCCTATGTCGTGCGGTCACGCGATTAGCGAGGGCCGTTGCTTACCGTTAGGCCCCATGGGGCAAAGGCGCCGTTGCGGATCGCCGGATCCGACGCGGCGGCGGGCGACGAGGTGATCGCCGCAGGACGCTCTGCCGCTAACGCCACGATGATCGGAAAACCATCGCTGCGAACGGCGGCCCCGCGCGGACGATAGAAGATATGCGCGGCAATCTGGCGCACCCGCGTCAAGCTGGGTGCCCAATAGGGCGAGACATAATCGGCGTGATAATGGGTCGCCCCGCGCACGTGATCGGCGCTCTCGCCTGCAAGGACCCGCGCCGCCACCACCCGCGACGCGGCCATCGCGCTGACACTGCGCGCACGGCGCAAGGAACCATCGCAGGTGAAGGTGAACTGGCAACCGGTGCGTCTGTGCGAGCCCTGCCGCACCACCCCGCAAGCGGTGTCAGGATAGGCCGGGTCGCGCACCCGGTTGAGGATCACCTGCGCCACCGCTTCCTGCCCGGCAGGCGGTTCCAACCCGGCTTCGTAGGCAATCGCCAGCGCGAGGCATTCCGCCGCCGCTTCGCCGCTTTCGCCGATCAGCGACGGGGGAAAGTATCGCGGCGCATTGTCCCAAGGTGCCGGTGCCGGTGCCCGTGCCAATGCGGCACCGGGCGCGGCGATACCGGCCGCGACTGCGACAGCGCAGATCAGGCGGTACAGCGCAGCAGGCATCCGATGTGAGTTCCCCCAATTCCATCAAAACCTGAACCACTCCAGCCGGTCCGTCAATGGCTATCCGTGTCCGGCGACGAGGAAGATGACCCAAGCCGCCGCCGCCATCAGACTGCCAAGCGGCAGCGCGGTGTCGCCTGAAACCGGACGGCGGGCCAGCAGCATCAGCAGTGCAGCAGCCAGCCCGATCACGCTCGCCCCGATGACGGTGCCGATCACGCCCATCGGACCGATGCACACGCCGATTGCCCCGAGCAGGGGCGGGTCGCCCCCGCCCATCCCGTCGCGCCCGCGCAGCAGCCGGTATCCGCGCGCCACACTCCACAGCATCGCAAACCCCAAAGCGCCGCCTGCAAGGCCTGTCCACAGCGGCAACAGGCTGTCTGTCTGCCAGCTCTGCCATCCCAGCGCCGCCGCGCCGCTTGTCGCCAGCAGCGCCGCCAGGATGCGCGGCAACCACAGGTGGCGCGCGTCGATCACCGCCAGCAGCAGGAGTTGCCAGCCCAGGATCATCGCCGACACCGCCAGCCCGGTGGGGGCGATCAGTACCGCTGCCGCCCCGATCACAGCGCCGCCAATCTCGCACCCCGGTTGCCACCACCCGATCTGCGCGCCGCATGCCCGGCACCGTCCGCGCAGCGCCAGCCACGACAGCAGCGGCACCAGATCGCGTGCAGCGATCGGTGCCCCGCAGCTGTCGCAGGCCGAACCCCCGGTCAGGATCGAACGATCTTCGGGCAGCCGCACCAGTGCCGCGCCGATGAAACTACCGATCGCAGCGCCAGCCAGCGCGGCGAATATCGCCAGCAATGCCGGGGGAATATCGGAAATCATCGTGCATTCCCGAACCGCGCAGGGTGTAAGGCGTGGCCGGTCGGCAGCGGGTTGGCGGCGAAGCGCATCATGATCGAAATGGCCATATCAGGCTGCGCCGCAATATGTCATTTTTCCTGTAACCAAGGCGCGGTCGCGCGCGAACCGATCGATGTGGGCCAGACGGGCGCACGAGGATCTAGAGAAGGGAACCACCGCATGAAATCGACACTCGGTATCGCCGCCGCCTCGCTGGCATCGCTCGCCGCAGCATCGCTGATCGTCACTGCTGCCCCCGCCGCTGCCCAGGCCAAGGGCGCCAAGGAAAAGTGCTACGGTGTTTCGCTCAAGGGCAAGAACGATTGCGCTGCCGGCCCCGGCACAAGCTGCGCGGGCACGTCGACGATCGACTATCAGGGCAATGCCTGGAAGTATGTCGCCAAGGGCGAATGCGACAAAATGGGCGGATCGTTGGTCGCCAAGGCGGGCAACACCAAGCCGATGGCTGACAAGCCGATGGCCGAGAAGGGCTAAAGCCCTCGGGTCGCCTTGAATGCTGGCCGATATCGCATCCATGAACCCCCTGCCGCAATCCGCCGGGGTGGGACTCAAGCCGCAGCATTACCAAGCTGCGCTTGCGCTGATATCGGCCGGCATTCTTGACTCCCCCTTACTGCCGGGCTGGTTCGAGGTGCATCCTCAGAATTACTTCGGCGCGGGCGGCCCGCCGCATCGGTGGTTGACCGCCTTTGCCGAGCGTGCGCCGTTGAGCTTTCATTCGGTCGGTCTATCACTCGGCAGCAGCGACGGCGTTGATCCCGCCGAGCTCGAACAACTCGCCGCACTATGCGATCGTTATGACCCGGCGATGGTGTCCGATCATCTGAGCTGGAGCGGCAGCGCCAGCAACCATTATCCCGATCTGTTGCCGGTGCCCTATACGGCTGAAGCGCTCGATCAATTCGCCGCGCAGGTCGGCCGGGTGCAGGACCGGCTTGGGCGCATGATCCTGATCGAGAACCCGTCGCGCTATCTGGCCTTTGCCGGGGATACGATGGATGAGGCGGCGTTCCTCCAGGCGCTATGCGCCCGCGCGGGGTGCGGGCTGCTGCTCGACATCAACAATATCGTGGTTTCGGCCACCAATCTCGGGCTCGATGCCGCTGCGATGGTCGATTCGATCAGTCCCGCGCTGGTCGGCGAAGTGCATCTGGCGGGCCACGCCCGCGAAGATCATCCGCACGGCACGCTGCTGATCGACGATCACGGTTCGGCGGTATCGCCCGCGACCTGGCACCTGTTCGAACGCTTCATCAGCCGCGTCGGTCCGCGCCCGGTGCTGATCGAATGGGATACCAATGTGCCCGAATGGGGCGAACTGGTGGACGAGGCTGCCAAGGCTGACGCGATCCTGCGGGCGGCAACCGCGCGGGAGCCTGCCGATGCGGCGGCTTGATGAAGGCCAGCGCGCGGTGATGCGGGCGCTCGATCAAGGGCCTGACCATGTGCCGTACGATCTGTTCGCGGGCTCGCCCGAGCGGGTGCTGGCGGGGATGAAGGTCCACGCCAACACCATCTCGCACGCCCGACTGGTCGCGCTGGAGGATACCTTCCCCCGCACCCGCGCCGTGATCGGGCATGACCGGTTCAACGCAGTGTCGCGCGCGTTTATCGATGAGGCGGGGGTGACCGCGCAGCCGCATGGCGAGATCGGCGCGGGGTTTGCCGCGTTTCTGGCCGCGCAGGGTGAAAACGCCGCCGAACTTGCGCGGTTCGAATGGCTGTGGCTGCGCGCCTATCACGCCGCCGACAGCGCGCCGCTGGAACTGGCAGCGCTGGCGGGCTTTGCTCCCAACGACCTGCTCCACATCACACTGCGCCGCCACCCTGCGGCTTGGGCAGACAGGTTCGCGGTGCTGGTGCATGACCAGATCGGTGCCGAGGTAGCGGGCTTGGCCGAGGCTGAGGCGATCCTGATCACCCGCCCCGATGCCGATGTCCTGATCGCCCCGGCCAGCGGATTGATGGCCGAAATCCTCGGCGCGGCAGAAAATTCGCAGACCATCGGTAACCTTCTGACGATAGGCAGCGAATCACAGCATGACGCAGAAGATCCGGTTGCAGCAGCAATACAGGCAGTGGTGCTGCTCATCAATGCAGGCGCGCTGATCCATGCGTAGCTGCGGGGCGAAAGGCACGACGTGACAGCCATTCTTCGATCCTATGATCGCCTGACCGGGCTGATCGGCGGCCGCGTGGCCGAAGGATTGGCGCTGCTGTTTGTGCGCGTCGCGTTCGCCGGGATCTTCTGGCGCTCGGCCCGGACCAAGGTCGAAGAAGGCAGCTGGCTGACGATCAGCGACACCACCTATTTCCTGTTCTCGGAAGAATATGCGGGCGTGCCGCTGCCCAGTGAGCTTGCCGCGCAAATGGCAACCATGGCAGAACACCTGTTCCCCGTCCTGCTGGTGCTGGGCCTGTTCACGCGCCTGTCTGCTCTGGCGCTGTTGGTGATGACCATGGTGATCCAGATTTTCGTTTATCCCGAAGCCTGGTGGAGCGTGCATGCGGTGTGGGCCGCGCTGGCGCTTACGTTGATCGTGCGCGGCGGCGGGATGTTCAGCCTGGATGCGGCATTGCTGAAGGCGCGCGGCGCATGAGAGCCGACGAAGCCTCGCTCGCGCGGATGATGGTGATGAGCCAGCAGGGCGACAAGCAGGCTTACGCTGCGCTTCTCGAGGCGTGCCAGCGCTGGCTGCGCGGTTATTACAGCCGCCGCATCGCGCCCTCGAGCCTCGACGATCTGGTGCAGGAGACGCTGATCGCGCTGCATACCAAGCGCGCCTCGTGGGATTCGACCCGTCCGTTCCTGCCATGGCTGGCGGCGATTGCGCGCTATCGCTGGGTCGATCACCTGCGCCGTCTCTACCGCGCCAGCGAGCACGAACTGCATGAGGAGTTGATCGGCACCGATGACGAACCGGCAATCTCCGCGCGTATCAGTATCGACCGGCTGCTCGGGCTGCTGCCCGAAGCGCAGGAACGCGCGATCGCGCTGGTCAAGATCGAAGGCCTGACCATCGCCGAAGCTTCGGCGGCGACCGGGCAGAGCGAATCGCTCGTTAAAGTGAACATCCACCGGGGCCTGAAGAAGCTGGCCCACATGATCGAGAAAGACTGAACCGATGCCCCGCACTTCCGATGCCCTGATCGCCGAGCTGGTGGGCGAGCTTCAACCGGTGAGGCCGCTGCGCTTTGGTGACGGGATGGCGCTGGCGCTGGCAGCATCCTTGACCTCGGCGGCGGTGGTGGTGTGGCTTTATGGCCTGCGCGGCGATCTTGCGGCGGGCAACGTCAATCCGATGCATCTGGTGGCGACCGGGCTGTTCCTCGGTCTGGCACTGGCGGCGACGGTAACCGTGGTGATGATGAGCCGCCCCCAGGTAGGCAGCGATCACAGCGGCTGGCGCTGGGCGGCGGGGATGGCGGGGCTGCTGCCGCTCGCCGGGCTGATCGTTGCGCTGAGCCGCGGCTCGGACATGGTCTGGTCCGAAAGCATGCGCCACGGGACGGAGTGCTTTGTTGTCGGCGGCACGGGCTCACTGCTTGTGTTCGGGATGCTTGTGTGGTGGCTGCGCCGCGGCGCGCCGACCGCGCCCGACCGGGCCGGGCTGGTCGCGGGCGTGGCAGCCGGGGCGTTCGGCATCTTCGCCTTTTCACTCCATTGCCCGGACAACGACATCGTCCATATCGGCATCTGGCACAGCGCGGTGGTGCTGACGATGGCGGCGGCCGGGCGCGCGCTGGTGCCGCGCCTGATCCGCTGGTGATCAGCCCGCGCCAACCCCGCGCGGCACCGCAGGCGACGCGGCGCGCGCGGGCAATCGGCGACGCCAGAAGGTAACGACCGCAAGGCTCCCCAGCAATCCGAGGCCGAGCCCCGCCAGCGTCATCACGATCCGCAACGGTAACGCCATCGCGCTCCCCGCCATCCGCGCTGAGTGCAGCGGATAGAGCGCATTGCGCACGCGCAGCGCCAGCGGCGCGGCCTCGGCGTCGCGCGCCATCAGCACGGTGCCATCGCCTGCCAGGGTCAGCGTGGTGCGGCCGTTGGGATGCCATTCCTGCGGACGCCGCAATCTGATCGTCACCGCCTCACTTTGCGCCTTGGGCCAGACGATCATCCGCGCCTCGCCATCGGGAAAGCGGGCGCGTGCAGCGCCGATCAGCGCGGGCCAATCGGCGGCGGAGTCGGCGGCGGCGCTGGCGCTGGCGCTTCGCGGAGCAGGCGGATCGGCCTGCCATGCCGCCACCTCGGCCGCCGGGGAGAGCGGGGCCAGCACGACATCGCCGAGCGGTTTCAGCACCATCAGCGCGCCGGTGACGGCAGCAAGGATGATCGGCAGCGCCAGCACTGCGCCGATATCGCGGTGATGACGGATGATCGCCGGGCGGGTCATTCGCGTTGGCAACGCGCGCCACGCGAAGGTGCGCCGGGTCGGCCACCACAGGATCAGCCCGGTCACCGCAAACAGCAGCGCCGCGATGCCGAGCCAGCCGCTGATCAGCTCGCCGGTGTCGCCGATCAGCAGATGGTGATGGAGATCGAACAGCAGCGTTTCGGGCCGGTCCCACACGCTGTCCCACCGCGCGAGCAGCGCGCCGTCATGCGCTAGATAGGCCCCGCCGCCTGCGGGCAGTCCGGCCTGCGCCGCGCCGAATTCCGCCGAGGGGAGCGTCAAGTAGGTCGCCCCCAGCTGCTCGGCCCCGGCGATCATCGCCAGGATTTCGGGCTCGGTCGGCGCGCGGGCGGTCTGCGCGACGCCGACCCACCACGGCTTCCAGAGCAGCGCCGCGCCCGACAGCCCGAGCACCGCCAGCCCGAGGCCGACCACCCCTCCAAGCCAGCGATGCGCGATGCCGAGCACCCGCCGCATCAGAAGCTGCCGAGCCAGCCGAGCGTCACCGACCGCCCGCGCCCGGCGAAGAACCGCAGGTTGTCGGCCGGGCGCTGGGTGTCGCTGTTGTAGTCGATATACTGCCGGTCGAGCAGGTTCTGGCCCGAAAGGCTGACACTGCCCCTGCGGGTCGCAACGCTGATCGCGCCATCGAGCAAGTGGTAACCACCAAAGTCGTTGCGCGGATCGCCGCCGTCGAACCGCTTTGCAAAATGGGTGCGCGATTGCAGCCGCAGGTTCACCGGTCCCAGCGCCCAGTCGGCCGAAAGGTTCAGCCGGTCCGGGCCGATGTTCGCGCCATCGAGATCGGCGTTCACTACCCCGTCATCGTCGGTGTCGACCCGGCCGTCGAGGTGCGCGTAGCCGAGCCCGATGCGCAGACCTTCGATCGGCGTGGCGGTGCTGAGGTTCAGTTCCAGACCTTGGATCTCGATTTGCTGGCGCTGCACCTCGAACACGTCGCCGACCAGCACCAGCAGCTGCCCCTCGTCGCTGTCCGACCAGAAATAGGTGGCGCTCGCTTCGATCGGTCCGCGCGTCACTTCGAACCCGATCTCGCGGTTGTCCGCCACGACAGGGGCGATGTCGAGAAAGGTATCGAGGTCCACCCCCGGCGTGCGGATCGCGCGGGTGATCCGGCCGACATCGGGCACGGTGTAGCCTTGCGCGTAGCTGGCATAAGCGCGAATACCGGGGGCCGGTTCGACCACGATCCCGCCATTGGGCAGCACCCGGTCGAACCGCGGCGAACCGCCGCCGACCTGCTGCGGGCCGTAGAACCACAGGGTCTGGTAGTCGGGGATGTCGATCTCGACATTCTCCCACCGCACGCCGCCTGCCAGGCGCAATTTGCCATCCCACAGCGCGAGGTTGGCTTGGCCGAACGGCGCGATGCTGCGGTAATCGGTCGGCGGCACCCAGACGCGGTCGGTCGCGGCGAGTTTCTGCACGGTGGAATCGTTGAGCAGGTCGACGCCGGCGACAAGGTTCAATGGCCCGAACCCGCGTTCCCAGCTGGCATTGACGCCCCATTTGCGGCTGATGTTCTGCGACTGGTCGAACAGCGTGCCGAGCGGGGCAATCGCCGGGTCCTGAAAGTCGGCGAAGGTGCCGCCGCCATAGATATCGGCGGTGCGGTTCCAGAACCCGCGCACTCTGAGCGCGCCGCCCGCCAGATCGTCGGCAGTGAGCGTCAGCGCAAGGCTTTCTGCAAGGTTCTCGGGCGCATCGCCGGGAACGACCCCGGGCGCGCCGGTGGAGGGCAGGCCGGTGAGCCGGTTGCCCGCGACCGCGATCAGATCGCCTTCGCCCTGCAACCGGAACCGCTGGCCCATCGCCTCGATCCGCACGCCCGCGCCGAGCTCCACGCCTGCCTTGGCGAAGAAGCTGAGGCTATCGGAATCCATCAGATCGCCTTGCGTCCCGTCGGGCGCGATGCGGCGTTCGCGTGCGTCGCGGAACACCCCGCGGCGTTCGTAAGCCGCGCCCACGACGACATCGAACGCGCCCGAGCGATTGGCGATCAGCGCGCCGACCTTTCCGCCGAAGCCATCATCGCGAAAGCCGTTCTCGGCAGTGCCTTGCAGGATCGTGCGCGCGCTCCAGCCGTCTTCGGCCGGGGCGGAGACGGTGACTTGGTTGATCACCCCGCCGGTGCCGCCGATGCCCTGCAATGCGTTGGAGCCGAGAATAAGCTCGACCCGGTCGATGAAGAACGGATCGATGGTGAACCCGTCGCGCGACCCGTCACGCAAGGGGGCGGTCTGGGGGATGCCATCGATCGCGAACAGCGGTGAGCGGCCGCGCAATGTCTCGCCCTGCCCGGTGAGCTTCTGGCGTGAAGGGCTGAAGCTGGGGGTAAGCGCGGCGACTGCATCGACCACCGAGCCCGAGATCAGCAGTTGGCGCTGCAAGGTCTCGCGGTCGATCACCTCGGCGGTCAGCGGCAGGGCGGTGATCGGGAGGTTGGTGCGCGCTGCGGTGACGATGATCGGCTCTGCCGTTGTATCCTCATCGGCCGGCAATGGTTCGGTTGTCTGAGCAAAGACCTGACCGGCAGAGGCGAGGGGGAGCAGTGCGGCGGAGAGCAATAAGGCAAAGCGCATAGGTCATTTGTTCCTGAGAATCATTCGCAACACGTCTTACGAATGATTCTCAATAACGCAATGCCTCATTTCGCGATGTTCGCAGCTTTCAGCCGGTATTGGCCCCTGTGCATTATTCGGACACAGATTCACGGTAGCCAAGCGCGATCGATATTTCGGCGTGCGAACCTCCCCATTTATATCACGTAATGAGGGGTTGATCTCAATCGCGCGGCCACGTGACGAGCGCGGTGTCTACGATAGCGAGTAGGGAATCGCGCGATGCCCCGTCGCGTGCCAAAACTGACATGCCCTGTGCGATAGCCATAACAAGCCCAGCCAGAGCGGATGGGTCGGTGGCGTGCGGGAGCGACCCATTCGCCACGTCGCGCCTGATCCGGGCCTCGAAACACGCCATTATCGAACGACGGATGTCGCCAATCATGTTTTGAACATCGTGCGATGCGGCCGATCCGCTGGCGGTAGCGCTGGCCAGCAGGCATCCTCTGGGTGTCACTTCTCCCGTATAGGCGATAGCGGCACTAGTCAGCATCGTGTGTGCGGCGTGGTAGGCATCCGGGGCGCCATTGATCGCCTGTGCCGTCGCCTCGGGATCGCCGGCGTAGCGGCGTACCGCTTCAAGAAACAGCCTCTTCTTGTCGCCGAACGCGGCATACAGGCTGGGTGCCGTTACTCCCATCGCGTTCGTGAGATCGACGATTGATGTCGTCTCGTAGCCATGCCCCCAGAAGGTCAGCATGGCTTTTTCTAGTGCGGCATCGCGGTCGAACGACAGAGGCCTGCCTGTTTTGCGCCGGGACGATGTAGATGTTTCCGGACATTCCATAGTGATCGCTTTGAAACAAGTTGACGTGCTTCAGCGGGACTAGCATGGGTTTCGTATCGAACGCTAGGAAAGTAGTCTCATGTCCCTTACCGATTTCCGTACGCTTGGCCGTTCCGGTCTTGTCGTCAGTCCGCTCGCGCTCGGAACGATGACGTTTGGTCCAGGCGAATGGGGTGCCGATGAACGGACATCGAGAGCGATCTTTGACGCCTATCGCGCGGCAGGCGGCAATTTCATCGACACCGCCGATATCTATTCGGGCGGCGAGAGCGAGACGCTGGTAGGCCGGTTCGTCGCCGAAAGCGGCATACGCGACGAGATCGTCTTGGCGACCAAATTCGGGTTCAACGGCTCGGCAAGCCCGCTGACCGCCACCCAAGCCGGAGGCGGGAACCCCAATGCAGGCGGTGCGGGCGGGAAGAACATCCATCGTGCGCTCGACGCCTCGCTAAAGCGGCTCGGCACCGACTATGTCGACCTCTACTGGATGCACATATGGGACGGCGTCACCCCCATCGAGGAGATCGTCCAGACGCTCGGTGATCTCGTCCGCTTGGGCAAGATACGCTATTACGGCCTGTCGGATATGCCCGCTTGGCTGGCAATAAAGGCGGCGACGATTGCCGCCGAACGCCGCGTGCCCAGCCCTATCGCGATGCAACTCGAATATTCGCTGGTCGCGCGTGACGTCGAAGGTGAGCACTTCCCAGCAGCGCACGAAAGCGCGATGGGCGTCATGCCGTGGAGCCCGCTCGCGGGTGGTTTCTTGACCGGCAAATATGCGCGCGGGGACACCAGCGACACTGGTCGGCTGAGCGGGGCGAACCCGTTCGGCAACAGCAAGTTCGTCGATCGGAATTGGGATATTCTCGATGTCCTGAAGGGGGTCGCGACCGAACTTGATCGGCCAGCGGCGCAGGTGGCGCTCGCGTGGACGATGGCCCGTCCCGGTGTCGCCTCTACGCTGATTGGCGCCAGCAAGGTATCTCAGCTAGAAAGCAATATCGCCGCTACCGACATCCAACTCACCACCGAACAAATGAAACGACTCGACGAAGCAAGCGCGCCTCCGCCCGGCTTCAGCTCGTCTTTGGTGCAACCATTCATTCGTCGTATGATCTTTGGCGGGCACAATGTAACCGGGTGGGGAGAGTGATAGAGTAGAGGCGTGTAGGAGCTACATGCCTCCCGTCAGGCTTGCGCCTTGGCGAATTTCATGACGGCGAACAGGTAATGACCGTGTTTCGTGTTACTTTCCTTGCTGTTGCCGGTGGGCGGCCACGATCCGCGAAACGGTGGGCTCGCTGACGCCATAGAGCCGCGCCATCTCCGCACCCGACTTGCGGCCAGAGACGACGGACTCTGCGATCTCACGGCGCTGCTTGTCGGCCAGCTTGCGTCGGCGTCCGCCGATCCGCCCCTCTGCGCGAGCTTGGGCGAGGCCGGCACTGGTGCGTTCGCGGATCATCGCGCGCTCGAACTCGGCGAAGCTGCCAACCATCTGCATCATCATGCGCCCCGCGGCCGTGGTGGTGTCGATCGCTTCGGTCAGCGAGCGGAAGCCTGCCCCCGCCAACTCGATCCGCTCCATGATGTGCAGCATGTCCTTCAGACTGCGCGACAACCGGTCAAGCTTCCAGACGACCACCACGTCGCCATCGCGCAGCTGGCCGATCATCTCCAGGAGCTTTGGCCGATCCCACCGTCCGCCGCTAGCGGTTTCCTCGAACACGCGCTTGCAGCCGGCCCCATCGAGTGCGCGGCACTGGGCCGCGTTCGACTGGTCGTCGCCCTTCGACACACGGGCATAGCCGATCAAATAGGGTTCACGGGTCATCCGGTCTCTTTCACAAACGGCCGTATCCGGAGGTGGAATCACCAGACACGGATTTCCGCCGCCTTCCGCCTTTCACAATCCTCTTTCATTAAGCAGCCAAAAGGCAAGAGGTTTTTGGAGGATGAAACATGCCCGCACGCATTCCAATGACGGAGCGGCAGCGCGTCGCATTCCTGGCGCTGCCCGACACCGAGGCGATGGTTGTGCGACATCATGGCCTCGACGTAGAAGATCTGGCCGCGATCGGTCTCGCACGCACCCCGGCGACCCGGCTGGGTTATGCCCTGCAACTTTGCTGTCTGCGCTATCCTGGACGGCATTTGCGAGCTGGCGAGATGTTGCCTGCGATCATGCTCGACCATATCGCCGAGCAGGTCGGGGTGGATGCGGGCGTCATCGCCGACTTCGCGCGGCGTACGCCGACCCGCTACGAGCAGCTAGCCGCCATCAAGGCCCGGTTTGGTTTTACCGATCTGAGCCGCCCAGTTCGCACATCGATGATGGCCTGGCTGGCGACCGAAGCCATGCCCATCGTTGACGGGCGCATTGTGCTCGATCGACTGCTGGACGAACTGCGCACCCGGTGCATCGTCATTCCCGGCATCAGCGTAGTCGAGCGCATCGCGGCTGAAGCGATGCTACGGGCGGAAACCGATCTGATCGCTGCGGTCGACGACACACTCGACACCGAGATGCGTCAGCGTCTCGACACGCTGGTGAATGACAAGATGCATGATCGACAGAGCCGCTTGTCCTGGCTCCGCGAACCGGAGCCCCGTGTGGCGTCCGCCTCGCTCACCGAAATCCTCGGGAAGGTCGCGCTGATCCGCTGGACCGGCATTTCCAGCGTTCCAATCGATCCGAAGCACGAGCCACGCCTGACGCAATTCGCCCGCGAAGGTGTGCGCTATACCGCCCAGTCTTTCCAACAGATGCGACCGGCACGCAGGCGGGTCATCCTGCTTGCCACGCTGCGTGAGCTGGAAGCTACGCTTACCGACGCGGCGATCGCCATGTTCGGCGCCTTGGTGGGGCGCGCTCACCTTCGTGCTCGCAAACGTCTCGAACAGCGGGTCGCGATCTCGGGCCGCGAGGGTCGCGACCGGTTGATGCGCATCGCTACGGTGCTGGAAACAGTCAGCCGGGCCGCACGCGCCGGTGAAGATATCGGCGCGGCTGTCAGGGAAATCACGCCTCTCGACATGCTCGATGCCGATGCCGCGATCATCCGTCGTACCGCGGCACCTCACAAAGATGATGTGCTGAGCGAGATTGCCGCCGAGTACCGGACCTTCAAACGGACAGGACCACAGTTCCTGCAAGCGCTCGATTTCCACGGCCGGGCCGGCACCGCGGCATTGCGCAACGCTATGAAGGTCCTGTCGGATCTCGATGGCGACTGGCGTAAACCGCTTCCCGCCGACGTTCCGCTCGGTCATTTCGAGCGGCGCTGGCAACGCCATGTCGTGGTCGCTGGCAAGATCGACCGGACGCATTGGGAGATGGCGACCTACGGCGCGCTCGCCAATGCGTTGGCATCGGGTGATATCTGGGTGCCGACGTCGCGGATGCACCGGTCGCTGGACGTGCTGCTCGCGCCATCGCCAAGCGCAACGTTCAAACCGCCGTTCTCACTCGGCGATCCACATGCATGGCTCGACCAGCGCGCTGGACAACTCGACAGCGCCTTGCGCGGCGTCGCCCGCAACTTGGACGGGCGTGATGCCGCCCTGTTCGCCGGGGAGAGATTACGCTTTCCCAAAGAGCAGAAGGATGATGGCGGCGGGCAGGACGAAGGGCGGCACCTGACGCTTGCATGTTACGGCATGCTGCCTGCTACCCGTATCACTGACGTGCTGACGCAGGTCGAACGCTGGACCGGCTTCACCCGCCATTTCAGTCACGTTTCGACCGGGTTGCCGCCTGCTGACGAGCGCGCCTTCCTCGCCACCCTGATTGCCGAGGCGACCAATCTCGGACTGTCGCGCATGGCCGAGGTATGCGGCGCAGGGTCACGCCGCGCGCTCCTGCGCATGCAGACATGGCACATGCGCGAGGAAACCTTTCGGGCGGCGCTCGCCTGTCTGACCGATGCCATCCACACCGAGCCGATCGCGGCCTGGTTCGGGCAGGGGCACCGGGCGTCCGCAGATGGCCAGGCGTTCTATCTGGGCGGACCAGGAGAAGCTGGCGGAGCGGTCAACGCGCATTATGGTCGCGACCCGGTGGTCAAGATCTACACCACCATCACCGATCGGTATGCGCCACTTCACCAGACGGTGATCGCCGGCACGGCTGGAGAGGCCATCCATGCGCTCGACGGCATCCTTGGTCATAATAGCAACGCCGATCTGACCGCGCTGCACGTCGATGGAGGCGGTGTTTCCGACATCGTGTTCGCCACGATGCACCTGCTCGGGCTCGATTTCGAGCCGCGCATCCCCCGCCTGTCAGATCGGCGCCTCTACGCCTTTGAGCCCTCGAAGCGTTATGGCAGGCTCGCGCCGCTGTTCGGACACAGGCTAAACCGGGACCTGATCGTCAGCCACTGGGCGGATATCGAACGTGTCATCGGCGCGATGCGCGACCGCACCGTCACGCCATCGTTGATTTTGAAGAAGTTGTCCGCCTACCGCCAGCAGAACAGCCTTGCCGCGGCACTTCGCGAGGTCGGGCGGATCGATCGGACGCTGTTCACACTGCGCTGGTTCGAAGATCCCGCGTTGCGCCGCACTGTCACCGCCGAATTGAACAAGGGCGAGGCGCGGAACAGTCTGGCGCGGGCGGTCGCCTTTCACCGGCTCGGTCGTTTCCGCGACCGGGGCCTGGAAAACCAGCAGACCCGCGCGGCCGCGCTCAACCTCGTCACCGCTGCGATCATCCTGTTCAACTGCCGATATCTCGGTCGCGCCGTTGACGAAATGCGCCGTCGCGGGACGCCGATCGACCCGGCTATGCTGTCCCGGCTCTCGCCGCTTGGTTGGGACCGCATCAATCTCACCGGCGATTACGTCTGGTCCGATCGCCTCGACCTCGACGCCAGTGGCCTCGTGCCGCTGCTCGTCAAACCGCTACCGTGAATCTGTGTCCGAATAATGCACAGGGGCCATGAACATCGCGGCGGGGATCAGCATCGCACAGTGCCCTAGATGCAGCCGATCAGTCGGCCCGTGGATGGAGCGGCGTATCATGCACATCTGTGCCTCGTGCAACGCACCGCTCATTCGCTTCAGGGCAAGCCGCAAGCTGAGGCTCTACCGCATCTTTCCAATGGCTGACCTGATCCGCATTACGGGATTGCTGGTATCGATTGCGGCCATCCTTTTCGCTGTTGCGCTTCCCGGTGGCATAAGGGCTGCAGTTTTCATGGTAGCCGCAGCGCTGCTCGCATTCGGCGCTGCCGATATCATACAAGAGACTTTCGTGATGCGAGCCCAGCGGCGGCGAAGCGATGCCATCATCGGCGGGCCCAAAGCCCAAAGGTGGAGGGCAGTCTTGCGACTTGGAGCCGGACTGACCTGCCTCATGCTCAGCTTCGTGGGGTTCTTGATCTGGGCAAGCGTCACAACCGAAATGTGAGAACCCAACCGAGCCAATGCCATGCGACCAAATGTTTGCCGACGATCGGTACCCGGACCGACAAATTTTACACTTGGATACGGCCACGTGCGACCAATTCCGCATTCATTGCCAGGATGAGCGGTCTTTGGGCAGGCGATTATCGTCGTCGACGACGGTGACCTTGTGCGGCTTTTCTCGCGTCCAACGCCACAGGACCAGATTGATATCCCTCTCGCCAGCCCGCGCCGCAAAAGACGGGACAATGATTCCAGCGCATCCCGCTTCGATCAGACGGTCAGCGAGCTCCCAGGTGGGCACGGGCTTGCGATCGGCGGCCAGCACTTCCCAGGCGCATGCGAGTTCGGCCCGCGTGAACAAAGCTGCTGCGAGACCCTCATCCGTGGTCAGATCGAGGATGTCACTGCAATCGATCCGGTAGCTGCACAGGGTCATTGGCTGCGCTTTGAAAGCGAAGCCCTGTTGCGCTTCGAGCCACGCGGTCTCAAGGCGCAGCGATGTGTAAAAGCATGCGGTGCTTGGCCTATTGAACCGGCCGCCATGCATCCGGGCACCCTCGCCAGATTCGGGATCGAACGCCCAACCCGGGTGATGCGCGCGATATACCAGCCCTTCGAACCGCGTAACCGGCAGCGTCAAGCAAACCCGCCCTGTGCGATACGGGCGAGGTAGCTGCGGACGAGCTCGGCGCGTCCTTGACGAACCAATTCCTCGGCAGTTGCATCGCCCAGAGAGGGCAGGGGCTGCGAACGATACCACGCATAGGCGGCAAGTTCACTTCCGGTCCACGGGATCACACGGTTGATAATCTCGCTCATCTCGCGCAGCCGTGTCTGGGTGGGTACACTGCCATACCGTGAGCTCTTGGAGACCGCATCGCGTGACAGGCCGGCCGCCGCGGCCAGCTCGGACTTGGTGATCCGCAACGCCCCGGACAGACGGTCAGGCGATACGCCATCCTTTCCTGTGATCTCGCTTAGAAATGCAGCCGACGCCATAATGCCTCACCAATTGCACCATATGTGTTCAATGTGTGCGGCAACCTTAGGGATGTCAAGGCTGATCCCAATGAAGGCGCGAACATTGTGGGAGCTCGTCGCGGCCACGGACTACGGGATGCTGAAACCGTTGGCTGGCGCACATGCTTTGCAGCGATGCCCGGAAGAGGGGTCGCGCATCCGCAGGTCCGATCGCCTTGAATTTCGTACATGCCGATGGCATTGTCGTGCGGCGACAGCAGAGCG
This sequence comes from Erythrobacter sp. 'gip.4 top 5', assembly GCF_056495765.1. NCBI lineage: Bacteria > Pseudomonadati > Pseudomonadota > Alphaproteobacteria > Sphingomonadales > Erythrobacteraceae > Erythrobacter > Erythrobacter sp. 'gip.4 top 5'. The sequence continues at coordinate 93,908 of NZ_CP200271.1, read as the reverse complement.
CGAAGACCCGCTTTCTGCGATGCGATTGGGAAAATCCGGGCACAACCTATTCAACACAAACAGAAATTCTCCAGATTGATAACATACATTATGTTAAAGTTTGAATCACAACTGTCCATGTAAACTGTGTCCAGTGTGATTGTGCGACGGCTTCTGTCACAGTTGGTCCATGGACTAGATTTGTCGTGCTCGATAGTCTCCGCGACTTAAGCGCAAGGCTCGCGCGATTGCGCGGTTTGCAGCCTCAAGATCAAAGCGTTCGGGATCGAACTTGCGTCCCGCCCAGCGCCGGTTGGCCGCGTGCTTCTCGTGTTCAGGATCGCGCCAAGCCTCAAGAAATTCCTCATAGCCAATGTCCCCGCCAACATCTTCCGGCGGGCAGCTGCGCGATCCGGCAATGCAGCGCGGGTATTTGACGCCTTCCTCAGGCGGCACTTCGGTCAGGATCAGCCGGTGCTGCCAGTTATCGCCAAAGTCGTACTGGTAGATGATCTCGAGCTGGGAATTGGGCCCATAGGGAAACCGCAGGTCGCGTAGGTGCACCTCGGTTGCCTCGAACACCCGGGGGCAATAGACATCCTCTTCGAGGAATTCGGGCGCACCGACGACCAGACCGCCCACGATGAACTGGTGCAAGTGGCTGTCGGTCCACCCGAAGGCGGCCTGAAGCACCTCATGGGCTTGCGCAAAATTGAGGTCGCGGGGCAATTCTAGGGTGCGGCTGATAACCGGCTCGATCCCAAGGATCTGGGCATCGAGCCGGATGATGAAATCGTAGGGATCGAAGTGCTTCGCCATACCGCCGTAATGCCGCCGCATCATCACGCCCGCAAGTGTGGCGACACCGATACTGCGCGCCTATTCGCTCTGGGAAAGGCCTGTCTGCGCCCGGGTCGCCGCAATATCGATAACCGGCACCTCGATGGCGTGCACGCGCGAGCCAGCCTCCTTGCCCTGGGCATGGCCCAGCGCCTCGTTCAGCCCCTGCATGATGCTCTCGTAAGCCATGAACGAAGTGAGACCCCAAGCAGACGTGTGCCAGTCAAGCGGCGACGGCAAGTCGCACACCAAGAGCTTTCATGACCCGCAGCAGGGTGTCGAGTGTCGGGTTTCCATTATCGCTAAACGCTTTGTAGAGCGCCTCACGGCTGATACCGGTGTCGCGCGCCAGTGCCGACATGCCGCGCGAGCGGGCGATAGTGTTCAGCGCTCGAAGCAGTTCCTCAGCGCTGCCATCCTCGAGATAGGCATCAAGATAGGCCGCAATGTCCGCCGGGCTATTGAGCACTTCGGCCGCGTCCCAGACCTTGGTATCGACTCCCATTGTCAAATCTCCTTCGCCAAGGCTTTCGCCCGCTCAATGTCTCGTTCCTGAGAGCCTTTGTCGCCCCCGCATAAAAGGATCACCACGATATCCTCCTGCCGGGTGTAGTAGACCCGGTATCCCGGCCCGAAAGTGAAGCGCAATTCGCTCACCCCCTCGCCAACCGGCTTGGTGTCGCCAAAGTTGCCCATGGCAACCCGGTCGATCCGCTTGGCGATCCGGGCTCTCGCCTGCACGTCCCGCAAAGCCGTGAGCCAATTCAGAAACTCGGCGGTGCGGCGGACCTCCAACATGCCAACTTTATGACACACCTCGGCGCATATTGTCAACTATAGATTACAAGTCCCGCCCAACGCCAGCGGTGCGGACATCCTTGTTCAGCCCCAAAACCCCGCGCCAACCAGCGATAGCGGCGACCATCTATCAAACCGGCCACTAGCTTTGGACCTCGCGTGTCTGACGCAGGCTGCCGTTTGGCGTTGGAGCCTGGAGCCACTCATTGAGCTTGGACCAGCGGCGCCGGCCTGCCGCATTTTTGACAGCAATCGCGATGGCCCGGGGCTGGCCGACCAGCACCACCAGCTTCTTGCCGCGGGTGACACCGGTGTAGAGCAGGTTTCGCTGCAACATCGCGTAATGCTGGGTCATGACCGGGATCACGACCGCAGGGTATTCAGAGCCTTGACTCTTGTGGATCGTCGCGGCGTAGGCAGGCATCAGAGTGTCGAGTTCGCCGAACTGGTAGGTGACCGCGCGGCCGTCGAAATCGACGGTCAGCTCACCCTCGTCGCCATCCACGGTCTCGATGTAGCCGATGTCCCCGTTGAACACATCCTTGTCGTAATCATTCTCGATCTGCATGACCTTGTCGCGCGGAGCAAAGGTCCACCCGAACCGCTCGACCTTTGCGGATGGATTGGGATTGAGCGCTTTCTGCAATTCGATGTTGAGCGATCGCGCGCCAACACCGCCGCGGTTCATCGGGCACAAGACCTGAACATCGCGGACCGGATCGAAGCCGAACTTGCGGGGGATGTGCTTGCCGACGAGATCAATGATTTTGGTTACAGCCTGCTCAGGATCTGCAGCCGTCACGAAATAGAAATCGCTGTCCCCCTCCACCTTGCCCAATTGAGGGCTCCTGCCCTGGTTGATCTGATGGGCGGTGGTGATGATCCGGCTCTGGGCAGCCTGGCGGAAGACCTCGGTCAGCCGGACCACCGGCACCGCCGCAGACTGGATGATATCAGCAAGCACCTGCCCCGGCCCGACCGAGGGTAGCTGGTCTATGTCACCAACTATCAGCAAGGCGGCAGTATCGGGCACTGCCTTCAGCAGCGACTGCATCAGCATCACGTCGACCATCGAGCTCTCGTCAACCACCAGCAAATCACACGCAAGCGGGTTTTCCTCATTGCGCTTGAACCCGAAGGCCTTGGGATCAAACTCGAGCAGGCGGTGGATGGGCTTTGCCTCCATGCCCGTCGCCTCGGTCATCCGTTTGGCAGCGCGGCCTGTCGGGGCGCACAGGAGAAGTTTGACCGCCTTGGCCGCCAAGATGCGCAGGATTGCATTGACGATGGTGGTTTTGCCGACACCAGGACCGCCGGTGATCACAGTCACCTTGGATCGCACGGCAAGTCCGACAGCCTCCCTTTGGCTCGGAGCCAGGGTCAGGCCAGTGCGTCCCTCAATCCATGGCAAGGCCTTGCCCAGGTCGATCATTGCCCAGGGCAATTGCCCAGCCATCAGCACTTGCAACCGGTCAGCGATGACCTTTTCAGCATGGTAGAGGCCGCCCAGAAAGACGCAATCTTTACCCGCGACGGTGTCAGCGATGACGATCTGCTCGTCCAATTCCAACGCCACGGCGGTCTTGATCAATGCGCTGTCGACCTCGAGCAGCTTGGCTGCTGATTGCTCCAGCTCAGCCACCGGCAGACCACAGTGTCCCTGCCCCATTACCTCTGTAAGCGCGAAGGAGATCCCTGCCCTGATGCGGATCATCGCGGTCTTCTCAATCCCCAGTTTTTCGGCAATGGTGTCAGCGGTCCTGAAGCCGATGCCTCGAATGTCGCGCGCCAGGCGATAGGGATTATCGCTCATGACCTGAACGGCATCGGCCCCATAGGTCTTGAATATCCGCACCGCCCGCGCCGTCCCGACACCGTGGCTGTGCAGGAAGACCATGATCTCGCGAATAACCTTCTGGTCCGCCCAGGCTGCCGTGATCTTCGCTGCTCGCTTGGGACCAATCCCTGGCACCTCACGCAGCCGCTCCGGACTGGCCTCGATGACATCGAAGACGTCCTTGCCAAACAACTTGACCATGCGCTCGGCATAGACCGGCCCGATGCCCCGGATCATGCCGGAGCCAAGGTACTTCTCGATACCTTCGATCGATGAAGGCTCTGATGTTTTCAGAAACTTCGCCCTGAACTGGAGGCCGTGGTTGCGGTCGTTGATCCACTCCCCCGACGCGGTGATCCATTCACCGGCCGAAATCATCGCCGAATGGCCTATAGTGGTGACGAGGTCTCTGTGCCCGCGGGCCTTGACCCGCAGGACGCAAAAGCCGCTCTCATCGCTGTGGAAGGTGACCCGTTCCACATGGCCAACCAGAACTTCGGTCGCAGAGGAAGCTGCTTGGTTCATCGCAACTGCCGAGGCTCCTCGATTTCGTCAGCGTCCTGCGTGGTCTCATGGACTTCTTCGCGGATGATCGTCTCAGTGATCTCAGCAAGGTGCAGCATCAGCGCGTTGCTCAACTCCTCAAACTCGGGCCACAGGACCCCGTTAACGAAACTGGCCGGCGCGCGGATCAGGACGCTCTGGCGGTGCATGCGTCGATAACGGAAGGGCCGCATCCCATACCGCCTGCACAGGGCAATAAAAAGCTTACGGGACCACAGATCAGGGATCGAGAACTTGAACTCCTCGGCAGGTTCGCTCTGGCTGGCCGTTTCGAACTGTTTGCGAAGGCGTTCGGCTGCAGCCCCTGCGGCCGCTCTCTCACCGGCAGTTGCCGCGCCTGCATAGAGCGCCTCGATTTTACGGAGTTTGTCTCGCAGGCGCTGTTCCGAATCCATGCCTTCCCTCACTGCGGTCTCGGGAGTGCCGGCCACATCCACCCTGCCCTCGCCTCAAAGAAAAGCCCCGGCGACCGGATGTACAACGCAACGTTCAGCGCAATCGCCGCCCTATACGGCAAAGCCGATGGCATTTTGTCGGTCTGATCTGAGGAATTGGCATGCATGAGATCGCTATAGCATCGACATTCTCACTCAGCACTGCAAGGCCGATCAAGATAGTGAACCTGCCAGGCAGCTTTTGCAGGTTCCCCGCCAAAACCTGCCATTCTGGAAGCGACCCCATTCAAGTCATGAGAGCGCCGCCTTATTCCATTTCGTCGAGGATGCTGAATTTTGTTCACTCATGGCTGCTAACCAAAGCCCGAACAATGGTTTGGGCAGCATCGCAACCAATGAAGCTGCTGTGAAGGGGCGAGCTAAGGCGGATGTTCAGACTGCGTGGAAGCATCAAGCTGGCCTTAGCGTTGGTCGTTGGTTCGGGCGTGTTGGCGCGTCTTGTCATCATGGCGTCTGCGCTGGCCGGGGGTGATCCGGATCACCTGCTCGCCTTCCCGCTGACCGTGATCTTCCCGGCAATCCTTGCTGGCTTGCTGCTCGCAATGCCGACGACCCGTTCCCGCGAGGGGGCGCTGATGCGGCTCGGCACGATTATCCAGCTGGCGCTGATCATCCTGTTGCCGCCGGTGGCGCTTTACCTTGCGCTTGGCCTGCCGGTTGTGTTTCTGGTGGTCGAGCTGTTCGAGACCCGGCTGCCCCAGCCCTTGCGCGACCCCATTGTACGGGCGGTGCTGGCATGATCGAGATCGATCTGCCCCGGGAATGGCTGTGGGCGCTGCGGTGGGCGCTGTTCCTCGGGCCGTTAGCCACTGTGTTGCTGCTGGGCGCAAGGCACCGCCACGAGCCACGGGTTATCATCGGCGGACTTTTCGCCTTTCTCTATGGTTTCGCGATGATCTTCGCCACGCATCAGCTGGCGATCGCCGCGGGGTGGTGGCGCTATGGCGGCGATGTGCTGATGGTTATGGGGCTGCCGGCGGATATCTGGATCGGAGGGTCGATCCTGTTCGGGCCTGTGCTGGCTTTCCTGTTCCCGACCATCCGCCCGCTCTATCTCGTGCTGCCGATCATCTTGGGCCTACACGGGATGGTGTTCTCTTCGCTCGATCCTCTGGTGATGGCGGGGCCATTCTGGTTTGCAGGTGTCGTGCTGGTGTTTCTCGTGGCACACCTCCCTGCGATACACCTTGCCCGATGGACAGCACGGGGCGAGCATCTCGCATGGCGGGCGGCGCTGCTGGCGCTGGGATACGGCTTTCTCGCCTTTTATGCGCTGCCATCGGTAATCATGCTGGCGATGGGCGGAAGCTGGAATCTGGGTGCACGGCCCTTATGGCTGATCCTCGCGGGTCTACCGCTGCTGGCCGCCTGCTTCGTGCTCGGCCTGTCGGCAGTGCAGATGTTCGTGGTCCATGGTGAGGGCACGCCGATCCCGCTTGATCCTACCAAGCGCCTCGTTCGCACCGGCGTGTTCGCATACCTGATCAATCCGATGCAGCTTTCATCCGCCTTGAGCTGGATAGTGATCGGGGTGATGATCGGCAATGTCTGGGTGGCATCGGCGGCAGCGATGGCGTGGGTATTCGTGGCCGGCATGGTGCGCTGGCACCACCGTCACGATCTGCTCCAGCGCTTCCCCGAAGGCTGGCCAGCCTACCGCGCGAATGTGCCCGAGTGGCTGCCCCGGTGGCGACCCTGGGTGCCAGAAGCGTCACGGCTCGTCTTCGATCCGGGGCAGGTGCGGCAGGCCGCTTTCGCTGCTTGGCTGCAGCGCCGCGATCCCGTCGGCCTGAACCTCGAGGCCCAGCCCGGCGCGGTGCTTACCTATCGAGATCCGTCCGATGCCCGGGACTTCACAGCCGCTGCGGTGATTGGCAAAGTGCTGGGTCATGTCAATTTCGCTTACGCGCTGCTGGGCGCGGCTGTGCTGCTGGTTGTCTTACCGCTTCGCCGCCTGCGCGGGCGTGAAGCGTCTGAGCCTCAGGGTGAACCGGTCACATGACCTGCGACGCCCCACTGCGGCCGGTGCGAAGTCCGCTGACCCTGTCGCTTGGGCTCAGCCACCTCATGCGGATCAAGCGCGACCAGCTCGCCTTCTATGCTGACATGCGCGCCCGCCACGGCGATGCAGTGCGGCTGCGGCTCGGGCCCTACCGGTCGTGGTTGCTGTTCCACCCTGATGACGTTGAGGCCGTGCTGGTCCACCGGTGGAAAGACTTCATCCGCTTTGAAAAGCTGACGCAGGTGGTCGCACAATGGACCGGTACTAACATGCTATTGGCCGAAGGCGAGGAATGGCGGGCCCGCCGCCGTAAGGTGCTGCCCGCCTTCGCCCGCCAGCGCCTGCTTGATTATGGCGCGAAGGCGGTCCTTCACACCCACCGCCTATGCGATACGTGGGCTGCACACGCCGATCCAAGCGGCAATATCACCATTGAGACCGATGCGGCGATGGCGCGCCTCACCCTAGACATCGCGGCAGATACCTTCTTCTCCAGCCCGCCGCCGCCTGATGGCGATGTCATCGAAGAGGCAATCCAAATTCTCTCGGAGACCGCCTTCCGCGAATCCACCGCGCCGGTGGTGCTGCCAGACTGGCTCCCGCTGACTGGCAAGCGCCGTAAACGCTGGGCGATGGGGGTGATGGACGATTTTGTCTGCCGTCTGGTCGATGCTCGCCTTGCCGAGCCGGCGAGCGACCGCGGCGACCTTCTATCGATGCTGGCCGAACAGCATTCGGGCGACCAAATAGCGATCCGTAACGATGCGATAAGCCTGCTGATTGCGGGGCACGAAACCTCGGGCGCGTTGCTGGGCTGGACGGCGCATTGTCTTGTCAATTCGCCCACATGGCGGGAGCGGCTTTGCGGCGAGCTCGACACGGTGCTCCAAGGCGCAGCGCCCCGTCCCGAGGATTTACCGCGCCTACCGGTGCTGCGCGCGATCATCATGGAGGTGCTTAGGCTCTATCCCCCTGCCTATGCGCTGTTCCTCCGCCGCGCGACCTGCGATGTAGCGATTGTCCCCCGTCAGCACCAATGGCACAGATTTGAGGTTGTGATTTAAGGAGGGTTGGGGCTTCGTCGTAGTGACGAAGGAACGAAGATGAAGACCCAATCCTCCTTGAAAAAATCCCCTCCCAAGAAGGCCCCTGCTGAGCGAGTGGTGAAGGACATCCGGCGTGCAACCCGCCGACACTTCTCGGCCGAAGACAAGATCCGCATCGTGCTGGACGGCCTGCGCGGCGAAGACAGCATTGCCGAGCTGTGCCGCAAGGAAGGCATCGCTCAGAGCCTGTATTACACTTGGTCGAAGGAGTTCATGGAAGCCGGCAAGCGCCGGTTGGCCGGCGACACCGCCCGTGCCGCGACCACCGGCGAGGTGCAGGATCTGCGCCGCGAAGCCCGCGCCTTGAAGGAATGCGTAGCTGACCTGACGCTCGAGAACCGCCTGCTTAAAAAAAGCATGATCGCGGATGGGGGCGACGACGAATGAGGTATCCTGCTTCTGAAAAGCTGGAGATCATCAGGATCGTCGAGCAGTCGCACCTGCCCGCCAAGCGGACGCTGGATAAGCTCGGCATTGCCCGTCGGACGTTCTACCGCTGGTATGACCGCTACCTCGATGGTGGCCTGGAGGCGCTCGCGGATCGACCGTCAGCGCCGAGCCGGGTGTGGAACCGCATCGCGCCCGAGGTGCAGGACCAGATCATCGAAATGGCGCTGGAGCAGTCCGAGCTGTCACCGCGCGAGCTGGCCGTGCGATTTACCGATGAACGCCAATACTTTGTGTCCGAAGCCACGGTTTACCGCCTGCTGAAGGCCCATGATCTGATCACGAGCCCGGCCTACGTCGTGATCAAGGCTGCCGATCAGTTCCACACCAAGACCACCCGCCCGAACGAGATGTGGCAAACCGATTTTACCTACTTCAAGATTATCGGGTGGGGCTGGATGTATCTATCGACCGTCCTCGACGACTTCTCGCGCTACATCATCGCCTGGAAGTTGTGCACCAACATGCGGGCAGAGGATGTGACCGACACGCTGGACATGGCGCTCGCCGCATCAGGATGCGACAGTGCAACGGTGCTGCACAAGCCCAGACTGCTCAGCGATAACGGCCCCAGCTACATCGCGGGCGAACTGGCGGAATACATCGAGGCCAACAAGATGAGCCATGTGCGCGGCGCTCCGATGCATCCGCAGACCCAGGGTAAGATCGAGCGCTGGCACCAGACCCTCAAAAACCGCATCCTGCTGGAAAACTACTTCCTGCCCGGCGACCTTGAGACCCAGATCGAGACGTTCGTCGAGCACTACAACCACCAGCGCTACCATGAAGCGCTGTGCAACGTGACGCCCGCCGACGTCTACTTCGGCAGGGCACCGGCCATCATCAAACAGCGCGAAAGGATCAAGCGACAGACCATCGAACATCGGCGCTTGCAACACCGCAAGCTCGCCGCCTAAAACCAAACCCCAGACGAGGCCCGCACTCCGCTAATCTACGCCGCACATTGCGCCAAATGTTCTGACGACGGACAGGTAAAATCGGTTTGCCACATCTCGTTCGGGCGGGTGGTCTTGGTGTGGAACTGATCGGCAGCCTTGATCACGACGTAGGCCGGGCTCGTGATCAGATCATGGGCCTTCAGCAGGCGGTAAACCGTGGCTTCGGACACAAAGTATTGGCGTTCATCGGTAAATCGCACGGCCAGCTCGCGCGGTGACAGCTCGGACTGCTCCAGCGCCATTTCGATGATCTGGTCCTGCACCTCGGGCGCGATGCGGTTCCACACCCGGCTCGGCGCTGACGGTCGATCCGCGAGCGCCTCCAGGCCACCATCGAGGTAGCGGTCATACCAGCGGTAGAACGTCCGACGGGCAATGCCGAGCTTATCCAGCGTCCGCTTGGCGGGCAGGTGCGACTGCTCGACGATCCTGATGATCTCCAGCTTTTCAGAAGCAGGATACCTCATTCGTCGTCGCCCCCATCCGCGATCATGCTTTTTTTAAGCAGGCGGTTCTCGAGCGTCAGGTCAGCTACGCATTCCTTCAAGGCGCGGGCTTCGCGGCGCAGATCCTGCACCTCGCCGGTGGTCGCGGCACGGGCGGTGTCGCCGGCCAACCGGCGCTTGCCGGCTTCCATGAACTCCTTCGACCAAGTGTAATACAGGCTCTGAGCGATGCCTTCCTTGCGGCACAGCTCGGCAATGCTGTCTTCGCCGCGCAGGCCGTCCAGCACGATGCGGATCTTGTCTTCGGCCGAGAAGTGTCGGCGGGTTGCACGCCGGATGTCCTTCACCACTCGCTCAGCAGGGGCCTTCTTGGGAGGGGATTTTTTCAAGGAGGATTGGGTCTTCATCTTCGTTCCTTCGTCACTACGACGAAGCCCCAACCCTCCTTAAATCACAACCTCAAATCTGTGCCATTGGTGCTGACGGGGGACAGCATTCCGCCTGGCCCAACTTCAGCGACCTGGCTCCATTGCCATTGCCCGCTTTCGTCCTTCCAGACGATCGTGCTTGCCTCGCTATAGAAGTGATGGGCGATCACGCTATCAACATAGATCGCCTCAGGTGAACACGCCGACAAGATTAAGGCCAACATTAGTAGACCAAATTGTCGATCCATCGGTGGTCCCCGCATTTAAGCACCAGCATAGCAATACGAAATGCAGGAGTAGCTCTATTTGCCCTCAACGTTCAATGTCCGGATTGGGGTCGGTTTGCGAATTTCCGCTTTCAGGAAGAAACCCGGCCGAAGCTGCCAGGCAGGATTATGGCGGCGCAATAGCATTAAGATGGCAAGCGCCCTGCCCTTTCCGCTGGACATCATCGAATGGCGACGACCTTGGCTTTGGCGGCATCGGCGATCGCCTTCCAGCTCTGATCGCTGGTCCAAGCCGGCAGACCGTCACGCTGCGCTAGCGCAAGACAGAAGCGATCGCCAAGCGATAGCCCGTGATCGGCAGTGACAGCTCGCAACCGCCCAGCCAATTGCGCCAAAGCCTTGTCGGTGGGCACAATCGTCATCGGCAGAGGGTCGAGCATGGCGTCGACCTCGCGCTCAGGCATGCCGAGATGGATGAAGTGGGTAACCACCTCGGCATAGTTGATCGTGCATATCCGGGCGTCTGCTATTGCTGCTGCGACTTTGTCGGCACCCTTCTCCCCCTTGAGCATGGCGATCAGGGCGGAGGCGTCCAATACGATCTCGCTCACTCTCCGCTTTCCTCGCGACGCTTGGCGAGGAAAGCATCGACCGACGCATCCGGGTTTCCTTCGGTGTACTGCTTCGCCAGGGCCTGCGCGCGCGCAACAGCCTGAGCGGCCGTTCGCAGCACGAGACCATCAGGCGTCTCATCCAGATAGACCGCGCCGCCGCCGACCAGCCCGAGCCGCTTACGGATGTCAGCAGGCAGGCTCATTCGGCCGTTGGGCGTTATGTTGACTTGGACGGTCATGCGAGCTCCAAATGCTGCTGAATTGGTCGACAGGTCCACTCTAGCCGGGGTGCTCCTAGAATTCAACAAGATGCAAGCTTAGGCATGAATTGATCAATGTGCCTCATAGAGGCTTGTATGGCGCAATGTTCCAAATGCGCCTCAATGATACATTGTTGCCATTGTGCGCACCTCTCGCAACAGCGATGGCACCTTGCCGCTGCCTGTCCGAAAGGGATCGCTCAACGGACACTTTCTAGACGCCAGCGGTCAGACCCCCCTGCCCTCCGCAATTCCGGCTTGCCCGCTCTCTCATTAAGGTGGTACGCTTTATTTTCTCACACAGGGGTCTCATCCGTTACAAATGACCAACACTCTGATCGGATATGCCCGCTGCTCGACCGACAAGCAGGATCTCACCGCTCAGCGCCGGGCGCTGATCGAACTGGGCGTGCCAGAGGATCGCATCTACACTGACCACGGCCTGACCGGCCGCAACCGCGATCGCCCCGGCCTTGCCCAGGCGCTGGCAGCCGTACGGGCCGGCGAAACGCTGGTCGTGCCGAAGCTGGATCGTCTCGCCCGGTCTGTGCCAGACGTCCGTGCGATCGCCGATGAATTGGAAAAGCGCGGAGTCAGCCTCGCGCTGGGCAAGCAGATTTACGATCCCAACGACCCCATGGGCCGGATGTTCTTCAACATCCTTGCCACCTTCGCCGAATTCGAGAGCGACCTCATCCGCCTTCGCACCCGCGAGGGCATGAAGATCGCCCGCGACAAGGGCAAGCTCCGCGGCAAGCCGCCCAAGCTGTCCGACCTCCAGCAACGCGAGCTACTCAAGATGCATGCGACCGGCGAATACTCAATCAGCGACCTTGGCAAGCTGTTCAAGGTCTCGCGGCCTACCGTGTATCGGACGATCCGGCGGGGGGAGACGGCTGCATAGCCCGTGGTCTGATCAACCTCATACTCAATCGCTCGCCGCGAGTAGAAAGCCGATTAATGCCACAAGGGCTTTTCCAGCCAGTCTTGCGGGAAGCCCATCGCCGCCAGATCGCCCGTCGGATGGGAGAGAATGTGTGCTTTCGTTTCCCAAGCCCAACGGGAATCCGGCGCCACAGTCCGCATCACCTGGTTGATCATGGTGATCGTGTTGTAGAGCTTCGCCGGTGGGCGTTCACCGGCCGAGTGGTCCAGCGAAAGCTGCAGATCCCTTGGTTTGCTGGGTAGCCGCGGGCAGATCAAGAAACCACGGTTCCAGAGCCGACCATGGTGAGCGCAGATGTTCCGAACGTCGACAAGGTGTCGGACGAAAGGCACTAGCACCGTTTCGGTGAGCCCGAGAGGAACAGCAATCCGATTGCGTAGCGAGCGGTCCGCAAGGCTCGAGTACCAGCGTGAGAGCTGACCAAACGACATCATTTCAGCCACCATCCAAACCGGTGGCAGGGCAGGGTCCCGGTAAGTCTTCCGGTAATGATCGATGTAGGTTTCGTTGGACTCCCCGACGTCCTTTGCCAGCTTCGCAAGATTGTCGTGGAACTGCTTGCGCTCGTAGTAAAGCCCTGCGTCGAGATAGCTGTGTCCATGACCGAGCGTCGCAAGCTGGTAGGCCCAACTGCCGCGCAGAGCGACCTCGACGTGCTCGGTACCGCGCATGACAAGGCGCCGAAGGACCCGGTCGAAATCGTATAGCGCGGTCACCGTCTCGAAGTCAGTGCCCAGATTGAAGCGCGGTCCGGGATCATCCTTAGGGCGCTCGAAATATAGCCAATAAGCGCTGAGCCGGTAATAGCTGACGTGCGTCAGCCAATACCGGGCCCGCTCCTCATCAGGGATGGCCATGCCATTGTCGCGAAGGTGCCCGATCTGCTGATCGAGATTGAGCGAGGGTTTGGTGAAAACGCGCGTCATACCCACTCACGCTTAGCGACAAGGGTCTGAAAACAAAAGACCCGCCCAGTGTGCATATCCTTGCGGACAGAGGCCGGGCGGGTTCGATTAAGGGTGAAATAGGCCGTATATCCCAACAAATCAATAACCGATGTCATCGGTTCGCCTTGGCTGCCCATGACACCATCCCCAATGTCCTGGGCGTCAGGCATCGCGTCGTGATTGGCGGCATAGAGAGGCGACACCTTGCCGGGCCGGGGGCATCGCCGCTAGAAAGCGCCAAACAATCAATGCATCGATAGCCCCCGCAATGCAGAGATGGCTATCGCGGCATCATGTTTGGCAAGGGCAGGGCGCAAGGGGGTTCCAGCAGTTCCGGTGATCAATTTCAAAGCGGAAACAATCGATTAACACCGCGTCGTCCGCTCACAAAACCTGTCAGGGCTAAGGCGCCCGGAACATTGCCTCGCTGCATGTTCAAAGTGGCGAGTTACAGCAACGAATAGAAGCAAATCGAAAGGCAGAACAGGAGCATACTGACTGAACTGCCGATTGAAAGAACGGAGACGGTCCGTTCCTTTGCTTTGCTGCTGGAGAACCCTTTCCCCGCGATGGGCAGCGCTTCGCTCGCGCCGAAGGTTGCCGCCAAAACAAGGTTCAGCACCCGCATCACCTTGCAGAATGCGCCAAGTGTCCTGGGGTTTGAACGATGGAGGCAAATCGACGCTGCGCACTTTGGCGGGTTGGTTTCTGCTGGCCTGACGCTGGCGATGGAGGCGGGCGTGATGACGCGGCAGCCGGTGGGGCCGCTCTCGAACATCGTCCTCGCCGCCATTCAGGCTGCCGCGTTAGATTGTGCCACCCGCGCAGATTTTGCCGTGGCAGCGCAAGAGTATCAGTCGAGCTTCGATGCGATCATCGACGGCCTGACCATCAAGGACTGAATCTGGCCTGCTTGTCAGCTTAACTCCCCGCGTGACTTTGGTCGAAAGCAGTGCAATGATCTGATTATGAAGGGGAAAAACTCACAAATTCTAGCGGCGGTCGCGTTTATCGTCTTCGTCGATATGCTGGGCATCGGGCTAATCCTGCCCATTATGCCGACGCTGATCGGGGAGATCGCGCAGACCAGCCTTGATCGTTCCGCCGAGATTGGCGGGCTGCTGCTGTTTGCCTATGCCGGGATGCAGTTCCTGTTCGCTCCGTTTGTCGGGGGCTTAAGCGACCGCTTCGGTAGGCGGCCAGTGCTGCTGACAACGCTGTTCCTCCTCGCCGTCGATTATGCCGTGATGGCCTGGGCGCCGACGCTGGCGTGGCTGGTGGCGGGGCGTTTGATATCGGGGATTATGGGCGCAAGCTGGGCGGCGGCCAATTCCTGCATCGCCGATTGCATCCCGGCAGAGAAGCGCGGCGCGGCCTTCGGGATGCTCGGCGGTGCGGGAGCGGCAGGATTTGTGCTCGGCCCGGCGCTGGGCGGCATCGCGGGTGAGATCGGGACGCGTGCGCCGTTCATCATTGCGGCGAGCCTTGCGGGGATTGGCGTGATCGGCGGCCTCCTTTTCCTGCGCGAGACCCTCCCGCCCGAACGCCGCCGCGCCTTCGATCCGGCCCGCGCCAACCCCTTAGGTTCGCTGATCCAGATGGCGCGCACGCCCTTCGTGCTGTCATGTCTTGGCGTCGCCTTCTTCATGCAGCTGGCCGCGCAAGCTCAGATGTCGATCTGGGCCTATTGGGGCGAGTTGGAGTTTGGCTGGACGCCGACCATCAGCGGGCTGACCGTGTCCTTCTACGGCGTATTGATGGGCGTGGCGCAAGCGGTGCTGACGGGCAAAAGCATCGCCCGCTTCGGCGCGGCGAACACGGCGCGCTACAGCCTGCTGCTGGGCATCCCCTCCTACGTGCTGCTGGCCTTTGCTACCGGCACCCCGATGGTGATCGCAGCGATCATCGTGGGCGCGCTAACGGGCATGACCTTCCCTGCGATGCAGAGCCTGATGACGGTGCAGGTGAGCGAGGATGCCCAAGGCGAATTGCAAGGTGCGATTGCCAGCACGGTAAGCCTTACCTCGATCATCGGCCCGGTGATGATGACCCAGATCTTCGGCCATTTCGCGGACGACACCGGGCTGTTCTTTCCCGGCGCGCCCTATTTGGTCTCGCTGGCGCTGCTTGTTGTGGCGATCGGGCTGCTGTGGCGGACGATGGGCCAGCTCGGCCCGGCGGGGATGCCTGCTGCGGTGCCGGATTGAACGATGGCGCAGCGGATTGCGATTGGCGTTTATATCGCCTGCTTCTCCATCGCGACCTTGAGCCATTCGCGGGACTTTTGGGTCCTCGGTCTGAGGCCTTACAGCTGGGGTCCGCTCTTGCTCGAGGTGTTCTGGTCTTCACTGGTGGTGCTGGACTTTACTGTCGTGGCGCTGCTGTTGTTCGGCCAGCGACGCGCAGGGTTGGCACTGGCAGCGATCATCATGGTGTGTGACGTGGCCGCCAACAGCTACGCCTCCTTCGTGCTCGGGGTCGAGGGGTATGCAGTCGCCCTACCCTTGCAAGCAGCGTTCCTTGGCTTTGTGCTGGGATCGATCGGGTTCATGTGGCGCGTCCCGGAGATGGCACGATGACGCCCGCACCCGGCTACCTCCCCTACGAGCCGCAATTGCAGCCTGTCGCGTGGGCTGACGACATCTGGACGGTCAACGGCCCCGAAGTCTCCTATCGGCTGTGGGGCCTGACCCTGCCCTGCCCGACCCGAATGACAATCATCCGCCTGCCCGGCGTAGGTTTGTGGCTGCATTCGTCAGTCGCGTGCTCGCCAGATCTGGTCGCAGCAGTCAAAGCGCTGGGAGCAGTCGCCGCGATCATTGCCCCCAATGTGTTCCACTACACCCATCTGGCCGACTGGACGCATGCCTTTCCCGAGGCATCGATCTTCGGCGTCGGCGGGCTTGAAACGAAGGTTGCCGACATCTCGTTTGCGCTTCTGGACAACCAACCGCCACAGCCGTGGCGTGAGGCCATCGACCTCCATGTGATCGCGCTCGGCAGCTTTACCGAAGCTGTGTTTCTGCACCGCGCCTCGCACACGCTGATCGTCACCGACCTGATGCAGAACTTTGAGGCCAAGCGGATCCGCCATCCGCTGGTCAAGCTGGTGCTGAGGCTGGGCGGGGCCACTGGGCCGACTGGTCGCCCGTCCATCGAGATCAGGATCGCTGCCCTTCCCCACCGCGCGGCTCTGCGCGAGGGGGTGCGGCGAATGCTGGCCTGGCAGCCCTCGGGCATCATCCTTTCGCATGGGGCGTGCTATCGATCAAATGCAGTGACGGAGATCGAGCGCGCGTTCGCTAGAAGGAATCAGGCAATTTTATAAGGGTAACGCGATGAAGGCCGACCTAACGGGTGGATGTCTGTGCGAAGCGGTCCGCTTCACCTTGCGTGACGGGTTCCGATTTCGTCCCTATGCCTGCCACTGCACTGACTGCCAGACGCGCACCGGTGCAGCATTCAGCGAACACATGTTGTTCGCTAGGCAGGACCTAAAGATCGAGGGCGTGTCCGTCGTCAGAACATTTGGCGCAATGTGCGGCGTAGATTAGCGGAGTGCGGGCCTCGTCTGGGGTTTGGTTTTAGGCGGCGAGCTTGCGGTGTTGCAAGCGCCGATGTTCGATGGTCTGTCGCTTGATCCTTTCGCGCTGTTTGATGATGGCCGGTGCCCTGCCGAAGTAGACGTCGGCGGGCGTCACGTTGCACAGCGCTTCATGGTAGCGCTGGTGGTTGTAGTGCTCGACGAACGTCTCGATCTGGGTCTCAAGGTCGCCGGGCAGGAAGTAGTTTTCCAGCAGGATGCGGTTTTTGAGGGTCTGGTGCCAGCGCTCGATCTTACCCTGGGTCTGCGGATGCATCGGAGCGCCGCGCACATGGCTCATCTTGTTGGCCTCGATGTATTCCGCCAGTTCGCCCGCGATGTAGCTGGGGCCGTTATCGCTGAGCAGTCTGGGCTTGTGCAGCACCGTTGCACTGTCGCATCCTGATGCGGCGAGCGCCATGTCCAGCGTGTCGGTCACATCCTCTGCCCGCATGTTGGTGCACAACTTCCAGGCGATGATGTAGCGCGAGAAGTCGTCGAGGACGGTCGATAGATACATCCAGCCCCACCCGATAATCTTGAAGTAGGTAAAATCGGTTTGCCACATCTCGTTCGGGCGGGTGGTCTTGGTGTGGAACTGATCGGCAGCCTTGATCACGACGTAGGCCGGGCTCGTGATCAGATCATGGGCCTTCAGCAGGCGGTAAACCGTGGCTTCGGACACAAAGTATTGGCGTTCATCGGTAAATCGCACGGCCAGCTCGCGCGGTGACAGCTCGGACTGCTCCAGCGCCATTTCGATGATCTGGTCCTGCACCTCGGGCGCGATGCGGTTCCACACCCGGCTCGGCGCTGACGGTCGATCCGCGAGCGCCTCCAGGCCACCATCGAGGTAGCGGTCATACCAGCGGTAGAACGTCCGACGGGCAATGCCGAGCTTATCCAGCGTCCGCTTGGCGGGCAGGTGCGACTGCTCGACGATCCTGATGATCTCCAGCTTTTCAGAAGCAGGATACCTCATTCGTCGTCGCCCCCATCCGCGATCATGCTTTTTTTAAGCAGGCGGTTCTCGAGCGTCAGGTCAGCTACGCATTCCTTCAAGGCGCGGGCTTCGCGGCGCAGATCCTGCACCTCGCCGGTGGTCGCGGCACGGGCGGTGTCGCCGGCCAACCGGCGCTTGCCGGCTTCCATGAACTCCTTCGACCAAGTGTAATACAGGCTCTGAGCGATGCCTTCCTTGCGGCACAGCTCGGCAATGCTGTCTTCGCCGCGCAGGCCGTCCAGCACGATGCGGATCTTGTCTTCGGCCGAGAAGTGTCGGCGGGTTGCACGCCGGATGTCCTTCACCACTCGCTCAGCAGGGGCCTTCTTGGGAGGGGATTTTTTCAAGGAGGATTGGGTCTTCATCTTCGTTCCTTCGTCACTACGACGAAGCCCCAACCCTCCTTAAATCACAACCTCAAATCTGTGCCATTGGTGCTGACGGGGGACAGATCACCCAATCCGGATGACGCGTCAGGAAGTCGCTGTAGCGCGATCCCACATTGAGGCTTGGAAAAAGATCGCCCGCGGGCCGCACCAACACGTTCTAGTGCTCGAGGACGACGTCTGGTTTCGTCGCGGCGCAGCGGACGCCATTGAGCGGGGCTGGCGGGCAGCGCTACGCCGGAGCGAAGACACCACTGGACCTCACCTCCTCTACCTCTCGTACAACGACGCCGGCGGGATGGCCATTAGGACTGACGTATGTGGCTCGCTATTTAGGCCCGTCCGAGGGCTCTGGTATCTGTCCGGCTATGTTTTGTCACGTGATGGTGCTGCGGCGCTGCTCCGGGCGATGCCTGTCGTCGGCCCAGTCGACCTTTGGATGAACTATCGTTTTGCAGAGCTATGCGCACTCGCTGTCACGCGTCCGGCGATATTGCAGCGACAAGATGGTCCTTCGGACAATGCTTACTCAGTCCTTCCCTTTCTCGCCCGCGCTGGAACGATCGATGCCGGCGCACCTCCGGCCCGACCGGAGCGGTCGCCAAACAGCTTTACGGTCGCATGGACTATTGGTGAGAGCGAGGCTCTTGCCATGGCGCTGTCAATGCTAGGACTCCGGACGAGGGCCTTCACCTGTGGCGAGCCGAAACTCTCTGCCTCCGATCTTTTTGCGGTTGGAGAGATATTTGATGCCGTGGTTGACCCGCCGCTCGCTCAGGACGCGCTCCAAGCATTAATTGAGCGTCCAGATGTGAGATTCATAATAGAGGCTGGAGCAGTCGGTCATGAGGGCTCGTGGATGGAGAAGCTTCCGCCCGGCCGCACCGCCGTCGTAGAACCGTCTGTTCCGCTTTGGGATCCCATTTGCGAACTCTTGGATCTCACAAAACCGTCCGACACGTATCCCATTGGTACGCCGTCGGGCACTGGCATGTTCTGTGATGCTCGAGCCGCTCTTCCTCGGTCCATTGGACTGTCCCCCATCAGCACCAATGGCACAGATTTGAGGTTGTGATTTAAGGAGGGTTGGGGCTTCGTCGTAGTGACGAAGGAACGAAGATGAAGACCCAATCCTCCTTGAAAAAATCCCCTCCCAAGAAGGCCCCTGCTGAGCGAGTGGTGAAGGACATCCGGCGTGCAACCCGCCGACACTTCTCGGCCGAAGACAAGATCCGCATCGTGCTGGACGGCCTGCGCGGCGAAGACAGCATTGCCGAGCTGTGCCGCAAGGAAGGCATCGCTCAGAGCCTGTATTACACTTGGTCGAAGGAGTTCATGGAAGCCGGCAAGCGCCGGTTGGCCGGCGACACCGCCCGTGCCGCGACCACCGGCGAGGTGCAGGATCTGCGCCGCGAAGCCCGCGCCTTGAAGGAATGCGTAGCTGACCTGACGCTCGAGAACCGCCTGCTTAAAAAAAGCATGATCGCGGATGGGGGCGACGACGAATGAGGTATCCTGCTTCTGAAAAGCTGGAGATCATCAGGATCGTCGAGCAGTCGCACCTGCCCGCCAAGCGGACGCTGGATAAGCTCGGCATTGCCCGTCGGACGTTCTACCGCTGGTATGACCGCTACCTCGATGGTGGCCTGGAGGCGCTCGCGGATCGACCGTCAGCGCCGAGCCGGGTGTGGAACCGCATCGCGCCCGAGGTGCAGGACCAGATCATCGAAATGGCGCTGGAGCAGTCCGAGCTGTCACCGCGCGAGCTGGCCGTGCGATTTACCGATGAACGCCAATACTTTGTGTCCGAAGCCACGGTTTACCGCCTGCTGAAGGCCCATGATCTGATCACGAGCCCGGCCTACGTCGTGATCAAGGCTGCCGATCAGTTCCACACCAAGACCACCCGCCCGAACGAGATGTGGCAAACCGATTTTACCTACTTCAAGATTATCGGGTGGGGCTGGATGTATCTATCGACCGTCCTCGACGACTTCTCGCGCTACATCATCGCCTGGAAGTTGTGCACCAACATGCGGGCAGAGGATGTGACCGACACGCTGGACATGGCGCTCGCCGCATCAGGATGCGACAGTGCAACGGTGCTGCACAAGCCCAGACTGCTCAGCGATAACGGCCCCAGCTACATCGCGGGCGAACTGGCGGAATACATCGAGGCCAACAAGATGAGCCATGTGCGCGGCGCTCCGATGCATCCGCAGACCCAGGGTAAGATCGAGCGCTGGCACCAGACCCTCAAAAACCGCATCCTGCTGGAAAACTACTTCCTGCCCGGCGACCTTGAGACCCAGATCGAGACGTTCGTCGAGCACTACAACCACCAGCGCTACCATGAAGCGCTGTGCAACGTGACGCCCGCCGACGTCTACTTCGGCAGGGCACCGGCCATCATCAAACAGCGCGAAAGGATCAAGCGACAGACCATCGAACATCGGCGCTTGCAACACCGCAAGCTCGCCGCCTAAAACCAAACCCCAGACGAGGCCCGCACTCCGCTAATCTACGCCGCACATTGCGCCAAATGTTCTGACGACGGACAGAAGAAGGTGTGGTAGGAGCGTCGCTCAGCTTCGAGCGTTTTTTCATCAAGGGCGATGATGTTGGGATTGATCTGGCGAAGCACTGAAACGTCGTCTTCGTAGCTTTCTGTTGTGTAGCACATGACCTTGCCTCCTGGCGCTCGGCGGCTCGTCCGCCATGCCATGAAACAGCGCCCCATCAGTGTGCTGGTCACCGCAGCGAAGCGGAGGCTTGACCGCTAATTTTTCGATGGTGCGGAAGCTGGCGCAGCACGGCTTCTCGGTCGGGAAATTAGCGGTTGACCAGTATGCTGGCGGGGTGCTCATGGCGATGGTGGTGGACGTGCCTGCGGCAGGAGGCATGCGTTCCCAGCGACTTCGCGAAAGCTATGTGCCGGAAGGTGGCTGTTCGGCAGTGGCGTGACCCAGGCGGCATGAAAAAAGGGCGCCGCGGCAACGTGCCGGGCACCCTTTTCCACCTCGAACCTGCAGGAGGCTGTTTGCAGATCGAGCGTTGAACATTGCGACGAGTTCAGCCGGTTCGTGGCTGCTCGTGCACTGCTGGCCGGGTATTCATAACGTCCATTCGAGCAGCGGGTGTTGCTCTCCGCAATCAGTGGAGACGATGAACGCGAAGCTTGCGAAGAGCGGAGTGATTCCTGCCTTGACGAAGGCCTCATAGGTTCGGTGATCTTCGAGCGCAGTTCCGAGCTTTTGCAGAGACAATTGTCCAGATTCGTGCTCGTGGCAGCCAAGAGAGGTGAGCACCTTTGCAGCAAGGTCACTGCTCATTGTGGTGGCGCCTACCAGAGCAATGTGTTCACTCACCCGCATCGTGATCGGTGCGCCGCATTGCTGGTGTTCGATGCGCAGCATTCGCCCAAGAAACTGCGCCTCCTCGACGATCGCGATCATCTCCGGGCGATGGTCGAAGCATGATGCGAACTCGGCGATCGCAAGCGCGTTGGCATTGATCTCGAAGTTCACGGGCGCGGCCAGGAATTCGCCTGGGTCTGCATCGATCGTACTGTTGCTGGTGTGCAGTTTGCGCATCAGCGCCGCGAGCTCTGGCGGGCATATTTGAGCCGGTTCCGAATGGAGCCTTGTCTCGATATCCTTGACGCGGAATGTGACGAGCATCTTTGCCTCCTGTCGCTGCTCGCCTCCTCCATCCCCCTCTCCTTTCTCATGCCCTGAGCCCGTGGTTGAATGCCGGCAGGTGGTTCTGGTTCAGTCCGAGCATGGCCGGTCGGACCTGTGTCCGGGTGTAGCAGCAGGCCCGGCAGCGATGCCCGCAAGATGCAAAGCATCAAGCTTGGGCAAGCTGCGGCTAGTCAGGCGAACAAGCGCAACTGGAAGGTTCGGGGATCACGATGCTAGCGTCAGCGGGCGAAGGGGGTTCGATGCCCCCAGAGCCCGCCCCTTGCGCAAAAGAAGAGCGGAAGGCCCCGGCCTAAGCCGGAGCCTTCCGAGCGGCGCTCACCCGAAGTTGCGCGACCGCACCTGCGCCTGATCACTGATGCGGCGGATGTGCAGCGGCACGCCTGCCTGACGGAGGCGCTGTGCAAGGTTCGACTGGATGCCCGACCCTTCACCGATGATCGCTTCGACCGGGTTCAGCTTGACGATGCTCTCGTTGCGCAGGAACGGAGCGCGGTTGCCGTGGCGTTGGTCGGGCACGAACAGGATCGTGTTGACCCCGTTCTGCTGCGCCCATGCGCCTGCCATGGCATCGACGCCCTTGCGCATGCCGGTCGTGCCCAGGACCATGTTCGGGATCCGCGACTTGATGTCGTCGAGGATAGCCCAGATCATCGCAAAATCGTGCCAATCTTTCTGACCACCTGACACGATCACCAGCGGGCCATCGGGCTGGAATTGCGCTCTTCGATCCTTGGCGCGTGCGGCGAGGAAATCGCGCGCCTGCACCTGGCTTGCGGTAACCCCGTTCTTGCTGACTTGCGATCCCCGTGCGGCCGTGAAGGGGCGACCGGTTTCGACCCGGTAGACGTCTGCCGCATGATCGCGCATCGCCTCGAGCGCTTCGCGGCACCCTTGCAGTGTCTGGCAGAGCTGCTGTGTTTCCTCGAGCTCGACAGCGTAAATTTCCGAAGGATCGAAGTGGCGTGCCATTTCGCCCAGCTTCTTTGCGGCATCGTCCTCGCGACCTTCTGCGAGGCGTGCGGTCATGTGGAAGGAGTTGACCATGCCCCAGGCGAGCTGCTGCGCGAATTCCTCCATGCGCGTGTCCTTGAGGACATCGAAGATCGTTCCGATTGCCATCTCCACGGCGCGGCGCGCCATGTCGGGATCCGGCATTTCTGCGGCGATTGGAGCCTCAACGATATTGAGCTTGGCCAGATCGCTGTGTTCGAGAAACGCTCCGTCATAGGATTCCGTGATCCCTTCACGTGCATCGGCAAGATTGATGCGTACCTGAGCCAAATCAGCGAACGAGTTGAAAACAGTCATAAAAGCCTCCGATTTTTGAAATCGTCCCCACATTGGGAACAGCCAAAAACCCATCGGGCCGGACGCGCTGTGTCAGGGACGGCGAGCTCGTCTCGCCGCCGCCATGGCGGGCGTGGGGGAACCGATTTTCTGCGTGGTGGCTGGCGCGCAGCGACAGAGCCTCCCCGCTGAAAATTGGGGGGACCGCGGTCCTTGACTAAGGGGCGGCCGCCGATAGGTTTCGGCAGGTGTTCCTGTGTGTGTGGAAGAGACGTTCCCGCCCCCGAGCAAGAGAGACGAAGGCAGGCCCGGTCAGGCGCTTCAGCGCCACCCCGGGCCGCCCCTTCGGCCCTGCGAAGGGGTTACAGCGGGAACACTCCCAATCTTGAAAGGCCGTTTGGCGGGGCTGGTCGGCAGGCGACGTACTGTCAGGGACGATGCCGCGAAGCCGGCAGCGCCGCCGCACGCGCGGCGAAGGCAAGCGCAGCGACAGCCTGAGCCGATCCTTGACCGGACGGAGGATGCCGAATGACCTGCCTGCGCGCCGCGGCGCGCACTACGGCCGGAAGGCTCCGACCGCGAACGCCTTCCTGATAAGGAAAGGCGCGTTCGCGGGTAAGGGGCGCTGCCCTGGCCGGATGGGCGGCAGCACCGGGACCGGGCAGAGCAGAACCCGGGCTCAGCGAAGGAGCCCATTGTCGGACCCTGCATTGACGCTATGGTCGTGCGATGGCCGTCTGGCAGTTCGTAATCAACCTCATCCCTGCCGCTGCGGCGCGTATCGCAGGGGTCAACGCTGCACGAATGAGCCGCGCGCAGCTCGGCGAGGTCGTTTTGGCGCTGCCCATCGCACAGGCGGATGTGCTGTTCGCAAAACTCGACATGCTGCTGCCCCGGAAACCCCGATCCTACACCGGTCTCCGGGTATGGGGTGACGAGCCAAACGACGACATTCAGGTGAGCTTCGATGAGCAATACATCGAAGAAATCCAAGTGCGCTTCGACGTGGCAGATATCTCTTTGGCGTTGATCGGCGGAGTCTGCGCCGTCGCGCGGCAATTCGACTGCGTCTTTGCGACGCCGGAGGGTGCGATCATTCAGCCAAGCAGGGAAGCTGTCATCAGGACGGTTCTGCAATCAGACGCAGCGCATTTTGTGCAAGACCCACAGGGCTTTATCGAAAAGGCGGTCCGTCTGGATCGGGAGGACCGATAGGGCTCTTTGCCAGTGCCCAGCCACATTCAGTGAGGAGCAGGAGGCGTACTTGAAGCAGACCGGCAGCTTCGTTCACTTTGCCGCTAAAACCTGCCATTCAGCAACCGACCCCATTGCTGCCGTTACTCTTGATGGCTTAAGGCCCCCAAAAAGGAGGTTAGGCGATGGTTTGGAGTTCCGGTTTTGGCTACTATCCAGGCACAGGTACAGCTGCGGGCGCGCCTTATGCGGACTCGGATATTCTTGAGCCCACGGACTTCAACTACCGCAATGTGGGCTTTGCCAATTTTGCCGAGACGATAGTTCCAGGGATTGGCCCGATTGGCGAAGCCCTGGAGAGCGGCTTCCGGGTAAAGGCGCAAGACCTTCCGAGCAAGGTGCGGTATGACGATGCTCGCCAAGTCCTCGACTTTGACACGATGAGTGTGGTTGACTTTGTTAGCCCGCGCGCCAAGGCGCTCATAGAGCGGTTTGAGCCAGACGTGCACCAGTTCGAGCCGGTGGAATATGTTCGCTCCGATGGCACCCATGTCGCCGACATGTTCGTGTTCGTGGTGTGCCGCCGGCTCGACACGATGGACCGCGCACATACGAACATGCTCTTGTCGCCTCATCGATGGGTTTGGGCGAAAGACCTTGCGAGACGAAAGCCGGAACTGGTCCCGCCGGGAACAGATCTGGAAGCCAAGCCGCGATTCGTTTTTCAATCTCGGGCAGATAGCCGACGCCCATATCTGGCGCGACATTCATATCCATCCAACGGTCTACTCTTCCGATGCCTTTGTTGAGGCAATCAAGGCTGAAGGACTGACAGGTTTTGGCGGTGCACCTCCGGAAGTAGTGACATAAGCCGCACCCCGCCATCTGGGCTCGAAGCACTTGCGGGCGGGGCGCAGTAAAGCAGCCTTTCCGTAATCCACCCAGTTTCGGCCATAGCGGCGGCTAGGCGCGATCCTGGAAGCTGCCCGGCAGCTTAGGCAAGGTTCTCGCCAAAAGCGGAAATTCTGAAACCGACCCCAAAGCCGCCGTCGACCTACAGCTAATCCACTGTAAATAGCAGTCCAAAATCTTGACGTGATTGCCTACTTGCCGGATAGACAAAGAGCTATGCTGTCGCAAAAGACCCGCTACGCCATCCGTGCGATGCAGCACCTGGCCGATCACCATGGCCGAGGCCCGGTGCAGCTTGCAGCCATCGCCGAGGCGCAAAACATCCCGGCAAAGTTCCTTACAGTGATCTTGTCAGAGTTGACCCGCTATGGACTGGTTGCATCACTCCGCGGTCGCGACGGCGGATATTGGCTTGCGATCCCTCCAGTCGACATCACTTATGGCGATCTAATCCGGCACATGCGTGGGTCCTTGGCGCTGGTGCCGTGCGCAAGCCGCTATGCCCATGAGAAGTGCAAGAATTGTCTTGAGGAGGGCGATTGCCGGACACGTGCGCTGATGCTCGATGTGCGGGACCGGACCGCGCAGATTCTCGATGCGATCCGGCTGTCAGATCATATTGATCCTGTGCCGCCCTTTGGTGATGCCAACACCTGACTTTCAGTCCCAATCGTTTCGGCGCACAAAGCCAACCTTTCATCGACGGACAGAAAATCTGCTGACAAACGCTATTGTCAAGCGAATGACTTGAGTTTAATTCCTGCGCTGCGGATCCGATCCGCGCAAGGAAAGGCGCATTCATGACCAAGGATGATAATGGTGTTACCCCGGCCAACAGTGTGCTTGCTTCTGCACTGGATGTCGTTGGGGATGCTCTTGCCCGCTTGCGGTTCGGTGCGATCAATCTCGTCGTGCATGACGGCAAGGTCGTTCAAATCGACGTCACCGAGCGCAAACGCCTGACCGACTGATCGGCAGGGCCATTTTTCTTTCAACCAGAACAGGGACCCGCAGACCGGACCACCGGATGCATGCCCGCTTGCAAAGGCGAAACCATGTATCCGAATTCTGTCCGCAGCACCTTGCTGCTTGGCGCGGCTTTGACCGCGAGTTTCCCGGCGACTGTCATGGCGCAAGACGCAGCGCCTGCCGATGATGCCACCACCGCTTCACCGGAGCCCGAGAGCGGCGAAATCATGGTGACGGCCCGCCGCCGTTCTGAAAGCGCGCAGGACATTCCGCTCGCGGTGTCTGTCCTTGATGCCAAACAGCTTGATGAGACCGGAGCCTTCAACGTGGGCCGCCTTCAGCAACTGGCGCCGGCGTTGCAATTCTATTCGTCCAACCCGCGCAACACGGCCGTGAACATCCGAGGGTTGGGTGCACCGTTTGGCCTGACCAGCGACGGCTTCGAACAGGGCGTCGGAATTTATGTCGATGATGTCTATTATTCGCGAGTGGCTTCGGCGACGTTCGATTTTCTCGATGTCGCACAGATCGAGGTGCTGCGCGGGCCGCAAGGCACGCTTTACGGCAAGAACACCACGGCCGGCGCGATCAACATCACCACCAATCAGCCGAGCTTCGATTTTGAAAGCCGGGCGGAAATCAGCCTCGGCAATTATGGGTTCCAGCAGGCGCGGCTCGCGCTTTCCGGGCCACTGTCCGAGAATGTCGCCGCTCGTATCGCTTTTTCCGGCACAAGCCGCCAGGGCACGATCCGCAATGTCACCACCGGACAGGACATTCAAAGCCTCGATAATCTCGGGGTGCGCGCACAGGTCTTGTGGGAGCCAACTGACAATCTCAGGGTTACGCTGGTCGGCGATTACAACAAGCAGGACGCCAATTGCTGCGGCTCGGTATTTGTCCGCACCGGCACGACGCAGCGACCGCTGAACCGCCAGTTTGCCGCGCTGGCCGCCGCGCAAGATTATACCCCGCCCAGCACCAATCCGTTTGACCGGGTCACCGATCTGGATTCGCAGCTCAATGCGGGCAACGTGATCGCGGGCGCTTCGCTGAAGCTGGCATGGGAGATTGGTCCGGGCACCTTCACGTCGGTATCGGCATGGCGGTATTGGGACTGGTCGCCTGAAAATGACCGCGACTTCACCGGCCTGCCGATCGTCGCACTGTCACAGAACCCGTCTCAGCAGAACCAGTATACGCAGGAATTCCGCTACGCTTACACGGGCGATAAGTTTGACTTCGTCCTCGGCGCCTTCGCGTTCGATCAGCGGATCGATACGCAAGGGACCGAAGCGCAAGGCCTAGCCGCCAGCCGCTGGAACATCGCCCCCAATAATCCGCTGTCGCTCGATCCGACGGTGCTGAACGGACTGACAGCGCGCAACACGCAGGTGCTGGAAAGCACCAGCGTCGCTTTGTTCGGGCAGCTCAGTTGGAAGGTGACGGACGCCTTCACGATTCAACCCGGTGCGCGGGTCAATTACGACAAGAAAGCCGGGTTTTATCAGCGCCGCGTATTCACTGGCACGGGCACGGAACTGCTTGGCACCGAGACCGATGCCCGCAGCCGGGCGCAGCTTGGTGTGTTCCAGCCGCAGGTCAGCGCGCCCGAGGATACCGACTGGAACCTGACCTACGACCTGACACTGAGCTACGAATTGGCACCCGATGTGCTGGCCTACGGCACCTATGCACGCAGCTTCAAGACCATCGGGATCAACCAGAACGGGCTGCCGACCGACGCCAGTGGCCAGCCGATCGCGGCGGCAGGGACTATCCGCCCCGAGACCGTCGATCACTTCGAGCTGGGCCTCAAGTCGCAATTCTGGGATCGCCGTGCCACGTTGAACCTTGCCGCCTTCCGCACGAATATCCGCGATTATCAGGCGACCGTGAACAACGGCCAATTCGGGGTGCTGCGCGGGTTTCTTGCCAATGCCGACAAGGTGCGATCGCAGGGGATAGAGGCGGATTTCTCGATCCGCCCGAGCGCGCGCTTCACCGCCTACACCAACGCAGCCTTTACCGACGCCAAATATGTTCGGTTCACTGATGCGCCGTGCCCGCCGGAATTGTCGGGCGGGACAATCGCCAGCCCCGGCCAGACCCCGTCCGCGCCCGGCACACCGGGTGGGATCAGCCCGGCCAACTGCGATATTTCCGGCCAGCGCCTGCCCGGCGTATCGAAATGGGCACTGTCGTTCGGGGCAGAGGGCAATGTGCCAGCAGAGTTCCTCGGCAAACCGGGCGAGGTCTATCTGGGGTATGACGGATCTTACCGGTCGGGCTTTTCCTCCAATCCCTCGCCATCGGCCTTCACCAATGTGGACAGTTACCACCTGTCCAACTTCCGTTTGGGCTTCCGCTCAGACGATGGACTCAACCTGTTCGCTTGGGTGCGTAACGCCTTCGACGAAAACTACTTCGAGCAGCTGTTCGTCGGTCCGGGCAACACCGGATTGATTGCAGGCCTGCCCGGTGATCCGCGCACTTGGGGCGCGACTGCCTCCATTACGTTCTAGACCCTGCCACGTGCAGAGAGGACCGCCTCATGCCTGACCTGACTACGCTCCTTGCTGACATCGCGCCATTCATCGCAATCGGTATCGCCGCGCAACTGATCGACGGGGCGCTTGGGATGGCCTTTGGGGTCATCACTCAGACCCTATTGGTGAGCGCGCTGGGCGTCCCACCTGCTACCGCCTCGGCCAGCGTGCATTTGGTCGAGATGTTCACCACCGGGGCATCTGGGGCGAGCCACATCTGGCACCGTAATGTCGATTGGGGGCTGTTCTGGCGATTGGTGCCGTTCGGTGCCCTGGGCGGGGTAGCTGGCGCCTATCTATTGTCCAGTATCGACGCGTCCGCCGCGCGGCCGTTCGTCATGCTCTACCTGACCGGGATTGGGTTCTATCTGTTGTGGAAGGCGATCCGAATGGCACAGCCCCAGTTCAAACACCCGCGCTTCACCAGCCCACTGGCGCTGGCAGGCGGCTTTCTGGATGCTGCCGGTGGGGGCGGATGGGGACCGGTCGTTACCTCCAACCTGCTGATCCAGGGGGGCGATCCTCGCAAAATCATCGGCACGGTCAACTCTGCGGAATTCCTGCTGACGCTGTCGATCTCGATCGCCTTTATAGCCACGCTCGGCTTTGCTGCCTTCACGCTGATCACCGTGGGTCTGATTATCGGCGGCGTGGTAGCAGCGCCGTTCGGGGCGATCCTTGCCAGCAGGGTGCGTCCGCGCCCCTTGCTAATTGCTGTGGCGATAGTGTTGATCGCGACCAGCAGTTACAGCATCTACCGCGCGTGGCCGATCATTTAGGGCCGATCATCTAGCCCCTTGGATAGCAGCATGGACACCGAGCTGATCGTCATTTGCGCGCTGACCGGCGTGATCAACCTTATTGGCGCGCTGGCCTATGCAGCGCGGATCGCCGGCGTGCGAACGGGGCGGATCGCGTTGAGTTTTGCGTTGTTCAACGTCTTGCTGCTGGTATCGCGCACGTCGAACGGCTTTCTCGGGCCGTTCCTGGCCAAGCGGATCGAGACCGGACTGGCTAACGGCACGGGCGATGCCTTGCTGTTTGACCTCAGGCTGGTGTTGTTATCAGCTGCCGCCGCTGTGGCGCTGGGCATCGTGTTGGTGCCAACGGGACAGCGATTGTTCGCAGCGGCGATCACCTTTTTTCAAGCAACTCGATCGACTTCGCGGCTGCTGTTGCGCAGCGTGACACCAGCGGGTCTCAGAACTCTTAGGGACTCAGTCGCGATGCCGTCGGCAGAAACGCTGCAATCTCTCAAAGGCCCGCGCGGAGTGAGTTGGCCGGTGCTCATCGCGAATGCTGCCGCACAAGGATTGCTGGCAGTCGGTGTGCTTGCCTCGCTCTATGCCGGTTACCTCGTCCCCGAATTTCGCGTCACCGCCTCGCAGATGACCGCCATTGTCAACGGCTTCGCCACCATCTTGCTGTTTGCCCTGATCGACCCGCAGATCTCCGCGCTGACCGACGATGTGGTCGATGGAAGTGTCAGCGAGGCAACCTTCCGCAGAGCAATGATCTGGGTCTCGATCAGCCGTCTGGTCGGGACACTGCTGGCGCAGGCGCTGCTGGTTCCTGCCGCTGTAGTCATCGCTTGGGCGGCCGGGTGGCTTTAAAGCGGAAGGCTCAATGCCAATCCGCCCGCCGCGCACACTGCGAGAATGCGCAACACCGACCATTTCAGACCGAACGCCAGCACGCAGGCGAGCACTGCCAACACGCCCGCACGCCAATCGAAGCTCGCAGGGTCAGGCCAATACAGCTGCAGCGGGCCAAATTCGCGCTGGCCCACCTCGGCAAACAGCACGTGCAGCGCGAACCATGCAGTTAGGTTGGCGATCACACCTACTACCGACGCTGTGACCGCAGCCAGCCCGCCCTTCAGCTGCACGGCGTTGCCCAGACGGTCGATCCACGGCGCAAAAGCAAATATCCACATGAAGCACGGTGCGAAGGTGACCCATGTCGTCAGCCCCGCGCCCAGCAATCCCGCAAGGAAAGGCGTAAACGGCTCCGGCGCGCGGAATGCGGCCAAATAGCCGACGAATTGCGTCACAAGGATCAATGGTCCCGGCGTCGTCTCGGCAAGGCCCAGCCCATCGGCCATCTCTCCCGGACGAAGCCAGCCGAAACCCTGCACCGCTTCCTGTGCCATATAAGCCAGCACAGCATACGCTCCGCCAAAGGTCACGATGGCCAGTTGTGAGAAGAACGCGCCAATCTCCCACAGCACGTGATCCTGCCCCAACGTCACCGCGATCAGCAGCATCGGCGCGGCCCAAACCGCACCCCACAAAGCAATCGACAGGAGGGTGGTGCGCCACGGACGATCGGGCAGGACTTCGCCAGCCCTGCCGGGCTTCAGCGCCAGTAGGTCAGGTCGCTTCGCCGCAACCACAAAGCCGATCACGCCTGCACCCAGAACGATTAGTGGGAACGGCAGATCGAACAAGAACAGCCCGATAAAGGCAGCCCCAGCCAGCGCTCGCTTCAACCCGGTGTCGAGCGCACGGCTCGCAATCCGCATTAAGGCCTGCACCACAATCGCCAGCACCGCCGCCTTCACGCCAAGGAACAGCGCATCGACCCATGCCAAGTTGGCGGCGATGGCATATAGCACTGACAGCGCTAGAATGATGAGCGCGCCAGGAATGACGAAGAGCAGCCCCGCCGCCAGCCCACCACGCCAGCCATAAAGCCTCCACCCTGTCCAGGTGGCCAGCTGCTGCGCTTCGGGTCCGGGCAGAAGGTGGCAGAAGTTGAGAGCGTGCAGGAAGTCATCCTCATCAATCCAGGCACGCTCTTCCACCAGCTCACGGTGCATCAGAGCGATCTGCCCCGCTGGCCCGCCAAAGCTCAGCAAGCCGATCCGCGCAAACGCCCGGACGAGTTCAGGAAATGAAACCGAGACAATCGGTTCGTGGGCGGGAGAATTTTCCAGCGTGCTCAGTTCAGCCACATCAACCTCGCAAAAGTGCCTGCCGTGACGGCAAGACAACGAGGCAACTCTTGGGCTTGTCTCGGCCTGGACGGGAGGTTGCTTTGTCCCGCTTGTCCGGAATAACCAGATCAACTGCGCGCATCAAGGCAACAATTTGGGCAAGCGCGCAGGTCGCCATAGGTTGCGCGGGGACAGCCTTAATTGCCGCCTCCGCTGCTTAAATGGGGGTTGGCGATTATCGCGCTGCCTGCATCACGCTATCAATCCAACGCTGTTGGTGAAAGGCAATCGGGTCGTGCGAGGCTGCTTCGATGTCGGGGCCTGCGGTTCGCATCAGCTGGCGCAAGAGGAACTTGCCGTAAGGCCAGCTGCCGATAGCAGAATCGGCGTTGATGTGTCCCAGCGGACCCGCATCGATCAGCTGGCTGCCCCATTTGCGTGCCATCCGTTTTGCTTGGCCCCAGGTCGCAAAAGGGTCGTCAACGCTGGCAACCAAGACGCTATGGAATGGAAGCCGCCCTTGAATGACCGGACCAAACCGCCGCAAGCGATTGTCAACTTGAGGGCTTTCGACATCTGGTGGGGCAACAAGCAGCGCGCCCACGACCGGATAACTGCGCGCGGATTGCTCGAACTCTGCCCACCAGGCGACGGCGTGACAGCCGAGGCTGTGAGCCACCAGAACGACTGGCCTGCCCGCTCTGTGGATCGCGAGGTTCAACTGGTTGACCCAATGATTGCGGACGGGGTCGTCCCACTTGCCGAGCTGCACACGGCGGGCATTGGGAAGTTCATCCTCCCACCGGCTCTGCCAGTGATCAGGACCACTGTTATTGATGCCCGGCACCAGCAGGATCTGGGGCAAGTGAGCGGAGTTATGGTCTGAGGTTTGTTCTTGATTGGCCATCATAAAGCTCCATGCTTCGGATAAGCCGGTCGACTCGGTATACGTCCCGACGTGCCAACCCTTAACTCAATCAAATTAATTGACAAGAGCTGTGCGGCTGTGAAAAGCAAAGTTACCGGCGGAAAGCCGACCTTCGCGTTTCCACCCACAAACGGTCATGCGGCAAGCCCGAAGCAATCCCAAAAAGCCGCCAGTCAAGCTGATCCGGCGTCTCTCCAAGACGTCCGCACCCGGAACGGCTCCCGCAGGAGCCGCGGTCCGACAGGCCGGATACGTCGCGCGCCGAGGCGGCGGCACTTGTCGCCGACCGTGCGCGCGGCAAACCGGCCGCGAGCGGCGGGACCGAGAGCCGGCGGGGCCATCAGGAACGCAAGGCCCGGGCGCAGCCCGAGCCGCTGGAAAAGCCCCGCTCATCAAGCCGCAGCGCGCAAGCGCGGTGTGCGGCCAAATGCGTCAGCGATCGTCACCCGACGGGCCGAGACCCTTCAGGGGCTCGGTGATGCCTCGGGTGCGCGAAGCCCCGCGAAGACGGGGCCGCAGCGCGCGAGGCGGAATAGAGCGCGGTCCCGGCCAAAGGTCGGGAGACGTCGCCCTGCCTGACTCTCTTTAGCGCCACGGTTGACGAGTTTGTTCTTATAATGTTCTACCTCAGCCATGAGCAGCAAACGTCTCGACACGCTCGCCGATCTCGTTCGCCATGGCTTTAATGCGAAGGTCGAATGTCTCAGATGCCGCCGCGTTGTCATCGTCGCTGCTGCGAGTCTGCGAGACCGATGCTATGCCAAATCCATCCCGATGAAACTGGAGATTGTCGCGCGGCACCTGCGCTGCAGCTGCGGTCACCGCGGGACGAAGCTGGACGCCACCGGTGTCCAGCTGTCGCCTTCCTGAAATGGGTGGGGCGACGCTTGCGCGCCGCCCTGCCGGTCAGAGAAACTCGACGTTCTCGGCGATGATCTCGCAACCGTAGCGGTCGTTGCCGTCGGCATCCTGCCAGCGCGAGTAATGGATGCGGCCCGTCACGGCGAGCTGGTCACCCTTGGCCTTGTGCTGGCGCAGCGGGAGCCCGAGGCCGTTGAAGACGGTGATCTTGTGGAATTCGGCATCCTTGACCGGGTAGCCGGTTTCCGGATCCTTCTGGACCTTGCCGTCGCGGATGACGGGACGTTCGGTTACGAGGATCAGTTCGGTGATGCGGGTGTCGTTGCGATCGCGGGCAACGGGATCCTTGGCGAGACGGCCGACGAGGTTGACGATGTTCATTGCAAGAGCCTCCTTGGTGCCGACGGCTCGTCCGCCGGTGCCCTTATCGAGCCTCGGCGGGAGAGCTGGGACACCGCGCGCCTTCGCGCGCGGGAAACCTCAGAAATCGAGGTGGTGCGGGCAGCCCGGCTTGCCGGGCAACACGGCTCGCATTTCTGCAGGTTGGCCCTAAGCTTGACCAGAGAGGCAGGGGCACTGGGCGGCGGACGTGCTGTTGGCACAGGAGTTTATGGCGCGCCTGAACATCAACTTCGCCGCGTCTCGGCTTGCAGGCGCTTGCTGTTGTCGGTGATGATCGCAGAATCGGTCACCCGTCCTCACCGATTTTGGTGGGCGAATAGTCCCTTTGCGGTCGTCCGGAATACCCGACTTTGGCTACCGGGGGTGCCGATCCCCGAAGTTGCTGCCACACTGGCCTTGATGCGCGGTCAGACAAGGCCCCAAGGAGCGGCCTGTCTCCGCGTTGCGGCAATCAATCGCGATCGACGGGAGCTGCTCTCCAGGCTGCGATGTCATCGATGATCTTTTCCGTGAACCGCGGTGGGAGTCGTCCGGCAATGGTGCCGGGCCGCTTCATCAGGGGTCTGATGTCGAACCCGGGCCAGGTGAACCGGTTAAATTCCGAAACGACAATGGCACTGCCCGGCGCGAGCCCGGCAGTGCGTGCGATCTCATCGGGGATGGCGACGGCGTTCCTGCGCCCTTCGCCCTTGGTCGTGATCGCGGCGACCAGATAGCGCGAACCTTCCACACCCACGACGACGACAAAGCGTTCCTTGATGCCTTCGTCGCGGCCCCGCCTCTGTTCTTCCTCGAAGAGATAGACGTATGGGAGGATATGGCCTGCGGCGGGGCGGTCAGTCTTCCCAGCGGTCATTGGCAAGTTCACTGGCCGAAGGCCGTGCATTGGCGAAAGCCTGACGGTCGGCGTCGATCATGTCGGACGAAGCGACAGCTTCGATATTCATATGGCCCGCGATCACACCGCGTGCCGCCTCTTCGAGATGGCGGAAGTATTCGCTATCTGCGATCACATATCGGTCGCGGCCATGGCTGGTCAGGACGATCGGCTGCTTGGTAGCAAGGTCGAGGAACTCGCCGGTGTTGTTGTGAAACCGGGTCAGAGGAACCCTGGGGTGCTCAGTCGGGGGCGCTGGCATGGTGATTTCTCCTCTTAGCCCCAAAATAGCAATTATTGCCAAAATAGCAAGATTTCTGTGGCGACGCTTGCCGCACTAGCCGTCCGCCTCTGTCGCCAGCATCTCAGGCAACAACGGGACGAGGCCCGCATCAATCGCAAAGCCCAGAGTCCTTGCGAGGCGGCAGGCTCGAGCTATTGACCCGTCTGGAACATCGAGCGCCTTTTCGATGTGCCCAAGGGTCTCGCCATGACCCGGCTCACAGACTGCATGAAGCTTGCCCGGCTCTGCGGTGATGGCAAAGGGCCAGGTCATTGCGACACCGACGACCTGTTCGTCGAGAATGAGCAGAGTATCGCCAGCAGCAATAGTCTCGTCGGTCTGCACGGCGTCATAGGCATTGCCCGTCGAGCCGAACGCATGAATCCGCCAGGCGCTGAAGGCGAATCGCTCGCCATCGGTCAGCATGGCAGGGCCCCTTCGGGAAAGGCGCGCTGCGCCGCTTCCGGAAAGGCCGCGGTGAGGTT
Source organism: Erythrobacter sp. 'gip.4 top 5' (assembly GCF_056495765.1). Lineage (NCBI taxonomy): Bacteria > Pseudomonadati > Pseudomonadota > Alphaproteobacteria > Sphingomonadales > Erythrobacteraceae > Erythrobacter > Erythrobacter sp. 'gip.4 top 5'. The sequence continues at coordinate 58,692 of NZ_CP200271.1, read as the reverse complement.
CCGGTGGAGCGACCCGGAGGACTCCGGAAAGAATTCGCCGGTGCTGTTCGGCCGTGTGATCCGCAGCGCGCTTACGACGGCATCCAACACGAAACCCGCAAGCTGATCGCTAGCCGTCAGCTTGCCGAATTCAGGCGGTGCAAACCCAGCCTGATGCCACAAGGCGATGCCGGTCTCGAGGGTCTCGAGATAGCTGGCATGGCTGCCATCGTCCCGGTCATTGTCGATGCTCGCCTCGACCGTCCGGTAGGTTCCGAAGTCATGGGCGTTGGCCTTGATCCACAAGCTGATGCCAGCAGGCGGCGAGCCAGCCACAGCGAGCAGCGCAGCCCTGTAGAGCATGGCTTCCGCGGTATTCACGAGCTCGAAGTTCGGGGTGTGGCAGATCTGCGCGCAGTCTTCGTTCCACGGAGCCCCGCCAAGGTCGAGAGTCCAGTTTGTCCGTGCCATTCAAGCCTCCTTTGCTTGACCGGCACCTCCCCTTTCCCTTTTGCTGTCCGTCTTCCCGCAGCAGTTCTGTGGAGCCCGACAGCAGGCTGCAAAAGAAAAGGCCCGCCCGCGACAAATGCGCGGACGGGCCTTCCCGATGTGACCGGTGCGGGTCGCGGCACCGGTCACGGGGGGGCTTGTAGCGGTCAGGCGTCGACGCTTTCGCGCGCCTTGGCCTTCGCTGCAGACTTGGGCGCAGTGCTCTCGCCCAGACCGTCGCTGGTAGCAGCAGCGCTGTCAATGCTGCGTTCGCTGGCCGGTTCGTCACCGGTCGCGGTGAGCGGCGGCAGGGCGCCTTCGCTCTCACTGCCGAAGCCGTCGAGCGTAGCCTTGGGCTTGGAACGCCGCCAGGCGACGTTGAAGCCGCCGTCGTTCTGCTGGAACAGGGCGACCGGGATCGGCGCCGAGAGGCTGGGATCGTCGATCTGGCCCGACAGGAAGCATTCGCCGGTCTCGTTCGACGAGTATTCCCAGAGCGCGCCGATCTTGACCCAGCTGCGGCGGTCGGCCGAGAGCGCCATGAGGTCGAACTTGGGTGCCCGCTCGTTGGTGGATTCGAAGGCCCGCAGGGCGACGGTTGCACTGAAGGTCAGAGTGGTGATGCGGCCGATGTGAACGCCTTCTGCGTTGGCCTTGAGGGTGCCGATGTTCATGTCACATTCTCCTGATGTTGTCCGAACCCCTTGTCCGGAACACCTTCTCCCATCCCCCCTCTCCTCCGGGCCCTTGGCCCGGCCCGTGCGCCAGCCACCGCAGGCGCGCGTAGACTTGCCCGGCCCCAGAGGGCCGAGGCGCAATGGATCCAGGAAATGTAACTTGCCAGTGGCGCCTTAGCGCCAGGAGTCTCTGTTTTTGGGAAGTAGCCCGTGCTTGTCTTCGGTCCTAACCGTGGCACCTCCGGTCTCGTTCCAACGCCACAGAACGAGGTTGTGCCCGGCGGCTTGTGTCGACTTGTAGATCAGTCCGTCAAAGCCTTTAGCCATCAGTTGCTCGGCGGCCAGCTGGGTCGGCGACAGTGTGTCCGCATGTCCCCCGTCAGCACCAATGGCACAGATTTGAGGTTGTGATTTAAGGAGGGTTGGGGCTTCGTCGTAGTGACGAAGGAACGAAGATGAAGACCCAATCCTCCTTGAAAAAATCCCCTCCCAAGAAGGCCCCTGCTGAGCGAGTGGTGAAGGACATCCGGCGTGCAACCCGCCGACACTTCTCGGCCGAAGACAAGATCCGCATCGTGCTGGACGGCCTGCGCGGCGAAGACAGCATTGCCGAGCTGTGCCGCAAGGAAGGCATCGCTCAGAGCCTGTATTACACTTGGTCGAAGGAGTTCATGGAAGCCGGCAAGCGCCGGTTGGCCGGCGACACCGCCCGTGCCGCGACCACCGGCGAGGTGCAGGATCTGCGCCGCGAAGCCCGCGCCTTGAAGGAATGCGTAGCTGACCTGACGCTCGAGAACCGCCTGCTTAAAAAAAGCATGATCGCGGATGGGGGCGACGACGAATGAGGTATCCTGCTTCTGAAAAGCTGGAGATCATCAGGATCGTCGAGCAGTCGCACCTGCCCGCCAAGCGGACGCTGGATAAGCTCGGCATTGCCCGTCGGACGTTCTACCGCTGGTATGACCGCTACCTCGATGGTGGCCTGGAGGCGCTCGCGGATCGACCGTCAGCGCCGAGCCGGGTGTGGAACCGCATCGCGCCCGAGGTGCAGGACCAGATCATCGAAATGGCGCTGGAGCAGTCCGAGCTGTCACCGCGCGAGCTGGCCGTGCGATTTACCGATGAACGCCAATACTTTGTGTCCGAAGCCACGGTTTACCGCCTGCTGAAGGCCCATGATCTGATCACGAGCCCGGCCTACGTCGTGATCAAGGCTGCCGATCAGTTCCACACCAAGACCACCCGCCCGAACGAGATGTGGCAAACCGATTTTACCTACTTCAAGATTATCGGGTGGGGCTGGATGTATCTATCGACCGTCCTCGACGACTTCTCGCGCTACATCATCGCCTGGAAGTTGTGCACCAACATGCGGGCAGAGGATGTGACCGACACGCTGGACATGGCGCTCGCCGCATCAGGATGCGACAGTGCAACGGTGCTGCACAAGCCCAGACTGCTCAGCGATAACGGCCCCAGCTACATCGCGGGCGAACTGGCGGAATACATCGAGGCCAACAAGATGAGCCATGTGCGCGGCGCTCCGATGCATCCGCAGACCCAGGGTAAGATCGAGCGCTGGCACCAGACCCTCAAAAACCGCATCCTGCTGGAAAACTACTTCCTGCCCGGCGACCTTGAGACCCAGATCGAGACGTTCGTCGAGCACTACAACCACCAGCGCTACCATGAAGCGCTGTGCAACGTGACGCCCGCCGACGTCTACTTCGGCAGGGCACCGGCCATCATCAAACAGCGCGAAAGGATCAAGCGACAGACCATCGAACATCGGCGCTTGCAACACCGCAAGCTCGCCGCCTAAAACCAAACCCCAGACGAGGCCCGCACTCCGCTAATCTACGCCGCACATTGCGCCAAATGTTCTGACGACGGACATGTCCGCAAATTGCGGTCCCCATCAGGGTTGGCTCATCAGGTCATCTGGCAGGTCATGTTTTGACCGCATACTTGCATCGCCATAATCGGCGACCATGCCGCCGGACACCTGATAGCGCACCAATGTGACCGGTATGAAGTCGAGGATTTGCTGATTGGCTTCTTTCACCGCTGTGAGCGGATCGAACGATAGGTAAAGAGCAGGCTGGCCGCGTGTATTCCACCTGCCTCCGTTCCTTGCGGCTCCGGCACCGCTGATGGGCATGGACGCCCATTCCGGCGTATGAGCCCGGTAACAGATCGCAGGTTCCACCGGGTCCGGTCAGGCGTAGATGCCGTTGTAGACATTCTCGAGGTGACCGTGGACCCAGGCGATGTTGCCGTCCTTCACGTGCTCGATGGCTGTCTTGGTGCCCATCGACACGATGGGCGTATATTTGAACCAGACCACGGCACGTTCAAGCGAGCCTGCAATCTCGGTCGCATGCGTCAACAGGCGCACGAGCGGCAGCAAGGCCTCGCGCCCTTTCTTGCCAAGCGGCTCTGCCGCCAACGTGTTCCGGCTCACGCCGATCAATTCTGCGAGTTCGGAGACCGGAATATGCAGCTGTTCGGCCAGTGCCCGTGGATCAATCGATCCGCTGTTGCTTACGATCCGGTTCTGGGCCTGTGGTATCATGAGACATCTCCTTGAATCGATATAGTGCATTGTCTGCACAAAATCCAGTCAAACATTGTCTGGCTCTGAGCTCTATGTGTCGGTAGCGCGTGAGTTGGGTATTTGCTCGAGGCGCGCCATGAAGGCCTTGGCTTCAAGCTGATTGGGTCCGTCGCGCGTGGCGAGGCAGGCCATCCTGTCGATCTCGAGCTGCGCGGCAAGCCCGCCCTCGATATGGCAATACGGCTCCAGCACGCGGATTGCCTCGACGGCGCGGGGCAGCTCGCCAAAGGCGGTTCCGACCCAAACAATTTCGGTCTCCTCGCCGTCCTCGTCAGGGGCGCTCAGAACCTGCGCAAAATAGGTCTGAAGCGGGCGGTCCCAGCCAACATAGGCGCTTGCCGCCGCAACCCCGTCACGAAGCGGTACTTTGTGTCTGCTCATGCGCTCTCTACCTCCCCGTCAGGTTTGGGCGGCTGCCAGGTGACGCAGCGATATCCTCGTCTTTCACAATGATAAGTAGTCCGCTGGGATCAGTAGTCCGCTGGCCGCATCAGCGTGACGACCCTGCGCGTCATCGCAGGATTGGCCGGATCCTCTGAGCCGAACGCCAGTTCAGTGTCGTAACAATCGATTTTCATCAGCACCTTGATGCCATCGACATCCATGCTTGCAAAGTCTCGCTCGGGCGAATCCGGCGCGAAGGTGCAATGGCGCAGAGCGGCCATCAACCGAGCCTGTGCCATCATGCTGTCTGCCACCGTGTCGCCGCCGAGTGCAGCAAGAAGTCCGGAGGTCATGACGATGCGGGCCATGCGGTCACGGCCCTGGCGCGCGGCATCATTGAGCAGCGCGATGCGCTCGGTACGCTGCCGGGCGCAAGCGAGGTTGGATGTGTCATGCATTGGAGGTCTCGTCACGATCGAGGAGGCAACAAGCAGACAGCTGAACATCGATCGCGGTTCCGGGGGCGACGGTAATGGCCACCTGCCGATCTTTCGGAATGACCCACAGGATGCCGGCGAGCGTGTCGCGGATGCGCGCCGCAATGGCCTCGTCCTCGCCGAGCAGCACCCGGGCCGCGAGTTCGCGGGCATCGCGCAAGAAGTGCTCGTGCTGGGTGTCCCAGGAGTCGGCCTCGCTGTCGTCGCTCGCGCAGAAACAGACGTTCTCGATGAGATCGACCAGCGTATCAGAGGGCAGGTCCGGCCCCGGCACAAAAGCGATGCGGATCTGGTCGATGCCGCTGTACCAGCCATCCTCGTTTACGACGAAGGCGACATCTGCCGGGATCCTCTCTTCGCGCTGCGTTTCGCTGGCGCGGTGGAAGATGCAGAACCTCAGTTCGATCGTCTCGGCACGCACGTGGTCATCGAGCGGAGGGAAGCTGCCGTTCTCGGCGATGACGTGGACCTGCTCCCCGACTGCAACATAGAAGCGGACGTTGCCGAGCTGATGCAGCGCGTCATACCAGCCATAGCCCGCGTATGCGGGATGGTTCTGGGCGAGGTGCGGGCGCAAGGGATGCGCGCGCAGCGCGCGCTCCAGCCCCTGTGCGATGTCGGGCTCAAGATCCGCGACAAGGATCGTGTCCGGCCCTGCAGCGACCTCCTCATACTCGACATTGACGTTGTCGCTTTCCGCGATGGCAGCATGCCAGCGGGGCAGGCAGGGGTCGGCTTCCGGCAGTGCGACCCCCAGATCGCGCGCTTCCTTCCAGTTCTCGAAGGAAAGCCGGTGCTGGCCTTTGTGCGCCAGCGCGGCATAGATCGTGCGCTTGCACGCTGCCTGCAGCGCCGCAAAGGCGGCGTTCTCGACGAACTCCTTGCGTGCCGGGAGCACAAGGGCAAGGCCCGGGGTGGATCCGATATCGAGCCGGGAATGATAGGTCTTGCCGCCGAGGCTCTCCGAGACACTGGCAAGCTTGCGGGTGAGCACCAGGCCATGGAAGTTCGTCGTGGGGTCCTGGTGGTATTCGCGCCCCTCGAACACACCGATCTGGCTCCCGTTCCACTCGGCGATATAGATCGCCTTGGCGAGAAAGTCCTCGCGCGGCACTTGCGTGCCATTGAAGAACACCGGCTGCGGGTAGAACTTCGCGACCTCGCGCAGAATCCGCTCGGTCGTCTGCTCGCTCACTCCGGGCATCAGAAAGGTGATGGTCGTCCCAACGGGGCGAGCAAGGGGCCGCACGGCAATGTCCTGCGCGCCGGTCCAGCCATCCGTGGGGACATGGACCGACCATCCCATGTCGGCATCGGCATGACGCGAGCTGATCTGTGTGTCCTTGCCCGCCAGGCTGAATACACCCATGCCTGCCGGGTCTTCGGCCTCAAGGATGTGCTGATTCCAGCCCGAATCTCCCAGCGCAATCATGGTCTGGGGATCAGCGACGCCGGTTCCATTGTCGACGAGGGTCAGGCGCGCTCCGTCCTGATCTGCGCAACAGGCGATATCGATGCGAGAAGCGCCAGCGCGGCGACTGTTCTGGAGGAGTTCTCCCAGAATATCACCGATGGTGCCGTTGAAGAGGCGCGTTACCTTTGTGATCGTCTTGGGGCTGACGCTGGGTCTGATGATTGTGGGGTTCATGGCAAAGGGTCCTTTATCGCACTGGTTCGCCCTTCCCCTCCCCCTTCCCTTCACATCGGCGGCTTGGCTCTCAGCCAGAGGCGGGCAAGCTTCGGCCTCGCCATCGTCTTCCGGCCACGGTTATCGACGCGCCCTGTCTGCGGCCTTGCGGCACCTATTCTGGTGGCAAGTATGCGCGGGGCCCGCAGCCCCGGGCTCAGCAAGCAATAACCGTCACATGGCCCTGGGCAGCATAGTCGATGATTTTGCCATCGCGCGTGATGATCGGGATTTGGTGGTGCCGTGCTGTTGCGATCACGAACCTGTCGGCAGGATCGCCGTGCAGCGGATCGGGCAGATGTGAGGACGCAATCGCAATTTCTGCGAGCAATGGCGCCTCCTTGATGCCGGGGCCGCTCATGAAGCGCGCGAACCAGCTTTGCGGGTCCGGAAGAAAAGACAGGGCAGGACCGCTGCCTCCGCGCACGCGGCTCAACAATCCGACCTCCCAAGCCGATGCGGGCGACACAAAAACTCCGTCTGCGAGCGCGGCATGTGAAATGGCCGCGAGCGCCTCCGGGGCAAGCGCATCGCCGTTTGCGAGCCAGATGACGGCACAGGTGTCCAACAGGACAGCGCTTGGCAGCTTCGATGGCTTTTTCTTCGCCATCACCGGTGCAACAGCCCTTCACTCGCAGCCAAGGGCTCATCGAGTACAGGCGAGAGCAAGTCGAATCCTTCGGGGATGCTTACAGAGCCGGACATGAAACCGTGCAGCGTTTCGACCGCTTCGGCCATGCTTGGCGGCGGCGTTAATACGGCAACCGGGTGACCACGTTTGGTGATGGTCACCTGATCGAGATCGCGACGTGCCAGTCGGTCAAGGATGGCTAGGCAGTTGGCCTTGAAGTCTGCCGCGCCGTAGGTCTCAGCTCGCATCTGACACTCCTATGGTCATGTCTTATGACTGGTCATATATAGTGACCATATTCTGAAGTCCAGAGTGCTCCGGTAACGCAGCGCAGCCATGAGGCAGATATCAGCCAACACGCTTGGGCCGCATTACCTCAGGAATCGGGATGATGTCGTGCGCCGTATCGCGCAGCGCCGTAACCTCGCCGCGCGCGGCGTAGAGGTCTTTGGCGATGAGAGCGCAGATTTCGGCCTCGCCATAGGTTGGCCGGCCAAGGTGATCGACGCGCTCGACTTGCCGGGCAACCACGCCAACCTTGCCTTCCGGCACCCATTCGGCCCAATCGCCCCAGGCGCTGGTGACGCAGAATTCGCCGATCACAGCCATGTATGCCTTGCGCGTGCGCAAGATCGGGGAGGCATTGTCCGGGACGGCCTCGCCGGTAAAGGCGCTGAAGCGATCCGGGTGCCAGCATCGGGCAGTATCGCGGGCAAGCTGCAGGAAGCCTGCGGAGCAGGAACCCTGCCCTTCAAGCTCGCTGGTGAAGGCAAGGATCGGGAGCGCCCAGTCGCAATCTTCCTCGTAGGACCCGCCCTCGATTTGCAGCGCCGGCGGCATGGCGGCCTGCCTCTGATCGGATAGAATGATGCCGCCGTGGCTGGCAGTCATCACCGACCATATGCCGGGGGCCAGCTGATCGGCCTGCTGGACGGTACCCCAGATCGATGTCGATGGGCGCGGCGACGGAGCAAAGCATGTCATGAGCGAACTCTCCTTCTTCAGGTTCGCTCAAATCCTCCCCCTCCCCTTCACTCGAGAATGCGGCGGGCTTCGCTGATGATTGTCTCAGGCGTCACGCTGCCGACTGGCAGGGATACGACAAGCCCGGCCTCAGCGAGACGCTCGCGTTCAATGCTGCGCAGTTCAAGATAGTCGGCATCATCTGACTGCAGGATCTGGAGCGCGAACTTGCATTCCTCTCCGCTATGCTCATCGAGCAGCGCCACCAGGAAATCCGGCCTCGCCGGGCCCGCAGCCAGCGTGATGTCAAAGAGGACTTTCTTGACCGCCATCCTGACGCCGAGACGGCGCAGTTCATACTGGGCCTGTTGGAGCGCGCGCAGCACATCGCGATCGTGGTCGCGCTCGGCGGGCACGAACTGGTTTCCGCTGAAGACAGGCTGGGCATAGGCGCGCAGCGCCAGGTATCCTTCGCGGCGGCTGTGCTCGCCGACGACAGCAAGCACGAGAAACGGTGGCTCGACCTCGGCCCGGATGATCCCGGTGTGCTGGATGCGGTTGCGGATTTCGACGGTGCCGAGTCCCGTCACGACCTCGCTCGATGTGACCTCGCTTGCTTCGAGAAGCAGGAAGGCCTGCGGCGCAAACTCGGGCGGCCAGGTCTCAGCGGCAGCCCGCAACCGGGCATGGACACGCCGTTTCTCGTAATCGATGGCGTTGGTGTAGAGGTGATCCGACAGCCGAATGCCCGGCGCGATCTCGAGGCCCTCGGCTGCGCGCTTGAGGTGCCGCATTTCAGCGCTGATGGAGCCTTCGCGCCGGCCACTGGGCGGCAATTCGCGCAGGACGTTTGCACCTGCGCGCTCGAGCAGAAACCAAAGCAGCTTGCCAAGGCGCGGAATGGCTACGCCGCGTGAGCGGTCGTCAGGTTCTATGTCCTCTGGCCTCTGTGCAAGCTTCTCCGGTGCCTTCTGGTGCGCGCTGAACAGGCCTTTTGGAAGGGCTATGGCATAGAGCGAATCCTTCACGGTCTCGCGGATCCGCGGCGGTGCCTGCGGCAGATGAAACGGGCAGCCTGTATCGTGGCTTGGCCGCGAGGTAAGGCGCCGGAGGTAATAGGTTTCCTGAAAACTGAGATAGGCCGCGCTCATCAGCGGCGGCGGACGCTCTGCCCCAAGGCAGTCGCAGGCGATCCACTTGTGGTTCTCGCGCGCGGTGGAGACCAGCGAGACGCAAGCACGGTGGTCGGCCTCGCTGCCACGGCCTGTATACCACCGCACCAGCGCAGCCTTCAGCTCTCCGCTGATGGCGACCCTGCCGATCTTTCCTGTGGTGTCCTTATCTACCAGCCACATACGGGCATCCGGTTGGCCCGTGATAGTCGTGCAGCAGACGAAACCCCAGGCTGCACGGACCTACGCTGCTTTCACGTCCGTCAGGACAAAGTCATTGCCCTTGAAGAGAAGCGGCTCATCACGTGCCCGTGCCAGAGCATAGGCGAAGCAATCGCCAAAATTCAGGCTGGCCTTGTGCCGCCCTTTGCCGAAGTCAAAGAAAGCTTGGCGCGCGAGCTCTCCCTGTTCTTGTGTAACTGGTTCAATGGTGATGGCAGCACGTTCGAGAAACAACTCGGTCTGACGGGTGCCTTGCGGCCCGATTTGCTTTTCGATCACCATCGTCAGTTCGAGATAATTAGCGACGCTTAAGCGGCAGTCCGCCGTATCATGGATTAGCTGTGCAAAAGCCGGCCCTTCCTCTTCGCCATAAAGGATGGCAACCAGCGCTGAGGTATCGAGGATCATTGTGGCAGGCCATCCTCGCCATAAAGAACCCGCCCATGGTCGGCATAAGGCTGTTTGATTTGAATGGCGCAGCGCGCGGCAATTGCCAGCAGCTCATCAACGCTCGCTTTCCGCTTGGATTGTTCAATCTTCGCCAAGCGGTCCCGCAAAGCATCTGTTACAACGCGAGTTAGGCTTTGCCCTGTTGTATCAGCAATAGCCTTTGCGAGACGATGTGCTTCAGGATCCTTGACGTTCAAACTCATGGTATAACTTTCTAGAAAATCTCGCTCCATTCTACCATTGTGATCGAGCACGGCCAATACCTTTCAAACGCAGAACGCATAGCGTGTTGACCCCATTTTTTGTTCATTGTATGTTCTTCATCTGCGGGAGCTCATGAATAATGAACAAGGTCTTTGATATCGGCAAGTTCGACCTCGATGTCACGCTGCGCGATGCGGCGCTTGATCCCAATTGCCGCCCCACCAAGCGCATGCTCGCCAATGCCTCGATCGGAGTGGAGCCGTTCGATGCCTATTACTCGGCGCGCGAGCTCTATGAGACCTTGCAGGGCGTCTTTCAGGGCCTGCCCAATGCCAAGGCTCGGCTGACGCAGATCCTGTCCTGCCATTGCGATGACTATCAGCGCTGTCTCTACTACGCGCTGGCAGGGCGCGGAGTTGCCCAGATGCTCGACGATCTCGAATGGCTCTTCGAGCTCCTTGGGCCACGATGCAAGATGTCGGGACACATTCTGCGCTCGGGCCAGCACCCTGCGCCGATGGTCAACCCTTACGTCTCGTCAGAGCCTGATGGCCCTGTCCCTGCCCGCAATGCCGACTTTACCGAAGGCCCATCGTGGTATCTCGATCCCGGCCTCGGAGGGATGATCGAGAGATAGGCAAACGAACAGCTGGACGGGTGAAGACTAAGCATGAACGCCAGCGTTGACCGCGACGATATACGCCAGCACATCCCCCGTCCGGCCGGATTGCACCAGTTCCATCGCGGTCTGCCCTGCAAAGCCGGGGATCGGCTCGGAGCGATACCAGGCGTAGGCAACGATGGCTGAGCCGAACCGCGGCTCGATCTTGCTGAGCACTTCGACCATCTGTCGGATGCGGTGCTGGGTGCGATCAGAAGCAATCCGGTCCTTGTTCAGAAAAGCATCTCTTCCAAGACCCAGCGTCCGGGCAAGCTCGCCGCTCGACGTGTGCAGCAGCGCTATAATCTTGCGCGGATCAACCACGCCATTTTCTGCACAATCCTGGATTGCCATTGCAGTCCTCCAGCATCACATGCGGCAACTTGTTTCAACGCCTGTGGCAACCAAGTCGGGTTAGCTTATCGAATCACAGGCTTCCGCAGCGTTGGCTCTGTGGCGCTCCTGATACCGCATTGGTAACTATTTCGAAGCCGAGCTTACCATCAATAGTGAAACCGGCATTGGGCAATCTCCAGCTGTTGCTCGTTTCCTTTACCGGTGACGCGATAGACCAGACGGTTTTCTTTGGTGATCCGCCGCGACCACCAGCCTGCCAGGGAGCCTTTGAGAGGCTCAGGCTTTCCGGTTCCTTTGAAAGGCGTTCGCTGGCATTCCTTGATGAGATCGTTGATCCGGGTGAGCACCTTGTCATCGGCCTGCTGCCAGTGAAGATAATCCTCCCAAGCATTGTCTGCAAAGACCAGCTTCAAGGCTCAATCAGCCCGCGCTCATTGCCGCCCTCGCCATCCAGTTGCTCGATCGACTGCTGTAGGCGGTCGGTATTGGTGCGGTTCGAAAGGAGGTACATCGTCTCCTCGATGGCGTTCCAATCTTCGAGCGAGACCATCACGATCGACTCGGCTTTCTGGCGTGTGACCACGACATGCGTCCGGTCACTGACCACCTGATCCATAATGTCTTTCAGATTGGCGCGCGCTTCTGAGTAGGTGATAACGTCCATAGCTTCATCCTTTCCCGGAACATTGTACTGGTATCGGTACAATTGCAAGCTTGAACAAGTGATGAAGGGCAAGAGCCCCATTCTTCCGGGGCAGCCTACAGGACGACAACCTGCAGCTCCATCACACCGCGCCTGCCCTCTTCTGCAGGCAAAACGCAGAAGGGCTGAAGCTTGCTGTCCGTCCTCACCACGGCATGGCTCTGCCCGGAATTTGCGGTCATCCGAATGGCGACGCGCTCGGCATTGGCGCGCCCGCACAGGATTGCCCTTCTGGGATCGAGGCTCTGAAGCAGCATGATCACCTCCCGAGCGTTACGGCGTTGCCGGAAAGAACGTTCGAACCGCGCGCTTGGGGGGCACGACTTCGAACCGGCGCTCCATCAATCTGCTGATGCGGAACCGGCCTCGGCCATCGGGCGTGCTGAGTTCAATTTTCGCGCCCCGCTTTGTCACCCTGAATTCAGCGTGTTCGCTGCCGTCGGTGAACGTCATGGGTTCAGGTAGGCGGATCAGGTCGCCATCGGCGATCTTGCGTTCCTTGAGCCGGAGCTGGCGGTAGCACCGGTTGCGCCAGTCGAGGGCATAAGGGTGACGGGTTGGCCCCAACTCCTCGAGGATACTCCGGGGACACCCGGCCTCCACCGGTCCTGAATTTTCATCCATGTCCTTGTAGCCAAACAGGAGGCCGTCTGCGGCCTTGGGGTTCCAGCGAACCAGACAGATCACTGCGGTAACGTAATGGCTTTGATTGCCGGGTCCGTAGCGCTCGACAGCCGCATAATAGGCCCCGGTTGTGGATACGCTTCTGATGACGCGGCAGCCCTCAAAGGTGCCGGTTTCCTCGGTCTGCCGCTCCCACGTGAGTTGGTTGTCGAGATAGGCTTTGGGGGTCTCGAAGCCGCCCATTCCTTCTCGGTGCATGTAAAGCCAGCCCATGTGCGTTCTCCTTCAGATAAGCCCCGGCTGCGCCGGAGGTGCAATCTTCAATTCGCGCGCGATCCGCGCCGTGAGCGCGGGAATGTCTGCAAGGGCAGTAATCGGCGCTTTGCGCATCACCGCGCCGGGCGGTTTCCAGAACGGGTTGCGCCAGGCAAGACCCGGCTCGCCGAACCTTTCCGGGCTGATCCGGACATAGATACCTTCCGCTTCGAGGACATGCTCGCCCGCGAGCTGTTCCTGCGAGGTGTAATAGCTGATGCGATAATCGGCGTGCTCGAGCCCGATCCCTGCTGCGATCTGGCGCAGCGCCCGCGTGCCCTCGCGCCGATAGTGGCGCAGTTCTTCGGGGCGATAGTCGAGCCCGCGTTTGACCAGCGCGATGATCGCCGGTCTGTGCTTGAGCTCGGCAAGGCGTTCAATGCATTGGGACCGCAGAGCCTGGTCATCTGCCTCACATTCGGTCGGCCTTCCGTCGGCAATGCGCTGGAGGTGGCGCGTCAGCAGCAGCACGGCTGGACAGGTTGCAGCCTGCCGGCCTGCAAGGCGAACATCATCCACGGCCTCGTTCAATGCCCGCAGCGCATTCTCGAAGGTTGTCAGTCCATCAGGCTGGAGCGCGCGGCGGTAACGGTAATCGATGTCGCAGGACATGAGGCTTCCTTTCCATTGCAAGATGCAATGGCCCCATCCCCCTTCCCTCAATGCAGGCTGCGACGATGTTCGCTCGGGTTCTGCAGCGGCAACGGCTCGTAGATCATCGGTCGCAGGAGCGCGCCTGGCGCAATCTGTTCGAGGATTCGCGCAACTGCCGAGACGGCGACGCCAGCCTTGGTTGTCTGAATGACGAGCGTTCGGCCTTGACCCGGGGCGGTCGCGAGCGACCAACCGGCATCGCCCTTGCCGAGAAGACCGTCCAGCACCTGGCGCGGATCCCTTTGGGGGAACAGGCCAGCGATATACTCGTCAAGCACACCGCCGATGGTCGCCCTCCCCCCGCCTGCAACCTCGCGCGCGTAACGCTGAAGCTGCGCAAGCCGCACCGCCTCCTCTGGTGCCGGCTCAAGCATAAGCCGGAACTGGCGCCGTCTCATCGGCTTCCTCCCCCTCTTGTTCTGCAGCTTCGCTCTCGTAGCCCGAATAGGCCGCAAGATGGTTGAACGCCTGATCGGCCTTCGCCGCCGCGGTGATGATCGCCGTCTTGTCTGCCTTGAGGATCTCCAGCCAGTGCGAGACGTAGCTGGCATGGCTTTCGTGGAGGTCTGCAGGAAGGCCCAATTCATAGCAGATGCGCACTCACCTGCTCGGCCACCAGCTCCTCGAAAGAGTATGCCTTATCGCCGAAACGCTTGCCAAACTCGCGGGCGAGCCGCGCGGCATGGCCCGACCAATGCCCGAGCTCGTGCGCTTTCGTGGCCACGAAGCCATCTTCGGTGTTGAAGACATTGGGGTGCGGAAGCTGAATAAAATCAGCGCCCGGCGAGTAGAACGCACGGTCTCCGCCGAGGCGTATGTCAGCCGGGATCGGGCCAAAGAAGCGCTCGATGGCGGCGGCCTTCTGCGAAGGCGTCGGCGGCGCTTCGGGCACCAGGCTCGGATAGAAATGCGGCGGCAGCCCGTCAATCTGCGATGCGTTGAACACGCTGTAGGCGCGCATGAAGCGGATTGTTTTCGACGATTCCTCGCCCGTTACCTGGTCGACCGCAGTCTTCTTCGTGCTGTTGAAGTAGATGCTCGGCTCGGCGGTCTCGCCCTTGCGGACTTGTCCGCCAAGCTCGATGGCTTGCCGCCATTTCATCCAGTAGCGCGAGCCATAGCCATAATGGTCGGCGACCGCCCAGAGATAGAGGCGGTTGATCCCTGTGTAGGGGATGCCTGCAGCGCGCAGCGGCGCTCCGCCCATGCCCGTCTTCTTCCAAGGACGGCGCCAGGGCAACGTTCCGGCCTCGATTGTAGCGATGATCAGATTGGTGATTTCTTGCGCGACGTCGCGCTTGGGTCGTTGGCGCATGGGCCTGCTCCTCAACAAAAAAGAGGCCCGGCTCACTCAGGCGAGTGGCCGGGCCAGGTCATCAGGAGGGGTGATTGACCGCCTCAGGCGTCCACCGCCGCTTCTTCACGGGCGACTTCAGGTTGATGGTCATCGATGAGCTCGTCGGCTTCGCTGTCTGCTTCCCCGTCGTCGCCATCGCAGACGTCGGCGATAGGGTCGCTTCCGTCCGCTTCCGGGATCACCGGATCAGCGGGATTGGCACCAATCGTGAACTTCATGCCTTCGGGAAGCCAGGCCAGCGCTGCTTCCTTGACGTCCTGTTCAACGATTGCCTTGCCGGCAAAGATCGTCTCGCAGGTCTTGGCAAGGTCGGCTTTCTTCGATGCGGCATAACGCGCCGCAAGATCGCTGCCGCCGATTTCGGTCAGTGCGGCAAGGCACGAGGTCTTGCTCACCCGGTCGAAGAAGTTCTCGGCCGTCGGGCGCCACATCGCTGCAACGTCGATGTCGAGCATGGCGCCGATGACAGCATGGATCGGATGGTATTCCGACCCATAGCCTTTCTTCGCTTCGAGCGAGATCGCCACCGCATAGGCCAGCCATGCGGCCTTGGCCTCATCGGCAAGTTCGCGGAAAGCTATGAAGCGCTGGGCAGCACATTCATGTTCCTGCCATACCTTGTCGAGCGCGCTTTCGGCCTCGGCGAGAATCCCTTCGGCTGTGGACTGCGAAAGTTCTCCGGTCACAGGATCGCTGGGGCGCCCCCCCTTGATCGAGGTTCCCCGGCTTTCATAGCTGCGACTGTCAGCCAGCGCGAAGATGGCAAAGTCGAGCGCGAGCCCCGCATCGGTGAGCAGCGATGCCGACAGGATATTGCGGCGCTGCACGGAAAGCTCGTCGAACAGGCGGGCGCTGATCGGCTTTTCCGTGCCCGGCGCAACGGCCTCAGGCCTGGAGGGTGCAGAGCTGCCGCGCTTGGCCGAACCTGACACCGGCTCTTCGGCCGTCGCTGTCACCTTGCCATTTTCATCGGTCTCGAACGACAGGCGCTTTTCGCTGTAGTAATCGGCCTCGAGCACCATTTCGCCGCGGGTAGTGAGAACCAGGAACCGTCCGGCCTCACTGCGCCATTCTTCGGGCAGTTCGCGCACAGGGTTATTGAGTTCGCTGCGCTCAGCATCGAGATCCTCGTACTCGGCTTCGAGCTGACCGAAGTCGGCCTCGCCGCCTTCAGCGCTGCCTTCATCACCCCCGTCATCGCCTTCGTCGATGATTGCGCTGATTTCGTCCATGCGCGTATCGATCGCGTCAATTCGGGCTCGTGCTTCTTCGGACAGCGGCGCGGGCGGAAGCCGAACTGCGTTAACGCCCATTTCACTGCGCGCCTGCCATGAATTGGTCGACGCCACCGGGCTGATCCAGGCAAGGCCCGTTTCAGCAGCAATGCGCTGGGCTTCGGCTTCCATCTTTTCGGCCGCAAGCCTGTGGGCGATTTCGATATCGATCCAGCGATCATCTGCGGCTTCACTGAAGAGGTCGCGTTCGATCTTGCCGCCGGCTGCCACATAGGCATCTTCGCCGATCAGCAGCGCGATTGGGTCATTGCCGCGCATGGAACCGCTCGCCACCATACGCCGGATGGCATCGGCGCTTGGGTTGTAGGCGTAGCGCATCTGCTCAAAGACCCGCAGTTGCACCTCGTGCTGGTCGGTCGCGGCGTAGGCCTTGGCGATCTCGAGGGTGACATCGCCTTTGGCAAGTGCTTCGAAGATCGGCTCGGCGAGGTTCGCTAGCCGCAGACGGCCTTCCACGAAGCGCTGGGTAAGGCCGAAGCGCTTGGCGACTGCGGCAACATCGCTACCCTCCTTGATGAAGTGCTGGAAGGCGCGGCATTCCTCAGCCGGTGACATCCCGACGCGCTGGAAGTTCTCAGCCAGCGATGCCTCGCCAGCTTCCTCTTCGCTGCCCTCCAGCAGCTTGCATTCGACCTCGGTATCGGGGGCCCACGAACCGCGCGTGACGATCATTTCGATGGCCCGCAACCGGCGGCCACCGGCGATCACGGCAAACTTGCCGCGTTTCTTGCTCTTGGTGACCAGCAGGTTCTGCAAAAGGCCGCGCGCTTCGATGTCGGCGGAAAGCTGGATATCGTCTTCTTCGCTGCGCGTTTTGCGCACATTGGCATCGCTCAGATAGAGCCGGGAAAAGGGAATAAGCATCGTCGTCACTCCTGATGTGCACCCGGCAATCACCCGGGCACACATCCCCTCCCCCTCCCCTTCTGATCTGCGTTTCACGCAGACCTCAGGGTTGGTCGTCGTCGCCCCCTGCGCATACACAGCGCGCCATGCTGCAGAGATCGACCGCGCGGTTCATTGGAGGGCAAAATGCCGCAGCGGTTGGAGGCCGTAGGGGTTAGCGATTTTTGGTTCGACACCATTCGTGGCCAAGCAGACCTGTGTAGGCTGCCGACTCAGACCCCGCCGCTTCCAACCCTCAAATTGATCGCCTTTTTCCGCCGTAGCCGACATGCCGCTTTCGGGATCGGGCATCGCGTCCGCTCATGGCCGTTTGTGGGTGGTTTTCTGCCTCTACAGTTTGGGCGGCCGAACCATTCTAGCGATCAGAGCTGGTCTCGCGCATTATGAGCAACGACCTATTTCCGACGCACATGTCCCACGGTTCCGAGAAAGCTTCCGATGTCTTCGAAGCGTCGCTGACCGGTAATTACTGCGACACAACGCCTCACTAGCCCGCAACCCCGAGGCCGCCGCCGGCGGGAATTCGGGGGGTGATTCGATGCTGAAATATGTCTGGTTGTTCGGAGTGTCCGTGCTCGCTTTTGAGCCCGTATCGGCGCAGGTCGCCCAGAGCCGACCGGGCACGCAAGGAGACGATCAAGCAGCCGCTTCAAACGATGGCGAAGACATTGTCGTCACAGGCTTCCGCAAGGGCGAGGTCGAGGCGGTGCGCGCCAAGCGCGAAGCCTTTATCGTGTCCGACCTGATTGTCTCGGACGATATTGGTCGTCTTCCCGATCAGAACACCGCCGCAGCCCTGCGCCGAATACCGGGCATCTCGGTGCAGAATGACCAGAACGAGCCGCGCTTTCCCTCGATTCGTGGATTGCCGCCGACCTACAACCGCACTCAGATCAACGGCGCAATCGTCGCGACCGGCGACAATGGCGGTTCGCGCACCGTGCCGCTCGACACCGTTCCCGCCAATTTCGCACAGCGCCTGGAGGTGTTCAAGACCGTGACGCCGGAGTTGGATCCCAATGCCATCGGCGGGATCATCAACATCGTCACCCGCAGCGCCTTTGACGGCGACGGTCCCTTCCTCAACGCCACGGCGGCTTACACCGGCATCGAGCAGTCGAAGGACGTGTCCGACGAGCGGATCAGCTGGCGCGCCAATGCCCAGGCCGGCACGCGTTTCGGCCCTGACGGTCAGTTCGGCGTGGTTGGGCAGGTCAACTACTCCGTGCGCAACTACGACATCACCCAGTTCGAGAACGCCACCCCGTCGTTCCGCGAATACACCGCCGCCGGCGCGCCGGTCAATCTCGGCAGCGCGACCGGCAACGGCATCCCGGTGCCGGTGCAAGAGCGCCTGTTCCTCTACAACAACGTGCGCGAACGGATCGGCGGAGCATTGACGCTGGAATGGGAAGCCAGCCCGCAGCTCTACATGCGCTTGTTCGGCACCTATAACCGCTTCAAGGATAACGAAACGCGCGACGAAAACCGCCTGGAGCAGGTCGGCAACGTCACCAACCAGACCGAAACCACCGGCACCTTCGCCAGTGCGCGCAACGTGATCAACCTCAACCTGCCGATCAACAGCCAGGAAATCTGGAACGTCCAGTACAACGCCCGGTTCGAGGCCAGCGACCAACTGCGCGTCGATCTCGACGCGATCTACTCGGGCGCCAAGGGTCAGGAAATCGGCCGCGGCGAAACCTTCCGCTCGCCGAGCAGCGCGGCCTTTGCCTTCGACTACGATACGTCGGACTTTTTTTTCGAGTTCACCCCGAGGACGCCGGCGAGCCTCGCCAACCCGGCGTTGCACCCCTTCCTGAGCCGCACCGAGTCGCTCAACACCACCAATCAGGATATCTATGAGGGGCGGCTCAACTTCACTTACGACTGGGCGATCGGTGATACTGAAGTCGAGCTGAAAGCGGGTGGCATCTTGCGTCGTACCGATCACGTGCGCAACCAGGACCAGACCACCTTCACCCTCGCGGCCGGGTCGGGCGTGACCTATACGCTCGCCAATGCGTTCCTGCGCAAGCCGCTCGATGTGGTCGGCGGCAAGACCTTCGACCTTGCCATCGATCCTGTCGCCGCGGTCGACTTCTTCAATCGCAACCGCAGCGCCTTCAACGCCGCGACCAACAACGTCAACGGCGACTTCACCATCACCGAGGACGTCTATGGCGGCTTCATCCAGGCGAAGGCGAGGCTCGGCGAAGTCGAGGTGCTCGGCGGGGTGCGCTACGAACGTACCGACGTCAGTTCGACCTCGGTGCGGGTCGCGGGTAACGTCACCACCCCGTCGAACGTCGACGGCGGCTTTGACGATGTCCTGCCGAGCCTTCATCTGCGGTGGAACGCCTCGGAGAATCTGGTGCTGCGCGCCGCCTGGACCAACACCATCGGCCGCGCCAATTTCGGCGATGTCACCGCACGCGAGACGCTCAATATCGTGGCCGGCAACCTGCCGACACTATCGCGCGGAAATCCCGATCTTCAGCCTCGCAAGTCGATGGGCCTCGACTTCTCGGCCGAGTATTACACGAACGACGACGGCCTCATCTCGATCGGCGTGTTCTACAAGGACATCAAGGACGAGATCTTCAGCGTCACTTCGATCGAAACCATCGACCTTGGGCTTGGTCGCGGGGCCGAACAGGTCGAAGTGTCGCAGCCGAACAATGCCCAGTCGGCAACGCTGTTCGGAATCGAGGCGGCGATCCAGCAGTCGCTGACCTTCCTGCCCAAGCCGTTCGACGGGTTGGGGGTGAACCTCAACGCGACCTATCTCGACAGCGATCTCGATGTGCTGACCACCGCGGGTCCGCGTAGCCTCGGCTTCTTTTTCCAGCCGAGCTGGGTTTGGAATGCGACCGCCTTCTACGTCAACGGTCCGGTCGAGGCGCGGCTCGCATACAACTACACCGGCAATTTCCTCGAGACGATCAATCAGACGATCCCCGGCGCGGATCAGTTCTGGAAGTGGCGGGGCACGATGGACGCGCAGATCCGCGTCCGGGTGACCCCGAATATCGACATCTTCGTCGAGGGCGAGAACCTCACCGACAGCCGCCGCATCGAGCTGACCGGTCCTAATCGCAACCTGCTGCAGGAATCGGCCCAGTTCGGGCGCTCCTTCAGCATCGGCGCATCGGTGGTGATGTGATGCGGCGCGCATGCCTCGCGCTGCTTTCGATGGTAGCACTGGGCGGCGGGTCAGCGACGGCGCAGGCCCCTGCCGCACCGCCCGTGGTCCCGGAGCTTGCCCCCGCGCAGGCGGTAAAAAGCTGGCCTGCCCCCGAAGCGCGCCAGGGCGTCGCGGTGGACGCCGAGCATTTCTACGCGGTCGTCAACAGCCGGATCGGCAAGTATCGCAAGGCAGACGGCACCAAGGTGGCAGAATGGGCGGGTGATCGCGTCGCCATCCGCCACCTCAACAGCTGCGTCGTAGAAGGCAGCGAGCTGGTCTGTGCCAACAGCAACTTCCCCGAGACTCCGATGGCGAGCTCTGTCGAGATTTTCGACACGTCGACGATGCGGCACCTGCGCTCGATCCCGCTCGGGGTGCGCAACGGCTCGCTGACCGTCGTCGAGCGCCGCGAGGGGCAATGGTGGGCGATCTTTGCGAATTACGATGCGCCGCGCAGCCACCTTGGCCGCACGCATCGCGACACGAAGGTCGTGCTCTTCAGCGACGACTGGGCCGAGGTGGGCGGTTATGCCTTGCCCGACAGCGTGCTCACCCGCCTGGCTCCGCACAGCATCTCGGGCGGAAGCTTCGGACCTGACGGACTGCTTTATCTGACCGGGCACGACGCGCCGGATTTGTATGTCATGCGCATTCCGCGCCAAGGCCCGATGCTGGAGCACGTCGCGACCATTCCGGTCCCGTTCGAAGGTCAGGCTTGGGCCTGGGACCGGGCCGCCGGGCGCACGATCTATGCGATCAGGCGCCAGGCTAGTGAGGTTGTGATCGTCGATGTGCCGGATATGGCGTCCTCCCTCGAAGCACCCGCTACCAACTAGCTGATCAGTTTATATCACACCAACTTGAGCTTTTTGGCCTCCAGCAAGCCGAGCAATGACAGCAAAGGGGTCGGTTGCTGAATGGCAGGAATTTTTCAGAACGGGGGCAAAGCCGCAGGACCGCTTTCAGAATCGGTTATGAGCGGGTTCAGAGCGCAGGCCCGAAACCTGCCCAGCAGCTTCAGCTAGTTCCTCGCCAAAACCTGCCATTCTGAAACCGACCCCGATGCGGACATTCTCAATTTGGCCTTTATGCCTGATCACCTTGCAGTCGCGAATTTGGCAACGACATCTCCAGAGCATCACCACAATCCTTTTGCGGTTGGTCCTAATTGCGGAAGATATCCCTTGGTCTCAGCGCAACATCCTGCGCACTGCCAGTTTGTCACGGTCACCAAAATGGCGATTCAGAACGGCTGAAAGGTGCAGTGCGACTGTCGTGTAGAACAGCAATGGCAGCGCCCACCCGTGGACGAACAGGGCAATGCCGGATGCCTCACGCCAATCCGGTGTGGCGATGGACCAGCCATAAAAGTCGACGCTGCCCCCTTGGCTGATCAGATATCCGCTGATCGGAAACGCCAGCAAAGCGCCATACAGGCCAACATGGACCAGACGCGAAAGGCGATGTTCCGGCGTCCCGCGCAGCGACAGGGGTTCCGGCGGCGGGCTGACAATCAGCCAAGCGATGCGGCCGACCACCAGTAACATTACCGTCAAGCCCAGCGATTGATGCGCGCTGACAAAATCGCCGCGTTCAGGCGCGCTTTCGGGGAGGACCGCCATAAACAGGCCGATCGGCACGAGGCAAAACATCATGGTGGCAATCACCCAATGAAATGCGCGCGAGGCCTTGCCGAATTGGGCTTCGTTGTTGTGCAAGGGCAAAGAGGTTGAGATCGGGCGCCGGGCTTGCGCCCATGCCGACCAGACCAGAAACACGATGGCCACGACCGCGATCACGGCCTGCACATTCAGGATGACGGGCGTGATGCGTTGGATCAACGGCGCGGTGGGCGGAACTGCGGCAAAGGTCCCGTCCAAGTCCGCAAGGATGATGGAAAAGACCATCATGAACAGCCCGAGTGCGGCGATCAGCGTTCCGGCAACCCGAAGCCATCGCCAGCGCGCATTAAGCGTAACCGCCAGCACAATCGCCAGCACCAGATATCCGATTGCCATCTATGCCCCGCTTCAAATTGACCCCGCCGCCTAAGCTGGCTCGATCCCCACCATATCTGCGCTGATGTCCCAAAGCCGCGCCGCGCGATCGGCGTTGTTGGCTTTGGCAGACAGGCCTTGCGCAAAGGGCTGTGCGCCTTCGCGCTGGCGGTTGCCCCAGCTCCAGTGAACGCCCGATTGCGCGAACTCAGGTTCTGCGACCACCTGCGCAACCCGCTCGCCTGCCAAAGGCTGCGAGACATAGCCCTTGGTGATGTTCTTCTGGAACCACGGGAAGATTTTCTGGAACAGCGGCGGGGCATAGCGGAACAATGCGGTTTCCGCGACGCATCCGGGGTAGAGCGTGTTGAACACCACCCCGGTCGGGCCATGCAACCGCCGGTGGAATTCACGGTTCATGATCATGTTGCACAGCTTGCTGTCCTTATAGGCCTTACCTGCCTTGAACGGCTTACCGTCGATCATCGCGATCGGTGCAAGAAAACCGGCCTCAAGCCCCTCAAGATCGCCCAGATCAGCCGGCGCAGGGATCGGCACCTTGCCGCCAAACTCCTCTGAATTGGCGGTCACCGTTCCGAGGGTGATCAGCCGAGGCGCTTGGCCATCAAGCGGCACAAGACTGGGCAACAGTAGGTGGCTAAGCAGAAAGTGCCCAAAATGATTGGTGGCGACACTGATCTCGTAGCCTTCAGGCGAACGCGCAGGCTCTTTCAGCAGCGGCAGATAAACTGCGGCGTTGCACACTAGCGCGTGCAGCGGAAGCCCGCTGGCTTTGAAGCGGTCCATGAAATCGCGGACGCTGGCCTGCGCGCCAAGATCGATCTGTTCCAGGACAATGCTTTGCGGCGCGATGGACACCGATGCAGCCGCTGCCTTGGCCTTTGCAAGGTCGCGGCAGGCCATCACAACGCGCCAGCCTCGATCAACCAGCGCTTTTGTAGCATGAAGTCCGACGCCAGATGATGCACCGGTGACGATGACGGTAGGCTTATGGTCTGGTTGCACGTGGCTCATACGCTCGCTGGAATCCGATCATTTAGGAGGTGGCGGTTTGCTTGCGGTGCCAACTCTCGTGGTTCAGGTAACCGGCCAAGTTGCATCCGCAAATCAGGCCCTCAATCGATGGTATTGACACTGACTTGGCTGCTGATGAGAGGGCAGTCAATCGGCCAAGTCCCAGTGAGTGGTCCGCTGCCCCCGTTTGCCCGGTGTTTCCGTAGTTGGTATTGCCATAATGGATGGAGCGGTGCGGACCTCGAAATCGGAGATAACCACAATCTGCCAATTCTGTCTGGCCAGAATGATGGCAGCTTTCCACCCACAACCGGTCATCTGGCTAGCTCGCAGCTATCCCGAAAAGGCGACATAGAAGGTGAAGCGGCGTCTCTCTGAGACGCCCGCAATGGGAACGGCTCCCGCAGGAGCCGCGGTCCGACAGGCCGGGTTCGTCGCGCGCCGAGGCGGCGGCATTTGTCGCCGGTCGTGCGCGCGGCAAGAAGGCCGCGAGCGGCGGGACCGAGAGCCGGCGGGGCGATCAGAAACGCAAGGCCCGGGCGCAGCCCGAGCCGCTTAGAAAGCCCCGCTCATCATGGCCGCAGGTGAGCCGATGGGAAAAAAAGTTCCGGCTTGACGTCGTTGACCGTGGATAGGATTTTTGCCTGCAAGATTAACAAGCTCGCTGGTGACCGATGAATATTCCGCACCGACATGATGTGCCTCCATCCGTTGCAGCGCTTCGTGCACGGCGCGAACGGCGTCGTCGTTATCAAGAAGCGGCGCAAGCGGCAGCGTTCGAAGAGAGTTTAGAGCGTGAGATCGAGGAAGAGTTGGTCAGGCTGGCAATGGAGGCTGAGGAACGGCGCTTCATGCGTGATGCTGTCAAGGTCAACGCGACGCTCCGCCGGGTCGAACAGCGCAGATACCTCTCGCGTTCGTTCATACTCCCGCCGTTGCTGGCCGTCGGGATATGCTGTGCCGCCATCTTTGCCTTGCGGTATTTCGAGGCGAATCCTGTTGCGCTGCATTGGGCAGTTATGCTCGGCATTGGGATACCGTCCGCGATTTTTGGGGCTGCCGCCGTTTTGTACGATTGGCTCGCCGAGGTTGTCGAACCTCTCTGGGGACGCGAAGCCGAAAAGCGACGTGCAGAGGCGGAGCGCGACCTGTTGGAGCGGCAAGCCGCGCTTTTTTCTGCGGGAAAGTACAAGCTCGTTGATTATGGTTATGGCGCCGAGAGTTATTACAAGGTCGATTACAGCGCGTTCTTGCGATGATTTTTGAGGCGAGCGTAGATCGCGTAAGCGCGGTCCCGGCTGAAGGTCGGGGGACGTTACCCCCCGCTAGGCTTGCCATGCCAATTGACGATTCTGTTCTCATGATGTTCTGCCCTGCGCATGGGAGTGAAGCGCATCGACACGGTCGCCGATCTGGTTCGGCATGGGCTCAACGCGCAGATTGAGTGCCGCAGATGTCGCCGCGTGGTGTTGGTGCCCGCTTCCAAGCTCCGCGATCAGTGCTTCGCCAAGTCGATCCCCATGAAGCTAGACGTGGTCGCGCAGCACTTAAGATGCAGCTGTGGTTATCGCGGCGCGAAGATCGATGCGACCGGAATTTAGGTCAGCGCCATTTGGGCGGCCAACGGACGTTCCGAGGCGCACCACCGAACATCGGCTCGATCTGGTCGCGGCCTTAGCCTGCGAGCCTGCAGCCGATGGGCGTCAGCTGGAAGGTGAGATCGGGCCGCGAGCGCGCGAGCGCGCGAACGCGAGGAACGCGCGGACGTGCGGCGCGATGCGGATGTGGCATCGCGCTCGGCGAACAGTCCGAAGTCCTTCATGAAAATCTCCTGATTGAGGGGGGATGGGGCGACACCGCAGTGCCGCCCCTGCCGGGTCAGATGAACATCACGTTCTCGGCGATGATCTCGGTGCCGAAGCGTTCGGTGCCGTCGGCGTCTTTCCAGCGCGAGTAGTGGATGCGGCCGGTCACCGCGAGCTGGTCGCCCTTCTGCTTGTGCTCGCGCAGCGGGAGCCCCATGCCGTTGAAGACGGTGATCTTGTGGAATTCGGCGTCCTTGAGGGCGTAACCGGTCTCGGCGTCTTTCTGGCCCTTGCCGTCGCGGATGACGGGCCGCTCGGTGACGAGGATCAGCTCGGTGATGCGGGTTTCGCCGGTGTCGCGGGCGACGGGGTCCTTGGCGAGACGGCCGACGAGATTGACGTTGTTCATGATAAAGCCTCCTTGTGGCCGGCGGCTCGTCCGCCGGTGCCCTTATCGAGCCTCGGCGGAAGGGCTGGAACACCGCGCGCATGCGCGGGGAACCTCAAAATCCGGGGTGGTGCGGGCAGCTCGCGTAGCGAGCAACACGGCCCGGTGTTTTGGGGTTGTTCCAAAGCCCGACCAGAGAGGCAGGGGCACTGGCGGCGCACGGGCTGCCGGACACGAGGGGCCTTGGATCCGATTGAACGACGACAATCTTGTCGCGCACGGGCTCGCCCTCTCAGATCCCGTCGCCTGCGTCACCGGACAGAAATACGCATGTCGGCCGAGCCCTCGCTGCCGGGTGGTCCTCCGCGGCAGGGGCAAGAAGGATGCCTCACCGCGCTTCCCCAGGAGGCGGGCTGCGCATGTCGTCGCCACCGGCATGGGGCGCTGCTGCGTTTTGCATTAAGGCGCGGGCAGCTCGCCGTGTCCGGTCAGCTGACGCGCAAGGATGGGACCCCGCTGCACCGCACGCGGCAGCGAGGGGTCGATCGCTTCGAAACGCAGAATATTCGTTTTGGAAGGGCTGGTACTGCGGTGCTGTTTCCTTCGACATCGCGTTTGTCAGGTCAGATCCAGTATGGCGGAGGGAGGAGCCCCCTGCTTCGCCGAAGGCGGCGCATCATGTGTTCCGGGCCTCCTCGATCGCGCGAAGGGTTGCTCTTGCGGAAGCCGCGATGCCAAGCGGAGCACCATCGACATCGTTGGCTTAATGGCGTGCGTCGATGTTAAGCGCGGCTCTCGTCCCGCTTGCGCAGACAGCGCGAGTCGATGATTGCGTGTGTCGGTCAGGCGATTTCGATCCCGATGGTCTTGTCGAGTGTCGGGACAAAGCCGAGCGCGCTGAGCTCGTCGAAGGTGAGATCGCGGTTCGTGCCGTCAGCCTCCTGGATCTCCCACGTTATCCAAGGGCGGACCAGACGGCCGTCTGCGAGCTTGATCCCGCCGATCGTTCCGACGGGTGTGATTTCGATCGAGGCGTCGCCCGGTACTCCGGTGTGTTCGCTCACATCGATGATGGCGGTGATGATGGTCATGTGGCGTCCTTTCGAAGGGCAGGCGTTGAGCCATGCCTGCAAAAGAAAGGGCCCGTCTCTCGGGGGAAGAGACGGGCCCGTGGGGGGACGCAAGACGGCCGGAGGACTGGGAGCCGCCTTGCGCTGGGGGAGCTGGTGTCAGCTGGCGAATTCGGCGGTGGATTCGCCGAGACCGTCGGAAGCGCCGACGCTGTTCTCGGCGGCCGAGGCGCCACCGGTGTCGAAGTCGGGCAGTTCGTCCTGCTTGGCGGCGAGCTGCGCGGTGACGTCGCGGCGGCGCGTGGGGCGCGACCAGACGATGTTGTAGCTGCCGTCGTCTTGGCTGAAGGCCGAGATCTGCAGCGGTGCGTTCATCGACGGATCGTCGATCTTGCCGTTGAGGAAGGCTTCGCCGGTGTTGTTCGAAAACAGTTCGAACAGCGCGCCGACCTGGATCCACTTGCCGGTCGGCGTGAGCGCATGGATTTCGAAGCGCGGGGCCTTCGGGTTGTTGCTGGCGACCGGCTTGAGCGCGATCGTCATCGCAACCGCCATGGTGTCAACGCGGCCGATGAAAACGCCGCTATCATTCTGCTTGATGGAACCGATGTTCATGATGCTTCTCCTGAGATTGCGTCTCGGACACCCTGTCCTCGACACCCTTCTCAATCCTCCTCCTCTCCTCGGCCCGCTTGCGGGACGAGCAGGCGCGCGGGTCGCGCGCCCTCCATTGGCAGCGCGTCTCGCGCGCCAATGGGACTGCTTCAGCCGTTCCAGTGGTTGGGGTCGTCCGCTGGCAAAGGGTCACCGACCGCCTGAGACCGCCCGTCAGGCCAGACCGAGGGCTTCGAGAGCAAGATTGATTGCAACGCCAAGCTGACAGGCCAGTGCCGCAGCTCTGGCATGGCTACCGGCTCGACACCGAGCGAGGCCGCAAGGCTGGTAAGCAATCCTTCCGCTGAGGGTTGACCTGATGCAGACGCCCAGCCTTGGCGGTCACCGCGAAGGGCCATGTCATCGCGATGCCGACGACAGCTTCTTCAAGGACGAGGAGAAGAAGGCGACGCTCTCACTACGCGACCCCGTCCAGCCCGTTGCGCTGGATTATCGACAGCAATCGGAGCGCTGGACCTCCCGGCCTTTTGGCACCTCGTTCCCAGTCGGACACGAGGTTCTTCGACACGTTCAGATAGCGAGCAAACACCGGCTGCGAGACATGCTCCGCTTCGCGGATGGCCTTTATCTCGTCGGGCGACAAAACGGGCGCTGGCGCAAGGCAGGCTTCATCAAATTCACGCATGGTGCGCTTGTCGATGTTGCCCGCCTCGTGAAGGCCCTCCATCATCTCGTGAACGGCGGCCATCGCCTCGCTCTTGTAGGTCTTTGCCTTAGCCTTGCTCATCGTCTTTCACCTCGACCAATCGGCCTGCTTCAACTTCCGTTTTCATCTCGTCATCGCCCAGCTCCAGCATGATGCTCGCAGCCTTGCGATAAACCTTCAGTTCCGCCGCACTCAGGTTCGCCTTGTCGTTCTTGGCGAAGGCAAACACGAATATGGCCCGCTCGCCCGAGCGGAAGATCAGGATCGAGCGATAGCCGCCCGATTTGCCGCCGCCCTGGCGCCCGATGCGCTGCTTGATAAGGCCATTGCCAAGATCGGCATCAATCAGTCCGGATTCCGCTCGATGTACAGCATCAGCAAGCGTAGCATCGCTGATCTTTTCCTTTGCCGCAAACTTGGTGAACCAGCGGTTGGCGTAGATGCGGATGCGTGGGCTCTTAGTCATGCAGCAAGGGCCCTCTATCATACTTAGTATTATGGATCAATGAAGGGAGGCGGCGATGCCATGCGCTCATGCGCGGGCACAGTCCGCCTCCAGCATCAGCCGCGGGGCCTGCTCGCGCGCCGCCAGTGTGGCTTGCGCTTGGGAAGACGTCAGCATGCGAGTTCTCGTGCAACCTGCGCAAAAAGCGCGGCCTCGGCCGGGTAAGCGGCGCTAAGATTGCCGTGGATGGTGCTGAAGGCCGGGATTCGGAAATGTCCGCTGTCATCCGGGCGCGTGCTCATCAGCATTCCAAGGACGACATCGGAGGCGGTGCGCTTGTGCCAGCGCGCGATGCTGTCGCAGTAAGTGATGGGCGGCGCCATGGCGGCCTCGGTCCAGTGGCCAAGGCCGCTTTCGACGGCAGCGGCATAGGCATGAGCGGCCCGCACCGGAGCCTTGTCTGTGATAGTCAGTACGAGCGAGCAGTAGGTGCCAAAATCGTGATGACTGCTCTTGGGTTCGAGGCGGCAGCCCTCAGGCGGGGTGCCGTGAACAGCGATGATCGCGGCGCGGTAGGCAAGCACTTCGAGGCGATTGGCGGCGCTGTAGTCCGGGGTCAGCCCAAGCTGGGCACAATCCTCGTTGGCCGGCGCAACGCCGATATCAATGGTGATGGGCATGGGGGGTCTCCTTTGATCCTCGACTGGATCAAAAGTCCCCTCCCCCTTCCCTTTACCGGCGCGGCCTCGGCCGCAAGGGAGGGCGCTCGCCGATGATCAGCGCCCGCTTGGCAGCCTGCTGGTTCGGGCTGTCACTGGTCGCGATTGTGGCAAGGCGGTCCGTCTCGAGCTGGCGGGCGAGCCCGTCAGGGACGAGGCAATAGGCCTCGATCAGGGAGATCGCGCTGCGCGGGGTCGGCAACTCGCCCGGATACGAGCCTTGCCAGACGACTGTGATGTCCTCGTCGTCCTCGCCCTTGGCAAAAGCCTGTGCGAAGAAGGTCTCAAGCGGGCGGTCCCATCCGACGATGACCCGGACGACCGGAGCTGCGTCTTCTTTCAAGGGAACTTCGCGTCGGCTCAAGCTGACCTCCTGGCTGTAGGTCTTTTGAATTAGCGGCCGTTTCTGATCCGTTTGGGGCTGCAGACTTGGTCACTTTGTCCGCGCGTACAATTCGAGCCGCCGTTTCAGACTTACCGCCAAGAGTCCCGGTTCTTCGGAAGGAGACCATGCTTGTCTTCGGCAATCACTTGTGCCCCTCCGGTTTCGTTCCAGCGCCACAGGACGAGGTTGCGACCGGCAGCCTGAGTCGAGGAATAGATCAATCCGTCATATCCCGCCACGATCATGACCGCGGCTGCTTCCTGGCTTGGTGATACCTGCTGCGCATATTGCGGTCCCCACCATGGGCGTGTCATCAGATCGTCTGGAAGGTCATGCTCCTTGCGCAGTGCCGCGTCGTCGTAGTCGGTGATCAGACCGCCCGAGACCTGATAACGCACCAGCGTGATCGGGATGAAATCGAGCATCTGTTGATTGGCTTCCTTGACCGCAGTGAGCGGATCGAAGGAAAGATAGAGCGCGGGCCTTCCGCGCGCGTTCCAGCGGCCACCGTTCTTGGCCGCACCAGCGCCGCTGGTGGGCATGGTAGCCCACTCGGGCGTATGCGCCCGGTAACATATGACAGGTTCCATGGCGG
Source organism: Erythrobacter sp. 'gip.4 top 5' (assembly GCF_056495765.1). NCBI lineage: Bacteria > Pseudomonadati > Pseudomonadota > Alphaproteobacteria > Sphingomonadales > Erythrobacteraceae > Erythrobacter > Erythrobacter sp. 'gip.4 top 5'. The sequence goes on along the minus strand of NZ_CP200271.1, from coordinate 28,898 downwards.
CAGATCAGGCGTAAATGCCGTTGTACACATTCTCCAGGTGCCCATGCACCCACGCGACGTTGCCATCCTTGACGTGCTCCATTGCGGTCTTCGTTCCCATCGAAACAATGGGCGTGTATTTGAACCACACCACGGCACGCTCGAGTGATCCCGCGATTTCGCTAGCATGGGTCAGCAGGCGCACCAGCGGCAACAAGGCCTCCCGGCCCTTCTTGCCAAGCGGCTCGGCCGCTAGCGTGTTGCGGCTCACACCGACCAACTCGGCAAGTTCGGAGACGGGAATATGCAGCTGCTCCGCCAACGCGCGCGGATTGATCGAGCCGCTATCGGTCACAAATCGGGCCTGAGCTTGGGGTATCATGACAAGTCTCCTTGATCCCATATAGTGCATTGATTGCACAAAATCCAGTCAATCTCGGCCGCCTGGCTAACGCAGCGCCGCTTCAATATTCCGACGCTAGCATGATCGTCACGAGGCGAACCGTCACGGATGGGTCGGCGGGGTCCTCGCTCCCGAACTCGAGGTTGGCGTCGTAGTAGTCGACCTTGAAGAAGATGGTCTGCCCTTGGAAGGTCAGTCTGCCAAAGTCCCGCTCGCCCCAGGCATCTTCGTCGAACCTATGCCTTCGGATGGCGGCAATAAGCTGCGCCTGCGTGAGCAATCCGGCTGACGTGTCGCCGCTGCAAAAGGCATCGAGGCAGCCGCGGGTGAACAGGATCCGCGCGCTCGGGTCGAAGCCCGAGCGGGCGCGGTCGTTGAGCCGGGCAATCCGCTCAGTGCGCGACAGATTGTCGCCAAGCATAAGACATACTCCGTGAGACTTTGGGCAGGTTGCCGGAAAGTGAGGCTCAGCCCCAGACATAGTCGGGCAGTTCAGCGATGATCGGCCCGTCGCGGTCCCACATGATCCACGCGCAGCGAAGCGTTCGGGCGACATGCAGCGCAGAGCGGATCTCGAACGGAACGCCTTCGGCCTCGGTTATGCCAGGGTCATCACAGACATGCATGAACCAGCCCCATTCGCCCTTCTCGAAGCAGGCCCAGGGGCACCGTGCAATCCATGATGCCGCTGTCTGCGGTGACATGTGTGCCGTGCTCAGGACGAGCATCATGCTCGTCTCGAGCGAGCTGGCACGCTGGCTCTGCGCGGCGCTCACAGCACGATTTCCTTGGTCGCGGGCGCATCAGCCTCGATGCGCACAGCTCCGATCTCGTCGAAGCCGTTGACCGGACGGCTGCTGTCGTAATTTGCTTTGTCGACGAGGCCGTGGATGGGATCGCCTTCGTAGGTGGCATGGCCCATCGCATCGACCCGGACGACGCGGCGCGCGACGACGCCGACCTTGCCCTTGGGCACCCAGTCTGCCCAATCGCCCGAGGCGCTGACCACGACGTAGTTCCCGATCTGTGCGCTGACGGCCTGTCGGCGGCGCAGAACGTGGCTGTCCTTGGGTTCGACGACCTCGCCGGTATAAGCGGTGTATCGGTCGGGGTGCCACGCCTTTACGCTCGCGCGGGCGTTTTCGATCAGCAGATCGAAGCCCTTCGCGGGGAGAGCCAGGAATTCGTCTTCGAAAGCCAGCACGACCAGCGCCCAGTCGACGTCTTCTTCGTAAGACGGGCCATCGAGCCTCAGCGCTTCGGGCATTGCGCTCTGACGCTGATCGGACAGAAGCATGCCGCCATGGCTGGAAGTCTGGATTTCCCAGACACCGGGAAGAAGCTGTGTCGCGCTCTGCGGCGCTCCCCACAAGCTGTCGCGGGGTTGTTCGCACGTTAGAAATCGGGGCATTGGTCATCTCCTCATTGGATCTGACCCATCCCCTCCCCCTCCCCTTTCAGCCGATCCCAAGGTTTGCCTTGAGGATGGCTGCGGTCCCGTGGGAATCGATCGTGGCTGCGCGCGCCGCGATAACCCGGCCCGCCTTGCTGAGGCTTTCGAGCTGGTGCCGCTTGGCTGCTAGATAGTCAGGATCGTCGCGAGCGATGACCTCGAGCGCTGTCTCGATCAATTCTCCGGTGGTGTTGTCGCGGATGTCTAGGATGAAATCCGGCCTGACCGTGCCGGCGGCTGACGGGCCATCGAACAGCGGGCGCTTGAAGCCGAGCGCAATGCCGCGGCGGCGCAGGTGATATTGGAGATCGAGAAGCTCGCAGGCGACCTTGCGCTCATAGAGGTTGTGAACCGGGATGAAGTTTGCGGTGCGGGCCAGCGGCTGCGCGAAGGCCCGAAGCGCGGCATAGCCGTCGCGCGGGTTGTGCTCGCCGACGACGACCAGCACGAGATAGGGCGGCCCGGTCAGCGATCCTGCATACTGGACGCGGGTCTTGAGGTCGAGCTCCTTGCCCTGCCCCAGAAACAGCGTCGTTCCTGAAATGTCGTTGGCATAGAGCACAAGGAAGGCCTGCGGCGCGAGGCCTTCGGGCCATGTTTTCGCGGCCTTGCGAAGCCGGGCGAACACGGTCTTGCGCTCGAAGGGATCGATGTGGGTGTAGAAATGCGCAGCGAGCGGGATGCCAGGCGCGATCTCGAGCCGGGCAGCCGCCTGTCGCAGGCGCGCAAACTCCGAGGTCATCGTGGTCTTGCGGCCCGCATGGAGCGGCCAGGGCTCGACCGCGTTCACCTTCGCCATGTCCAGCAGCTGCCAGAGAAGCCGGGCAAGGCGGGGTATGGCGACGCCGCGGGTGCGATCATCGGGCTCGCTGTCAGAAGGCGCTTCGGCCAGCTTTTCGGGCGCGAGACGGTGAGCGATGAATAGACCATCGGGCACATCGATAACCGGCGCTTCGGCCGAGCGTTTCTCGCGGAAGCGCTGCGGCGCCTGTTCGCGGAAGAAGGGGCAGTCAGCCGCATGCTCGGGTCGCCGCTGCCGTCTGCTGGTCAAGCGGCGGAGATAATAGGTTTCGGCCTCAGAAAGGTAGGCCGGCGACATCAGCGGCGGCGGGTCGGTGTCACCCATGCAATCGCAAGCGATCCACTGTTCATGGGTTCGCGCCTTGACCACCATCGTCACGCTCGCGCGGTGGTCGCTTTCGCTGCCCTCGCCTTCGTACCAGCGCACGAGCGCGTCGCGGACCACGTCGGGGACCGGCGTTCTGAGAGTGAGGCCTCTCGAATGTCGAGGGACGAGCCACATGCACAGCAACCTACTGCAATTGTGTTTGACGGTCTAGTATGTTCACGTTATGTTCACATCAAAGGAGATGTTCAACATGAAGCCTACCAATCTTGTCGGCCGGTTTGACCTTGATCTTGTCCTGCGTGATGCCAGCCTCGATCCTGCAAACCGTGCGGCCCGCCGGATGCTCGCTGCGGCCGCAATCGGGACCGAAGTGAATGATGGTTACTATGCTGCCGTTGAGTTGCGCGAGGCAGTGCAGTGGGTCCATGAGGGCGAGCCCGGCGCGAAGCTCAAACTGTCGATGATCCTTGGTAATCGCTGCGACGACTATCAGCGTTGCCTCTATTTCATTCTCGCTGGGCGTGGGATCGTCCAGATGCTCGACGATTTGATGTGGTTGGAGGATTTGCTCGAGGCGCGCGGACGTGTTGCGGGTAAGCTGTTCAAGCGTCGCCTGCCGGTGATGCCGCAGGTGCCCCCGTACGTCGGAAGCGAGCCAGATGGCCCGGTTGTGGCGGTGGCGCAGGACTTTGTGCAGGGCCCCTCATGGTATCTCGATCCCATTCCACAAAGTTAGGCTGCGGCCAGACCGGCGAGACCATCGGTCTCATAATTTGCCTTTGGAGCGCTCTGCAATCGCCCGCGCCAAGTCGCGCGCACCATGAAACACTGCAACTACCGTTACGGCCTCGGCAGACACCTGATAAACGACGACATAGGCCAGACCGGTGACCGAGAGCTCGCGTGTTCGTGGCACTCGACCAATATGTCCAAGGTCAGGGAATTCGGTGAGCCGTTCGACCGCAACTGCAATCTTTCCAAAAACATCTCGGGCAGCATCCGAGCTGTCGAGCGCGACGTAATCGATTATGCTGCTGAGATCATCACGGGCTGCCTGGGCATAAAGCAGCCTCTTCAAGGCGCCCAACCATGCTTGGCGGCGATCCCTGCATGAACATCCTCAGCAAGCAGAACTCTCCCTGCCTCAATATCGGAAAGACCAGCCTTCACCCGTTCGACCTGCCAGGCATTGGCTTCAAGATAATGCTGAAGCGCTTGATTGATAACGTAGTTACGAGACCGGTCGAGGGCGCTAGCCAGCGCATCGATCTCGCTCACGACCTCTTTTGCCGTCCGGATGGTGATTGGCGAAGTGGCCGGTTCATGTCCCATAGTTGATCCGATCCTGAGTCTGGGGGTGATGCAGACGTAATCACCTGTAATCATTCTGTGGTCAAGGTCCCGTTCGGTTATGCGCAGTTGGCCGGTGCAACGACGCAAAACGGGCTTTCAACTGACCCGGGAATATGCGCGCTTGCACCTGCCCGAGCTCGGTGGCCGTGGGAGGTCGAGGATGCATACTATGCGACCGTAGAACTACGTGAGGCCGTCCAGTGGGTTCATGAGGGCGAGCCTGGTGCGAAGCTCAAACTGTCGATGATCCTCGGCAATCAGTGCGACGACTACCAGCGGTGCCTCTATTTCATGCTGGCAGAGCGCGGTGTCGTCCAGATGCTCGATGATCTGATGTGGCTGGAAGACCTGCTCGAGGCGCGAGGGCGCGTGGCCGGCAAGCTCATGAATCGTCGTGCGCCGGTAATGCCTCAGGTGCGGCCCTATGTCGCTACCGGGCCCGATGGCCCGCTGGTTGCTGTAACCCGGGAGTTCCAGCAGGGGCCCTCGTGGTATCTCAATCCCGAACCCAGCGACTTGCGTGACCGACCGCTATAGGTGGCGTTCAAAATCCATGCTTTGATGCAAGACGCGAACAATCAGAATGCCGTCTGGCGCAGGAATGTAGAATATCACATGAGCGCCCTGCCTGATCCGTCGCAGCTGCGGCACAACCTGTTCTGCGCTTTGCCCAAGATGCGGGTTATCGAGCAGGGACGCAAAACAGGCTTTCAACTGACCCAGATATTTGCGCGCCTGGTCCCGACCGAACTCGGTGATCGTGTATTGCGAGATCAGGACGAGATCGTTGTCAGCTCTCCGGCTGATCCGCAGCTCACGCATTCGCGCTTCGCGCGCGCTCTTCGCCCTCGGCCCAGATATCGTCGAGTGACCGCTCGCTAAGGCCACTGTCGATCCCTTCGCTGATCGCCTTGCGCAGGTCAGAGAGCTTGCGCTGCTCTTCCTGGTCGCGGCGCACGAGATCGCGGATATATTCACTGTCGTTGGTGAAGGCTCCCCGGGCAATCTGAGTCTTGATCCAGGAATCCTGTGTATCGCTCAGTGTGATGGTTTTGCGGACGGTCGCCATAGTTCACTCCTTGCCCGCGAGGTTATCATACTATTGGTGCAGGGCGCAACGGGGCCAAACATGGGCCTCCAGGATGGATGGGGCTTGATCGGAACTCATTGGGCAAGCTGGGCGCGGCCAGCAGCCGCGGGACAGCGCGCGCTCACAAAGCCGCTATCATCCCATCTCGGATTGTAGATGGCGGCCTCGTTTTCGAGCTGATGGCATGACAGATCGCGGCCTTCTGCCTCGACGAGAGCAAGGGTACGGCCAAACCGGTCATTTCCGACCCGACGGATCGTCATCCTTGGCGCGGCGGCCTCGCGCAAACTGCGGGTGCTTTTTCCAGGGTCGCCTGGTGCGCAGGTGCGGCCAGCACGGCACTGTCCGGGTTTTTCCGGCGCATCAATGGCAAGCAGACGGATGCGTTCATCTCCGCAGCGCAGCGTGTCGCCATCAACGACCCTGCATCCCGTGATCGTTTCTGCTGGCGGAAGCTCTGGCGCTGCCATGCATCCCCCACCCGATCCCGCGAGAATCAGCACAAGCAGAACCGAAAGGCCGCGATGTCGGCTTATCATGCGCGCAGCTCCACCTCGACGTGAGCGTCGAATGCATCTTCGTCGGTGACATGGAAGGGCTTGATCGGGTCGCCGGTACGGATGACCGCTACCGGACGGTGTTTGTGCTCGAAGAGGCGCTCAGCAACGCGGTGAGCGTTTTCCCGGCTGCAGAGCTCGCCTCGCCGTGGGCTGAATGTGGTCTCGGTGAGAGGATGGCAGGTCATGGCTCGCTTATCCGAACAGGGTCTTGTGGACGCGGGTTTGCTGTACGATGGTGAAGTTCATACGCGCAAGATTGCCGATGCGGTAGCAGGGAGGCCCGTTGGCGGTGAGAGCCAGCGCAGTTTTGCGGCCTTGCTTGCGGATGAAGAACTCATTGCCCTCATAGCCGTCGGTGAAGCGGATCTTGCTGGGAAGACGAATATGCATCCCGTCCTCGAGCTTGCGCGATCCTCGCATGAGATTGCGGATGCAGCGGCGGCGCCAAACCAGGGCGGCATGATTTTCGGTCGCATCGAGCAACCGCAGAATGCGCTCCGGGCATTCACACTCGAACGGCCCGGCAGTTTCATCGAGATCCTTGTAGGCGAACACGTAGCCGTCACTGGCACGCGGATTCCAGCGCACGAGTACGACGGCCGCGAACACCGCCCCAATCTTGCCGTTTTCGACGGGCGCCACGGCCGCATACCAGACCTTGTTGCGCAGACAGGATGAAGCCACGACACGCAGCCCCCGGGTAGAAGTCCCGGTGGGCGGAGGGTCAGTCGGCTTGACCTCGATCCGCTTCCCTTCATCGTCATAAGGGTGCTCGAAGGTGAATTGCGCATCGAGATACTTTTTGGGCGCCTTGTAGGGGTGCATGCTCGATAGCGGCATTGAGAGCCATCCCATGACAAATTCCTTCGATTGCGCCCGCTTCAGGCGGGCTGGTGGAGGTGGCAGTCGCGGCGGACAGTTGCGGCGAGGCGGGCGACATTGGAGAGGAGATCGATGGGGCCCCGCAGCTGGCGTCCCGCCCAAGGACCGTCACGTCCATTGGTTCGGACCCATCCGATCTCCCGTCCGGGGTTAATGCGGCACGGGTCGATGGTGACGCAGAAGCTGTCGGCAAACAGGCTGATCGCCGGGTTTTCGGCCGTAAAGTGTCGATCCTGTTGGATGGTATAGGCGGCAGGATCGAGGCACAGTGTCTGGGCGAGGTAGCGCAAGGCTTCGCGCGCGGAGGATCTGTAGAGCTGGATGAGATCCGGATCGCACCCGATTCCGCGCTGGACGAGCGGAACAAGGATGGGGGCATCCCTCAGTTCCGCGATCCGCTGTTCGCATGCCGTGCGCAGCGCCTCATCTTCGGGATGCTGTGTCTCCGGACACTGGCCTGCGGCCACCCGGCCGAGATGTCGCCCGAGCAGGAGGACAGCCGGGTCGCTCTCGGGGTCGCGCCCAGCGCGCCGGGCATCGTTGAGGGCGTCGGTGAGTGCAGCGCTGCAGGTATGCATGACGCGCAGCCCATCGGGCTGCAGCGCGCGCTGAAAGCGGAAGGGCACGTCGAGGTGGAGGGTGGCAGGCATCCGAATTCTCCTTGATTGGACGCCTGCCCCCTTCCCCCTCCCCTCTATGCTGCGCGCTTCAGCGCGGGAGTGTCCTCGGATGCGGTTTCGGACTGCTCGTCAGAGGCCGTACTGCCGAACGCCTTCAGGTAACCGAATGCCTGTTCGGCCTTGGCGGCGGCATGGATGATCGCGGAGGAGTCGCCCTTCAGAATGTCAAGCCAATGGCCGATGTAGCTCGCGTGATTGTCATGGAGTTCGCCCGGCAGGCCGAGATCGGCGCAGATCAGGCACTGGCCAATCGAGGCCACCAGCTCCTCGAAGGCGTAGGCTTTGTCGCCGAACCGCTTGCCGAAGGTCCGCTCGAGCCGGGTTTTCCCGCCAGACCAATGCACCGCCTCGTGACCCAGCGTGCTGGCATAGTGATCGTCGGAGTGGAACGCTTCGCGCGGCGGCATCTGGATGTAATCGCCTGCGGGCGAGAAGAAGGCGGCGTTTCCGCCATGCCGCACCTCGATAGGCAGTGTTGCGAAGAAGGCGTCAATCGCTGCGCGGTGTACGGAGTCCGGCCGATCTTCAGGCGGCGTCAGCACCGGGTAGTAGTGCGCGGGCAGCCCATCGATCTGATCGGCATTGAACACGTTGTAGGCCTTGAGAAAGCGGATGGCGCGGGTGTGGTCTTCCCCGGTCACACGGTCTTGCTCGGTCTTGCTGATCTGCGAGTAGTAGACGCTGAGGGACGAGGTCTCGCCCTTGCGCACCTGCCCGCCAAGGGCTTCGGCCTGGCGGTAGGTCATCCAGTAGCGGCTGCTGTAGCCCATGGCGTCGCCCATGGCCCAGAGGAACAGGGTGTTGATACCGGTATAGGCGGTGCCGCAATGGCGCAGCGGGCGGCCGCCGCCTGCGGTGCGGTTCCACGGTCTTACCCAGGGCATGACGCCCTGTTCGAGTTTGGAGAGGATGAGAGCGGTGATTTCGGCGGCGATGTCGCGGCGCGCTCCTTTGCCGACTGTCCGGCGAGAGAAGGTCTTTGCCATGATGTGATCCTTTGTCGGAACGGCCCGAGTGACGGGCGATGACGAAAAAAGGGGCAGCCCAGCCAGAGCCGAGCTGCCCGCAGGGACGCCCAGGAGAGAGCGTTATTCGGCGGCTTCGAGCGTTTCGTCAGGGTGCTCGACCTCGAAGTCGTTCTGATCACCACCGCAGGCATCAGCCGGATCGTCTTCAGGATCATCGTGGTCGCTGCCGTGATCCTCGTCGTCTTCCTCGACGGGTTCGGCACGCATGATGTCGAACCGCATCGCGTCGGGCACCCAGGCCAGCGCAGCGTTCTTGATCGCCGGTTCGGTGATGGCTTCGCCGGCGAACAGCTTCTGGCAGGCTGCCGAGACTTCAGGCTTCTTCGAGGCCGCATAACGGGACGCGAGTACCTCCCCGCCGATCTCGGTGAGAAGCGCAAGCAGCGTGCCCTTGGAGACCCGGTCGAAGAAGTTGGCCGACGTCGGCCGCCACCACTTTGAAGGCTCGATCCCGAGGATGCCTGCAAGACGCGCGTGAAGCGGGTTGGTCGTGTCCGAATACTCGGGCTTCGCCTCGATCGACCCGGCCACCATCAGCGCCAGCCAGGCCGCCTTGCCAGTGTCGTCGAGTGCTCGGAAGCCTTCGAACCGCGCGACCACGTCGCCGGCCTCGGTCCAGGTCGTATCGAGCGCATCGCGCGCCTGTTCGATGGCGATGCGGGCTTGGGTCGGTTCGCCGTCTGCCCCGTTGACCGGGTCGTTGGGGCGAGCCGCCTTCATCGTCGTCCCGTAGCGTTCGTAACCGCGGTTCCCGTCGATCATGGCAAACAGCGCATAGTCGAGTGCGAGCGCGGGATCGGCGAGGAGGGCGGCGGCGAGGATGTCCCGGCGCTGCATGGCGAGTTCATCGGACAGCCGGGCGCTGAGAGGCTTTCCGCCCGGCGCGATCTTCTCGGGCGGCGGCGCCTTGCCGGTTGTGGCGTTGCTGCCGGTGGCTCCGCGGTCGTCGCCCGGATCGCGGATGGGGGTCTCGCTGAAGTACGTCGTCTCGAGCACCATCTTGCCGTCCGAGGCGAGGGTCAGGAACGTGCCGATTTCGCTCTTGAGATCGTCGGGCAAGATCGTCGGCCGCCGCTGCAGCTCGTTCCACTCATCCTCGAGCTTGTCGTACTCGGCCTTGAGCGCGCTGCCTGCCTCGTCATCCAGCTCGCCGTTGTCGAGCTCGTCTCCGATTTCCTCCATGCGAGTCTGGATTGCATCGGCGCGGGCTTCCTCGGCTTCCGTCATCGGTTGCTTGGGAAGGTTGACCCGGTAGAGCCCGTCGGTCGCGTTGTAGATGTGCGCGGCAGCCACCGGTCGCACCCATGCGAGGCCTTGTTCTTCGCCGAGCCGCTTGGCCTCGGCTTCCATGATTGCTGCAGCCAGCCCCTGTGCGATCTCGGGATCGGACCAGCGGTCACCGTTCTCGCTGAAGAGTTCGCGCTCGATCGTGCCGCCCGCGGCCACATAGGCATCCTCACCGACCAGCTGAGCAATCGGGTCCGTCGCTTTGAGGGCGTCACCGGCAATTGCGCGGCGAACCTGATCAGGCGTGGTGTAGCTGTAGGTGCCATATTGCTCGAACACCCGGGTCTGCTTTGCCTGATCTGCCGTGGTGGCGTAGGCCTTGGCCATGTCGAGCGTGATCCGCCCCTCGGCGAGCGTTTCGAAGACCGGATCCGCAAGGCCCGCCAGGCGGAGACGTCCTTCGACGAACCGGCGCGTGACGCCGAAGCGCTTGGCGACTGCGTCGAAGTCGCAGCCCTCGCCGATGAAGTGCTGGAAGGCCCGGCATTCATCGGTCGGCGTCATGTTGACGCGCTGGAAGTTCTCGGCAAGCGAGGCTTCCGAAAGAGTGGCATCGTCGCCTTCAAGCACCTTGCAAGACACCGCCATGTCCTTGTCGATGCGGCCTTCTTGGGCGAGCAGCTGCAGGGCCTCGAGACGGCGGCCACCGGCAAAGACAGCATAGTGTCCGCGTGGCTTCTTGAGCGCGGTGACACAAAGGTTCTGCAGCAGACCGCGCGCCTCGATATCGCCGGCAAGCTGGGGGATATCGGCGCGACCGGACTTGCGGACATTGCTGTCCGAGTGGCGCAGTTTCGAAAGGGCAATCATCTGTTCCATCGTCATTCTCCTGGATTGGGTCCGGTGAACAATCCCCCGGATCCACCCCATTCAGATCCCTCTCCCCTTTCCTCTTCAGGGTGTCAGAGGCGTCGACTGGGCAGTCGTGTGAGTTGTGGGGCCCCTCCCCCACTCTTTTTCCAAAGATCGATGGTAACGTTGCTGTGTCCGAAATTTGTACGCTTCGTTCGGACAGAGGGCGTTCAGCACTCAGCGAACGCTGCTTCAGAAACTGTCTGAGGGTTCTCGCCGCCGGCCTGACGGATGCAAATGACTCTGGTTGGTAGGCAGCCAGCGCTTGCCAGCCTAAGGCTGCGAATGGCGGCTTTGCCTCGGTTCTGTAAAATTCCTGCCATCCAGCTTTCGACCCCAAAGCTGACATCTACTGCTTCAGCGCTCGACCACCATCTTCGACATCGGCGCAAGCTTTGCCAGCAAGCGGTTTTGCGCAGTGAAGGGAACTTCTACCTCGCGCATGGCATTTTGCAGATTTTCGACCAGTGCATTCAGATCGGCCTTGGTCAATCCCATGCCAGAATGAGCTGCGCGCATGTCACGCCCGGTGTATTCGCAGCCTGCGCCAAGCAAATAGCAGAATTGTTCATCCAAAGTGCGCTTCAACCTCACCGTATCATGCGCGGCGAAGATAGCGGCGATGCGCGGGTCGGATTCGCTTAGTTCGACTGTGCGCCAGGCAATTCGGCGAATGCCATCGCGCCCGCCGAAGTCGGCGATAAGTGCTTCGCTGTCATAGGACGTCGCCCCCGCATTGGTGTTGCTTTGGGTATACTGATCAACCGGAAACTCTCCCGTTTCCGGGTCGCGCACCTTTTTCTCGACGCTGAACTCGGCATCCCAGTCGGTGTCCTCGGCGGGGGCCTGTTGCAAAACGGCAAGCAGCGTGGCGGCAGAAAGGGACATCAGCATCGGTTCGCTCCAGCGGAAATCAAAATGCAACCTGCGCGGACAGGAAACCGCCGCGCTGGTCGGAAAGGGTGGCGATGGAACCGAGATCAACATATGCCGCAGTCAGCGTGAGATTATCAGTCAGCGCATAGGCGGCGAACACATCCATCCAGTCATCTTCGCCAAGCCCAAGGTTGTCGGGCTTGCTGCGATATTCCACTCCGATCACCGCACGGCGCGACAACTGGTATCCGACCGACCCTTCAAATTCCAGCCGATACCCTGTGCCTTCCGCGCTGCCGAAGCCAAGCAAGCCGAGCTGGTTTGCCTCGGTGTAACGCCAGGTCGCGTTGACCAGGACGCTCTGCTTCAGCAACAGTTTCGTGGCGCTTACCGTGTAGTCTGTGCCTGCATTGTCGGCTGCTCCCAAAGCGCGGACAACGGCGCTGTCTTGGCCCCGCTTGTGCTCGACCCCGACCGCGATTTGCGGCAACCAGGTATCGCCATAGACAATGTCGCCTGCCACACGCAGCTTTGCGCCGTAAACATCCTGATTGAAGGTGTATCCTTGACCCAAGCCCAGCAACGCTCCCGCGTCGCGAGTGTCAAAATGGGCTCGGGCATAGGACAATTCCATGCGGTCGCCAAAGCCCACCGCCACGCCGTATGATCGCCAACCGAAATCGGGCAGCTCGATCGCAGTGGCATGGCCCGATATGCCGACCCCGCTTGGCATCTGTCGTCCGCCGATCGTCGCCCAGCGGGCAATGCCGCCGCCCGATGCACCTTCAACAGTGCTGATGCCGTTGGTAAGCAGCAGCTTACCGCCCTTCAGCAAATCAATCTTTCCGAGGCGCAGCCCATCACCAGCGAGCGCGCTCGAAGCGCCAAGCGGCTGCCATGCGCGTTTCACAGCAGCCGTGTCCGGTGACAGCGGCATGACCGCAACCTCAGCCTTGTCCACGGCTTCCCGGTCCAGCACCAACGTATAGGAGATCTTCGAATCGGGGCTGTCATTGGAAGGCACAGCAGCGACAACGGCTGCATGGCAGACCGCGAGCAGGCAGGGGACAAGCATCGTCATGCTGCAATTGCCTAAGCATTGAAGGTAAATTGCATCTAAACTTCGCGGCGAGAGATTCTTAATGTGTCCCCCTTAGGTGCGGACCAACCATGGTGCGCCGCTTCCCCTTCCAGACTTCGCTTTCCCTGATCGCCGCATGCTTCGTTGTTTTAAGCGGTGCGGTTTTCGCCGCGCAGACTGCGAGCGAGCCAACGGTGCGCGTTCAAGTGGTGGACGCGAGCGGCTTGCCTGTGCGCGATGCGGTGATCGAGCTTCATGCTGCACGCCGCTCCAGCAGCCCGATCCGCTTTCCGTGGAAAATGGGGATGGCACAAAAGGGCCTGAAATTCACCCCTGGCACTCTGGTGGTGGCGAAGGGAAGCACGGTCGCCTTTCCCAACCTCGATCAGGTGCGTCATTCGATCTACAGCTTCTCCAAGCCTGCCCGGTTCGAGATCGATTTGTATGGCCGCGATCAAACCCGAACGCAGACCTTCCCGATCGCTGGCAGCGTCAAACTTGGCTGCAATATCCATGACGACATGCGCGGCTATATCCGTGTCACGGATACGCCCTATGCCGGCAAAACGGATTACAACGGTTATATTACATTGGCAGGAATGCCTGCTGGCAGCGGGCGTCTGACGGTCTGGCATCCGCAATTGCGTGCGACTGCCAACGAAGCGACGTCTGACTTCAACGTGACTGGCGGCGCGCAAGTACATAAACTCAAAGTGACACTGCGATGATCCGCAGGATCAGGCTTTCTGCACCACGCCAGCGCATACTTGCGACACTGGCAAAGCTGCGGTTTGGTTCATTGCGCACGCGCATTGCGGTGCTCTATGCCTCTCTTTTTGCGGTGGTCCTTGCATTGGTCGTATCCTTGGCGGGAGGCGGCCTTGTCCGTTTTGCCGAAGTTAGCGCCACTCGCGACCTTGAGGCCAACGCCCGGGTCTTCGACGAAATTCTCGCCTCACGCAGCCGCCAAATGAGCGATCAGACCGATGTCCTGGCGCGCGATTTCGGGTTCCGCGAGGCGGTCGCGACAGGCGACGAGCCGACCATTGTCAGCGCACTTTCCAGTTTGGAAGCACGCGTGCGAAGCGACACTGCGTTTGTGTTGACCCTCGATGGCGAAGTGATGGCTGGTAGCGGTTCGGCCATTCCCGCGACCGAAGCCTTGTGGCTACGCCTTGATGCGGGCGACACGCAAGGGATCATCGCCTTGGGTGACGGACTGGCGCTAGCCGCAGCCGCACCCATCAACGCACCGGATCTGATCGGTTGGTTGGTCATAGCCCAACCACTCAACCGGGCCGAGCTCGACAGATTGGTGGAACTGGCCCCGATCGCGGTCGATGCTCGCGTCGTTGAGGCAGCACAGCAACCTGATTGGCTACGTTCGGCGGAAGCTGGGGCTGTCTTCGAGCGTGAAGAAAACGAGCGGTTCCTGTATCACGTATCCGACCTTGCGGTTCTCCAGGATGGCATTTCGCCGCGACTTGTGCTGCGCCATTCGCTCGACCAGTCGCTGGCGGCCTATTCGGGCCTTGAATGGCTGCTCACAGGCTTGGCGCTAAGCGGCATCTTGCTGGTTCTGGCCCTTAGTTGGAGGGTCGCACGGAGCGTCACTGAACCCTTGCAGCAGCTGGATGCGGCCACCCGGCTGATCGGCGAGGGCCGCGAAGTGGCACTGACAATCAAGACCGATGACGAGATCGGGCGTCTGGCCAGCAGCTTCAAACGGATGGTCGTTGCGATCGAAGAGCGCGAGCGCCAGATCATCCATGTCGGTTTGCACGACGGGCTGACAGGTCTGCCCAATCGCAAGCTGTTCACCGAACAGCTTGCGACCGTTCTGGCTCGGCGTCGCGACAACGAAAAAGTCATGATCGCCTATGTTGATCTGGACGATTTCAAGATGGTGAATGATACCCTCGGTCACCCGGCGGGCGATGCCCTATTGCGCCAACTAGGCGAGGATTTGCGCACCGACTTGCCCGAAGCGCTGATTGCCCGCCTTGGCGGTGACGAGTTTGCGATCCTGATTGATGGTATCGAAGAAGGCGCCAGCCTCGGCAGCCTGGCGGACCAATTGCTGCATTGCTTTGACCGCTCAATCGAGGTTAGCGGCCAACAAGCCAAGTGCGCTGCAAGCATCGGTATTTCGCTGGCACCAAGCGACGGCAACGACGGCACGACCCTGATGAAAAATGCCGATCTCGCGCTTTACCGGGCCAAAAGCGAAGGCAAATCGACGTATCATTTCTTCGAGCCTGCTCTTGATGAAGCGGCTCGAGCGAGGCGGCAGCTTGAAATTGACCTGCGTGCTGCAATCAAGGAGGGTGGGTTTGAGCTATACTTCCAGCCGCTTTACTGCGTCGCCGAAAAGCGCCTCACCGGCTTTGAAGCCCTGATCCGCTGGAACCATCCGACCCGCGGTCAGATCAGCCCCATCGAGTTCATCCCGCTTGCCGAAGAAACCGGTTTGATCGTCCCGATCGGCGAATGGGTCATTCGCGAAGCCTGCCGAATCGCGCGAACCTGGCCGACGGATGTGTCGGTGGCGGTGAACATTTCGCCCAAGCAATTTTCTTACGCTGGACTTGCCAGCACAATCCTGCAGGCGCTTGCATCCACTGGCCTCAGCCCCAAACGGCTGGAGTTGGAGATCACCGAGAGCATCTTTATCGCTGATATCGATAGGACGCTGGCGACCTTGCACAGCTTGCGCAACCTCGGTGTGCGGATCGCGCTGGATGATTTCGGCACGGGATATTCTTCGCTCAGCTATCTGCGCTCGTTCCCGTTCGACAAGGTCAAGATCGATCGCAGCTTTGTCGAGGACCTTGGCACCAGCAGCAACGGTCATGCAGTAATTCGCGCGATAACGACTCTCGCCGACGCTTTGGGGATGGAAACACTGGCTGAAGGCGTAGAGGAGATCGAGCAATTCGATGTTCTGGAACGTGAGGGTTGTCGCTACATTCAAGGCTACCTTTTCTCGCGACCTGTCGCAGCCCATGCGGTCGCTGACCTGCTTGAAGACGGTGCGGGCTATCAGCGGCAACTATGCGCGTGATTTGAGCCTTTGGCCCACCCACTTCGCGTGAGTATTGGCGCTGAATGGCGAAAAACCACCCAGTTGCTGCCGATTTCGATGGATCGGAGCATCACCAAAACCGGTCAGTCTGCTATCGCTGCCAAAGCTGCTGCTATCCAGAGGCTGATTTGCGTGGTCGTCCGCCTTTTCTGCCATTTGCGCGCGCTGCGGCAATCTTAGCGGGCGTGCGGGCTCTGCCTCCCTGTGCACCGAGGTGCTTGGCCATCCACTTTTCCGAGCCGAACACACCTTGGATGAGTGCGGGAACATACAGATCCGCATCGAGCTGTGGCCAATGTAGTCCAAGGCCCGCAGGGCTAACCTCGATGTCTGCCAGCTTGTCATCGGGGGCGTCAGCGAGCCCTTCGGCAAGAGCCACGGGGAAAATGAGCTCGACGCCAGTGTGAAGTGCGACTACCACCCTGCCACGACGCCGATCATAGCGAGCGGAGACGGCATGCCCTGCGGCACGGCTTTCAGCCATACGTGCTTCGGCTTCTTCGAGTTGCTGTTCAGTAACTGCCATGCACCTTGCTCCATTCATCACACAGCGCTGAAATGGCGTCCCTTAACGCTTCAGCGATCTCGTTGACCTCTCGCAGCCTGAAGCCAAAACTTTCACGCAGCTCCGGCGGACCTCCCGGGCAATTCAAATTGAACACTGCCTCACCATTGGGGCCTATCACATGAACATGCGCCGGGCGGTGATCGTTGGGCCAGATCACGACCCTCAGGCCACCGATGCGATATACACCAAGCATGTGGACTCCTATCAGAAACCCAAGCGGTAGGGAATAACCTACAGTGTGCCATTCGTGAGCTTGGCGACGATGGCCTCCGCCTTCTCGGTCGGCACGAACAGGCGCGTACGGTATTGGATGACCTCGGTGAAGCAGTCGAGTTGCTTGAACCACGCAAGCTGGCTGGCTGGCGCGCCTGCGACTTCGATGCGCCAGGCACCGTTGACGCGGGAGCGCTTGAGTTCGCATGGGACCGGCCGCACCAGCGCGATGGTTCCTCCGCCCTGGATAGCGCGAAGGGTCTCCGATGGGCTGAGCGGCGCAGCAGTCTCCACGCCGAGATCCTTCAGCAGCTTGGCGACATGCTCGGGGAAGACCATTCGGCCGAGCCAGGAATTGCCCTCACCATCGACGATCCGGTTGACCGCAAGGTGGTCCGCAGGAAGCGCCGACCAGATCGGCAGCAGCAATCCGGTAGCGATCCTGATGACCTCTGTATCGACTGTATTGGCGGCTTCCTCGGCCTCGGTCGACCATGCCGCCGCAAAGATAGACTGATCGCAGGGCTCCCACGCGGTCTCGAAGAGGTCGTGCTCGCGCAGGTACTCCCGGCGCGTCGGGCGCAGCAGCTCGATGCGCGGTACCGGTGTACCATCTTCGGTCATCCCTGAACGCGCTTTCGTCTTAAGTGCCACCTTCCCCGAGCGGGCATTGCGCAGGAACACTGCGGCGGCATCTGATGCGGCAAGCTTGAGCGCGCGCTCCAGCGCAACGGGATTGCGCCGGCGCGCCACTTCCATCGTCAGCAGGTGCGAGGTCGCGCCGCTCACGGGGTCGGTGCGCAGGAGCGTGTCCTCAAGGATGGTGGCGGTTTCGACCTGCATGGTTTCGACGCCGATATCGAGCGTCCCAGCATCGCGGGCAGCGGCCACCCGGGTTTCGACAAGCGCGAGAAATTCATCGAAGATGACGTTCTGGTGGCCGATCGGAAGCGCCAGCAGCCGGTTGAGCCAGCGCTGGATCGGCGGCAGGTCTTCCTTGATGACCCCGTCTTCGTCGAGCAGCGCAAGGCCGGTGCGCGCCTCGAAGTCGGCCAGAGTGGTGCTGGTAAGCTTGCCTGCGACAAGCAGATGGAGCCAGGTGACAAGCGCTGCCTTGGCGTATTCGCTTTCGAGATTGTCGGCGGGGTCGAACAGGTTCTGCCCTCCCGTCTGCCGCTGACCGCGGGTGAGCGCGCCAAGACTGTCGAGACGGCGCGCGATGGTCGAGGTGAACCTCAGCTCGCCCTTGCAATCGGTCGTGACGGGCCGAAAGAGCGGCGCTGAGGCCTGATGGGTGCGATGGGTACGCCCGAGCCCCTGAATGGCGCGATCGGCCCTCCAGCCCGGCTCCAGGAGCAGGTGGACGCGGTGCTGCTGGTTGGGGACATCAAGGCTTGCGTGGTAGGACCGTCCCGTGCCGCCCGCATCGGAGAAGATGAGGATACGCTTGGTGCCCTCCATGAAGGCGGCTGCATCGGCCTGGGCTGAGCGAACGGTGCGCGTCTCGATTTTCTGGTGGCCGCCTGCCGCTGGCACGATCCGCTTCGATCGTCCGGTCACCTCGGCGACGTTGTCATGGCCAAACCGCTCGAGGAGCGCATCGAGCGCGGCCTTGATGGGCGGCAGGGCGCAGATGTGCTCGATCAGGTCGGCCCGGGCTGCCTCGGCTTGTGGGTTCGTTACCGGATTGCCGTGTTCGTCGCTCATGGGGCGCGAATGCTGCTCGCCCGTGTCGTCGGTGTAGACCTCCATCTGCCGGGTCGGAAAGGCGCGGGTGAGATAGTCGAGGCAGTATTCAAGGGGTGACAGCTCGATATTGAGCTCTGCGCGCTCCTCGGGCGAGAGCTCGCCGAGCCTGCGGTTGAGGATGGATTCTGCGGTGGTGACCAGCTCCAGGACGACAGACTTGCCCTCGGCAAGATGCTGCTCGACCGCAATGATGACTGTCGGCAGCTTCATCGACAAAAGTACTTGCCCGAAGAAACGCTGCTTGCAGGATTCAAACCGAGACCGCGCTGCCGCCTTTGCTCCGGAGTTCAGCGTGGTGCCGTCGAGATCATCGACGATGCCGGTCAGTTCAAGCGCGGCTTCCACGTTGCGGTGGATGATCGCCCAGGCGTCCGCATAGGTGTCATAGACGGCGATCTGATCAGGCGTGAGTTGGTGACGCAGAATATCATATTCGACACCGGCAAAGCTCAGCGCCCTCGCCATGTAGAGCCCGGTCGCCTTAAGGTCGCGTGCGACCAGCTCCATGGCGGCAATGCCGCCGGCCCGGATCTCGCTGATGAAGGCCTCGCGCGAGGCAAAGGCGGTCTCCGGGCCCCAGAGGCCGAGCCTGACGGCATAGGCGAGGTTGTTGACCTCGGAGGCCCCCGTGGCCGAGGCATAAAGCACCCGGGCCTTGGGCAGGCGGTTCTGGAGGAGCACCCCGGCAATGCCCTGCTGAGAGCCCTTCTTGGTTCCCATAGCGCCCTCCCCGCCTGCGACACCGCCCATCTCGTGAGCCTCGTCAAAGGCGATCACACCATCGAAGTCGTCGCCAGCCCAGCGGATGAGCTGTTCAAGGCGGCTGTGATCGCCGCGCGCGGAACGCAGCGTCGGATAGCTCACGAACAGCACGCCTTCATCGAGGGTGAGCGGCTCGTGGATCTTCCACCGCGAAAGCGACTGGACGTCGGCGGCAAGACCGCCAAGCGCAGCCCAGTCCCGGCGGGCATCGTTGAGGAGCGGCTCGTTCTTCGAGATCCAGATTGCCCGGCGGCGGCCCTGCAGCCAGTTGTCGAGGATGGTGGCGGCGACCTGCCTCCCCTTCCCCGCCCCGGTGCCGTCGCCAAGGAAGAAGCCCTTGCGATACCCGCGGCCTTCCTCGTCGAGCAGCAATCCGACGCCCTCGGGGTCGGGCTTGAAGCGGCCGGGAAGCCACTGGCTCCAGGCGTGCCCTGCATAGACGACGGTTTCGAGCTGGGAATCTGACAACAGGCGTTCTGAGACGGTGCGTTCCGGCAGGTGCGGGATGTGCTGGGGGATCGGCGCAGGGATCGAGCCCATTGCAACCGACTCAACCAGCGCCGTCGGGTGCTCACCCGCGATCTCAAAGGTCACCCGGCTTGGCCGATACGGCAGATAGACCCCGGTCTGCTCCAGCAGAGCGGCAGGCGCTTCCAGCGCGCTATAGACGACAGGCAGTACGTCGTTGCGTGCCGGGGCGCGGAAGATACGGGGCGCGGCAGGCTTGGCGTTGCGGGTCGCCCCGAACAGGGAGATGGCCTTGGCGGGCGCAGTGACTGGGCGCTTTTCCTCGATGAGCTCTGCCCGAGGCGTAATTGCGAGGCTGCTCACAAGCGCGGCCACATCCCTGCCCTGGATGGTCGCGGGTGATCGCATACCGGGAACCTTGTCGAGGACATAGAGCCTGACCGCAATGCTGGTCCCATGTTTGGTGTAGGCTTGCTCGAAGTGGATCGAGGTGCAGATCGCGACAGGCGCTAGCGTGTTCTCGAAGATTGCCCGCATCTTGGCCGACGGGAAAAACCAGTCGGGCATAATCGCTACAATGCGGCCGCCAGCGCGCAGATGGGTAATGGCTGCAGCAAGGTGACGTACGGCGGCAAGATGGTCTGCGCCGCGTCCGAGCGAGCGTGAGAACGGCGGGTTCATGATGATCAGAGAGGGCCGGATCTTGCCGCTAAGCGCGCTGGCGATTGCCGCCCCGTCGTGCCCTGTGATCGTGACGCCGGGGAAGATGTCGGTGAGACGCAAGCGGCGTGCCTCATTCAGCTCATTCAGCTGCAACTCGGCAACTGAGGGAAGCTGCGCGATCAGCAGGCCATTTCCGGCGCTCGGCTCGAGGACGACATCCGTGGGCTGAGCATTCGCGAGCATCACGGCGACGGCAGCGAGATCGACGGGCGTCGAAAATTGCTGCCAGTCGAGCTGTTCCTCGCTCCGAACGGTCTGGGTGGGCAGCCGCGCTGCGATCTCCATCGCCTTGTCGAGATCGCCCCGGCTGAACGTTGCGCCCCTGCGTGACGTGAGGCTCAGCGCCAGCGCGTGCTCAAGCACCTCGAAGCTCTCTCGCTGGGTCCAGCGACCGGTTGCATCGCCTCCGCCAAAGGCGCTGGTCATGGCCTGGTTCATCATCGCCCGCGTGATGGCGACTCCATTGTCGATGAGGATAGAAAGCGCACGGGCGGCAAGTTGGCCGGGCGTGCGCCGCTGGGCGGCTGTTTCGAACAGATCTGTCATGGAGGTCTCCTGGGTTCGGCTTGCCTCATCACGGACAAGCCAAACCCCTTCCCTCCCCCTCCCCTTTAACGGGGTCCCGGAACCGCTCCCCAGTCCGCGTAACCGACGGGCGGTGCCATCCGACGAATCGTCAGGCCGTCGCGCGCATGCGCCTGCGCTGCCTTGAGACTCGCCCGCCGCCCCTCTGGATCGTTGTCCTCAGCAATGATCAGCTCTTCGATCCAGTCAGGCAGACGGACGAGATCGAGCCGTTCGGCTCCGAGGGATGACCAGGCGGGAATGCCGTGGAGCTCGGCGAAGCGGGCAGCGCTTTCGAACCCTTCGGCAAGTGCGAGGATCTTGCCGGGGCGCCCGCCCTGCCAGCTGGCGGCTTGCGGGTTTCCGATCATCAGCTTTGAGCAGTACCCCTGCCCGTTCCCCTTGAGGAAGATGCGTTGAACCGCCTTGATCTCCCGCCCTTCGCGCACGCCGACCAACAGCGCGGGCTCGAACACCGTGTTGGGCTTTCTGCCTTTCGGGCAGCGCGGGAGGTAACGCAGATCGTCATGGTGCTGGATGATGCCGCGATGGTGGCAATAGGCCTCGCCCCAGGTATTCGCGAGCTCTCTGCTCTGCGACCAGAGATTGCGGGCGATCGCAGTTGAGTTGAAGGGCTGGAAGGGTTCGTCCGGAAAAGCGTATTTCCGGCCCGGAACGATGGTTACGATTGCGCGCAATACCTCGGCAGGCTCACAGCCTGCAAAGCAGTGGACGAGGATGTCGCGGTCCCCCTGCCGCAGGGACAGGCTCGGGGTGGTGTCCGCATGGGCCGGACAGCGGCACATCGCAATGTATCCGGACCAGCTGCCACCAAGCGCACCGACAAGGTCGATGAGGCGCTGCGAGGGCGGTTTTGCAGTGATGGGCATGGCAATCCCTTTCGAGTTCCCCCTCCTCTCCCCCCTCCCCTTTTGACCTGGATGTGAACTCGCGCGGGCCACGAGAACAAGGCGGAAAATTTTTCCCAATTGACTCTGAGAGTTAGCAAGAGATGTTCGGGTCTTTGCAGGAGCAAGATCATGCCTGTTCGCCTCATCGCTGCAAGCCTGTTCGTTGCAGCGCTTCACCCCGCAGCTGCCGCGCAGGAAGTCGAACTGATGCAGTTTGACGGTAACCCCCGTGGGGACGTCGTGATCCACGTCAGCTCAGCCCCAACACCGAAGGGGCTGGCACAGGTCGATCAAGCACCAGACCTGGCAGGGGTGCTAGCTGCCGATTTCGCAGGGATTATCCCGGGACCACCAATCGAGACAGTTCCGCAGGCGGCCTCGATTGATGTTCCTGGCTGGATGCGCAGCGGTGCCCCTCCCTCCTCGATCATTGTTCCGGCTGTTTTGCGGTCGCAGGCACTCAGTTATGGCTGTGGAGACACGCAGTACCGGCCTCGCAGAGATCTTCCTGCTGCAACTGAGCTTCGCCGCGCACAACATTTCCCTTTGATCGCGGCTATTGCCTGCGAGGAGAATGTTCCGGTCGGGCTGTTCGACGCGCTGATCTGGCAGGAAAGCCGATATCAGGCCTTTGCGCGTTCGCCGAAGGGTGCAATCGGCCTTGCGCAACTGATGCCGGGCACCGCAAGGTATCTCGGCGTCTCTAACGCATGGGACGTGCGCCAAAATTTGCGCGGCGGTGCACGGTACCTTCGAATGCAGATCGAAGAATTTGGCCGATATGACCTGGCGCTGGCTGCCTATAATGCAGGGCCTGGAAGGGTCCGCCGGGCCGGGAGCATACCGCGTATCCGTGAAACGCTTGAATATGTCCGCACTATCACGGCTGCCTGGGCTAGAGAGCAGCGGCAGGCTGATAGTCGCCCGTTAGCGCCCTACCCTGCTCCAACCTTTGCCCGATTTCGCCGTGCGGCCGTCGTGGATTACACATCGAGCAATGTTGCGAACCCAAGATAGTCTGCGAACAGGATCGCCGTGAGAAAAATGACGGGCGTTCCTGAGAGATAATTGACCTGCCAGCGCCACCACAGCTTGGGTAGTGCCAGTGTTCGCCCTCTCCAGTCGCCGAGGTCGATAACCAACATACCCGCGCGCAGATCATAGATGGTTTTGGCAAACGCTAGCACGGAGCAAAACGCGACCATGACCGCGACACCGGCGTAGAGCGCGAGTCACGCATTGTAGGTCGCAATTGGCATGCTCACCGACTCCAAAGTTTTCGGCATGGTAGCATTGAAGCCGCCTTTTGCGATGCTGGAATCGTGAACGAAATGAGTTCGAGATTGGTCACTTGATCTCGTGGTAGCCGACCCCGACGCGGCGCAGGGCACCTTGGCGCCGCTGACGTATGCGCTTTGCTGCCAATTCCGCATCCCCTCTGTTGGCAAATGCCGCAGTTACGCTCTGTCCCTTGGAGCCGATACGTCCCCAGCGCCGCTCAACGGTGGTCCATCCGAACAGGTCGGTAGCGACCCGTAGGTGATAGTCGCGCGCAATGTTGCGGTACGGGTCAATCGCTTGCCAATGCCATGATTGATCGAGAAGGCCGCCCATGCCCCTTGGTGGCAGACCAATCGGGATACGGTCCAATGGGAATTCTGAATCACCGGACACTCTGTGATTCACTGAGTCGATTGGATCTGGCATCAAGGCCAGGGCGGGAGGAGCTCTGGTCTGGGGCGGCATCACACAGCCAAGGCTCTAAAGGGGAGCATCGGTAAGGTTAGGTGGTTTCATCAACCTTATCCAAAAAAGCTGAAAGCTTCCCGTTGCTTAGAGGGGTTATATTTTAGTTAGATCAGTTAAGACCGCTCGCGTTGGTTGCAACTCGCCGGATTCCCAAGAGAAATTGCGGCATGCCGTTCTTGATGTGTCGGCAATGTGTTCCTGATGTTCCGATGGCGTGTTCCTGAAAGTTCGTTTCATCGTTCCCGATGTGTCGGTAATTGCGGAAACGGCATTCCTAAAGTGTCGAAAGACGGTCCAATGGCGGTCAGTCGTTGGTCGAATTGAATCATTATCGCGATGACCTTGGTGGAAGAGCTTCAAACTTGCTCATCACATGCTGTTAGGAGGCGCGCGCATCTAATCGACACGACACATTTGGAACGCTGGATAGCTGTTGACGCTTAGTCGCTAGGTCAGGGTAGCTCCGCCGCGCCCGATTCCAGCGATTTTACACAAAGAGGCCCTACCTACGGAGCTCGTGTTTGTGCTTCTCGTGATGCCGCTTCACCCACCCGATGAAGGCCTTTTGCCAGCTCGCGGGTGTCCTTGCCGGGTCTGCATTAACCCAAGCTTCGAATTCCGCATGGAGGGCATAGAGGTCCCAGCCAGGGCATTTCTCACGCAGGTAGGCGGTGGTTTCGTCGGTCATAATCCCACGTGTCGCCCTATCGGACAGGCGTGCCACAGCAGATCGGACAAGCGTACGGGCGTCAAAAATCATCGGCGCCTGCTCTTCAGCCGCCTTTGCTTCGGCGTTATCAGGCTGGTTCACATGATCGTGACGATCCGGCGGTGAGCGTTCCGCAGCTGGCGGAGGGGCAATGATACCTTCAGGAGGATCATTGTGGGAGGCTTCAATGTTCAGGTCGTTGAGCCGGATCATTCTCAGCAGCGGCTCAATCCCTTTCCCTGCCTCGATCGCGAGCCGATAGCCGGGCAAATTGTTCTTTTCAGCGAGCTTGAGGACCTCGAATTTGAAACGTCGATATTCGCCCTCGGCACCCGATTTTTCGAAGAGAACGGGCATGGATATCGCAAAGCCGCTTTGACCTGCGCCTCCAGCATGCTTGCGGGCGACCCGGTACAACCAGCGCTCGCGGCCACCCGTGATATCGAAATAGGCGCGGTCGATGCTAAGCACCCCGCCCTTCATCATCACACCTTCCCAAAACCAGTTCGATAGCTCGAGCGTCATGCCGCGGCTTCGTTCGGTCTTCTCGTCGACGAGCTGCGTCCAGCCATCAAGCCAGCTGAAGGTGGCTTCGCGTCGGTTCTCGGCACGGATGTTTGTTTTGATGGTAGTCGACACAAGCCGGTCTAGAGCCTGACCCAGCAACTCGTAGGCTCGGCCTGTGGTCGGGCGTCCGATTGCACGCAGCAGATCGTAAGGCATGATGTGGAGTTTGCGGGGGACATCATTGACACCGCGGCGGGTCATGTCAGCGATCTGGCTGGCACAATAGATGAGAATGTCGGCGTCCCAGATGGTGGCCATGCCGTAGTCTGGATTTGGGCTAACATGCACCCACAGCTTGCCGTCTGGCGAAGTGTATTCGATTGGCTTGGCTCGTTTGCGCTTGGCGAGCGAGAAAAATGGTCGTTCCATTATCTCGCGTTGGTCGCGCAGCGGAAGATCGGCTAAATAGGGCAGGAACAGGTCGAACTGTTCGGGTACGCTTTTTTTGCTGGCGCGGGTCATGGCAGTGATGGCCGCCAGCCCAAAAGATTATTCCCCGGGGAATAACTCGCGTGAACATTATTCCCCGGGGAATAATGTCGATGCTGGGCGGTCCTGACCGGATGGGGGAGGGCAGTCCTCACCTCTGAAGGCCTCCACCATCCGCCGTGAGTGTCTCGAGCAGAATTCGCACCTTAGCCAGAAGCTCATCATCCGAAAGGCCGTGCCCTGCGTGAAGCCGCAAGGTTACGCCTTGCCGGTTGGCGCGCTGAAGGCTCACCGCTGGCCTGTCATGGGCACCGGCAATGACGATCTCTTTGTGTTCGGCAGGTGTTTCATCTGATGTCAGCAGGAGCCTAATGACTTCTTGGGCCGCAAGCGTCGCCTTGCCCTCCTTGCGAAGCCGCCCCTGCTCGTCCGCAAGCCCTTTGGCCGCCTTCTGAATGGACGCCGACCTTTTGGGGTCACCCAAGGCTTGCGCAAGCGGATAGGCGGGCTTCAGCTGGACATCGGCAGGGGATGCGAATGCTGCGATCACGGCGTCGGGAATGGTGGCAACCTTGATCATCTTGGAAAGCCAACTCTGCGAGAGTTTGAGCCGTTCCGCCATGCGCGACTGATGGTTCCCGTAATGTGTCTTCAGCGCCGCTGCGTAATTGCGTGCTCGCTCAAGGTCAGAAACATCTTTGCGCGCCCGGTTTTCGACGTCTGCGAGGCGGAAAGCGGCTTCATCATCAAGGTCGGCGACCTGTGCAAGAAATTTCATATCCGGGTAAGAGTTTTGCCGCAGCCATGAGATCGACCAGTGGCGCCGCGTGCCTGCGATGACCTCATATTCGAATATTGGGTCGCCTTCGATCCGCCGAACAATGGCGGGAACCTTCTGGCCACCTTCCGCAATGATAGCGTCGATTAGGTCTCGGCAGTTCTCCTCGCTCAAATGGCCATATGAACGAGCGTTTCCGGCCCAGGGCCGGACACGTGCGGGATCCAGTGCAATTTGCGTTACCTGCCTGACCTCGCCGCTGGCAACGCGGGCCAGAGCACTTTCCCGACCGAGAAGGGAGTTTCGCCGCGATCGATCCTGACGGGTTGCAGGCAAAACATCTTCAGGCCCGCTTGCCGATTCCGCTGCCTCGCCAGGGACGTCGTCGGTAAGCAACGATGTCAGGTAATCCTTTTGATTCTTTGCCATCGTGGCCTCTCAATCTACCGCGCGCGGTGCGGCGACATTGTTCCGAGGGGATGTCGCCAATCTGATCAGGGTTTCACACTCAACCATTGACGAGCAATGCTTCATCTATGGCCTGGGTCCGCCCCCAGCCTTGCTTTACCAATTGCTCGACTTGGCCCAGCGCTTCGTCGAGATTTGATCTGCATCGTTTGTGCGTTCTTGATGTGCCAATGGGTTTTTCGAGCTCGTAGATCGTCATCATGCGCAGAGCCGCGTGGCTTATTTCGGCACTCTCGAGGATTGGTACTGGCAGCAGGGCAGGGCCAAAGCTCTGCTCCATGATTGCCCGAACCATCTCATGGCTTGGGTCTCCGCTGTCGAATTTTGAACAGAGGAAGCGCACGAAATTGTACTCAACTGCAACCCCCGCCTCGATCAGCTGATCAATCACCTGATCCATCATCGACAGGAACTGGACCGTCGAGCAGAAATCCGGCGTCGTCGCGGCTAGTGGCACAAGCAAGGAATTCGCCGCTTGCATCACCGCAAGTGAGATTGTTCCAAGCGCAGGCGGCGGATCGAGGATGACCACATCGTAGTCCTGTGCGAGGTCGATGAGACCCTGCTTCAATTTGCGAAAGCGTGCCGCGAGCACATTTTGTCCGTCAGCACCGGACGCAGCCAGTTCATATTCGACGTCGAAAAGTTCAAGGTTCGACGGGATCAGATCAACATTCGGCCAAGGCGTGCTCTTCACTGCATAGAGCAGATCTGCCTGGGTTGGGTCTATCGACAGATAGGGGTAGAGTGTTTCTTCTCGCGTGATGTTGAAGTGGGGATTGAACCCGAACAGGGTCGTCGTTGTCGCTTGACTATCGCAATCAACGACAAGGACGCGGTAGCCTTGAACAGCAAAATAATGGGCGAGGTGTGTGGTCACCGTCGACTTTCCGACACCACCTTTGAAATTCTGCACGGCGATTATGGCGGGCGTGTCCTTTGGGCCGCGGGCAGGGCTTGCATCGAGCACATTGCGCATGTGCAGAATATCTTCGACGGTATAGCCGAGACGTCTGCCGTTTTCACCCGAAGGCGGAGCAGGAAGCCGGCCATCTTCTTCCGCCATGCGTATTCTATTGGTTGAGCATCTCAACAATTGCGCTGTTTCGGCAATTCCGAATCGGATGTGGAGACCTTTACGGCTGTCAGGCAGGAAAGCCTTGCGACGGAGCCGCTCTATCATGCGTTCGCCCGCTTCAGCGAGATCGCCGATCTGACCCACGACTGAATCTGAATATGCCATTCGGAAGGTCCTTGAAGGTTTTGTCGGCCCTAATTAACGGAAAGCCTTCAATTCGGCAACCCAAGCCCTCAAGACATTCAGATTTGGGAGTGAGCCGATCAGGCTACAGTTCTTTATCGATGGCTCGTCCTGAATGCCTCGCCTGCCCTAGCGCCGCTTTTGTGCGGCTCAACCCGATATTGTATGCCTTTCTCAGGGCCTGTTTTTGGCAAACTTCGCGATGTCTGACCAAGGCCAAACCGGTCCGTTCTCAGACTGCGTCTAGAACCCGGTGCGAGTGATTAGGATTGTGATCGCTTGGCCAGATCGTTCAGAGTGGGAATGATTGCGGTGATGCGGCTTGTGACCTCGCTGCCAGCCTGGCCAGCGACACTGCTGATGGTCTGCTCCGAAAAGGCTGCAAAAAGCGCTTTGTGCTCCGGATTGATGTCTTCATCGATCAGGGTCAGCAATTCCTGCACGAAGCACATTGATGCATGGCAGACATGTTTGAAGGCCGGGTCAAAATAGAGCATCCCATTGCCCACTATTTCGATGGCCATGAACAGGCGTACGCGGTCGAGTTCGAACAGGTCAATCAGATGATGCCGCAGATCAGCACAGATGTTTGCGCGTCCGTTCTTAACCTTGCTGATCAGGCTTGCCCCTCTGCCTGTCGCCATGGCCACCTGTTTGTTCGTCATGCCGTTGCGCCGCCACGCTTCTTCCAGCACGAGACGGTATTGCTCGAAGCGAGCGACTCGGCGTTCTTCGTTCCAACTTTTGTCCATGGCGTATGCGACCCCTTGGCTATTGAAGAGATCCCGAGCGCAGATGCGTTGTTCCGGCACTCGAAGATGGCGGCAAAATAGGAAATTTGCGCGGTCGACCTGACAAAATCGGATCGCAAGCCGCGCTATTAACTAATTCGACTTCCGATTTGTCAAGCTTTAATCATCTGGACTAAGCAATTTGCCTAATGGGTAACATAGTGCCGTCAGGCCGACTCGATGTGACACATTCAGTCACGTTGGCACCCTGACGGGAAATTAATTGATTGTTGGAGGAAAAAAATTCCATGTCAGAGGATGGCTGTTCCTGCTTTGACGAAAATCCCTCCCCCCCATTGCAATTTGCTTCCTACAAAAAATATCGAAATTCCTACAATGAGGAAACAAATTGACGAGTTGCGACGAACCGAGTTGCAGTAAATCATATTTCACTTGAAGCATTAATTCGTTTCCCATCTTTAAAACAAGGTTCCGCTATCCCGTGGGGCC
>NZ_CP200270.1:3045000-3086172 GCF_056495765.1 Erythrobacter sp. 'gip.4 top 5' | reverse complement strand
CTGGAAACCCCTGCCTCGATTATCCGGATTATCCGCAAAACGCGGCCCGGCATTGCGTGGCGATTCGGCTTAAAGCGTTGAGACCCGGCGGGTAAGGCGCGACAGTTTACGCGCTACGGTGTTCTTGTGCATCACACCGCGCGCCACGCCGCGGGCCAGTTCCGGCTGGGCTGCCTTGAGCGCTGCGGCTGCGGCATCCTTGTCGCCCGCTTCACAGGCCGATTCGACCTTCTTGATGAAGCTGCGGATGCGGCTCATGCGGGCACCGTTAATTTCGGCGCGGGCGGTGTTGCGACGGATGCGCTTCTTGGCTTGCGGCGTATTGGCCATAATTCGTGTCTGTCTCGCGTTTGCTTCGGGCTGCTTGCGGCAGCCGGGAAAGGGATGACGGTTTGCTCGAAAACGGACGAGCGGACACAAGGCCCTACCGCCGGAAAGCAGCGCGCATAGAAGGGACAGCGCGCAAGGTCAATGATTCCCTCACTTCTGGCAGACCGGGCAATACCATGTGCTGCGGCCACCCTGAGCGATCCGGGTGATCGTGCCACCATCATCGCGGCGGCAGGGCTCGCCCGTTCGGCCATAGACATCGAAGGAACTGGCGAAATAGCCCAATTCGCCGTCGGGCCGGGCGTAATCACGTAAGGTAGAACCACCATCGCGGATCGAGGCTTCGAGCACATCGCGGATCGCCGGCACCAATCGGGCGAGCTGTGGCCCCGTAACCTTGCCGGCCTGTTTCGTGGGACGGATACCGGAACGCCACAGTGCTTCGCATACATAGATGTTGCCCAGACCCGCTACGATCCTCTGGTCGAGCAGGGTGAGCTTGATCGATTGCGTCTTGCCCTTCAATGCCGCCTTCAAATGTGCAGCGCTCAGTCCTGGGCCCAGAGGCTCAGGCCCAAGCGCAGCAAATTGGGGCCAGGTGTCCAGCGCGTGCGTTTCCACCAGATCGACCGAGCCAAAGCGGCGCGGATCGCACAGCGCAAAGCGATGCTGCGCGGTTTCCAGCACAAGGTGATCGTGGGGTTCGGCCGTTTCCGGGTCGATCCGCCAACGCCCGCTCATGCCGAGATGGAAAATCATCGTCGCCCCGCGGTCGAGTTGCATCAGGCCATACTTGGCCCGGCGCGACAGCGCCGTCACCGTCGCTCCGGTCATCACCTGAACGAGATCTGCCGGGAACGGGCGCCGCAAATCGGCCCGGTTCAGCGCCACGCGCACGATCCGCTCCCCTTCGAGGAACTTTGCAAGACCGCGAACGGTTGTCTCAACTTCAGGTAACTCAGGCATTGCAAACTTCGCACATGGGAAGCCCTGTAACACTCTTTGCGCCCGGCTCAATTGCCTCTAGGGAACCGCCCATGACACAGAGCACCGATGAAACCGTCTCCTTCGGCTACACCGAGGTCACGCCGGCAGAAAAAACCCGCAAGGTGGGCGAGGTTTTCTCCAGCGTCGCCCGCAAATACGACATCATGAACGATGCAATGTCGGGCGGGATGCACCGGCTGTGGAAGGACCGCTTCGTCAAGCGGGTGAAGCCGCAGGCGGGCGAGCAGATACTCGACATGGCGGGAGGCACGGGTGACATCGCCTTCCGCATGGCCGCCCGAGGCGCGCACATCACGGTGGCTGACATCAATCAAGACATGCTGGATGTGGGCGCCGAACGCGCGCTGGAGCGCGGCGCGGACGCAGCTGAGGGCAGCCTGGTCTTTACCTGCCAAAACGCCGAAACCGTAAGCTTCGCGTCCAACACCTTCGATGCCTACACGATCGCTTTTGGTATCCGCAACGTCACGCATATCGACCGCGCGCTCGCCGAGGCGCTGCGCGTGCTGCGGCCGGGTGGCCGGTTCTTCTGTCTGGAGTTCTCGACTGTCGAATGGTCGGGGTTGAAAGAAGTCTACGACATTTACTCCGAACACCTGCTGCCGCGCATGGGCCAGGCGATTGCGGGGGACGCGGATTCCTATCGTTATCTGGCCGAATCGATCCGCAAGTTTCCGCCAATGCCCGCGTTCGAACAGATGATCCGCGCAGCAGGCTTTGCCAACACCAAGGTTGAACCGATCATGGGCGGGCTTGTCGCGATCCATTCGGGGTGGAAGATCTAGCCGCGTGGCATTCTCCGCTGTTCACCTGCTTCGCCTTGCCCGATGGGGCGTAACGCTGGCCCGCCGCCGGGCGCTGGTCGGGATCGAGAATGATCCCAATGCGCCCGCCGCCGTGCGCCAGTTGGTGCGCCTTGCGCGGCTCGCCACGTTGACGGGAAAGAACGGGCCGCGCGATTATGCCGGAGCGTTCCGCGCCATTGGCCCGGCAGCGATCAAGCTGGGACAAAGTCTTGCCACGCGGCCCGATTTGGTGGGCGACGAAGCGGCGAACAACCTTCTCAGCCTGCAAGACAGCCTGCCGCCGGTGCCATTTGTGCAGATCAAGGCTGCGATTGAATCAAGCTTCGGCCAGCCGATCGAAAAGCTGTTTGCCGAGATTGACCCCGATCCGGTCGGTGCGGCCAGCATTGCGCAGGTTCACAAGGGCATCACGACCGAAGGCCGTACTGTCGCGATCAAGGTGCTGCGCCCCGGCATCCGCGAAAAGTTCGCGCGCGACATTACGACCTATGAATGGGCGGCGGCGCATGTCGAGGCGATGGGGGGTGAAGCCAGCCGGTTGCGTCCGCGCCTGACCATTGCGAACTTCAAGCGGTGGACCAATTCCGAGCTCGATCTGCGGCGCGAGGCGGCATCAGCCAGTGAACTGGCCGAGCAGATGGCGGGCGTTCCGGGCTACCGCATCCCCGGCATCGATTGGGACCGCACCAACGGGCGGGTGATGACGATCGAGTGGATCGACGGGGTCAAGATCAGCCGAGTCGATGAACTGGTCCGGCGAGGGCATGACCTTCCGGCGATTTCTGACCGGCTGGTTACCTGCTTCTTGACCCAGGCGATCAGCGCCGGATTTTTCCATGCCGACATGCACCAGGGCAACCTGTTCGTGGAGGATGACGGCACCATTGTCGCGATCGATTTCGGAATCATGGGCCGCATTGACCTGCGCGCACGCCAATGGCTGGCCGAGATCCTTTATGGTCTGACCACCGGCAACTACCAACGCGTTGCCGAGATCCATTTCGAAGCGCAATATGTGCCAAGCTACCATTCGGTCGGCGAATTCGCCACGGCGTTGCGGGCGGTGGGTGAGCCGATGCGCGGCAAGCCGGTTAAGGAACTCAGCGTCGGCCAGATGCTCGACGGGCTGTTCGCGATCACCCGCGATTTCGACATGCAGACCCAGCCGCACCTGCTTCTGCTTCAGAAGACGATGGTGATGGTCGAAGGGATCGCCACACAGCTCAATCCCGATATCAACATGTGGGACACCGCCGCGCCCTATGTGCGCAGTTGGATCCGGGACGAGTTGGGGCCCGAAGCGGCCCTGGCCGAACGGATCAAGCAGGATACCGAAACGCTGTTCCGCCTGCCCGGCCTGATCCGGCGATTGGAAGAAAAGTATCCGCCCAAGGGCGGCGCACCGGAAACCCCGCCGCTGCCGCCGATCGCGCTGATCACAGACAAGCGCGACGGTAGCAGCCGGCTTGGTTACGTGGTGGCCGTGTTGGCGGGCGCGGGCGGCGTTTGGGGCGCAATGGCGCTGGGCTGGATCGGTTGAATTTTCCGACGGATTTCGAGGCCCGCGGCGTCACGTTTATTTGCGGCCGCTGCGGGCATCCATCAAGGCAAACTTAACCAACCTTTGCGAAGGGTCTCGCTTGCATTAAAGCAGGCATTCGACAGCGCGGCGCGAGAGGCGAGAGTTCAATGAGCACACCCCAGGCGAATGCGAGCAGACACCCTCGCATCCTGCTGGTCGTGGGCGGCGGGATCGCGGCCTACAAGGCCTGTGAGCTTGTGCGCCTGATCCGCAAGGGCGGGGGCGAGGTGACTTGTGTGGTCACGAAGGGCGGGCAGCAATTTGTTACTCCGCTGTCACTTGCCGCGCTGAGCGAAAATCAGGTTTATACCAATTTGTTCGACCTCAGGAACGAGGCCGAAATGGGCCATATCCAATTGAGCAGGGAGGCTGATCTGGTGGTGGTGTGCCCGGCCAGTGCCGATCTGCTTGCCAAGATGGCGACCGGCATCGCGGATGATCTGGCCACCACGCTGATCCTTGCCACCGACAAGCCGGTGATGGCGGTGCCCGCCATGAATGTGCGGATGTGGGACCATGACGCCACCCAGCGCAATATCGCGCTTCTGAAGGCCGCCGGCGTGAATGTGCTCCATCCCGACGAGGGTCCGATGGCGTGCGGGGAATTCGGCTATGGCCGGCTGCCCGAACCCGAAGCGATCTGGCACGCTATTGCCGCGCATTTCGGCATGGATGTGCCCGAGCCGCAATTGCTGGAAGCGCCTGCGCGCCGTTTGGCACCGCCGCTGATCGCGGTCGAAGCGCTTGAGCCTGAAGAGGAAGATGATGACGGCAGCGCCATCATGCCCGCAGGCGGTTTGAGCGGATTCTTCTCGCGTATCATCCCGCGTTCCACTGCCAAGCGCACGCATGACGAGATCGAGGCCGAATACGAGGATTTGCCGGTGCCTGAGCCCGAGGCCGAGGACTTCCCCATGTCCGAGGAGCCTGCGCCAGACTTCGCGCCGGATTTTGGCGGACCCTTGCTGGCGAAAAAGGGAAAGGCCAACGCTGCCCCACCAGTGGACGCAGGCGCCATCAATCACGAGGTCGACGCGCGCAAATCCCGGCCCGAAATGCTGGCACCCCAGGTGTTTGCGCAACAGGTGCCTGATGACATCGAAGCCGATCTTGGCGAAGTGATCGAAGGCACCGCGTTCGGCGTGCCGGCAGCGCACCGGCCGCTCGCCGGACGGCACGTGTTGATCACGGCGGGGCCGACCTGGGAAGCGATCGATCCGGTCCGCTATATCGCCAACCGGTCCAGCGGGAAGCAGGGCTTTGCCATTGCTGCAGCGGCGGCGGCGCTGGGCGCGCGGGTGACCTTGGTGGCAGGCCCGGTGGCGCTGAAGACACCGGCAGGCGTCAAGCGCATCGATGTGGAAAGCGCACGCGACATGGCCGAAGCGGTCAAACGCGCGCTGCCCGCTGACGTCGCGGTGATGGTCGCCGCGGTCGCGGATTGGCGGCCAAAGGACTATCGCGGTGAGAAGATCAAGAAGCGCGGCGATGCACCGCCGGCGCTGATGCTGGTCGAGAACCCCGATATCCTCAGCAATGTTGCGAGCAACCCCAATCGTCCCGCACTGGTGATCGGCTTTGCCGCTGAAACGGACAACATGCTCGAAAACGCCAAGCAGAAGCGCAAACGCAAGAGTGCGGACTGGATCGTCGCCAATGATGTTTCGGGTGACGTTATGGGCGGGGATCGCAACCGCGTGACCATCGTGAGCGGTGACGGTATCGAAATGCTTGATGACATGCCCAAAAGCGCGGTGGCGATGGCTTTGGCCGAGCGGATTGCAGCGGTCTTCCGGGCGGAG
This sequence comes from Erythrobacter sp. 'gip.4 top 5', assembly GCF_056495765.1. Lineage (NCBI taxonomy): Bacteria > Pseudomonadati > Pseudomonadota > Alphaproteobacteria > Sphingomonadales > Erythrobacteraceae > Erythrobacter > Erythrobacter sp. 'gip.4 top 5'. The sequence goes on along the minus strand of NZ_CP200270.1, from coordinate 3,080,644 downwards.
GCGGCGGAATGAGCATTTCGGTGGAGGTCAAGCGCCTGCCGCATGGCGCAGAGCTGCCGTTGCCCGCCTATGCCACGGCAGGGGCCGCCGGAATGGATGTTGTCAGCGCCGAGGATGTCTCCATCGCGGCGGGTGCGCGCTATGCCGTGGCGACGGGCCTTGCAGTGGCAATTCCTGAAGGCTTCGAGATTCAGGTGCGCCCGCGTTCGGGTCTTGCGCTCAAACACGGCATTACGGTTCCCAACACACCCGGCACGATCGACAGCGATTATCGCGGCGAATTGAAGGTGATTCTGATCAACCTCGGCGCGGAGCCCTTCGCGGTTCAGCGCGGTGACCGCGTGGCGCAACTGGTGCTGGCACCCGTGGTGCAGGCGGCATGGGATGAGGTTGCCGAACTGGACGCGACTGAGCGGGGTGCAGGTAGCTTCGGTTCGACCGGGGGCCACGCCAAGCTCTGAGAGCAAGAATTGCGGGCAACAAAAAAGGCGGCGCGATCCCCTGCGCCGCCTTCTCTTTTCCCGTCCAAGGGTGTCTTGCCCTTGGCTCTACACCATCAATTGGTCTGGCGCACGGTCTTTTCATCGTCACGGATGGTGATCCGCAAGGTCTCGCCTGAATTCCCCGGAAAATCGGTAAATATCGCATCCACCAGATTGGGCACGAGGCGCGGCAAATTGTTCGAGCGCGACACCGCTTCGGCCTTCCCTTCAAACAAGCGCTGGCCATCGGCCGCGCGGTCGATCTTCAGATCGATGCCGCTGGTGTAGATCGTGTAGCTACGAACATTCGGACCGCCGAAGAACGGATCGTTGAAGCCTAGACCCCAACCCGCGCCGCGCCAGCCGCCCCACGGACCCCACGGGCCAAACGCGCCGAAGCCGCCGCCAAAGCCGCCACCGTTGAAATCGGTACGGATGCGTTCGCGTCCATCGTCAATGCGGTAATCGAAGCGCACCAACAAATCTGCGCCTTCGGGTGTTGCCGCGCTAGCGTAGCCTAATTGCTGCATCTCGGCCGCGACCGAATTTGCATAGGTGGCAAATTCAAGTCCGCCTGCGAGCCTGGGATCTTCCGGCACAATCGCGAAAGATTGGCCCTGCGGCGCCGGGAGCGGAACGGCAAAGCGCGATACATCCGCCTTGAACGGGGTGGCGCAAGCCGAAAGGCCGATGACGAGCGCGATAGGCATAGCGAGCCTGCGCAAAGACTTTACTGAAGACATAGGAGACAACATGACACAACCCTTGTCTGATTTCCACTGCCATCACGGCAATGGTGTTTACCTGCGTTGGTATAACGCTTCGGCATGAACGCCGATTGAATATACGCCGCTCGGTCGGGCTTGGTTTTCTCAAATCCTTCGGAAAATCAGTGACGGACCAGCCCCAGCGCGCGATAAGCGGTGTCGAGCGTTGGCTTGCCGCGCATCCGTGCCTTGGCCGCGCCACGGGCGAGAATCGCGTCCAACGCCTCGCTATCGTCCTTCAGCGCCACAAACCGATCCCGGATCGGACCAAGCTTGGCGACCAGCAGATCAGCCAGCGCCGGCTTGAAGCCGCCGAAGCCCTGGCCCCCAAATTCGCGCAGCACATCGGCTGCCGATTGCCCGGACAATGCGGCGTAGATGCCCACAAGATTGCGCGCCTCGGGCCGGCCGGCCAGCCCGGCCTCCTCGGACGGCAGCGGCTCGGGATCGGTCTTTGCCTTCTTGATCTTCTGCGCCATCGTGTCGGCATCGTCGGACAGATTGATGCGGCTCATGTCGCTGGGGTCGGATTTCGACATCTTGGCCGATCCATCACGCAGGGACATGATGCGCGCAGCCTCGGCCGGGATGATCGGTTGAGGCAAGGTGAAGACCGGCGTCTCTTCTGTACCGAAGTCGTTGTTGAATTTTTGTGCGATATCCCGCGCCAGTTCCAGATGCTGCTTCTGATCCTCGCCCACGGGCACATGGGTGGCCTGATACAGCAGCACGTCTGCGGCTTGCAGCACGGGGTAGGTGAACAGTGCGACCGATTGGCCTTCGCGGTTCTTGCCGGCCTTGTCTTTCCACTGCGTCATCCGATTCAGCCAGCCCATGCGCGCCGTGCCGTTGAGCAGCCATTGCAACTCGGTATGCAGCGGCACCTGCGCTTGGTTGAACAGGATCGCCTTGTCCGGATTGAGCCCGCAGGCCACCAGCGTCGCCACCAGTTCAAGGGTGGAAGATCGCAAGTCGGCCGGATCATGCGGCATCGAAAGCGCATGAAGATCGGCGATGAAGATCAGGCATTCGCCCCCCTTGGCGTGGGCATCGTCCTGCAACTTTACATAGTTGCGGATCGCTCCGAGGTAATTGCCAAGATGGGGCTTGCCCGTGGGCTGGATGCCGGAAACGACGCGCATGATGGTCCTGCCTGAAGAAAGTTTAGCTTTGACGGCGCATTAGGCGCTGGATCGTCGCCTTGTCGAGAACTCCGAGCAGCACGCTCGCTCCGCCATAGGTGATGAGGCTTACCGCCATAATGGCGGCAATGGCTAGTAACCGGTCAATCAGCGGCCCATCGAGCCATGGGGTGATGACGATCATCAGCGCCGCAAGAGCAGCGCCCATGATGCCCGAAGCAACCGCGATCCGTGCGACTCGCCCGACCACACGAGCGGGTAGCCGGAAAAGCCCCCGCCGCGCCAGAATGCCGCCGAGCAGCACAATATTGACCCACGCGCCGATTGCGCCCGCCAGTGCTAACCCGACCACGCCGAGGCCGAGACCGAATATGAAAGTCGCATTGAGGCTGACTGTCACCACCAGCGAGGCCGCAGCGGTGTAAACCGGCGTGCGGGTATCTTTGCGCGCAAAGAAATTGGGGGTGAGCACCTTCACCAACACATAGGCAGGCAGGCCGATGACCAGCGCCGACGTGACCATGCCGGTGATGCGTGCGTCCTCTGCGGTGAAGGCCTGTCCTTCCATGAACGCCTTGACGAAAGCGGACCCGGTGAAAAACAGCGCCACCGCGCAAGGCAGGGTCAGCAGCATGGCAAGCTCGATCGCATTGGCTTGCAGGCGCACCGCCTCATCGTCCTGCGACTTGGCGATGTAGCGCGACAGAGCGGGCAGGATCGCCGTGCCCAGTGCAATCCCGATGACACCAAGGGGCAATTGGTTCCAGCGGTCGGCATAGGCCATGTAGCTGATCGAACCGTCGGGCAGGTAACGATAAAACGCGAGGTCGATGAAGCGGCTGATTTGGTACACGCCCGCGCCGAATACAGCGGGCACGATGAGGACGCCCATTTCCTTGACCCGTGCGGTGATCTTTGGAGCCGTGCGGGGGATGCGATACCCGGCACGGCGCATGAACCAGTAAAGCCATGCCAATTGCAGCAGGCCGCTCACGGACACAGCAATCGCCAGGCCCACGCCGGTGGCGGCGCGGGTCGCTTCGCCGCCCGGCTGGAGCGCGCCCCAGATCAGCGCCGTCAGCAGGCAAATGTTGAGCAGGATCGGCGCAGCGGCCGCCGCGGCAAAGCGCGAAAGCGAGTTCAAGATTGCAGCGACCAGTGTCGCGAGGCTCATGAACATCAGATAAGGAAAAGCGATCCGCCCCATCGTTACCGCAAGATCATACGTCGCCGCGTCGCCGCGCAACTTGTCGTTGGCAAAGGCCCAAAGCACCCACGGCATAGCCAGCATCATCAGCGCGCCAAAGACGACCAGGATCGGCAGCAACACGGCCAAAACCTCGCCGGCGAAGCGCCGGGCCGCGTGCTCGTCCTCGGCCATGTGCCGGTTGAACAGCGGGATGAAGGCGCTGGCAAAAGCGCCTTCGGCAAACAGGCGACGGAAGAGGTTGGGCAGCTGGAACGCCAGCTGCCAAGCGTCCGCCACACCGCCTGCGCCCAGCACGCGGGCGAGCAGAATGTCCCGAGCAAAGCCGAACAGCCGGCTCACCAGCGTCAGACCGCCGATGGTCCCGACATTCTTAAGGAGGCTCATCGGCGGGAACCCTTACCCGGAGCGCGGATCAGGCGTTGCCCGTGACCGGGTCAATCGGCTTGCCGCCCGACGCTTCTTCGGCACGGCGCGACGCGAGTTGCTGCGCATAGAGCCCGTTGAAGTCGACCGGATCGACCATCAGCGGCGGGAACCCGGCATCGCGCACGGCATCTGCCACGACACGGCGGGCAAACGGAAACAACAGGCGCGGAGCTTCGGCATAAAGGAAGGCATGGGCCTGTTCCTCTGCCACGTTGCGCATCCCAATGAGGCCACAATAGGCCAGATCGACAATATACATCGTGCCGCGCTGAGAGGTTGCGGTCAGCGTCAGCTTTAGCGTCACTTCGTGCACGTCCGTGCCGATCACTTCGGTGCCGATGTTGAATTGCACGTCGATCTGCGGCGGTTCAGCCAATTGAAAAACGTCCGGCGCGCTCGGGTTTTCGACCGAGAGATCCTTCACATATTGCGTGATGATCCCGATCGCCGGCGATGTGTCAGCACCATTGGGCTGTGGCCCGTTCGCGCCAGTGGTGTCGAGATTGGTGAGGACGCCTTCTTCGTCGGCCATGGTGTCGCTTGTCTTTCAAAAGTGTCGTTGGAAAATGAGTGACGTACAGTGCACCTGGCGCACGGTCTTTGCACCCGGTTCGCTTGGGCGTGCGCCTAGCAGGGGCGTGGCAAGCCCGCAACTGCGGGTGTATTGTCCTAAATGAGGCACTCCGCGATAAACCCTTAGGCCGTGTTGACAAAAGACTTCAGCATAGGGGAATGGCGGCAATGTTGAGGAAGCTTGCGAACGATAGGACGGTCTTGTCGTAGCGGGTGGCGATCCGGCGCTGCTGCTTGAGCTTTCCGAACATGCGCTCGACGCGGTTGCGGTCCCGGTAGCGTCGATAGTCGGGATGCTCGGGCACCTTGCGGTTCGAACGGGGCGGGATGATCGGCAGGATGCCCCGGACCAGCAAGGTCTCCCGGAAGCGATCACCGTCGTATCCCTTGTCCGCCAGCAGCGCTTTGGGTGCAGCGACCGGGATCTCCATCAGCGGTTCGGCTGCGGTGTGATCGGAGGCCTCGCCGCCGGTCAGGATGAAGCCGAGAGGCAATCCCTGATAGTGTGCTTCGCACGCCTACGGCTCCGCAGCGGGCGTGGATTTTGTTTGTAAAGCCGCCGCGTGATCGACCAAGTGCATTCGCACAAGCCCCCCTTTTCCGCCCGCTGCCGAGACGTGGCCGCGAACGCTGGTGCTGTCGATCATGTGCTGCCAGTCGTCGGTCAGACCAAGATCAACCAGCGTTTGCAGCAGCGCATCCCAGACGCCTTGTTCGGCCCAGCGCCGAAACCGGACATAGACCGAGTTCCACTTGCGGTAGCGCTCGTGCATGTCGCGCCAAGGGCAGCCGACCCGCAGCACGTGGAGCATACCATTGAGAAAGCGCCGATTATCCCCGGCGGGACGCGCCCAGCGTCCCCGCTCAGGCGGCAGCAGCGGCCCGATCAGTTCCCACTCCGCATCCGACAAGTCTCCGCGACCCATGACTGCTCCTCAAAAAGCAGTCGTGGAAGCGAAGCTGTGCAAAGCACAATCAGAACAAAGCGGATTTGGGAATGCCTTTTGTCAACACGGCCTGGTCACACGCGCGGCGGTGCAGAGGGTCCAGAGGCAACGCGGTTAGGCTGAGTTGGCCTAGGTAACGATTTCTAGAGCGTTAGCACCGCCGACAACTGTCTGGCGGTCGTGGCAGACCCATTTTAGGGCCGCGCTCGGACCACTTTAATATACTGTATCGCGCCGGCAAGGACGACAGTACTAGCCCCCAGATCAATGATCCAGTTGAGCTTGAGCGGGCCAAAAAGCAGCCCATCTACGGCGTGAAACGAAGTCAGGCGGAGGGCTACCAGAAACAGCATCGCCAGCGCCGCCAACACGCAAATCGCCTGAATGATGTTGCGCCGGCCGCGTAAACCGCGCGCCCGTGTGAAGAGATACCAGGAGGCTGCCGCGACAGCGACGCAGATCATTGCTGCGGCCAACGGTGCCTGGAGGACGCGGCGCTCCCGGTAGCTGCCTGATTCCCTCAACGAGGAACGCAGCAGGTCCCGCAAAAGCTCCTCAACCGCAAACACACGCAAAATGGCGAGAGCCGCGAAAAACGCGGCCAAAAGCAACCAGGTACGCATGTGAGCGGGCGGTTGGCGCAAACGTGCTGCGGTCGCAGCCGCGACGAGGCAAGCGAGCAAAACCACGCCATAAACCCCGCTCGCGCTCAGGCTCAGAACTGAGGGCGCGGGCGGCATTGCATTCCTCTTTCTGATCGACAGTCGCTCGCCATCTGCAAGAATTTCCCGTCAAGAGGTGAAGGCGACCGCAGAATAATCATGTGACCTCTCGGGTAATAGGGCATTAAAAAATTGCATCAAGACTGGCCGAACGCATCTGCACGAGGTGCGCACAAACGGGCTTCTGGGGGCTGGAGTGCCAGCGCAGCTCCGGCTCTAAATGTGACGGAATGGCCAAGAAAGGCGATGAAACGTGCGCCCGCTCGGGGAGCATTTGTGTTGCACTGCGAAATTCCTATGGCTAAGTGAAACCGCCTATTTAGGAGGGCTCCATGACAGCTATCAAATCCCGCGCCCATATTAATGCCCCGGTGCTTGGGTTGGCGTTGGCGTCGCTTGCGGGATGCGCTTCAACCCCCGATCCAATTATCGGCGCGAGCGTTTCCCAGCCGCGGGTAGAGCTTGGTCAGGAGAACTATACCGATCAGCGCCCGACGACTTATATGCTGCGGCCTTCTGACAGTATTTCAATCAGCGTCTTTCGTGAGCCCGAGTTTTCGATCGAGTCCGTCCGCATCGGCGTTGAAGGCAGTGTTTCGCTGCCCATGATCGGCTCAATCCCGGCGGCAGGAATGACTGCCAAGCAGTTCGAGCAAGATGTGACACGTCGGCTCGCAGCAGTAGGCCTTAAGTCTCCGATGGTGAGCGTCAATATCGCGGAATATGCTTCGCATTTGGTGACTGTTGAAGGCGCGGTGGAGGAGCCGGGGGTTTTTACCTTTCAGCCTGGTGCCCGCCTTTCGTCGGCGATTGCCATGGCGAAGGGTCCTGTGCGGACAGCCAACCTCAATCAGGTTGCCGTGTTCCGCGAAAGTCCGCAGGGTATCATGGTCGCCAAATTTGACTACGCCCAGATGAAGCAGGGTACTATGCTTGATCCGGTACTCCAGCCCAATGATCGCGTCATTATTGGCGTAGATGGCAGATCGGTGTTTTATGACGATCTGCTCAAGGCCCTCCCGGCTTTCGGCATATTTGCCGTAGCAGGGCGTTAGGTAATAAAAATTATGAACGACAAATCGATTGTTCAAGCTCCTGGCCCCAGAGGACAGGGGACTTGGCTCGACAGTTATATGCCTGAACCTCAGTTCGGCATGGCTCCGCCACGCCAAACTTTCTTCAATTTTGCGGCCTTGCGGGGGATCATATACCGCCAGCGCTGGCTGGTGGGCGCGGTCATCGTATTGGCGCTCCTTGCAGGTGTCATCGTAACACTTCTCGCTCAGCCGATGTATCAAGCCGACGCAAAGCTTGGCGTGAAGCCAACCGGGCAATACATCGTTGAAGGGCAAGACACCGATCCAGGCTTCAACCCCGTACAAATCTATGACTACCTTGCCACCCAGGTTGAAATTATCAAAAGCCGCAATCTGGCGGCTTCCATCGTTGAACAAGGCAACCTTGCAAACCGCGCTGATCTGCTTGGCAGTGATATCGACAGCCAACGCGCGCCGGGTATGTCCGATGAGCAGTGGCTCCAGGCGAAGAAGGACATGGCGACATCGATCCTGGTATCATCTGTCGTTTCGGAGGTGCCCAAGAATAACTGGGTGTTGACCATCAGCTTCCAGTCCGAGAGCCCGACCTTGGCTGCCGAAATGGCCAATGCTTATGCAGACGCCTTCATGAGGACAGGATCAAACACTTCGGCTGAGGGCAATGCCTATGCCGCCGATTATCTGAAGCAACAGATCGAAGAAACGCGCACTCGCTTGGCTGACGCTGAAAAGGTTGCCAATAGCTATGCTCGCAACAGCCGCATCTTAATCGAGCCAGCCACGGCTGTGGAAGGCACGACACCATCCACTCTGACTGCCAGCAACCTTGCTAACATAAACGCCCGCGTATCGAGCGCGCGGGCGGCGCGGATTGAATTAGAGCAGCGGTGGCGAACAATACAAAACCTGCCAGCATCGCAGCTGCCTGAAGTACAAGGCAATCCCGCATTGCAAGCCGCCTTGACCGAGCGTTCGGGGAAGACGGCGCAACTGGTCGAGCTGCGTCAGCGCTACAATGATGATTTTCCGCAAATCCAGACCCTGCTGGCGCAGGTGAGGCTGATTGACGCGCAGATCGAACGCAACAGCAGCGATGTTAAGGCGACCGTGCGCAATGCGTTTCTGGTGGCACAAAGACAGGAACAAGCTCTCGAAAATGAGTTGGCTTCGCTCACTGGCGACAGATTGGTGGAGCAGGACCAGCAGGTAGAGCTGAGCGTGTTGGAGCGAGAGGCTCAGGCACTGCGTGACCAGCTCAAATCGCTGCTCGATCGATATAACCAGATCAACAGTGCCGCTAACATTGATTCCGGCACCATCACGAAAATCGATTCGGCAATCGTTCCCACCGAGCCGTTCGAGCCCAATCTTGTGAAGAATTTGGGCATTGCCATTGTGCTCGGCATTGCGGCAGCCGCTGGTTTGGCTGTGCTGCGTGAAACCTTGGACGATCGCATCCGCTCGCTAGACGAAGTCGAAGAGAAGCTTGGACTGCCACTGCTTGGCCACACACCTCACGTTGAGGGGCGAGACCTCGAAGCGTTGGGCACTGATCGGTTTAGTGCGCTCATGGAAGCTTATTCCTCCATCCGCGCTGCAATCGACTTCACGATCCCGCGCAATCGGAATGTCATCCAGCTAACGAGTAGTGAGGCTAGTGAAGGAAAAAGCACCACATCCGTCATTCTAGCCGAGCTATTTGCCGGCCTTGGGCGAAAGACGCTACTTATTGATGGCGATCTGCGCCGTCCTTCGGTCGCTGGCCTGCTGGAAATCGAACGACCAAAGGTTGGCCTCGTCGAAGTGCTTTTGGGCCACGTTACGCTGGAAGCTGCTGTGGTCAAAGGTGTCCACGAAAACCTGGAAATCCTGCCCGTGGGCGAAATCCCGCCCAACCCTACCGAGATTCTTTCCTCACCCGAATTGCGTGATTTTATCGAGCGGGTCCGCGGAGAATATTCGTTGGTTATCTTTGATTCCTGCCCGGTCATGGGCCTCGCCGATGCCCCAATTCTCGCCAGTCTCGTTGATGGAACTGTTTTTGTGCTGGAAGCGAACCGCCTTCCCTTCGGACAGGCGCGGTCGGCCATCCGTCGCATTGGAATGGCGGGCGGCAACCTGATCGGCGTTGTCCTGACCAAGTATCGCGCGCTCGAAGCGGGTCAATCCTACAATTACCAATACGGATATTACGAATACGGGCGGGATAAGTAGCGCCTCTGGCTTAACGGATCCCACCCCGATTGCGGCACATGTTGGTCTGACTTTGTTTGGCGAACCTCACAATCGGAAAACAGGCAATGCGCTCGGACAGGAACAGATTGAGAAAGATGGGCGATGCGAGCTCCGTCACGGTCATCGCATCAACGCGGAACGACGTAACGCGTGTTGCGAGTTTCATTAAGACGGCCCAGAGAGGCTTACTCAAGTTCCCGACCCAGCACCACTTCGCCGGTTCTAGCGGTTTCAGGGATGTCTTGGACGCGCCTTTACCATCCTTTGGATTGGCCGCCAGAGACTGCGACAACGGCGATCCTGATGGGTCCCGGCGCCAGCTTCATCAATGGCAACTCTGCAGCCGTCTGCTCGCCACCCAAACGTTGCGCAACGCATCATTGTACTTATCGCTTCTCTTTTTGGTAATTTTCGCTCCATCCCCGCGCAGCAAACTGGCACAATGACAAATCTACCACCCGTCCACATGGTCACACAAACGGAGGGGGAGGCTTCATTAGGCAACTCAAAGTCAATGGAACCATCCCCTACGTCGCCCACTCTCAGCATTCTGATTGTTGCTTACAACTCGGCTGCGGTGATCATCGCCTGCATCGCTTCGATCCCGAAGGCCTGTGCCCGGCATGATTTCGAGGTGCTGCTGATCGACAATGGTGACGGTTCCACCGAAGCGCTCGTGGCTGCCACTTTCCCGGATGTCAAAATCGTGGCGAGTCAGGGTAATATCGGCTTTGCTGGCGCCAACAACCTGCTGGCTGCGGAAGCCTGCGGCCGGTTTGTCTTGCTCCTCAACCCTGATGTGGTGCTGGAGGCGAACGCAGTCGATTACCTGATCGAAGCGGCGGCGACGGCTGATCCGTCGACAGCCGCCTGGGGCGGCGTGACTCTGGACAGCGCAGGAAATCCAGACAACGGAAACACCGTTCACATCCCATCCCTGCGGGAAATGGCAAGCCGTACGTTAGGCCGTTCGATTGCCGCCGGGCACGGCCACCTCGGCATTGACACCGATGCCGAGGTGGCCGTGCTCAGCGGCAGCTTCGTCATGTTCCAGCGACAGGCGTGGGATGAGGTCGAAGGCCTTGACGCGCGATACTTCCTGTATTGCGAAGAAGTTGATCTGTTTTACCGCCTGTCACAACGCGGTTATCGGTTCTGGCGTATTGCCAAGTCCCGCGCCTTTCACGACATCGGGCATGGCCAGCCTATTTCACCAGTGCGGATGCTTTATCGGGCGGCCGGAAATATGCAGTTTGCCCGCCTGCATTGGAACGGGACACGACAGGTGCTTGCATTCGTTCTCACGTGGCTTGGTGCCTGGCAACGGGTCATGGCTGGTCGGCTGCTCGGGCGGTGGTTGCCGCATGTTCGGGCCGCTGGAGCAAGCCACCGCGATATCGCCATGCGCCCGAACTATTGGCGCTATGGATACGATCCCGACCGGGGACTGCTCGCTAAACTCGGCAAGAATTAAGCGAGCGCACTGCTGTCCTGATGCCAATATAAGTCTGATCGAAGCCAGAGGGCATTTCTGGTGACTCTTTGGAGAGACGTCCCATGACTGAGACCGACCCGTCGGCATTCACGGTGATCATCCCGGCCCACAACGAAGAGGCGGTGATTGCGCGCTGCCTCAACGCCTTGTTGGCCGATGTCCCGGACGACAGCATGATGCAGGTCATCGTCGCCGCCAATGGCTGCAATGATGACACCGTGGCGATCGCCCGCAAGACCGCCCCCGGCGCGGTGGTGCTCGATTTGCCGGTTGGGTCGAAAACTGCGGCCATGAATGCGGCCAATCAAGCGGCGCTCCATTTTCCGCGCATCTATCTCGATGCTGACGTCCAGTGCTCTTATGGCTCGCTGCTGGCTGTGGCGCAGGTTCTGCGTGAGCCGGGTGTGATGGCGGCCGCGCCGGCGCTGCGCATGGATCTGTCGCGCTCCAACGGGCTGGTGCGGGCCTATTACCGGATGTGGCTGACCCAGCCTTATGTCAAACGGGCGCTGGTTGGCTCTGGCTGCTTTGGCCTCTCTCTGGCGGCATATGAGCGGATCGGCGATTTTCCGCCGATCACGGGAGACGATATCTGGGTCTATTCACGCTTTACCGAGGCCGAACGCCGCAATATCGCCAGCGATGCCGAAGGCCGCCCCGTGTGGTTTCTGGTTTCACCGCCGCGCCGGGCGGTCGATCAGATCCGGGTCGAGACGCGTCGGCGCCTTGGCAATGAACAGATCCTGCGCGATTACCCCAATCCCCACTACGCCGGATCGAACAATGCCGGCGACCTGCGCGATGCGTTGCACGGCGGGGCTTCGGTGTTCGATGTGCTTATCTACGTTGCAATCAAGGCGCTGATCCGTCTGCGGGTGCAGCGTACCAGACGCGCACGCAAGGACATCGTGTGGGAGCGCGATCTGGCCGCGCGGGAGGCGTCATAACAATTGAGCGAGCCGCGGTGAATCACCGGTTCGTTTCTTCGCCGCTTACCCCGATTTTGCGCTGGCTCACAATTCGAGCCGGTGAACCGGCGATAATGCTCATCGGAGCAAATTCGCCGCGCACCACTGCCCCGGCGGCCACGATGCAGCCGTCGCCGAGGCGGGTGCCCGGGAGCACCAGGGCGCGCGTTGCCAGCCACACATCATTGCCGATCACGATATCGCCTTCGGCCATGGGCTGGTCGGTCACAGGACTGCCGAGATCGTAGCGATAGGTTGCAGCCGTCAGCATCACCTCGGGCCCGAACAGCACATCATCACCAATGACAATGCGACCATCGCGTGGCCCTGCCCACAGGTGGCAGCGCGAACCGATCCGCACCCGGTGCCCGATCTCGATCCGTTCAGGGTTATGAAAGACAGTATCAGGGCTGACATTGCGCGCGCCTGCGAACCGGACAGTGCGCATCGGGCTAACATGCGAATAATTGTAATAGTTCACAATTTTGACAAGGTGTAGCCATGCGCGTGGATCCAACAGCGAGGCAATCAAGCGCACACCGCGCGCGGTCCGGTTGAGCTTCTTCTTGCGGGGCAAGGTGGGGGTCGTCACTGAACAGCGCCTCCAATACTGCAGCAGGCCCTCGCTTAGTAAAGGGCTTGCTAGGCCCTTTGGCTGGGTTTGGACCGGCTTGGAAAGGCCGGTGGCGGAGACGGAGGGATTCGAACCCTCGGTACCCGGATAGAGTACGGTTCCTTAGCAGGGAACTGGTTTCAGCCACTCACCCACGTCTCCGGACCACAGCATCGCTGCGAACGCGGCGCTATAGTCGGCCCTTGCATCAGCGGCAAGGTGGCATTCACAAAAAAGCATCGTGATCGCCTGACAGGCAGATCCGGCGGGCAAGCGGCTGGTTCGGCACGCGTTCAGCCTTGCGGGCCTAGCCCGTCACGGCTCGTCGCAAATCCGATTCGCCCCGGCGACGAGCAGTTGCGCGGATCGGAGGAAGCGATTCTCGTGCTTGCGTGATAATCCGGGGCTGACACGCCGCTGCGAAAGGCTGCATGATGAGCATGATGAACGCCCGCCTCCCCGATCTGGGTCGCCGTATCGCCGGGTTGGCGATGGGCGCGCTTGCCGCGCTTGCGCTCACCGCGCCGGCGGCCGCGCAGGATCTTGAAACCTTTGACCCTGACGCCGCTTACAGCCAGCCAAACAGCGCTGGCGGGGTTGATGGCGATTTAGAGGCGCCGCAGCGGCAACCTGTCCCGGTGCAACCGGCGCAGACCAATGGCACGTTCAGCTCTGAGTTCGATACCTATCCTGCACCGCAGAGCAATCCAGCCACCCCGCTGCCGGACCAGGGCGTTGCCCCCGTTACCACCGCCGCACAGAACAGTGGCCAGACCTATGGCGAGGACGATCTGATCGGCGCGGCCGAGGGCGTGTTTGGCAAAGGCGCCGAAGGACTTGCCAAGCTGATTGAAGACTTGCTGAAGCAACAGGGTGAGCCCAACGGCTACATCGTTGGGCGCGAAGCGGGCGGGGCATTCATCGTAGGCGCACGCTATGGGTCGGGCACATTGCATCACAAGGTCGAAGGCGCGCGCCAGGTTTACTGGACGGGGCCTTCGGTGGGCTTTGATGTGGGCGCCAATGCAGCCAACACCTTCGTGCTGGTCTACAATCTGTATGACACCGAAGAACTCTACAAGCGTTTCCCGGCAGGTGAAGGCCAAGCTTATTTTGTCGGGGGCCTGACGGCGAGCTATCTGCGTCGCGGCGACGTGGTGCTGATCCCGATCCGGGTTGGTGCCGGCCTCAGGCTTGGCATCAATGCAGGCTACATTAAGTTCTCCAATGAACAGAAATGGTCGCCTTTCTGATCCGGTAGAGCGCGATCCCGGTTGCGATGACGCGTGTTGCGCGCCATGGCGCTGGGCATGATGCTTGATCGACTCAGCCCGCAGGCGCCCGACGCCCTTCTCGCCCTGATACGTCTCCACGCAGCTGACGCGCGCGATGACAAGATTGACCTTGGCGTTGGCGTCTATCGCACCGAAGATGGCGCCACGCCGGTGTTCGCCGCGATCAAGGCGGCTGAGCAGGTTCTGGTCGATAAACAGGATTCCAAGTCCTACCTTGGCCCTGAAGGCGACGTGGGTTTCGTCAATGCGTTGATGCCCTACATTTTCGGCCGCGATGCCACGATGGGCGGTCGCATTACCGGGATGCAGACGCCGGGCGGAACGGGCGCGGTGCGCCTCGCGCTGGCGCTGGCATTCAAGGCCGGTGTTCGCCGTGTTCACATGGGCGTGCCCAGCTGGCCCAACCATGCGCAAATCCTGGCCGATCTCGGCATGGAGCTGGCACCTTTCGACCACGCCAACCCCGATGGCACAGCCAACCTTGATGCCGTGCTGGCCGCCATCAACGGTGCGGGCGATGATGAGGCCGTGCTGCTTCATGCTTGCTGCCACAACCCGACGGGTATCGATTACACTGCTGGACACTGGGCGCAGATCGCCGAAGCCTTTGCAACCAGTGGCACCTTCCCGATCATCGACGCCGCTTATCAGGGCCTTGGTCAGGGGCTTGAGGAAGACGCTGCCGGGATGCGCAGCGTTTTGACCGCTGTGCCCGAAGCCTTCATCGCCTACAGCTGCGACAAGAATTTCGGCCAGTATCGTGACCGGGTGGGCGCATTTTATGTGCTCGCCACGGAACAGAGCACGCTGGATACCGCCTTTTCCAATGCCAATGCGCTGGCCCGTGCGGCGTGGTCCATGCCGCCCGATCATGGCGGCGCGGCGGTGCGGATCATCTTGCGCGATCCCGACATGACCAAGCAATGGTTGGCCGAGCTTGACGATATGCGCGCCCGGATGCGCAAGGTGCGTGATGCGCTGGCCAAGGCCGGCACAGCGGGCCGGATCGACCTGACGCCGCTGGGCACGCAAAATGGCCTGTTTGCGATGCTTCCCGTCACAAAGGACGAGGTCGCTGCGCTGCGCGAGGACCATGGTATCTACATGGCCGCATCGGGCCGGATCAATATTGCCGGGCTGACCACCGGCAACCTGCCCAAGTTCATCGCCGCGCTCTCGGCTGTGGCAATCTAGCATTTGGTATGGCCCTCCCACCAGCCGATGCTGGAGGGCGGGCGCAGCGGTTGCAAGCTAGAGGGTGAGGCGCCCGGGATTGATCTTCATCGTTACAACAAGCCCGGTTTCCACCCAGTCATATTCGATGGAACCCTGTAAACTGTCGACGATGCTCTGTTCGATCAGCTTCGTGCCATATCCCGGCTCGTGAATTGGCGGCTTGACCTTCGGCCCGCCACTTTCTGTCCAGACGATCGTCACCGCTTCATCGCGCGCCGTGCTGGACACATCGAGCGTGCCATTGTCCACCGACAGCGCGCCATATTTGAGCGAGTTGGTCGCCAGTTCATGGACGATCAGCGCAAAGATGGTCGTGGCAGCATCGCCGACCCGCATGCGCGGCACGGAGACCCGAATGCGACCGCTGAACGCGCCAAGATCATCATAGGGCGCCAGCAAAACCGATAACAGATCGCCAAGCAACGATGACGGCGCCTTTGTCTGACCAGGAACAGGCCGGACCAGATCATGCGCGCGGCCCAGCGCGGCCAATCGCCGGGTCAGTTCGGATGCCATCTGGCTTGTGTTTTTGGTGGAAAGCGCCGTGATGTGGGCAAGGCCTGACGCGATGGCCAACATGTTCTTGACCCGGTGGCTCATTTCGCCTGCCAGCAATTCACGCCCTTCCTCTGCCTGTTTGCGACCAGTTACATCAAGGAAGATGCCGAACATCACGTCCCGCACGATCCCCTCATCATCGCCCTGACCGCGGCCGGAAATCCAACGCAGTTCGTCGCCCACCATGATGCGAAAATCGATTTCATACGGCCCGATGATCGCGCGGGTCGCATTGAAGGCAGCGCGCACACGGTCACGGTCGGCAGGGTGGATGTGGGCCGACAGATCTTCGAAACTGACTTCCGTGTCTCTGGGGATGCCCCACAGATCATAGGCGTGGTCGTCCATCGCGAGCGCATCGGTTTCGACATTCCAGGACCACAGCGTCACGCCGGCGGCTTGGATCGCACGCACCAGATTGTCGGGCTGCCAGAGCAGGGGTTTGAGTGTTTCAGCTTTGGTCGTCACAAGGTGGTACTCAAGGCGTCATCCACTTTTCTGTTTTCCCGTCTTCCTGCGTTATCAACCTAGGTAGCAATCAGCAAGGAAGGGGCGCCAAAGGGCCATAATGAAGCGATTGGGATTGCGTGCCGATGCGCCGACCCCCTCACAATGTGCTGCATGCGCCCGTCTTCATCGAACGGCTTTGCCCAGTTCTTGGTGAACCTTTGCAAAACACAGTCATCCACTGACACTTACGCAACAGACATCTATCGCTCGCGTCCAGTTTGTCGTAGCATGCCTTGATGATGACCACTGCAGATTCAACAATCGACAAGCGCCTGATTTATCGCTCGCAGCCCTTCGGCTTCGATACAGCCATGCTGGCTGGCATCTTGTCGTCTGCGCGGCGTAACAATCCGCAGCTTGGCATCACCGGCGCGCTTGTTTGTCGACATGATCTCTACCTCCAGATGATCGAAGGCCCAGCGGACTCCATCGACACGCTGTTTGCCCGGATCGTCGAAGATGACCGCCATTTCGACGTGCAACTGCTTCTGACCGAGCCTATGGGCGAGCGGTTGTTTCCCAATTGGGCGATGCTGGATGATACCGCGCCGTCGCAATTCTGGACGGCGAACGAAGTCGCGGCCGGCGTGCTGGAATCGTCAACCCCCGAAGAATTGCGCGCGCCGTTCCTGCGGCTGAGCGCGGCCCATCCGGGCAACTGATCGCCGCTCCCGTTTACCGGGCTGCGACGAGTGTTTGCATCCGCTTGAGATAGCGCGCCAGCACATCAATCTCGAGATTGACGCGGTCGCCTTCGGCTAGCGCGCCCAGCGTAGTCACCGATGCGGTGTGCGGAATGATATTGAGCAGGAAATCGCACGTACCGTCGGGCCGATCGCGCACGTCGTTGACGGTCAACGAGACGCCGTTGACGGTGATCGAGCCTTTCTCCGCGATAAAGGGGGACATCTCGGCCCGCGCCCGGATAGCGATCTGCCAGCTGCCGCCGTCCTGCGTCACCTTGACCACCTCACCAACCGAATCGACATGGCCGGTAACGATGTGACCGCCCAGTTCATCGCCCAGCCGCAAGCTGGGTTCGATATTGAGCTGCGCGCCCGCGTTCCACATGCCCGGAACGGTGCGACTGACGCTTTCGCCCGACAGATCGACATCGAACCAGGCATCACCCGGCGAGCCGCCGCGTTCGACCACGGTGAGGCACACGCCCGAACACGCAATCGAAGCGCCGATGGCGATGCGCGCAGGGTCAAGCGGGGCGGTGATGCGCAGGCGCAGGTCGCCGCGCTGTTCGGCGGCGGCGATGGTGCCGATGGCGGTGACGATGCCGGTGAACATGGGTGGCGGGTTCCTCTCTAGTCTCGGCAGCGCAGATAGGCAGTGAATTGGTCGCTGCCAAGCTGGCAGCGTTCGCTGATGTGCCAGCGCCCGTGCGCGTCCGACAGGCTGGCAAGACCCAGCGCGCCAAGGCTGCGGCGGCCGTCACCGATCAGGATCGGCGCGGTGTAAAGGTGCAGTTCGTCGACCAGATCGGCAGCGATAAAGGCCGCCGCCGTTTCCGCGCCGCCTTCGACATAAAGGTAGAGCACGCCATCGAGGCTGGCGATGGCGTGGGGTGAAGCAATGGCGGTGACATCGGCGGCGGGCGCTTGCCCCTTGGTGAGCACGACCCGCTGCGGGGAACGCACCTCCAGCCCGGGCAGACGCACATCGAGCCGGGGATTGTCCGCCCGCCACGTCGCGCCGCCCACCAGGATCGCGTCATGCCGCGCACGGTGGGCATGGACATGCGCACGCGCCGTCTCGCCGGTGATCCACTGGCTGGTACCATCGGCAAGCGCGATGGAGCCATCCAATGAAGTCGCCAGCTTTAGCGTCACCCACGGTCGGCCAAGGCGCTGGCGCGTCAGAAATCCGGCGAGGCTTGCGGCCGAGGCAGCATCATCCAGCAGCTGCGTTTCGATCCCGGCGGCTTGCAAGCGCGCAAGACCCGCGCCTGCGGTGCGCGGATCGGGATCGTGCTGCCCGATGACAACGCGCGCCGGAGGAGCGTTAGCAAGCAGGTCCGCGCAAGCCGGGCCACGCTGCGATGTGTGCGCGCATGGCTCTAGCGTCACATACAGCGTCGCTTGCGCCAGCGCCTGCGGGGAAAGGCCGGACAATGCCGTGGCCTCGGCATGGGGGCGACCCCCGGCTTGGGTCCAGCCGCGCGCAATCACTTGGCCCTGCGCGACGACAAGCGCGCCAACGCCGGGGTTGGGGCGCGATAGCGGGCGCGCACGTGCGCCCAGCCGCGCAGCGGCGGCCATCCATTCGTGGTCGCCCGGGCACAGGTTGTCGGTTATTGCGGGACGCTTTCATCGGTGCCCTGCGCGACGCGTGCGGCTATCGCCTCGCGCTCTTTTGCGGCAGCGGCTTCCTCGGCCGCACGTTCGGCTGCCGCCTTGCGCTCGATCTCCTTGACATCCATGCCCGCCGCTTCGCCAAGCGCCTTGTATATGTTGCGCTTGGCTTCGGCGATCCGCGCTTCTTCGGCGGCGCGCAGCTCCTTGATTTCCTGATTGGCGCGGTTTTCTGCCGCGATCTGGGCATCAGTGCGGGTTTCATCCAGCGTGGTGATATATTCGATCGTAGGCCGCTCCGGCTGGCCGTAAGATGTGCTGTTCATTCCCCAATACAGCATCCCTGCAACAGGCAGCATCGATAGCCCCAAAATGGGCCAGCGATAGGGCTGGGGGCGGCGCAGCTGTTGCCAAAGATCGGCGAAGCCATTGACGGGGTTGAAGCGTGATTTGGAAAGCATGACAGCAATATAGAGTGCGCGGGCGCGATCGCCAAATGCTTCGCGTCAGCCAAAGCTCACATAAAGCCCGCGGCCGTGCTCCTTCAGCCAGCGATCGGCAGCGCCAATTTCGCCTTCAAAGATGCGGGCAAGCAGCGCGTGGAAGGCGGGGCTGTGATCGAAGTGGACAAGATGCGCGACTTCGTGCGCCACCACCGAACGGCGCACGAAATCGGGCGCCTGCACCAGCCGCCAATTGATGCGGATGCGGCTTTTGTCCGAGCATGATCCCCAGCGGCGCTGAGCACGGGTCAGGCTGATCGGGACGGGATCGAGCCCCGCAGCCGCGCAGTAATCGTGCATGTCTGCTTCGGCGAGGCGCAGGGCCTCCGCTTCGAGCCAGCGCCGAATGCGCCCTTCCAGGCCCGTCTCCGGCCCGCCAATCCGCAACGCCGCGTCGGCCAGCGCCGGGCGGCGCGGCGCCGCCGCGTCCCACGCGACTTTCAGCGTTGCACCGCGATAGCGCACCTCGCCATCGGGCGCTGGCACGGCGCGGGCGGGAAGCTTTGCCAATTGATCGGCAAGCCAGGCTTTGCGGGCATGGGCAAAGGCAATCGCTTCGCGTGCCTGCGCCCAGGCGGGCAGACTGATGCGCACTTCGCTGCCGTCCGGCGCAAGCCGCAAGGTCAGCCGGCGGGCGTTTTGCAGCCGCCGCAGCACAATCGGCAGGCGTTGTCCGCCGAGGTCGATGTCGGTTTCAAGCGCCCGGCTGCTGGCCATGCCCTGCAGCCAGTCGATCACGCGCTGTCCTCGGGCAAAGCGGCTTCGCGTTCGGGCCAATCGCGCGACGTAGGCCATTGCACGATATGATGCTCCATCGGCCCCGCGTCGATTTCGCTGACCACCCGCTCCACTACCGACACCCCGGCGCGGCGCACGGTATCACGGTCGCCCGACAGCAGATAATGCCAGCCCGGCAGCGGCTGATCGTCGGCGCGCAGACGGTAGGCGCAGGTTGCTGGCAACCAACTGACCTGCTCGACGATCCGGAGGGTCAACCGCAGGCAATCGGGGACGAAGGCCTTGCGGTTGCGGTAATCGCTGCACTGGGCGGTGCGCGTGTCCAGCAGGCGGCAGGCGATATTGGTGTCGAAGATCTCGCCGGTGTCCTCATCCTCGATCTTGTGCAGGCAGCAGCGGCCACAGCCGTCGCACAGCGCTTCCCATTCGGGCCGGGTCAACGCGCGCAGTGGCAGCTCCCAGAAGCGGTCTCTCACTTCACCCATCGGTCCAGTTCCGCTGCGACAGCATCGGCGCCCTGATCGACTGGCAGTGTCGCCAGCGGCTCGCCTTCGGGGCCGAACAGATAGACGATGTTCGAATGGTCGACGAGATAGCCGCCGCCTTCCATCTCTTCGCCCTTGGCGAAGAAGATCTTGAAGGTTTTGGCGGTGGCGGCGATCTGTTCGGGTGTGCCGGTCAGGCCGATGATGTCAGGTGAGAAGGCGGTGGCGAATTCGCCGACCACCTTCTGCGTATCGCGTTCAGGGTCAATGGTGATGAAGATCGGCTGGATCTTTGCCGCCGTGGCGGGATCGCTGGCCTTCAGAATCTTCAGCCCTTGCGCCACGCGCTGCATGTCGGTCGGGCAGATGTCGGGGCAATAGGCATAGCCGAAATAGACGATGCGGTACTTGCCCGCAAAATCGTCCCAACGTACGGTTTCGCCCATGCTGTTGCTCAGCGCGAAATCACCACCGATGGATGCGCCCGCCAGCGGGGGGTCTTCGACCGGCGCGGCAGCGCTGCACCCGGCAAGTGCGAACGCGCCTGCGATCAGCAGAGCCATAAATGGGGAAGGGTTGTTGTTGCGGTTCATGCTCTGCTAACTGATCAAGGGTGATGGGGCGTCGGGGGCGACTTCGGTCTTGCCCTGTGTCCCGGCACACACCAGATGTGTGACAGGAAATGCGAAAGGATCAAACCGTGGCCGTCGATGTTTTGCGCAAGTTAGGGCCTCGTGCGAGGATTGCCAGTGCCATCCTGCCGCTTCTTGCGCTGGGGCTGGCCGCGCCGGCGGTCGCGCAGTTCCAATCGGAAGGCTACAAGTTTCTCGAAGCGGTCAAGGATCGCGAAGGCGACGAAGCGACCGAGATGCTCAGCAAGCCCGGTACGCAAATCGTCAATTCGCGCGACATCACCAGCGGCGATACCGGTTTGCACATCGTGGTGGCGCGCAGTGATGCGCTGTGGATCCGCTTTCTGCTGCAGCGCGGCGCCGATCCGAACATCCGCAACAAGAGGGGCATTTCTCCGCTCCAGCTGGCGACCGCGATGGGCTTTACCGAAGGGGTCGAAGCGCTGATCAATGGCGGGGCAAGCGTCAACGTGTCTGATCAGACCGGGGAAACACCGCTGATTGCCGCTGTGCATTCGCGCAACGTGGCGATGGTACGGCTGCTGCTGGAAAAAGGCGCAGACCCGGACCGTAACGACAATTCGGGCCGCTCGGCGCGGGACTACATGGCCTTGATGAACGGCAATACGATGATGGAACAGGAATTCGCCAACGCTGATACGAAGCGCACAGCGGCGGGAACCAAGCGTGATTACGGGCCTTCTTTCTGACATGACCATAACGACCGATTTTGCCGACCTGACGCTTGATGAACTGCGCATCGCGCTTGCGCCCGATATTGCTGCGTCTGCGATTTTTGATGGCTGGAACGAAACCGCGCTGCTCGCCGCAGCCGAAATGGCCGGATGCGATGTTGACGTGGCCCGGCTCGCCTTTCCGGGCGCCAAGCCGATGGACATGGTCGAAGCGTGGATTGCCAGCGTCGATCAGGCGATGGAGGCGGAATGGCCAGCAGAGCGCCTCGCCACCATGAAAATCCGCGCTCGGATCCGAGCACTGGTCGGCTTCCGGCTGGAAGCGGTCGCGCACATCGACGAAGCGGTGCGCCGCGCACTGGCCGTGATGGCGCAGCCGCAGAACGTGCGCCGATCGCTGAAACTGGGCTGGGGTTTGGCCGACATCATGTGGCGGCTGGCAGGCGACACCGCCACTGATTACAATCATTACACCAAACGCGCGATCCTGGCGGGCATCTATTCGGCCACGCTGGCGGTATTCGTGAACGACGAAAGCGAAGGCAAGGCAGAGACCTACGCCTTCCTTGACCGGCGGTTAGACGGCGTGATGAAGTTTGAAAAGGTCAAGGCGCAGCTCACGGGCAAGGACCGTGAATTGCCAAGCCTGACGCGGTTTCTGGGGCGACTGCGTTACCCGGCCCGGTAACTAGGCACGCGCAGCGGTGGGTAAAGGCCAAGGCGTTGGTGCACCCGCGCGCAAGCTGGCCTATTGCCCGACTCGGATTCGCAGGCCATCGTGCGCCAGCGGCATCAAGACATTGACGGGAAGGGTATTTCGATGGCGGGTTCGCTCAACAAGGTCATGCTGATTGGCAATCTCGGGGCTGATCCCGAAATCCGCAGCTTTCAGAACGGCGGCAAGGTTGCAAACCTGCGGATCGCCACGTCCGAACAGTGGAAAGACAAGAACACCGGCGAGCGCAAGGAAAAGACCGAATGGCACACGGTCGCGATCTTTTCTGAAGGGCTGGTCAGCGTGGTCGAACGCTACCTCAAGAAGGGCAGCAAAGTATTCGTCGAAGGCAAGCTCCAGACGCGCAAGTGGCAGGATCAGAACGGGCAAGACCGGTACAGCACCGAAATCGTGATTCAGGGCCTCGGCGGCACGCTCACCATGCTTGATGGCGCATCGGGCGGCGGTATGGGCGGCGGTGGCGGCAGCGGCGGTGGCGGTATGGGCAGCCGGTCGGGTGGCTTTGGCGGCGGCGGTGGCAATGCCGGTGGTGGGAGCAACTGGGATCAAGGCGGCGGCGCGTCGGGCGGATCGGGCGGCAACTTCAGCGGCGGGCCCTCCGGCGGCGCAGGCGGCGGCTATGACGATCTGGACGACGATATTCCGTTTTGATCCCGCCATAAATCGGCATGATCACAGGCAAGCCCCGCAAGCAGTTGCGGGGTTTTTGCGTTGGGCTGATGTAAAAAGTTTTTGACATTTGCGACGAAATGTAAAAACCTCTGGACATCGATCTTGTGAACACGGAGCTTCGGGCCATGTCATACCGAACGAAATATTGGTTGCTCTGCGCGCTGGCCTTTGGCGCGGCAGCGCTGGCGGGGGTCATCATTGGAAAAACCGTTCCTGCGGCTGAGGCTAGCCCCGATGCCGCGCTGCTGTTCCCGCTATTACTCGGGGCGGGCGCATTGGTCATGGCTGCGGGCTGGCTGTGGTGGCGCAAGACCGATGATCTGCAACAGCACGGACAACTCGTCAGCTGGTATTGGGGCGGCACCTGCGGCGCGCTCGCCATGCTGATCTATCTGGCGGTGTTTTTTGGCCGCCACAGCGATATGAGCCTTGGCGCGATCTATTTGTTTGTGTCCCAATTTGCCGGATTCGTGGGCGTCTCGCTGGTGTGGCGCCTGCGCGGCCGAGGGCAATCAGAGTGAAGAACTGCCTTCGCGACCTGCGTAAGGCGCAAGGTCTCAATCAGGCCGACTTGGCCGATCGGCTGGAAATCTCGCGCCAGACGGTGATCGCGATCGAGGCCGACAAATATGATCCCTCGCTGCCGATGGCCTATCGCATGGCGGCCTTTTTCGAAGTGCCGGTTGAGGAGCTGTTCGCAAACCCATGGAAGGCGGGCGAGAACAAGTGACCACTCAATCCCTTTTGAGCCCTGACAGCAGTGCGGCTAGGGGCCCGTCCTGCTCGCCTTCCGCCACAATTCCCGCAGCGGCCCGTGCAGCGTCCGCGTTCGGGCCTTCCGCGTAGGGATCGATAGCAAGGCCCAGCGTTTGTGCGACGGCTTCGCCAAGATCGAACATGTCGCCGTTGTAGGCGATCTCGTCGCAATCATCGGCTTCGAGTTCGATTTCGTCTCCTTCGGCCACAGGGCGCACGGTTTCTTCGACAAATCTGAGGTCGACCGGCTCGTCGATGGTGACGGGGAAGGGCTCGCCGCTGATGGCACACGGTTGCAGGACCGCAGCCCTGAGCCGCCCGGTCACACGGATCGCGCGCGGTTTTTGTCCGAGCGCAATTTCGGCCCGCACGCTTTCAACTGCGTCCAATCCGAACCGTGAGGCAAGGGCAGCACGCTCGGCCGCGGTGGCTTCGATCACTACCGCTTCACCCGACAGCGGGCGCGCCTTGACCATGCGGGTAAGCTCTGACGGAGGCAGGGGGGCGTTCACCAGATTGCGTTCGCTTTCAGCATTTCTTCGTCAGAAAAACGTCCCAGCCGTTCAAACAGTTTCATCACCCGGCTGGCCACGGCACGGGCGCTTTCGCCTTCGTCAGCGCCTTCGACGAAGGTCACATTGCGCTGGATCGCGCCGATCAGCTTTTCCATGTCGCCCGCGTTCAGCGCGCTGCGATAGGCACCGAGGCGTCCGCCCAGCACGCTCATCAGCTTGCCGATACGCTTGCCCACAACCACATCATTAACGCCGAATTCGCGCAACTGGCCGTCCATGTCCTCGACGAACAATTCGGCCAGCAACGCGCTTTCTGTCCGCATTTCCGAGGCTTCGATCCGGACAATTACAGTGCTCAGAACCGCGGTAATCATGTCAAACCGCCCGGCAATCGAATCCGCCACGTTGCATTCGGCATAATAGGCCGAATCGCGCGCCAATTCGATCACGCGGTGCCACAAGGGGCGCACATTTTCGCGCGGGTCAGGTTCGGTACCGAGCAGGCGGGAGAGGAAGGACATGAAAATAGGCCTTTCAGGCAATTGTCTCGTGACGAAAATGTATGATCGCACACCGTTCGTCTTACGCCAACGCACGAAGCGCGGATGCGTTCAACCGCTGTTCAAGCGGGTTGTCTCACCGATGCGTCATATGGTGCGTTGCAAGCTTGCGCCTAGCCCCTTAAAGCACCTGCCCCAAGGGACAAATGCGCGAGTGTGCGCGAATGCAGGACGGGATTGAGACGCTTTGGCGCAGATAAACGCGAATGTGAAATGGGCCAGCGCGATGAATGTGAGCTGGCGCAAGCTCCGAAGCGCGGTGCTGCTGGCAGGCGTGGCGGCGATGCTGCCGGCGTGTTCGGCAATCCGCGAATCACGGGGCTACATTGTCGATCCGCTGCTCAGCAACGCGATTCAGCCACAAATCGACAACCAGCAATCGGTGGAAGGCACCCTTGGGCGTCCGACGTTCATGAGCCAGTACGGCACCCCGACGTGGTATTATGTGTCCAGCATTACAGGTCAGCGCCCCTTCAGCCGTCCGCGCATTCAGGACCATACCGTGCTTTCCGTGACCTTTGACGAAGCCGGGCGTGTGGCAGAGGTCAAGCGCAGCGGCATGGAAAACGTCGTGTTCCTCGATCCGAACGGTAACAAGACCCCAACGCTCGGGCGTGAACGTGGCTTCCTGGAAGACCTGTTCGGCAACATCGGGCAGGTTGGCGGCGGTGGCCTGCCGGGTGGTGGTGGACCGGGCGGCCCATAATCGCCTGACCCCCATAATCGCCTGGCCAGCGCGCTTGATCCTGAGGGAAGGCGCGCCATATTCCCCTGCATGACAAGCGAACACGCCAGCCACGGCCTGATCCAGTGGCACGGAACCACCATTATCGGCGTCCGCCGCGCAGGCACCACCGTGATCGCCGGCGACGGTCAGGTATCGATGGGCAACACAGTGATGAAGCCCAATGCCCGCAAGGTGCGGCGGCTGGGCGACGGTAGCGTGATTGCTGGTTTTGCTGGCGCAACCGCGGATGCCTTCACTCTGTTTGAGCGGCTTGAAAAGAAGCTTGAGCAATATCAGGGCCAACTGATGCGGGCGAGCGTGGAGCTGGCCAAAGATTGGCGCACCGACAAGTTTTTGCGCAACCTTGAAGCGCTGATGATTGTCGCTGATCACGATACGCTGCTGGTGCTGACCGGCAATGGCGACGTGCTGGAGCCGATGGGCGAAATCGCCGCGATCGGATCAGGTGGCAATTTTGCGCTCGCCGCCGCCCGTGCAATTGCCGACTACGAGGCCGACGCCGAAACCATCGCCCGCAAGGCCATGGCGGTCGCCGCGGAGATCTGTGTCTTCACCAACGGCAACCTGACGGTCGAGACCGTCTGATACCCCTCAATTTCCCTGGAACATCATGACTGAAAACCTGACTCCCAAGGCGATTGTCGCCGCGCTCGACGAACACATCATCGGCCAGGCCGATGCCAAGCGCGCGGTCGCGGTGGCGCTGCGCAATCGGTGGAGGCGCCAGCGGCTGGGCGCGGACCTGCGCGACGAAGTGACGCCCAAGAACATTTTGATGATCGGCCCCACGGGCTGCGGCAAAACCGAAATCAGCCGGCGTCTGGCCAAGCTTGCCGAAGCGCCCTTCATCAAGGTGGAGGCGACCAAGTTCACTGAAGTCGGCTATGTCGGGCGCGATGTTGAACAGATCGCGCGTGACTTGGTCGAAGATGCGATCCGGCTGGAGAAAGAACGCCTTCGGGAAAAGGTCCGCGAAGCGGCATCTGAGGCCGCAATGGATCGGCTGCTGACCGCACTTGTGGGCGACAACGCCTCAGAGGCCACCCGCGCCAGTTTCCGTCAGCGGATTACCCAGAACGCGATGAATGATGTCGAGGTCGAGATCGAAGTGCGCGATACGCCAGCGGCGCCGTTCGACATGGGTAACATGGGCGGACAGATGGGGATGATCGACCTCTCCGACATGATGGGCAAGGCGCTGGGCCGCAAGAACACGCGCCGCCAGAAGCTTCGCGTGCCCGATGCGTGGGACCGGCTGGTCGAGGAGGAAGCCGACAAGCGGCTCGATCAGGACGATGTCGCCCGCGCGGCGCTCCATAATGCCGAAACCAACGGGATCGTGTTTCTCGACGAGATCGACAAGATCGCCGTCAGCGACGTGCGCGGCGGCTCGGTGTCGCGCGAAGGCGTGCAACGCGATCTGCTGCCGCTGATCGAGGGCACTACGGTTGCCACCAAATATGGTCCGATGAAGACGGACCATGTGCTGTTCATCGCCAGCGGCGCGTTCCATGTCGCCAAGCCTTCGGATATGCTGCCCGAATTGCAGGGCCGCTTGCCGATCCGGGTCGAGCTGCGCGCGCTGACGGAAGCCGACTTTGTGCGCATCCTGAGTGAAACGCGCGCCAACCTGGTCGCGCAGTACAAGGCGTTGCTGGGCACGGAACAGGTGACGCTGGAATTTGCCGATGATGCGATCCCCGAGATTGCGCGGATCGCAGCGCAAGTGAATGCGACAGTCGAAAACATCGGGGCGCGGCGGCTTCAGACCGTGATGGAACGGCTGCTGGAAGAGATCAGCTTTGAGGCTGAGGATCATACCGGTGAGACGATCACGATTGATGCTGCCTATGTGAATGCGCGGCTGGCAGGGCTGGCGAGCAATACCGATCTGAGCAAGTATATCCTGTAATGGCAGGCGGCCCGGTCAGTGACCTTGCCGGGATGCTGGCGGGCATGGCCCCGGTACTGGATGGGCAGGCCTGGCGCTTTGTTCTGCTTGAAGGCGAGTCGCCTGCCGATGCATTCGCGCTGATCCGCGAGGGTGAAGGGGTAACCGCAATTGTCCCTCACGAAAGCGGCGATTTTGCCCGCATCACCTTGATGGTGCACTCCGCCTTGACGGGTGTGGGGCTGACTGCGGCGGTGGCGTCTGCGCTGGCCGAGCGGGGCATCGCCTGCAACGTGGTTGCAGGCTTTCACCACGATCACCTGCTCGTGCCATGGCAGCGGCGTGACGAGGCGCTTGCCGTTCTGTCCGAACTCTCTGCCTGCGGCGGGGGATAGAGCGCTTTCCTACCGGGCGCGGTGGTGCCAGTCCGGCCTGTATGAATATGCTCGCCCCGCTCCTGCCGCATGGTGTTGCGCGAGGTTTGGGAGCCATCTTTTTTCCGTTTCTGGCCAGTGTCTCATGTGTCTCCAACAGGGGGAGACGCACAGGCTTACTCGCCCAGCAGATGCTTCTTCCAGAACACCAGTTGCGCCAAGAAGGCGTAGTCAGAATTGGCCTTCTTGGCGAAACCGTGGCCTTCATCGGCGGCGACCAGATGCCACGCCTCGCTTCCATTGGCCCGGATCGCGGCGACCATCTGATCGGCTTCGGATTTGGGCACCCGCGGATCATTCGCGCCGGTGATGACGAACATCGGCTTTTCGATCTCGTTCACGCGGGTCAGCGGACTGATTTCGGTCAGCTTGGCGCGCTGCGCCGGATCACGCTCGTCGCCATACTCCACACGGCGCAGGTCTTGCCGGTAGGGGTTGGTGTTTTCGAGGAAGCTGACGAAATTGCTGATGGCGACAGTGCATTGGGTCGCGCTCAGCTTGTCCTTAAGCTGCACGGCTGCGGCATAGCACATATAGCCGCCGTAAGATCCGCCCGACAGGCCGATGCGCGCTGGGTCGACCGCCGGATCGGCCCGCACGGCATCAATCAGCGCGGCCATGTCGCGCACGGAATCCTCGCGCTTAAAGGGGCCGTTGTCGAGGCTGACGAATGTTTTGCCGTACCCGGTGGATCCGCGCACGTTGGGGTAGAAGATACCGATGCCCAGCCCGTTGAGATGATAGTTATTGCGGCCCATGAAGCCTGCCGTGCTTTGGCCCTCCGGCCCGCCATGGACAGATACGATGAGCGGGCGTTTGCCGGGGAACTTCGCCGGATCGGGCAGATACAGCAGGCCAGACACTTCCAGCCCGTCAAAGCTTGTGGTGGTCACGATCCTGGGTTCGACGTTCGCTTGCGTGTCGAGGCCGCCGGTTTCGCTTTGCGTCCAGCGGGTCAGTTGCATTGTCTTGGGGTCAAGCGACCACACATCGGCCGCGCTCTTGGCGCTGGAAAAGCTGAAACCGATTTCGCCCCACGGCGCGATTTCGATGCCGCCGATCTGGCCGGCGGGGAGGGCATCGACCTTGGTAATCTGGCCGGTGACGACATCAAGAATGCGCAGCCGGTCGGACCCGGCTTCGTTGACTTCGTAGGCGATTGTCTTGCCGTCATCGGAAATGGCGAAACTGTCGACATCCCAGGCCTCCTGCGAGACGGGGCTGAAAGCTCCCGAGGCGGTGTCAAGCCGGCCCAGACGCTGGAAATCCGACCCCTGATCGCTTGTGACCCACAAGACGCCATCGGCAGCAACGGCCAGGCCGCCATAAGCAATTTCGGACGCGGTGTCTCCGAACGGGGTCATGGTTCCGGTCGCAAGATCAAGCCGGTAGAGATCCACGTCCTGCACCGAATTGTATTTGGCAGCGTAGGCCGTGCGCTTGTCGGGCGAAAACGCGGCAATGTACCATCCGTCGCCCTGACTTTCATGGACCATGCGCGCCGTGGACGGATCGCGCGGGTCCATGACGTAGAGATCGGAGTCCACGCCGTTGCGGCGGGTCGAGCTGTAGCCGATCAGCGCGCCATCCTTGCTCCAGGCGTTGATCTGGTTGCGGCTCTTGCCATCGGTCAGCAGTGTCAGGCGGCCGTCCTTCAAGCTGTGGAGCTGGAAATATTCATCTCCGCCGCGATCCTTGCTGACAACGATAATATCGCCCCGGCCCGGCGCATAGGAGCCGCGCACGGGCTCGGCTTCAAAGCTGATCTGGCTGCGGGCACCCAGTGGGGCTTCGACCCGGTGAAGCTGGTTGGTGTTGGCAAAGCGGGTGGCAATCAGCACGGCGCGGGTGTTGGGATCCCACCCGGCAAAGCCTGCGCCGCGCGCTTCGAGATAGGGGCGGGCGCCTGCGGCCATGTCCAAGGGGATCGGCGGCATGTCCTCGGCTGTCAGCGCGGCGGGAATCGGAATGGCAGCGTCCGCAGCGGTTGCAGACTGTGCAGCGGCGGGCGTGGCAGCGGTGGCCAGCAGGAGGGCAAGCAACGAAACATGACGCATGAGCGGATCTCTCTCCAAAGTCTTCCCGCGGACGGGAGCAAGGGAAAGAGACGTAACGGCAGCCTGGCAGCTGGGCAATCCTGCCCGGCGGACGGTTTCGCGTCTATTCGGCCGCCTCTGCATCGACCGCGACATCATCACTGCTGCGCTCGTTCGCCTGCCGCGCCCACATGTCGGCATAAAGTCCGCCGCGCTTCAACAATGTGCCGTGATTGCCGCTTTCCACCAGGCGGCCCTGGTCGAGCACCAGAATGTTGTCGGCGTCCGCAATGGTGGAAAGCCGGTGCGCAATCGCAATTGTCGTGCGGCCCTGCGCAATGCGTTTCAGCGTACCGAGGATCTCCTGTTCGGTGCGGGTGTCCAATGCGCTGGTCGCTTCGTCCAGCAGTAGGATCGGCGGGTTCTTGACCAGCGTTCGGGCAATCGCAACGCGCTGCTTTTCCCCGCCGGAAAGCTTCAATCCGCGTTCCCCCACCATCGTATCGAAGCCATCGGGCAGGCGCTCGATCAGCGGTGTGAGCGCGGCATCACGTGCGGCCTGCATGATCCGGTCATGATCCGCCCCTTCCGCGCCGTAGCCGATGTTGTAGGCAAGGCTTTCGTTAAACAGCACGGTGTCCTGCGGCACGATACCGATCGCGGCGCGCACACTATCCTGAAGTACGGAGGCAATGTCCTCGCCCCCCACCAGCACGCGGCCTTGTTGCGGATCGTAGAAGCGGAACAGCAACCGCCCGATTGTGCTCTTGCCCGCACCCGAAGGCCCGACGATCGCGGTGGTGCTTCCGGCCGGCACCTCGAAACTGAGGCCGTTGAGGATCGTGCGGCCAGGATCATAGCCAAAGGTGACATTCTTAAATGCCACCATCGGCTTGCGGACAATCAGAGCAGGTGCGCCCGGCTTGTCCTTCACTTCGATGTCGGTGTCGATCAGGCGGAACATCTCACCCATGTCGATCAGGCCCTGGCGGATTGTGCGGTACACCCAGCCCAGCACATCCAGCGGGCGGAACAGCTGGATCAGCAGGGAATTGACCAGCACGAGATCGCCCACTGTCAGTGCGCCCGTGCTCCATCCCCAAACGGTGTAGGCCATGGCGGCGCCCACAAGCGCATTGGTGATGACAGATTGCGCCATGTTGAGCAGGCCAACAGAGTTTTCGGACTTCACCGCCGCTTCGGCGTAGGCACGTGCGGCTTGTGAGTAGCGGGCTTCTTCACGGGATTCGGCGCTGAAGTACTTTACTGTCTCGTAATTCAACAAGGAGTCCACCGCGCGGTGCAGCGCTTTGCCGTCAAGATCGTTCATCTCACGCCGCAGCTTGGTGCGCCACTCGGTGATCGCACGGGTCACCCATACATAGGCGACGACAGTCACAGCCGTGGCCGCCACCAGTTCAATGCCGAAATTGATGTAGAAGATGACGCCGACCGCGATCAGTTCAAAAATGGTGGGCGCGATGTTGAACAGCAGGAAATACAGCATCTGATCGATGCTCTTGGTTCCGCGCTCGATGATCTTGGTGACCTCGCCCGTGCGCCGCGCAAGGTGGAAGCGTAAGGACAGGCGGTGGAGGCGGTGGAACACGTCCTCCGCCAGGTGCAACGTCGCAACCTGGCCCACCCGCTCAAAAGCAATATTGCGAAGGTTATCGAAAGCAACCGACGTAAAGCGGCCCAGCGCATAGGCTGCGACGAGCGCTAGGGCCACAGTTGCACCATCGCTCGCAATTGTTCCTGTTGCTGACATGGCGTCAACGGCGCCCTTGTAGGCAAAGGGAAGGGCGAGCGTGACGCCCTTAGCCGCAAGAACCAGGGTCATCGCTACAGCGATGCGGATCCTAAGGCCGGTATTATCCTTGGGCCATAAGTAGGGCAGGAACCGTTTGAGCGTCGCCCAGCTTTCTACGTCGCGCGGAAGGCCGGTCTTGGCGGAGGAGGGATCGGTGGGTGTCGAGGTTTCTGGCGGCATGAGTGGCGATGTGGGCCTGCGGCGTCGCTATCGCAAGGCACGCTACAGCGTTGGCTGAGCCGGGCGTGTCGGGTTGGACGCTTATTGGTCGCAACCAGATCCCATCTGCTTGGGTTTGAGAACAGGCAAAATAGGCCGGCTCTACGCTGACATGGTAGGGCTTCCAACGTTAGCGAGGCTGGGTCCTGTCGCAGGGCTGTACCAGAAAATGGGCGATTTGCGTCATTTGTGGGATTGGTTGAAACAAAATTGCAAAAACGGTCTTGACCGAATCTGTTGGTCGACCTAGATGGGCTTCACCGACGCGGCGCAGACGGTTTTAGCTGTAGTGCCTGGGTTGGTCGCCAACATAAACGGATAGCCGGTTCCTCGGTATAGATCGGGGGTAGCATGGCTGTCCGCTATTACTGTCTGGTGGTTCTTTGACATTGTTGATTTTTGATGAAGGGACATGTGGGCGACGGCGCCCGGTCTGGGGACCTCAAGGCTCCGGGTACCGGTTAATTTAAGCCGATGCCGCGTTTGTTGCGACCACCACGGTTGCGGCAGATGTTAAGCATGTTCATTCGTATCCATTACGTTTGACAGCAGGTATTGGCTCCTTGCAGCTCATGCCGGACTGGTTGGTGGGGATTTATCCTCGCGCTGGTTTGGTGTGTGACACAACTTGAGAGTTTGATCCTGGCTCAGAACGAACGCTGGCGGCATGCCTAACACATGCAAGTCGAACGAACCCTTCGGGGTTAGTGGCGCACGGGTGCGTAACGCGTGGGAACCTGCCTTTTGGTTCGGAATAACAGTGAGAAATTACTGCTAATACCGGATAATGTCTTCGGACCAAAGATTTATCGCCATTAGATGGGCCCGCGTAAGATTAGCTAGTTGGTGGGGTAAAGGCCTACCAAGGCGACGATCTTTAGCTGGTCTGAGAGGATGATCAGCCACACTGGGACTGAGACACGGCCCAGACTCCTACGGGAGGCAGCAGTGGGGAATATTGGACAATGGGCGAAAGCCTGATCCAGCAATGCCGCGTGAGTGATGAAGGCCTTAGGGTTGTAAAGCTCTTTTACCCGAGATGATAATGACAGTATCGGGAGAATAAGCTCCGGCTAACTCCGTGCCAGCAGCCGCGGTAATACGGAGGGAGCTAGCGTTGTTCGGAATTACTGGGCGTAAAGCGCACGTAGGCGGCTTTTTAAGTCAGGGGTGAAATCCCGGGGCTCAACCCCGGAACTGCCCTTGAAACTGGGAAGCTAGAATCTTGGAGAGGCGAGTGGAATTCCGAGTGTAGAGGTGAAATTCGTAGATATTCGGAAGAACACCAGTGGCGAAGGCGACTCGCTGGACAAGTATTGACGCTGAGGTGCGAAAGCGTGGGGAGCAAACAGGATTAGATACCCTGGTAGTCCACGCCGTAAACGATGATAACTAGTTGTTCGGGCTCATAGAGCTTGAGTGACGCAGCTAACGCATTAAGTTATCCGCCTGGGGAGTACGGTCGCAAGATTAAAACTCAAAGGAATTGACGGGGGCCTGCACAAGCGGTGGAGCATGTGGTTTAATTCGAAGCAACGCGCAGAACCTTACCAGCCTTTGACATCCTAGGACGACTTCTGGAGACAGATTTCTTCCCTTCGGGGACCTAGTGACAGGTGCTGCATGGCTGTCGTCAGCTCGTGTCGTGAGATGTTGGGTTAAGTCCCGCAACGAGCGCAACCCTCGTCCTTAGTTGCCATCATTTAGTTGGGCACTTTAAGGAAACTGCCGGTGATAAGCCGGAGGAAGGTGGGGATGACGTCAAGTCCTCATGGCCCTTACAGGCTGGGCTACACACGTGCTACAATGGCATCTACAGTGGGCAGCTACTCCGCAAGGACGCGCTAATCTCCAAAAGATGTCTCAGTTCGGATTGTCCTCTGCAACTCGAGGGCATGAAGGCGGAATCGCTAGTAATCGCGGATCAGCATGCCGCGGTGAATACGTTCCCAGGCCTTGTACACACCGCCCGTCACACCATGGGAGTTGGATTCACTCGAAGGCGTTGAGCTAACCCGCAAGGGAGGCAGGCGACCACAGTGGGTTTAGCGACTGGGGTGAAGTCGTAACAAGGTAGCCGTAGGGGAACCTGCGGCTGGATCACCTCCTTTCTAAGGATATTCACGAAAGCGTCAGGGCTTGTCTCTGGAAGTGCTTCGTGGCTTTCTAAAGAACATTGCCGTCGTCCTCATGTCCTTTCATCAATCGGATACAGCTTGCAGCGCTGATGTGTTTGCGAGCTGTGTGCCTGAGCCGGCTCACGCCCGTTTGCGGCAGCCTTTTCCTTTGGGAATGGCGGCCGGATGCGGTGGTGTGGGCCTGTAGCTCAGTTGGTTAGAGCGCACCCCTGATAAGGG
Source organism: Erythrobacter sp. 'gip.4 top 5' (assembly GCF_056495765.1). Lineage (NCBI taxonomy): Bacteria > Pseudomonadati > Pseudomonadota > Alphaproteobacteria > Sphingomonadales > Erythrobacteraceae > Erythrobacter > Erythrobacter sp. 'gip.4 top 5'. The sequence continues at coordinate 3,046,314 of NZ_CP200270.1, read as the reverse complement.
TGAGGTCAGTGGTTCGAATCCACTCAGGCCCACCATTTACCTTAAGGGGCCTTAGCTCAGCTGGGAGAGCACCTGCTTTGCAAGCAGGGGGTCATCGGTTCGATCCCGATAGGCTCCACCAGGTACCCACCTGGTCAGGGACACACTGGCGTCGCGATAAGCCGCTGACGCTCTGATATCCGATAGATGAAACGAAAGCGTATTCCGCCCCGAGTGATCGGTGTGCGGATTAGGCGATCGCCATGTTTTGCATGGGATTGCCGATCTTTGACATTGTGAATGGGTTTTTAAATCGATGCCGTGGCGGTATCGTCGTTTTGGCGCGGGCCTTTGGGTTTGTGGGCAAGGCGGCGCATATCATCACATTAATCAAATTGATTATCTGGCTGAGATAATTTTCTGCATTATCGAGAAGCGGCAAGTTCTATGCAGGCTTGTCGTTGATAGTGTGGATTCTCAAGCGTGAGGTAAGAGCATTTGGTGGATGCCTTGGCATGTACAGGCGAAGAAGGACGTGGCACGCTGCGATAAGCGTCGGGGAGTTGTGAGCAAACTTTGATCCGGCGATTTCCGAATGGGGAAACCCACCTTCACCATTTCTTCCAGTTGGCTTTCGGGCTGTCTGGGCGAGGTGGATAAGGTATCACCGAGCTGAATAAAATAGGCTTGGTGAAGCGAACCCGGGGAACTGAAACATCTCAGTACCTGGAGGAAAAGACATCAACAGAGATTCCCGTAGTAGTGGCGAGCGAACCGGGACCAGGCCAGTGCCTTCTTTTCAACTAGCAGAACACTCTGGAAAGTGTGGCCGTAGCGGGTGACAGCCCCGTATGCGAAAGTGATGAAGAAGGACTAGAGTAGGGCGGGACACGTGAAATCCTGTCTGAACATGGGGGGACCACCCTCCAAGCCTAAATACTCGTACATGACCGATAGCGAACACAGTACCGTGAGGGAAAGGTGAAAAGCACCCCGATTAGGGGAGTGAAACAGTACCTGAAACCGAATGCTTACAAGCAGTTGGAGCCTCTTTAGGGGGTGACAGCGTACCTCTTGCATAATGGGTCAGTGACTTAATCTAGCATGCGAGCTTAAGCCGTTAGGTGTAGGCGAAGCGAAAGCGAGTCTGAATAGGGCGACTGAGTATGTTGGATTAGACCCGAAACCCGGCGATCTAGGCATGAGCAGGTTGAAGGTGCGGTAACACGCACTGGAGGACCGAACCGTTTAATGTTGAAAAATTATCGGATGACTTGTGTTTAGGGGTGAAAGGCCAATCAAGCCGGGAAATAGCTGGTTCTCCGCGAAATCTAT
>NZ_CP200270.1:705000-3042500 GCF_056495765.1 Erythrobacter sp. 'gip.4 top 5' | reverse complement strand
GACGTCAGCGTAAGTGCGCTCGTCGTCCGCATAGACCGTAATCGTTTCAATCAACCATCTGAGCGTCTGCGCAGCTTCCGGCTGGGTGAACCGCCCCGGGATTGCGGAAGGCCCTTTCGTTCAAGTTAACCGATGTTTTCACGCCACTTTCTGACCTTGCCTCATCGGTTTTGTGGCCGACCCGGTGGGAGGGGGGGCTGTGTTTGCCGGGCCGTCCCGGTGCCAAGATCCAATCTCTCGCTGATTTGACGACATGGTTCTTGAGCCAGAGCAGCCCATTTGCGACGACTTACACCAGTCGTCTTGCCGCAGTGGCAAAAAGACCGGATAGGGTTCTGTTCCATTGCAGAGAGGCACGGGGCCCTTGGCAAGCAATGCGAACGGTCGGCGGACGTAGAAGGCAACCTCAACGTAATCCGGTGCGTCGGCTTGTACTTCGGAAAATCAAACGAAGACTAGGCTGAGCTAGGACAATCCACGCCCGTCAGCCTATCATTTGTCCATTCTTATCCCATACGCACTGTGCGCAAGAAGCCGCGCACCTGATCGCCAAGATGCGACGCCTGTGCCTCGAGCTCATTTGCGCTCAACAGCACTTGCGACGCGGCTGTCCCGGTCGAAAGCGATAGCTGGCGCACATCTTCGATATGGGCACTGACCTTCTCGGTACCGCGCGCCGCAAGATCGATGCTTTGCGCCAGATCGCGCCCTGCAACGGATTGCTGATCGACTGCCGTTGCAATCGAGACAGCGGTGGACTCCAGATCTTTGACCTGCCCCGCTATCGCCCGCAGTGCCTTAACGCTGGCGCCGGTGGAGGATTGCATCGCACGGATTTGGTCGGCGACCTTTTCGGTCGCACGGGTGGTCTGCATGGCGAGTTCCTTGACCTCGCTGGCGACAACGGCAAAGCCGCGCCCCGCTTCGCCGCCGCGCGCGGCTTCGATCGAGGCGTTTAGGGCAAGCAGATTGGTGCGCTGGGCAATCGTCTGAATCAGTTCGACGATCTGGCCAACTTCATCAGCCGAAGCGGCGAGGGCCGAAATGGTTTCGTCCGCCTCGCCGGTAGCGACTGTGGCAAGGCGTGCCAACTCGCTCGACGAAGCCGCCTGCCGGCTGATCTCGCTGATCGAAAGCGCGAATTCATCGCTGGCGGCGGCAGCAGCCGTGGCGCCCGCATTGGCATCTTCCATCGAGGTGGCAACCTCGCCCGTACGGCGGCTTGCCTCCTCAGCGCTGCTGGCCATACGCGACGCGGTGGTGTGCAGTTGGCTTGAGGCTGCGGCCACACCGTTCACTACGTCACCTACGGTGCGTTCGAATTGGCGCGCCACCTCATCAAGCAGCGCCGCCTTGCGGGCTTCAGCTTCCAGCCGTTCGCGCTCGCGCTCCTGCTGCAACTGCAATTCTTGTTCGGCCTTTTCCGAGCGTTCGCGCGCCCAGGTCTCCAGCCGCTTGCTCGCGCGCTTGAACAGCTCGAGCGCACGCACCATGGCCCCGATTTCATCCCTGCGTTCGACGCCTTCGATCATGAAGCCCCGATCGCCATCGGCCAGCCGCGTCATTCCATCGGTGATTTCAACTATCTTTCGGGAGAAGTCGCGCGACAGATAGGCAAGACCCAACAGCAGGATGGCGCCGCCAACAGTGGCCAGAACCGCCAGAATAAAGATCATGTCGAAAAAATAGGCGATACCGCGCTCTTCCATATCGTTGCTGAGGGCGGACAGATCACTGGCCAATTGCGCACTGGCATTCATCAAAACGCTACCTTGCGCAGAAACCTCTTCAGCGGCGGCATTGGCGTTGCCGCCGGCACGGACGGCATCAGCAGCATCATCGAACGTATTTTCAAAGGCAGAGAGGTTTTCGCGAAGTGCCACAACACGCTGGCCAAGTTCGGGGGCATCCTTCGCCAGCACGGTGCTCAGTATCGTGATCTGACTGAGCACAGCCGTTTTGCTGACGCGCTGCTGTTCGCGCAGCTCTGTGGCCGGAGCATAGAGCACGCGGACGGAGTGATAGCGCAATTCGCCTGCGCTACCCTGCAACTGCCCGGCCGAAACCAAAGCCTCCTGCAATCCAGCCGAGGCGTTGTAGCGGTTCCACAATTCGCTCAGGCCAAAGCCCAGCACCATTATCATCAGCACGCCGGCAGCTAGAAATGCGCCGAAGATCGCATTGATCTTGCCCGACAGGGATAGATCGCGGAACCAAGCAAGCCGCTCGAGCGATGTCGCGCGTGGAGCGACCGATGAGACCGTGTCTTCGCGCCCCATATCTTCGAGCGAGAAGTCAGTTCGCAGATCGCGCACGAATTCAGGAACCGCCTGTTCCTCGCGCCGCTCCTGCAGGCTCATCATATTCATACCGCATTCCCCCGAGGCTGTTCCGCAAGCATTCGTAAAGGAAAATCCTTTCCAAATGCTTGAATTGTGACGGGGTCTTAAACCGTCAGCCAGCGCGCACGCGGGCGAGGAAACCCTGGACCTGGGTTCGCAAGGTCGCGGCCTGCGATTCAAGGCTGGTGGCGCTCGAAAGCACCTGGCTCGCAGCAGCCCCTGTCGAAAGCGACAAGGCGCGCACGGTTTCGACGTGGCCCGCAACCCTTTCGGTCCCGCGTGCGGCCAGATCAATGCTGCGGGCCAGATCATGCCCGGCGACGGATTGCTGATCCACCGCAGTGGCGATCGAGACTGCCGTGGTCTCCAGGCTTTCGATCTGGGCGGCGATGTTGCGCAGTGCGCTGACGCTGGCGCCAGTGGTGGATTGCATGGCGCGGATTTGTTCAGCCACCTTTTCGGTCGCCCGGCTTGTCTGATTGGCGAGTTCCTTGACCTCGCTGGCGACCACGGCAAAGCCACGGCCCGCTTCGCCGCCGCGTGCCGCTTCGATCGAGGCGTTGAGCGCCAGCAAGTTGGTGCGCTGGGCGATGGTCTGGATCAGCTCGACAATCTGGCCCACTTCAAGCGCGGATGCCGATAGCGCGCCAATCGTGCTGTCGGCCTGCCGGGCGGAAATGCCGGCCTCGCGCGCGAGTTCGGCGGAGGATGCGGCCTGACGGCTGATTTCGCCGATCGACATGGCAAATTCGTCGCTTGCAGCGGCCGCCGCCGTCGCCCCGACATTGGCATCGTGCATGGCGGCCGATGCTTCGCCCGTGCGCGCACTAGCATCTTCGGCCGTGGTTGCCATCAGTGTGGCGGTGGATTGCAACTGGCTGGAGGCGGTGACCACCCCGGTGACGACATCGCCGACAGTGCGTTCGAACTGATCGGCAATGCTTTGCAACACCCGCTCCCGTTCAATCCGGGCTTCTTCGCGCATCACCTGCTGGCGCGCTTGTTCGTCAAGCTCGGCCTTGGCGCGCTCAGTGCGTTCGCGGCTCAGCCGTTCGAGCCTGACCCCCGCGCGGTGGAACACCTCGGTCGCGCGGGCCATCTCGCCAATTTCGTCCTGCCGGTCCTTGCCACTGATGGCGACATCGCGCTCTCCGGCGGCAATCTGGCTCATCTGGCCTGCGATTGCCTTCATGGTCGAACCTACGGTTCGGTTGAAATAGCGCTGAGCAAACAATGTGATGAGCGTGAGGATAGTAGCAAGCGCAATCCACATCATCAGCAAGCGTGAGATCAGCGCCGCGCCGTTATCGGACATCGCGTTGGCTTCTGTGCCGAGCGCGGTGGTCATTTCCTGCGCCGCTGCAAGCACGGCGCTACTGGTGGCGGCAATTTCGGCGGCCTGATTGCGGCGGGCCGTGTCATTGGCCGTGTTGGTGTCGAAATCGTCAACCTGGCGGCTGAGATCGACAATACCTTCGCGGATCAGCGCAAGGCGATCCTGCGCCTGGATACCGGCGACATTGGCGCGTTCGTCAAGGGCGGCCACGCTGGCGGCGGCCTGATCGAGCGCTTCGCGCGAAGCGCGGGCGCGGGCAGTGTCGCTGTCGGCAACCAGCAATTCGGCATGGCGCCGGCTTTCGCTCAGCTGGACCAGCAACCGCTCCGCGGTAAGCGCGGCTTCGTGGGTGGTGCGGATGCGTTCGCCGCGCTGGCCAAGCTCGACATAGCCGCCGACCACGAATAACCCGGCGATAAGTGCAAAGCCCAGATTGAGGCTGAAAAACAGTGTGATCTTGCTGCCGACAGAAAGCGTGGCGAACCAATGCTGCGCGCGCGCCAGCCGCGATGCGCGGTGCACCGGCTGCGGCCCGGCGCTTTCGGCGCCGAGATCCAGAGCAATATCCTGAAGCGCGCTCATGCTGTGTGTCTGCCTGTATTTTGCCTGCCGATAAGGCGGGCATCTGCGACGGTCTGGGCGGCAATCAGCCGGTCAATCTCGGCTGCCGGGAGTGCGCGATAATACAGCCAGCCCTGAATCTGGTCGCAACCGGCCAGGCGCACCAGTTCGGCCTGTTCTTCAGTCTCGACCCCTTCGGCGGTAACGCCCATGTTGAGCGCGCGGGCAAGTGCAATGGACGATAGCATCATGGCGCGGCTGCCTTCGTCGACCCCGGCAAGCTCCACCAGGCTGCGATCCAGCTTCAGCTTTTCAAAGCGAAAGCGCCGCAAGAACCCGATCGAGGCATAGCCGGTCCCAAAATCGTCCAGCGCGATGCGGACGCCGAAGCTGCGGATCACATCCAAGGTCCGCTCGGCCACCACCGGATCGAGCACGAGGCAGGTTTCCGTCACTTCCAGTTCCAGCCGGTGCGGGGGGAAACCGGTCTCCTCCAGCACTTCGCCCAGCTTGATCGGGAACTCGGCATTGCGCAGTTGCGCCGCCGAAATGTTGACCGACAGCGTGATGTCGCCCCAGCGCAGCGCGTCACACACCGCCTGGCGCAGCACCCACAGGCCAAGCGGGTTGATGAGGCCCGAATCCTCGGCCACGGGCACAAAGATATTGGGGCCAAGCGGGGGGCGGTTGCCGCGATCCCAGCGCAGCAGCGCTTCGACCGCCACGATCCGCGCATCATCGGTGCTGACCAGAGGCTGATAGGCCAGATGGAACTCACCGCTGGCGATGCCGCCGCGAATCTCGTCCTCGATTTCGCGCAGGCGTTCGCGGCGCTGATCGAAGCTTTCATTGAACCACGTGCAGCGCATCTTCCCGCCGCGTTTGGACATGTCCATAGCCACGTCGGCGCGGCGCAGCATTTCCGATGATGGCACGCGCATGTCGGGCAGGGAGCGGGTGAGGCCGATGCTGGCCCCAATGGCGATCTGCCGATCTCCCAGTGTCACGGGCGTTCCGAGCTTTTCGAGAAGCGTTCGGCACATGCCTTCGAGGATGGTGCCGGAGACCTTGCCTGGCATGATCGCGGCGAATTCGTCTCCGCCAAGGCGATAACAGCGTGCCTCATTTCCGCAGGCTTCCTGGATCAGTTGCGCGCACAATTCGATCAACTGGTCGCCGACCGCGTGGCCATAGTGGTCGTTGACCTGTTTGAAGCTGTCGAGATCGATCATCGCCAAGGCGACCTCATCCTGACCTCTGGACAGTTTGAGGATGTCTTCGTGCAGCGTGTGCCGATTGGGAAGGCCGGTGAGCAGGTCGGTGTTGGCGCGCACTTCCAGGCCCCGGATGGTGGCAATCCCGCTGCGGCCGAGGAAGAAAAGGGTGGCGGTGTAGATCAGGATCGCTGAAATCATCAGCGGACCATTAAGTCCGATCGTGCGATCATTGCCGATATTTACGGCAAGCAGCAACGCAGCCGTCATGATGCTCGCCACGCCGATCGGAATAAGCACCAGTCCGACCGAGGTCAGATGCAGAGCTGGCTTCGCTTTTAACACAATCAGGTTTCCCGATAAGCGCGCACCGACGCGCTGCTACCCCAACGTGCTAAAGAGAAGCGGCTAAGGAAGAGTAAAGCCGCGCCTGCGCTTTGCGCAGGTGGTTGCCCAAGGTCGGGGCGGGGGTCAGGCGATCTTTCGGAGCGCTCCGGCCTGACTCGTCGGCTCGAAGAAGCTGGCGCGTCTGGCGGCGGGGACGAAGCGGTCGGTTTGGCCGACGGCGGTTTCGCCCGCGCCCAGCATCAAGAAGCCATCGGGCATAACGGCGCTCGCCAGCCGGTTGAACGCGTCTGCACGGGTGGAGCGATCAAAATAGAGTAGCACATTGCGGCACAGCACCAGATCGAATGGTATACGCGCAGGAAAAGGCTTGAGCATATTGTGCTGATTGAAGCGGACCGTGCGGCGAATGTCTTCGTGCACCTGCCAGCCGCGCGGAGTCTCGTCGAAATGGCGCAGCATTTGCGCGACGCCCAGCCCGCGTTGCACCTCGAACTGGCTGTAGACCCCGCTGCGCGCCGCGTTGATCGCGCGGTGCGAGACATCGGTGCCGAGAATGTCGATGGTCCACCCGCGCCAGCGTTCGGCCTGTTCGGCAAACAGCATCGCCAGCGAATAGACTTCCTGACCGGTGGAACACCCCGCCGACCAGATCGACAAGCGGCGCACATCGCGGCGGCGGTCAGCGATTTCGGGCAGGATTTCGCCTGGCAGTTGGTCGAAAGTCGGCTTGTCGCGGAAGAAATAGGTTTCGTTGTTGAGCAGCGCCTCGACGACATCCTGGCTGAGATCGGTGCTTTCCGGCCCTCTGCTTGGCGCAGCCAGCAAGCAGACCAACTGGTCGATATTGCTGATCCCGTGCTCACGGAAAATCTCTGCGAGGGCGGAATTGACGCGCCAGCGGCGACTTTCGGTCAGGTGCTGCCCGGTGCGTGCTTCGAGCAGATCGGCAATGATCTGGTGGGAGACTTCGCTGATATCCATCATCGCGCAGCCGTTGTGTTTGGTGATGCGCTGGGCGATCTGGCCTGTGCCATCACGGCATCGCCCAGCCGTTCGGGTGGGGCGATCAGGCTGGCAAGGCCTGCGCGCGCAACGGCGCCCGGCATACCCCAGACCGCGCTCGAATCCGCGTCTTGGGCAAAGATCGTGCCGCCGACATCGACCAGATCCCGCGCGCCCAGCGCCCCGTCGCGGCCCATGCCCGACAAGATCACGCCCAGCGCGCGGCCTTCACAGGCCGTGGCAAGGCTGGTCAGCATGGGATCGACCGAGGGCAGACAGCCGCTGGCCGCCGGTTCCGCACTCACGTGAACGGTCAGCGCAGACGGACCCTTGCGGCGCACAACGATATGGCCGTGACCCGGCGCAATCACGATGCGGCCCGGAGCCAGCATTAACCCATCGGCAGCGATATCGGCGGGTCGCCCGCAGGCGGATTCGATCTGGCGGGCGAACACCGGCATGAAAGACGCGGGCAGGTGCTGGGTGATCAGGATCGGCAGATCGAACTCCGGTCCCATCCGGCGCAGCATCATCCCCAGCGCGTGGATTCCGCCGGTCGAAGCGCCAATCGCAACCACTTCGGGCCGCAGCGCACGCCGGGCACGGCCGGGACGGGCAAAGCTGGGTTCGGCAAGCGCGGGGAGGGATGGCCGATCGGCTTGCGCTGGACGGGTGCCGAGCGCGCGGATCTTGCCGAGCAATTGCGCCCGGTAATCTTCGGTGAAGCCGCCGGGGCGCGGTTTGAGCAGCGTATCGGCCGCGCCCATCTGCAAGGCAGACAGCGTGTGTTCGGCCCCGTCGATCGTCAGTGAGGAGACGACCAATACCTGCGGGCGGCCGGGCGTGGTGAGAATAGCGGGCAGGGCGCTCAGCCCCCCGATACCGGGCATTTCCAGATCGAGCAGCACCACATCGGCGGGTTCTGCGGCCAGCTGCGCGATGGCACGTTCGGCGCTGCTGGCGGTGCCAGCGATAACCAGCGCCGGATCGCTTTCCACCATCCGCTTGAAAATCGTGCGAACAGTCAGCGAATCATCGACAATCATCACTCGAATTGCCGGTGCGGCTCCCGAACGGACAATTGGGCGGCGATCACGCCCGTCCGCAGCATCGGGCGGGGGCATTCGGGGCAGGGATGAAGGCAGGTTCACGCAAACCCGACAAGCTGCAGCTTGATCTGCAGTGTCTCGTGATCAAAGGGCTTCATGACATATTCGTCTGCACCCGCCTGGATCGCCTCGCGGATGTGGGCCACATCGTTTTCGGTCGTGCAGAACACCACCTTGGGTTGGTCGCCGCCGGGGCGTGCACGCAGGTGGACGAGGAATTCGATCCCCGTCATGACCGGCATGTTCCAGTCCAGCAACACCACATCGGGCATCGATGCAGCGCAGGCATCCAGCGCAAGCTTGCCATTCTCGGCCTCTTCCACAGCAAAGCCGAGGGTTTCGAGAATGTGTCTCGAAACCTTGCGGATGACCCGGGAATCATCGACGATAAGGCATGTTTTCATGGGCGTTCCTGCGTTTGAGGCCCTGAAGCTAGGCGCAGTTGGTAAGCATTGGATTAAATTACGGCCTCGATTTCGTGCCGTGCGGCTTCCGGCCCAGCCAGAAGCGCCGCCAGATCAAGCATCAGCGCAGGCCCGGCCAGGGTTTCAATCATTCCGGTGGCGACCCGCGACCATTCCGGGCCGAAGCCGCCGGGAATCTGCTCTGCCTCGCCTGCGGCGGTGGTGATGTCCTCAATCGAATCGACCATGAGCGCGTAGGAATAGCCGCTGTCCGCGACCACAGCGGCGCGGTGGTCGGTCGGCCAGGTTTCGCCGATCGCACCTATGCTGAGGCCAACCGCACGCCGGCAATCGATCACGGTCAACGCCTGGCTGCGCAGCGCCGTAATCCCGGCGATCCAGGCAGGAGCAAGTGGGATCGGGGTGACGGTGCCGATTTCGATCACTGATTTCACGTCGAGCGCAGAAAATGCGCAGCGGCGTCCCGCAATCTGGGCGATGACGAGCAGGTCTCCGGTCATGCGGCCTCTCCTGCCAAGGCTGTCGGTGTGAAGACAGCGTCCTTGGCGGCGGCGAGCGCGGCCAGGAGACGTGCCCGGTCATAGCGGTAGATGGTATCGGCACCCGGCGCCGCATCGGGCTGATCGCGCAGGCGGATAACGCGTTCGGGCAGCGGGCGGCCCAGCGCTTTGGCCACGTCATACATATCATCGAACACAATGCCGATGGCTTCGAGATCATGGGTGCCGTCGGGCAGGATGTCGTAACCGGCGCTTGCGACCAGCGGGGCAAGGATCGTGCGCGCCCATTCACCGCTGGGCAGAATGCAGCGCGGGCGGGTGGCGGCCAGCGGCGCTTCGCCGTGCAACGCGAACAACGCGTGGGCATCCATCAGCGTGACCGGTTGACCACCGACCAGCGTGACCGCCTCGGCCAGCGGGTCTTCCGGCACGGGATGCAGCGCTTCAGTCAGTTCGACCGCGTCTTCCACTTCGCGCACGGCATAAAGCAGTTCGCAGGCTCCGTCGCTCAGGCGCAGCAGGCGCACGCGGGGCAGGGCAAGGCCGCCTTGCGCCAGGCCCACCAGCGGCAGGATCAGCCCGTCGATCACCACCCGTGGACGTGAACCAGACCAATCGATGGCGGAGGCGCGTGCGGTTTCGATGCGCTGCACCAGTTCCAGCCGCACGGCTGATCGGCGCCCGGCAAAATCGGTGAACAGCATCGCGCGCGGGGTGTCTGCGATCACGACAGCCTCGTCATCCAAGGGGGCGATTGTGCGGACGCGGGTATCGGACACAAGGTTGTGGTGCGCCGCAATATTGGCGACATCCAGCAACAGCACCGGCTGGCCATCGTCCAGCAATGTCGATCCGGCATAGAGGCCCGACCGCATCACCGCAGGGGCGAGCGGCTTGACCACCAGATCGCCGTGGTTGTGGATGCCCTCCACCGCCAGCGCGAACAGATCGCCGCTGGCAAGGCGCAGCATGACCAAGGTCAGTTCGTGCGCGACGATTTCGTGGGTGTCGAGACCCAGGACTTCGCCCAGCATCAGGCATGGCACGCGGCTGCCGCGGAAGGTGACCAGCGCGGTTTCCCCCATGTGGGTGAAATCGAGCGCACGGGCCGTGCCTTGCGCGATTTCTTCGACATAGCTCTGCGGAATGGCGAAGCGATGCCCGCCAGCCTCGACCGTGAGGCCGGCGATGATGCTGAGGGTCAGCGGAATTTGCAGGCTGAATCGCGTGCCGTGGCCTGGCGCGCTTGTCACCTTGATGCTGCCGCCGACCTTTTCGAGGTTCTGGCGCACCACATCGAGCCCGACGCCGCGGCCCGAGACATTGCTGACGGTCTCGGCGGTGGAGAAGCCGGGTTCGAAGATCAGGTTCAGGATCTTGTCGCGGCCCATCGCGCCACGTTCGGCCGCGGTGATGAGACCGGTGGCGACCGCCTTGGCGGCAATCCGCTCCTCGTCCAGCCCGCGCCCGTCATCGGAAATGACAATGCTGATGGTGTTGCCCGATTGGCGCGCGGCAATGGCCAGCAGCCCGATCTCGCGCTTGCCTTGGGCAAGGCGGGCCGATGGCGCTTCGATCCCGTGGTCGATGGCATTGCGGATGAGGTGGGTGAGCGGATCGCGGATCGTCTCGATCATCTCGCGGTCAAGCTCCACGTCCCCGCCGTCGAGATCGACCATCACCTGCTTGCCAAGTTCTGCGCTAAGGTCACGGATCAGACGGGGCAGCGCGCCAAACAGTGTCTCGATGCGCTGCATCCGCATCCGGGTGATGGCATCGCGCACATCTGACAGGATGGTGGTCAGCCGCTCGAACGGGCCATCGATGGTCGGCTGGTTGCCGGCCTGGCGGAGCCGGTGAGCCAGATCATTGCGGGCCAGCACCATATCGGACACGCCGCTCATCACGCGGTCCAGCAGTTCGACCGGAAGGCGAATGGTGCGCTGGGCGGCAGAAGGATCGGCGCGGCGGGCGGCGGCGGCGGTACGATCGCCGCCAGGCTCCTCGTTGCACGCCAGCAGCGTATCGGCGGGCGCGTGCAGAGGGGGGGTAGACCCCTGCCTGACCCCCTCCAGGTCCGCGTTGGCCGATGTTTCACGCGAAACATCGAGGTCCGCAATCAGCGCCGCATCGCTGCCTTCGGGGTCAAAGGCGGCCAGATCCTCACCCGCTTCGATGGCGTCAATCATCAATGCAATGCGGTCGATAATAACCAGGACGGCGGTGACAAGCTGCGGGTCAGGTTCGCGCCGTCCGGCCCGGCAATCGGCCAGCGCGTCTTCGGCGGCGTGACTGAGGCTGGCAAGGCGCGGAAAATCGAAAAAGCCGCAATTGCCCTTCACGGTGTGGACAAAGCGGAAGATCGTATCCAGCCGCGCGCGGTCAGCCGGATCGGCTTCCCACGCGACAAGCTCGCCGCCGGAGGCTTCCAGCATTTCGCGGGTCTCGGCGATAAAATCCGCCAGCAGATCGTCCATCAGGTGCGCAACCTCTTAGCCCTTTCGGACGAGGTTATGCCGCAGGGTTGGTTAACAAGCGCCTAGCGCGGCAGCGCCGCCGTGCCGCGGGCTGGGGCATGCTTGGCAAAGATGTAACGCACCAGCACCACCGCCGACACCGCGCCGAACAGATTGGCGGCCAGTTCGGCAGTGTAGATTGCAGAGGAGCCCATGCCTGGCTGCAGGATCAGCGCCACCGGCAACATCACCAGAAACACCCGCGCCACTGATTGCACCAGCGCAAAGCCCGCCTTGTCGACCGCATTCATGATCCCGTTGCCCACGATCAGAAGCCCGAACCCGGCATAGCCCCAGGCGGCGATCTCGAGATAGAGCGCGAATTCGGCGATCACGGCAGGATCATCGGTGAAAATCTGCGCGAAGCTTTCGCCCGCAAGGATCATTGCGGCGGCCACCAGCAGACCCCAGCCGACGCAGAAGGCGGCTGCGTAATAGGTCGCCTCGCGCGCCCGGTCATGCCGGCCAGCGCCCCAGTTCTGCCCGACAATCGCCCCGATGGCGCCCGACAGGCCGAGCAGCGGAACGATCACGAAGCTCTGCAAGCGCCCTGCCGCGCCAAAGCCGGCCACTGCCGCCTCGCCCTCCAGCGCGACCCGCGCTGTCAGGATCGACAGGCCCAGCGGATTGATCGCATTGGAAAATGCGGCGGGCAGCCCGACGCGAAGGATCGCCTTGGCCGGATCGATCAGGCTGCATTCTTGCAAGCGGCCAAGGTTCAGCGGCAGCGCGGTGCCGCGCAACAACACCAGAGCCGTCAGCACTCCGATGCCCCAGCCGATTGCGGTGGCATAGGCAGCGCCTGCAATGCCGAAGCCTTCAAACCCCAGCGCGCCAGTGATGAGCAGCGGGTCCAGCACCCAGTTGGCCGCAGCATAGACAAGGCTGACCGTGCTGGTGCGCTTGGCCTCCCCCTGACCGCGCAGAACGCCATTGAAGCCCATGATCGCAAAGCTCAGCGGAAACCCAATGGCGTAGGGGATCATGTAGTCGCGGATCAGCGGCATGAGATCGGCCGGCGCATTCATCGCTGCGAAGATCGGGTCAATCAGCAGCCACAGGGCAAGGCCCATCAGTAGGCCGGCAGCGCAGGCAAAGACGATCCCGAAATTGGCCCGCTGTGCGGCACGATCGAAGTCGCCTTCGCCCAGCGCGCGGGCGACAACCGAATTGATACCAACCATCACACCAACGCCCAGCGAGGTGATCGCCACGGAAACCGGGAAGATAAAGCTGATCGCGGCCAGTTCTTCACGGCCCAGTTGCCCGATGAAATAGGCGTCAACGATACCGATCGACATGACTGCCGCCACCCCGATCACCGCCGGCAGCGTCTGGCTGATCAAGTGCCGAGGGATCGAACCACTGACAAGACGTGGCAGGCTTGGGTCCGATGCGCGCATTGCGCCAAGGACTAGCCGCAGCCCTCACGGCTTGCAAAGCATTCCCTGCCCGTGCGATAGTTGTGGGAGAGGATAATTGAAGAGGATCCGCGCAATGGCAACCCAGCTCAAATCCATGCCCGAAAACAAGCAGGGTGATTGCAGCAAGGAAGAGTGGCAGGCGCGGCTCGATCTGGCGGCGTGTTACCGGATTTTCGACCATCTCGGTTGGTCGGAATCAATCTACAACCACATCTCGCTCAAGGTTCCGGGGGAAGCGGATACGTTCCTCATCAACCCGTTCGGCTTGCTGTACAGCGAAGTGACGGCCAGCAACCTCGTCAAGATTGATGTCGAGGGCAATAATGTCGGTGGCTCGCCCTATATGGTGAACAAGGCGGGGTTCACCCAGCATGGCTATTTCCACAAGCATCTGGGCGCGCGGGCCGACGCAATCTGCCACGTCCACACCACCGCAACAATGGCCGTGGCAAGCCACAAGGACGGATTGCTTCCGACCAATTTCTACGCCTGCAATTTCCAGAACCAGATCGGCTATCACGATTTTGAAGGCATCACTGTGCGCGCTGAAGAGGGTGAGCGGCTGGTGCAGAACCTTGGCAATCATTCGATCCTGATGCTGCGCAATCACGGCCCGGTCGTGATGGACCGCACGATCCAGGGGATGTTCGTCAAGATGTGGGCCTTGCAGCGCGCCTGCGAGATTCAGGTGGCAACGCTTTCCATGGGCATCCCGGTGCTGGTCCCGCAGGAGGTGGTCGATGTGCACCAGCGCGATCTATCGGTGATGAGCGGGCAGGGCGGCGCCGGAATGTTCGATTTCGAGGCGTGGAAGCGCAAGATCGACCGGATCGACGATAGCTGGCGCCAGTAAGCTTGGCCGCGTCGCAGCCGGTTTCCTACCGCAAACAAAGCTGCAAGGGCGCAATCATGAGCTGTTATTGGTCTTTCGTCCTTAGCTTTCGGTCGCCTTGTGCGGAGGCGGGTTTTCGCTTTCTGGAGAGTGTCTCATGTGTCTCCAACAGGTGCGGCGCTGACGGGGTGGGCCAATGAGCCGCATGACTGTCAACAACCGCCCGGTCGAATTCGATCTCGATCCCCGGATGCCGCTGCTTTACGCGTTGCGCGAAGCGATGAACCTGACCGGCACCAAGGCGTGCGGGGGCGGCACGGAGTGTGGGGGCGCCTGCATGGTGCTGGTCGACGGGGTCGCCTTGCGGTCGTGCGCCATTACGCTGGCCGAGGCTGAGGGGCGGATCATCGTCACGATCGAAGGGCTTAGCCGCGACCGCGCGCATCCGGTGCAGCAGGCGATGGTGGCGCAAGCTGCGATCCAGTGCGGCTATTGCACGCCGGGCATCATCATCGCGGCCACAGCGCTGTTGCAACGCAACCCGGTACCAACGCGTGAGGATATCGATGCCGCGATCCCGAATATGTGCCGGTGCGGGGTCTATCCGCGCCTGATCAAGGCGGTGGAACAGGCGGGCCGCGTGGCCCGGCGGCAGGAGCGCATCAGCGCCGCCCCCGCCCCCGGCATCACCCCTGAAGACGCCGCCAAGGCGGTTCCGGCGCTGCGCATCGCGGCGCCGGAATGACACATCAGAAGCGCGCCGAGACAGTAACTCGCGCGTTGATCGGCGGAGCCACTGTCAGTTCGTCCGCCGAGTGGGCGGTAGGGAAATAGAGCTCGTCCAGCAGGTTCTCGACATTGAGCTGCACCCGTAGGTCCGGGTTCACGTCGTAGAACACCGCCATGTCGACCCGCGCATAGGCGGGCAGGGTCGCGGTGTTGGCGTTATCGGCAAAGCTTTCGCCCTGCGCGGTCAGGCCAAGCCCGAGGCCGAGCTGATCGGTGGCCTGAACGTTGTTCCAGATCGAAAACGTATGCTCGGGCAATTCGCGCAAGCGGCGTCCGGTCGGGCCGGTGCGGCTCTGCTGCTCGCCGTCGAGATAGGAATAGCCCGCGGTTAGGAACCAGCCAGCGGTTACCTGCCCTTGAAGCTGGGCTTCGAACCCGCGAATCTTGGAATCGATCACATCGAGCGTGCCGGGATTGTTGTCAGATGCCTGAGGCGAAGACTGCTCGATCTGGAATCCCGCTGCCGTCAGGGAAAGATCGGGGCGGATGTCCCACTTCACCCCCACCTCGAGATTCGAGAAGGTATCGGGATCGAGCGCATCGTTGGGCGGGTTGATGTCGGCGAACTGGTCGCCCGAGCGGGGCAGGAAGGTTTCCGAGTAGCTGCCATAAAGCGACAGGCTTTCCATCGGTTTGAGGATCACGCCGACACGCGGGGTCACTTCCTCGTCCTTGCGGGTACGGACAGCGCCGGTACGGTTGTCGAGGACGGTGATTTCGAAGCTGTCAAACCGCGCCCCGAGCACCACCCGCAGCCAGTCGGCAAGCTTCACCTCGTCCTGAATATAGGCCGAAAACACAGCGAGGTCAGCTGAAGTATCATCATTGAGCGCAGTGAAGCCGGCCCGTGTCGTCTGGCCGTTTGCCAGCGTGCCAACCCCGCCGCGCAAGGGGAAGGGGCGCACCGCCGGAAAGAACTCGACATCGGGGCGGCGGCCAGCGTTGACCGCCGTATCGAACACTGCGTTAAAGCGGTCGTTATTGTTCCTGGTGTCGATATATTCGCCGCCGACGATCAGTGTGTGGCCGATGCCGCCCGTGTCGAATTCGCCGATCAGATTGCCCGACAGCACCAGATTCTGACGCTGGTTGGTGTCGATATAGCCGTCGATCGGCACGACATTGGTCGCGGGCGTGTAACCGACCGGGAAGAAGTTCGAGTAGACCTTGGAATAATCGCCCCACGAAGCGGTGAAGTTCGCTTTGAGGCTGTCAGAGAAGCTGTGCTGCACCGTGCCGCGCAGAACGTGGGCCTTGAACGTCGCGTAATTGTTGTCGGGATCGCCGAAGGTGATGCGTTGCAGGAAGCGCGCCGGATCGCCATTGTCGTCTGAGGGAATTCCGCGATCGATGAAGCGTTCGTGATCGAGATATTCGTAAGAAAGGTCGACCGTCGTCGCGCTGCCGAGTTCGGCGCGGAAGGTCGGGTTAATGCTGATCTGTTCGCCGTCGAACAAGTCGCGGTGATTGTCGAGATGCTCGTAGGCGGCGTTGATCCGCAGCGCCGCATTCTGGCCGGTGGCAAGGTTGAGATCCGCCCAGATGTCATAGGCGCCGAAAGTGTCGACCGACGCGCGCACCCCGCCAAAGGTCTCGCCGACGACGCCCTTCTTGGTTACGCGGTTTAGGATGCCGCCGGTTCCGCCGCGGCCGAACAGCAGCGCATTGGGGCCGCGCAGGATCTCGACCTGTTCAAGATTGTAGAGGCCGCGGTAATACTCGACGTCATCGCGCACGCCGTCGACGAAAAAATCGGCGGTCGACCGGACACCGCGGAATACCACTGAATCGCGGTGGCCTTCGCCCTGTGAATTGGTGACGCCGGGGGTGTAGTTTACGATATCGCCGATGCTGTCGAAGCCCTGCCGCGCAATCTGATCAGCGGTGACGATCGAAAGCGATTGCGGCACGTCGATGATCGGGGTGGGCGTACGCAAGGCGTTGAGCTGATCGGCATAGAGCACATTGCCGGTGACGATGATGTGGGACTCGCGGTCTCCGGCTTCCTCAAACGCAGCACTGTCGCTGGCAGCGCGCTCGCCTGCGTCTGGAACGGTGTCGGCAAGGGCCGGGAAGGCAATGTTGGCGCAACCGAGGAACAGGGCGGAGCGCGCGACGCGGAGAATCATGGAAGACCTTTCTGTCAATATGGCGCGTCAGCTATTGCAACTTACTCGCAACTGCAAGGGCTCGTGGTTTTTGAGAGTAAATATCAAGAAACTGTGGCTTTCGGGTCATGGCTCGGCCAAAGGCAGCGGGCGGTCTCGAGCGCAGTGACGCACGGCGATGAAGGCGAAGATTTGGCGCAAGCTTGCTTTCGGAACGTCCCGCTAAACGCTGGCAACTTCGAAAACCTCAGCCATATCAAATTGCTGTTTTTGAAGAGCTGAAAGATCCGCCGAACACGCCTTAGCTTGCCAAGCCTTATCGCGATGCGGGGATGAGCCTGGGTAGGGCCTTCTCTTGCTTGGGACCGATGCGGCTGAGCGCGGCCTTCTAAACCGAAGATACGGCTGTGCTGACGGCGATAGTGGCCGACTAGATCATGACTGAACGACCCATGATAAAAGCCGACAACGGCTTATGTCTGTGTCGCGTGTAGAACGTCGTGTTCGAGATTCTGCAGGCTCCTGAGAGCGCTATTCGAAAGTTTCGCGCTCGGCTGTCAGCGTGTTGTCGCTCTGCAAAGCAAACCAGCCATGTAACAATACGGCGGCGCACAGCCCGATGATCAGCCCAAAACCAAGCCAGTCTGACCGGCCGTACAGCCACACTCCCAGCGCCGGTGCGTAGATATAGCTCGCCCCCGCCAATGACGCGACAATGCCAGAGGCCTGCCCTTGTTCAGCGCGGCTGACCGCGAGCGATGTGCCTGCTGTGGTCCCTGGGCGGAACAGACCAAATCCCAGTGATGCGATAGCATAGCCCAGGGCAATGAGGTGAAGATCGCCAGCGATGGCAAGAATCAGCGTACCAAACGCCGCCGTGGCGATCCCCCATAAGGTGGCGGCGCGCGGTCCGAGCTTGAAGCGCGGGATCAAGCCCCACTGTGCCAGCAGAGTGGCGCTTGCACCAATCATCAGCACCAGGCCCACCGGCCCGGCGCCTTCAGCCGGGGTCTCGCGCAGGCCGAGCCGGTCCAGCACCAGAAAGCCCGAAATGCCCAGCACCATCGCCTGGGCATGGCCGCCGATCAATCCGGCAAAGACCCACGGACGAAGCCGCGGATCGCGCCAGCTCAGACGCGGCGGATCGCCCGCCGCCTCGGCCCCGTCGGCGTCCTCTTGCGCGGACGAGCCTTGCGGATCAACCGGCGCGCCCGTGCCGCTCGAATAGGCGACACCTGCTCCGCGCGCGGCATATTGCGGCTCGTCATCAGGCAGGCGCAGACGCAAGAGAACCAGCGCGATCACGCCAATCGCGGCGAAGGCGAGGAACGGGCCAGTGAGGCCCAGACCCAGGAACGAAACGACCATGAGCGGTGCGAGCGCCGGTCCGATCACGGTCCCCATACCAAAGCTTGACGCAATCAACGAAAGCGCCTGCGTGCGCTCGGATCGCGGTGTGCGTGAGGCGACATAGGCTTGCACCGCCGGGGGGGCGGCACTGCCGAACCCGCCGTAAAGACTGCGGGCCGCCGCAAAGGCGATCAGCGTCCAGAAAGCGGAGAGCCAACCTGAAAGCCCCACCCACAACACTGCGCCGCACAGCACGAAAGATATGATAAATCCGGTCAGCCCAACCGCCATCATCGCCTTGCGTCCGCGCTGATCGGACCGCCGCGCCCAGAACGGCGCGCACACCACCCACAGCAATGCAGACCAGCTGTAGGCAAGGCTGATCCACACATCCTCCACCTGCAAGGCGGTGCCGATCGAAGGCATGACTGATTGCATCGCGGTATTGCCCGCCGCGGTCACCAGCATGACCAGAAACAAAAGCGCCATGCGCGGCGCGGGGATCGCACCGGTCTGGCCAGGCGTTTGCTCTGAAGACGTCAGCTCGGAATCACTAGCAGCCATGATCGGGCGTGCCTGCGCGGCTATTCAAAGACTTCGGCGGTCCGTTCGGGTTGGGCATCAGCCAATTGCCGGTAGATCGAAACGGTCACCACCAGAAACACGACCGTGAGGAGGGCATTGATTATAGCGCTTATGATGCCACCACCAATCGTTGCGACGGTACCGCCAAACGCTGCCAACACCAGACTGATAATGCCCGAAACGAGCGCAGAGATGATGCCGACGACAAAAACCAGCAATGCGATAAACACGAAGATGCGCAAAGAATTGCCCTTGGTCAGGTGCCAAGACCGCACGAGCGCCGAAAATGGATTGCGCTGCCCTTCGATGGCGATCACCGGGGCTACCAGCGAAAACTTGACGAAAATGTAGACAACCAGAATCAACGCCACAATCGCAGCCGGGATGGCAACAGCCGCCCCGCCCAGCGACGAAATGAGGCCCAGCGGGATGCCGATGGCCAAAGAGGCGCCGATCACCGTGATCAACTGCGCTGCGATGTAGCTTGGCATGCTCCGGATTCCGGTGTTCAAAGCTTCCCCCACCGTCGGGTTGCCGCGGTCTGTTAGGAGTGCAAACAGGCTGATCGAACCGATAAACTGCAGCGCCAGAACAGCAATCAGGATCGGCCAATTGGCGGCGTAGGCCGCGCTCATCTGATCAAGCATTGCCTGCATCACCAATTGCGGATCGGCGTCAGCAGGCGCGCTGGGCTGCGCCGGATTGGCCAATTCCGGTACAAACAGCGCGCTGGCCATCGCGGGAAGAAAGAAAAACAATCCGGCAATCGCGCTGATGGTATCGCGGTTTGTACCAATCAGCCCGGTCGCTTGGACCCACGCTTGACCCATATCGAATTTATGCTTTGCCATCGTTGCCTGTCCGATCCCTTGGGTAGCTGAGGCGCCTGCTCCACAATCGCCTCTTGATATCACCGCTCAATGCCTTCACCGCTGCGCCATGGCAAGCACTGCTCCGGCCTCTGGCCTTCCACACCCGATAGAGTGGCGGCGGGAGCGCGCGCCGGTGGGATACGCTGCCGCGCTCGCCGCGATGGAAGCGCGCAACGCGGCGGTTCATACGGGCGATGCAGCGGAACTGGTGTGGCTGCTTGAACACCCGCCGGTCTACACCGCAGGCACCAGCGCCGATCCGACCGAACTGGTCGACCCGCGTTTCGAAGTGGTCGAAGCCGGGCGAGGCGGGCGCTACACCTACCATGGGCCGGGCCAAAGGGTGGGCTATCTGGTTCTGGACCTGGCCAAGCGCGGCAAGGACGTGCGCTGTTTCGTCCATGCAATCGAAGGCTGGGTGATTGCCACTCTGGCAGGCTTTGGTGTGACAAGCTGGCGGGCAGAAGGCCGGGTTGGCATCTGGACCAGAGACATTGACGGGCGTGAAGCCAAGATCGGTGCGATCGGCGTGCGGGTGCGGCGATGGGTGACGATGCACGGCTTTTCCGTGAACCTTGATCCTAACCTGTCGCACTTTGGCGGGATCGTGCCTTGCGGCATTGCCGAATACGGCGTGACCAGTCTTGCTCGGCTGGGCCTTACTGTATCGTCCGCCGAATGGGACGAAGCCTTGATCGCGGGCAGCGATGATTTCCTTGACGCCCTGGACGCCGCCGCCAAAAGAGCGTGCCGATGACCCGCGCCTTTATTCTTGCCCTGTGCCTGATTGTCGCAGGCTGCTCCGACGATCCGACTTCCAGTACCGAGGAGGGCGCCGCCGCCTCGGGTGAGGTACTGCCTGGATCAATCAGCGACGCAATGATCCCGCTCGATCAATTGGAATCGCAAGCCCCGCTCGCGCCGCGCCAATCCGCGCCGGTGGGTGACATCGACGCCGAACAGCCTGATGTGACGACTGCGCCCGGGATCGACACCCCGGTTGCAAACGAAAGGGCCGGGGCAGCGTCCGCTGCCCCGGCCCCTGATGCCGAGGAATAGTCCCGCTTACTCGGCGGCTTCGGCCTGTTCCTGCTCCAGCGTCGGATAATCGACATACCCTTCGGGAATCGGGAAGTACCAGCTTTTGGGCACGTCCTTGTTCGGATTCCAATGCGCGCCGGCCGCGATCCGCTTTTCCAGATCGGGGTTGGAAATGTAGGGGCGGCCAAAGCTCACCGCATCGCACTTGCCCGCTTCGATGTCGGCCAAGGCTTCCTCGGCGGTGTAATCCGAATTGAGGATCAACGGGCCGGAGTAGATCTTGCGGATCAGCGGGCTTTGCTTGGGCACGTCGGTGCTGCCGAACGTGCCGTCCGGGCCGGGCTCACGCAGTTCGACGAAGGCGAGGCCGAGCTCTTCGCACACCTTGGCTGCTGCACCGAAGGTTGCTGCGGGATCGCTGTCATCGGTGCCTTGCGAATCGCCATTGGGTGACAGGCGAATACCGACGCGGTCCGCGCCCCACACGTCGATCAGCGCTTCGAGCACTTCGCGCATAAACCGGGTGCGGTTTTCCGGGTTGCCGCCATATTCGTCAGTTCGCAGGTTGGTCTTGTCGCGCAGGAACTGGTCGACAAGGTAGCCATTGGCGCCGTGCAACTGCACGCCGTCAAAGCCTGCGGCCTTGGCGTTCTCGGCGGCGCGGCGGTAATCGTGAACGGTGCGGCGGATGTCTTCCAGCGTCATGGCGCGCGCCTCGACATAGGGCTTCTTGCCTTCGGGCGTGTGCGCATCGCCCGGTGCAGTGGTAGCGCTGGCGGAAACGGGCGGCTGGCCATCAAGGAACACCGGATGGACGATCCGGCCCATGTGCCACAGCTGCATCACGATCAGCCCGCCTTCTTCATGCACGGCCTTGGTGATCGCCCGCCAGCCTTGAGCCTGTTCTTCGCTCCAGATGCCCGGTGCGCTCGGCCAGCCGAGGCCTTCGCGGCTGATGCCGGTGGCTTCGGTCAGGATCATGCCCGCGCCTGCGCGCTGCCGATAATAGGTCGCCATCATGTCGTTGGGCGTAAACATCGGGTCCGCCGCACGCCCGCGGGTCAGCGGGGCCATGTGGATGCGGTTCTTGGCGGTCATCGCGCCCATTTTGAGCGGCTGGAAAAGAGCTTCGTGCATATGTGGGTATTCCTTTGGAACCAGTTGCGATTGACTATCCAATTGGGCTTGCCGGGGCTAGGGCGCAAGCATGGAAAATGTTGGGGCCCGAGAAGAAAACGCCCAAGCAAATCGCGTCACACAAGCCCTAATGCCAGACCTTCGCCCGGCATCTTGGGTCCTGTTGGCGGCGTTGCTGGGGGGCAATATCGCGCTTGCGCTGGGGCCCTGGTTTGTGCGCGAGGCCGATACCGGTCCCGTGTCTGCGGGATTCTGGCGGCTGTTTCTGGCGCTGCCTTTTGTGGTCCTGCTCGCACGGGCTAACGGCCAGCGGCTTACCGGAATGGGCGCGAAGACGCTGGGGTTGGTGGCGCTGGGCGCTGTGACTTTCGCGCTTGATCTTGCCAGCTGGCACATCGGCATCGGCATGACGCGGCTGGGCAATGCCACCCTGTTCGGCAATGCCGGGTCGATCGTGCTGCTGTTCTGGGGCTTCATCGCGGCCCGCGTGTTGCCCAAGGGGTGGGAGTGGGCGGCAATTGTCTTTGCGCTTGCCGGCGCGGTGATCCTGATGGGGCGTAGCCTCGAAATCTCCAACGCCACGCTGATCGGCGATCTGTTCTGTCTGGCGGCGGGGCTGCTTTACGCGGTTTATCTGCTTACCCTGCAAGATGCGCGCGGCGCATTTGGTTCTTGGAGCCTGCTTGCGTGGGTCAGTCTGTTCGGTTGCCCGGTATTGCTGGGCATCGCGCTTGCGTTGGGTGAGCCGGTGTGGCCAACCAACTGGACGCCGGTCATCGGACTGTTCATTGTCAGCCAGCTGATCGGGCAGGGGCTGATGGTCTATTCACTTAAATACTTTCCGCCGCTGGTGGTGGGCCTTGCGCTGCTAACTCAGCCTGCTGTTGCATCGCTATACGGGTGGCTCGCGTTTGGTGAGGTGCTGTCCGCGCTGGATATTGCAGGTATGGTGCTGGTCGGCGCGGCGCTGGCGGTGAGCCGCGCGAAGGCTTAGATGGCCATTGCCACCACGCTGCGGTAGCGGGCTTCGACGACATCAAAGTCGGGGCCGGTGATCGCCTTTTGCGCCTGTTCGAACAGCAAATCAGCCTCCCGCATCAGTTCACGGCGGCGGGTTTCGTCGTCAAGAACCCGAGCGGTGTTGGCGATGCTTTCCAACGCCACACTAGCGGCCAGCGGACTTGTCGCCACGCCGCTGCGCATCGAACCAAAGCCGCGTCGGACATAATGGCTGAACGAAGTGTCACGCCGGATCACGCGAGCCTCACCCTCGTCTGCATGATCGGGCTGTTTGTGCACCAGGCAGCGA
Organism: Erythrobacter sp. 'gip.4 top 5'; assembly: GCF_056495765.1. Taxonomy (NCBI): domain Bacteria; kingdom Pseudomonadati; phylum Pseudomonadota; class Alphaproteobacteria; order Sphingomonadales; family Erythrobacteraceae; genus Erythrobacter; species Erythrobacter sp. 'gip.4 top 5'. The sequence goes on along the minus strand of NZ_CP200270.1, from coordinate 3,019,700 downwards.
TGCCCCAGCTCCGCCGTCGCCGCGCCCAGCCAGTGCAGCGCAGTGATTGCGGTGAAGGGATCATTGATACCTGGCGACAAGGCCCGCAGGCCGATCTCGACCAGTTCGTCGATCAAAAAGCGCAAATCCTGATCCGAGGTGCGCATCCCGCCTAGCGCAAAGGCCGAACGGATCTTGTCCTGATCGGGTGGTGCGCCGTCTGCCCCATCGGCCGACTGCCAATGCGCCAGCACCATGCCGGGGTGCAGGAAATCCCCGGTGCGACAAACCAGGCTGATCCGGCCACCGTCTGCGCGTGCCACCTCCTCCAATTGGTCGAAGGTGATCGATTGGACGTAACCGGCGACATGCGCGGTGATCGGTTCACCTGAAAAGGGCTGGTCGCTTACCGCCGTACTATCTTTATCAGGATAGATCGCATCAATATCGTGGATCAGGCGCCTGCCGATATTTTCCAACACCGTATTGATCCGGATCGATGCCGGAATGTGGTGCAGGAAATAGACCAGAGTGCCGACAGCCACCACGATCAGGATATACGATACGAAGAGCGAGAAATTGGGCACAAAGGACGTCAGCTCAATGGAATCGCCCGTGGCATCGGTAGTCACGGCGCCTTCATGGCGGATGGTGCGCAGCACGTTGATGCAAAACACGAAGGTGCCGATAAACACGGCAAGGCTAAGTTTGTTGCCGCGATCTTCCATGAAGTTGTTGAGCAAGCGCGGGCCGTAGGTGCCGCTGGCGTAGGCGACTGCGGCAATCGTGATCGAAAACACCGTCGAGGCTACGCCGAGCATGGCGCCTGCAACCAGCCCGAGGATGTCGGAGGCGCTGTCGGGTCCGGACAGTTCGATGATGCCGAGTTCGCCCAGCCAGGCGGTGTTGCTGTTGCGGTCTAGCGACAGCGTCGCGCTCGACAAGATGAATGCGCCAATCGCGAAAAGGGCCGGGTAGAACCAATAGCTGCCTTTGATGGCAAGCCACAAAACCCTGATGCGCGCCGTCATCTGATCGCCCCGTTCACGTTTCTGCGCAGCACCAACGTTTGCACGCTGCCGGTTGGCGTTATCACACCGCCAGATGATGTCTCAAGATTTCGGGTAGCGCGGTCAGTCGCCGCTGAAGTGGACCTTGCCCAGGTCGCCCAAGCCGACCGTCCCGCTCGCCATCTCCAGCATCCGGTCAAGGCTGCGCTTGGCGCGCAGGCGCATGCCTTCCTCGATTTCGATCTGCGGGGTCAGGTCGCGCAAGGCCACGTACAGCTTTTCCATCGTGTTCAGCGCCATGTAGGGACAGATGTTGCACGAACAGTTCCCGTCTGCGCCCGGCGCGCCGATGAAAGTCTTGTTGGTCAGCGCCTTTTCCATCTGGTGGATGATGTGCGGTTCGGTTGCCACGATCAGTGTGTCGCCTTCAAACTCGGCCGCGAACTTCAGGATGCCGCTGGTTGAGCCGACGTAATCGGCATGGTCGATGATTGTGGGCGGGCATTCGGGGTGCGCGGCCACCGGCGCGGTGGGATGCTTTTCCTTGAGCTTCAGAAGTTCGGTCTCGGAAAAGGCCTCGTGGACGATACACACGCCCGGCCACAGCAGCATTTCGCGGTTGAACTTGCGGCTAAGGTAACCGCCCAAGTGCCGATCCGGGCCGAAGATGATCTTCTGTTCGGGCGGTATCTGGGCAAGGATCGTCTCGGCGCTGGACGACGTGACGATCACGTCCGAAAGGGCTTTCACTTCGGTCGAGCAATTGATGTAGGTCAGTGCGATATGATCGGGGTGCGCTTCGCGAAACGCGCGGAATTTCTCCGGCGGGCAGGAATCTTCAAGCGAGCAACCAGCGTCCATATCGGGCAGGATCACTGTCTTTTGTGGCGACAGGATCTTGGCCGTGTCGGCCATGAACTTGACCCCGCAAAATGCGATCACGTCGGCATCGGTCGCTGCAGCTTTCCGCGACAATTCAAGGCTGTCACCCACGAAGTCGGCAATGTCCTGAATATCCGGCGTCTGGTAATAATGCGCCAGGATCACCGCGTTGCGTTCCTTACGCAGGCGATCGATCTCGGCGAGGAGATCGGTGCCGGTGGGGTTGCGGATCAGCAGGCTCATTGGTCAATTCCCGTTGTCTTGGTTGGGGCAGATATAGGGCGCGCCCTGCTTTTTTCGAGCGGATTCATTCTCCCGCAAAGCGAACCTCGATCCGCGCCGCATCATAGCCGATGACCTGCAAGGGCACGGCGAGATTCTGGCGCACAGCCTCGCGCGCGGCGGTGCGGGCAAGGCTGAGAACTTCCGGGTTTTTGGCAAAGGCAGTGGCCTTTTGCTCGGCAACCTGCGAGTTCTTTTCCGACAGCATCTGCTGCGATCCGCCGGTATTCAGCAGCCCCTCGGTGAACAGCCGTGCCTTGGCCTCATCGATATTGGGGCGCGAGGTCTGCAATTGCGGCAGCGTCACGGTAAGGGTCTGGCTCGCTTCGTCCCAGGCAAAATCATCGCGCTGCATGGCTGACAGGTCGAGCCGATAATCGATGCTGGCAGGCACGATCATCGCCTGGCGCACGCGCCGCACGGGCACCGTGGCGATGGTCTGTTCGTATTCACTTTCGGCGACGACCTCAAACCGGCTGGCGAAGACCACGAGGCTGTTTTGCTTTTCAAAGGCGAGCATGGCGCTGCCCACCGGATCGCCTTCCTCCTGATAATAGAATGCCCGCCACCCCAGCCATATCGACAGGGCTGCGAGCAGCGCGATCAGGATTATCAGCAAACGTTCGTTGCGCGCCGAAAGTGACCCGCCATCGGGCGCCACCGGCGGCAGCACCATGCCATGCGGCGCGGGCTGCGGAGGGACACTGGGGCGCAGCGCGGGGGGCTGGTTCAATTCGTCTGCCATGTCTCGGTCCCATGTGATCCGCTACGGCTGGCCAGTCCGCGCCGTTCCAGATCGAGCAAATGCGCGGTGACGCTCATTTCCGCAGCCCCGATCAGGCGCGGGTCGAGGCCTTTGTACATATCGGGGATGAACCCGCTGACGGGGCGCGGGCGTTCTGTCATCAACCGCATAATCTGAGCTTCGCGCTGGCGGCGATGGCCGATCATGCCGCGCACCAACTGGCGCGGCTTCTCGATCGCAGCCCCATGCGCAGAGTGATAGCGCACATCATCACGCGCCATCAGCTTTTCGAGGCTCGCCATGTAATCACCCATATCGCCATCGGGCGGGATGACGACGCTGGTGGACCACCCCATCACGTGATCCCCGGTGAACAGCGCGCCGCTTTCCTCCAGCGCAAAGCACAGGTGGTTCGACGTATGCCCCGGCGTGGCGACGGCCGTAAGCGTCCAGCCGGTGCCGCGCATTGCCTCGCCATCGGCCAGCACGCGATCTGGCGCATAGGTCGGATCAAAGGCCTCGTCCGAACGTGGCCCGGCGACTTGCAGCACCAGCGGCGCACAGCCGACGATGGGTGCGCCCGTCTGCGCGGCCAATGGCGCAGCAGCAGGCGAATGGTCGCGGTGGGTGTGGGTGCACATGATGGCAACGATCTTTCGCCCCGCGACGGCGGCCATGATCGCGTCGATATGCGCCGCTTCGTTCGGACCGGGATCGATCACTGCGCAGTCCGGCCCGTCAGCCACGCCGACCACATAAGTCTGCGTGCCGGTGAAGGTGTAGGGCGAGGGGTTAGGGGCCAGCACGCGGCGCACCAGCGGCTCGACATCTTCGGCAAGACCTGTGGGCCAGGGCTGGGGAGGGATCGTGACCATGGCCTTGCATATGGCGGGCGCCATGGCAGATGTCACCCCGGAGAGAGGGTTACGCCATGGCCGACTACATTCTGGTGCTCGACGAAGGCACCACCTCCACCCGCGCAATGCTATTCGCATCCGATGGCGTGCTGGTGGCGAGCGCGCAAGACGCGCTGACGCAGTGTTATCCGCAATCCGGCTGGGTCGAGCATGATCCGCGCGAAATATGGAACAAGACGCTCGCCTGCGCGCAAGCGGTGCTACCCAAGGCGGGCGGGGCGGCGATGATTGCCGCAATCGGTATCACCAACCAGCGCGAAACCGTGGTGGCGTGGGACCGCGCAACCGGCGAGCCGCTGACCAACGCAATCGTCTGGCAGGATCGCCGCACCGAACCTTTCTGTTCCGAATTGCGCAGCGCGGGCCATGAAGCAGGGGTGCAGGAGCGTACGGGCCTTCTGCTCGATCCTTACTTCTCCGGCACCAAGATGCGCTGGATGCTCGACAACGTGCCTGACGTGAAGGCAGCGGCGGACAAGGGCACGCTTGCGTTCGGGACGGTCGAAAGCTGGCTTGTTTACAAATTGACCGGCGGTGCAGCGCATATCTCGGACGCCAGCAACGCCAGCCGGACGTTGTTGATGGGGCTGGAGGATGCGCAATTCGACGAAGGGCTGTGCGATCTGTTCGGCGTACCGATTTCCGCGCTGCCGGGCGTAGTCGACATGGCAGGGCCGCTTGCCATGACCGATGCCGAATTGTTCGGGCGGAGCATTCCGATCACTGGGCTTGCGGGCGATCAGCAGGCGGCGACGATCGGGCAGGCGTGTCTGTCTCCGGGCCAGACAAAAGCGACCTACGGCACCGGGGCCTTTGTGCTGACCTGTCAGGGTCGCCGCATCCCGCGATCGACCAATCGCCTGCTCGGCACGGTGCTGACCCAGCTTGAAGGCCAGCGCACCTATGCCGTCGAAGGATCGGTGTTTGTGGCGGGCAGCCTTGTGCAATGGCTGCGGGATTCGCTCGGGATCGTGCAGGTGGCCGAGGAAACCGAAGCGCTGGCGCGCTCAATCCCGGATAGCGGCGGGGTGGTGATCGTGCCTGCGCTGTCAGGTCTCGGCGCGCCGCATTGGCGGGCCGAAGCGCGCGGGGTGATTGCGGGGCTGAGTTTCTCGAGTGGCAAGGCTGAATTGGCACGCGCAGCACTGGAGGCGATGGCGCACCAGACACATGACCTTTGCGCTGCCTTTACCGCCGACGGTGCGCCATGGCATAGATTGAGGATTGATGGCGGCATGGCGGCCAACGACTGGATGGCGCAGGATCTTGCCGATATGCTCGGCGTGACTGTGGAGCGTCCCAGAATTGTGGAGACGACCGCACTCGGCGCGGCGATGCTCGCAGCGTGCGGCGTGGGAATGTACCCCGATCTTGACGCCGCAACACAGGGGATGCGTGGCAGGCTTGTGACATTCGAACCGCAGATGGATGCTGACGTTCGCGATGCGCGGCTAGCATCGTGGCGTAAGGCCTTGGCGGCCACCTGATCTAGCCGAGGCGACCCAGTTCCCGCCCGAGCCGATCCTGAAATGCGCGTGCGGGCGAAGACATGTCGCAATGTTGGCGCCATGCCTCGTCAAGACGAGCGATCCGTTGATGCAGCTTTTCGGTGTCAGCGATCAACGCCTGCATTTCGGGTTCGAGCAGCGCTAGCTGCTTTTCGTCCGAGCCGCGATCAGGTGGCAGCGCGCCATGCAGGCGCACCTGATTTTCGCTGAGTTCTCCCTGAAACAGAGCGCGTTGGTTCAGCAGCCAAGCGAGCACATGCATCATCCGGGTGGTCGTCTTGAGCCCTTCGGTCGAGAGCGCCAAACGTGCAAAGGCATCTTCTCCCGCCAGCGGCTCGCGTGTCCCGGCGGCAAACACCGCACGCACATCGTCGGCAAGCACCAGTGCTTCGGTGTACAGCGCCTCAACAATCGGGCGGGACAAATTCGGAGGAGGGGTCATGTTGCGTCGCAGGTTACGCCCCGGCAGGCCGGTTCGCCATATGGCTATGGTTACTTTCCAAGCAATTTTTTGCTTTCGTCCCGACCGGACACACAAGGTGCCTTGCACTGACCACGCCGATCAGGTGGCCGGAATCAGGCGATGATATCTGGCAGCAGAGTATCCTCGATCATCGCGATCTGATCCCGCAGGCGCAGTTTGCGCTTTTTCAGACGGGCGATCTGGAGTTGATCGGCGGATGCGCTGCCCCGTGCCGCCTCGGTGAGCGCGGCAATCGCGGCGTCGAGATCGCGGTGCTCGGTCTTGAGCAACTCAAGATTTTTCCTGAGCTCGAGCTCGGTCATATTCGCCCCCGCTTCCTTTTCGCCAATCGCGTCCAACGCTGCAACCTGCGCCGTGCGCTACGCGTTCCTGCCGCGCTTGTGTAGATAGCAGATGGCAATTTCACCGCGCTTCAACGCAGATCCAGCGCTGCGGTTCGTCGTACGTGCAAGCAGATGCGACGATTTGCGGCTCGTAAGGGCTTTGCAACCGCCGTTGTGTGTGTTCTCAATGCAGGCAGCGGCCCGGTCGCTTCATGTGCCGAGTCGCCTTTTTCCGGGGGCGTACCCCCGCAAACAGGAGAACGCATAATGGCATCGACCGCAGTGTCTTCCCATCTCAATGCCCTGCAGAACAAGCACGCTGGCCTCGAAGCGCGGTTGCGCGATGAAATGACACGGCCAATCCCCGACACCGCGACGATTCAGGCTCTCAAAAAGCAGAAATTGCGTTTGAAGGAAGAGATCGCGTCCGCCTGAGAATTCAAGAAAGCGAGATCGCGCCCTTTCCGATGACCTGAACGGGCGGTGTGCTGCAAAGCCGGGTTTTGCATTTGGCGTGCGGAATGAATAGACCCGCAAGATTATGTCAGCCGCAGCCTCCGCCCGCCAGATTCTAACGCGCCTGACCGAGGTGATGGCGTCGCGCATGCACGCGCAAGGCAAGCTGGATCAAGTCGTTGAGATCATCGGCGAATGCCTGACGAGCGAGGTTTGCTCGATCTACCTGTTGCGCGAAGGCATGTTGGAGCTTTTCGCGACCCGCGGCCTCAATCAAAGTGCGGTTCACGTGACCCGTATGGCGATAGGCGAAGGCCTGACCGGCGCAATTGCACAAAAGGTCGAAACGCTGAATCTGGCCGAGGCCAAGGCGCACCCCGACTTCCAGTACCGGCCCGAAACTGGCGAAGAAAAATTTCACTCTTTTGCAGGCGTCCCAATTGTCTACCGCGAGCGTGCTGTGGGGATATTGTCGGTCCAGCATATCGAGCCGCGCCGCTATGAAGAGGTCGAGATCGAGGCGCTTCAGACCACCGCAATGGTACTAAGCGAATTGATTGCTAATGCCGAGCTGGTGGATGAGGAAGAAGCGCGAGGGCTAACGCAAGAGCAGACAGGCCCCATGACCCTCACCGGCCTCACGCTCGTCAAAGGGCTTGGCGCCGGCGCCGCCGTCTATCACCAGCCTCGAGTCGAAATCACACAGGTCATGGCCGAGGACACCGAGGCCGAACGGCAGCGCGTCTATCGCGCTTTTGACAAGATGCGTGAGCAGATCGATACGCTCGCCAGCCAAGCCGAATTCGGGGTCGGCGGTGAGCATGAGGAGGTGCTCGAAACCTACAAGATGTTTGCCTACGACGAAGGCTGGTCGCGGCGCATCAACGAAGCCATTGATAGTGGCCTGACCGCCGAAGCCGCGATCGAGCGAGTACAGCAGCACACCCGGATGCGAATGCGCGAGATCGACGATCCGTTGCTGGCCGACCGAATGCACGATCTGGAGGATTTAGCCAACCGGCTGATCAGGATCGTTGCGGGGCAGGTCGGCACAGCGGCCTCGCAAGGCCTCAGGCGGGACACGATCCTGATCGCGCGTAACTTGGGGCCAGCCGAATTGCTGGAATATGACAAGCGCCGGCTGAAGGGCGTGATACTGGAAGAAGGTTCATTGACCGCGCACGTCGTCATTGTTGCGAGGGCGATGAATGTGCCAGTGATCGGGCGCACCAAAAGTGTGCGCGCCACGATCCGCGAAGGCGACGAGATCCTGCTGGATGGGACCGCGGGCAGTGCCATCATCCGACCGCTGCCGCAGGTCGCGGACGCGTTCCAGGCGCGCTTCGCCAAGAGCCGCGAAAAGCAGGCTGCCTATGCCTCCTTGCGCGATGTCGAGCCCTTCACCCGCTGCGGCACGCGTATTCAGGTCATGATGAATGCCGGCCTGCGCGATGACATGAGCGCGCTTGCGATGACCGGCGCGGATGGTGTCGGGTTGTTCCGCACTGAATTCCAGTTTCTGGTTTCTGCCACCCTGCCACAGCGCGAACGCCAGACGCGGCTCTACCGTGACGTGCTTGAGGCCGCCGGCGACAAGCCGGTGATTTTTCGCACGGTTGATATCGGCGGGGACAAATCTGTGCCCTATCTCGCATCCGAAATCGCTGCGCAGGACGAAAACCCTGCAATGGGCTGGCGTGCGCTGCGGCTGGCGCTTGAGCGCGAGGGGCTGATGAAGGTGCAGGCGCGGTCCCTGATGGAAGCGGCGGGCGGACGGTCCTTGTATGTGATGTTCCCGATGGTCAGCGAACCTTGGGAGTTCGATGCGGCCAAGGCCGTGTTCGACGAACAGCTGATTTTCCTGCGCGCGCAAAAAAAGCTGCTGCCCGAACGCATTCATTTTGGCGCGATGTTGGAAGTGCCTGCGCTGGCCGAAGTGCTTGACATGCTGCTGCCGCGACTCAGCTTTTTGTCGATCGGCACCAACGACCTGACTCAATTCCTGTTTGCCGCTGATCGTGCCAATCCCAAGCTGGCCGAGCGATATGACTGGCTTAGCCCGTCGATCCTGCGATTCTTGCGCCGGGTGATGCAGAACAGTGTCGGCAGCGGGGTTGATATCGGTGTGTGCGGCGAGATGGGGGGCCGCCGGCTGGAGGCACTGGCCCTGATGGGCATCGGCTATCGCCGCCTTTCGATCACGCCGGCCGCGGTCGGCCCGATCAAGGAGTTGGTGCGCAAGATTGATCTGGCAGAGCTTACCGCGGCAATGACCGGATGGCTGGCTGTTCCAGAGCACAATCTGCGCGCTGAACTGTCGGCTTGGGCCGATGCTCGCGAGATCGAGTATGATTGATGCCAGCCTTGCGGAGAAACGTGCGCCGTGTGCGCCAGCGTGTTGCCGCGACGCTTGACACAAAGCTTGTCAGCGGGTGAGTCCCGTTCAAGGACAATTCACGCAATTTCACACATCAAAAGCCTCGTACAGAAGGGGCGGACTCGGGTCATGAACAGCGAAGACATCAACGGCGTCGATAACGCGCAGCACACACCTGTTTCCTTGGCGGGCGCAACCTTGCGTGCAGCGCGAGAGGAGCTTCGCTTCGAACTGGCCCATGTCGCCGCAGAGACACGCATTCCAGTGCGCCATCTCGAAGCCATCGAACACGGTGATTTCGAAAGCCTCCCAAGTCGCGCCTACGCGATCGGGTTTTCGCGCACGTTTGCCAAGGTGGTTGGCCTTGATCCGGCCGAGATTACCGATGCGGTGCGGGCCGAACTTGCTGACGGGTCGATGCGTCGCTCTGCACCGTCTTTGGCGATGGAGCCGGGCGATCCGGCGCGTCTTCCTTCTGCGGGCTTAGCCTGGGCGGCGGCGGCGGCGGTGCTGGTGCTTGGCGTGGGTACCTATGCCTTTTACAACGCCTATTTTGGCGCCGGGACAGAGCCGGGAGCCTTGAATGTGCCCGCACCTGTGGCCAGCAATGCGTCGGATGCAGCAGAGCCGGAGGCTGCGCCTTCCCCGGTCGTTAAGGGGCCGGTGGTGCTGACAGCACTGGAGGAGGGCATCTGGGTGCGGTTGTATGAAGACGGCGGAGAGCGCCTGTTTGAGCGCACGCTGGCGCTGGGCGAAACCGTGACAGTTCCTGCGACCGCAAGCGATCCGCGCATCAACACCGGACGTCCCGATGCGCTTTCGATAACGGTCGGCGGACAGCCTGTCGCCAAGATTTCGGATCGGGCCCAAACGATTTCGGGTGTACGTGTTTCAGCGTCCGCGCTGATAGCGCGGGCGGCAGCTTCGATCGATCAAACCGCCGCAGCGCCGCCCGAACCAGCTGCGAATGCGGCTACTGCCGGGCGCAGTTAACCTTTTTTCCGTTGATTAGGTCCTTTGCCCCACTCGACTTGGGTGCTGGCACAAGGCAGGAATTTGACACACGTTCACGTGGCCGCATTACGATCTGCGGTCATAGTTTGGGAGCTACACGCGCCATGATCCCCGTTTTGCGAAATCCCGCCTTGAAAATGCGGCCGCTACGTCTGGCTGGTGCCATGTTGATGGGCGCAGGTGTCGCTACGCTGATTGTAGCGCCTGTCCCCGCAGCCGCGCAGGACAGTTCTTCAGAAGCGCGCATCCGCAAAGTCGAAGCAGAAATTCGGGCCTTGCAGCGCAAGGTGTTTCCCGGCGGCGACGGACGCTTCTTCGAACCGCAGATCGCGCCGGACACGGCCGCGCAGCCGGTTACCATCCAGCCGGGCGCGCCAGCGACGACCGCCGTCACCGACATCCTCGTCCGCCTCGACGCGCTTGAAACGCAGCTGCGCGCGCTGACTGCGCGGTCGGAAGAGCAGACGAATGCGCTCTCGCAGATGGATATGAGGCTGACAGCGCTGGAGACGGCAGCCAATGCGCCGCTGACCGCACCGTCGGCAAATTTGCTTCCGTCGCAATCCGCCGCAACGATGCCCGCGCCCAGCACCGCAACGCCAGTTGTGCGGCAGCCGGCCCAGAGCGCGCCTTCGCCCACACCTACACAATTCGTTGCGGCGCCGAGCGCAACGCGTCTCGCCGCAGTTCAGGCCATCGCCAAGCCGCAGACCGCCGATGCAGGGGATGACGAATATTCGTATGGTTTCCGCCTGTGGAACGCCGGGTTTTTCCCTGAAGCACGCCAGCAGCTCACGCGCTTTGTCGAACAATATCCCAACCATGCGCGCATCAGCTTTGGCCGCAACCTGCTGGGCCGCGCCTTTCTTGATGACAATATGCCCGACGAAGCGGCGCGTTGGTTTTTGAAGAACTACCAGGCCAACAAGGCAGGCGACCGCGCATCAGATAGTCTGTTGTATCTGGGGGCATCGATGATCGCACTGAAGGACACGCGCAAGGCTTGCATCGCGCTCGCGGAGTTTGCTGAAACCTATCCGCTGGTTGCCACCGGAAGGCTGGCCGACGAATATCGCGTCAATCTCGCCAAGGTGAGATGCAACTGACCCAAGACCCGGCTGCGCGCTTTGCCGCTGATCTGGCGGCTTTGTGGCCTGAAGATGCACGCGATGGGCTACTGGGTTTGGCGGTGTCCGGCGGGCCAGATAGTCTGGCGCTATTGCTGCTCGCCCATGATGCCATGCCGGGCAGCATCGCAGTGTGCAGCATTGATCATGGCCTGCGCGCCGAAGCGGCAGGCGAGGTTGCGCTAGTCGAACGGATCGCAGGCGAACGCGGTATTCCTTTTACGCCGCTGACTGTGACGGTCGCGCCCGGCAATGTGCAGGCGCGGGCGCGCGAGGCGCGCTATGCGGCACTGGCGCAATGGGCGCAGGACCACCAGTTGGGCGCAGTCGCGACCGCGCACCACGCCGATGATCAGGCTGAGACACTGCTGATGCGGCTTAACCGGGGCAGCGGGTTGGCCGGATTGGCTGGCGTTCGCGCCAGCACACGGATCGAAGGGAGCGAGGTCACGCTGCTGCGCCCGCTGCTGGGGTGGCGCAAGGCCGAACTGGCGGCGGCGGTGACTGCGTCCAGCATTACGCCGGCCGAAGATCCCGCCAACACCAACCCCGCCTTCGACCGTGCCCGGCTGCGCGGCGCTCTGGCCAAGGCTGACTGGCTCGATCCCGTCGCGCTGGCGACCAGCGCGGCACATCTGGCTGAGGCGTGGCAGGCGCTCGATTGGTATGCCGAGGTGGACTGGCATGAAATGGTGATGCGCGATCAAGCGGAGCCAGACGGGCCGATCTATACTTACTGCGCCAACGTTCCCCGGGTGATCGCGATCGAGACGATCCTTAGGATTATCGCCGCCTTGGGTGGTCACGCCAGCCGTGGCGAGGCCGGACGGATGTGGGACCGGCTATGGGCGGGCAAAAACGCTTCCTTGGGCGGCGTCTTGGCGCAAGCTGGGGTTGAGCGGGTTGAGAAAGTCGGGGTGATGATGCGGGTCTGGCGCTTTCGCCCGGAGCCGGCGCGGGGATCGCTCAACTAGCCTGCGATCACAACACCTTGTCGCCAACGCCGATCATCTTGCCCCGCGTGATGATTACCCTATCCCCGCGCTTGGCGGCGGCGAATAGCTTGGCAGCGAAATCATCGGGCACGCCGATACAGCCATGGCTTGCATAGCCGTTCATCACGGGCGAACCATGGATTGCAATCCCGTCCCAGGTCAGCCGCAGCGTGTGGGGCATGGGAGCGTTGTTATACTTCTCGGAGACATTGTCCTTCTCCTTCGTCAGAATCGGGAAGTTGCCGAGCGGGGTGGGGTGGGCCTGTGTGCCCAGCAGCGCCACGGCTGTCCCGATTTCGTGACCATCGCGAAAGGCGCTGATCACGCGCGCTTCGAGATCCACCGTGATCACCAGCTTGCCTGCTTTGGGCGCGGCGCTTTCGTCCCAAAACCAGTCACCATAACGGATGGCACCTTCGACCGGCAGGATCGACCTGATGACGAAGGGATCATTGCTGGTCAGCGCCGCCGGGGTTGAGGCGGGAGTTGGTGCGGCGGCAGCCACTGGAAGCGGTTGAACCACCTCGCTTGCGATCATCCGCACTGCCGGGCCACGCGGAGCTGCGGGCTCGACATCCGTATCCAGCACGGGTGCGGGAGCCAGTTGGGGCGCATCCGCACTGACCAGGGGGGGCAGACCGGCATAGACTGCCACCGCATCGTCGCCGAAGGTCACTTCGGTGTCGGGATCGACCCGCTCAAATGCGCCGGTTGCTTCGGCTGCAACCGCCTCCGCCGCGTCGGCGGCGTTGGCTGCATTGGACTGCGCAGCCGCCGCATAGGGCAGGGTGTAAAGGGCAAGGCTAAGTGCAAGAGTGCGGATCATGAACGCCGTTATGCCGCGTTAGCCGAATTCTTGCCAGTGATTAACCATTGTGCGTCCCTAGGGGGGACGGCGATGGCGCGGGGATTAACGCGCAATCACACCGTACAGGTCATGCGCGTCGGCATCTTCGATGGTGGCTTTAACAATGTCTCCAGGCGCAAGCGTGTTGGGCACATTTCGCAGATAGACCGCACCGTCGATCTCCGGCGCGTCAGCCTGACTGCGTCCTGTTGCGCCGATATCGCCATCTTCGTCCGCTTCGCCGACCTCGTCGATGATGACCGGAAGCGTCCGGCCTACCTTGGCAGCAAGCTTGGCAGCACTGATGCGCTCGGTCACTTCCATGATCCGGGCGTAGCGTTCTTCCTTCAGGCCGTCCGGCACCTGATCGGGCAAGGCGTTGGCTGCCGCGCCTTCGACAGGTTCGAACCGGAACGCGCCGACGCGGTCGAGCTGGGCTTCCTCCAGCCAATCGAGCAGGTAACGGAAGTCCTCTTCCGTCTCGCCCGGAAAGCCGACTACGAAGGAACTGCGGATCGCGATATCGGGACAGATCGCACGCCATGATTTCAGCCGCTCGAGCACCTTGGCCTCGTTGGCGGGACGCTTCATCAGCTTCAGCACCTTGGGCGACGCGTGCTGGAACGGGATGTCGAGATAGGGGGTCAGCAGGCCATCGGCCATCAGCGGGATAACCTGATCGACATGAGGGTAGGGATAGACATAGTGTAGCCGCACCCACGGCGTCTGGCCACCTGGCGTGCGCAAGGCCCCCAATTCACGCGCCAGATCGGTCATGTGCGCGCGCACCTCGCGGCCCTTCCACACACGGCTCTCGTGGCGGATGTCCACGCCATAAGCGCTGGTATCCTGCGAGATAATAAGGAGTTCCTTCGTCCCCGCGGCCACCAGCTTTTCTGCTTCGCGCAAGCAAGCATCTATCCGGCGACTGGCGAGTTTGCCGCGCAAATCCGGGATGATGCAGAAGGCGCAGGAATGGTTGCAGCCTTCGGAAATCTTGAGGTAGCTGTAATGGCGCGGAGTGAGTTTGATATCGGCCAGATCGCCCATTTGCGGGATCAGGTCGATGAACGGGCCCTGTGATGGCGGTGCATGGGTGTGCACCGCTTCGACCACCTGCTCGTATTGATGTGCGCCCGTCACGGCCAGCAGCTGCGGGTGCGCGGCGCGGATCGCGTCGGCTTCTTCGCCCATGCAGCCGGTCACGATCACGCGGCCGTTTTCGGCGATGGCTTCACCGATCGCGGCGAGGCTTTCTTCCTTGGCGCTGTCGAGGAAGCCGCAGGTGTTCACCAGCACGATGTCCGCGCCGGTATAATCCGCAGCAAAGGCATAGCCATCGGCGCGCAGGCGGGTAAGGATTCGTTCGGAGTCGACCAGCGCCTTGGGACAGCCGAGGCTGACCATGCCGATCTTCTTTTGATCGGGCAAAACGGTGGGAGCGGTGGGGGACGTCGTGTGCATATGCGGCGCGCCCCTACACGAAGGCGCGGCGATGCGCTAGCAGGACGCAAGCGGCGAGGAGAATGTGTCGATGAATGATTTTGCCCTGTGGCCAGTGCTTGCGGGCAGCCTGGCGTTTTTCGCCGTCGGTGCGCTGTGGTACGGCGTGATTTTCGCCATGCCATGGCAGAGAGCGGCCGGGCTTTCCAACACCCAGCTCAAAAGCGGGAACATGGCGCTGATCTTCGCGCTGACATTTGCCTTCGAGATGCTCATCGCCATGGTGCTGTGGCACCTCGTGGCCCGCACCGACCCGCCGCAATTTGTGGTGATGATGATGGCGATAGGATTTGCGATCGGCGTGATGATCCCGGCCATCGGGATCAACTACCTGCATCTTCGCAAGCCCCTTTCGCTGTTCCTGATCGATGCCGGACATTTTTTGGTCGGCATGGCGGCGATGGGCGGCGTGTTCGTGTGGTTCAGAAGCTGACGCCGCGCTCGTCTGGGGCGGTCGGGATGATTTCGACCAGTACGTCGCCGGGCTGGAGTGTCTGGCATTCTTCCTCCCAGAACCCGATGGCGCGTCCATTGCGATAGACCCGCAGGCCTTGGCCACCGGTGCTGAGTTGGCTGATCGACTTGCCGCATTCCGCTTCGGTGACAACCCGCTCCACCAGCTGCACCCGGCCGCCGACGCTGGCGAGGTCTGCGAGATAATCCGCAATATGCGCGCCCTTGACGCTGCCAGCCAAGAGCAGTCCGGTAAAGCGCACCGGATTGATGACATTGTTGGCGCCCGCCTGCCGGGCCAGAGTTTCGTTATCGTCCGCGCGCACCACCACACTGATCGGCACATCGGGCGCAAGGTGGCGCACCGTTAGCACGATCAGGATCGAGGTATCGTCGCGCCCGGCCGAAACGAGCACGCTTTGCGCCTGATCGATCCTGACGGCCTTCAGCGTTTCGTCGCGGGTGGCATCAGCGGCCATCACATTGACGCCCAGCTTCTCGGCATCGATTAGCCGCTCCTCGGACGGGTCGATCACCACGATACAATGCGGATCGACCCCGCGTTCGATCAATTCGCCCACGCTTTGTGAACCGGACACGCCGTAGCCGAGCACCACGACATGATCGGTCAGCCCTTCCTGAATGCGAGCCATGCGCCAATTCTCCCAGCTGCGTTTGAGGACAAAATCATAGGCCGCGCCCACGAAGATAAACAGAACCGCGATCCGTACCGGGGTCACAATCAAGGATTCCACCAGCCGCGCACGGTCCGTTACCGGGGCAATATCGCCAAAGCCGGTGGTGGTGACGCTGATCATGGTGAAATAGACCACGTCGAGAAAACTGATGTCGCCGTCGACATTGTCGACCAGCCCGTCGCGGTCCCACCAGTGGACTGCAATGACAAGGCCAAGGAGCATCAGCGCCACCCCCAGCCGGATGCCAAGATCGCCCCAAACCGGAATCTTCACCTGCCGCCGCAGCGGCTGGAACTGATCGGCCAGCAGCTTTTTGCGCTTGCGCGGGTTGCGTCCGGACGTCCGATTCAAGCCCGGAACCATCAATCGCCGAACCGCTCGGCCAGGATGCCGATGGTTGAATAGTGGGTGAGATCAAGCTGCAGCGGCGTTACCGCGACATAGCCATCCTCGATCGCTTCCAGATCGGTGCCATGGTCGAGGGTATGCTCGATCTGGTCGAGCCCGAACCAGAAATAGCGATACCCACGCGGGTCGCGCCCTTCGATCAGTGTTCCGCGCGAATAGTCGTGGAAGCCTTGCCGCACCACGCGAATGCCTTTTACCGCGTCAGGCGCAAGAGCGGGGAAGTTGACATTGATCAGTGTACGGTCGGCCAGCGGCGCGTCGATCAGCTTTGCCAGCACCTTTGGTCCCCATTCCAGCGCCGCGCCGAAAGGCACTTCGTCGCCCATGCCTTCGCGGGCATAGACCTGGCTGAAGGCGATCGAGCGGATGCCCGCCAACGCGCCCTCGATCGCGGCGGAGACTGTGCCGGAATAGGTGATGTCATCGGCTAGGTTCGCCCCGCGGTTGACGCCGGACAGGATCAGGTCGGGCGCGTCGGGCATGACGGTGCGCAGCGCCATCATCACCGAATCGGTCGGCGTTCCGGTGACGGCAAAGCGCCGCTCGCCATAGGTGTTGAGCCGCACGGGCCGCGTCAGCGTAAGCGAGTGGCCCGCGCCCGACTGCTCCTCGGACGGCGCGCAGATCCAGATATCATCGGAGAACTGGCGGGCGATATCTTCCAGAACCTTGAGGCCTGGGGCGTGGATGCCGTCGTCATTGGTGAGGAGGATTCGCATCAGTCCATCCCCCCCTTTCGTTCATGCTGAGCTTGTCGAAGCACTGTATTTCCTTTGTCTCTTGAGAGGATGAAGAAAGTGCAGCCCTTCGATAAGCTCAGGGCGAACGGAGGCTATTGCGGCGTGATGACTTCAAGCCCGGCCATATAGGGCCGAAGCGCCTCGGGCACGGTGACACTGCCATCGGCGTTCTGATAATTCTCGATTACCGCGACCAACGTGCGCCCCACCGCAAGGCCGGAGCCGTTGAGAGTGTGGACGAACTCGGTGCGCTTTTCGCCTGTAACCCGGTAGCGGGTGTTCATGCGCCGCGCCTGAAAGTCGCCGGTGTTCGAACACGAACTGATCTCGCGGTAAGCGCCTTGGCCAGGCAGCCAGACTTCCAGGTCATAGGTCTTGCGCGCCCCAAAGCCCATGTCGCCAGTGCACAGCAGCAGCTTGCGATAGGGCAGGGCGAGGCGTTCGAGGATGGTTTCGGCGGCGCGGACCATGCGGTCGTGCTCGGCTTCGGAGTCTTCAGACCGCACGATGCTGACCAGCTCGCATTTTTCGAACTGGTGCTGCCGGATGAACCCCCGCGTGTCGCGCCCCGCCGCGCCGGCTTCCGAGCGGAAGCACAAGGTGAGCGCAGTAAGGCGCATGGGGAGCGCGGCTTCGTCGAGCAATTCGCCCATGATGCTGGCGGTGAGGCTGACTTCGCTGGTGGGAATGAGCCAGCGGTCGTCGGTGGTGCGAAAGCTATCTTCAGCGAATTTGGGCAGCTTGTCCGTGCCGTACATCGCCTCGTCTTTGACAAGAACGGGCGGATTACACTCCGCATAGCCATGCTCGCCCGTCTGTACATCCAGCATAAACTGGCCGAGCGCCCTGTGCAGGCGAGCCATCCCGCCGCGCAGGAAAGTGAAGCGCGCACCGGAGAGCCGCGTGCCGGTCTCGAAATCCATGCCCAGCGCAGGGGCGATGTCGGCGTGTTCCTTGGGCGCGAGGTCAAAGTCCCGCAGCGTGCCCCAGCGCGCCACTTCGACGTTGTCCTCCTCGCCCGCGCCGTCGGGCACATCGTCAGCGGGAAGGTTGGGGATGATTTCGAGCATGGCCTTCAACTGGCCAGCCAATTCGTCGGCACGGGCCTCCAGCGCGGGCATTTCGTCTTTCAGTGCCGCGACTTCGGCCTTCAGCGCCTCGGCGGCGGCCTTGTCGCCCTTGCCCATCGCCGCGCCGATCAGCTTGCTGGCTTCGTTGCGGCGGCTTTGCGCGACCTGCACTTGCGTGGTGACAGCGCGGCGCTCTTCGTCGAGCGCGATCAGAGCGGCAGCCTGCTGCGGCAGCCCGCGCCGGGCCAGGCCAGCATCAAACGCCGCGGCATTTTCTCGGATAAAGCGGATATCGTGCATGGGGCCGAGCCTATGCCCGCTCACTCGGCGCAAGGGAAGGGGGAGAAAGGGGCGGCGGCACTATGGGAAAGGCCGCCGCCCCTTGGGAGTGCCAAGCGTCAGAAATTGACCTGTGCAGTCACGAACACGCGGCGCGGATCGCCGTAGAAGCCGGTCAGCGTGCCTTCGCGGCCCAGCGTCGGCACAAACGGAGTCCCCGGCGGGAAGCCGCCTGCGACGAAGTTGTAGCCTGCGACGATATATTCCTTGTCGAACAGGTTCTTGCCGTGGACCCCGATCGAGAACAGTCCGCTGTCCACGGTGTAGACGATGCTGGCGTCGACCAGCACAAAGCCATCCTGATCGAGGAACGGGTTGGGCACTTCAAACTGGCTCGCATCTGACCGCAGTGAGGCGAGGCCGATGAAATCCATCATGCCGCCGCCCACGGGCAGGCCCATGTTGAAGCCCATGTGCGCCGTGATATCGGGCGTGTTCTGAAACACGCGGCTGTCCGCCACGTCGCGCCCGAAATTGTCAATGAAGGTGTTAAACTTGGCATCCAGTACGCCCAGCGACCAGTTGACGCTGAAGCGGCTGCCTGCGCCCGCGAAGTCCGTGCCGACCAGCGCGTTGCCTTCAAACTCGATGCCGTTGACGTCGGCTGATGCGGCGTTGGAGGTGATGCCGATGAAGGCATCATTGGTGCCATCGCCATTGCTGTCGAACCCGACCGATCCGGGAATCTGGACGTTGTCATACTGGCCCAGGAACCCTGCAAGGCTGATGTTCAGGCGATTGTCCAGCAGCGAGGCCTTCCAGCCCAGTTCGAAGCTGTCGACCGTTTCGGGCTCGAAGCTCATGAAATCGAACACTTCGTCGGCGGTGCAGGTTCCGCCGGTGGGGTTGCGGCACGCGGTGGTCAGTCCGCGGGGGTCAAACCCGCCGCCCTTGAACCCCTGCGAATAGGTGAAATACAGGTTGTGGTCGCGGTTGGGCTGCCAGCTGATCGAGGCGCGGGGATTGAAATCCTTGAAGGTCGCGCTGCCGTTGAAATTGCTGGTCACGGCCAGTGGAACGCCAGCCCCGCCAAAAATGTCGGAATAGCCGCCGATGAAGGTGGTGCGCAGCACACGGCTGGTCCGCTTGTCGTTGGTGTAACGCCCACCGACAGAAACAGCGATGGTATCGGTAAGATCATAAGTGAAGTCCCCGAAGACCGACCATGTCTTGGTGTTGACGTCTCCCAGCGTCTGGGCGTTCAGCCCCGCCACTGTAGTGAACAATGCCACGTCGAAGGCCGTGAAGGCGTTGGCATCAAGGTAATAGAAGCCGAATACGCCCGAAAGTCGGTCGCCTTCGTAAAGCAGCTGAAATTCCTGGCTGAGCTGATCGTTTTCGTAGATCGCGGGAACGTCGAGATCGACGGCCGGAAGGCTGTCAAAATCGATTGGCGAGGTTGACGCATCCTCGCGGTAGCCGGTGATCGACTTGAAGGTCAGCGTGTCCGAAAGCTCGATGGCGACATTCAAGGCGCCGCCATAGGCTTCGACCTCCTGATCGACGATATTGAGCCCTGCGCGGGTGTCGAACACATTGTCGAGCACCGGGGCGCCGCTGACGAGGCTGGTGATGAAGCGGTGGCCCTGGCGCGCTTCGGAATCGTCCTTCACGTAATCGCCCGACAGACGGACAAACACCGGACCATTGTCAAATTCGATGGTGCCGCGCGCGGCCCATACGTCCTTGTTGTAGTTCTCAGTGCCTAGCGTCAGATTATCGCCAAAACCGCCGCGTGAAAGCCGCGCGCCGCTGGCGCCGATCTTGAGGTTGTCAGTGATCGGAGTGGATGCGGTGACGATCAGATCGGCCTGATCGTAGGAGCCATAGGTGCCGCGGATCTTGACGCTGGTTTCGTCCGGCAGCTCGGCCGTCACATACTTGATCGCGCCGCCAATCGTGTTGCGGCCATAAAGCGTGCCCTGCGGCCCGCGCAGCACTTCGATCCGCTCGACATCATAGACATCGAGCACGGCGGCTTGCGGACGGTTGAGATAGACATCGTCAACATACAGCCCGACGCCCGCTTCAAAGCCTGCGACCGGATCCTGTTGGCCAACGCCGCGGATAAAGGCGGAGAGGGTGGTGTTGGTGCCACGGCTGACTTCGAGCGTGATGTTGGGAATCTGCTGCGCAATCTGCGTGAGATCCTGGATGCCCTGCTTGACCAAAGCCTCGCCCGAAAGAGCGGTGACCGAAAGCGGCACGTCAATCAGGCGTTCCTCGCGGCGGCGGGCCGTGACGAAGATGACGTTCTCGTCGGCTTGGGCGGTAGCAGCGGCCTCGTCGGCTGCGTCTGGGGCGCTGTCCTGCGCGGCCAACGGTGTAGCAAAGGTGGCGAGTCCAGCGCATCCGGCAAGCAGCACGGCGCGCGTGCAAAGCGAAGTGTTCATCGGGTATCCCTCTCCTGTTTTTATGAACGGGATAATATTGAAAGTTGAACCACCTTTCAAGTTCAGTCTTGTATGGCTATCATGAGCCGCCTACCGAAAGCGTGGAGGGAGTAGCAGATGGGCAACACTCGAGGGAGTGCCACGCAACGCGCAGAAGCGGCCTGCGGTGAGACGAAGGTGCCGCGCACCGAGCGGGGACGGCGCACGTTGCGCAAGCTGCTCGACGCGGCGGCCGAGGAGTTTGGTGAAAAGGGATTTCACGAAGCTTCGGTCAGCTCGATCACGCGGCGCGCTGGCGTGGCGCTGGGCAGCTTTTACACCTATTTCGACAGCAAGGACGCGTTGTTCCGCGCGCTGGTCGCAGACATGAGCGAAAAGGTGCGCACCAGCGCACGATCAGCGCTGACTGACGGGATGAGCGCACTCGAAATTGAGCGAGCGGCGCTAACAGCCTTCCTGCGCTTCGCGGCTGAACACAAAGAAGTCTACCGGATCATCGACGAGGCAGAATTCGTCGATCCGGCCAGCTACCGCACGCATTACGAAACCATCGCTGCACGAATCGCGGACCGCCTGCGCGCTGGGGCTGCGCAAGGCGAGTTTCGCGAGGGCTTGGGCGAGATCGAAGCTTGGGCCCTGATGGGTATGAATGTGTTCGTGGGGCTGCGTTACGCGGTGTGGGGCGGCGAGGAGGTGGCGCCGGAAGACTTGGCGGCCGGGATCAATCGTTTGCTTGCCGAGGGGGTAATGAAGCGCTGAAGGGCGAGCAAGAGATGGCTTATCCATGCGATTATGAATTGCGAACGATTATTATTTGCAATCCTTATTGACTCTCATTCGCAATAAGCACATCAGGCTGGCGTTCCATACGATCACCAGCAGGAAGCGCCACGCGTGTACGTCATCACCCAACTTACCCTTTCCACTGCCGCTCTCGCTTTGCTCGCCTTTCCGGCCGCAGCGGCGAGTTTATCCGCCGAATCCGAGATTGAGGCCCAGCAGCAGACCAGCCGGATAACCGTCACTGCGACCCGTACCCCGGTGTTGCAGGAGGAGGCCCCGGCGACAGTCACGGTCATTACAGATCAGGAAATTGCCGATCAGCTCGCTACGGATATCAAGGACCTGGTTCGATTCGAGCCGGGCGTTTCGGTCCGTCGCGCTCCGGCCCGCTTTGGTGCAGCCATCGGGGCGACAGGACGTGCCCGCAACGAAGGTTTCACTGTGCGTGGTATCGGCGGCAACCGTGTCCTGGTGCAGGTCGACGGCATCCGCGCGCCCCAAGGTTTCAGCTTTGGCCCGCAAGACGCGGGGCGAGGTGGTTTTGCCGATGTGAGCCTGGTAAAGCAGGTCGAAATCCTGCGTGGCCCCGCCTCGGCACTTTATGGATCGGACGGGCTGGCAGGCGCGATCAGCTTTGTGACCGCCGATCCGGTCGATTTGATCGCAGGCGCCGGCCTTGGTGGCTTCGTCACTTCCCAGTATTCGAGCGACGACAACGAATTCGCCCAGACCGCGACCCTTGCCGGGCAGACCGGCAACGTGTCAGCGATGCTGGCCTACACTCGGCGCGACTTCAACGAACTTGATAATCAAGGGACGATCGAAGGCTCCGGTCCCGCCCGCACCGCGCCCAATCCACAGGACGGGCACAGCGATGCGGTGCTCGGCAAGCTGGTATGGGATAACGGGCTGCACCGCATCCGGCTGACCGGAGAATACCTCGATAGTGCAGTCGAAACCGAAGTTCTCACGGGGGTGGGCCCGGCTTTCACCTTTGGTCCGAACCCGGTCTGGACCGTTGACGGTCTGAACGCACGCGACACCACTAAACGCGTGCGTGCCTCGGTTGACTGGACGTATGACGGCGCAGCCGAGGACGCGATCGAATATGCCTTTCTTTCAGCCTATTGGCAGAACACCGAAGATCGCCAATTCGCGTTTGAGGAGCGCACCACGCTCACTGCGACCCCTGCGCCCGATCGCGAGCGGCTCAACACCTTTGAAAACCGTGTCTACGGGCTGGCGGGCGAGGCGCGTTCGGGCTTTGACCTTGGCGCGATGCGTCACCGGATTGCCATCGGCGGTGATGTCAGCTGGACCCGCCAGGAAGGTCTGCGCGGCGGCACCGTGCCCGGACGCGGAGAGAGCTTTCCGACCAGCGCCTTTCCGGCAACCGACTTTACCTTGGGCGGACTGTTTGTGGCCGACGAGATTGCCTTGCTGGACGGCGCGCTGACGCTGTTTCCGGCGCTCAGGTTCGATTTCTACGACCTCAACCCGACCGATGATCCGCTGCTGCCGACCTTCACTGCTTCGGGCCAGAGCGACAGCCGCCTTTCTCCCAAATTGGGGGTTACCGTGAAACTTGCGCCGGACGTGATCCTGTTCGGAAATTACGCCCAGGGCTTCCTTGCACCCACGCCGAGCCAGGTGAACAACTTTTTCGAATTCATCGCAGGCGGCTACACCTCGATCCCCAACCCCGATTTGCGTCCCGAGACGAGCGAAAGCTGGGAAGTGGGCGCGCGTTATGTGACCGATGTATTTTCGCTTCAGCTCACCGGCTTTAAGGGCGATTACGACAGCTTCATCAGCCAGCAAGTAGTGGGCGGCAGCTTCACGCCGCAGGACCCGGCGATTTTCCAATTCGTCAATTTTGATGCGGTGGAAATCGAAGGACTGGAAGCCCGCGGCGAGGTGAAGCTGGACAGCGGCTGGAACGCCCGGATCGCGATGGCCTATGCCGATGGAGATGTTATCGCACCGGATGGCGGCCGGACGCCGCTCGACACGATCGACCCTTTCAACATGGTTGCAGGTGTCGGCTACCGCGCGCCTTCAGGGCGGTTTGGGGGCGAACTGATCCTGACTCACAATGCCCGCAAGGGCGCAGACGAGCTGGAGCGTGCAGCTGATGGCAGCGATCTTTTGGTGCGGCCTGCGTCTTCAACCATCCTCGATCTGACGGCGTTTGCCGCCGTGACCGAGCAGCTGAAGCTGCGCGCCGGTCTCTTCAATCTGACCGACGAAACCTATGCCCTGTGGTCCGACGTGCGCGGCCTCAGCGTCAATGATGCCGGCATCGCTGATGCCTTCACCCGCCCCGGCCGCAACCTCAGCGTCTCGGCCAGCTACCGTTTCTAAACCCATGGAGGACACCATGAACCGACTACCCAAGACTTTGACACGCACCCTGTTCGCTTCCGGCTTCGCTGCTCTGGCGCTGGCTGCCGCGCCTGCCCCCGCGCTGGCCGATGGCCCGATTGTCCAGACCGCCGAAGTGGCCAAAGCGGCCTTTGAGGAGGACCGCCAGACCATCCTTGCGATGGCCGGCGATTTCAAAGTCACCTTCGACATGCAGGAATCGACCCCCTGGATGGCAGGCTACACCCCGCTCGATCGCAAGATTTCCGGTGGATACGAAAGCGTGCGCGTGATCGAGGATACCGGCACCCGCATCGTGCTCCAACATCTGCTTGTGACGGGCGACGACGCGAACCCCTATGTCGTCAAACATTGGCGGCAGGATTGGGAATATCAGCCGGAAAAGATCCTCGCCTTCACGGGCGGTGACAGCTGGGAACTGACCGCCGTGCCCGAAAAGATGCGCGCCGGGCGCTGGTCGCAGACCGTCTATCAGGTCGATGACAGCCCGCGCTATGCAGGGTGGGGCGAGTGGGAGACGACACAGGGGATCCGCCGTTGGCGCTCGAACTGGACCGCGCGGCCGCTGGCCCGCCGCGATGCGATCCGCAATCCGGTTTATGATCATTACATGGGCATCAATCGCCACCAGTTGACGCCGACGGGCTGGA
This sequence comes from Erythrobacter sp. 'gip.4 top 5', assembly GCF_056495765.1. Taxonomy (NCBI): domain Bacteria; kingdom Pseudomonadati; phylum Pseudomonadota; class Alphaproteobacteria; order Sphingomonadales; family Erythrobacteraceae; genus Erythrobacter; species Erythrobacter sp. 'gip.4 top 5'. The sequence continues at coordinate 2,995,332 of NZ_CP200270.1, read as the reverse complement.
TCCACTGGCAGGACAACACCAAGATGATCGCGCCCAAGGACGGGGCCGGCGATGCGCAACCCGTCGTGCAGGAATATGTGCTCAACACCTACGAGCGTTTCAATGGCTACAACGTAGCGGCCGCCGAAACCTATTGGGACAAGACCAAGGGTTACTGGGACGCCGTAAGGGCCAAGTGGGATGCGGTTGCCGAAGCGAACGGCGGCATCCGCATTGCACAGGAACCGAGCGCGGGAACGACCATCGCCAGCGAGCTCATGCTGCTTGCCGATGCGATCAAAGACGGCAAACAAACCCCTGAATCCGCCCGTGACACAGCGCTGGCGCTAATTGCGGACACCACCTCGGGCAAGGGCGGCTAGACAGCGCCGTTTGCTATGCCGGCGGGGAGCCATGTCCCACTCCCCGCCGGCCCTCCCCGCCGGCTGCCTTGTGGGGCGCAGGCCCGGACGCTAGAGCGGGACTCATGATCCTTGTCATCAATGCCCTCGACGATGCCGAGCACTTGGCGGCTATCCGCGAACGGATCGCGCTGCTCGACTGGCGCGACGGGCGCGAGACAGCTGGCAAGGTCGCGCGCGAGGTCAAGCGTAACGAACAGGCCGCGATGGACAGTGTCGCAGGGCGGGCGTTGCAGGACGAGCTGTTTCGTGTGGTTAGCGACAATGACGTGCTGACCGCCGCTGCACAGCCGCGCCGTTTTTCGCCGGTCATCATCAGCCGGACGGGCGTGGACGGCAAGTATGGCGCGCATGTCGATAATGCGCTGATGGGGCGCGGCAACCGGCGGCTGCGCACCGATCTGTCGTTCACGCTCTTCCTGACCCCGCCGAGCGAATACGAGGGCGGCGAATTGGTGATCCATGCGGCGGGCATGACGCAGGCGTTGAAAGAGGAGGCAGGATACCTGGTGCTCTACCCTTCGGGCAGTATTCACGAGGTCAAGCCGGTCACGCGCGGCACCCGCACCGTATGTGTGGGCTGGATCGAAAGCACGGTGGCCGATCAGGCCCAGCGCGAGATGCTGTTCGATCTGGAAAACCTGCGCACGGCGCTACGCCAGACCTTGCCCAGCCAATCAGCCGAGTTGCTCACGCTCGACAAGACCATCGCCAACCTTTTGCGGATGTGGGCGCGATCCTGAGGCTTTGCGGACAGCGGGCTTTTTGGCCTTCACGGTGAAGTAGAGGATCAGGCTTACGCCGATCACGCTCGGCCCGGCCCAGATTGCGGGGTTGAACACCTGTTCGGGCACCATCCGGATCAGCCCGACCGATAGAAACGCGGTGTAGGCTGAAATTCCCATGCCTATCAATGCACGAAAATGCTCGCCCACGTAGGTTCCCTTGGGCGGATCATTCTTGCGCCAGATGTAGCGTTGCTGGATCAACATGGCGACAATTCCGATGAACGCGACCAGCATCATCAGCGGGTGACCGACCATGCCGCCGTAAAACCCGCACCATGCCCCCGAGATCACCACGGCTGCGATCAAGGCCTGATGGCGCGCGCGCCGCAGCTTTTGCCGGGCGCGGGAATGACGCACCACCGCCAGCCCGTAGTCGACAAAACCGATGGTCAGGATGCCCAGATACAGCATCATCCATCCGAACAGCCCATCGAACAGGGCGCGATCCGTGACCTCGGGGTGCCGCAGTTCTGACCCGTAAAGCGAAAGCAACGCCATGGCGATTGCCAGCGCGCCCGCCCCCAGAAAGCCGTAACAGGTCGCTTTACCCCACTTGCGGTGATTGGCTGCGCCCTTGCGGGTCACGATCGGCCCCCAGAACGCCGCCAGCCCCACCGCACCGGTGACGACATGCACAACAACAAGGGCTTCAAACAGCGCCATGCCCGTCAGGATGACACAAACGTGCCTTCGGGCCTAGTGCCTGTCACCGCACCCGCGACGGTGCGATCAGCACGGCGTTTGCGATCATCAGGTCCAGCCCTTCGAGATAGGCGCGGGCCGAGGGGTCATGCGCGAAGCCAATCACCAGCCCGCGTCCCTGCGGCTGCGCCATCAGGTAGGGCTTGTACGCAAGTTGGCGCCGGTTCTCGTCCCAGACATAGCCACTGGCGATGAGGTTGCCCGGCGCGGCGAAGCGCAGCACGTTGATCCCTTTCGCCCGGTCGAGCGGGGTAAAGATCTGCGTGCCCGTTGCCAGCACCACGGCGCCGTTATCATAGCCCGCGGAAAGGAAATGATCGGGCTCACCCACCACATTAAGCAGCGCGCCTGGCAGCGTGTCGGGCAGGGCGGCCTGGTCCTTGATCGTGTCGCGGTATTCGGCGTCGCTGGTGATCGCCAGCCCTTCGGCCAGGTCGCCCGTTTGTTCGTCCGTTTCGGCAGGCTCACGGCCCAGCGCGGCTTCGCGCTTCACCGCCAGCAGGGGATTGTCGCCCCCGCTGAAGGTCTCAAGGCTTTCGCCAATCGCCACCAGCACCCCGCCGCGCTGGACGAAGCTGCGCATGGCGCGCAGGCCAGCGTCACCCAGAACGGCTACTGGATTGCCCTCTGGCACCAGCACGACATCATAATCGGACAGGTCGGCGCGGCCCAGCCGGCTGGTGCGGATCGGCGTCACTGGGAGGCCGAGGCGCTGTTCGAGAACATAGCGCAAGGCCCCGGCGCTCAATTGCGAGACGCCATCGTCCCACGCCACGGCGACCCGCGGCAACGTCAGCCGCACAAAATGCTCACTGCCAAGATTCGGCCCATTGTCCACCCAGCCGCTATCCAAAGCGACTGTATGCGCGCCGACCTCACGCGCGAGCGCGGCCAGTCGAGCCATTTTCTCCGGCGTGTTTGAACCCGCCGGGAACACCACTGTGCCGCGCGGGAAATCGCGTCCGCCGGTGGTGAAGGCCCGGTCTGTCGCCCGCCCGTCGATGCCATCACGCAGCGCCAGCGCAACAAGGCGGGCCTGCCCGCTATCGCTCCACGGCACGGCGATGGCAAAGTCGCCGGAGCCTTCGACCTTGGCTGTGATCGGCGCATCGGCGCTCATCGCGTCGCCGCTGACAGCGCTGTTGCAAAGCGCGACTTCGACACCCGCCATCGGGCCGACTGACCAGGCGGTGACATCGTAAAGCTCGTGCGGCAGATCGACCGACCGGCGGCGCTCCTGCTCGGCGAGGAAATCGGGCGGCAGCGGCGTGTCGCGGTCAAGCAGGCTGCGCACCAGCCGCGCGGCGGGCTGGGCCTGCGGAACAGCGAGGTAGCCTGCCGGATAGGACTTGCCGCACACGCTCGCGCTGCCTTCGCGCCGCAACACGGTAATGCCTTGATGAGCCAGCCGCCGTCCGAGCCGCTCGGCATTCCAGCGGCGCTTCGCCAGGTCGATCACATAAGTTGCGCGCCCGGCGCTGCCGCTGGCATTGCCGCTGCGATAGGCGGCATAATCGCTCAGGAACCGTGCCGGATTGTCCGCCACGGCTGCGGCAGTGGCGAGGCTGGCGGTGAAGTGGTTTTCGATCCCGTCGGCATAGGTCAACTTGGTCCCGTCACGCCGTTCGAAGACAAGGCCGCGCGCCGAGCCCTGTTCGTAGGTGCTGCCGATCGCGCCCTGATGCGCGTTCCAGGTGTCGCCGTAACCGGGGTAAAACAGGTCGTAGACCTCGCGAGTGAAATAGGGCTCACCACGCGCATCGAAAGCGGCGGCGTTGTAACGCCCGATCAACTCGTAGGCGCGGATCTGTGCGGGCGAGAGGTTAGGATTGAAAGGCTGGGCGGCGGGGGAGAAAAAGTAGGTCTCGTCCCCGCCCATTTCATGCAGGTCGACCACCACGACCGGGTTCCACTGTCCGATGGCGGCGACCTTGCCGCGGGTCTCGGGCTGGGACAGCGTGAACCAGTCCCGGTTCAGGTCAAACATGTAGTGGTTGACCCGCCCGCTCGGCCAAGGCTCGTCATGCTCGGCCGCCTGACGGTCGGCGGCGGGCACGATGCCGGTCGACGCGAGAAAATTGTTCGCGAACCGCGCGCGCCCATCGGGGTTCTGCATCGGGTCGATCACCACGATGGTATTGGCCATGATCTTGGCCGCCCGCGGATCGCCATCGGCGGCGAGCAGGTGATAGGCGGTCATCAACGCCGCATCGGTCGAGGAAATCTCATTGCCGTGGACACCGTATGCCAGCCATGTCACCGGCAGGGCCGATCCGTTTCCTGCGCGCCCGGCAGCGATGTTCGCCATGTCGGCGCGGATCGCTTCGAGGCGGCTGATGTTGGCGGGCGCGGACAGGACCAGGTAATATAGCGGACGTCCCTCCCAACTGACTGCATATTGCACCAATCGCGCACGATCCGGCGCGGCGTCGGCCAGCGCCTTGAGATAGGCGTAGGTCTGATCGGGCGAGGTGATGCGTGTGCCCGGCGCGTGGCCGGCGGTCTGCGTGAGCGTGGGGATTGCGGCATCGAATTGGGCTTCGATGAAGGACTGCGCTGCGGCCGGCTGGCCCGCACCGATCAGAGCCGCCATCAGGACAAGGCACCGACCCCGAATATTCTTGTGCATCACAAACCTCGCTTGATCGCCCGAAAGCGTGAGCCATGAGCCTTGCCGCGAAGATCGCAGCCCGGTCAAGACAGGAGGGGCAAATGACGCAAAAGCCGTAATCAGCACGGTTGGCAGTCAGACCATTTCCGCAACCAGCGAAGGAAGGAAATGGTGGGCGCGACAGGGATTGAACCTGTGACCCCACCCGTGTGAAGGGTGTGCTCTACCGCTGAGCTACGCGCCCGTCTCGGGGGCCTTGCGGTCCGGACAGGGGGGCGCCTTTAATCGGGCCTTGCACGCTTGGCAAGCGTTGGCCGTGTATCGATGCGCGATTTCGCCACTGTCTAGCGCCCGGCAAGCCACGCAAGCAGCGCGAACATTCCATCGGGCCGTGTTGCGGCGGCGGCCGGTGTTGCAGAGCCTGCGGGGCATTCGGCGCAGTATGCCTGTACGCCGCGTGTCCCCAGCAAGCGTTCCACATCGCGCGCGACGCGTGCGCCAAGGTGTTCGCTGCGGGCCGCGGTCATGGCGAAAAGATCGCCATTGTGCACGGCAGGTGCGCGGGCGGTCTGGCTGGTCACGAGTTGACGGATCAGCGAATCGTAATTTGCATCCTCAGCGCCAAGGTAGACTGCGTGCCAGCCGCCGTCCTTGAGATCGGCTTTGCCGGCCGCCCAGGTGAGCGCCGCATCAAGCCCGCCAAATTCGTCCACAAGACCGTTCTGGCGCGCCGTGCCGCCATCCCAGACGCGGCCTTGCGCGATCCCGTCAACCTGTTCGACCGACATCTTGCGCCCCTTGGCAACAAGGGTGAGGAAGTCTGTATAGGTGCCACTGATCGAGGTCTGTAGCAGCGAATCGATTGCCGGCGTGAAACCACCGATCAGGTCCGGCTGCCCCGATAGCGGGGTCGTACTGTAGCCATCGGAATTCACGCCCAGGCGCGCTGCGGCCTGTTCGAAGGTGGGGATCACTGCAAAAACGCCGATCGAGCCGGTGATGGTCTCGGGTTCTGCAAAAATGCGATCGCTCGACATGGCGACCCAATAGCCACCGCTGGCGGCAACATTGGCGAAGGATACCGCGATCGGGATCTTGCGATCACGGTGGCGCTGAATGGCGCGCCGGATTTCTTCGGACGCGGTGGCCGAACCACCCGGCGAATCGACCCGCACCACCAGCGCGGCGAGATCATCATCAAGTGCTTCATCAAGCAGGTCGGCGATACGCCGCCCTCCGGCCGTTCCGGGCCCAGCTTCGCCGTCAACGATTTCACCCGCTATGGTGACCACACCGATGGCCTTGCCGGGGCGATCCTTGCCCAGTCCGGCAAGGAAGGCATCGAATTCGCTTGACGCATAGCTTCCGGGCAGTTTGCTCCACGGGTCCTTCCCGGCCAGTTCCGCGACGCGCGCGCCGAACTGCGTCCGGTCACCAAGCTTGTCGACCAGACCGGCTGTCACAGCGGCCTGCGCCATGTCCCCGCCTGAGCTTTCGATCCAGGCGACCGGATCGCGGGTCACGCGCGCCAGTGCAAGCTTGGGGCGGGCCTTGGCCACATTCGCCTGCCATTCCTCCCACAGCGCGCCGTAAAGCCCGCGGATGTTCTCGCGCGCTTCGTCCGACATCGACGTACGCGAGAAAGGCTCGACCGCTGACTTGAACGTGCCCACGCGGTAAACCCGCGCATTGATGCTCAGCTTCTCCAGCAAGCCTGCGTAATAAAGGCGGTTGCCGCCGGGGCCGGAAATCACGGCCAGTCCCTGCGGGTCCAGCCATACTTCGCTGGCGTGGGCCGCCAGCAGCATGTGATCATCGGCATAGCCCACTGCGTAGGTCAGTACCGGCTTTTTCGCTGCGCGCAGGCGGTCCATCGCTGCGCCGATATCCTTGAGATGCACCTGTCCGCCGCCCAGGAAGGTCGTCAGGTCGATCACAACCGCCTTGATCCGATCATCGGTGGCGGCCGCGTCCAGGGCGCGGACCACGTCACGAGCGCGGTATTCGCTGACCGGCGCCGTGCCCGATAGCAGCGTCGCGATCGGATTGATCGTCGATTTTTCCTCGACCACGGTGCCGTCGAGCTCAATTAGCAAAGCGCCTTCACGCACCTGACCCGGATTGGGCCGGGCCGAGAGCGCCGCAAACAGGCCGATGAAAAACAGCAGCATGAACATGAGCACAAGCCCGTCCTTGATCCCCACCAGGACCTTCCAGACTTTGCCGACAAAACTCATGCTTACGTCCCTTTTTTCGCGTCTTCGTTGATCTAGGGGCTTTGAATGGCGACCGCCATCGGAATCCTTACGCGATGGGTTGAGCGACGGATGTGGCTCGACTAGGGGCGTTGGCTGGATGGATGCGCGCCAAACCTCACCGGCCTCGGGCCGATTTCCAGCCGGGCGACTGGCCTTTCCGCATCGCGACCTCACCGGCATCGGTCATCTGCAGCGGCACGAAATTCTTTATCTGCTGCACGAGGCGGACCAGTGGGTTACGCTGAACCGCCAGCGCACCAAGCACAGTGATTTGCTGGCGGGTCTGACGATCATCAACGCCTTCTTTGAAAACTCCACCCGCACGCTGCTGAGTTTCGAGATTGCGGGCAAGCGGTTGGGCGCGGATGTCGTGAACATGCATGCGGCCACGTCGAGCGTGAAGAAGGGCGAAACGCTGATCGACACTGCGATCACGCTGAACGCCATGCGCGCCGATGCGATTGTGATCCGGCACGGCTCCTCAGGGGCAACCGGGTTGATTGCCGACAAGGTTGATTGTCCAGTTTTGAACGCAGGCGATGGCAGCCATGAACACCCGACCCAAGGCCTGCTTGATGCGCTGACCTTGCGCCACGCCTTGGCCGAACGGGGCGAGGGGGCGGAAGATTTCACCGGGCTGAATGTCGTGATTTGCGGCGATATTCTGCACAGCAGGGTGGCGCGATCGAACATCCTGTGTCTGACCGCGATGGGCGCCAATGTCCGCGTTTGCGCGCCGCCTGCGCTGATGCCGGTCGGGATCGAAGCGATGGGCGTGGAGGTATTCCACCACTTCGACGCGGCCTTGGCAGGCGCAGAGGTGGTGATGATGCTGCGCCTGCAATCCGAGCGGATGAGCGGGCAATTCGTCCCTTCGGCCCGCGAATATCACCACCTTTATGGCCTGACAGCCCGGCGGCTGGCGCTGGCGGCGCCGAACGCCTTGGTGATGCATCCGGGGCCGATGAACCGCGGGGTCGAAATTGACAGCGAGGTCGCCGATCTTGTGGGGCGATCGCTCATTACCCGTCAGGTCGAGATGGGCGTGGCAATCCGCATGGCGTGCCTTGAGATCCTGACCCGCGAGGCGCGCGGCGTTGAGGGGTGGGGGGCATGAAGCAGGCACGGCCGCTCACCATTATCAATGCGCAAGTGGTCGCCCCCGGCGGCGTGACAGCCGGCGCCCTGCGCTGCGCCGATGGCATTATCCTTGCGGTTGGTCCGCAGGTGGCGGCCGAGAGCGATGATGAGGTTATCAATGCACGCGGGAAACTGCTCGCGCCCGGTATCGTCGATCTCGGTGTCTTTGCGGTCGACAAGCCCGCGTTCCACTTTGGCGGGATCACCCGCGCGGCCTTGATGCCCGATCAATCCCCGCCGCTCGATCTGCCGAGCCGGGTGAACTTCATCGCCAAAAGCGGCAAGCCGGATCTGTGGGTGCACCCGCTCGCTGCGGCAACGCGAGGGCTTGAAGGGCGCGAGCTGGCCGAGATCGCGCTGATGCAGGATGCGGGCGCGCGCGGGATTGCCACCGGGCGGCGCTGGATTGCGGATAGCGGCGTGATGCTGCGGCTGCTGCAATATGCCGCGATGCTCGACCTGGTGGTTGTCGCCCATGCCGAGGATGGCGGGCTGGCCGCCGAGGCGGCTGCGACCGCGGGCGAAATCGCGACCCGGCTGGGCCTCCCCGCTGCGCCGGCCGAGGCCGAGGCGCTGGCCATTGCGCGGGACATTGCGCTGGCGCAGATGGCCGGGGCGCGGCTGCATATTCGTCAGGTCACAACGGCCCGAGGCTTCGATCTGGTACGGGACGCCAAGGCGCGCAGGGTAGCGGTTACCTGCGGGATCACGCCGGCCCATTTCATGCTGTCCGATCTGGCGACGGCGGATTTTCGCACCTTTACCCGGATCGCGCCGCCCTTGCGCAGCGAGGCTGACCGTCAGGCGGCGCTGGTGGCGATTGGCGATGGCACGGTCGACGTCATCGCCAGCGGTCACGACCCGCGCGGGGCCGAAGACAAGCGCCTGCCTTTTGCCGATGCGGCGCCCGGAATGGCAGGGGCCGAGACGCTGCTGGCAATGGTGCTGGGGCTGGTGCGCGACGGTGTGATGGACACCGCCCGCGCCTTCGATTGTCTGGCGCGCAATCCCGCCCGCCTGCTTGGCGTTACGGCGGGCGAACTGGCGGCGGGAATGGAGGCGGATCTGGCCCTGATCGACCCGGACGCCCCGTGGATCATCGACCGCCGCAAGATGGAGGCGACCGCCGATAACACCCCGTTCGATCGGCAGGGCGCACAAGGCCGGGTGATCGGGCTATGGAAGGGCGGGGTGCGGATCGGGCTTTAGGCCCGGTCCTACATTCGGGCCTTGGGCAAGGCTCTGTCTGGCGGCGTGAAACATGGCCCACGAAGGGGTCTAGACGGGGTCTAGCAGGGGTCTAACCATGGTCTGGACGGGGCTGTAACCGCTTGGCGCTGCAGGAATCCCGTGCGATTTTCCGCAGATTTCCGCCACTTTTGATCGCGCAGGCAATGTTTCACGAGGTAGACTTGCGCCAGAGTGCGTTTAACGTGCCAGAACGCCCTATCGCGGCTGCCTTCCTGTAGGAAAGCCCATCCACTTGGCTTGTGCGCATACGAAAATCTCCCGGGCAGCGTGACGCCATCCGGGAGCATAATTCGTAAATTTCCGAGAATCAGGGACGTTACCGGATGCGCGACGCCACCTGCACGTCGCGCTTCAGCGCGCCCGCGGGCGGAGTGGTTGCCGCATAGGCAAAGCAGCCGCGTCCAGCGGACTTCACCGTGCCGCACATCGACTTTGCGCTTCTGGGGCCAAAGCCCGCTGCGGCGATCCGCCAGAACGTGCGTCCATTGACCACGGCCTGCGTGATGACAGGATCGTGATCCTTGAGCTGCGGGAACTTGCCCTTGAGCACGTTCCAGCCGCGCTCGGCTTCGATCTTGCTGTCGTAGGCGCCAAGCTGGACGAGGTGCGAGGCGGCGGCCTTATCGCTCTGCACGTCGCTCTGCACGTCGCTCTTCACAGGCGCCGGAACGGTGGCGGGTGCCGTACGGCGCTGCGGCGAAGCGGCGGCAACCCGCGAGGCGGCAGGCGCTGCGCGGACAGGAAGTTCCTGAATGACGGGGTTCGACACGTAGCGCACACCGCCATTCGATGCTGCGGCCATGCGAGGCGCCGGTTGCGGCGCAGGTTGTGGGGCGGCAAAGGCCTGCGCAACCGTGGCGGGCTTGGCCACCGGCTCAGCAACGGCAAGAGCCGCAGCGGGCGGGGCGGGCATCTCGGCTTGGGCCATCAGCGTGCCGTTGTCCGAAGGCTTGGCCAGCGCCAGTTGCAGCGGCTGGCCACTGTCGGCGCGGGGGCTGACATTGAGCAAGGTTGCGATGCGTTGCGCGTACATTTCCGGTGCGGACATCGTGGCCCATTCGCCCAGTCGGGCTTCAAGCTGGTCGGCCGGCACATCTTCGGCGGCCATCACCCGCGCCGCGCGCCAATTGCCTGCCAGCGCGTAGGTGTAGGCCAGGTTCTGGCGCAATTTGGGCGTGGTCGATTCGGCTGAACGCACTGCGTTGACCAGCACATGCATTCCGCGTTCGGGCTGCCCGGCTAGCGCCAGCGCAAGCCCAAGATCGGTCGGGTCGATGGCTTGCGCATAGTCATCAAGCGCGGACACAGCGGTCCGGGCATCGCCCAGCGCGATCTTGGCCAGCGCAAAGCTCAACACCGTGCGCGGGTTTTCGTCCCCCAGATCGAGCGCATCGCCAAAGCTGGTGGCGGCCGAACTGAACCGCCCGGCTTCGAGATAGGCTGCGCCCAGCAGCGCACGGTAACTGGGATTGCGCGGCTCGGCGAGGACGGCGGCTTCGGCATGGTCGATGGCCTTGGCCACCTGCCCCTTTTGCAACGCGGTTTGCGCGCGGCTGAACGATTCTGCGGCCTGCGGCGCGGCGTTGGCGGCCATGCCAGCCAAGGTCAGGCCTGCGATGGCAGTGGTAATGGCGAGCGCGAGGCGCGGCGCCTGGTGAGGCTTGGAGCGGCTGCCGGTGATGATGCTGCGGTCCATAGTCAATTCCCCTGGTGGTGGTCTTCAGCGTGTGTGGGTCGAAGCACCGATCAATGGCGCTTCATGTGGTTGGCGATGACATCGAGATCGTCATATTCGGCCAGCAGCCGGTCCAGCGCCTCGGTGACGAGCGCCTGGGCGCTGATGCCCTGCATGGTTGCGGCAAGGCGCAGCTTGAGATGGCGGTCGGCGTCAAGCCGCAGCGTAAAGGCGGCGCGGCGACCCGTCTGGACTGACGCGACGCGGGGCGCGAAGGCCGGTTTTGCGGCGCGTGCCGGAGCCGGGGCCTCGACTTGTGCAACAGGTTCGGGCTCAGGCGCCGGGACGAGCGGCGCGTACTGAACGCCTGTCTCCTCGCCGTTGTCGTTGTAATCCTCGTCGTCGAAGGCTTCGCCGTAGACCGGCTCGTCGTCTTCGTCGTAATCGGGTTCGTGATCTTCGGGGCCGGTCATCACCGCGTCGGCCAGCACGCGTTCTTCGAGGCGGCGTTGCTGACGGCGGACGATCGGGCCGCCTTCTGCAAAGGCGCCGGCTACGAAATCATCGGCAGACAGGTCGGCGTTGATCGGAACGATGTCCGCGCCGGACAGGCGACCGTCTGCTGCATCCGAATCGCCCATGTCGTTCCAGCCGAGGTCTTCAAGCTGTTCGTCGGCCAATTTGGCGATGGTCGATTCGTCGGCCACCAGCGGCGCGACCTGCGGGCGCATGGCGGGCTTGGCGCCGCCCTTGCGGGCCAGCAGCGATGGGCCGAGTGAGGCAAATCCGGGTTCGGACATGGTCGTGTGGCCCCCGCGCGCTTACTGCGCCACCCGGCGACCGAAGCCCCCGGCCGGACGCGGCACACCACCCAGTTGCTGGCCCACGCCATTGGGGGCAGGCGCAAACACGGTGCGGCGGAAATTCTTTTCGAGCCGGTCGGCAATGTAGCGCCACAGGGCGGCGATCTCGGCGGCCGAGCGGCTTTCGGCATCCACCTCCATCACGGTGCGGCCATCGATCATCGAAGCGGCAAAATCCGTGCGATGGTGCAGCGTGATCGGCGCGACGGTGCCATGCTGCGACAGCGCGACTGCAGCTTCCGAGGTGATCTTGGCCTTGGGCGTGGCGCCATTGACGACAAACACCAGCGGCTTTCCGGCGCGCTCGCACAGATCGACGGTCGCGCCGACAGCGCGCAGATCATGCGGGGAAGGCCGGGTCGGCACTACGATCAGTTCGGCGACCGAAATCACCGATTGAATCGCCATGGTGATGGCAGGCGGTGTGTCGATCACAGCGAGCTTGAAGCCCTGCTGGCGCAGCACGGCCAGATCATTGGCGAGCCGGGCCACAGTGGTCTGCGCAAAGGCGGGATATTCCGCCTCACGCTCGTTCCACCAGTCCGCCAGCGAGCCTTGCGGATCAATGTCGATAAGCACGACCGGGCCAGCGCCTGCGCGCTGGGCCTGGACGGCGAGATGGCCGGACAAGGTGGTTTTGCCCGATCCACCTTTTTGCGATGCCAAAGCGAGTACACGCAACGCTTGGGTCCCCCTGAATTGTTCCGCGTCCGGGCCGCCCTATTGCGACGCCTGACAACGGCTGGATGGACACGGGATCGCAGGATACCCCTAATTTAGGGTTAAAGCCTTAGATCTTAAGGGAAGGGCGTGCGGGGCCATCGACACCGGCTTGGGGCCCAAGTTAGTCTGCGGCAGGCGCAGGCAACGATTTGCTAACCAAGTTTCAGCTAAAATCCGGTATGGGTGAGTTCCTCTGACACACCGCGAGGCAGGACAGCAATGGCAAGGATCACGACAACAAACGGGGCGGCCGCCGCCTTTCGCATGGCGGCCATAGGTTTGGGCGCGGCGGCGCTCGCGCTGGGATCGGTGCCCGCGCTGGCAGACGTCAAGGCCGGCGTTGACGCCTGGAGCGCTGGCGATTTTGCCCGCGCCGTTGCGGAGTGGGAAGGCCCGGCGGCAGCGGGCGATCCCGATGCGCTGTTCAACCTTGCGCAAGCCTATCGGTTGGGCCGCGGCGTGGAGGTCAACAATGCGCGTGCCCGCACGTTTTACGAACAGGCCGCCAGCCTTGGCCATGTGAAAGCCGCCGACAATTACGGGCTGATGCTGTTTCAGGAAGGCGAGCAGGAAAGGGCGATGCCGATGATTCGCGCCGCCTCCGATCGCGGCGATCCGCGCGCGCAATATGTGCTGGGTCTGTCGCACTTCAACGCCGATTACGCCCCGCGTGACTGGGTACGCGCCTATGCGCTGATGACACTGGCGAATGGCGCAGGCCTGCCGCAGGCGAGCGATGCGTTGGCGCAGATGGACCGCTTTGTGCCGCAAGGCCAGCGCAGTGAGGCCCAGACGCTGGCCCGCGAGCTGGAAAGCGGGGCGCGCTCGCAACGCTCGGCCGAACTTGCTGCCGTGGAACTTGCGATGCAGCCGGTATCGGCGGCAGCGGTGACGCAGCCGGTCACGACCGCATCGGCGCAGCCGGCCACACGCACTCCAGCGACGGCGACGGCGACGGCGACGGTAATGGCTGCGGCGACCACTGCGCCCAAACCGGCAAATCCCGCCTTGGCGCCCCGCAAGCAAGGCACCTGGCAGGTGCAGCTCGGTGCGTTCGGGGTGGCGGGCAATGCTGACAGGCTGTGGAACCAGATTGGCGGCAACGCCGCGCTGGCCGGAACCACCAAGACGCTGGTGCCCAGCGGCAAGCTTACCCGCTTGCTGGCAACCGGCTTTGCCAGCCAGGCCGAAGCGCAGCGCGCCTGCGCGGCGCTGAAGCGCGAAGGCACAGCCTGCGTGGTGGCGGGACAGAGTTAGGCGCGAGACATGGGTTGGCTGGGGCAGGAGCGGTCTTCCCAAGCGCGTGAGACTTGCTAATCTGCGCCCGGTCACAGGCCGGGGGACAGCCATGAACGATACGCTTGCGCCGCATGCTGCCGACGCGATTGTCGGCGATCCGCAACCAGCAATCGCTCCGGTTGCCGCGGGCGAGCGCATCGACACGCTCGATTTCATTCGCGGGTTGGCCGTGATGGGCATTCTGGCTGCCAACATCGTCGGCTTTGGGCAGCCGTTCGAGGCCTATATGTACCCGTCTGCGTTTCTGACCGATCCGGGTGACCCCGGCGGATGGATGTGGATCGCGCAATTCGTCCTCATCGATGGCAAGATGCGGGGCCTGTTCACTCTGTTGTTCGGCGCGGGCATGTACCTGTTCATGGAGAAAGCCTGGGCCCGCGGCGCCACGCGCGGTCTTCAGGCGTGGCGGCTGGCGATCCTGATGGCGTTCGGGCTGATCCACTTCTTCTTCATCTGGACCGGCGACATCCTGTTCTACTACGCCTTGTTCGGCTTTCTTGCGCTTGCCTGCCTCAAGTGGAGCGTGAAAGCGCAGTTGGTGGTGGGACTGGGCGGCTACATGCTGGGCGTGCTGGTGATCGGCGCGGCGCTCACCATGCCTTGGCTGATGACCGAAACTGCGTTTGGCACATCGACCCCGGAAATGGCGGAAGGGCGCGCCGAAGTTCTCGCCAGTGTCGAACCGGCGCTGGCGCGGGGCGAGGTGACCAGTGCTGCGATCGCTTCGGGCGATTATGGCGCGCTGATCCGCTATCGTTTTTCCGAGCAATGGTCCGAACCGCTGTCCAATGCCGCGCTTTTCGGACTTGAAACGTTACCGCTGATGCTGATCGGCATCGCGCTTTACCGGCTTGGCTTTTTCAGTGGCGCTTTTGCGCGGGCCAAGCTGCTGCGCTGGGGGTGGACCGGATTGATTGCGGGCGGCCTTGCGCATCTTGGTATCGGGCTGTCCATGAAGGCCGGGGGCTTTACCTATTTTGGCACGCTGGCCGGATTTGCCGGATGGAGCATATTGCCGCGGCTGTGGATGGTGATGGGGCTGGCGGCGGTGCTGGTGGCCTATGCGCCCGGCGCCAGTGGCTGGCTGGGGGACCGGGTGCGTGCGGCGGGCCGGGCGGCGTTCACCAATTATCTTGGCACATCGATCCTGATGATGTTCGTCTTTCACGGCTGGGCGCTGGGTCTGTTTGGAGAGCTCAACCGGCCGCAACTCTACGTCGTCGTGGTGCTGACGTGGGCGGTGATGCTGGCATGGTCCAAGCCGTGGCTTGACCGCTTCCGCTATGGACCGCTGGAATGGTTGTGGCGGTGCCTGACCTATCGGACGGTGTTTCCGTTGCGTCGGTGAATTTCCCACTTGTTATTAAGAACAATTCGCATATCTTGCATCCTGCAAACGCTTCGCAGGAAAGATTCGCGCCACCATGTACATCTGCATCTGCAATGCCATTCGTGAGACTGATTTGCGCAACGCCGCGCTGAGTTGCGAAGGCGACGCTGAAGCGACCTATGCCTGCCTGGGCAAGCGCCCCAATTGCGGCCAGTGCCTTGATGATGCGCAAGAAATCATCGAGCAGGAACGTGCTGCGGCATCGTGCGATTTGTTCGCAGTAGAGGCGGCCTGACCCGCGATTGCGAACGTCTCGCAAGCGACTGATTCGCAAAGATAAATTCCGCACACCCCTTGCGGACAAGCCTCTTCCGCGTGTATCTGTACTGCAACGCCGCATCCCGGCTTTGATACATCGCAAAGGATAATCCCATGAAGGGCGACCCCAAGGTCATCGACTATCTCAACCAGGCGCTCACCAACGAGCTGACCGCGATCAACCAGTACTGGTTGCATTACCGCGTGCTCGACAACTGGGGCATGAAGAAGCTGGCGGCTTACGAACGCCACGAATCAATCGAGGAAATGGAGCACGCCGACAAGCTGGCGGAACGGATCCTGTTCCTCGAAGCGTTGCCCAATTTTCAGGCAATCCACAAGCTGAAGGTCGGCGAGAACGTAGAGGAAGTGCTGCGCGCCGATCTTGCGCTGGAGCACGAGGCGATCCCGCTGCTCAAGGATGCAACAGCCTATGCGCGCAGCGTCAATGACCACACCTCGGCCGGGCTGTTTGAATGGATCCTCAAGAATGAGGAAGAGCATGTCGACTTCCTCGAAACCCAGTTCGAAATGATCGAGCGCATGGGCCTGCACAATTACTGCCAGCTGCAAAGCCAGCCTGCCGGCGAAAAGTAGGGCTAAGGCCGGGACTAAGGCCAAAACTAGGGGTCGCCCGCAAGGGCTGCACAAAAAAAGGGCAGGGCCGCAACCGGCGCCTGCCTTTTTTGCGTTGCGGCGGGCTACTCCTTGGGCGGCTGCGCGCCGATGGCTGCCAGCCGGGTTTCCAGCAGGAAGAACCCCAGTCCGATCACCAGCAGCGCCATGGTCAGCACCCACAGCAACGCGATAGCCGTGCCGATCTGCGCGATGATATAGGCGGAGATGAACAGCATCATGATGACGGCGCTGATCATCACCGCCGATGCGGTGGAGAACATGATCGCGCCTTGCGCCAGTTTGCGCCGCCGCATCAGCCAGCCCAGTTCGCGCGCCTGACGCGAGGTGCGCTGTTCTTCCATCTTGTCTTCGATCTTGTCGATTCGCTGCGCGATCCAGATCATCCGGCTCATGATGACATTCATCACCGCGCCGATCCCGGAGAGCAGGAACGCAGGCGCAAGGCTCAACTGCACCACCTGCTGCACCCGCGGGGTGGAGGCTGTGCGCTCAAAAATTTCGAAGACGAAGGGCGCGCGCGCCGCATCTGCGGCATCTGCGGCGGCGGCGAGCAGATCGAGAACCATGCCTGCTTAATCCTTGGCGTAGGGGTTCTTGTTGGTCTTCAGCGTGACGCGCACCGGCACGGCGTCAAAGCCGAGCTTGGCGCGGATGCCGTTGACGAGGTAGCGTTCGTAGCTGGTCGGCAGCATGTCGAGGCGGCTGCCGAAGATCACGAAACGCGGCGGGCGGGTGCCGGCCTGCGTGATGTAGCGCAGCTTGATCCGCTTGCCACCGGGTGCGGGCGGCGGATTGGCCTCCAGCGCATCATCAAACCAGCGGTTGAGCGCGGCGGTGGATACGCGCTTGGACCACGCATCGCGGATCTCGAACGCGCCAGACAGCATTTGATCCAGCCCCTTGCCGGTCTTGGCGCTGACCGCAAACAAGGGAAGCCCGCGCACCTGCGCCAAGCCATCGTCCAGCGCGCCGCGAATGCCGTTGAACAGACTGCTCGCACCTTCGGCCACGTCCCACTTATTGATCGCGATCATCAGCGCGCGCCCTTCTTCGAGCACGTGGGCGGCGATTTTCAGATCCTGATGCTCAAGGCCTTGGGTCGCATCGAGCAGCAACACCACCACCTCGGCAAAGTCCACCGCGCGGCGGGCGTCCGCCACGGACAGCTTTTCCAGCTTTTCAGTGACATTCTTGCGCTTGCGCATTCCGGCGGTGTCGATCAGCCGGATCTCGCGGGTCTCGCCGGTCTTGGGGTCGGTCCAGTCCCAATCGACCGCAATCGAATCGCGGGTGATCCCGGCTTCGGGGCCGGTCAGCAGGCGATCTTCGCCCAGCAGCCAGTTGATGAGGGTGGATTTGCCCGCGTTCGGACGCCCCACGATGGCCAGCTTCAACGGGCCGGTGGGGCGATCATCTTCGTCCATTGCCGCGATTTCGGCGCGGTTGATGTCGTCGCGTTCTTCCCATTCGTCCGACGCCGCGCCGATGATAGGCCACAAACCGCCGAACAGATCGGCAATGCCTTCGCCGTGTTCGGCCGACATCGCCAGCGGTTCGCCAAGCCCCAGCGCATAGGCTTCCATCGCGCCGCTTTCGCCCGCACGCCCTTCGGCCTTGTTGGCCACGACGACGACGGGCACTTCCTGTTCGCGCAGGTAGCGAGCAATTTCCTCGTCCAGCGGGGTCAGGCCTGCGCGGGCATCCACCACGAAGACTGCGGCGTCCGCGCCAGCAAGGCTGGCTTCGGTCTGCTTGCGCATCCGTCCGGGCAGGCTGAGTTCATTCTCATCCTCCCATCCGGCGGTGTCGACGATGGTGAACTGCAAGCCAGCGATCTCGGCATCGCCCATCCGGCGATCGCGGGTGACGCCGGGCTGATCGTCCACCAGGGCGAGTTTCTTGCCCACCAGCCGGTTGAACAGCGTGGACTTGCCCACATTGGGGCGGCCGATGATGACGACTTCAGGCTTTTTGGGGAGGGACATAAGCGCGTCAGTTGCGCGCAAATGCCGGATTTGGCAAGTTTGCCGCGATGCCCCCTCGATCCTGCGCCTGCCGATCAGCCTTTTTTGGCGACTGGCGGGTTTTCCCCCAGGTCTTCGTACCACGCTTCGACCGGGCCGGTTAGTTTCAGCGTAAGCGGCTGGCCCTTGCGGTCCATGGCCTTGCCCGCCTGCACCCGCACCCAACCTTCGGAGATGCAATATTCTTCGATATCGGTACGCACGCGGTCCTTGAAGCGGATGCCGACTCCGCGCTGGAGCTTTTCCCCATCGAAGAACGCGCTCCGCGGATTGACCGAGAGATGATCGGGCGGCACGTCGGCGCTGGTGGTTGCCGGGACGATTTCAGGAGTTTCTTCGGTCATGGCCGCGCCCTTAATCGCCAATGTGCAAGGCTTCAAGCGTGTTGCACTTGCCCTTTTGGCTTGGGGGCGATAATGGCGGCGGCTAATACGCGCGGGCGGCTTGCAGCTTCCCGCGCGGCTTCGTTCGGGGATGCGGGCGTGGCGAAATTGGTAGACGCGCCAGATTTAGGTTCTGGTATCGCAAGATGTGGGGGTTCGAGTCCCTTCGCCCGCACCAACTTCGCCCCGAGCCGGCCCGACTTACCGGAATTTTTGGCAAGAAGGCTTCAACCAGTCACCATGCACACCAAGCAGACCGTCAACGAAGGGCTCAAGCGCGCCTATCTCATCACGATCCCTGCCGCTGATCTCACCAAGAAGATCGACGCCGAGATCAAGAAGGTTGCGCCGCAAGTGCGCATGCCCGGCTTCCGTCCGGGCAAGGTGCCCGCCAATCTCGTCAAGAAAATGCACGGCGAGGCCCTGCACAGCCAGGTCGTGAACGATACGATCCGCGAATCGGTCGATACGCTGCTGCGCGACGAGGCCTTGCGCCCCGCGATGCAGCCCGAAATTGGCCTTAACGATGGCTACGAGCAGGGCAAGGACGCCGAAATCACCGTCAGCCTCGAAGTGCTGCCGACGATCGAGGCTCCCAGCACCGATGGGCTCAAGCTTGAAAAGCTCACCGTGCCGGTTACTGATGCGCAGATCGACGAAGCGCTTGGCAACATTGCCGGCCAGAACAAAAGCTACAAGGACGCTGCCAAGACCAAGAAGGCGGCTGACGGCGATCAGCTTATCATCGATTTCGTCGGCAAGCTCGACGGTGTGGAATTCGAAGGCGGCAAGGCCGAAGACGCCGCCTTGGTGCTGGGTTCGGGCACCTTCATCCCCGGCTTTGAAGACCAGTTGGTCGGCGTGAAGACCGGCGCGGAAAAGACCATCACCGTGACCTTCCCGGCCGAATACCAGGCCGAGCACCTGGCGGGCAAGGACGCCACCTTCGACATCACCGTGAAGGCGGTGAAGGTCGAAACCGAAACCACGCTTGACGAAGAGTTTGCCAAGAGTCTCGGCCTCGACAGCATGGACAAGCTGCGCGAGATCATGAAGGCGCAGTTGGAACAGCAGACCGCTGGCCTGACCCGCACGCAGATGAAGCGCGCGCTGCTCGATCAGTTGGCCGCAGGGCACAGCTTTGAAGTGCCCGGCACCATGGTTGACGCGGAATTCGCGCAGATCTGGCAGCAGCTTCAGCAGGAAGCCGCCAACGAGGAAGATCCGGCCGCTGCCCTGAAGCAGATCGAAGACGAGAAGGACGAGTACAAGTCCATCGCCGAGCGCCGCGTGCGTCTGGGCCTGCTGCTTTCGGAAATCGGCCAGGCCAACGGCGTGGAAGTGTCCCAGCAGGAAATGAGCATGCTGATCCAGCAGGCCGCCCAGCAATATCGCCCGGAAGACCGCCAGCGTTTCCTCGAATATGTTCAGTCTGAACCGATGGCCGCCGCCCAGCTGCGCGCACCGTTGTATGAAGACAAGGTCGTCGACTTCCTGTTCGACAAGGCCGAAGTGACCGAACGCGAAGTGACCCTTGAAGAACTTCAGGCCGCGATCGAAGCCGAAGACACCGCAGACGCCGCGCCTGCGCCCAAGAAGGCACCGGCCAAGAAGAAAGCCCCGGCGAAGAAGGCCGCCGGCGCCGAAGCGGACGCTGACGAAGCCCCGGCTGCTGAAGAAAAGCCCGCCAAGAAGGCGCCTGCCAAAAAAGCATCGGCCAAAAAGGCTGACGACAGCGAGGCCGAAGCCAAGCCTGCCGCCAAGAAGGCTCCGGCGAAGAAGGCAGCTGATGCCGGCGACGAAAAGCCTGCGGCGAAGAAGGCACCCGCCAAGAAGGCCGCTGCCAAGAAGTAATCCGGCGCTGGCGGGGGATTATTCCCCCGCCGGTTGCCACGGGCCGAATGTGGGCGCGGGCAGCTTGGCTGTCCGCGCTTTTTCGTAGGCCGCGCCAGCCTTTAGCACCCCGTGGTCGTCCCACTTGGCGCCCATGATGCTGAGGCCCACCGGCAGGCCTTCCACCGCGCCCATCGGCACGGTCAGATGCGGATAGCCTGCGATCGCCGAAGGGCTGCCGAAGCCAATCGAGCCGTTGAAATTGTCGCCGTTGACCAGATCGCTCACCCAGGTCGGCCCGCGCGTGGGGGCGACGAGAAAGGCGACCTGGTTGTCTGCCAGTAGTGTGTCGAGCGTTTCTGGCCCGGCGATTCGCAGCGCATTGGCGCGCGCCTTTTCGTAGGCGGCGCGGTCAGTGGTCGCTTCGGCCTGAACAAACAGCTCCTGCCCGAACCAGCGCATTTCGGTGTCGGCATGGGCGGTGTTGAAAGCGATCAGATCAGCGAGACTGCGCGGCAGCGTATCGCGGCCCGCCACACGCGGCAGGCTTTCGAGATATTTGCCCATCTCCTCGCGCAGTTCGAACATCAGCACGGTGAAACTGTCCGCATACATCTGCCGGTCGGGTTCAAACGTGATGTCGACCAGCACCGCGCCCGCCCGCGCCAGATCGGCCAGCGCGGCCTCGAACACGGCGGTCAGATCGGCGCGGTCGCCCATCTGACCGCGCATCACCCCGATCCGCACGCCCTGAAGCGAGGCCGTGTCCAGCCCGGCGGTGTAATCCTTGACCCGCGTGGCCGTCAGCGTCACCGGATCGGCCGGGTCCTCGCCCGCAATTGCGGTCAGCAGCAAGGCTGCATCCATCACGGTGCGGGTCATTGGCCCGGCGGTGTCCTGTGTCGACGAAATCGGCACCACATGGGTGCGGCTGACGATCCCGACGCTGGGCTTGAACCCGACGATGCCGTTGATGCTGGCAGGGCACGTGATCGAGCCGTTGGTTTCGGTGCCAATCGCGCCCCAGGCAAAGCCCGCCGCAATTGCCGCGCCGCTGCCCGCCGATGAGCCGCACGTATTGCGGTCAGTGGCATGGGGGTTGCGCGTCAGCCCGCCAACCGCGCTCCACCCGCTAGTCGAATTGTTGGAGCGGATATTGGCCCATTCGGACAGGTTGGTCTTGCCCAGCACCACGCCGCCGTTCTGGCGCAGCAACGCAATCAGCGGCGCATCGCGGCCCGTCGCGTTGGCCGCGAGGGCCAGCGATCCGGCGGTCGTGGGCAATTCGCGCGTTTCGACATTGTCCTTGACCAGCACGGTGCGCCCGCGAAGCGGCAGGCGCTGCGCGGCACGAACCTGCGCGGTAATGTCGGGCGCCAAAGCGATGACGGCATTCAGCCCGTCAGGCCCATCGTCGTACCGCATTATTCGATACACATGGCCGACCGCCGCACCTTCGGCAGCGCCGCTTTGCGGGCCAAGTTTTTCGACGCCGGGCGGCAGGTCCACCTTTGGTATCTCGAGTCGCATCTGCGGGGTGGTTCCGCCTGCAGAAGTCTGCTGTGCCAATGCGGGGACGGCGGCGGAGGCGAGGAGCGCGGTGAGCGTCGCGCGCGCAATGTTGCTGATTGTCATGCGATAAGGGTTTGCCACGGTTGCGCGGAACGGCAAGGGACAAAACACGCCGCTGCAATCGGCTCTGTCCGCGGTTTGTATGGTTTCAATTCACAAGGACACGGTAAACACCCTTGAAATTGCCCCCCTGCGTCCGACATAGCTTTATCGACACCTACAAAGGAAACGCAGCTCCTATGATCGATCTGTTCGGCAACTCTGGCGACACTTATGGCACTCAGGGCCAGTTCACGCGCGATCCGTACACCGGCGCTTTGGTGCCCGTGGTGGTCGAACAAACCAGCCGCGGGGAACGCAGCTTCGACATCTTCAGCCGCCTGCTGCGCGAACGCATCGTGTTTGTGACCGGGCAAATCGAAGACGGCATGGCCAGCCTCGTCACGGCGCAGCTGCTGTTTCTGGAAAGCGAAAACCCGTCCAAGCCGATCAGCATGTACATCAATTCGCCCGGCGGCGTGGTGACCGCGGGTCTCCAGATCTATGACACCATGCAATACATCAAGCCGCGCGTATCGACCGTGTGCATGGGGCAGGCCGCATCCATGGGCAGCTTCCTGCTGGCAGCGGGCGAACCGGGGATGCGAATTGCACTGCCCAATGCGCGAATCATGGTGCACCAGCCTTCGGGCGGGGCACGCGGCATGGCATCGGACATCGAGATCCAGGCCCGCGAGATCCTGCGCATCCGCAGCCGCATGAACGATCTTTACGTGAAGTTCACCGGCCGCAGCCTTGAAGAGATTGAAAAGGCGATGGATCGTGACACCTTCCTCGAAGCCGAGGAGGCCAAGGCTTTCGGCATTGTGGACAAGGTGTTTGAGACGCGGCCTGAAAACGACGAAACCGGCGACGAAAGCGGTTCGGGCGGGGCGCCTGAGTAAGGCCTGCCCCAAGGCCCCGTCCGCTATCTGCACCGGGGCGGGACAGCCCACCGGGCAAACGGCCTTACCCGCAGCTTTGCGGACGCCAACGCTATGGTAATGGCACGAAATAGCGCGCCATGTGTTGATTCATACGGTGCGGGCAATACACTTGACGAATCCGTGCACGGCGCATTGCCGCCTGCGCCGATGGATTCGAGGACACAGGAATGACCAAATTGAGCGGATCCGACAGCAAGAGCACCCTTTACTGCAGCTTCTGCGGGAAGTCGCAGCATGAGGTTCGCAAGCTTATCGCCGGCCCGACCGTGTTCATCTGCGATGAATGCGTCGAGCTGTGCAACGACATCATTCGTGAAGAGACCAAGGCAGGGATCGCAGGCAAGAAAGATGGCGAGATCCCCACGCCGATGGATATCTTCACCACGCTGAACGATTACGTGATCGGGCAGGACCGCGCCAAGCGCGTGCTTTCAGTCGCAGTGCACAATCACTACAAGCGGCTGAAATATTCCGGCAAATCGAGCGATGTTGAGCTGGCCAAGTCGAACATCCTGCTGGTCGGGCCGACGGGATCGGGCAAGACTCTGCTCGCGCAGACGCTGGCGCGCACGTTCGATGTGCCCTTCACCATGGCCGACGCCACCACGCTGACCGAAGCGGGTTATGTGGGTGAGGATGTCGAGAATATCATCCTCAAGCTGCTGCAGGCTTCGGACTACAACGTCGAAAAGGCGCAGCACGGGATCGTTTACATCGACGAGATCGACAAGATCACGCGCAAGGCCGAAAACCCCTCGATCACGCGCGATGTTTCGGGCGAAGGCGTGCAGCAGGCGCTGCTCAAGCTGATGGAGGGCACCACGGCTTCGGTGCCGCCGCAGGGCGGGCGCAAGCATCCGCAGCAGGAGTTTCTGCAGGTGGACACGACGAACATCCTGTTCATCTGCGGCGGGGCTTTTGCGGGCCTCGACAAGATCATCGCTGATCGCTTGCAGAAGCGTTCCATCGGGTTCGGCGCGCATGTTGCCGATCCGGACAAGCGCCGGGTGGGCGAGTTGCTGGAGAAGTCCGAGCCCGAGGATTTGCTCAAGTTCGGTCTGATCCCCGAATTCGTCGGCCGTCTGCCGGTGATCGCCACGCTGCACGATCTCGACGTGCCGGCGCTGGTGACGATCCTTAATGAGCCCAAGAACGCTCTGGTGAAGCAGTATCGCAGGCTGTTCGAGCTTGAGGACGTGGAATTGACGTTCACTCCCGATGCGCTCCAGGCGATTGCCGAGCGTGCGATCAAGCGCAAGACCGGTGCCCGCGGGCTTCGCTCGATTGTGGAAGGCCTGCTGCTCGACACGATGTTCGATCTGCCTGATCTGGAAGGCGTGACCGAGATCGTGATCGACAAGGACGTGGTCGAAGGCAAAAAAGAACCGATCCGCGTGATCGGCGTCGAAAAGAAGAAGGAAGAAGCGGCGTAAATCGCCGCCTTCTAACGCCGGAACAACAAAAAAATTGCCGCCAGCCTCAAACGGGATTGGCGGCAATTTTTTGTTACTCGGGGTGATCCCGCCCGTCCTTCAAAAAGGCCGGACGGGATCGGTAGGGCGCTGCCCCGACAGGAGGGGATGGGGGGTTTCGGAACAGCGCCGACCTGCGTGGGTTAGCCCGGCATCGACACCGTGTCGGTCACGTGGATCACGCCGTTCGACTGGAACACATCGGCCTGCGTCACGGTGGCGCGGCCGCCCTTGGCATCGGTCAGCACGACCTTGCCGCCCATGAGCATGGCGGTCAGCTTACCGCCGCTCAGCGTGGTCAGTTCAGCTTTGCCGCCGCCCTGCTCGA
Source organism: Erythrobacter sp. 'gip.4 top 5' (assembly GCF_056495765.1). Taxonomy (NCBI): domain Bacteria; kingdom Pseudomonadati; phylum Pseudomonadota; class Alphaproteobacteria; order Sphingomonadales; family Erythrobacteraceae; genus Erythrobacter; species Erythrobacter sp. 'gip.4 top 5'. Next base: position 2,970,736 of record NZ_CP200270.1, on the reverse strand, counting down.
TCATGCCGATCAGCTGGGTGGCTGACACATTGCCGGCAACCACGTGATAGGTGAGGATGCTGGTCAAAGTGGCCTTGTTTTCCGGCTTCACCAGGGTCTCCACCGTGCCGGCCGGCAGCTTGGCAAAGGCGGCATTGGTGGGCGCAAAGACGGTGAAGGGACCGGGGCTGGACAACGCGCCCACAAGGTCAGCGGCCTTGACGGCAGCGACCAACGTGGTGTGATCCTTGGAATTGACCGCATTTTCCACAATGTTCATGGTGGGATACATGGGCGCGCCGCCAACCATCGGGACGTCGCTGGCCGTGGCCGAAGCCATGCCACCATCTGCGGAAGGGGTTGCGCAGGCGGACAGCGACAGAGTAGTTGCCGCAGCGACAGCGATCGCCGCCGCCTTGAACGTCAGTTTCGGGGTGATAGACATGAAAATCTCCTTTGGACGCGCAACCAAACGGCTGCTCACATGGACTACGTGTGCGCAGGCGTTACGGATGGGAGTTTCTTCGGCTTACAGGGGCGAGGCGACGATATCGCGCGTTGAAGCGAATGCCACTTACCGCGGGTGGTCAGACGCGGCTGAAAGCGCCCTGCGCCACGACCGGGCCAGCATCCGCGCCTTCAGGCGAGCCGCCAACCGGCTCGCGCGTGAGCACGAGGCTTGCCCCGTCGCCCAGCTTGGCCGTGACGGTATCGGGCAGCGCCATGCTGCGCACCTCGCCGGGCACAACCACGCCGAGCGATTGCAGGGCGGTGCCATCGGCGGGGACCAGCCACAATTCGTGATCATGCATCCCGTCAGGCGTAAGGCCGATCGCAGCGACCAGCATTTTCTCGCTTTCGGGAATGTAGGTCACATCCAGCCGCAGGCCGGTGTCCCCGATCGGCACGGTCGCAACCATCGGTGCCGCGGCAGCAATCTGCGGCGGGGAGTCTACCGGCGAGCGGCCGGGCGCGAAGGCAAACAGCGCGAGCGCGACAGCCGCCGCAGCCGAAGTCAGCCCGGCCACCCAGCGCCAGCGCCGGACCTGCGCTTCAAGAGCAACCACATTGGACACGGGCGCATCACCGGAAGACGGCGCAGCGGCGTGATGTTGTGCGGCCAGGCGTGCGGCAATGCCGTCCCACACCTGCGCGCTCGGCTCCGCGCCGGGCATGGTATCGGTCAATGGGGCGAACCAATCGTCCCACCACTGCTTGCGCCAGGCAAAGTCGGGATCGGTGGCGGCCTTGCCGCGCGCGGCGAGCAATTCCTCGCCTTCGAGCAGGCCCAGTGCCCATTCCGCCGCAATCATCGGATCGTCACGGGTGACTCCATCCTTGGGGGTCTGTTCTGCGCCGCTCATGCCGTTTCGCTCGCTTCAAGACAGGCGCGCAGGCGTTGCAACCCGCGGCGGATCCAGCTTTTCATGGTGCCAAGCGGCACGTCCGCAGCCTCGGCAAGCTGGGCATAGGTATAGCCTTCAAAGAAGGCCGCGCGGATATGGCCCTGCGTGCGCGCATCAAGCGCGCCCAAGCACTTGTGAATCTGGGCAGCCTGCTGCGCATCAACCAGCAGCATATCGGCCAGCGGCGTTTCATCGGGAAGCGGCGCGGCTTCCTCGATCGGCACAGCGCCGCCGCGCACCTTGCCGGTGCGCAGCCGGTCAATCGCGCGATTGCGTGCGAACGCCGCCAGCCACGCGATCGGGCTCGCACGGGTCGGGTCATAGCGGTCAGCCCGCTGCCACAAATTGATATAGACGTCTTGCAACGCGTCCTCGGCTTCCTTCTGGTCTCCCAAGATACGCAGGCATATTCCGTACAGTTTCACCCGTGTAGCGCGATAGATGTCTTCCAGCGCCGATTGATCGCCCGCCGCCAGCCGCGCCATGGCATCGCGCAGCGCTTCGCGTGCTTCGTCACTTGATGAACGGGGCCGAGATGCCATCAGCAACAGCCTCCGCACGGGTTGTCGCCGCTTTCAACCTGGAGGGTTGCATGACCAACCCCGAAGCGCACCTCCAGCGATGCTGCGATGTCGCGCAGAAAGCTGTCGGAGGCCGGGCGGCCGGGCATCACAAGATGTGCGGTCAGCGCAGCTTCGGTGGTGGACATTGGCCAGACATGCAGATCGTGGACGGCAGTGACGCCTTCGAAGCTGGCCAGATGCTGCTTTACCTGCACCAGATCAATCCCCGCAGGCGCGGCCAGCAGGCCCATGGTCAGACTGTCGCGCGCGAGGCCCCAGGCGCCCCACGCGATCACCGCGACGATCACAAGGCTGACCAGCGGGTCAATCCAGCTGAAGCCCGTGACAAGAATCGCGGCCCCCGCCACCACGACACCCAGTGAAACGAGGGCATCGGCTGCCATGTGCAGATAGGCGCCGCGAATATTGATGTCGTTTTGCCCCTTTCGAAACAGCATGGCTGTGAACGCATTGATCGCAATACCGATCCCGGCGACGATTACCATCGCCATGCCTTGAGGCTCTTGCGGGGTGCCGATCCGGCTGAGCGTTTCGAACAAAATCGCGCCGATCGCAACCGCCAGCAACAGCGCATTGGCCAGCGCAGCAAGAATGGTCGAGCTTTTGTAGCCATAGGTGAAGCGGCCCGAGGGCGGGCGTTTGGCCGCGATGCTGGCAACCCATGCGAGCGCGAGCGCCAGCACATCGGACAGATTGTGCCCGGCATCCGCCACCAGCGCCATCGATCCGTAGAAAAGGCCCGCGCTTGCCTCGATTACGACGAAGACGACGTTGAGGGCGATCCCGATCAGGAACGCGTTGCCGAAATCCTGCGGGCCGTGGTGATGCCCGTGCGCGTCATGCAGCCCGTGACAATCGGAGGCGGCGACGCCGTGAGCGTGTGGGGGATGGGCGTGGGCCATTGCGGATCAGTTGTAGACGCAAGCATCAAGGCCGTCACGCCTGACGATGCCGATGCGGCGTTCAATGCTGTTACCGTGGCGCAGCAGCCACCCGCCGGGGTTCTTGACCGAGCGTTTCTTGGGGCTGGGTAGCGCTGCGGCCATGCGGCTTGCTTCATCGGCGGACAGGCGCGTGGCCGAGTGGCCGAAATATCGCTGCGCGCCTGCTTCGGCGCCGTAGGTGCCAATCCCGGTTTCCGCGACGTTGAGATAGACTTCCATGATCCGCCGCTTGCCCCAGATTGTTTCGATCCAGAAGGTGAACCACGCCTCCAGCCCCTTGCGGAAAAACCCGCCGCCCTGCCACAGAAACACGTTCTTGGCGGTCTGCTGGCTGATGGTGGAGCCGCCCCTGATGCGGCCTGCCGTCTCTCTGGCCTCCATGTTTTCGCGCAGCGCCTGCTCGATCGCTTCGGCATCGAAGCCGTAATGCTCGCAGAAGCGCGAATCCTCGGCCGCGATGACAGCGCTGACCAGATTGCGGTCGATGTTGCCCAGGCTTTCCCAGTCCTTGGTGATGCCGTTTTCGTCCATCAGCATGGTCGCGGTGACGGGGACGGGGAGGAACTTGTAGGCCAGCACCAGCGCCAAGGTCAGAGCGATGAAGGCGCCAAGGGCCTTGGCGATGAGGCGCAGGATCGTGAACACGTGCGCGGCTCTAGCGCAGGGTCGGGGGTGTGGGAAGTATCGGCGCTTGCCGAGGCGGCGCTTGCGTGGCTACCTTGGGCAAAACCCAGGGGAGATTTCCATGCGTCTGTTCCACACTGCCGTCAGCGCCCTCGCGCTTGTGATCGCAGCGCCGCCCGCGTGGGCCGAAGCGCCTGCGACCAAGGCCGCGATCGAGGCGGAGTATGACACTTACCTCGCCCCGCTGTTCCTTGATTTCCACCAGAACCCCGAACTTTCCTTCCTGGAAAACCGCACTGCGGCCAAAATGGCGACCGAACTGAAGGCGGCCGGGCTTGAGGTGACAACGGGCGTTGGCAAGACCGGCGTGGTCGGCATCCTGAAGAACGGTGATGGCCCGCTGATCCTGCTGCGCGCCGACATGGACGGGCTGCCGGTCGAGGAAAAGTCGGGCCTCGCTTATGCCTCCACGGCAATGCAGGTGGGCGAGGATGGCAAGGACTATCCGGTGATGCACGCCTGCGGGCATGATGTGCACATCACCTCCATGGTAGGCGCCGCGCGCCGGCTGGCGGCGATGAAGGATCAGTGGCGCGGCACGCTGATGTTCATTGTTCAGCCGGCCGAAGAAGGCGTGCGCGGGGCCAAGGCGATGATGGCGGACGGGCTGTATGACCGGTTCGGCAAGCCTGATTACGCGCTGGCGTTCCATGTGGCGGCGGAACTGGAGACGGGCAAGGTCTCGGCGTCCGAAGGCATCCAGTATTCCTCATCAGACTCGCTTGACATCATCGTGCCGGGCATCGGCACCCACGGCGCGGCGCCGCATCTGGGGCGTGACCCGGTCTATATCGCGGCGCAGATCGTCACCGCGCTGCAATCCATTGATTCCCGCGAAATCGGTCCGCTGACGCCGGTGGTGGTGACGGTCGGCTCGTTCCATGCAGGCTCCAAGCACAACATCATCTCCGATGAAGCGAAGTTGCAGGTGACCGTGCGCGCCAATGACGAGACGACCCGCGAACAGGTAATCGCCACCATCGAGCGGATGGCGGTCAACATCGGCAAGGCCCACGGCCTGCCGGAAAACCTACCGGTGAAGGTCACGCGGCTGTCGGGCACGCCGGTGACCAATAACAACCCGGAACTCGCCCGCCGCCTCAACGCGGTGATGCAGCGCGAACTGGGCACAGCCGCGTTCCAGCCGTTCGAACAGCGCAACATGGGAGCCGAGGATTTCACCTATTTCGTGTCGGAAGAAACAGGCGTCCCGGGCTATTACTTTGCGGTCGGCGGCACCACGCCGGAACGGATCGCCGCGGCCAAGGCGGGCGGCGCGCCGGTGGCCGGGCATCACTCCCCGCTGTTCCAGATCGCGCCGCGCGAAAGCGTGGTGCTGGGCACGCGGGCGATGGTGGCAGCAGTGCTGGATCTGGCGCCGGCCAAATGACCATACGACAAGGGGCGCCGCAATCGCTTGCGGCGCCCCTTGATAAATCAGGATACGTTGGAATGAGGCGGCTTACGCCATACCCGGCAGCAACCGCTCGCCCGCGATCCGCTGCATTGCCTTTTGCAGCTTTTCAAAGGCGCGCACTTCGATCTGGCGGATGCGTTCGCGGCTGACGTCGTAGGCCTGGCTCAGCTCTTCGAGCGTCTGCGGCTTTTCGGTCAGGCGCCGTTCGGTCAGGATGTGGCGTTCACGCTCGTTCAGGCTCTCCATCGCTTCGCCCAGCATTGCCATGCGCATCTGCGATTCTTCGGCATCGGCCACGGTTTCGTCCTGGAGCGGGCGATCATCGGTCAGCCAATCCTGCCATTCGCCGCCACCTTCCTCGTCCCCGCGCAAGCCGACGTTGAGCGACGCATCGCCCCCCATCATCATGCGGCGGTTCATGTTGATGACTTCCTGCTCCGGCACGCCCAGATCGGTGGCGATCTTGGTCACGTCTTCGGGCGACAGGTCGCTGTCTTCGTAAGCTTCAAGCTGCTTCTTCATCCGGCGAAGGTTGAAAAACAGCTTCTTCTGCGCAGCCGTGGTGCCCATTTTCACGAGGCTCCACGAACGCAGGATAAACTCCTGCATCGACGCCTTGATCCACCACATCGCGTAGGTCGCGAGGCGGAAACCGCGATCGGGTTCGAATTTCTTGACGCCCTGCATCAGGCCCACATTGCCTTCGGAAATCAGATCGGACACGGGCAGGCCATAGCCGCGATACCCCATCGCGATCTTTGCGACGAGGCGCAGGTGGCTGGAGACAAGCTGCGCCGCTGCTTCGGGGTCTTCGTGTTCCTGATACCGCTTGGCGAGCATATATTCCTGCTCGGCGGTCAGCAGGGGATACTTGCGGATTTCCGACAGATACCGGTTGAGGCTCTGCTCACCGCTCAGTGCCGGGACTGACGAACTCTTGGACTTGGTCACGTTTTACCTAACCTTTCTGGTGTCAGCCGCTTGCACAGGACCCCTGATGGGCATCCCGTGATCTGGGCCACGGGTTTTATATATACGCGAAATCATGCGAGACGTAGGCGCGTTTCATCGATCACTACCTCGCATTTGGTCGATTAGTTCCTGCATGTCTGCTGGCAGAGCGCTGCGAAACTGGACCATTTCGCCCGTTATCGGGTGCACAAAGCCCAATTCGGCTGCGTGCAGCGCCTGCCGCGCAAAGCCGAGTCGGTCGAGCAACTCGCGCAGGGACTTGGGCGTTCGGCCATAGGCAGGGTCTCCTAATAGCGCGTGACCAATTGACGCGCAGTGAACGCGCACCTGGTGGGTGCGCCCGGTTTCCAGCCGGCATTCGATTACGGCGGCCTCATCCAGCCGCTCAGTCACGATGTAATGGGTGATCGCGCTTTTGCCGCGAGAGGAATTGCCCGGCAGCACCGTCATTTTCTTGCGGTCGCTGTCCGATCGGCCGACGCGGGCGTTGATCGTGCCTTGCGCGGGCGAGGGGTGCCCGGCGCACACCGCAATATAGCGGCGGTGGACGGTATGCGCGGCAAACTGCACTGCCAACCCTTCATGCGCCGCATCGGATTTGGCCACGACCAGCAGGCCCGATGTGTCCTTATCGATCCGGTGGACGATTCCGGGCCGCGCCACCCCGTTGATGCCGGACAGCTTCCCTCCGCCATTCTTGGCGCAATGGTGCAGCAGCGCATTGACCAGCGTGCCGGTGATGTTGCCGACCGCCGGGTGCACAACCATGCCCGCAGGCTTGTCGACCACAATCAGATGTGCATCTTCGTAAGCGATGGTCAGCGCGATGGCTTCGGGCTGCGCCTGGGCCGGCATGGCCGCGGCAATAATGATCCGGAACGGCGTGCCTTGCGCAACCTTCATCGACGCCGCCGTGGCGGTCTTCCCTGCCACATCCACCCGGCCTTCATCAATCAATCCCTGCACCCGTGCCCGGCTGAGGATGGTGGCCTCGGCCAGCGCCTTGTCGAGGCGGGCGGGGGCAAGGATGGTTCCGGTGATGATTTCGTGTTCGGACATGGTAAGGCCATGCGCGATGCCGGTTCACGTGACAAGCCAAGCCCTGGGCCAGATGCGCGCAGCTGCGCTTGCCGCACACCCGCACGAGGCGTGCGGAATCCTGCTGGGCGAGGGCGATCGCATCACGCAGGCCAGCGCGACCCGCAACGTCCACCCCTTGCGCGCCACCCATTTCGAAATCGACCCGCAGGCTCTGATCGACGCCCACCGGGCGGCCCGCAGCGGTGGGCAACAGATCGTGGGCTATTTCCATTCGCACCCCGCCGGGCCTGCTGCCCCCTCTGCCACTGACCGCGCCTGTGCAGCCGGCGACGGGCGTGTTTGGGCGATCATCGCAGGCGGGGAGGTGCGCTTGTGGCGCGATGACCCGCAAGGCTTCGCTGCCCTTTCCTACACCTCGTACGATCCGTAAAATAATCGGATGTCGCCCGCTTTTGCCGCCTTTTTGCATCCATTTGGCCGGACAAGCGCGTGTGCCGGTTGGCAAGGCGGGTTTTTTACTCTTAGACGGTGTCTCATGTGTCTCCAACACGCCGGAAACTGAACAAATCCATGATCTCTCAGACTGATCTTGCCGCGATGCTGTGCTCGCGCTTGTGCCATGACATGCTCTCCCCGGTAGGCGCGCTCGCCAACGGGCTGGAACTGCTCGCGGATGAGCAGGATCCACAGATGCGCGCACGCTGCATGGAATTGCTCGAGCAATCCGCGAAGATCAGCACCGACAAGCTGAAGTTCTTCCGGTTAGCCTTCGGAGCCGCAGGCGGTTTTGGCGAGGCGATCCCGATTGACGAGGCGAAGACGGTGATCGATGCGCTGGCGTCCGATGCCAAGCGGGTTGAAGTGCATTGGGCGATTGCTGAACCCAGCCTGCCCAAGCCGGCGGTCAAGGTGCTGCTCAACCTTGCGCAGATTGCCTTGGATGCGCTGGTGCGCGGGGGCACGTTGGATATTGGCGCGGAGCGGCGTGACGGTGCGGTGGAAATCGTGGCGCGCGCGCGCGCTGATCGGATCGCCTTTGACGAAACCATTGGCCGTGCACTCCAGGGCGACCTTGCCGAAAGCGAGATCACCAGCCGTACGGCTGCTGCGCACATGATCGCAGTGCTGGCCGAGGAGATGGATGGCGGGCTCCAGTACAAGCTGGGCGATGGCGCGCTGGTGCTGGGCGCAGTGCTGCCCGAGCCTGACGGCATGATCGGCTAGGCGGCGCTGATGTCGGGGGGCATGGATAAAGACGACACGGGCGACGAACTGGTCCACCGTGAGGTGCCATCGCCTAACCATGGCGAACGGACATCGCCGATCTCGATGGTGGTGATCCACTACACCGAGATGAAGCCGGTCGAAGCCGCAATCGCGCGGATGTGCGATCCGGCCGCATCGGTTAGCGCGCATTACTGCATCACCGAAGAGGGCGAGGTCATCCGGCTGGTTCCTGAAGACCGCCGCGCCTGGCACGCAGGCGCATCCTTCTGGCGCGGTGTTCCCGATGTGAACTCAGCCAGCATCGGGATCGAGCTGGATCATCCCGGGCACGCGCCTGACAATGGCGGCTATCGCGGCTTTGCCGAGGCGCAGGTTGACGCGCTGGTGCCGCTGCTGGCGCGGATCGTGAAGCGGTATGATGTTCCGCGCGCCAACGTGGTCGGCCATTCCTGCGTCGCACCGATGCGCAAAGTCGATCCGGGCGAGCTGTTTCCGTGGGACCGGCTGGCGCAATACAAGCTGTGCCTGCCGCGCCCGCAAAGCCTTGCTGCGGGCAATCCGTTTCACAATGACGGGTCGTTCTTTATGGCGCTGGAACGCTTTGGCTATGACATTACCGATCAGGTAAAGGCGGTTGAGGCGTTCGAGCGGCGCTGGCGGCCTGAATACATCACGGGTGTTCCCGATGGCGAGATCGCGGCGATCCTGTGGCAATTGCTGCTCGACCGCGATCAGGGCCGCACCCGCTAGCATTTTCGCAAGCGCGTGCGTATAGCCCGCAACGTCAGGGGGTTTGAGGCAGCCGCGTGTCGCAAGACGCGAGGAAAGTCCGGGCTCCACGAAACAAGGGTGGCGGGTAACGCCCGCCGGCGCACCTTCGGGGGCGCAAGGGAAAGTGCCACAGAGAGCAAACCGCCGATGGCCCCGGACCTGTCCGGGGGACAGGCAAGGGTGAAAGGGTGCGGTAAGAGCGCACCGGGGGGCTGGCAACAGCCACCGCATGGCAAACCCCACCCGGAGCAAGGCCGAATAGGGGCCGCGCGCCCGCCAGCAATGGCAGGGTAGGGGAGTTTCGCCCCGAGCGGCCCGGGTTGGCTGCTAGAGCGCCGGAGCAATCCGGCGACCAGATGAATGGCTGCCACCGCGTGGCCGGTCCCCACCGCTAGGGGATACCGCACGCGGATACAGAACCCGGCTTATGATGGCCCCCTGACGTTCTCTCCGCCGTCTCGGCACAGAAGGAAACACTCCCAATGCAGGTGATCGGATCGACCATCACGCCGCGCGCTCACACGGGGCGCTCGCTTATCCAGCGCGTGGCCATTATCCTCGCAGTTGTGGTGCAGATCGGCGCAGGCTTCCTGCCGCGCATCGGCATCGGCGAGTTCATCGGTGACCGATCGGACGCGGTCCGAACCCTCATCACACCTTCGGGCTGGGCCTTTGCCATCTGGGGGCCGCTGTTCCTGCTCTCGATTGCCTTTGCGCTGTGGCAGGCGCTTCCGGCGCAGCGCACCAACGCCTTGCTCGCTCGCATCGGCTGGCCCGCCGCGATTGCGCTGGCGGCGCAAGGCGTGTGGTCGACCTATACCCAGTTGGCCAATCTCACCGCGATTTCGGTGGTGATCATTCTGGTGTCGCTGGCCGGACTTTTGATCGTGTTGCGGGCGCTGGTCGCTGCGCCTTCGCTGTCGCTGGGTGAGCGCCTGTTTGCCGCGCCCGCGATCAGCGCGCTGGCGGCATGGCTGACGGCGGCGAGCATTGTGAACATTTCGGCAAGCCTCAAGTATCACGGGCTGGCCGGAGCAGAGCCTGCACCTGTGGTAACGGCGGTGATGATCGCGATCGGTTCAGCCATCGCGGCCGTTTCTGTGGCCCGCGTGCGCGGCGCGCCGCTTTACGGTCTGGTGTCCACATGGGCGCTGGTGGCGATCAATGCTGCGGGTGGTCAGCGATTCCCCATCGTCGGCTGGGCCGCGCTGGGCGGCATCGTGCTGGTGCTGGCAGTGACGGTGTGGCAGCTGTCACGGCCGGATAACCGGCACCACTGGTTTGGCGGTCAGGGGCGCCCGACACTGACATAGGTGAAGCCAGCGGCGGCCATGTCGTCCGGATTGTAAATGTTGCGCAGGTCTATCAGAACCGGCGCCTTGGCGAGGTCTTTGACGCGGGCGAAGTCGAGCGCGCGGAACGCGTCCCACTCGGTCACGATTACCACTACGTCCGCGCCTTCGATTGCGGCATAGGGGCTATCGCACATGGTCACGCCGGGCAGCAGCGGGCGGGCCTGCTCCATGCCTTCGGGATCATAGGCGGCGACCGCAACCCCGGCGTCCATCAGCGTCTGCGCCACAGCGATTGCGGGGCTGTCGCGCATATCATCGGTGTTGGGCTTGAACGTCAGACCCAGCAGCGCCGCCTTCTTGCCGCGGGCATCGTCAAACCCGCCCAGCGCGTCGACGACCTTGCGGCCCATCGCGCGCTTGCGGCTGTCATTGACCTTGACCACGGCCTCCACGATCCGGACCGGGCTGTCGTAATCCTCGGCGGTCTTGAGCAGCGCCAGCGTGTCCTTGGGAAAGCACGATCCGCCATAGCCGGGGCCTGCGTGCAAGAACTTCGATCCGATGCGGCCATCCATCCCGATCCCGCGGCTGACATCCTGCACATCGGCGCCCACCTTCTCGCACAGATCGGCCATTTCGTTGATGAAGGTGATCTTGGTCGCCAAAAAGGCGTTGGCGGCATATTTGATCAGCTCGCTGGTGCGGCGCGACACGAACAAGATCGGCGATTCATTGAGAAACAGCGGGCGATAGACCTCGCGCATCACCTCGCGGCCAAATTCATCCTCGGCGCCGATGACGATGCGGTCAGGGCGCTTGAAGTCGCCGATGGCGGCGCCTTCGCGCAGGAATTCGGGGTTGGAGACCACGGCGAACCGCTGCGCGGCGCCGGTCTCGCGGATAATCCGCTCAACCTCGTCACCCGTGCCGACAGGAACTGTCGACTTGGTGACGATCACGGCGTCATTGCTGAGTTTTTCGCCGACTTCGCGGGCGACGTCGTAAACAAAGCTAAGATCGGCATGGCCATCGCCCCGGCGGCTGGGGGTGCCGACTGCGATGAAAATCGCTGCTGCGCCCGCGATCCCTTCGCCCAGATCGGTGGTGAAGCTGAGGCGCCCAGATTTAACATTGCTGTCCACCAGCGCATCCAGACCGGGCTCGTAAATCGGCATGATTCCGGCATGGAGCCGATCAATCTTGCTTTGATCCTTGTCGATGCAAACCACGTCATGTCCGAAATCGGCGAAGCAGGCCCCCGAAACGAGCCCGACATAGCCCGAACCGACCATCGCAATTTTCATGAACCCAAGCCCTTACGCGAAATTGGAAAGCCGCCCACGCCGCGATCCCGCGCGGCTAACGAGACCGATCGCCGTGGACAACCTCAACCGGGCCGCCATTGGCCGACCGGGTTTGAAGGACCCGTCTTTGGTCGCCCTCCAGCACCAGCGCTGTAAGCACACCCGAACGAAAAGCGCCAGTGTCAATCCCAATGCGGTTGCCGCAATCCATGACCTGTTCAAAGATGGTGTGGCCATGCACGACCACTTTTTCGAGCGGGCCTTCATGATTCAAAAAACGCTCCCGAATCCAGAGCAGATCGCTGCGCTTTTGGTCGGCCAGCGGGCGGGACGGATCGATCCCGGCGTGAACGAACACATAATCGCCCGCGCTGATCATCGTTTCGAACCCGGCAATGTAATCGCGCGTCGCCTGTGGCACGATCTGCGGCAGGCGTTCAAAAATGTCCTCAAGATCAAGTGTGGCAAGCTGCCTTTTGGACAGGCCATAGCTGAGCACGGTCTGGGTGCCGCCGTGCTTCAAGAAGTGACGAAGGGCCTCGGGCTTGGCGAAAGCGGCGAGGAACATTTCCTCGTGATTGCCCGCCAGCACTCTGACATTGCCAGTTTGCTGCCAGGCACGGGTCCGCTCCACCACGCCGGCGCTGTCGGGGCCCCGATCAACCAGATCGCCGAGGACGATGACGTGATGATCGCGATCAGGCGAAGCAGCGATCTCAGCTTGAATGGCCCCGATCATCGCTTCGTAAAGATCCAGCCGCCCATGGATGTCGCCGATGGCATAATAGCACGTGCCGTTCGGCACCGCCGGCAGTTTGGGCGGCGGCGGGGGAGCAAAAAAGTCGCGCAATCTCTGAAACATAGCAGATGAATGATCCGGTGGAGCGACCCTGAGGAAAGGGATTATGACAGCCACACGACCGTGTCACCGCACATTAGGAGCGGGCGCTTACGCCTCCCAACGTGGCTGCGCAATAAAGCCTCCATGCTGAACGGCAGATGGTGCAAAATTATCGCTCAATCGCTGCGAGGCGCGGTTAATTGAGGGTGAAGCTGACCGTAGTGACCACGCGGACCTTTTTGTAAGGGCTGTCTGCCATGCCCCAACCACCTGTCTCTCCGTCGCGCGCTTCGATCTCGAAATAGCCCTGCGTTGCGTCCTTGATCTTGCCGACGCCCGAGTTTGAATCCTGGGCAAATTGCTGGGCGGAAGCGCGCGCATCCTTGGTTGCTTCGGCCACCATCTGCGGCTTGATGTCGTTAAGCTTGGTGAAGGTGTAGGCCATCCCTGATCCTTCTTCCAGAAACACCCCGCGCCCGACCAGATCGAATTGCTGAGCCACCGCCTTTTGTGCACGAGCGATGTCTTCTGTCCGCAGGGCAAGGCGCTGTCGCACCGTGAAGGTGGTGATACCCTCGTTGGTGAAGCTGGTGACGTTCGCGCCGGTCGGCTGGAGCGCATCGGCAGGGAAGCCCAGTTCCTTGAAGAACGCCTCGATCGCTTGCGTATCGCGCCGGACCTTGTCCTGCGCTTCGGCAAGGCTGCCTGAACTGGCGGAATAGGAGATGGTCCAGGTGGCAAGGTCTGCGGTGACATTGCGTTCCGCCAAACCGCGCACGGTGACGGCGCGTTCGGCATCCTTGGCGCGCAGCAACCCGTCACCCAGCAAGTATCCGCCTGCGATCATGCCAACCGCAAGGATTGCCGCGGTGCCGAACCAGCGCAGGGTTGCAGGCTGCGCGAAAACGCGCGTGTTTCCAGTCTCTGGTTGCATATCATTGTCACGCATAGCATGGTCCCCCGATCAGAATTGATGCGGTGAATAGTGCATTATCGTCGATGAACCGTTTTTGAATGGAACTGCCCATGGTGAAATATCTCCACGCGATGATCCGCGTCAGCGATCCCGAAGCGACGGTCGCCTTCTTCAAATTGATCGGGCTGGAAGAGGTCCGTCGGTTTGAGGTGGCGGCGGGGCGCTTTACCCTGATCTTCCTTGCGGCGCCGGGGCAGGCGGGGCTGGCCGAGGTCGAGCTGACCTATAATTGGCCCGCCGAGGATGGCACACCGTCCGAGGTCTATGAATGCGGGCGCAATTTTGGACACCTCGCCTACCGTGTGGAGAACATCTACGAAACGTGCCAGCGGCTCGCCGACGCCGATCACATCATTCACCGCCCGCCGTGCGATGGCCACATGGCATTCGTGAAGTCGCCCGATGGTATCTCAATTGAACTGCTCCAGGATGGCCAGCTGGAACCGGCCGAACCGTGGGTGAGCATGGATAATATCGGGACCTGGTAAGCAATCGGTTCTGACCTGCGGGGTAACTGAAACCTCATGTAAACCAACAAAATAATCAGGCTGGTTGCATGGCTGGCCTGGTCAAGGTAACTTACTGTCTTCCTTGGGGGAGGGGGTCGCCTTGTCCATACCTGAACTTGGCCTGTGGCAGTGGCTGACCCTGCTACAGCATGAATTGCTGCTGTTCGCGGGCGTGTTTTTCCTGATCGGTTCGCTTGATGATCTTGCGGTCGATGGGTTGTGGGTCTGGCTGCGGCTGACCGGCCGGGGTGTAACTGAACAGCACAATCGCGCCGCGCTGCAGAACCGCTCGCTCAACGGCCCAATGGCCGTGCTGATCCCGGCCTGGCAGGAAGCCGCCGTGATCGGCCAGACCATCCGCCATTTGCTTGATACCTGGCCGCAGCCGGACTTGCGTCTTTACGTCGGATGCTACCGCAATGATCCCGCCACGCTCGGCGCGGTGATTGCGGCTGCACGGGATGATCGGCGGCTGCGGCTGGTCATTCTCGATCGTGCTGGTCCCACCACCAAGGCCGATTGTCTCAACCGGCTCTACGCTGCGCTCGTGCTCGATGAGGAACGCAGCGGGCAGCGTTACACCGCGGCGGTGTTCCATGATGCCGAAGACATGGTCGATCCGGGCGCGCTTGGGTTGTTAGACGCTTGCATCGCAGATGGTGCGGATTTCGTGCAATTGCCGGTCGAGCCGCTGGTGCCGCATCATCGCATTTGGATGGCGCGGCATATCGCCAGCCATTATTGCGAGGAATTCGCCGAGGCGCATGGCAAGGCGCTGGTGGTGCGCGATGCCTTGACGGTTGGCGTGCCGGGCGCAGGCGTCGGCTGCGCGGTTTCGCGCCGCGCGCTGGACCGGCTGGTGGCGCGTCAGGGCGCTGAGACCGGCACCGGCACTGGAGGGGACCTGCCGTTCGCCAGCGATTCGCTAACCGAGGATTACGAACTGGGCCTCGCCATTGCTGCCGCGGGCGGCCGCTGCCGCTTTGTCCGCGCAAGGGGCGATGATGGGCGCTTGATTGCTACACGCGCTTTTTTTCCGCATCGCTTCGATACGGTGATCCGTCAGAAAAGCCGCTGGGTGCTTGGCATTGCCTTGCAAGGGTGGGACCGGGTGGGCTGGGCCGGCGGGGCGGGCGAGATGTGGATGCGTGCGCGCGACCGCCGTGGGCCGCTGACGGCGCTGGTGCTGCTGGCAGGCTACGCGCTGGTGGTGCTGACAGGGGTGCTGGGCGTGTTGGTGGCGACCGGATTGGCTGAGCCTGCACCGCTCAGCCCGCTCCTCAAGACGGTGCTGGTCGCCAATGCGGGCGCGTTTATGTGGCGGATTGCGATGCGCTTTGCCTTCACCATGCGCGAATATGGGGCGCGCGAAGGGCTGTGGGCGGTGGCCCGCCTGCCGCTCGCCAATGTCATCGCGATTATCGCTGGTCGGCGGGCGGTCTTCGCTTACGTCCGGACATTGCGCGGCCGGGTGGCGGTGTGGGACAAGACCGAGCATGATGCACATCCTGCGCAGCCCGGTCTGATCCGTGCGGGCCTGATATGACGATGTCGCCCGCCAGCACCGGCTTCCGGGGCGGCCCGCTGGTGATGCTTGTGCTGTTGCTCGGAGGATGGAGCGCGGCGCGGGCTGTGTGGTGGGAAAACCCTTTCATCCCGCAGGCCGAGGCGCATGATCGGGCTGTGGTGACTGCCGCCTCGCCGCGACGTGTGGCTCGGTTCGAGATGGTCGCGCCCGTCGTACCGGAACCAGCCAGCACAGGCACGTTGCCGATGGGCTTCGCGGCGCTCGGCTGGAATCAGGATTATCCCCGCCGGAGTGAGCGCGATCAGGCTCGGTCGGCCTTTCAGGATAGGCAGCAAGACTCTCGAGGGCTTGTGTCGGCTACCCGCGAGCCTTTGGCAGACGCAGCACAGCCTGGTACCAAGACCGCCGCAACAGCTGTGCCCGCCCAAGCACCATTTTTACCAACGCCCATGGCAGCGCAGGCGTCGGGTAGCACACGGCGCTGGTCGGTGGACGCTTGGGCGTTCTGGCGACAAGGCTCGGACGCGGCGCCGGTTTCGCAGGGGCGCGTGCCGATCTATGGCGCCAGTCAGGCGGGCGCGGTGCTGCAATATCGCCTCGCGCCCGCTTCGCCGCGTGACCCCCGGCTCTACACCCGCGCCTATCGCGCATTGGTGCGCGGCGGAGAGAGCGAGCTGGCGCTGGGCGGATCACTGCGCCCGCTCCCCCGCCTCCCGCTGCGCGTGGCGGGCGAGGCGCGTTACACCGATGGCGCGTTTGGTAACACCGTCCGCCCCGCGGCCTATATGGTCAGCGAGCTTGCGCCGCTACGGCTGCCTTATGGCGCGCGGTTCGAAGCCTATGGGCAGGCGGGCTGGGTCGGCGGGCCGGACCCGACCGCCTTCGCCGACGGGCAAGCAAGCGTGACGCGCGAATGGGATCGGATCGCGCGCTTGACCGACAATGCCCTGCGCCTCAGCCTGGGCGCAGCGGCGTGGGGCGGAGCGCAAAAGGATGCGCAGCGGATCGACATCGGCCCGACCTTGCGGCTCGACATGAGAATAGGCCAGGTGCCTGCGCGCCTCTCGGTCGATTGGCGTGCGCGAGTGGGCGGGGATGCCAGCCCCGATTCCGGCGTGGCGGCGACGATCTCGACCGGGTTCTGACTCCGGGAGCCAGCGCAAGCGACGGCAGCGCATGAGAAAATATCCCGGCCTGCGTGGCTTTCATCGCCTTGCGCGCTGGTCTAGTCCTCCTTGCATGGACGTGTATCTGCCCATCGCGAATCTCTCGGTCAACGGCCTCGTCATTGTGCTGCTGGGTGCGGTGACAGGTGTGCTGTCCGGCCTGTTCGGCGTGGGCGGCGGGTTTTTGACGACGCCGCTGCTGATTTTCTACGGCATCCCGCCCACGGTTGCGGCCGCTTCGGCGGCGACGCAGGTGACCGGCGCCAGCGTTTCAGGCGTGCTGGCTCATTCGCGCCGCAAGGGTGTGGATTATCGCATGGGCGCCGTAATGGTGGGGGGCGGCATTATCGGTGCCCTGTTCGGGGCGGTGCTTTTCCGGGTGCTGCAATCGCTTGGCCAGATCGATGTCGTGATCTCGGTTCTCTATGTGCTGATGCTCGGCTCGATCGGATTGCTGATGCTGCGCGAGGCCGTAAGTTCGCTGCGCCCCGGCCTGCTGGGCAAGGCGGGCGTTCGGGCGAAAAAGCGCCGCCACCATCCGCTGGTGGCCAGCCTGCCTTATCGGTGGCGGTTCTATGCCTCGGGCCTCTACATCTCGCCGCTCGCCCCGGCGATCCTGGGGATGCTGGTGGGCATCCTGACCATGCTGATGGGCGTGGGCGGCGGGTTTCTGCTGGTGCCGGCCATGCTGTATATCCTGGGGATGAGTGGCAATGTGGTGGTGGGCACATCGCTGTTCCAGATCCTGTTCGTGACGATGGTGACCACCATGACCCACGCCTTGACGACCAAGGCGGTGGATCTGGTGCTGGCGGCGCTGCTGTTGCTGGGATCGGTACTGGGCGCGCAGTTCGGCACCCAGATCGCGCTGAAGGCCAAGCCGGAATATCTGCGCCTCGCGCTGGCCACGCTGGTGCTGCTGATCGCGCTGCGGATGCTGTACGGGCTTGGCGTGCAGCCTGATGAAATCTACACCGTGGTCCCCCTGTGAGCGTGACCTCATGACCGTCGCGGGGCGACTGCTTCTGCTGCTGGTCGCATGGACTGCACTGTCTGCGCAGCGCGAGCCGGTGCTGGTGCCCGCCGTCAGCCAGTCGCGGATCGAAGTGCGGCAGGGTTTTACCGGCGCGCGGCTGCTGCTGTATGGGGCCGTGATCGACCCGGCAGGCGCCGGGCGGGCCGGGGAGTATGACATCGTCGTGGTGCTCAAGGGCCCGACCGAACCGGTCCGCATCCGCGAAAAAGAGCGTCTTGTCGGGATGTGGATGAACGCCGGATCGAGTGATTTCCGCTCGGCTCCGGCGTTTTTTGCAGTCGCCTCCTCACGCCCCATCAGCGAGATCGTCGATGAACGCACCGCCGCAATCTACGAGCTGGGCACGGACTTCATCCAGCTATCGCCTTCTGGCCAGATTGAGCCAGAAGAACAGACACGGTTTGCGCAAGGCCTGGTCGATTTGCGGCGGCGGCAGGGGCTGTTTCAGGAAGACCCCCGCGGGGTCAGCATTTCGGAAAAGGTGTTGTATCAGGTGCGGATTGATCTGCCCTCCAACGTCACCACCGGCGCCTATACCGCTGAAACCTTTGCCATCGCGCAAGGCCGGGTGCTGACCAGCGCGACGGCGAAGATCGAAGTGGTCAAGGCCGGCCTTGAAGGACGTGTGGTCACTGCGGCGCAGCGCTGGTCCTTCCTGTACGGACTTGGTGCGATTGCGCTGTCGTTGGCAATGGGCTGGCTCGCTGGACGGATATTCGCCCGCGCCTGAGCTTGCGGATTGCCTTGGCTTGCGGCGCATGTTGACCCGATCTTAACTCCGACCGCCTTATTTCCCGCGAAGCGCCAGGAGGCGAGCTAGGGGAAAATGCGCAGATGACCGATTTCGGCAGGCAGGATTTCGAGCGCTTTACCGGTCCCAATCCGGCGGGCGCGGAAGAAGTGGCTTCGGCCCATGCCAGTGGTCAGGATAATGCGCGCCTACCGATCGGCGTCGTGCTGGAAATTTCGGGTTCCGGTTCTCAGATCGCGCTCGATCTGCAGCGCATCAATGATTGCATGAAGGACGCCGATCCTTCGGTTGCGCTGGCCGGACAGGTCGGCAGCCAGGTCAAGATCCGCGTCGGCGATGCCTGGCTGCTCGCGAACGTGCGCGACCAGCGCAAAGACCGTCGCACCGAAAATGGCATTATCGCGAATATCGACTTCCTGGGTGAAGGCGGTGAGGAAAAGCTGACCGGCCGAATCCACGGCTTCAAGCGCGGGGTCACCCGCTATCCTGTTCCCGGCGCGATGCTTTATCCCGCCACCACCCGCGATCTGGAACAGATCTACGCCAGTGATGGGCGCGCCAGCATCACCATTGGCAAGGTGTTCCCGACCAAGGATATCCGCGCCGGGCTGTATATCGACGCGATGCTGGGCAAGCACTTTGCGCTGCTCGGCTCGACCGGGACCGGCAAATCGACCAGTGCGGCGCTGATCCTGCACCGCATTTGCGAAGCCGCGCCCAAGGGTCACATTGTGATGATCGATCCACACGGCGAATATTCAGCCGCGTTTCGCACCACCGGCCAGATCCTCGACGTGTCGAACCTGCAGATGCCCTACTGGCTGATGAACTTCGAAGAGCATTGCGAAGTGCTGTTGTCGAGCGGCGGCAACGAACGCCAGGTCGATGCCGACATTCTGGCCAAGTGCCTGCTCGCCGCCCGCTCCCGCAATCGGCTGGCGCAGACGATGGGCAAGATCACGGTGGATTCGCCAATCCCCTATCTGCTGTCCGATTTCAGCAATATCTTGCAAGACGAAATGGGACGCCTTGACAAGGCGACGTCGACCGCACCGTTCATGCGGATCAAGGGCAAGTTGGACGAGCTGAAAGCCGATCCGCGTTACCAGTTCATGTTCTCCGGCATGTTGGTGGGCGACACGATGGTGGAGTTCATCAGCAAGATTTTCCGGATGCCTGGCGGTGGCAAGCCGATCTCGATCATCGACGTTTCGGGCGTGCCGTCGGACATCACCTCGACCGTGGTGGCGGTGCTGAGCCGGCTAGTATTCGATTTTGCAATCTGGGGCCGCGAGGAAAAGACCCGCCCCGTGCTGCTGGTGTGCGAGGAGGCGCACCGCTACGTCCCCAATGAAAAAAACGCCGATGGATCGTCGGTCGGCAAGATCCTCAGCCGGATCGCCAAGGAAGGGCGCAAATATGGCATCAGTCTGGGCCTCATCACCCAGCGTCCCTCCGACCTGGCTGAAGGCGTGCTGTCGCAGTGCGGCACGATCATTTCGATGCGTCTCAACAATGATCGCGACCAGGCGTTCGTGCGCGCTGCCATGCCCGAAGGCGCACGCGGGTTTCTCGATTCAATCCCGGCGCTGCGCAACCGCGAATGCATCATCTGCGGCGAAGGTGTGGCGATCCCGATCCGCGTTACCTTCGACAATCTTGAAGAACACAAGCGTCCGGCCTCCGAAGACCCAAGCTTTGCCGAATTGTGGAGCACCGATGGCGGCGAGGAAGAGCTGGTCGAGCGCGTGGTGATGCGCTGGCGATCGCAGGGTTGAAGAGGCGAAGCTAACCATCCCGCCCGCGACCTCTCGCGCAGGCGGGAGGGGGTATCAGCGCCAAACGTTCCTCCTCCCGCTTGCGGGAGAGGTCGCGGGCGGGATTTAGGTGCCGCGTGTATCGCCATAGAGGTGGATATGCAGGCGGTCGCTCATGCGGAACCCGTGTTCGAGACATAGCGGCGCCAGCCAGGCTTGCCGTTCGCGCTGGACGGCGGTGCTGGTGCCTTCGGCCATCAGGAACACCTGACCTGGCCTGAACCGGTACCGGCGTTGCAGTTCCAGCACCTCTGCCACGTCGTCCGGGCTGGCGATCACGAACTTCAGAAACGCGCGCGGGTCCGCCGCCCATGCGTCGAGCCGTTCCGGCAACAGCGCCAGATCGGCCGGATTGCCGCTATGCGCCAGCTTGGGGCTGACATTGTACTGATCGACTCGCACATCCAGCCGCACCGGCGGAGCGACCGTGCCATTGGTTTCGATCTCGACGCTGATATCGGGCAGAAAGCCGAGCATCTCGGCCAAAGCGCCCGCCTGCAACAGCGGTTCGCCCCCCGTGATGACGAGGCGCTTCTGGCTCAGAGCGGCGATCTGCGCCGCCGTGTCCGCCGGCGAAAGCGTGACCTGATTGGCGCGGCGGTCGAAGGCGATGCCATCGCGGTGGGGCCGGTTGTCGCCTTCGAAGCGCCAAGTGTAGGCCGTGTCACACCACGTGCAGGCCAGATTGCAGCGGCTCAGCCGCATGAAAGCGACCGGCAACCCCATGCTCGGCCCTTCGCCCTGCAACGAGGCGAAGATTTCCGGCCCGCCGGTGTCGTCCGTAGCAAGAACGAGGTTCATCGCCGCAGCTCCCGCTGTGCACCGGTCTCAGCGCGGCAGAATACCCCGTCGAGGCGATTAGTCGTTCTCAGGGGCGAGAGCCTTGTCGTAATCAGGGTGGCCTGGGGCGACACACTCGCCCTGCACCGTCGCACTGGAGAACAGTGGGTTGTCCGATCTGCGCACTTCGCCCGGCAGGAACCGCATCCCTTCACCCGTTGCAGCACACTGCTTGACCAGGTCAGCGCGGCCCTTGTTGGCAAGTGCGGTCGAGCAGCCGCTGATGGCAAGAGCGGCGAACATCAAGACAATGGCGGACATCTTCTGTTTCATCGGGGGTACTCTTTGTCGTGATGGGTGAATGATCCCAAGGATTTCGTGCGCTTAGGGGCAAGCTTCTATCGAAACAAGCATTGACGCAGAGTTAGCCTAGCCGCGCCAGCGCCGCTGTCAGCCGCGTGACCTCGCCTTGATGGTGGGCGAGATCGGTGCGGGCTTTTTCGACCGCTTGAGCAGCTGCCTTCTCGGCGAAGGCGGGGTTGCCTAACCTGCCTTCGAGCGATTTGGCTTCCTTGGTGCTGGCCACCAGCGCCTTTTCCAACCGCGTCTTTTCGCCCGCGATATCGATGATGCCTTCGAGCGGGATGATGAACACGTCACTGCCTGCCGTCACCTGCATCGCGGGGCCTGCGGGGGCTTCCCCGACGGTGACAGGCGTAAGCCGTGCGAGACGTTCAATCGCGGCGCTGCTGCGCTCGATGGTGCGGGTCGCCACGTCGGACGGTGCGGCCAGATAGGCCGCCAGCTTGGCTCCGGGCGGAATGCCAAGTTCGTTCTTGGCGCTGCGGGTGCTGGTGGTCAGGTCGATCACCCAGTCGATCGCGTCGGTCGCGTCTGTGCTGATTTCCGCTTCGGGCGCGGGCCATTGGGCGAGAATCAGTTCGTAGGGCCGCTCACCCAGCTTGTGCCACAGCTCTTCAGTGATGAAGGGCATGAAGGGGTGCAGCATGACAAGGATCTGATCGAGCGCCCAGCCGGCAACGGCGCGGGTTTCCACCGCCGGTGGGCTATCCGCGTCGCCTGCAAACACCGGCTTGATGAGTTCGAGATACCAGTCGCAAAACTTGCTCCAGGTGAACTGATAGATCGCATTGGCCGCCGCGTCGAAGCGCAGATCGGCCATGGCGCGCTCGATCTCGTTGACGCAAGCCGCGACTTCGCCGATGATCCACTGATTGGCGGCAAGGCGGGCTTGCGGTGCCTTCACGGTGGCTGAGGCACCGATGCCGTTCGACTGGCAGAAGCGCGCCGCGTTCCACAGCTTGGTGGCGAAGTTGCGGTATCCTTCGACCCGCTTTTCATCCATCTTGATGTCGCGGCCCTGGCTTTCCATCGCCGCCATGAAAAACCGCAGCGCGTCCGCGCCATATTGGTCGATCAGGCCGAGCGGATCGACGACGTTGCCTTTGGACTTCGACATCTTCGCGCCGTCGGATGCGCGCACGAGGCCATGGAGATAAAGTGTGTCCCAGGGCTTTTGGCCCATGAGGTGATAGCCCATCATCATCATGCGGGCGTCCCAGAAGAACAGGATGTCGAAGCCCGAGATGAGCAGGCTGTTGGGGAAGTGCTTGGCGACTAGGGGCGCGCCGTCTTCGGGCCAGCCGAGCGTGGCGAAGGGCCACAGCGCGGAGGAGAACCACGTGTCGAGCACGTCCTGATCCTGCGTCAGCGCAACGCCGTCCCCGGCAAGCGCCTGCGCCTCGTCCGCCGTGGCGGCGACGAAACAGCGGCCATCGTCGGCAAACCACGCCGGGATGCGATGCCCCCACCACAATTGGCGGCTGACGCACCACGGCTGGATGTTCTCCATCCAGTTGAAGAAGGTCTTTTCCCACGTCTTGGGCACAATGCCGATTTCGCCGGACTTCACCGCCTCGATCGGCTTCTTGGCGAGTTCCGCCGCATTCACATACCACTGATCGGTCAACCACGGTTCAATCACCACGCCGCCGCGGTCGCCGAAGGGGGTCTGGATCACGCGTGGTTCGGCGTCGTGTTCGGTGCGCTCGCCATCCTTTTCCGTGACGTGAGGCACCAGAAAGCCATCGGCCTTCATCCGTTCGACGACTGCCTTGCGCGCGTCGAACCGGTCGAGGCCCACGAACTCAGCCGGAATCAACCCGTCTGCCACCTGCGCGACCGCGGCATCACCATCGAGCATGTTGAGCATATCGCCCGCCGCAATCCCGGCGCGGCGGCCCACTTCGAAATCGTTAAAATCATGCCCCGGCGTAATCTTGACGCAGCCGGATCCCAGCGCCGGATCGGCGTGTTCATCGGCAATAATCGGGATGCGGCGCCCGGTGATCGGCAGTAGGATATGCTTGCCCACCACGCTGGCATAGCGATCGTCCGCCGGGTTCACGGCCACGGCCATGTCCGCCAGCAGGGTTTCGGGCCGCGTGGTGGCGACAATCAGGTGATCCGCGCCATCGGCCGTGCGCACGCCATCGGCCAGCGGATAACGGAACCGCCAGAAATGGCCTTTGATCTCGCGGGTCTCGACCTCAAGATCGCTGATTGCGGTCTTGAGCTTGGGGTCCCAGTTCACCAGCCGCTTGTCACGGTAGATCAGTCCGTCATTGTAGAGATCCACGAAGGTCTTGATCACCGCCTTGGTGAAGTGCGGATCCATGGTGAACTGCTCGCGACTCCAGTCCATCGAACAGCCCAGCCGGCGCAGCTGGTTGGTAATGGTGCCGCCGGATTCGGCCTTCCATTCCCATACCTTTGCGATGAAATCCTCGCGGGTGTAGTTGGTACGCTTGTCCTGCTTCGCCTCGAGCTGGCGTTCAACCACCATCTGGGTCGCAATCCCGGCGTGGTCGGTGCCGACCACCCACAGCGCATCCTTGCCGCGTAGCCGTTCATAACGGACCACCACGTCCTGCAGCGTGTTGTCGAGCGCATGGCCGATGTGCAGCGATCCGGTGACGTTCGGCGGCGGGTTGACGATGGTGAAGGCCTCAGCGTCGGGGCGCGAAGGCCGGAAGCAGTCGTTCGTTTCCCAATGGCGATACCAGCGCGCCTCGATTGCGGCGGGGTCGAAGGTGGTGGCCAAAGGAGGGTTTGTGGTGTCCGGCATAATGGTTCGCGCCATGCCAGCACCTATGTTGCGATGCAATGATAGACCGGCAAACGGAGGGGTGCGGGACGGCGCGCGCTTCACCGCGAGAGCCTTGCTTGAGGCTGAAATTCCCCCCATAGCCGGCGCAGATGCAGACGGCGGCGCAATATACCCTTGAGAATGTGGGCGAGGATGCAGGCACTGCGCGACTGGCGTTGTCGGGGCAACTGACGCTGGCGCATATCGGTCCGCTGGAACACGATCTGAAGCAGATTGCCGGCCCGATTGGCGTGATTGATCTGAGCGAGGTCGAGGAGATCGACACCGTCGGCGCTTATGTGGTGTGCCGCATCGCGCATGAGCATAGCAGCGACATCACCGGCGCCAGCCCGGCGGCCGAACGGTTGCTTACTGCCGTGCGCGGACTGGACCAGGGCGGCGATATTCGCGCGCCCCGTCCGCCGGTTTGGGAACGCGTGCCGGCAGCGGTGGGTGAGAGGATCTTTGGCGCGCGAAGCGGCATCATCGGTGTGGTCGGCTTTTTCGGCCAGATTCTGATTGGCGGGGCAAGCCTGCTGCGCCATCCCCGGCGCTTTCCGATGAAGGCGCTGGTGCACCAGATGGAGCTGGTCGGCGTATCGGCCTTGCCGATTATTGGCTTAATGAGCTTTCTTATCGGTGTCGTGATCGCTCAGCAAGGCTCAGTGCAGTTGGAGCAGTTCGGCGCCGAATCGCTGACCGTGAACCTGGTCGGGCGCATCACCTTGCGCGAATTGGGCGTGCTGATGACCGCGATCATGGTGGCGGGCCGCTCGGGCAGCGCTTTTGCCGCGCAGATCGGCACGATGAAACTGACCGAGGAAATCGACGCGATGCGCACCATCGGCATTTCGCCGATCGAGGTGCTGGTGATCCCGCGTATTCTGGCGGCGACCTTCATGATGCTGCTGCTAGGCTTCTACGCCTCGGTCTTGGCGATCATCGGCGGCGCGGTCGTAGGCGATTTGACGTTGGGTATCCCCTTCATCACCTTCCTACTGCGCATTCAGGAAGTCGTGCCGAACTATGACCTGTGGGTGGGCTTGATCAAGGCACCCGTTTTCGGACTGATCGTGGCGCTCGCGGGCTGTTATCACGGGATGCAGGTAAAGGGGAATTCCGAGGAAATCGGGCGCCGCACCACGATGGCGGTGGTATCAGCGATCTTCGCGGTGATCGTGATTGACGCGTTTTTTGCGGTGTTCTTCACCAAAATCGGGTGGGGTTAGGCTGACTGATGCGGATGAACGAACATCCCGACCACGCCGGTCCGGCGATCGAGGTTCAAGGACTGGTCAACAGCTTTGGCGATTTCGCCGTGCACGACGGGCTGGATTTGACCGTCAAGCGCGGCGAGATCTTGGGCGTGGTGGGGGGCTCTGGCACCGGCAAATCGGTGCTGATGCGCTCGATCATCGGCCTGCAGATGCCGCAGGAAGGCCGGATCGAGGTGCTGGGCGCGGATCTCAGCGATCAGGATCCCAGCGGTGAAACCGGCGTGCGCAGCCGCTGGGGCGTGCTGTTTCAGGGCGGCGCGCTGTTTTCCACGCTGACCGTGGGCGAAAATGTCGAAGTGCCGATCAAGCAGTTCTATCCGGACCTTGATCCTGCGCTGCGCGCCGAGATTGCGCGGTACAAGGTGATCCTGTCCGGCTTGCCAGAAAGTGCGGTGGCGAAATACCCGTCCGAGCTGTCGGGCGGCATGAAGAAGCGCGCAGGCCTGGCCCGCGCGCTGGCTCTTGATCCGGAATTGCTGTTCCTCGACGAGCCGACTGCAGGCCTCGATCCGATCGGTGCGGCCAAGTTTGACCGGCTGACCCGTGAACTGAAGGAAACATTGGGTCTAACCGTGTTTCTCATAACCCATGATCTCGATACGCTTTACGAAATCTGCGACCGGGTGGCGGTGATTGCAGAGAAAAAGATCATCGCCGTAGGCACCATTCCCGAACTGATCGCCACCGGCCATCCGTGGATCGAGGAATATTTCGGCGGCCCGCGTGGCCGCAGCGCCCATGATGCGCATCTGCGGGGCGAGACATGATCGGGGTCAGGGACAAGAGAATGTTGGACATCTGCGCCCGGCGGGCGGCATAGGGAACGCGCATGGAAACCAGAGCCAATCATTTGTGGGTCGGTGCGGTGACGCTGGTGCTGCTGGCGGCACTGGCCGCGTTCATTGTCTGGATCGCCCGGCTGGGCGAGGGCAAGCAGGATGAATTTGACATCTTCTACGGCCAGTCGGTCTCCGGCCTCGCCAAGGGCAGTCAGGTGAGCTTTGCCGGGGTGCCGGTGGGTCAGGTGACCGAAATCGCACTCGCCAAGGACAACCCCGAATTTGTGCGCGTGCGGATCAAGGTGGGCGAGGATGTGCCGATTTTGGTGGGCACTCAGGCGACCATCCAGGCCAGCTTCACCGGCGTGTCGACCATCCTTCTGGACGGCGCCCGCAAGGACAATCCGGCGATTACGTGCGAGACCACCGCCTGCCCCGAAGGCCGCCCGGTAATCCCGCCGGGACGAGGCGGATTTGGCGAAATCGTTGCGAATGCTCCGCTGCTGCTGGAACGGCTCGCGACGCTGACGGAACAGCTCAACACCATCCTTGGCCCGGATAACCAGCAGGAACTGGCCGGGATCTTTCGCAATACCAACCGCCTGACGGGCGGATTGGCGGATGCCGCGCCTGAACTGACCGCCAATCTCAAGGAGTTCCGCGCCACTATGCAGGAATTCAACCAGACGCTGGATGCCGCCGAGAAGCTGGTCTTGACCACGGATTCGCTGCTCAATGATGAAGGCAAGCCTTTGACACGTGATCTGCGGGCGACGCTGAAATCGGCGAACACCGCGCTAGCCTCGCTGTCTGCGACGCTTGAAGACACCCGCCCGGCCGTGCGACAGTTGCGTACCAGCACTCTGCCCAATGCCGAAGTGACCCTGCAGGATCTGCGCGCCACCAGCCGCGCCTTGCGCGCGATCACTGAAAAGCTCGAAAGCGAAGGCGCGGGCGCGTTGGTAGGCGGACAGTCGCTGCCTGATTACAAGCCGAAATGAGGATGACCGTTTCCATGACCTTCCTGACCCGGCCGATCCTGCTTGCTCCGCTATTGTTTGCGCTAACTGGTTGCATCAGCCTGGGTGGCGATCCGCCGGAAAGCCTGCTGACGCTCAGCCCAGTGTCTGCCGCGCCGGCTGGACCCGGTGTCGCCCCTGGCGAAGCGCGGCCCGTGATTGCGGTCCTGTATTTCGATACGCCGGCCAAACTTGACGTGCTGCGTGTGCCGGTCGCGGTGAGCGATACAGAGCTGGCCTACTTGCAAGAGGCGTTCTGGGTGGAAAAGCCCGCGCGCCTCTTCCGGCGGCTGGTGGGCGAAACGATCCGTGCGCGTGGCGCGGCGCTTGTGGTTGATGGTGATGATACCGCCACATTGGCGACCGTGACGTTACGCGGCACGCTGATCGACATGGGTTACGATGCGCAAAGCTCGGCCGCCGTGGTGCGGTTTGATGCGGTGCGGATCGGTGAGGATGGCACCGTTACCACGCGCCGGTTCGAAGCCCGCGAAACCGGCGTAGCGGTAGAGACCCGCGCGGTGGGCGCTGCGCTGAACGCGGCGGCCAACACCGTGGCGGCGGATATCGCCACTTGGGTCGCGGCGGGCTAGGCAGCCTTGGACATCAGCGCAAACGCGCAGGCGCGCAGGAAATCGGCTTCACGCCGGGCGCGGCGTTCCTCGGCCTCCCAGTCCCGGCCCCATAGGTCGGCCTGCCATTCCTCTTCCAGACACACCGCCTGCCACAGCGCACGCCGATCGTCCTGCGTAACGGCATCGAGCGCCGCCAGCGCGGTGACAAGCGAGGCGGCGAGCGTTGTCATGGTCTCCACGGCGGCCAGCACAAACGGATCGAGCGTCAACAGCCGTGCCTGCAGCACCGCCAGGGCAGCATCGGGCTGCGGGCGGTGGAGGACGCCGCTGACCCGCACCAGCGTGATCCCGTGCGCCGCCTCGAAAGCGGTCAGCAGCGGCTCCCATATCTTTTGCTGACGCGTATATAAGGGCTCGTCGGGATCGGCGCGGTAACACAACGTGTCGGTTTCTGCGTAGGCGATGAGGCTGCGCGCGGTCGCCGCAGGATCGGGCGCGACCACGTCGATTGCATAATCGGTCATGTCGCGAAAGGGCAGGCTGGCGGGGTCGATCTTGTCGCCCTGCCGCCGCCATTCCGCTGCCAGCGCCTCGCCCAGCGCCTCGGTAGGGGCGATCTGGGCAGCGCCTCCCACGGTCTTCACGCCGCGCCCGTCCAGCAGCACCTGCCACCCGCCCGGTTGTTCGCCGAGCGTGACATCTTTGTAGAACCGGCGAATCATTTATGCGCCCTGTCTCCGGCGTTCCAACGGCGCACGATAAAGCGCGGGAGGAAAAAGACTTCCAGAAAGCCCGCGACCACGATGATTGCTCCGACCGCGTAGGGGAGGTTGATTACCCCGCGGACGATCGCAAAGCCCAGCATGACCATCGCGACACCGCCAAAGCGCACCACGTTGATGAGGATGAAGCCATTGCGCGCCCGCGCTTCGGCCCGCGCCTCAGCGACATCGCGTTCGGACCGGCTCATGGCAGCACCTCTTCCAGCGTAGATCGCAGCGCGGCAGCGGTGTCGACCACGCGGGACGCACCGCTGGCGAGCAGTTCGTTGGTGCCGTGATAGCCCCAGCCAACGCCGATCGCGGCGACGCCGATGCTGCGCGCCATCAGCATATCGAAGCTGGTATCGCCAATCATCACTGCTTGCCCTGGCAGCGCGCCGGCTTCAGACAGGGCGGCCTCCAGCATCGCGGGGTGCGGCTTTGACGGGTGGCGGTCTGCGGTCTGGAGCGAGACGAACAGATCGGCGATGCCGTGGGTGGCGAGGCAGGCGGCGAGCCCGCGGTCGGATTTGCCGGTCGCCACCGCAAGGCTCCAGCCCGCGGTGTGCAGATCGCGAAGCATGGCGGCGATGCCATCATACAGGGGTTCGTCAAGCAGGCCTTCTTCACGCCGCGCGCGGAAGCTGGAGCGATAATACTCGGTCACGGCGCGGTTTTGATCGTCGCTGAGTTCGGGCGCGAGGCTGCGCACCGCGGCGGGTAGGCTCAGGCCGACGATACGCCGCACCGCCGCCACGCTGGGCGCAGACAGGCCGGCGCGGTTGAAGGCGCGCTCCATGGCCCAGCAGACATCCGCCTGCCCATCGACCAGCGTGCCGTCGCAATCAAAGACTGCCAGCCTCATGCCGCCACGCCCCGGACCAGATCGCCAAGCGCGTCGGTTCCTGCGTCGGTCAGCCCATCGGCAATCCGGGCGCGGGTTTCGGGCGATTTGTTCTGCGACAGCTTGATGGTCGGCCGCCGCGCTGTGACGGTCATTTCAAATCCAACGATCCCTCGAAAAAGCCCCGTCCACATCGCTTTGGATGCTTCTTCGGCCTGCCACGGATCGCCGCCCAGACGCGTTTCATGCTTGTTGATCGCGGCGTGGAGGAAGGCTTCCAGCCCCGCATCATCCATGCGCCGTACAACGCCTTCCAGCTCCAGCGCGACGTAATTCCATGTCGGCACGGTATTGCGATCATCATACCAGCGCGGCGAGACGTAGGCGTCCGGGCCATTGACCACGATCAGCACAGGCGCGCCTTCAAGGTGACGGGTGAGGGCATTGCTGCGCGCAAGGTGAAATTGCACGGTTCCGTCTCGCCCCATCAGTAGCGGCGTGTGTGCCACGCGCGGGCCAGCGGGGGTGGGGGCAAAGACCATGCCGAAGCCGATCCGATCCACTAGCGCCGCGTCGGAGGCCAGATCATCACTGTGGTAAAGCGGATCCGGGTGCATCAGCGCGCTGGTTTCCGGCCCGGCCCCTTGGGGGCAGGCTTGCTCTTGGCGATCACAGGCCGCCCGGAAGGTTTGCCAACAGGCTTAACGCCCTTGCCCTTCGGCTTTGGCTTGGCCGAGGCATCGCCGCGGGCACGGCGGGTCAAGCGGACTTCCTTGCGCGCCTGCTTGAAATGACGGCGGGCGGCCTGCTTCTTTTCCTCGCCGGTTTTCTCGGGCGTTTCTTCGCGCAGCGGCTCGGCATCGGACAGGCCCTGATCGAAGCCCAGCACCTCCATGCTCATGGCAAAGTGCGGCGGCAGTTCGGCGGTAACGTCCAGCTTGTTCGACGATTCCTTGCCTGCGCCTTCGCCCGATTTGGGCTCGGAGATAATCAGGCGGCGTGCGTGCAGATGCATCTTGCGGCTGACCGCGCCGGTCAGGAAGCTGTCCGGCCCACCATATTTGCCATCGCCCACGATCGGGTGGCCGATGGCCGCCATGTGGACGCGCAACTGGTGGGTACGCCCGGTGAGCGGCTCAAGCTCCACCCATGAGGCGCGCTGGCCCGCATGGTCGACCACGCGGTAGCGTGTCTTGGCCGCCGCGCCGTTTTCTTCGTCGATGTGCATTTTCTCGCCGCCGGTGCCCGGCTGCTTGGCTAGCGGCGCGTCAATCACGCCTTCGTTCAGTTGCGGCACGCCGACCACCAGCGCCCAATAGACTTTCCGCGCAGAACGGCTGGCGAACCGCTTGGAGAAGCTTGCCGCCGCGCCCGGCGTGCGTGCGATCAGCAGCACGCCCGAGGTGTCCTTGTCGAGCCGGTGGACCAGCCGCGGGCGCGGGGTCTTCTCGGTTTCCACAAAGGCATCGAGCAGCCCGTCAACATGCTTGGTTGTCTTGCTTCCGCCCTGCGTGGCAAGGCCGGGGGGCTTGTTCAACACGATCGCTGAGCGGGTCTCGTGGATCACCATGGCCTTGGCCTCTGCGATCTGATCGGGACTGAGGGTGCGGGTGCGCGGCGCGGCTTTCTTCGCGGTAGGAGCGTCCTCGCCGCCAGGCGGCACGCGCAGCACCTGGCCCTGTTCGAGCCGGTCTTCCGGCTTGGCGCGCTTGCCATCGACGCGGATCTGGCCGGTGCGCGCCCAGCGGGACACTGTGGCAAAGCCGATCAGCGGCAGGTTGCGTTTGAACCAGCGGTCAAGCCGGATGCCGTCGTCATCTTCACTGACAGTGAACTGGCGGACGTTTTCAGCCGGCGTATCAGTATGGGTATCGGTCATGGTGCACTCTGCGCGGCAACGAGGCCGAGGATGATCGCTGCCATGCCAGCCGCCAGTGACGCGGCGGCATAGCCAATGGCCAGCATCGCCTGTCCGCGGTGCAGCATGGTGACCAGTTCGGCGCTGAAGGCGCTGAAGGTAGTGAAGCCGCCCAGCAGACCGACCCCGATCAGTAAGCGGATGCTTTCGGCGCTCTGTTCCGCCGCAGTGCCACGGGCCAGCCAGCCGACCAGCGCGCCCATCAGCAGACTGCCAAAGATGTTGACGCCCAGCGTCCCCCAAGGAAAGGCGTTTTCGGGCCCGGCGAGGTGCGTGATGTAGCGGCCGGCGTGATAGCGCAGCACAGAGCCCACCGCGCCACCAAGGGCGACGTTGAGGCTTGCCATGAGAGGGGACATTTCATTGGCCATGGCCCGGCCATAGCGAGGGCGGGGCGCTCTGCCTAGCGCAGGCGCGCTGGCAATGTGCGAAGCTTTGCACGGACACGGCTTGCCATTTTGCGCCTGTTGGCCTAATGCAACACGGTTTGAAGGGCGGATCCCGATGGGAATCGCCTCCGTTCCATTGGAAATTCATCGCGTATCCCCGCGTGATTCGGGCGGGCTCTGGCGTTTTTGATACATGAGGTAGTCTTCGTTTATGCAAATCATGGTTCGCGATAACAATGTCGATCAGGCCCTGCGCGCGCTCAAGAAGAAGCTGCAGCGCGAAGGCGTTTATCGCGAGATGAAGCTGCGCCGCCATTTCGAAAAGCCCAGCGAAAAGCGCGCCCGTGAAAAGGCTGCTGCTGTGCGCCGCGCTCGCAAGATGGACCGCAAGCGCCTGGAGCGTGACGGGGCCAAGTAATCCCGGCGACAAGCGGCACTGCGCTTGCGCAAGCCGCTTGAATCCCCCTTTGTGATCAGTCATCAGGGCGCGGCTTATTCCCGCGCCCTTTTGCCGTAGCCAGCCGGCACAACAGCGCCGCCTATCAGGACCGTATTCATGACCGAGATTACCCGCGTTCCGATCAAGCCCGTCGCCAAGGGGTCGCTTACCAAGCTGTGGATCGGCGTGATCCTGGCCGTGCTGGTGGGCGCAGGGCTGGCCTGGGCCGCCATTCCGCGCGGTCTTAACGTAGAGACGCAAGTGGCCGGCAGTGGCCCTAATCCGCAGATCGGCGAGGTCGTGTGGGTCAAGTACAAGGGCAAGCTCGCCGCCGATGGCACGGTATTTGACGAATCGCAGGACATTCCTTTGCCGGTGCAGGGCCTCTTCCCCGAAGGTACCCCGTTCCCACTTGAGGAAGGCGCGACCGTGCCGGGCTTTTTCCAGGGCCTTCAGCAGGTGCAGAAGGGCGGCAAGTACATCTTCTTCATTCCCGCCGATCTTGCCTATGGCGCGACCCCGCCTCCGGGCAGTCCGCTTCCGGCGAACGCCGATCTGGAGTTCGAGATCGAAGTCACGGATATCATGAGCCGCGCAACGTTTGACCGCAATTTGCAGATCTTGCAGCAGACCATGCAGTCGCAGATGGGTGGGGCGCCGGGCGGTACGCCGGGTGCCGCGCCGCAGCCCCAACCTCAGCCGCAACCCCAAGTGCAACCGGGCCAGTAAGGGGCGAACGCGCTATGTCCGTTGACAAGGCAACCGTTGCCAAGATCGCCAGCCTGGCGCGCATCCAGATGGATGACGCCGCGCTTGAACAGATGGTGCCGGAACTGAATGGCATTCTCCAGTGGGTCGAGCAGCTGGGTGAAGTGGACGTGACCGGGGTCGCGCCAATGGCGGCCGTGATCCCCAACACGCTGCGCCTGCGCGATGACCTGATCGACGCCGATCCGCTGACAGGTGGAGGGCGGCAGGGCGATGTTCTCGCCAATGCCCCCGCCGCCGAGCACGGCTTCTTCGGTGTTCCGAAAGTGATCGAATAACATGACTGACCTGACCAATCTCGGCGTGAAAGACATCCGCGACGGCGTGCGCGCCGGGGACTTCACCGCGCGCGAAGTGGCCGAAAGTTTCAACGCTGCCGTGGCGGGGGCCGCCGCGCTCAATGCTTTCATCGTCACCACCCCTGACCATGCGCTCGCTGCTGCCGATGCGGTGGACGCGGCGCGTGCGGCTGGTGAAACCTTGGGCGCAATGGCGGGCGTGCCGATCGGGATGAAGGATCTGTTCGCCACCAACGGCGTGCAGACCACCGCCGCCAGCCACATCCTCGAAGGCTTCACCCCCCGTTACGAATCGACCGTCTCGCAGAAATTGTGGGATGCGGGCGCGGGGATGCTGGGCAAGCTGAACCTTGACCAGTTCGCGATGGGATCTTCGAACGAGACGTCCTATTTCGGCAATGTCACCTCGCCGTGGAAGAAGGCGGGCAGCAACGCCGCGATGTCGCCCGGCGGATCGTCGGGCGGGTCGTCCTCGGCGGTGGCGGCGCGCATTGCGCCCGCTGCCACTGGCACCGACACCGGCGGATCAATCCGGCAACCCGCCGCCTTCACCGGCATCTGCGGGATCAAGCCAACCTATGGCCGCTGCTCGCGTTGGGGCATCGTTGCCTTCGCATCGTCGCTCGATCAGGCCGGGCCGATGGCGCGCTCGGTTGAGGATTGCGCGATCATGCTCGGCGCGATGGCCGGGTTCGATCCCAAG
Organism: Erythrobacter sp. 'gip.4 top 5'; assembly: GCF_056495765.1. Classification (NCBI taxonomy): domain Bacteria; kingdom Pseudomonadati; phylum Pseudomonadota; class Alphaproteobacteria; order Sphingomonadales; family Erythrobacteraceae; genus Erythrobacter; species Erythrobacter sp. 'gip.4 top 5'. Next base: position 2,936,768 of record NZ_CP200270.1, on the reverse strand, counting down.
GATTCGACCAGCCTCCAGATGGATGTGCCGGACTGGGAAGCGGCCCTCAACGCCGACCTTCGCGGCAAGCGCGTCGGCATCCCGCGCGAATACCGGATGGAGGGCACCGATCAGGCGATCCTCGATTCGTGGGAGCAGGGCAAGGCATGGCTGAAGGATGCGGGCGCCGAGATCGTCGACGTCTCGCTGCCGCACACCAAATATGCGCTGCCCGCCTATTACATTGTCGCACCCGCCGAAGCCTCGTCCAACCTCGCCCGCTATGACGGGGTGCGTTACGGGTTGCGCGATCTGCCCGATGGTTCAGGCCTGCAGGACATGTACGCCACCACCCGCGCCGCGGGCTTCGGGGACGAGGTCAAGCGCCGCATCCTGATCGGCACCTATGTGCTGTCAGCCGGCTTCTACGACGCCTATTACACGCAGGCGCAGAAGGTTCGCGCATTGGTCGCCCGTGATTTCGAACGCGCTTTCCAGGAATGCGACGTGATCCTCGCGCCCACCACGCCGACCGCCTCGTTCCCGCTGGGTTCGATGAACGAAGACCCGCTGACAATGTATCTCAACGACGTCTTCGCGGTACCCGCATCGCTCGCTGGCCTGCCCGCAATGAGCGTGCCCGCCACGATCAATGCGGATGGTTTGCCGCTGGGCCTGCAACTGGTGGGCCGCCCGTTTGACGAGCAGGGCGTGCTAAACGCGGGGTTGGCGATCCAGAGCCGCGCTGGGTTCACAGCTGTGCCGGAGAAGTGGTGGTGAACGCCGATCCCGCGCTGTGGCTTGCCGGCATCGGCGTTGCTCTCGCGGTGCCGCTGACCTTCATGGTCGCTAATTGGGTCAGGAAGAACGTCGATCACGGCGAGGCGCGGTTTGGGCCGGACGGGAAGATGATCGATGATGAGGACAGGACATGAGCAACTACCGTATTCAGGGTGCAACGGGTGAGTGGGAGGTCGTGATCGGCCTTGAAGTCCATGCGCAGGTCACGAGCGCGTCCAAGCTGTTTTCGGGCTCGGCTACGGCTTTTGGTGCGGAGCCGAACTCGCAGGTCTCTCTGGTGGATGCCGCGATGCCGGGGATGCTGCCTGTGCCCAACGCTGAATGCATCCGTCAGGCGGTGCGCACCGGCATGGCGATCGAGGCTGAGATCAACGCGTGGAGCCGGTTTGACCGCAAGAATTACTTCTATGCCGATCTGCCGCAGGGCTACCAGATCAGCCAGCTGTATCACCCGATCGTGGGCGAAGGACAGCTGCTGATCGAGGCGGATGAAAAGGCCGGGATCGACGCCGACAAGGTCATCGGGATCGAGCGTATCCACGTCGAACAGGACGCCGGCAAGCTGATGCACGATCAGCACCCGACCATGTCCTATGTCGACCTCAACCGCTCGGGCGTTGCGCTGATGGAAATCGTCAGCCACCCCGATATGGCTTCGCCCGCTGAAGCGGGGGCTTACCTGCGCAAGCTGCGGGCCATCCTTCGCTATGTCGGCTCGTGCGATGGCAATATGGAAGAAGGCTCAATGCGCGCCGACGTGAATGTCAGCGTGCGCAAGGTTGGCGACGATCTGGGCACGCGTACCGAGACCAAAAACGTCAATTCGGTGCGCTTCGTGATGCAGGCGATCGAGCATGAGGCGATGCGCCAGGTCGATGTGCTCGAAAGCGGCGGGAAAATTGTGCAGGAAACGCGTCTGTTCGATCCCGGCACTGGCACCACGCGGACGATGCGCAGCAAGGAAGACGCGCATGATTACCGTTACTTCCCCGATCCCGATCTGCTCCCGCTGGTGCTGGAAGACGATTTTCTTGCGGAATGCCGCGCCAGCTTGCCCGAACTGCCGGATGCCAAGCGCAAGCGCTATGTCGAGGAACTGGGCCTCACCCCCTACAATGCCCGCGAATTGACCGCCGAGGTCGAGACCTTTGCACGGTTCGAGACGCTGCTGGCCGAAACCGCCAAGGCCATCGGCAAGGACGAAGCACAGGTTGCGACGCAAGTCGCCAACTGGTCGCTGTCGGTGGCGCCAGGTGTGATGAAGGCGCTGGGCGAAGATGCCGACCCTGCCAACGCCACGGCGGCTGCGCAGGCGAGCATCCTCGCGATGGCCGACAAGGGCGAGATCAGCGGCGGGCAGTCGAAGGAAATCTTCGAGATCGTCCTCAAGACCGGCCGCGATCCTGCGGAAATCGCCGAAGCCGAAGGGCTCAAGCAGGTCAGCGACACCGGTGCGATCGAAGCGGCTGTGGACACCATCATCGCCGCCAACGCTGACAAGGTCGAACAATATCGCGGCGGCAAGGACGCGCTGTTCGGCTTCTTTGTGGGTCAGACGATGAAAGCGATGCAGGGCAAGGCCAATCCGGCCGTGGTCAACCAGTTGCTGAAGGCAAAGATGGGGTAATGGGGGTGGCCTGATGGGCCTCTCCATCATCCTGATTCAGCCCGAAATCCCCGGCAACACGGGCGCCATCGGGCGCACCTGCGTGGCGCTGGGGTTGGAGCTGATCCTGATCCACCCGCTTGGCTTCGATATTTCGGATGCGCGCGTGAAACGTGCCGGACTCGATTACTGGCCCCACGTGAAGCTGACGGAATATGCCAGCTGGGAGGCGTTCGTCGGCAAACGCGCCCCGCGCCAGGACCAATTGTTTCTGTTCGAGGAATTCGGCGCGCGCAGCTTTTACGAGCCGGATTACCCTGATGATTCGATGCTGGTGTTCGGTCAGGAAACCAAGGGCATCCCCCGCCCCATCATTGATGCGCATCCTGAACGCCTGTTCAAGCTACCGATGCGCTCGGACGTGATCCGGTCCTTGAACCTCGCCAATACCGTCTCGGCGGCAGCCTATCAGGCGCTCAGGGGCAAGATTTAGGCTATTCCAGCCCCAGCGCGCCAAGGTTCATCGTCGCCGCGTTGTAGCTCGCTTCTGCCAGCCGCCCGGCAAGTTCGGCGCGGATGGCGCTGACCTGGGCGTTGGCGGCGGTTTCCTCCCGCGCGTTGACGAGGAAGAACTCGCCCGCGCCCAGCCGGAAGCGGGTGCGTTCGGCCTGTACCATCTGGTTGGCCTGCTTCACTTCGGCATCGGCCAGATCGGCCAGCCTCAGCGCAGCAGTGAGGTTGGCGAGGATATTGCTCACCTCGGTCGAAATCTGGTCGGCGATGCGGCGTTGCCGTAGCTCCGTTTCGCGCAATTCGGCCTCGGCCCGCTGTACGGCGCCGCGCGCAGTGCGTCGTTGCAAGGGCACCGCGAAAGTCAGTCCCACCACGGTGTCGGTCGAATCGAACCCTTCGCCGCCGGGGCCAATCTGGCCAAAATCCCGCGACAATTCGACGCTGGCGTTAAGCGAGGGTTCGAGATCATTACGGCGCAGCGCGACCTTGTTGTTGGCTCGTTCAAGCGCAACCTTGAACGTTTGCAGTTCGGGTCGGGACTGGATCACCTCGCTCATCGGGGTGGCGACCAGCTGCTGAACCGGCGCAATCGCCGCCATGCGTGACAGATCGGGCAGCATCTCGCGGGTGGGGATCACCAATTGCCCATCCGTCCCGCGCAGATAAAAGCCCAGCGAGTTGGCCGCCGTCTGGAAATTGCGCCGGGCTTCCTCCAACAGCGAACGACGGCGCAGCAGGTTCTGTTCGTTCTCGGTCAGCGCGATCCGTGCGCGGGCGCCTTCGTTCACCTCGCGGGTGAGGCCGATCTGACGGGCTTCGGCGATTTCGAGCAGTTCCTCGAAAACGCGGATTTCCTCGCCCGCACCAACCCAGCGCCAATAGGCGCGCAGGGCTTCGTGCTGAACGTTCAATTGCGCCAGCAGCACATCGAGCCGCGCCTGACTGGCGGCGAGGCGCGTGTCCTCGATTGCGAAACGGCGGGCGTCAATGTCGCGATTGCGCAAGAGCGAGAACATCGCGCCCACTTTCGCTTCGCCCAGAGCATTGGTGTAATTATAGTTTTCATATGTCGGGAAAGTGCCGTCGGACACGCGGTAGGAACCGAATACCTCCGCGCCGTAAGGCCGCAAAGGCTGACGTGCTTCGACCTTGCCGAACCCGCCTGAATAAAAGCCCGTCAGCCGGTCGTAATACTCGCCCTTCAGCATCAGATCGAAAGCCCCATCGGCACTGAGCTGATCCGAACGCGCAGCGGCCTCGCGCTCGAAAGCTTCAAGGATCGCAGGAAAGGTCAGGGCCGAGGATCGCAGCACTTCGGATGGCAGCAGCGGTCCGGTGGTCAGCGCCACGTCAAGCGGATCGCCGACAGGTGCGACATCTTGTGCGCCCGCCGCCACTGGGGCGAGCGCCAGCAGCGCGGCGGCGGCGATGGCGCTGGGGCCGAGCAAGAGGCTCAGCCGATCAAGGGCCGGCATTCGCGTCATTGTGCGGTCGTCGTTCCAGTGGTGGCCGATGCGGGCAGTTCAGGCGGGAAGCTGTTCAGCTGACGCCAGATTTCGTAACCCACCGGAACGGTTTCCAGCAGCACCCAGGCCTGCACCGCCGCGCCGAAGCGCACGTAGCGTTCTTCGGGCCAGCGGTTGAGTTCAGTCTTGTCCTCGGCAATCAGAACGCGGAAACGTCCATTGACCTGCGCCGACTGGTCAACTGCGATGACCTTGCCACCAAAGGTGCCGACCGCGACTGACGGCCAGCCGGAAAACTGCACGGCAGGCCAGCCTTCGAACTGAATGCGGGTCTTGTCGCCAGGGCGCACCAGCGCGACATCCCGCCCGTCGATGAAGATTTCGATCACGCGCTCGGCGCCTTCAGGCACGAAGGTCGCAAGCACATCGCCGGCGTTGATGAAGGTCGCAGCGTCACCTGCGTTGAGGCTTTGGATAAAGCCGTCACGCGGTGCGCGCACAATCTGTTCGGATTGGCGCGCAATGTTGGTGTCAGCGCGATTGAGATCGGCCTGCGCGGTGGCCACGCGGCCCTGCATGTCGGCGACCTTGATCTGCGCCAATTCGTAATCGCGGCGTGCGGCAAGCCCGGCTTCGAACAGTTCTTGGCTGCGGCGTTCATCAATCTGTGCAGTGGCTAACGCCGATTGCGCGGCCTGCAATTGCAGCACCATCTGTCCACGTTCTGCCTGCAGGCGATCGAGCAACTGCGGGTCGATATCGGCGATCCGCACGATCGGATCGTTTTTCTTCACCGAACTGCCATCGCGCACATACCATTCCTCGATCCGGCCGGGGACCAGCGCGTTAATGTCCTGTTTGCGTTCGTTCGGGCTTAGCGTTGTCACTACCCCTCGGCCCGAGGTGGTCTGCACCCATGGCACGTAAATCAGGAAAGCAAGCGTGACGATAATTGACGTCAGCAGCATGAAGAAGACCGCGCGCATGACCTGTGGTGTCTTGATCGCCGCCAGCGTGGTGAAATGCGCCATGTCCTCCTTGATGGTCGCCATGATTACGCGCCTCCCTTACTCGGTGATTTAACGATGTAGGGGCCGGGACGATTTACCGCGGTCGAGAACTCTTCAAAGGTGTCGAAATAACGCTGTTGACGCGCTTCGAGATAGAGAAAGCGGTCAAAGCCTACATCGATACGGCGGTTCGAAAAGTAGATCACAGTGGAAAAGGCTTGGGCGCGCAATTCGGTGACGGCACGCTCAATCGGTTCAGGATCAATTAAGTCGAACAATCGACTGAGCACAAGGATACGGGGCCGTTCAAGCAGCGCGTTAGCGAGTTTCAACTGTTGCAATTCCACAGACGAAAGCGGGTAGCCGGTCGAGGCCAGCGGCGTATCGAGGCCCTTCTCCAACGTCGAAATCAATTCCGACAGCCCGGCGGTTTCCAGCGCACCCATCATCCGCTGCGGCGCGGTGTCAGGGCATGATAGGGCGAGATACTCACGAATGGTCATTTCGACGATGCTGGGCCGGTCGAGCACCTGGATGTTGCTGCGCAGATGGTGCGGTTCGATTGCTTTTATGTCGATGTCACCAAGCGTCGCAAAACCCGACTGCGGCAGGGTGTGCATCTTGAGCAGATCGGTAAACAATCGCTGCACGCCGTGCTGGCTTGCTGCGGCCATAATGATGGCGCCCGACGGGATCTCCAGATCGAACTGCGCTTCTTCATGCCGCGCCTTGCCGCGCACGCCCTTGAACACGATCGTGTGGTCCGGGCCTTCGATCGGGTCGACATCTTTGGGCTGTTCCTGCTCGACGTCGTAAAATTGGGAGATTTCTTCAACCGCCGCGAAGAGATCGTAAAAATATCCCAGATAGCTGCCAAGCTGCGCCACGCCCAGAAACGCCGCTGATAGCACCAGTTCGGCTGCGACCAACTGGCCAAGGGTGAGCTGGTTCTGGATCACCAGCCAACCGCCAAGACCCAGCAACACGGCGCTGGCGGCGGCATACATCACCAGGAAGGCGATCGTCTGCGAAAACAGATGGCGGAAGTGGCGTTTGCGTTGGCGGATGTAGGTGCCGGTGAAATCATCCGTCTTTTCGAGCGCATAGTCGATCCGGCGCTGCGACTTGAAGAAGCCGTTTGATCCGCCAATCGTTTCCAGCCACGCCGCTGTGGCGTGTTTGGCATGGCTGACATCAACGCCGGTGCGCAGCGCGCGGCTCCCCCAGACGAGCCATATAATCCAAATTGCCGCAATCATCACCAGCGTGAAGCCGAGGAAATAGGGGTGATAGAGCGACACCAGCACAAACCCGACCGCAATTTGCAGCAGCGTGGTGAAACCGCCGATGAACAAGATAGGGATGGCGGTCTGCACGTAAACCACGTCGAAATAGCGATTGAACAACGAGCCTTTCTGATTGTCGCTAAAAAACGGATTTTGCGCATAGACCGAAATCAAAGAAATTTCGGCCACCATGCGGGCATAGAAGCGGCGCGCAAAAATCTCCATTAAGTGGACGCGCAGAGCATAGAGCAGGCTTGAAATCAGCAGCAGGCCGAATAGCGTGAGCGAAAGCATCACCAATGGCGCGGTCAGCGCGGTGTTGGCGATGGTGTTGATGAGCATCTGCACCGAGATCGGGGTCGCCAGGCTCAGTAAGCTGATACCCACCCCGTACACGACGGCCAGCCAGTAGAAATTCGCTTCAGGCTTTAGGATATCGAAGAAAATCCTGAAAAACTTTACCAGCGATATCTGTGACCCGTAATTTTGGCCTTCACCTGCCATGGCAGCCTTTCCGTTGCGAAACCTGTGTTCAGGCAATCCCTTGCCCGGCCGGCTATTGCCAGCCCGATCGTTCGTGCATCTATTGCAACATTTTCGCGCCGCAAGCGATCAATCATTCAGGACAGTTGCGGTTCCGATGCCGGATAATACTGCAACTTCCTGTAGATATGAAGCAAAGGCAAGCTAATGCGAGGCAATGTAGTGTTGCGGACCCGTTAGCGTTCAAAGCTTGCGGATAGCTGAACCGTGCGCGATGAGATGCGGCATATGGCAGATCAGGACGCGACGAACGGGGATACGCTTCGCCTGCTGCTGGTGGGGGGCGGCCATGCCCATGTGGAGGTGCTGGCTGACTGGATCAGAGCAGGGCTTCCTGCTGGCATCGAAGCTGTTTTGCTGACGCCCGCGCCGACCTTGCGTTACTCAGGGATGGTGCCCGGCTGGATCGCGGGCCAGCATGGCGTGGACGACGGGCTCGTTGATCTGGCCGCACTGGCGACGCGCGCGGGTGTGTCGCTTGTACTGGATCGCTGCACGGGTCTTGATCCTGAAGCGCGGGTGGTGCGCACCGCATCGGGTGGTGCCATCTTTTTCGACATCGCGTCCTTCGATACCGGCGGAGTGGGGCAGGGCGCGGCGCAAATCGGCGATGATCCGCGCGTGCTGGAAGTGCGGCCGATCGGCACGTTTGTCGATGGTCTGGCTGCGCTGCCTGCGCTGCGGCGGATCGTGGTTGCAGGTGGCGGGGCGGGGGGTGTGGAACTGGCGTTTGCGCTGCGCAACCGCGCGGGTGCGGCGGTTCGGCCCGAGGTGACGCTGGTGGCGGGGACGGGCGGTCTGCTCCCCAGCTTTGCCCCTGCCGTGCAACACCGCGTCTCCAAGGCGCTGGCGCGGCAAGGTATCGTGGTGATCCCTGACCATGCCTGCATCAAGAACGGCGCGCTGATGGCAGGCGGGCAATCGCTCGAACCTGTCGATGGTATCATCGCCGCCACTGGGAGCGCGGCACCCGGCTGGGTGCAGAAAACCGGGCTGGCGACCGATGCAGCAGGCTATATCGCGGTCGACGCTCACCAGCGCTCAGTCTCGCATCCCCACATCTTTGCAGCCGGCGACGTGGCTGCGCGCATGGATCGGGCGCTGGCCCATTCGGGTGTTCACGCGGTGTTCGCCGGGCCGGTGCTTGCCGCCAACCTGCGCGCCGCCGCCGCGGGCAAGCCGCCGCCCGCAACCTATCGCCCGCGCTGGAACAACCTTTATCTGATGAACACCGGCGACGGCGCGGCGATTGCCAGTTACGGGCGATTGGCGGCGGAGGGGCGCTGGGTGCTCGCGCTCAAGCACGCCATCGACCGGCGCTGGATTGCGAAATATGCCCACCTTGCCAGGAAAGAGACCAAAAACGCGGCCAAAAACACGTAACCCTGTGTGGCCAGCGGGCAAAAGGCGGGGCAAGGAGCACTTGTGAAGAGAATCATCATCCTTGCCGCATTGGCCGCCGTGATCGCAGCCTATTTCATCTTCGACCTTGGTCAGTATCTGACGCTGGAGGGCATCAAACAGGGTGTCGCGCAGTGGGAGGCGTTCTACGCCGAAAACCCCGTGGCGGTGCTTGCCGGATTTTTCGCTGCCTATGTCGCGGTGACGGCGGCTTCGCTTCCGGGCGCGGCGCTGATGACGCTGGCGGCAGGTGCGCTTTTCGGGCTGGTCACGGGCACGATCCTTGTCTCCTTCGCATCGACACTTGGGGCGACACTGGCGTTCCTGTCATCGCGCTATGTGCTGCGCGACAGCATCGAATCTCGCTTTGGCGAGCGGTTGAAGGCAATCAATGCCGGGGTTGATCGGGACGGGGCGTTTTATCTGTTCAGCTTGCGGATGATCCCGGCCTTCCCATTCTTTGGGGTCAATCTGGTGATGGGCCTGACCCGCATCCGCACATGGACCTATGCCTGGGTAAGCCAGCTGGGGATGCTGTTGGGCACGGCGGTCTATGTGAATGCAGGGACGCAGCTGGCCCGGATTGATAGCCTTTCAGGCATCGCCTCGCCGGGTGTGCTGGGCAGCTTCGTGCTGCTGGGTATCGCCCCGTGGCTGGCCAAGCTGGTGATCGGCGTGGTGCAGCGCCGCAAGGTTTATGCCGGGTTCAAGCGCCCGGCCAAGTTTGATCGCAATCTGGTGGTGATCGGTGCAGGCTCGGCAGGGCTGGTTTCGGCCTATATCGCCGCGCAGGTGAAGGCGAGCGTCACGCTGGTCGAGGCCAAAGATATGGGCGGAGATTGCCTCAACACCGGCTGCGTGCCCTCCAAAGCCCTTATCAAGAGCGCCAAGGTGGCAGCGGCGATGCGCGGCGCAGGCACCTATGGCATGCGACCGGTCGAGCCGGACGTGGATTTCCGCGCCGTGATCGCCCGCGTGCTGGGCGCGGTCAAGACGATCGAACCGCATGATTCGGTGGAACGCTACACCGATCTCGGCGTCGATGTGGTCAAAGGCTATGCCACGATCATCGACCCTTGGACGGTTGAGGTCGCCCGTAATGACGGCGGTACGCAGCGGCTTACCACCCGCAGCATCGTGATCGCCAGTGGCGCCGAGCCGGTGGTCCCGCCGATCTCCGGCATCGAAGGCAGCGGCTATCTCACCAGCGAGACGATGTGGGACGCTTTCGCCGCGATGGGCGCGGCGCCTGCGCGGATCGCGGTGCTGGGCGGCGGGCCGATCGGGTGCGAATTGTCGCAGGCGCTCGCGCGGCTGGGATCGCAGGTGACGCAGGTCGAAATGGCGGACGCGCTGCTCGGACGCGAGGACGCTGACGTGTCGGCGCAGGCGCAGGCTGCGCTGGAGGCCGATGGCGTGCGGGTGCTGACCGGGCACAAGGCGGTACGGATCGAAGACAAGGTGCTGCTCGCGGAAACCGGGGGGCAGGAAGTGCGCGTGCCGTTCGATGTGCTGTTGGTCGCCGTGGGGCGCAAGGCGCGGCTGACCGGCTTCGGCCTGGAGAATATCGGCGTGGACACCGTCAAGACTGTCACCACCGACGCGTTCCTAGCGACCAAATTTCCCAATATCTTTGCGGCAGGCGACGTTGCTGGCCCCTACCAATTCACCCACGTCGCCAGCCACCAGGCGTGGTACGCCAGCGTCAACGCGCTGTTCGGCACCTTTCGCAAGTTCAAGGCCGACTACCGCGTGATCCCGGCGGTCACCTTCCTCGATCCCGAATTTGCCCGCGTTGGCCTTAACGAACGCGAGGCGGCGGATCAGGGCATCGCGGTGGAGGTCACTCGTTACGATCTCGACGATCTCGACCGCGCGATTGCCGAAAGCGAGACGCGGGGCTTCGTGAAGGTGCTGACCCCGCCGGGCAAGGACACCGTGCTGGGCGTCACCATCGTCGGCGCGCACGCGGGCGAGTTACTGGCTGAATATGTGCTGGCGATGAAGCACGGGATCGGCCTCAACAAGATCCTCGGTACGATCCATGCCTACCCTACCATGGCCGAAGCTAACAAGTTTGCAGCCGGGAGCTGGAAGAAGGCGCACAAGCCCGAAGCATTGCTGAAATGGGTCGAACGTTACCACGCCTGGATGCGAGGCTAGGCAATTGGAACTATTTGACCAGCTGCGCGGGATCATCGGCCTTGCGGCGCTGATCGGGATCGCATGGGCCATTAGCGAGGATCGCCGCCAGCATCCCGGCTGGCGTTGGATCGCAGGGGCGCTGGCGTTGCAAGGCCTGCTGGCGGTGCTGATCCTGCGCGTGCCGTGGGTGTGGACCGCGATCGGCTGGGCCAATTCTGCGGTCAGCGCGGTCGAGGTGGCGACGCTCAAGGGATCGGCCTACATGTTCGGTTATCTCGGCGGGGCAGACCTGCCTTTCGCGCTGCGAGACGGCGCGCAGCCGCCGTTGGTGATCGCGTTTCAGATCCTGCCGCTGGTAATTGTGTTCTCGGCGCTGGCAGCGCTGCTCTGGCACTGGGGCGTGCTGCGATGGATCGTGAACGGCCTCGGCTTCCTGCTGCGCCGCAGTCTCGGCGTCTCTGGTGTGGTCGGCCTGTCGGGTGGGGCGAGCATCTTCCTCGGCGTGGTTGAGGCACCGCTTGTCACCCGTGCGTATTTCGGCCGCATAAGCCGCGCTGAGCTGTTCCAGATCATGACGCTAACGATGGCGACCATCAGCGGCGCGATCCTGATCCTTTATGCCACCACCTTGCGCGACACCGTGCCGGACGCGGTGGGCCACATGATTTCCGCCTCGCTGATTTCGCTACCCGCCGCGTTGTTGATTGCGCGGCTGATGGTGCCCGGCACGCGGGACGACGTGCAAACCGAAGTGGACTCGCAAGAGGAACCGGGTCTGCATTACGAATCGAGCATCGACGCTATCGTCAAAGGCACGATGGACGGGATGCAACTGTTCCTCGCGGTGATTGCCGTCATCATAACTGTCTTCGCGCTGGTTACGCTGGTGGACATGGCGCTGGCGTTGCTACCCCTGATCGACGGCGATCCGCTGACGTTAAAACGCCTGCTGGGCTGGGTGCTGTCACCCTTCATGTGGGTGCTGGGCGTGCCGTGGGCAGAAGCGCAGGCGGCGGGCGCGTTGATGGGGACCAAGGCGGTGCTCAACGAATATGTCGCCTTCCTTGAACTTGCCGCGCTGCCCGAAGGCACGCTCGGCCCGCGCAGCCTTTTGATTGTCACCTATGCTCTGTGCGGCGTGGCGAACCTTGCCAGCGTCGGCCTGCTGGTGTCGACCATCGGCACGCTCTGCCCCGAACGCCGCGCCGAGGCGGCGGCGCTGGGGATGAAAAGCTGGGTTTCCGGCAATCTGGCCAGCGCGATGACGGGGGCGTGGATCGGGCTGGTGAGCTGGGGCGTCTGAGGCGATGCTCGATGCGCGCCTTCGTCCGCTGATCGATCCACCCCTCAACCGGCTGGGCGCCGCGCTGGCGAGTTGGGGGGTAACGGCCAATGCATTGACCTTCACCGGCCTCGCGATAGGCCTCGCTGGCGCGGGCGCCATTGCGCTCGGTCATGTCGGCTGGGGCCTTGCCTTCATCATTGCCAACCGCATGTGCGACGGGCTGGACGGCGCGGTGGCGCGGGCGCGTGGCCCGTCCGATCTTGGCGGCTACTTCGATATCGTCGCAGATTTCGCGTTTTATGTAAGCATCCCGCTCGGTTTCGGCATTTTGAGCACGGCCAATACGCTGCCGGCGCTGTTACTGGTGGCGAGTTTCGTGCTGACGGGGGTGAGCTTCCTCGCCTTCGCCGTAATTGCAGGCAAGCGCGGGGCAGAAACGCAGGCGCACGGGCGCAAGAGCTTCTTCTATTCCACTGGCCTTGCCGAAGGGACCGAGACCATCGCGGTGTTCATCGTCATGTGCCTGTGGCCCGCAGGGTTTGGCGTGATCGCCTATGCCTATGCAGGCTTATGCGTTCTGACTGTGTTCCAGCGCAACGCGCTGGCAATATCCACATTCCGGGAGTGACGCCCGAACGATCGGTTACCGCTGGCCGATCTGCGACGCCACCAACTCGCGCAGTTCTGCGATTCGCTTGGCATTGGCACCCAGATCGCTGCGTCCGACTCGGCTGACCGAGCGGAAGTTGATCTCGTTTTCACTTACCTGAGCAACGACGTCATCTTCAAACCCGAACCAGCGGCTTTCTGCCACGCCTTCAACCCTTCCAGCGGCGATGTCCGTCCGAATGTCGGAGAAACCCATGGTACCCATTCCGGCTGCGACGGCGGCAACGGCATCGGCCTGACTCGCACCGGCCAAAGGCAAGGGCTGGAGTGTGGCGTAGCGATCCGTAATGATCTGTGCGTGCGATTTGATCGCGAGTTCGGGCGCTGCGTCCTTGTACAATTCCAGATTGCTCAGCGGCGTTTGGTAATCACTCAGCGGATTGGCGCCTGCCGCTTCGCGTGCGGCCATGGTCTCGGCCGAAAACGCAGGCGGGTTGCTGGTGCTGGTCGCAACATCGTGGATTGGATTGTCGGCCGCGGTGCCGCGTGTGGCGGTGAACATCACGAACACCGCGCCCGGAAACAGCAGGCCGATAATGGCCGTCGCCAGCACGCTGTTACGGCGGGGTTTGGCCATCAGACCCATGATGAGCGAAATCACCGCTGTCAGCGCGACGATGCCGAGCAGAATCACCCCGCCACTGAAGGTCATTACGCCGAGCCCGAATTGCCATCCCCAGATCCCGATCTTCGTGCCGAACGCAGCGATCAGGAAATACAGCGGGAGAATCGCCAGTAGGACGAGGACGATCTTGGTGTGCCAGGGCAGGGTCTTGAACATAAAACGTCCATAGCGTCCGGCGCGGCAATGGCAATCTTTCCTGCATGGGCATGAAACCCATTGCGGACCGGTGCGTTAAGGCTCTAGTGTGGCGTGGAAGAGGGAGCTCGCCTGATGCGAAGTCCCGCTTTCCATGCCAGCAAAACTGGCTTATGTCCCGCTGGGATGCGGGAGGAACACGTTGTTCAGAGGACAAAAGACCATGAAGACCAATTTCCTGATGGGCGCCGCCGCGATGGCGGGCCTGATGACTCTTTCGGCCTGCGGTGGCGACAACAACCAGGCAGAAGCGCCGGCGGCAACAACCGCAGAAACGACGGCTGCTGTTGAAACACCGGCTCCGGCTGCTGCCCCGGCCGCCGCCGATGGCGCCAAGCTTGAATACGCCAGCTTCACCACCGATGTCGCCTCGGGCGAAAAGGTGTTCGCATCTTGCCGTACGTGCCACGTGTTCGATGAAGGCGTGAACCGCGTCGGCCCGTCGCTCCACAAGGTCGTCGGCCGCGAGTCGGGCTCGGTCCCGGGTTACAGCTATTCGGACGCCAACTTGGCGAGCGATGTGGTCTGGACGACGGATGTTCTGTTTGAATATCTCGAAGATCCCAAGGGCTTTATGCCCGGTACCAAGATGGCTTACCCGGGTGTGAAGGATGCGCAGAAGCGCGCTGACTTGGTTGCCTATCTGGAAGCCCAGTCGAAGTAATTCTCCGGCCTTACGGGCACGGTTGAAAACGGGGCGGCGCAGGTTTTCTGCGCCGCCCTTTTTTGCGGGTGATTTGGTGAGGCGCAGGCGCGGCCAGACTGCGGCTAGGCTTCGCCAGCCCTGTGATTGCCCCCGGCTTGCGCCACGCTGCCAGGCCATCAAACGGCTCAACGGTCGAGGCCCAGACCCTTGGCTTCCGTGCCATTTCCGCATCTGTGGCAGTGTGGCAAGAATAAGTTGAAGACCGTTCGCGCTCAAATACCAGCGCCGCTGGCCCAATAGCCGGTGACGTGTCGGAAGACACAGAAAGAGCGGACACCTCCCCCAAGGCGCCCGCTCTCAAGCGCTCCCGTCCAAGGGAGAACTGGTGATTCTGTCAGCCGTTAAGGCTTAAGCGGCCTGTTCCATCCGGGCAAGTTCGCAACGCGACCAGATCTCGGACAGGGCGGTGATCAGCCGATCAATGTCGCCATCGGTGTGAACGGGTGAAGGCGTGACGCGCAGCCGTTCGGTGCCGACGGGCACGGTCGGGTAGTTGATCGGCTGCACATAGATGCCGTGGTTGTCCATCAGCCAGTCGCTGATCATCTTGCACTTCTTCGCGTCGCCAACCATCACCGGGATGATATGGCTCGGATTATCGAGATGCGGGATGCCCATGATGTCGAGCGCACGGCGCACCTGGCGCACGCGCTTTTGCTGAAGCTCGCGCTCGGCGCTTGAAGCTTTGAGGTGGCGGATGCTCGCCGCAGCGCCGGCCGCGATCGCAGGCGGCAGGGCGGTCGAGAAGATGAAACCGCTGGCAAACGAGCGCACGAAGTCGACGAGATTGGCCGATCCTGCAATATAGCCACCCATGACACCAAACGCCTTGCCCAGCGTTCCTTCGATCACCGTAATCCGATCCATCAGCCCTTCGCGCTCAGCGATGCCGCCGCCGCGCGGGCCATAGAGACCAACGGCATGGACTTCGTCGATGTAGCTCATGGCGCCATGCTTATCGCAGACATCAAGGATGGCTGCGATCGGCGCGATGTCGCCATCCATCGAATAGACGCTTTCGAAGGCGACCAGTTTGGGCACGTCGGGACCATACATCGACAAGAGCTGGTCGAGGTGCTCGGCGTCGTTGTGACGCCACACCTTGTAAGGCGCACGGCTGTGGCGGATGCCTTCGATCATCGAGGCATGGTTCAACGCGTCGGAAAACACCACACAGCCGGGAATGCGGCTCGCCAGAGTGCCAAGGCCTGCCCAATTCGAAACGTAGCCCGAGGTGAACAGCAGCGCGCTCTCCTTGTTGTGGAGGTCGGCCAGTTCCTGTTCAAGCAGCACGTGATGATGATTGGTGCCCGAAATGTTGCGGGTGCCGCCAGCGCCGGCGCCGCATTCATCGAGACATTCATGCATGGCATTCAGCACATCGGGATGCTGACCCATACCGAGATAGTCGTTGGAACACCACACGGTCACCGCCTGAGTTTCGCCTTCGACGAAGCGCGTGGCGTGCGGGAAGCGGCCGCGATGGCGCTTGATGTCGGTGAACACTCTGTAGCGTCCATCGGCGCGCACGGTATCCAGCTCGCCAGCGAAATAGGCTTCGAAGTCCATCGGGGTTCCCTCAGTGGTCATCATCTTGCTCTCAATCTTGATCGGTTTGCGCCGCAGCCTTCCGCTGCGGGAAGGCCCAGCCCCACAGCATTCCATCACGGAACGGCAGGGCGAGGAAGAGGTGTTCGAGCACGCCGAGCAGGCTCAACGTGGTCAGCAGGCTTGCGCCCACCATTTCGGCGCTGCCGACAGGCGCGGCGAGCGCCATGCTCGCAAACCAGGCCGTCGCGCTTGCAATCCCCGCGACAGACAGCACCAGCAGCCATGTCATGCGGCTGGGGCCGAAATAGGTCTTGAGATAGGCAAGCTGATCGGGAAGCATCTCCGACGTCGAATTGGGCACCCCCACGAACAGATTGATCTTGGAGATCAACCGCAGCGCAAACATCAGCACGAACACGGTCGCCCCAATCTGGTTGGGGACGTTCCATGAAAGCGAGATCAGCAGCAAGGCTGTCAGCGCCAGCGCGATTTCATGGTGCATCACGGTGGCTGCGGCCTGACGGAAACGCGCAACGCCGGTGAGCGACGGATCACTGGGGCCGCGGCGCGGGCCGGCCGATGCACCGGTCAGGAAGCTCAACTCATGCCAGCCCCACACCATCAGCGCGCCGATAAAGGCCACATAGACCGCCCACACCTCGGTCGAGAGTGAAGCGACCAGGATCACCACCAGTCCGGCGATTCCCGCAATGCTGCCGATTATCAGGCTGGTCGTGAACGTCGCGCGCTCACGGTTGTCAGCCCAGGCAATCAGCCCGGTCGCGATAAACCAGATCGCCACCGTCACAATGAACGGCACAATATGGCCGCTCCAGCTTACCATGCTGGCTGCAGCCGGATCGAAGCGGGCAGTGCGTGGGATTTGGGCCGCTGGAAATACATCCGGGCAAAGGCGAAGCCGGCTCCAGCCATGCCCGACGCACGGCGCATCATGCCGCCGATACCGCCGCGTGCCTTGCCTTCTTCGATGCGTTCGGCGGCGAGGCGCAGATTTTCCATCTGCGCGCGGAACATGGGAGTGTCGATGTCGAGCTCGACCGGGAAGACCTGCCGAGCGATCTGGCTGGTGATCTCGAACACCTTGTAATCATATTCGGTGGGATCAACGCCCAGTGCGGCGTGGAACACCGGACGGTTGTGATCGCGCACATACATGGTGGCGTAGACCGACAAGAGGAAGAACCGCACCCACAGCTTGTTCGCGCCCTGCAACAGCTTGGGATCGGCGCGCAGCAGCATCGCGAAAGCTTCACCGTGGCGGAACTCGTCGTTGCACCATTCCTCGAACCAATCGAAGATCGGGTGGAACTTGTACTGCGGATTTTGCGCCAGGTGGCGGAAGATCGTGATGTAGCGTGCATAGCCGATCTTCTCGGACAGATAGACCGCGTAGAAGATGAACTTCGGCTTGAAATACGTGTATTTCTTGGTCTTCGTCAGATAGCCCAGATCAACGCCGATGCCGGCATCCTTGAGGCTTTCGTTGATGAAGCCCGCATGGCGGCTTTCATCACGTGCCAGCAGGCGGAACAGCTGTTTCACATCGGGGTTCTTGGTGCGCTTGGCGATTTCGGCATAGAGCACGCAGCCTGAAAACTCAGAGGTCATCGAACTGACGAGGAAATCGGTGAATTCCTTGCGCAAGCTTGGCTCCAGGCCCTCGATCACGCCTTTGAAGCGATCGGAGTGCTTGAAGTGCATCTTGTTGGGATCGCCCACCATGTCGGCAATGAGCTGATCCCATTCCTTGCGCACAAGGCTGACATCGATCGCGTCAAGCGCGTCGTAATCGGTGGTGTAGAAACGCGGCGTGAGCATTGTGTCCTGCGTGGCAATGGCCATCGCTTCTTCGCTCGTCATGGGTTTGTAAGCGTTCATTTGATCCTCCCAGCATTGAAGCTGACTTCGTAGAGTTCGGCCAAGTCGAAATAGGCGGCAAACCTGGTCAACTTGCGGGCGAGTGGGCTCGCACGGGTGACGGTTGCGCGGCGCTCGAACACCTGGCGCGTGCCAAACGGGATCTGGATCGGTGCACCATGCACGCGAACCTTGTCACCCGGCTGGATATCGACCTCATCGGCCAGTTCGACATGCGCGTGGAAATGCTCCGGGCTCTGCTCGACTGTAATCGTGCAGGGCGTGTCGAACGAGCTTGCTGTGAGGAATGAGAACGTCATCAAGGTGCCTTGGTTGTCGCGGGAAGCAGGCCGGCATAGACTGCGCGATTGTCGGGCCCGAAGGAGCTGACCTCCACACTGCGCCCCGTCACCGGATCGGACAAGGTCAGATTGTCATTTTCCCACCGGGTGAGCGTAAATGGCACGGCCGGTCCTTCGTCGCGGATGCGACGCTGGTGGACCAGACTGCGCACGGTGGCGCGGATGAAGCCGCCTTCGCCTGTTTCAAAACGTGCGATCACTTCGGAAGTGGCGCCGTCTTCGACCCGAACGGTGCCATCGGGTTCGTCAAAGAAGCGCAATGTACGCTCTGCCGCAGCCTCGATCCCGGCTGTTGAGCGTGCTTCGGCCGGGACAGATTGGCGTTCAAAGAGGCCGAAGCTGACCCCGGCGGTCAACGCGAGTGAGATCGCCACAATACCGCCCATCAGCATCAAGGGCACCTTGCTGACGGTGACCTCGTCTTTTTCATATTCGCGTACGATCATGCCGGCGCTCCTTCAAGAACCTGTCCGGGCCGAACCAGCGCCGGAGCGGGACGTCCGCTAACCGTTGACCCTGGACCTGCTTGCTGGACGCTGGCTGGTGCAGTTTCCTTGATTTCAGTCAAATTCCGATCAATCGCACCAAATCGTGCGCGGGCCTCGCCGATCATTTCCGCAAGCTGGGCGGCTTCCGGCACAGCACGCAGCATCGGTTGCGGCATGGCATAGTGACCGGGGCGAACATGGGGCCAAAGCAGCAGAGTGCTAAGCAGGCGCTCGCCGTTCAGCTCGAAAGCGATATCGCCACGATCCTTGTCGCGCAGGCGCAAGTTGGCGGCCTTGACCTGCTTGAGCGGAACATTGACGCGGGTCTCAATCGCCATGCCGATCCGCATGATCAGCCGTTCGTCGGTCAAGATGTAAAGCGTGCTTCGCGCGCTGGCCCAGGCGAGACCGTAAAGCAAAGCGACCAGCACCACACCCAGTCCCGCGACAACTAGCGCGGCGGTGGTGTTGCCCATCAGCAGTGCAACGACACTGAGGCCTGCCATGTAGATCCCGGCCTTGCGCGTATGAAACGCGGTGCGTGCCAGCAATCGCAATTCCGGGCGGCCCTTCCACAGGACTGTTTCTCGTGGTGCGGGTGTGCCCATCCGATCGCCGAATGCCTTGGGCCCGTCATTTTCGAGCGCGGCGTGGTCAATCCCTGCGGTCAGCGACATGTCTGTCGCTGCCGCGTCGTGGTTATAGTTCAGATCCATGCTTCAGACCTTTCTGGTGTCGCATACATGTAACCGCCACCAAAATAGGCCTGGATGCGGTCTTCTTCGTAGCGTGTGATGATTCCAGCCGTCTCGAGTGCGGGTACGGTTTCGAACTGAGCAGCGGTGATTGCGTCGATTTCGACGAATTTGGGTTTGTCTTCGATGATCGGCAAAATGGCTTCCAACAGGCCGTTGCCGTGGACTGTGGCCACCATCATTGGCGCAAGCACTTTCTTGCCCGTGACAGTCTCGATTTCGAGGTAGCGGATCAGGTGTTCTGCCTGATCGACCCAGATATCGCTGACCTTGCCGACCATCTGCTTGTCGGCGGCCATGACCGGCCAGCCGATCAATTGCGGATCATTGGGCGACACAATCAGTTCGTGGCTGTCGGCGATCGGAACGATCCGCGGACGACCGTCAAAGGTGAGGTCGGGATACTTGGCACGGTTGGCAAAGGCCGCGGGGCCCATCCCGTCGATCATCGGGTCGCCAGTCGGAACCAGCGGTGCACCGGCAGAGCGGAAGCCGGGAACTGCGGGGACGTTGACGTCATCGCGGGCGACGTCTTCAGGCACATAGGTACCGCGGCCGTTGGGCAGTTTGAAGACCTTCTTGTCGCCGTCGAACAGGCTGACAGGGTGGACCTTCCCGGTCTCTTCATCTTCGACCGGATAGCCTTCGCGGCGGCTTTCACGGTTCAGGTAGAACACCAAAGCGATGAAAAACGCAAAGAACAACAGGAAGACAAGTTCGGCAACATCGAAGGTGCCAACGATATAGGCAGCGTTCATTTTATATTCCTCTCAAGGAGTACCCCGGCCGAGGCGGAGCCGGGCAAAGGTCGATACAGGCGGGCACAATTCATCATGTCGGAAACTCTGTGAGGCCGAACGGTTGACCCATCGGGTCTTCGGCTTCGTCCCGGCGGCGGCTTTGATGGCCTACCAAAGGACCGATTGCGGCAAGTCCGATCAGCAACAACGCAATTTCGAGGATGTAGACCGCGCCGTAACCTGTGGCGCGCATCGCCATGCTGGCGGCAGGCTCACCACTTTGCAGCAGCGCCGCAATACCGTCACGCATCAGACCGCCAATGGCGATGCCAAGGCCCGCACAGGTCGCTTGCACCGCGCCCCAGGCGCCCAGCGCAAGACCGGCTGTCTGATTACGGGCGAGGCTCATCGCCTCCATCAAAGTGCCAACCGAGAACAGGCCAAGGCCGATCCCGATCGTCAGCGCACCGGTATAAAGCATCAGCGCCGAACCGAACGGGCCGGCGAACAGCACCAGCAGGAAGGCGTTCACGCCCACCACCAGGCCCGCGCCTGCGAGCCTGAGCGGATCCCAGCCACGCGCGAGCGCCCGCCCGGAAAACATGAAGCCGATCAGCGAGCCGAGCGCCCAGGCGCCGGTCAATCCGGTCGTTGCACCGACCGACAGGCCGAGAATTTCGCCGCCATAAGGTTCAAGCAGCGCATCCTGCATCGCAAAACCAGCAGCGCCGATGCCGATTGCGATCAGCAGGCGCGTGTTGCGTCCATCGGTTACAAAGGCCTTCCAGATGTCGCGGAAGGTCGCCGTTTCGCGGTCAGGCGCGGTGGCCGCAGTGTTGCGCGCCTCCTGCTTCCACAATGCCATCACGTTGAGGATGACGGTGAGCAGCGCGCAGCCCTGGATCACCTGAACCAGCTTGGTTGCGGAATAATCGGCCAGCACGCCGCCGATCACGAAGGCGGAAAACATCATGCCGACCAGCAGCATCACATAAAGAAGTGCGACAGCGCGTGGGCGCTTGTCCTCAGGCGCAAGATCGGTTGCGAGTGCAAGTCCGGCGGTTTGGGTCACATGGATGCCGACGCCCGTCAGCAGGAACGCGAAGGTTGCAGCGACCAAGCCAAGCTCGAAACGGTCCGGTATCGCAAGCAGAAGCAGAGCGAAGGGCATGATGGCCAGTCCACCGAACTGCATCAGCGTGCCGAACCAGATATAGGGCACCCGGCGCCAGCCCAGCACCGAGCGATGCGTATCGGACTTGTGCCCGATCAGCGCACGAAACGGCGCGGCAAGCATCGGCACCGCGATCAGCAGCGCGACCAGCCAGGTCGGCGTGCCAAGCTCGACGACCATCACCCGGTTCAAGGTGCCATTGAGCAGCACCATTGCCATGCCGACGCTGAATTGGAACAGCGCAAGGCGCAGCAGGCGGGAAAGCGGAAGATCCGCGCTCGCTGCGTCCGCAAACGGAAGCAGCTGGAAAACCAGCGCGGTCCAGTGCGGTTTGGGCAGGCGAGAAGGCGTCGTCATCCGTGCCTCACCAGTTCGAGCGCCTGCGAGGTGTAGAAGCCCGACTTGATGCGCTGTGTGCGGCCGATGCTCCAGCCAGACAGGTCACTCAGCCGTTCGCGCAGGTCGCTTTCGGCGGTCGGCACGATCGCGGGCGAGCGGTCAGACTTGGGGAAGAACTTGCCCACTTCATGCATCGCAGTCAGCAGCTTGGTGCGTGGGGCGAAGGTGAAAAGGATGCTTTTTGTTGTGCGCTGTGCCAGCTGGCTGAGCGCGTCAACGAGGTCTTCAGGCTGGTAGTGGATCAGCGAATCCATCGCCACAACGTGCGAAAAGGTGCCCAGTGACGGATCAAGCATATCGCCACTGCACCAGTGAATGCGTCCATGGCCGATGAAAGAGGGGGTCCGTTCGCGCGCGACCTCGACTAGACCGGCAGCCACGTCGATCCCGGTGACTTCCGCGCCGCGGCAGGCGGCGGCGACCGCCAACGAGCCGGTGCCACAACCGGCGTCCAGCAGTTTGGTACGGCGAAGGTCTGTCGGCAACCAGTCCATCAGATTGGCGCGCATGGCATCACGGCCAGCGCGCACTGTGGCGCGAATGCCGCTGACCTTGGCATCCGAGGTAAGGTCAATCCACGCCTGACGCGCAGTGCTGTCGAAATAGGTCGCCAGCGCCTCGCGGCGGTCGTCATATTCGGAGAAGTTGCGGCTCGCCATTATTCAAACCCCAGGAAATCGAAGATGTCGCGGTCCTTCATCGGCTGCGCCAGGCTGGGGTCAACACCAGCCCAAAGCATCGCGGCAAGGCGCAGGTATTCGTCCTGCGCTGCGATCACTTCGGGATCGTCGCCCATTTCGAACAAGGTGCACTTTTTCAGGCGCGAACGGCGGATCGCATCAACATCGCGGAAGTGCGCAAGGCGCGGCATGCCGACCTTGTCGCAGAAGCGGTCGATCTCGTCGGTATCCTTGCTGCGGTTGGCAACCACCCCGGCGAGGCGCACGTCATAGTTCTTCGATTTGGCCGCAATCGCCGCGACGATACGGTTCATCGCAAAGATGCTGTCAAAATCATTGGCCGCGACCACGATGGCGCGTTCGGCATGTTGAAGCGGTGCGGCAAAGCCGCCGCATACCACATCGCCCAGTACGTCGAAGATCACGACATCGGTTTCTTCGAGAAGGTGGTGCTGCTTCAGCAGCTTGACCGTTTGGCCGACGACATAACCGCCGCAGCCAGTGCCTGCCGGCGGGCCGCCCGCTTCGACACACATCACGCCATTATAGCCTTCGAACATGTAATCTTCAGGCCGGAGTTCCTCGGCGTGGAATTCGACCGTTTCGAGCACATCGATCACCGTCGGCATAAGCTTTTTGGTTAGCGTGAAGGTGCTGTCATGCTTGGGATCGCAACCAATCTGCAGCACGCGGTGACCAAGCTTGGAAAAGGCGGCCGAGAGGTTCGACGACGTGGTCGATTTGCCAATTCCGCCCTTGCCATAGACCGCGAACACCTTGGCGCCCTTGATCTTGTCGTTCGGGTCCAACTGGACCTGAACCGATCCGTCGCCGTCGGGTTGGCTGAAAGCGGATGAGGAGCTCTGCAGGTTCATAGTGTGGTATCCCTTTTCATCATTCGCCCGCGAACACGCCTTCAAGGCGGTCCTCGAGTTCGTCGCTCGCTTCGCGCAAGGCGGCGAGGGTGGCTTCGTCCGGCGACCACAGATTGCGATCACAGGCTTCAAGCAGGCGGTTGGCTACGCGCGCGGAGCTTTTCGGATTGAGGTCCGAAAGGCGGCGGCGCATGACTTCGTCAAGGACGAAGGTCTCGGAAATCTTCTGGTACACCCAGGGGGCAACCTGCCCGGTGGTGGCCGACCAGCCCAGCGTACTGGTGACATGGCCTTCGATCTGGCGCACGCCTTCGTAACCGTGCTCCAGCAGCCCTTCGAACCACTTGGGGTTCAGCGTGCGGGTGCGGGTTTCCAGATCGATCTGTTCGCCCAGCGTGCGTACCTTGGTGCTGCCGCGGGTCGCATCAAGGATGTAGACCGGCGTTTCGGCGCCCTTGGCCCGCGCGACAGAGCGGGTCACGCCGCCAAGCCCGTCGACATATTGATCGACATCATTGATGCCGAGCTCGACGCTTTCGAGGTTCTGGTAGGTGAAATCGACGGTGCTGAGCGCGCTTTGCAGCAATTCGCGCTGTTGCACCGGCTTGCCACTGACGCCGTAGGCAAAACCCTTGTTGATCTCGAACGCGTTGGCGAGTTCATCGGGATCGGCCCACACGCCGCCTTCGATCATCTGATTGACGTTAGCGCCGTAGGCACCTTCGGCATTCGAGAAGACCCGCAGAGCGGCGGTTTCCAGATCACAGCCATGCTTTTCCATCAGAGCCAGCGTGTGCTTGCGTACGAAATTGGCTTCAGGCGTTTCATCAGCCTGACTGGCAAGCAGCGCGGCTTCGGCCAGCATCCGGGTCTGCATGGGCAGCAAATCGCGAAAGATGCCTGAAAGCGTCATCACCACATCGATGCGCGGACGGCCCAGTTGTTCGAGCGCGATCAGTTCGGCGCCGCACAGACGGCCATAGCTATCGCGCCGGGGACGGGCGCCCATCAGCGTCATCGCCTGGGCAATCTGGACGCCTTCTGACTTCATGTTGTCCGTGCCCCACAACACCATGGCGATGTTTTCGGGGAAGGGTTCGCCGCCGTTGACGTGGCGGGCGATCAGCTGCTGCGCCTGCTCGCTGCCGATCCGGCAGGCATAAAGCGACGGCATCAAGAAGGGATCAAACCCGTGGATGTTGCGACCCGTGGGCAGAACATCGGAATTCACCACCACATCGCCGCCAGGCGCAGGCTGGACATAACCGCCATCAAGCGCATGGATCAGTGACCACATTTCATCCGAGGAATCGAGCTTGGCGCCCAGGGCTTCGCGGTCGCCCGGCGTATCGCCAAAGCTGGCGGCATCCATCATCGCGTCGAGCATGTCTTCCCGCTCGACACCTTCAGGGTTGCGGCCCAGCACGTGCAGGCCATGCGGGATCAGCGAGGCTTCGATTTCATAAAGCTGTGCAGGCAGATCGCCGATGTTGGCATATTTAATATCGAGCAGGCCGCACTGGTCGGCAATCAGTTCTGCGAGTTCCGCCCGCTCCATCGCATGATCGGCATCGTCAATCGTGGTGCGCCAGCGCTCGACACTCACCTTGAGTTCGACCAGACCCTTGTACAGTCCGGCCTGCGCCAGTGGCGGGGTGAGATAGCTCACCAGCGTGGCGCCCGAGCGGCGCTTGGCCAGCATGCCTTCGGACGGGTTATTGGCAGCGTAGAGATAGAAATTGGGCACATCACCGATCAGGCGGTCGGGCCAGCACTTGCCGGACATGCCAGCCTGCTTGCCTGGCATGAATTCAAGCGCGCCGTGCGTGCCGAAGTGCAGGATCGCATGGGCGCCGAAATCTTCGCGGATCCAACGGTAAAAAGCGCTGAAAGCGTGCGTCGGGCTGAATGTGCCTTCGAACAGCAAGCGCATCGGATCGCCTTCATACCCGAAGGTGGGTTGCACGCCGACGAAGACATTGCCGAATTGCACGCCCTGGATCAGGATATTGCCGCCATCGGTCAATTGCTTGCCAGGAGCAGGGCCCCACGCGGCTTCGATTTCGGCCAGATGCTTTTCGCGCCGCACATGATCGTCCGCCGGGATCCGGTGGGCGATATTGGCATCGGTGCCGTAGCGTTCCGAATTGCCCTTGAGCAGCGCATCGCGCATCGCGTCGAGGCTTTCAGGCACATCCACGCTGTAACCGTCGGCAGCGAGCCGCTCGAGCGTAGCGTAAAGCGATTCGTGCACCGCCATGAACGCAGCAGTGCCGGTGGCGCCTGCGTTGGGCGGGAAGTTGAATACCACGATCGCGAGCTTGCGCTGGGCACGTTCGCTGCGGCGCAACTGGATCAATTTCACAGTGCGCGCGGCCAGCGCTTCCGCGCGTTCCGGGCAGGCCTGCATCGGGCGGGCCTTGTGCGACGCGGGACGACCGCACTTGCGATCACAACCGTTGCAGCCTTCGCCGGATGCACCAGCACGCCCGCCAAACACGCTCGGCACGGTTGAACCATCAAGCTCGGGCATGGCGACCATCATGGTGGATTCGAGCGGGAGCAGACCCTGCGGACGCAACGCCCATTCCTCGATGGTCTGGAATTCAATCGCGTGGGCGGCGAGGTAGGGCAGGTCAAGCTTGCCCAGAATCTCGCGTGCGGCCTGTGCGTCGCTGTAAGCCGGGCCGCCAACCAGCGAAAAGCCGGTGAGGTTGACGATCGCGTCAACCGTCGGCTTGCCGTCGCGGTCGATAAAGAAGGCTTCAATCGCAGGGCGCGCGTCCAGCCCGCTGGCGAACACCGGCACGACCTTCAGGCCTGCCGCCTCGAACGCGGCAATCGCGCCGTCATAATGCGCGCAATCACGGCCCAGAAGGTAAGAGCGCAGCAGGATCAGCCCCACAGTGCCTTGGCGGCCTTCTTCGATCGGAAGCAGGCGCAGGCTTTCGGACATGCGTTGCTGGGTGCGCGGATGATAGACCCCGGTTTCGGGATATTCGAGCGGCGCTTCAGCCTTGGTCATCCCGCGGCGATTGGCACGCTCACCCGAAGCATACCGATCGATCAGCGACCGCACCATGGCGACCACGTTTTCGTCCGAACCGGCCAGCCAATATTGCATGGTGAGGAAATAGGCGCGTACATCCTGCGCGGTACCGGGAATGAATTTGAGCAGCTTGGGCAGGCGGCGCAGCATCTTCATCTGCCCGGCGCCCGAGTTGCTGGCCGGCTTGCCATCCTTGCCTGTGCTGCCGCGAAGCTTCTTGAGCAGTGCCAGAGGGCCCTTGGCAGGGGCGTCCATACGGTAGCTGCCCATACGCGTCAGCTTGACCACTTCGCCGGCCGACATCAGGCACACCATCGCATCGCAGGCTTCGCGCCGCGCTTCGAGTGAGGGCAGGATGGCGCGGATATGATCGTCAAGGAACAGCATCGTGGCAATCACGAAGTCGGCTTCGGCGATTGCAGCTTTGGCCTTTTCCAACTCGCCCGCATCGGTCCATTCGGATGCGGCAAAAAGGCTGATATCGATGCCATCGGGCGCCAGCGCCTCGTCGGCCCGGTCAACCGCACCCTTGAGGTGGTTGTCGAGTGTGACGATCACCACCCGAACAGGGGCCTGTGAGTCTACCGAGCGGGCCGAGGCGACATTACCGTGCATGGTGAGCCTTCGCGTCATAGAGGGTTTCAAGGTCGATCTGCGTGCGCCCTTCGGCGGCAGCAAAATTTTCGGTATTTCGGCGGGCCTTGCCACGCACGAAGAAGGGTATCTTCTTCAGTTCGCGCTCAGCCTCGACGGTCCAGAGTGACGCGTCATCATCACCCATCGCCATGGCCATGGCCGGAATGTCTTCAACCGGCGCTTCGGAAACGTCCGGCATCGTCGCCTTGCGGGGCGAATGCGCGGCATGGTGCGATGCGCCCGCTTCATCGGAGAACTCAAAGTCCTCGCGGAACATGGTCAAAAGATGCTCTTCCAAGCCCATCACCAGCGGATGGACCCAGGTATCGAAGATCACGTTGGCGCCTTCAAAGCCCATCTGGGGCGAGTGGCGCGCGGGGAAATCCTGTACGTGCACCGGCGCGCTGATGACCGCGCAAGGGATGCCGAGCCGCTTGGCAATATGGCGTTCCATCTGCGTGCCGAGCACCAGTTCGGGTGCGGCCGCTGCGATGGCGTCCTCCACTTCGAGGTGATCGTCCGTGATCAAGGCCTCGACCCCGCAACGCGCCGCTTCGGCGCGAACGTCCCGGGCGAATTCGCGAGCGTAGCAGCCGAGGCCACAGACTTCGAAGCCCAGTTCCTCGCGGGCGATCCGGGCGGCAGCGACGGCATGGGTGGCATCACCGAAAATAAAGACGCGCTTGGAGGTCAGGTAGGTCGAATCGACCGACCGGCTCCACCATGGCATCCGGGAAGAGGTGTCGCCGAGGGCAGGCGTGGGATCTGCACCTGCCAGCTCGGCGACGTCGGCGATAAAGGAGCGGGTAGCTCCCACGCCGATAGGGATGGTCCGCACAGCAGGCTGATCGAAAGTCTTTTCGAGCCAGCGGGCGGCCTCATCTGCGATTTCGGGATACATTACGATATTGAAATCGGCGGCGCCGATCTGCGTAATGTCTTGCGGGGTAGCGCCCAAGGGAGCGACGAGGTTCACCTCGACCCCCAGTTGAGCGAGAATCTTGCGGATCTCGACCAGATCATCGCGGTGGCGAAAGCCCAGCGCGGTGGGACCGAGGATATTGGCGCGTGCAGGCCGGCCTTCGCGCGGGGCGCGTGCGATAGTCTTGTCGGCCAGCGTGCGCACAATCTGGTAAAACGTCTCGGACGCGCCCCAGTTTTCTTTGCGCTGATAGCTTGGCAGTTCGAGCGGGATCACCGGGCAGGGCAGGTCCATTGCTTCGGACAGGCCGGCCGGATCATCCTGGATCAGTTCAGCGGTGCATGACGCGCCGACGATGATCGCCTGCGGCTTGAACCGGGCCACGGCTTCGCGCGCGGCATCTTGGAAAATCTGCGCTGTATCTTTGCCCAGATCGCGGGCTTCAAACGTGGTGTAGGTGACCGGCGGACGTTTACCGCGCCGCTCGATCATCGTGAACAGCAGGTCCGCATACGTATCACCCTGCGGCGCGTGCAGCACGTAATGGAGCTTTTCCATCGCGGTAGCGACACGCATGGCGCCGACGTGGGGCGGGCCTTCATATGTCCATACAGCCAGTTGCATCGCTTAAATCTCCAGCATGTCACGGCGCCGCAGCGGCCGCGCAAAGAGTTCAGCGAGATCCGCGGCTTGGTCAAAACCATGGATCGGCGAGAAGACGAGTTCGATGGCCCACTTGGTGGTCAGGCCTTCGCCTTCGAGCGGGTTGGCCAAGCCAAGCCCGCACACAGTGATGTCGGGCCGGTCAGCGCGCACGCGATCAAGCTGGCGATCCAGGTGCTGGCCTTCGGAAAGGCGCACGTTCGGGCCAAACCGATCAAGCTCGCGGGCAAGGTGCGCGCGGTGCAGATAGGGTGTGCCGACTTCGATCAATTCCATGCCAAGTTCGTCCTGCAGGAAGCGCGCAAGCGGCACTTCGAGCTGCGAATCGGGAAGGAAGGTGATGCGCTTGCCTTCAAGTTGCGGGCGCAGGTTAGCCAGAGCGCGGGTCGCACGGGCACGGCCGGGCGCAATCACTTTTTCTGCCACTTCCGGGTCAACACCGAAGGCCTGCGCAGCGGCGCGAAGCCAATCGGTCGTGCCGTCGACGCCGAAGGGGAACAGCGCATCAATGCGCTGCGCACCGCGACCTTCGAGCGCCATTGCGGTCTCGGCAAGGAAAGGCTGAGCAAGCAGATAACGCGTGCCGGGACCAACGCTGGGCAGATCGCGCGCATTGCGAGCGGGCAGGCAGCCAACCTTGGCAATGCCCATTTCTGCAAACAGGCGCAGAAACTGGTCTTCGACGATGTCCGGGAGACTGCCAACAATCAGCAGTTCTTTGGGAGCATCGGCGGGAAGGCCAGGCATCACCGGCACAAGCGCGGTAAGGCAGGCATCCTCGCCTTGCGTGAAGGTCGTCTCAATACCGCTGCCCGAATAATTGAGAATGCGAACCCGGGGAAGATGAACGGCGCCGAGACGCTCGGCAGCCTTGGCAAGATCCAGCTTGATGACTTCCGAGGGGCATGAGCCGACAAGAAACAGCGTGCGGATGTCAGGGCGGCGTTCAAGCAGGCGGTTGACCACCCGATCAAGCTCTTCCTGCGCATCCAGCATTCCGGCCAGATCACGCTCTTCCATGATCGCGGTCGCAAAACGCGGCTCGGCAAAAATCATCACGCCGGCCGCTGATTGCAGCAGGTGAGCGCAGGTGCGTGAACCGACGACCAGGAAAAAGGCGTCCTGCATCTTGCGGTGCAGCCAGATGATGCCGGTGAGACCGCAAAACACTTCGCGCTGGCCGCGTTCACGCAATACCGGACGGGCTGGCGCAATGTCCTGAACATCGTCGCGGGCGATTTCAGCCGCGCAGCCATCAAGGATGTCGAGCGCGCTCATGCTGTCACCGCCTTGCCATGAATGTTGCCCTGAAGCCGCGCCATCCGCAGCTTCCAGATGAACTGGCCGGCGTTAATCACATAGGCTGCGTAGCCCGCCAGCGCGACCATCATGCGCTGTTCCAGCGTGCCCACCTCACCCAGCAACATCACCAGATATAAGGTGTGCAAGCCGAGCACGAGCATCGAGAACACGTCTTCCCAGAAGAAAGCCGGCGCAAACAGCCATTTGCCGAAAACGACCTTCTCCCAGATCGAGCCTGTGATCATGATCGTGTAGAGAACGAGGGTTTTGAGGACGACCGATACGTCCGCGGCAAAGGCACCTTCTCCTGTTGTGAGGGTGCGAATCACGAGCCCGAGGCTGACGACGAAGACCAGAAACTGTACCGGTGCCAGAACGCCCTGAACTATCGTCCAGACCGATTTGTCCCGACGCTGCCGTTCGTCCGCGGTGTAAAGCGCGTAAGTTTTGCCTTGTGTCAGCCCCGCTCCCTTCACCGGAGTTGCGGGTGCGGCCGGGGATGTCTGATCCGTCCGTGTCATGTGATGCGTCAACCTTTTCTCTCAGAATCAGAGATTACGCTATCCAACTTGAGTGTCAACTAGATTGGACGTTTAGTTTTGTTGACGATTGCACATTCCTAGGTAAGATCGGCGGTGCACTGTCAAAATCGACGTGCGAAAGAATCGTTGGCTTTTCGGGATCTGAGCCACGACCGGTTGTGTTGGATCGGTCACTACCTCCTGCGGAAGGTTCCTCCGCACGACCTTGGAGGGTCTGACGAATGGGAGAGTCTAAGGCTTCGAGCGTGTTCGGTGCGGGATCGGCGGTTCTGCGGGGCGTCATTTCTGCGCCGCTTGAGGCTGTCAGGCGTCGCAGCGCTGCGCCCAGTCAGGTCAAGTCCGACTCTGTCAACGTCATCATCGAAAGCGAGATCATACCGCGCCTGTTGATGGCCCACGCCGGTTCCGATGTGCAAAGCCGTTCGCGCCGTGTCCGTACAATATCGGCCGATGATGCGTCGCGCTTTGCGGTGCTGCCACTCCGGCTCGAAGCCGCCAGCCTGCTCGAAGAGGTCGATCGCTTCATTACCAAGGGCGCCAGTGTTGAAACCATATGTCTCGATCTGCTGGCCCCCGCCGCGCGCAAATTAGGCGAAATGTGGGAACGCGATGAGTGCGATTTTCTTGACGTTACAATGGGTTTGTGGCGTCTCCAGGAGGTGATGCGCGAAGTGGCCGCACGCTCCCCTACGGTGCTGGGCGGCTTGAGCGTGCCCTTTTCCGCACTGTTTTCACCCATGCCGGGCGACCAGCACAATTTCGGGACACTGATGATCGAGGAAGTCTTTGCACGAGGCGGCTGGCGCAGCGAGGCGCTAGTCAAGCCGGAGCGACGCGAGTTGCTCGACCGGGTTGCACGCCAGCCCTTTGACCTCATCGGATTGACGCTGGCGCGCAACTGCTCCAGCGCCGCTCTTGCCAATCTTATCAAGGCGGTACGAAATGTGTCAGCCAATCCTCACATCATCGTGCTTGTCGGTGGACGGATGATCAACGAAAACCCCGGGTTATCAGACGAAGTTGGGGCTGATGGAACCGGAGCGGACGCTTTGGCGGCGCTCGAATTGGCGAACGCGTTGCTGAAAAGCACCGTGCCCCGCCAATTGAACATGCCGTAGATTCGACCGACCATGCTCACACGCAAACACAGCATTGATGGCAAGCACCCGTTCGGGAACGCGGCCGCGCTGTTCGACACCCTTGATGCTGATGCTGCAATGAAGCTGGCGATGGTCGCAGGGGACGTAACACTCGTCCTCAACGACACCGGAACCATTCTTGATGCCGCGTTCGATCCGCGGGAATTTCCAGCCTTTGCCGATATGATCGGCACCAACTGGATCGAGACAGTGACCGACGAAAGTCGCCCGAAAATCATGGAGATGCTGGCCGCCGCCCGGCGCGGCGAAGTGCAGCATTGGCGGCAGGTCAACCACCCATCGCGGGATGGCGATGTGCCGATTCGCTATTCCGTATTGAGCGTGAATAACGGCGAACACCGCATCGCCTTTGGCCGCGATCTGCGCGAGGCGGGCAAGCTTCAGCAGCGCCTGCTGCAGGTACAGCAGTCGCTTGAGCGTGACTATCTGCGGATGCGACAGCTCGAAGCGCGCTATCGCATGCTGTTTGAACGCTCGACCGAACCGGTCATGATTATCGAAGCCGGGACTCTGCGCATTCGTGAAGCCAATCCTGCGGCGCATAGCCTGGTGGGCACACGTGTCGGTGGGCTTGCCGGCAAGAAGTTGCTGACATTCATAGACAAAAACTTCCACGACGCGATACAGGCGCTGGTCGGTGCGGCGCTGGTTTCGGACACGGTCAGCCCGGGCCGGATCCGCATTGCCCGCGGTGCGCGCGAAGTTTTGGCCACAATCAATGGCTTTACCCAGGATCGCGGGCAGTTTTTGCTGGTGCGGTTGGTTCCGGCAAGTGATCGCCCTGCGCCTGATTCCTCCCCTGTTCTGGCTCTGGTTGATCAGATGCCGGATGCCTTCGTTGTGACCGACAGCAATCTGGAAATCGTCACGGCCAATGCCGCCTTTGTCGAACTTTTGCAGGCGGCAAGCGTCGATCAGTTGCGCGGGCGGCACTTGTCGGAATCGATCGGTCGGCCTGGCATCGACCTTGATCTGATTGAAGGTCAGATTGACCAGCACGGCGCGGCGCGTAATGTGACGACGATCTTGCGCGTAGGACACGATCTCGACGGCGAAGCCGTTGAATTGTCAGCGGTTCGTACCTCGGGCGAGGATGGCTATTATGCCTTCGTTATCCGTCCGATCGGCCGCCGTTTGCGCGATTTGCCACCCGGTTCGCAAGATCTCCCGCGGTCGGTCGAGCAATTGACCGAACTTGTGGGGCGGATGAGCCTGAAGGATATCGTGCGGGAAAGCACCGATCTGATCGAGCGGCTGTGCATCGAAGCGGCGCTGTCTTACACCTCGGACAATCGCGCCTCAGCGGCAGAAATCCTCGGCCTTTCGCGCCAGAGCCTGTATTCCAAGCTGCATCGCTATGGCCTTGGCAATCTGGCGGGCGACAACGAATAAGCTGCGCCCGCTGTTGGAGTTAAACGCGGGCGGACCCCATCCTTTGCATAACTTGCATCGCATAGCGTCTGCGCGTGCCTGAAACGGGCAAGCGGGGGTCTATGCGGGGTCAAGCCCGACCTAGAGCGACCTCCGTTGAGGCGCCCCAAAATCGCCCGGCAATCCAACATGACACATAAGCTGTCATGCATCGAACAGCGGTTGGACGCGCATAAACGGCTTTCTGAACAGAAAAATCAGCCCAATCGCAATAAAAAGTGTCAAAACAATTTGACGCTTTCATCTGTCAGGCATAGCTTTGACATATGGATCGCTCTGTTTCTTCGACTCGTCCTGTGACCGATCCGGCGCCGCCGCCTGGTGTGCGTCCCAGATCCGCGCCGCGTCCGCGCGACGTGCTGGAGCTTCTCAAGCCGATCACATGGTTCCCGCCGATGTGGGCCTTTATGTGCGGGGCGGTTTCGTCCGGCGCCGGGCTTGAGGGTCGCTGGTGGTTTGTTGCGGGCGGCGTGCTGCTTGCCGGGCCGCTGGTGTGTGGCACGTCCCAGGCCGTCAATGATTGGTTTGATCGCCATGTCGATGCCATCAACGAGCCCAATCGCCCGATCCCTTCGGGTCGCATTCCGGGTCGCTGGGGGCTGTATATTGCCATTATTGCCACGCTGATTTCAGCGGGCATCGGCTGGCTGCTTGGTCCCATCGTGTTTGTTGCAGGACTTGTTGGCCTCGCGTTTGCCTGGGCCTATTCCGCCCCGCCATTGCGCTTCAAGGCCAATGGCTGGCTCGGCCCGCTGGTGTGCGGACTGACCTATGAAGGGCTCAGCTGGTTTACCGGCGCCGCCGTGATGCTGGGGTCCATGCCTTCGGTCGAGGTCATCTGCGTGTTGGTGATGTATTCGCTGGGCGCGCACGGGATTATGGTGCTGAACGATTTCAAGGCGGTCGAAGGCGATCGCCAGACCGGCCTTACATCGCTGCCTGTCGTGATGGGCGTGAGCGTTGCGGCAAGGCTCGCCTGCACCACCATGGCGGTGGCGCAGATTGTTGTGATTGCCCTGCTGGCCATTTGGGGTTTTGGCCTTTCGGCGCTGATCGTGACCGCTGTGCTGGTGGCGCAGATCGCTGCGATGCCCAAGCTTATCCGTGACCCGGCCAAGAACGCACCGTGGTATAACGGCGTGGGCGTGACTTTATATGTCCTCGGAATGCTGGCGGCGGCGTTGGGCCTTGGCGGCTATATATAGTGCATGGTTCGCTCGCCTCGCCTCTGACACAGACCGCACTTCCCGGATTTGGCTGGCTGGCCATTGTCCGCATCGGGTTGGTGCAGGCGAGTATCGGCGCGCTGGTGATGCTGGCGACCACGGTGCTGAACCGGGTGATGGTGGTTGAGCTGGAATTGCTCGCCGCGATCCCGGCGGGATTGGTGGCGTGGCATTATGCTGTGCAGCTCGGCCGTCCGTTGTGGGGCCATTCCTCCGACAAAGGGCGCGGCCGAACAAAATGGATCATTGGCGGTGTTGCCGTGCTGGCGGCAGGCGGACTGCTGGCGGTTCAGGCGACCTTGATCATGGACGGTGCCTTTGGTGCCGGCTTTGCGCTCGCGGTGCTGGCCTATGCCCTGATCGGCGTCGGCGTGGGCGCCGGCGGCACATCGGCGCTGGCGTTGCTGGCGAGCGGAGTCGCGCCGGAACGCCGCGCGGCGGCAGCGGCTGTGACCTGGATCATGATGGTCGCCGGGATTGTGGTTTCGGCGATCACAGTGGGCGAATTGCTCAAGCCTTATTCGCCTGAGCGGCTTTTGATCGTGGCGGGCGGCCTTGCCTTGGCGACCGTGACGCTGACCGTGTTGGCGACCTTCCGGCTGGAACGGCAGGCGGGGCGGTTCGGCCATGCGGCGTCATCTGACACGGCCCCTGATTTTCGCGCCGCCATGGCTGAGATCTGGAATGAGCCCGCGGCGCGGCGCTTTACCATCTTCATCTTTGTCTCGATGATCGCCTTTTCGATGCAGGACCTGATCCTTGAACCCTTTGCGGGCCTGATTTTTGGCATGACGCCGGGCGAATCGACGCAGCTGGGCGGGCAGCATCAGGCGGGCATTTTGCTGGGCATGATCATCACCGGCATCGGTGGTAGCGCCCTCAGCGGCAAGCGGCCCGATGGCTTGCGCATCTGGGTCGTGTGCGGATGCCTGCTGTCCGCAACCGGCCTTGGCGCGCTGGCGCTGGCGGCGGTGGCGGGGCCGGGCTGGCCGCTCGGCGCGAATGTGTTTGTGCTCGGCCTTGGTAATGGCGTTTTCGCGGTTGCCGCGATTGGCGCGATGATGGGTCTGGCAGGCGCAGGCGCCAAAACGCGCGAAGGCGTACGCATGGGCGTGTGGGGCGCAAGCCAGGCCATCGCCTTTGGCCTTGGCGGGCTGACCGGCGCGGTCGGCGTGGATCTGGCGCGGCGCTCTTTGGCGAGCGACGGCGCAGCATTTCAACTGGTTTTCATGATCGAGGCGGCGGCATTTGTGCTGGCGGCCATACTTGCCGTGAAGGCGACCGGGGGTGCGGCCATTCAGGCCGGCATCGCGCGGCAGGAAAGGGAGATTTTCGCATGAACGAGACCATTTATGACGCGGTCATCATTGGCGGCGGGCCTTCGGGTGCAACGGCGGCCACCGATCTTGCTCTTGCGGGCCATTCGGTGCTGCTGATGGAGCGCGGTGGGCGGATCAAGCCTTGCGGCGGCGCGATCCCGCCGCGCTTGCTCGCCGATTTCGATATTCCGCAATCCTTGCTGGTCGCCAAGGCACGCTCGGCCCGGATGATTGCGCCCTCGGGCCGCGCGGTGGATATGCCGGTGGGCGAGATCGGCTATGTCGGCCTGGTCGACCGCGAGGAGTTCGACGAAGCCTTGCGTGTGCGCGCAGAGGAGTCCGGCGCCGAACGGCTGACCGCCACCTTCGAAAAGATCGAGCGGGATGATGAAGCGCACCCGATCGTCACCTTCCGCCGCAGCCGCGGAGCACCGATTGAAAGGGTGCGCGCCCGTGTCGTCATCGGCGCGGACGGTGCGCGATCTGCCGTCGCCAAGCAATGTCTCGTCGGCGCGGAGCGCATCCCTTGCGTGTTCGCCTATCACGAGATCATCAAGGCTCCGGCGCGCAATTCCGAACAGTTCGATGCGACGCGCTGCGATGTCTATTACCAGGGCCGCCTGTCGCCCGATTTCTACGCCTGGGTGTTCCCGCATGGCGACACCGCCAGCATCGGCGTGGGCAGCGCCAACAAGGGCTTTTCCTTGCGCGGCGCAATCGCCACGATGCGCGATGATCTGGGCCTTGACCGCTGTGAAACGCTGCGCCGCGAAGGCGCGCCGATCCCGTTGAAGCCGCTCAAGCGGTGGGACAATGGCGCAGACGTGATTGTGGCCGGCGATGCCGCAGGTGTCGTGGCACCCGCTTCGGGTGAGGGGATCTATTACGCCATGGTGTGTGGCCGCGTGGTCGGCACGGCTGCGTCCGCCTTCCTCAAGACCGGCGACGCCAAACAGCTGCGCGGCGCGCGCAAGGCCTTCATGAAGGAACACGGCACTGTGTTCTGGGTGCTGGGGATGATGCAATATTTCTGGTATTCGTCCGACAAGCGCCGCGAACGCTTTGTCACCATGTGCGATGACAAGGATGTGCAGGAACTCACCTGGCAATCCTACATGCACAAGAAGCTGGTCCGCAAAAAGCCGATGGCGCACGTCAAGATCTTCCTGAAAGATACCGCGCATCTGCTAGGCTTGAGGGCTGCAACCCGCTAACGCTCGCGCCCATGAACAGAATGATGATGATCCCAGTGACCGTGGCGACAGCCGCGGCACTGTGCGTCGCCGCGCTTGGCGCAACGGTCACGGACCTTGGCCCCTGGTATCAGGCGCTGGCCAAGCCGGACTGGAACCCGCCCGACCTTGTGTTCCCGATGGGGTGGACCGTGATCTATGCGCTGATCACCGTGGCCGGCATCACCGCATGGCGCGCTGCGCCCCGGTCTGCGCAGGCAGAATGGGTGCTGGGGCTGTTTGCACTCAACGGGTTTCTCAACATCAGTTGGAGCCTGATCTTCTTCCGGCTCCAGCGCCCAGATTGGGCCCTTTACGAGCTGACGCTGCTATGGCTCTCGATCCTCGTGCTCATCATCTACTGCGGCCGCTTCTCCAAGACGGCGGCCCTGTTTCTGGTGCCCTACCTCGGCTGGGTGACATTTGCCGGCGCGCTCAACTGGGCGGTTGTTCAGCTGAACGCGCCGTTCGGCTGACCTTGGGGGCAAAAGCAGGGGGCCTTCTATGACCGGCGCGGACCTCACCGCAATCCTGTTCGATAACGGCCACGCGGCTGACGTGATCCTTGGCGTGCTTGCGATCGAGGCGGTGTGGCTGCGGCGATACCGGGGCTGGAGCGGGCAGGCCATTGTCGGCCTGCTCGGCACCGCAGCGTTGATCGTGCTAGGGTTGCGCGCCGCGCTGGTGGGGGCCGACTGGTGGTGGGTGGCTGTGCCGCTGGCTGCATCCTTGCCCTTGCATCTGATGGACCTGCGCACACGGTTTGGCGCCGATAAGCCGCACCACGACTGACCGGGACTGGCCGGGAAAAGGCAGACCCGCTCCCCTGCTTCCCCGCCTTCCACACACATTCCCTCGCCCCGCGCCTCCACAAAACCAAGACAAAGAAAAACCCGGCCGGACCAAAGTCCGCGCCGGGTTTTTTCTATCCAGGTGGGAGAAGCCGGGCCTGTGAAGGCCCGGCTGGCTCTCAGCTTCCGGTGGAGGCCTGCGCCGCACCGCTCGGATCGTAGTTGATTGTATCGGGAGCATAGTAATGTTCTTGCGCCCAAAGATACCAGTTATCGACCACGGTGCCGGTCAGCAGGATCCCGATGCCGCCCGTAAGCGTCGTCAGAACCGCAAACCACCAGGCCCAGCGGTGAATGGATTCAAAGCTTGCATTGAAGCCCATCACCCAGCGCCAGTACAGCGCGCCGCGTTCTGCAGCCGTGCCACGATCGGTAATCTGTTCGATCTCGCGTTCGCCGCCATAACGGCCAAGCGCCAGGATCGTCGCACCGTGCATCGCGAAAAGGAGAGCCGATCCGTAAAGGAAGACAATCGAGAGCGCATGGAAGGGGTTGTAGAACAGGTTTCCGTAGACCAGCGAGAAGTTGTTGGTCCAGTTGAGGTGTTCGAAGATGCCGTAAGGTACGGCTTCCGACCAGCTGCCCATCAGAAGCGGGCGGATGAAGCCCAGCACCAGGAACAGCCAGATGGCAGAGGCAAAGGCCCAGGGAATGTGCATCCCCATGCCGAGCGCTTTGGCCCGTGTGTAGGTGCGCCCCAACCAGCACAGCACCGAGATCGTCAGGAATGCGCCTGTCAGGATAAACCATCCGCCCTCATTCAGAGGCACGAACGGGCTGAACCCATATTCCGGCCCCGGAGGCGCCAGATAGAGCCAGAAGAACTCCCGCATGAAGCCTTGCGGGCTCCAGTTGACCTGGGCTGCAAAATTAAGCCCGATGATCGCGATCGCCAATCCGCCGAATACCAGAGATATGGTGCCCAGCAGGCCGAGATAGACAGGGCCGATCTGGGCCTGGCCCAGCTTGCCCATCCAGTAGTTGTGTCCAACGAGGGCAATGCGGCCCTCGCTACCATCGAGGTGCGGGACGCCCATTTCGGGCGGTCCCTGAACTTGCACCTGGGTAAAAATGTTTTGATATGTCGCCATAAATCAGGCTCCTTACGACCAGATCGGAATTTTTTTCCAGAAGTCCCAGAATTCGATCCAGCTGCCGACATACAAGGTGCCGGAAATTACGATGCAGATGGCGCTCCAGAACCCGGCGCTGAGCGCAAGGAAGAGTCCCACCCGGTGAATGCCGAGCGTGCCGACCGAGTAGCCGATGAAGTCCCGGAAATAGGTATCTTCATATTCCGGCGACTTGACGTCGGTTCCGCCAGTCGGATTGACTGCTGAAAGCACCAGACCGCCGTGCAGCGCGAGCGCGAGCGTGTTCGTAAAGAAGAACGTGATCGCGATCATATGTGCAGGGTTGTAGTGGAAGTTGCCAAACGCATATCCGACGTTCGAGACCCACTCGAGGTGCGTCCAGATCCCGTAAGGGAAGCCGTTGCCCCAGGCGCCCATCCACAAAGGACGGATGACATTGAGCGATACATAGGCAAACACCGCAACCGAAAAGGCGAACGGAACGTGATAACCCATGCCGAGTTTGCGGGCGATTTCAGCCTGCCGCATGACCCACGAGCTAAACGCTATGACAGCGCAAATGGTGATGACCTGCCAGTATCCACCTTCGGCCATCGGCGCGAAGCTGAGGCCATATTCGATCGCGGGTGGATTGATCGAGATGAGCCAGGGGTTGAGTGTCGGACCCTGCGTTGCAGCGGCGAAGATCAGAACCGTGCCAAGCAAGGCGCTGATTGCCGTCGTCACTCCAAAGAAGCCGACATAAAACGGCCCGACCCAAAAGTCGAAGAGGTCGCCGCCGATTAATGTACCACCGCGTGTGCGGTATTTCCGCTCGAAACTAAGGAGCGCCATAAGTCCATCCTTCCCGCCTGTAAGGCGGGCGCTAAATTCTTGCCAAAAAGTGATGGGAGGCAGGCAGGCGAACCTGCCCCCTCACATTTAAAGCAGGTGTTATCCTGCCGCCGGGGCTTCCGACGACTCGATAGCAGCCTGAACCGGTGCGGCCACGCCAGGAGCGCGTTCGAGCCAGTTGTAACGATCCGTGCTGAGCAGGATGAAGTGAATTGAAAAGGCGAGCACCGCGAGGCCAACATGCAAGGCAACGAGGGCGCGACGGATGTCAAAGTAAAACCAGACTCTCCACATGGGAAATTCCTTTATTTGAGGGATATGCGTGTCCTGAAAGGCCGGCTGAGCCGGCCCTCAGACGATTATTGGCCGAAGCCTGCACCGATCCAGGGCTTGTAAGCCCACATCAGGGCGTGCGCGACCAGAGCGATCACGGTGTACAGGGCGAAGGTGCCCATAAAGCCCTTGTGGATTTCCTGTGCCTCTTCAGGCGTCAGATGCGTTCCGATACGTTCGTTCATCGGGTTTTCTCCGTTCAGTTGGGTAGTATCGAGAGCAAGATTGCTCCCGTCGTAGTCCCCGCGTGATCCCCCACGTGGATTGGAGAGCCCCATTTTCAGGGGCGTAGGGATGTGCCGTCGCGGATCTGGTCCGCAGCAGCGACAAAGGGTGGGAAGAGGCGGGCATGATGATCATGCGCTCGCATCTTCGAGCAGTGGTGCCGGAAGTTTGCCCTCCAGGCAGTCTGCAGTAACTGTGGTCAGCCCGCGGCTACGCGCCGTGCGTTCGGCGGTGTCGCGCAAGGCCTTGGCGGCGGAAATCCGCACCAGCACCGGTTGCACTTCAACCAGTTGGTCGAGCAGCATCTTGGCATCATCGGTCCAGCCAAGCTGCGCCAGATTGCGCGCCGGGGTGGGATCGACCTTGTCGAGCTCGGTCCCCAGCGGAAGGATGTGGAACAGCGCATCAAACAGCGCGTTGCACACTTCCTGCACCAGATAGGTCGCGCCCGAATAGCCCATGAAGGGGGTTCCGGTATGACGGCGGATCGCCGCGCCGGGGAAGCTGGCCGGGATGAACTGTGTGCTCGGGCCGTAACCGCTGCCGGTCTTTTCCGCGAGGTACATGCGTTCGTTGTAGCTGCCGAACATCACCAGCGGCGGGTTGGTGTGCAAGGACTCGCGCACCGCGTGATTATCGGTTTTGACCCCGGCGCAGCGCGATGCGGCGATGGTGCAGGGCAGGCCCATATCCTCTTCAAGGAACTGGCGAATGCCGCGCGCGTAGGTTTCATTGGCGACGATGCCGAAGCTCGCCGTGCCGAAGAAATCCTGCGTGACCGAGCGCCACAGATCCCACAAGGGCTTGATCGTGGTGTGCTTTTCGCGCTCGATGAACGGTTCCGGGTCAAGCCCGAGTTCCGCGGCCAGAGCGCGCAGGAATTTGGTGGTCTGCGTGAGGCCCACGGGCGCCTGGAAATAGGGCCGCTCCAATGTCTCGCACAGATTGCGGCCAAATTCGCGGTACATGCACACGTTCGCGTCACTGGTGGCCAGATCGCGGATGTCAGCCAGGTGGCTGCCGAGCGGGAAGACCGCGCCAATTTCCGCGCCGATGCCTTCGATCAGGCGGCGGATCTCGGCCAGATCGCTTGGCATGTTGAACATGCCGTAGCTGGGGCCGATGATGTTGACGCGGGGCTTATCGCCGTCCTTGCGCACGCGTGGGGCGGGCATTTTCTTGGGGCCGAATTCGGTCCACAGCCACGTCAGCGCGCGGTCGGCAGATTGCCATTGATCTTCATCGATGGTGCGTGGGAGGAAGCGTTTGATATTGGTGCCTTCAGGCGTCACGCCGCCACCGATCATTTCGGCGATGGAGCCGGTGACGACCACGGCAGGCAGCTCGGTATCCAGCGCCTTCCAGGCGCGCATCATCGCGCCTTCGGTGCCGGTCTTGCCCAGTTCTTCTTCGCCCAGGCCGGTAACGACGATGGGGAGTTCATGCGGGGGCAGCGCATCGGTGTAATGCAGAACGCTTGTCACTGGCAGGTTTTCGCAACCGACCGGGCCATCGATGATGACCTGCAGACCTTTGACTGCGGTAAAGACGTAGGTTGCGCCCCAGTAGCCGCCAGCGCGGTCATGATCGAGAATGAGAGTCATGATCCCACCGCCTCTGACGCCTTGCGCGCCGCATCGTTGAGGGCCGCATACTTTTTGCGGAACTTGGGCCGGTCGACGGGGAGAGTTTCCCACACGCCTGCGGCATGATCGGTGCCGACGCCTTCGAAGAAATCGCGCATCGCATCAAAGCGCGCCTTGTTGGCCATCGCCGCGTTGATGACGGTGGCAAGGCTGCCAGCGCCTGCCGGGCCCATCAGCGGCCGGGCCGAAATCAGGTTGGTGAAATACAGCGAAGGGATCGCGCGGGATTTGGCGTGCTGGACCACGGGCGTGGTGCCGATCGCCAGATCGGGGCGGTATTCGTCAACCGCAGCAATATCCTGCTCAAGACTAGCGCGGAACTGTACGTGCACGCCGCGCGCTTCGAGCCATTCGCGGTCAGGATCCGACCATTTGGTGCGCGGGGTGGCGGTGCCGACATAAGGCACTTCGGCGCCGCTTTCGACCAGCAGGCGGGCGACCAGCAGTTCCGAGCCTTCATAGCCCGAAACCGTGATCCGGCCCTTGATCGGCATGGCTGACAGCGCGCCCTTGCAGGCAGCGATCATGGTGTTCTTGACCGCATCGACCTTGTCCTGCGGCAGGCCGAGCGTATCACCGAGCGATTGCAGCCAGGCCGCCGTGCCATCCGCACCGACCGGAGCAGAGCCAATGATCGGGCGTCCGGCCGCTTCGAATTCACGAATGCTGGCGGTGTAGAACGGGTGGATCGCGGCGACGACCGCGCAATCGAGCGCGGCATAAAGCTCGCGCCATTCGCGGGTCGGCACGACCGGACCAGCAGCAAGACCCAAGGGCGCCAGCATCTGCCCGATCACCACCGGGTCTGCCGGAAACATTTCGCCCAGCAGCGTCACCGTGGGCAGATCAGAGCGTTCACGCGGCGCGGCGACGGGGCCAGCGGCCACTTCTTCGCGGGCATAATTGAGCATTGCGCCGGCCAGCACGTCTTTGGCTTCCGCGTGGGTCGGGATGCCGAAGCCGGGAACATCGATGCCGATGATCCGCACGCCGTTGATCGCCTTGCCCAGCAACCGCAG
This sequence comes from Erythrobacter sp. 'gip.4 top 5', assembly GCF_056495765.1. Lineage (NCBI taxonomy): Bacteria > Pseudomonadati > Pseudomonadota > Alphaproteobacteria > Sphingomonadales > Erythrobacteraceae > Erythrobacter > Erythrobacter sp. 'gip.4 top 5'. The sequence goes on along the minus strand of NZ_CP200270.1, from coordinate 2,894,152 downwards.
CGGCACACCGCTGGCGGTGGGTACGCACAGGTTGGTCACGATGATGGCGTCGTAATTTTCCGGATCGGCCAAACCTTCGACCGCTTCCTTGATGTCCTCGAACAGCTTGCCTGTGACCAGTGTTTCGCTGGAGAAGGGCACGTAGCCGACTGTGCGGCGCGCACCATAGAAGTGCGACGTGAAGGTCAAACCATACACGCAGCAGGCCGAGCCTGACAGAACGGTCGCGGTGCGGCGCATCCTGAGGCCCACACGAAGCGAGCCAAAGGCGGGGCACATGGATTGCGGCTGATCGTGCGGGCCAGCGGCCGCATCAACCGGGTAATCGGCGGCGTATTGATCGAGAATCTCGCTCTTGCCCGCTGTCCGGGCCGCTTCGCGCATCGTGTCCTTGGAAGAACACGCGCCGCCGCTCTTTACTGCGCCGGCATCGAGGTCGATCCGGTCAGGGGCACGGTTGCCGTTGGTGGGGAAAGCATCGCTCATCGCATCAGGCCTCGTCGTAAATCACTTCGAGGCTCGGCTTGGTCTCATAGACGCCGCCGCGCATGTCGGCCTGGGTGGCCGGCATCAATTCGACATTGGCGCCGGTGATGTCCGCGCTGAACAATCCGAGCAATCCGTCCTGCGTGAGCGGGGTCGGGCGCACCGGCGGTGCTTCGGCCACGTTCACGGCCAGGTCTTCAAACAGGCTCGCCCATTCGCCGCCGGGGATGCCGATGATCTGATAATTGGCGCTCTTGCGGCGAATGTCTTCATTCGCCGGGATAGCGGTCAAAACCGGAATGCCAACGGCTTCGGCAAAGGCGTGGGCTTCGCCCGTACCATCATCCTTGTTGATGATCATGCCAGCCACACCGACATTGCCGCCCATCTTGCGGAAATATTCGACCGCCTGGCAGACATTGTTGGCGACATAGAGCGATTGCAGATCGTTCGATCCAACCACAATCACCTTCTGGCACATGTCGCGGGCGATCGGCAGGCCGAAGCCGCCACACACCACGTCACCCAGGAAATCGAGCAGGACGTAATCGAAGCCCCAATCGTGAAAGCCGAGTTTTTCCAGCAGCTCGAAGCCGTGAATGATCCCGCGACCGCCACACCCGCGACCCACTTCGGGGCCGCCGAGTTCCATCGCGAAAACGCCATCGCGCTGGAAGCACACATCTTCAATGCGGACTTCTTCGCCAGCGGCCTTTTTCTTCGAGGAAGTTTCGATGATGGTGGGGCAGGACTTGCCACCGAACAGCAGACTGGTGGTGTCCGATTTGGGATCGCAACCGATCAACAGCACGCGCTTGCCCTGCTGGGCCATCATGTAGCTGAGATTGGACAGGGCAAAGCTCTTGCCGCTCCCGCCCTTGCCGTAAATCGCGATAACCTGCGTTTCGCTTTTGATTTCGCCGGTGTGGACCGGATCAGGCTCAAAGCTCGCTTCGTCGCGAAGGGCAGCCATCTGGTTTTCAAGGACAGACATCAGCATTCGCTCCAATCAAGTATCATCTTCAGGCAATCAGGGTCGTTGAAGGCCTGTGGGTAGGCCTCCATCGCTTCACCGGCAGGACGCCGGTTGGTGATCAGGCCGGTCAGGCCTAGTCGTCCGCATTCGATCAGTGCGCGGGTTTCAGCCAAATCGCCCGGCTGCCATTCGGCAGCGACACGGAAATGGGCTTCGCGCATGAAGGCTGCGGGGAAGGCAAAGTTGATCCGATCGGAATAGAAGCCGGCCAGAACAATCTCGCCGCCCTTGGCCAGACGCATGATCAGATCATCAACCAGGCTGGCATCGCCGCTGGCGTCATAGATGGCGTGATAATCGCGGCGTTCGTCTGTTGACGGGTCGATCACCTGGTATCCCACAGCGCCTTCACGGCGGGCCGGATTGGTTTCCCACACGGTCGGCGCCGTGCCACCCAGCGCCAGCGTCAGACGGGCGAGCAGACGGCCCAGCACGCCGTGGCCAATAATAAGATCAGGCAGCGCCTCGCGCCGGGCAAAGCCGCCCTTGATTGCGTGGAGCGCCGTGGCAGCCAGCGCGCACAGCGTACCGGATTCACCAAGGCTTTCAGGAATGAGAATGGCGCGGGCCGAAGGAACAATCACGGTCTTGGCCGTGCCGCCGAAAAGGCCGCGGGCGTCGGTGTAGCAATTGGCGCCGGGAACAAAGACCCAGTCACCGATGCGTCCGCGCGCCTCGATCCCGGCATCGATAACCCGGCCGACGGATTCATATCCGGGAACCAGGGGATAACCAAGGCCGGGGAAGGGCGGCATACGCCCGCTCCACAACAGCTTTTCGGTGCCGGTGCTGATGCCGCTGAAGGCAACCTCAACCACGACATCCGATGCTTCCATGGGCTTCATCTCAAGCGATCGCAGAGCGAGACGCTCCGGTGCTTCAAGAATGACGGCCAAGGTATGCATTATGTCGGTCTCTCCGAGGTTTGTTGAGCAGGGCAGACCGAGTCGGGAACTCCAATTCTGCGTCTTGCTGAGTGTTTGATACGCCTTACGCTTTAGACTGTCAAACTTATTGGACAAGTTATGTTCAGGCCCGTGCGATGATGATGCTGGCGTTGACCGGCTGCGCGGTTGCGACGGTCCGGGCCGAGGCAAAGCCCGCCGCATGCAGCATGGCGATGATCTCTTTCGGACTGCGTGGACGGCCCGAACCCATGGCCCACAGATATAGGCCGAAGAAGGCTTCCCCCATCGGCTGCGCGCCGGGAATGCGCGCCATCGGCTCGGCAATCAGCAGGCGTGCGCCCGGCGTGAGGCTTTTGTGGATATTGGCAAGAAGGCCTTGTGCAGGCGCATCATCGTGGTCGTGCAGGATGCGGATCAGTGACACCATGTCGTAGCCTTGCGGGATGGAATCGCTGAAGAAGTTGCCGGGATGGGCCGAAACACGGTGCGCGCCCAGCGCGTCACCCAGAATGCGACCACCGGTAGCGGCCACTTCGGGCAGATCGAACAGCCCCAGCTTCAGATGCGGCCAGGCCGCGCCGATATGGCGCAGGAAGGCGCCATGCCCGCCGCCAACATCAAGCAGCCGCTCCACATCGCGAAACGGCATCGAGGCCAACACTTCGTCCGCAACGAAATGCTGGGAGGCCGCCATCAGTTCGGAATATTCGGCAGTCTCTGTCCCGCGCTCGCTCGCACCGTGAAGCGCGCCGGCATAGGTCCAGAAGCGTGACAGATCGGTCGGCGCCTGCCGATCGGCGCGCAGCAGCGCTAGGGGATCGGCAAGATCGGCATAGAGCAGCCGGTGATGGCGGATCATCGCCTGAACGCCGGGATTGCTCGCGAAGACAGCGCCTTGTTCGCCCAGCATCCACTGGTCTAACGCAGGCTCCTCGGACAGTTTGAGCGGTCGCCCTGCCCGCAGCAGGGTCAGCGTAGCATGGTCCGATAGATCAAGCCGCGCCGCGATGTCAGCCGCGCTGTGCGGCCCGGATTTCAGGACATCGAACAGGCCGCTCTCTACATAAGCGCGCAGCACCTGCGAATAGGCAAATCCTGCCAGCAGATCGAACGCGGCGTCGGCGCGGCTGCGCGCGATCCGCTTGATCAGGGGTAGGCGCGCCGCCCAATGCTGAAAGCGGGGCGATGCGAAAATGCGGTTTCGGCGGGTGACATATCCGACCTTGAAGGTGGCCCATGTGTTCACTGTCGGTTTGTTTCATCGGCCATATGTCTAAATAATTGGACAGAGACGAGCGTAAGGTCAATAATAATCGGCACGTGGATGGGAGCAATGACAGGTGAAGGCGCGAGTCGTCGTGATCGGGGCAGGAATAGGCGGGCTGACCAGCGCCGCCCTGCTTGCTGCGCGCGGCGCGGACGTGACTGTGCTGGAAAAAGAGGCATGGGTCGGCGGCAAGGCACGCCGGGTGGCCGTGGACGGCGCCGAAATTGACGGCGGGCCAACCGTGTTCACCTATCGCCAAGTGTTTGACGAAGTGTTCGCCGCGTGCGGCACAACGCTCGCCGAACATGTGACCATCACCCGCGCCGATGTGATCGCGCGCCACGCGTGGGACGCTTCGGGACATCTTGATCTTTACACCGATCCCGAACGCAGCGCGGCCGCCGTGGGCGCCTTTGCCGGGGCGGAAACAGCTGCAGGCTATCGCAGCTTCACCGCCGAGGCCAAGCGCATCTTCGAAGTCCTCGAAGACCCGTTCCTGCGCGGCGACAAAGCCTCCACGCCCTTGCCGATGATGTGGCGGATCGGGCCGTGGCGGATCGGCGATGCGATGGCGATGCGCCCGTTTGACGGGATGTGGAAAGCGTTGGGCGGGCATTTCAAGGACGCCCGCTTGCAGCAATTGTTCGGGCGCTATGCCACCTATTGCGGATCATCGCCCTTTGCTGCGCCTGCCACGCTGATGCTGATTGCCCATGTCGAGGCGCAAGGCGTGTGGCTGATCGAAGGCGGCATCCACGCGCTGGCCAAGGCTATTGCCGGCCTAGCGCAGCAACAGGGCGCGCAGGTGCGGACAGAGGCGCACGTCGACGAAGTGCTCACGGCAAACGGGCGCGCCAGCGGTGTGCGGCTTGCCTCGGGTGAGGTTATTCCGGCCGATATCGTCATCTGCAACGGCGATCCGGGCGCGCTAGCCACCGGACGCCTTGGCGAGGCTGCGATCCATGCTGTGCCGGCGATCCCGCAGGCCAAACGCTCCTTGTCCGCGCTGGTATGGTATGCCCACGCGAAGACGGAAGGGTTCGACCTTACGCATCACAACGTCTTCTTTTCCCGCGACTACGCCCGCGAATTTCGCGAAATCGGGGAGGGGCGAACCCCGTCTGAACCGACAGTCTATGTCTGCGCCATGGACCGCGGCGCGAGCGACACCGCCGCGGCGCCCAAGGGGCGCGAACGCCTGCAAATCATCGTCAACGCTCCCGCCAACGGAGACGTTCACCACTATACGACCGAGGAGAGAGCCCGATGCACCCAAGCCATGATGGCAACGCTCATACGCTGCGGCCTTCAACTGGAAGAGCCGCTGCCGCATCAGCTCATGACCCCCGAGGATTGGGAGGCCCTGTTCCCGGCCACGGGCGGCGCCCTTTATGGCAGAGCGTCGCACGGCTGGGCGGCCTCCTTCCAGCGTCAGGGGCCGAAAACCCGGATTTCCGGTCTCTATTGCACGGGCGGGGCGACCCATCCGGCCGCTGGGGTGCCCATGGCAGCCTTGTCCGGGCAGCTGGTAGCGCGGGTGATCGCGAAGGACCGCGCTTCAATGAAGACATCCCGCCCGGCGGCTACAGCTGGTGGTATGTCGACGCGATCAGCGACGACGGGCAGCACGGGCTGACGATCATCGCGTTCCTCGGAAGCGTGTTTTCTCCCTATTACAAGGCCAGCGGGCGCGGCGATCCGCTGGCGCACTGCGCGCTGAACGTCGCGCTGTACGGCCCCAAGGCCCGCTGGGCGATGACTGAACGCGGTAGCGCAGCAGTGGAACGCGATGCCAGCAATCTGGTGATCGGGCCAAGCGCAGTGCGCTGGGACGGCGAGGCGCTGGTGATCGACATCGTCGAAGGCGATTCGCGTCTCTTCGTGCCGTGGCAGCGCAAGGTCGCCGGCACGGTGCGGGTGTATCCCGAATCGCTCAACCGCACCGCCTTTGCGCTTGATGCGCAGGAAAATCACATCTGGCATTGCCTTGCCCCGCGGGCGCGGATCGAGGTGGATATGCACGAGCCGGGCATTTCGTGGCGCGGCAAGGCCTACCTCGATCACAACCGCGGCGCTGAACCTTTGGAACAGGGTTTCAACACCTGGCACTGGTCGCGCGCGCATCTGAACGAAGGCGCGCTGGTGTGCTACGAAGGCGAGCGCGGCGATGGATCGCTGTTTGCCAGCGCCTTGCGGTTTGACGCGCATGGCGTGCCCGAGCCGGTCGATCTGCCCCCGATCGCGCACCTGCCGCGCAGCAAGTGGCAGGTTCAACGCCGTACGCGGTCCGACATTGGCGTGGCCGAAGTGCGCCGTACGTGGGAGGACACGCCGTTCTACGCCCGCTCCGAACTCGCGTCGCGCTTTGCGGGCGAGGAGGTGGTGGCGGTGCAGGAAAGCCTGGATATGCGGCGTTTCTCCTCGCGCATTGTGCAATTCATGCTGCCCTACCGGATGCCGCGTCAGAAGGGGTAGGCGGGCACACCAAGGCGCGGGCCAGCATTCAGCCGCCCGCGCCTTGGTCGCGATGATTGCCTGTTCAAGACCTACCGGCGCCGGACGAGGTTGAGTACGCCCAGCAGAATGATCGAGCCAAGCAGCGATACGGCTATCGAGCTGATGCTGAGATCGCCACTCATGATGTTGCCCCCGCCGATCAGCGGATTGAGAAGAAATCCGGCCAGCAACGCGCCAACAATACCCACAACGATATTCATCAGAATACCGCCACCGCCGCCAACCAGCATACTGGCCACCCAGCCAATCAATCCGCCGACGATAAGAAGGATAATCAAGTTCACGTCAGTTCTCCTCAGTTTCACGAGTCCTAAGGAGGGGGCGAGTCGATTGTTCCAAAGCCTGGCACAATTCGGCAGGACAATTGGCGTGGCGAAATGCCAGCGGCCGCGTGTTTCAATGCTTGAGCCATGCGGTTTGGACACCGCTTATGGTGCCGCGTTCAGTTAGCGACCTTGTCGACGGCCTCTTCGGCGGCATTGCCGACCTGCTCGGCAGCGTTGCCCACTTGTTGTGCAGCTTCGCCAACAGCCGCGTCTTTCGCGGTTTCGGAATCACTCATCTGTGCAAAAACAAACAGGGCCGCTGCGGCGATCAGAACCAAGACAAGCAGCCCGACCCACTTGGTGCCACCCCCGGATTTTGGCCGATCGGTCACGATTGTCGTGGTTGTGTGGGTGTTGCCTTCAGGCGTGCGGGTTTCCGTGATGCGCTCTTCGGTCATGTCATTTTCCTAGCTGTTGAGACGCAATCACCCACACTCATGCGCGCGTTTCAATGCACCATCACTGATGAAAAAGTCGAGCCAAAATGGAAGGGCTATCTCGCCGTCTGTCAATATTCATCAGCCTGATCGGCGGACGCGGGCTTGCCTTCCGCAGGGCAGCGCTTTGTCAGGCAACATTCAAAGTGGACATTCATTCGCCTACGTCGCGAATAGCCTCGTCAACTTCGCGCGCTGCCGCTTCCTTCGTTGCCTTTTCAGCGCGGGTTTTCTTGAGCAGCCGGTCCATCTTGAGCCACTGCCACACGCCAAAACCCACGGCGATGCCGTAGAAGAACACCAGTTCAATCCATCCGAAGTTCGCGCCGCTCATGCGCCTCTCCTAACTGTGCCCCGCGAGGAAATCGGCGATCAGCGCGGCGACCTTGTCCGGCGCTTCCTCATGGGCAAGATGGCCGAGCGCGGGCAGCACGTCGAGCTGCACATCGGCCAGCCAACTGGCCGCATCGCGTGCCCATGCCAGCGGGATCGCCGGATCATTGGCGCCGTGGATCAGCTGCACCGGATTGCGCACTTCGGCCATGCGCTGGCGCAGGCCGGGCAGATCCCAATTGGCCATCATCGCCAGCGCGCCGCCGGCGTGGGCCGGGCTTTTGAGCAGCGTGCGGTAACAGGCGAGGCCTTCTGCATCGATGTGCGAATGGGTCGATCGCCACAGGAACCGCCCTGCGCCGCCGACAAGGTCGATACTGCCGGTGAAGATGCGAGGGACAAACGGGTTGATGAACAACGCTTTGGCCACCGCCGGGAAGATTTGCGCAAACGGGCCGGGGAAGGGGCGCAGCGCCGAATTCAGCCCGATCACCGGTCCGGCAAAGTCATGATCCAGCGCCATTTGCAACGCGATTGCTGAACCCGCCGAATGGCCGATGATCGCGGCGGGCTGGACATCCAGCACTTGCAGCAGCGCCGCAATTTCGCGTGCCATGGCGGGCAGGCTCATCGCAAAGGCATCGTGCCCGGTGGTAAAGGCATGGCGCGGCAGATCGGGGGCGATCACGGTATGGGTCTGCGCCAGAAGTGGCATTAGCCCGCGCCAGGAATGCACCGAAGCGCCGGTGCCGTGGAGGAGAAGCAACGGCGGCGCGTCACTTGCGTCTTTGGGCCCCATCCGCTGCACATGCCAGCGGGCGCGGCCCACTTCGACAAATGCGCTTGTCTCGCGGTGCGGCCAGATCAGGCCTTCGCGGTCCCAGTCGAGCGCGCTCATGCCGCCTTGCCCATCGGTTGGACCGCGTTGATGGCGGACTGGATCATGCGGGCATCGGCGCGGGGCAGGGCGAGGAAGCGGCCCCCCAGCGCCTGCGCGAGCGCGGCGCCTTCGGGGCCGGGGCGGGCCGAGATATCCACCACCAGTGCATCGATCCCGCGCGCGTAGATCGCTTTGGCGGCAGCCTCGGCGTCCGTTTTGGCCTGGCCGCGTCCGGGCGCGCCGTCAGCCGCGATGTTGGCGCGGCCATCGGTCAGGATCACCATCGCGGCGCTGCGCCCGCGGGCGATCACGGCTTCGGCAACCTCGCGCGCGACATTGAGACCCATGGCGAGCGGAGTGCCGCCGCCGCCGGGTAATTCGGATAGCGTGCGCCGCGCCCGGGTGAGCGAGCGGGTGGGGGGGAGGATCAATTCGGCCGTGGTGCCGCGAAAGGCAACCAGCGCCACTTCGGAGCGGGTGACATAGGCCTGCCCCAGCATCAGTTCGACCGCGCCCTTGGCCTCGGCGAGGCGCGCTGCCGCCGCCGATCCTGAAGCGTCCACGGCAAAAATCGTGACCCGCGCGGCGCGTTCCTCGAACCGGCGAATGCGCAGGTCTTCCTTGCGCATCAGGATGGCGGACTGGTTGCCTGCGCCCGCTTCCTTGCGTCGCACCGCCTGCCACGGCACAGCGGCGCGCAAGCTGTCGATCAGTGCCAGTTTGGCGCCGCCGCGCGGCATTCCCGGGCGCGCTCCCAGCGGTTTGCCGCGTGTGGCGGCCTTGCGCTTTTGCCCGGTGCCACTGCTGGCCGAGCGGCGCGGCGCCTTGCCTTGCACCAGGCTTGCCAAAAGGTCCGCCGGGATCGCTGCCTTGGCCGCCTCGACCAGCATTTCGGACAGATCGGGCTCCTGCTGCTCGCGGTCGGAATCGTCGGGGGTGTCATTCTGCCCGTCAGGGGGCGGGGGCGGCGCGTCTTCGGGTGGGGCGTCTTGCTCCTGCGGCGGCAGGCGGGTGGCGCGCGGGGCAAGGATCAGGCGGACCGCGCCGGCGAGATCGGCCTCGTCCGCAGACTTGCGCCCTTCCAGCGCGGCGAGCCCGCGTGCGGTTTCGCCTGCGAAGATCAGTGCCCTCACGCCATCGACCCCGAGCGCATCCGCCGTTGCAGCCAGGGCTCGCAGCGCAGAGTCATCAAGGGCGGCGACATCGCAGAGCGCACCTACCGCTGGCGCCAGCTCCACCCCTTGCCAACGCCGCGATGCGGACAGATCGGATACGAAGGCGAGGCGTTCGGTGAGGCTGGCGGGCGGGGCTTCTTCGGGCTCGGTCGCATCGTCGAGCAGAACCAGCGCGGTTGAGCCTCCATCGACTGACGAATCGAGCATTTGGGCCAGCCGCCCGGCGATACTGGCATCCAGCCGCTCGGCCATTCCGGCGATCAAGGCGCCGCCGCGCGCCTCCTCGATCAAACCGGTTTGGCGAATGGGGCGGCCTGCCGAAAGGCTGGCGGCAAGATCGATGCCGCCCAGCAGGCGCTCATCATCGACATGGCCCGGCATCCGCCGCAGTGTCATCGCATTGCTCAAAGCCGTCACAAGTGCTTCTCGCGCAGGACTGCTGCCGCGCAGCACCATGCCCTTGAAGGTCGCAGGGGCCAGAGCAAAAAGCCGCGCCGCCAGCACCGCATCCCCCAGCGGATCGGCTTGCGAGTCTGCTTGCGGGTCCGCGTCGTCAGAAATCATCCAAACAGCTCAGAAATCGCCCGGGTGATGCGCACGGTGGAACCGGTTTCGTCCAGCACGTCGCGCCGCAGCCGGTGACGCAGGGCCGAAGGTGCGATGGCGATCAGGTGCTTGCGGGTGACGGTCTTCGCGCCCTCCAGCGCTGCGAGAGCGCGGGCGGCGCGCATCAAGGTGAGCTCGCCGCGCAGGCCGTCGGCGCCCACGGCAAGGCACAATTCGGCGGCATCGCGCAGCACGTCTTCGCCCGTGACCAGCTTGGGCAAGCGCGCCTTGCCCTTGGCGACGCGTTTGAGGATCTTGTCGTCCTCGCCCGCCCAGCGTTCCGCGAAGGCTGCGGGGTCAGCCTCGTTCGCGGCGACGAGGCGCATGATTTCGATGCGTACCTCGATATCCTTGGGGCTGCGCACTTCCACCGACAGCCCGAAACGGTCGAGCAACTGCGGGCGCAATTCGCCTTCTTCCGGGTTGCCGCTGCCGATCAGGACGAACTTGGCCGGGTGGCGGACCGAAAGCCCTTCACGCTCCACCACGTTCTCGCCCGAAGCGGCCACGTCCAGCAGCAGGTCGACAAGGTGGTCTTCGAGCAGGTTGATTTCGTCGATGTACAGGAACCCGCGATGCGCTTTGGCCAGCAGGCCCGGCTCAAAGGACTTCTCGCCCGATCGCAGCGCGCGTTCAAGATCGAGGCTGCCGATCACCCGGTCTTCGGTCGCGCCCAGTGGCATATCGACGAAGGGGACCGCGCGCTTGACCATCTTGCCTGTGCCGCACACGTCCGGATAGCGCGCCTGATCTTCTTTCGAGCAGCCGTACACGCATCCCTCTGCGGCCATGATCGGCGGGAGCAATCCTGCCAGCGCGCGCGCTGCAGTGGATTTGCCGGTGCCGCGATCGCCAAAGACCATCACCCCGCCGATGCTGGGGTCAACGGCTGCAATCAGCAGCGCAAGTTTCATCTCGTCTTGACCGACGATCGCGGAAAAAGGGAAGCGTGCCATGTTGGGGGTCTTGTGAACGGTTGATGCGCATCGGACAAGCCCAACTGACAGGCTGGCGTGACACTTTTGGCCTACCTTTTCCCCAGACGGTTCAGCACCAGCACCGGCAGCAGCCCGGCTGCCAGCAGGATCAGGGCGGGGATCGAAGCCTCCACCAACCGTTCGTCGCTGGCGAGGCGATAGGTGCGGGTGGCGAGGGTTTCGAGATTGAAGGGGCGCAGGATCAGCGTGGCGGGCAATTCGCGCAAGGTATCGATGAACACCAGCGCGGCGGCACCGGCAAGGCTTGGCGCGAGCAGCGGAGCGTAGATGCGGGCCAGCACGCGTGCGGGGCGGGCGCCCAGACTGCGCGCGGCAGCGTCAAGGCCGGGGGGAATGCGCGCTAGGCCGCCGCTGACACTATTATAGGCGACGGTGAGGAACCGCACCGACAGCGCATAGATCAACACCGCGCTGGTTCCGGTGAGCAGCAATCCGCCGCTCCACCCCAGATTGTCACGCGCGAACCGGGTGAGGTTTTGGTCGAAAGTCCCCAACGGTGCGAGCAGGCCGACGGCGAGCAAGGCGCCGGGCAGCGCGTAGCCGAGCGTCGCCAGGCGGATCGCGCCCGAAGTCATGCGAGAGTTAGACCGTGTCCGTACGAAGACGAGCAGCAAGGCGGTGACAAGGCACAGGCTTGCCGCCGCCAACCCAAGCCACAGGCTGCCGCGCAGGTAGGTGGGCAGGTCGCCCGCCGCATTTTGCGCCGTGTCGCTGAGTGCCAGCATCGCCAGGTATCCGGCGGGCAGCACGAAGCCGAGCAGCACCGGCATCATGCAGGCCAGAAACGCCAGCGTTTTGCCGAGAGGGGACAAGACCACCAGCGGCTCCGCATCTGCGTCCCGCGCAGCCAGCCCGTCCCGGCTGTCGCTGCGTCCGGCCCGCGTGTGCGCTTCCCACGCCACCAGCGCGATGACGAAGATCAGCATGATGGCGGCGAGCTTCAGCGCGGCCGCCTTGTCCCCCATCGCCAGCCAGCTGCGAAAGATGCCGGTCGAAAAGGTGGGGATCGCGAAATATTCGGCCACTCCGAAATCCGCGAGCACTTCCATCAGCACCAGCGCAAGGCCGCCGGCGATGGCGGGGCGCGCAGCGGGGAGCGCAACCCGCCAGAACGCGCGCGCCGGGCCTGCGCCCAGGCTGCGCGCGGCGCGGAACTGTGTCAGGCTTTGCGTGGCGAAGGCGGTGCGCGCCAGGAGATAGACGTAAGGGTACAGCACGAAGCCGAGCACGAAAGCTCCGCCCCCGAGCGACCGGATATCGGGGAAGGGGTAATCCCCTGCACCCCAGCCCGTTGCATCGCGCAAGGCGCTTTGCACAGGGCCGGCAAAGTCGAGCATATCGGCGTAGATATAGGCCGAAAGATAGGCGGGCAGGGCCAGCGGCAGCACCAGCGCCCAACTGAGCGCCGTGCGTCCGGGAAAGCGGGTGGCCGCGATCAGCCAGGCGCAGCCGGTCCCCGTCACGCTTGCAATGCCGCCTGCCAGCAGCATCAACAGCGCGGTATTGGCGATGTAGGTGGGCAGGACGGTGCGCGCCAGATCGCCAATTGTTCCACCTTCTCCCGCCAGCGACAACCACAGAATCGCGGCAATCGGCAGGCCGGCCAGTGCAGCCACGATCAGCGCCGCGATAGTCCATCCGCTGGGCGCAGACAGCTGCGGGCTTTGCCTCGCAATCGCAGCATCGCTTGCGCGCAGAGCGGCAAATTGCCAAAGGCGGCTCATCGGGAAACCCCCGAGCCCAAGCGCAGGATCACGGATTGAGCCTCGAATTTCGTCATATTGCCCATGCTTACGGTGCGGTGCGGGCGCTGGAGGATGTCAGCTTTGCCGCGCCGGCGGGAGAGATCACCTGTCTGCTTGGCGCGTCAGGTTGTGGGAAGTCAACACTACTTGGCCTTGCCGCAGGTTTGCTCACGGTTCAGCAGGGCACCATTGCGCTGGGCGACGCGGTGCTCGCCAATGCGCATCGCAGTCCGCCGTCCGAAGATCGCCCCGTAGGGCTGGTGTTTCAGGACGGCGCGCTGTTTCCGCACATGACCTTGCGCGCCAATGTCGCCTTCGGCTTGCCCAAAGCACGGCGGAGCGAGGCTGACGACTGGCTGGCCAAGGTGGGCCTTGCGGGTATGGGCCCGCGTTATCCGCATGAGCTTTCCGGCGGGCAGCAACAGCGCGCCGCGCTGGCGCGGGCGATGGCCCCGCAGCCCGAGGTGCTGCTGATGGATGAACCCTTCGCCAGCGTCGATATTGTGCTGCGGCGCAAGCTGCGGCGCGAATGCCGTATCCTGCTGCGCGAAGCGGGGGCGACGGTGGTGCTGGTGACCCATGATCCGGCCGAGGCGCTGGATATCGGGGACCGGATCGCGGTGATGGAAGGGGGGCGCATCGTCCAGTTCGGCACGCCGCAGGATCTCCACCTTGCGCCTGCCACCGCTGCGGTCGGTGCGATTTTCAGCGGCGCGCAAGTGATCGCAGCGGCGCGCGGTGCAGAGGGGATCGATACGCCGTTCGGTCTATGGCCGATGACATGCCTGATCGACACCCTGCCCGATGGCGGCGCGTTCGATCTGCTGGTGCAGGCTGACCGGCTCATGCCGGTGGCTGATTTGCGCGGCTGCAGCGTGCGAGATGTTCATCCGCTCGGGCCGCGCAATCGCGTGCTGCTTGAAGGGGCGGCTGGGACGACGGTGACGGCCGAAACCGCGCTCCCGATCGACCCGGCCAAGACCTACAGCGTCATGCCCGATGCGGGCAGCGTGCGAGCTTTTGCCCGCAGTTAGCGCTTGCGCCGCCAATGATTATATTGCAAGTCATTCGCAAATAGCCATTGAAAGCCGATTGCCCAATGAAAACGATATTCGCCGCCGCCTTCGCCTTCGCGAGTCTCACTGTGCTGTCCGGATGTGCTGAGGAAACCGCCGAGGACGCCGCGCCGGTCACCGGCGAAGTCAACATCTACACCTCGCGCCATTACGATACCGACTTGGCGCTTTACGAGGATTTTACCAAGCAGACCGGGATCAAGGTCAACCGTATCGAAGCCGATGCCGATGCCCTGATCGAACGGATCGAGGCCGAAGGCGAATTCAGCCCCGCGGACCTGTTTGTCACGGTTGATGCCGGGCGCCTGTGGCGGGCCGAGGAGGCGGGCATTCTCGCGCCCGTCGATTCGCAGGTGCTGGCCGACCGGATCCCCGCCAGCCTGCGCGACCCGCAGAACCGCTGGTTTGGTCTGACCACTCGGGCGCGGATCATTGTCTTCAACAAGGCCAAGGGGAGGCCCGAGGGGCTCGACGCCTACGAAGACCTTGCCGATCCCGCCTTCAAGGGCCGCATCTGTATGCGATCATCCTCCAGCGTCTACAACATCGCGCTGCTGGCCAGCATGATCGCGCACGAAGGCGAGGCCAAGGCCGGTGCCTGGGCCAAGGGTGTGGTGGCCAATTTCGCGCGCGCACCGCAGGGCAATGACATGTCGAACATCGAAGCGGTGGCGGCGGGCGAGTGCGATATTTCGCTGGTGAACACCTATTACCTCGCCCGTTTCGACACGCCGGAAAAGCGCGCTGTGCTGGACGGCATCGGGGTCATCTTCCCCAATCAGGCGACCACCGGCACCCATGTCAATCTGAGCGGCGCAGGGGTGGTCAAGACCGCGCCGAACCGCGCCAATGCGGTGACGTTCCTTGAATATCTCGCGTCGGACAACGCCCAGGGTTTCCTCGCCAACGGCAACAACGAATATCCTGCGGTTAAAGGAATCGCACCGACCTCCGCTGTTGCGGCGCTCGGCACGTTCAAGGCGGACCCTTTGCCCGCGGCGCAGATCGGGAAAAATCAGGCGCGGGCGGTCGAGCTGTTCAACGCGGCGCGGTGGAACTGAGGCGCAGCCAATCAAGGCCCGCTTTCACCCTTTAACGCATATCTAGCTTGAAGGGGGCGCAGGCTTAGTCCATTTGCGCCCCCATTCCGGTTGCCCCGTCCGGGCAGCGCACACTTGTATCCGAGGCCCGCTTTGAACCAGCCCATCATTGATCGCGAACAGTTTACCGAAAGCGCGGCGCTTTCCGTCGAAACCGTTACCCATGTCCATCACTGGACCGATGGGCTGTTCACGCTGAAGATAACGCGGCCGGCGTCCTTCCGCTTCCGTTCGGGCGAGTTCGTGATGATCGGGCTTCCCGGCGACAACGGCAAGCCGCTGCTGCGCGCCTATTCGGTCGCATCGCCGGCTTACGAGGAGGAACTGGAGTTCCTGTCGATCAAGGTGCAGGAAGGCCCGCTGACCTCGCGGCTCCAGCACATTTTGCCGGGCGATCCGATCTACCTCGGCAAGAAACCGACCGGCACGCTCGTTACCGATGCGCTGCTGCCCGGCAAGCGGTTGTTCATGCTGTCGACCGGCACCGGCCTTGCCCCGTTCATGAGCCTGGTCCGCGATCCGGATGTCTACCAGATGTTCGAAGAAGTGATCGTGGTGCATTCAGTGCGCAACGTGAACGAACTGGCCTATCGCGAGCTGCTGGAAAGCCGGCTTGAAGGCGACCCGCTGCTCGAAGATGAAGACCGCGCCAAGATTATCTATGTCCCCACCGTGACGCGCGAACCGTTCCGCACGCAGGGCCGCATCCAGGCGCTGATCGACGATGGCCGCCTGTTCGAACAGAGCAAGGGGCCGCAACGCTTCGTGCCCGAGGAAGACCGCGTGATGCTGTGCGGCAGCATGGCCATGATCAAGGACCACGCCGCCGATCTGGAACGCCGCGGGTTTGAAGAGGGCGCAAACAACAAGCCTGGCCAGTTCGTGATCGAGCGGGCATTTGTGGGGTAAGGTACAGATGTAAGGTCGACTTCTACTGCCGGTTGGAAGGACGAACGGTAGGCTCAATCTACGATGGTGCAAAAGGCTTCAATGGGTATTGAGCAACACTACCCCGACAAGCGCCATGACCAGCATTACAAGTGCGATGAGGAAAAATACCGCGAGTGGGAGGCAGGTTCCAAGGTCATCATCGCTTGCGATGGCGACGCCTAAAAACCCAATAGAGCCAGAAATTACTGCTGCAACTGGGCCGACCAATGCACCAAAAATTAGTGTTATGCTTACGGCAATCAGCGATGAATAGGCGAAGCGCTTTAGCCTCAATTTCGTTTTATTTTCCACTCCTAAAAATCCCTGGCAAGCGTTACGTCAAACAGCTTTCAGACAAAGCGCGGCCTCGCAATCGAACCTTCGGCTGCTTTTTGCTCTACGTTATCGCAGAAGTTCGCTCACAATTGTTTTTCGTTATGAGAATGACAGGGTTCGTACGGCCAGGATCACAATGAAAATGGCCGGATTGGAGTCGATAGCTGAGCGGCAGCCTCTGCTCGCCAGAGCGCCTTCGCAGCCATGACCCATCCCGGCCCCGCCGCCAATTTCACACTTGACCCGCCCCCTCGGCCCCTGTTCACTCATGGCAAATCAAAACCGATTTGACCGGAGAGAACCGCCATGCTCGCATCATCCTATCGCACCGCCTATAATGCAGACCACGAGGCGTTCCGCGACACCGTGCGCAAGGTCTTCGCGGAAGCTCTGACCCCGCACATGGACGCGCATGAAGCCGCCGGCATCGTGCCGCGCGATGTGTGGAAGGCGGTGGGCGACGCCGGGATGCTGTGCATGACGGTGAAAGAGGAAAACGGCGGCCTCGGCCTCGATTTCGGCTTCAACTGCGTGCTGACCGAGGAGCTTTCCTACCTCGGATCATCCGCAGGCTTCACGCTCCAGAACGATATCACCGCCAATTATTTCGAGCGCCTCGGCACCCCCGAACAGCGCGCCAAATATCTGCCCGGCATGATCAGCGGCGACATCATCACCGCCATCGCCATGACCGAACCGGGCGCAGGGAGCGATCTTCAGGGCATCCGCACCACGGCGAAGAAGGATGGCAATCACCTCGTCATCAATGGCTCGAAAACCTACATCACCAACGGCCAGAACGCCGATTGCGTGATCGTGGTGGCCAAGACCGATCCGGACATGGGCGCCAAAGGTATTTCGTTGGTGCTGGTCGACGCCGACACCCCCGGCTTTGCGCGCGGGCGCAACCTCGACAAGATCGGCCAGCACGCCGCCGATACCTCGGAACTGTTCTTCAACGATTGCCGCGTGCCGATGACCAACATCTTCGGCGCAGAAGGCATGGGCTTTGTCCACCTGATGGAGGAACTGCCGCAGGAGCGCCTCAGCATCGCGGTCGGCGCGCAGGCCGCAGCGCAGCGGGCGTTTGATGAAGCGGTGACCTTTACCAAGGACCGCAAGGCGTTTGGCAAGACCGTGTTCGATTTCCAGAACACCAAGTTCACGCTGGCGGATATGACGGCCAAGCTGCAGGTCGGCTGGGCGCATCTCGACTGGGCGATCCGCAAGCATCTGGCGGGCGAACTCACCACGGCAGAGGCCAGCGCGGCCAAGCTGTGGCACACCGACCTGCAATGGGAAATCTGCGACGCCTCGCTGCAACTCCATGGCGGGGCGGGCTACATGAACGAATACGCCATCGCCCGCCTGTGGCGCGATGCGCGCGTGACGCGGATTTTCGGCGGCACGAACGAGATCATGAAGGAAGTGATCTCGCGGAGTATTTGAGGGTTGGTCGATGAAGCCTGAGTTCAAGCGGCTGCTGGTGGTGGTATTGGTGACGGTGGTGGTGGTGCAGGTGTTCCTCTGGCTGAATAAAGCTTCATAGGGTGGCCGAGATGACTGACCCTTTGGACTTCACCGGCAAACGCGTCCTCGTTATCGGCGGGTCCAGCGGGATCGGGAATGGCATTGCCCACGGTTTCCGCGGACGGGGGGCAAGCGTCACCGTCACGGGCACGCGGCCCGATTGCGGCGATTACCTTGAGGCGGAGGACGCCGATTTCACCGGGCTGGATTATCGCCAGTTGAACCTCACCGACCGCGATGCGGCGGAGCGGCTGGCGGCCACCTTCGGCCCGCTCGATGTGCTGGTGCTCTCCCAAGGCACGGTGCGCTATGGCCGGCAGGAATTCACCCGCGAAGGCTGGGATGTGGTGGTGGATATCAACCTCAACTCGGTGATGGACGCTGCCCGCGCCTTCCACCCCGCGCTGGCCGCCAGCCCGGGCACGATCATTATTCTCTCCAGCGTCGCTGCGTTCCGATCGACCCTCGGCACGCCTGCCTATGCCGCATCCAAAGCCGGCGCAGCGAGCCTCACCAAGACGCTGGGCGAGGCGTGGGCGCGCGACGGCATCCGCGTCAACGGCATCGCGCCGGGGCTGGTGCCGACCAAGCTCACATCGGTGACCACCGATCACCCCGAACGGCTGGAAGCAACGATCAAAGCGATCCCGCTGCGCCGGGTCGGCACGCCCGAGGATATGGCCGGCGCGGCGCTGTTTCTCGCCTCGCCCCTTGCCGCCTACATCACCGGGCAGACGCTGGTGGTGGATGGGGGGCTGACGCTGTCCTGACAGGCGTTTCGTTCATGAAACACACGCCTGAATCGGCCTTTTTGCGGCCGGACATTCCAACATTCCTACAGCCACCGGCTGCGCCTGTGTTGGATTGCGACACCCCGCTGTAATCCCGTCACAAATGCGTCACACGCTTGCGCCAATCCTGCCGTAAACGGGGCTGGCTCACCATGGATGTCGTCAATATCTTCCTCACCGGCGAACTGGGCGAGAGCCTGGATGACTTCGTCCATGATCAACGCCGCTTCACCTTTGACCGCCTTGGCCCGGAAGGTCCGCGGCGGCTGGTTGAAGGGCCGGTGTGGGCGTTCGTCGATTGGGTGATGCCCGAACTCGCCGGGTTGGAATTGTGCCGCCGGTTGCGCGCCGATCCGCGCACGGCCGACGCCCATGTGACGATGGTGCTCGACGAAGACGATGCCGAAGATCGCCGCCGCGCACTGCGCGCCGGTGCGGATGACTACGTGGTCGGGCCGCTCACGCGCACCGCCGTGCTGGACCGGGTGCTGGCGCTGCAATCGCGCGGGGCCGAGCGCAACGCGACCCGGCGCTTTGAACTGGGTGAACTCACGATCGACATGGCGGCCTTGCAAGCGCGCTGGGACGCAACGCCGATCGTGCTGCGGCCCAACGAGTTTCGGCTGCTGCGGTTTCTTGCCGAAAACCCCAACCGGGTGCTCACGCGGGAGGATCTGATCAATGGCCTGGGCAAGCGCGAGCCGCCGATTGATGAGCGCACGGTCGACGTATGGATCGGCCGCCTGCGGCGCGCGATCAAATCGGCCGGCGGCGGCAACCCGCTGCGCACCGTGCGTTCGCTTGGGTATGTTTTCGATGTGGGGTGAACGCTCGGGCCGATCTGGCGCCGCAGACCCCGCACGCCCGAGCCATCTAGGTTACTCCAGCCCCTTCCCGCACGCAGCACGGCGGCTTCAGCCGCTCGGTGGATAAAAGCGGACATTCGGGAAGCGACCCCGTTTCGGTCATAAGCCGGCAGACCAAGTTTCAAAGTTCGTTACATGATGTGGGGATGCAACCCATAGCCTCCCTGAAACTTTTAGAAGACGGTAGTGCCCGCTTGAGCTCGCCGATGAAATCGCCTTTTTTGCCGTGCCCAAATTGCGGATCCCAACTTGCTCTTGAATTCATTAAGTTCTAGCTTTTGACGCTTTGAAAGGATGGGAGCAGTCCTGAATTAAACCAGCGCCTCTTCGGCCTCAACGGCTGCATCCCACCCGTCAAGACGGGCTCAAACCCCTATTCAGCCAAAGAAGCCGTCGATATGGTTGCATGACTTAACCGGAACTGTTTCCGAGAACGCCGGGGCTGATCACGTCGTTGTATCTATTGCAAATCAACAACGCACGCAGCCCGTCTTCGGGATTCCCGAGAACTGGCGAAGCCTGACCCGTCGGAATCGAGTCTACGAGATCATACCACAACTTGGGAAGTCTGCTGATCCGGGCAAATCTATTCTGACCCAATGTAGCAGGGAACGCCCTTGCAAACTCGCGCGCGTCTTCGCAGCTTCTGATTTTCGCGACGCCGTCGATGAACTTGAGGCGGCGATCATCATCCCACTCATATATCGACAAGCGCATCGTGTGGTAAATTCTGTCTTTCCTGACTACAATTTCCGATCCGTCTTGCTCTTGAGCCAAAGACGGCTTCGCCAAGCACAATGCTAACAAGGCGAGCACAGTGATAAGGTTTGCGACAATTCGGATCGGAGCGGATTTATCGATTGACATGACCAATCCTGAATTCTGCCCTTATGGCCGCTCTCGTATTTCCCGGCGCTCTACAGCCAAGGCTAAAGTTGAACCGGTTTTCTGCGCATGAGCGTGGTTGAAACGAACGGGTGCATGAAAAGAAAGCCTATAACTTATAAGGCTTTAAATAGCAACACGACACAAAATCGTGTATGGCAGGGAAGACCTGTCTCAGCGTCCAATGCAGCGTGGTTTGAGGGAACGTCGCCAAGGTCGGAACGGGCGAGTTCGGGAGGAAGTTCTCAAGATCCCAAAACGGCTCCCCGTTTCTGCCTCCGAAATGACGACCAACACTCGCGCGCTTTCGGAAAGTGAGACTCAAGAGTGGCGCAAATGCCTACGATCGCCGAACGGACGAAAGTCGCCCTTCCGTTTTCCACCCACATCCCGCCATAAATCCGCGCCCATCGTCGCCCCGAAACCGGACACTACGCCGACAGGTTTGGTGCCTTGTGCATCGCCCGGCCATGCAAAAAGGCCGCCCCGGCGTGGGGGCGGCCTTGTGTGTTTGCGGTGCCGCAAGATGCGGGATCAGAATGTCGCTTTCAACCCGATCGCGAAACTGGTGCCGACATCGAAGGTGTTGATCTCGGCGCGGTTGCCGTTCAGCTCCTGGAATTCGAAATTGTCGCGCCCGAAGATGTTGCGCGCCTCCAGGCTCAGCTCCAGCGGCAGGCTGCCGAGCATGACCTCGGACCGTGCCACGACATCGACTGTCAGGCCCGGATCTTCCACCACATCGGGCAGCGCGCCGCCGCGCAGCGTCACGCGTTCGCTGGCGTAGTTCAATAGCACGGTGAACTGCTGAACCTTGTCCAGATCCTCGATCCCCAGCGACAGGTTGGCGACGTGATCCGACTGGCCGACCAGCGGCGATCCGTCATCGAAGATCTGGCCGGCCAGCTGTTCCACTGCGCCCGGGATCGGAGCAAGGTCGCCAGCGCCCACCGAAATGCTCGACTGGGTGTAAGTGTAGTTGCCCATCACCAGCAATTGCTTGGTGGCGAAGAACCCACCCATATTGGCCAGATCAAAGCCGTAAGACAGATCAAGCTCTGCGCCGTAGAGTTCTGCCGAGGGCGCGTTGGCATAGCTCGTCTCGATGATGCCCGGTGCGGTGATCAGGAAGTTTTCGATCGGGTTGTCGATTTTCTTGTAGAACCCGGCCACGCTCACCTTGCTGGGCCCGCCAAGATAATACTCGGCGCGGGCTTCGGCGTTGATGAGCTCGCTGTCCTGCAGGAACGGGTTGCCGCGGTAACGGCGGTTGGATTCGGGATCGAAATAGGTCTGTTCCACCAGTTCGCGGAACTGCGGGCGGGCGATGGTCTGCGATGCGGCAAAGCGCAGTTGCAGATCGTCTATCACCTCCCAGGTCACCGTGGCAGACGGCAGAAAGTAGTCATTGGCGATCCGCGTCGGGTTGGCGATATTGCCGCCGCCGAAGGTCAGATCGGGCGCAGCCACCTGCAGCGCGTCTTCATAGCGCACACCGGCTTCGATGCTGATCCGGTCTGTGGGCCGGAAGCGCGCCAGGCCATAGCCCGCGTGGATCGTGAGCGCGGCATCGAAGACAGGGAACGGTGTCGGGTCCGAAACGGTGACGTTGAAAAAGCCGACGCCATCGGCATCGGTTGCCAGAGTGGCGCCGTTGAAAATGTCGCCCGGACGTCGCAGGCCCAAGGCCCGCAGCGCGGTGTTGAATTCAGCCGTGGACCCCAGCAGAGGCCGGACGATGAACGAGACGGAGCGACGCGTGGTGTCGGTGTAGGCATAGCCTGTGGTCAGCGACAGATTATCGAAAACCTCATAGGTCACGTCTGCGCCGCCGAACCACAGCTCTTCACGCAGGTCTTCAAAGCCGACCTGAATTCGCTCGGTTCCACCAATTTGTGCACCGACATCAACCACAAACTTGTCGCCAAAGGGGTCATTTTCGATGTTGGTGCGGATGTAGGGAACGATGGCGTTGTAAGGCGCTTCGCGGTCCGTACGGGCGTAACCGCCGCGCAAATCGACCTCAAAGGTATCGAAGTCGAACTCGGCAACGATCTGCGAATCCATCAACTGGCGTTCAAACCAGCCGGTCTGCTGGGTCTGGAAATCAAACCCGGTTTCGCGGTCGGTGAAGAAGTCCTTGCCTTGCGCCAGACGCGCGGTTTTCAAGGTGTCGCGGATGTAGAGGTTGGTCCAGCGGATGGTATGTTCGCCGATGTCGAGACCCACGCCGATCAAGGCGTTTACCAGAACCTTGTTGTCTGTGATGAAATTGGTCGAATCAACGATGATATCACCCGCCTCGGCATCGCCGAACTGCTGGCTGATGACGGAGCGGTTGCGCCAGGTGTTGCTGATCCCGGCGGTCGCAATCAGGCCGAGGTAATTGCCATCGCCCACTTCGAACGAGGCGCCGCCGGTGATGTTGGCGCTGAAGTTGATCGGCAATTCGTCATTCTTCTGTAACGTAACGAGGTTGAGGGGCAGAATTTGCCCGGCGAGTTGCCGTTGCACGTCCGCCGGCGCATCATTCACGCGGATGCCGTCAGCGATGAGGCCTTGCAGCGCAGTGGGAAAATCGCGATTGCCGTTGTCAAAGCCAAACGTGTCCCAGCGACTGCCGAAATAGGTTAGGCCATTCTGGAAGGTCGTTTCGGTATCGCCACTGCCGGAGACGCCGATGGTCAGGAAGTCTTCGGTCGGGATCGCCTTGGTGGTGAGGTTGATGACCCCGCCGCCGAATTCGCCGGGAAAGTTGGCCGAGTAAGTCTTCTGCACGAGCGACGACGAAATCACGCTGGTGGGGAAGATGTTAAGCGGGACAACTCGGCTCAGCGGTTCCGGGCTGGGGAGCGGGAGCCCGTTGAGCAGCGCGAGCGAATAGCGGTCGCCAAGCCCGCGCACGAACACGCGGCCATCGCCCACCAGTGAAAGGCCGCTGACGCGGGCGAGAGCACCAGCGATATCGCCTTCGCCGCTGCGGGCGATGTCCGCTTCGCTCAGAACGCTCAAAACCTGGCCCGAGTTGCGCGCCGGATCGCGGTTGCGGCGCCCGGTTACGATGATGCCACCGCCGGGAAGCGAGATATCTGTTTCCTGCAGATCTTCGGCTGGGGGATCGCCCTCCACCGTACTGGTCAGCGCATCCTGCGCCATTTCCTCATCCTGCGCGGTGTCCTGCGCGTGGAGGACGGATGGCAAAGTGAGCGATGTGGTCAGAAGCAGCAGCCCTGCCAAACGCGTGCCGGTCGACATAGGTGAGGACCCCCTCATGAATAGGCCTGTCTAATTTTGATCACGAACTGCCGCGCAGTCCGCCATTATGCGAAAGAGGGGGCGGGGCTGCACCATAATGCGGCCTCGCCCCCCTAAAGTACCATTCGCGCCGCTTATGCCGGATAGACGGGAAGCGTGGTGCAGGCGCCGGTTGCGCTGTTGAAGTTCTGGATCGACGAATTGCAGGTCCAGTTGCCAAAGGTGCTGGTCAGCGCGGCCGCGTTTTGGATCCCCCCGATAAACGTCCGGGTTGGGAAGTATGTCGACCGGGTGCTGGCGTTGAAGGCCGTGCGTCCGGTTTCGCCTGCGCCATTCACCACATTATTGGTCAGCGTGATGGTGAAGGCGAAATTGTTGTTGGTGCCGGCATTGATGCGCGCCGCCGCCTCGGCATTGGTCACGCCAGCGCCGCCGCGGATCGGATCAGTTGCGGGGCAATCACCCACGACGGAATCCACCCCGATGATCGCGGCGAGCGTGGTGGGCTCGTCAATCTGGAAGCACCAGTTGGTGCCGGCATTGATCACGCCATTGGTGAGACCCAGAGCCGCGCCGCCACGGGCCTGCACAACCTGCGGCGCGCCATCGCGGACCACGAAGGTGAAGTTGTTCACCTGGAAACGGGTCTGCGGGACGGCGTTGGACGGTGTCCGGTCCGAAACGTTGGGCGAATCGAGTTCGATGATGCGGTCACCCGTGGTTGAACGCTGCACCGCAAGCACTGTGTCAAGGTTGACGACTGCGCCGGAATCCACGTCAAGCGAGTCGTCCGACGCGCCGATGATGGCAAAGTTGCGGGCATTGAACCCACCGCCGAAGAATTCGACACCGTCATCCGAGCTGTTGAACGACAGCAGGTTTTCGATCACGGTGCCCGAACCTGCGCCGCCGGTGGTCAACGACTGAAGTTCGTTATTGGGCGCCAGTTCGAAGCCCGAAAAACGGATTTGGTTGAACCGGAACGAACCCGAGCTGTCTTCTGCGTTGGCACCGCCATACGGCGTGGTGGTGGCAAAGCCTTCGATCTGGCCTTCGCAGGTCGGATTGGCGTTGGGATTGGTGGTCGTGTTGAACACGCCGGTCCGGCAATCGGAAGACGGCGCGCGGCCCAGGATCACGACGCCGCCCCATTGCTGCTGACTGTTATCGTTGGCGAGGCCAATGACGTTGTCACGGCTGGTCCAGATGATCGGGCGGTCAGCCGTCCCGTTGGACTGGATCGCGTTGCCGCGGTTCACCACCAATGCCGAATCCTGCTGTGCGAACAGGATGACGCCGGGCTCAATCGTCAAAGTGACCGTGGTGCCGGTGCTCGCAAAGCCGCGATCCGTGCCGACGTCGACGCGGCCAGGGATTTGATACAGTAGGCCGCGGACGTAGGGTAATGTATCTGTCGATGTGAAACGTGCGGGAAGCTGGCACACGCGGTAGCTGCCGGTAGGACCGGTGATGGTGCCTGCATCCGTCAGACCACCGGTCGTGGCGATGGTCGGGCAACCAGCGGCAGCGGTTACTGTCGCCTGCGTTGCGGTCGGCGTCGGCGCGGGCGCCGCGGTCGGCGGCGGATTGTTGATGATGATATCGCCGCTGGTTCCCGGCGAGACGATTTCGTCCGCGCCGCAGCCAGCCAAAGCGACAAGGCTGCAACCCATGATCAGAGTGCGTTGAAAGTTTTTCACAGCGAGCGGTCCCCTATTGAGCCGAGAATCGAGTTAGGCGCCTTAATGTGTTGCGCTGAAGGCTCACTAGGGGGTGTGCGTGACACAATTCTTGCAGCATGACAGCTTTGTGTCACTTGGCGGATTATGACTGAAGAAAGACAAATGTGACCATACGCTGTTCCGCGTTGGCGGAGAGCGATTGCCATATTGTAATACAAAAAAGGCTATTAATCAGTCAAATAGGTATTTTCATTACAAATAAATTACAATGTTTCATATTTGTTCCATTCCGCTTTAGGCTGGGTCATCTTCGGCATTGTTCAAACAGGAGCTATGCCGATGTCCGTTACCGTCTTTGCAATCGCACTGTTCGCTGCGACCCCGCTTGCAGGCGCTCCTGCTGCACATTTCAATGACCCCGAATTGGCCGCGAAGCCGCTTGTGGCAGGGCGCGCAGAGCAGGCTTTGGCGACTCTCCAGAAGGCAAGCGCGGCCAATCCGCAGGATGCTGCCATCCTGATCAATCTGGGCATCGCCTACGCGCAGGCGGGCGACGAGGATAATGCACGCACCGCATTTCAAGCGGCCCTGGCCTGCGACGAAGTGATCGAACTCGACACGGCTGACGGCACGGCCACCGACTCGCGCCGCTTGGCCCGCAAGGCGATCAAGATGCTTGAACGCGGAGAGTTTCGCGCGCCGACGGTGCGCGGTGATCAGCTGACGCTGCGCGATTAAACGCCAGCCAGACGCGGCCGACAGGTCGCACCTGAGCCGCCAACGGGCGGGCTGCGCTGCGCGGCTCGCCCGTTTCGCTATCGGCGCACGGCGTTGCGTGCGCTGGTTTCGCAAGACTGTCACCCGCCTGTCATTTAGGATAGACAAAGGGAGACATTCTGGAGGGCCGAGACATGATTCTCGCCGCGGCGTGCCGCGTCATGATTGTTGCTACTGCGTTGGGCCTTGCGGTTCAGGCTCGTGCAGACGTGCTTGAACTGAACGCGGATGGTGCGCGCTGGGTGGCAGGTCCGCTGGCCGGGCAGCCAAACGCGGTGGTCAATCCGGAAGCGTCAGACGTTGATTTCGGGGCGGGCTCAGGGGTTCCCGACGTCGCTCTCGCTGATCCGGCCCGCCACGCCGCAGCGATCCCGCTGCGCTATCACGCTAAACTTAACGAGCTTGCCGTGCGTTTCGATCTTTCGCCCAGCCTGCTCGAGGCGCTGGTATGGCAGGAAAGCCGCTGGAACGAAAACGCCGTCTCGCCTGTCGGCGCACAGGGCCTCGCGCAGTTGATGCCCGGCACGGCACGCTACTTGGGTGTCGATTCGCGCGATCCGTTTCAGAACCTTGAAGGCGGAGCGCGCTATTTGCGCGAACAGCTCGATCGGTTCGATGGTGATCTGGAAAAGGCGCTCGCAGCCTACAATGCCGGCCCGGGCCGCGTTGCGCGGGCGGGCGGCGTTCCGAATATTCGTGAAACGCAGCTTTATGTCGCCGCAATCATGGGCCGCCTTGCAAACCATTCCCGCGCTCCAGCGTATTAATATCAGGATCATTGGCGCAGCTTTCGCCCTGAACCCAAGGAACACGAGTATCACGATGACGTCGCTTCTCCGCTTTCCTGCCCGCCTCGCCGCTCTGCTGGCCTTCGCGCTCACCCCCGCCGTCGCTTTTGCGCAAGGCGCCGATCCGGCTGGCTCGCAACCGATCAACTCGGCGCTGCTGTGGCTGCAAGGCACGCTGCTGGGCACGGTGGCGACTACGGTCGCGGTGATGGCCGTGGCCGCCATCGGTTTCATGATGCTGACCGGCCGGATGAACTGGCGCTTTGGCGCCACGGTAATCGTTGGCGTGTTCATCCTGTTCGGTGCGACCACCATCGTCGCCGGCATTCAGTCGGCAGCAGGGTAGGGCGGCGATGAGCGAGCTGATCCGCAACCCGGTGCACCGCGCGCTCACCCGCCCGCAGATGTTTGCGGGTGTGACGATGAACTTCTTCATCATCAACCTGATGGTGACGACGATCGGCTTCCTTATCCTGAAAAGCTGGTGGATTTTGCCGGTGCCGGTGGTGATGCACGTGATCGGCTATTTTGCGTCGCTGCGGGAACCGCGCGTGTTCGACCTGTGGATCACCAAGGTCAGCAAATGTCCGCGCGTGCCCAATTTCAAGCGCTGGGGATGCAATTCTTATGCCCCTTAAGGACGCCGTAACATGGTGAAATGGATCGGGCCTGCCTCTTGGAGCGCCAAGGAAGCCCGCGTCGGCGACCGGTTGCCCTATGCGCGGCTGGTGGATGAGAACACCGTGCTGCTGCGCGATGGTTCTGTCATGAGCGCGATCCAGGTGCCCGGCCTACTGTTTGAAACCGAGGATTCTGATGCGCTGAACGCGCATGCCGCAACCCGTGAAGTGATGCTGCGGTCCACGCTCGATGCGCGGTTCGTGATGTATCACCATGTTATCCGCCGCCGGGTGGAGGTGGAACTGGACGCCGAGTTCCCCGATGCCCTTTCGCGCCATATTGATGCGCGCTGGAAACAGCGGCTGGCGGGCGGATCGCTGTTTATCAATGATCAGTTCGTCACCTTGATCCGTCGCCCGGCACGCGGCAAGACGGGCCTGCCCGAGCGGGTCTCCAAGTTCTTTTCGCGTCAGGGTAATGACGAGCCCGAGGCCGATCCCAAGGACATCCGCAGCCTCAAGGCTGCGATCACCGGCCTTGTTGCCAGCTTGCAAAATTACGGCGCGGCGGTGCTGGGGGATTATCAATCGCCCGGCGCTGCCAGCACGGGCGGCACCAATTCGGAAATGCTCGAACTGCTGTCGGCGCTGTTCAACGGCGAGATGCGGCCCGTGCGCCGCCCGTCGCCCGAAACCGATATCGGCCATATGCTGCCCTATCGCCGGGCGAGCTTTGGTCTTGATGCGATGGAGTTGCGAGGCAGCGCAGCGCCCGATTTTGCCGCAATCCTCGGGCTGAAGGATTACCCCGAGGCGACCTCGCCCGGCCTGCTCGATAATCTGTTGCGCCTGCCGTTTGAAATGGTGGTCACGGAAAGCTACGCCCCTAACGAGCGCACGACTGCCAAGGAACGGATTGACCTCGCGCTGCGCCGTTCACGCTCGGTGGACGAGGAGGCTGCGGCTGAGCGGGGCGAGATGATGGCCGCGCGCGATGCGCTGGGCAATGGCGCGGTGGGCTTTGGCGATCATCATCTCACTGTGCTGGTGCGTGAGCACGATCTGGCGCGGCTCGATGACGCGATGGCGTCGTGCGCGGCGGCATTGGCTGATACGGGCGCGATCGCGGTGCGTGAGGACACCAACCTGGAACCTGCCTTCTGGGCGCAATTCCCTGGCAACGAGGAATATATCGTGCGCCGTGCACTGATTTCCTCGGCCAATATGGCAGGCTTCGGTAGCTTCCACGGCTTTGCGCTGGGGCAGGCGAGCGGCAATCACTGGGGCGATGCGGTGACGTTGCTGGAAACCACCAGCGCCACGCCGTTCTTCTTCAATTTCCATCACGGCGATCTGGGCAATTTCTCGGTCATCGGCCCGTCGGGTTCCGGCAAGACCGTGGTGATGAATTTCCTCGCTGCGCAGGCCCAGAAGTTCAAACCGCGCACCATTCTGTTTGACAAGGATCGCGGCGCGGAGCTGTTCATTCGCGGCATTGGCGGGCGTTACAGCCGCATTGCGCCGGGCGATCCGACCGGGTTCAACCCGCTTGCGCTGCCCGATAGCCCCGCCAACCGCGCTTTCCTGCGGGACTGGCTGGCGGTGCTGCTGAAAGCTGAGGGGCCGGAGGAGTTTTCGATCATCAGCACTGCGGTCGATGCGACCTATGGCAATGATCCATCGCTGCGCCGCCTGCGTCATTTCAAGGAATTGCTGGCCGGCGCGCGCCGTCCGCAGCCGGGCGATCTGGCCGACCGGCTGGCGGCGTGGATCGGCTCGCCCAGTGGTGACGGCGGCGAGCACGCCTGGCTGTTCGACAATGACCGCGACCGACTCGATTTGTCCGAGCGCGTGCTCGGCTTCGACATGACCGCGCTGCTTGAAAACCCGCGTCTGCGCACGCCGACGATGATGTATCTGTTCCACCGTATTGACGAGCGGCTGGACGGACAGCCGACGATGATCCTGATCGATGAAGGCTGGAAGGCGCTGGATGACGAGGTGTTCGCTGCGCGCATCCGTGACTGGCTCAAGACGCTGCGCAAGCGCAACGCGCTGGTGGGTTTCGCCACGCAGTCTGCCCGCGATGCGCTCGACAGCCGTATTTCCACCGCATTGGTCGAACAGACCGCGACGATGGTGTTCATGCCCAACAGCCGCGCGCGGCCGGAGGACTACTGCGATGGCTTTGGCCTGACCGACCACGAATACGCGCTGATCCACAGCCTGCCTGCGCATAGCCGCTGTTTCCTCGTTCGCCAGCCCGATGCCAGTGTGGTCGTACGTCTTGACCTGTCGGGTTCGCCCGAAGTGCTGACGATCCTGTCGGGCCGCGAAAGTGCCGTGCGCAGGCTCGATGTGCTGCGCGAAGCGGTGGGCGATGCGCCCCCGGCATGGTTCCCGGCGCTGACCGGCAAGGCGTGGCCCGATGGGGATGTCGATCCTGATGGCCAGCCGATCTGGCAGGCGGCGGAATGACCACCGCGTGCGATCTGGCCGCCCAGTCGATGGGCACCGGTGTCTCCGCCGCGCTGTCCGCGGTGGACTGCATCGCGGCCACTGTCAGCGAACAGGCCTTCAACCGCCTGTTCGGCACAGAAGGGCAGTTGGCCTTCGCGCTAACGGTTCTGCTGGGGCTGTATGTCGGCTTCTTTGGCATTTCGCTCATGCTGGGGCGTTCAAACATGGGCCTGCGCGCCCTGTTGCCGCGCATGATGACGCTGGGGCTGGTGCTGACCTTCGCCACCAGTTTCGTTGCGTTCTCGACCATCTTCTACAACATCTTCATCGGCGGGCCGGATCAGATTGCGGGCATCCTCACAGGAACGCAGGGCGAAAGCGCCACGGTGGTGTTTGCGCAAAAACTCGACGTGGTTTTCCTCGCAATCCAACGAGCGAGCGGGGATACCAAGGATATCAGCGCCTTCTCGCCATCCGGGATGATGTGGATGGGGGCGATGCTGCTGCTGCTGGGCACAGTCGGTCTGCTGGTGACGGCGCGGATCGCGTTGGCGCTGCTGCTTGCGGTGGGGCCGATTTTTGTGGTGCTGGCGCTGTTC
Source organism: Erythrobacter sp. 'gip.4 top 5' (assembly GCF_056495765.1). Taxonomy (NCBI): domain Bacteria; kingdom Pseudomonadati; phylum Pseudomonadota; class Alphaproteobacteria; order Sphingomonadales; family Erythrobacteraceae; genus Erythrobacter; species Erythrobacter sp. 'gip.4 top 5'. Next base: position 2,863,743 of record NZ_CP200270.1, on the reverse strand, counting down.
AATGGCACGCGCGGTCTGTTCACCGGCTGGCTCAAGGGTCTGACGATGATGGCGCTTGCCCCGCTGTTTGCGGTGCTGGGCGGGTCGATCATGCTGGAAATGGCGGTGCCGGTGCTCGCCGCGTTGGTCGCGGTGCCGGGCCAGATCGACCAGCAGGCCGCGATGGCGTTCTTCGTGGTGGGCGCGGTGCACATGGCGCTGATGCTGCTTTCGCTGAAGGTCGCGTCGAGTATGGTGGCAGGCTGGCAGGTCTTCGGCCTGGTGCCCGACAAGGAACGCAGCCGCAGCACTGATGGACCGCGCAGCGTGGCGGCGGCGCAAATGGCTGCCACCGTGCCGCGCAGCACCAACATCGCTCCGGCCAGCCCCGGTCTTGCCGCGCGCAGGGTGGACCTCGGCGCGCTTCAGCCTGCGGTTGCCGCCAATGACGCAGGGCCAGCCGGCAGTGTGTCCCGGGAAACCCGCGTTTACGCCACCGGCGGTGGGGGCGGGCAGGTGACGCCGCTCAATCCCGCGACATCGCGCACCCGCGGCATCGGCAACCGCTTTCGCTCGGCCTCCGCGGCCAAGCCCGCGCCCGCCGCCGCCCCCGCCCCAAGGGCAGCGCCCCCTTCGGAGACCTATCAATGATCCGCGCCGCGCTCCTTGCGAGCCTCGCCCTGACCTTCGCGTCGCCTGTGATGGCTCAGGATAACCGTCTGCAAACGCTTGTCTTCGATGAGAACGCCGTGGTGCGCATCGATGGCAAGGTGAAGGTCCAGACCACCATCAAGTTCGCGCCTGACGAAGTGATCGAAAACGTCGCGATCGGCGATTCGGCCGCGTGGCAGGTGCAGCCTAACAAGGCGCAGTCGATCCTGTTCGTAAAGCCGCTGGAAGTGAACGCGCGCACCAACATGACCGTGGTGACGGACAAGCGCACTTACCTGTTCGATCTGGTGGCATCCCCGAGAAACGGCGCACTTTACGTGATGCAATTCCGCTATCCCGAGCTGGAGAAGGCGGCTGAACAAGCCCGTCTCGCTGCGCTTGCCGAGGCCGAGGCCGAAGCCTTGCGCGCCGCCGACCCCGAGCAGGTTGCTGCCGCTGCGGCTGCTGCTGATCCCTATGCCGTCAGCGATCCGGCTGCGCTTAACTTTGGCTGGGCCAGCGCTGGTGCGCGCGACCTGTTGCCTTCGCGGGCGTATGACAATGGCGACGCGGTGTTCCTGACCTGGCCCAAAGGCGTTGCGATCCCCGCCATTCTCGTGACCAACCTCGATGGTGACGAAGGGCCGGTCAATTACACCGTGCGCGGAGATACGCTGATTGTGGACGGCGTGCCGCCGCAGATCATCCTGCGATCGGGGCGTGACACGGCGACGCTGACCAACACTGGCCCGGTGCCGTCCTCTGCCCGCCAGGCCGGTCTGGCCGCACCGCGCAAGAAGGGTTCATAACCCGTGCCGACTTTTCCCGCATTCGCCAAGGAGAGCATCTGATGCGTCTGGCCAAAGGTATGCCGCCAGGCAAGGGTGAGAGCGGCAACATCACCGCAAGCGGCGATCCCCGCGAGCAGGAATCGGCTGAGATCATCGATCTCGCCAGCCGCGCAGGCTTTCCCGCAGTCGTCGATCGTAAGGCCAAAGGTGATGGCCTCCAGCTCGCAGCGGGCGTTGCCTTTATTGGTCTGGTCGGGGCGTTGACGTTCTGGGCCATGAGCACGCCGGGCACGCCCGAACCGCAGGGGATCGGCAATCCCGAAGTTGTGCCGCCGCAGGCCGCGGTGCCCGTTACGGTTGAACCGACTGGCGATCCCTTGCAACAGCCCGGAGCGGTCACGCCCCAGGCCGTCCCCGGACCTGCCCCGGTATACGCCACCAATCCAGGGATCGCCCCCGGCATGGCGGTGAACCCCTATGCCAGCCCGCAACTGGTGTTCGATGCGAGCCGCGCCGCCACGGCGCCGCGTCTGGCGGAAGCGCCGGTGAGTGACGGTGCCGCCATCCCGGCAGGCAATGTCGGCGGAACCGGCGGTGCAGCGGAATTTGCAGGCCGGATCGGCGGTGTCGGGGGTGGTCCTGCGCAGGCGCGGGCGATGACCAATCCTTCGACCACTGTGACCGAAGGCACGTTGATCCCGGCAATTCTGGAAACCGGGATCAACACCGATGTGCCGGGCTATGTCCGCGCAGTGGTCAGTCAGGATGTTCGCAGCTTTGATGGCAAGCGCGTGCTGGTCCCGCGGTCCTCGCGCCTGATCGGACAGTATCAGGCGGGCGTGGAGCAGGGCCAGCGCCGCGCCTATGTCGTCTGGACACGGTTGATCCGGCCTGACGGCGTATCGGTCAATCTTGCCTCTCCGGCGGTCGGCTTCGATGGGACGACGGGCTTGGAAGGGGACGTCAACAGCCACTTCTTCAAGCGTTTCGGTTCGGGCCTGCTGCTATCGGTCGTTGGCGGGCTGGGCGCGGTGGCAACCGGCGGGGTCGGCGGCGTGCTGATCGCTGGCGGATCGCAGGGCGCGGCGAGTTCAGCGGTGCAATCGCAGGGCCAGATCAGCCCGACAATCCGGGTACGCGCAGGCGAGCCGATCAAGGTTTACACCGCGCGCGATCTCGATTTCAGCACGGCGGGCAACTGATATCATGAGCGCGGATATCCACCGGCTGGGCGCAGGCGGCGGGGGCGCCGAGCCCGAAAGCGAACCGATCGTGCCGCTGTCCGCCGAGCGCAGCGTGTATCTTGACGCCTATCTCGCTCCGTTTCGTCGCTGGCTTGATCGTGACACTGTGACCGAAATCATGGTCAACGGCCCCGGTGAGGTGTGGATTGAAGACGCTGCCAGTCCGGGGATGCAGCGCATCAGCACGCCCGAGATTGACGACCGACTGGTGCAGCGGCTGGCCGAACAGGTGGCGCGGGTCAGCCACCAGGGGATCAACCGCGAACACCCTTTGCTGGGCGCGACCTTGCCTGATGGCGCCCGCGTGCAATTCTGCGGGCCGCCTGCTGCGCGCCGCCACTGGGTCATGGCGATCCGCCGCCACCGCCGTCTGGATCTGCCGCTTGACGCCTATGACACGGGACCGCTGGTGGGGGAGGGGCATGTTCAACTGCCCGATCCGCAGGCCGAGCCTATCGCCTTCCTGCGCGCCGCCATCCGCGCCCGGCGCACCATCCTGATCTCGGGCGGGACCAGCACCGGCAAGACCACCTTTCTCAACGCCATGCTGGGCGAAATCCCGCGCGGCGAACGGGTCGTCATGGTTGAAGACACCCCTGAATTGAAGTTCCCCGGTGACAACGCTGTGGGGCTGGTGGCGGTCAAGGGGGAGCTTGGCGAGGCCAAGGTCACCGCTAACGAATTGCTGCAAGCCGCGCTCCGGTTGCGGCCAGACCGCATCGTGCTGGGCGAATTGCGCGGCGCGGAAAGCGTCAGCTTTCTGCGCGCCATCAACACCGGGCATCCGGGCAGCTTTTCGACCATCCACGCCAACAGCTTGCGCGGCGCGCTGGAACAGCTTTCGTTGATGGTGATGCAGACCGGGATCGGGCTGACCCGGTCTGATACCATCGCCTATGCTGCCAGCGTGATTGATGTGATCGTCCAACTGGGCCGCGATGCCAATGGCAAACGCGGCATCACGCAGATTGCCGAAAGCCGGGAACTGGTGTGATCGCGGCCGCTTGAGCTGCGCAGACCCAGCCGCCGGCCAGATTGACATTGGTGTGACAAGCTCCTCATCCTGATTTACACCGCAGGGCCAAGCGAACACATGCGCTGGATGCGCGCCACAGCTCCCAAAACGGCGCAAGGCAGAACAGGATAGCGATGAGCACGTCACCGATTGGCAGCGCGGAAGAATCCGCAGGCGCAGCCCCCATGCAGATGGCGGAGCTGGCACATGACGAATCGCCGTATTTCAACCGCGAGCTATCCTGGCTGCAATTCAACGAGCGTGTGCTGGCCGAGGCTTACAATGACCAGTATCCGCTGCTCGAGCGGCTGCGATTCCTGTCGATTTCGGGCAGCAATCTCGATGAATTCATGATGATCCGCGTGGCCGGTCTGGTGGGGCAGGTGCAGCGCGGGCTGGAGACGCCGTCAATTGACGGGCGCAGCCCTGCGCAGCAATTGGGCGCGATCCGTACAAAGCTGGCCGAACTCAGCGCCATTCAGCAAACGATCTGGCGCGCAGTGCGCGAAGGGCTGGCCGGCGCCGACATTCATATCGCCGATGAACAGCGGGTCAGCCCGGCTGCGCACAATTGGCTCAAAACCTATTTCCTCAACGAAATCCTGCCGATCATCACGCCGCAGGCGCTGGACCCTGCGCATCCCTTTCCGTTTGTTCAGAACGAAGGGATGGGCTTGCTGTTCACGCTGACCCGCGATGCCACGCATGAACAATTGATCGAGATGGTGCTGATCCCCAGCGCGCTGCCCCGCTTTGTGCGGGTGCCCGATGCGGTTTCGGGTGACGGCAGCGTGCTCTACATCTCGATCGCACGGTTGATCCAACGCTATGCCGCCGCGCTGTTTCCCGGCTTCACCATCGAAGGTGACGGCCTGTTCCGGGTGCTGCGCGATAGCGACATCGAGATCGAAGAGGAAGCCGAAGATCTGGTGCGCACCTTCCGCAGCGCGATCCAGCGCCGTCGCCGGGGGCAAGTGATCCAGTTGGAAATCGAAGAGGATTTCGATTCCGCCGCCGAAGCGCTGTTGCTTGATCAGCTTGGCATCAATGAAGCCGCCTTGATCAAGACCGATGGCATGATCGGGATCGATGGACTGGCGGAAATCGTCCGCGAAGACCGGCCCGATCTGAAGTTTGACGCCTATTCCCCGCGCCTGCCTGAACGCGTGCGCGAACATGATGGCGATGTATTTTCCGCCGTGCGCGAAAAGGACATCATCATTCATCACCCTTACGAAAGTTTCGAAGTGGTGGTCGATTTTATCCGGCAGGCGGCTGCTGATCCCGACGTGGTGGCGATCAAGCAGACGTTGTACCGCGCCGGTTCGCAAAGCGCGGTGGTGGGCGCGCTGATCGAAGCGGCCGAAGCCGGCAAATCCGTAACAGCCGTGGTTGAACTGAAGGCCCGCTTCGATGAAGAACAGAACCTGAAATGGGCCAGCAAGCTCGAACGTGCAGGCGTGCAGGTGATCTATGGCTTTACCGACTGGAAAACCCACGCCAAAACATCCATGGTGGTACGGCGAGAAGTGGAGGGTTTTCGGACCTATTGCCACTTTGGCACAGGCAATTATCATCCCATTACAGCCAAGATCTACACCGATCTCAGCTTCTTTACCGCAGACCCCAAGTTGGGGCGCGATGCGGCCAAGATGTTCAACTTCGTTACTGGCTATGTCGAGCCCCACGCGCTTGAACGCATCCACATCGCCCCGATCGATCTGCGTGAGGAAATCTACCGCCGCATCGACATCGAAATCGCCAATGCAAAGGCGGGCAAGCCTGCAGCGATCTGGTTCAAATGCAATCAACTGACCGATGAAGGCGTGATCGACCGGCTTTATACCGCCAGCAACGCCGGTGTGCAGATCGAACTGGTGGTGCGCGGCATTTGCTGCCTGCGCCCTTGCGTTGCCGGTTTTTCCGAGAATATCCGGGTCAAGTCGATCATCGGCCGTTTCCTCGAACACAGCCGCATCTATGCCTTTGCCAATGGCCACCCGATGCCAAGCGCCCATGCGGCCGTGTTCATTTCCTCTGCCGACATGATGAGCCGCAATCTTGATCGCCGGGTGGAATCGCTCATCCCGATCCTCAATCGCACGGTGCACGATCAGGTGCTGCAGCAGGTGCTGCTGGCCAATATGCTCGACACCGAATTGAGCTGGTGGCTGCATTCTGATGGCAGCTATTCGCGGGTCGAGACTGAACCGGGTTCCAAGCCCTTCAACTGCCACCGCTACTTTATGACGAACCCCTCGTTGTCAGGGCGCGGCGGAGCATTGGAGGCAGGGGCGGTGCCCAAACTGAGTTTACGAAGAGGGGCAGTCGCATGATCTGGGGTCGTCGGCGGGAGTCCCGCGACAAGGCGCTTGGCGGGGGGACGGCCGAACGCGCGATCATCGACATCGGATCGAACACGGTCCGGTTGGTGGTTTATGGCGGCACGATGCGCGCGCCCACGGTGCTGCACAACGAGAAAGTCACGGCCAAGTTGGGGCGCGAAATTGCATCGACCGGCCGTCTGGCGGACGAAGCGATGGCGCTCGCGCTGCGTGGGCTGAAGCGGTTTGTGCTGTTGCTGTCCGATCTCGGGATCAAGGATGTCGCAACCGTCGCGACCGCAGCGGTGCGCGATGCGGCCAATGGCCCCGAATTTGTCGAAGCCTTGCGTGCAGCGGGCCTCAATCCACGGGTGATTTCGGGCGAAGAGGAAGCGCTGCTGAGCGCCCACGGCGTGATTGGCGCCTTTCCTGATGCGCGCGGGATCGTGGCCGATCTTGGCGGCGGCAGTCTGGAACTGGTGCGGGTCGCCAACGGCCAGACCGACAGCGCCAGCACACTTCCACTGGGCACATTGCGTCTGCCTGACCATCGCCCGTCGAACCGGAAGGGGGACGCGGGCCGGGCTGACATGCGCAAAAATCTCGACAAGGTGATCTGCAAAGGCGGGTGGGATCTGTCCGCCTCGCCTGCGTCGGAAAACGGGACGCTGTATCTGGTGGGGGGCACCTGGCGCGCCATGGCGGTCTTTGCGATGGCGGCGCACGGCTATCCTTTGAGCGATCCCCACGGCTTCGTGATCGAGGCGGGCGCAGCGATGGATTTGGCCGCGCTGGTGGCAGCAAGCGAAAGCGATGCCCTCAAGGGCCGAGAGCGGATTTCCTCGATGCGGGCGGAAAAGCTGCCCGATGCCGCCGTGCTGCTTCAGGCGCTGCTGACGCGGTTGGCGCCCGAGCGGGTGGTCTTTTCCTCCTGGGGTCTGCGCGAAGGGCTGCTCTACGACCGCCTGCCTGCGCACACCAAGACGCAGGATCCGTTGCTGGCCGGTGTGGCGGTGTTCACCAGCCAGCGGGGATCCGCGCCGACTCTGGCAACGCGCATGGCGGCCTGGACACTCGATGCGGCGCCCGCGCGCGAACATGGTGACGAACGGCTGCGTCTGGCTGCGACCATGCTGGCGCTTGCTGCGATGCAGATCGAGCCCAATATTCGTCTGCCGCACGCGATCAACTGGGCGTTGCACAAGCGCTGGGTGGGGATTGACGGGAAGGGCCGGGCGATGCTGGCCGCCGCGATTGCCGCCAACGGCAACCAACTGAACCAATCCGCCGATTTGGGGGCGCTGGCAGGCGATGCGGCGCTGGAGGAAGCCGTGCGCTGGGGACTGGCGCTGCGGCTGGCGCGCCGACTGGGCGCACAGTCAGCCCGTTCGCTCGAGGTCAGCCGATTGGTGGTCGAGGCGGACACGTTGGTGCTACGGATTGCGGAAAACCATGCGGCACTGATCGGTCTGCCGACCGAAAAGGACATGAAGCTGCTCGCTGGACGGCTCGGGATCGGCTGGCGGATCGACGCCGTGCCTGACAGCGCGCTTTAGGCGGGCTTGGCCATCCTGCCTTTGGCGAAGGGCGAAAAATCGGTGTCGATATCGAACAGATCAACACCTTCTGCGGCCTTGAGCCGGTTCACGACCAGGTAGGTCACCGGGGTCAGCACGGCTTCCCACACGACTTTCAGCGCCCAGTTGGTGACCATTACGGTCAGCACGGCTTCCGTCGTCCAGATGCCGTAGAAGGCAACAGGGTAGAAGATCAGGCTGTCGACCCCTTGGCCCACGATGGTCGAGCCGATGGTGCGGGTCCACAAGGCGCGGCCTTTGGTGAGCACCTTCATCTTGGCCATGACGAAGGAATTGACGAATTCACCCGCCCAGAACGCGGTGATCGATGCAACCACGATGCGCCAGGTGCTGCCAAACACCGAATCGTAGGTCTGCTGACAGATCGCGCCGGGGGCCGAGGCCGGATCGCCTTTCATCGCCAGCGTGCCCGATCCGGCGCATTCCCACCCGGCGAACGGGGGCAGGGCGGTGACGACAAAGCTCATGAAAGCCAGGAACAGCATCGCCGCCGTACCTACCCAGATCACCCGCCGCGCCTTGGCAAAACCGTAAATCTCGGTGAGCACGTCACCGATCACATAGCCCAGCGGGAAGAACAGGATGCCGGCGCCATAGATGAAGGTGCCATCAGCGGCGGGCCACCAGCCTTCGGGCCAGAATGGCACATCGACAAAGGTAAGCTTGGCTGCGCCAATGATGTTCGACAGCAGCAGGATCGCCACGAAGGCCGCCATCACCAGATCATAATAGCGGAAAGCCACCGGCGCGTGGCTGGTGGCGGTGATGCCGTCGGCAGGATCGCGATCAAAGCCGGCTGCCGGATCGGTGAGAACGGGGTTTTCCATCGCTTGCAGAATTAGCGCGATTTGCCTGCGGCGCAAAGCGCGCTATTGGGCGTTCGGGCGCGCGCCCGTAGCTCATCTGGATAGAGCGCGAGACTTCTAATCTTGAGGCAGCAGGTTCGAGTCCTGCCGGGCGCGCCAAATTACAACGAGTTATGTTGGTTCAACCTTACCCTGCCGTTAGGGTAGGCTTATTGTGCTCCCATTTAGTGAATTGCAGGCTAGTGTAACCGTCCAAGTGAAGCTGTCGCCTGAAGTCGATACTTGCGCCGCTCGCACTGCCATTCCGCTGACAATTGTGCCAACATCACGGCAGTAACCAAGTGAGCGCGTGCACGCACGCAAGGCAATGTTCTCGAGACGATGCTAGGGTCCGGTTAGACCTCGATTGCGGAATTATCAGCTTGACGTTGGGCGAGCGCGGTTCGTAGCCGGGGATGTTGGCAACCCGCACCAGCACCAGTGTGCTGTTCAATTGCCCCAGATCGACTCTCTCTGCCAATTGCTCGGCTTCAAGGATCGGCTCAAATTTCAACCCATAAAACTTAGCCACCGCCGCCAGCATCGGTTCGGGCTTGGCGCCGTAGATCACGGTTACGCGAATGATTGTCGCACCGTAATCCTGATAATTTCGCGCAGGGACTACCCAGATTTCGATTTAGCCCCTGATTAGCTCTAGGTCCCGCGAAGGATCGCGGGGACAAGAACGGGCGCGACCATTTGCGCAAGACGTCGTCGTGCTACATCGTCGCACGATGAAAAACGCACTCAAGAAGACGCTCGAATGGTCGGCCGACAAGCTGTCGGGTATCGCCGCCGCTATCGAGAGACAGGACGACGCCGTCGAAGCTCCGTCTAAGTTCGTTGATCTTGCGCCGACAGACCAAGCGGACAAGTCTGGCGTCTACTCTGAGGCGCTCGAATACGCGCTCGGCAGGCCCAAAGTCTCAAACATAGCGCTCACTGGCCCCTACGGATCGGGCAAGAGCAGCATCATACAGACCTTTTTGAAGAAAAGTAACCGCAAGGCGCTTCACATTTCGTTGGCGGCCTTCCTGCCCGAAACCGGTTCCCAAATTGAGAAAGTGAGCCGGCAGGAGATCGAGCGCAGTATTCTCCAGCAGATGCTCTACGGGGAAGACGCCGATAAGCTACCCCTGTCGCGGTTCAAGCGGATCAGGTCACCGAAACTATCAGCCACTTTCGTCTCGATCTTCGTGACCATCGGCCTGATCGCGATCTGGCACGTCCTATCGCAGACCTCGAAGGTCATTGACGGCAGCTTCTTTGTTCCGTTCACGCTCGAAAACTGGCGCAACCTAGCGAGCTTCGCGCTCGCGACGATATTCTTATGGGCGAGTACGCGGGGCTGATGCCATCAGAGATGCGGCGGCTGCGCGAGCTGGAAGACGAGAACAGTCGGCTGAAGCGGATCGTGGCGGACCTGACGCTTGATCGCGAGATGCTGCAGGATGTTATCAAACGAAAGCTTTGAGGCCGGATCGCAAGCGCGAGATTATCGACGCGGTTTGGCAGGACTGGCAGGTTACGATCCGCAGGGCATGTTCGGCTGTGCACTTTGATCGTTCGACCTACCACCACCAGTCCCGCGGCACCGATCCGGCCTTCCTGAAGAAGCGCATCAAGGAGATCTGCGAGACGCATGTCCGCTATGGCTATCGGCGGGTGTATTACATCCTGCGCCGCGACGGTTGGTTCGTGAACATGAAGAATGTCTATCGGCTTTACAGAGAGTTGGGGCTGCTACTGCGCAAAAAGACGCCCAAGCGGCGGGTCAAGGCGAAGCTTCGTGAGGATTGCGCGCCAGCGATCCGGCCGAACGATGTCTGGGCGATGGACTTTGTTCACGACCAACTGGCGACGGGTCGGAAGCTGCGCATCCTGACCGTGGTGGATACGTTCTCGCGGCTGTCGCCTGTTGTCGATCCCCGGTTCAGCTATCGTGGCGAGGACGTGGTTGCGACGCTGGACAAGGCGTGCCGGAAGAGCGGCTACCCCAAGACGATCAGGGTCGACAACGGCAGTGGAAGCGCAGCTGTGCGAAGCACAATTTATCTCCCGTGACATGGATCTGTGGGCTTACCAGCGCGGTGTGATCCTTGACTTCTCCCGCCCTGGCAAGCCCACGGACAATGCATTCATCGAGGCGTTCAACAGCAAGCTGCGCAGCGAATGCCTTAACGCGCACTGGTTCCTGTCGCTGGAAGATGCTTGCGAAAAGCTGGAGGCCTGGCGTAGACACTACAACGTAGAGCAACCGCACAGCGCGATCGGGAATATCCCCCCTATCATGCTGGCAAACTCAGCCGGTGAAACCAGCCCACCGGACCTGAGCAAGGCGGTAAACTCCAGACCCGAGCGGTCCAAGGTTGGGTAGCAGTGCAACGATAAGAAGGCGCACGGCTAAGTTTGGCCGACTAGTTGATTCGACCGCTGGGGTGATTTCACCGGTCCTGCGCCATTCTAGACCTGTCCGGAAATTTCATCAGAGCACTTGCCGAGAGGCACCATTCTGAAATCGACCCCGAAGCCATAGATTTTCGGTCGTTATGGTCAAAATTCCAATCCACTCAAATCCCACTTCAAGCATGAACCGGCGGTCGCTCATATGCATTGCGATGCCCAGTTAAGTAGGAGGAGTTGAAGCCAGCAATTTGCTGAAGGGCGGGCAGATCCAAAATTTGCATATGCTTTGAACTGAGTATTATTAGGTTGTCATGCCGAAGTTGCTGCAGCTTACGGTTTACATGAACCGGGGTGAGACCGAGAACATCTGCAAGATCGTCTTGCGTTAGCGGAAAATCGAAATGGTCGTTTCTGATCGCATCTTCATTCAATCCCAATCGATAGTGTAGCTCGCAGATCAAATGCGCCATTCGCTCAAGCGCATCGCGCCGACCAAGATTGACCATTGAAGACGCGAATATCGCATTTTCCATACAACCGTAATTGCGTATAGCTTTGTAAATGGTCGGTGAATCGTCAATTGCACGCTCAATTTCGGAGTGATGTATATTGACAAATTGACAATGAGAAAGCGTAACGACTTCGTCAATGGCTGGTTCTTCGGGATTAGAGCGAAAGTACAGCGAATCTCCGGGCAATACCAATTGAGTAATTTGTCGACCTCCGTTTCTCTGGATTTGGTACCGAGCCGCCCAACCACTCATCAGAACAAGAAAACTGCCGATCTCATCGCCTACATGAGAAAGATGTTTTTTCGCAGAAACATCATAAGTGTTTTGAAAGAGGTCGGCTAAAGTGATCTTATCAGCCTCCCGCAATGTTGAGATATTTTCTAATCGCCTGATAAATGCGTTTGACACATGCCTTCCCCTCTTTGGTCCAAGGCAGATATTTGCAGATCATTTTACTCCATGATTGATCTGGATTTGCATATCAAATATATTTTTATCGCCTTGATGATTCTAGCAGATATTCTGACGCCTCCGTAGAACACGTCCTGTCCCTTGAGAATTATTTGAAGCTGCAAGCGCTCGATTTTCGTTAAACGACTATCGAAAAAATTGACGCAGAAATCGTCATCTGCGATTAGGCGATAAAGCTTGATGCTAATTTTATTGGCCGTTCGCTGATCTCTTGAGGTGCAAGAAGTCTTCGCAATCAGCGCTTTGGGTCTATTTTTTCGGCAACTTTTCGCGTTTCACGCTGTGGCAGCGCGATCATGCTAAAGATAAACAGCGCGAAGCATAGGCAAATCACGTTGGGGATGATCAGCGCCCACTCGGCCTTCAGCAGCCCGAAGGTCGTCCACGCTGCAAAGGCGAGGCAGGTCAGAGCGAACATTCCGAGCGATAGCCCCTCGGTTGAGCGGTTGCGGATGATTTTCCACGCTTGGGGGGTAAAACTGGCGACCGATGCACAGGCACCGATTATTCCGGCGATCGTAATCCAATCAATAGCCATGTGGACGTTAATCACCCCAGCGTGACATCAAGAAACGTCATCAGTACCAAGCCCACCATCAGCGCCGGCATGGATGATCTGCGTTCGATCTTTCGCTTGGTTTCCGGAAGTATCTCGGCCATCACGACGAACAGCATCGCGCCGGCTGAAAAGCCGAGCACCCACGGAAGCGCCGCCGATGATGCCTGTACGATCGCAGCCCCGATTATCCCGCCAATGGGCTCAATCAGTCCGGTTGCCAATGCTGTCAAAGCGCAATGTGTCCTGGTCCAGCCGAGCGTCGAAAGGACCGCCGCCACAGCCATTCCCTCCGGCACATTCTGGATGCCGATGCCCACGGCAGTGGCCCACCCCAATTGCAGGTCGCCTGACATGAAGCTCAAGCCGACAGCCATCCCTTCAGGAATATTGTGCAACGTCATCGCAATGATGAACAGCGGGATGCGCTGCCGGTCTGCTTCGCTCGGCCAAGCGGCAAAACCCACTATCGCTTTTTGGTTGCGAGCAATGCTGTCGATCCAAGGGCCGAGCTGCGCCATTGCCAACATACCCAGCAACACCGCCCCAATCACCCCTGCGACAGCCATCTCGCTTGAGGCGCCGCTTTCCTCTGCGCGCTCAATTCCCGGAATGATAAGCGAGAATATCGCCGCCGCGATCATGACGCCGGCCGCAAAACCCATCAGCAGATTTTGCCGCTGGTCATTGAGCGCCCCCCCGAGCATCACAGCCAGTCCGCCCAGGCCAGTCATGGCGCCGGCAAGGAGGCTGGCCGTAATGCCAAGGACGGCGAGGCTATTCATTGCTCAGCACCGCAATAGACCGCCTATCGCTGCCCTGCCACATTGCCGCTGTCAGTGCGGAAGCGAGCCGAGATCAACCCCGGTCACCGGGTCGCTGGTCGGGTCGGATGCTGTGCGTTTGGCCAAGGCACGTGCAGCTTTTAGCTGATTCTTTGGCAAATCGACCGTCGCTGTGCCATCTCCACCGTCCACGGGCCCTTCCGCTTCCATATCGTCGATCCGCTGCCAATTCTCGCCGCTGTTCCAGGGCCCATCGGTATCGCCCGGACCGGTCGAAGCATTGACGTAAAGCGTATCGAACGGCGGCGTGCCGGGCAGTTTGCCAGGCGGGAAGTTGTCCGCAATGCTGTAAAGCGCCTTCTCGAACGATTTCTGGTGCGCAATCTCTCGCGTCATTAGAAATCCCAGTGCATCCTTAATGCCGGGATCGTCGGTGATGTTGATCAGCCGTTCATAGACGATCTTCGCGCGCGATTCCGCCGCAATGTTCGACCGCAGATCACAGGTGGGGTCGCCGCGCGAATCTATATAAGCCGCCGTCCACGGCACACCGGATGAATTGGTCAACGCCGGACCACCTCCATAGAGGATCGACTGGGTGTGGCTGTTGCCGCCTGCCGTCAGCGAAAGGTAGAGCTCTGCTTCCTCCATCGCGGCCTCGGCGAGATCGGCCTTGGCGCCTTTATTAAGCATGGCGACAATCGAACCGATCACTTCAAGATGGCTCAATTCTTCAGTCGCGATATCGAGCAGCAGGTCTTTGCGGCCCGGATCATCTTCAGCAAGACCTTGGGTAAAGTACCTCATTGCGGCGGCAAGTTCGCCATCCGCTCCGCCAAATTGCTCCAATAGCAGCGATGCGAGGACCGGGTTTGGTTCGGCCACGCGCACAGTGTACTGCAGGCGTTTATTGTGCATGAACATCGACAGTTTCCTTGTTGTAAGGAGTTATTCTCGCACTACGAGACTGCTGAGGCAGTCGGCGACTTTACGAAAAATTAGGCCGCCAGCGGATTGGGGGACAGGCTGGCGGCCTAACAGGGGTGTCCAGGTCACAGACAGTTTCTGTTTAAGGCTGGCGCCACGAGTCGCCATAAACCGAGTTACCCACACAGCGAGCCAAGTCGAATTGTGATCGATAGCAGCAAGGACGACGAAGGCGATGAAGCCGGGGGTGCAACCGCCCGCGACATCAGGCCTGATCCTGGCCGAACATCAACGTCTGGCTGTTTCCGCCGACGCTGCCACTTCTTGCGTGCGACTGATCCTGCGGGCTTTGTCCTGAGCCAGTGCCAACATTCTCGTCGATGCGGTCTAGCATTTCATCCTTGCGGTAACGAACCTCTTCGCCCGCCTCTCGCGCCCTTGTACCAGCAGCGTTGAGCGCCTGTTCGCCAAGCGCGCCGGCATAGTTCTCCTCGATACGCGTCGAAGGGATCGCTGAACCGGCGACCATACCGGCAAAGGCTGAGGCTAGACCGCCCAGCAAGGGGTTGCCCGTATAAAGGGCCTTGGTGCCCTCCATCAACTTCCGGCTTCGCTCTTGTGATTTCTCCGTGAAGTCGCCAATTAGATCGCTCATCTGTTCGCGGCGCTGGCGCAGGGTTTCGGTCGCTTCGTCGAGCCGCTTGCGGAACGTGCCCTCCTCCTCATCATGGCCCTGCTCCAGCATAAAATAACTGGCCCGGCTGTCATCGCGGCGGCGGCGGTAGCTTTGATCGTCTTCGTCCGGCTGGCGTTCGCAGCGCGACATGTGCTCGACATAACTGCGGTGCTCAGGGTGCCAATGGTTGCTGTCAACGTGTTTGCCTTTGCCCTTCGTGCGGCCCGTCGGCAGCCCGAGCGTAGACGGTCGCGCATCGGCATCGCTGACAAGCCAAAGCCCGCCGATTGCGATCATGCCGAGCGCCAGCGGATTGCGCCGCGCTGCATCAATTAGATAACGGCTGTCCACTCCGTTCTGTCCCGCTTTGTCGAACAGAGC
Source organism: Erythrobacter sp. 'gip.4 top 5' (assembly GCF_056495765.1). Lineage (NCBI taxonomy): Bacteria > Pseudomonadati > Pseudomonadota > Alphaproteobacteria > Sphingomonadales > Erythrobacteraceae > Erythrobacter > Erythrobacter sp. 'gip.4 top 5'. The sequence continues at coordinate 2,848,582 of NZ_CP200270.1, read as the reverse complement.
GTCAAGGATTTTGCGGGGGCTAAGTTCACCTTCGATCTGTTCCACAGTGCGGCTCATTTCCGCCTGGGTGTCTCGGATATCGCGCTCAATTTCATCAGGGCGGCGTTGGTCGATGGTATCGTTCATTATCGTTCTCCGGAAGTCTGGAAGTCGCCGGTCACGGCGGCAGGAGTATCGGTGATGGTGTCGATGCTGCGGTCAGGCCTGAGATGCACAGCATCCACTTTCTTTCGGGCGCCTGCATAAAGAAGCAGGGCGATCACAAGCGTGGCAAGACCGACGATGGTCGTGCCCAGCGCCACATCGTCGAGCGCATCGCCGACGTAATAAGCGATGCCCATCAACACGACACCAAGCCCAGCGATTCCGACCACCGCAGCGGCAGCCATTGCGCTTACAGCGACCTTTACGTCCTGCGCCGCCTCGCGAACCTCCGCCTGCATCAGGCTGATCTGTTCCTGCGCAAGGTGAGCGCCTTGCTGGGTTAAGCGGCCGACGAGATCGACGATGTTGGGATCATCCTGGCTGCTGGGGACGGTTCCGCTTGGACCGGATTTGCGGGGATAGTCGCTCATTGGGAAGCATCCATCATCCCCGGTTGGTCAGTCCCGTAGGCGGGTGCAAAACCCCCGCTTTCGGTTGGCACGATATTCTCGTCAGCAGGCCACCCGGACGCTTGGTTCAGCGGGATCGCCGGGTCTTGCCCGTCGTCCTGATCGTGTCGCTTCTTGTCCATTCCGGCGCGCAGCATGCGAGCGGCGACGAAGCCCGCGGCGGCCGAAGCAGCAAGAAAGGTGCCGGGGCTATGGCGTGCGAATTTACTCACATCATGACCGAGTTGGTTGACGGTGCGCCCGTCGACATGGCTCGCCAGGCCTTCGATCTTGCGCGCGGCCTGTTGCAGGGCCGACGCCATCCAGTCGGGAACATCAGGATTGTTGCGCAGGTCTTCGGCTGCGGTGTTGAGGGCGGAAGTCGCCGATCCGGCCAAATGTACGGCCTGACTCTTTTGACTCGCAGCTTCCTGTTCCACACGGTCTTCAACCGTGTCCTTGAGGCGGTTGGCGTCATGTTTCAGTTCCTCGATGACACCGGAGGTCTGTCCGGTACCCTCGGCGGAATGGTGCTGTTTTGTCGTCATCGCTGGAGATCCTTTGTGTGGGAGCAGCGAGCTTAGCGGTTCCGCAGTGCAAGGAACGCGATTAGCGCCGATATGAGGCCTCACTACGCTAGAACGGGTGTTGATAACCTGCATCAATGACCTGATTACAAACATATTTTTGAATAAAGGCAGGTCCTCTTTCCTTCCTGCTGCAGGATGGAAATCTTGTTTAGGGCCAGTCTGATCCAATGCATGGCATTGTGCGGCATGTAGGTAACGAAAGGCGGCCACAAACAGCGGGTCATCTGCCATTTGTCCGCGTCCTCATGCCTAAGCCCGCCGGCCTGAAATACTGCGCGTCTCTCGAAGTGAAAGCAGCATCTGGGTAGGCTCACAAACAACCGACAAAAACTGGGTGGGCGTTGCATCCAGGGAGCATCGCGATGAAATCTGAACAGCAGCACACCGATGGCGCGACCGTCATCGAGTTCGAATTTGACCCTGTTCTCGATCACGCGCAGGTTCTGGCGATGGCGCGAGTGGTAGACGATGCGATTGAGCGCGAGGGCGAATTGCGGCTGCTGCTCGATCTCAGTCGAACCGAGACGTTCGCGATCGGCGCGCTTCTCTCACCCAAGGGTTTTCTAACCAGCATCCGGTCAATTGGGCCGGTCAGTCGCTATGCGGTGGTCGGTGCGCCGTCGATCGCGGCAGCGGCGGTCGAGGGCTTCGGCAGCTTCCTTCCGATCAAGTCCCGCGCTTTCAATGCTGACGAGATTGACGCAGCGCGCTGCTGGGTTTCTGGCAAAACCGACCGATAGATATCCAAGAACGACACACGCGTATCACAATGATGAAAGGGGCTCTCCCACTATCGCACTGAGACCCACCACTTCATCAATCTCACGCACATCCTATCTGATCAATCGAAGCCATCGAGAATTGTTAGGCCGGGCTGCGGCGAAGAGGCGGTCGACAGTGCCATCAACAATTCGCCTGCATCGGCCTTACCGGCGTCCCAGCGTTGGCGCGCTGATATCGACGAGAAATCCATTGCCTTGCCAGCCACTTCTGCTCCTTGGTCGGTATAGGCAAGGAGGCCCAACGTTATGTGGCGAGCAGCGAGGGTCGGGTCATGCGCATATTGCGAGCGCCAGTTCGCAATTGTTCGGCGCGATTGGCACGCAAACATGAGGTCCTGCGCGCGAGCGATTGCTTCGCCCACGGTTGCTGGAGGAGGTGCCCGCGCGGGCAGCAAATCGGCAGCAATGCACAGCATGCGCTCCGCCAACGGATCGGCAAGCACCGGATCAAGCGGCAAGTTGGTTGAGAACCCACCGTCGACATATGTTCGCCCGGCAATTTCCACATTCGCGAACATGGGGATGAGCGACGCACTTGCGCGAATATGCCTAGCGCTTACGCGTTCACAGCGAGTATCGAAAATTACATCTTCGCCGGTCTCGATATCGACCGCACAGGCGCAATAGCGCACGGGACCGCTGTTAAGCAGGTCAAAGTCCACGAGTGTTTCCAACGTGGCTTCAAGCTGCGTGCTGTCCAAAAAACTTGGGGCGAAAGGACCGCGATATTCGCTGCCGTTTGACCCCAGCAATCCGATAGGTGCAAACAGACCGGGGCGACCAGTTAACAGCGATGTGTTGACCGCAGTGGTACGGCGGATCGTGTCGACATATGGCATGTCAAAGATGCACGCTCCTGCGCTGGCCTGCCAGAACTTGCGCAACTTATCGATACGATCTTCGGGCGGATTTCCCGCAATGATCGCGCCGTTGATCGCACCTATGGACGTGCCGACAATCCATTGCGGGTAGAACCCACCGTCGTGCAGCGCTTCATAAACACCGGCCTGATAGCTTCCCAGCGCGTTTCCGCCCGATAGAACCAACGCCAATTGGGTGTCGAATTTATACATGAATGCGCTTTCGGGAAGGCATCGGCCAGATTGATGCTCGCCAGCACAGTGTCAGAATGACCTCTGACCGCATTAATCAAGATTTGATGCGGGCGAGATTATTGTTCGCATTGAAGCGCTGCTTGTTGTTGAACATTTAAGCGCGCCCGGGCGCTGTGCACGTTGCCAGCCTTCCAGGGCCGTCTGCGTCGAAGCGCAGAACCCAGTCGCATATCTGCGGTGTCACCCTTGCGATCTAGATCAAGTGCGGCTGCTGCTAGCGGCGGCGTTGATCATCGGCCGACATCTTAAATGGGATCACAATAGGCTCCTGCGGCGTCTGTTACCGGCACGACCTCAGCGTCACTTACTCGCCGAGCCGCAGCGATGAAGTCCGAAGCCGACAGTTCGTTGAGTGGTGCCTGGCGGCACTCCATCAACAATCCACGTGCCATGATTTTGCATTACTCAGGACCCGTTTCGTTTTTGTGCATATCAAAATATCGTAGCCACTTATTCATTCATCATAACCTTAGTTACGCCGCCGGAATATCGGTCATGCTATTTCATGGATCGTCTTATACCAAATCCCGATGAGGCTGACTCATGGGGGATTTCCAAGGCGCTGATTTTCTGATTCACCGGAGCAAGCACGAGGAGGCTTGCGATGGCGACGGCGATTGGTGTTCGATCAGATTTCACTTCGCGGGATTTGAGCCGATTTTCCCGACGATGTGACGATCCGGATCAGGTACGGCGGTTGTTGGCGTTGGGCTTGATCCTGGACGGCAGCAGCCGGAGCGAAGCGGCCAAAGCGGCTGGCGTGACGCTGCAGGTCGTGCGGGATTGGGTGATCCGCTTCAATGCTGATGGCCCGGACGGGCTGATGTCACGCAAGGCCCCCGGCAAAGTCTCGATTCTGAGCGATGAGCAGCGCCGCGCTCTTGCGCAGCAAGTTGAAGCAGGCCCGATTCCTGCGGCGCACGGGGTTGTCCGCTGGCGTCTCATCGATCTGGCGCAGTGGGTGTGGGATGAGTTTGGCCTGTCGATTACCAAACAGACGCTGAGCCGTGAGATGCGCGCGCTGGGCTTCCGCAAGCTCTCGGCCCGCCCTCGTCATCGTGGCCAGAAAGCGGATGACATTGCCGATTTTAAAAAAACTTCGCAGGCCAGTTGGCAAAAATCCGACTATCCTTGCCGCACGGCACCGCGATAGAACTGTGGTGGCAAGATGAGGCGCGCATAGGCCAACAGACCAAGCTCACCCGCCGCTGGGCCAAGCGCGGAACCCGGCCCTGTGCGCCCAAAGACCAGCGCCGGGCCTCAGCCTGGATCTTCGGGGCCATCTGTCCCGCCGAGGGCAAGGGTGCTGGCATCGTCATGCCCCGTTGCAACAGCGAGGCCATGAGCATGCACCTCGAAGAGATCGCCTTCCACGTCGCGCCGGGGGCGCATGCCGTCTTGATCCTCGATCAGGCCGGATGGCATGGCTCGGCGGAACTGGTCGTGCCCGCCAACATCACTCTCATGCCGCTGCCGCCCAGGTGCCCGGAGCTCAACCCCGTCGAAAACGTCTGGCAGTTCATGCGCGACAACTGGCTCTCCAACCGCATCTTCTCATCCTACGACGACATCGTCGACCATTGCTGCTTCGCTTGGAACAAGCTCGTCGATCAGCCCTGGCGCATCATGTCCATCGGCATGCGCCAATGGGCGCATGGGTTCTGATCAATGGGACTTGGTATTACACTGACAGGTGAGAATTAATGATGATGGCCGCTGATGAGCACTTTGTGTTGCGTGAAAGCGTCTCGACTGTGCGAGAGAATTGCCTCGCTGAACGCAAGATGGCGCCATGTCCTGCCTGCAAAGGTCAGGCCACGCATAAGCGCAGCGCCGCATGAGAAACATGCCGATGCGCGTCGTCGAACGGAGCATTTATCGAGGTCCGCATCTCTATAGCGCGCGCCCGATGATCCGTATCCGGCTTGACCTTGGCGCACTTCAGGCATGGCCAACCGATTGGCTGCCCGGTTTCGCAGACACTCTAGCGGCGTTGCTGCCAGGTCTTGCCAGCCATGGCTGCAGTTATGGGGAAGCAGGCGGCTTCATCCGTCGGATGGAGCAGGGCACCTGGCTTGGCCATGTTATCGAGCACGTAGCTATCGAACTGCAATGCTGCGCCGGAGCCGGAGTGACACGTGGCAAGACACGGTCGGTCAAACACCAACCGGGCATTTATGACATCCTGTTTTGCTATGGCGACGAAGTCAGTGGCGTAGCGGCTGGCAGGACCGCAGTTGACCTCGTCGATCGTCTACTGCCAGCCACATTACAGGGTGTCATAGGGCTCGAAAAGCTCGGTGCGGCACCCGATCAGCCATCGCCTGACATTGGAGCCACTATTGGCGCACTTCGCAAACTCGTTCTCGAAAATCAGTTGGGCCCGAGCACTGCCGCAATTGTGAACGAGGCACAGCGGCGCGGCATTCCGGCGATGCGGCTCAACGAATCCAGCCTTGTGCAATTGGGCACTGGCAGCCGGCAGCGGCGCATTCGAGCGAGCATAACGAGCAATACCTCGCTGATCGGAGCGGATTTGGCCGCAGACAAGCATGCCGCCAAACGATTGATGGCTGATGCAGGTCTGCCAATTGCGTCCGGAGAAATCGTACGCAATCTGCAAGATTGCATGGCCTCGGCCCAACGCATGGGGTGGCCGGTGGTGGTCAAACCTTCAGATGGCAATCACGGTCGCGGTGTCAGCACGTATATCACTGGTGAATTCGAAATCATTGAAGCGTTTGCAAAGGCGGCAGCCATAAGTCGCAAGGTCATCGTCGAGCGGCATCTTCCGGGTCGTGACTACCGATTTCTGGTGGTTGCTGGCGCTGTCATGGCGGTTGCGGAGCGTGTTCCTGCGCACATCATCGGAAACGGCCGCGACTGCGTGCGTACACTAATCGACGCCGTGAACGCAGACCCCCGGCGTGGCAATGGCCACGAAGCTGTTTTGACGCGCATCAGAGTTGATGAGGCCTTGATTCGATATCTGCACGCTAATGGACATGACCTGAGCAGCATACCGGCTGGGGGCCAAAAAATTACGCTTAGCGGCACTGCAAACCTTTCCACCGGCGGCACCGCAATAGACCGTACTGACCTGGTTCATCCCGACAATGCGGCGATTGCGGTGCAGGCCGCTGCAGTCCTTGGGCTCGACGTGGCGGGCGTCGACATTATTTCACCTGATATATCTCGCAGCTTGCGCGAGACCGGCGGTGGCATTGTCGAGGTCAACGCAGGACCGGGACTGAGGATGCACCTTTCGCCCTCGGAAGGGATGCCGCGCGATGTTGCACGTCCGATTGTGGCTTCGCTGTTTCCACGAGGCACGGCCAGCCGTATTCCAATCTTCGCCATCACCGGAACGAACGGCAAAACCACAGTGGTCCGGATGGTGGCAAAGATCCTGAGCAAATCGGGCCTTCGTGTCGGTTTCACGTCGACCACCGGGGTCTACATTGATGGCCACAAGCAATTTGGCGGCGACGCCAGCGGACCAAAAAGCGCGCGGAAGGTCCTGCGCAATCCTACGGTCGATGTCGCAGTATTTGAAACAGCGCGGGGCGGCATCCTTCGCGAAGGTCTGGGTTATGACGTTTGTGACGTTGGCGCGGTCCTCAATGTTACCGAAGACCACATCGGCATCAAAGGCATACACTGTCGCAAAGATCTGGCTCGCGTAAAATCGGTGGTAACTGAAAGCGTTAAACGCAAAGGTCACAGCATTCTGAATGCTGACGATCCACTGACCATCGATATCTCCCGTTACGCGCGAGGGGAAATTGTCTGGTTTTCCGAGGCAGCCAATGCCGTTGACCGTACACCCATCAAGGAGCATCTAGCTCAGGGCGGTATGGCGGTTGTCTACAATCGCGGAATGATCGTACTTTGCAACAATGGTACGCAGGTGCCCGTCATGCTTGCCAGCCAGATCCCAGCGACGATGGGAGGAGTGGCCGGCTTTAACATCTTGAATGCACTTGCTGCTGCTGCGATGACTGCAGCTTATGGGATCGATGCGGCGTCCATTGTTGCGGGGCTCGCAGATTTTCACGCGTCGTATGAGGACTCGCCTGGTCGGCTTAATATCGTCGAAGCCCATGGCATTACCGTTATTGTAGATTATGCGCACAATCGAGCCGCATTGGCGGCACTAGCTGAATTGCTCGATCACTATCGGGGTTCAGGCAAGATGCTGGGCATGATTGGCCTGCCCGGAGACCGGCGGGATTGCGACCTCCGGGATGTTGGGGCGCAGGCGGCCGGAATCTTCGACGAAATCATGTTCAGAGAAGGGCCCGATGCTAGGGGTAGAAAAGCCGGGACAATCAATGCACTGATGGTTGAAGGTGCACTTTCCACCGGTAAAGACCCCGCTACGATCCACATGCTCATCGATGAAGTCGAAGCGACCGACTTTTGCCTCAAACGTGCGCAACCCGGCGATGTCGTTGTGCTGACTCCGACCGATATCGATGGGATCTGGGCGCAGGTGCAGGCATTTGCGAAAAATCCGGCGCCGACCGACTGCCGCGAACAATCTTTGCTGCTTGCCGTAAATGAGTGAAAACCATTGGGCCATTGTCGTGCATGGTGGTGCGAAAACGATTTCGTCTCAGGATGCCTTGGCGCATCGTAACGGATGCGCCAAGGCGGCTGCAGCTGGCGCGGATCTGCTCCGAATGGGAGTATCGGCGGTTGATGCAGTTCGCCTTGCCGTGTGCGTGCTAGAAGACGACGCCGTTTTCAACGCAGGTTTGGGTTCTGTGCCGAACGCCGCAGGTGACATCGAGATGGATGCAGGGATCATGGACGGATCCTCGCTGTCCATCGGCGCCGTTGCTGCCGTGCGCAGTACTGCACACCCGATCGAAGTTGCTGCGGCCATGCTTGACGAGCCTCCAATATTGTTAGTGGGCAAAGGCGCAGACGAGTTTGCCGAGGGGCTTGGATTAGCACAGCGTGATGACACGCCTGTCGCTACCAGCACGGACGACGTTGGGCATGATACTGTCGGTTGTGTGGCATTTGATCAGCGAGGCTGCATCGCTGCGGGAACTTCTACAGGGGGGCTTGCAGGCACACTTCCTGGGCGGGTTGGCGACTCTCCACTGCCGGGATGTGGGTTCTATGCCGATGATGCAATTGGCGGGGTCTCCATGTCCGGCGATGGCGAAGCGATCGCGCGTGCATTGCTCGCCACACGAGTGATGCGCAGTATGGAAGACTATCCGGCCGTTAAGGCTGTTCAGACCATCTTTCCTCCACTCGAACGGCTACAAGCGGAAGCTGGCGCGATCGCTATTGATTCCGCAGGCCGCATCGGTGTGGCCCACAACACCCGCCATTTTGCTCTAGCCTGTGCTTCGAGCACTTTTCGGAGCGTCAGGGTTGCACTCCATCAAACCGAATTGAGCCTGGAAGATGACCATGACTGAATCCGTTGGTGCACTGATCGCGATTGGCGGACATGAAGACAAAGACGACAAGCGCGTCATCCTGCGGGCAGTGGCTGAACGATTGAACGGCGGTCGACTGGTCGTCGCGACCGTCGCAAGCCAAGACCCTGAGAGCTATTTTGAGGTCTATCGGGAAGCGTTTGGCGCCCTCGGCATAAAAGACGTTGTTGAGCTTTACCTCGACAATCGCGAGTCAACCGGCAAGCAGGATCTGCAAAAGATGATAGCCGATGCGGCTGGCATTTTCTTTACTGGCGGTGATCAACTGCGAATTGTAAGCCAGCTTGGCGACACCCCGCTTGAAATAGAAATTCGTAAACTTCACGCCCGTGGCGGCGTAATTGCTGGAACTTCTGCGGGCGCCTCTGCCCAAAGCGCAACGATGCTGGTCGATGGCAGTGGGTCTGAATCCTACCGCATCGGCGACTTGCATATGGCACCGGGGCTGGATCTTATTCCCAATGTAATTATCGATCAGCATTTCGCTGATCGCGGGCGTATCGGTCGGCTGCTGGGCGCAGTCGCTCACAACCCGCGTTTATTGGGTATCGGCATTGATGAAGATACCGCGATAGTAGTTGAGGCTGACAGCTTCACGGTTATCGGCACGGGCGGGGTAACGATCGTCGATGCCGGACACGTAACCCGATCCAACATTGCAGAGGCAAAACCTGATCGCGTTCTATCAATCCATGATGTGATTATGCATGTGCTTAGCGCCGGGGACGAATTCGACCTCGCTGATCGCCGTCCCCGCAACATCCAGACCAACTGATGCACGCGGTGATTGGCACCACGGACTGGGCCGAGCGATACAGCTTGGAAATGAAGCAGGTTAGGTGCGGACCTCGCAATTCCTGCCTAGAAGCAAGCTCTTGAGCGCTCCTGAACGCACCGATCTCGCTGAAGATCGCACTGATCTTGCCGAAGATCGCACGGTCCTCGCTCACGAACGCAGCTTTGCCGGCTGGTTGCGCACCGGGATGGCCGCCGTCGGCATTGGCTTGGGGTTTAGCGCGCTATTCGGCAAGACCGAGCCAGCATGGGTGGCCAAGATTATTGCGACCAGCTTTCTCCTTATTGCCATCGTCATTTTCCTGTCCGCCGAACGAAGGGCCTGCGCAATTATCAGTCGGCTTGATGCGCACAAGGTCCAATCGATCAATCCAATCCGCATCAGGCTGTTCGCCTGGTTTCTGGCCTGCTCGACTGCTGCACTCGCTGTGGCGTTCTGGGCATTGCCGAACTCGTAATCGCAATGGAAGTCGATCTACGACCAAGGAAGCATCGCCCGCACGGCCCACTGCACCGCATGCATCAAATCGTTGAAATATATACTATACAAAGGGTCGGCTATGGCTGGCTATCGCCCGAGCCATGTCGTGCGGCGATCGCCAGTAACTTGTCAAATGAGAAGCCAAGTTGCCTCACGCCGCCAAAAATTAAAGCACCTCGCTAAGATCTATGTTGTCTTCGGGAATAAAAATTGGCCTAAATTTAGCCAGTATGTGAAAAATATATTGAGCCTCAAAATGCAATATTATTTCGCATTTTCTGAAAAAACTAATATTGGTGTTAGGTTCATGGCCGAAGAAATTTTAGCAAATCAACAATACAGATATTGTTTACGTAATCTCACCGCAGAATCAGGCGATAAACAACGTGAACTACAAAACACACTGATCGATTTTGTGGAAGGTCGTGATTTTCCGTGTGTTGGCGCCAAGTCCGCTTTGGCACAGGGCAATCTTCAGATCGTAACCGCAAACTCAGTTACGAGCGGCCAAGATGATGCGCGCATTTCCAACGCGCTGGAGCAATGGAGCGAGGTCAGCGCGATTGAACCGTCCGGTTTCCGCAGTCTGGCTGTGGTGTTTTCAGGGCCGAACGGCCTTTCTGAGCGAGGCTTTGAGGCAGTGCTGTGGGAAAGGCTGGCGGCATTAATTGCCCAAGATGGCCTAGGGACATGAATATGATCCCACGGTCAGCCGTGATCCCGATGATCCGCACTTTGCTTTAAGCTTCTGCGGTAAAGCCTATTTCGCCGTTGGGTTACATCAAAATGCATCGCGCCGTGCGCGTCGGATACGCTACCCAACGATTGTATTTAATCGTCACGATCAATTTGAACAGCTCCGCAAAGAGCATCGCTACGAGCGACTGCGCAAAGTCATTTTGGCGCGGGACATGGAATATGACGGCAAGCCCAATCCGATGATTGCGCGCCATGGTGATGTGAGCGAAGCCCGACAGTACAGCGGACGAGCAGTCATCAATGAGTGGCAGTGTCCGTTAGCACGGAAACCCAGCGGTGATTGACCGGATCGTACCCCGCACCGGCGCCAATTGTCGATAGGTAACGTGTTGATAGTGATTGATGTAGGGGTCGGGCAGGTCAGTGATATTCTCGCCTTTGCGGTAAACAATCCTGGCGAGATCCTTCATGGACCATTCTTCAGGGTAACAGCGATGGCATGATCGTGGCCGCGACAATCCACCGGGATTCTCAGGACCCCATCCCTGCCATTGCTTGTTTGAAGTGATGTGCGTTTTCCTGTCTCCACGTCAACCAGGGTTACGTCGAAGTTCCCCGATACAAGCCCGTCAAGGCCAACTACGTGTGATTTGCGGCAATACCCTGCTTTGGGCATCAAGCAAATGATCGCCTGCGAGACGTCGCCGCAGCCACCGATCAGACCTTGAAAATCATCCACCCTCAACCTGCCTTCGAGCGGGGTCCGGCGGAAGCTTGACCAGTCAACCAGTGGCAGAAAATCCGATAAAATCCGCTGAGCATCGTGCATCTTGGGCAGGAGCACATGAGGGTTGCGGTAAGGCCAACGCATTCCGCCACCGGAACCACCGCTCGCCAAGTGAGCCCATTGTGTTCGACGAAAGCATTCGGTGTCGAATTTCTGGGAGAATGTGATTTTACGGTCTTTGAAGGAATGGATCGGCCCATGTTCACTATCATGCACGGGCCGACTGACCGGACATTGTGCAAGTGCCTTCGCCATTAGGCGGAACGTTGCCTCTGCCGGGGCGAGTGAGTTCCGAGGGCAATCGATTGTCCCTTTTTCGTAGAGGTGGATGCTTGCAAAATCCAGTTCGGGATGCCTGAATACGACGTCGGCGAGGCCTGGTTGTGTGTCGAGCAACGGCAGGAATACTGATACCGTCTGCAAGTGCGAGCGGCCATGGAATCGAAGTTCCTCTGTCCGCAGGGCCACCGATACATCGGATACAAAATCATGGACCGCAGCAATATCTCCGGAAGCATAGAAGCTACTGATTTCGTTCCATAAGTCCCAGGCAAAGATCGCGGGGCTATGTCCCCACCGCCGCGTCATGAACACTAGGCGATTGATGATCGCGCCGCGTGTCTGTGAACACCCGAACATCTCGCGTGGCGAGAGACAAGGCCCGCCATTGGTGCGCGAATAGGGATGCAACTTCCACCGCCGCCCCATGAAAAAGGTATCGAACGGGGTCAACAAGAACCGAATTTCGTGTCGTTCGCCCAGCGCGATCAAATCGTCCCACAGTTGCACCATGGCCGGACTGAAATGACCGCACCGGCTTTCGAGGTTTCGATGACGAACCTGGCTGTAATCCATCATCAGCCGCAGGCACGTAACGCCTTGGTCTTTGAGCATGGCAAAATGCCGGTCCACCGTGCCGATATCACGGCGCCGATACAGGGGGGCGAGGTGAGGCCAGGTTATGGCTTCATTATGGCCCACCGGTGCCCATGCTTTACCCAAATCGGTCTCGAAATAGGGCGCACCACTTGCGCAGCGCACCCAACTTTCATCAGGCAACAAGGGCACTATCTTTCGGATTGCATGGGGGTGAAGTTCCGCGGCATCCTCTATTCAGCGGCCGCCAAGCTCTGTTCGGATGCGGCCTCACTTTGCCAGCGCGCCTCAAGCCTTCGCCAGGTTGCCAGCGCCTGTCCCACAATCTGGTCCATGTTGTAATAGCGATATGTCGCCAGGCGCCCAACGAAGGTAACGTCGCCGCGCGCGCGCGCCATAACTTCATACCTTCGAAACATCTCCTGCGCTGCCGGGTTAGGCACGGGATAATAGGGATCGCCATCATCTGCCGGATATTCGCGGGTGATGCTGGTCTTCGGTGCGCGCTGCCCGGTCAGATGTTTGTATTCCGTAATGCGGGTATAAGGTACGGTAATGTTGGAGTAATTCACCACTGCTACGCTCTGCAGCTGTTCGACATCGAATGTTTCGTTCTCAAAACGTAGCGATCGATAGGGCAAGTGGCCCATCCGATGATCGAAAAATTCGTCAATCGGCCCGGTCCAGACCAGATGATCCCAGCTCACCTCATCGGGCAAATCGGCATAGGAAGTTCCAGTCATCACATCGATCGTGGGATGTTTCAGCATTGCTGCGAACATTGCTGTGTAACCGTGTTTTGGCATGCACTGAAATGTGTCAGTGAAGTAACGGTCGTCGGTGTTGGTCCGCGCAGGTACACGCGCAGCCACGCTCTTATCGAGCTCGCACGGGTCTACACCCCACTGCTTGCGGGTGTAGCCTTCAAAGAACTTCTCGTAGAGATCCAGCCCGACCTGAGAGATCACGGCATCGCGCGAATTGCAAATCTCGCCAACATCGACAGCCACAGATTTGAAGTAGGCTGCGGCATCATCCTCGTCGGCGAGGTCCAATCCGTACAGCTGGTTTAGCGTAGTCCGATTAATGGGCACCGGCACGAGCAGCCCGTCAACTGATGCCAGAACGCGATGCTCGTATTCGCGCCAGGCGGTAAAGCGCGACAGGTAGTCCAAAATGTCGCGGCTGTTGGTGTGGAAGATGTGTGGACCGTACTTATGCACCAAGATGCCGGACGCATCATGATGATCAAAGGCATTGCCGGCGATATGATCGCGCTTGTCGATCACCAGTACGGATTTGCCTGAGCCGGCAGCGAGCCGTTCGGCCATCACGGAGCCTGCAAAACCTGCTCCAACGATCAGCACATCATAGTGACGGCGAAGTTTTGCAGGCACTACGCTTACGATGTCCGCGACTTGGCGCGCGACAAGTTCTTTCTTCAGTTGAACGGTGATTCGAGCAGTCATACTGTCCCAGCTTTTATCCGCCAGGCAGTGCGCAGCTTCGAGCAACCATGCCGTGCGCGTATCAGCATCTGCCGTCAGCAGATCTTTGCAGGCGGCCGAAAATTGTGCCGCGGTTTCTGCAATACGAATGCTTTGCAGCGTCCCAAACGTATCGACAACGTCTTTGATCGGGCTTGACACCACAGGAAGGCCGCTTGCCATGTATTCCGGTGTCTTGGTTGGGCTGATGAACCTGGTCGACGCATTCAGCGCGAACGGCATCAAGGCGATATCCCAGTGCGCGGCATAATCGGGAAGCTCGGCATATTCTTTGCGGCCCAGCCAGTGGATGTTGGCCGCGCGGGGCAGCGCCTCTGGGCTGATTTTGACGACCGGACCGATCATTATGAACGACCATTCTGGCTGCAATCTTGCCATTTCCGCCAACAAAGGCAGGTCCATACGCTCGTCAATTACGCCATAAAATCCGAGCTTGGGGCCGGGTAGTTCGGCCTGATCGACAGGTTCAGCTATCGTGTCAGGATCGCGGGCAAAATGCGCGATATCGACGCCGGAGGGGTAGCAATGGATGTTGTCGTGCTGCCCCTGCCTTGCCTCATACAAGCTGCGGCCACCACAAAACACCAAATCTGCGCGTGCTATCAGTCTGGCCTCACGATTGGCCATGTCCATGGGGGCGAAGGCGAAGTTGGCGAGTTCGTCCATGCAGTCGTAAATTGTGAGGTTACGCTGCAGGCTTTCGCCAAATGACGCCATCATCGGCGTATAGTACCAGAATAGGACCGGCGTTGCGTATATAGCCATTTCATCTTGCAGAAGTTGTTGCAGTGCCGCTTCCGTTTCGTCCCTGTCGAGGCTGTCGGGCAGGACAGGCACGGCGCGAACCAAATCACGGTCCAAATCAATCCGCTCGAGGTAAGGTTCAGTGCATTCTGCACTGACGCGTGGCTCTTCCCAATAAACCACGTCGAAGGTGCCGCACAGCCGGGTCATGATGTGTTGCGGACGCTGGAACACCAAATCCCAACGTAGATGCGAAAAGCAAAAAATTACCGGTCTTGGCTCGTAAGCGCGAAATTCGCCAATTTGTCTCGAGCGATGCATGAAGCCCCCAGATAAAAATCCTCCGCTGCAAGATTACGAGCGAATGAGATTAGGCCTAACACTAGGGAAGATCTTCGATGATGATGTGGATCAATAGATTTGCAAAAATATATTTGCCCACCTTTATCTAGGTTATTTCAGGAATCGAAATATCTTTTCAAAATATCGATAAATTGTTGATTTATTTTATGAGGTTTTTCAGAGCCCGATCCGAAAGTTGTTGAGCAATACCCGCCATATGTGATTCAGCCGTCTGTGCGAGCAGATGGAGTGGCACATGACATGGACTGGTATTGCCCGTTGCGAACATAGCCGGGATGGGTTGCGGTATCCAAGCGATTTGACGGAGCGAGAATGGGCGCTGACGGCGCCGTTCATTCCGCCCGCCAAAACCGGGGGCCGACGACGCAGCACCGACATGCGCGAGGTGTTGAACGCGCTGCTGTACATCGGCTCGGGTGGTTGTGCTTGGCGGATGCTGCCCAAATGTTTCCCGCCGGTGTCGACCGTGCAGCGCTATTTTTACGCATGGCGTGACAACGGATTGTTCGCCAGCATCAACACGGTGCTGGTGATGAACCTGCGCGAGGTCGAGGGACGCGAAGCCTCGCCGAGCGCTGGCGTGATCGACAGCCAGAGCGTCAAAACCACGGAAAGCGGCGGGGTTTGCGGCTATGACGCAGGCAAGAAGGTCAAGGGCCGAAAGCGCCATATCGTCACCGACACCTGCGGCTATCTGATCTTCATTCTCGTCCACGCCGCCGATATTCAGGACCGCGATGGCGCCGTCGATGTGCTCAAGGCGATCAGATATCGCTTCCCTTGGCTGCGCCACGTGTTCGCCGATGGCGGCTATGCTGGCGACAAGCTTCGGGACGCCCTCAGGGGGCATGGAGACTGGACGCTGGAAATCATCAAGCGGTCCGACACCGCCAAAGGCTTCGTCCTGTTGCCCCGCCGCTGGGTCGTCGAACGCACCTTCGCCTGGCTAGGCAGATGTCGCCGATTGGCCAAAGACTGGGAAACATCCATCGCCTCGTCAACCGCTTGGGCGCACATCGCCAGCATCCGTATGCTCACACGCAGAACCGCAAGATACTGCTACGCATGACAAACTTTTGAATCGGGCTCTCAGATGGCAAATATTTTTGGTTCTGCGTTACTTCCATTCTGGATTTTGGGCGTTCCGTTAATCGTGGCTCTTGTCAGTCTGGCGCAGCTTCCAGCTCGCAAGGAACATACCTCCCGTGGTCAGGGGCATGTGGACCGCAATCAGAACGATGATGTATCGGCTTCAGCGTTGTGAGTTCACCCCAATTGATGTCAGTTTGCCTTGTTGCTGCGCGATGCATGGGGGCTTGGATGGCAGGGCAAACATCGCTTCGCCCACTAAGCAATCGCAAGGTTTGGACCGACGATCTTCGGCATGTTTATTCAACCCGTGCCTAAATCAATGACTGACGTCGATGCCGGTTCGCTGCCGATCTGGCGGCGAACCAATAGGCCCGTGACGACTGCGTGTTTATGGCGATGACAAATGGATAGGCTCGCCGTCCTCGGGGTGATCGCTAGTGTGGTAGCAGGGGCGATGGCCGGCTTTGGCGGTTTGATCGTGATGATGCGCGGACCGCTCCTTGAAAAGCCGCAAAGCGTGGTAAGCGGCTTCGCCGCTGGCGTCGTGATTTTGGTTACGATTTTCTCGCTGATCATTCCCGGAATCGATTGGGCGGAGGCAGGCGGTGCTTCACGTATGATCGCGATAGCAGTCATTGTTGGCGCGATGATTATTGGCATGGTAGCGATGGCGAAACTTGGTTCACTCATTGATCGCGCCGCTAGATATTTGAGCGCCACTGACACCCACATGATCCGGCGCCGCGGCGCTGACCTGAAACCCATTCCTCTCTATGTAATTGCATTGACGTTGCATAATATCCCCACAGGTGCTGCTGTTGGGCTGAGTTTTATGGGGGGTGATGTGCAACTTGGGCGGGCCACGGCCCTTGGTATCGGCATCCAGAACGTAGCTAAAGGCATGGCGATTGCAGGCCTGCTGGTCACGCTGGGCCAGAATCGACAGCGCTGTGCCTTGGTGGCGTTGGCCTCAGGCTTGGTTGAACCCGTCGGTAGCATCATCGCAGTTATGATCGTTCGGTCTTGGTCGGCCGCTTCTCCGTGGGTCTTCGGTGTTACGGCAGGCGCGATGCTATTCGTCGTGATGGCCAAGCTGTTAACGAGCACGCACGGCCCGAAAATTTTTCATGACAGTTTACGCCTGCGATGATGGTCGATCTGGCTCCAAAGGAAGTCCTGGACGCCTCTTGGGGGTTGCTGCCGCAGCGCGAGATAGAAGAAAGGTTCCGTGACGAAATTTGCTTCGAAAACGGATGAAGACGAGTTGTTCGTTAGTGAGGCCGACCTCGGGACTTTGGAGAAATCCGTCAGAAGGACTGGCTTGCCATTATCATTGAACTCATGCGCGTAAGCGGATCCGTTCATGCAGATAATCCCGGTCAAACCCGGCAATTTCTGCGAGCTTGTAAGGATCCAGAATTCTGAGCGAGCCACCACTCAATTCCATCACATCGGCTGTCTTAAGCACCTTGAGCACCCTGTTAACGTGCACCGGGGTCAGGCCCAATGCATCGGCCAGCACCAACTGGGTGAGTGGCATTTTGCATTCATCATCACCGGCAAGGCCAATATTGCGCATGCGGATATACAGTTCGCACATCAAATGCGCCACTCGCTCTACACTTTTGCGCCGGCCCATGCTGACGATCCACGTACGCGAAATACTGTGATCGACCAGCTGCGCCCACCAGAATGCCTGAGTAAGGCTTGGGTGCGCATTCATCAGCGCTTCCATCGCGGCGCGGGGCAAGGTGGCAACCTTGGCCTTCGTCAAGGTCATGATGCTGTGATCGATAGCCCGAAGCACGGCGATGTGAATGTCGCAAAAATCCCCCGGCAGCATAAATGACAGGATCTGCCGCCGGCCATCGGGCAAAAGCTTGTAACCGCACGCCCAGCCTTCGAGGATTACGAACACCGGATCGGGTTTGTCACCTTCGCGGATAAGGTGGTGGCCAGCTCTCAGCTCACGCACGTTCACGCAAGCAGCTGCTAGCAGCGCTTTCTCGCTTTCGCCGAGAACTCCGTTTCCACTGAGATGTTGGATAAAGGCTTCGAACATAAATTCCCTCCTAGGCCTGGCTAAAACAAAATAGCATCAGCATGTTGATCTACATTGTGCTGCTTCCAAATTATGGAGCGATAATGGCCAAGTTATTATCTTCCAATTGTCTGCGCATATTTAAATGTCGCGAAGTAAGATGATAACATATATCATGGAAACATCAAAATGAACAGCACCATCACAATGAATGATAACTTTGGTGAAAAGCAGGAACCCGATGCTCACGGGCAAGCTGCATTACTTCTTGCCGAAAGTATTCTTCACGCATTGGTAGAGTCAAATACTATTTCGCTCGATGAGGCCCTTTCGGTTATTCAAACAACTTGCGAGGTAAAGGCCGAAGTTGCGGAACGCACCGGCGAGTCAAGCCGCAGAATGCACGAGTCGCTCGGGCTGTTGCAAGAGATGTCCAAAAGCTTTTCGGCTGATTCACCGTGACCATCCATTCCTGGTAATTAGCCTCGGCCGCGCAAGCTCCCGAAACCCGCTGGCGGGCTCTGTCAGAGCGAAAGCACCGTGCTGACGGAATGCGTGTGATAGGCTAGGGCGGCGCAATGCCCAAAAACCTTAAGCCAGCCAGCCCTTTCCGTTACTTGAACTCTCCGCCGGAGATCATCAGGCTTGTGGCGATGATGTACGTCCGCTTTCCGCTGAGCCTGCGGAACGTCGAGGATCTGCTGGCCGAGAGCGGGATCGATATATGCCACGAGACAGTGCGGCACTGTAGGAACCGGTTCGGCCCCTTGTTCGCCGGTGATAATCGCCGCCAGCGAGTGAGCCGGATGAAGGGCTTCCGCCAGTGGAAGTGGCATCTCGATGAATACTATGTGAAGATCAACGGCGATATGCATTACCTCTGGCAAGCCGCCGACCAGGAAGGCGAAATCCTCGAGAGCTACGTCACCAAGACCCGCGACAAGCAGGCAGCCCTCAAATTCATGAAGAAGGCGCTGAAGCGCCATGGAAGACCAACGACGATCACCACCGACGGTCTGCGATCCTACAAAGCGGGAATGACCACCCTCGGCAATTCCGACAAAGAGGAGGTTGGACGGTGGGCCAATATCCGGGTCGAGAATAACCATCTGCCATTCCGGCAAAGGGAACGCGCCATGTTGCGGTTCCGCCAGATGAGAGGTTTACAAAAGGTCTCTTCTGTCCACGCCAAGGTCCACAACCACTTCATTCTCGATCGCCACCTCACTGACCGCCAGACCTACAAGACTACCCGCTCAGCCGCACTGGCTGAGTGGCGAAACCTCATGGCCTGAGCTGACTGCGGGGAAGGGCGGACTTCGCCAATCGGAGACGAGTTGCGATTAGACTGACAGCACCAGCATCGCACCAGAAGTGAAAACGGCGATTGCCGCCAACTATCCCAAGGACCGTGCAACGGGATTTGCCGCTGGGGATTTGCGGGGCGCCATGCTGGTCACGCGGTCAGTGCGCTGACCGACGGCCGGCGAGGCTACTTTGGATGCGAGCGTCAGTCCTGTATCACGGCATAGCCCTTGAGTTGAAGGGTCGCCAAGGTGGTGATCGCCGATACATCGACCCGCACATCCGGGTTCAATTCTTCCTGTGCGAACCCGTTGGCAGCCATCGATTGTCCGCACAGCCGAACGCTGACCCCGGCGGCAGTCAGTTGCCGGATCAATTCTGCATTGGGGTTCGCCTCGCCCTCAAAGCGCTTGGCAAAGGCGGCTTCGCTCAGGGTAAAACTTACCGCCGGGCTGTGGACCGTGACGACGATATCCCCGGCCTGTGGCGTGGCACCGTGTCGCGCCAGCAGGTTCACCATCCGCGCGACCCGTTCCAGCCCCTGATGCACCTCACCGGACTTGCGGGCGGGCCGAGACACGTCGAAGACGATCCTGTAACGCAGGCTGGGATCGACCGCTTCAAAAGGATCAGCAATCTCTGCAAACTTGCCGCAATCCGGGATCAGCGGAGCTGATGACTGAGCAAAAGCAGGTGACGCTGCGATCATGGCGAAAAGGGCGAGAGATTTGATCATCGAAACAGTCCATCCCTGTGGCAGCCATTGGGCCTCTAGCGTATCATGACCCTTGGGCACGCGATTGGAACAAGAACATCGCAGATCTTCTGGATTTTTGGCGATGAAACGGCAACTTCTTGTCGGCATGATGATTGAAGGCGCAACCGCGGCTTGTATCTTCGTGTTGGCTGATTGGCGTGGCTCGCCTTCCCTCAGGACCGCCCTCCGTTCCGGTGCAACTTCAAGCGGCCGGGGCGTTTAGTCCTTCTTCGGCGGCCGATGCGCCAAACGATGCATTTGGGGATGCCGTTCGCTTCGGCGAACAGCTGATGACCGACACGGCGACACATGCGCCGCAATATTTCGGCAATGGTCTGGTGTGCAGCAATTGCCATCTTGATGCCGGCCGTAAAGCCGCAGCCGCGCCGCTGTGTGCGGCGTTCGTCAACTTCCCCGCATTTCGCGCCAAGAACGGCGAAATCAACACCTTTCAGAAACGTCTGCAGGATTGTTTCCTCTACAGCCTCCATGGCACGCCGCCGCCGTTGGGCAGCCGCGAATTGATCGCCATCGAAAGCTATGCCGCTTTCATGGCGCGCGGATTGCCAAGCGGAATGTCGCCCTCAGGACGCGGGTATCCAGCAATCAAAGCTCCGTCGTTGGCGCCGGACGATCGGCGGGGCGGCAAGGTCTATGCTGAAAAATGCAGTGGCTGCTGCGGCGCGGATGGCGCGGGGCAGAAAATCGCTGGCGGTCCGGTTTACCCGCCGCTGTGGGGCCCACGTTCTTATAATTGGGGCGCGGGCATGGTGCGGATCGACAAGGCTGCCGCCTTTATTCGCGCGAACATGCCGCAAGGGGGCGAGGGCAGCTTGTCTGTGCAGGAGGCATGGGACGTAGCGCATTACATCGACGGCAAGACCCGCTCGCAGGATCCGCGCTTCACCGCCAGTGCAGTCGCGACCCGTGCACTTCACCAAGATACGCCCTATTCGCGATATGGGACGGTCGTGGGCGGAGTGTTGCTGGGCGCCCCTTCCAACACACCGCCGTCGGGACCAAGCCGCTAGGGCCCCGCATCGTCCAAATGCGCTTATGTCGAGCCACGGGGTCTTGCCGCTCCCTTCGTTTGAGGATCGGGTGGAAGGATCAGCTTGAGCGCGCAGATGTGCTGTGCGCAGGGAAGGCATGCTGCAGGAATGTATCCGCGGTGGTTTCCGCTGCCCGGCCGCACTGCTGGCGCATCAGAGGGTTGTTGGGCGGGGCGGCGAGCATACACTCACCGGACTGTTCGGTTATCTAACGCATACATCCCTTGTCCCCGCACCATAATCGTAAGCGGTGTTTTCAGCCCACGTGAGCGTGCGGCAGGAGCTCTTCGATGCGCGATGCGGGATGACCATTGGCGAGGCTGGTTAGCGTTGCGGTCAGCCAGGTGTGCGGGTTGATGCCGGTGAGTTTGCAGTTTTCGATCAGCGTGGCGATCACCGCCCAGTTGTCGCCGCCCTCGTCGGAGCCGGCGAACAGCGCGTTCTTGCGGTTGAGAGCCAGCGGGCGGATGGCGCGCTCGACGACGTTGTTGTCGAGATCGATGCGGCCATCGTCGAGGAAGCGTGTCAGCCCATCCCAGCGTTTGAGGGCGTAGCTGATCGCTTCGCCGAGCTTCGCCTTGGCGCTGACCTGCCGACCGCGTGCTTCGAGGAACCTGTGCAGGTCGTCGATGATCGGACGGCTGCGCTGATCGCGGACGTCGCGACGTTCGTCAGCAGGTAGCCCGCGGATATCGTCTTCGATGGCGTAGAGGGAAGCAATGTGGCGCAGCACGTCGGCGGCCACGGGCGAGCTCTCGGCCAGCTCATAGAACTTGCGGCGCACGTGCGCCCAGCAGAAGGCGAGGCGGATCTGTTGATGACGCCGGGCAAGCGCGGTGTAGGCGCCATAGCCATCGACCTGCAGGATGCCTGCGAAGCCCCGGAGATGCGCTTGCGCTCGCTCAGCCTTGCGATCGGCGGCATAGACATAGGCAACCATCGGCGGGTCAGCGCCGCCCCATGGCCGATCATCGCAGGCATAGGCCCAGATCTGGCCGGTCTTGGTCTTCTTGCGCCCCGGCTCGAGCACGGGCGCGGTGGTCTCGTCGGCGAATAATCGCTCGGATCGTCGCAATCGCTCAAGGATGTGATCGCGGATGGGCCGCAAATACCACGCCGCCCGTCCGGTCCAGTCTGCAAGGGTGGAACGGTCTAGCTGGATGCCCTGCCGGGCATAGATCTGCGCCTGCCGGTAGAGCGGCAGGTGATCGGCATACTTGGACACCAGCACTTGCGCGATCAACGCTTCGGTGGGGATGCCGCCTTCGACGATCCGTGCTGGCGCTGGAGCCTGCACGACCGCGCTCTCGCACGAACGGCAGCCATAGCGCGGACGGCGGGTGACCAGCACGCGGAAGGTGGTGGGGACGACATCGAGGCGTTCAACCACATCCTCGCCGATCTGGTGGAGCGCGCCGCCGCAGCACGGGCAAGCCTTATCTTCGACATCGACGATATGCTCGATCCGCTCAAGATGGGCGGGCAGCGATCCGCGGTTGGTCTTGCGCGGGCGTTCGCCCTTGGACTTGGGCACTGCGGCATCACGCGCAGCCTGCGCGCTGCCCAGCGCGGTCTCGATATCCTCCAGCGCCAGCTCGAACTGATCAGGATCGAACTGCTCAGACTTGCGGCCGAACCGGTGCCGCTGGAACGCTTCGATGATCGCCTGCAGCCGTTCGATCCGGGCATCGGCCTTGCCCTTGGCATCGCTGAGATCGGCCAATGCGCGGGCCTGTTCGAGGACGAGCGCACGCAGCGCATCAACGTCATCGGGAAGGTCGGCTTCCATCAGCATATGCAGGTTGAATCAGGCTCGGTGCACCCCGTCAAGCAGCAATCTGGGGTGCGATCGGGCGGCGTCCGCCGTGCACTCTGCGCCAGTCCAGACCCTCGAGTAATGCGCCCAGTTGCGCCGCAGTCAGCCGCATCACGCCCTCCTGGATCCGGGGCCACTTGAAAGCACCTTGCTCTAGCCTCTTGGCCATCAGGCATAGGCCTGTTCCGTCCCACCAGACGAGCTTGATCCGGTCCGCGCGCTTGGCGCGGAAGACATAGATCACGCCGGAATAGGGCTTGCCGCCATACTCTGCTGCCACCAGCGCGGCGAGCGAGTCTGCTCCCTTGCGGAAATCCACAGGACGCGTTGCCACCATCACCTTCGCGCCGGGCGCCGGGCCGATCATCGTGATGCTCGAAGGGCGGTGATTACCGCGGCGATCGTATCTGCATCAGCGCTGCTGCCGACCCTGACCAGCACGCCGCCGATCTCCAGCTCGATCGCCGCGGGCTCGGCCCGCCGACGTCGACGTGGTCTGACAGGGTCAGGCGCGATCACCGCCGGCACGAATGCAGGGTCTTGCCGTTCCAAGGCAACTGAAACAGCCACACCGTGATCCCTGCACCGCCTGATCAGCGCTTTGCGCCATCCGTATATCTGGGAAGGATCCACTGCGTGCCTGCGAGCAACTGCAGTGACCGGCTCGCCGCCAGGCCAGCACTCCGCAATGATCGAAGCCTTCTCCGCGTCGGACCAGTCGCGGCGCTTGCCGGCGCCAGTGAATACCTCGAACCGCTGAGCGCCCTTGCTCACAGGATCATCACCAGAGATTATCATAGGAGCAGCGCCTCACCCAATATCAGGGTGCAGAAACTCGGCGCTTCACATCAACCGCGCAAGGTGGGCTCGGGACAGCGCTTACCCATAATCAGGGCCAAAGCCCCGAGTATCGCAAGATTCTTTAGTAACGGGCCGACATGGCCGGGTGCGACATGGATCGTGATTGTGATTGGCACTAGCGTGATGAACAGGGCAATCACCGAGACCCGTCGCGGAGAACAATGCTGCCGCGAGGAAGCTTACCACCTTGGCGGAACCGGCGTTCTTGATGCGCCTATACAACCGTATCGGACGAGCGTCCTATGGCACGTAGATTTTGGAGAGGATGCGATGTCTGCACCCGAGGTTTCAATTCGCGGGACGTCGTCGCACACCGCCAAGCAGGATCCTTTTCTGGGCGAGATGGTCATCAGGAACTGTGCTGGTATTCTTGATTACAGCCACGTTTTGGGCCGCATGCTACATCACCTCCAGCCACCAGTTGAAGCGTGATAAATTGACCCATGGCCTTACGGGACATCCTAGAAACGATTGATCGGGATACCTGCGATCCCGTCAAGCAGGTGTGCCTGACGATCGTTGACAGGCTCGCGGCCATAAGCCCGGATCAACTCCAGCGACTTACATTCACGATTCTGGCTGATTTCGCCGGCACAAGTCCCGACGCCGACGATCTACATGCGGCCCTCACCGCATTGACCACCATGCAGCACAGCCCGTTGCAGCTGTATTTTGTGTTCTACGATGCGGCAGACGACCGTGAAATCGCGATTTCTGCCTCTGACGTGATCCAATCAGTCGATGAAGGCATGCCATTCGCGTCCGCGACCTGCTGACCGTCCTGAACACCACCAGCGGCAGCGTTGAATAGCCGCCCTCTCACCATTCGCGAGGTTGAAGCATTAGCGCGGCGCGCTGGCATGTCTCGCACGCAAGCCTGCAAGCTGGCTACCGTCACCAAGGGATGCGCCATCATCGCGCTAGCTGGCCCCGAAACCACCACCGAAAGGACATGACATGACCGATGAAGAAAAGAACACCCGCGCCTTGTGTGATGAGATTGCGCACCGCGCGTTGGCGCTGATGCTCGAACAAGGGGCGACCCTTGGGGTGGCGATGGATCGCATCCTGACATTCTCAGCGGCACAGGTGGTGGTCGCGGATGGCACCGTGAAGGCTGGCGCGGTGTTTCGGCACATCGCGGACATGATCGATGACGGTGTGCTGACACACCTCGAACCGTATCCTGGGAGCATGAACCGTTGACAAAACGGCTGAAATATGCGACGGCCCTCTTCGTCAACTCGCGGCTGTCCGCGTCTAGACACCAATGCTTTCGCGGCTGTCCGCGCACATTGGCTGAAAACCGGGCTTTTGTCCGACAGCTAAGGTGCGTCTAATGGACTTTGCGGCCTCCCCTTTTGAAATCAAATCGCTTGGCGAGAAGGGCTCTATCGAAGGCTTGCTTGCGGGCTTCGATAATGTTGACTCGCATGGTGACAGGATTGCGCCGTCTGCCTTCAAGCGTACCCTTGCCGAGCGTGGCAATCGACCGCTTCCTATGCTCCTGCACCATGACCTGAAGCGCCCGATTGGAGCGTGGAAAGAATGGCAGGAAACACCGGCTGGGCTTTACGTCAAAGGCTCGCTCACCTTGTCCACACGCGATGCGCAAGAGGCGCAGGCGTTGGCCAAGGAAGGCGCGCTTACCGGCCTTTCAATCGGCTACCGGACGAAAGCTGCACAGCGCGACCAGCGCACCGGCGATAATCACTTGCTGGACCTCGACCTGATCGAAGGCAGTCTTGTGACCGTGCCGAGCAATCCAAAAACCCATGTGTCTGCGATCAAGAGCATCACCAGCGCCGCCGATATTGCGGACATGCTGCGCGCTGCTGGCGTCTCAGGTCGCAAGGCCAAGGCACTAGGCGATGTCGTCCTGCGATCCGGCCGGAATTGGCTGATGGCGAGCTTCGAAGACGACATCACCAATCAGGGGATCTTAATCGGCATCCTTGAACCCTGCCAGGTCAGGCCAGGGGCACCGATGATCCATGTAAACGCCGATCGCACGCGCGCTCTTGAAACGAACGCTGCAGGTCCATTTGTCGACGGTCCGGTGCCACGGCTTGCTAGGTTGACGGATGGCGCCGAGCGTGTCTGGTCCGAAGTCGTGCGCCGCATGCCTTCGTTTACAACCGACGGAGGGGAATTCCGGTACGAAAGCTGGGAAATGCACCTCCTGCCGACCAGTGCGACTAGCAACTGACCCGCAATCAATCCAACCTTGTTTTTCATCAGGCGGGCGGTGCTTTTCAGCGGAGCAGTGCCAGCCTACCTTTGTCCAAAGGTATGGCACATTGGCCATTCACCGCACTTGCTAGTGCTAACCTTGCTGATGATCGTTGGCATTAAGCCAAAATTGCCCCCGTTACCCGAAGGCCGAATAGGGCAAAGCCGAATGTCACCTTTCAGGAATCTGGCGCTCGTCATCTGATGACCGATGGTGGGTGGATTCCTGCCGCTGCACACCTCTCAGGGAACGTGAACGGAACCAATCTTCAAGCGCGAGCAATCTGCCTCGTAGACTTCGGCGTGCAGAGTGAGGTCGCTGACCGGCTCACTTACTGTCGAGAGGTCCACCAGCACCTCCCAATAACCGCCCGCCCAGCGATAGATGGAATGATGCCACGTGGCTTCATCGAGCGGTGCAAGGCGATCTCCATACGCGGCAACGTTCGCAGCTATATGATCGGCAGTATCCTGATCGACCGGCTCAACCCCTTCGACGTGCGACTTGCAGAGTTGGAAGTCGCCAGCGGCTAAAGCAGCAGCAATCTCTGCGAACTTGGCGCGCCATAGCTTTGGCACCGAATGTTCAGCATCATCGATCAGCGCCATCGGCTTACCTCCAAAAAAAGGTTTTGTATGATGCGGCCAATGGCAGCAATTGGTCGCTTCCAGAATGGCAGGAATTTTTCAGAAGGGGGGGCATAGTCGCCGGTCGCGGCGTGAGTTAGGCAGCGTCGGCTGCTAACCAGCGCAACCCAGACAGTGCTCAAAAGGGAACGGCGGCTCACGCGAAAATCTGCCGATTGCGTGCAGCTGAAGCCACGGGGATACGCATTGACAAACTCGGGTACATCCAATGTGAATTGCGCTAGCCAAAACTTACGATTAACCTCGGCCTTCTGCAGTGCAGGACGCAAGACCGGAACCGGTTAACGTGGCGCTCCGTTACACCAGGTCTACGGTCGCTTGCGGAAGAACCGGCGTTGCAAAGCAGCCGATCGCAATCTTGCCATGATGGACGTTACAAATCCTTTAGGCGATTGAATAAGATAGTCTGCTCGGGCAGCAGGAATATGAGCGGTATTACAGCTTGCCGCATCGAATCACAGCCAGGTGCTCCTGCGGAGGAAACATAACGTGTTGTCTCGCCGATTGATGATAGCCAGTGTTGCGGCAGCAATAGCAGCGCCCGGTCTTCCTTCGCCCCGCCCCGCGTCATTGCGAGCGCAAGCACAAGTCGGGGGTGGTGCAATCCCGCGTGACCCCGCTATGGCTGCTGAGGCGCCGCCCGTGCGCCTGGGCGACACTATTTTCACCGCCGATGATCCCGATGCCTTGTGGCAAAAGGCGGGGGCGCACACGGTGCGGGTGTTCCTGCGCAAGGGTCCATGGGCGCTGATCTGGTATTTGCAGGCGGCATCCCCGGTGGATGGCAAGCCGTTTGATGTGGTGGTGGTAGAGCGGCAACGCTGGACCAGTTTGGCAGCAGAGACTCCAGCGGTCAGTTACCAGGCGAGCGTCTTTGGTCGCAGCTTCCCGCTATACGGCCATGGCGACTTCCAACGCTGGGTCGTCGCATCGCGCGCCTGGCCTGTCTCCGATCGTGAATTGAACCGCTGGCAAGCCTCCGGCCTGTTGTTGCCGTGGGGCATCGGACCAAGGCTGCAGGCCCCATCACAATGGTCCTATCTGGACCCGGTCCCGGACTACACGCCGCTGGACAAGGGCGGGCTTACGCCGGCCATGGGGACCACAGGATTGCGCGATGAAGTGGGGCCGATTGTCCACCGGCAGGCGCGCTACATCATCGAACGCAGCGCAGAGATGCGGCGCGTCACCATGAACTACGGGCTGACCGCGGCATCGATCCCGTGGCATGTGCGCGGGGCCGATGGATTGCCGCTGCTGCTCGATACACCCAATACACCGCTGAAAGTGCAGCAATATTATCAGAATTACCCCGAAGAAAGAGTCATCGGCGTAAGTCCCGGGATGCGGTTTGAATGGGACATCGATAACGCGCACCGCCCGTGCCCGGCGTTCATTCCCGCGTTGCTGTCCGAATTGCATCCGTTCTTCGTTGAGGAGCAGGTATTTTCCGCGTGCACCGTGCTGAATACTGTTACCCCCGATTATCGCGGTGCCAGCGGCAAGCTGGTTGATCAGGATCAGGGCCGCGATTGGGCGTGGTCCATGCGTGATCTGGTGTTGGCCTATGCTTTGCTCCGATCCATGCCAGCGCTTGACTGGTTGCCATCGGCAGACCGTTTTGATGCAATCCTGTCTGCCAATCTGGACCGCGCGATCAGGGCACTTGCGGTGCCGGGGATGGGGCAATTGGGGATGTTCTGGGAAGGCGATGCCGGTGACAGCCAGCCCAATCCGACATTCTGGGCATCGCTCCGGACAGGGCAGCGACCTGGCGTCTACACAGGCTCAATCGTCTACTACATTGGTTATGTGTTGGATTGGGGGCGGCGATTGCATGGCGATCCGCGTTGGTCCCAATTGCAGGTCGCCTTTGCACAGAGGTTTCTGGCGCGGCGTTTTCTTGCGACCGGGCCTTACTGTTTCCTCAATCTGCCCGCGCGACTGGAGGGCCGATGGTTCAGCGATTGGCGGCAAATGGCACAGACACTGGGCCTGCCTGCCGATATTGCGCGCCAGCCATGGGTGAGTTTTGATCTGCCGGTGGATGATCCGAGCGCGTATCCCTACACCACCGAATATCCCGCGACTGTCTATCATGGCCTGAAACTGGCGCAGGCAACGGGGGCCACCAATGCCGATGTCGATACGGCGATCGCGCTGATGGAGGCGCAGATTCGCCGGGGCGATGAGGAAATCTATCCGGCCTTTGCGATGCGCCATTCACGGTAATGCGGTGCGCAATAGGGAGTGTGTGAGTGACGGAATTGGCGGATGCGACAAAACGCCAATGAAGTCGTGCTAAAACTGTTGTGACTTGAGCATCGTCGTCTTGCTTGCGGCCCTGTGCCAGCCCTGCGATGTTCGCGTTCGGGATGTCTGCTTTGCACGCGCAAGAGCCGGCAAGCGGATCGGCCGGTGGCAGCCCACCTGAAGTCGCAATTTGTGCTCGCCGCGCAAGGGGGATGAAGAGCGGTTTTTAACGGTGGACTGGCCGCTGAACCGATCAGGCAGGAACGGCCGCTAAGTCCCGGACCTGGGCATTTTTTTGCAAATTGCCAACCTCATCCTCTTTACGGCGATCCAGCGACGATCAACTATGGCGGATTGGAGGGCATAAAGCCCGCTTCAGACCAAGTCCGCGACCGAGCCCCGGACAGCGCCTGCAGGCAATGCCTACTCCGGTTGGCTGCAGCATATCCTTCAACATGGGGCGCTCGTGGCCACGGTGGACCTGGCGCTGGCCAATCGATTGCTGTCCAATAGATGCTTATTTCCGAGCCACCGGTTGCAGCGGTAATCCAGTCTGACCAAGCAGGCGTGATGGACGTCAGCTTCTCCAGCAGTTTCAAGTTGAGGGCGATATTCCACCGCGTTGCGCTGTTTGGCTTGATCTGGGGCGCGTTGGTGGCGGGTGTGGCGCGGGCCGCATGCGGCTGATCGGATGATGGCTGCGCAATTGATCGGCACTGCAGGCGTTGCTCTCATGTTGGTGGTGGCAGCGCTGGGGAATTGGGCGGTGCTGCTCGCCGCATTGACGCTGGCAATGCTGGCAGGGCTGTGTGTCGTGGGACTTGTCAAAGCGCGCAGCAGCGATGGTGCAGGCGATCCTGAAGACGTGCCGCCGCCTGTTGCGTTGGGTAAGCATCGGCACCAGAGCAGGGCAGACAAGCCATGACCTTGGGTGATCTTGCAACCCATGTGTTTGCGGCTGCAGGGGGTGGTATTATTCATGACGGGCACCGCCGGGCTCATTCGTTTTTCCTGATGTGTTCAGCCGGTTTCACGCGCTGACCAAGGCGGACAATCTGGGCCTTGGATTTATCGCGCTAGGCCTTGCTTTTCAGGCGCCAGGCTGGCCTGAAATCATCATGCTGGCGCGGGGCACAGCCGCGCAGCTGACGGAGCGCGACGAATGGTGGCGCTAGGCTTTCATCTGGCGTTTTATGCTCTGGTGCTACCGCGCGCGTTCTGGCCGCGCTGGCAGGTGGCGGGGTGGCGCCGGCGCGCGACGATGGGTGGGATCAAAGGCTCGGCCCCCTGCAACATGCGAGGCCGGGCGGGGTGATGGTCAGTTTTGGCCGAGCGCTACCGCCGCTGGGTCTGTTGTTCGGTGCGTTTCTGGTGTGGTCGGGTGCAGACAATAATGGCGGCGCATTCCAGGGCGGTATGGTGCTTGCTGCTGGTGGCAGGCCCGGCGGTGTTTATTGTTTGCGGTGTGGCAGGCGGTTTGTTGTGGGGCGGGTTTCTCACCTTGCCGCAGCCTTATGCCAAATTGATCATCCTGGGGATCGAGACGGGTTTGACCATTTCGATCGCGGCCACGCTGGCACTGTTGGCGATCGGCTTACCCGAGGCTCCCGGAGCAACGCGGGCAAAAGACGATACGGCATGAACGCGCTTGCGCCTTTGGCGGTGCTGGCCAGTTTCACTATCCTGTGGACTTCGTTACGGGCGCTTGATCAGGGCGAGGTGAAAAACGGCCTTGCGTTCTCCACTGTCAGCCAGGTGAGCCATATCGTGCTTTGCGCGGCATTGGCAGGGCTGCTGGCAATGGCGGGCGCACTGGTGCATCGTGTGCACCAGGGGTTGTTGAAGATCACGCTGTTTTTCTGTGCCGGGATATTTGACGAACGCGCCGGAGCAAAAAAGATCGAGGGGCTCAACGGGCTTGGCGCGGCGATGCCGTGGAGATCGGTGTCTTTTTCATTAGGCGCGATCGAAGTGGGCAAGCCTTGGGTGGTCGGCGTGCGGGTTGCCTCAACCCTGCTTGACGCAGCGTGTTTTCTGCCGCTGGCTTATCGGTTGTGGTTCATGCCACGGGCGGATGATGCCAGAGTTGACGATCATGCAGAACGCGGTGCGATGGGTATGGTTGCGCCTGCCGTGGGCTTGCTGGCGGCCAGCGCGCTCAGCCCATTGAGGTGGGCCAGACGGATTGTGACGGGGGGTATCTGGAATGAACATGCCCGGCCCTGTTCTGATCGGCCAATTCTGGCCCTTTGCAGTGCTGGTATGGCCGTTGCTGATCGGGTTTGTGCCGTTGCTGTCTGGGAGAGTGCGGCCGAGGCTGTGGTTGTAGCTGTGGCTGCTTCCGCTCGCACCGGTGCCCGCCTTGGGTTTTGCGATTGCGGGCGCGCCGGGCACGGCGGTTTTGCCCGATCTGCTGCTTGGCACAGCACAGCACAGCACTGGGCGCAGTGCCGGGCGGCGCATTGCTGATCGGAATGACTGCTGCGGTGTGGGCCGTGGCCGGATGGCATGTCGCACTCACCTTTGGTGGGGGCCGCAACAACAGTGTTTTTGCAAGTTTCTGGTGCCTCACGCTGGCGGGCAATCTTGGCGTGTTTCTGGCGCAAGATATTGCCACGTTCTACGTTGCCTTTGCTGCCGTGTCGCTCTCGGCCATGGTTTATGGTGGTGCATGATCGCACTCCCGAGGCGTCATTACGGCAATGGCCGCTTGCCGAAGTGATGCTTCCCGCAATAACGCTGCCGATGGCGCTTGCGCTGGTTGTGGCGTGGCCGACAGTGGCATCGCGAACCACGCGCGCCGTTCGCCGACGAGCGGGACACCGATTTTCCGGGAACGGTATGGCGAATGAGCGACTCATTCCTAAAGATCCACGCTGCCAGGGTCGTCGCGAGAAGCTGCGCATTCAAGGCCCATGTGAAAGTCGCTTGGATTCCGAAAGGCGCCCGTTCTGACAATAACTTGCCAGCAATATGCGTGCCCATCGCTTTCATGCCGAGCGCGCCATATTCTTGCCAGATATGCAGAATTGCGTTGGGTGAACCTGATGGGTTATCTGACCATGATCGTTCCCGGAGGTGTCGTGATGCTAGGAGATCAAATCTTTACCGCGTTCAGTGCGCTGGGCTTGACCGTCGCCGCGCAATTGGCTGGCCAGACCTCTGCCCCCCGAAGCATTGCGCCTGATGCCGCAGCACCGTCGCCGGATAGTCCCTTGTTGGACCGGGCAGCACGGGCGCAATTCAACCTTCAGGCCGTGCAGGCAGGCACACGGTCGATCGGGGATCTCACCGCTCAGGAACTGCAGGATGTGATCGATCTTGATCGATTGCTGCGCGGCGGCGCGCTCGATACCCGAAATCCGGTCCAGCGCTGTGTCGATCAGGAAGTGCAGCGGCTCGGCGGAAACCCGTCGCGGCTCGCTTGGCGGGTGATCGACCTCAAGTGTCGCGATGTGGGTTAAGCGCGGCCGGCTTACCCCCGCGCCACATTCTCCAGCGGTTCCGCTGTGACCGGATAGCCAGCGTCGCTGAGGATCGTCAGCCATGACTTGCCGTCCTGCTCTACCACCTGCGGCATGATCGTGCGCACGGGGATCGCCTCTGCCTGAGCGCGCGCTTCTTCGTAGCTCGCAAACAGGGCAAGGCGTTCAAGATTGCGGCGGGTGGGGAAGATCAACTTGATCTCGCCGCGCTCCGCCGCTTCCAGCGCGCCGGCGGCACTGATCCAGAACAAATGAGTGTTTTCCGCATGGTCGATCGAAACATCGACTGCGCCTGTGCCAAGGTTGGCGAGATAAAACCGCGTGTCATAGATCCGCGCAATGGCCTCGTTCTTCGGGAACCAGCGCGCAAACGGCGTGATCGCTGCCAGATCAAGCCGCCAGCCGAAGGCATCCAGCACCGGGGCAAGCGCCGCCGTTTGCGCCAGCATCGCCCGTGCCTTCGCGGCGCGGGCCGCGTCGATATCGCCAGCCAGCCCCAGCGCGAGACCGGTTTCCTCCAGCGTCTCGCGCACGGCAGCAATCTGGTGCGCGGCTTCATCGGGCGCGACGCCCATTTCACCCGCTACCGCTTCGCCCAGCGCATAATCCGCCGGATCAACGCGGCCGCCCGGAAACACCGCCATGCCACCTGCAAAGGTCATGTTGCGCGAACGCACGGTCATCAGCACCTCCGGCGCGCCGCCATCGGGGGCGTTTCGAAAGATAATGATGGTGGCGGCGGGAATGCCTTCGGGGCCAGAATCGGAGGATGTGTCACGGGTCATCGCGGCAAAGAATGGCCGCGCGGCGAGCGCTTGCCAAGTGCCAAGGCGATGTCCTGCCGGATTGGGTCGTGGGTGTCGGGATGCTTTACAATCTGTAGCTTCGCCGGATTGCGCCACAACGAAAAAACCTCAGATTTCCGTCATTTTTGCAGTTTGGCACGCGTTGTGCAAAGATTACAGCGGTCCCGAATGGTCTTCGATACGAGGCGCGACCCACCCTGGTCTCCGGGTTTCGCCTCAGCCGAAAACAAACAAGCGCCCCGCACTGGTCCTGCGGGGCGCTTTTCTGTTGGGGGCGTGCGCTTGACCCTATCTCATTAGGCAGACGTAAGCGTCAGGCGACCTTGGCGACGCCGCTCTGATCCATCAGCTGCTGCAATTCGCCGGCTTCAAACATTTCCATCATGATATCGCTGCCGCCGACGAATTCGCCCTTAACGTAAAGCTGCGGAATGGTCGGCCAGTCGGAAAAGGCCTTGATGCCCTGGCGGACTTCCATGTCCTGCAACACGTCGACGCTTTCATACGCGACGCCGCAATGGTCGAGGATCGCGATGGCACGGCTGGAAAAGCCGCATTGCGGAAACAGCGGCGTGCCCTTCATGAACAGCACAACATCGTTGCTGGTGACGAGATCGGAAATGCGGGTATTGGCGTCGGACATGGTGCGTTGCAGCCCTTGATTGTGAATGTTGCGTTTTACGTGGGGACCACGGTGGTGACTTGCAAGGCGTGCAGTTCCCCGCCCATGCGCCCGCCGAACGCGGCATAGACCAGCTTGTGCTGCGCCACCCGGCTCAATCCGGCAAATTGCGGCGCGGTGACGGTGGCGGCCCAGTGGTCGTCATCGCCTGCCAGATCCCTCAGTTCAACGGTTGCCCCAGGAAGGGCGGCAAGAATTGCGTCTTCGATGGCGCTGGCGGACATCGGCATGGGTCAGACCCCGCCGAGCAGCTGGCGGCGGGCTTCGATCGTCAATTCTTCCAGCTTTGCGCGGATGTCAGCCTCGGTGATTTCTGCTTGCCCTGCGGTCAGATCGCCCAGCAACTTGCGCACCACGTCTTCATCACCCGATTCCTCGAAATCGGCCTGCACCACCGCCTTGGCGTAGGCGTCGCTTTCTTCCGGGGTCAGCTTCATCAGGCCTGCTGCCCATTCGCCCAGCAGGCGGTTGCGGCGCGCAGCAATGCGGAAGGCGGTTTCGCCGTCGAGCGCGAACTTGGCTTCTTCAGCGCGTTCGCGATCCTTGAAGTCGGTCATTATGCGGGAGTCCCTTCCGATACGATCTGTGGCCTGCGATAGAGGCGGGCGCGCGTGGCTTCAAGCGGGAAGCCGCGCGCATCGCGCTCTAATCCATCGTCACCACAAGCTTGCCGACCGCTTCGCGCGCTTCAAGCTTGGCGATGGCATCGCCAGCGCGGGCGAGGGGGAAGGTTTCACTGACCAGCGGGTCAATCTTGCCCGCTTTCATCAGGTCGAACAATTCACCCACCTGCGCGTGGAAGGCTTCCGGTTCGCGTGCGGTAAAAGCGCCCCAGAACACGCCGCAGATGTCGCAGCTTTTCAGCAAGGTCAGGTTGAGCGGCATCTTGGCGATCCCGGCCGGGAAGCCGACCACCAGGAAGCGGCCTTCCCACGCAATTGCGCGTAAGGCCGGTTCTGAATATTGCCCGCCGACGATGTCATAGACGATGTTGGCGCCGTCCGGCCCGCAGGCGGCCTTGAACGCGCTGGCGAGCGCCTTGGACGCGTCCTTGTCCATCGCATCGCGCGGGTAGATCACGACATCATCGGCCCCGGCCTTGCGGGCGACCTCGCCTTTGGCTTCGGAGGAGACTGCGGCCACCACGCGCGCGCCATACGCCTTGGCAAGTTCGACTGCCGCCAGCCCGACGCCGCCCGCCGCGCCCAGGATCAACACGGTGTCGCCCGCCTTGATATGGCCGCGATCCTTCAACCCGTGGATCGTGGTGCCGTAAGTCATCAGCAGGCTGGCCGCTTTCTCGAAGGGCACGCCATCGGGCACCTTGAACATCCGCCCGGCCAGAACCACGATTTTTTCCGCAAGTCCGCCATTGCCGATCCCGGCCAGCACCCGGTCACCCACGGCAAAGCCTTCGACGCCATCGCCCAGCGCTTCGATCACGCCGGAAATCTCGCCGCCGGGCGAGAAGGGGCGCTGCGGCTTGAACTGGTACATGTCGCGGATGATCAGCCCGTCGGGATAGTTGATCGCGCAGGCCTTCACCGCGACCAGCACCTCGCCCGTGCCGGGGGTGGGGGTCTCGATCTCGTCGAGCGTCAGCGTCTCAGGCCCACCGATGGCGTGGGTGCGAATGGCTTTCATGATGTCCTCTCCCTTGTGGAATATGTCAGGCGGCGGTGCCGCGCATCAGCCAGGGCTGGGCAGCGGTGCGGGCGGCCTCGAAACCGCCAATGGCCTCGCCCCGCGCCATGGTCAGCCCTACCTCGTCGAGACCGCCGAGCAGGCAATCCCGCCGGAACGGATCGATCTGAAACGTGAAGCGATCCTGATAGGTCGTGGTGACAGTCTGGTGTTCGAGATCGACCGTGATCGGTTCGCCAGCCCGTGCAACGTCGAGCAAGCGGTCGACGGCGTCTTGGGGCAGCACGACGGGCAGGATCCCATTCTTGACCGCGTTGCCCGAGAAGATGTCGGAAAAGCTGGGGGCGATCACCACCCGCAGCCCCAAGTCACCCAGCGCCCATGCGGCGTGTTCGCGGCTTGACCCGCAGCCAAAATTGTCGCCCGCGATTAGCAGGGTCGCGTCCGCATAGGCCGGATCGTCAATCACATTGCCCGGTTCCGCCCGCAGAGCCTCAAACGCGCCTGCACCAAGCCCTTCGCGTCTGATGGTCTTGAGCCATCTGGCCGGGATGATGATGTCGGTATCGACATTCTTGAGGCCAAGCGGAATGGCACGGCCTTCGACGCGGGTGAGCGGTTGCATGCGGCGCGAGTGTCCTTAATCGGTCTGCGGCGGCTCGCCTGAAGGGATCGGGCCGGGCTGGGTCGGCTCGTTCTTCTTCTTGCGCTTGCCAGCATACATCAGCGCTGCGGCAATCGCGGCCGATCCGATCGCTCCGGCTGCGGCAATCGCGGCGTTGCGGGCGTTGTTGGTTTTGGGCTTGTCGGTCATGGCGTATCCTTGCGCCTCGGGCGCGGGGGTTTCAAGAGAATGTCGTCAAACCAGGGTGCGCACATCGGCCAACCGCCCGGTGACAGCGGCAGCCGCCGCCATTGCGGGGCTGACGAGGTGCGTGCGTGCGCCGGGGCCTTGTCTGCCGACGAAATTGCGGTTGCTGGTCGATGCGCAGCGTTCGCCTGCCGGAACCTTGTCGGGGTTCATGCCGAGGCAGGCCGAACACCCCGGCTCGCGCCATTCAAAGCCCGCGTCGGTAAAGATCCGGTCAAGGCCCTCTGCCTCGGCCTGCGCCTTCACAAGGCCTGAGCCGGGGACCACGATCGCCCAGCGCACGTTATCAGCCTTGTGGCGGCCCTTGAGCACGCCGGCAGCGGCGCGCAGGTCTTCGATGCGGCTGTTGGTGCAGCTGCCGATGAAGATGTTCTCGATCGGGATCTCGGTCATCGGCGTGCCGGGGTTGAGGCCCATGTAATCGAGGCTCTTCTGCGCGGCGACGCGCTTCGATTCATCGGCAAAGTCATTGGGGGAGGGCACGCGCCCACCGATTGCCACCACGTCTTCGGGACTGGTGCCCCAGGTGACGCTCGGCTCAACATCAGCAGCGTTGATGACGACCGACTTGGCGAACACCGCGCCATCATCGGTGTGCAAGCTGCGCCAGTAAGCAACCGCCGCGTCCCACTCAGTGCCCTTCGGGGCCATCGGGCGGCCTTTGAGGTAGGCGAAGGTCGTATCGTCGGGCGCGATCAGGCCCGCGCGTGCGCCCGCCTCGATGCTCATGTTGCAGACCGTGAGGCGTTCCTCGACACTCATCGCCGCAAACACGGCGCCGCGATATTCGATCACGTAGCCGCTGCCGCCCGCCGCACCGATCTGGCCGATGATGTGGAGGATCAGATCCTTGGCGCTGATGCCGGGGCCAAGATCGCCTTCGACCCGCACTTCCATCGGGCGGGATTGCTGGAGCAGCAGTGTCTGTGTCGCCAGCACGTGTTCAACCTCGCTGGTGCCGATGCCGAAGGCCAGCGCGCCAAGGCCGCCATGGCAGGCGGTGTGCGAATCGCCGCAGACAATGGTGGTGCCGGGTAGCGAGAAGCCCTGTTCGGGGCCGACAACATGGACGATCCCCTGTTCCTTGGCAGTCGCGGGAATATAGCGGATGCCATGGGCCGGGGCGTTGGCTTCGAGCGCGGCCAGTTGCGCCGCGCTTTCCGGATCGCCGATCGGCACCGGCGCGCCGTTTGCGTCAACCCGCGCTGTCGTCGGCAGGTTATGATCGGGCACGGCGAGCGTCAGTTCCGGCCTGCGCACCGGGCGCCCGGCCACCTTCAGTGCCTCGAACGCCTGCGGGCTGGTGACTTCGTGCACCAGATGACGGTCGATATAAATCAGCGCCGTTCCGTCATCGCGCATCTCGACAACATGCGCGTCCCAGATCTTTTCATAGAGCGTGCGCGGGCGGCTGGCCATGATCGACAGTCCATCGGTTTGAGGCAAGGTGATGCCTTTGGATCACGTTCCCTAATCATCTTTGCGCCGCTGTTGCAAGATTGCGACGGTTTACCTGCACACGGTGATAGAAATTGTCATAATCTTGCGGTAGTTGACACTCATGTCAGCAAACGATTCTTCTGCCGCCGTCTTTCTTCACCCGATTACGGTGGAGCCGTCCGACATCGACTTCATGGGTCATGTCAACAATTCGCGCTATCTCAGCTGGGTGCAGGACGCGGTGTTGGCGCATTGGCGCGGGATTGCGCCAGCGGAAGATGTCGCATCAAAGGCCTGGGTCGCGCTGAAGCACGAGATTACCTACCGCAAGCCGGCTTTCCTTGATGATGATGTGATGGCGCAGACCGTGCTGGAACGCTTTAATGGCGCACGGGCGTTTTATTCGACGCTGATCAAGCGCGGCGAAGAGGTGCTGGCCGAAGTGCAATCGAGCTGGTGCTGCATCGATGCCGAAACCCTGCGCCCCGCACGGATCGGTGAACACCTGCGCACGTTCTTCTTTCCACAGGACGACGAGGGCAAGCAGTCAGCGAACGCAGTCTCTTAAGGCACCACTGCAACGGGCGTTGCAAGTTTCGTCGCAAGCCAGCCACGGGCTGGCGGTGGCTTTTGGGTTGAGGCGACTGTGGCTGCAGCCCAGTCTTGCAAATTCTGGATGAATTTGCGATTTCGCGCGCATTCGGATTGTTCCTCATGCCTGAGGGCAAGGCATGGGATGCAGATCACTGATGTCCGGTTACGAGTTTACACAGTCACGCAAATCCACGCGGCTGAAACGGAAATTGCGCGATTTCCTTGGCCCTTGGGGGGTCTTTTTTCAGGGGTTCATCGAACATCCGGTGATGGTCGGCTCGATCATTCCCTCCTCCGGCTTCACGATCAGGAAGATGCTGGGGCCGGTCGATTGGGACCGTTGCAGGTTGTTTGTTGAATATGGTCCGGGCGTGGGGACTTTCTGCCGTCCGGTGCTCGATCTGCTGCCGCGTGATGGCATGCTGATCGTGATCGACACCAACAAGCTGTATATCGATTATCTCAACCGCACCATCGGCGACAGCCGCTTTATTGCGGTTCATGGCTCGGCTGAAGATGTCGAGGAAATCATCCGCACGCACGGCCACGAACAGGCGGATTACATTTTGTCAGGCCTGCCTTTTTCGACCTTGCCCGATGGTCTTGGCCCCCGCATCGCCGAGGCCACGCACCGCGCCATCCGTCCCGGCGGTGCATTTCTGACCTATCAGTTCAGCAAGTCGGCTCAAAACCTGACCGCACAGCATTTTGACCGGGTCGATAGCGGGTTTGAATGGCTCAACATTCTCCCGTGCCGCCTTGCCTGGGGCTGGAAGGACAGCGAATAGCGCCACGGGCGGCGCTGCACGGACCATTCGACCTGCTGCATCACGACCTGTTGCAACCCGGCTTTGCGCAAACGCAATTGCCACGGGCGCCGCGGGGTCTATACGCATCTTCATGCTCCGCCAGCGCGTAACCTTTCTCTGATGAACCCGCATTTTGTCTTGCCCCAGCGCAGCCTCCAACGCGCGATCGGCCTTGCGCTGGCAGTGGCCATTGCAGGCAGCTGGCTTGGCATCCACGCTTACGGGATGTTCGTGTTCGAACTGACCTGGTCGAACTGGCCGTTCGCCCTGGCGATGGCGATCGTGCAATGCTGGCTTTCCGTGGGCGTGTTCATCGTCTGCCATGACGCGATGCATGGCACGCTTGTGCCCGGGCAACCCCGGATGAACGGCGCCATCGGCACAGTGCTGCTGGCGCTTTATGCAGGCTTTGCGTGGAAACAGTTGCGTGATGCGCATTTTGACCATCACAAATTGGCCGGACACGCAGGCGATCCCGATTTCGATGAACACCATCCGGATAATTTCTGGCGCTGGTACGGTACGTTTCTCCGGCGCTATTTCGGGTGGCGATCGCTGCTGTTCGTCCATACCGTCGTGGGCGTCTACTGGCTCGTGCTGGACATACCGATGGTGCAGATCGTCATGCTGTACGGCCTGCCCGCGCTCGGCTCGTCGCTGCAACTGTTCTACTTTGGCACCTTCCGCCCGCATCGCCATGTGCAGGGCGACGATGCGTCCGTCTTTGCCGACCGGCACAACACCCGCAGCGAAGCGTTCGGCCCCATCGCCAGCCTCGCCACGTGCTTTCATTTTGGCTATCATCTCGAACACCACCGCCGCCCCGATGTGCCGTGGTGGGCGTTGCCGCGCGCGCGCAACGCCGGGGTGGGCCTTACCGAATTGACTGAGAAGGTGCCTGCATGAGCTGGCTCGAAGTGTTTCTGACCGTGATGTCATCCCTGATCGGGATGGAGATTTTCGCGTGGGTCGCGCACAAGTACATCATGCATGGCTGGGGCTGGGGCTGGCATCGTGACCATCACGAGCCACATGATAACATGCTGGAAAAGAACGATTTGTTTGCGGTTGTCTTTGGTTCGATCAATGCCACGATGTATATCTATGGCGCGCTGTATTGGGACTGGCTGTGGTGGTTTGCGGTCGGGATCACGCTGTATGGGGTAATCTACACGCTGGTGCATGATGGCTTGGTGCATCAGCGTTACTGGAAGTGGGTGCCGCGCAAAGGCTACGCCAAGCGGTTGGTGCAGGCGCACAAGCTGCATCACGCCACAATCGGCAAGGAAGGCGGGGTGAGCTTCGGCTTTGTGTTCGCGCGCGATCCGGCCAAGTTGAAGGCGGACTTGAAGCGCCAGAAGGAAGCGGGCTTGGCAGTGGTGCGTGAAAGTGCCGGTGCCAACGGTGATGGTTTCGAGACGGTAGGTCGCAACCTTTAGGGGACGGCGCAGGCCGTTCGTAGACCCTGTCTAGACCCACCTTAGACCCCTGTTAGGCCCGCGCTCGCTGCTGTTCCACGTGAAACAATGGCTCGATGGCGTACTAGCTTTGCGCCAGCCGCGCTGCATGTTCCTTGACCAGTGAAATCATGTTCGGAACGCCTTGTGTCCGATTGCTCGACAGCTGGCTTTTCAGATCAAACGGGGCAAGCGCGCCCATCACGTCCATGGTGGCGACTTCGGCAGCAGGGCGATCCTGCACCGCAGCGATCACCAGCGCGACAATGCCCTTAGTGATGGCGGCATTGCTGTCAGCAAGGAAGTGGAGCGTGTTTTCTTCTTGCGACGCGGGATAGACCCACACGGCAGCCGAGCATCCGCGCACCAGCGTGGCATCGGTCTTCAGCGCACCAGGCATCGGGTCGAGATCACGGCCAAGCTCGATCAGCAGGCCATAACGATCATCGCCTTCAAGGAACTCATATTCTTCGAGAATGTCGGAAAGCGTACGCATGGGCTACAATTAGGCATCGCACGCCCGAAACGGAAGGGGGGAATTACCCGCTGAGGCCGCCGGGACGGGTGACCGCGTGCCACACGACATAGAACCAGCCGAAAAAGCCGTGGATGATGGCCCATATGATCGACTGGTGCAGGCTCCAGCTGATGGCGACGGCGATCGCACTGCCAAGTCCGATGCCGGCTTGGGTGGCGGTGTTGCGCGCCGCGTTCACAGTTCAACTCCGCTGGCGATGGCTTCCAGTTTGCGGATGCGTTCCTTCAGGTCCGCCAGTTCGATCCGCGCGGTGCCGATGCTGGAACCATCCGCCTGTGCCGGGTGGTGCGCAGCACGGTCAAGCTCCTGACGCTTGAGATCAAGCCAGCCCTGCCAGCCGCGAAGCAGCGCGGCGGCGATGACGATGATCGCAATCAGGCCGGACGTGGCCATGATCACGAAGGGGTCGAGAAGGGACGACATCATTGGCCTGGTTCCTCCTTGCTGGCTGCGGGCAACCCCCGCAACGCTTCGATTTCGGCAGAAATCCGCGCCCGTTCGCGCGCATCGCCGCTGTTCGCGTCGGTGGCGATGCGTTCGAGCACCTTCACGCGTTCCTTGAGATTTGCGAGTTCGGCGCGGGCCGCTTCCAGCTCGGCTGCCGACCGGCCATCGTCACGCGGAGCGATCATCTCGTTGCCGTCTTCATCCATGACGATCCCGGCGCGAGCCTTGGCATATTGCACCACGCCCCAAACGATAATCGCAACGATGATAACCATGGCCCAGCCGCTCATCACGCTTCGCCCTTGTCCTTGAGCCCGGTCAGCGCCCGGTCACGCCCCAAATCCCTGAGCGCGTCAATCTCCGCGCCCAGATGATAGCCGCCATCGGTAACGATCCGCTCGACATTGATCAGGCGGTCCTTGATGCTGCCAAGTTCAGCGCGCAGTTCGGCGTTTTCCTGAGTCAACAACGTCACGCGGTGCGCGGTTTGCTTGTCCGATCCGGGCTTGAGTGATTGGCCCCACATGCCTTCGAGCGGGTAGCCGTTCTTGATCTTCATGCGGGTGGTCTGAAACGAGGTCAGGATGCCTGCCGCGCCCAGCGTAAACGCGCCGCCGATGATCCAGCCGAGATAGGGGAGAAGGTCAGCAGGCTCCATCACACGCGCTCCTTGCCGATAATGGGCGCATCGCGCAGCGCCTCGATTTCCTGAGACAGGGAATAACTGCGGTCGGTGACGATCTTTTCGAGCACCACCAGCCGGTCCTGCATCGCATCGATCTGGCCATGGAGTTCACGGTTCTCAGCCCGCAGCCGGTGTTTTTCATCGGTGTCGCGGCGCTCGATCGTGCCGCCCCACTCGTTCTCCAGCGGATAGCCGTGACGTGCGCGGATCCAGTTATTGATCAGCCATCCCGCCGTGCAGATCGCAATGATAGCCAGAACGAAAAAGGGGCCTCCAAATCCATGCATCACACCCGCTCCTTGTTAAGGCCAAGCGGTACGCCCGCCCCCTCATCCACCCGGCGCTGATCGCGCAGTGCCTCGATCTGGGTGGCGATGTCGTAACCGCGATCGGTGACAATGCGTTCGAGCACCTGCACCCGATCTTCAAGCCGCTGAATGTGGCTGGCATATTGCGCCGCCTTCTCCGCGGTCTCGCTGGCCACGACCTTGGTCTGCAACTTGGCGACCTTTTCCTTGTGATTGGTCCAGACCCCGAAGAAGCCGAGCAGAATGCCCAGAATCGGGATCATCAACGCCATTTCCCCTGCCATTATTCGTTCCCCATATCGCGTGTTGCTGGTGTCTAGCGCAGCCGTTCAATTTCGGCATTCAGGCGCGGGTTGCTGCTGACGTAATGCGTTTCCACGGCGGCCAGCCGACGGTCGATGTCACGGAAGCTGGCGCGGATTTCGCGGGCGGTCCGTTTCGGGCTCTGGCGGACGGATTGCCAGTATTTCTGTTCGCTTTCATCGCGATAGAGATAAGGCGGCTTCTTGTTGAGCAGGAACCCGGCGATGAAATAGGCGATGATCGATGGTCCGCCCGTGATGAAAATCGATGCTACCGCAGCGAACCGAACCCAGAAGACATTGACCCCGGTGTAATCGGCGATCCCAGAGCAAACGCCCATGATCTTGGCATTGTGCTTGTCGCGGTAGAGCGTGGTGCGGGGGCTGTTCATGCGCGGGTTCCTTTCTTCTCGGCCATCAGTGCTTCCAGTTCGCGCAGCTGGTCATTGTCGGATTGGTGATCGGCGATCAGACGGCGGGCGGGGGTGAAATCGGGATCATCACTGGCGACAAGCCGCTCTACTGTTTCCATCCTTTGATCCAACCGTTTGGCGAGGTTGTAGAGTTCTTCCAACAGGACTTCGTCATCGACCGTGATGGTCGCGGCCGTCTTCCACTTTGTCATGTAGTGCAGGATGACCCAGGGCAGACCGATGAAGAGCATCGCGACAACAAGAATGACCTCAAAATCCATGGCTTATTCCCCCTTGTTGCGGTTGGCACTGTCATCGGGCATGCCGAGCGCCTTCTTCATGGCTTCCAGTTCGTCATCAATCGCATCCGATCCGGCGAGGGCGGCGATTTCATCGGCGAGGCTTGGCGGGCCTTCTTCGGCGATGCGCAGCGCATCGGCGCGGCCCTCGGCGTAATCGACCCGGCGTTCGAGCTGGTCAAAGCGGGCCAGCGCCTCATCGGTGCGTTCCGTGCTCATCAGCGTGCGCAGTTTGACGCGGTTTTCGGCGCTTTCAAGGCGGGCGGCAATCGCGGTCTGGCGGCTGCGCGCTTCGCGCAGGCGGTGCTGCAGCTTGGCGATGTCTTCCTCGTAGGCGCGCAAGGCATCGTCGAGCACCGCGATCTCGCTCTTGAGCTGATCGGCCATGTCGCTGGCCTTCTTCCGTTCCACCAGCGCGGCACGGGCAAGGTCTTCGCGATCCTTGCTGAGCGCAAGCTGCGCTTTTTCGCCCCAATCGGCCTGGAGCCGGTCCAGCTTGACGCAGTGGCGGTGCATTTCCTTCTGGTCGGCGATGGTGCGCGCCGCGCTGGCGCGGACTTCAACCAGCGTTTCCTCCATTTCAAGGATGATCATGCGGATCATCTTGGTAGGATCATCGGCCTTGTCGAGCATATCGTTGAAATTGGCGGCAATGATGTCGCGGGTGCGGCTGAAAATGCCCATGAAGGCTACTCCATCGAGAAACGAATTGACCCGGTCGAGAGGCGCAGTGCGCTCATCCTGCGGCGGGGTGGTTGACCTGCGCGATTGCGTCGCGGAAGGGTTGCGGCGCAAGGCTTCGATCTCCTCGTCCAGCCGTGAAAGACGGCTAGCGCTGAGCAGGCGGGAAGGGTGGGCCGGAGCATCGCTGTGCGCGGCGCGGGTGGGGCGTGCGTCGCGGTCAGCATCGGCAGGGGGGACGTCCTGCTTGGGGCGCTCCGGCCCGAGGGGGTCAAACGGATCGCCCATTCTATGCGATCTCGATCATCGCGCCGGTTTCGGCAGCGGGGTAGCTGATCGGGGCGGCGTGAACGGCGCCCGGCTGGATCTGCGAGGAGAGCGCGATCATCATCACCATGGCGGCGATGCTGGCCATCGCGGCGTGCCCGAGCTTGGAGTTCCAGAAGCGGCCCGAAGAATTG
Organism: Erythrobacter sp. 'gip.4 top 5'; assembly: GCF_056495765.1. Taxonomy (NCBI): domain Bacteria; kingdom Pseudomonadati; phylum Pseudomonadota; class Alphaproteobacteria; order Sphingomonadales; family Erythrobacteraceae; genus Erythrobacter; species Erythrobacter sp. 'gip.4 top 5'. The sequence continues at coordinate 2,803,808 of NZ_CP200270.1, read as the reverse complement.
GCGGATGCAGGTTTGCGGTCGATCATTGTGGCCTCCCAAGTGATGTGCCCAAGTCATTTGAGCCGTCTTAGATGGTATTCTGCAACCGCCGTGCCAAATCGCGTGAATGGCGCAATTGTGGGGTTTATGGGCAAGAATGGCCGGGTGATGTTGGTCTGTATTGCCAAGCATTGGTGTTTTTCACTATAGTTTGGATGTGAAGCACGAAAACCAGTTCATCGGTCAATCAGGGGCCTTTCTCGACGCGGTCGAACGCGCCAGTCGTGCGGCTGCAATGAACCGTCCGGTGCTTGTGATCGGGGAACGCGGCACGGGCAAAGAATTGATCGCCGAACGTCTTCACCGCCTGTCGAGCCGCTGGGACGAGCCACTGGTGACGATGAACTGCGCCGCGCTGCCGGAAACCCTGATCGAGGCCGAATTGTTCGGGCATGAAGCCGGGGCCTTTACCGGCGCCACCAAGTCCCGCGTGGGCCGGTTTGAGGAGGCTGACCGCGGCACGCTGTTTCTCGATGAACTTGGCACCTTGTCGATGGGTGCACAGGAGCGGCTGCTGCGCGCGGTCGAATATGGCGAAATCACGCGCATCGGCGCCTCGCGCCCGATCCGGGTCGATGTGCGGATTGTGGCTGCGACGAACGACGATCTGCCAGCGCTTGCGGCCAGCGGCGAATTTCGTGCCGATCTGCTGGACCGGCTAAGCTTCGAAGTTATCACCCTGCCGCCTCTTAGGGTGCGCGAGGGCGACATCGGTGTTCTGGCTGAATATTTCGGGCGGCGGATGGCGGCCGAACTCGATTGGGAGCGTTGGCCGGGCTTTGCACCGCATGTGATGGACGCGCTGGAGGATCATCCGTGGCCGGGCAATGTCCGCGAGCTGCGCAATGTGGTTGAGCGCGCGGTTTACCGCTGGGCAGGGCCTGACATGCCGATTGCACATGTCCAGTTCGATCCGTTCGATAGCCCCTGGCGCCCGCGCCAGCCGGAACATCGGCGCCGCCATGCCCCATCTGGCGTTGCGGTTGTAAGCAAAGCCGCGTCGTCTTCCCTTCCGGTGACCGGTGCGACGGCGGCTTTTGACAGTATTGAAGATTTGCGCGCAGCCGTGGACGCACACGAGCGAGCGATCCTCGCCCATGCGCTTGGGCGACATCGCTGGAACCAGCGGCAGACCGCTCGCGCGCTCGGCCTTACCTACGATCAATTGCGCCACTGCATTCGCAAGCATTCCTTGATGGAAGAACCCGATGACGCTGCGGCGGATCTCTAAAGCCCTGCTTTAAGGAGATTGCCCTAAAGCTGACGGGGCTCAATTTTTACCGTGATGAGAGAGGCTTGGGTTTGATGCCCAGCCCTGTCCCCCCTGTTGCAAACGGCACGACTGCGGCTGTTGGACGGCGAACAGCCGCCCGACTGCGCTTGTCGATCCCTGCGCGGTTTATCAGCACCAAGGGAACGCATGAATGTATCCTTGTTGATCTGTCATCCACCGGTGCACAGATTGCCATGGCTGCGCCTCTGCCATGCGGCGAGGTGGGGTTTCTGAAGGTTGCGGGAGTTGAGGTTTTTGGCGAAGCGGTGCGGTTTGTGCCCGGCCGTGGCGGAGGGGTGAACGGCTTGATGTTCGATGAATTGCTGCCCCATGCGGCCATCCTGTCGGTCCGGCATCATGCCGAAACCTTTCAGCAACGCGAACATCAAGCCCTTCTTGACCAGGTGCGATCCTGGGTGACCGGAGAAAAGTAACCGTTGATGCACCGCGATCGGCAAGGTTCGCACTTGCCAAATCGGGCACCACGGCATAAACGCAGCGCCAATCCCGGCATTGTCGAGACAAAGTTTGGATGCTGGCGCCTCCGGGGGCCGGCCTCAAACCGCGTTTCCGAACTGCCGAATCGCACGCAATTTTCTTGGGAGCCTGAATGGCCGATATCGCCCGCCTCACACAGCTTATCGAACCCGAAGCGACCGCGCTCGGCTTTGATCTGGTGCGTGTTGCGATGCTCCCGTCCGAAGCAGGTGATGGCGGTATGGCGTTGCAGGTCATGGCGGAAGACGCTGCCACCGGGCAACTGGTGATAGACCAGTGCGCCGCGTTGTCACGCCGAGTGTCAGACGTGATTGATGCGGCAGAAGAAGCGGGCGAAGTGCTGATCGAGGGGGCCTACCATCTTGAAGTCAGTTCGCCCGGCATTGATCGTCCGCTGACCCGCGAAAAGGATTTCGCGAATTGGGCCGGGCATGATGTGCGGATCGTCATGGACAAGGATTATGATGGTCAGCGCGTCAACAAGGGCGTGCTCGGCGGGCTGGAGGATGGTATGATCCTTATCGCCGAAGCCAAGGCAGGCGATGTGCGCTTGCCGCTGGCACAAATTCATACGGCCAAGCTCGTCCTGACCGACGCGCTGATCGCCGCCACCCGCCCACTGGATACCAGTGGAGTCGATGAACTCATCGAAGAAGAAAAGGCAGACGACTGATGAGTGCCATTTCCGCCAACAAGGCTGAACTCCTCGCCATCGCTAACGCGGTGGCAACGGAAAAGATGATCGACAAGTCCATCGTCATTGAGGCGATGGAAGAAGCGATCCAGAAATCTGCGCGTAACCGTTACGGCGCGGAAAACGATATTCGCGCAAGGCTCGATCCGCTGACCGGCGATCTGACTCTGTGGCGCGTGGTCGAGGTGGTCGAAGAGGTTGAAGATTACTTCAAGCAGGTCGATCTCAAGCAGGGCGACAAGCTGCAACCTGGTGCCAAGGTCGGTGATTTTATCGTCGATCCGCTGCCTCCGGTTGATCTGGGCCGCATTGACGCGCAATCGGCCAAGCAGGTGATCTTCCAGAAGGTCCGCGATGCCGAGCGCGAACGCCAGTTTGAAGAGTTCAAGGATCGTCAAGGCGAAGTCATCACCGGCGTGATCAAGTCGGTTGAATTCGGCCACGTGATCGTCAACCTCGGCCGTGCCGAAGGTGTGATCCGCCGCGATCAGCAGATTCCGCGCGAAGCTGCCCGCACCGGCGAGCGCGTGCGTGCGCTGATCACCAAGGTCGAGCGCAACAACCGCGGCCCGCAGATCTTCCTCAGCCGCGCGCATCCCGACTTCATGAAGAAGTTGTTCGCGCAAGAAGTCCCCGAAATCTACGACAACATCATCGAGATCAAGGCCGCCGCCCGTGACCCGGGCAGCCGCGCCAAGATTGGTGTGATCAGTCGTGACTCCAGCATTGACCCGGTCGGTGCCTGCGTCGGCATGAAGGGCAGCCGTGTGCAGGCCGTCGTGCAGGAATTGCAGGGCGAAAAGATCGACATCATTCCGTGGTCGGAAGACACCGCGACCTTTGTGGTCAACGCGTTGCAGCCTGCCACGGTCAGCCGCGTTGTGCTTGACGAAGACGATGGCCGCATCGAAGTGGTAGTGCCGGACGATCAGCTTTCCTTGGCGATCGGTCGCCGCGGCCAGAACGTGCGTCTGGCGAGCCAGCTAACCGGCCACCAGATCGATATCATGACCGAGGAAGAAGCCTCGGAGAAGCGCTCGAAGGAATTTGCCGAGCGTTCCAAGATGTTTGAAGAAGAGCTCGACGTTGACGAGACGCTGTCGCAGCTGCTCGTGGCCGAAGGCTTCGCCGAGCTTGAGGAGGTCGCCTATGTCGACCTCTCCGAACTCGCCAGTATCGAAGGCTTCGACGATGATCTCGCCGAGGAACTTCAGAGCCGGGCACTGGAAGCGCTCGAACGCCAGGAAGGCGCGCACCGCGAAGTGCGCCGTGGTCTGGGCGTGGAAGATGCGCTTGCCGAAATCCCGCACCTTAACGAAGCGATGCTGGTCACGCTCGGCAAAGCGGGGATCAAGACGCTCGACGATCTGGCGGATCTCGCCACCGACGAGCTGATCGCCAAGAAACGTGAAGCCCCGCGTCGCCGTGGCAATACCGATGGTCCGCCGCAGCGTCGTCCGCAGCGCGAAACCGACAAGGGCGGCGTTCTGGGCGACTACGGCCTCTCCGAAGAGCAGGGCAACGCCATCATTATGGCGGCCCGTGCGCATTGGTTCGAAGACGAAGTCGTCGCCGGACCCGACACGCAGGAGGCCGCCCATGCGGACTCCACCCAATGAGAGCCTGACGTCCGACATCGTTGAGCCGACGCTTCCCGACACTGCGGGGAGCGAGCGGCGCTGTATCCTCACCGGGGCGACCTCGGAACGGGACGCTTTGTTGCGTCTGGCGATTTCGTCGGACGGACTGGTGCTGCCTGACGCTGCGGCCAAGGCGCCTGGACGCGGGGCATGGATCGGCGTTAATCGTGCGGGTCTTGAAGCTGCTCTTGGTGATGGCCATCTCAAAAAGGCGCTGATGCGCGCCTTCAAAGGCGCACCTCTCACGATCCCGGAGGATCTGCCGCAAAAGGTCAAATCGTCGCTGGTGCGTGTTTTGTGTGACCGGCTGGGATTGGAATTGCGCAGCGGTAACATCGTGATGGGCTCGGCCCGGATCGAGGAACAGGCGCGCAGTGGACGAATTGCCGTCTTGCTTCATGCTGCCGACAGCAGCGAGGATGGGCGGCGTAAGCTTGACCAAGCTTGGCGAGTGGGCACTGATGCGGAGGGTTCTGGCCTGCGTGGGCAGGTCTTGCCTCTGGACCGCACCGCGCTGTCTGTGGCATTGGGCCGCGATAACGTAGTCCACCTGGGCGTCGCCGGTCATCCGGGTGACATGCGCGCGGCACATCGCGTGCTTCAGGCGGTTTCCCGACTGGTGCATTACACCGGGGATGATGGGGCGAACGCGACGAACGAAACGGGCCGGGATACATCCGGCCACGCTGATCAGCCTGATGGCGGGTCGGCGGACATTGATGAATACGTGAAGGACTGACGAGCGAATATGAGCGACGACAACGACACCCCACGCATCCGCAAACCCCTGGGCCTCAAGCGTTCGGTGGATGCGGGCGAGGTCAAGCAGACCTTCAGCCACGGCCGCACCAACAAGGTGGTGGTTGAGGTGAAGCGCCGCCGCGTGCTCGGCAAGCCTGGCAGCGAAGCGGCTGCACCGCCGCCCCCCCCGCCGCCGCCGCCGCCGCCCGCTCCGGTGGCCGAAGCATCGCGGCCGGCAGCCCCGCAACAGCGCTCGGCGCGCCCTGCGCCTGCGAGCGAGACCCCGCAGGAGCGAGTGAAGCGTCTTCAGCTTGAAGCCGAGGAAGAACGGCTGCGGATTGGCGAAGAAGCGCGCAAGCGTGAGGATGAAGAGCGTCTTCGCGCTGATGAGGACGAGCGCCGCCGCGCCGAGGAAAATCGCCGCGCCGAGGAAGAGGCCGAGCGTGAGCGTAACGCGCCCGCCGAAAAGCCCGCACCTGCCGCTGCTGAAGCAGCGCCCGAGCCTGCAGAAGTGCCCGCTGCTGCGGATGCGGCCGAGGAGGCTGGTGCGACACCTGCCGCAGAGGCTGTGGCTGCAAAGACCGATGTCGTTCCGGCCGCACGCCGCTTCACGCCTGTCGAACGCCCCGAGGTCAAGCGTCCCGAGGCCAAGGCCAAGAAGAAAGACGAGAAGCGTGCCGCACCCAGCGACGAAGGCAAGGATGCTCGCCGGTCGGGCAAGCTGACCGTCACGCGTGCGCTGAACGAGGATGAAGGTCGGCGTGCGCGCAGTCTCGCTGCGCTCAAGCGTGCGCGTGAAAAGGAACGCCGTGGCCAGGGCGGCCCGTCCAAGCCGCGTGAAAAGCAGGTGCGCGACGTGGTTGTGCCCGAAGCGATTACCGTCAGCGAGCTCGCCAACCGCATGGCCGAAAAGGGCGCGGATCTGGTCAAGGCGCTGTTCAATCTGGGCATGATGGTTACCGTCAACCAGACGATCGATCAGGACACGGCAGAATTGCTGGTTGAAGAGTTTGGCCACAACATCACGCGCGTGTCAGCCAGCGATGTCGATATCGACAGCAGCGTCGATATGGATCCGGAAGAAACGCTGGTGACGCGTCCGCCGGTTGTGACGATCATGGGCCATGTCGATCACGGCAAGACCAGCCTGCTCGATGCCCTGCGCGGTACAGACGTGGTGAAGGGTGAAGCCGGCGGCATCACTCAGCACATCGGCGCCTATCAGATCACCACCAAGGCGAAGGACAAGATCACCTTCCTCGATACGCCAGGCCACGCGGCCTTTACCGAAATGCGGATGCGCGGTGCGAATGTGACCGACATCGTCATTCTGGTGGTGGCTGGCGATGACGGGCTGATGCCGCAGACGGTCGAAGCCATCAATCATACCAAAGCGGCCGGCGTGCCGATGATCGTGGCGATCACCAAGTCGGACAAGCCCGAATTCAACCCGCAAAAGATCCGTGAACGCTTGCTCGAGCATGAAATCGTGGTCGAGGCGATGTCGGGCGATGTGCAGGATGTCGAGGTCTCGGCCAAGTCCGGTGCAGGGCTCGATAAGTTGATCGAGGCCATCGGCTTGCAGGCCGAACTGCTGGAACTGCGCGCGCGGCCCGATCGCGATGCCGAGGCGACCGTGATCGAAGCGCAACTCGACAAAGGCCGTGGCCCTGTCGCAACGGTGCTGGTCACGCGTGGCACGCTACGGCGGGGCGATACCTTCGTGGTGGGCACGCAAAGCGGCAAGGTGCGTGCGATCGTCGATGACAAGGGACAGCAGATCAAGGAAGCTGGCCCCTCGATGCCGGTCGAAGTGCTCGGCCTTGGCGGCGTTCCGTCAGCCGGTGACAATCTCTCGGTCGTGGAGAATGAACAGCGCGCGCGTGAAGTTGCCAAATATCGTCAGGAAATCGCAACGGAAAAGCGCACTGCGTTGGCCCCGACCAATTTCGATACGATGTTCAACACGCTGTCTTCCAACGTCATCGAATTTCCGGTGGTGGTGAAGGCGGACGTGCAAGGCTCCGTCGAGGCAATCATCAATGCGCTCCACAATCTGTCGAACGACGACATCAAGGTGCGCGTGCTCAATGGCGGCGTCGGTGCGATCACCGAGAGTGATGTGGTGTTGGCAGGCGGATCGAAGGCACCGATCATCGGCTTCAATGTGCGTCCAAACGCCAAAGCGCGCGAACTGCTGAAACGCGATAACGTGCGGATGATGTATTATGATGTCATCTATCACCTGACCGATGCCATCGCCAAGGAGATGATCGGCGAGCTTGGTCCGGAACGGGTTGAGCACGTGGTCGGCCGGGCACTCGTCAAAGAGGTGTTCAAGTCGGGCAAGCGCGACAAGGCCGCCGGTCTGTTGGTGGAAGAAGGGGTTATCCGCAAGGGTCTCTTCGCCCGTCTTACCCGCGCCGATGTTATCGTTTCAGCGACCAAGATCGGTTCGCTGCGGCGGTTCAAGGACGATGTCGACGAGGTTCGTACAGGTCTGGAATGCGGCGTGGTGCTGGAAGACACCAACGACATCAAGCCGGGCGACCAGCTTGAAGTCTTCTCGGTCGAGGAGCGTGAGCGGACGCTGTGAGCGAGGCAGCTTACTACCCAGACGATGCCGAGCAGTCGCCGCACACGGCGCTGCTCGGCTCGCAATTCGTCGGCTGGGACGCAGACACGCAGACCGCCACCATGCGCTTTACCGTAAAGCGTGAAATGACCACCTGGCGCGGCGGCGTGCAGGGTGGACTGGTGGCCGGCTATCTGGATGACGTGATGGGCTATGCCTATGTCGCGGCGACGGGGGGCGAAATGGCACCCCTTAATCTCGACATTTCCTTGACTCTGATCCGGTTGATCCCGGACGGCGCAAGCCTCATCGGTAAGGGCAGGGTGGTCAAGGCCGGGCGGCGGGTGGTCTTTCTCGAAGGCGAATTGCTGGCCGAAGATGGCACGCTTTACGCCCGATCGACCTCGACCGCTTTGCCAACCCCGCGCCCGACCGCGACCAGCACAGGGATGGCATCGTGACCAAGGTTCCGTTCACCGCCGAACAGCAATCGGTCCGGGTTCTCAAGGTGGGCGAGCGGGTCCGGCATATTTTGTCGGAGCTGCTTGCACGCGGCGATGTGCACGATGATGTCGTGCGCGCGGCGCACATCTCGGTCACGGAAGTGCGCATGACGCCCGATCTGCGGCACGCCACGGCCTATGTGAAGCCGCTCTTGGGGGCCGGAGAGGACGCAATTGTTCATGCGTTGCGTCAGAACACGGCCTTTCTCCAGCGCGAGGTCGCCCAGAGACTTGGGCTCAAGTTCGCTCCGAAGCTCAGGTTCCGCAAGGATGAAAGCTTTGCCGAAGCCGACCGGATCGAGACGTTGCTCCGCGATCCCAAGGTGCTGCGCGATCTCGATGAAGAGGATGGCGACGAAGACGCCTGACAGGGCACCCGGTGCGACTTTAGCGTGCCGGCTTGTCAGTGATGTCGAAACCGTCGGATACGCTGATCGCCAAAGCTGGCAATAAAACCATCCGTCAAAGGGCAGCAGGCTTGAACATGATGGCACCGAATTGCGCTAATCGGTTCCCACAGGACCGATCGGGCTCAGCGTGTGGTGAGGGGGTAATCTGACGCGATGGCTAAGCTTTACTTCTACTACGCCAGCATGAACGCTGGCAAAAGTTCGCACCTGCTCCAAGCCGATTTCAATTATCGCGAGCGCGGGATGGCGACAATGCTGTGGACGGCGGCGCTCGATAGTCGGTCGGGCGGGCAGGTCAAAAGTCGCATTGGTTTGGAACGCTCCGCACATCGGTTTCACAGCGATACCGACTTGTGGGCGGAGGTGAGCGCTGCGAATGCCGTTGCGCCGCTCGACTGCGTGATGGTGGACGAAGCGCAGTTCCTGACGCCAGAGCAGGTGTGGCAGCTGGCGCGGCTGGCGGACGAGAGCGGGGTTCCGGTGCTGTGTTATGGCCTGCGCACCGATTTTCAGGGCGAGTTGTTTCCCGGATCGGCGGTGCTGCTGGGGATCGCCGATGCGCTGATCGAGTTAAAGGCCGTGTGCCACTGCGGCCGCAAGGCGACCATGAATCTGCGCGTCGATGAAAAGGGCAAGGCCGTGCGCCAAGGCCAGCAGACCGAGATTGGTGGCAATGACCGCTACATTGCGCTGTGCCGCAAGCATTTTGCCGAAGCGATGGGGCGATGAGCGTGACGCGGGGCGTACCCCTGTCGGGCTGGCTGATCCTCGACAAGTCCAAAGGCATGGGATCAACCCAAGGCGTAAGCGCCATAAAGCGCGTGCTGCGCCAGAACGGCTATGCCAAGACCAAGGTGGGGCATGGTGGAACGCTCGATCCGCTGGCGCAAGGGGTGTTGCCGATTGCCTTGGGCGAGGCGACCAAGCTGGCCGGGCGGATGCTGGATGCGAGCAAGATCTATGAATTCACGGTGGCGTTCGGGGCCGAGACATCAACGCTCGATACCGAGGGCGACGTCGTAGCGACGAGCGACAACATCCCGGGCTTCGGCGAAATTGAGGATGTTCTTGCAGACTTCATCGGCGAGATTGATCAGGTACCGCCAGCCTATTCCGCGATCAAAATCGACGGGCGGCGCGCCTATGATCGGGCAAGGTCGGGCGAGGATGTCGAAGTGCCAGCCCGTCGGGTGACCATCTACGACATCGCCTATCTTGCTGAAGGCGCAGAAGCCGACGGGACGCGATGGGCTACCCTTCGGGCCCACGTCTCCAAAGGCACCTATATCCGCAGCCTCGCGCGCGACATTGCCTACGCGCTGGATACTTGCGGCCACGTCACCTATCTGCGACGGACCAAGGCTGGACCGTTCACGCAGCATCAGGCGATTTCGCTGGACTTGTTGGAGCAAACAGCTAAGCGCGAAGGCCTTGAACACCTCCTCCTGCCGTTAGAGGCAGGGCTGGACGACATCCCGGCCCTCCACCTCGATCAGACAAGCGCGCAGGCGGTCCGACAGGGCCGGGTGCTGTCTGACATGCCCCAATCATCCGGGCTTTATTTGGCGAAACGGGGCAACGTCCAGGTTGCGCTGATGGAAATCACGGATGGCACGGCCACGGTCGTGCGGGGTTTCAACCTTCCCGATGTCGCTGAGTAGAAAGAGACGTAGTATGTCGGTGACCGCCGAAGTTAAGCAGACAATCATTGCTGATAATGCCCGTGATTCCAACGACACAGGCAGCCCCGAAGTGCAGGTTGCGATCCTCACGCAGCGTATCCGCAACCTGACCGAGCACTTCAAGGATCACCACAAGGACAACCATTCGCGTCGCGGCCTGCTGATGATGGTCAACAAGCGCCGCACGCTGCTCGCATACCTCAAGAAGAAGGATGTCGAGCGCTACAATGCGCTGATCCAGAAGCTGGGCCTGCGTAAGTAAGAGTTTTGCATCAAAGGGCGGCTCAAACGGGCCGCCCTTTTTGCATATCGGGCGTGCAGGCATTCGGTCTGCGCGCCTTGGGGGCCAAAGCGCCCTGAACCGGACCGGGACGGTTGTTTCCCCGGCACAAGAGGCCCCGCGCAGCAATATGGCTGAGTGGGTTCAGAAGGAAAATACATGTTCGACACGAAAACCGTATCGCTGGAATGGGGCGGCAAAACCCTCACTCTGGAAACCGGGCATATTGCCCGTCAGGCCAATGGCGCCGTTCTGGCCACCTATGGCGAAACCGTGGTGCTGTGCGCCGTGACCGCCGCCAAGTCGGTCAAGGAAGGGCAGGATTTCTTCCCGCTCACCGTCCATTATCAGGAAAAGTTCTCGGCTGCCGGGCGTATCCCGGGCGGCTTCTTCAAGCGTGAACGCGGCGCCACGGAAAAGGAAACGCTGGTCAGCCGCTTGATCGATCGTCCGATCCGTCCGCTGTTCCCCGAAGGTTTCTATAACGAAATCAACGTAATTTGTCAGGTTCTGTCGTTTGACGGCGAAAACGAACCGGACATGGTCGCCATGATTGCAGCCTCGGCTGCCCTGACCATCAGCGGCTTGCCCTTCATGGGCCCGATCGGCGCCTGCCGCGTCGGTTACGTCGATGGCGAATACACCCTCAACCCCAAGCAGGATCGCGCGCTGGCCGATGGCCGCCTGGATCTGGTCGTTGCCGCCACGCAAGACGCGGTGATGATGGTGGAATCCGAAGCCAAGGAACTGACCGAGGATGAAATGCTCGGCGCAGTAATGTTCGCGCATAACGAGATCCGCAACGTCATCGGCGCGATCATTGATCTGGCCGAACAGGCCGCCAAGGAGCCTTGGACGGTCGATCTCAGCGATAACACCGCTGATATGAAGGCCAAGCTCAAGGATCTGATCGGCAGCGACATCGCGGCGGCTTACAAGGTCACTGACAAGTCGGCGCGTTCCAATCTGCTGAACGAAGCGCGGGCCAAGGCCAAGGCAGCGTTTGCCGACGAAGGCGGGCAGACCCAGAACGTGGCTGGCAAGCTGATGAAGAAGCTTGAAGCCGAAATCGTGCGTGGAGCGATCCTCAAGGATGGTCAGCGCATTGACGGTCGCGCGCTTGATCAGGTTCGTCCGATCGAAGCCATCGTCGGTTTCCTGCCGCGCACGCACGGTTCATCGCTGTTCACCCGCGGTGAAACGCAGGCGATCTGCACCACCACGCTAGGCACCAAGGATTCCGAGCAAATGATCGATGGGCTGGAAGGCCTTTGGTACACCAGCTTCATGCTGCACTATAACTTCCCGCCGTACTCGGTTGGCGAAGTGGGCCGCTTTGGCGGATCAAACCGTCGCGAGATCGGCCACGGCAAGCTTGCTTTCCGTGCGCTCAATCCGGTGCTGCCGAGCAAGGAAGATTTCCCCTACACCATCCGCGTGTTGTCAGACATTACCGAATCCAACGGCTCGTCCTCGATGGCGACTGTCTGCGGTGGCTGTCTGTCAATGCTGGACGCTGGCGTGCCTTTGACGTCGCCCGTTTCGGGTATCGCCATGGGTCTGATCCTCGAAGGGGATGACTTTGCGGTTCTGTCGGACATTCTGGGTGATGAAGATCACCTGGGCGACATGGACTTCAAGGTTGCTGGCACGGAAAACGGCATCACCACGATGCAGATGGACATCAAGATTGCCGGCATCACGCAGGAAATCATGGCCAAGGCGCTGGAACAGGCCAAGGCTGGCCGGATGCACATCTTGGGTGAAATGGCCAAGGCGCTGACCGGTGCCCGCACCGAAGTCAGCAAGCACGCACCGCGCATCGAGACGATCCAGATCGACAAGTCGAAGATCCGTGAAGTGATCGGTACCGGCGGCAAGGTGATCCGTGAAATCGTTGCCGAAACCGGCGCCAAGATCGACATTGACGATGAAGGCGTGATCAAGATCTCGTCCAGCAACGTTGACGAGATCGAAGCGGCGAAGAAGTGGATTCTCGGCATCACGCAGGAAGCGGAAGTCGGCAAGATCTATGACGGCAAGGTCGTGAACATCGTCGATTTCGGCGCGTTTGTGAACTTCATGGGCGGCAAGGATGGCCTCGTCCACGTTTCAGAAATGCGCAACGAGCGGGTCGAAAAGCCCACCGACGTTGTGTCTGAAGGCATGGAAGTGAAGGTCAAGGTGCTCGAGATCGATCAGCGCGGCAAGGTTCGCCTGTCGATGCGCGTCGTCGATCAGGAAACGGGCGCCGAACTGGAAGACACCCGCCCGGCACGTGAACCGCGTGAGCCCAGAGAAGGCGGACGCGAAGGCGGACGTGGCGGGGATCGCGGCGGTGATCGTCGTGGACCCAAGGGCAGTGGCGGCGGCGGACGCGGCGGTGATCGCGGTGGACGTGGCGGTAGCGATCGCGGTGGTGACCGCGGCAGCGCACCTGCTGGCCTGCCCGACTTCCTCAAGGACTGATCGCCTCATCTGAGGCAAACCATTGAGGCCGCCCGGAGCGATCCGGGCGGCCTCTTTGCTGACACAAGAGGCGCCAAGCGATGCTCAAACGCGAATTGATCGACAGCACACAGATTGAAGACGGGGTTTGCCTTGAGCTTTACGAACACGCCGGTCACTTCATGATCGTGCTGGGCCGCAATGAACTGATGAGCACCCGGATGCGGTTTTCGGAGGAGCAACTGGCTGAGCTGACCATCGAGCGGCTGGGTAAGTCCGATCCGCGCATCCTGATCGGTGGTTACGGCATGGGCTTCACCTACCGCGCGGCGGCCGCCCGGCTTGGCGGAAAGGCGCAGATTGTCGTGGCCGAGATATCCGAGACGATCCTGGATTGGGCGCAGGGTCCGATGGCGCAGCTTACTGGGGAAGGCCTGTCTGATCCGCGCCTTGATCTCAAGATTTGCGATGTTGCCGCGCTGATTGATGACGCCAACGATGGCACCTGTGCCAAGTTCGATGCGATCTTGCTGGATGTCGACAATGGGCCCGACGGGATCGTGCGCGATGCCAACAACCGGATTTATTCGCGTACAGGCTTGGCCAAGGCGCGCGACGCGTTACGGTCCGGCGGCATCCTCGCAGTATGGTCCGCCGGACCTGACGCGGCGTTTCGCAAGCGATTGTATGACACCGGACTGACTGTGACGGAATGGAACGTCCGTTCACGCCCTAACAACAAAGGCGCGCATCACATCATCTGGTTTGCTCAGAAGCCGTAGATTAACGTCACGCGGCTTAGCGTGTCGGTCTGAACTGCGCCGGGCGCCGGGTTGCTGTCATATTCAATCGCGTAGGAAAATCGCGCAGTCAGGCTGCTGTTGATGCTGGCATCAAGGCCTGTGATGAAATCAAGCGTGGTGTTGCGCGAATCGATGATGGCAATCGCTGAGCCGCCAGTTTCGGCGACCGCATTGGTGTCTTGGGTCAGCTTCAGCCGTTCCGTGATCGTCCAGTCAAAGTCGAGCCCGATCAGACCTGCGATACGACTTTCGGTTCGTCCATCGACGAATTCTGTCACGCGGTAGGCAGGCCCCGCCTTGACCGAAAGCTGGACATTATCGCCTGTAAGGGCCTGATAGCCAATGCCGCCCGACACGGCATAGCGTCCAGAAAAGCCCTGAAACCGGTCCCGTTCGTATTGCGCCAGTGCGTAGACGTAGAAATCGTCTGAGATGTTCACATTGGGCTCGTAACGCGCAAGATATTGCTCGCGCGTGGTGACGCCGTTGGCACGTTGGTAATCGACGCGGCCTGTCAGCCGGTGGCGCCAATCGATGCCCTGACGGTCGAGCAAAAGGCCTGCGGTGACACCGGTATTGCTGGAATTACCGGTCGCCCGGAAAGCGCCAAATTCACCGCTGCCGGACCATATGTCGAGCACGCCGGCGGAGCGGATCTGCCGCTCTTTCTCCTCCGCTTCGGCCGCTTTGCGGGCGGTGACGCCGGCCTCGAAATCCGCGACGATGGCGTCAATCTCGTCCTGATCAGAGGGGTTTGTCGTGCTAGCGACTTCAATAACCGCACGGATCTTGGCTTCATCGCCTGTGGCAATCGCCGCATCGATCATTGCGCGGACGGGCTCAGGTAACTCGGCGTGGGCCACGTTCGATACCGCAAGGGTTACCAGCGCAACCATCGCTGATGCGGACCTGACCATCACTTCAACGCTCCCATGGTCCCGCCTCAGCCGCAGCGGGCAGGGCGGGATAAGGGGTAAAACACGTGAGGCGTTACCGTACCCGCGGACCACCAAAGGGCAGCGGTGGGGGCGGACGGCGCACGCCGCGCGGAAGCTGGGCCTGATAGGCCCGGCCGCAATGTTCGACGCAATAGGGAAAGCCCGGGTTCACAGCCACGCCGCAGAAGTGGAAATCGGCCTCACCAGGGTGACCCATCGGCCAGCGGCACACCTTTTCCGATAGATCGAGCAGTGACGTTTTTCCCGCAATCTCGGGGCTGGGCTTGGCAGGAACCAGACGGCGGGGCGGAGCGGGCGGAATTGGCGCCTGCTGGTCGCCTGGACCCTGACGCAGGAAGCCGCCGGGGCCGACCGATACAATCTTAGGCAGATCCGAAGACGGTCCGGGGACCGGCTGCGAAGGGTTAGCTTTGACGGCATCATCCGTCTCGGGCGCGGTGCGCGCTGCGGGCGTGGCTGGGCGCGGCGCAGAACGTTCGGCTGGCGCGTTCGGCAAACTGCGCTGGACAGGTTCGGCGCGCGGCTCGGCGGCGCGCGGTGCAGGTGCGGCAGCAGGCTTCTTGACGGGCGCGGCCGCCTTTTTCTTGTCATTGGCCTTCACCGGAGAAGGGCGCGCCTTCAATCCAAGACGGTGTGCCTTGCCGATCACAGCATTGCGGCTGACCCCGCCAAGCTCCGTTGCGATTTCGCTTGCGGTGGAGCCGCCTTCCCACATTCTTTTGAGCGTTGCGATGCGCTCGTCCGTCCAGCCCATAAAATCTACCTGTTCCTGTGTCCGGCGCGTGCCACGTGGCGCTGATGCTTGTCAGAGCGCCTCGTGCGGCCTAGGCGCCTTAGCCATGGCCGACCGCGCACCTTCAACAAACCCGTTGCACGACGCTGCTCCCGTGACTGAATTGACGGCTGATGACAAGACCGGAGGGAGCATCCGGTTTGCTCCGCGCGGCGTCCCGGTCATTACCGGGATCAATCGCGTGGGACTGTTAGGCCTCTATATGAAGGAGGTGCGCCGGTTTCTCAAGGTCCAGACGCAGACGATTTGGGCTCCGGCGTTCACGACACTGCTGTTTCTTGTGATTTTCACGGTCGCATTGGGTCGCGAAGGCCGCGAAGTACTGGGTGTGCCCTTCGCCAACTTCGTTGCGCCGGGCCTTATCGTGATGGCGATGATGCAAAACGCCTTTGCCAATTCCAGCTTCTCGTTGCTCTCGGGAAAGATGCAGGGGACAATCATCGATCTGTTGATGCCGCCGCTGTCCTCTGGCGAGTTGATGGCCGGCATTATTGCCGCGGCGATGACGCGGGCGATTTTGGTTGGCTTCGCGGTGGCGCTGGCCGTGACGTTGTGGCCGGGTGTTTCGCTTGCGATGACGCACGCTTGGGCCGTAGTCTGGTTCGGACTGATGGGATCGCTGCTCTTGGCGATCATCGGGCTGGCCACCTCGATCTGGGCCGAAAAGTTTGATCACAACGCCGCTGTTACGAACTTCATTATTGCGCCGCTTTCGTTACTGTCAGGCACCTTTTATGTGATCGATAACCTTGATCCGGCCTTCCAGTGGGTGAGCCGATTGAACCCGTTTTTCTATGTGATCTCAGGCTTCCGGTACGGCTTTCTGGGAGCGAGTGACATCGGGCCTGATGCCACGCTGGTCGCGGCGGCGGGGGGTCTGCTGGTGCTCAACGCGGCGCTGGCTGCGGGTGTGTACGCGCTGCTGCGCTCAGGCTGGAAACTCAAAAGCTGAACCTCGGGGCCGGGGGCGGTTGTGCGCCATAAGGTTTATAGCCGTCTGCGCGCCCATGATGTCTGCCACCAGGCCGATTTCGAAATATTCGGTTTTGTGATCACCGTCGCTGTCTTTGCCGACCTTGATCGCCACTTGCAGTCTGCCTGATCCATCGCGCTTTTCGAAACGCTGCGTCAGACCGATCCGTTCAGCAGGCGCAGCCTTCACGATCAATTCGCGGCCCATTGCCAATTTGAGCGCGCGTTGCGTGGTGATCACGTAAAGCACGCGGCCGTGCTGAAACCAAGGCACAAACGGGCGCGCGAGCATTGCCATCCCGATGCCCACGAAAGGTAGTCCGAAAAGCGGGAAGGCCCACCCAATCCAGCCTGGTCCATCATCGCCCGATTGGGCCATGGCCCCGAAAGCGATTGCCGTCCACATCACCGAAAAAGCAGTCCAGGGAATGGCGAAAAAATAGAGCCCGAAGGCCATCGGTTCCAATCGGCCCGACTGCCATCCATGCCAAAGAATCGTCTCGTCGGACGCCAGTTCGCGCTCCAGAGCCAAGTGCAGACGGGCCATGGCGGGCGTATCGCGTTGAGGGTCTGCCTCGTTTGACATGGCAATTGTCTATCGCAAAAATGTTGTCAATGTGTGAGCGAGGCTCTCATCCGGTAGCGGCCGTCCTTGAAGCCTTCGAACAGCTGACGCACCGTCGGGTGATCGATCGGACCACCATCGGCGTCGCCGATCAGATTGCCCTGGCTTACATAGGCGACATACGACGAATCATCATTTTCGGCGAGCAGATGATAAAAGGGCTGATCGCGCTCGGGACGGATATCCTCGGGGATCGATTGATACCATTCTTCCGAATTGGCAAAAACCGGATCGACATCGAACACGACGCCGCGAAAGGCGAACAGGCGATGGCGAACCACATCACCAATGCCGAAGCGGGCGCGGGTCTGGCGCGGCGCAATGATCGTGCGCCCCGCTTGGCTGGAGAAAAACTCTGCGCGTTCCATACCGTTAATATGGGCGATTATCCGCGCAAAACAAGCTTGGGTACCGAGCTGTGGCAGAGATATGCCCCCAATTTGTGCACCGACAGGCCTTGGCAACGCGCACACCTTGGGCTAACGGGCGCGCTTCTTGTCAACGGCCGCGTCGACCAAGCGGTTTTATAGAGTGTGACAGGCCTCGTGGAGAGGTGGCAGAGTGGTCGAATGCGCCGCACTCGAAATGCGGTTTACCGGCGACGGTAACGTGGGTTCGAATCCCACCCTCTCCGCCACGAACCCCCAGCACTAGTCTTCCGACCGCAGGAGGTGCGCTAGACCCGCGCAAACCCGCGGCTTGCGGGCGGCAATCGGTCACTCTCCTTCGATAAACCCACGATCTCCGCCCCGATCTGGCGCGCTTTGCGCCGCCAGTCTCCGCCCCATTTGTGCTCGGTGCGGTTTCCCTGCCGTGCAGGGTATCAGCAGGGAATTTTGAAAGAAACGAGCCGGATGTGGCTATTTCGGGAGATATGGCGAAATCAGAAACGCAAAGTTAAGCGGGGTTTAGCGGTGATTTCGAGGTCGAATTCCCTGTAGATTCTGGCAGGGAATTTTAGAGCTGCGGCAGGGATTGCCATCACACGTGGCAGCGTAAATCCGTAAATAATTCAGCGACGCGCAGGCCAGCCCAAGACTTCGCGTTGGCGATGCCAGCACAGTGGAATCTGGGCATGGCGAAGCTCTTCGAGAGTGAGCTTCGGTGGCTGCCGGCCGGCAACAATGTCGCTTTGGATGTCGGGTGCGAGGAAGGCGAATTGGAGTGTAGTTCGCTTATAGTGGGAACGCGGCGATGCCTCGATGAAGGGGAGCCCGCGATGCAGCTCAATCATGGCATGCGCGGCGCGAAGCGCCTTGATCAACGAGCGATCTGGTTTGGATGTTCGCGAGCCGAGCGCGATGCTCTTTCTGCCACCACGCATCGGCATCGTCATAGGAATGGAGAGGCGAAATATTTGCTTGCTGGAGTGGACCATCCGTTCGCCGTCGCTCAAGCGAGAGGCAACGTCGCAAGCCCACTCGGCTGGAAGATCGATCAGGATCTCATGTTCACGCAGCCGAATTGCAAGTGGCAGGTCAAGCGGGCCGCTGGCATGGGGCATCCATCTTGCAACCGCCTCGCCGATTAACTTTTCGAATGCTGTCGCAGGCAGCCGCATGACCCGATCCTCAGTCTTGCCACCTTGTTGGAGCGAGGCCGACACGTAGTAACGATAGAGCTGTCCGCTGCGTCCACGTGAAAAGGTCGGCGTCATTGGCTCGTCCATCACATCAAACAACCGCCCGGTCAGCGAAGCCTTGGCAATACGCTGCTCGCCAGAGGCTCTGTGCCTGCGAGCTTGTGAGCTCAGTCGCTGTTGGACCGCATCGAACAGCACCAAATCGATAATCGCTGTATGAACGCCATCGTGCACGATGTCCTTATGCGGAATTCGGCCGACATAAATCTGGTTGCGCAGCAGGTGGAACAACGCTCCTCGGCTGAAGGGAAGACCGCCAGAGGTCCGGCCTGAACCAGTGACCCTCAGCTTAGATACGAACCCTTGCGCGTTAAGCTCACTCTGCAGCGCATGCACCGAGCCGAGTTCGAGATAGCGCGTAAAGATGTGGCGAACTGTAGCTGCTTCAGCATCGTTGACCTGCAGGATGCGTGTGCCAGAGGCAGGCAGATCATAACCTATCGGCACCTGCCCGCCCATCCACATGCCTTTGGCCTTGGAGGCGGCAATTTTGTCGCGGATGCGTTCTCCGGTAACCTCGCGCTCGAACTGGGCAAATGACAGCAGCACGTTGAGCGTCAGACGCCCCATGCTGCTGGTTGTGTTAAACGATTGGGTGACGCTGACAAAGCTAACCTCCCGGGCATCGAAGCGTTCAACGATGCGCGCGAAGTCGGTCAGGGCACGGGTCAGTCGGTCGATCTTGTATACCACGACTACATCGATCAGCCCGGCATCGACGTCTGCCAGCAAGCGTTTGAGGGCAGGGCGCTCCATTGTGCCGCCCGAGAACCCGCCGTCATCATACAGGGCAGGAAGACACTTCCATCCCTCATGGGCTTGGCTCTTCACATAGGCCTCGCCAGCCTCGCGCTGCGCATCCAAACTATTGAACGACTGGTCGAGGCCTTCATCCGAGCTTTTACGGGTGTAGATCGCGCAGCGAATGACCTTACGGCTCATGCGACATCCCGCAGACCAAAGAACCGCGGTCCGTTCCATTTGCTCCCAGCGATAGCGGTGGCCGCAGCTGAAAGGCTCGGAAACAACCTGCCCTCCCAGCGGAACCCTTCCTCTTCCACTACGACCTCAACCGGCCTGCCCTTCCAGGTTCGCGACAACCGTGCCCCGACACCGAGGTGACGGCCTTCAACTTCGATGGTGCCGGTACGGGCCAAGGCCTTGCGCGTGTCAGCATCGAGGCCGCCCATCGCTTCAGCTTGGATCCTCCAGGCAAGCATCATTCTCAGGGTCGGCACAGAGCGCAACGCGCAAGGATCGCTGTAGCGTTCCTTCCAGAACTGGCGCAAATCATCGAGGTCCATCGAACCGATCTCTTCGACCTGCTTTTGCAGAGCCAAGCGGCTCACTTCGCCGGTCCGGCCGATGGCGCAGCGTGATAGCGTCGGACGCCGTCCGCCTTGACACTGGTGATGGTGTGACCTTTGCGCTTGAGGCCGGTCATTGCTGCGCGGGTGGTATGTGGCAGCCAGGCGGTGGCCTCGATCATCTCGTCGAGGGATGCCCCGTGCTCGCGTTGCAGCAGCGCTATAACGCGTGCGGACTTGGTCTGCGGATTGGAAGCCAGTTCGGCTGTCGGCGCCAGTGCAGTAACCGGTGCTGACGAAACACCTTCGGCACCGGCCGAGGCTTCGTTCATCTCAAGATCCGGCTTGCCTTGTTTGGAAGGGATCTCGCGGACGCGCTTTGGCTTTGTAGTCTGGGTCATGGGTGGTTTCCTGTAAGACAGGCGGCTCCGTGCCGCTCTACCACCACAAGCCCCGACGGCCGGCCGTTCGGGGCAGCAGCTGGCGACTACCGTCGGCGGCTTGTCCGAACACCAATGCTTCGTTCCAACGCGAAGTCGAATGGAAAACGTGGAGTTCGACGAACCGGGCTAGAGAATCCGGTACCCACTTTTCGGCCATTGCTACCCGCATTCCAGTTGCTCAAAGGGCTGAGTCTCCTAATCTGTATGAATGGCTGCGTCTGGGACAAAACTTCCAATCGCTACTGCTTCTAGGCACACCATGTTCGGCTAGAAGCGGCCATGCTCGAAGTAGGGGAAATGGGCTTCGATTAATACTGGGTAAGCCTTATTTTGAGGTCAGTACCCGATCATTTTAAACGTCCCCACAAGACCGATCGAATGTCCTATTGATTAAAAGGCGCCTCCATGCAATTTTACCTTTTGATACAAGGGGGAATTCATGGGGCAACTACCGGACTTCGTTAAATCGGGAGAACCTGCACGGCTTTTCCCGGTCTTGGCGGACACGTCGAAGGAAGGACGGACCCTTTCTATCTTCCTCGCTTGTCTCGAGAGCGTCGGCGGCTTTGGCCGCGCGCTGCTGAGCGGGCTTGGGCAGAAGATTGGCACCCGCGGACGCATCGACACCTTCACTGAAGTCGTCCTCGGGAAGAGCGTCGGCGATGCAAAGCACCGTCCGGACGGCCTGATCGTAGTCAACACTGGCAAATCCACCTGGACAGCCCTCGTCGAGGCGAAGGTCGGCGCCGCTGAACTATCGAACGCCCAGATCGAGGGATACCTTAATCTCGCGAAGCTGAACGGCATCGATGCGGTGATCACGCTGTCGAACCAGTTCACGCCGCTTCCCACGCATCATCCGTTGACCGTCAGCCCCGTGTTAACCCGCAAGGTCGCGCTGTTCCACTGGTCGTGGGGGAACGTGATCACCCAAGCGCACCTGATGCAGGAACTTGGCGAGGTCGATGACCGCGAGCAGTTGATATTGCTTTCGGAACTGCGGCGGTTCCTCCTTCATCCCAGCTCCGGAGTGAAGGAGTTCGATCAGATGCCGGCGGCATGGTCGGAACTGTGCGAGAACGTCGCGGCGGGTGGCGTGATCAACGCCAAGAGTCAGCAGTGTCAGGACGTGGTCGGTTCGTGGCACCAGCTGCTCGACCGTCTCACCACGGTCATGAGTCGGCAGGTAAACGACCACGTGCAGATCGTGATGGGGCGGGCCGAAGCTACCGACCCGAATGAGCGCCTCAAAAAGGCTTCTGCCGCCCTAACTGCAGACGCCTCGCTTACCGCTGACATCGTCGTACCCAACGCCGCCGCCCCGATGCGGGTCTGCGCCGACTTCAGGAAGCGTGGGGTGAGCGTCTCGATGCGCCTTCGCGCACCGGGCGATCGGAAGTCCACCAAAGCTAGGGTGAGCTGGCTGCTGAAGCAGCTCGCGGGCGCAGAGCCAAAGGACTTGCACGTCAGGTTGTTCTGGCCTGGTCGGGCCAAGGCCACGCAGTATCCGCTGGCCACTCTGGCTGACAATCCCGAGATCGCGAACGACGAGCGGTCGGGCATAGTTGTCTCGTCCTTCGAGGTCCTGTTAGTACGCGAGCTCGGCGCGAAGTTCGGCCAGCGCAAGATCATCGTCGCCGAGCTGGTCAAGTCGGCAAGCCATTTTCACGCCAGCGTAGGCGGGCGGCTGACGGCATGGCAGCCGAAGCCGGCAAAGATTGCCGAGGGAAAGCTCGAACCCGCTTCCGTTGGCACCGAGGCCCTTCGTGACGAAGCCGAACGCGAGGCGCTTGAGCGCGCCGGTTGATGGTCTAGTCGGCATGGGTGCGTCGTATGGCGCGATAAGTATCGGAAGATATCGCCGGTCGGGCGGACTCGGGGTTGATGATGACGACAATGGATAACAAAGGATCGGCGCCTTCGCAGCAGCGGCGCGGCGAGGTAGCGAGGCTCTTTGACGAAACCCGTCGCCGCCTCGTCGAGACGGGAACGAGGAACCGCCTTGTCCATGTGAATCGGGCCAACACCCGTGGAAACACGATCAACGTCGTTAACGAGCGGTCCGACGATGTCCATGCCATCCTTGGCGGTTCAAAAGTGATGCGCTTCCTCGCGATCGGCCAAGACAAGTCGGACGACGACGATGTGCAACTTGCGACAATGGTAGGCGAGCCGAATGACGACCGCTATACTGACCTCCAACTAGAGACGCGTTTGGGACCCGACTCACTCCAGAAGAAGCTGCTTAAGATCGCTCGCGAGGCGCAGACCGCCGAGGAAGAGAGCGGCGTGAACATCCTCTACCTCGCGCTCGGCTTTCTGACTTGGTTCGAGGACCGAAACTCAGGGATCGAACGCGAAGCCCCACTGGTGCTCCTGCCCGTCGAGCTCGTGCGCAACCCCAGGACATCGACATACGACATCCGCGCGCGCGACGAAGAGGTCCTGACCAACCTTCCGCTGCTGCAGCGGCTCAAGGAAGACTTCGGCATCAACCTGCCCGAGATCGACACCGAAGAGGAATGGAAGCCCTCGAGCTACTTCGAGCGCGTCGAGGCCGTCATCGCCACCCGCGATCGCTGGCGCGTCAACCGCGATGCGATCCAGCTTGGCTTCTTTAGCTTCAGCAAGCTCCTGATGTACCGCGACCTTGATGTCGAATCTTGGCCCGACGAGGCACTGGCCGACCATCCGCTCACGCGTGGCCTTCTCTACGAGGGCTTCGCCAACGAGAAGCCCCTTTTCGGTCTCGAAGACCGACTTGACGACTTGCTCCCACCCGAGCGGATTTTCCACGTCGTTGACGCGGACGCATCGCAGGCGAAGGTGATCGAGGAAGTGCGGTCTGGCCGCAATCTTGTCGTGCAGGGCCCCCCAGGGACCGGGAAAAGTCAAACGATCACGAACATCATCGCGGCTGCAGCGAAGGATGGGAAGCGCGTGCTGTTCGTCGCCGAGAAGATGGCAGCACTATCCGTCGTTCACGACCGCTTGGTGAAGGTCGGCTTGCGCGACGTCTGCCTCGAACTCCACTCGCGTACGGCCAACAAGAAGATCGTCCTCGCCGAACTAGCGCGAACGATCTCGCAGGCCGCAGCGGTCCCTGAGATGCCCGATGCACCGCATTCCCTCACGAGCGTGCGTGACCGCCTGAACGGCATCGCGCAAGCCCTGCACGAGCCGATCGGATCGACAGGCGAGACCGCGTTCTCGGTCCTCGGCCGACAGGTCCGCTACATCGGCATGGACGCAGCCCCACCAGCGATGGATGCCGGTCCTCTTCTCAAGCTGACGCGGATCGAGGAAACTGCGCTGATCGACACGATCGAGCGCTATGGCGAACTGCTGGCCGCCGAGGGCGTCGATACGCCGCACCCGTTCGAGGGTGTGAGGAATCTCGATCTCCAGCCTGTCGAGCTGGCCCGCCTCGCCTCGGTGCTGACCATTGCCAAGTTAGCGCTCGAAGAGCTGGCCGCCGCCGCTGAGCAACCGCTCGCGGCTCTTGGACTGTCCCAGCCCATCACCCTTGAAATCGCAGATTCGCTGGTCGACCTGCTGTCGAGGCTAGAGGGCCTTCCGCATGGTGCCGGCCCCACCGCAGTATCCATGCTCGTCGCTTCGGATCCGGCCCGACTCCGCGAACTTCTCCAAGCCGGATCGGACTGGCGCATCGA
The DNA here is from genome assembly GCF_056495765.1 of Erythrobacter sp. 'gip.4 top 5'. Lineage (NCBI taxonomy): Bacteria > Pseudomonadati > Pseudomonadota > Alphaproteobacteria > Sphingomonadales > Erythrobacteraceae > Erythrobacter > Erythrobacter sp. 'gip.4 top 5'. The sequence continues at coordinate 2,779,807 of NZ_CP200270.1, read as the reverse complement.
ATTTGAGGCGCAGGCGCCCAATTTCATCGACGCAGCCTTCGCCCACCCCGTAGCAGGACTGCGAGGCCCGCTCGTAGCCGGCTGCAACTCGTTCTTCTCTAGGCTCGGCGGGGCCTACCGCGGAGCGTCGCGAGAACTCGCGGGCCTGGTTCGCGCTCCGCTGCCGAAGCCCGCGGCGGACAGGGTGGCGTTAGTCGACGCACTGGGTGAGGTCGGGAGCAAACGGGCCATTTGGGAAAGTGATCAAGCTTATGGTGAGCACATCCTTGGCGATGCTTGGCGCGGCGACCGTAGTGACTTCCCCTTGCTGATCTCCATTGCGGGCTGGTGTGACAGGCTCAGCAGTGCGGCGCTCAAGGTGGCGCCCGTGGCCGCGAGTGAACTGGCCGCCTCGGGACAGGCGACGCTAATGCTTCGCCGACTGGTTGAGGCGGCAACCGCCGCCCGTTCGACGCTCACCGCCACAATCGACTTCCTCGACCTCGATCCGGCCACCGTTGGCGTCGAGCGGTTCGAGCAGGCCGATGCATGCGCCCTCGTGCGCCGCATCGGGAATATGGCGGTGGCGACCGACCGCTACGCGGGCTGGGTGCAGCTGGCACGGATGAATGGCCGGATAGCCGCTGCCGGTCTATCGGAACTCGGGGAACGCATGCGCACTGGCGCCGTCGATGGTTCGGCTGCCGTCATCGAAATGCGGTTCGCCCGCGCCGAGGGACTATGGCGCCATGCGCTCGACCAGTCTCCCGTACTACGCGAGTTGCCGATGGAGAAGCGCCACCAACTCGTCTCCACGTTCGGCCACCTTGAGCGCAAACGCCTGAAGGACAACGTCACCGACATCCTCGCAGGCCATCTCGCCCAGATCCCGCAGGGGGCACAGGGCGAGATGGGCGTCATCCGTAGCGAAATCGGCAAGAAAACTCGTCATCTCGCAATCCGTCGCCTGTTCGAGCGGGCCGGCACCGCGATCCAACGTATCAAGCCGGTACTTCTCATGAGCCCGATCTCGGTCGCCCAATACCTGCCGCCGAGCGCATTGTCGTTCGACCTGCTTGTCATCGACGAGGCCAGCCAAGTGCGTCCCGAAGACGCCCTAGGTGCGATCGCTCGCGCCAATCAGATCGTCGTGGTGGGCGACCAGAAGCAGCTGCCACCGTCCTCTTTCTTTGACAGGTTGGCGGCCAACGACGATGCCGACGAGGACGAGCCCGAACTGCTGGCGGGTGCCGCGAAGGTGGCCGCGATGGAAAGCGTGCTCACGCTGTGCGAGGCGCGCGGCCTCGGCTCGCGGATGCTGGAGTGGCACTACCGATCGCGTGATCCTTCGCTGATCAAGGTCTCGAACCGCGAGTTCTATGAAGACGGCCTGATTCTGCCGCCATCGCCGCTTCAGGCCGATCCGGAGTTCGGCTTGTGTTTCACGCAGGTCACAGGCGTCTACGACAAAGGCGGCAAGCGCGACAACCGCAAGGAGGGCGAGGCCATCGTCGCGCGCGTCGCCGAGCACGCACGCAAGCACCCGAGCCTGTCACTCGGGATCGTGACGTTCTCGTTTGCCCAGCGAAACCTGATCACTGAATTGCTCGAGCTAGGCCGTCGCAGCGACACCGTTCTCGACGCCTTCATGCGCGAGGGACAGTCCGAAGACATCTTCGTTAAGAACATTGAGAACGTTCAGGGCGACGAGCGCGACGTCATCCTCATCAGCGTCGGCTACGGCCCAGCCGTCGCGGGCGGCAGGCTCACGAGCATGTCGTTCGGTCCGGTAAACGGCGAGGGCGGGGAGCGTCGTCTCAACGTGCTCTTCACCCGCGCGCGGATCCGCTGCGAGGTGTTCGCCTCTTTTGATCCCGGCGACATCGATATCAGCAGAACCGCGGGCGATGGACCCCGGATACTCAAGCGTTTCCTCGAATACGCGAAGACGGGCCGGCTCGACGAGCCCTCGCCGACAGGACTCGGCGCCGACACGCCGTTCGAGGAGGATGTGGCCGACGTGATCCGCAGCTTCGGCTTCCTTGCAGATCCCCAGGTCGGTTCGGCCGGGTTCCGCATCGACATCGGCGTGCGCCATCCAGACCGGCCGGGGACTTACGTGCTGGCGGTCGAATGCGATGGCGCCGCCTATCACAGCGCGCTGTGGGCCCGAGAGCGGGATCGCCTTCGCCAGGACGTGCTTGAACACCTTGGCTGGAGATTCCATCGCATCTGGAGCACCGATTGGTTCTACAACCGCAGGGCCGAGATCGAGCGGCTACGTCTGGAACTAGTCGCAGCAAAGGATGCGGCCGAGGCGGGAATCAGGGTCGATGGGGCCAACAAGTCCCGGCCTGTTGCGCAGGGGGCTGACGGTCCCATTCCTGTGATCGCCATTCCCGACATTGTTGAACGCAAAATGCCGGCCTACCAGCGAGCCGTTTTCCCGGTTAACAGCGCGCAGGAGCCCCACGAGGTCAGCACGGTTGTCTTGGCCGATCTCGTCAAACGGATCGTCGAGGCTGAAGGCCCGATTCACGTCGAGGAGGCCGCGCGGCGCATCGCATCGTGCTTCGGTAAGGAGAAGGCGGGATCGCGCATCGTGACGGCGACACGAGCTGCGCTGACCCGCGCGCAGTCGCACGACAGCCAGCTGCTGTCGGACGGGACCTTCTGGTTCACAAGGGATCAGGCGGATGCGCCACCGGTGCGTGACCGCTCATTCGAAAGCGGAGCTACGCTTAAGGCAGCGAACATCTCCATGCTCGAGATCAAATCCGCAATGTCCCTCGCGCGCGAGGATAACGCTGGCGGCGATGATGCAGATCTAGTCCGGAGCGCCGCTCGGCTGCTTGGATTCCGCCGCGTTGGTGCCGACTTGCAGTCCCGACTATCTGAGGCGCTTTGATCGCATCGACCGGCTTTGTCGAATTCGGTTCGGGAAGAGAAATCCGACAATTACTGAGGCCGAGCTGAGCGGCATTCCAGCGATGGTGGTGGAGAATCGATTTGGACGAAAGGCAGATTGGCCGCTCCGATGGCTAAATCCTGAACGTCGGCCACGTTCAAATCGTGGTCTTCAACAGGTACGGGGTGCTACGCTCACGAATGGCGAAATCGGTAAAAAGCATTTGCCCCGTTGCTGACTCTGCAAAAACCAAATCTGGTCGGCAACTGCCGGAAGATCGTAGGAAATTTCCGACGTTCGCTTGCGGCATATCGAGCGGCAGCTCTTACCAGCAGCCGTCCTACAACCTTCGCCCGAGCGGCATAGTAGGACCACAAAAAACTGGGCGGGTTTCAGGCTGGCAGCTATCCAGTGATGCAATTTGCAAAGAGGACATCAGTTCGCAACGGAATCGCAATCGCTAAGATTCAAAGGCTCAAGCGGGTCACTTCCCCCGGTCTGCATTTTCTGGACGAACCTGATAGGCCTGACCATTGCTCGGAAGATCTCGCAGCCATACGGGAAATGGAGCGGATCGATCGTCATCGGTTCGTAAGCCCGGCTTGCCGACCTCTGCTGACAAAGAATGTATGGGAGACCGGTGTCGTTTCCAATCCAATGGAAGACGGCGGCAACCCATGCCACATCTATCACCCTGAGATTCCCAATTATTACGCTTGCAATCCTTGTTTTGCGAACCAGATTTATGCATGGCTAACATAGGGGGAAATAAAGTGGCGCGTCGTGTTTTTTTCAGCTTCCATTTCGACAAGGATTACTGGCGGACGCAGCAGGTGAGAAACATGGGAGCGCTCGAGGGGCAACCGCTGTGCACTCCCAACGCCTGGGAAGAAGTGAAGCGCAAGGGAAAGGCCTCCATCGAGAAATGGATCGCCGACAACATGCACGGCAAGAGCTGTGTCGTCGTATTGGTCGGATCCCAGACCGCGAGCCGCCCTTGGGTCATTCATGAAATAATCAAGGCGTGGGACGACAGGAGGGGTGTTCTCGGCATCCGGATTGACAGGCTGCTTGATCGCAACGGCCAGACCTCAGCCGCGGGGGCCAACCCGTTCGATTCGATCACCATCGGAGGCACCACCCGCAAGCTCTCGTCAGTGGTGCCGCTGATCACTCCCACGGGCAGTGACAGCAAGGCCGTTTACGCTTCGATCTCGAATGGCATCGAGAAATGGATCGAAGACGCGATCGCCATCCGTGGTCGTAACTGATGGTGTAAGAAAGGCGGCGAGATGGTGGTCCCTGCGACGACGAAGCGGTTCCTGAAGGACTACCCCGAGGCACTCATTGGCGGGGGCGGCGCCGTGTTCATTGGCGCCGGCGTTTCCATGGGAGCTGGCTACCCGTCATGGGCGTCGCTTTTGACGGAGGTTGGCGAGGAGCTCGGAGTGAAGTCTGGCGAACTTCATGATCTGGCCGCGCTCGCCCAGTGGAGCATCCAGGAGAACGGTTCCGCGACGCAGGTCAGGAACGTCATTAAGGAGCAGATCGGCGTCGAGCACGCCGTTCCCGAGACGCTAGAAATCATCGCCCGCCTGCCGATCAAGTTCATATGGACCACCAACTACGACAGGCTGGTCGAACGCGCCTTCGGCGGCATCAACCGGCCGATAGACACGGTCTCCGGGGCCGCCGACCTCGCCCTTCGCGCGACCGCCGGTGCGACCCGGCTGTTCAAGATGCACGGGTCAGTTGAGCGGCTGGACGATGTCGTCATTTCTACGGACGACTACGAACTTTACCGATCAAAGCGCGGCGCTTTCTTACCTCTGCTTCAGGCGCACCTGTCGAGTATGTCGATGCTGTTCCTTGGGATTAGCTTCACGGATCCGAACATCAAGCACGTGCTCTCGCTGATTCGCGAGAGCTTCACGTCGGCACCGCCAGAACACTTCGCCATCGTCCGTCCCCCGCAGCGAGAGGACTTCAAGACGGAGACCGAGTTCGAGGCGCGTAGCACCCAGCACAAGCTGTGGAGCCGAGATCTGAAGCGCTACGGCCTCGTCGTTGTCGAGATCGACGACTATGCAGAAGTGCCGGAGCTTCTGCGGCAGGTCGAACGCCGTGTGGCAGCGCGGCGGGTTTGGGTGAGCGGTAGCTGGCCGCCCGAGGCCGGTGGCGAAATCGCGAGAGTCTACAACATCGCGCAGGCCATCGGCCAGCTTGTGGGTGGCCGCGGTCGCGACCTCGTCAGTGGCGCGGGACTTGTCGTCGGATCCGCCTCCATCGCCGGTTTCCTAGACGCGCTGCGGTTGAGTGGCGGATGGGATCTCGAGCGGCGTCTCATTGCCCGTCCATTTCCCCAGCCGATACCCGGAGAGGCGCCTGACAGGGCGCAGTGGGCTGCCCTACGAGCCGAACTGGCCAGGATCGCCGGCGTCGTGATCTTCGTCGGCGGCATGAAGATCGACTCGACCACCGGCTCGCAGATTGTTGCGGGTGGGGTCCTCGACGAGTTCGAAGCCGCCAAGGCAGCTAAGTGCTTTGTCATTCCGGTCGGCTCAACCGGTGGTGCGGCGGCGCAGATCTCGGACAGCCTGATTGGCTCCTCCATAGATACGTCCGGGTACAACGCCATGCGGCCGACGGACGATGAACTGAAGGAGTTCGCGCGGGCCGACATTACGACCGAGGAGATTGTGAAGCTAATCACCGACATTCTCACGCGCATCGACAGGCGGGCCTGAAACTAGATGGCACAATACATTACTCGCGATGCGCTGCGCAGCGTCGCGACCGATTTGGGAGCTGTCGAAACGGCGAGGGTCAGGAAGGCCGCTGCTTCGAGATCGCTCGAAGGCTCCACCTTTCTCTCTCATTCAAGCAAGGACGATGATCTGGTAGCGGGTGCGATCCGAATTCTCGAAAACCACGGCGCAAAGGTCTATGTCGACGAGATCGATCCGGAAATGCCTCCCTACACGAGCGAAAAGACGGCCGCGCTTCTGAAGACTAGGATTCGCGATACGAGCCGGTTTGTCCTCCTCGCCAGCGAGAACAGCAAGGAAAGTAAATGGGTGCCGTGGGAGCTAGGCATCGCTGATGGCGTGAAGGGCGCTTCGAAGATCGCGCTCTTTCCAGCATCCGACTCCAGCTACAACCAGGCATGGGCATCATGGGAGTATCTTGGTCTCTACGACCGCATCGTCTGGGGAAAGCTCGAAAACTACCAGAAAGAAGTCTGGATGGTGATCGACGAAAGGAAGAATACCGCCTCTGAACTAAGCAAGTGGCTCAAGGGCTACTAGGCGTCGTTCAGCTCAGGCGGCGAGCGAACGGCAGATCACGGGATTAATCTAGGCCAAGCTGAATAGCCGAAATTACGGGGCCCTTCTGGCGGTCCGATGCGGCGCGTTTCATCGGCAGCCTCTGTCAAAAGCAGACGTTCGCAGTCTATGATCCAAATGACTGGCTGTGGGTCGGCAGCTGACCGTGCCCAGTTCACGCTGCGAACGGCGGCTTTGCCTCGCTTCTGGAAAAATCCTGCCATTCTGCAAGTGACCCTTTTCAAGACGGAGCCGTTCGGTGCCATAGCTCACTAAAGTAGGCACTTTCAAAGCCATTCCGGTCAAGGAGGCCACCATGGCTTACTTAAAGTATGATCTTGCTGCTCTAGACGGGCGGGACCAAACTATCCTTTAGTTGGAGCATAAACTCACCATCAAATGTCACACGTATACGACCAAGTTGTGAGACAGTTTCTACAAAACCAGAGAAAGTGCCCTCCATTTGATCGTGTGAATTAAGATGCCCGTAAGCATCGTAACCTGAGATTTGTTGATGGCTTACGGTTGATCTGGGCAACTCAGATGCCCCCATTTTCCAAAACTTAGAACCCGGCGGGCGCTCGTCTTTTTCATCTACAAATTTGAACCGGCTAGGCCTTGCTGGGTCTCTGGAGATAACTTGGTCTATTGACCTTACATCGATTCTATCCAATCCCATTTGCTCATTAAGTTGTTGCAACCCCTCGAAGGGCGCTCTCAGGCTGAACTGAGCGATCATTTCGCCTTCCTCTCCCCGCTGAACGGAACCACCCGTAACGGTAAAGCTTGTGCCCTCAAGCTCTGGAATAGGAACGCTTAAGTTGCGATAGGTTACGAAACCGCCAATAATCTTTGCCGATGAACCGAACCCCTCAGATAACGGATCGCCTCTCTCAAGCACTGGGCCTGCAACACCAAGAGCTGTCAAAAGACTAGTTACGCCACGCTTCCATCCCAACTTCGAAATGTCGGAATAGTGAATATCACTCAATCGCCTGCCACCACCAAGGTCTACTGACGGCAATTGCACTTTATGGACCAACAATGGGACGATCCATGGCTGCCCTGATGGTCTGAGCCTTGCCTCTTCAGCTGCGAACATCAGTTCTTCGTTTGCAACACTACGCTGACGTTTGATCCACTGATCGGTAAAGATTGGAACGTAGTATCCACCGTCCTCGATTGCCTTCCTAAGTGCATCTCTCCAATTCTGCCCAGGGAGAATTCTCCCGGCATCCTCTGAGAACCAAGGATCGAGACCGTTTGACCTTAACTGTAAGGCAATCCAATGAGCTAGCTTGGTATCTTCTGAGACGAAGGAGATGAAAACATGTGCCATGCGACGATGTTAGTGAACAGCTAGCGATTCCTGCAAGCCATTGAGTGACCGTTGTCGGGGCCAAACCGTGGACGACTATTCGTTCTCGGCCTCGCGCGCTATGTCAGCGCTTCAAAGCCAATATCTCGTCATCGCAAACATGTCCGCTTTTTTGTTCGTCGCGCAAATGCCACCGTTCCGCAAACCACCCAGTTGCAGTCCTCAGCGGGGTCGATGCTGGGTCCCGAAAGCCGCCGGGCGGCCTTCGGCGGAAGCAGGCGATCATTGCTCTGACCGTGAACGACCGGGTTTGGGTCCAGATCTGCCGACTCAATTTATCAGATTAAATGACTGCGATGGGTCTCTTGCTGGGCCGGACCTATCGTGAAAGAGCGGCCTAGCTTCGGTCACAAGCACTCGAAGCTACCCACAGAAATACTTAGTTGCTTGTGGGTGGTCGGCAAGTTGAGGTGGACGATAGGCTCGCGAACGATCTGGGCCGGGCACTGCGGACGCCTCAAGCCGTTTGATTACACTTGGATGAAGATTAAAGTCCGCCTCGACAAGGCGAGGATGGCGTTTCCAAGCCTTACGGAAGTACCACCGGTTGGTCATCTAAACTTCGTCATGCTGCAGCCCTAGTGGATCGGGTGAAGTGACAAGTAGTTTTTCTCTTATCCCTATCCAAGGTACGCAGGCCTTCAGCTCTCCGATCATCCAATCAAGCGCTATATCGCTCAGCCTAGACTCATCTTCAGGGTAACTGCCGCCAACATCACTATGGCAGCCAGCGAACCAGATCTGATCAAGCCATTTGGGCTCTTTCCCCTTGTTCTCTATCACCGCGGCCCGAGTAGCCCACTCTACGCGGGGAAAATCGACTCGGTTCTCGTCAATAGACAGCGCGTGGCGCGCAAATCCGACCTTCGGTGATAACCACCTGTCGTAGTACTCTTTGCGCCAATATGCTCGATGCGTGTTGCGCCAGATGTTGGTCCAGTCGAAGGGATTCCACCACTTGAGCGGAGCATCCGGAATTGGCTCAAAATATCGGATCTGGTCCTTTACCGTGCGCGCATACGCCAAGAGAGAAACCCCTGTAAGCACTCCGAAGATCAACTTCGGAACCCAATGCCAATCGAGGAAGACACTGGTCAGAAGCAAAAGTGCAGCAAGAGCGAATGTCCCGCGGACGAGCCACTTTGCTGCAATATTCTGAAGCGCAGCGACAGTGTCGAAAACACCGACAAAATGTGGCTCAACATTGCCTCGCTGGTTGTCCGACCCGTCGTCCGCTGTGCAGCCATAAGCAACTCGGAACCGCCCGCCCTTTTCCTCTCGCTGCATAAGGTATGGCTGCTCAGCCCGCGGCTTGCCTGTACCGTGGCCATACACGGACTTGACCGCTTCGGTGGCGACAGCACGAAGCGCGGGGCCGTATCGCGGCATGGGCGATCCGTCCGGCATCTGGGTCGGCACCCCGCACAAGTTCATCATGTTTGCGAGTGCACGCACCGTGTATGCACCGCGAGAAAAGCCAATCAGGATAATACGGTTGTCCCCCATCAGCACCAATGGCACAGATTTGAGGTTGTGATTTAAGGAGGGTTGGGGCTTCGTCGTAGTGACGAAGGAACGAAGATGAAGACCCAATCCTCCTTGAAAAAATCCCCTCCCAAGAAGGCCCCTGCTGAGCGAGTGGTGAAGGACATCCGGCGTGCAACCCGCCGACACTTCTCGGCCGAAGACAAGATCCGCATCGTGCTGGACGGCCTGCGCGGCGAAGACAGCATTGCCGAGCTGTGCCGCAAGGAAGGCATCGCTCAGAGCCTGTATTACACTTGGTCGAAGGAGTTCATGGAAGCCGGCAAGCGCCGGTTGGCCGGCGACACCGCCCGTGCCGCGACCACCGGCGAGGTGCAGGATCTGCGCCGCGAAGCCCGCGCCTTGAAGGAATGCGTAGCTGACCTGACGCTCGAGAACCGCCTGCTTAAAAAAAGCATGATCGCGGATGGGGGCGACGACGAATGAGGTATCCTGCTTCTGAAAAGCTGGAGATCATCAGGATCGTCGAGCAGTCGCACCTGCCCGCCAAGCGGACGCTGGATAAGCTCGGCATTGCCCGTCGGACGTTCTACCGCTGGTATGACCGCTACCTCGATGGTGGCCTGGAGGCGCTCGCGGATCGACCGTCAGCGCCGAGCCGGGTGTGGAACCGCATCGCGCCCGAGGTGCAGGACCAGATCATCGAAATGGCGCTGGAGCAGTCCGAGCTGTCACCGCGCGAGCTGGCCGTGCGATTTACCGATGAACGCCAATACTTTGTGTCCGAAGCCACGGTTTACCGCCTGCTGAAGGCCCATGATCTGATCACGAGCCCGGCCTACGTCGTGATCAAGGCTGCCGATCAGTTCCACACCAAGACCACCCGCCCGAACGAGATGTGGCAAACCGATTTTACCTACTTCAAGATTATCGGGTGGGGCTGGATGTATCTATCGACCGTCCTCGACGACTTCTCGCGCTACATCATCGCCTGGAAGTTGTGCACCAACATGCGGGCAGAGGATGTGACCGACACGCTGGACATGGCGCTCGCCGCATCAGGATGCGACAGTGCAACGGTGCTGCACAAGCCCAGACTGCTCAGCGATAACGGCCCCAGCTACATCGCGGGCGAACTGGCGGAATACATCGAGGCCAACAAGATGAGCCATGTGCGCGGCGCTCCGATGCATCCGCAGACCCAGGGTAAGATCGAGCGCTGGCACCAGACCCTCAAAAACCGCATCCTGCTGGAAAACTACTTCCTGCCCGGCGACCTTGAGACCCAGATCGAGACGTTCGTCGAGCACTACAACCACCAGCGCTACCATGAAGCGCTGTGCAACGTGACGCCCGCCGACGTCTACTTCGGCAGGGCACCGGCCATCATCAAACAGCGCGAAAGGATCAAGCGACAGACCATCGAACATCGGCGCTTGCAACACCGCAAGCTCGCCGCCTAAAACCAAACCCCAGACGAGGCCCGCACTCCGCTAATCTACGCCGCACATTGCGCCAAATGTTCTGACGACGGACATGGCCCAGTGCCTGCGCGACAGGCCTGCAGAAACTCTGGTGTCATTTGCTTCGCGCGCGACAATTGAACGGTTTGCGGCATTACAGATTTGATTTCTCGGAGCGGCCGACGGGGGTCTGTTGGCGTGGCTTAGGGCGCATTGTCGACCGGCAGCTTTATCAGCTTCAGACATTCAGCAAATGGGCCGCTCGTTCCGGACGGCGTGAGGTAGACAGCTGCATTACAGTCCTCACCTTAGTGACAGCAGCACCCGACCAGACCCAGTCATTTCCGAGCATCAACGGCAATGTCTGATTTTGCCGAAAGCCGCCATGCAGCTTTCGGGATCGCGCATTGATCACGCTCATGACTGCAGCTGGGTGGATAGCTGTCGGCAATCGAAAGGTAGATTTATCGAATCTGGACGCGCAGGGCGGGGCCCGCTTCGAAGGTCACAAAAAGCGAGCGAATACCAGCTACCTTTTGGCCTGTCTCGTCGGTGACAGGTAACGCGAATTGAGGATTTTTGGCGGCTTCGCAAGCAAGTTCATCAAGCTTTAGGGCGCCGCTGCTCTTGGCTATCAGAGCCCGATCCGAAAGTTGTTTAGCAATACCCGCCATATGTGATTCAGCCGTCTGTGCGAGCAGATGGAGTGGCACATGACATGGACTGGTATTGCCCGTTGCGAACATAGCCGGGATGGGTTGCGGTATCCAAGCGATTTGACGGAGCGAGAATGGGCGCTGACGGCGCCGTTCATTCCGCCCGCCAAAACCGGGGGCCGACGACGCAGCACCGACATGCGCGAGGTGTTGAACGCGCTGCTGTACATCGGCTCGGGTGGTTGTGCTTGGCGGATGCTGCCCAAATGTTTCCCGCCGGTGTCGACCGTGCAGCGCTATTTTTACGCATGGCGTGACAACGGATTGTTCGCCAGCATCAACACGGTGCTGGTGATGAACCTGCGCGAGGTCGAGGGACGCGAAGCCTCGCCGAGCGCTGGCGTGATCGACAGCCAGAGCGTCAAAACCACGGAAAGCGGCGGGGTTTGCGGCTATGACGCAGGCAAGAAGGTCAAGGGCCGAAAGCGCCATATCGTCACCGACACCTGCGGCTATCTGATCTTCATTCTCGTCCACGCCGCCGATATTCAGGACCGCGATGGCGCCGTCGATGTGCTCAAGGCGATCAGATATCGCTTCCCTTGGCTGCGCCACGTGTTCGCCGATGGCGGCTATGCTGGCGACAAGCTTCGGGACGCCCTCAGGGGGCATGGAGACTGGACGCTGGAAATCATCAAGCGGTCCGACACCGCCAAAGGCTTCGTCCTGTTGCCCCGCCGCTGGGTCGTCGAACGCACCTTCGCCTGGCTAGGCAGATGTCGCCGATTGGCCAAAGACTGGGAAACATCCATCGCCTCGTCAACCGCTTGGGCGCACATCGCCAGCATCCGTATGCTCACACGCAGAACCGCAAGATACTGCTACGCATGACAAACTTTTGAATCGGGCTCTCATACATTGTGATACATCGCCGTCATCACTCATCAATAATAGAACATCGACCAGAATTTCTGTATTCGACTGCAGTTCGGGCGACGTTACAACCAAGTCTGCCGCATCGTATGAACTGTTGCCGTTGCGCCCGTTCGGCATCCAGATTACCCTGTCGCGCCGAACCGAATAGGCGTTCAAGCCGTTTTCGTCAGACGCAGGTGTAAACCGCGCTCTTTTCGATACTGCGCTACAAACAGCTTGATCGAGATTATCGCGTCCGCTGCTAACGATGATGGCACAACCAACTGGCTTGCCTTTTTCATCGATCGTGAGGTCGAAAGTCGTGACCGCCGCATCTGAGCTTATCGCTGGAAGGTCGCGTGCCCGAACCCACTTTGCAGGATCATTCTTCGGATCAGCTTTCTGTGGTTCAGCAGCCGCAATGGCAAGAGCGCCGAGAATGGCTTCGATCATGATGGCTTTGATTCCAAGTGATGTTTTTCAGCTCGTCCAAGGATGATAGCGCGCGGTGATCATATTGAAAGAAAGGATGTCCGCTTCAGGGTCGATTTGAGAATTTCAGCTTTGGACGAAATACCCGTCGAAGCTGCCGGGCAGCTTTCGGGAAGCCAGATCGGTCCCGCTCATGACTGCTCGTGGGTTGAAAGCTGCCCGTCCGCTTCGAGCTTTAGTCAGTGCTACCGAGAGGAGCTTCTGCGTAACCGCCATGTTTTAGGTGGAGATCGAACCAGTCGATGAGCTCGCGCGTGATATCGCGGATGTTGGCAGGCGAATTGGCGAGCGAGTGGTTCTCTCCCCAGTATCGCAGCAACCTTGTCGGGCGGCCATTTCGGCGGAGTAGGGAAAACAGCGCCTCTGGCTGCGCGAGCGGCGCGCGCGCGTCGAGCTCCCCGTGGATTAGCAGCAGCGGTGTCTCGATCTGGTCGGCAAAGGTGAGGGGCGAGTTGCGGCGATAGAGAGCAGGATCCGTAGCGGGGTCGACCCTGAAGCCCAGCCCCGCCTCATAGATCGAACTGTTAACTGCCATATCCTGATCGATGCCGGGCCAATCCCGCGCCGCCGGATCGAACGCGCCGTAGTTGGTTGCAATGTCGGTTGCCCCTGCAATCGCGGCCGCCGCTTTGAAGCGGTCGGTCTGCGCTACCAGCGCGCTGACGGTGTAGCCGCCAAAGCTCTGGCCGAACACGCCAATGCGGTCGTTGTCGGTAATCCCGAGCTCGACCAGCTTGTCGATAGCGGGCAGGACACCTTCAGTGAAAGCGGCGAGCGGCTCAACAGGAGCTTCGCTGCGCCGGATCGGGATGGCCGGGATGACCACCACATAGCCGCGGCTTGCGTAAAGCTCGAGGTTGTAAAGACCCGGCATATGCGGATCGAGGAAGTAGTCGTCGATCCCGGATGGGCTGTAGCTGCCATAGACCCACATCAGCGTCGGATATCGCCTTGCGGGATCGTAACCCGCAGGAAACAGCACCGCCATCTTCAGCGCTGTGCCATCAGCGTGGCGATAATCAATCATGCGCCGCTCGCCCCAGGCGATATCGGCGAGATGCTGGTTATGTCGCATAAGAGCGCGGGGCGCCGCGGGACTGTCCCACGGTGTGAAGTTCACGACGCTGCCTTCAAACCCGTTTTCGGCCCAGACAATCCCGCTGCAATCACGATCGAGCAGCCGGGCGGACGACGCGAGAGTGATGCTCTCGGGGCGCGGGCCGTCGCTGGTCCAGAGGCTGTAGGCGGAGGCCCCGTCTTTCCACTCGGTGACAAGCTGTGCCGCGCTGCTGCAACCCGTTGGGTTGGAAGCCTGCCATGACACGAACCGGCGTGCGTCGGGATCGAAGCGGACAGGGCCGGCCTTGCTTTGCCCCGTGATCTGGCCATTTGGAAAGGTGCGGAGGCTGGCAGGCCATTCGACGCTGCCCTCGACCTCGGCCGTCCGGCCGGTAAGAACATCGACGAGCTGAAAACCGCTCGCGGCGTTGGAGTCCCTCACCAGCATTCGCGTCCGGTCAGCCCAGAGGGCATAGGTTGTCGCACGCGAATGCGCTGGCGCGGTTTCATTGAATGTGAGGCCGGGTGCTTGGGCAACCATCGCGAGGTCGCTTCCGGCAAGGGTCCAGAGGCTGGCTGATGTAATGTCCGCCGCCGGCCGGGCGCGCAGAGCGACGTATTCGGAACGCGGAGACCATCCAATGATGTCGAGCGGAAAATGTGCGCCGCTTGGTGCCTCAATCCGCTGCAAGGCGGGCCGTTCGCCAAGGTCGAGCATGAATAGGGCATTCTCCACCGCCCATGCCATGACATTCGGCATATCGGGTGACCGGCGGTGCGGCGGAATCGCCTGAACCGGTGCAAGAATTGCGGCGCGGCGGGCATCGGGCGAAAGGGCGATGGTCAGCGCGCCGAACATCGGGAATGCCGACACCTCGCCAATCTTGGTCGACGAGCCATCCGTCAGATTGAAGATCACCATTTCGGCCGAATAGTTACCCTCTGCCAAGTCCGCAGCTGCCGTGCCGCTGTCGGAGCGCGATACTGTCGGCACCTCGCCCGCACGAATCTCTTCGCCCGCCTGTGAAGCCTCGCGGTGGAACTTGGCGTAGCGATCCACCATCGCTGAACGCTCACCCGGCGGCATCAGCACCGCTAGCAGGCGATCCGGGCCGAGCCACAGGAAGGGCGCATTCTCGTCATTATCGCGGCACGTATTCGGGAGACTTGCCCCTGCAGCGCGCAGGTCAAGCTCGTTGAGCGGGGAGCCGTAGCGCACCTGCGTCATCATGGCGCGATCACTGACGCGCCGGGGCGCTTCGGCTCCGCGTTCCCACACGTAGAGGCGGGCATTGTCACCGCCGTGCGGCTCGCCTTGTTCGGGCGCGGTTGAAAGCATCGCCAGTCGCTTGCCGTCGGAGCTCCAGTAGGGGCACCAGAAGCCTGCCGCCGTCGCTTTGCCATCTGTAAGCTGACGCAGCTGCGATCCGTCGCGCTTTACCAGCCAGATGTCGGTGCGCGAGGAATCGATCTCGTAGGAATTGCGGCCATAGACCTCGCCCGATGTTGCGGGACGAGGCAGTGCAATCGCGATGTCTCCGGCATCCGGGGCACCATCGGCGCGGTCGACTGTTGTTGTTGCAAGGATATCGTCAATGGTCAAGGGGCGGGCAGCGGCGGTAACGCCGAGCAACATCGACAGGAGGCAAAGAAAAGCTGCTCTTGATGAATGTATTCTGGAAGCTTCTAACATTGCCGTCCTTCGACGCGAACATTCCCTGATCGTCCGAGGGGTTTAGCCAATCATCGCGACGGCGGCTATGGGGTCGCTTTGAGAATTTCGGCTTCTAGCGAAAAATCGGCTGAAGCCGCCAGGAAGGTTTTGGGATCGCACATCGGCCTCGTCCATGGCCGGAACTGGGTGGAAAGGCGAATGGCTGCCATCAAGATGTATCAGTATGCGTTTCTCTACTGAACTTCGAGCTGAACTGGCTTCGGATGGGGGAAGTCAATCGGAAGCGTCGGGCGGGGCGGCGGCCTCATCCTCCGGCTCATCCTCCGGCTCCGGGCCGAGATCAATCGCCGCGCCTGGCGGCGCCTTGGCGATCACTTCCATTAGTGTTTTTGCCCGAGCCGCAGCGCCGCCCCCATGCGGGTTAACTGCTACCGGCGCGAGGAAGTCGCCGGCGATGTCGAACTTGCCCTCTTTGATTAGCATCATCCCGGCATTGAGCTGCAAGCGATGGTCAAATGGCGCGAGCATCGCCGCGCGTTCCAGCGCCGCGCGGGCATTATCCGGTGGCACCGCACCGCGTTCGGCGTAGCTGCGAAAATAGAATATGAGCGGCAGCGGGTGATCATTCTCCATTGCGTTGAGCGCCGTGAACGGCTCCATCGCTGCTTTATATGCCGCCGCCGTGTCCGCCGCGTCTTGTGCTTGCCGGAAGAGAGCGAAACCCTTCTGCACGTAAGGATTGGTGCGTTTCGGATCGAGCGCAATCGCACGGTCGGCCGCAGCGATGGCCTCGGTATCATTGCCAGCATCATATTCAGCCTCGGCGAGCGCCGCCAGCACCCCCGCGTCGGCAGGATGACGCGCGGCAATGACCCGCACTTCCGGCAGAATCTCGAGCGCCTGTTCGCGGTTGACCCCGCGCTGCGAGCGGATTTGCAGCGGCAACATCTCGGCTTCGCCCGGTGGCAACGGGCGCAAGGTAATCGTGCCAGTGCTCAGCTTGTCGGAACTCAGCGAGAAGGTCATGAAGCTGCCGCGAAGGTAGGCCTTCAACTCGCGTTCGAGCGTGTTCAGATCACCAAACACCGCCTCCCCGGCCTCAAGCGGCGCCGCACCTTCGAGTAGTTTGATTTGATATGCCCGCAACTGCCCCTCGCGCTCTTGCGAGAAGGTAAGGTAGTGATAGAGCAGCCAGCTCTTGCCGTAGAATGCGGTGCGGCGGTTGCTATCGCTGTCGGCATAGCCCACCGCGCTCAGTAAATCGCGCACGTGAACGGGCGCGGCACGGGCCAGTTCGCCGCCGCGGTGTTGCGCAGCGCGCCCGATCAGCAAGCTGCCATCATCTTTGAAGGTTGCCGCCGCAAAGAACTCCGCCGCACCTTCGTTGAGCCAGCGCGGCATGGCAAAGCGCGAGGATGACATCAGGAAGTGGTGGGCATATTCGTGCAGCAGCACGATGGTGGAAAAGTCGGGATAGCCGTCCTGATTGCGGATCTCCTGCACGAAGGCGCGGCTGCCACCGGCACGCGGGATATAGAAGCCTGCGACATTGCGATTCTTGCCGCCTGCCAGATTGCGGATGTCGCGCTGGCTGCCAACGACATAGATCGTCACCCGGCTCGACGGGCTGGGCTTTTCGAGCTCGCGGCCGGTCAGGAAAGCCATCGCGCTGTGATAGCGCTCGAGATTCTCGGCGAACTGGCGGATGTCGCGTTCCTTATCGTCGGCGTAAATGACGAAGTGATCGCTCGAGGCTTCGTGCCATTCGGCCTGCGCGGGCCGGGCAACCGCAACCAGCGCCAACGCTACGATCAGAATGCGGACAATAGGAAAATTCATGCTGCGATCCTCTCCGCTGGGCCTGCGATTACCAAGCGAACGGACCTATCATAAGAATTTAGCTGTGCCGCGAAAGAGGCTTGCGGCGAATCGTATCGGATTTCTTCGTCGGCGTTGGCTCGGGTGTCTTCCAGATATTACCAGATCCAGCTCACTAAGACCGAGCCGTCGCCCACCGCGCTGGCGACCCGCTTGACCGATCCGTCTCGCACGCCGCCGACCGCGAACATTCCGGACGCGGTGGTGTCGGTTGCCGATAAGTTTGCCTGCGCGCCTCAGACGCTTCACGGGCGGGTTAAAAAAGCGGAGGTTGACAGAGGCAATCTTGCCGACCGATACTACCAACAAGATCAGGGCGTTAGAACGCGGGAACCTCGAGTTGTGCCAAATGTTCTAACGACGGACAGCAATTCATCGAAAGAAACCAAGACAGCCAGACCGGCGCCTAAGACGAGACCGACAAGAACCAGACCTTCGCGAGCTGCGCGATCTAGGCCTGGTCGCCCTTCAGGAGAGCACGATGTTCCACATGTTTGCCGCAGCGAGCCTTGCCATGCAGGGCCAGATCATCGCCACGACCCGCGAGCCGCGTGTTCCCGATCGCCAGGTCCAGACCGTCGAAGGCGAGTGCGGGGAACAACTGCTCTCCATTTCGGGGTTCGGATTGGCCCGTCCGGATTCGCTCACAGCGCGATTGTCGCTCGATCAGACCGAGTTGGCGATCACACCCGAGCTTCGGGACTATCTGTCGGTGCCGATGGCTACCTATCGTTTCGCGATCACCTGCGATCAGAGCGATGGCGCGTTCCTGATCAATGCGTATCGCGCCCATGCCCGGCCCGAAAGCGCGATCGAATACCGGCTGATAGCGATCACCGTCAGCGCCTCCAAGGCGGTGACAGCAAAGCCGGAGGAACAGCTTGAGCCGGGACAGTTCTGGTTCGAATAGCAGGTCGGTCGCATCGAAGAATGCGGCCATCAGGCTCGCGGTGACATCGACAGCAGTATACACCTTCTCGTCAAGTCTGTGTGGTAATTATCAAAAACGCGTAGATGACCATGCCGCATGCCCGGTCTGGATCACAAGGCGAACCATGCAACAAAGGAACTTTCTGTGGGGCTTGACCGTAGCGTAGCTGAGCACATGCCCGCCGTCCCGCGTGCTTGCCCGCGAAACGAACGACGTAGTCTTAGGGAGTTGGGCCTGAGCGGTCGATCGCTTTCGGCACTGCTGGCCGGACAAGCAAGTCTACTAAAAAGGTTGGACGGCTCTAAAAATAAAGCGACCTTCACACAACCATTGCAAGTCGAATGGACCTACCAACGGCGTCACTGATAAAGACCTAAGCGGAGGAATTTTCATGTTTACCGGCATTGTAGATTCGACAGCTAGGGTGAAATCCGCTTCGCTACAGGACAATATTCGGACTTTCGGCCTCGAATTTCGTCCGGGATTCACCGAGGGGCTGAAGCGCGGAGGAAGCGTTTCGGTCGACGGGGTATGCTTGACCGCCACGAAGTTTCATTCTGACGAGCTGGTGTCGTTTGATGTGATCGCCCAGAGTCTGGCAGTTACCACCTTAGCCGGCCTTGAAGAGGGGGCTGCTGTCAATGTTGAGCGCGCGGCGCACGACGGAGCTGAGATTGGAGGGCATCCGCTTTCTGGCCACGTCGATTTCGCCTCGCGGATCGTCGAGGTTGCTGTTGACGCTGGAAACAAACGCGTGCGCTTGGCCATCCCGTCCGATTTCAAACGCTACATTTTTGCCAAGGGTTACATAGCGATCAACGGTTGTAGCCTGACGATTGCCGAATGTGACCGCAAAAATGGGTGGTTCGATATCTGGTTAATCCCTGAAACCAGAGCAACGACGAATTGGGATGACAAGCGGGTCAATGACCATGTCAATGTCGAAATCGAGCGAGGCACGCAGGTCGTGGTCGATACTGTGCGCGAAACCGCTCAGGAAGCATTGGGGGACCTTTATCCGGTCTTGGTCAAGCTGTTTCAAGACAAGGACATTCCAATCGACGAACTCGTCACCAAGAGCCTAAATAGCAAGCTTTTCCAGTCGCGGTAAGGCGCGGTTACTATGACGTTCAGCCATCATCGTCGATCAGAAGGCTCGAATATCCTGACAAACGAAACGATCGAACTGAGCCGCAGGAGTGAATAGCTGCTGCAATTCCTCAATTGCCTCTGGAATGGTCGTGTCAGGCAAGGCCGTTTGACCGGCACCGGCTGCGATCCGGCCCGCAAATGTCGATCAGACAGTCTTTACCTCAGCAGTAACGAGCAAGGCGAAAAAGCTAGGTGGAATGTCGCAAATGGGGTCGGTTCCTGAATGGCAGATTTTTTCAAAGAAGGCAGATTCCTGCCGTTCGGCTTATGGTGGCGGGACCTGCCAGTCAGCTTTTGCGCGTTTCTCGCCAGCAGCTGCCATTCACCAATCGACCCCATAGCCGCCATTAAGATGGCTTCGCGCTGAAACTGAGCTCGCATCCGTTATCGGAACTGATGCGTCGCCAGCGCTGGAACCATAGCCGCCAGAATGGCCATTCCGATGAACAGGCCAACTAATACCAAGTCCCATTGATCAGAACCCATGCGCCCATTGGCGCATGCCGATGGACATGATGCGCCAGGGCTGATCGACGAGCTTGTTCCAAGCGAAGCAGCAATGGTCGACGATGTCGTCGTAGGATGAGAAGATGCGGTTGGAGAGCCAGTTGTCGCGCATGAACTGCCAGACGTTTTCGACGGGGTTGAGCTCCGGGCACCTGGGCGGCAGCGGCATGAGAGTGATGTTGGCGGGCACGACCAGTTCCGCCGAGCCATGCCATCCGGCCTGATCGAGGATCAAGACGGCATGCGCCCCCGGCGCGACGTGGAAGGCGATCTCTTCGAGGTGCATGCTCATGGCCTCGCTGTTGCAACGGGGCATGACGATGCCAGCACCCTTGCCCTCGGCGGGACAGATGGCCCCGAAGATCCAGGCTGAGGCCCGGCGCTGGTCTTTGGGCGCACAGGGCCGGGTTCCGCGCTTGGCCCAGCGGCGGGTGAGCTTGGTCTGTTGGCCTATGCGCGCCTCATCTTGCCACCACAGTTCTATCGCGGTGCCGTGCGGCAAGGATAGTCGGATTTTTGCCAACTGGCCTGCGAAGTTTTTTTAAAATCGGCAATGTCATCCGCTTTCTGGCCACGATGACGAGGGCGGGCCGAGAGCTTGCGGAAGCCCAGCGCGCGCATCTCACGGCTCAGCGTCTGTTTGGTAATCGACAGGCCAAACTCATCCCACACCCACTGCGCCAGATCGATGAGACGCCAGCGGACAACCCCGTGCGCCGCAGGAATCGGGCCTGCTTCAACTTGCTGCGCAAGAGCGCGGCGCTGCTCATCGCTCAGAATCGAGACTTTGCCGGGGGCCTTGCGTGACATCAGCCCGTCCGGGCCATCAGCATTGAAGCGGATCACCCAATCCCGCACGACCTGCAGCGTCACGCCAGCCGCTTTGGCCGCTTCGCTCCGGCTGCTGCCGTCCAGGATCAAGCCCAACGCCAACAACCGCCGTACCTGATCCGGATCGTCACATCGTCGGGAAAATCGGCTCAAATCCCGCGAAGTGAAATCTGATCGAACACCAATCGCCGTCGCCATCGCAAGCCTCCTCGTGCTTGCTCCGGTGAATCAGAAAATCAGCGCCTTGGAAATCCCCCATGAGTCAGCCTCATCGGGATTTGGTATAACGCATATCGTTCAGGGGTTGGCGCGACGAGCGTGTTAAACGGCAAAACCCATGGAAACCACTCGGCTTGCTGCGTCCGAGTGATCATCACGGCGAGCGCAACCAAGGTGCCGCCGATGCCGACGACAAGTGGCACGACGAAATTGGCGAAGCGCAAAGCGACCCACAGCTGAATGGCAACCACTGTGGTCATGGAGGCGGTCATGAGCGCACCTTGCTGCGCCAGCTGGGCCCAGGGAAAGGCCTCCCTGGGAAGGCCCGGCCCGATCGCGCCGCCCAGCAACGTGCCCAAGCTTGCGAAGCCGAGAACGAGCAGGGTCATCACGATTAACCTCATGGCCTGAGCCAACAGCGGGTTAGGGCGGACTTCGCCAGTCGGAAACGAGTTGCGGTTAGACGGACACAACCTGTCACCCCCATTCCGTTAGTAGGTGTTTTTGCCCTGACAGGACCCGCGATCTAACTCTTTCTTTTCAGACAAACGCGAATTTTGAGTGCGGCAGCAATCTAAGTAAGTTTTATAAAATTCGATCATCCTAGAACCGAGCACGACCTGCTGGCGTAGAGACCAAGATGTCAAAAACGCGCGGCCACACCGTAATCTATAGTTTTAGGAAAAATCTGGTTGAAATTTCAACAAAATTTGCCGCTTAACGTTCGATTGATGATGCCGTCAGCAGAATTTGCCTTAGGCCATGCTGCGATCCATCACGTTCGTCAGCGTGACCACACCGATGCTGCAGTTGATGCCGCACCCCACATGGCGGCTCGGTCCTGTGCGAACAATTTCAACCCGTTGGCCGTTAATGCTTCAAAGCTGTCCACCGTTTTCGTATATTTTGGCGGCCAGATGCGCGCTCTTTTTCTCGAACACACCGAACAAAAGAGCCTTCTCGAAAAGGGGAGAGCGCAAGCGCAAAGGCTCCCTTTCGTCCCGAATTTGTTTGATGGACGTCAGCCCAAAGTTGCACAGCGGAAATTTAGTAGTTTCCGAAACTAGGTGGAAAACCACTAGTAAGGTAATACCCAGTGCATCAGTGCGGCTACTTCCTTAATGTTTATTTTATTCGGAAGACTGACTTTAATCGCTCAAGATTTATTTCCCGGAGAATTTTTATGAATTTTTGTGAAGCTGCGACCCGCTCTTGTGTCCGCGACCACTTCCGCAAATCGCACTTGCGCGCCGGAACAGCCATGGTCGGAGCGTTGGCGCTCGGTGCAATGCTCCCAACAGTTGCGAGTGCGCAGGACGAGTGTGGAGCGCCAGTGGATGGCACGGTTACCTGTGCCCCGGACGGCAACCCCTATCCAAACGGCGTGACTTACATCGCGCCTCCCAGCGACCTAACGATCGTTTTGGAAGACGGCGTTGTCATCAATACCACAGGCGGACCAAATATTGGTGTGTTGGCCCTGGCCATCGGAAGTGAAAGTATAACCGTAGCTGGTGACACCAACACATCGATTACGACTAATGAATCGGGCGCCTTTGGTATTTTGGGTGCGACCAATGACGGCGCGCTCACGCTCGAGGCGGACCGCGTTACAACGTCAGGAAGCAACGCGACCGGTGTTTTTGCCAGTTCGGCCACGGGACTTACAACGGTTAGCGCCAATTCGATTGCGACTACCGGGGTGAATGCCGACGGGATCACGGCTAATACGAATAGCGGCGCGATCATCGTCGACGCGGGCACAATTACAACGTCGGGCAATGGCGCGAAGGGCGTGGACGCGCGTAGCGACGGTGCCAATGTGACTGTCACTGCCGACAGCATCAGCACCAGTGGCAATGCGACCGGCTTCATCGATCCCGGCGCAAACGGGATTATCGCAACCACAGGCGGCGCGGGTAATGTCACGGTTGATGCTGGAACGATCACGACTAATGGTACAGGCGCGATCGGGGTACGTGCGCAGACCTTCAATGGAACAGCGAAGGTGTCTGCCGATACCGTTACAACCAGCGGCGCCAACGCAAGCGGCATCAGTGTGAACGCCACTGGCGTCACAGGCATGGGTATGATCGACGCAGGCACGATTACGACTGGCGGCGATAATGCCAATGGCATCGTTGCAACCGGGCTCGGTGGCGTCGATGTGACGTTCGATGCCATTACCACGACGGGCGAAAACGCAGTTGGTGTGCTAATCCCGCAAGCAGCCTTATTTCAAGGCATTCGCGCAACACCGACGATCGTTGTCAGTGGCGGCGACATCACCACCTCAGGGGCGAATGCTGACGGTATCAGGGCATTTGCAACTGATACGGCAATGTTTGACCTCGATGGTAACATCGCCACTTCTGGCAACGGTGCGCGCGGTGTCTTCGCGACGGCAACAAACGGCGTGACGATTACCGGCACTGGCGATGTGGCGACAAGCGGCGACAATGCCAATGCGGTCGATGTGTCGAGCACGGCGGGGCCGATCGATCTTACCGTGGGCGACGTTTCCGCCGCCGGCAACCTGTCGGGCGGCGTACGTGCGATCGGTGGGCTCAACTCAAACGTGTCTGTGACAACGGGCAACGTTGTGACCTCGGGCACAGCAGGCAGCAACTACTCGTTTCTTCCCAATTCCACCGCCATCGTTGCGACCGCGCAAGGAACCGGTAAAGTCAGCGTTGACGCCGGCGATGTCTCTACCGCGGGCTTGGGTGCTGCGGGCGTGAATGCAACGGCGGCGCTTGGCGACGCAGATGTTGCCGTGGGCAATGTCCGCACGTTGGGCGATCGGGCCAATGGTGTGACCGTGCAAAGCGCAAGCGGCAATGTCGCAGTCACAACTGGCACGATTTCCACCAGTGGCGACAATTCGGCAGGGGTTTACGCGGTTGCCACCAGCGGCGCTGTAGCGATCGATACGGGTGCGATCACGACCGAAGGCTTTAATGCTCGCGGGATAAACGCCATCAGCGGCGCCGGTGGGGCGGACATCGCATTCACCACGGTCGAGGTAGGAGGAACCTTCTCCTCGGGGATCTCGGCGATCTCGACCGGCGGGGATGTTGTCGTCTCGGGCGCTAACGTCACAACGACTGGCGCCAGCAACTATGCGATCTATGCCGCATCGGATGTCGGTAATGTCGATGTGACCACCAGCGGTGATGTGTCATCGACGGGCCGGGGCAGCACTGGGATTTTTGCTTCATCAGAAACAGGGCGCACCACGGTAAACGTCAACAATGTTTCGGTTGTGGCTGCTGACGAGGCCGACCGAGCGACGACGCGCGCAGGGGTGGTCGCGACAGGCGCTAGCGCGATTGTCACCTCAACTGGCACAGTCAGGACTTCGGGCAGCGCGCTCTATGGCGGAACGGCCAACGGTGTGCAGGTAACCGGGACGGCAGGTTCGGCAACCGCCAATGTCAACAATGTCAGCACCACTGGATCGGGCGTTAATGGCGCACGTGCTGTCGTCGTTACGGCTACCGGCGGAGCTGGGGCTGCGACCGTCAATGGTACAGTTGCAACCACGGGGGCAGCGACTGACGCAGTTGTGGTCACGTCGGATCAGGCTGTTACCGTTACCAATCGAGGGACGATTACCGCGACCGGCGCTGGCAGCAACGGCGTCGTGACTACATCTGGCACAGGATCGACCATCATTAATTCCGGCAATCTTTCGGGTGCCAATTTCGCTCTGATCGCAAATGGTGGCCTCGCGACCGTAAGCAACAGCGGCGTCCTGACCGGACGAGTTCAATTGAGCGATGGCAACGACACGTTCACCAACACCGGTCGATTTGTGCTGACTGGTAATTCTAACTTCGGCTTGGGCAATGACAGTTTCATTAATAGCGGAACGATCGCAACACAGCTTGCTGCGCCCGGGACCGCAGGCTTTCTTGGCCTCGAGCTTCTCAGCAGCAGCGGATTGATCGAACTGCGCAATGGTCGCGTAGGCGACAACTTGTCGACGTCCGGCAATTTTGTCGGGAATAACGGCCAGCTTGGGATCGATGTCAATTTGGGTGCCAATACCTCGGATCGCCTGGTGATCGGCGGCAGTGCGACCGGCACCACTACGGTGCTCATTAACCGGCTCGACAATGGGCCCGTCACGCTGGGCACGAATACGACCATCATCCAGGCTGGGGCGGGTTCTGTGCCGACCGCATTTACGATCGATCCTTC
This sequence comes from Erythrobacter sp. 'gip.4 top 5', assembly GCF_056495765.1. Lineage (NCBI taxonomy): Bacteria > Pseudomonadati > Pseudomonadota > Alphaproteobacteria > Sphingomonadales > Erythrobacteraceae > Erythrobacter > Erythrobacter sp. 'gip.4 top 5'. The sequence goes on along the minus strand of NZ_CP200270.1, from coordinate 2,754,747 downwards.
GGTCGTCGATCAGGGTCTGATCCAGCTCGGCCTCGTGTTCAACCCGGACAATTCGACCTTCAACATTCAGGCGGCTCCGGGCGTCGGAGTATTCCGGACAGGTGCATTTGTCAGCAGCATGCGCAATCTTTGGCTCCAGTCAGCCGACGCATGGTCGGGTCAGTCGCGCGCGCTGCGCGACAATATCGCCGCCAATTCGGGCGGCGGCACGGGTGGCCGATTCTGGCTGCAAGGCTACGGGCAGAAGGAGGAGTTTGACCGCACGCGGGCGATCACTGTTGGCGGCATCGCAACCGATACGGATCTTGGCAGCGAACAGGACTACTTCGGCGCTCAGGTTGGTCTCGATCTTGGCGGCTCGGCAGGCGAGGGTGGTTTCGCTTTCGGGATAACCGGTGGCTATATGAACTCGAACCTCAGCTTCAACGGAACTGCTGATCGTGTGAATTTCGATGTCGTAAATGCTGGTGTCTATGCAAGCTACACCTCGGGAATGTTCTTTCTAAACGCGCTCGGCAAATACGACTATTACTGGGGCAAGAATGTCAGTCAGTCCGGCCGTTATGCCACGGATATGAACGGTTCTGTCTACGGCGCGCGCGGCGAAGCGGGTTTGCGCATTGGTGAGACTGTTTGGATCGAACCAGCGGTCAGCTTGTCGTATACCAATGTTGATATTGATGATTTCGACGTCGCGCAGGGCCGGTTCAGTTTCGAAGCAGACGAAGGGCTGTTGGGCAAGGCGGGCGCTCGATTAGGTGTCACTTTGGGATCAGCCGGCACGACCCGGGTACAGGGTTACATCGGCGGCAATTACGTTCGCGAATTTAACGGCCGAGACAGGGTCGCTTTCCTCAGCGGCGGGCAGAATGTGGCGTTTGCCCAAGACCGGCCAGATGACTTTGTCGAAGGGACTGTGGGTGTTAACATCGGATCGGATGGTGGAGCTATCAGCGGTTTCTTTGAAGGTCGTTATGCTACTGGCGATGACTATAACGGCTACGGCGGACGTGCTGGCATCCGTCTTCGCTTCTGACCCTTACATCTGTTAAAGTACAACGTGGACCGCACCTGATAAAGGTGTGGTCCACGCTTGTTTAGGTAAGCGCAATTTTGCGAAAAATTGCTCCAGCACTTGCCCCAAGGTGAGGGTTCATAATGAGTATTCAAGGCACAAAACCGTTACCCGGCGCGCCGCAATCTAATACAATTAATGTTTCGCGAGGGCTCGCTGATTGGCTGCTGGCTCACCGCGGCAGCCTAACATTTACATCATATCAGACCGGACAACTTTTTCTCGTTGGGGTTTTGCCTGACGGACGAATTTCGATCAATCAGCAGAACTACACCCGGGCGATGGGGGTATTTACCCAAACCGACCGAATTTACCTTGGAGCCATGAACCAGGTCTGGCGGCTGGAAAACATGCTGGGTCCAGGAGAATTGGGTAATGAGCATTTCGACGCTGTCTACGTTCCGCGCAATGCCCAAACCACTGGCGACATCGACATCCATGAGTTGGCGATTGCTCGGAATGGCCAAGTTATCTTCGTAAACACCAAATATAGCTGTCTCGCCACGCTCGACTTGAAGCACAGTTTTCAGCCGATCTGGAAGCCTGCGTTTATTTCCAAACTCGCTGGCGAAGATCGCTGCCATCTCAACGGGATGGCAATGGACGACGGTTCACCGCGCTACGTCACAGCGGTTAGCCGCTGCGACAGCGTCGGCGGTTGGCGCGAGCGCCGTGCCGAAGGCGGAGTTGTTATTGATGTAATGTCGAATGATACTCTCACCGATCGTCTTTCAATGCCGCACAGCCCACGGCTCGATCATGAAGGTACGCTTTGGGCCCTTGATTCAGGGCGCGGCCAGATCATTCGGATCGACCGCATTACTGGGGAAAAAACTGATGTGGCCTTCTGCCCGGGCTTTCTACGAGGTTTATCGCTGCATCAAGGTCATGCGATCGTCACGCTTTCAAAGCCCCGGGACGGCTCCTTCAAAGAGCTGAAGTTGCAATCCGAGCTTGAGGCGCGCGACGTTGAGGCTTGGTGCGGTGTGGTGATTGTCAACCTCTCCAGCGGCGATATCGTGGAATGGATCCGGCTCGATGGCGGCATCACCGAGTTATTTGATGTCGGCATTCTGCCTGGGGTACGCTGTCCAATGTCAGTCGGAGTCGATACGACCGAGATGCGGTCGACGATAACTTTTCCACCATTGCTAACAGCTGCTTCTGCCTGAGCGGCAGATTCGTGAAGACGGTCGGCCCTGTCAGAGCAATTGCACCTTGCTGACGGAACGGGTGCGATAGGTTAGGGCGGTGCAATGCCAAGACCGCGCAAGCTAGCTGGGCATTGGCACCGTGCATCGCTTCTTCGCGCGTCACCGGATCACGCGTAACAAAAGTCCGGGCACGCTATCCAGCAAAGCCGGCCCGACGTCTTGAGGCAGCGGCAGCGCTGATTCGACGACCAACTCGATCTCGATCCTGAGCGCCTCGGGTTTATCGACGAGACCTGGACCGCTACGAACATGACCGGCAGCCCTCGTCGGTGCCCGAAGGGCGAGAAGCTGCGTATGGGCTTCCCTCACGGCCATCTCAAAACCACCACGCTGGTCGCGGGCCTGCGTCTGAGCGTAAGCGGTGTCCTGAGCCCACGGTGCGCGGTTGATCTGGAGCGCCTAGTATCTGCGCCCTGATCATAGGGGCGCGCTGGTGCTATGACGATGTCATGTGATGATGCTGGTATGTCCCATGACGTCGGCACAATGAGGGTGTTCTGGAGTTTTCATGCGCTTGTCGATTGCTCTTTTCATCCTCGCGCACTTATACCAAGTCCCATTGATCAGAACCCATGCGCCCATTGGCGCATGCCGATGGACATGATGCGCCAGGGCTGATCGACGAGCTTGTTCCAAGCGAAGCAGCAATGGTCGACGATGTCGTCGTAGGATGAGAAGATGCGGTTGGAGAGCCAGTTGTCGCGCATGAACTGCCAGACGTTTTCGACGGGGTTGAGCTCCGGGCACCTGGGCGGCAGCGGCATGAGAGTGATGTTGGCGGGCACGACCAGTTCCGCCGAGCCATGCCATCCGGCCTGATCGAGGATCAAGACGGCATGCGCCCCCGGCGCGACGTGGAAGGCGATCTCTTCGAGGTGCATGCTCATGGCCTCGCTGTTGCAACGGGGCATGACGATGCCAGCACCCTTGCCCTCGGCGGGACAGATGGCCCCGAAGATCCAGGCTGAGGCCCGGCGCTGGTCTTTGGGCGCACAGGGCCGGGTTCCGCGCTTGGCCCAGCGGCGGGTGAGCTTGGTCTGTTGGCCTATGCGCGCCTCATCTTGCCACCACAGTTCTATCGCGGTGCCGTGCGGCAAGGATAGTCGGATTTTTGCCAACTGGCCTGCGAAGTTTTTTTAAAATCGGCAATGTCATCCGCTTTCTGGCCACGATGACGAGGGCGGGCCGAGAGCTTGCGGAAGCCCAGCGCGCGCATCTCACGGCTCAGCGTCTGTTTGGTAATCGACAGGCCAAACTCATCCCACACCCACTGCGCCAGATCGATGAGACGCCAGCGGACAACCCCGTGCGCCGCAGGAATCGGGCCTGCTTCAACTTGCTGCGCAAGAGCGCGGCGCTGCTCATCGCTCAGAATCGAGACTTTGCCGGGGGCCTTGCGTGACATCAGCCCGTCCGGGCCATCAGCATTGAAGCGGATCACCCAATCCCGCACGACCTGCAGCGTCACGCCAGCCGCTTTGGCCGCTTCGCTCCGGCTGCTGCCGTCCAGGATCAAGCCCAACGCCAACAACCGCCGTACCTGATCCGGATCGTCACATCGTCGGGAAAATCGGCTCAAATCCCGCGAAGTGAAATCTGATCGAACACCAATCGCCGTCGCCATCGCAAGCCTCCTCGTGCTTGCTCCGGTGAATCAGAAAATCAGCGCCTTGGAAATCCCCCATGAGTCAGCCTCATCGGGATTTGGTATTAGCCGATCCGGTAGCGGCACATTCAGACGTGGATGGGCCTCACACGGAACAAACAGTGGCCAGTGCAGAAGAGTCATTTGCACAACTCGTCCGAATGGTCGGTGTCTGGCGGCTCGCAGACAATCCGGAGAGTCCGCTTCAAATCGAGTTTTATCTGACAGCAGGTGAAACTGTGGTGGTTGAGAGTTGGCAAGTCCGCGGAAAGCCGCACTCTCTCACACTTTACCATCGTGATGGTAAAAGCTTACTGGCAACGCATTACTGTCCTCAAGGCAATCAGCCGCGGCTTGAGCTGGCAAGCCGGGACACAAGCCGGTTACACTTTGCCTTCCGGAATATCACTGATCTTGAGCCGGCGTCTGAAGCCTATCAGAACGACCTATGGTTCGACTTCTCCGATCCCGACCATCCCATTCGTAGTGAAATCTATGTCAGCAAAGATGGTGCGGGCACGCAAGAGCACGTGCGGCTTGTTTTTGTCGACAAGGATTAGTTTTTGAGAAGCTTGCGTAAACAATAGCAGCATCCTGACTGTGAACGCCCCGAAAGATGCAAGAGTAAATTCGGGTATTAGCGGTAGTCGGATGCCGCCATCTGTCCGGCCTGTTTGAGCGCCGCTGTGCCGCTGGCCCGTACGGGAGTTCGCGAACCGGATCCACATCACCCAAGTGTGCTCTGAGGCACTGTGGAAAGCGCTGTTTACCCGGTCCCGTGTCGCCGACTGTGGTGCCATAACCTCCTTTGGCCTCTTGCCTCTACCGACGACCTCTGGTGGTGGTGTCAGCATCTCCTTCAATCTCGCCAATGGCACTCTTGCCGATCATCACAGCAAGGCCGACTGCATCGACTGGACGCTTCTTTAAAGCGTGGCCTTTCAGGCATCGGGTTCATCCTGCTTTGCTTTGGCAATTCCTGCGCCTCCGCCAAAAATGAGGCCGATGACGAGGCCAAGCGCGATGTTGTCAATTATCACGCCGAGGATAATTCCGAGTGCCAATTGAACCGCTCCGGGATTGTCGGAGGCCGTTTGGTTTAAGTTATGCTGCCATGGCGGTGTCGTCCAGCATGGCATAGTATTGTTGTTCGGCTTCGGCGGGCGGGATGTTGCCGATTGGCTCCAGCAAACGCCGATGGTTGAACCAATCGACCCATTCCAATGTGGCGAACTCGACGGCCTCGAAGGAACGCCATGGTCCGCGGCGGTGGATCACTTCGGCCTTGTAAAGGCCATTGATCGTCTCCGCTAAAGCGTTGTCATAGCTGTCGCCGACGCTGCCGACCGATGGCTCGATGCCGGCTTCTGCGAGGCGTTCGGTATATTTTATCGATACATATTGCGATCCACGGTCGCTATGATGGACCAACCCGCCACGATGGACCGGTCGGCGGTCGTGCAAAGCCTGCTCCAGTGCATCGAGCACAAAGCTGGCATGCGCGGTCCTGCTGACCCGCCAGCCCACGATGTAGCGGGCGTAGACGTCGATCACGAATGCAACATAGACGAACCCGCTCCAGGCCGAGACGTAGGTAAAGTCCGAGACCCACAGCCTGTTCGGCGCCGGGGCATGGAACTGCCGGTTGACGCGATCCAGCGGGCAAGGTGCGGCCTTATCGCTGATCGTGGTGCGCACCGGCTTCCCGCGGATTACTCCATGCAAACCCATATCGCGCATCAGGCGTTCAACGGTGCAGCGGGCGATGGCGAACCCTTCACGCCTCATCTGCCGCCAGACCTTGCGCACGCCGTAAACAGCAAAGTTCTCGGCGAACACTCTGGCGATCTCGGGCTTGAGAGTGAGATCACGCTGCGCCCGCGCCGACAGGCGCAATGGATCCCGCCGCTGCGCGACATGCTTGCGGTAGGTGGAAGGGGCGATCGGCAAGACCTTGCAGATCGGCTCGACCCCATGAAGCTCGCGGTTATCATCGATAAACGCGATCAACGCTTGAACGGGCGGTCGAGCTCCGCCTGCGCAAAATATGCCGATGCCTTGCGCAATATCTCGTTGGCTTGGCGCAACTCGCGGTTCTCGCGTTCCAGCGCCTTGATCTTGATGGCAGTATCGGTCGGCACGCCAGCGCGCTTACTGCTGTCGACCTCCGCCTTCTTCACCCACTCGTGAAGCGCCTGAGGGGCGCAGCCAATCTTATCGGCAACCGACACCACGGCTGACCAGCGGGACGGATAATCGCCCTCGTGATCCAATATCATCCGCACCGCACGGGCGCGAACCTCCGGCGAAAACTTGTTCGTTGTCTCGCTCATAAGGACTCCATCTACTCAAGAGTTGGAGCCTCCGACAATCCCGGAGCGGTTCAAGGTGCAACATTGAGCTATGCGCAGCGGTCAAACAGCTTTGCTATGCCTCGGTGACGGAGTTTTGTTCGTTGCGGGTTATTGGATGGGCTCGTTAGGCGCCCCTCTGACCAACAAGAACAGGGCGCTTGATTTCCAAGCGGCTGAAGTGTGGGCTGGCGCGAACCTCCAGCGAAAACTTGTTTGTTGTCTTGCTCATATGGACTCCATCTACTCAAGAGTTGGAGGCTCTGATAATCTCGGACTGGTTCAATGGGATTGCAGATTCAATGTCCTTGTAACGAATTTCGCTAAGCTTATGAGAAATCAGGCTAACCTCTAAAATTTACCGATAATTAAGGTGTTCATGTCATCCTCAGATCAATGGCTTTGATCGGGGGTAAGTGATGAACGAAGTGTTTATCAAACAAAACGTTCCGAAACGTTTTACTGTTCTCTTGGGTGACCAAAGGGGCAGTACCTATGCCATGCTCGCTGCCTCACTTGTTCCGCTACTCGGCTTTGCCGGCATAGGCATTGACGCAGGGCGAGCATATATGGCTTCGTCCCGACTCCAGAGTGCCGTCGATGCCGCCACATTGGCCGCGGTGCGCGTGGAGCAAATTTATCCAGGAAACGGTACAACTCCGGGTCCAAAAACGGTGGAAACCGTAAATTCGTATCTCTACGCCAACATGCCCAATCAATTTATGGGCGCTAGCCAGCAGAAACCAGTTATTTCGGTCATACGTAAAGACGAAGAAGTCACTGTAAATGTATCCGTTGATGCCGGCGTACCAACGTCGCTCATGCGAGTTTTTGGTTTTGAGGTCCTCGACATCAATGCTGACGCCGTGGGCGTAGCGGGAAAGACGCTCCCAAGAGCTGTCGAAGCGATGATGGTGCTCGACGTGACGGGCTCGATGGACAGCAACCAGGGAATGACCTCGCTTAAAGCGTCTGTAAAAGATTTTCTCAACATTGTTTATGGCAATTCGCAGACGCGCAAGAATTTTGCGATCGGCATGATGCCTTACAATGTGATCGTAAATGTGGGCCGCCTTCTTCCGGGTGACAGGGTTCAAGCGATTGACGGATTTACAACAAAAGCCGCAAGCGACTCATATGGGTGGAAGGGCTGCATTTATGCCGATGAAACGAAGCGGTCACTAAGTTCCAACATCAATACAATTGACCCTGATACATATGACATGGGTAAGAACTTGCCAGGCGACCCCGGAGTGGCAAAGGCAAATCCGTTTATGTACCCGCCCATGTGGGTCGACAGCTTCCATTACCAGGATAATCGCTACAAGCTTGGCGAGGTGCCATCGCAAGCTATTGCGGCAGCCAATCACGAACCCATGCGCACATCACTGATTCGCGCATATGGAGATAACATCTGCCGTCTAGGCGGATCTGATGTTGCATGTTCCTCGAGCGCGAACGCTTTCGTAGATCCACAACGCTTGCCCGATTATTCGAATTGGAAGGCACCGTTATCGTACAATTCAACGGTTAAGCCATCAAATGCTGATAAACACGTTTCCAGATCTCCAAACTACGTGTGTCCGAGCGAAGCGCTCCCCATCAGCTACAGCCGCACAAAATCCTCGCTAGTCACCTACACTGACAATCTCCAGCCATTGTTCAACATCGGAACATGGCACAGTCAGGCGATGGCCTGGAGCTATCGGCTCATGGCCCGTGACGATGTGTTTACCCGGGCGCGGCCTGCTGATTCCGCTGTCCGGCGCGTCGTGATTTTCATGACTGACGGCAATTTTGACTCTAGAGACGATGGCCTGGATTCAAACCTTCGATCGCCCAATTTCCAGCGGGATACAGCTTACACAGGTTATGGATCTTACGCGGATAAAAGGGTGGTTAATGTCAATTACCCAAGCGGTAACAATGGGTTAAATTCCGCTCGAGCTGCACATCGCGATGCGATGGCTTTACGATTTGCGAAAACTTGCCAAGCGATGAAGTCTGAAGGTATCGAACTTTACACAATTACGTTCGCGATCGCCACCGGGACTGAAGGAAACGCGACACGTGAGATGTTTCGGACCTGTGCAACAGACAGAAACACCCATTTCTTCGAAACCAAGGATCCGGCAGATCTGCGTGCTGCGTTTACGACAATTGCCGCTGATCTTGTCGATGTGCACCTGTCCGAATGATGTCGACAATTTTCCGCCTCCTAAAAGATAAGCGCGCGACCGCGATAATCGAGTTTGCGCTCATCGCGCCACTCATGCTGTTGATATTGTGTGGATTTATGGAGTTTTCGCATGTGTCGTCGGCGCGAACGAGACTTGAGGGTTCGACCATGCGTGCGGCGCGGGCCGTTGCGGCAAGCGACTGCCCAAGCGAGCGACAAGCTCTAATGCAGCAGATCGTGACAGATGGAATGGAGGATATACCTTCGCCCAATGGCGGCATTGTAGAGGTCATTACTAAATCTTACTCAGATAAGTTTGGTGACGTTGGCGAGCCTGAGCCATTCAATGACGAAAATGGAAACTCAATCTGGAATCCAGGTGAAACTTTCACAGACGTGAATGGCAATGGCAAATATGATGACGACATGGGTACATCCGGATCAATCGGTGGAGCTGGTCAAGTCATCAGCTACACCGCCAGATACCAGGTGACGTCCTTGTTTGGTTTTATTAGCAATCAATTTCATGGATCAGGGATCTACAATATTGAGGCCAGCACCGTAATACGTAACGAGCCTATCTTTAATTCTACGGGGTGCAAATGAGAAATTTTAACTGCATTGGCACTTTGCGAAAAGTTGAACGCCATAAAGAGGGCGTCTCTGCAATCGAATTCGCTCTTATGTTGCCTTTGTTGGTATTGGTGGGCGCTGGCGGTCTTGAGTTGACAAATTTGGTATTGGCCAATCAGAAAATAGAGAGAATTGCATCCGTTGCGGCAGATAATGTCGCTCGCAATACGCTTGCGCCAAGCGAGCAGAGCTTCGCCGACACTTTTGAGGGGGTAGATGAAATCGCGGCACCGTTTGACTTCTATCCAAACGGTAGAATTATTATGACTGGTGTCATCGGCATTCCTGAAAACGGATCGGTGGTTCCCAAAGTTGTATGGCAACGCTGTCGCGGTCAATTAGCTGGGCCGGTCAGTGAGGTTGGGAAAGAGGCAAAAAATCCAGCATTGTGGGCAAATGGCCCAAACGCCAAGTTACCTAATGATATCAGATTATTACAGAACCAATTGGTCATAGTTTCAGAGGTATCCTATCGGTATGAACCTCTGATAAATCTCGCGCAGCTTCCAGGAAGCCCCAAAGAGCGAATAGCGCGGCAAAGATCTATCTTTGTTAGCCGAGGGCAGGCATTTCCGTATGTTACGCCCACTTCGGGTGTAACCCCGTCAAAATGTTCTTGATGAATCATTGGCAATAAATGTGATGTTGCAAATCCGAACGGTGCGGCATCTGCGTTTACTCAGTCGCATTTGATTTGACCTCCTGGCTTTCCCCTACCAGCAATTAGATTCTGACCTAAAGAGCACTGCTACCCAACCTTGGACTACTCAGCTATGGAACTTTTCGCCTTGCTCAAGCCCGGTGGGCTGGTTTTGATGCGTTGGATGGAGAGGTTCGATGTATCCATGCAGCCTGTTATAACTGGCTACGCACCTGGAGCGGCTAAGCATGGGCGGCGATCCGCTGAGGCCTTGGCCGGCACAATAGAGTTTGAACGCTTTCGAACGGTTCTGACCATGGGGCGATTGTGCCAACAGGTGTCGCCCGGCATTTGATCCGATTGCATTGTTTGAAGCGCCGCTAGTCCAAGCGGAGCATAATCTGTCCGATGCGTGCATCGCCAATATGACGTAACGATCGGCGACCTGTGCAGCTGGAAGTGTCTAGAAGCTTGCGGCATGATCGAAGTACGTGATCACGATGAATGACCGCCGGCACTCTTAAGTTGCATCTGGAAAGGGGGCCGGCGGTCAAAACACTAAGTGGGCTAACCCCCTCAGCCCGATCGTTTTCTCAGAAATATATTGATAAAATATAAATGCCAATTCTGCAGGTCCGATAGGAGTACTGACGGTCTAAGGGGCTCTGTCAGAGCAAATGCACCGTGCTGACGGAGTGGGTGCGATAGGCTAGGGCGGCGCAATGCCCAGATCCCGTAAGCCGGCCAGCCCTTTTCGCTACTTCAACTCCTCGCCCGAGGTAATCCGGCTGGTTGTGATGATGTATGTGCGCTTCCCCTTGAGCCTGCGGAACATCGAGGACCTGCTGGCCGAACGCGGCATCGACATCTGCCACGAGACGGTGCGATACTGGTGGAACCGGTTCGGTCCGCTGTTCGCCACTGATATTCGCCGCCAGCGGGTGAGCCGGATGAAAGGCTTCCAGCATTGGGAATGGCACCTCGACAAGGTCTACGTGAAGATCAACGGCGAAATGCATTACCTGTGGCGCGTGGTCGATCAGGAAGGCGAAGTGCTGGAAAGCTACGTCACCAAGACCCGTGACAAACAGGCCGCCCTCAAATTCATGAAGAAGGCGCTGAAGCGCCATGGCTCGCCCGAGACAATCACGACCGACGGTCTGCGCTCCTACAACGCTGCAATGACTGGTCTCGGCAATGCCCACAAACAGAGGGTGGGACGCTGGGCCAACAACCGGGTGGAGAGCAGCCACCTTCCGTTCCGACGACGCGAACGGGCCATGCTTCGGTTCCGACAGATGAAGTCGTTACAGAAATTCGCTTCTGTCCATGCCAACGTCCATAACCACTTCAATCTCGACCGCCACCTCATCGACCGTCAGACCTACAAGATCGCCCGCTCGGCCGCACTGGCTGAGTGGCAAAACCTCATGGTCTGACCCAACGCCTGGTAAGGGCAAGCTCTGCTAATTGGAGACGAGTTGCGATTAGACTGACAGCACCGCCAGTCACCCTTCCAAGATAGTCCAAGCTCCACCAAAAACTCATGCCGGCCCGTTACAATACAGGGTTTTACCGTCCAATTCGTTTCAGCCCAATTCGGCCCTAGCCAGATGCATTTCGAGGTAGATTGGGGGTAAGGAACTTTAGCGATTGGGGGGATTGGATGCTTACGGACAGGGCAATTCGCGCTGCAGCACCGAAGGACAAGGCTTACAAGGTATCCGACAGCGGCGGGCTCTTCCTGCATGTCTCGCCGAAGAGTCATAAATCGTGGCGTTTCAAGTATAGGCTGGATGGCAAAGAACAACTCCTCACTCTAGGCACCTTTCCAGAGGTCTCGCTCGCCGAGGCACGGGAGAAGCGCAACGATGCGCGCAAGCTGCTGCGGGAGGGCCGTGACCCCCGAGTTTCTGCCAAGCGTGCCAAGCTAGTTGGCAATAGCGGGACCTTCCAGACCTTTGAACAGGCAGCCCGCGAATGGCACACGGTCCAGAAGCCGAGGTGGAAACCGGTTCACGCCGATGATGTAATCACCAGCCTTGAGCGTGACATCTTCCCGCATCTGGGCACGATGCCGATGGGCGTGATCGATAAGCCGCTGCTGCTCTCGGTGCTAAAGAAGATCGAGGCCCGCGGATCGATTGAGACGGCACGACGGGTCAAACAACGGGTCGCTGCCATCTACCGCTACGTGAACGCGCGTGGCGCTGGGCTCGAGAATCCGGCGAACGACATCAATGATGCGCTCGCACCCCTGCCGCCCTCGAAGCGCTATCCTGCGTTGCTGGAGGTGGAGGCAATCAGGCGAATGCTAGGCGATATCGACCGAGCTGGCGCCTCTCCAGTCAGCCGTGTCTTAAACACCACCCATCATCGGCCCTGGGAGGCGCTGCGAGGTTCCGCAAGCGGTCTTGCGGCTTTGCCCCGTTTCTGGAGAAGTCATGCCGTTCGGCTCTCGACCCCAAGGCGGTCATTGGGGTGTCCTCGCCGCAAATGAAAGTGTACGCACCTTTGATGACTGCCCGAGAGCCTTGAGGCCTCTTCGCTGTGTCGATGTCACCGGTCCAAGACGGCTTCTTGCTCTTCACTCAAGGCTCGAAACGTGAGGACATTGTTCACCAGCAGCCCGCCGTAAAGGATGAGCAGAATTGCGGCCAAGCCCGGGCTCGCAAACGACCATATTGCTAGCCAGACTAGCAGCCAGAACCCGGCCATCCCGTAAACCCCACCCCAACTGATGACCCAGCGCAAAAGGGGATTCCCCTCACATTCGATACCGAAACGCCGGACAATCATGTGTGTAACCAGGTATTCCGAGAAGCTCATCACCATTGCCGCAACCAAGATATGGTTGGCCCAAGGTGCCAGCGCGGGGCGAGGCACGAACATGATCACCGCAGCCATCATTGCAGCGGTCGCGATCTGTACAATTCTTATCATGCAACCCTCTAATTCCACGAGGAATTAACAAGGGCACGGATCAGCAGCAAGACTCTGCTGAGGAAGATCGGCGATGAGTTGGAGCTGGCCTTCCGCAAACCACCCAACTTGCGTCATTAGCGGAGCCGACGCGCGATCCTGAAAGCGGCATGGCGGCTTTGCCCCCTTACGCCGGCATCGCACGTTCACACGATTGGTTAGCATGCATCTGGAGTTCGCCTCAACCGTTGGATCACTTTAGCAAGGGTCGGCTTCTGCCCAGCCGCCAGCAGGCTGGCGCGGAACAATCGCCCCACGAGGACAAGTTCAACCACGATTGCCAATGCAAGCAATACCCCGGAACCAACCAGTTCCCACGCCTCGATTCCCGATCCCAACCGAGCCAGCACTGCAAAAGGCGTCCACAGCGGTACCCAGGTAAAGATCTGGACCATGATCCCGTCATTCCCGGCAATCACCGCCTGCAAGAGGAAGGTGATTGGCAGCAGGATCGCAAAGAGCACCGGCATCATGTAGCCCTGCGCCTCGCTCATCGAATCCGCCATCGAACCGATGGCCACGAAGATCGCCGAGACCATGATGTAGCCCGCCAGAAAGAAGAAGATGATCGCCACAATGATTCCGGGCGACGAGATCGGCTCCAGCGCAGGTCGGATCATGTCGGCAATAATGCCCTGCGTCGCATAGGCGGCCACACCGGCGCAGCCCACCCACACCGACAGCATCATCAACCCAACGACGAGACCTCCTAGCAGCTTGCCATACATCAGTTCCTCGGGGCTGATGCAGGCCAACAGGCTTTCTATCAGCTTGTTCGAGCGTTCCTCCACAGAACCCTGCAACATCCAACTGCCCGACAGGATAAGGCTCATCATGAGAATATAGGAAAGCGCAATTGGTACGGTGGAACGCACCAAGAGAACTTCACGTGCACCGCCTCCGGGCGGCGGGGAGTCGATGGTGATGGTCGGCGCTATGGTCTGAACCAGCGCCGCGCGCTCTCCTGTAATACCGTCTTCAGCCAAAAGACGGGTGCGCAAGTCGGCTGTCAGCACCTCCTGCAGGGTAGAGATAAAGCTGCCGCGAACATCGTCCGCCGAATATATCCCGATTTTGCCATCCGTCGGATAAGCTTCGGGAATCATCACTATGATCTCAGGGTTGGTGTCATCGGGGTCATCTGCGAACAGGCCGCGCGCGGCGGCGGAGAAGGCCTCGCCCTGTACGGACAGCAATCCGGGTGGCGGGGGGACAAACCGGTAATCATGGTTTGGAATTTCGAACTGAGGCACACCGTCGGGCCGAACCGTCTCGATCTTTGCCAGCGCGGCTTCGATTCCACCGCTCGCCTCGAACGCGACGAGGTCCTGTGTCGTGTACCAAGCATCCCGCTTGGCCCACAGAGCGTCGCGGTCGGCAACCTCAAGATCATAGCGCTGTACATAGCGCGACAATTCACGCAGCAAGTATTGGGTTTCGTCGACCGTGAAACGCGCCTCTAGCGCCTTGGTCGCGTCCGCCCCCGAACGGTCGACGACAGTAACACGCGTGGGATCTGTGTCTGCAAGGGTCTCTCCCAACAACGGCCCCATCGCCAGCGCCACCGGCAGGATCAGCAATGTCAGCCAAAAGCTGCGCATCTTGAGAATCTGAGCCATTTCGCGCCGGGCAACGAGCAGAATGTGGGCGGTGTTCATGGCTTGACCTCCTCAGGCCCGACAAGCTGTACAAAGACATCATGCAAGCTTGCCTGGCGGTGGTCCCAGCGCCGCAAGGCGATACCCTGCGAAGAACAGTGCTCCAACACCGCGCCCGGATCAATTCCGGGCGCAAGGGTCAGCGTCCATTCGCGCCATTCCTCGCCCCCTATATCTTTACCAGAAGTGGCGATTGCTGACATTACCCCGGGCAGGGCTGACGGATCGGTCTTCGTGATCGCGATGAGTGTAGCGGGCAGCTGTGCGCGCGCCTCTGCGATCGTACCTTCAAACCGCTTGCACCCCTTCCTGAGCAGCAGCAGCCGGTCGCACAATCGCTCGGCGTGCTGCATGACATGGGTCGAGAAGATCACAGCCGCACCGCTCCGGGCGGCGCGCAAGATCTCGTTTTCGAGAAGCCCCTGGTTGACCGGATCAAGACCGGAGAACGGCTCGTCTAGCATGAGAAGTTCCGGCTCGTTTATCAGTGCGGTGGCCAGCTGCACCTTCTGCGCCATCCCCTTCGACATGTCACCGATCTGGCTTTTGGCCCGATCCGCCAAATCGAAGCGTTCGAGCAGTTGCAGTCCGCGGCTGCGAGCGAGCGGTTCGCGCAGCCCCTTAAGCCGCCCGAAATAGACGATCGTGTCAATCGCCGACATTCCCGAATAAAGTCCGCGTTCCTCGGGCAAAAATCCAATCGCGGACGTCGCGCGGCGATCCGGCGCTGCCCCAAGGACTTTGATCGTGCCCGATGTCGGGCGGATGATGTCGAGCACCATGCGCAAGGTCGTTGTCTTGCCCGCGCCGTTGCCCCCGAGAAAACCGAAGATCTCGCCGGACGAAACAGAAAAGGACAGATCATCAACCGCAAGCAACGTGCCGAAGCGCTTGGCCAGATGGTGAATTTGAAGGACTGACATGATGGACAGATCGGCTTTCTTTGGTCGGTCACCGCTATGAAGGTGTCGAGGAAACCGACAGCAGGCAAGTTACCGAAAGCCTTGTAATTTCTTCGCGCAGGGCCGCAAGACACATCTGATGTTGTCGACCACGTCGAATAAGCCACCGTTCCGGTTTCCACCCACGACCGGCCATGAGCGAGGCTGATGCGCGATCTTGAAAGCGGTCCTGCGGCTTTGCATTGCCTTGAAAAATTCCGGCCGTTCACAAATCGACCGCTGAGCGGACGAAATCCGGGCAAAGGGTTTCGATCTAAAGCGGTTGCGAAACCGCCCCCGTCCGCTCGATTTCATTGACGATGCAAATGTCGCCTGGGGCTCATTATGCGGATGCCTCCTCCAGCTATCTCGATGAGAGAGAAACCCAATGAGCCCCCGACAAATCCAATAATGCCAAATTCAAGTATGTAGAGGGCAAGTGAAGGATCGGTTGGCCGCAAAGTTGGTAGCACCCTGAAAACAACTAGAAGCCCCACTAGCGCAAAGGCAAGGCCGGAAATACCCGCGATCAGCCTCACGTTAGCTCGATAGCGACGGATGCGCTCCCTAATGGCAAATGCAAGGAAGACGCCAGGCAGCAGGCCAACTAGTTGAAGCAGATCATAATACATATTGGCACCTCAGCTCTGCCCGCAAGCCTATCTCGAAGGCGGTCCGGTCGCAATCGATTAACTCAGGTCTTTCTAGCTTCTCCGACTTGAGTGCGCAGCCAGCGTTTTCGGTATGCGAGCGGCCATTCGCCTATCCACCCATCATCAGCCATAAGAGGCGGCCCGGGGCGATCCCAAAAGCTGCCCTTTTGCGTGAGCGCGCCTGAGCCACCAAGGACGGCAATCAAGCTTCATCTGAAGCGTAGGCGATGTGGTCGGTTCGGCGCCCGTTCTTTCTTTGGGCCAATCAAGGCCATGGAGAAAAGTTATGACCTACTCTCACCTCGACCCGGCGATGCAGAAACGGGTCTCGTGGAATGCCGGCAGAACCGTAGGCACTAAGCGGCCGCTCACTCAAAAGCAGATTTGGGCGATCCGGTTCTTCCTTGATCGCGAGGAGCGGCTCCGTGACCGCGCCCTGTTCGACCTGGCGATCGACAGCAAGCTGCGGGGCTGCGATTTGGTGAAGCTTAAGATCGGCGACCTTGTGGCCAGATCTGAAGTCCGCGACCGCGCAATGATCATCCAGCAGAAGACAGGGCGACCCGTGCAATTTGAAATTACAGCAGACGCCCGAACAGGTCTGCTAACATGGCTCCTGCACCGGAGCGGTACCATCGATGATTTCGTGTTTCCAAGCAGAATTCGTGCCGGCCAACCGATCAATACGCGGCAGTATGCTCGCCTCGTCGATGAGTGGGTCAATCGCAGGGCTCTTGGTCGTCCGATTGTATGACTCTGTCAACGAGGTCAGCGCAATCCCATAAAAACCGCCAAGGCCGCGCGGCCCTCGGGAGTCTCCAGTGCGCCGCCATGCCCCATCGGCACAGCTTGGAAGCTCACTTTTGCCCCGCCAGCCTGAAGCGCTTGCGCAAATTCGCGCATCCGCGCAGGCCTGATCACCTTGTCTTGTATTCCTGAAATTAGCAGCACCGGTGCTCGTGCAGCAAGTGCAAAGCCGAGATAGTCGAACTTGCTTAGCGCCGGATCGACGCGCAGCTTGACGAAGGGCTTGGCAAGACCCGGCACAAAATCGCGTCCGACGGCCTGATAATCTGCCGCACTCCCTTCGATGATGAGCCCCGCAAACCCTCCTGATCGCGCCAGCGATGCCGCCATGCTGCCACCGAAAGACAATCCGTAGGCATAGACGGGCCCGCGCCCGACCCAGCCCGATCTTTTGAGAGAGTCCATCATCGCGAGGCCGAAGTCAGATGCGGCGTCTATCGTGGCGGGCAAAGTCGTCCCGCCGCGGCCGGGGTAGTCATATAAAATGATGTCCGCTCCGGTAACCTCTGCAAGTCGCGCCACCATACGGCTCGTGCCGACTGAATCTACAAATCCGGCATTGCCCGCGCTGTATATAATTACGGTTTCGCTTTCAGCGTTATCGAGCCTGACCGCGCGGACCACGCCAATCTCTCCCAAGGAAAGCAATTCATCGGTGGCGGCATAGCCGACCGGAACCTCTAACAAGGCATCAGGAGCGACCAAGCTCTCTCTGGGAAAGAAGCTGGCTTGCGAGATGACAGCTGCGCAACCGCTCAGGCTAAGGCCGAGTGTGCCGAGAAGCATCGCAGACTTGAAGGAAAACATGCGGTCCTCCACGAGAATTGCCAAGGTAACCAGAGTAATAGAAGATTGGTTCCGTGACCCTGTCGCTGCGCTGAACCGGGGATGGGCAACCTTGGCAATTGAGTTGCTGCGACGACCGGAATGGGGTCGGTTTCAGATTTTCCGCTGCTGGCAAAACATGGGCCAAAGCTGCCGGCCGGTCCGCAGGTTCGCGTGATGACCCCGCTTATGGTTGATTATAGGTGTTTTTTTGCTTGGCTGACCTGCATGATTGAGTGGGACGAGGAAGTCGGCATGTGATCAGGCGCCTTTTTTGGAATTGGAGCATAGCGAGTTGAGCGGGTTTACTATTTGGCGTTATCGGCGGGGACTCAGGGTTGCGGGAACAAGTGGGCACGTGGTGCTACGCTCTCGCACAGATGGCCTGTTTTCGGAACTTCACATCAACGGCAGTTGCGTCGCATACGACATGACTCCGCCGTTTGGGCCTGACGCGGTTCGCAACCACCGGTTGGTCGCAACGCTGCCTGATGGCTCTGCCCTCGACGTCGAGGCGGGCTACATCAGTGCGTTGAACACCGGCATCGCGGTTCGCCACAGGGGTGAACTCGTCCATGAGAGCCATCCAGGCAGAAAGATCGCTTATCCGGACGAATACAGGGAGGTTACTGTGTCCATGGACGCTGCGACGCTGACAG
The DNA here is from genome assembly GCF_056495765.1 of Erythrobacter sp. 'gip.4 top 5'. Taxonomy (NCBI): domain Bacteria; kingdom Pseudomonadati; phylum Pseudomonadota; class Alphaproteobacteria; order Sphingomonadales; family Erythrobacteraceae; genus Erythrobacter; species Erythrobacter sp. 'gip.4 top 5'. Next base: position 2,736,485 of record NZ_CP200270.1, on the reverse strand, counting down.
AAGCCCTTACAAAAGGCGTCAATGGGCCAGATGGCGCGAATGGATTGGCCAGTATTGATTTCGGTGTCTTCAAGCGTAACTGGATTCCGTTAACAGTCGACATTTTGCTGGGTTTGCTGTTCTACGTGGTCGCAAAGATGACCGATCTTACGACCGCCGCTTTGATCGGCGCCGCCACTGGGTTTGGGCTACTTGCGATCCAGCGGCTTGCAAAGATCGATCTCCTTGGCGGTCTCGCTCTGTTCGGGATCGTTTTGATGCTTTTGTCAGCTATCCTTGCGATCGCTTTCCAATCTGAAGAGGCCGTGAAGTATCGATCCTCGATCACTGGTCTCATCAGCGCAGCTCTGTTTTTCTTTGACGGATTAATGGGTGGCAACCGCCTGTCGGTCAGGCTTATGCATTATCTACCATATCGTGGAATTGATGCAGCACGCCTCGGAATTGGGATGGGCCTTTTGGGCGCTGTTATGGCCAGCCTAAACTTTCTCGTCGCGCAGCATGCCTCGACAGACATCTGGCTGTTTTACAGCACATTCGCAGATGTCGTCGTGGTGATGGCGCTGACTTTCTTCGTCTTCAGATATGCGCAGGGCAAGATGCTCCGCGGCGCTTATCCCCGCTACCAGCCGGCGGATACCTCAGATTGAGAGGAACAGTGCCACTGGAATAGAAGATGTCAACTTGAGGGTTGGCTTGAAAAATTTCCGCTGTTGGCACAATCTCTTCAGGAAGCCGCGAGGCAGCTTCGGGGATCATCGATTGATCTCCCTCGCATCCGCACTCGGCTATTAGGCCGAGGGGAAGCTTTTAAATGGGCCCCTAGAGGGCTTTGCAAGGGGCCGCGACTTTGCAACCTGGCTCGGGCTCACACCAAGGCAGCACTCGACCGGCGGCAAGGAGAGGCTCGGCGCAATCTCGAAGATCGGCGAGCGCACGCTGCGACGGCTGCTGATCATCGGCAGCAGTGCTGTGGTGCTGCAGGCCAGCAGGCGCGGCGCACCGCGCGGCTCCGGTTCGCGAACTCCCATACGGGCCAGCGGCATTACGACCGCGCAAACAGGCCGGACACATGGCAGCATCCGACTACCGCCAATACCCGATTTTTACTCTTGCATCTTTCGGGGCGTCCACAGATGGTTAGCTGAGGTGCTGCTTCCAGCGAAGGACGCGGCTGACATCGAACTCCTGATGGCGTCACCTTGCCGCGCGCCCGAGATGAGGCGCAACGCCACTTTACTCGCACTGCGGTTGGATGAAGGCGCCCGCCGAAGCGATCGATGTCGCGGACGTGCTGAAGCGCGAGGACTGGCTCGGACCGGACCGTAAACGCCAGGACGGTTGCTGTGGGGACACTGCGGCGCTAGACTCAAAGCCCTTTGATTATTATACCTTACTGGATGGTTTCTTGCATCCACGCCCCGCTCGCTGCAGCAATGCTCGTGTCATTACCTGATACCGCGCAGGCTGCGTCCCCGCCTTCGGCGCTGCCCCCGACACTTTCAGATGAACTGGTCCTTGAGGGCAATAACGTTATCTGTCCGTCGTCAGAACATTTGGCGCAATGTGCGGCGTAGATTAGCGGAGTGCGGGCCTCGTCTGGGGTTTGGTTTTAGGCGGCGAGCTTGCGGTGTTGCAAGCGCCGATGTTCGATGGTCTGTCGCTTGATCCTTTCGCGCTGTTTGATGATGGCCGGTGCCCTGCCGAAGTAGACGTCGGCGGGCGTCACGTTGCACAGCGCTTCATGGTAGCGCTGGTGGTTGTAGTGCTCGACGAACGTCTCGATCTGGGTCTCAAGGTCGCCGGGCAGGAAGTAGTTTTCCAGCAGGATGCGGTTTTTGAGGGTCTGGTGCCAGCGCTCGATCTTACCCTGGGTCTGCGGATGCATCGGAGCGCCGCGCACATGGCTCATCTTGTTGGCCTCGATGTATTCCGCCAGTTCGCCCGCGATGTAGCTGGGGCCGTTATCGCTGAGCAGTCTGGGCTTGTGCAGCACCGTTGCACTGTCGCATCCTGATGCGGCGAGCGCCATGTCCAGCGTGTCGGTCACATCCTCTGCCCGCATGTTGGTGCACAACTTCCAGGCGATGATGTAGCGCGAGAAGTCGTCGAGGACGGTCGATAGATACATCCAGCCCCACCCGATAATCTTGAAGTAGGTAAAATCGGTTTGCCACATCTCGTTCGGGCGGGTGGTCTTGGTGTGGAACTGATCGGCAGCCTTGATCACGACGTAGGCCGGGCTCGTGATCAGATCATGGGCCTTCAGCAGGCGGTAAACCGTGGCTTCGGACACAAAGTATTGGCGTTCATCGGTAAATCGCACGGCCAGCTCGCGCGGTGACAGCTCGGACTGCTCCAGCGCCATTTCGATGATCTGGTCCTGCACCTCGGGCGCGATGCGGTTCCACACCCGGCTCGGCGCTGACGGTCGATCCGCGAGCGCCTCCAGGCCACCATCGAGGTAGCGGTCATACCAGCGGTAGAACGTCCGACGGGCAATGCCGAGCTTATCCAGCGTCCGCTTGGCGGGCAGGTGCGACTGCTCGACGATCCTGATGATCTCCAGCTTTTCAGAAGCAGGATACCTCATTCGTCGTCGCCCCCATCCGCGATCATGCTTTTTTTAAGCAGGCGGTTCTCGAGCGTCAGGTCAGCTACGCATTCCTTCAAGGCGCGGGCTTCGCGGCGCAGATCCTGCACCTCGCCGGTGGTCGCGGCACGGGCGGTGTCGCCGGCCAACCGGCGCTTGCCGGCTTCCATGAACTCCTTCGACCAAGTGTAATACAGGCTCTGAGCGATGCCTTCCTTGCGGCACAGCTCGGCAATGCTGTCTTCGCCGCGCAGGCCGTCCAGCACGATGCGGATCTTGTCTTCGGCCGAGAAGTGTCGGCGGGTTGCACGCCGGATGTCCTTCACCACTCGCTCAGCAGGGGCCTTCTTGGGAGGGGATTTTTTCAAGGAGGATTGGGTCTTCATCTTCGTTCCTTCGTCACTACGACGAAGCCCCAACCCTCCTTAAATCACAACCTCAAATCTGTGCCATTGGTGCTGACGGGGGACACTTTCGTGATCTACGGTGTGCTGCGTACCGCTGATGCGGCCAGCCCGCTGGCTGCGCCGGCCGTCGCTGTCTCGCTCCTTGCGTTCGTCATCGTGTATTTCGCCGTTTTCGGCATCGGTGTTTGGTATGTTCTCAAGCTAATGTCCAAAGCGCCGCACGCTGGCGAATATGGTGTCAAGCGCGGCGATGTCGGTCCGATCCGAACCGCGGGGATCACGCCGGGGCCGACGCAGAATCCCGGTGGCAAGGAAGTCCTGCCCGCGGCCAAGCCTGAGAAGGAACTGGTGTGATGGATCTCACCGTCATCTGGGCCTTCATCATCGCCTTTGCGATCTTCGCCTATGTGGTGATGGACGGGTTTGATCTGGGCATCGGCATCCTGTTTCCGACCTTCCGGGTCGGTCAGGGCCGCAACCGGGCGATGAATTCGATCGCGCCGGTGTGGGATGGCAATGAGACGTGGCTGGTGCTGGGCGGCGGCGGGCTGTTTGCCGCGTTTCCGCTGGCCTACGCGGTGATCCTGCCGGCCACCTATCCGCTGGTCATCGCCATGCTTTTGGGCTTGGTCTTTCGCGGCGTGGCCTTTGAATATCGTTGGCGTGATGCAGCGCACCAGAACTTCTGGGATTTGGCATTCTTCGGCGGTTCGCTGGTCGCAGCGATGGCGCAAGGCATGATCCTGGGCGCGCTGCTGCAGGGCATCGATGTCGAAGGGCGCGCCTATTCGGGCGAGTGGCTGGACTGGCTCACGCCATACACCTTCCTTACCGGGCTCGGCACGGTTGCGGGATATGCGCTGCTGGGTAGCACCTGGCTGATCTGGAAGCTGGATGGCGGAGTGCAGGCCCATGCACGCTACGTTGCCAAGCGGGCAGCGTTTGCTACGATTGCGCTGATGGGCGCAGTTAGCCTCTACAACATCACGCTCAATGCCGAGTATGCGTCACACTGGCTATCCGCGCCCGAGATCTACTATGCTGCGCCCGTGCCGATCATCACGGCGATCATCGCGGTTTCGATGCTGCGCGCGATCACCAAGGAACGCAATTCCAAACCATTCTGGCTCGCCATTGCCCTGTTCTTCCTCGGCATGGCGGGGCTGGGGGGTCACGATTTGGCCCTTCGTCGTGCCGCCGGGCATCACCATCTGGGATGCCGCCGCGCCTGAATCCAGCCAGATCTTCATGCTGGTGGGCGTGGCCATCACCATGCCGCTGATCATTGCCTACACCATTTGGGCTTACTGGGTGTTCCGCGGCAAGGTAGCCGACGAGGGGTATCACTGATGTCCTCAAGCAGCGAAGCGATAGGACAACAAATTGCACCCTCCCGTAGCGCAGCGGTAGGACGCGAATAATGCTCGCGCCGCCTGAACGCCCCCCCGAAGCGCCCTTGTGGCAACGCCTGCTCTGGATGGCAGGGATCTGGGCGGCGAGCGTCGCCGTGCTGGGCGCGGTCGCCTACGTCATTCGCCTGTGGATCGCGCCCTGAGATATGACAAACGCAACCATCAAGGTCTGGTACGACGGCGCCTGTCCGCTGTGCCTGCGGGAGATCGGGCTGATGCGGCGGCTGGACACACGCGGGGCGATTGATTTCATCGATGTCGCAAAGGACGCTGATCCGTCCTGTCCGGTGGATCGGGCGCAACTGCTGGCGCGCTTCCATGCTGAAGAGAACGGTGTGATCCATGACGGCGCGGCCGCCTTTGCCGCGATGTGGCGGGCGATCCCGTTGCTGCGCCCGCTTGGGCTGGCGGCGCGGAACCGCACCGTTCTGCGTGTGCTGGAAGCCGCCTATCTCCGCTTTCTCAAGGTCCGCCCGCGCCTGCAACGCTTCTTCGCCTAGAAACCGCTTGCCCTGCACCGACTGATCGGCTGATCTGCCCCCATAAGAAACGGGAGAGAACAGCCGCCATGACGTATTTCGGCGCAATGCAGAACGAAATCTACAATGCGGGGCTGAGCGGCATTCTCCCGACCTTCCCGGTCGATTTCGCCACCCTTGAAAAGCGCGCCCATGAAGCCCTGGGCCCGATGCTGACGAATTATGTCGCGGGCGGCTGCGGGGACGAACACACGCAGGATCAAAACGCCGCCGCCTTCCACCACTGGGGCATGGTGCCGCGCATGATGGTAGACGCTGCGGTGCGCGACCTTTCGATCGAATTGTTCGGCCATACCTATCCCACCCCGCTCTTCATGGCTCCGATCGGGTTGAATGGCGAAGCATCGCTCGACCGCCATGGCGATATGGCTGCCGCCCGTGCTTCGGCGCTGACAGGAGTGCCGTTTTGCGCCTCGACACTCGCCAATGATCCGTTGGAGGATGTGAAAGCCGCCTGTGGCGAGACGCCTGCGTGGTTTCAGCTCTACACGCCCAAGAACAAGGAGCTGGCGGAAAGCCTGATCCGCCGCGCCGAGGAGGCGGGCTACAAGGCGCTGGTGGTGACGCTGGACACATGGGTCACTGGATGGCGCCCGCGTGATCTCAATGCGTCGAACTTTCCGCAATTGCGCGGCAAGGTGCTGCAGAACTACTTTACCGATCCGGTCTTCCGTTCGCTGCTGGCCAAGCCGCCCGAGCAGGACCCAGCCGCCGCCATCTTCACCTGGGCAGCGACCTTCGGACAGGTGCTGACGTGGGACGACATGGCGTGGTTCAAATCGGTGACCAAGCTGCCGATCGTGCTGAAAGGTATCTGTCACCCTGACGATGCGCGGCGTGCGGTCGATTGCGGGGCGGACGGGATCTACTGCTCAAATCACGGAGGACGACAGGCGAACGGTGGGATCGCGACGATTGACCTTCTGGCGGATGTTGTCGCCGCATCGGGCGACACGCCGGTGCTGTTCGATAGCGGCGTGCGATCAGGCACGGATGCGGTCAAGGCGCTGGCGATGGGCGCGCGCGCCGTGGGCGTGGGTCGGCCTTACACCTATGGGCTGGCGTTGGGCGGGGCCGAGGGCGCGGCCTGGGTGTTAAGATCGATCCTTGCCGAGGCTGACCTTTTGATGGCTGTTAACGGTTATCCCACGCTTGCCGATGTGCGGGCTGCCGGGGTGCGTCGGGCCGGTTGAGGGCAGCATGCGGGTCAAGCGCGTTAACCAAGATTGGTCTACGTTTTCCACAGGTTTGCTGTTAAACCTTGGGGATAGAAAAAGACCGACTCGGGGACGTAATCGATGACAAGACCAACCATCTGGTCGAGCGGACCGGATTCTATGCGCCGCACTGTCTGCCTTCAGGACGAACACTCGCGCCGGGCGCGATATGGCCGCATTCAGCCGATGCAGTCGCGCAAGTCGCTGCTGTCGCGGATCGCAGGTATGATCGCGCTGTCCTGACCCTGTTGTTCAGCCACCAGCCTTGGCCAGCATCACCAGCTTGGTTTCGGTGAAGGCGAGATAGCCTTCTTCGCCGCCTTCCGATCCAAAGCCGCTGTCGCCGACCCCGCCAAACGGGGTTTCGGGTGACGCAACGATAAGCTGGTTGATCCCCACCATGCCGGCGCGTAGCGCCCGGCCAAGATAATGCGCTTCGTCGAGGTCGCCGGAGAACGCATAGGCGGCGAGGCCATAGCGCAGCGAATTGGCAATCCCGACGGCGTCTTCGATAGCGTCGAAGGGCACAATGCCCGCAATCGGACCAAAGGGCTCCTCGGTCATGAACCGGCTGTCGAGGGCGGGGCTGGCGATCACGGTCGGCTCGAAGAAGAACCCGGTGCCCGCGATGACCGAGCCACCAGTGACCACTTCTCCGCGATTGCCGCCGGCATCGGCCACCACCGCTTCCATTGCGGCAATCCGGCGTCCGTGGGCGAGCGGACCCATGTCAACGCTGCTGTCGACGCCCGGATCGCCGACCTTGAGCCGGCCGGCCACGGCGGCAAATTCGGCGACAAAACGGTCATAAATGCTCCGGTCGACCAGAAAGCGGGTTGGTGAAACGCAGACCTGGCCGGCGTTGCGGAACTTGGTCGCGGCGCACATCGCGACCGCCCGGTCGAGATCGGCATGCTTGCTGACGATCACCGGCGCATGACCGCCCAATTCCGGGGTAAACCGCTTCATGTGGCTTGCCGCAAGCGCGCCCAGTTGCTTGCCCACCGCAGTCGATCCGGTAAAGCTGACCTTGCGGGTGATGGGCGAGGCGATCAGATGTTCGGACACCGGACCGGGATCGCCGTGAACGAGGTTCAGCACGCCCTTGGGCAAGCCGGCATCGACGAAGCATTCCACCAGCATTTGCGCCGATGCCGGGGTGTTTTCCGCCGGTTTGAGGATCGCAGTGCAGCCGGCTGCAAGCGCGCCACCGATTTTCTTGGCCGGCAGGTTCACCGGGAAGTTCCAGGGGGTCAGCAGCACGCTGGGTCCGACTGGTTCGTGCGTTACCATCTGGGCGATAAGCTGGGGCCCGCGCACCGGGATCATCCGCCCACCGCGGCGTTTTGCCTCCTCTCCGAGAAAATCGAGCACATCGGCAGCACTGGTGATTTCGCCAACGCCCTGGCTGTGCGGCTTGCCCATTTCAGCGGTGATTACGCGCGCGATCGCGGGTGCGCGTTCGCGCAGCAGGTCAGCGGCGCGGCGCAGAATGGCGTATCGCTCCGCCCCGGATGTCTGGCTCCATGCGCCAAAGGCGTCCCCCGCTGCTTGGAGTGCTGTGTCGAGCTGCGCGGGCGATGCCTTGGGACATTGACCAAGCACCGCGCCCGTGGCTGGGTTTACGACGTCCATCGTGCCGGCCTCTCCCGCTTCGATCCAAGCACCGTTGATCAAGAATTTGAGCGTGGGATAGGCAGTCACTGGAAAGGCTCCTCAGGCAAGGGGGTCGACGGCACACGTGCCTTTATGTTGGGCATACCCTAGCCGGATTTCCGTATCGCTGCGAGTGGCGTTGCATGCAGGCAGGCTTGCGATTGGCGCAGCATTCGGCGCGAGGCCGCCGGCTTCAATGCGCCAAACGCAACACACTGCGCGGTCATTTCACGCCGATTTGTGCGGCCGAATGGGATACTCTTGGGGTACGTAAACGTTATGTGAGTGATGCACCTGCAACCGAAAGATTGCCGCAATGAAACCGTTTGATACCAAGCCTTTGATCCGTCAGATTAATCCTGACATCGTGATCGAAACGCACGTCGCACCGCAGTCGGGAAGCGACCGGGTCGCGTTTGCCTTCGTGAAGCTGCTGCGTTTTTGCGCCGACCGCTTCTTTGCCAAGCGATACGGTCACCGCGCGGTTGTGCTGGAAACCGTGGCAGCGGTTCCGGGCATGGTCGGCGGGCTTTGGCAGCATCTCAATGCGCTGCGCACCATGCGCGACGATGAAGGCTGGATCCGCACGCTGCTTGATGAAGCCGAGAATGAGCGCATGCATCTGATGACCTTCATCGAGATTGCGCAACCCAATGCTTTCGAACGCTTTCTTGTGCTCGCCGTGCAGCTGATATTCTACAATTTCTACTTCTTCCTGTATCTGTTTGCACCGCGCACCGCGCACCGGGTCGTGGCCTATTTCGAGGAAGAGGCGGTGTTTAGCTACACCCAGTATCTTGCCGAGGTGGATGCCGGCCGGCTGGAGAATGTCGCAGCGCCGAAGATCGCGATCGATTACTGGCAGCTTCCGCAGGATGCGCGTCTGCGCGATGTTATTCTGGCCGTTCGTGCAGACGAAGCCGAACACCGCGATGTGAACCACTATTTCGTCGCGGAAATTGATCGCCGTGCGGATGTTTCACGCGAAACACGCGGCAAGGAAGGCCTAGAAGAGGTCAAGCACGATCTGGAGCGGGTCTAGCCCGCTCCGGCCAGCCTCGCACGCAGGCCGGACGCGGCAGGCAGCACCACCTTAAACAGCGACCACTTGCTGTTCAATCGCGCCAAAAATCGAATGATTGCGCGCATCGCGCATCTCGATCCGCACGACGTCACCTGATTGCATGAATGGCGTCTTTGCCGCGCCGTCCGCGATGGTTTCGATCATGCGGATTTCAGCGATGCAGGAATAGCCCGCGCCCCCTTCTGCCACCGGCGTCCCCGCGCCGCCATCCGCGCCTTTGTTCGAGACCGTGCCGCTCCCGATCACCGTTCCCGCGCTCAGATTGCGGGTCTTGGCGGCATGGGCGACCAATTGTGCGAGATTGAAGGTCGCGTCTTGACCGGCATTCGCCCGGCCAAACTGTGCGCCGTTATAATCGACCATCAGCGGCAGGTGGACCAGGCAATTGGCCCAGGCCTCGCCCAACTCGTCAGGCGTGACAGCGACGGGCGAGAACGCGCTGGCAGGTTTGGACTGGAAGAAGCCGAATCCCTTTTCCAGCTCGCCCGGAATCAACCCGCGCAAGCTGACATCGTTGACCAGCATGATGAGCTTGATGTGATCCACCGCATCCTCGGCGGAAACGCCCATCGGCACATCATCGGTGATGCAGGCAATCTCGCCCTCCATGTCGCAGCCCCACGCCGGATCACCCAGCGGAATATCCTGACGCGGACGCAAGAAACCATCCGAGCCGCCCTGATACATCAGCGGATCGGTGTAGAAGCTGTCCGGCACCTTGCTGCCGCGGGCCTGCCGCACAAGTTCGACGTGGTTGATATAGGCGCTGCCATCGGCCCATTGGTAGGCCCGCGGCAGCGGCGAGTGGGCCTGGCGTTCGTGAAACCGCTCGCACGGCACGGTTTCGTGCTCGACATCGCGGGCCAACACCTTGAGTTCGGGCGCCACGCGCTCCCAATTGTCGAGCGCGGCCTGCAAGGTGGGCGCGATGTAACCGGCGGCGCAGCAGCGGGTCAGGTCTTTGCTGACCACCACCAGCATCCCGTCGCGGGTACCATTATCGAGCGTTGCGAGTTTCATGGGGGTTCCTTTTTGCGCCAAACATCACGTGGCGTCGATCTGGTTATCGGGGTGGGCCGCCGCGAATGCAGGCAGGGCAAGACAGGCGGCCTCGATGCGGGTCATGTGGGGGCTGCTTGTCAGATCGTAGGCGAAGCGCCGCGCATTCGCGAGCTGCGGGATCAGCACGATCTCGAACAATCCCGGCGCATCGCCATGAAGAAAATTGCCCGTGCCCAACTGTGCGAGCCGCGCTTCGACCGGGTTCAAAGTGCGCGCCAGCCAGTGGCGATACCACACGTCGATTTCGTCCTGCGCATGGCCGAGCGGATCTTTGAGATATTTCAGCACCGGCAAATTGTTGACCGCGTGAATCTCCGTTGCGACGCCATAGGCGAGTTCGCGCACCGTATAGCGCGCCTCGATATCCTGCGGCAAAAAGCGAGGAGTGGGATAGGCTTCGTCCAGCCATTCCAGCAGCGCCATGGATTGCGCCCGGTCACGCCCGTCCGCCTCCAGCATCGGCAACGATCCAAAGGGGTTGCGCTGCGTGAAGCTTGCGTCCTTGTTCTCGGCGGTGACGAGGTTCACCGGCACATTCTCGAACGCAAGGCCCTTCAGGTTCAGCGCGATCCGCAGGCGGTAGGAGGTCGAGCTCCTGAAATAGCCGTATAGCTTCATTTTTTGTTTCCCCGCACGCCATCCGGCGCGCGAAATCCTCGCTCACACGGCCATCCGGCCGCGTCGCTGCGGGCGCCCGGTCGGACTTGTGGGCCTATCGGCCCGAGGGTTTTCTGCCAAGGTTTCACTAAAACGCTGCAATCCCCGTGATGGCACGGCCGAGGATCAGCGCGTGGACATCATGCGTGCCTTCATAGGTGTTGACCGTCTCAAGGTTCACCATGTGGCGGATCACCTGATATTCTTCGGCAATACCGTTGCCGCCATGCATGTCGCGCGCCTGACGGGCGATATCGAGCGCCTTGCCAACGTTGTTGCGCTTCACGATGGAAATCATGTCGGGCGCAAAGCGGCCTTCATCAATCAGGCGGCCCACGCGCAAGCTGGCTTGCAGGCCGAGTGCAATGTCGCTCATCATGTCGGCCAGCTTCTTCTGGAACAGTTGCGTGGCGGCGAGTGGCCGGCCGAACTGGTGGCGATCAAGGCCATATTGGCGCGAAGCGGCAAGGCAGAACTCCGCCGCTCCCATTGCGCCCCATGAAATCCCGTACCGCGCGCGGTTAAGGCAACCGAACGGGCCTTTGAGCCCTTCGACATTGGGAAGCAGCGCCGAGGCGGACACGCGCACGTCCTCCATCACGATCATGCCGGTGGTCGATGCGCGCAAGCTGATCTTGCCCTTGATCTTGGGCGCACTGAGGCCCGCCATGCCCTTGTCCAGCACGAAGCCACGGATTGCGCCGCCGTGTTCCTCGGACTTGGCCCAAACCACAAAGACATCCGCAAAGGGGGCGTTGCTGATCCAGGTCTTGCTGCCTGAAATGACGTAATCGTCCCCATCCTTTTTGGCCCATGTTTTCATCCCCGCCGGATCGCTGCCTGCGTCAGGCTCGGTCAGGCCAAAGCATCCGATCAGCGCGCCACTGGCGAGGCCGGGGAGGTATTGGCGGCGCTGTTCGTCCGAGCCATAGGCGTAGATCGGTTGCATCACGAGGCTGGACTGCACGCTCGCCATCGAGCGATAGCCGGAATCCACCCGCTCGATTTCGCGTGCGATCAGGCCGTAGGCGACATAGCCTGCGCCTGCGCCGCCGAACTCTTCGGGAATGGTCGCGCCAAGCAGCCCGGCCTTGCCCATCAACGGGAACAGTTCGGGCGCATCGATCTCTTCGCGGAACGCGGTGATTACGCGCGGCTGCAATTCGTCTTGTGCAAAGCCGTGCGCCGCGTCGCGGATCATCCGCTCTTCTTCGGTCAGCTGGCTTTCAAGATCGAAGGGATCCTCCCAATTGAATGGGGCGATGCCGGAATTCGGACGCGAAGTGTTGGTGCCGTGCAAGGGGCTGCTCCTGCTTTTCGTGTTCGTCACCGCCTTCGCAGGCTTGGCAGGCCGGGGCAAGAGGGGCCGGGCCGAGACGGACGGCAAGGCCGGTCAGGCCGGGGCCAGCACCCGGCTGACTGTATCGAGCAGCATCGCGGGCGGGCAGGGCTTGGCCAAGCTGATCGCACGCGGAAAGCGCGCTGCGACGTGGCGCACGGCGTGGCGCGCGGCGTGGCGTTCGGAATGGAGAATCACCGGCACGTTTTCGTCGATGAGTTTCTGAGCGAATTCGTAGGATGGCCCATCGGTCAGTTCGACATTGAGGATAGCCAGGTCCGGTTTTGTCTTCTGGCAGGCGAGCATCGCGAAAGATATGCCGGAATGCGGTCCTTCAACTTCGTAACCGGCTTCCTCGAAGGTGTCGCAAAGGTCAAAGGCAGCAATGACGTCGTTCTCGGCCACCAAAATGCGCAAAACCATCGACGCTCTCCCGCTCATTTTTCATCGAAGAGCGCAGATATATCACAGCATCGCTTTCAGCTTTGCGGTTTATTGTCCATTTCGGCCGAACTGTGCAACAAATGCGGTTTCATTGCCGGCGGCGAGCAGTTTGGCTTGTTCGACCCATTGATCGCGGGTGATGCGTCCGGAAAAGCGGCCAAGTTTGGCATCGAGCCGTTCGATCTCGGCAGGCTCCCATGCGGCGATCTGGGCAAAGGTGGTGATACCGAATTCGCCAAGCAGCGCGGAAAGCTTGGGGCCAAGGCCTTTGATGCGGGTGAGTTCATCGGGCGCGCCGGTGACGGGCGTGGGCGGCGTGGCGGACATGTCTGGCCCGGCTTCCGCATCGGTGCCGAGCGGCGAGGCGGCGACCGCCTGCGTGTTGGCGGCCGCCGAGATTTCGCCCTGAATGATTTCCACTGCCCGCGGCGCATCAATCAAAGCCTGATTGCGCGCAGCCCGGGCCGCGCCGTCCTCCAGCACATCGCGGGCAAGCGGCGTGGTGCTGTCATCCGTGATCACGCGCGCCTTGCGACCCATGCGTGCGAACAGCCAGACGGCCAGCACCAGCACGACCAGACCAATGATGATCAGCGGCAGATAGGTCATAAATTCAGGCGACATGGCGGGGGTTTGCTCCGTGGCGAATCATGGCGATAGGCGCTGCGCTCTAGCAGCCTCGTTGGTCTTTGCCCAAGCCCGCAGCCGTGTTCGGGCCAGGCTAGGGCACTGGCGCGGGTGCGACCTGTTTGCGAAACAACACCTTGTCGCCATCATCGAAGCCGCGCCGCCAGATGATCAGCGCATAGGTGGCAAGGATCGCGGGGATACCGAACACCAGTTCCGTCCACTCTGGCAGCCATGTAAAGGCATAGCCGACCAGCACGGCGGGCGCGGCGGCGTAAACCAGCGCCCAGCGCCAATTGGATACCGACGCTTTCAGAAGGTGTTTCAGCAAAAGTGCCTTGATCAGTGATGATACCGCCAGCGCGACCAGCAGTGCACCCGCGGCGCTTGCCGCTTCGTAGCCCTTGCCGAGGCCATATCGGTCCGCCGCTTCGATCAACGCAATGGTCAGCGCGGCTTGCAACGCGATCACTCCGACCGAGATCGCCAGATTGCGCTTCCTTGCGATGTAAACCAGCACGCTTTCCGAAACGACCGCCATGGATGCGGCGACCTCTGCCGCCAGCAAAAAGGCGAGCGCGGCTGTCCCAGCGACATAGTCCGGCCCCCATAGGCCCATCACCGCCTCGCCCGGCACGCCCAGCGCCAGCGCGATGCCAAGCTGCACCGCAATGATCCAGAACCCCACCTGTCGCACTTGGGCGGCGATCGCACCCATGTTGCCGGTCCGCAGGTTCTTGGTGATGACGGGGGAGAGGATCGGCTCGAAACTGGTTTTGAGCTTTTGCGGCAGCGATGCGATCTGCTGCGCGGCGTAATAAATGCCCACCGCCTGTGGCGGGGCGAACAGGCCGAGCATGAAAATGTCGAGCAACCGTGTCCCGCGTTCGATCGCATCCGCGCCTACCAGCGGGAAGGCGCGGCTGGCCATGGCGATCAGCGCGCGCGGGGCGGGGCGCCAGCCGCTGGGCAGGCCGAAGGTGCGAAGGAATGACCACAACGCGGTGAACAGCCCGGCGTAGATCGAGGCAATGAAGGCCAGCGCCAGGCCCGCATCGCGGGTGGCCGGGATGAAGAAAAAGACACCTGCCCCGATAGAGATCGTCCACGGCTCCACCACGGCGCGCGCGCGCACCATTGTGGCGATATCGAAGCGGTAGGCTTGCGCTGCGAGCAGGATTTCAGTGACAGCGAAGGCAGGGATGGCGGCAACTAGCCAGATGTCGAGCGGACTGTTGGTGCCATTGGGAAACATCGGCTCGGGAAAGGCCAGCAGCACCAGTGCCGCGACCCCCGAATAGGCCAGCGCCAGCAGGATGCCGTCATAAACGAGGTTTCTTTCGCCGTCACGATTGTCGCCCGCGCCTTCGGACAGGCGCTGCGCGAGGCCGCGTTTTTCCCCGAGCGAACAGACCAGCGCAACGATTTCGATCAGCACCAGCGCCGATGCAAAGCGGCCCAGCGCCTCCGCGCCATAAAGACGCGTGGCGATGACCAGAAAGGGGATGCGCGCGACCAGACGAAAGACAAAGCCCATCGTGTTGGTCCGCCCGCCCTTGGCGAGCGCGGCCAGATCGTCATCCGTCGTAGCGGTCACGCAGAGCGGTCCCGTTCGGCCTTGAGCGGCCGGGCCAGCAAGCTGGCGACGACCTTGCGGGCATCCTCGCCCTGAAGGATCGCATCGACCGCCGCGACAATCGGCATTCGCACGCCGCGCGTCACGGCAAGCGCGGCCAGAACCGGCGCGGTGTGCGCGCCCTCGGCCACGGTGCGGCGGTCAGCCATCAGTTCGGCGGGGTCCGCGCCTTCACCAAGCGCCTTGCCCAGCGAAAAATTGCGGCTGGCGGTGCTGGAGCAGGTCAGCACCAGGTCGCCCAGTCCGCACAATCCGCTCAGCGTCTCAGCGCGCGCCCCCAGGCTTTCGCCAAAGCGCAGCATTTCGGAAAATCCGCGTGCGATCAATGCCGCCCGCGC
Organism: Erythrobacter sp. 'gip.4 top 5'; assembly: GCF_056495765.1. Classification (NCBI taxonomy): domain Bacteria; kingdom Pseudomonadati; phylum Pseudomonadota; class Alphaproteobacteria; order Sphingomonadales; family Erythrobacteraceae; genus Erythrobacter; species Erythrobacter sp. 'gip.4 top 5'. The sequence continues at coordinate 2,721,474 of NZ_CP200270.1, read as the reverse complement.
GTTCTGGCCTAGGCCAAGCCCGTCAACCACGCCGCAGGCAATCGCGAGCACGTTCTTCACCGCGCCGCCAATCTCCGCCCCGATCACATCGTCCGAATAATAGGGCCGGAAGGTCGGACGGGCGATGGCGGGCGCGATCCGATCCCACTGATCAGTGCCGCCGCCGCAAGCGAGCGTCACGGCGGTGGGCAACCCGGCAGCGACTTCATGCGCAAACGTCGGCCCCGACAACACGGCAATGGCGCTTTGCGGCGCGGCCTGGCTGGCGACATCGAACATCATGCGCCCGGTGCCCGCTTCGATCCCCTTGGAGCACAGCACCAGATCGCGAGGGCACGTGGCAAGCCCCTCCAGCACCCGGCCCAGCACTTGTGCCGGCGTGACGACCAGCGCGATGCCCAGTGCGGCAAACTCCGCCAGATCGCCGGTGGCGCGGATGGTGGGGGCAAGTGTCGCGGACGGCAGATACAGCGGATTGCGATGATCGGTGTTGATCGCGGCCACAACCTCGGGCTCGTAAGCCCAGATCAGCACATCGCGCCCGTCGCTGGCGAGCATCTGCGCAAGCGCCGTGCCCCATGCCCCTGCGCCAATGACGCCGATGGTTTCCAGGCCACTCATGCTTTGACCCCTGCCCCGCGCACGGTGTCTGCCGCCGGATCGAGCGGCCAGCGGGGGCGCGCGAGAAAATCGAGCGGATCGCCCGCGAAACCTGCGCCGCGCTGCCAGCCTTCTGCCGCCAGCCGTTCGCAGCCGGCCCAGGCGATCATCGCGGCGTTATCGGTGCACAAGGCCATGGGCGGCGCGGTGAATATCATGGCGTGCTCGGCGGCGAGGGTTTCGAGCGCCGCGCGCACATTTGCGTTGGCTGCGACTCCGCCTGCCACCACCAGCGCAGGGAAGGGGCCAGCGCGCTCCAACGCCTGTTCCAGCCGGTCGATCAGGCAATCGACCGCTGCTTGCTGGAAACTGGCCGCAATATCTTCAGGCGCGTGCGCGCCGCTGCCCGCAGCGCGCATCACCGCGCTTTTCAGCCCAGCGAAGGAAAAATGCGGCTCTGGCGAACCCTTGAGCGGGCGGGGCAGGGGGACAGCCTTGGCGTTGCCCTGCAGGGCCAGCCGTTCCACCGCAGGCCCGCCGGGATAGCCCAGACCCAGAATCTTTGCCGTCTTGTCGAACGCTTCGCCCAGCGCATCGTCGATGGTGGTGGCGAGGCGGCGATACCTGCCAACACCTTCCACAGCGAGAATCTGACAATGCCCGCCCGACACCAGCAGCAACAGATAGGGAAAAGCCAATGTTGGGTCGGCCAGCCGCGGGGAGAGCGCGTGGCCTTCAAGATGGTTGATTGCCAGCAGCGGCTTGCCTGACGCCATCGCCAACGCCTTGGCACTGACCAGTCCCACCATGACACCGCCGATCAGCCCCGGCCCAGCGGTTGCGGCAATCGCGTCGCAATCGTCCAGCGACACCCCGGCATCACCCATTACCTTGGCAATCATCGGCGCAAGCCGTTCGGCATGGGCGCGGGCGGCGATTTCCGGCACGACTCCGCCATAGGGCGCGTGTTCGGCCTCTTGGCTGGCGATCGCCTGTGCCACGACCGTCCCGTCGCCGCGCACCAGCGCCACGGCGGTTTCATCACAGCTCGATTCGATCCCCAGGACCAGCGGACCCGGGGCCAGCGCGGCATCAGAGGTGTGCGTTTGCCATCCCATCCGACTTCCATCTAGTCGCTATGGAAGCTAGGGCAAGCACAGCTATGACCCAAGACCCATCAAAGTCCCCGCGTTTACGCCTGGGCACTCGCAATTCCCCGCTTGCCATGGCGCAGGCCGTCGAAACCCGCGCGCGCCTGTGTGCCGCCCACGGCTGGAGCGAGGACGCGGTCGAACTCGTGCCCGTGCTGGCGAGCGGTGACAAGGTGCTGGATCGTCCGCTGTCCGAAATCGGCGGCAAGGCGCTGTGGACCAAGGAGTTGGATCAGTGGCTGGGCGAAGGCCGCATCGACCTGTCGGTACACTCGGCCAAGGATGTTGAGACAATCCGTCCCGATGCGTTCCATTTCCCAGCATTTCTGCCGCGCGCGGACCGACGTGACAGTCTGGTCGGCGCCGCGAGTATTGCCGCGATCCCGCAAGGCGCGGTGGTCGGCACCAGCGCACCGCGCCGGGCAGCACAGCTGCTGAACTTGCGGCCCGATTGCAAGGTCGTGATGTTTCGCGGCAATGTCGCCACGCGGCTGGGCAAATTGCAGGCGGGGGAAGCGGATGTGACCTTCCTTGCCGCAGCGGGTCTGGAACGACTTGGCCAGAGCGCGGCTGGCGTGCCGCTGGGCGAAGACGCGTGGATCCCTGCCGCAGCGCAAGGCGTGATCGCGATCGAATGCCGCGCCGATGATGCGCAAACAACCGCGCTGCTGGCCGCCATCGACCACGCGCCCACCCGCGCAGAGCTGGAAGCAGAGCGGGCATTGCTCGCCGAACTGGGCGGCACCTGCCATTCGCCCATCGCGGTGCTGTGCGTTCTGGCTGAGGGCGAACTGACCATGCGCGCCGCCTTGTTCAGCCCGGACGGGACCGAACGGATCGAGGGCAGCACGCGCTTTTCGCCGGGCGATCATGCGCCGGTTGAGGCGCTGGCCGCCGATCTGCTCGCTCGTACCACACCGGGGATCGCGCCGCATTTTCGCACGCAAAAATGACTTTTCATCTGATTGCGCTGCGCCCGGAGCCGGGCCTTGCCGCGACGCTTGGCAAGGCCCGCGACATGGGCTTTGCGATCACCGGGCTGGCGCTGTCCGAAATCCGCGCTGTCGCGTGGGATTGCCCTGATCCTGATGATTTTGACGGATTGCTGATCGGTAGCGCCAATGCCATCCTGCACGGCGGGCTGAACCTTGCGCGTCTGACGGCAAAACCGGTCTATGCCGTGGGCGCGGCGACAGCGATTGCCGCGCGCGATGCTGGCTTTGCGGTGGCGATGACGGGGAGCGGCGGGCTGCAAGGCGTGCTCGATGCGATTCCTGCCCCGGCGCACCTGCTGCGGATTGCAGGCGAAAAGCATATCCCACTTACGCCCCCGGCGGGTGTGACCTTTGCCGAAGTGATCGCCTATCGCAGTGTGCCTTTGCCGCTTGATCCCGTGGCCGACCGATTGGCCGAAGGCGCGGCGCTGGTGCTGCTTCATTCCGCCGCCACCGCGCAGCATTTTGCGCAAGAATGTGATCGGCTGGGCATCGCGCGCGCGGGCATCGCGCTCGCCGCGCTCGGACCGCGTATCGCCGCTGCTGCGGGGGCGGGCTGGGGCGCGGTTCACTGCGCCGCCCGGCCGGACGAGGCGACGTTGTTGCAATTGGCATTTGACTTGTGCCACCACCCGCGCTCCATCTGCGGCTCAACGGACCGGCTGCTGTAAGCGCAAGGCCGGACGACGCAGATGCAAGGTCGAGAAGAACGGACACCGATGGCAGCACAACCCGGACCATCGCCTTATAATGCCCGCCCCAAGCCTACCTCGGGCCGGGCGCTGATGCTGGCCGCGCTGGTCGCCTTTCTTGCAGGCGGCGCGCTGGTGGGCTGGGTGATGTGGTATAACCTGCAGCCCGGCCGTAACGGAGCCGCGCCATCGGACGTGGTGGCCGAAGCAGGCGCCGAACCGGACGCCTTGCCTGCGCCGCCGCTCACCGCCGAGCCGACACCCTTGGCGGCGGCGATAAAGGCGGAGCAGGCGGCGGAACGTGTGGCCGAACAGCAAGGCGGTATCGATCAGCGGCTCGCCGCCGCCGAACAACGCTTGACCCAGCTCGACCTGCAAGCACAGGCCGCCGCCGGCAATGCTGCACGCGCTGAAAGCCTGCTGATCGCCTTTGCCACCCGCCGCGCTGTCGAACGCGGGGCGGAGCTAGGCTACCTTTCGGACCAGCTCCGCCTGCGGTTCGGAGACCAGTGGCCCAATGCAGTCAGCACGATCATCGAGTTTTCCCGCAACCCGGTCCGGCTTGATGGCCTGGTGGCGCGACTTGAAGGCCTCGGCCCGCAATTGCGCATCAGCAGCGAAGGGCCCTCATGGTCAGCGTTCCAGCGTGAACTGGGTCAGCTGTTCGTGTTCCGCCGCGAAAGCACGCCCTCACCGCAGCCGCAACGCCGCCTTGAACGCGCACGATGGGCGCTGGAGCAGGGCCGGTATCGTGCCGCGATTGACGAGGTGAAGGGCATGCCCGGCGCGGCCAAGGCCGATGCATGGATCGCCGATGCTGAACGCTATCGCAAGGTGATGGAAGCGATGGAGGTGGTCGAAACCGCCGCCGTGCTTGACCAGCGCGGCCTTCGCGATGGCGCAGGCAATCCGGTCCGGCAATCGAGCCCGCTGATCAGGCCCTGAGGATTTCCGGCAGATCGCCCGATACGCCGCGGGCTTCGTCCATGAAAAAATCCTTGAGCATCGGCGTGCGCTGCACGGCGGCCATGCCCAGCCGGCGCACCGCCGAGGCGGTCTTTCCGGGAACGCCGAACAGGCGCGTCAGACCATCGGTGGCGAGCGCGACCATGAAGCTATCGAGCCCGCGCCAGGTTTCGTAACGCTTCAACAATTCCGGATCGCCCGGATCAAGACCAAGCCGTGCGCCATCGGCCAGCACTTCGACCAGCGCGCCCACATCGCGCAGACCCAGGTTCAGGCCCTGTCCGGCGATGGGGTGGATGCCGTGGGCGCTATCGCCGATCAGAGCGAGGCGTTCGCCTGTGATCTTGGCGGTGTGGTGAAAGCCCAGCGGCCAGCTTGACCGGTGGCCCACAGTCTTTACCTTGCCCAGAACGCCGCCCATGCGCTTTTCCACCTCGGCCAGAAACGCCCGGTCGCCCAGCTTCATCACGCCCGCGCCGTCGGCTTCCGAGACGGTCCACACCAGCGAGGAGCGATGCGTGCCATCGGCATCGTCGTTCAACGGCAGCAGCGCGAACGGCCCGGCGGGGTAGAAGATTTCCCATGCGACATGGCCGTGCGGCTTTTCGTGGGTCAGCCCGGCGATGATTGCGCGATGCTTGTAATCCCACTTGGCGATCGCAATGCCCGCAGCGTCGCGGGTGGGCGATTGCCGGCCCTCGGCAGCGATCATCAACCGGCCTCTGAGCTTCTGCCCGTCGGCCAGCAGCGCCGCAACGCCCAGCTGGCTGCGCTGCCGCTCAATCACATCGGCCTTGGCCACCCAATTGATCAGCGGTTCCTTGGCCGCAGCTTCGAACAGCGCGAGCCGTAAGCGGCGATTGGGAAACATCCGTCCCAGCGTGCCGCCGTCAGCGCCGGGCTGGAAATCGAGCCGGCCCGGCTTGTTCTGATCGGTCACGGCAATGCTGGCGATGTCGCAGGCGAATTGGTCGAGACCTGCGGCAATCCCGATATTTTCGAACAGATGCCAGCTTGCCGTCGAGATCGCTGTGGCGCGGTCATCGAAGCCCTCGGCGGTGAGTTCAGCCGGGTCGGCACGGTCGATCACATGGCTCGACATCCCCTTCTTCGCCGCTGCCAATGCCAGCGTCATGCCGACGAGGCCGCCGCCCAGGATCAGCAGGTCGCGCGGGTTGTCTGTTGTTGCTGTCACGTCTCGCGCTCCGATTGCGAAATTTAGGTGTGAAGCCTAGAGGGTAGCCGGTGCCCTACGCAACAATCTTCCCGCATCCGATCCGACAATTCGCTGCATGGGTGCTTGCGCTGATCGCAAGTCTCCTGCTGGCTGTTCCGTCTGCGGCGTACGAGGAAGTCGTGCCCACAGAGGCGCGTTACGGCGATGGCAACATCGCGGTGGAGCTGATTGCCGATGGCACGCCGCAGGCGGGCGGCGAATGGATGCTCGCGCTGCGCTTTACCCCCAAAACCTCCGAATGGCACGGGTACTGGTCAAACCCCGGTGACGCAGGGCAGGGGATGCGATTGTTCCTCGATCTGCCGGAGGGCTGGCAGATGGGCGCGCCGATTTATCCGGTGCCCCGGCGGCTTACGATCAGCGGCCTGATGAACCACATCTACGAAGGCCGCTATGTGGTGCTGGTGCCGGTCATGGTGCCTGCGGGCGCGGACGTGGTAGCGGCGCCGCGCATCACCGGCCATGTCGAATATCTGGCCTGCACCGATGAAATCTGCGTGCCGCAGGACAAGCTTCTGACCGCTCGCGCAGGCGGTGATTTCACGCGTTGGCGCGCCGAAGTCGCGCCGCTGCTGGACGCAAAAGCCAGCTTTGCAATTGTGGGCCAGACTTTGCGCGTCGCCATTCCGCTGCCCGCCAGCGCTGGCTTGACCGATCCGCACGTGTTCGTCGCCAACGACCGTCTCGTCGCCTACGCCGCCGCCCAGACCTTTCGACGGGCGGGTGATGTGCTGGTGGCCGAAATCCCGCTCGACGAATACGGCCAAGCCAAAGCCGATGCGCTGGGCGGCATCCTTGCTTTCGGGGACGGTGTGGGCGTGCGCTTTGCCGCGGCGCCCGGCGATGTCCCCACCGGCGGAGAACTGGTTGCCAGCCCGCAAGGCGCAGCGATCCCGCCGCTGTGGACTCTGATCCTCGGCGCGCTGGCGGGCGGGCTTTTGCTCAACATCATGCCTTGCGTCTTTCCGATCCTCAGCCTCAAGGCGATCGCACTGGCCCGTGCAGGCGAAAGCGAAGCGCGCGCGCAGGCCGAGGGGCTGGCCTATACCGCAGGCGTGGTGCTGGCCTGTATGGCGCTGGGTGCGCTGCTGCTGGGGTTGCGGGCGGCAGGCGAGCAGGTGGGCTGGGCGTTCCAGTTGCAGGAGCCGGGCGTTGTCGTGACGCTGCTGGTGCTGGCCGCCGCAATCACCGCGAACTTCGCAGGGCTTTTTGAACTGCCGGCGATTTCGGTCAGCATGGGGGGCGAGCGCACGGGAGCCTTTGCCACCGGGCTGCTTGCCGCTTTTGTGGCCACGCCCTGCACCGGGCCATTCATGGCGGCGGCGCTGGGCGCGGCGTTGTTGCTGCCGATCCCGCAGGCGTTGTTGCTGTTCGCGCTGCTGGGACTGGGGTTGGCGCTGCCGTTCCTGTTGCTCGGCTTCGTGCCGCCCTTGCGGCGGATGCTGCCCAGACCCGGCGCGTGGATGGAGCGGTTCCGGCGGATCATGGCGATCCCGATGGGGCTGACCGGTCTTGCGCTGTTGTGGTTGACGGTCCAGCTTGGCGGGCGACCCTTCGGCCTGATTGCGCTGGTGCTGGTGGCAGGCGTGCTGCTGGGTCTGTTCGCCGTTGGCAAGCTGCAACGCGGCGGCAAGATGGCCTGGCCCGCCTTCGGCCTCGTCGCTGCGCCCTTCGTGGCCTTTGCAGCGATCGCCTTGCCTTCGGTCTATGAGAGCCCAAGCGGCGCACCCAAGGCCAGCATTCACAATCCCCAGGCCTTCAGCCGCGATGCGCTGGCCGCAGCGCGTGCTTCGGGCAAGCCGGTGTTTGTGTGGTTTACCGCCGATTGGTGCGTCACCTGCAAGGTCAACGAAGCCGCAGCAATCGAGCGTGAGAGCGTGCGCGAAGCCTTTGCCGACGCGGGTGTGGTAACGATTGTGGGCGATTGGACCGTGCGCGATCCGGACATCACTGCCTTCCTTACCCAGCAGGGCGCAGCGGGCGTGCCGCTGTATCTGTGGTATGCTCCAGGCGCCGCAGCCCCGCAGCAATTGCCGCAGGTGCTTACACCGGATCTTCTGGAACGTGCGGCGTCACAAGACCGGTGATTGGGCGGCGGCGGGCGGCGCGAACAGATCCCGCGCTGTCGGTGCTTTTTCACGCGCGTCATTGCGGCAGGCGTCGACCAGCGTCATCGGCAGCGGGCTGGCGTTCAGCCTGACCAGTCCTGCGCCCGGAACCGTAACGGTCGCTTCGCGCTCGGGCTTCAGCGCGTTCCATTCGCGGGTTTTTGCGGGCATCTCGCCCTGCCATAGCATCCGGCCATCAACAGTGGTGGCGTCAACCGGAAAGCGACCGATCCAGCCATTGCCGATCAAGGCCAGCAGCGCCGCTGCGCCTTCATCGGCTGGCGCGTGGCGTGTGATCCTGAGACGCGCTTCGGGCTGACCGGCTTCGAGACATTCCAGCGCCAGCAGCACCGGTTGGCCCGGCACGCCATAGACCAGACGCAGCGGCTTGCGGGTTTGTGACCAGACCGCAAGGGTCGTATCGGGCGACGGCAGCGGTTCGGAGGGGCCTGCGGCAGGCGCGACCAGCGAAACGCGTGCGACGGCAGCATCGGTCGGCGGGGGCTTGCACCCGCTCAACAGGCCCGCCGCCGCCAGCCCGGTCAGCGCGGCAAGGGTTGTGATCTTCATGGCGGCGCCAAGTGACAGGATTGTGGGCGCGGTTCAAGCCCGCGACCGATCAGGCCTAGATCGCCGGACGATAACGCGGTTCGGGAGTAGGAAGACCGCGTTCGGTGGCTGTGTCGATCCGGAGTGAGACCGCGTTCACTCCGAGAACGTCGCACCGGATTAAATCAACGTACTAAGGCTTCCCGCCCATTCGTTTAGCCCGGACCTTGCCGTAGCGCGTCTTGCGCGTGCCCGGCTTTCCCTCGTTGCTGCGTCCCACAATCGGTGCGCGCTTCTCGCTGTCGGGTATCCCCAGTTCATCCGCCTCCAGTCGCCGGATTTCGTCGCGCAGGCGGCCAGCTTCCTCGAATTCGAGATTGGCGGCAGCGTTGCGCATCCGCTTTTCGAGGTCTTCGATGTAACCACGCAGGTTGTGGCCCACCAGATTGTTGCGTTCCGGATCGCCGGTATCCACCAGCACGCTATCCTGCGCGGCGGAGTGCGCGACGATGTCGTGGATGTTACGCTTGATGGTCTGGGGTGTGATGCCGTGTTCGGCATTGAAGGCTTCCTGGCGTGAGCGGCGCCGGTCGGTCTCTGCCAGCGCGCGTTCCATGCTGCCGGTCACGCGATCGGCATAAAGGATCACCCGGCCATCGACATTGCGTGCGGCGCGGCCGATGGTCTGGATCAGCGAGGTTTCGCTGCGCAGAAAGCCTTCCTTGTCGGCATCAAGAATGGCGACCAGCCCGCATTCGGGAATGTCGAGCCCTTCGCGCAGCAGGTTGATCCCGATCAGCACGTCATACACGCCGAGCCGCAGATCGCGGATCAGTTCGATGCGTTCGAGCGTCTCGACGTCCGAGTGCATGTACCGCACCCGCACGCCGGCCTCGTGCATGAATTCGGTGAGGTCTTCGGCCATCCGCTTGGTCAGCGTTGTCACCAGCGTGCGGTAGCCGTTCTTGGCGGTGGCGAGGCATTCCTGAATGCAATCCTGCACCTGATCCTCCACCGGACGGATCTCCACCGGCGGGTCGATCAGCCCGGTGGGGCGGATCACCTGTTCGGCAAAGACGCCGCCGGTCTGCTCCATTTCCCAGCTTCCCGGCGTGGCCGATACCGCAAAGGTCTGCGGGCGCATCGCGTCCCATTCGTTGAACCGTAAGGGGCGGTTGTCGATGCACGATGGCAGGCGGAAGCCGTATTCGGCGAGCGTCAGCTTGCGGCGGTGGTCCCCCTTCGCCATCGCGCCGATCTGGGGCACGGTCTGGTGGCTTTCATCAACGAACAGCAGCGCGTTTTCGGGCAGATATTCGAACAGCGTCGGCGGGGGTTCGCCGGGGAGCCGCCCCGTGAGAAACCGCGAGTAATTCTCGATCCCGTTGCAGCTTCCCGTCGCCGCGATCATTTCCAGATCGAAATGCGTGCGCTGTTCCAGCCGCTGGCGTTCCAGCAGCTTGCCTTCGATCTCGAGTTCCTTCAGCCGCTCCTCCAACTCAAACTTGATCGCGGCGGCCGCCTGTTTCATCGTCGGCCCCGGCGTGACGTAGTGCGAATTGGCGTAGACCCGCACCTTTTCCAGCGCGGCGCCTTTTGTGCCGGTGAGCGGATCGAATTCGGCAATGCCTTCGATTTCGTCACCAAAGAAGCTGATGCGCCAGGCCATGTCTTCATAGTGCGAGGGGAAGATTTCCAAGCTATCGCCGCGCACGCGAAAGGTGCCGCGGGTGAAGGCAGCATCGTTGCGCTTGTATTGCAGCGCCACCAGCTTGCGGATCAATTCGCGTTGGTCGACGCTTTCGCCCACCTTGATGTCGAAAATCATGGCCGAATAGGTTTCGACCGAGCCGATCCCGTAGATGCAGGAAACCGAAGCGACGATGATCACGTCATCGCGTTCAAGCAAGGATCGGGTCGCCGAGTGGCGCATTCGGTCGATCGCCTCGTTTACGCTCGATTCCTTTTCGATGTAGGTATCGGAGCGCGGCACGTAGGCTTCGGGCTGGTAATAGTCGTAATAGCTGACGAAATATTCGACCGCGTTTTCGGGAAAGAAGCTCTTGAATTCGCCGTAAAGCTGGGCGGCCAGGATCTTGTTGGGGGCAAGGATCAGGGCGGGGCGTTGCAGCGTCTCGATCACCTTGGCCATGGTGAAGGTCTTGCCCGAACCGGTAACGCCGAGCAGCACTTGCGTCTTTTCACCGTCAAGCGCGCTTTCAGTCAGTTCGGCAATGGCGGTTGGCTGGTCGCCGGCTGGTTCATATTCCGACACCAGCTTGAACGGGATGCCGCCCATCGACTTGTCGGGCCGGTTGGGACGGTGCGGGGTGAAGTCGGCCCCTGTTTGGGGCTCATCCAGTCCGCGGCGGATTACGAGTTCGGCCATGCCTTGCATATGCGGTTTGGCAGAGCGATTGTGAAGGGCCGGACGATTTCTGTGGGTCCATTCGGGCGGTGTTTGCGTTACTGTTGATGCAAACGGGGCAGGCCCGCCGCAGGGAGACACGTCAATGAAGCGCATCACCATCATCGCCGCCGCTGGCGCCGCTTTGCTTGCAGGATGTTCGGGCGGCGAAACCGATGCCGATGGAAATGGCGAAATCAGCAACACGGAAGTGGCTGCCAAGGTTGAAGCCGCCGGGGTCAAGCCGCAGCCCGGCCTCTACAAATCAACGGTGGTGATGACCGGGATCGACGTGCCCGGAATGCCGCCGGAAATGGAAGGCCACGGCGCGGGCCAGACGATCACCACCGAAGATTGTCTGACGCAGGAAGAGGTCGACAAGGGCTTTGAAGAGCTGATGAAGCAGGGCCAGAATGGCGAATGCAGCTACGACAGCTTCAACTTGGCGGGCGGCAAAATGGACGCGGTGATGGTGTGCAAAACGCCCGACGGCGAAGCACGCATGACCATGACCGGCGCCGCCACCGCGACCAGCACCGAATTCACCGCGCAAAGCAAAATGAATTTCGATGGCGTGGGTGAGGCAACGCTGAACTTTACTGGCAAGCATGAACGCATCGGGGAATGCCCCACGAAATAGAGCGCACACCAGGGTTGATCCGATTGTTACATTTCAGGGAACATTCATCGGTGGGATCGCTTAAGCTCGCATATGTCACCGCTCCGCTTTGTTCCTGATTTTCCGCGCTGGCCCGGCCCCTTGCTGGCGGCCGGTGCGCAGGCGCAGCAAGCCTATGCGGCATCCGCGCTGGCCCGGCGGGTCGCCCTGGCCCGCGAGGAATGCCCTGACGAACATCAGGTGGGCAAGCCGCGGTTGCTACGGTTCCTGGGCGAAGCCGATGCGCTGATCGAACCCTTGCGCCGGACAAGGCGCAAGCTCGCCATCGCGCCAACCGCCAACCCGCAAGTGGCCATGATCCTGCCGGGCTTCGGCGCCAATCCGATGCGGATGCGCTATCTGGCCCGCCAGCTTGAAGCGGCGGGTCACATCGTCAAGCGTTGGGGGCAGGGGCGCAACTGGGGCCCCGATCCTGAGCGGTTCGACCAGATCGAAGCGCGATTGCTGAAGCTTCATGCCCTTCATGGGCGCGAGGTCGTCCTCATCGGCTGGAGCCTTGGTGGGTTGTACGCGCGCGAAATGGCCAAGCGTCAGCCGCAGGCGGTGGCCAAGGTCATCACCATGGGTTCGCCTTTTTCGGGCAGCCCGCGCGCCAATAATGTGTGGCGGGCTTATCAATTCATCACCGGCCATTCGGTTGATGCGCCGCCGGTTGCTGCTGATCTATCGGTCAAGCCGCCGGTGGAAACGGTCGCCTTGTGGAGCGCCAATGATGGCGTGATCGCGCCGCGCTGCGCTGCCGGACGGGCGGGCGAACGCGACCGGGCGATTGCGCTGCGCTGCACGCACATGGGTTTCACCTATGATCCCCAAGTGGTCGCAACCTTGCTCGGGGAACTTGAAGCCACCCAAATCTGATCGTTTTGAAACGATCTTCGCTAATCTGATGCAACAGCTTTCCTTTTGCGAAAGGCGGGTTACATTGCTGCATTGCACATAAACGCAAGTGGGGGTCGATGCAGGCGCAAGGCAGCAATTTTGACGAAATGTTCGATGGCGAAGGCCGTACCCGGCCGGCCTATGCCGAATATTGCCGCTGGTACGCCGAACAGCCGCACGAACTCATGCGCCGCAAAAATCGCGAGGCGGACGATACGTTTCGCCGCACGGGCATCACTTTCAACGTCTATGGCGAGGATCAGGCCGAAGAACGTCTGATCCCCTTCGATATGGTCCCACGGATCATTACGGCATCGGAATGGCGCCGGGTTTCGCGCGGGATTGAACAGCGGGTGCGGGCGCTCAATTCGTTTTTGTACGATCTCTATCACCGTCAGGAGATTGTGCGGGCCGGGCGCCTGCCTCAACGCCTGCTGCGCAACAATGATGCATGGCTTGCCAACATGGTCGGCTTCACGCCGCCGGGCGGGATTTACACCCACATTGTCGGGATCGATCTGGTGCGCACCGGGCCGGATGAATTCTTCGTGCTGGAAGACAATGCGCGCACGCCATCGGGCGTCTCCTACATGCTGGAAAACCGCGAAACGATGATGGGGATGTTCCCCGATCTGTTCAGCCGGGTGGCGGTGGAAAGCGTCTCCGATTATCCGCGTAGGCTTGCCCGCAGCCTTGCGGCCTGCGTGCCTCCGGCCTTTTCAGGCGGGAAGCCAACCGTTGCGGTGCTCACCCCTGGCATCTTCAATTCGGCCTATTTTGAACACGCCTTTCTGGCCGATCAGATGGGGGCGGAACTCGTTGAAGGCAGCGATCTGCGCGTGGTTGAAGGGCGCGTGCAGATGCGCACCACGCGTGGCTACAAGCCGATCGACGTGCTGTATCGCCGGGTCGATGACGATTATCTCGATCCGCTCACCTTCAATCCCGATAGTGCGCTGGGCGTGCCGGGGATCATGGACGTGTACCGTTCGGGCGGCATCACCATCGCCAATGCGCCGGGAACCGGGGTTGCGGACGACAAGGCGATCTACAGCTTCATGCCCGATATCGTGGAGTTCTACACCGGCGAAAAGCCACTGCTGCCCAATGTCCAGACCTGGCGCTGCGCGGACAAGGACAGCCTTGCCTACGTGCTCGATAACCTTGCCAAACTGGTGGTCAAGGAAGTCCACGGATCGGGCGGTTACGGAATGCTGATCGGGCCGACATCGTCCAAGCGTGAAATCGCCGCGTTCCGCGAAAAGCTGATCGCGCGGCCTGAAAATTACATCGCGCAGCCCACGCTCGCGCTGTCGACCTGCCCGATCTACACCGCCAAGGGGCTCAGCCCCCGGCACCTCGATCTGCGGCCGTTCGTGCTGGTGTCTCCCGACAAGATCGACATCACGCCCGGCGGTCTTACGCGGGTTGCGCTCAAGAAAGGATCGCTGGTGGTCAATTCCTCGCAAGGCGGCGGCACCAAGGATACCTGGGTGCTGAAAGACTGATATGCTGGGACGCACTGCCAACAGCCTGTTCTGGATGTTCCGCTACCTTGAGCGGGCCGAGAATACCGCGCGCCTGCTCGAAGCGGCGCTGCGCATGGCGCTGACCCGCGATCTGGCGACGGCGGAGGCGGAATGGCGTTCAGTCATTGCGACGCTGGGCTTGCAGAAATCGTACGAAGCCCTGCATGATGGCTATGACGGTATGCAGGTCTGGAACTTCGTCCTGCGCGGGCCATCCAATCCCGGCAATGTCCGCGCCATGTTTGGCGGGGTGCGGTCCAATGCGCGCACGGCACGCACCAACATTTCGTCCGATCTGTGGGAAGCGGTCAACGAAAACTGGATGAAGCTGGAAACGCTGCTGGCCCGTCCGGTCGGGCAGATGGCCGTGGGCGAGGTGCTGGGCGTGATCCGCCGCGCCGGCACGCAGGTCCACGGTGCCTTCGATGGTTCGATGTTGCGTGACGAGGGCTATCATTTCTGCCGTGCAGGCACCTTCATCGAACGGTCAGATTCGACCGCGCGTATTCTCGACATGAAGTATTTCCTGCTGCTGCCTTCGCTGTCCTACGTTGGATCGAGCCTTGATACCGGACAATGGGAACAGGTGCTGCGATCGGTGGCGGGTGCGCGGGTCTATAGCTGGCTGAACGCCGGCCAGATCGAAGCGCGTGGCATTGTCGAATTTCTGGTGCTGGATGATCGCTTCCCGCGCAGCCTTGCCTTTTGTCGCAACGCCCTGCGTGCCTGTCTTGGCGCGCTGGCGACTACGCACGGCGTGGAAGGCGGCGCCGTTGCCCTGATGCGCGATTCCGATACCCGCATCAGCCATCTCAGCGTCGATCAGATATTCGAGCAGGGTCTGCACGAGTTTCTGATCGATTTTCTCGCCCGCAACGCCAGCATCAGCCAGGCCATTGCCGAGGATTACCGGTTCCGCGCATGAGCACGATGAAACTCAAGATCAAACACACCACCCACTATGCGTTTACGCAGCCGGTGGTCCATGCGCTCCAGCGGCTGCGGCTGACGCCCAAGGAAACGCAGGGCCAGCGGATTATCGAATGGAACATGACCTTCGATAACGCGCACGCTGAACTTCAATATGACGATCAGCATTTTAACCACGTCACGCTGATCGGGCTTGAGCAGGGCGCGCATGAGGTGACCGTGACCTGTGAGGGCGTGATTGAGACAGATGACAATGCCGGAGTGATCGGCCGGCATTCGGGCCACCTGCCGCTGTGGAGCTTTCTGCGTCAGACACCGCTGACCCGGCCCGGCGCCAAGCTGCGCGCCTTGCTGCGCGACGTGCCGGAACAGGCGAGCGCCGCGCCGCTCGAATTCCTGCACGCGCTGTCCAGCATGATCCGCGAACGCGTGATCTACGAAACCGGCCAGACCCACTCCGGCACCACCGCGGAGGAGGCAGTCGGCCAAGGCGCTGGCGTGTGCCAGGATCATGCGCATATCTTCATCGCCGCCGCGCGCGTGAACGGTATTCCGGCGCGCTATGTCAGCGGTTATCTGATGATGGATGATCGCATTCATCAAGAAGCGACGCATGCGTGGGCCGAAGCCCATGTCGAAGGACTGGGCTGGGTCGGCTTTGACGTGTCGAACGGCATCTCCCCTGATCCGCGCTATGTCCGTGTGGCAACGGGCAGTGATTACCGGGACGCTGCGCCCATAACCGGTATCAGCTTTGGCAGCACAGCGGATGAAGTGCTGACCGTGGGCGTTGCGGTGGAATCCCAGCCCACCACCAGCCAATCACAAAGCCAGAGCCAGAGCCAAAATCAGAGCCAGAGCTAAGGCCGGTTGTCGCCGCAGACCCACGCGCTTGTCCGCAAACTTTGCGCAACCGCGCGCTTCGGGCTAGGGCGCCGCTAACGGGATCGGGGCAACACAGGATGATGGTATGACCTATTGCGTTGGCATGGTGCTGGAAAAGGGCCTTGTGCTCATGAGCGACACCCGCACCAATTCGGGCGTCGACAACATCTCCACCTTCCGCAAGATGTTCCAGTGGAACGTGCCGGGCGAACGGATGATTGCGGTCATGACGGCGGGCAACCTTGCGACCACGCAGGCGGTGATCAGCCAACTTGACGAACGCACCAAGACGCCGAGTGAGCGGGACAATGCCCTGCTCAAAGGGCCGACCATGTTCCAGGTTGTGACCGAGATCGGGCGTCTGCTGCGCGCCACCATCGAAACCGCGCAGACGGTGAATGGCGAGGGCGGCAAGGGACGCTTTACCGCCACCATGATCGTAGCCGGGCAAATCGCGGGGATGCAGCCCCGCCTGTTCATGATCTATCCCGAGGGCAATTTCATCGAGGCCAGCTGGGACACGCCCTTCTTTCAGATCGGTGAAACCAAGTATGGCCGCCCGATCCTGCTGCGTGGATACAACCGGGAAATGACCTTCGAAGATGCGGTCAAGCTGATGATGGTCAGTTTCGACTCGACTCTGAAAGCTAACCTGTCCGTCGGCTTGCCGCTTGATCTGCTGGTGATCGGGAAAGACGAATTTGCCGCCACACACGAACATCGGATAACCGCGGACGACCCCTATTTTGACACGATTTCATCGGGTTGGGGGGATGCCCTGCGATCGGCCTTTCATTCTTTGCCGTCTTATCGGTTCAGCGATGACACTTAAGCGCTTTGCCTGATCTGGCTCCGATACGGAGCAAAATAATTCCATTGTTTGAGGCGCTTGGCCTATCGCGGAGACGGTAAATCGTCCGGATCGGCGGCGCTCTTGCGTGTAACCTTACATAGGTTAGCGCACAGACGATGGCATGACCCGCAAATCCTCCCTCCACTTCATCGATTCCTGCAGCCGCCAACGTGCAGAACTGGCCCGAGTGGGCTTTGCACTGGGGCATCATTGCGAGGTGTACGGGGATCTCTCCGAGCTTGCGGTGCACCCGCCCCGCGAAGGGATCATCGTGGCCCGCGATACCGCTGAGGACGGCGGTGTGGGGATGATCCTGGAACGGCTCGGTCGGCTGGGTATCTGGCTGCCGCTGATCGCTGTAGAGGTTCAGCCGCGGCCCGGCCGAATTGTCGAGGCGATCAAGGCCGGCGCGTTGGATTATCTGGCGCTGCCGCTTGACCCAGAACGCTTTACCCGTTGTCTGATGCGGATCGAGAAGGAGGCCGGACAGTTCGGCGCCGCCCGCCGCCGCATGATTGAAGCGCGCGACCGGATATCAGCTTTATCGGGCCGCGAACGCGAAGTGCTGGACTGGTTGGCTGAAGGCAGCAGCAACAAGGCCATCGCCCGTGAACTCGATATCAGCCCGCGCACGGTCGAAATTCACCGCGCCAACATGATGACCAAACTCGGCGCACGCCACGCGGCGGAAGCGGTCCGACTAAAATTGGAGGCGAAGCTGGAACCCAAGTTGCGGGCGTAGCGCCAAACGAAAGTGGCCCGGCTCCGCCTTTACCCCCGGCGAGACGCAAGCCCACGCAACCCGGTCTCTCTCAGCGTGTCCTCCTATGGCGGTCCCGGCTCTGCGGGTTTAGCAGACCGGGGCCGCCACATTCTCTTAATTTCGCCCCCCACTTTGCCGGCGCGACCTTTTCGTCATGCCCCCTTGCGCGGTTACCGGCAAAACTTCGCCCCTGTCCCTTCGAGATGGAAGTGATCTTCGTGCGCGGCATTGTATTCCGGGCCAAGCACGGTGCCAAACCGCTTGCAGGCGCTTTTGTGCACCACCCGGAGGAATTCGCGCGTGGCGGCGTCGCCGCGGTTCCAATCGCGCTTAACCTCCACACGGCGTCCGTTTTCCAGCACGAAAGCCGATACATCAATCGCCTCGGCGCGGGCATGGGCTGATCGGCGCTGGCTACCGGCCACATTGCGGCAGGAATAGGAACCCATCGTCTCGATCCGCGCAACCGGGCTGCCAAGTAAATCGCGGGCGGCACGATCAACGCCAAAGCGCGCCCAATCGCCAAAGGTCTTGGCGACGGTGCATTGAACTGGCCCCAGGTTGCTGAGGCCCAGCGGTGCGCGGTCTCCGGCCAGCGCCGTCAACTGCACGGTGCCCAACGTGTTGCACCCCGGCGCAGCGTAGGTATCGGGCAATGGGTTAAATCGTGCGCCGCTGTTGCCAAGATCAGCAAGGCAGCGGGCATCCTCAGGACGCGGCGCGTAGCTCTGCGGGGCGGACATGACAGGCACCGCCGGACGGGCTGGGGCGCGCGCCGCCTGACTCGCGCCGCCGGGCGCGGCGCCGCCGCTTCCGGGGATCAGCGAACCGCAGCCCGCCAGCATCACCGCGGCCGCCGCCATAATCACTGCACGAATTGTCGCTCGTCCCTTCATACTTAAGGACTATGGACTACGAATGGTTAACAGTCCGGAAACGAATGGCAAAAAACGACGTGATCGGCCGCCACAGCAGGAGCGCGAGGCTCAGGCGGTTGCGTCGCCCAGGTGGCGTGCGTCGCCTCGCGTCAGACCGCTCACCACCACGATCGCAATAAGCGCGGCGGCAAAGCCCGGAACGATTTCGTAAAGGCCGGGTCCGCCGAGGAAGGCTGAGTTCCAGCCCAGCGCGATCCATGCGGCGACCACGCCCGCACCCGTTACCAGACCCGCCACCGCGCCCGCGCCGGTCATGCCGCGCCCCTCGTCGCCATTCCAGGTCAGCGCCAATAAGATCAGCGGGCCGAAGGCAGCGCCAAAGCCCGCCCATGCGTTGGAAACAAGACCCAGCACTTCGCTTTGCGGATCAGCGGCAATCACCATCGCTGCGGCTGCGACCAGCGCCACGGCGACCCGGCTGACATTCACCGCCTCACGCTCGGACGCGTTCCGGCGCAGGAACAGGCGGTAGAAATCCTCTGTCAGCGAGGAGGAGGAAACCAGCAGCTGCGAGGAGATCGTGCTCATGATCGCCGCCAACAGCGCGGCATAAAGAAAGCCCGTCACGGCGGGGTGGAACAGCAATTGCGCCAGTACGATGAAAATCGTCTCTGGATCGTCAATCACCAGTCCGTTGCGCTCAACATAAGCGCGGCCTGCCAGCCCGAGGCCAAGCGAACCCACGAGCGCAATCCCCATCCAGCCCATGCCATAGGCTGCGGCGCGGGCCACATTCTTCACCTTGTCGATCGCCATGAAGCGCACGATGATATGGGGCTGGCCGAAATACCCCAGACCCCAAGTGACCGCGCTGATAAATCCGATCGCCGTCAGCCCCTGGGTGAGGTTGAGGAAACCCTCGACCGGGACCTGCGCCAGGCTTCCTCCCGCCGATCCGCCGGGGCCGAAGATCACCACCATCGGCATGATGATCAGCGCCACCATCATGATCAGGCCCTGCACGAAATCGGTGAGGCTGACCGCCAGAAACCCGCCGACCATGGTGTAGGCCAGCACGATCCCGGCGGTAATGAAAATGCCCATCATGTAATCGGACATTCCCGTGTTCGGGAGGATGCCGGCAAAGGCGGTCTCGAACAACTTGCCCCCGCCGACCAGCCCTGCGGCGGTGTAGACGGTAAAGAAGGCCACGATGATGATCGCGGACGTGACCCGCAGCATCGTGCCGCGTTCTGGAAAGCGGTTGGCGAGGAATTGCGGGATGGTGAGCGCATTGCCCAGCCTTTCGGTCTGTTCGCGCAGGCGCGGTGCAACGATGTTCCAGTTGGCCAGCGCGCCCACGAACAGCCCGATGCCGATCCACGCCTCGACGAGGCCAGCGGTGTAAAGCGCGCCCGGCAACCCCAGCAGCAACCAGCCCGACATATCTGATGCGCCCGCACTCAGCGCGGCGACCGAAGGCGGAAGGTTGCGCCCGGCAAGCAGGTATCCGGCGCTGTCCTCGGTCGACTTGCGCCAGGCATACAGCCCGATGGCAATCATGAGCACGAAGTAGGCAGCGAGCGAAGCAAGGGTATAGGCATTCATGGAGGGCGGGGTAACAAGAAGCGGCAGCGATTACTACCTTGCGCACGGCACGGGGCGCTTCTGAACGGCCCATGACCCGCCAGCACGAATTGTCGCACAGGCATCGTCTTGGCCGGACCTTGCCACGGCTCGCGGTTCGGTTCTTCTAAAAACACGACGAGCCGTGTTGCATTGCAACATGCCGATGGAACATCGTTACCACACGCCTAGTTAGGCACGGACATTCCAGCAGGAATTGTGATCAAAGTTCAAAGTTATTTGGAGTTTTCAATGACATTCGCAAAGACGTTAACCTTTACCAGCGGCTTGGTAGCGCTGTCGATCTCGTCGGCTGCGTTCGCGCAGAGTGACGACCGCTACTACAATGGCCCCTATATCTCGGGCGCCATCAGTCTTGAAATGCCCGAAGACCGGGGAAGCGATTCCATCGTGTTCGATACGAATGGCGATGGCACCTTCGGAGATTCCGTGAACACGGTGACGGGCGCCAATGCGTTCGCGCCCGGCTTCTGCCCTGGACCGGCCCTTTCAGCAGCTTCGGCGCGCTGTGGCGGCAACCCGCAAACAGAAGGCTATGCGCTGCGCATCGGTTATGACCGTCACCTCGGCGACGGACCCTTTGTAGCTGGTGTGTTGATTGAAGGTGCCCGTCAGGGTGCCGAAGAGTTCACGACGGGCTTCAGCACCACACCTGCATCTTACACCTTTGGCCGCGAAATTGATTGGACTGCCACTGCGCGCGGTCGTGTCGGCATTTCGCCGGGCGATGGTCGGACCCTGTTTTATGGCACCGGCGGTGCGGGCTTTGCTCGGATCGATCGCACCTTCACCACCACCAATGGTGCAAACTCCTTCACTCCGGAAGATTCGCGTGATTGGCAGTTTGGTTATCAGGTCGGCGGCGGCGCCGAGCTGATGTTGACCCGCAATCTTGGGCTGGGTCTTGAGTACCTGTATTCAAGCTACAACGATGACGATTACACCGTTGCCGTTGGTCCGGGCACCGCGCCTGCAACCAACCCGTTCCTGATCGATAACGGCGGCACAGATATGCGCCTGTCGAACGACCGGTTCGATTTTCACTCACTGCGCGCAACCGTGAACCTGCGCTTCTAATCGGTGATCGTCACCGCTCGAAAGGGCGGTGACAAACCCGGATACGAAAAAGCCCCCGCGTCAATTTCGACGCGGGGGCTTTTTTCATGCACGCATCAGGTGGCGGCCTAGATCGCCTCAGCTATCCTTCTTGCGGCGCATCTTCTTGCGTTCGTTCGGGTCCAGCTCGGCCTTGCGCAGGCGGATCGATTCAGGCGTCACTTCGACCATTTCGTCATCATCAATGTACGCAATCGACTGTTCCAGCGTCATGCGGCGCGGCGGGGTGAGGCGGATTGCTTCATCCTTGCCGCTCGACCGGACATTGGAAAGCTGCTTGGCCTTCATCGGGTTGACTTCCAGATCGTCAGGCTTGGCGTTCTCGCCGATGATCATGCCCTGATAGACCTTCATCTGCGCGCCCACGAACAACTCACCGCGCTCTTCCAGCATGTTGAGCGCGTAGGCATTGGCCTCGCCATCACCGTTGGAGATCAGCACACCGTTGATGCGGCCTTCGATCGGGCCTTTGTAGGCGTCATACTTTTCAAACAGACGGTTCATGATCCCGGTACCGCGTGTGTCGGACAGGAATTCGCCGTGGTAGCCGATCAGTCCGCGTGACGGGGCGGAGAAGGTGATGCGGGTCTTGCCGAGGCCCGAAGGGCGCATCTCGGTAAGATCGGCCTTGCGACGCTGCATCTTTTCAACCACCGTGCCCGAGTGTTCGTCATCCACGTCGATCACGACGGTTTCATACGGCTCCATGCGCTTGCCGCCTTCTTCGCGGAACAGCACCCGCGGGCGGCTGATGCCGAGCTCGAAGCCTTCGCGACGCATCGTTTCGATCAGCACGCCCAACTGCAATTCACCGCGACCGGCGACTTCGTAGGCGTCCTTGTCTTCGGACTCGGTCACGCGGATCGCGACGTTGGTTTCGGCTTCGCGCAGCAGGCGGTCGCGAATGATGCGGGTGGTGACCTTGCTGCCTTCGCGCCCGGCAAGCGGGCTGTCATTCACCGAGAACCGCATCGCCAGCGTCGGCGGGTCAATCGGCTGCGCGGCAATCGGTTCGCTGACCGAAGGATCGCAGATGGTGTTAGCGACGGTCGCCTTTTCGAGGCCCGCCAGCGCAATGATGTCGCCCGCACGCGCGACTTCGACCGGAACGCGCTCCAGCCCGTCAAAGCTCATCAGCTTGGTCGCGCGGCCCACTTCGACGACCTTGCCGTCCATGTCGATCGCATGGATCGGATCATTGACCCGGATGGTGCCCGACTGGACCCGGCCGGTGATGACGCGGCCCATGAAATTGTCGCGATCGAGCAGCGTCGCCAGGAAGCTGAACTTGGCGTCGGGATCGAGGCCGGGCGAACGGACATGCTCGATGATCTTTTCAAACAGCGGAGCAAGCGTACCTTCACGCCGTTCCTGGTCCTCGCTGGCGTAACCATCGCGGCCCGAAGCGTAGAGCACCGGGAATTCGAGCTGGTCGTCGGCAGCATCCAAGCTGACGAACAGATCGAACACTTCGTCCAGCACTTCTTGCGGGCGGCCATCGGGACGGTCGATCTTGTTGACGACCACGATGGGGCGAAGGCCCAGCGCCAGCGCCTTGCCGGTGACGAACTTGGTCTGCGGCATGGCGCCTTCGGCGCTGTCGACCAGCAAGATCACGCCATCAACCATCGAAAGGATGCGTTCCACCTCGGCGCCGAAATCGGCGTGGCCCGGGGTGTCGACGATATTGATGCGGGTCGTGTCGCCATTTTCCGAATGCCATTCGACACTGGTGCACTTGGCCAGAATGGTGATCCCGCGTTCCTTTTCGAGATCGCCGGAATCCATGGCGCGTTCTTCAACCCGCTGATTCTCGCGGAACGTGCCCGATTGGCGGAAAAGTTGGTCAACCAGCGTGGTCTTGCCGTGGTCAACGTGGGCGATGATCGCGATATTTCTAAGGGCGGACGACATGCGAGGGAAACTTCCGGTGAAAAGCCGGACACACGATGCGTCCGGGACAAGAAAAACAGGCACCGCAGGTGGCGCGATGCGTTAGGTACTGTTCATGGCAGGTTAGCGACAGCGGCCGGACGCTACGGCAAGCGCCGCTGATACGTCCGAGTGCTGCGTTGCAACATCGCGGTGGCGCCTAGCGCAACACAAGCCCGGGGGCAAGCGCGGGGCGCAGCCAGCGCAGCAACACGGCGCAATCGAGTGTGACTCTGGCGCAACAATTCTCCCGATTGGCCGCGAAAAGCGCCGTGTGGGCGCTTGTGAGTGGGACAGCACTGGCTTATCACCGCGATCGCATGATCACGGGAGAGAGCACACGGAAACGTGTGTGCCCAACAAAGGGCACCGGGATCGCGGCGTATTTTGGAGAGGAGCTTCCATGCATTCGACTTTCACCGGCTTTGCCGGCGCGTATCGATTCACCCTGCTTACAGGCGCTGCTACCTTTGCCCTGGCCATGCCGGGCACGGCCTTCGCTCAGGATCAGGTGCCTGACGTCGAAGAGCTTGAAACGTCCAATCAGATCATCGTTACAGCGACAAAGCGCGCTCAGACCTTGCAACAGACCCCGGTTGCTGTGTCGGTGACCTCTGCCGAAACAATTGAGCAGGCCCAGATCCGCGACATTGCTGATCTATCGTCGGTTGTTCCGTCTTTGCGCGTGTCCCAGTTGCAGAGCGCTTTTGCTACCACCTTCTCGATCCGTGGGTTCGGCACAGATGGCAACAACCTCGGGTTTGAACCGTCAGTTGCGGTGTTCGTGGACGGCGTTTATCGCAGCCGCGCCATTTCGCAGATTTCCGATCTTCCCAACCTTGAGCGTGTTGAAGTCCTGCGCGGACCGCAATCGACCCTGTTCGGCAAGAACGCCAGCGCGGGCGTGATTTCGCTCGTCAGCTCAGCGCCATCGTTTGATCTCGAAGGCAATGTCGAAGTATCTTACGGCAACTACGATGCCGTCGTAGCGCGTGGTTACATCACCGGTCCGATTTCCGACACGATCGCCGCAAGCTTCGCCGCCGGGATCAACAAGCGCGATGGCTTCATCACCAATGGGTTCAACGGCGATGACATCAACGATCGCGATCGCTGGTTCACCCGCGGCCAGTTGCTGTATGACAATGCCGAAAACTTCACGTTCCGCATTATCGGCGACTATGACGAGCTGAACGAGAAGTGCTGTGGCGTCGTCAATGTCCGTCCTTCGGCAGAAACCGGTTTGATCCAGCTGCTCGGTGGCCAGCTCAACGCGCCCGGCACCGA
Source organism: Erythrobacter sp. 'gip.4 top 5' (assembly GCF_056495765.1). NCBI lineage: Bacteria > Pseudomonadati > Pseudomonadota > Alphaproteobacteria > Sphingomonadales > Erythrobacteraceae > Erythrobacter > Erythrobacter sp. 'gip.4 top 5'. The sequence continues at coordinate 2,697,391 of NZ_CP200270.1, read as the reverse complement.
ACTTGACGATGTCATCTTTTCTGATGTTGTTCCCTTTAACCGGGTCAAGAACTGGGGTATTTCCGGTCAGGCGGATTACGATTTCGGGAATATGACCCTAACGTCGATCACGGCGTATCGCGACACGTCAATTAGCGCAAATCAAGACGTCGACTTTACCAGTGCCGCCATCGCCAGCGGCGCGCAGATCGGCCAGTCCGACATCACGACCTTCACGCAGGAACTGCGGGTTGCATCCGATTTCGACGGTTTTGTGAACTTCCTCGTCGGCGGTTACTACTTCAAGGAAGATCTTGAGGTTTCGGACCAAATTGTTTTTGGCGAAGGCTTCCGTCCGTTTGCCAACGGTCTGATCTCGGCCGGATCGGGCGGCGCACTTAACCTTGGATCGCTCGAAGCATTGCTCGGGGCTCCGTCGGGAACCTTCTTTGGCAACGGCCAGGGCTTCTTCAGCAATTTTAAGCAGGATAACGAGGCCTACTCGATCTTCGGTCAGCTTGATTTCTCGGTAACCGATCGCCTTACTTTAACCGTCGGCGCGAACTACACCAAGGATGCCAAGGATGTGGTGTCGAACGGGCGGACGACCGAAGGATTTTCGCAGGTCGATCTGGACGCGGCGCAGTTTGCGCCGTCGCGCAACCTGTTGCTGTTCCAAGGCGCCTTGGCGCAGACCGTGGGCAACGCCCTCGGGCTTGGTCGATCGGCCACTGCGGCTGAAATCGGGGGTTTCGCGGGTGCAAATCAGGCCGCATTCGGCCAGATCAGCGCGGGCGCGCAGGCCTTTGCCACCGCAAACCAGAACAACCCTGCCGCCAATCCCTTCAACGGTTTGCGCGCATTTCAGTTCTTGCCGCCCATCGTCAACATTCCCAACGCCGTTGAAGACGGGCGGACACGCGACGATGAGGTAACGTACCTGGCCCGCGCCAATTATGAAGTGACCGACTCCATCAACGTGTACGCAAGCTATGCGACGGGTTTCAAAGCAAGCTCGTTCAATCTTTCGCGCGATTCGCGTCCATTGCCGGGCGACTTTTCACGGATCATCAGCCAAGGCCTTGGCGTTCCCAACCTTCGTCCGGGCACCCGATTTGCTCTGCCTGAGACATCATCCGTCTATGAACTCGGGATCAAGGCCAACTGGAATATTGTGGCTGCAAACCTGACCGTATTCCAGCAGACGCTCGAGGACTTCCAGTCCAACACCTTCATTGGCAGTTCTTTCGTGCTGGCAAACGCGGGCGAACTGGAAACCTTCGGGATCGAGTTTGACGGTTATGTCCGTCCGACCGACTCGCTCACGCTGTCGCTGGCGATGACCTATCTTGATTCAAAATATGTCAGCTTCCCAGGCTCGCCGGTGGGCGATCTGTCGGGCAGTACGGTGTCGGGCGTTCATCCGCTGAGCGCATCGTTTGGCGCGACGTGGGACAAGGATCTGGCCAATGGCGACCGTGTGATCCTGCGCGGCGATTACCAGTATGAGTCGCCTGTGCAGATCCTTGATGGTCTGACGAACTTCATCGGCGTAAATCCCGACGGAACGCCGGATTTTGAAGCTGCCCGTAACGCCGCGCGTGCGTTCACACGTGAAGTAAACAACGTCAACGCATCGTTCACCTATGCGCTGGACATGGGTCTGGAGTTTACGTTGTGGGCGCGCAATCTGCTTGATGATCGGTATATCACGACGATCTTCCCATCGGTGGCGCAAGGGCAGTCGATCTCCGGCTATCCCAACCAGCCACGCACCTACGGCGGCCTTGTGCGCTTCCGCTTCTGATTGGACAGATTACGATAGCAAAAGGGGGCCCTGCGCTAATGAAGCGCGGGGCCTTTTTTATTTGCCTGCGCATTGCGATTGTGGTGCCATGCAACCAGCCGGATGGTGAACGGCCAAAAGGGGGACGCAATCAATGCATTGGATGATCTTGCCATTCAAACGCTACGCCGACTTTCAAGGGCGGTCGCGGCGCAAGGAGTTCTGGATGTTCCAGCTGCTCAATATTGGCTTAACTGTGCTGCTGATCGCCCCGGCTTTCCTTTTTGCACCATCGACCAGCAATTCGGATTTCACGGCAGAAGGCGACAGCTTTGCAGCGGCAGCTGATTTCCAGAGTAATTTTGCCGATAGCCCGATCGAGCTGGCGCTGATCATCGCCTACGGCCTTTACGCGCTGGCCGCGCTGATCCCCGCGATCGCGGTCACCGTCCGACGCTTGCATGATCGTGACATGTCGGGCTAGTGGTATCCGGGGCTGGCCGTTGCCGGACTCATCCCGCTCATCGGTGTTCTCGCCAGCATTGCGCTGTTCGTGCTGATGGTGTTGCCGGGCACGGCGGGTAGCAATCGGTTCGGGACGGATCCCAAGGATCCCTACAATGAAGATGTGTTTGCCTGAGGCCCGTTGCTGCGCTCTGCTGCGAGGATGTAGGCTAAGGCCTACAACTCCCGCAGCGCCCGCGCCGGTTTGGCCCGCAGCAGCGGCAGCGAACCGGCCAGCGCGAAGACGAGCACGAGCGCAACGCCCAGGCCCAACACGCCCAGCACTTCACTCCAATCGGGCAGCCATTCGAATTGGAAGAGCTGGGTAATCACAACCCACGCAAGCCCGCCGCCAAGCCCCAGCGCCACCAGCGCCAGCACCACGGCCAGCAGGCCATACTCTGCCAGCTGCAACAACAGCACCTGCCGCCGGCTCGCGCCCAGTACGCGCAGCATCACCGTATCATAAGTGCGTGAGGCCCGTGCCGCCGCGATGGCGCCCATCAGCACCGCAAGGCCCGCCAGCACGGTCACGGCGGCAGCGGCCAGCGTGGCAAGGCTCACCTGTTCAAGGAGCTTGCGCGCCTCGACCAAAATCCCGCCCACTTCGATCACCGAGCTCGACGGCATTTCACGCACCAGCGCCCGCAACAGCGTACCGCGTGCCTCGGTGTCTGCGCCTTCGGGCAGGTCGATGGTGGCGGACAGGTTGTGCGGCGCATCGCTGATGGCATTGCGGCTGAACACCAGCAGGAAATTGAACCCCAGGCTTTCCCAGTCGATTTCGCGCAGCGAAGCGATCCGCGCGCTGCGTTCCACGCCCAGAATACCAACGGTGATGTAATCGCCCACCTCAAGCCCTGCCGCCCGCGCCAGGTCCGCATCGACTGACACCAGCGGCTCGCCATTGTGGAACGGGCTCCACCATTCGCCCGCGACCAGGCGGTTGCCCTGCGGGATCGTGTCGGCATAGGTCAGCCCGCGTTCGCCGCGCAGGCCCCATGCGCCTTCGGGAAGTTCGTCCAGATCGGCCACGCGGATCATCTGGTCCTTGGGCCCAAAGGCCAGCACCGCGCCGCGCATCGTCGGCACAGTGCGGATCGCCGCCTCAGGGAAATCCTGCTGGATCAGTTCGAAAAAGCGCGGTTCCTTGTCACGCGGCACATCCAGCACGAAGTAATCGGGGGCTTCGGCGGGCACGCGCTGCGCGATATTGCCATCGATTGCGCTTTGCACGGCGGCGAGCAGCACGAAAGCGGCAAGACCAAAGCCCAGCGCCGTCACCAGGGAACCCGTGGGCGCGCCGGGGCGGTGAATGTTGGAAAGCGCGCTGCGCAGCAGGGGGTTGGATGGACGCGGCAGCCGGCGGGCGAGGGTCTGGATACCCCAGCCAAGCCCGGCGAGCAGCACCAGCGCGCCGCCTGCCCCCAGCAGAAACCCGCCTGACAGCAGCGGCTGATCGGTGGTGAGCAGCGCCAGCGCGCAGATCGCCGCGAGGCCAAATGCGGTCGCCAGCAAGGCGCGCTTGTCCCGCGATAGTGGCACAATGCCCGACCGCATCAGCGCCATGGCAGGAAAGGTGCGGGCGCGCAGCAAGGGCGCGGCGGCAAAGGCAAAGGCCACCAGCAGGCCGTAACTCGCCGCCAGCAGCAGCGCGCCCGGCGCAATGATGAAGCCGCTTTGCACCGGCAGCAGCCCTTGCAAAGCGCCCGCCAGCAGCGGTGTAACCAGCACGCCAACCGCAAGCCCCGCGAGACTGCCCGCCAGCGCCGCAACGCCGATCTGCAGCGCGTAGATGCGCACAATATCGCTTGAGGTGGCGCCCAGCACCTTCAGCGTCGCAATGCTGGTGCGGCGCTGGTCAAGATAGGACGACACGCCGCCTGCAATCCCGATTCCGGCAATCACCAAGGCAGCCAAGCCCACCAGAGTCAGAAAATCGCTCATCTGCCGCACGAAGCGATCCGCACCGGGCGAAGCGCGGTCGCGGGTGCGGATATCGAACCCGGCATTGGGGAAGGCTTTGGTCAGCGCCTTTTCAACCGCTTCGGGATCGCGGGCGGCGTTGGCAAAGGCGATGCGGTGCTTGCTCTGGTACAGCGCGCCCGGCTCAAGCAGCCCGGCCTTACCGGGAATATCCTGCGCTACAATGATCGTCGGGCCAAGCTGGAAGCCTTCGGACAGGCGATCGGGCTCGTCCTGAATAATGCCCGCAACGCGCAAGGTGGCGGTGCCGACCTTGAAGTTGTCGCCAACGGCAATGCCAAGCCGTTCCAGCGCGGTCTGCGCGATCCAGGCGTCATTGCCTGCAGGGGCAGCGACCGCGCGGCCATCGGTCAGAATCAGCGCGCCGAACATCGGCCACTGCGCATCCACGGCCTTGAGTTCGATCGGCGCGGCCGCATCGGGCGTGCTCGCCATCGCTTGCATCCGGTAGCCGCTGGAAATTGTGCCATATTCGCCAAGCGCGGTGCGTTCATCGGCGCGCAGATCGCGCTGCCACACCTCGACCTCGAGATCGCCGCCGAGCAGTTCCTGCCCTGACGATTCGAGCTCACGTTCGATGGCGTTGGTCAGCGTGCCGATGGCGGAAAGCGCCGCTGTGCCGAGGAAAATGCACACCAGCAGCAGCCGCAGCCCTTTGAAGCGCGTGTTGAGATCGCGCCGGGCGATGCGCCACACGGTCGCCCACGGCATACGGGATGGCTGGCTCATGCCGTGCTGCCTGCCGTGTCCGACACGATCACGCCGTCCGCCATGGTCAGCACCCGCTCGCAGCGGGCGGCAAGGCTGGCGTCATGGGTGATGATCAGCAGCGTGGCCCCGGTTTCGGCGCGGCGGGCCAGCAGCAGGTTGATGATTTCCTCGCCGGTTGCGGCATCAAGGTTACCCGTGGGCTCGTCTGCAAAGATCAGGCCGGGGCGCGGCGCAGTGGCGCGGGCGATGGCGACGCGCTGTTGCTCGCCGCCGGAAAGCTGGGTGGGATAATGACCGGTGCGGTGCCCAAGCCCGACCGCTTCGAGTTCCGCGACGGCACGCGGGGCGGCGTCCGGCATGGCGGCGAGTTCCATCGGGGTGGCGACATTCTCGGCCGCTGTCATGGTGGGGAGCAGGTGAAAGGCCTGCAGCACAATGCCGATCCGGCCGCGCCTGGCTGCGGCAAGACCATCTTCGGAAAGATTGGAGAAATCCGCGCCTGCCACGGTTAGTGCGCCGCCGCTGGCGCGCTCAAGCCCCGAAAGCACCGCCATGAGCGAGCTTTTGCCCGAACCCGATGGGCCGAGCAGCGCGACCACCTGACCCTGCGGAATATCCAGATCGATACCCCGCAGAATCGTGACCGGCGCGGCCGTGCTGCCAAGGGTGAGGGTGAGATTGCGGGCGCTGATCGCGAGAGAGGGACTTGTCACACGGTTCCGATGGCATAGGTGAGAGGCAGCAACAAGTTACAGCTAGGGATGGAGTGCGGATGCACAAGCGCGTTTGGTCGATTAGGGGCGTCGTTGGTGGAGCCTCACTGGCTTTGGCGCTGATGCTGGCAGCCTGCGGGGACGCAGCGGACGATGCTTCGTCTACGGCCGAGGTAGCTGAAGACGGTGAGCCGGCCTTGCCCGCCATCCCGGTGATGGGGCCGGAACGCAAGATCATCGCCTTTGGGGACAGTTTGTTTGCCGGCTACAATCTCGACCCGCGCGATTCCTATCCCGAGAAGCTGGAAAACGCGCTGCGGGCCAAGGGCATGAACGCCGATGTCATCAATGCCGGCGTTTCGGGTGACACGACTCAGGCGGGCCTGAACCGGCTGGAATTTACACTTGCCGCGCAGGATACGCCGCCCGCGCTCTTGATTTTGGAACTGGGTGGCAATGATCTGCTGCGCGGGCTTTCGCCGGAGGAAACCAAGGCCAATCTGGCCAAGATGCTGACTATCCTACAGGCGCAAAAGGTGCCAGTTCTGCTGATGGGAATGCGCGCGCCCCCCAATTACGGTCCGGAGTTTCAGGCCGAATTTGACGCGCTTTATCGCGATCTGGCGAAGGAATATGGCGCGGCGCTGATCCCGTTCTGGTTGGAGGATATCTACCGCGATCCCTCCCTGTTTCAGGCTGACCGCATCCACCCCACCGCGGACGGCATTGAGCGACTGGTTGCGGCGACCTTGGCCGATGTCGAAGGGGCCTTGCCGCCGCCCGAGCGCCGCCAGGCCTCGCCAGACCCGTCCTAGACCCCGTTTAGACCCCGTTTAGACCCCGTTTAGACCCCTGCTAGACCCTAGTTAGATCGGCGTTAGACCGGTCCTAGACTCGTTCAGCCCGCCCCTTGCTGACGCGCCAGATCGCGGCTTCTGCGCGAATGGCGTCAAAGGGGGCGAGTTCGGTTCCGGTCATCCAGACCTGCGCCTTGCCTTCGCGCAGGCGCCGGAACAGCTCGGTGCGGCGGACCGGGTCGAGGTGCGCGGCCACCTCGTCGAGTAACAGCACGCTGGGACGGCCCGCCGCGGCCAGAATGCCGTGGGCCAGCGTGATCGCAATCAGCATGGCCTTCTGCTCGCCGGTCGAACAGGATGCGGCCAGCTGTCCGGTGGAGGCCATTTTGACTTCCATTTCATCACGTTGCGGGCCGATCAAGGCGCGGCCGGCGGCCCGGTCGCGCGGGCGGGCACGGGCAAGATCGGCGCGCAAGGCTGTCTCGTCGAGCGGACCGCCGGGGCGGTAGGTGAGCGCGGGCCGGGCGAAGGGTTCGGGGGGAAGGGCGGAGAGTTCGTCCATCAGCCGCAGCACCAGATCGGCGCGGGTGCGGGCCACAGCCGCGCCATGATCGGCCGCCTGCGCCTCGATCGCATCCATCCAGCGCGGATCGCCGTTGTTTTCCAGGAGCTTGCCGCGTTCGCGCAAGGCCGCTTCCAGCGCATTGACCCGCCGCGCATGATCGGCCGCAATCGCCAGCGCCATACGGTCCATGAAGCGCCGCCGTGTTCCCGCGCTATCGGTAAAAAGGCTGTCCATCGAGGGGGTCAGCCAGCTCATCGCAAGCCATTCGGCAAGGCTCGCCGCGCTGGCCGCCGCACCATTGACCCGCACCAGGCGCCGCCCTGGTTGCCCGGCCTCGGAATGGGTGCCGATCCGCGCCGATACAATTCCCGCCTCGGTCAGGCTCGCCCCGATCGCGAAAGGGAGCAGTGCACCCCCCGCCGTTCCCTTGCGCGCCAGATCGCCAAGGTTCGCGCGCCGAAGTCCGCGCCCTGGCCCGAGCAGCGACAGCGCTTCCAGCAGATTGGTCTTCCCCGCTCCGTTTTCGCCCACCAGCAGATTGAAATGCGCTGTGTCACCCAGCGTGGTCGCGGCGTGATTGCGGAAGTTTTCAAGGGTGATGCGGCTGAGGCCCATGGCTTTGCGGCGGGTAGCGGGAGGGGCGCGCTTTGGCCAGTCCGGGCCGCGCAAAACTCTGATCCCAATGCTTGGTGAAAAATCCCAAGCTTTCGGTTTGCTGAATAACCTGTTTGCGGGCTGTAAGGATCGAAATGGCGCAAATCCGCCATTTTTCGAGTTTGGCACACCTCCTGCAGAGTGTTCTGCGTCCCCGGGATGGTCCCGGACACCACCAAAAACACTTTCAGGAGACGCTTCATGTTCACCACCGATACCGCCAACCGCCTGTTCGCCGCCGCTTTCTCGGTCATCCTGTCGGCGTCGTTCTTCGCTTACGCGATCATCCCCGCCAGCCCGACCCTCATCGCCTGATCACCCATCACCACTCTCACACAAGGATCTCATCTCATGTTCGGCTCTGACTTCACCGCCCGCCTTGCTTCTGCTGCCTTCGCTGTTGTTTTGACCGTTGCCAGCTTCGCCTATGCTATCGTGCCTGCCAGCCCCGGCATGATTGCCTGATCGGCCACCCGCACTGCTTTTCGGAGACTGACTGACATGAACAACATCACGCGCAATTCCGACGGCAAGCCGCCGCGTGCAGGCTTCCACCTCGACAAGGCCAACGCCAAGGTCTTCGGCGTGTGTTCGGGCATTGCCGACTATTTCGCAATCGACACGATGCTGGTGCGAATCGGCTTTGTCTCTGCGACGCTGCTGGGCGTTGGTGCGCCGATCCTGATCTACATCGCGATCGCATTGATTGCGGATTGAGTGCAGCGACGAAAAGCGGTTCCCGGTTTTCGGGCCGCTGCACGCCGATCTGAACAACCGGGAGGGGCCAGCTTGGCCCCTCTCTTTTTACATGGCGCTGATGCCGCCATCCAGCTTAAGCTCTGCGCCGGTCATGAAGCGGCTTTCGTCGCTCGCCAGATACAGCACCGCGTTGGCGATATCGTTGGGTTCACCCACGAATTTAAGCGGGATCTGCCGCGCCAGCTTTTCCAGCAGCACGGCCTTATCGAGCGAAGCCGCACGGGCGGTTCCGTCAAGGATCGGCGTATCGACAAAGGTGGGGTGCACCGAATTGCAGCGGATATTCATGCCCTTTTTTGCGCAGTGGAGCGCGATCGATTTTGACAGCATCCACACCGCTGCCTTGGAGGCATTATAGGCGGGCATGGTATCGCTTGCGATCAGGCCCGCGATGCTCGAGATATTGATGATCGATCCCGGCGCGTGTTCGCGCATCAGCGGCAGCGCCTTCTGGCAACCGTGAAAGATCGAATTGACGTTGATATCGAAGCAACGCTGCCAATCGGCAAAATCACACACCTCGATATTGCCCGGCACACCGATCCCGGCATTGTTCACCAGCACGCTAAGCCCGCCGATGTGCTGGCGCGCCGCATCGACGGCCATGTCCCATTGTGCCGAATCGGTGACATCGTGGGCGATGCCGAATGCGGTGTCAGCGCCCATTTCGGCATTGATGATTGCGGCGGTTTCCTCAGCGCCGGAACCATTGATGTCGGTCGCCAGCACCCGCGCACCTTCCTGCGCCAGCCGGATGCAATGCGCCCGGCCCAGACCTTGCGCCGCGCCGGTTACCAAGGCCATCTTGCCTGCAACTCTGCCTGCCATAGTTCAATCCTCTCCCAAATATTCCGGTGTCAGCAGCATCGCGATGCGCACGTCGACAGCGTGCCCTGCGCGCCGCCATTCTGCCACGAAGCGCGAAAGATCGCGCAGCGCCACGCGGTGGACCGTGATGTTTTCACCCTCCGTACCCCCGCCTTGGCCGACGCGTTCGAGGCCTGTTGCTTTCAGCAAGGTAAAGCATTCTGAGACCATGCCGGGCGATGAATAGAATTCGCCAAGCACGTCGAGGTTGGCGGCGCGGAAGCCGGTTTCTTCCTCCAATTCGCGTGCGGCCGCGGTCAGAGCGCTTTCACCTTCGCCGCCCGCGTCATCGCCGACAAGGCCAGCCGGTATCTCAAGGCTGAAGCGGCTCAATGGCACGCGGTACTGGCTGACGAGGATCACGTGGCGGGTGCCATCCGGGTCATCGTCCAGCGCGATAATCGCTGCGGCGCGGATCCCGCGCGCCCGGCCAACATATTCCCAGCGCCCGCGCATCTTGGCGGTGATGAAGCGACCTTCCCACATTACCTCTTCGGGCAGTTCGGCGTCGCGGTCTTTTTGCACGGGAAACTCCGTCAGATGAGGCTGGAGAGCGCTCTTCGACAGGCTCGCAGGCGACCGGTCAAGAGCCTAAATGGCTAGATCTCGATCAGCCGATCCGGCAGTTCGTTCTCGTCATCGTCGCTGCGCGGAAAATGCGCGGCAAGGACATGGCCGACATCAGCTATGCCGACCGCGAGCCCTTCCGCTACGCGGCCCTTGCGGATCAGGCTGAGCATATCGCCCATCGCCTCGCCCCATACTTCAGCCGAAACGATCGCGGCGATGGTTTCATCGGCGACAATCTCGGCCCGGTGTTCGCGCATCGAAAGGTAGATCATCACGCCGGTGTGCCCCGTGGTGCGGCGTTCTGCACCAACCTTGAACTGGCGCACGGCCTGACCATGGACCCGGATCGTCTTGAGCGGGCCGGGGATCAGCGCAAACTTGAGCGCTTCCCACTGTTGCACCAGCATGACCACAATGAACGTGATGAGGCCCAAGGCGATGACCATGCTCGCCAGTTCGCCGGTGGACCATTCGTGGTCCCAGCCGCCGAAGGCCGCGTCCCAGGCTTCAAGGAAGGGAAGGGGCAAGGCCGCAAACACGCTCATGGCGGTAAAAGCCCCGCCCACTGCCCACAGCAGGGCAACATCAGCGTAACTGTCCGAACGATCTGCCAGCACCGTGACGATCTCGCCCGAGGTCGCCGCTTCGGCGGCCGTCACGGCGCGGCTGACAAGCAGGCGTCCGTCATCATCAAGATAAGCCATCGGCTACCACCCTCCCGAGGCGCCGCCGCCCCCGAACGAGCCGCCGCCGCCCCCAAAGCCGCCACCGCCAAAACCACCGCCACCAAAGCCACCGCCGCCGCGGCCACCACCGGATATCATGCCGCGCGCAATCGCGCTGCCGACCTCCCACAGGATGATATCACGCGCGGTATCGCCAAGATCGCGTTTGCCCCACGGGCCTTCGCCCTTGGAGCGATACTTGCGCCGCCGCCCGCGTCCGGCAAGGATTGGCAACACAAAGAAAAAGAACATGAAGGCAAGCCAGATCAAAGCCCCGATCGGAAAGCCGCCGTCGCTTGCCCGCGCTGCGCCCGCTTCGGCCGCGACCTTAGCGGCTTCTTCGGGCGGCAATTTCAGCTGCGCGATAATCGCATCAGCACCCGCCGCGATACCGCCGGGATAATTGCCGTCGCGAAAGGCGGGCAGGATCTGGTTCTGGATGATCAGCGAAGACAGCGCATCGGTGAGATAGCTTTCGAGACCATAGCCCACCTCGATCCGCACCTTGCGATCATTGGGCGCGACCAGCAACAGCGCGCCATCATTGCGGGTTTCATCCCCAAGGCCCCAGGCGCGGCCTAGCTGATAGCCATAGTCGGAAATATCATAGCCTTGCAGATCGGGAACGGTCGCCACCACCAACTGGCGCTGCGATTGGGTTTCGAGCGCTTCGAGCTTGGCGGTCAAGGCGGCCTCCGCCTCGGGCGAGAGAATATCGGCCGTATCGACCACCCGGCCGGTCAGCTCGGGAAACTGCGGCTGCGCGGCGAGGGGCGCGGAAAACCACGCCCCGGCCAGAACGAACAAAAATAACAGTGATCGCATCACGCCGATCAGTTCGCCGTCATGTCAAGTGTGGGCGCGGCTTCTGCGCCTTCGGTCACAGCGGCATAGGGCACCATCGCGTCGGCGCCGTGAATGATATTCGCGCCGATGGAATCGGGGAAGGTGCGGATCGTGGTATTATATTTGCGCACTGCTTCGTTATAGTCACGGATGGAGACGGCGATGCGGTTTTCCGTGCCTTCAAGCTGGCTTTGCAAGGCGAGGTAATTCTGGTTCGATTGGATGGTCGGATAGGCTTCAACGCTGGCGAGCAGACGGCCGATACCCGAACCAAGCTGGCTTTGCGCAGCGGCATATTGCTCCATCTTGGCCGGATCGTTAAGGTCAGCGCCTGAAATGTTGACGCTGGTCGCCCGCGCGCGCGCTTCGGTCACTTGCGTCAGGATCGTGCGCTCGTTTTCGCCTGCACCGCGCGTCACTTCGGCAAGGTTGGGGATAAGGTTGGCGCGGCGCTGAAACTGGGCTTCGACATCGGCCCACTTGGCCTTGGCTTCTTCCTCGGCCGCCGGAACGGAGTTGATCCCGCAAGCCGCAAGGCTAAGCGCAGCAAATGCAGCAAAGGCGCCGCGCAGCGTGGTGGCAAAATTCATGGGTTGATCCCTCCTGATTGCACGGGCCGGGCCCGGCGGCGTCATCCTGTATTGTCGATATAGCACACCACCTTGCCGCTTCAAGCGCCGTTCATGCCGTGGGCAGGCGTTTAAGGCGGCTTGGCAGGCGCGGGCTAGACTGCCAAACGTGGTAAACGGCAGGTAAGAAGGGGATAATCATGCTGTCAGAATTCAAAGCGTTCATCGCCAAGGGCAATGTCATCGATCTTGCTGTGGGGGTGATCATTGGTGCGGCATTCGGGGCGATCGTCAAATCGCTCACGGACGAGATCATCATGCCGATCGTCGGCGCGATCTTGGGCAATATCGACTTTTCGGACCGCTATGTTGTGCTCTCGGGCGAAGTTGCGCCCGGCACGCCGCTTGCCGCCGCGCGCGAAGCCGGCGCGAATGTGCTGGGGCTGGGCGCGTTTGTATCGGTGGTGATCAACTTCGTGATCCTCGCCTTCATCATCTTCTTGATGGTGCGTTACGTGAACAAGGTCACCGCGCAGTTCGCCAAGAAGGAAGAGGCCGCAGCGCCTGCCGGCCCGAATGAGGTCGATCTGCTGATCGAAATCCGCGATGCGCTGAAGAAGTAAACGCACGCTCACTTCACATTCAGGATTGCGGCGCTATATCAGATGTTGCCGGTTTCGACCGGATATGGCGATAAATTGCTGCGTACAATAGATGCAACGGACCCGGGGGCAGTACCCGGCGGCTCCACCAGAAGCGGCGGTCAGTGATGACTGTTCGCACCTCCTGATGGGGCCGAACTAGGATCGACGTGTGTTGAAAAGCGCAGTTTTTGCCCGGGCTGAGTAACCCGCATAAGGCTCAAAAACCATAAGTGCCAACGATAACGAAGCACTCGCAATCGCTGCGTAATTGATGGGCTAACGCCCTTCTTTTATTAGGCTAAAAAGCGCGGTTGGACCGAACCGGGCAACAGAATCGGATACCGGGCGTCCGGGGGTACGTAGCAACAGAAACCCCCACCTTTCCGACATTCTTATTGATGACCGTACGCATCCGCCAGGTGCAAACCGTCGAATTTTTGTCAGTCGGATGGTTCAAGCTGGCTGTGCAGCGCCGCCACTTGCTTTTCCAGCTTGAGGCAATCGAGGATCTTGGCCCCGGCCAGAAATACCGCGCCCGTGGTCGCCAGAAACAGAAGTTGCCCGCCGAGACCGGGATATTCCTGAAGGTAGGCCGAGCCACGCGCTGTCGCGCCGAGCGCCAGCGCGTAGATGATCACGAACGCCTCAAACCGGTTCTTGATCACAAACAGCCTACCAAGCTTATGCAGCATCGCGCGTCCCAATCTTCCCGCAACCCGGCCTCTGGCTGAGTCGCTTTAACAATTGAGTAACCTTACGCGTGGCGACGATGAGTCGCCAACTGCGTTAACCAAGCTGTGCCAGATCGAGCGCATCCAGCAAGGCCAGTCGTGCGGCAATCACGGTCGCTGCCAGAGCATCCGAGCCAATATCGTCGGGATCAATCTGCTCGGGCCAAGCCTGTGCGATCACACGTTCAATCGTGTCCGCCTTGGCGTCATCAAGGAGGAAGCGCGGATCGACCGTCGCCGGATCGCACACCACGCGCAGACGCAGGCACGCAGGGCCTCCGCCATTAGCCATCGACTGGCGCACATCGACCGGGATGACCTGCCGGATCGGGCCGTTTCCGGCTAGCATCGTTTCGACCCAGCCCCACACGGCCGCGCTTTCGCGGCATTCCTCAGGCACAATCAGCGCCATTTCTGTCCCGGACCCCGATCCGGGGTCGCCCGAGGGCAGGCTGAGCAATTGTACGTTGAACAGATAGGTGCGGATCGCCTCCTGCAAACTGACGGCGGACGCAGGCACCTCGACCACTTCGAGCGCGGGGAAAACAGCGCGGATCGCTTCATAGGCGCTCTGCTGGTCGGCAAAGGCTTCGGCGTGGGTGAACAGCACCCGTTCATTGGCCACCGCGACCACGTCATTGTGGAAAGCCCCGGTGGCGATCGCCTCAGGGTTCTGTTCGATGAACACCGTGCGTGCCGGATCAAGTCCATGAGCCCGCGCCACCACACGGCTGGCCTGTTCGTGCTGGCGCGCCGGGAAGCGCCCGCCGGCCTTGCCATAAACGAACACTTCGACGCCCGCAGAGCCGTGATTTTCGCACAGGCGCATATGATTGGCCGCGCCTTCATCGCCGAAGGTCGGCGGCACCGCATCATGGATCGCGAAATGGCGCGTGTCTGCGAAGGCCACCGCGAGCTGGGCTTGCGTATCGGGCCATTCCTGCGCGCGATGCAGCATCGTGACAAGGTTGGCGGGTGTCAGGTGACAGCGCCCGTCTGCGGTATCGGGCGCGGGCGAGACGGTCGCAGCGTTCGCAGTCCACATGCTCGACGCAGACCAGGCCGCGGCGCGCAATTGACCAGGCTCGCTGCCATCGAGCGCCAGCGCCCCGTGCAACGCGAGGTTGGGGCGACGCAGCGGCAGCAGGAAGCCCTGCACGCCCAGCCGCGCCAGATTTCCGCGCATCTTTTCCACCCCCTGCAACGCCGCTGCGCGGGGGAAAGATGGATTGCCCGCATGGCCCGCACTGGCGATATTGCCGAGGCTCAGGCCGGCATAATTGTGCGACGGGCCGACAATCCCGTCAAAATTGATTTCCGTCAGGCTCACCGCGCCACGCTCCATACCGTATCGCCATCGCTTACATCGAGCAGATCGGCGCTGGACGAATCAATGGCGATGCCGCCGCCATTGAGCGCATCGCCGTCCAGCACGCGCGCACCGAAACACGCCCTGAAGGTGCCAAGCCTGCCGGTCGCGAGGATCGCGCGTTCGCCCTCGCTCACATCCAAGCCTGTGACCATGCGCGACGAGCTGTTCTTGACGCTGGTGACATTGTCCGTGCGCGCCACCATGCTGGGCCCGCCATCGAAGATGTCGACATAGCCTTCGGCGCGGAAACCTTCGTCCTCCAGCATTCGCATCGCGGCGCGGCCCGTTGGGTGGGGCACGCCGATCACGCTGCGGGCGTCATCATCCAGCATGGCGATATAGACCGGGTGCTTGGGCATCAGATCAGCGATGAACTGGTTGCCGTTGATCGCATTGAAATAGTCCGCGTCCTGAAAGCTCATCCCAAAAAAGCGCCCCGCGACCCCGTCCCAGAAGGGCGATCCGCCGCGCTCGTCAATGATCCCGCGCAACTCGGCCAGAATGCGGTCGGCAAAGCGTTTGCGGTGCATCGCCACGAACAGATAGCGCGACCGGGCGAGCAGCAGGCCCAAGCCGCCTGCGCGTTCGTTGGGGTGGAGGAACAACCCGCCGACCTCGCTCGACCCTTCCAGATCGGTGACCAGACTGAGCAGTTCGGCGCGCACCGTGCGGTCCAGCTCCTGCGAATACTGGGTCAGGGTGTTGAGGCGATAGGAATAGAACGGCCAGCGCTGGCCGACTTTGCTCATCAGCTGGCAGGTGCCGCGCACTGCGCCGGACCGGGTGTCTTCGAGGACCAGCACAAACAATTCGTCTGCCAGCGTCTCACTGTCTTGCGCAAAAGCCGCCTCGGCCCGTTCCAGCTTGGTCTTGAGCGCCGTGCGATCGGGCGGCAGGTTGGTAAAACCGCCACCTGTCAGCTTAGCCATTTCATACAGTGCCTCCAGATCGGAAGCCCGTGCGGCGCGCAGGCGGAAGGTCAAGGCAAGGCTCCCTGGTCTAAATAGCCCATTGCAAGACGTTCGATCACGCGAGCGGACAGGGCTGCGCGTGTCACAAGGCTTGGGACGATGAGATATTCGTCCGGGCTGTGGATCGCGCCACCGCGCACGCCCATGGTGTCGACCACCGGGACGCCGCAGGCCGCGATGTTGTTGCCATCACACACGCCGCCAGAAGCTTGCCAGCGAATGTCCTCGCCCAGTTCCGCCCCGCAGGCGCGCACCAGATCGAACAGCCTTTGCGCCGCCGCATCCACCTTCTTGGGCGGGCGGGTCACGCCGCCGTGGCAGTGGAGGGTTACGCCATGCTCCGCCTCGATCGCGGTGAGCAGATGCGTCAGTGCATCATCGAACGCTGCGCCGGCCTCAACCGATTTGGGGCGGATGTTGAAGCGCAGCACGGCATGATCGGGCACCACATTGTTGGCCGCGCCGCCCTCCAGCTTGGCCGGATTGATGGTGAGATCGGCGTGCTCCATCGCTTTCAATCGCAGGATCAGATCGGCGCCCGCGACGATGGCGTTGCGCCCCTCGTGCGGATTGCGCCCGGCGTGGGCGCTTTTTCCTGTCACGATGATCGAATAGTTCCCCGTGCCGCCGCGCTCATGGGCGAGCGTACCGTCGGGCAAGGCGGCAGGTTCATAGGTCAGCGCGGCCAGCTTGCCCGCCGCCAGTTCCGCGATCAGCGCAGCGCTGGCGAGCGATCCGGTTTCCTCATCGGAATTGATCAGCACGTCATAGCCAAGGCCGGAGGCGCTGGCGGTCTGCTCGAAGGCTATCAGCGCGTGGAGCATGACTGCAATTCCGCCCTTCATGTCGGCCACACCGGGGCCGTTCAGGGTCTCTGCATCAAGCCAGCGCGGGCGCTGGAAGGCATGGTCCACGGGGAAAACCGTGTCCATGTGGCCGGTCAGCAAGATACGGCGATTGGCCTGCGGACGCACCCGCACAACCAGATGCTGCCCGTGGGGCTTTTCAAACGCCGCGCCATCGGAGGCAATTGCGGTGACAGAGGCGGGATCAACCAATTCCACTGTGCCGGGGAGGTTCGCGAAGGCTTCGGTCAGCATCCCGGCTTGTGCGGCCAGCCCGGCGAGGTTTGCGGTGCCGGTGTTGATTGCACACCATGTTTCGACCTGTGCCAGCATGGCAGCGCCGTCAATCGCAGTCAGGGTTGCATCCTGTGTCATGCCCCTTCTCTAGCCGCGCAGGCGTGGCTGTCCAACCCGTTGCAATCACGCCTGCCCTGCGCCATAGCGCGCCGGTCCTCTCCTCCCCAGGTCACGCCCCTAGCTAAGCCCAACGAGGACACACATGACTGACATGACCACCCGCGCCGGTATCGCTATCGATTCCCGGCTGGCGACACTCCTTGAAAGCGAAGTGCTGGCGCCGCTGGGCCGTGATGTGGATGCCTTCTGGCACAGCCTCGCGGCGCTGCTGGCGGACTTTGCGCCGCGCAATCGCGAACTGTTGGCGAAGCGTGAGAGCCTTCAGGCGCAGATCGATGCGTGGCATGGCGAACGCGTGGGCAAGCCGCATGACGCGGCGGCATACAAGGCGTTTCTGACAGACATCGGCTACCTCGTCCCCGAGCCGGGCGACTTCCAGATCGGCACCCAGAATGTCGATCCCGAAATCGCGACGATGGCCGGGCCGCAGCTGGTGGTGCCGATCCTCAATGCGCGCTTTCTGCTCAACGCCGCCAATGCGCGTTGGGGGAGCATTTACGATGCGTTCTACGGCACCGATGCGCTCGATGCGCCGCCTGCGCGGCCGGGCGGCTATGACGAAGCGCGCGGGAGCGCGGTGATCGCGCGCGGGCGGCAGTTTCTTGACGAGACCTTCCCGCTGGCAGGCGGTGCGCGCTGGGCCGATCTTGCAGGGCGCGCAGCCATCGCACTTACCGATCCAGCGCAGCAAATCGGCATCACCGAAGAAGGCATCTTTTTGAAAAACAATGGTCTACACGCGGAAATAGTCTTCGACGCGACCACCCCGGTCGGCGCCACCGACAAGGCCGGGATCGCTGATATCATCGTCGAATCCGCGCTCACCACCATTGCCGATTGCGAAGATTCGGTCGCGGCGGTCGATGCTGAGGACAAGCTGCTCGCCTATACCAATTGGCTTGGCATCATCCGCGGCGATTTGTCGGAGAGTTTCGACAAGGGCGGCAAGACGCTGACCCGCACGCTGGCGGAAGACAAGACCTTCACCGCGCCGGACGGAACCCAGCACACCCTGTCAGGCCGCAGCCTGATGTTCGTGCGCAATGTCGGCCACCTGATGACCAACCCCGCGATCCGCCTGCCCGATGGCAGCGAAATCCCCGAAGGCATCATGGACGCGGTCTTCACCAGCGCGATCAGTACGATCGATTTCGAGGGGCACGCCAAGTTCGGCAACTCGCGCTGCGGCTCGATCTACATCGTCAAACCCAAGATGCACGGTCCGGAAGAATGCGCCTTCACCAATGACCTGTTTGATGCAGTCGAAGACCTGCTCGGCCTGCCGCGCCACACCATCAAGGTCGGCGTGATGGACGAGGAACGCCGCACCAGCGCCAACCTTGCCGCCTGTATCCATGCGGTGCGCGACCGGATCGTGTTCATCAACACCGGCTTCCTTGATCGTACGGGCGATGAAATCCACACATCGATGCGCGCCGGACCGATGCTGCGCAAAGGCGCGATGAAGGGCAGCGACTGGCTCAAGTCCTACGAGGCACGCAATGTTGCGATCGGCCTCAAGCACGGTCTGTCGGGCAAGGCGCAGATTGGCAAGGGCATGTGGGCCGCGCCTGACCTGATGGGTCAGATGATGATCGAGAAAATCGGCCACCTGCGCGCCGGTGCCAACACAGCCTGGGTGCCATCCCCCACCGCCGCGACGCTGCACGCGCTGCATTATCACGCCGAAGATGTGTTCGCGATCCAGACGTCGCTGCCGGAACCGATGGGTCTTGATGCCCTTCTCAGCATCCCGTTGGCAGAGGGCGTGAATTGGTCCGAAGCGGAAATCCGTGAGGAACTGGACAATAACTGTCAGGGATTGCTGGGCTACGTGGTGCGCTGGATCGATCAGGGCGTCGGTTGTTCCAAGGTGCCGGACATCAATGATGTAGGCCTTATGGAAGACCGCGCCACGTTGCGCATCTCCTCGCAGCACATCGCCAATTGGCTGTTGCATGGCGTTGTTACGGAAGCGCAGGTGCTGGATAGCCTCGCCCGCATGGCCGCGAAGGTCGATGCCCAGAACGCTGGCGATCCGCTGTACGAGCCGCTGACCGGCAACACGGACGGCGTGGCTCTTAGCGCAGCTAAGGCATTGATCTTTCAGGGGGCGGAGCAGCCCAGCGGCTACACCGAACCGCTGCTGCACGCGTGGCGTTTGAAGAAGAAGGCGGGCTGACCCCTTTTCCTACACGCGGTGACTGCGGCAGGCTTGCCTCATGGCCTGCCGCGCACTCCTGTTCTGCTCGTCCGAAACAGGTTGGCAAAGGCCGCGGACTTTCCGTTCCAGGACAGTGTCTCATGTGTCTCCAACACGGGTCGGCAGATACAGGACCGCAGGCGGGGGACCGCAGGAGGGGGACCGGGGCGGCGCGAATTACACCGTAAGAGCGCGCGCCAATGCCACAAATTCGGCCACGCTGACCGTTTCGGCGCGGCGGGTTTCGTCGATCCCGAGGGCACCGAGCGCCGCCAGCGCGCCGGGCACGCCCTTGAGGCTCTGGCGCAGCATCTTGCGGCGCTGGCCAAAGGCGGCTTCGGTGAGGCGTTCGAGCATCCGGGCCGATACCCCTTCGGGCATTGGCGAAGGGGTCACATGGATCACAGCGCTCATCACCTTTGGGGCCGGTGTAAAGGCGCTGCGATGGACCTTCATGGCGAGGCGTGCTTCGGCCCGCCACTGAGCGAGCACGGCGAGGCGGCCATAGGCGTCGTCTCCGGCCCCGGCCACGATCCGGTCGGCGACTTCGCGCTGAAACATCAAGGTGAGCGATTGCCATTGTCCCGAGGCTTGGGGCGGCCATGCCTCGCCGCCAAGCCAGCGCACGAACAGCGCGGTGCCGACGTTGTAAGGCAAGTTGGAGGCGACATGGAACGGCTGGTCTTGCATCAACGCGGCGTGACTGATCTTGAGGGCATCGCCTTCAACGACTGTCAGTTGGCCCGGAAAGCTCTCGCCCAATTCAGCCAGAGCGGGAAGACAGCGGCGATCCATCTCAATCGCAGTGACGCGCGCTCCGGCCCGCAGCAGCGCGCGGGTGAGGCCGCCGGGGCCGGGGCCAACCTCCAGCACCTGCGCGCCGGCAAGGTTTCCTGGCAAGGCCGCGATGCGGGCAAGCAACTGCTCATCAAGCAGGAAGTTTTGCCCCAACGCTTTCGACGCGGCAAGGTTATGCCTTTGAATAACATCGCGAATGGGTGGGAGGTCAACCACCGGTTGTATTCCGCGCGACCGCCATCTCGGCTGCCATCACAATCGCTGCGGCCATCGCACCCGGATCGGCACAACCTTGCCCGGCAATGTCGAACGCGGTGCCGTGATCGGGCGAGGTTCGGATGATGGGCAGGCCCAAGGTCACATTGACACCTTTGTCGAACTCGAGGGCCTTCAGGGGGATAAGCGCCTGATCGTGATACATGCACAAAGCTGCATCATAGCCTTCGCGGGCGCGGGGCGTGAACAGGGCATCGCCCGGCACAGGGCCAAAAGCATCGATCCCTTCGGCTTGCAGAGCGGCAATGGTCGGCGCGATGATGCGGGTATCCTCGTCACCAAACTGCCCGTCTTCGCCCGCGTGCGGATTAAGCGCGGCAATCGCAAGCTTGGGGCGCAACAGGCCGAAATCTCTGTGCAAAGCTGCCGATACAATCCGCGCCTTGTGAAGGATCAGTTCGGCAGAAATCAAGCCGGGTACTTCGGCCAGTGAAACATGGACTGTCAGGGGAACGGTGCGGAGTGAGGGCCCTGCCAGCATCATCACGGCATCGCGATAAGGCCGTTTGCACACATCGGCGAGATACTCGGTCTGGCCCGGATAGCGCCACCCGATCGCCGCCAGCGCCCCTTTGGAAACCGGCGCCGTCACCAGGCCGCAGGCTCCCTGTGACACAGCCAATTTTGCCCCCCACTGGAGCGAGGCAAGCGCC
Source organism: Erythrobacter sp. 'gip.4 top 5' (assembly GCF_056495765.1). Taxonomy (NCBI): domain Bacteria; kingdom Pseudomonadati; phylum Pseudomonadota; class Alphaproteobacteria; order Sphingomonadales; family Erythrobacteraceae; genus Erythrobacter; species Erythrobacter sp. 'gip.4 top 5'. Next base: position 2,676,450 of record NZ_CP200270.1, on the reverse strand, counting down.
AACTGGGCGCCTTCTGGCGTGGGTCTGGAAGGGGTTGAGGGGCCATCGATGCCGGCCAACACGGGAAGGCCAGCGGCAGACGCGAATACGGCTTCAGCCGGGTCCGCAATCGGAATGATCGGGCAGTCGATTTTCAGCGTCTCGGCCAGCTCGCGCAAAAGCTGCGCGCCCCCTGCCACAAAGGCGGGAGGCGCGCGGCCTTCGGACCGCAATCGCGCCCAGGCGCCAAGGATCACTTCCGGCCCGATCCCGGCCGGATCGCCGAGGCTGATCGCAAGCGGCGCGGCCGGAGACGCTGACATTGCTGTCAATTGTATTCGATGTAAGCGTCGTTACGCAGATCGCGCAAGAAGCGCTGGGCGCGCTTGCTGACGCGTTCTTCTTCCAATTGGTCCATCACCGCTGCGAAGGTCGGAGCACCGGAATCGGCGGGATCGTCGCGACCACACAGCATGAACACTCGCACGCCTTCCTGGATATTGCCGAAGGGCGGGGTGGCCTGACCGATCTGGAGATTGAGGAGGATGTCACGCAACTGCACGGGCAGAACTTCGGCCTTGATCTGGTCGTTGGTCACCACTTGGGCGCCAATCTCTGCGGCTCCAGCATCGACATCGCCGCAGCCACGCAAGCCATCGACGAATTTGCCAAATTGACTCACCCGCGCTTCAGCTTGTTGCTGTGTGGTACCAGCTGGAAACGTGATCGACACCTGCTTGAGATTGAGGATGGCCTGTGCGGGATCCGCCATCAAAACCTGCCGCTTGTTGATGAGGTAAAGGATCGAAAAACCGCCGGGGATCTCGATTGGTCCTTGCAACTGCCCGGCGCTCATCGTGCGCACCGCTGCTGCGAGCGGCGCAGGCAACTGGCCCAGACGCACCCACCCAAGATCGCCGCCGACGACCGCAGTGGTGGCTTCGGAATACTGGCGGGCATAGGCAACAAAGCTGCCGCCTTGCTGCAATTGCTCCACGATTTGCTTGGCATTGGCCAGCACGGCTTCCCGGTTTTCGCTGGTAGATGAAAGATAGATTTCGCCCATCCGGTATTCGTCTGTACCCTTCGCTTCGTTCATGCGCTTGAGCGAATCGTTGACTTCATCGGCCGAGATATTGACGAACGGCATGATGTTGCGGCGAAGCAGGTTTTCCCATGCAGCTTCCCCTTCAATCTGACGCTTGAGCGATGCAGGTGTTGATCCTATCGAAAGCAGATAGGCGTCCATTTTCTTGGCATCACCACCGAAATTCTGGGCGGCCAGCTGCTGATAAGTTCGTTCGACCTCTTCAGCCTTTACTGCCAGCTCGGCAGCGGCGGCAGCCTGGACCTTGAGTGTTTCGTCAATCAGATTGCGCAAAACCTGCACGCGCAGGCGCAGCTTTTCCTCGGGTGAGATTTCTGCTTCCGATGCTGCCGTTACCAGCGCGACACGCTGATCGATGTCAGAGCCGGTAATGACGAAGCCATTGACGATCGCGGTGGCAGTGCGGCGATCTGGATCGACATTGCCGAACAATGTGATGTCCTCGGGCAGGCCGAAGGGATTGTCCGAAGTCGGCACGGCAACGGTTTGTGCTGGCGCCGCAACCGGCGTCAACGCAAGGCCGATCATCCCGGCCGCCGCCAGCGCGGTGCCGGTTTTGGCTAACAGCGTTTTGGTAAACAGCTTTACACTCACTCGTTTGTTCCCGTCGTTTGGACCGACTAGCGGCCCGAATTGCTGCGTGACCCCTCACGCGGTTGGCTGCCGATGGCGCGCACCGGCTGAATGGAAGCTGAGTCCCGCCGCCGTTCTTCGACGTACGCAGCCATCGACCTTTGCTCGTGCCCTTAACGCTATTTCCGAAGGCTGCCAATTCACGCAGATGATTCGCGCCTGGCAGCTCTGCCTCAGCGAAAGCCGAGATTGCGCAACGCAAAGAACACCTGAAACGCATTCCCGCGCCTAGCATCGCCTGCGTCGATGAAATCGCGCCGCCAGGTGGCACCGAATTCGATGCAGTCGTCAGCATAGGCGACGCCAAGGCGCGTGCGGATCGGTTCGAATCCGTCGGGCAAGAACACCGGGTCATCCTCTTCGTCCGTCAAGTTGACCACGCCCGAACCGAACACCGACCACTTGCGCCCAATGGCTACCCGCGCCGCAGCGCGCAGTTCCTCGCGGTCACGCAGATCTTCTACTGTGACAATGTTGCGATCGAGCCGGAGGTAACCGAGCTCGAGATAAGTCCGGCGCGAACCGACGGTTGCATCGATCTCGTTACGGCGGACTGTCAAATTGTCTTTGTCCAAGCGGAAGCGGTGCGTGAAGCTGACCAGATTGCGAAAGCGCACTTCGGTGCGTCCGACGAAATCTGTGACACGTTCGGACAGGCCCGTCCCTTCGGGGAAAAGGTTCGGATCGGGTGTATCGATCCGGAAAGATTGGCCTACGGTCGTCTTGACCCGCCAGCCGGGACGCTGCAACTCCCAATCCACGCCCCACGTGACACGGCTGCCGTCCTCGACCCGGTCATAGCCGGGGAAGCGGTTAAGTGCGAAAAGGTTGGAATCTTCAAGATCGATCGCGCGCGCATCCTCGTTCGGGACGGCAAGGTTGCGCACCGGCGGGCTGCCGACGAATTGCAGGCGCGGTTTGAACACCTGTGTGCCGCCAAGGGCTTCACCCACAAAGGGCCATTCGACATCGATCGCCGCTGTGGCGATCCCACGCGTGGTCCAGCCTTCTGTGCCGCGATAGGCCTCCGTCACTGTCGCAAGAGTGTTATTGGTGTTATAGACATCGCCGCGCACCAGAGCGGTCAGCGTGACGAGCTGCCCCATGCCCGTCAGCCGTTTCAAATCCCATTGCGCGCCGGCAAAGGCGCGCTGGGTGTCCTGACCATCATTGCGCAGCAGCGCGAGGCTGTTCGCCTGCACCATCAGATTACCACCAAGAATGCGATCGCCGACCTTCTGGCGGTAATCGATGGCGGGAAGCGCCAGCGGCACCTGACCCTGATCGGCATTCAGGCGCAAGGTTTGCGTCGCCCAGCCAGCAATCGACAGGTAGGAGCGATCGGTGATGCGCTCCAGATTGACGGTTGACCGCAACCGGTCATCACGGCTGATGTCATATCGGCGCAAGAACGTTCGGTCGCTGGCGAGACGGATTGAGCTTGTAAAGCTCCAGTCGGGCGAGAACTGAAAAGTGCCATTGGCATCCAGATAGCCACGCGGGTCGCTTTGAAAGCTTTCTGCGCCCGTAAAATCGGTCGAGCGGTCGCTGAAGGTGCCGTAGCCGGTAATTTGGTAAGCGCCCATGTCCGTTAGGTGCCGCCACTGCGCGCTTGCCATCGGGGCGACGTTGGAAAAGACATAAGCGCCAACAGTCAGATCGCGATTGTCGGCAAGGCGCCAGTAATATTGGCCGCTCAACTCGAGGCCGTTGACCTGCGTGATCCGGACATCGGGAACCAAAAAGCCGCTTTCAGCTCCGCCATCGGTGCGGATTGCGAGACCGGGCAGCGGAAGGATGCTCGCGCCAAACAATTCAAGCCTTGCGCCTTCAAATCGAACGCGGCTTTCCTTCTGTTCGTAAATCACGCGCCGAGCGGTAACGCGCCAGCTGGGATCGGCGGGGCAGCCCTCGTCATCGACCACGGGGCAGGCGGTGTAGGCAGCATCGGTCAACACCGCATTGCCATCGGCGCCGCGTTCCGCCGATCGCGCTGCGAGCCTGCCGCCTGCGCGCAACGCGATCAGCAATTCGCTCATCGCGCCGGTCTCGAATTCTTCGGTGAGTTCGACCTGATCGGTGAACAGCTGGTTGCCCGCGTCGTCCACCAACCGGATATTGCCGGTGGCGATGATCCGGCCGGTGGTGCGATCCCACGTTACCTCGTCGGCACGCACCGAGCGGTCTTCGGAGCGTAAGATCACATCGCCGCGGGCGGTGACGATTTCGGACTCGTTGTTGTACGACAGCTCGCGGGCTTCGAAGTCGATCTGGCTTGGCTGGCTATCGGCTGGTTCTGTCGTCACTTGACTGACGGGTTCGATCGCAGGAGCGCGCTCCTGCGCGGTCAGCGGCGCGGCCGTCCACACCAGCGCCAGCGCCAGCGCTGCACGCGACGCGTTGACCCGCGCCGGAACGCGCTGGGCATGGCACGCGCCGTCCCGCGATCCGTCTGACAAGCCTCCCGACATGGCCTTGCCTATTGCACCGCTCGGGCCTAATCGCAATCGCGTTTGCGCACCCCTGCGCGCGGCTCGTCGCACGTGCTGGCCGCCACGGCTGTGCGCCCAGCGACACGTATTTTCGGAGAACCCATGCAGATCCACCTCAACACCACCCCACCGTCCGAAATCCGCCTCCATGCGCGGGTGATCAATCAGGGTGCGGCGCTGACCGGTCTCGATCCGGCGCTGATCGAGGGTGCATCGGCTTCGCGCTTTACGGGGCGCACGGGCCAGGTGTTTGAAGGCTTCGCGAGCGTCGACGGCGCGGTCAAGCGCATCGCGCTGGCGGGGGCAGGCGAGGCTGTGACGGATGATCGCCGTTCCAATCTGGAACGAGCAGGCGCGGCGCTGACGGCCAAATATCTGGTGTCCGGCGAGACCGCGATGGTCGTCGATCTGGCCCACGCCGGGCTGTCGGCCGATGATGCAGCCGCAATGCTGCTGGGCCTGCGTCTGCGCGGATGGCGGCACGACAAGTACCGCACCAAACTGGCCGCCGACAAGCGCCCCTCTCTCGTCAATGTCTACGTGACAGGCGCGCCGGAAGGCACGGCCGCCGCGTGGGAGCGCGAAGCCGCGCTGGCCAAGGGCGTTGAATTCACCCGTGGGCTGGTAACCGAGCCTGCCAACATCATCTACCCTGCCAGCTTTGTCGCCGCGTGCGAGGACGCCTTTGCGGACACCGGCGCAGAAATCACAGTGCTGGGCGAGGCCGAAATGGACGCGCTCGGCATGGGCGCGCTGGTGGGTGTCGGCCTGGGATCGGAACGCGAATCCAAGCTCATCGCGATCCGCTGGAATGGCGGCAGCGCCGGGGACAAGCCCACCGTGTTCGTCGGCAAGGGCGTCACCTTCGATACCGGCGGCATCTCGCTCAAGCCCGGTCCAGGCATGGAGGACATGAAGTGGGACATGGGCGGAGCGGGGGCGGTTGCAGGCGCAATGCTGGCGCTGGTAAACCGTAAGGCCAAGGCCAACATCATCGGCGTCATTGGCCTTGTCGAGAACATGCCCGATGGCAAGGCGCAGCGTCCGGGCGATGTCGTGACCACCATGAGCGGGCAGACGGTCGAAGTGCTCAACACCGATGCCGAAGGCCGGTTGGTGCTGTGCGATGCGCTGCATTGGGCGCAAGAGCAGTATGACGCGGCCCGGATCGTCGATCTCGCCACACTTACTGGCGCGATTATCGTTTCGTTGGGCCATGAATATGGGGGGATGTTCGCCAATGACGATAGGCTGGCGGCGCAGCTGACGGCAGCAGGCCAAACCAGCGGGGACAAGCTGTGGCGGATGCCGCTGGGGCCCAATTACGACAAGATGATCGATTCACCGATCGCCGACATCAAGAATGTCGGCCCGCGCGAAGCCGGATCGATCACCGCGGCGCAGTTCCTGCAACGGTTCATCAAGAACGGCACCCCCTGGGCGCATTTGGACATCGCGGGTATGGTCTGGTCGAATAAGCCGGGCCACACCTGGGAGAAGGGCGCGACGGGTTATGGCGTACGCCTGCTCGATCAGTTCGTGCGCGATGTGGTTGAGGGTTAGGGCTAAAGCCGGGAGTTCGCGTCATTCCGAAAATGCGGAAAAAGTCTGAGCTTCCGACCAAGACCTGCCTCGCCTGCGGGCTGCCGTTCACGTGGCGCAAGAAGTGGGAGCGTGATTGGGACAATGTGAAATATTGTTCCGATCGCTGTCGTCGTTCCAAAGGTGCCGCGTGAAGCTCGACTTCTGGCAGGTCACGCACGACCCGCTCGAAAAGGTCGTTGCCCTCATCGCCAAACGTGCGCTTGGCGAAGGGGAGCGGGTGCTGGTTGTCTCGGGCGATCCCGAGCTACGCACCGCGATTTCACGTGCCTTGTGGCAGGCGGGGCCGGAGAGCTTCCTCGCGAACGGCGAGGCCGATGCGCCCGGCGCAGACCGCCAGCCCGTCCTGCTTTCTGCGGAATGCGCCGCCGCCAACGGCGCCAACCATTTGATCCTCGCCGATGGCACATTTCGTGACAGCCCCGGCTTTGCCCGCGTCTTTCTGCTTTTTCCGCCCGATGCGGCACCGGCCGCCCGCGTGGCGTGGCGCGCACATGACGGGCGCGAGGACGTGACCCGCGCCTATTTCGCGCAGGAAGATGGCCGCTGGGTCAAGAAGGCCTGAAGCCATCACCGCCTGCGAAGGGCTTGCGTCGGGTTGGCGGATGGGAGATGCTCCCGCATGGGCTTGCGACTTGGGGGAATGGGGCGATGAAGCGAGCAAAACGGGTTCTTGAAGGGGGTGCTGGTCTGGCGTTGATGATGACGCTGGTGGCTTGCGGCTCGGAAACGTCGGGCGAATTCACCACCGAAGATGGTGCAAACGCCGAATACACTGTCGACAAGGCGACAGGCGAAACCAGTATGACGATCAAGGGGAAGGATGGCACTGCGACCTTGCGTTCCGGGGCTGGTGTGCCAGTGACTTTGCCGGATGGGTTCAGCCTGTTTCCGGGATCCAATGTGGTCAGCAACACCGTGGTCAACCAGCCCGATGGGCAGGGTACGATGGTCGCTTTCGAGGCTGCTGCGCCGGCCGACACCGTGATCGCCCACTACCGCGAACAGGCTGAGGCCGCAGGGTTTGACATCCAGATCGCAATGAACACCAATGGCACGGCGATGGTTGGTGGTGAGCGCAAGGCGGACAGCGCCTCGTTTTCGGTAACCGCAACGACAGGTGATGAAAGCGCCACGACGGGCCAGATCATCATTGGCACCGAAACAGGCGGCTAACGCGCCGGAAGCAACCCGAAAACGTCGTCTATTGGTGCCGGAATGACGCCAGTGCGCAGGCATGCGCGCGGGCGCTTGCCATTTTGCAGCGCAGCATCTACGGGCGCGGCCAATTCCCGATCATAAAAAGACGTTCACAGGAGCATTATCATGGCGGTTACCCGCACCTTTTCGATCATCAAGCCCGACGCCACCCGTCGCAACCTGACCGGCGCGGTCACCAAGATGCTGGAAGACGCCGGTCTGCGCGTCGTCGCAGCCAAGCGTATCCACATGACCCGCGAACAGGCCGAAGGCTTCTACGGCGTGCACCGTGAGCGTCCCTTCTTCGGCGAATTGGTCGACTTCATGATGAGCGAGCCCGTTGTGGTTCAGGTGCTCGAAGGCGAAGATGCCGTTGCCAAGAACCGCGAAGTGATGGGCGCGACCAACCCGGCTGACGCTGCGCCGGGCACGATCCGCAAGGAACTGGCGCTGTCGATCGGTGAAAACACCGTCCATGGTTCGGATTCGGAAGAAAACGCTGCGATCGAAATCGACTTCTTCTTCAAGCCCGAAGAGCTTGTCGGCTGATCGTTCAACGGAACTGACGCGGAAAGGGTCGTCCCGTGAGGGGCGGCCCTTTTGCTATGTGCGCAGCCCTCAGCCGGTATTGGAAAAACGGGCAAGCTGGGCGGCGTGGGCGTGATGGTGTCCGCCTTGGCTAGCTGCCATGACCTGCCGCATCGCCGCCAATGCCTGCGGTGTCAACGGCAAGGCGAGATCGGTGTAAACGCGCGCGATGGCCGTCTCCCAATCCGCATTGAGGTCATCAAACCGCGCTTGTGCGACCGGCCCCGGCCAACCGGCCAGCGCCTCGGCCATCCGCGCTTCGCGCAGCGCAATCTTGTGCTCCCAACGGGCCTCGATCGCGGCGAGACTGCAGGTGTCGGACTGCATCGCCATCTGGTTTGCCGCAAGGCTGACCGCGCTTCTGAGCACGGCGTCATGCGCCCGGTGCGCAATCACCAGCCGCGCATCGGGAAACTGCGCTAATAGGGTCGCCAGATCCTCGGTGAAGGCGGGGACTTTCAGAACGCGCGGGAGGTTCGCAACCCCGCGAGAGGCCGCATCGGTGCGCAGGATGCGGGTGAATTCGCGATAGATCGGGACAGGGTCACGCGCCTCGCTCCATGCCGAATAGGCCGGAATGTGCCACTGCGATTCGTAGATCGAATGGTGGAGTGCAGCGGAGATCCACGCCAGTTCCTCCTCGACGCCGTTTGCTGTCATCGCGTGGATCGATTGCATCCACGGATTAAGCGTGCCCAGCATGGCAAGTTCCACTGCGGCCCTGACCCGGTTAATGCCGAGCCGCGCTCCATGACGCGCAGGTACGGGATGATAAGCATCGCAATACCGAGTGTGCGAATGGGCCGGATCCGCTGCCAGCAAGGTGTGTATGCGGGTGGTCCCGCTGCGCATGTGGCCGACGACGATGATCGGCGGGGCCAGCGGCGTGTGGGTCAAATCGGGTCGCTCAAGCCAAAGTGCGCCAAAAGCCAACCGGTTTTTCAAAGCACGGGACAACTGCCCCCACGCCATTGCATGGCCCAGCGGATTGAGATCAGCCTCGGCGTCCAGCGCGCTGCACAGCCGCCCCAGCCGCTCGCGGAAATCGGCCACGTCCTGCTCGTGGCGTCCCCCACGCTCCACCGCTTCAGATCGCGCGCCATACAACTTGGTCGCGGTCGCCCACATCGCGTCCGGGTCGAGATCTGGCTGAGGCAACCACCCTTTCGTCCACGCTTTGTCGAGAAAAGCACTGGCCCGTTCGGCCAGTGGGCCGCGCGCCAGCAGATGGGGGCGAACGGGCGGGGCGCGGGTGACCATCAGAATGTGTCTGCAATGTCGGGCAGCCGCGTCAACCGCTTGGGTGCGGCGCTGCGCCAGCTGCGCTTGAGCCAGGCGGCGATTTCATCCCAATCCACACCTGGCCGGTTGAGGATGATCCCAACCCAGCCGCTGGCGCCGTAATAGGCTGGCTTGAAATAAACTTCCGGTTGGCTTTCGACAAGGTTCAGCAATTCGTCCATCGACCCGGTGCGCGCCAGCAGTGCGATGTGGGGCGTGCCATGATGCTGGTCGGCGAAATAGGCGAAGAACTTGCCAGTCTTCTCGCCGCCGACGCGAAAGCCGGGGCTGCCATGGCTTTCACGTTCATCGGTTTCAGGGAGCGCAAGGGCATGGCCGCGCACCTGGGCGAGCAGCGCCGCCGGATCACGCCAACGCCCGACATATTCGGCCACGGCGCGCGGGTAGAGCTGGTGTTCCGCCAGCTTGACCCGTTCGGCAAGGCTGTCGGAGGTATCGTCGCCGACAATCGGCACCCGCACCTGCGCCAGCACTTCACCAGCATCGAGTTCCGGTGTCACCAGATGGACGCTGGCCCCGCCGTGGCTGTCACCGGCGGCAAGCGCGCGGGCATGGGTGTTCAACCCCTTGTAAAGCGGCAGCAGCGAGGGGTGAATGTTCAGCATCCGGCCCTGCCATCGCTCCACGAAGGCGTCCGAAAGGATGCGCATGTACCCGGCCAGAACAATGTGATCCGCGCCTGCCTCCAGCACGGCGGCTTCCATCGCGGCGTCATGCGCTTCACGGGTAAATCCCTTGTGCGACAAAGCAAAGGTGGCGATCCCCTCAGCAGCGGCGAAGGCAAGGCCAGTGGTAGCGGGATCGTTGCTGGCAACCAGCACGACTTCATAAGGGCAATCACCAATCCGGCTGGCGTAGACAAGCGCCGCCATATTGGTGCCCGCACCGGAGATCAGCACAGCGATGCGGGCCTTTTCAGCCAAGGTGGGTGGCTTCCCAATCGGCTTTCGCAGCCCAGGTTTCCACCGACCCGCGGACGCTGCAGCCCTTGTCGCCTGCGGTGATCCGGCCAATGGTGAAGACAGTCTCGCCTGCGGCCTCGAGGCGCACAGTGACATCCGCGACCTTGTCTGCCGCAACGGCCAGTACCATGCCGATCCCGCAATTGAAGGTGCGCGCCATTTCTTCCGGTTCGATATGCCCCTGTGCTTGCAGGAAGGCCATCAGCCGTGACTGGGGCCACAGATCGGCATCGATCTGCGCGTGCGCGCCCTCCGGCAGGATACGCGGGATGTTTTCCAGCAATCCTCCGCCCGTGATGTGGGCAAGCGCATTGATCTGCCCGTCGCGGATCAGCGGAAGCAGACTCGCGACATAAATCCGCGTGGGCGTGATCAGCGCGTCAATCAGCAGTTGCTCCTGATCGAACAGGGCCGGGCGATTGAGCTTCCACCCCTTGTCCGCCGCCAGTCGCCGCACCAGCGAATAGCCGTTGGAATGGACCCCGCTTGACGCCACACCCAGCAACACATCGCCTGGCGCAACCTTATCGCCGGTCAGTTGCTCGCCGCGCTCCACTGCGCCGACGCAGAAGCCGGCTAGGTCATAATCGCCTGCCGCATACATTCCCGGCATTTCCGCCGTTTCGCCGCCGATCAGTGCGCAGCCCGCCATCTTGCAGCCTTCTGCGATGCCCGCGATCACGCGTTCGGCAACCCCGTTCTCGAGCTTGCCGGTGGCAAAATAGTCAAGGAAGAACAGTGGCTCCGCACCCTGCACGATCAGATCGTTGACGCACATGGCGACCAGATCGATGCCGACCGTGTCATGCCGGTCATGCTCAATGGCGAGCTTCAGCTTGGTCCCAACGCCATCGTTTGCTGCAACCAGCAGCGGATCGCTGTAGCCGGCCGCCTTGGGATCGAAAAACCCCCCAAACCCACCAAGCTCGCTGGTCGCGCCGGGCCGCGCTGTGGCTTTCGCCAGCGGGGCAATTGCCCTGACCAGCGCATTGCCCGCAGCGATATTTACGCCCGCAGCGGCATAGGTGTAGCTAGCGCCCTTCGGCGCGCTCTCGTCAGTTGTCCCCGAAGTCATGCACGTCGCTTTAGCCTTTCGCGCTTGGAATTCCACTCGCCATTGGGCAAAGGACGTGGGATTTTCCCCATGAGTGGCACGCGATCCTCTTCTGGCCCCAGCGCGGCCCCCTTTCGGCCTCTGCGGCGCTGGCTTGGCAGGGCTGCGCTCGCCGTGGCGATGCTGGGCGGCGGCTACACGCTGTGGGCCCAGGTCGCAGGTGAGCGCGGCATTGCACCCACCGCCGCCAGCGCCGATATCGAGGTCAAGGGAATCAGCGTGGATGCGGAGGGCAAAAGCGCCGAGGATGCTCGCGCAAATGGCTGGCGCGAGGCACAGCGCAAGGCGTGGGAGAAGCTGAAAGGCCCGAAGCTCTCTGACAGCCAGCTTGATGGCCTCGTGTCCGCAATCGTCATCGAACAAGAGCGGCTCGGGCCGCGGCGCTACATTGCTACGCTGGGCGTGGTGTTTGATCGCAGCCGTGCAGGTTCTTATCTCGGCGGGGTGGAGCGACAGGCGCGTTCCGCTCCGCTCTTGCTGATCCCGGTGCAGGAATCTGGCGGCGCCTACGTTACCTTTGAACAGCGCACCCCGTGGCAGCGCGCATGGGCCGAGTTCAATCCGGGGGCGAGCCGGATTGATTATGTCCGCCTGTCTGGCGCGGGAGGTGATTCGGTGCTCGTCAATTTCGGCCAGACGACCCGGCGCAGCCGCGCATGGTGGCGCTCGGCGCTTGACCAGTACGGCGCGACCGATGTGCTGATGGCTTTTGCCCGGCTCGACCATCAATTCCCAGGCGGGCCGGTCAGCGGCACATTTACGGCGCGGTACGGCCCGGACAGTCGTCCGCTCGAAACTTTTACGCTGGAAGCTGACAGTCAGGACGCGCTGCCGGCAATGCTGGCGCAGGCGGTCGAGCGGATGGATGGTATTTTCACTGCTGCGCTTGCCTCGGGCAAGCTGCGCCCCGATCCCAGTCTCCGGCTTGGGTCTGGCGGCGCGGTGGATCCGGCAATCCAGCAGTTGATCGAGATTGGCCGCGCAGCGCGAGCACGCAATGCCGCAGCGGCTGCCGCGGCGGCGGCCGGCGTGCCACGGATCGAGGCGCAACCTGTCACGGGAATCGAACCGGGCGAGGCAGCCGCACGCAACATCACCGTCCAATTCGCAACGCCCGATGCCGCCGTGTTCGACAGCGCGCTGGGCGCGGTGCGGGGCACCAGCGGCGTGCGCGGCGTGGGTGTCACCAGCACCGCGATTGGCGGCACATCGGTCATGGGCGTGAGCTTTTACGGAACGCTCGAAGAACTCGCCGCTGCGCTTGAAGCGCGAGGATTTGTGGTGCGCCGAGGGGCGAACGCGCTCGCCATCAGCCGTTAAGGCGCGCAAGGATGACGGCGCATGACTGAACCCTCCCAGATTGCTCTGCCGCTGTTCGCCTGCGTGCCTCCCGGCGCGCAGCGGATTGTTGTGGGCACAGCCAATGAGGCCGTGATTGAGGCTTTGCAGACACCGGCGCGCTGGCCTTTTCATGCCGCCGTGCTGATCGGCCCACCACGGTCGGGCAAAAGCCTCCTGGGGCGTTGGGCACGCAGTTATCATGGCGAAGGCGGGCTCGACGTGATCGACGATGCCGAAAAGCTGGACGAAACCGCGCTGTTTCATCGCTGGAATGCAGTGCAACAAGGAGGAAGCCGGGAGGGCGAGGCGTTGCTGCTGATTGCCAATTCCGATCCATGCTGCGGTGGCTGGCGGATCACTCTGCCGGATCTGGCGTCCCGCATCGGCGGGTCATTGCAGCTTGCGATCCGCACGCCGGATGACGAGATGGCGGGCGCGCTTATCCTGGCCCATGCCGAGCAGCGCGGTTTCAGCCTGCCCGATGGTGCGGTGGAATATCTGGTACCCCGGACAGAACGCAGCTTCGCGGCGATCGAGGCTCTGGTGGGGGCAATCGACCGGATTTCCCTTGAACGCCAGACGCCTGCCACCATGTCCGTATGGCGCGCCGCGCTCGAGGCCTTGCATGGTCCTGAACAGCAACGGCTGTTCTAGGCGCTGCGAGTTGCATCGCGTAGGATTTGATGGGAATGTAACGGGCCATGTTTGACCGGCTGATCAGTTATCTCGACTCCGTGCGCGCCCGCGATCCCGCGCCGCGTTCGCGCTGGGAAATCCTGCTTTACCCCGGCGTGCTTGCGCTGGGGCTGCACCGCGTGGCGCATTGGCTGTTTGAGGCGCGGTTGTATTTCCTCGCGCGGTTTATCAACCATGTCTCGCGGGCTTTGACCGCTATCGACATTCACCCCGGTGCGACCATCGGCAAGAATTTCTTCATCGACCACGGCTTCACCGTTATCGGTGAGACCGCCGAGATCGGTGATAATGTCACGATTTACCAATGCGTCACGCTGGGCGGCTCCAACCCCACCAATGGCAAAGGCGGCAAGCGTCACCCGACGCTGATGGACAACGTCATCATCGGCTCAGGCGCGCAGATCATTGGGCCGATCGTCGTGGGTGAGCGTGCGCGGGTTGGCGCCAACGCGGTTGTGACTGACGATGTTCCCGCGGGCGCGACCATGATTGGTCTGAAGGCTCGCTCCACTCTCGTTCCTGCCGAGGAATGGCTGCGTGAATTCATCCCCTACGGCACCCCGTGCGATGATCCGCCCTGCGATGATCAGGGGCGGGCACGTGGTGATTGCGTGGAGCGGCTCGAGGCCGAGCTGGCCGTCATGCGCGAGGAAATGGCGCTTATGAAGGCCATGCTGGCCGATCGCAGCCCACCAGCGCCCATCACGTCTGAGCCGGTGCGCCTGCATAAGCGCGCAGCAGAGGAATGACTGGGTGAAGGGCGGTTCGCAAACGCCAGGGCCCGTGGGCCAGGTGCTGGCCTTTCCGGCGCGGGCGGCCGATCAGGTCGGCTTTGAGCGGGCGGAGTTGCAGCGGATTCTCGATCTTTATGGCCGCATGGTCGCAGCCGGCCAATGGCGCGATTATGCGATGGATTTTGATGCCAACGCGGCAACCTTCGCCGCCTTCCGCCGCGCAGCCGAACGCCCGCAGGCGCGCGTGGAAAAACGCCCGGCACTGCGATCAAAGCAGGGCATGTGGACTCTGTTCGGAGAGCATGGCCAGGTACTGAAACGCGGCCACGACCTTGCCAATGTGCTTGCCCCGATGGAGCGCAAGCTGCTGAAGGCGGTTGACGACTAACGCAAAAAAGGCCCGATCCGGTTTTCGGATCGAGCCTTCTTGTTGTTCGATGATGGGGCGTTACTTACCCGCGTGCGCTGGCTGGCCCTGCGCCGGTGACCTTTTGCATCGCCTTGAGGATGTTGCCCGATTGCTCGCTGCCCGATTGCGGAGCGATGAGGTTGGTGAAGGCGTTGATGTCGTCCCAACGGGCGGCAAAGCCTTCGACCGTGCGGTCTTCATCCTTCAGCCACACAGCATCGTTCATCACGGTCCATGAGGAGTGGAACCCGCCAGCGCCTGCGCCGACGATGGCGTTGCTCGGCGCATCTTCGCTGACGAGAAACAAGGCCGCTGGGACCACGTTTTCCGGCGCGAACAGCTTGAAGGCTTCTTCGGGGAACAGGTCTTCGGTCATGCGGGTGCCGGCAACCGGCGACAGCGTGTTGCAGCGCACGTTATACTTGGCGCCTTCCAGAGCCAGCGTCTTGGTCAGGCCAGCCAGACCCAGCTTGGCCGCGCCGTAATTGGCCTGGCCAAAGTTGCCGAACAGGCCGGTTGATGACGCGGTCATCAGGATGCGGCCATAGCCCTGTTCGCGGAAGGTTTCCCAGCACGCCTTGGTAGCGTAGGCCGAACCGGTGAGATGCACCTTGACGACGAATTCGAAGTCGGCCGGCTCCATCTTGGCGAAGGTCTTGTCGCGCAGCACGCCTGCGTTGTTGATGAGCACATGGACGCCGCCCCACTTCTGCTTGGCATCGGCGACCATCTTTTCCATCTGGTCGAATTCGGTCACTGAGCCGCCGTTGGCGATGGCTTCGCCGCCCATGGCTTCGATTTCGGCGACGACCTGTGCGGCCGCGTCCGAAGTGCCGGTGCCATCACGCGACCCGCCAAGATCATTGACAACAACCTTCGCGCCGCGACGGGCGAGTTCCAGCGCATAGGCCTTGCCAAGCCCGCCGCCTGCGCCGGTGACGATGGCGACCTTGTCTTTGAAGCTGATGGTCATAGGTGTTTCTCCTGTCTTAGCGATGCGGCGCAGTTTACGCCTGCGTAAAGCTATTTTGTGGGCGCTGCGTGGCACTTTCACGCGCGGCTTGCAACAGCCGAACTGACGAGGTGCGATGCCGTAGGGTCAGGCAGAGCGCCCCATCGCGTGCAGCGCTGGAATTAGGTCCTCAAACGAATCGATCACCGCGTCTGCGCCCATTTCGTATGGGTCTTTGTCGCAGTAGCCATAAGCCGCGGCAATCACCGGAACGCCCGCTGCCGTGGCAGCGCGGACATCATAGGTCGAATCGCCAATAAAGATGAAACGGTCCCCAGACAGAGCTGCGCGCGCGGCGATCACGGGGGCAGGGTCAGGCTTGGCGATAAATTGGCCGTCCGGCCCTTTGCCCATACTATCGCCGCCGATCACCACTTCGAATATGTCGATCATGCCCAGTTGCGTCAGCACGCTTTGCGCAAAGGCTTCGAACTTGTTGGTG
Organism: Erythrobacter sp. 'gip.4 top 5'; assembly: GCF_056495765.1. Lineage (NCBI taxonomy): Bacteria > Pseudomonadati > Pseudomonadota > Alphaproteobacteria > Sphingomonadales > Erythrobacteraceae > Erythrobacter > Erythrobacter sp. 'gip.4 top 5'. The sequence continues at coordinate 2,660,836 of NZ_CP200270.1, read as the reverse complement.
ACCACGGCCATATGAACGCCCTGTGCGGCCAATTGCGCCAGCACCTCACGCACGCCGGGGTAGGGAACGGTGTGGACCGCGTTGTGGCTTTCGTAATAAGCCAGCATCGCCTTGTAGAGACGTCTGAACTCGTCATCGCTGACCCCGCCTTGCGCCGTGACTGCGCGGGCCAGCATGATCTTGGCTCCGCCACCGATCAGATCCTTGCTGGTCTCCACCGGTACCGCCTCGAAACCGCCCAGTTCCAACGCGTGATTCACGGCGGTGCCCAGATCGCGAAAGGTATCAAGCAGGGTGCCGTCAAGATCGAAGCCGATGGCATCAAAGGGTCGTGCGTTCATGTCGCAGGATTTGCCGGATGGTTCTTCAAACCGCAAGCATTTGCTGGCAGGTGCACGATTGCTTACAGGGGCTTTTATGACCACCACGACGACACATCCTTTCGCTGCGATCATCCTTGCTGCGGGCAAGGGCACCCGGATGAAAAGTGACACGCACAAGGTGCTGCACAAGGTGGCAGGCCGCGCGATGCTGGACCATCTGTTAGCGAGCGTCGCCGAACTGGGGCCAGAGCGGCTTGCGTTGGTCGTGGGCGCCGGGCGTGCGCAGATTGAAAAGGCCGTGGGGGAACGGGCCACAACCTGCCTCCAGGAACCTCAGCTTGGCACCGGCCATGCTGTTCAACAGGCGCAGAGAGCGCTGGCGGACTTCGCAGGCGATGTGCTGGTGCTGTATGGCGATGTGCCGTTCGTGACGGCGGCGACGATGCGTGCCATGCTGGGCCGTCTCCACGCAAATGATCGCCCCGCGGCCGTTGTGCTGGGCTTTGAGCCTGCCGATCCGCTCGCCTATGGCCGCGTGATCGCTGACGATGATGGCGGCATCCGGAAGATGGTCGAGTTCAAGGACGCCGATGACGGCGAGCGTGCCTGTGGGCTGTGTAATTCCGGCCTGATCGCCGCGCGCAAAGACGATCTGTTTGAGCTGCTGGCACGGGTCGGGAATGACAATGCGCAAGACGAATATTACCTCCCCGACATTGTTAACATCGCGATTGCCGATGGTCGCCGCTGTGCCGTTATCACCGCGCCGAGCGAAACCGAGGTCGCCGGTATCAACTCCCGCGCCGAACTCGCTCTGGCCGAAGCGCGTTGGCAGGCCGCACGCCGCCTTCGCGCGATGGACGAGGGTGCCACTCTGATTGCGCCCGATACGGTCTTTTTCGCTTACGACACCGTGCTGGGCCGCGATGTCATCATTGAACCCAATGTGTTCTTTGGTCCGGGCGTGACCATCGCCGATAATGTGCTGATCCGCGCCAATAGCCACATCGAGGGCGCACGCTTGGCCACGGGCGTCAAGGTCGGGCCGTTTGCGCGGCTGCGCCCTGGCACGGTGCTGGAGACCAACAGCTTTGTCGGCAACTTCGTCGAAGTGAAAAACGCCGTGCTGGGCGCAGGCGCCAAGGCCAGCCATCTCACCTATCTGGGCGATGCGAGCGTCGGTGCGGGCGCCAATATCGGAGCGGGCACCATCACCTGCAATTACGATGGCTATTTCAAGTACAAGACCACAATCGGTGAGCGGGCATTCATCGGTTCAAACTCCGCCCTGGTCGCGCCTGTCACCATCGGCGCCGACGCTATTGTCGCTGCCGGATCGACCGTCAGCCGCGATGTCGCGCCGGGCGAATTGCGCATGGTGCGGGCCGAACAGCTGGTAAAAGATGGCTGGGCGGATCGCTTCCATGATGCGATGAAAAAGAAGAAGGCGGCGGACAAGAAGTGAGCGACAATCCTGCCTGCTGGCTGTGCGGACGACCGCTGGGCGATATCGTCCAGTGGCACCACCCCGTGCCCAAAGCCAAAAAGGGCAAGATCAAGGTGCCGGTTCACCCGATCTGCCACAAGACCATCCACGCCAACTTCACCAACAACGAATTGGCCCGGATCGGTGACAAGGCCAGTGTGATCCGGGACAATCCTGCCATCGCCAAGTTTGTCGCTTGGGTGGCGAACAAGCCCGCGGATTTCGACGCCCCGACGCGCTAGGTTGAGGGGCATGTTTAACGGCAGGTGGAACGTTCGGGTGGCTTACGGCGTAGGGCTTTCAAGAAACCGCTATTAGGAGCTGATGTCATGAAAGCCGCCAAATGGATTGCCGCCAGTGTCGGGATCGCGGCCGTGGGCGCTGCTGCCGCCTATGCCCAGTCACGCCAAACCGAACAGCCCGATTTTGCTGTCATATCTGAAGAAGAGGATTTCGAAGTTCGCGATTATCCCGCGTTGGTTGTTGCCGAAGTCAGCCACGTCGGGAACCGTGAGCGAGCCAGTGGCGCAAGCTTCCGGCGACTGGTGGCCTATATTTTTGCGCAGGATCGTCCGGAAGGCGGCGACAAGATCGCGATGACCTCGCCAGTTTTGCAGGCTGAAACGCAGCCTGGCAAATGGCAGATGCGGTTTGTCATGCCGTCGAAATACACGCTGGAAACGCTGCCGCCCGCGCCTTGGGATATTGCGCTCACGCAAGTTCCAGCCCGGCGGATGGCGGCGATCCGGTTTTCCGGCAATGGTTCGGCGCGCGATCTGGCGCTGATGGAAGCGCGGCTGCGCGATTGGATGAGAGCGCAGGGATTGATGCCAGCGGGTGGAGCTGAGTTCGCCTTTTACGATGCACCAATGGTGCCGGGTCCGCTGCGCCGCAATGAGGTGCTGATCCCCATCGCAGCGTAGCAGTCGATGTGATCCGGAGGCCTAGGCGTCCTGCATCCGTCCCGTGTCAGAGCCAGCGTCCATACTGGCGCGGGCGTTTGCGGGTGTACTGGCAAGATAGTCCGCTTCCCACTGGGCGAATTCACTTTGGCTCAGCAAATACCGGCTCCGCGCTTCCTGGAAGCTGATGGTCTTGTCATGCACGGCGCGAACCACATCGTCCTTGCGCGCCTTGGACCAGTGAACCCGGTGAGTCTTGGGAAGTGCGTGGTAACTCTTGATCGCATCAGCGATCAAAATGTTGCTGGGGTACGCCATTGATATGCTCCTCGTCGCTGTTCCAAATCGCCCCCGATGACCCCAGTCTTGACGGGGAGGCTTAACGCGAAGTTACCGGCCTTGGTTAATTTTCCATTGATGAAACGTCCCGTGCCTGACCTGCGGCGAACCGAGCGCAACGTGTCGGACCGCTTTACAAACGAAGGGGCGGCGCCCTGTGCGGGAGCCGCCCCTTGAATGGATCTGGGAGCGTAATCAGCCGCCGTTTGCGCTGTCCGCCGGGCCCATCAGGCGCTGCATGAGGTAGACGAATTGCAACGCCTGCAGCTTGGCGCGCTGGTCATTGTCGACCCCGCCGGAGTGACCCCCAGTGGTGTCCTCGAAATAGTAATAAGGCTGACCCAGTTCCTTGAGCTTGGCTGCACCCTTGCGGGCGTGCGCCGGATGGGTCCGGTCATCCGCGGTTGAGGCCCACAGGAACGGGGCGGGGTAATCCACGCCCGCCACGATCTTCTGATAGGGCGAATAGCCTTCAATCCAGGCGCGCTGTTCCGGGATGCGCGGATCGCCATATTCGCCGATCCACGATGCCCCGCGCCCGATCAGGTGATAGCGCAGCATGTCAAACAGCGGGATCTGCACGATCGCCGCGTTCAGCAGGTCGGGCCTCTGAGTAAAGAAGGTGCCGACCAGCAACCCGCCTTGCGAGCCGCCTTGAATGCCGAGATGTTCGGGCGAGGTGAAGCCGCGCTTTACCAGATCCTCACCCACGGCGATGAAATCATCCCAGGTGCGCTGCTTGTTTTCGCGGATCGCACTCTGGTGCCACATCGGCCCGAATTCCCCGCCACCGCGCATATTGGCGAGCACATAGGCGCCGCCCTTTTCGACCCACAGCTTGCCGGTGCTTCCAAGGTAGCCGGGCAGGCGTGGCACCTGAAAGCCGCCATAGCCAGTGAGCAGCGTGGCCGTGTTGCCGTCCAGCACCATGCCCTTGGGCTTGACGACGAAGTAGGGGATCTTGGTCCCGTCCTTGCTGGTCGCCTCGTGCTGTTCAACATCCATGCCGGCCGCGTCGAAATATTCCGGCCCACGCTTCACCTGTTCCAGCGAGGTGCCATCCTCGGCGTAGAACCACGTGCCGGGGCTGAGGAAATCGGTCGAGGTGAACATGATCTGGTCGGTCTCGTCCGACGAAGCCGCGATGCCGACTGTGGCATTGTCGGGCAGGGCGAGCGTGGTGCTGGTCCACTGACCATCAGCGTAATCAAACTTTAGCACCCGCCCGCGCACATTGTCGAGCAATTGCACGAACAGGCTGCTCTTGGTGGTGGTCGCGCCCAATTTGGTCTGGCGGTCGGCCGGGGCCCACACGAGCGTCATTTCGACGCCGTTGGGATCGGCTTTCCATGCTTCCAGATCAGCAGAGACCAGCGAGTCCGCCGGGAAAGTTTGATCGCCGCGCTTCCATTCGACATCGGTCGAGATCAGAATCTGCCCGTCAATGATGCCGTAAAGCCCGGCCTTGGTTGGCAGGTCGAGTTGCAGCCACTCACCGTCCTTCTCAAAGTAATACAGCCGCTCGTGGAACGAGATGCCACGATAGGCGGTGCGTCCGTGGATCACGGCATTGCCATCGCGCAGCAGCGATGCGCCTGACGAGACATCGGTCTTGTCACCGCGGAAGATTTCGGGCGCGTCCTCGATCGCGGTCCCGCGCTTCCACAGCCGAGTGGTGAAGGGGTATTCGCTTTCGGTGGTGGTCTCGGGCGTGAAATTGCGGCTGATCAGCAGCGAGTCCGCATCGAGCCATTGGGACGAACCCTGGCTTTCAGGCAGTGCGAAGCCGCCTTCGACGAAGCTCTTGGTGGTCACATCGAACTCGCGGCCTAAGCTCGCGTCCTTGCCGCCATCCGACAGGTAGACCATGCAGCGCGTGCCTTCGGGTGGCAGGCAGGACATGCCGCCATAGACCCATTCCTTGCCCTCGGCCGCAGCGAGCGCGTCGATATCGAGGATGGTTTCCCATTCGGGCTTGTCCGAACGCCAGCTTTCCAGCGTCGTGCGGCGCAGCAGGCCCTTGGGGTTCTTGGCGTCCTGCCAGAAATTGATCATGCCGTGCGGGGTGAATGCGACACCGGGGATGCGATCATCGGAGTTGAAGATCGCCAGCGCTTCGGCCTTCAGCTGCGCATAGCGCGGATCGGCCTCGAACGCGGCCAGCGTGCGTGCATTTTCCTGGGCCACCCATGCCAGCGCCTCGGGGCTGCGGGCTTCTTCGAGCCAGATATAGGGATCTTGCTCGGGGCCGGGGACACCGTCCACGGGAGGCGGGGCCGTGGTGGTCTGCGCGACAGCGCCGCTGTTTGCAGTAACGGTCATGGCAAGCGCCAATGCGAGAGTTGAGACAAGTTTCAAACGTCCTCTCCTTCGGGATTCCTGCGCAATGTTCTGACGCGGCGCGGGCACAAAGGGAAGGGGATACAAACAAAAAGGGCGGACCAACGGCCCGCCCTCTTGCGACTTTTCAAAGAAGATAGGTTCAGCCTTCGACGTGTTCGGCGAGGACAGTCAGCCCCTTTTCGTTCACTTCGGCAAAACCGCCGCGCACCTGAATGATTTCGGGCGCCGCGTTCGCCGTAGCGAAGACCTGAACCGCGCCATCGCGGATCGTGCTCATGAAAGGCGCATGGCCTTCCAGCACGCCGAACTCACCCTCGGTGCCGGGGACGACCACCATATGGACATCCTCCGACCGGACAAGCTTGGCAGGGGTGACGAGTTCGAAATGAAGGGGCATGTTGCCTTAGACCTCTTCAGCCATCTTCTTGGCCTTTTCGACCACCTGCTCGATCCCGCCGACCATGTAGAACGCCTGTTCGGGCAGATGGTCATATTCGCCGTCAACCACCGCCTTGAAGCTCTTCACCGTGTCTTCAAGCTGCACGAACACGCCCGGGATGTTGGTGAACACCTCGGCCACGTGGAACGGCTGGCTCAGGAACTTCTGGATCTTGCGTGCGCGGGCAACGATCAGCTTGTCGTCTTCAGACAGCTCGTCCATTCCGAGGATCGCGATGATGTCTTGCAGGCTCTTGTACTTCTGCAGCGTTTCCTGAACGCGACGGGCGGTTTCGTAATGCTCGTTGCCGACGACGCGAGGCTCAAGCACGCGCGAAGTGGAGTCGAGCGGATCCACTGCCGGGTAAATGCCGAGTTCCGAAATCGCCCGGTTCAGCGTGGTGGTCGCGTCAAGGTGAGCAAACGAAGCGGCCGGCGCCGGGTCGGTCAAATCGTCCGCAGGCACGTAAATCGCCTGAACCGAGGTGATCGAACCCTTGGTGGTCGAGGTGATGCGCTCTTGCAGCTTGCCCATGTCGGTGGCGAGGGTGGGCTGGTAACCCACCGCTGAAGGAATACGGCCGAGCAACGCCGACACTTCCGAGCCCGCCTGCGTGAAGCGGAAGATGTTGTCGACGAAGAACAACACGTCCTGGCCTTCGACGTCGCGGAAATATTCCGCCATCGTCAGCCCCGACAGTGCGACGCGTGCGCGGGCGCCCGGGGGCTCGTTCATCTGGCCGAACACCAGCGCCACCTTGGAGCCTTCCGAGGTCGCATTGCCCTCGGCGTCCTTGGCAATCACGCCCGCGTCAAGGAATTCGTGATACAGATCGTTGCCCTCGCGGGTGCGCTCACCCACACCGGCGAACACCGACACGCCGCCGTGGCCCTTGGCGATGTTGTTGATGAGTTCCTGGATCAACACAGTCTTGCCCACGCCTGCGCCGCCGAACAGGCCGATCTTGCCGCCGCGCGCATAGGGCGCGAGCAGGTCGATCACCTTGATGCCGGTCACAAGGATAGCCGCGTCGGTCGACTGATCGATGAACAGCGGGGCTTCCGCGTGGATCGGCATGGTGCTTTCTGCGCCAATCGGTCCGCGCTCGTCGATTGCTTCCCCGATCACGTTCATGATGCGGCCCAAAACCTTGGGGCCAACCGGAACGCTTATCTGCGCGCCGGTGTTGATCACTTCGCTGCCGCGCACGAGGCCTTCGGTCGCGTCCATCGCGATGGTGCGCACGGTATTTTCGCCAAGGTGCTGGGCGACTTCGAGCACCAGCGTCTTGTCACCGTTGCGGGTTTCGAGCGCGGTGAGGATCGCGGGCAGTTCACCGGGGAACTGCACGTCGACAACAGCGCCGATGACTTGGCTGATAACGCCATTGGTCGTTTGATTAAGAGCGGGGGCGGTGGCCATGATTGTTTCCTTGGCTTTCGATTAGAGCGCTTCTGCGCCCGCGATAATTTCGATAAGTTCGGTTGTGATCGCCGCCTGACGCTGGCGGTTGTAGATGATGGTGAGATTGCTGATCAGGTCGCCCGCGTTGCGCGTGGCGTTGTCCATCGCGGTCATCGACGCGCCCTGTTCTGAGGCTTCGCGTTCCAGCAATGCGCCGAAGAGCTGAGTGCGTACATAACGCGGCAGCAGCTCTTCGAGGATGTCCTCCTCGCTCGGCTCGTATTCGACCACCGAGTCCGCTTCGACCGCAATGGAAGGCGCAGGCACGGGGATCAGCTGATTGATCGTCGGATCCTGCGCCAGCGCCGATTTGAAGGTCGGGTAGATCAGGTGCGCCACATCGAACTTGCCAGCGTCAAACATGGCAATCAGTTCATCGGCGATGGCTTCAGCCTCGGTGAAACCGGGGGTCTTGACCGTGCTGGTATCGAACCCATCGCCAATCAGGGTCGGGTATTCGCGCTTCAAGGGCGCACGGCCCTTTTTGCCGACAAGGTAAAACTCCACTGTCTTGCCCGCCGCCAGCAACTCGCGGGCCTTGACCTTAGCGGCCTTGACGATGTTCGCGTTAAGGCCCCCGCACAGACCCTTGTCGGTGTTGACCACCACCAGAAGACGGCGCTGGTTCGAACCCGTGCCGCCGAGCAGCTTGGGCGCGCTGTCGCCGACGACCTTGCCCGCGAGGCTCGCCATCACCGCCGCAAGACGCATGGCATAGGGGCGCCCGGCTTCGGCCGCGGCCTGCGCCCGGCGCAGTTTGGCCGCTGCGACCATCTGCTTGGCCTTGGTGATCTTCTGGGTCGACTTGACCGAGTTGATCCGACCTTTCAGTTCCTTGAGGGATGCCACCGGGCGATACCTTTACGCGAACTGCTTGGCGAAGGCTTGCAGTGCAACCTTGGCCTTGTCAGCGACTTCGCCTTCAAACTTCTTGCTGGTGCGGATCTCGGTCAGCACGTCGCCGTGTTCGCGGCGCATGAACTCGAGCATCTGACTTTCATACTCGCCCACGCGGTTCACCGGGATGGTATCGAGATAGCCGTTTGTGCCGGCATAGATCGAAAGAGTCTGTTCCTCGAACGGCATCGGGCTGAACTGCTTCTGCTTGAGCAGCTCGGTCAGACGCGCGCCGCGGTTCAGGAGCTTCTGTGTCGAGGCATCGAGATCCGAGCCGAACTGCGCAAACGCCGCCATTTCGCGGTACTGCGCGAGATCCAGCTTCATCGAGCCCGACACCTTCTTCATCGCCTTGGTCTGAGCGGCACCGCCGACGCGCGACACCGAAAGGCCGACGTTAATCGCCGGGCGGATGCCCTGATAGAAAAGCCCGGTTTCCAGGAAGATCTGGCCATCGGTGATCGAGATCACGTTGGTCGGAATATAGGCCGAAACGTCACCCGCCTGCGTTTCGATGATCGGCAGCGCGGTGAGCGAGCCCGAGCCGTTGTCGGCGTTCATCTTTGCGGCACGCTCCAGCAAGCGGCTATGGAGGTAGAACACGTCGCCGGGGTAGGCTTCACGGCCCGGAGGGCGACGCAGCAGCAGCGACATCTGGCGATAGGCAACGGCCTGCTTGGAAAGGTCGTCATACACGATCACGGCGTGCATGCCGTTGTCGCGGAAATATTCGCCCATCGCGCAGCCGGTGTAGGGCGCGAGGTACTGGAGCGGTGCCGGCTCGGACGCGGTCGCGGCGACCACGATGGAATATTCCATCGCGCCGTTTTCTTCGAGCTGCTTGACGATCTGGGCGACGGTGGAACGCTTCTGGCCGACCGCGACGTAAACGCAGTACAGCTTCTTGCCTTCGTCATCGCCCGCGTTGGCTTGCTTCTGGTTGATGAAGGTGTCGATCGCGACAGCGGTCTTGCCGGTCTGACGGTCACCGATGATCAGCTCGCGCTGACCGCGGCCCACGGGGACCAGCGCGTCAATCGCCTTAAGACCGGTCTGCACCGGCTCGGAAACGGATTCGCGCGGGATGATGCCCGGCGCCTTCACTTCGACGCGGCTGCGCTTTTCAGCCACGATCGGACCCTTACCGTCGATCGGATTGCCCAGCGCGTCGACCACGCGGCCGAGCAGGCCCTTGCCCACGGGAACATCGACGATTGTGCCAGTGCGCTTGACGACATCACCTTCCTTGATTTCGGCGTCCGAACCGAAGATCACGACGCCGACATTGTCGGCTTCAAGGTTCAGCGCCATGCCCTGCACGCCGTTGGCGAATTCCACCATCTCGCCGGCCTGCACCTTGTCGAGGCCGTGGATGCGGGCGATCCCGTCACCCACGCTCAGCACGGTGCCGGTTTCGCTGACTTCGGCCTCGGTGCCGAAATTGGCAATCTGGTCCTTGATGACCTTGGAGATTTCTGCGGCGCGGATTTGCATGGGTCGTGTCCTTTAAGCCTGCATGGCTTTGGCAAGCGAGTTGAGACGGGTGCGGATCGAGGCATCAATGCGCTGCGATCCGATGGTGACGACGAGGCCGCCGAGCAGGTCAGGATCGACCGAGGCGGTAAGCATGACGGTGCGGCCTTCGCGTTGCGTCAGCTTGGTCTTGAGTGTGGCAAGCTGCTCTTCCGAGAGCGGATGCGCGCTGGTGACGGTTGCTGTCACTTCGCCGCGCTGGGCCGCCGCAATCGCCTTGAAGGCACTGATGATAGCGGGCAGTTTGGCCAGTCGACGGTTGGCGGACAGCACGCCGAGGAAATTGGCCGTCAGATCGCTCAGCTTCAGCTCTTTCGCAACCGCTGCCATCGCCTTGCCCTGCACATCACGGGCCAGTTCCGGGTTGGTGGTCAGCGCAGCGAGATCGGCTGATTCGGACAAGGCAGCGTTCAAGGTGCCAAGATCGCTCTCGACCGCCGTGACTTTGCCGTTTTCAGCGGCGAGATCGAACAGGGCCGAGGCATAGCGTCCAGCCAGGCTAGCCTTGATACCGGCGGAAATATCCACGCGTGTGCAATCCTCTTGCGAAGCTTCAACGAAAAAATGCCTGGGCCTAGGGAGCGGAAGAAGCACGAAGGCGCCGCCGCTAAGGTTGGCGCGCGCCTAGCAAGGGATTCCCGATGGTGCAAGCCGTGAGGGGCGGGAATTGTGCAGGTGCGAAGTACGATGAGCCTTATTGCGCAGGTGCAGCGCTCTTCGCGACGCACGAATAAACCAGGCGTTCATTGGGCCGTTCCGGCAGCCGCGCGATCAGCGCCGACTGCTGCTCGCCTAGGGTTCGCGCCGCATCACTAACCCCGCAAGCGGGCGGAGTGTAGGCCGCGCGGGCTGCGCGTGCCGCAGCCAGCGCGGTCTGCCCCAGCAGATAGCGGTCGGTGCGCAGGGTGCGCGTATCGGGATCATAGGTGTTGAGAGCCACCGCCGCATCCTCTTGGGCAGCGAAGACCCGCTGCCACTGGCCGCCTTGCCCAAGGCCATATTGCGTGCGTCCGTTGACGCACCCGTCGGCGGACCAATCGAAGGCGACATCGTCGGTCCGGGCGGCGGTCACGCGGCTGCGATCGGGCACGAGGGTGCAGATCAGTGCGCCTTCAGCCGCCAGCGAGGGTTGGCCTACGATGGCGGGCCCGCCTTGGGCTTCGGACAGGGCCGCGGCGACCAGGTCTTCGATCTCGGCAAGACCGGGACGCGTTATCCATAGCAATCCCGCAATCACCAGCGCAGTGATCGCTGCGCCCGCCGCCAGGATCACGTGCTTGCGCCGCGCGGCATCAGGGCGCCACACCGCCGCCGCGTAGCCGCTACCGATCGCCGCCAGAAGCGCGATCAAGGCGAGCGCCATGCGGTTTTCGCGTGCGGCCAGCACCTCCATCTGCGCTGTCAGCCGCGCGGTTTCGCGCAAGCCCCGCAGACTTTCAGCACGATCAGCCATCCGTGCGCGTGCCTGAGACTGCTGCGCTTCGAGGCGCTGGCGTTCGTCGGCGTTCAACTCGTCGATGGAGCGGCACGGGAGCGTGTTGGTGACCGGCTCCACCCCGTTTTCGCGCAGGAACGGGAGCAGTTCGCGCAAGGATACCGCGAAATAGAACTCCGCCTCGCCGCTGGCCGAATCTGCGCTGAAGCTGTTGACCCCGATCACCCGCCCGCACGGGTCAAGCAGCGGCCCGCCCGAATTGCCCCGCGCAATGGGCGCTGTGTGCAGGATCGTGTCAAATTGCCGCGAAGGCCGCTCGCCCGACAGGAAACCGCGTGATTTCACCGGGGGCTGGGCGCGGAAGATGTCCTCTATATCAAGCCCTTGGGCCAGATCGACATTCATCGGATAGCCAACCGCAGTCACCTCGCCCAGATTAGCGCTGGCCGCGCCTGCCAGGGCCAGCGGCGGCAGGCGCAGGCTGTTCGGCACGATTTCCAGCAGCGCCAGATCATTGCGCGGGCTGATTGCGACAACCCGTGCAAAGGCGCCGCCCTCGCCTTCGGGCGGAACGATCCCGATGCGTAGCGTATCGTCCTGCGTAGCCTGCGTTACCACATGGGCATTGGTGACAATCCGGGTGGACGAGACCGCGAAACCGGTGCCGTGGCTGATGGGGGTCGGCTCACCATTCTCTTCCCCGATCAGCACCACACGCACGACGCCGCGGGCGGCGGCGTCGACATCTCCGGGGTCAGCCGCGGCGGGCTGGGCCAGAGCAAAGGCGAGCAGAACAAGAGCAAGCAGGGCGCGAAGCATGGCCTGCCTATAGCCGCTTTTTGGGCGCCCGCGACAGCGAAGCGACACCGAGTGCTGACATTGAGCGCAATTGTCGGGGGTGCAGGGGCGGGCGGGGTGTGGCAGAGTGTTTCACGTGAAACATTTACAGAACATCACCGATGATGACCGCTGGCAAATCGCGCTGGCCAAGGACCGGCGGTATGACGGTTCCTTTGTCACGGGCGTGCATTCCACTGGGATCTATTGCCGCCCATCCTGCCCGGCGCGGGCGCCGTTGCGCAGGAATGTGCGGTTCTATGCGACTCCTGCCGAGGCGGAGGCTGCTGGCCTAAGGCCCTGTAAACGCTGCTCTCCTTCCACGCAAAGCGCCGAGGAGGCCTGCGTGCTGGCCGCGATCGCCGCGATCCGGGCAGGTGGCGCGATGACGCTGGCGGCGCTCAGCGATCTCACCGGCTATACCCCAACGCACTTCCAGCGCTTGTTCAAACGCACTGTCGGAATCTCCCCCGCTGCCTTTGCCAAAGCTTTGCGCGAAGAGCGGGTACGCGACACGCTGGCCACGGGTCTAAACGTGACCGAGGCCCTGTCTAAAGCGGGCTACGGGGGGTCTAAACAGTTCTACGCAGAGACGAAAGGCAAGCTGGGTATGGCACCGAATGACTGGAGCAAGGGCGGCGCGGGCAAGCGCGTGCATTGGGCGGTGCTGCCGACATCGCTGGGGCCGATGCTGGTCGGCGCGACCGACAAGGGCGTGTGCTGTCTGGCGTTCAATGAGGGCGAGGTCGAATTGCGGGCCCGCTTCCCCCGTGCAGAACTGGTGCCCGCGGGCCAGGATTTCCGTGCGCTGTTTGCGCAAGTTCTCGCAGCGGTCGAGCAGCCGGGCGCCAATGTATCGGGCAGCGCCGCCATCCCGCTCGACGTGAAAGGCACCGCCTTCCAGCAGCGCGTCTGGGACGAACTGCGCCGCATCCCAATCGGCGAGACGCGCTCCTATGGCGCGCTGGCGGCGGCGCTGGGCAACCCTAACGCCAGCCGCGCAGTCGGCGGGGCGAACGGGGCCAATCATGTGGCGGTGCTGATCCCGTGCCACCGCGTGATCGCCAGCGACGGGACGCTGGGCGGCTATGCCTACGGGCTGGAGATCAAGGCGCAGTTGTTGCGACGGGAGCAGCGGTGAGGGTTGGGACGCCTCCCGAAACGTCAGGGTGATTTGCCATTTGGCTTCCCTATTCGGCCAAGGCGTTGGAAGGGCCGCTTTTTCGGGATTGCAGATAAAACCTGCCGTTCAGCAAACGACCCCTTTGTAGACAAAGGCTCAGCTGCTATTCTGCGTCCATGGAGCGTGGCTATAAGGGTGGAACGTCGGCGGCTAGCAAGTTGGGTTGCGTCACCTCCGCATTGGTTGCAGTCCCCTTGTTCGCGTTTCTTTTGATCGGCGACGCACTAGGCGATTGTGTGCCCGATACCCCCTGCAAGCACGGCTTTCTCTCTCAAGTTCTCGTCCCGACGCTTGCTGTGGCCGTTGTAGTCGGGTTTGCGGTTTGGGCAGCGGTCAAGGCCGCGCGTCGGAATGACAGCTAACCACCCATCAGCAGTCATGAGCGGCGACTCGGCTTGATCCCAAAAGCGGCATGGCGGCTTTGCCTCGCTTCTGGAAAATTCCAGCCGTTCTGAAACCGACCAATTGCGGTCATCACGATCCAATGCGAAAAGCGTCTATGAGGCGACGTAGTCTGACAGACGAAGAAAGGCATTTCAGAAAGATTGGATCGGGCATTCCGATCTCGCGCTGGTGGCCAGTGGTCGCTGTCGTTGTTGGCGTGCTTATCGCTGCACTGAACACTGATTTCATAGAAAGCTGCGCTGGGTTGCCGTTGCACGAATACAGCGCACGGCGATCAGCAAGGATTGCCATGCTGTTCTCCTACCCCTGTAGCCCATATCTTTTGCGTGAGGGAGTGGGAGGCTGGCTGGTCTTTCTAAGCCTTTGGGCACCTTGGCCGTTCGCATTCGTCAACTGGCGCTGGGCGAAGCGTCAGCGAAAGTTTTGGAACGGAGAGAGGACCCGTGAGGCAGAACGCCGTAGGGCGAGACGCGATACCAAAATGCTCGATCGCGATTGACCGTTTTCCACCCACTTGCGGACATCACAAAAGCGGTTGCGCACCCCCAAAAGAAGACAGCGCGTTAACGATCCTCAAAAGAACAACTTCAGTGGGGATGGCATGCGCCCCCGCTTCGTCATTGCGAGCCGAAGGCATGGCAATCGAGGGCCTCACGTTTCCGCTTGCAGCTTGGTTCGGCTGTGGATTGCCGCGTCGCCTGCGGCTCCTCGCAATGACTTGGACAGGCCTCAATCCAGCTTCGGCGGCATCCCCGGTTCGCACTTGGCCATGGCGCGCTGATACGCTTCGCGCTCGCCGATGCGCTTCAGATAGGCTTGCAGGTTCGGCATCCCGTCAATGCGCATCCCGCTCATCGCGCGGCTGGTGGTGAGCTGGAAGCCCATCATGATGTCCGCCGTCGTCAGATGCGCACCGCCGAAATAGTCGGCCTCGCCCAGGCGCTGTTCAATCATGGCCCAGCTTTTCTGCATCCGGTCAGCCACGAAGGGCGGCAAATCCTTGGCGCCCATGAACTGCGCCACCAGCGCCATCATGCCGTTGGTCATGAAGGTCGCGTTGGCCCAGTGGTAATAGAACAGGTGATCGGTGTAATCGCTGTGGCCGGGCGGGGGCGATAGCGGAGTGCCCGGCGCATATTTGGCGATGATGTAATCCATGATCGCGCCGCTTTCGCCCAGCACCAGGTCGCCATCGGTGATCACCGGCGCAATGCCCATCGGGTGCAGCGCCTTGTAGTCATCGGGCGCCAGCCGGTTGTCGGCGCGGCGGGTGTAGAGCGTGCATTCGTAATCCAGCCCCAGCTCCTCGGCCAGCCAGACGATGCGTTCGGATTGCGACAGGCGCAGGTGGTGGATGGTCAGCACAGGCTTATCTCCCTTAGTCGGCGCGTTCAGCATTTCGCGCCCAGCCTTCGCGGGCAGGCTCCAGACTGTCGAGGAATTTCTCCGCGCTCTCCAGATATTCGCGCTGCTTCGCCTCTCCCATGCGATCCCAGGTGGCAAAGATGCGGCCGATGCGGTGGTTGCTTTCCAGCCGCTTGCGGTTGGCGTCCATGAAATGCCAGTACAGCGGGTTGAACGGGCAGGCGTCCGGCCCGGTCTTCTGCGCGACCTTGTAGCGGCACTTCTTGCAGTAATCGGACATCTTGTTGATGTAATTGCCGGACGCCGCATAGGGCTTGGTCGCCAGCTTCCCGCCGTCGGCATAGAGCACCATGCCAGCGACATTGGGCAGTTCGACCCACTCGAAGGCATCGGCATAGACCGCGAGATACCAGTCCTCAACTTCGCGCGGATCGATCCCGGCGATCAGGCAGAAATTGCCCAGTACCATCAGCCGCTGGATATGGTGCGCGTGGGCATCTTCGCGCGTGGTACGGATGCAGTCTGACAGGCAGCGCATATCGGTGTCGCCGGTCCAGAAAAACTCGGGCAACGGGCGGTGCGCGGCCAGTTCGTTCGCTTCGGCAAGGCCGGGCATGGTGTACCAGTAGAAGCCCCGCACATATTCGCGCCAGCCAATGATCTGGCGGATGAAGCCCTCTACGGAGTTTAACGGAGCGCTGCCCGATTTGTAGGCAGCCTCGGCCCGTTCGCACAATTCGATCGGATCGAGCAGCCCGATATTGAGGCTGGTCGACAGCATCGAATGGTACAGATCATCCGACCCGTGGACCATCGCGTCCTGATAGGGGCCGTATTTCTCGATCCGCTGGGCAAAGAAGGCATCGGCAGCTTCCAGCGCCTCGGCCCGCGTGACGGGCCAGCCGAAGGGCTCCAGATCGCCAAAGTGATCAGCAAAGCGGGCGCCGACCAGTGCGATCACGTCCTGTGTGATGTCATCGGGCGCGAATTTGGGGGCGGGGGGCGCTTTCATATCGCCTTTGGGGGGTTCGCGATTGTCGGCATCAAGGTTCCACTGATCGCCTTCGGGTTTGCCGTCAGACCGCATCAGGAAGCCGGTCTTCTTGCGCATGTCGCGGTAGAAATATTCCATCGTCAGATGCTTGCGCCCGTCTGCGAATTTGCGGAATTCGGCATGGGTAGCGATGAAGCGCGTGTCGGAGCAAATCGTGACCGGGCAGGGCAGGCGGTCCTCCCATTCGGCGATGGCCTGAGCCACGCGCCATTCGCCGCCTTCGGTGACACGCACTTCTGCCGGGGCATGGCGTTCACAGGCGCGGGCGACTTCGCCGGTGAAGCTGCCGGTGTTGGCATCATCATCCAGCGCGACGTAATCGACCGTCCAGCCTTCGGCGCGCAATTCAGCGGCGAAATGGCGCATGGCCGCAAAGATCAACACGATCTTCTGCTTGTGGTGTTTCACATAGGTCGCCTCGTCCCACACCTCCATCATCACGATGACGGTGTTGTCGGGCGAAAGGCCGTCGAGGCTGGACAGGTTGCGGGAAAGCTGGTCGCCGAGGATGGGGACAAGGATGGGTTGGGTCATGGGAAGGGTAATGATTGACCTCGCGATTGGTGCCTACACAAAACTGTAGGGATCAATATCCACGCCTACCCGGACGCCGGGGGCAAACTGCACGCCCGCAATCCAGGCGCGCAACACCGCTTGCAGATTGGCGCTGCGCTTGGCGTTCACGAGGAAGCGGTAACGGTACCGGCCGCGCAGCAGCGAGAGCGGCGCGGGCGCAGGACCGAGAACCTGAACATCGGCAAGGTGCGGGCGCACATCACCCAGCCGCATGGCCGCCTCGCGCGCTTCGCGCTCGTCCTCTGAGGAGATGATGATCGCCGCCCAGCGTCCGAACGGCGGGGCGCCGGCATCGCGGCGGCCTTGGGTTTCGGCGGCGTAGAAGGCGTCGCGGTCCCCGTCGGCCAGCGCGGCGATGACGGGCGCATCGGGATGACGGGTCTGGATCAGCACTTCGCCCGGCTTGGCCCCGCGCCCCGCCCGGCCAGCGACCTGCGCGATTTGCGAATAGGTGCGCTCGCCTGCGCGCAGGTCTCCGCCTTCAAGGCCGAGGTCCGCATCGACCACGCCCACCAGCGTCAATTCGGGAAAGTGGAAGCCTTTGGTGACCAACTGCGTGCCGATGATAATGTCGATCGCGCGCGCTTCGGCCTGCGCGATGAACGCTGCGGCGCGTTCGGGCGTGTTGAGCGTATCGGAAGTCGCCACCACCACGCGCGCTTGCGGGAACAAGTCGGCCACCTCGGCGGCGATCCGCTCCACGCCGGGGCCGCAGGCGACGAGGCAATCGCTCTCGCCGCATTCAGGGCAGGCGTCGGGCACTTGCGTTTCAAACCCGCAATGGTGGCAGGCGAGCCGCGCCGACAGGCGATGCTCGACCAGCCACGCACTGCAAGACGGGCATTTGAAGCGGTGCCCGCAATTGCGGCACAGCGTCAGCGGGGCATAGCCGCGGCGGTTGAGGAACAGCAGCGATTGCTCGCCTTTCTCCAGCCGGTCACGCAGAGCATCGATCAGCGGCCCGGCGAGCCAGCGCTGGCTGCCGGGCTTTTCTTCTGTCAGATTGATAAGTCGCACAGTCGGCAAGCTCGCGCCGCCGAAACGGCTGGGCAGATCAAGCTTCGTGTAAACGCCGATGTCGGCCATGTGCAGGCTTTCCAGCGCCGGGGTCGCGCTGGCGAGGATCACCGGCACGCCCTCAAACCGCGCGCGCATCACCGCCACGTCGCGGGCATTGTAACGCACCCCGTCATCCTGCTTGAAGCTGATCTCGTGCGCTTCATCGACCACGATCAGGCCCATGTTGGCGTAAGGCAGGAACAGCGCCGAGCGTGCGCCGACCACCACCTGCGCGGTTCCATCGGCAATTGCCCGCCAAGCCCGCCGCCGCTCGGTGGATTTCAGCGAGGAATGCCACAGCACCGGCGCCGCGCCAAAGCGGCTGGCAAAGCGGCTGAGGAAGTTCTCTGTCAGCGCAATTTCGGGCAGCAGGACGAGCACCTGCCGCCCCTGCCGGATCGCTTGCGCCACGGGTTCGAAATAGGTTTCGGTCTTGCCGGAGCCTGTCACTCCGTCGAGCAGGAAGGGGGCAAAGGCCCGCGCCGTGACTGCCGCGGTCAGGGTCGCGGCGACCTCGGCTTGCAAGGGCGACAAATCGGGCTGGTGGTGATCGGGGTCGGCGGGCGGGTAGGGCCGGTCGATATTGACGGTCACGGGCTCCAGCAGCCCCGCACCGGCCATGCCGCGCAGCACGCCTTCGGAAACGCCCGCTGCCGCTGCAAGTTCGCGCATCGTGCCCTGTTCGCAGCCAAGTTTCTCCAGCGCAGTCTTGCGCTGCGCGGTCAGGCGTCCCGTCGCCTCGGCCCCCGTCAGCCGGTATTCGGTCATGGTGGCAGGCCCGCCCAGCGCGCCGCCGCTGGCCAGCGCCATCCGCGCCACGCTCGCAAGCGGCGCGCAGTAATAATCGGCCGTCCATTCAATCAACCGCCTAAGGGATGTGGGCAAGGGTGGCACGGGCAGCACCTCAAGGATCGGACGCAGTCGCTCATAGGCGATTTCGTCCCCCGGAAGGCGGCCTTCGTCCCACACGATGCCTGTCACCTTGCGCGGGCCGAGCGGCGCGATCACCACGCTGCCGGCTGGCGCGCCAACGCCATCGGGCAAGCGGTAATCCAGCGGGCCGAGCGCGGCGTTCAAAACAAGCAGGCGAATGCGGTTCATGTTGCCGCCATATGGGCACCGGCAAAGGACAAGGGCAACCCGGGAGACCCGACAAATGACCGCCATCACCACTTTCACCCCGACCCGCCGCCGCCTGCTCGTCGGAGCGGCCAGCGGGGCGACGTTGCTATTGCTCCCCGGCTGCACCGGCATGGGCGGCGGCTTCAGCATGGTCGAAGCGGTGCGGCGAATGCTGCTGCTGGCGTCGGAAAACGCCTTTGCGCGTCTGACCCAGCCCGGCGGTTTCTGGGATCAGCAGGTGGCGCAGGTGGGCCTCAATCAGGTGCTCGGCACCCGCGGCGATGTGCTGTCGCGGATTCTGACCTCGGCGCTGGTCAAGGATCGGCTGGAGGAACGCTTTGCCGACTTTGCCATCGACGCTAGCTTTCGCGCCGCCCCTGTAGTGACCGATGCGATTCAGATGATCGGCTTTAACAACGCCATCGCACTGGTGCGCGGCGGGCCGACGGCGGCCAGCACCTTCCTGCGCGGCGAGGTTGGCCCGGCGCTGATCAATGCGGTGGTGCCTGAACTGGGCGAGGCCATCCGGTTGAGCCGCGATCCAATCATCGGGCAGGCGCTATCCGCGCTGACGGGGGTGGATGCCGCAGCCGTGGCCGACCGGTTCGGGCGCGAGGTCGACAATGCGATCTGGGGCGAAATCGCGCGTGAAGAAGCCGCGATCCGGGCCAATCCGCAAGCCACGCGTGATCCTTTGCTGATCGGCGTGTTTGGCGTTGGGCGCATCTGACACCCGGTGGTTTTGGCAAGCAGCAGGCTAAAGTCTGATCAATGTCTTGAGCCAGATCACGTGGCTCATGCTGTCTTGTTGGTCCCTCGCGATAGCATATTGGTTCATGTAGCCGGTCAGGACTTCAACCTTTTCGGTAACCGGGACCACGATCCCCCCGAAGTTTCGGAACTGTTCGAAGCCAGAATCGAAATTCGGGCCGCCGTTGACGTTATAAAGCGCCTCGGTGAATAGCACCAACGCCGTTCCATTTTCGCGCACCGGAACGGTCGCCTGAGCGAGCAGCCGCGTGCGGATTATCTGATCAGGCAAGTTTTCATACTGGCGGCTTTCAACAAGGGAGCGGGTGTCAATTTTCAGCCCCGGACGGTCTAGCACGCGGTAATTCACCTCGGCGAAAGCGCGATGTTCAATCGTAATGCCGCTTTCCACCAGATTGCTTCGTGATCGAAAATAAGCGTAGCCGCCGCCGATCTGCAGATTGTCATTGGCCTGATAAGCGACGTAGGGCCTAAGCACGAATTGCCCCAATTCCGATACGTTCTCAGTGATGCGCTGTTGTGCTTCCAGCCGGACAAAGATGTTTTTGTCTTTATCGGCATAAAATTTGATGAATTGTGCGTTCCAAATTGCAACATCTTCATCGGCTGCCAGTGCGGAAACGGGCAGCACAGCTGCAACTAATGGCAACACGAAACGAAACAAATTCATGGGTTATCCAGTCACCAAAAAGTGCGTGTGCAGTTGCACAATGCCAGAGCCTGATAAAGTCAGGCCCTAATGTTTATCGCTCGTTTCGTCCGTTCGCTGGCTCGCATCAGCGAAACCTGTTTATCAAAAGCGATAGTTCAAAGT
Organism: Erythrobacter sp. 'gip.4 top 5'; assembly: GCF_056495765.1. Taxonomy (NCBI): domain Bacteria; kingdom Pseudomonadati; phylum Pseudomonadota; class Alphaproteobacteria; order Sphingomonadales; family Erythrobacteraceae; genus Erythrobacter; species Erythrobacter sp. 'gip.4 top 5'. The sequence goes on along the minus strand of NZ_CP200270.1, from coordinate 2,640,489 downwards.
GACCTGCGGTACGTGACTCACTTTATCAGGCCGGCCGACGCCCGGGGTCAGTTGCACAAGATAGCCCGGCACGATGTCGAGCCTGTCGTTGATCTCGTAAATCACACCGATGGTGCCGCGCACCTGTTCGGTACCGCGATTGCCGGAATATCGGCGGGACTGGACGATGCCGAACCATTCCGCTGATCCTAACAGATCAACCTTTTCGGCAACCGGCAAAGTGTATTGTGCCCTCTGGCGGATGCGCAATTCAACCTGGTCCGCGCCATCAAACCAGCGTTGTTCAAAACGGGTGCGCAGGTCCAGGCCGCCCTTGGCATAGCGGAACTGTTGATGCGGGCGGATTTCGCTGATGGCGCCGGTCTGGAAGAAGGATAGCCCGCCGCCGATGCGCACGTCATCATCCAGACCTTTTTCCACGGTCACTCTCACCGTCTGCTGATCGGCGCCAAACACCGGATCGCGCCAGCGGTAGGAGGTGTCGATGGTGAGGAACACGTCTTCGTCTAGATGGCCTCTGACGAAACCGACCAGCCAGAATTGCGTATCTTCTTCACTCGCGCGCGCTTTGGACGGTTGCCAAGCTGCCAGCATGGCGGCAAGCAGCATCGCAAAGCGCATCAAGGCCTGTGTCATAAGCGCGCCTCTATGCCCGCCGACCGGCGCTGGCCATCGTATAATCACTGGAGTGAGCCCATGAAATTTTTCGTCGACACCGCCGAGATCGAACCGATCCGCGAACTCGCCGCCACCGGCCTGCTCGATGGGGTAACGACCAACCCCTCGCTGATTGCCAAGTCAGGGCGCGATTTCATGGAAGTGACGAAGGAAATCTGCGGGCTGGTCGACGGTCCGGTCAGCGCCGAAGTGGTCGCGCTTGATCACGCGACGATGATGAAAGAGGCTGAAGTCCTGCGCAAGATTGCGGACAATGTCTGCATCAAGGTGCCGCTGACGGTGGATGGCCTGAAGACCTGCAAGGCGCTGACGGGCGAAGGCACGATGGTCAATGTGACGCTGTGTTTCTCGGCCAATCAAGCGTTGCTGGCGGCCAAGGCGGGGGCGAGCTTCATTTCGCCGTTCGTGGGCCGCCATGACGATAACGGCTTTGACGGCATGGACCTGATCGAAGACATCCGCCTGATCTATGACAACTACGATTTCGCCACCGAAATCCTTGTCGCATCCGTGCGCCACACCACCCACGTGTTGCAGGCCGCGAAGATCGGCGCTGACGTCATGACTGCGCCGCCCAAGGTCATCCACGATCTGTTCAAGCACGTACTGACCGACAAGGGCATCGAAGGCTTCATGGCCGATTGGGCCAAAACTGGGCAGAGTATCCTCAAGTAATGGCCGATCAGACCCCGCTGGACCTGTTCAAGCAGGCGCTCACCGGCGCTGCCCGCGCGATTGCGCGTGATGCCGAGGTGGAGGTTGCCTGGAGCGCCGATGTGCCCGGCGCGGCAGGCAATCGTTTCCGCGTGCCGCTGCCGGGGCGCGATCTTCCGGCCGATCAGGTGGTCGAGGCGCGGGGCTTTGCGGATTCGTTCGCGCTCAAACTGCGCCACCACAACGCCGCGCTCCACGCCAGATCCGCGCCGCCCGAGCCCATTGCGCGGGCGTGCTATGACGCGATCGAGCAGGTGCGCTACGAAGCGTTGGGCGCAAACCGCTTTGGCGGGATGCGCGCCAATCTTGATGCCGCGACCGAGATGCGCACCGCCGGTGACAAGATCGTGCGGGCGCAAAACTCCTCCGAAGTGCCGCTGGAAACCGCGCTTGCGCTGCTGGTGCGCCAGGCGCTGACCGGCGAAGCCGTGCCCGCCAAGGCGCAAGGCGGGCTGGAGTTGGTACGCGATTTTCTGGAAGAGAAGGTCGGCAAGGATTTCGGCGCGCTGGCCGACAGCCTTAGCGATCAGGCGACGTTCCAGAAGCTCGCGCTCGATATGCTGCGCGAACTCGATCTGACCCGGCCCACCGATGCACCGGACGAAAGCGACAGCGATTCGCCCGATGACGAGGATGGCCCCGATGATGACAGCCAGGGCGAAGACGACAGCAGCAGCGAAGGCGATCCCCAGGCCGCGGAAATGGCCGGCGAGATGGCCGAAGGTGACGGCGAGGGCGAAGAAAGCTCCGACAGCCAGACCGACAGTGACATGTCCGAAGGTGAACCCAGCGACGAAGGTGACACGTCCAACGCGCCCGTGTGGCCCAATCGCCCGCAAGCCGAAATCCCGCCGAGCGTCGATTACAAGCCTTTCACCACCCGTTTCGATGAAGAAGTCGCGGCGCCCGATCTGTGCGACGCCGAGGAACTGGACCGGCTGCGCGCCTATCTCGATAGCCAGTTGACCGGGCTGCAAGGCGTGGTGACGCGCCTTGCCAATCGCCTGCAGCGCCGCCTGATGGCACAGCAGAACCGCAGCTGGGATTTCGACATGGAGGAAGGCGTGCTTGATGCAGCCCGCCTCGCCCGTGTGATCATCTCGCCCGGCACGGCGCTGTCCTACAAGGTCGAACGCGATGTCGAGTTCAAGGACACCATCGTCACGCTGTTGATCGACAATTCGGGTTCGATGCGGGGCCGCCCGATCTCCATCGCTGCCATCAGCGCGGACATTCTGGCGCGCACGCTGGAACGCTGCGGGGTGAAGACCGAGATCCTGGGCTTCACCACCCGCGCATGGAAGGGCGGGCAGGGGCGCGAAGCCTGGCTCGCCGATGGCAAGCCGCAGAATCCAGGGCGGCTCAACGATCTGCGCCACATCATCTACAAGCAGGCCGACGAACCCTGGCGCCGCGCACGCCGCAATCTCGGGCTGATGATGCGCGAGGGGCTGCTGAAGGAAAACATCGACGGCGAGGCACTGATCTGGGCGCACTCGCGGTTGCTCTACCGCCCCGAAGAACGCCGCATCCTGATGGTGATCTCCGACGGCGCACCGGTGGACGATTCGACGCTTTCTGTAAACTCGGCGGGGTATCTGGAAGCGCATCTGCGCAGCGTGATCGAGTGGATCGAGAAGGTTTCGCCCGTGCAATTGGTCGCCATCGGGATCGGCCATGATGTGACGCGCTATTACCGCCGCGCGGTGACGATCATGGACGTGGAACAGCTCGGCGGCACGATCATGGAGCAGCTGGCGGAGTTGTTCGAGGATGAGAAGGGCGTGAAGGGGCGGTGAGTGTAGGTGAGGATAGTGTGGAGTATATCCACCTACCCGCAGGTTCCACGCTGCCGCCCCTCGAGCCCGCCCCCCGCCGTGTCATCGTGATCGTCGAGCAGGACGTGACCAGCGATTGGCAGGGCAAGGTCAACAAATTGATCGTGGATAGCGGCTGCCTCTACATGATGGCTTGGGGGCGCGACTGTTCGTCGTGGGATGACAGTGTCGACTGGGCGAATCTCAGAGCGAACGGTACGGACGAATTGACCGACGACAATCATGTCATGACAACGTGGCACGAGAGCGAGCCGTTGCACGATGTGTTTTTCTTCGCTCGAATGTGTGCCTTTCATCCAACCCTGCCACTTCCACTTTTGACCATTCTCGACATTCGCAAAGAGGCGCGCGAGTCGGCGATCCGTGCATTGCATCAAGCCGAAAGCGCCGGCCTGCTGGAAGATGCTCTTGAAGATCCGCGATCCCTGCCGTTCAGGGATCGTTTGAAAATTTTGATGAGGACCAGATGAACGTCACCCAAGCAGTCACCACCCGCCGCTCGATCCGGGCTTTCACCGACCAGCCTGTTGACGTCGAAACCCTGACCCGCGTGATGGACACCGCGCGCTGGGCGGCTTCGGGGTGCAATTACCAGCCGTGGGAAGCGAGCATCGTCACCGGCCAGCCGCTCAAGGACTTGCAGGCCAAGATCCTGGCCGATGGTCCGGGGGCAGCGGAATATGACTGGGCCGCTCCGGGCGCGGAACCCGCTTACAAGAAACGCCTCGACGGGATTTCGGCCGGTATGTTCGGCGCGATGGGAATTGCCCGTGATGATGGCGCGGCCCGCATGGCGGCGATGATGCGCAATGCCACCAGCTTCGACGCGCCCGCTGTCATGTTCGTCTATTTCCCACGCCTGATGAAGGAGCCGCAATGGTCCGACGTGGGAATGTGGCTGCAAACCGTCGCGCTGCTGCTGCGCGAAGAGGGGCTGGATTCGTGCTGGCAGGAATACATGGCGCTCTATGCGAACACGATCCGCGAATTCCTTGGGCTGGATCACGAACGCTATATGTTCTTTTGCGGCATGGCGATCGGGTATCGTGATACCGAGGCGCCGGTGAACAATTTTGCGCGCGAGCGTGTGCCGCTGGAAGACCACGTCAAGTTTATCGGGTTCGATTGAGCCGCCTTGCGCTGGGGTGACGGATTGGGGCAAAGGCGCTGCCCATGACCGATGCTGCCCCAAATACCGAACTGAAGCTGTTCAATTCGCTCACCCGCCAAGCCGAGGTGTTTGCGCCCGTGCATCCCGGCGAGGCGCGGGTCTATACCTGCGGGCCGACGGTCTATAACTACCCGCATATCGGCAATATGCGCGCCTATGTGTTCGCCGATGTGCTGGGGCGCACGCTGTCGTGGAAGGGGCTGAAACTCACCCATGTCATCAACATCACCGATGTCGGCCATCTTACCGATGACGCCGACGCGGGTGAGGACAAGATGGAGCGCATGGCAGCAGCGCAAAAGCAGTCGATCTGGGACATTGCTGAACATTACAAGCAGGCCTTCTGGGCCGACGTGCGCGCACTGAATATCCGCGCACCCGCGCAGTGGACGGTCGCGACCGATTACGTCCCGCAGATGACCGAATTTGCGAAGGGCATCGCGGACAAGCACTGCTATGTTCTGGATAGCGGGCTCTATTTCGACGTGTCGACCGTGGCCGATTATGGGCGTCTGGCGCGCGCTGTCACCGAAGACGGAGAGGGCCGGATCGACAGCGTCGAAGGCAAGCGCAACGCCGCCGACTTCGCGATCTGGCGCACAACGCCGCCGGGCGAGACGCGGCAGATGGAATGGGATTCGCCCTGGGGCCGGGGCGCGCCGGGCTGGCATCTGGAATGCTCGGTGATGAGCGGCGCAGTGCTGGGCTTTCCCTTCGACATTCACACCGGCGGGATTGACCATCGCGAAATCCACCACCCCAACGAAATCGCACAGAATCAGGCGCATTGCTGCGCTGGCGGGTTAAACGACCCGCGCAACTCCGGTGCGAACATCTGGATGCACAACAACTTCCTCGTCGAGCGGTCAGGGAAGATGAGCAAGTCGTCGGGCGAGTTCCTGCGGCTGCAATTGCTGATCGACCGGGGCTACCACCCGCTCGCCTACCGCCTGATGTGCCTGCAGGCGCATTACCGCAGCGAGCTGGAGTTTTCGTGGGAGGGACTTGCAGCGGCGCTAACGCGGCTGAAGCGGATGGTGATGGCAGCATCCCAACTGACTGATGCAGAACCCCAGCCCGAAGCCGAACACCCCAAGTTTGCGCCTGTGCTGGCGAAGTTTGACGCGGCGATGGCGGATGATCTGAACACCGCGATTGCACTGACGGCGCTGGAAGATGCGCTTGCCGTCAAGAAGGTTGATGCCGGAATCAAGCGCGCTGTGATCGAGGACATGGACGCGGTGCTGGGCCTTGGTCTGTTCGCGATCACCCGCGCCGATCTGCGCATCCGCCCCAAATCCGCGACGATCACCGAAGCCGAAATCGACACCGCGCTTGCCCGCCGCAAGGAAGCCCGCGCTGCCAAGGACTTTGCCGCGTCGGACGCAATCCGCGATGAACTCGCCGCGCAGGGCGTCGAAGTGATGGACGGCGACCCGCTGGGGTGGGAGTGGAACCTTACCTAACCCTCACCCCGTCCCGGGCTTGACCCGGGACCCTGCTGCCTTCACCTCAGCCAGCACAAAAGCTGGACCCCGGATCAAGTCCGGGGCGGGGGAACAGAGGAATAAGTATGACCACCCTAGCCATTTCCGGCCTGATCCGCCCAATGCTCGAAGCGCGCTTGCCCCAAGGGCTCGACGTGCGCTGGTTCATGTCCGCCGAGGAAGCCATCGACGCTGTGGCCGAGGCGGAGATCGGCTGGTTCGACATGAACGACAAGGACGCGATGGCAGAAACGCTGCGCGCCGCCAAAAAGCTCAGATGGCTCAATTCGATCTACGCGGGCCTTGATTTTCTGCCGATGGACGTGCTGATCGAACGCGAGATTACCGTCACCAACGGGGCGGGCATAAATGCCATCACCATCGCCGAATATGTGGTGATGGGGATGCTTAACATCGCCAAGGGTTACCGCGATGTCGTGCGCGCACAGGAGCGGCGCGAATGGCTGCTCGATTCGCCGGGTAAGCGCGAGCTGGCCGGATCGAAGGCGCTGCTGCTGGGCTATGGCGCGATCGGCAGGCTCATAGAGCCCCGCTTGAATGCCTTTGATGTTGAGGTGAGCGTCGTGCGCCGCACGCCTCCGGTCTCTGGGGGGCCCAACACCCTGGGCCCCGATGAATGGCGCGCGCGGCTGGGGGAGTTCGACTGGATCATCCTCGCTGTCCCCGCGACGCCCGAAACCGACGGCATGATCGGCGCAAGCGAGTTGGCGGCGATGAAATCCGATGCGGTCATCGTCAACATTGCACGCGGCAGCGTGATCGATCAGCCAGCGCTCGTCACAGCATTGGAAGGCAAGGCGATCGGGGCCGCGTTCCTTGACGTTACCACCCCCGAACCGCTGCCCGCCGATCACGCCCTGTGGGCGCTGCCCAATGCGCATATCTCGATGCACCTGTCGGGCCGGGCGCAGGACAAGATGTTCGTGCGATCAGGGGACCGCTTTCTCGATAATCTTGATCGGTACTTGCGCGGTGAGCCTATCGGTCCGGTGTTCGATCCCAAATTGGGCTATTGACCGCGTCAAACGTGCGCGCTGATGCTTTTCATCAAGATACCTTCGCCCTAGAACTCTATATCCGCAGATTACGCAGGTGGACGGCTGGGCCGGATCGAAGGCGCGGTGTCGTGGCAGGCGAGACAGTTTGCCGCAGCATCGGGAGATTGAACACATGAGCGAAACGCAAAAAGCATCAGACCTGTTTGTCGAATGCCTGGAGGCCGAGGGCGTCGAATATATTTTCGGCGTGCCGGGGGAGGAAAACCTCGATTTCCTCGAAAGCTTATCCAGGTCCAAGACGATCAAGCTGATCTTGACCCGCCATGAACAGGGCGCGGGGTTCATGGCCGCGACCTATGGGCGGCACACCGGCAAGACTGGCGTGTTTCTCGCCACGCTGGGGCCGGGGGCGACCAATATGGTCACTGCGGTCGCCTATTCGCAGCTGGGCGGGATGCCGACGCTGGCGATCACCGGACAAAAGCCGATCAAGACATCCAAGCAGGGTCGCTTTCAGATCCTCGACGTAGTGGCCATGATGGAGCCGATCACCAAGTTTACCCAGCAGCTTGCCAGCGCCGACAATATCCCCAGCCGGGTGCGCGAGGCGATCCGGCTGGCGGAGGAGGAAAAGCCGGGCGCTGTGCACCTCGAACTGCCCGAGGATATTGCTCAGGAACACACCGCGAGACGCCCGATCCCCGCGTCACTGGCGCGGCGCCCTTCGGCTGAGCAAAAGGCCGTGCGACAGGCGGTGCTGGCGATCGAAGGTGCGAAGGCGCCAATCCTGGTGATCGGCGCAGGCGCCAACCGCAAAATGACCGGGCGGATGCTGCGCCAGCTGATCGACAAGGCCGGCATTCCCTTTGTCACCACCCAGATGGGCAAGGGCGTGGTCGATGAACGCCACCCGCTGTTCCTTGGCTGCGCGGCGCTGTCGGCGGGCGATTTCGTGCACCGCGCCATTTGCGATGCGGACTGCATCGTCAATGTCGGCCACGATGTGATCGAAAAGCCGCCGTTTTTCATGGAAGCGGGCGGGCCAATGGTGATCCACCTGTCAACCAAGACCGCTGAGGTCGATCCGGTCTATTTCCCGCAAATCGAAGTGATCGGCGATATTGCCAACGCCATCTGGCAGATCAAGGAAGCCGTGGTCCCGCAGGATGGCTGGGATTTCCGCCGGATGCTGGAATATCGCGCCGCCGAAATTGCGCACACCGCGCCGCTGGCCGATGATGCGCGCTTCCCGATTTTCCCGCCGCATCTGGTGGCGCAGGTGCGCGAGGCTGTGCCCGAAGACGGGATCATCTGTCTCGATAACGGGATTTACAAGCTATGGTTCGCACGCGGATACAATGCCTATCTGCCCAACACCGTGTTGCTCGACAATGCATTGGCCAGCATGGGTGCTGGCCTGCCGAGCGCGATGATGAGCGCGATGTTGTATCCCGGCCGCAAGGTCATGGCGATCTGCGGCGACGGCGGGTTCATGATGAATTCGCAGGAGATGGAAACCGCCGTGCGGTTGGGGGTGAACCTTACCGTTCTGATCCTGCGCGATGATGCCTACGGGATGATCCGCTGGAAGCAGGCCAATATGGGCTTTGCCGATTATGGTCTGACCTATGGCAATCCCGATTTCGTCAAATATGCCGAAAGCTACGGTGCCACCGGCCACCGCGTGACGTCAGCAGAGCATCTCACCGATTTGCTTGCGCACTGCCTTGCAATGCCCGGCGTCCATCTGATCGATTGCCCGGTTGATTATTCGGAAAATGATCAAATCCTGAACCATGATATCAAGCGGCTGAGCAAGGAATTGTAGGCCGATAGTCCCCCTCTCGCTGGCGGGAGGGGCTAGGGGCGGGCGCGGAATTGTGCTTGCCCTGATCCCACCCCCGGCCCCTCCCGCAAGCGGGAGGGGGGAAGGAAGCGACGATGCTCAAGGACGTGTACCCGCTCTACCTCAACAACAGGCCGGTGCAGCCCAACACCGATCTTGACGTCACCGACAAATACACCGGCGAGGTCGCGTTCCGCACTGCGCTCGCCACGACCGATGTGATCGAGGAAGCGATTGCGGGGGCCGTGCGCGCAGCAGAGCCGATGGCGCGGCTGGCGTCTTATGAAAAGCAGGACGTGCTGATGCACTGCGTCGCGCGGTTCCGTGAGCGCTTCGATGAACTCGCCTATGCGCTGTGCGTCGAGGCAGGCAAGCCGATCAAGGATGCGGAGGGCGAAGTCACCCGCCTGATCGACACCTTCCGCATTGCGGCTGAGGAATCGGTGCGCAATTACGGCGAGGTCCAGCCGCTCGACATCTCGGAGCGGGCCAAGGGCTACATGGGGATGTGGAAGCGCGTGCCGATCGGGCCGTGCAGCTTTATTTCGCCGTTCAATTTTCCGCTGAACCTCGCCGCGCACAAGATTGCGCCCGCCATTGCGATGGGCTGCCCGTTCGTGATGAAGCCGGCGTCCAAGACCCCGCTGGGCGCGATCATCATGGGCGAAGTGCTGGCCGAATGCGATGTGCTGCCCGAAGGCGCGTTCAGCATCCTGCCTGCGAGCCGCGATGGGGCGGACCTGTTCACCACCGACGAACGGCTCAAGCTGCTCAGCTTCACCGGGTCGCCCGGCGTGGGCTGGGACTTAAAGGCCAAGGCAGGCAAGAAGAAGGTCATCCTCGAACTCGGCGGCAATGCGGCGGTTATCATCGACAAGGACGCCGATCTGGAGGACGCGCTGGAACGGGTGATCTTCGGCGCGTTCTACCAATCCGGCCAGTCCTGCATCGGGGTGCAGCGCATCCTGATCCACGACGCGGTATATGATGATTTCAAAGCGATGCTGGTGACAAAGGCCAGGACGCTGGTCGCGGGCGATCCCAAGGACCGCGACACCTTCATCGGCCCGATGATCTCGGAAAGCGAGGCCACACGGTTGAAAGGCTGGATCGACGAATCCATCGAAGGCGGCGCAACGCTGTTGTGCGGCGGCGGCCTGTCGCGCGGCAATATGCTGGAGGCCACGCTGCTGGAAGGCGTGCCCGATGACGCCAAAGCGAAGAACGAGGAAGCCTTCGGGCCGCTCGCGATCCTGCAACGCTTCGATGATTTCGGCGCGGCGCTCGCGGAAGTGAACGATTCGCGGTTCGGCCTGCAGGCCGGCATTTTCACCCGCGACCTGTTCCAGATGTTCGACGCGTGGGACCGGCTCGATGTCGGCGGCGTCGTTATCAACGACGTGCCAAGCTACCGGGTCGACAATATGCCATATGGCGGCGTGAAGGATTCAGGCCTGGGCCGTGAAGGCATCCGCTTCGCGATGGAGGACATGAGCGAGATTCGGAACTTGGTGGTGCGGCGAACGTAATTAAATACGTCTCCCCGGCCCCCGAGCCGGGCCCCCGCTTGTCCTTCGCAGCAGCAAGGAAGCGGAATCCCGAATCAAGTCAGGGAAGACGTAGAATAGTGAGTCACACCTCCTCCAGCAGGAGCAACACCGCGGTCACCACCAGCCGCTCCATCGCGCCGAAGCGGTGATCGACTGCGCTGATGGTCGCATCGGCAACCAACTGACGGGGGATAACGAATTCGTGATCGGGCAGGCGTTCGATCAGCTCTTCGCCCGCTACGACCGCGTCGGCCCCGCAGAACTCCAGCACCACTTCGTGGCGGGTGCCTGAAAAGGTGATCGAGGCCCAAGGCGTCTCGGTATGGGCGAGGACCGTGCCGACGCCGCCGGTCAGGCCCAGCAGCGCAGCCCGCACCCGGTCAGCCAGCGTGCGGCGGGGGCGGAAGGGGGCGAGGGGGGCGGGCGCGGATTTCACCTCGATCTGGTCGAAATCGGCGAGGATGTGCGCGAAGGGATCGCGCAGGCTTTGCGTCAACATCATGCCATCTCCTTCGTCTGCGCGTTTGTGTGGTTGGCGGCGCGGTCAGCGGCGCGGTCGGCATAGCCCTGCATCCAGGCGCGGGTGCGTAGCTCCGTTTCGGGACGCGGCGTGCGCCCCATCCTCAGATCGAGCACGAAGCGCGGGTCATGGGCGGCAAGCCGCCCGAACTTGGTGGCGGGCAAATTATGTGTCCGCAGGAAGGTTTCGATGGTCCGAAGCAGCATGGTTTGCGTCCCTGTTGATGCTCAGTGCGTTGACGATCACCGGACGAATCACCCGATGTTCCTGATTTGTTTCACTTCATTTCCTACTTGTCTAGGATAAATCCTAAGTGTAGGACATTTCCATGGCTGAAATCCTGCAAAACCCCCGTGATCCCCTTGATGGTCCTCGCGCACGACTGCTCGAATTGTCGCAGGTGCGCGGGGTGAGCCTTGCTGCCCTATCCGAATTGCTGGGGCGCAATCCGTCCTATCTCCAGCAATTCATTCGCAAAGGTTCACCGCGAAAGCTGGAGGAACAGGATCGCGCCACGCTGGCGCAATTCCTCGGAGTGGGGGAGGAGGAATTGCGGGAGGCGCAGGAAAAGTCCTACGTAAATGCCCCTAAGCGGCGCGAATCGGGTGAGTGGGTGGAGGTGCCCCGTCTGGATCTCGGTGCATCGGCCGGGCCGGGGCGGGTGCCGGGCGCGGAAGCCGCGTTCGACACCTTCCGCTTTTCGCGCCGTTGGCTCGACGAGCAGGGCCTGGCCCGTGCGCAGCTGTCAGCGATCCGGGTGGAGGGCGATTCGATGGAGCCGCTGCTCAACGATGGTGACGAGATCCTGGTCGATTGCTCGCCCCGCCCGTTCCGCGATGGCATCCACGTGGTGCGGGTTGGGGATACGCTGATGGTGAAACGCGTCGCCAGCGCCGGGCCGGGGCGCGTGGCACTGCTATCGCAGAACTTCGCCTACCCGCCGGTCGAGATCGCGGTGGAGGAGGTGGTGATTATCGGGCGGGTTGTGTGGAAGGGGGGGCGGGTTTAAGTCTCCCGTATGACCGACACCGCCAAGCCCACACCCCCCCATGAAGGCCGCCATCATTCCCGTGACGCCGCTGCAGCAGAACTGCTCGCTGATCTGGTGCACCGCTACCATGCGCGGAGCGTTGATCGATCCGGGCGGGGATCTCGACAAGCTGAAGGAAGGCGTCGCCAAGGCGGGTGTGACGCTGGAGAAGATCCTCGTCACCCACGGCCATCTCGACCATTGCGGGCAGGCGGGGATGCTGGCCGAGGAACTGGGGCTGACAATCGAAGGCCCGCACGAGGACGACCTGTTCTGGATCGAAAAGCTCGACGGTGACGGCGCACGCTATGGCATGGAAGCCAGGAGCTTTACGCCGGATCGTTGGCTCCAGCATGGCGACACGGTCACTGTGGGCGAACTGACGCTCGATGTGATCCATTGCCCCGGTCACACGCCGGGCCACGTGGTATTCTTCCATGCGCCCAGCCGCTTCGCGATCGTTGGCGATGTGCTGTTCCAGGGCAGCATCGGCCGCACGGATTTTCCGAGGGGCAATCATCAGGATCTGATCGACAGCATCACGCAGCGCCTCTGGCCGCTGGGTGAGGACGTCATGTTCATTCCCGGACACGGCCCCACCAGTACCTTCGGTCGCGAGCGCAAGACCAATGCGTTTGTGAGCGACTACGCGCTCAGTTGATCCTTGCCACGGGGTAGAGGTGTTACATCACCCCTGCTGCCACCAGCGCCGCGACCACGGCGAGGCCAAGCTGCGCCAGCATTGTCGTGATGATTCCGACCACGCGGGCCCAGCCCAAATTGCCACCATCCATGCCGAAGCCGTGCAGCACCCGGCCGATGAAATAGGCCGCCGCGACATAGGCCAGCCACCAGCTGCCTCGCCCCGCGAGCTCAATCGCGCCGATCAGCACCAGCACGAAGGCGGTGTTCTCGACGTAATTCAGCTGCGCGCGCATCCGGCGTTGCAGCGCTTCGCTGCCGCCATCGCCGACGCTAACCTTTAGCTTGGTGCGCAGCGCACCGATCCGCAGCATCAGCCAGATATTGAGCACGGCCGCCGCCGCCGCCGCGGCGAGCGTCACTGGAAGAACGGTCATCATGATATCCCTTTGATAAAGTGGCACGCGTGCTATGACGGCGCTGCGCGGGTTGCAACGCGTGATTTTTTCGGTATGACGCGCGGCTTCCCGCCACTGCGGGCCAAGGAGTGTGCGCACCTGCAACGCTTGTGCGAGCGTCCTCCTTGTCCTATGGGCGGCCTTCGAGAATCACGCCTTCGCAAACCCAAGTGCCTGTGGCGCGTTTAACTGCATTTATTTGAGGAAATGGTGCCACCATGGCTGTCCCCAAGAGAAAAACTTCGCCTTCCCGTCGCGGCATGCGTCGGTCGCACGATTCGCTGAGGGTGGAAGCCTTCGGTGAATGCAGCAACTGCGGCGAACTGAAGCGCCCGCACAACATCTGCGGCCACTGCGGCCACTACAACGGACGTCAGGTTGTCGCCGTCGGCTGATTGCCGATGGCCTGCACACTAGACCGGAGTAACGCACGATGAGTCTCCCGCGTATCGCCGTCGATGCGATGGGCGGCGACGAAGGCGTTCGCGTCATGATTGAAGGTGCCGCATTGGCGCGCCGCAATCATGACAGCTTCAACTTCCTGCTTGTCGGAGACGGCAAGCGGATTGAAGCGGCGCTGGAAAATCATCCGAACCTGCGGGCGGCCTCGGAAATCCTGCATTGCGATGATGTGGTGGGCGGCGATGAACTGCCCAGCCGCGCGGTTCGCCGTGCCAAAACCACCAGTATGGGCCTTGCGGTCAATGCCGTGAAGACCGGCGATGCGGGCGCTGCTGTCAGTGCCGGCAATACCGGCGCGCTGATGGCCATGAGCAAGCTTGCCTTGCGTACCATGCCGGGGATCGACCGACCGGCGCTTGCCGCGATCATGCCGACTTTGCAGGCGCATGACGTCGTGATGCTTGATCTGGGCGCCAACACCGAAGCCGATGCGCGCAATCTTGTGCAATATGCGGTGATGGGCGCGGCCTATTCGCGGATCGTCACCGGTTTTGACAAGCCGGTGGTCCGGCTACTGAATATCGGCACTGAGGAAATCAAGGGCACCGAGGAACTGCGCGATGCGGCGGCGATGCTCACCGCAGCCTGCTCGCGCGCCGATGGCGGGTTGGCGCTGATTTTCGACGGGTTCGTTGAAAGCGACAAGATCAACCGCGGCGAGACCCACGTTGTCGTGACCGATGGTTTTTCCGGTAATATCGCGTTGAAAGCGATTGAGGGTTCGGCTCGCTTCGTCACCGATCTGCTGCGCCAGGCCTTCACCTCGTCTCTGCGTTCCAAGATCGGCTTTCTGGTTTCGCGCCCTGCGACCGAGCTTCTCAAGCATCATCTTGATCCCAACAACCACAATGGCGCGGTATTCCTGGGCCTTAACGGCGTCGTGGTGAAAAGCCATGGCAGCGCGACGGTTACGGGCGTGGCCCATGCTGTGGCGGTGACGGCGCGGCTGCTCGAAAACAAGCTCACTGAGCGGATTGCGCATGATCTATCGCAATTGGGTGATGGCGCGCTGACCAAGACAAAGCGGGTGAGCAAAACCAAGGACAGCGAGGCCACCACGTGAGCGGATCGCGGGTGCTTGGTACCGGGTCGGCGCTACCGCGCCGAGTGGTGACGAATGCTGAGCTGGCCGAGCGGGTGGACACCTCGGACGAATGGATCGTGGCGCGCACCGGCATTCGCCAGCGCCATATTGCCGAACCGGACGAAACCACTGCGACCCTTGCAACAGCGGCGGCACGCGCCGCGCTGGCGGACGCTGGCGTGGAGGCCTCCAGCATCGATCTGATCGTGCTCGCCACCGCGACGCCTGACAATACCTTTCCCGCGACCGCCACCAAGGTTCAGGCCGCGTTGGGCTGCAACGGCGGAATCGCCTTTGATGTGGCGGCGGTGTGTTCTGGCTTTCTCTATGCGCTGACTGTCGCCGATTCGCTGCTCAAGACCGGCACGGCGCGGCGTGCGCTGGTGATTGGCGCCGAAACCTTCAGCCGCATCCTTGATTGGGAAGACCGCACGACTTGTGTGCTGTTTGGTGACGGGGCGGGCGCCGTGGTGCTCGATGCGCCCGAAGCCGGAAACGACGGCAAGGGTGCGTCCGGCATTCTCGGTAGCAAGCTGCACGCCGACGGTGCGTGTCATGATTTGCTCTATGTTGATGGCGGTCCTTCGACCACGCAGACGGTCGGGCATCTTCGAATGAAAGGCCCCGAAGTGTTCCGCCACGCAGTTGTGAACCTTTCCGCTGTCTTGCGTGAAGTGCTTGAGGAAACGGGTGTTTCTGTCGATGAGATTGATTGGGTGGTGCCGCATCAGGCCAATGCGCGGATCTTGGATGCCACGGCACGCAAGCTGGGTATTTCACGCGACAAGGTGGTGGTGACCGTTGATCGCCATGCCAATACTTCGGCGGCTTCGGTGCCACTTGCGCTCGATTACGCACGCAAGGATGGGCGGATCAAAGCTGGCGATCTTGTCATGCTGGAAGCGATGGGCGGCGGGTTCACATGGGGGGCCAGCCTGATCCGCATGTGACCGGTCGAAAGACAATCTGTTTCCGTTGCTAACACAATTGCTGAATATCCGTGAATATGTGCGGCATCGCATTGCAAAACCGCCAAAAAATCTGTAATTGCAATCCATTCTTTCGGGTCGCGCCGCGAAGGAGAATACGCATGATGCGATCTGTGGGCACTTTGACGCGCGCTGATCTGGCCGAAACCATTAATCGCAAGATGGGTTTCAGCCGGGCCGAGTCGCTCGATATGGTAGAAGCCATCCTCGCCAAGATGAGCGATGCTCTTGCCAAGGGTGAGAACGTCAAGATTTCCGGCTTCGGCAGCTTTGTGCTGCGTGACAAGAATGAACGGATCGGTCGCAATCCCAAGACCGGGATTGAAGTGCCGATCACGCCGCGCCGGGTGATGACATTCCGGGCGAGCCAACTGCTCAAGGAACGCATCACGAAGGGGTAATCCTCTGTTGTGATGACGGGTCCAAGTGAGGTTTGATGACCGCTTTCGATGACGGCAAGGACGAGGGCGCGCTGCGCACCATCGGCGAAGTCAGCGATGCGCTGGACATCAAACCGCATGTTTTGCGGTATTGGGAAGCGCAATTTCCCCTGTTGAAGCCGCTCAAGCGGAGCGGCGGGCGGCGGTATTATCGCCCTGACGATGTTGCCCTGGTCGAAACGATTGATCGTTTGGTCAACCGTGAAGGCTACACGCTGAAGGGTGCCGAAGCTGTGCTGCGCGCATCGGCCAAGTCTTCATTGGACCGGCGCATGGACGATCGGCGCAGCGGCGAGCGCCGGGCCGATGGTGTGCCGGATGATAACCCCGGCGTGCGGCTAATGGTGACAGAGGCACCCGATATGGCTGAAACCATCGCGGCGCTGAAAGCGATCCGCGCGCGATTGGCCCGCGCGCTCGAAGCCTGAAGCCTATTCCGCCGCAAGCAGCCCGGCCTCGCCCAGGTCGACGCTGACCAGGCGCGAAATACCTTTTTCCGCCATCGTCACCCCGAACAGGCGGTGCATCCGGCTCATCGTCACTGCGTTGTGCGTGACAATCAGGTAGCGGGTCGCCGTGGTGCGCACCATCGATTCCAGCAAATCGCAGAACCGTTCGACGTTCGCGTCGTCCAGCGGAGCATCGACTTCGTCGAGCACACAGATGGGCGCAGGATTGGTGAGAAACAGCGCAAAAATCAGCGCTGTGGCCGTCAATGCCTGTTCGCCGCCTGACAACAGCGAAAGCGACTGCAGCCGCTTGCCGGGCGGCTGGGCGTAGATTTCAAGGCCAGCCTCCAGCGGATCATCGCTGTCGACCATCGCGAGATGCGCCTGACCTCCCTCAAACAGGCGGGTAAACAGGACGCGAAAATGGCTGTCGACCTCCTCGAAGGCGGCCCGCAACCGCTCCCGTCCTTCGCGGTTGAGGCTACCGATCGACCCACGCAGTCGGGCGATAGCTTCCGCCAGTTCGGCCTGCTCTTCAGCGCTGGTACCATGCTCGCCTTCGATCCGGGCAAGTTCGTCGGCAGCGACGAGATTGACTGGCCCGATCCGCTCGCGCGTTGCGGTCAGGCGTTCAAGTTCCGCCGATTCGTCGGCGGCGGGGGCAAGGTCCCCCTCTGAAAAGCCGAACCTGTCCCCCAGCAGGGGCGGCGGACATTGGAAGCGTTCGCCTGAAATGCGCGCCATCTCGGCGCGGCGCAGTTCCTCGTTCTCGGCTCGCGCGGCGAGGCTGGCACGGCTTTCGCGGGCCTGAGCCAGTGTTTCATTGCGGCTGGCGAGCGCGCAGTCGGCGGCGCGCTGCGCGGTCTCGGCTTCGCGCATTGCAGCCTCGGCTGCAGCAAGATCGGCCGTGATCCGCACGCGGGCCTCCTCGCCCGATTGGATCTCGGCGGTCAGGGCTGGGGGTTTGACTGCGTGGACAGCGTGGTCCTGGACGATCTCTGCCAGCCGCCGTGCGGTTTCGACCATGCGCCGTTCGGCATCGCTGGAACGGGCCTGCCAGCCTGCGTGATCGGCGGCTTGCGCTGCGAGCCTCTCGCGCGCGACGGCCATTGCCTGATCCTGCGCCGCCAGCTCGGCCAGCGCAGCCTGCACCGCGGCCCGCGCGGCAGCGTTGCGTGTATGCGCTGCCTCAAGGGCGGCGCGTTCGGCATCGCGCGCAGGCAGGAGAGCGCGGGCCTGCCTGGCGGTATCGACCTCGGCCTTTGCACTGGCGATCTGGGTAGCGATCTCGGTTGTGCTGGTGGCCAGTTCGGCCAGGCGGGCGGCAAGGCGTTCCCTGGCGGCTTCAGCAAAATCGAGCCTGCGCATCGCCTGTCGTTCAGCCTCGATTGCTCCTGCAAGAGCGCGTTCCTGCCCCACCAATGCGGTTTGCGAGGCGCTGAGTTCCTCCCGCACGGCTTTGTCTTCGGCCTCGGCGCGGATCGCTGCTTCGCGCAAAGGGGGGAGCGCGGCATCAAGTTCGGCCAAGCGGTTGGCCGCTTCGAGCTGCGCGGCTTCGGCCGCCCCTTCGCCGCGCGCGACAAAGCCGTCCCAGCGGCGCAAATGCCCTGTGCGGGTGACGAGCCATTCGCCCGGCGCGAGCGTGCGGCCATCATCGCTGTCCACACAATGCACCAGCGCGAGGCGGGCGGCGAGTTCATCGGGGCAGGTGGGAACGCGGGTTAGCAGGCTGTCGGGGACGGGCTTGGGCGCTGTGGCAGCGCCTGTCCAGAATCGTCCATCCTGCGAAGCAGCCGGCGTGCCGAGCGGCGATTTGCCGTCGCGTCCCAGCACCGCGGCGAGCGCACGTTCATAGCCCGGTGTCACGCGCACCCGGTCAAGCGCCATCGCCATGCCGTGGCGCCCGGCTTCCCGCTTGGCGCGAGCGTCGCGGTCGCGGGCGAGGGCACTGTGTTCCCGCTCGACCCCGGCAAGTTCGGCGCGGCCTGCCGCAAGTGCGCTGGCCGCATCATCGCGCAATGCCTGCAATTCGGCCTTGCGCGTTTGATCTTCGGCCAAGCGGGCGCGCAGCCGCCCGACGTCGCTGGCGGCGTCTTCGACAGCGTCCCGCGCGGCGATCACGGCACTTTCTACATCGCCGGTGGCTGCCAGATCGGTCCGGGCGCGGGCAATGCGGGCGGCTTCGGCTTCAATTCGGGCAAGGCGGCTTTCGGCCTGGTCGACAGCGGCTTCGGCAACGCGCCATTCCGCTTCGACGCTGGCGTGATCGGCCGTCGCTTTGGCCAATGCGAGTTCGGCGGCACGGCTGGCGCGGTCACGGTCCTCGGCCTTGTCAGCAAGCGCCGGGCGCGCGGCATCGGCAGCGCTTACAGCGGCGCGGCTGGCGGCGAGTTCGCTGGTCAAGCGCCCCAGCGCCTCGACTGCAGCCGAGGTCAGGCGGTCAGCATCATCACGATCCTCCTCAAGCCGGCACTTCTGGCGCGCCAGATCGGCGAGGCGGGTTTCGGCCGCGTCCAGTTTTTCGGCAAGCGCGGCCATCCGGTGGCCATGGGCGCTGGCATCATCGCGCCGATCGGCAAGTTCGTCGCGGGCCGCGGCCAGCGTGTGGGCGGCGCTGGATTGGTCGTTCTGCGCAACCTCGACGGCGGCTTGCGCTTCGGTGACAGCGGCGGCGGCCGCCTCGGCTGCGGCACGTGCGGCCTTGGCGGCCGCCGCTGCCTCGCGCCAGCGCGCAAACAACAAGCGGGCCTCGGCCGACTGAATCAGCTTCGTCAATTCGGTGTAGCGTTCCGCTTGCTTGGCCTGCCGCTTCAGCGACGCGATTTGCGAATCCAGTCCCGCCATCAGGTCTTCGAGCCGCGCCAGGTTCGCCTCGGCCCCGCGCAGCTTGCTTTCGGCATCGCGGCGGCGGACGTGAAGCCCGATGATCCCGGCGGCTTCTTCCAGCATGGCACTGCGTTCGGCAGGCTTGGCTGCGATCACCTGCGCGATCTTGCCCTGGCTGACAAGCGCGGGGGAATGCGCGCCGGTGGCCGCATCGGCGAAGGTCAGCGCCACGTCCTTGGCCCGCACGTCGCGGCCGTTGACCCGGTAGGCGCTGCCTGCGCCGCGTTCGATCCGGCGCGTGACGACCAACTCCTCGCCTGCGTCATCCTGCGCGTGCAAGACCACTTCGGCAAAGTCGCGCGGTGGGCGGGTGGAGGTGCCCGCGAAGATCACGTCCTCCATCCCCCCTGACCGCATCGATTTGGCCGAGGTTTCCCCCATGACCCAGCGGATCGCTTCGAGCAGATTGGATTTGCCGCAGCCATTGGGGCCGACGACTCCCGTCAGACCCGGCTCGATACGCAGTTCCGCCGGCTCGACAAAGCTCTTGAAACCGCTGAGCTTGAGCCGGTGGATCTGCATCAGGTGGCTATTCGCCCCTGCCGAGGCCTAGCGCGCGCCTGCGCTTTGCAGCGCCTGTTCGACAACATCCCATGATGTTCCGTTTAGCCGTTCGCCATTGAGGAAAAAGGTCGGCGTACCGGCAATCTCGTCCTTCGCATTGTTGGCTTCGGTGGTTTTTACCAGCGCTTCAATCTTGGCAGTATCGGCCAGGCAGGCGCGGCCCTGATCGGCTGAAACCCCGCGCGCGGCAAAGAATTCAAGCAGGCCGGTGGCTTCGGCAATCGCAACAAAGCGTTGGTTGAGTGGTAATTGCGCAGCGGCCTGAACGGCCTGCGGGTTGCCTTGAAGACCGGTAAAAACGCTATCCAGATTTTGCCACACCTCGTCCGAAAGTGGCTGCATCTGTTCCTTGGCCCCGCATTGGGCGAGGCCCGCGATGACGACGTCGAAGGGATTGAGAAACGCTTCGCGCTGCTCGAAGCTCACGACGCCGCTCGCGACATATTCGTTTTTGAGCGGCGCCTTGCCGGTCGTGGCGAATGCGGCGCAGGCGCCGCAGGTGTGCGAGGCATATTCCACCAGCTTGAGCGGTGCATCAGGATTGCCGATCTTGTAGCCGCCTTCCGGGGTCACTGTGACGGTGTCAGCCCATTGGGCGCCCGCCGGAGCGGCGATCGCAGGCAAAGCCTCGCCGCTTGCCGTTCCAGCGCCGTCAGTGGTTGCAGCGTCGTCGCAGCCAGCCAGCATCAGCGGCGCGAGCGCAAGCAAGGGGAGCGAAAGCAAGCGGGGGATAATCATCGTGGTGCTGATCCTTGAGGAATTAATAGAGTTGGAATTAGCCGACGCCGACCCGGTGCATCAAGCATCGTGCGTCCGGCCTTTGAACAATTTTATCAGCCCGGCGCTCCGAGCGTTTCTGTCGGCTTTTCAGTGAATTTGGCCGAAAGCAACGGATAGAGCGTGTCCCAGCTATGGACCTCGTTCAAAAGCTTGCCGTCGAGCGCGAAGCTGGGGGTGCCCTGAACGCCGATGTCGTTGAAATCCGCGCGCGTGTTGTCGACCAGCGCCTTGGCCGCGACATCGTTGACGACGCAGGCGTCCAGTTCGCTTTGCGATTGACCGCGGTTGACGAGCCGCATCGTCAGCCCAAGCGCGCTTGCGGCATTCATTCTACCTGCCTTGTCACCGCGCAACAAGATTGCGCGCTGGCTTTCAGGCGCGGCCCGCGCCTTGTTCAGCCAATCGGCCTGCGTCCGCATCAGGGTTTGGTGGCGGCTTTTGAATCCGGCAGGATCGCCGCATTGGGCCAGCAGCGTCACGGTAAGGTCAAGCGCGTTGCGGATTACCGGACGCACCTCGAGGGCCATCTTCCCCGGGGTCAACAGCGTCAGTTCAAGGGCAGGTTCGCCCTGCGCGGCGAAATCGGAACAGTGCGGGCACGTGTAGCTGATGAATTCGATCAGCCGGGTGTCGGCTTCGGGATTGCCAATCAGGTGGCCGCGCGCTGTGCGCACGATCACCGATTGCCAGCTTCCGGGCGTTCCCTTGCCTTCAAACGCGCTGTCGGGGCGCGATAGGTCTTGCTGGGCCAGCGCGGGGACGGTTGCGAGCGAAATCACGGCGGCTGCGCTGGCAGCGGCGGCAAGAAGAAGCGGCTTTATCATTGCGGGACATCATCCTGTGACGCGGTTTTTTCGCTGTTGCCGAGGCTGCGGGCGAGCGATTCGAGCACGGTGCGCAGTTCGGGATCGCCAATATCGCGCAAGCTATCGCCCAGTTCCAGCGGGATCGGCTTCAAGGACGGCGGCGGCTTGGCGGGCCTGCTGTCGGCGGGCGGCGTCACCGCGCCTTGCCGCAGCTTC
The DNA here is from genome assembly GCF_056495765.1 of Erythrobacter sp. 'gip.4 top 5'. NCBI lineage: Bacteria > Pseudomonadati > Pseudomonadota > Alphaproteobacteria > Sphingomonadales > Erythrobacteraceae > Erythrobacter > Erythrobacter sp. 'gip.4 top 5'. Next base: position 2,618,860 of record NZ_CP200270.1, on the reverse strand, counting down.
ACGCGGGCGACGGCGCGATAGCCAAAAAAGCGGTTCACTCGCTCGATAATCTCAGGAACGACCTGCTGGATCAACGGCGCATGGGCCGGGATCACCACCAGTTCGAGGATGCCTTCGACCTTCTCCCCTGGCGGAAAACGGATGGCTTCGGGGCTGCACACGCGGGCGTGGCGCGGGCCGACGATTTCGGGCCAGCGGGTGACGACCGAGCTTTGCACAAAGCCGAACCTGCGGAACGCGGTGCGCCCGATTTCCGGCATGAGATCACCAATCGCGCGCGAACCCGACCCACGCGGACGCGTATAGGGTTTGGCCGTCCGCGCTTTGGCAGGCGCCTTCTTGCGGGGTGCCGCTTCGCTGCCCGAGGCTGGAGGTTTCTTGTCACTTCCCATGATCGCACCCGCCATGCCATAGGCCGCGCGTGACTGCCAGCATCTCTGCATCCTTGCTCGCGTGGTATGATATTCATGCCCGCGATTTGCCGTGGCGCTTGCCGCCGGCCAGTGCGTTGCCCGATGATCCGGCGTGGCCCTATCGGGTGTGGCTGTCTGAAGTGATGCTACAACAGACCACCGTGGCGGCGGTTAAGCCCTATTTTGCGAAGTTCACCTCTATTTGGCCAACGGTCGACGCGCTGGCGGGGGCATATGACGAGGCCGTGATGGCGGCGTGGGCCGGGCTGGGGTACTATTCGCGGGCGCGAAACCTGTTGAAATGCGCGCGCGTCGTGGCCGAATGCGGTGGCTTTCCCGACACCGAGGCCGAGCTTCGCCAGCTTCCTGGTCTGGGCGACTACACCGCTGCCGCAATCGCCGCGATTGCCTTTGGCCAGCGGGCGGTGGTGGTCGATGCCAATGTCGAACGGGTGGTGGCGCGGCTGTTCGCCATTGACGAACCGCTGCCCAAGGCGCGCAAGGCGATCCGCGCTGCGACCGACACGATCACGCCGCACCAGCGTTCAGGCGATTTTGCCCAAGGCCTTATGGATCTGGGCTCGCACATCTGCACCAGCCGGACGCCGCGCTGTATGCTGTGCCCACTGTCCGGCGCCTGTGACGGCCGCAAGGCGGGCGAGCCGGAACGCTTGCCCGTCAAGCCGCCGAAGAAGGCCGTGCCCGAGCGGCGCGGCGCGGCATTCTGGATCACGCGCCCCGACCCCTCTGGCGCGGGCGCCGAAGTCTGGCTCGTCACCCGCCCGGCGAGCGGAATGCTGGGCGGGATGCGCGCTTTGCCCGACGACGGCTGGACGGCGCGCGCGGACGGATCGGGAGAGCCGCCGATTGACGGGGAGTGGCGCACCTGCGGCGCTGTTCAGCACGGCTTTACCCATGCGCAGCTCACATTGCAGGTGCTGGCGAGCGAAACATCAGTTCAGCCCGCAGGCGAGGGGCTCTGGTGGCCGGTCAGCCGGATCGAGGAGGCCGGTCTTGCGACCCTGTTTGCCAAGGCCGCCCAGCTTGCCCTGGGCGCAGACTAGATGATCCCGCCGCCCAGCGACAGGCGCACCGCTGCGATCAGCAGCACGATGATACAGAAATTGCGGCCGCCATTCTTGGATGACATGGCGCCGATTATGATGCCGACCACGATCAGCGGCAGCGCAAACCAGTTGGCCCAGCCGAGCAGCGGGATCTGCGCCGGAATGACGATGATGAGGCTTACAAGGCCGACGAGAAAGGCGATGACGTTGAACATGTGTCTTAGATAAATAAGACACCGCAAAATTGCAACCCGTCTGCCAGCGATTGACCCGCGCTGCCGCCTGCCGCAGACATGACAGCGCACGTCAAGTTCGGAGATTCTGATCCCATGCTTTCCCACGAAACCGCAATGTCTGCCCTTTCCCGCCGTTCGCTGTTTCGCCATGGCGCGATGCTGGCAGGCGGGGCGGCGCTGGCAGGCTTGCCCTATGGTCGGCAATTGCTGGCGCATGATGTCGCGGAAAATTGGCCCAAGGTGGCCGCGATGGCCAACCGTTATGTTTCCGAGCGCAAGCTGGCCAATCTGTTTCTGACATTCGGCTGGGGTCAGGAAGATCACGCGCATACAGTTGGCGGCGGGACGCTCTCATTGGCCAAGCCCGCGCCGGTGGATGAAAATTCGCTGTTCCGCATCTATTCAATGTCCAAGCCGATCACCGGCATGGCGACGATGATCCTGATTGATGAAGGCAAGCTGGGCCTTGATCAGCCGGTGGCGGAGATACTGCCCGCCTTCCGCGACATGAGAGTGCTGGTCGATCCGGCCGGGCCGCTGGACGAGACTGTGCCGGCGAATCTTCCGATCACGATCCGCCAACTGCTGACCCACACATCAGGCCTCGGTTATCAGATCATCAGCAAGGGGCCGTTGCAGGCCGCTTACAACGCACAGGGTCTGGTCGGCGGTCGGGTGAGCCGGATGCCGCTACCGGGCTTCCCCAATGTGACCCCGGCGCCCGGTCTCGCCGTCTGGGCTGACCGTCTGGCCGAATTGCCGCTGATGTATCAGCCTGCCACCAAGTGGAGCTATTCCTGTTCGATCGACCTGCTTGGCCGGGTGATTGAAGTGGTAAGCGGGAAGGAATTCGAGGCCTTCCTCAAGCAGCGCATCTTTGACCCTTGCGGCATGACGAGCACCTGGATGCAGGTGCCCGCTAGCGAGGCGGACCGCCTGACTGACAATTACGGCGTGCTGGGCGGCAATGTCTTCCCGCTTGATCCGGGGGCCAATTCGATTTTCCTCGATGCGCCTGAAGTCCCGGCTGGCGGCGGCGGGCTGGTGTCGAGCCCCAAGGATTATGATCGCTTCCTGCGGATGCTGCTGGGGTATGGCACGATCGACGGCAAATTCGTGATGAGTGAAGAGGCGGTGCGGGTCGGGGTGTCGGATCTGGTTCCGGCGACGGTTGATCTTACCGGCAGCTGGATTGAAGGCGAAGGCCACGGCGCAGGCGGACGCTCCAAGGGTGCGACGTTCGGCTGGGGCGGCGCGGCCGGTACGCTGGCGGCGGTGGACTTCGATCTGAAGCTGCGCACGGGCCTGTTCACGCAGTACATGCCGTCCGAAGCCTATCCGATCCGAGAAGAGTTCCTGGCGGCGATGGAGGCCGATTTGGCCGCGATGCGGGCCAAGAAGAAAGCTGCCTGATGCACGCGCCTGCCGCTGCGCCGCCGATGGCGTTTTCCGGCTCGCCGCTGGACCGGGCCGATCACATCCGCGCAGATGACACGGCGCTGGCGGGCCTGATGAACTGGCGTGCGCGGGTGCTGCTGCTCGATGGGCTGCTGCCGGGCGTGGACGATGCAGGCGGGCTGGTGTGGGGCAGCCTTGCCGATGTGGCCGAAGATGCCGAACTGGTGTTCCTCGGAATGCTGGACGACAAGGCGCATTTCGCGCCGGTTCCCTCTGGCGGCGCGGATGGTCCGGCCTATGCGCAGCCCGCGGCATGGCAGCTGATGCAGCTGCTCTCGCCGCCTGATCTGGCGATCTACGGCGGCGCGCGCAGTCTGGTCGATTGGCACGCCCGGCACCGCTTCTGTGCGCGATGTGGCGGCGCGACCAGGCTTGTGAAGGGCGGCTGGCAACGGCACTGTGATGGCTGCGGTGCGGATCACTTCCCGCGCACTGACCCTGTGACGATCATGCTGGTCGAGCATGAGGACAAGCTTCTGCTCGGCCGCCAGCCGCGCTTTCCGCCCCGGATGTACTCCGCGCTCGCCGGATTTGTCGAACCGGGCGAAACCATCGAGGAAGCCGTCGCCCGCGAAATTCACGAGGAAGCGGGCGTCAGGGTGCGCGATGTGCGCTACCTTGCGAGCCAGCCGTGGCCGTTCCCGAGCCAGCTGATGATCGGCTGCACGTGCGTTGCAGACGATCCGGCGCTGACCATTGACCGCACCGAGCTTGAAGATGCGCGCTGGTTCACCCGCGCCGAGTTGGAGGACGCCCGCGCCGCAGGCGAGCACGGCACCGATCTCCTGTATTTCCCGCGCCCCTTCGCGATCGCACATCACCTTGTGACATGGTGGCTCGACCGATGACGGTGCAGACCCCTTTGGCCCTCATCATTGACATCTATTCCGATGTGATGTGCCCGTGGTGCCTGATCGGATATGGCCAGTTGACCAAGGCGCTGGACGCGCTCGAAGGCGAAATTGCGGCGGAAATCCGGTGGCGGCCGTTCGAGCTGAACCCCGACATGCCGCCTGAGGGAGAGGAGCAAGAGGCGCATTTGCAAAGGAAATACCGCCGCTCTGCCGAAGAGGGTGCTGGTATCCGGGGTCAGATGAAGACAATCGCGGATCAGGCCGGGGTGTCGCTATCGTGGGACGGCGAAGGCGAAGCGCCACCGGCGATGATGTGGAACACGCGTGATTGCCACAAGCTGCTCGCCTTTGCGCTCGAACAGGCGGGGCCGAAGGTGCAAACCGCGCTCAAGCTGGCCCTGTTCCGTGCGCATTTCAACCAGCGTGCCGACCTGTCCGATCACGCGGTTCTGCTTGATATTGCGGCCGGAACTGGCCTCCACCGGGAGGCAGCGAAAGCCGCGCTTACTGATCCCGAACTGGAAGCCCGCGTGCTCGCGGAGGAGGTGCAGGCGTGGGATATGAACATCTCCGGCGTGCCCGCCATGATCGTGAACGGCAAGTTTCTGATCCCCGGTGCACAGGCACCCGACGTCTATGTCAACGCGCTGCGGCGGGTGGCCGAGAAGAGCCGACCGGGGGCCTAGGGCGGGCCTAGCGCAGGCCTAGCAAGGGTCTAACACGGGTCTGGATGCAGTCTGGCAGCCTCAAAGCTACACCAGTCCCAGCCGCTCCAGCTTCATCGCCAGCTTGCCCGGCAGTGCGTCGCCGACATCGTCGCCGTCCGCCAGATCCTTGGGTGCCTTGTCTTCGGTAAGATACCGCCAGCCCTGATGCGCGCGCTTGGCTTGCTGGTGGACGCGGACCAGCTTGGGTTCGAGGCAGATGTCCCAGCGCCCGTCATCGGTCTTGACGAAGCCGGTGATGGTCGACCGCGCCACGATGGCATGGTTGATGATCCAGTACAGCGAACCGCCCACACATTCTTCGTGCCGCGTCGGGCGGTTGCGGGTTGTGAGGCGGATTGTGCCGCGCTCCCCTTCTACGTTGGCATACCATCCGGCGAGATGGTCATAGCTTTTCGCCCCGAAGGCGATTTTGGTCAGGTTGAGCGGCATGGTGCCAATGTGGGCCATTCGGCGCCGCGATCAAGCGTTGACGCGCCTCCCGTCCACAATCAACCGCCGCTTTAGCCGGTCAATCCCAGCGCCACGGCCAGGCCCAGGAAGGCAAAGAATCCCATCGAATCGGTAATCATCGTCACAAACACGCTGCTGGCGACCGCCGGGTCCTGATCCAGCCGTTCGAAGATCACCGGCACGGCGACGCCTGCAAGCCCGGCGATGGCAATGTTGATGACCATGGCGAGCGCGATCACCACGCCCATCATCGGGGTGAACAGCAGCCCGGTCGCCAACCCGATCAGCACCGCGATGGTGGCCCCGTTCATCAGCGCGACGCGAAATTCGCGCCACAAGATGCGTTTGGTGTTGGACCGGGTGAGCTGGTTGGTCGCAATCGCGCGCACCGCCACTGCCATGGTCTGCGTGCCCGCATTGCCGCCGATGCTGGCGACGATCGGCATGAGAATGGCCAGCGCCACCAATTGTTCGATCGCCGCACCGAAAAAGGCGATGATCGAGGAGGCGACCACGGCTGTTCCCAGATTGGCAATCAGCCAGCGCACACGGCTGGAAAAAGCTTCGCGCAGCGGCTCGTTGATGTCGCCATCGCCTGCGCCGGACATAAGCAGGGCATCCTCGCCTGCTTCTTCGGAGATGATGTGGACCACATCGTCCACCGTCATCTGGCCTACCAGCCGCCCGCTTTCGTCCACCACGGCTGCCGATATCAGCGCGTATTTCTGGAACATCAGCGCCGCTTCTTCCTGATCCATCGTCACCGGGATCAGGGTCTGGTCGCGCTTCATCAGATCGGTGAGCCGCACACTGCGCGGCGTGGTGAGGATCCAGTTCAGCGCGCAGGTGCCGACCGGATGGTGGCGTTCGTCGATAACGAAGACTTCAAAGAAATCGTGATCGATATCGCCGTTTTCGCGCAGATAATCAATCAGATCGCCCACGGTCATGTGTTCCGGCACAGCGACGAAATGCCGGCTCATCAGGCGTCCGGCGGTTTCTTCGGGGTAGGCGAGCGCGCTGGACACCGCAGCGCGGGTCTCCGGCTCCAGTTCCGCCATGACTGCGCGCTGATCGGCTTCGTCCAGATCCTCGATCAACTGCACCGCGTCATCGGTGTCGAGCTGTTCGGCGATGATGGCGACTGCGTGCGCGGACAGCGTGTCCATCAGGTCTTCGCGGACGTAATCGTTGAGTTCCGCGATGACATCGCTGGTCATCAGGTCGCTGATCGCCGACGCCAACTGCGCGCGTTCGGACGGTTGCAGCAGCTCGATCAGGTCGGCAATGTCAGCGGCGTGCAGCGGTTCGACGAGATTGTACACCGCGCCTTTGTCACGCGCGGCCAGCGCATCGTGCACCGCGCTGACATAGGCGGGCTTCAGCCGGTTTTCCTCGTCATGCCGCTCATCATCGACCCGGTCGTCCGGGCGCACTTCCGCATCACCCGACTCAAGGCCGTGCTCTGCGGTCAGCAGGTCATCATCAAGGCGGCGATCATCGGCCATGAACAGGCGTTTACGGAGGGGCCTATGAAATGCAAGCGGGGAGGGTGACAGGACGCCTGCAGGCGCTATAGAAGCGCGCAAATCGCTTCAGGAGATACGCACATGGCCGATACCCTTACCCTCACGCTCGACACCGGCGATGGCACCGCCAAGGACGTGGTCATCAAGCTGCGCGCCGATCTGGCCCCCGGCCATGTCGCCCGCATCACCGAACTGGCGAGCGAAGGCTTTTACGATGGCGTGATCTTCCACCGCGTCATCAACGGCTTCATGGCGCAGGGCGGCGATCCGACCGGCACCGGCATGGGCGGCAGCGACAAGCCTGACCTTGCCGCTGAATTCAACGCCGAACCCCACGTCGAAGGCGTCTGTTCGATGGCCCGTTCGCAGAACCCGAACAGCGCCAATTCGCAGTTCTTCATCTGCCTTGACGACGCACGCTTCCTCGACAAGCAGTACACCGCGTGGGGCGTGGTCGAGAGCGGCATGGAACACGTCCATGCGCTGCCCAAGGGCGAACCGCCGCGCAGCCCCGGCAAGATCGTCAAGGCGACTGTCGCTTAAGACCGGCAAGGGGATCGGGGGGGTGACGACACGGTCTGTCGCGGCGGCGCTGTGTGCCCTGCTGCTATCGGGTTGCGTCACCTACCCAGACATTTCGCAATCGCGATCGCCCTGTCAGCTTGAACCTGGCGGGTGGTGCGGCTTTGTTCGCGATGCAGCGGTGGATGCCTTCCCCTACGCGCTGGCCTCCACCAATGCCTACACGGGCGACAGCGATGTCTTCGCGCAGCCCGGGCGAGTCTTGCAGCGGCTTGAGCATCTGCCGATTGCTCCGGAGGATGCCGACAAGGGCTTCGGCTACGAGGTGTTCAATCAGTATGAAAGCGGCAGCGGCAGCAACGCCAACCGCAAGCCGGTGGCCCGGATCATCGCCTTTCGCGGGACCGACTTCAAAGGTTTGAGCGACATCTTCTACGGCAGCCTGCGCAACGACCAGATCGAACTGGCGCTGCGTTATTTCTCGGCGGAAAAGGCGCGACTGGGAACGGATGTGCCGTGGGTGGTTACAGGCCATTCTCTCGGCGGGGCGTTGGCGACCGAGGTGTCTGTGGCACACCCCGAAGTGCGCGCTTACATGTTCAACACCTCACCGTTCTACCGCAGCGAAACTCGCGAGAACGCGCTCAAACGTATCGTTTTCAACGAACGCGGTGAAGCGCTGCGGCGGTTCGCCCGCTATGACGAACCACCGGCGGCCGATGTCTTCACGCTCAATTGCGAGCCGCGCAAGAACGCGATCACCAAGCACAAGGTGCGGCCGCTGGCCGATTGCATCACGTGGATCGCCGCCTACGCCAGCGCCGATGCGCATGAGGTGGTGAAGGCCAACGGCATCCCCAAACCTTTCGTGGAATGCGGCCCGGATGATCGCGCACACCCCGGCCCGTCCTCGTCCAAAGCGGAGCCGTGCCTGCACAACGGCCTGCGCAAGAGCAAGAACGCCAAACGCAGTGGCGATTGAACCGGATCGCCATCGGCGCTAAGGGCGCAGGCCTCATGAAACCAGTCGCGCCTCCCAAAACCTACCGGGTCAAAAGCTTTGGCTGCCAAATGAACGTCTATGATGGCGAGCGCATGGGCGAATTGCTGGGGGCACGCGGCATTACCCCTGCGCCCGACGGCGAGGAGGCCGATCTGGTCATCCTGAACACATGCCACATCCGCGAAAGGGCCGCCGAGAAGGTCTATTCCGATATTGGCCGTCTGGTGAAAGCGGGCAACGCCGCAGACAAGCAGCCGCTGATCGCGGTCGCCGGATGCGTCGCCCAGGCCGAGGGTGAGGAGATCATGCGGCGTGCACCGGCTGTCAGCATCGTGGTTGGCCCGCAGGCCTATCACCGCCTGCCCGACATGCTCGACAAGGCGGTGGGCGGAGAGCGTGCGACTGATACCGATATGCCCGCCATCGCCAAGTTCGACGCGCTACCGCAGCGCAAGAAGCGGGGTCCCAGTGCGTTTCTGACCGTGCAGGAAGGTTGCGACAAGTTCTGCACCTATTGCGTGGTGCCCTATACCCGCGGCGCGGAAATCTCTCGTCCCTTTGCGCATCTGATCGCCGAAGCGCAGAGTCTGGTCGAGACAGGCGCGAAAGAGATCACGCTTCTGGGCCAGAATGTGAATGCCTGGGCGGGTGAGGACGACAAGGGGCGGTCTGCGGGACTGGCGGGCCTGATCCATGCGCTGGCCCGGATCGATGGGCTGGAGCGCATCCGCTACACCACCAGCCATCCCAACGACATGGACGAGGCGCTGATCGCGGCCCACGGCGCAGTCGAAAAGCTCATGCCCTATCTGCACCTGCCCGTGCAAAGCGGCAGTGACCGGGTGCTGAAGGCGATGAACCGGCAACACACGGCAGACGGTTATCTGCGGCTGCTGGAGAAGTTTCGCGCCGTGCGGCCCGATATCGCGCTTTCGGGTGACTTCATTGTCGGCTTTCCGGGCGAGACCGAGGCCGAGTTTGAAGACACGCTGCGGATTGTCGACGCTGTTGGCTATGCCCACGCCTTCAGCTTCAAATATTCTCCGCGCCCCGGCACGCCTGCGGCCACCATGGACGGTCAGATCGCGCCCGAAGTGATGGACGACCGCCTGCAGCGCCTGCAATCGCGCATCGGTGAGCATCAATTTGCCTTCAACAAGGCCAGTGTCGGTAGGACCTGCCAAGTGCTTGTCGAACGCACGGGCAAGCTGCCGGGTCAGTGGCTCGGCAAGTCGCCTTGGTTGCAATCGGTTTGGTTTGATGCGCCGGCAGCGATCGGCGATATGATTAAGATTACCCTTGATGAGGCAGGCCCTAACTCCCTGCGCGGCGTCGTAAACGCAACGTAGTTGCTTACGTTGACACCGATCGTTCGCGCCTTTGAGAATTATAAGCGCCGAAGCTATCTAACAATTCTCATCGATTCTTGCGATTGCTAGACACATCTTGTTGCGAAAGCGCGACGCAAGGTGGTCGTATGACAATCACCTATCAACCTAAGCCCGTATTTTTACGGCTTTCAAAGCGAACCTCATTCTGCGTCACTTCCTACCCGTCGCGTTACGAGTGATTTGTCCATAGACATTATGAGCCGGCGAGTTCGGCGGGATTTCGTAAACGCCGCGCAGGTAAGCCAGATCGAAAGGCGTCAATTCGGGCGGAGCGCCTGCCGGATCCTTGAACAATGTCATGATCGTAGCTGGTTCGCCTCCCGCGAGATCGGTCAGTTCGGCTGTGGGCGCCAGCAAGCGCAGACTGGCATAATCGGCCAACTGGACCGCAGTTTTGCCTTCAATGGCGTTCTTGTCGATCACCACGATCGCTGCTGTGACATCGATTTTGAACGTATTGGAAAGCCGGCCTCCGCCATCAACCGTGCTGCGATTCTCCGGGAATTCGCGGTTCTCGATATCGAATGCCATCCCAGTAAGGCCCATCGGCTTGGTCGACTGCCAGGCAAAGGCCTCGTCCCTCGATTTCAGCATTCTATCAAGCGCCGACTTGCCAATATCACCGAACATCCAGCGGTTTGTTTTACGGATCTGCATAAGGTCTTCGCGACTTTTATCCGTGAAAGCGACCAGCGCGTTTGGCTTGCAGTCACCCTTGTCAACTGGGATCCCGGCAATTTCCGCATTTTCAATAATGCGCGCGGCGAAGCTGTTCACCAACGCATCATTCACCCCAGCTACGGCGAGACACACCCTGCGATGAAAGCGCGGGATTGGACGCGTGGGATTCAAGCGCCCGCTGACTTTACGCGCTAGCTCTCGCACCTGCTCTGCCTGCTGCTTGCGCGCCGATTGAACAAGAATCTCGGCTTCTGCGGTGTCTTTAGTCTCCTGCGCCAAGGCCGGTGCGGATGCACCGGACACGACAAAAAGCGCGGCTACGGCGGCGAGGCAAGCAATCTTTGGTGGCATCGGGTCCTCACTCATCAGTAGCGTCACTCGCCCTTTGCCTGACGCTTAGCCTTGCTGAACGCAAAGCATTTGAACCAAAGGCACTGGCTGGCATTTTGTAAAGCGCGCAAAGTCGGCATGTTGAACCGGATCACGATAGCAAGCGCTCTGGCGCGGGCGGCCTCGACCCTCTTTGTGCTCCCGTTCATTGACCAGACCGGGCGAGGTGTTGGCCCGACGGCTTTTGAACGCTGGCGGCGGCAGGTGGGCCGAGGATGGCATCACTCCAAGATCGCTCCTTCCATCCAAATATCAACTCATTAGTCATTAATGCCGGATGAATATTGTCGTTCCCAAGCTAGCGGCAATGCGCTTGATAACAACACCGCTGATGCTGAATCGATGACTATCCACCACGATCTCGGCGCCGCCTGCTTGCTTTGCTCAAGGCCCGCCCTACCTTCCCGACTCAGGGTCGTGGAACTGTTTCGTGGCCCCAGCCAAAGGAACCTATGGGCCGCAGACCCTCACGAGCCGGACACCCGGCGCTTTCGCCCGATCCGCGCGGCATCCCCGAACCGCGCCGCGCGCGAATTGATCTGACCTTCGAGAATCAGGCCCTGCTGGGGCCGCTGTTCGGGCAGTTCGATGCGAATCTGGTGCAGGTCGAAAACAGGCTTGGGGTCTACATCCACGCCCGCGGGCATCAGGTGGTGATCGAAGGGCCGGAAGACGATGTGGCGCGTGCGCGTGAGACGCTCAAGACCATGTATGACCGTCTGGCCCGGGGCGAGGCGCTGGATTCAGGGGCGATTGAATCGATGATCGCCATGTCGTCCGAACCGACGCTTGAAGGCATTATTGCGGGCGACATGGACGGCCCGCCGATCATGATCCGGACGCGCAAGAAAACCATCGTGCCGCGCTCCGCGACACAGATCGAATATATGCGCAGTCTTGCGAAGGACGACATCATCTTCGCGCTCGGTCCGGCAGGGACGGGCAAGACCTATATCGCCGTGGCGCAGGCCGTCAGCCAGTTGATCACCGGGAGCGTCCAGCGACTGATTTTGTCGCGCCCGGCCGTGGAGGCGGGCGAAAAGCTCGGCTTTCTGCCCGGTGACATGAAGGAGAAGGTCGATCCCTATCTGCGGCCTTTGTATGACGCGCTGAATGACTGCATGCCGCCCGAGCAGGTTGAGCGGCGGCTGGCCAATGGCGAGATCGAAATCGCGCCGATTGCCTTCATGCGCGGGCGCACGCTAGCGGACAGCTTCATTATCCTCGACGAAGCGCAGAACACCACGCGCGAGCAGATGAAGATGTTCCTCACCCGCTTCGGCCAGAACAGCCGGATGGTGGTGTGCGGCGATCCGCGTCAGGTCGACATTCCGGGCGGACCGCGCATGAGTGGGCTGAATGATGCGGTTGAGCGGCTGGAGGGCGTGGACGGTTTCGGCACGATCCGCTTCACGGCGGCGGACGTGGTGCGCCACCCGATCGTGGGCCGCATCGTTGAAGCCTATGAGGGCAACGGCGAAGACGCCTAGGTCAGGGGAGGGGCGACGCGCAGCGCGCCTGCCGCCTGATGATCGATGAGCGATACAGTCCGACCGACGAAACCGCGTTGTGCGGACATCGGCGGACTGTTAGCAACATGATGATTTAATTGCCGAGCTTGGCGTACGTCCGGGCGCGGATCGTGACCGGTTGGGTCTCAGGGGGCAGGCATCGTGGTTCAGGATCAGCGTTGGGACGGAGCATGACGGCTTGCGGCAAACGGCGCCGGATGGGTGCGGTACGGTACACCGCGCCGCTGTCGGTCGCCGTGCTGGCTTTGGCGGGTTGTGCCATCCCCAGGGACGCGCCGCCGCCGATGGCCAATGTTCAGGCGATTCCGGAACGCTGGGTCCTGGCCGAGCCTGAGGGCGCTGACATTCCGCTCGATCAATACTGGCTGCTGCTTGATGATCCGCTGGTAGAGCAATTCGTTGCAGAGGCGCAGGGCAATAATCTCGATCTGGCGCAGGCCGTCACCCGGTTGCGTGCGGCACGAGCCGGCTTGCGTCAGGCCCGCGCCGCACGCTTGCCGCAAATAAGCGGCAGTGGCGGGGCCGGCCGTGATGTCGGGGACTTTGCCAGCAATGATGTGCTGTTCTCGCTGGGCGGCGATGTCGCGTGGGAAGTGGACGTTTTCGGGCGGCTGGGCGCTTCGGTTGATGCAGCGCGCCGGGATCTTCAGGCCGCAGGCTATTCGCTGGGCGATCTGGAGCGGCTGGTCGTGGCGCAGGTGGCCGGACAGGTGGTAACGGCACGCTCGCTCGCCGCGCAGCTTGCCATCGCACGCGAAACGCTCGCCAATCAGGACGATAACCTCCAGATTGCGCGCTGGCGCAACCAGGCCGGTCTGGTCGCCAGCCTCGATGTCGAACAAGCCCGCACGCAGCGCGCGCAGACGGCGGCCACCATTCCGCTGCTCGAAGGCGATCTCGTCGCGGTATCCAATGCGATCTCCACGCTGATCGGTGAGCCGCCGGGCCGCGTCTATCGCGCTTTCATAGATGCACCGCGCAATGTGCCCGCACCGCCGACCGAGGTTGCACTTGCAGTTCCGGCCGACATGCTGCGCCGCCGTCCCGATGTGAGCGGGGCCGAAGCGCGGCTGGCGGCCGATCTTGACCGTATCGGCGTGGCGCGCGCGCAGCTTTATCCGCTGGTGCGCCTCAGTGGCACAATCGGCACCAGCGCCACCAGTGCCGGCAATCTGCTCGACATCGTGACGGGCAATGTCTTTGCTGGCCTGACCCAGCTGATTTTCGATGGCGGGCGCGTGCGCGGGCAGATCGAGGGCGCTGAAGCGATTGCAGATGGATCGCTGGCGGCCTGGCGGCAAAGCATTCTTCTGGCGCTGGAAGAGGTCGAAAGCTCCGCGGTCGATCTTGATACCAGCGATGAGCGGGTGATAGCCCTTAACGAAGCCAGCGACGGCGCGCAGAACGCGGCCTTGCTGGCGCGCAGCCAATATCAGGCCGGGTTGATCGACTTTCAGACGCTGCTGGTGATCGAAAGCCAGTTGCTGAACACGCGCACCGCCGCGGTCAACGCCGAAGCGGCGCGGGCGCTTGCCTTTATCAGCCTGGCGCGATCGCTGGGCGGCGGATGGTCGGTGCCCGAAGGCGCTGGCATTCAAGACATTGCGGCGAGGGGGCCCAACGAGTGACCGATACGATCAACCCGCCCGAACAGGAACAGCCGAGCGTCGATGAGTTCCTCGGCACCAAGCCGCGCCCGCGCTGGCGGCGATGGATGAAGTATTGGCTGCCCGGCCTGCTCATCGTGCTGCTGGTGCTGGGGATCGTGCAATGCACCAGCGATGGACCCAAGCCCGATTACATCACCACGCCGGTTGCGCAGGAATCGCTTTCGCTGTCAGTGACGGCCACCGGCAATCTGCGCCCGACCAATCAGGTCGAAGTGGGCGCGGAAGTCACCGGTCCGCTCGATAGCGTGCTGGTCGATGTCAACGACCGCGTGACCAAGGGGCAGGTGATCGCGGTGATCAACACCGAAATCATCGATCAGCAGATCGCGCAGGCCCGCGCCAATCTCAACGCGGCGCGCGCGGCCCGTGCGCAGGCGCAGGCAGTGCTGGATATCGACAAGGTGCAGCTTAATCGCCTCGAAGAAGTGCGCCGCCTTTCGGGCGGACGCGTGCCCTCGCAGATCGAGATTGAACAAGCCGAAGCCGCGGTGGAGCGTGACAGCGCGGCTGTTGCTTCCGCGCGCGCCAATATCGAGGCGGCTGAAGCGTTGCTGCGCGGCAACCTTACCACACGCACCCGCGCCGTGATCCGCGCGCCGGTGACCGGCGTGGTTCTCGCCCGGCGGGTCGAGCCCGGCCAGACCGTGGTGGCGAGCTTCAATACCGTCACGCTGTTCGTCATCGCGGAAGACCTGTCCGAAATGCAGCTGCGCGTTTCGATCGACGAGGCGGACGTCGGCCAGGTCAACGCAGGGCAGCAGGCAACCTTTACCGTCGATGCCTATCCCGGCCGGCGGTTTCCGGCCACGCTGCAACGGGTCGATCTGGCATCGAGCAATACTGTGCAAAGCGCGACCGGCGGAGCGGCAACAGCCGCCGGTGGATCGGTTGTCAATTATGAAGCGCGGCTCGCCGTGCAGAATATCGATGGCCTGCTGCGCCCCGGCATGACCGCGACGGCCACCATCGCTACGCAGAACACCGGCAATGCCCTGCTGGTCCCTAACGCCGCGCTGCGCTTCCGTCCGGATGCCGAAGAGGAAGGCGGCGGCGGGGTGTTCCAGCCGCAGATCGGATTGGAGGACCAGAAACAGCAGGCCAGCATCGGCGAAGGCAGCCGCCAGCAGGTGCAGGTGTTGCAAGCCGATGGCACGCTCAAGGCGGTTGATGTGGTTACCGGCCGCAGTGACGGTCGCCGCACCGTGGTGCGGTCCTCCGCGCTGAAACCCGGAATGAAGGTCGTCACCGGCATCAAGGCGGCGGGCCAGTGACCGAAGAACCCCTGATCCGGCTGGAAGGCATAACCAAGACCTTCGGTAGCGGAGCGGCGGCGTTTCAGGCGCTGAAGGGGATTGATCTCACCATTGATCGCGGCGAGTTCGTGGCGATCATGGGGCCATCAGGCTCGGGCAAGTCGACCACGATGAACATACTGGGTTGCCTGGATGTGCCCACCGGCGGTGTCTTCCGGTTTCGCGGGGTTGAAGTGCAGAAGCTTGACCGCGACCAGCGCAGCCTGCTGCGCCGCCGCTATCTCGGCTTCGTGTTTCAGGGGTTCAACCTGCTGGCGCGCACCACCGCGTTGGAGAATGTCGAACTGCCGCTGCTCTATCGGGGCGAAAACAAAACCCAGCGACGCGAATCCGCCTTGCGCGCGCTCGATCAGGTAGGGTTGGTGCCGTGGGCGTCGCACAGTCCGGCAGAGCTTTCGGGCGGGCAGCAACAGCGGGTCGCCATTGCAAGGGCGCTCGTGACGCAGCCCGATGTGCTGTTGGCGGACGAGCCGACCGGCAACCTCGACAGTGAGCGGTCGGTGGAAATCATGCTGCTGCTGCAACGCCTGAACCGCGAAGGTATCACGGTGCTGATGGTCACCCACGAGGAGGAGATGGCCGCCTACGCCAAAACGATTGTGCGGTTTCGCGATGGGTTGGTGGAAACAATCGAGCGCGGTGCACGCGTGCTCGCGCCCGAGAGCGGGGCCGTCTGATGTTCGGATCGACGCTCCTTTTGGCTTTGCGCGAAATCCGCCGCCACATCCTGCGTTCGATCCTGACGACGCTCGGCATTATTATCGGCGTGGCTGCGGTGGTGACGATGGTGACTTTGGGCAACGGTGTTACGGCGTCGGTGCAGGAAGAGATTTCCTCGCTCGGTGCCAGCAACTTCATCATTTTCCCGGTGCGCACGACCCGCGGCACAATCCGGCCCTTCGACGAAGCGGACGTGCGCGCGGTGGAACAGCAGATCGCCGGAGTGGAACTCGCGGCGGGCAGTGTCGGTGCGCCCAGCACGGCGTTTTACAATGGGCAAGATTGGGACACCCGGGTCGAGGGGGGAACCAATGACCTGCTCCAAGCACAGTCGATCAAAATCGAGGAGGGCCGCCCCTTCACCGCGGACGAGGAGCAAGCGGGCAAGAACGTCTGCCTGCTCGGTATCAAGGTGCGCGACGCGATTTTTCCGCCCGCCACCAGCCCAATCGGCGCAAATATGCGGCTGGGCGATATCCCCTGCCAGGTGATCGGCGTGATGGAAGAGCGCGGGCAGGGCGGGGGCGGCGCGGATGATGACGATGTTGTGTTCATGCCGTTGAAAACCGTTCAGCGGCGTTTTCGGGGCAATGACAACCTCGATTATTTCGTGGTCAAATACGATGCCGCCTACGCTGCGACCGCCATCCAGGATTCGCTGGTCGACCTGCTGCGCGAGCGGCGCTTGTTGCAGGGCGAAGAGCCCAACGACTTCAATGTTATTGATACCGCGCAGGTCAATCAGGCGCTGGGCGCGGTGACGGGCGCGCTGACGGCGATGGTGGCGGTGATCGCCTCTATCAGCCTGCTGGTAGGCGGGATCGGCATTATGAACATCATGCTGGTGTCCGTCACTGAACGCACCCGCGAAATCGGTATTCGCCTGGCCATCGGCGCGCTGGCGCGCGAGGTGCGTTTGCAGTTCCTCACTGAAGCCGTGGTGCTGTGCGCGCTGGGCGGACTGGTGGGGATTGCGCTGGGCTTTGGCGCTTCGATCGGACTGGCCGCGCTGATTGACGTGCCGTTTGTGTTCGATCCAATGATCAACATTGTCAGCTTCGTCTTTGCGGCCGGGATGGGAATCGTGTTCGGGTATTATCCCGCCAGCCGCGCCTCCAAGCTCGACCCGATCGACGCGCTGCGACACGAATAGATCGGGGGTTGCAAGCGGGCGTTTCGCCATCTTGCGTTTGGCGCTAAGGCGCGGCGCATCATGGATCTGGATATCGACATCGAAGACTGGCCGGCAGGTGCTTGGGAGGCGCTTGCGGATCGCGCGGCACAGGCGGCCGGCGACGGCGAGCCGCTGCTGGCCAACCCGCGCTTAATGGCGAGCGTCTTGTTCACATCTGACGCCGAAGTCCACACACTGAACCGTGAATGGCGGCAAAGAGACAAGCCTACCAATGTGCTCAGCTTCCCGATGCTTGAGTGCGCCGAACTGGCAAACCTCGACCCCGACGGCCCGCCTGTGATGTTGGGCGATATCGCACTGGCGTACGGAACCTGCGCGCGCGAAGCGGCGCAAAAGGGCGTCACGCTGGAGGACCATGCCATCCATCTGATCGTCCACGGCCTGCTTCATCTGGCGGGCCACGACCATGTCGACAGCGATGAACAGGCCGAGGCAATGGAGGCGCTGGAAACAGCGATACTTGCCAAACTGGGCATCGCTGACCCATATGGCGATTGAAACCACGTAGGAGCTGTTTCGAAGGCCATGGCCGATTCCCATTCGCCCGCATCTCAATCCGGAGACGCGGACAGTAGCAGCGGGCTTTGGCCCGCCTTGCGTAAAATCCTTGGCTTTGAAGCTGCGCGGTCCTTGCGCGAACAGCTGGAAGAAGCGATCGACGATCACGAGGATGAAAACGGCGCCTCGGGTTCCGATGCCGGCGGCAACACCGGCGGCGACCTGTCACGGGTCGAACGGCAGATGCTGCGCAATCTTCTGCACTTTTCCGAACATGACGCCGATGACGTGGCTGTGCCGCGCGGCAAGATCATTGCCGTTGACGCCGGGATCAGTTGGGAAGCCATGGTTGCGGCGTTCAGCGAACACGGGCATTCGCGGATGCCAGTCTATCGTGAGACGCTGGATAGCGTTGTGGGCATGATCCATATCAAGGATATTTTTCCCTTCCTGGCCAATGGCACCCCGCCGCCGGCCGACTGGACCACGCTGATGCGCCAGCCGCTTTACGTGCCGCAGGCCCGCGGGGCGCTGGATGTGCTGGCCGATATGCGCACCCAGCGCGTGCATCTGGCCATCGTGCTGGACGAGTTCTCGGGCACCGATGGGCTGATCACCATCGAAGATCTGGTCGAGGAAATCGTCGGAGACATTGAAGATGAACACGACGATGCGCCCGAGGAACTGATTACGCCGATCGGGGAAGGCATGTGGGATTGCGATGCCCGCGCCGAGCTTGACGATGTGGCCAAGCTGGTTGACCCGCGCCTGGCGGAGGTTGCGGAGTCGGTCGACACGCTGGGTGGTCTGGCCTTTGTGCTTGCAGAGCACGTCCCGCCGGTTGGAACGGTGCTGGAACATCCCAGTGGCTGGCGCATTGAAGTGACCGCAGGGGACGAAACCCACGTCACCCGGCTCCGCCTGCACCCGCCCGAAGATGCGAATGACGTGCAGTAGGCGCAAGCAATTGCCGCTTTAGGCATTTTTTCTTCGATTTTTTGCATCCCTTTGGCGTTTGAAGCGTATCTCCTGTCACCAAGGAGAGATTTCATGCCTGCACGTCGTTTGCCCCCTTTGCGCGCGCTTGAAGCCTTTATGCGCACGGTTCGCCTGGGTTCAGCCCGTGCAGCGGCGGAGGAGATTGGACTCAGTCCGTCGGCATTGTCGCGGCGGATCAGCAACTTGGAAGAATTCGTCGGCAAAAAGCTGTTCACGCGGGCGCGCCAGTCGATGCAGCTAACCGATGAAGGGCAGGCCTTTTACGAAGCGGTCAATCCGCACATGGAAGCGCTTGCCCGTGCGGTTGAAAGCCAGTCCGACAACATTGCGTTGCTGCGGCTCCGGCTAGGTGTGTTGCCGATGTTCGGCAGCCAGCGGCTGTTTCCGCGGCTGGGCGAACTGCGCAAACGTCACCCGCTGCTGCATATCGACATCGACACCGCGCCGCATCTGGAAGACCGGGTCGGCGACACGCTCGATGCAGCGATCATCCTGTCACGCGGTCCGGCGAGTGGGCTTCATGCGGTGCGGCTTGACCACAATCTCGTCCATGCGATCTGTTCCAAGGACACCGCTCGCGCGATCGGCGCGGATATCACGCCCGAGGTGATGACCAAGCAGACCTTTCTGATCCACAACGAGTTGCCCGAAAGCTTCATGGCCTGGAAAAAGGCCAATGCGCTCGATACGATGGATCCCGCAGCCATTGACCACTACGATTCCGGCGCGCTGATGCTGGAAGCCGCCGCGCAGGGCCTTGGCATTGCGATCATGCACGACGATCACCTGCGCCGTGCGAATGACAACCGCCTGACCAATCTGCCGGGCAAGCCGGTGGAAAGCCCCTATTCCTACTGGTTTGTCTGCAAGCCGGTGGCGCTGGAAAGCCGCCCGGTGCGGATTTTCCACGATTGGCTGGTGCGCGCGGCGCTTTAGTCTGCAGGTTCGCTGGCTTTGGCTTCATAGCGCACCGGTGGGACCGTGTGCGCAAAGGCGCGCAAGGGATGGCCCAGAACAGCGACCAGCGCGTCCTCGATCCGACGGCGCGATTCCATGCTGATCGCCTTGCGCCCGCGGAAATCTTCCGGTGAGAAGGGTTCGAGATAATACAGGCGTACCTTGAAACTGCCTTTGCGGGAAAGAACGCGCTTTGCGTTGTTCAGCCCGCTTTCCTCGCCGATCCACCCGATCCATTCGGCAACGGGGCCATAATCGACGATCACCGGCTGCACCAGCACGCCCGGCGGGGGCGGTTCGAGGACGGAGAGCATCGAGGTCTTGAACGGCAGCAGCGATTGGCCATCGGTGGTGGTGCCTTCGGGAAAGACCGTGACTGACCAGTTATCGACCAGCGCCTCCTTCAGCGCATTGATCTGTTCAGCCACACCCATGCGGTTTTCGCGTTTTACGAAGACCGTGCGGTTCAGGCTGGCGAGCCAGCCGACCATGGGCGCGTCGGCCAGCTCTGCCTTGGCGACAAAAGCCGTGCCGCTGGCACCCGCCAGCGCCAGAATATCGACCCACGAAATGTGATTGGAGACAAAGAAGACATCGCGTTTCAGATGGGTGCCGTTCACCTCCACCCGCGCGCCGCACACCCGCGCGGCATAACGCAGGAACAGCATCGGAAAGGGCGAGCCATAGGACAACGCCCGGTAAAGGTAGTGTAGCGGCACAAACACCAAGATCAGCGCAATCAGCGCCAGCGCACGGGCCCCAATCCGCATCCAGCCAAGCGCGGATATCGGCGTTGTCTCACCGCGTGCGGCGGCCTGCCGAAGTTCCCAATCGGTCATTATACGGCGTCAGTCATTGCGGGACAGGCGCACACCGTAAAGCTCCATGCGGTGATCGACGAGGCGATAGCCCAAGCGTTCAGCGATCTGGCGTTGCAGGGCTTCGACTTCGGGATCGACAAATTCGACGACCTTGCCGGTCTCGACATCGATCAGGTGATCGTGATGCGCTTCGGGCACGGGTTCATAACGCGAGCGACCGTCGCCAAAGTCATGGCGGTCAAGAATGCCTGCCTCTTCGAACAGGCGCACCGTGCGGTACACCGTGGCAATCGAGATGCGCGGATCAACCGCGGCGGCACGGCTGTGGAGCAATTCCACATCGGGGTGATCGTCACTGTCTGAAAGAACCTTGGCAATGACCCGGCGCTGTTCAGTAATGCGCAGGCCTTTTTCGGCACACAATTGTTCGAGATCGATTTTCTGGTTCAAGGAACGCTCCATCGCCAAGTGCGCCGCCCCGGTGGGATGCGATCGCCCGAAAGCAAGACAGCCTCATCCCTACAGGGACGAGGCTGCTTGCTCAAGCGGGCCGTCTGCCCTCTCAACAGGGGCGGATTGACCGGCTGGGGATGATGCGACCGGAAGGCGAGCGTTATGCCGGCTTTTTCGGGCGACGCGCCTTGGGCGTCACGGTGGTGCCGGGCTTGCGACCCAGACCGATCTTCTTTGCAAGATCGCGGCGCTTTTCGGCATAGTTGGGTGCGACCATCGGATAATCGGCGGCCAGGCCCCAACGCGCCCTATATTCTTCGGGGGTCATATCGAAATTGGTCCGAAGATACCGCTTCAGCATCTTCAGCTTTTTGCCATCTTCAAGGCAGACAATGTAGTCAGGCTTGATCGAATTGCGGATCGCAACCGCAGGCTGCGGCTTGGGTTCTTCAACTTCAATTTTTTCACCAAGATTGGCGAGCGCGCCATAGACGTTGATGATGAGTCCGGGGAGATCAGTGACGGCGACATCATTATTGCTGACATGCGCTGCGACGATGTCGCTGGTTAGCGTTATCAGAGTTTCATTCATATTGATTTCCAGATCCTGCATGAGTTCCTCTTTAACGGCGTTCAATATGCGCCGGTTACTATCTCATGGATCAAAGCGCCAATCTTGGCAACCGATGTGCTCTCCTTGATCACCACATTGCGATCAATGGAGTTCTATTCAATCGAACGTGCAAAAGTAATAGCGTCAACACGCTCGCCATTGGCCATGCGGTAATAGTTACGCCGCTCGCCAATCGGTTCAAAACCAAACCTGCGATACAATTCGATTGCAGGATTGCCGCGTCGCATTTCCAGAAAGATGCGGACGACACCCCGCAATTTCGCTTTAGCAAAAAGAAGTTCGATCAGCGCTGCTCCGACACCGCGTCGCCGTGCGCCGGGAATGACCGCGATCAGCAGCAATTCTTCCTCGTCGAGCACATGGCGGGTCAGCACAAAGCCCGCTGGCGTCCGCACCGCAACAGAGCCTTCGGGATCTTCTTCGCTGTCCCCAATCGGCTTGCCGCTCGCGTCGACCACAACGGCATGGGTGCTGGACAGCGTCAGTGCATCGGCTACCTGCCGCCGGTTCCAGCCTTCGCCATAGGCGGGATCGAAGGCTGCTTCCATCACCGCCATAATCCGGTCGATAATGGCTGAATCGGGCGCAGAACTGGACGCTGGGCGGGGAGTCATGCTGGTTTGCGGTCGGCCATCGGAATTGCATCGGCGCCGCGGCCATAGATCGGGGCGAGATGGCCGGTCAGCAACACTTGGGGCACGCGATCAATCTGCGCTGCATCGGGTAGCAGGCCTATGGCCTTGTACGGATCGCCCAGCAGCGCCGCAAATTCCTCAGCGCGGTTGCCGGCGACAAGTTGTTGCGCCCCGGCGCCAATGGCGGCTTCCGGCGCAAGGGAGCGCAGATCGTTGGTCGGCAGGCCATCGGCTGCGAAATCCTGAACGAACCATTCGCCATGTCCGCCGTTCATGCAAACCGTGACAGGCGAACCGGGATTAGCTTGCTGCGCCTGCGCCGCGATGAGCGCCAGCGTCGGATAACCGCGTACGTCGGCGCCCCAGGCAAAGCCCAGCGCACGTGCCGTGGCAAGACCGATGCGCACACCTGTGAAACTGCCCGGCCCCAGCGAGACAAGCAGCGAATCGGCGCGGCCCTTGTCGGGCAGCGCGCCGATCATTGGCACCAGCGCCTCAGCGTGGCCGCGCCCCATCACGCGATGTTCATGCGCGATCAGGTGCCCGTTATCAAACAGGGCAACACAGCAGGCCTCTGAGGCGGTTTCGACGGCAAGCATCCGCATGGAATGCGCCGATGCCTCACACC
This sequence comes from Erythrobacter sp. 'gip.4 top 5', assembly GCF_056495765.1. Taxonomy (NCBI): domain Bacteria; kingdom Pseudomonadati; phylum Pseudomonadota; class Alphaproteobacteria; order Sphingomonadales; family Erythrobacteraceae; genus Erythrobacter; species Erythrobacter sp. 'gip.4 top 5'. Next base: position 2,596,083 of record NZ_CP200270.1, on the reverse strand, counting down.
GGGCGCAGGCGCAAGCGTGCTTTGCGCGTCAGGCGATCCGGTTGAACTTGGCAAACTCCGGACGCGGGCTGCGATCGTAGACGCTGTCCTTATCGCCATAGCCGACCGAGCAGATGAAATTGACCCGGTGGCGCGGTTCATCTGCGAAGAACGCGGCATTGACGGCATCGGTATCAAATCCCGACATCGGCCCGCAATCCAGCCCGATCGCGCGTGCGGCAAGCATCAGATAGGCACCCTGCAAGGAAGAATTGCGGAACGCGCCTTCCTTGCGGCCTTCTTCATCGCCATCGAACCAGCTTTTCGCGTCGGTATGCGGGAACAGCCAAGGCAGTTCTTCGTGGAAGTCGATGTCATATCCGATAACGGCGGTGACCGGCGCGGCCGCGATCTTGTCCTTGTTGCCATCGGATGCGCACTCGACCAGCTTGGCTTTCGCTTCGTCCGATTTCACCCACACGATCCGCACCGGCTGCATATTGGCCGATGTCGGTGCCATTTTCATCAGATCCCAGATGGCGTGGAGTTGTTCGTCGGTCACGTCCCGATCGAGCCAGTCGTTGTAGCTGCGCGCTTCGTTGAACAGTTGCGCGAGCGCCGCGTCCGACAGGGCGTGATCGTGAAATTGCTTAGTCATGGGAAATCCCCGTCGTTGTGAAAGTGAATATTCAGGCTGCCCTGACTTCAACCACCTCGGGGACATAATGTTTCAAAAGGCCTTCGATACCGTGCTTCAAGGTCGCGGTGCTCGATGGGCAACCCGCGCATGAACCCTGAAGCGTCAGATAGACCACCCCGTCGCGGAAACCGCGATAGGCGATGTCGCCCCCGTCGCCAGCGACCGCCGGGCGCACGCGGGTTTCGAGCAATTCGTGGATTGCAGAAATGATCTCGGCATCTTCGGGCCGTTCTTCCACCACCGCTTCGTCTTCGGAGGGAACCGCAATTCCGTTGCCCCCTGCGGTCACGAACAGCGGGGCTTCCGAGACAAAATGATCGAGCAGGATGGAAACAACCTGCGGTTTCAACACGCTCCAGTCCGCGCCCGGGGCGGCAGTGACGCTGACGAAGTCCATGCCGAAGAACACGTTGACCACTTCGCCGGTGTCAAAGATCGCCTGCGCCAACGGGCTGGCTTCAGCCGCTTCGGGCGATGCAAATTCGCGGCTGCCCGATGCCATGACAGTCATGCCGGGCAGGAACTTCAGCGCCGATGGGTTCGGAGTGGTTTGGGTTTCTATGTACATGGTCATCATTTAGGCGGCCTCGATGCGCGGGGCAAGGGCGCGCCGATCCAGAAGCATTCACTATCGCTTCAGACTTTGCCGCACTATATGTCAGGGATGAAGTCGATTTTCCGCGCGACCAGCGCTCTCGCCATCCTGCTCGTTCCGTTTGCGCTGGTGCAGCCGCTGCTTGCCCAGCAAGTGCCCACACCCGCGCAGGCGCCGGCCCAGCCGGTCGTTCCCCAGCCGCAATCGCTGCAGACGGGCAGCGAAGTTCCCTGGCTGTATCGCGGCTCGGATGTGCCGGTTGATGACCAATGGCTGTTCGGGGAAATGAAGAACGGTCTGCGCTATGCCGTTCGCCGTAATGGGGTGCCGCCGCGCCAGGTCTCGATCCGGGTGCGGGTCGACGCCGGTTCGCTGCACGAGACCGACAATGAACAAGGCTACGCGCACCTTCTGGAACACCTGTTGTTCCGCGAGAGCAAGTATCTCGGGCAAGCCGAGGCAATCTCGGCATGGCAGCGGCTGGGCGCGACCTTCGGCAGCGATGCCAATGCCGAAACCACGCCGACCCACACCGCTTACAAGCTCGATATTCCCAATATCGATTCGGCCAAATTGGCGGAAAGTTTCAAGCTGCTATCGGGCATGATCCGTGAACCGGTGCTCAATGACGCCAATGTCTCGGCTGAACGGCCCATTGTGCTCGCTGAAAAGCGCGAACGTGGCGGAGCGGGCTTGCGGATGGCTGACCTGACACGCCAGACCTTTTTCGCCGGACAAAGGCTCGCCACCCGCAGCCCGATCGGCACGGACGAGACATTGCGGGCCGCCAACGGCAAGGACGTAAAGGCGTTCTATGACCGCTGGTATCGCCCCGAAAACACCGTGATTGTGGTGGTGGGCGATGCGGACCCGATGGAGCTTGCCGGACTGGTGGAGCAGTGGTTCGGTGACTGGAATGGCACCGGCACGCCGGGCACCGCGCCCGATTTTGGCGATCCTGTACCGCCCGCAGGGGCGCAGGATGACGCTGTGACCGGAGCACCGATTGGCCAATTGGCAGTGGGTGTCGAACCCGATCTGCCGCGCAGCCTCACCTACGCCGTGATGCGCCCGTGGCGGCCGGTCGATGATACGATCGCCTATAATGAAGGCTTGCTGACCGATGCGGTCGCGCAGGCCATCATCAACCGGCGGCTGGAATCGCGCGCTCGCGCAGGGGGCAGCTATCTTTACGCGCAGGTCCAGCAGGATGACTTGTCGCGTTCCACCGATGCCACCTTCGTGACCTTCGCGCCGCTGACGGGCGATTGGCAAGCGGCGCTGGGCGATGTCCGCAGCGTTATCGCCGATGCGCTCGACACGCCGCCAACGCAGGAGGAAATCGACCGCGAAGTTGCTGAATTCGATGTCGTCTTCGCCAACGGGGTCGAACAGGAAAGCGTGCAATCGGCCTCTGACCTTGCCAACAATATCGTAAATGCGGTCGATATCCGCGAAACCGTGGCGTCGCCCAAGGTGGTGCTCGATGTGTTTCGCGGCATGAAGCCGCGCCTCACGCCCGAGATCGTGCTGGAACGCACGCGCGGGCTGTTTGAAGGCACGGTCACACGCTCGGTCTACGTTACCCCGACCGCAGGTGAGGCGGATGTCGCCGCGCTGCGGATGGCGCTGGCGAGCGAGGCGGCGGTGGATGGAACTGCGCGGCTTGCTGCACAAACCATCTCGTTTGATGACCTGCCGTCGGTGGGCACGCCCGGCACCATCACGGCGCAAAAGCCGCTTGGTGTGCTGGAGATCGAACAAGTTGATTTCGCCAATGGGGTCAAGGCTCTGGTGTGGGCCAATGATGCCGAACCGGGCCGTGTGACTGTGCGCGTGCGTTTTGGGGCAGGCTACCGCGCCTTTGACAAAGACAATGCGGCCTATGCCGCGCTGGGGCAGGGTGCCCTGGTGGGTTCGGGCGTAGGCGAACTCGGCCAGAACGAGATTGATCGGCTGGCCACGGGCCGAAAGCTGGGCTTCGACTTCGCGATCGACGAAGCGGTGTTCACCTTCACCGCGCAGACCCGGTCGGAAGACGTGAACGACCAGTTGTATCTGTTCGCCGCCAAGCTGGGGATGCCGCGCTGGGACAAGGATCCTGTGATCCGCGCCAAGGCAGCGGCTGCACTGGCCTACAACACCTATTCGACCAGCCCCGGCGGCATTCTCAACCGCGATCTTGAATATCTGGTGACGGGCGGCGATGAACGCTTTGCAACGCCCGATCCGGCGGCATTGAAGGCCGTCACACCCGAAGGCTTCCGTGACGTGTGGGAGCCGCTGCTGAAACAAGGCCCGATTGAGGTACTGGTGTTTGGCGAGTTCGATCAGGCCGCTGTCATCGAACAATTGCGCCAGACCTTCGGCGCGCTGGCTCCGCGTGAAGCAATTGCGCCAGACGTTGCCGCCCGCGTGCCGGCGTTTGCACCGGAAGCGCCGACACCGTCGGTCGTCACGCATCGCGGCGATGCCAATCAGGCCGCCGCTGTGGTCGCATGGCCAAGCGGGGGCGGGGTCGCGTCCTTGCGGGAAAGCCGTCAGCTGGAAATCCTCACGCAGCTGTTCAACAATCGCTTGATAGAAGCTCTGCGCGAGCGCGCCGGGGCGAGCTATTCGCCGCAGGTGTTCTCCAGCTGGCCGAGCGATCTGGCGAGCGGCGGACGCATCACCGCGCTCGCTCAGCTCGAACCGGAATTCGTGCCGGTGTTCTTTACCGAAGCACAGCGGATCGCACAGGATCTCGCCGCCAATCCGCCCACAGCCGATGAACTTGCGCGGGTGACAGAGCCGCTCAGCCAGATGATCCGCCGCGCATCGACCGGCAATCAGTTCTGGCTCTACAATCTCGAAGGGGCAACGCTCGATCCGCAGCGCACGGCATTGCTGCGCACGCTGCTGGCGGATTATTCGCAGACCACGCCGCAGGTGATGCAGTTCTTGGCAGAACGCTATCTCGCCAAACCCTTGCCCTTCCGTCTCGCCGTCATTCCCGAGGGGCAGGCGTTAGCTGAAGCGCCGACTGCCGGATCGGGTGCCAATGGCAATGCCAGCGCCACTGCGGCGAGCCCCGTGCCTGCAGGGCGTTGATCGGAGCCTTTGCTGACAGTGGGCGGGAAATAATGTTGTCCGAAGCTGCGTTGCCGCTTTACAGTTGAAACGTGCCTCCTGTAGCGGGCGCCCCTGCGGATGAACGCGCGTGCCTTGATAGAAAAGAGTTGTGATTGTGCCCGAAACCTGGACCCCGGAAAGCTGGAAGGCTCACGAAGCGCGCCATTTGCCGCATTATGAAAACGCGGCCGAATTGGCGGAAGCGGAACAGACCCTCGCGCATTATCCCCCGCTCGTCTTCGCAGGCGAAGCGCGCGCGCTGACGGCCGATCTTGCGCAGGTTGCCAATGGGCACGGCTTCCTGCTGCAAGGTGGGGACTGCGCGGAAAGCTTTGCCGAATTTCACCCCAACAACATTCGCGACACCTTCCGCGTGCTGTTGCAGATGGCGGTCGTCATGACCTTCGCCAGCAAGCGTCCGGTGATCAAGGTCGGGCGCATGGCCGGCCAATTCGCCAAACCGCGCTCGGCGCCGACCGAGACGATCGATGGCGTGACGCTGCCCAGCTACCTCGGCGACAATATCAACGGGATTGATTTTGATCCGGTGTCGCGCCGCAATGACCCGCAACGCATGGTGCGCGCCTATTCGCAGGCGGCCGCCACGCTCAACCTGCTGCGCGCTTTTGCGGGCGGCGGCTACGCCAATCTGCGTCAGGTGCACCAGTGGACGCTCGATTTCATGGGGCGCACGCCGTGGACCGAAAAGTTTGCCCAAATGGCCGACCGGATTGGTGAAGCACTCGATTTCATGGAAGCCTGCGGTATCGATCCGGGCACGGTGCCGCAGTTGAAGGGCACCAGCTTCTACACCAGCCACGAAAGCCTGCTGCTGCCGTACGAACAGGCGATGACCCGGCAGGATTCGCTGACCGGCGATTGGTACGCGACATCGGCGCACATGCTGTGGATCGGTGATCGCACCCGCTTCCCCGGCAGCGCGCACATCGAATTCGCGCGCGGGATCGGCAATCCGCTCGGCATGAAATGCGGCCCTTCGCTGGAGCCGGATGCGCTGCTGACCTTGCTCGACCAGTTGAACCCGAAGCGTGCGCCCGGGCGCATCACACTCATCAGCCGCTTCGGCCATGACAAGGTCGAGGACGGCCTGCCGCGCCTTGTGCGCGCTGTGCAGCGCGAAGGCCATCCGGTGGTGTGGAGCTGCGATCCGATGCACGGCAATGTCGTGAAGTCCGACACCGGCTTCAAGACACGGCCCTTCGATCGCATCACCCGCGAAGTGAAGGGCTTTTTCGCCGTCCACCGCGCCGAAGGATCACACCCCGGCGGCATCCATATCGAGATGACCGGACAGGACGTGACCGAATGCGTCGGCGGGGCCGTGGCGATCACGGAAGAACGCCTGGGCGACCGTTACCACACCCATTGCGATCCGCGCCTCAATGCCGAACAATCGCTGGAACTGGCGTTTCTGGTAGCCGAGATGCTCAACGAGGCGGCAGGCGCACGCGATGCGGAGGTCAGCGCCCACGCGGCGTGATTGTGCGCTGTCGGGGTCTGTTTCCCATGCGATTTACCGGCAAAAGCCTGTTCTTGCGATAATCGTGTGTTAGCGCCGCGGCGCCCTCGCGCCCGTTTTCCATGGAACAATGGCCGGCCTGGCGTCTTTTCTGTGTCATGGCGGACGGCTATCGCCCGTGTCTGCGCCATGCGAGAGCAGGAGAGCACGTGCGTCGTAGCGAACATCATACGCCCGCCGTCCCGAGTGGCGACGCCCCTCTGGGTGAGGCTTTTCGTGCTACCCGTGCGCTGACAGAGGCGCTGGCCGCACCGCTGAGCGATGCCGATGCCAGTATTCAGTCAATGGAAGACGCAAGCCCCGCCAAGTGGCACCTTGCCCACACGACCTGGTTCTGGGAAACCTTCCTGCTGCGCGAACACGCGCCCGGTTACAGGCTATTTCGCGACGATTGGCCCTTCCTGTTCAATTCCTATTACGAGGCAGAAGGTGCGCGGATCAGCCGCACGGCACGCGGCATGCTGTCGCGCCCGACACTGAATGAGGTGCTGGAATGGCGCGGTGTGGTGAACGACGCCATGACGCCGCTGCTCGATGATCCGGCGCTTGCGCCCCTGATCGCGCTCGGCGTGGCGCATGAACAACAGCACACCGAATTGCTGCTGACCGACATCAAGCACGCGCTGTTCCAGAACCCGCTGGGAGTCGCCATGTGGGACGGCGCTGCGCTGGCCGCGCTTGCGCCTGCTTCGCCGATGGATTGGCACCGTCACCCTGGCGGGATCGCCTTGGTTGGGCACCAGAGCGCCGATGACCAAAGCGACTTTGCCTTCGACAACGAAGGCCCCCGCCACCGCGTCCTGCTAGAACCCTTTGCCCTTGCCGACCGATTGGTCACCCATGGCGAATGGGATGCCTTCATCGCTGATGGCGGATATCGCGATGCGCGGCTGTGGCTTTCGGATGGGTGGGGCTGGGTCCAGCGCGAAGGCATCACCGCACCGATGTATTGGCGCGACGATCAGCATTACACCCATCAAGGCTGGCAGGCCCGCGATCCCCACGCGCCCGTCACCCACATCTCGCATTTCGAGGCTGATGCCTTTGCCACCTGGGCCGGCGCGCGGTTGCCGACCGAGTTTGAGTGGGAAGCGATCGCCCGCGGACAGGATGGGGCTTCGGCTGTGCCTGCGCATGATCCTGCGGCCGGCAATCAACTGGATGTGGGCGCGCCGCCGCTCCCGATGGGCGGCGCGGGCCTGTTTGGCGATTGCTGGCAGTTCACCCGTTCCGCCTATCTGCCATACCCCGGTTTCCGTACGGCGAGAGGCGCAGTGGGCGAATATAATGGAAAGTTCATGAGTGGACAGGTGGTGCTGCGCGGCGCGTCCTGCGCCACCGTGCGCGGGCATTCGCGTGCCTCCTATCGCAATTTTTTCTACCCCCATCAGCGCTGGCAGTTCACCGGGCTGAGACTGGCCAAGGATGCCTGAGATGACATCGAACACAGGTTTGCAACTGGTCAATCGCGACGCAGGCGGGGTTGATCTGGCGTTCCGCGCCGATGTGCTGGCCGGTCTTGCCGCGCCGCAAAAAGCGATCCCGGCGCGGTGGTTCTATGATGATGCCGGGTCACAGCTGTTTGAAGATATCACCCAGCTTCCCGAATATTACCCGACCCGCGCCGAGGCTGCGATCTTGCGCGACAAGTCTGCGCAGATTGCCGATCTGATCGGGCCGGGGCGGGCTGTGGTGGAGTTCGGCTCCGGCTCCTCGGTCAAGACGCCGCTGCTGCTGTCCGCGATTCAGCCGTCCGCCTATGTTCCGCTCGACATAGCGGGCGATTTTCTGCGGGCATCCTCGGCGGCATTGGCGCAGAAGTTTCCGGGCCTTCCGGTCCACCCGGTCGAAGCCGATTTCATGCGCCGCGTGGAATTGCCTGCCGACGTGGCAGATCTGCCCAAACTCGGTTTCTTCCCCGGCTCGACCATCGGCAACATGATTGCGCGCACCGCGACCGACCTGCTCCGCTCGATGCGTGAGACCCTGGGGGAAGGTGCATTACTCCTGATCGGCATGGATCTGGTCAAGGACACGGACGTGCTGCTGGCTGCTTATGACGACTCGGCAGGGGTCACAGCGCGGTTCAACCTCAACTTGCTGACCCGCATTAATCACGAGCTCGATGGCGATATTCCGGTGGAAGCCTTCCGCCACGAAGCGCGCTGGAACGATACCTTCGCGCGGATCGAAATGCATCTGGTCGCGCATCGGGATGTGACGTTCACCGTCAGCGAACAGACTGTCACGATGCGTGCGGGCGAGAGCATCCACACCGAAAACAGCCACAAGTTCACCAGGCGTTCAGGTCAGATGTTGCTGGCGGCGGGGGGCTGGGAGCCACGGGCGCGCTGGACTGATAAGGGTAAGCAGTTCTCGCTGCTACTAGCCGAAGCCTGCGCCCCGCGATCTGCGCCTTGAAATAGACGCGCGTGAAACTTCGCCGGCTCCCACGCGTTGGCGCGGGATGGATGAACATTGTGATATTCTGATTATCGGTGGCGGTATGGCGGGGCTTTCTGCGGCCACGGCCCTATCGGCGTCAGGCCTGCGCACCATCGTGCTCGACAAGGGGCGCGGTCCGGGCGGGCGAATGGCGGCGCGGCGCGCCGAGATCGCGGGCCAGACGGTCGGTTTTGATCATGGCGCGCAATATTCCACGGCGCGCGACACTGCCTTCCGCGAGAAAGTGGCTGAATGGGAAGCGGCGGGTGTGGCCGCACGCTGGCCCGCTGCGGGCGATGAGGCTTGGGTCGGTACCCCCGGAATGAATGCCTGTGTAAAGGCGATGGCCGAGACGCAAGATGTGCGCTGGGGTGTGCGGGCCGAGCGGCTGGGCCGCACGCCAGAGGGCTGGCAGGTCCACGCAGGCGAGCAGATATTTGTCGCGGCAAATGTGCTTGTAGCCGTACCTGCCGAACAGGCCGCCGTGCTGCTGGCCGATGTCGCACCCGATTTTGCGGCGCTGGCGGGAAGCGTTGAGTCTGCGCCGTGCTGGGCGGTGATGGCGGGCTTTGCCGCGCCCTTGGGCTACGGGTCCGATACCTTCCGCAATGACAGCGGGCCCATCAGTTGGGCAGCGCGCAATTCGGCTAAGCCGGGGCGCAGCGGGGCGGAGACATGGGTGATCCACGCCTCACAATCGCGCAGCCGCGAACTGATCGACCTGCCCAAGGAGGAGGCTGCGCAAACGCTGCTAGCGGATTTCTTCGCTGCAACCGGCACTGCGCCAGCCGTACCGGTGCACCTTGATGCGCATCGCTGGCTTTATTCCCTGCCAAAAGCGTTGACGGGAGCGGGTGGGCGGTTCGATCCGGAACTGCGACTTGGGATCGCAGGCGACTATTTGCACAGTCCCCGCGTTGAAGGCGCCTGGCTGTCAGGCCGGGCGCTGGCGCAGCAGGTGCTTCAGGAGCGGGTTGCCAGCACGTCGTAGTGATGCCCGCGCCCGTATTTCGCAAAGCGGGTGAAGCCGGTGGCGCGCAGCGAGGTCTCGATCTCGCGGGCGCTCGCCCAGCGGTCGTCGACTTCGTAGAAGATTGCTTGGACCTGCGCGAAGCTGGCCGTCTTGGCGAGTTCGGCGATCACCACCGCTTCCAGCCCTTCGACATCGATCTTGACGAACATGGGAAGCTCGCCCGCCAGCAACGGATCAAGCAGCGCTGCGTCAATCGTCTGGATCAACACGCCGCCGCCGCTTTGCCCCTCGCGTCCGATCCCATCGCGCCCGGCTAACGTCGCTGTCCCGGTATGATCGGCGGCCACGCTGATTTCAACTTCGCCCACGCTGTCCGCGATGGCGAGCTTATGCAGCACCGTCCGATCTGCCCCACCATTCAGCGCAACATTGGCCGCAAGCCGCGCATGGGTTGCAGGCACCGGTTCGAAGGCGATGATCGTGCGGCAGTGCGGGTTTTGCGCGGCGATCAGCGAATACAGCCCCTGATTGGCGCCGATATCGACGAACACGAAATCGTCGCGCTGGCCGAAGAGCAAATCGGACAGGTCGCGGCCATAGGTGCCAAAGATGCAATAGCGGAAGGTCGTGTCCTGCCAGTTAGGCACCATCCGCACGCCATAGGCCGATCGCACCGGCCCGTCCCCGCGTGCTGCCAGTACGGGTGACAGGGCGGCGGCCTTCCATTTGCGCAGGGTCTTGACCACGCCGTAACGCCAGAATGCAGTGAGACTAGCCAAGGGAGGGTGTTCCTTCGAGAAAGGCGCCAATCGCATCCGCCGCCCGATCGGCAGAAGCGCGTTCGCTGAGCGAAAAAGTCGCATCGATCAGCGCTTGCTGGGTCGCCGCATAGTCCGGATGAGACGCCACCGCAGCATCAATCGCATCCAGCAGGCCGTCGGCATTATCCAGCACCGGCCCGGCTCGCCAGTGCAGGTAGTTGGGGTCATCCTGCCACGCCACCTTATGTGCGTTCAGGAACAGGCAGGGGCGGGGGCTACGCAGAAATTCATACACTTGGCTGCTGACATCGCCGAGGTAGATGTCCGCGCGATTGGTGTAGCGCATATCGCTGCTGGAGGCGCTGCCGGTGTCGATGTGAATACGCGGATCGGCGCGGGTTTCGGGACCGGGCGGGGTTACGCGGGCAAGGCTGGGCGGATCGACTGTGAACACCCATTTGCGCGCAAACAGCATCACGTGAGGTGCGAAGATCAAGTTGTAGCGGTTCTGGTTACGAAACGCTGCGATCACCGCCGCGCCGTGCCTGAACCAGCTTGAAAGCTTGGGTGAAGGGTGCGGGTTGTAAATCACCACCGGACGCTCTGGCGCGGGGAAGGTGTCGGCAAAGCGATTATCTGCGCACAGATCGAACTTGGGATAGCCGACCATCGCGATCTGTTCCGGCCGCAATCCCGCATCGGCCATCAGCCGGTGGCGGATCTTGGGGCCGGAAACCAACACCAGATCAAACCCTGCGCTTTCCGGGTTGAACCCGATTGCCCGATCGCCTGCGCCGTGGCGGGTGTGGATCAGCTTGAGATTGTCGAGGCCATAGCGGGTCTTGAGCAGCAGCGTTGTCTTCTCCGACACCACCACCGCATCGAAGCTTGCGAAGAAATCGAGATTGTCGCGATAAACGAGCAATTTGGTGGCAGGCACCAGCCGTTCAAACGCATTTGCCAGCGCCTGCGAACCCCCGCGCTTGAGGGCAAGCTGCACCAGCTCGATGCGCGCCAGCAGCGCCGGATCGGCCTGTCTTGTGATTTCCTGGCGGATGGCGTCCTTCACGTAAGCCAGGACGATGCGGTGTTGCCCGCGCGCCGCCAGCGCCAGCGCAATCGGAAGAGAATGCGCCAGCTGGTGCGTCTGGTCGTGATTGAACAGGAAACAGATGCGTTTCATGCCCTGGTGCTTCTCTCCGCAAAGCGCCAATCGGCTTGCGCCCATCCGGCCTGTGGCTTGGCGTAGCGGCCCACCAGCACGCCCGCATCAGCGAAGTTCAGGATCGGCGCGTCGCTGGCGTGATCGGTGTAAGCGGTGATGTGGCAATCGGCGCGAGCAAGGCCCTGCGCAGTCAGCCATGCTTCGACGCGGATGATCTTTTCGGCACCGTAGTTGTTTGCGCCGTCGATTGTGCAGAGCAGGTTGTCGTGGGCATCGCGCTGGTGACGGGTGGCGATACAGGCGTCAAAGCCGATGGCTTGGGCCATCGCCTCGGCATAGATTTCGGGCGCGGCAGTGATGAGCACAAGGGTTGCGCCCAGCGTTCGGTCCGCTGCAATCTGAGCGCGCGCGCCAGGCTGGATGTTGCGTGCCAATTGCCGTGCCACGAAAGCGTCGATCCGGGGCTGAAGAGACGTATTGCGCACTTGGCGCCCGACCAGCAGGCGAAGGCCGAACTGCTTGAGCGGCTTTCTGCCATAGAGTTTTGCTTTGTAGCCCAGCATCGCCAGCACCCACAGCGGTGCGCCCAGCAGCCGCAGCGGATTGCCGCTTGCCGCCATGTGGACAAGGAACGGCGTGAACGTCGGCGCGCGGGTCACCGTGCGGTCGAGATCGTAAAGAGCGATGCGCTGCAATTCAGCCTCGTGCCGCCAACAGGCGTTCGGCGAGCGCGTGATCTTCAACCTTGTCGACATCCACACCCATGCGCCCGTCCGATAACAGCACAGGCGCCGCCGTTGCGCCCAGCTTGGCGCCGGCGGCGGCGAGCGCTTCATGAACCGTCATCCGCCGCAGCAGCAGCTTTGCCATCAGCACCGGGCCGAAATGCGCCGCAAGCCGCAGCACGGACTTGCGGTCTTGTTCGACCCGTTCCCAGAAGGTCAGTGCATTGCGCGCTGCAGGGGTGTTGAGCGCAAACAGGTTCGCGCCGGTGAAGGCGCCGTCCCTGAAGGTCAGCCATGTGCGCTTATTCGGGCCGACGGCGGCCTCCAGACGCCCGCGTTTCACCATCGCAATCGCCACATCGCTCGTTTTCGCACCGGCGATGAACTCGGCAATGGTGGCGGGCGTGAGCATGACGTTATCGGCTGTGGTCACCACAACGGGCAGCCCGATTGCGGCGTCCGCTATGGCATCGCGCACCGATCCGCTGATGGTGCGGCCCGATATGCGAGCGGTGATGCACGGATCGGCCGCGGCCCACGCCAGTTCGGGATGCGCCATCAGGTCGGATGCGTTCTGTGCCAAAACAATGATGCGCGCCACGTCCGGCGTGTCTGCCAGTGCCTTCAGCACGCGCCCCAGCATCGTCTCGCCTGCGACCGGGATCAGCGCTTTGGCTTCCAGCCCGAAATGAGCCGCCACCGGGTCCACGCCCGGACGTTGTCCGGCCAGGACCAGCGCGGTCCAACCGTGCGGTTCATGGGTCATGGCGGGAAACCTCACAGGCAGGCCGGGGGCGATCGGTCCCCCTTTCAGCCGTCACCCCCGTTTGTCAAGAATCGCCTATTCGTCCGTTCGCCCGGTTACGCGGCCATTGGCGCGGGGCAATAGCGCGCAAGGTAATCGCCATGCCCCGGCATGGCCTGCACAAGGGAGCGGATCGACTTTTCCATCTCGTCCACTTCGGTGCGGGTCTGGGCGGGGTCGAGCGCGTCGGCCATCGCATTGTGACCGCCCATTTGGATCCCCTGACCCATCATCACTGCGGCCCAGCTTGTTTCAGTAAACAGCTCATCCTCCTCGCGGAAGATCTGGCCATTGGCCCGGAAGATCTCGACCTTTTCCCTCAGCGTATCGGGCACATCCATCGTGCGGACGTAGTTCAAGAATTCGGAGTCGCTGCGCTGGGTGGCGTTGTAATGCAGGATCAGAAAGTCGCGGATGCGGGCATATTCGCGCCCCGTCAGGCGGTTGAAGGTATCCTCCTGCGCTTGCGTGATGCCGTCCAACGACAGCAGCGAGATCAGCTTGTCGATCCCGGTGTTGATGAGGTGGATCGAGGTCGATTCCAGCGGTTCCATGAAGCCGGCGGCCAGCCCCAGCGCGACCACGTTCTTGTTCCAGAACTTTTTGCGGCGCCCAGTGGTGAAGCGCAGCCAATTGGGTTCAGCCTGCGGCTTGCCCGCGATGTTGCCGAGCAGAATGTCGAGCGCCTGTTGGTCCTCCATGAAGCTGGAGCAATAGACATGGCCGTTGCCGTTGCGATGTTGCAGTGGCACCTGCCATTGCCACCCGGCACTGTGCGCAGTGGCGCGTGTGAAGGGCGGGGGTGGGCTGCCGTCTTCGCGCTGGCACGGCAGTGCCACGGCGCGGTTGCAGGGCAGATACTGGCTCCAGTCATCATAGCCGGTCTTCAGCGCCTGTTCGATCAGCAGGCCGCGGAAGCCCGAGCAATCGATAAACAGATCGCCCGCGAACTGCCGCCCGTCCTCCAGCGTCACGCCGGTCACAAAGCCGGTCTCGCCATCAAGGGCAACATCGGCAATCTTGCCTTCCTGCCGCACCACGCCGCGCGTTTCGGCAAAGCGACGCAGGAACGCGGCATACCGGCCGGCATCCAGATGATAGGCGTAATTGACCGGCGGCAGATCGTCGCGCTTGAAATCCTCGGTTCGCGCAAACTTGCCGAAATAGGCGGCCATGGTTTCTACGTTGAAGACCTGGATCGGGCGCTTGTCACCGGCGCGGTTCATGCGATGCCACACATGGTGGAAGCTGATCCCGCCCATCGTGTAACCATAGGCGCCGAAAGGGTGGATGTAGCTGTCACCCAGATTGCCCCAGTTTTCGAACTGGATGCCCAGCTTGAAGGTGCCGCCGACTTCAGCCAGCATTTCGCTTTCCTTGATGCCGAGCAGATCGTTGAAGCCCACGAAGGGTGGAATCGTTGCCTCCCCGACACCAACCGTGCCGATGCTTTCGGATTCGATCAGCGTGATTTCCACAGCCCGTCCGGCCTTGATGCGCGACAGAGCTGCGGCGGCCATCCACCCGGCTGTGCCGCCACCAACGATGATAATCCGTTCTATTGCCACGATTTCCTCGATCCCTGCCGGGCCTCTGCGGGCCATGATGATCACGCGATGATGGTGCGCTACCTGTTGCCAAGATGCAATATGAACACAAGATTACAAGTCTTGAGAACGCTCTCAAGATACGCTAATAGCTGCTTGGACACCGCAGCGACAGGCACGAATCTGTCGCGCGGCATGGGGAGAGTGAAATATCATGAACATCGCACCTGTTGCGCCGCGTCGGCGCCTGTTCGCTCTTGGTACGGCATCCGCGCTGGCGATTTCTGCGGCGACCGCCGCCCCGGCTTGGGCGCAGGACGCCGAGGCCGACGAAGCGATCGCCGACGAGGAAGCCGAGGATGCGATCGTCGTCACCGGCTTTCGCGCCTCGTTGCAATCCGCTCAGGCGATCAAGCGCAGGGCAGATACCGTGGTCGACGTGATCACGGCAGAAGATATTGGCGCACTCCCTGACCGTTCGGTTGCCGAAACGCTTCAGCGCATACCTGGCGTGAACATCGGTCGTTTCGAAAAGACTTCAGACCCCACGCGTTTCTCGGTCGAAGGCACCGCTGTCATCATTCGCGGCTTGCCTTACGTCAGCTCGCAGCTCAACGGCCGCGACATCTTCTCGGCCAATGGCGGCCGCGCGCTGAGTTTCGAGGATATCTCGCCGGAACTGGTGGGCCGTGTCGAAACCTACAAGAACATCACCGCCGACCAGATCGAAGGCCACATTGCCGGTCTCGTCAATCTCGTCACCCGCAAGCCGCTTGACCGGCGCGGGTTCCGGATCGCCGGTTCGGTCGAGGCCAACTATGGCGATTTGCGTGGGGAATGGTCGCCGACCTTCAACATTCTGGCATCGGACACGTTCGAAACCGGGCAGGGCACCTTCGGCGTTCAGCTCAGCTATTCGAAGTCGGAGCTGAAGAGCCGCACCGATGCCTCGCAGCTGGTCGATTATTGCTATCGTCCGGAGAACCTCAGTGCTGGCTGCGCGCGCATTTTCCCGCTCAATTCAGGCGGTTTCGGCGATGCGCCCAACTTCACGAAGGACAATTTCCCGCCGGCCAATTCGGTGCTGGTACCGCAGTTTGCCAACGTGCGTTCGACGATGCTTGATCGGGACCGCGAAGCCTTCTCGGCCGTTGGTCAGTTCGAAACGCTTGATGGCGATCTGGTGATGACGCTGGAATTCCTGCGTTCCGAAACCACCTTTTCTACCGAAGAATACGCGCTGCTCGGCCGGATCGATGATGGCGTGTTGACCAACCAGCCACGCCCGGGCACGAGCTACCAGTTCGATGACAACGGCAAATTTGTGAGCGGAATTCTCACGCAGAGCGTCGGCGATGCCTATGCCAACCCGTTCGGGCGCGGCGGCATCCCGATGGATTCGCTGCGCTTCCTGCGGGAAGCCAATTCGGTGACGCAGGACATCTCGTTCGATGCGAAAATGAACTTCTCCGAACGGTTCCGCGGCAAGGTCGAAATGCAGACCTTGAGCTCGAACCTGACCCGCGATGCGGTATTTGGTGCCATGAGCACCTGGTCTGACATTGCGATTGATCTGCGCGGCAAGACCCCGGACATCCAGTTCCTCGCCCCCGTCGGTGCGCCTGCCGATTACTACACCCGCGGGCGCAACAATTACTACTGGTTCGGCCTCGACGGCCGCGAGAAGAACGAAGGCGAGCTGTTCACGCTTTCCGGCAGTCTCGAATATGACCTCAGCGATGACGGGTTCTTCCGCAGGGTCGAAATTGGCGGGCGCTGGGCCGCGCGCGACCGTATCAACCGCAATACCAACTTCAGCACCTGGGGTAACCTTTCGGCGCCCTGGGCGGGCCGTGCCGGCTGTGCGCCGTGGAACGAAGGGCCGGGCTGCGCCGCGACCGGCGGCTTTGTGCCGGGCCGCTTCTTCACCGGGCTGCCAGGTCAGGAATTTGCCATTGCGGGCGGTGTCTACTCCGACGAATTCCCCAGCGCATCGTCCTATCGCACGCCCTTTGCGGACAATTTCCAGCGCGGCGAGGCATCGACGCCGATCGCAGGCGGAGGGGCGTTCTTCTACGGCGGGGACGATTTCTTAAAGGAATATCTGGACGGCGTGACCGACCAGCAGTGGGATGCCATCAGCACTCTCGGCCAGTCGCCCGAACGCTTCAACCTGGGTGTTAATGGTCGCACCCGCACGCTGATCGACGGCACCTTGGTTGCATGCGATACGTTCTGTCCCGAGGAAATCTCGGATGTGACCGAAATCACATCGGCAGCCTATGCGCGGCTCGACTTCGGTGCCGACTTTGATGGCGGCGCTTCGATCTCTGGCAATATCGGGCTGCGGTATGTCCGCACAAAGGTCGGCAACAATTCGGTGCTGGCGTTCCCCGATCCGGCACGCTTTGACGCCGCTACCAACGGTGGCAATGGTGACGGGATCGTGCAGGTGGCTGAAATCGAGGCTGCCTGTCGTGGTGCGAGTCCGGATGTCCCGCAGCAAGCCTTCTGTCAGCTGACCGGTGCCCGTCTCTCCGACTTTGCAGGCCTGCATACTGGCGAGCTGATCCGCGATAACCGGCCCATCGATTTCGATCACTTCCTGCCGTCTTTCAATGTCCGTTATGATAACGGCGCCGGGATCGTCGTTCGCGGTGCCGTGTCGAAGGGGATCAGCCGTCCCGACCTCAATCTGTTCAACGCCAGCGGCGTGCTCGGGTTCAGCGGGCGGCCGACCGACGGGCCACTCCTGTCGGTGAGAACCGGCAATCGCAATGTTCTGCCGACTGAGGCGTGGAATTACGATCTGAGCTTCGAATGGTATTTTGCCAATGTCGGCCAGCTCAGCCTCGCGTTGTTTGCCAAGGACATCACGGGGATCATCAGCAACGGGACAGGTCTGGTCAATTACACAACACCCGGCGGCACGTCGCAGGACGTGATCATCAGTGGTCCGGCGAACGATATCAATGGCTTGCTCAAGGGTGTGGAATTCAGCTACCAGCAGACCTTCGATTTCCTTCCCGGGTTCCTCGACGGGCTCGGTACGGCAGTCACCTATACCTATATCGATGCCGGGGATTTCCCGAACCCGAACATCTCAGGGATCGGCTCGCCTTCGGTCAATTCGAGCGGTCAGCCGCTTAACAATGGTCCGTTCGGCGGTCAGCTGCCGCTGGCTGGCACATCGAAGCACACGGTCAACGCCACGCTGTTCTACGAAAAGGGACCGTTGTCGGTTCGCGCGGCCTATAACTGGCGCAGCGACTTCCTGGTCACGCCGCGCGATGATCTCTTCCCGTTTTCGGCGATCTACCAAGATGCCGGTGGCCAGCTGGACGGGACGATCTTTTACAGCCTTACCCCCAACATCAAGCTGGGCGTGCAGGGTGTGAACCTTCTCGACGAAACGACGCAGCTTTCGACAGTGGTCGATTTCGACGGGACGCGCCCGACGTCTGCGGTGTTCCGCAATGATCGTCGCTACACCTTTATCGCCCGCTTCAATTTTTGATGGTTGTTGGCAAGATGGCAGGGCAGCGAAAGGCGGCAACGCTGACCGCGGCCCTGCTGCTTTTGAACGGTTGCGCAGGCCCGGGTGATCCGCTGATTGCCACCACGCCCCTTGCGCTGGCGCCGCTTGAAGGCGCAGGCTGGGAACTGGTCTGGGCCGACGAGTTTGCGGGAGAGGGGCTCGACCGCAGCAAATGGACGCCCGAAGTTTCCTGCTGGGGCGGAGGCAACAACGAACGCCAGTGCTATACCGACCGGCCTGACAACATCGCGGTGGAAGGCGGTCTGCTGCTGCTGAAAGCGCGCGCGGAGCCTTTCACCGGCCCGGCGCGCCCGCCCGAAATTGCGGACACGCCCAACCCGCAAGTGTCGCAGCCCTACACCTCGGGGAAGATCCGCACCATTGGGCTTCATGCGTGGCGCTACGGCCGGATCGAAGTGCGCGCCAAGGTGCCGCCGGGGCAGGGGACATGGCCTGCCGTGTGGATGATGCCGCAGGACAATGCCTATGGCGCCTGGCCACGGTCGGGCGAGATCGATATTCTCGAAGCGGTCAATATTGGCGCCGCTTGCAAGGAATGCGCTGGCGGACGCGGCGAGAACCGCTCCATCAGCGCGTTGCATTTCGGCGATTTTGCACCGGCCAACCGTTATGTCGACAACCGTACCGCGCTGCCCGATTTGGCGCTGCCCTCGGATGGTTTCCATGTCTATTCGGTGGAATGGGGCGCGGGCCTGATCCGCTTTTTGGTGGATGACCGCGTGCACCTGACCGTTACGGCCGACCAGTGGGACTCCGCCAGCCCCCTTGCCAAGGGCAATCGCGTTGCACCCTTCGATCAGCCCTTCTACGTGATGGCCAATCTGGCCGTGGGCGGCGGATTGTCCGAAAAAAACAACGCCAAGGGGGTTGCCGCGGACAGTTTTCCTGCGCAATTCGCAATCGATTGGATCAGGGTCTATGTGTGCGCCAGCGATCCCGAGACGGGACGGGCCTGTATCCGATAGGCGTTGCGAGTGACAGGCTGAGCGGAGGTCGACAGGTAATGGCGCGGGTGCGCAAGACAGTCACGATCAGGGACGTGGCCGAAGATGCGGGTGTCTCGCTTCAAACAGTAAGCCGGGTGGTGAACGGCGGGCCGAACGTGCGGCCGCAGATGCGCGACAAGGTGCGCGCTGCGATCGAACGGTTGGGCTATGTCCCCAGCCTCGCGGCGCAGCGGATGAGCGGATCGCGCTCCTACATCATTCTTGCCATCAATGACCGCGAACGCACGCTGGCCGATTGGCGGGCGCGGCTGGGCACCGACTGGGTTGACCAGATGCTGCTGGGCGGCATTCTGACCTGCTCCAAGCACGGTTACCGGATGATGGTGGAACTGGTTGATACCCATTCCGACCATGTCGAGCGCGAATTGGGCGCGGCGCTTTCCGCCCTGCAACCCGATGGCGTGATCCTGACCCCGCCGCATTCCGAAAATCACCTGATCACCGCATTGCTGGCCGAACGGCAGATCCCCTTTGCGCGCATAGGATCGAATGCGCCGGGGCCGGGGATCGCTTTGACCATGGGAGACGAAGGCGCAGCGCGTCTTGCCACCCACCGCCTGATCGAACTGGGTCATACCCGCATCGCGATGATTGCCGGGCCGCAGCAATACAGCCTCAGCGGCTGGCGGATTGACGGCTGGAGACGCGCTATGGCGGAAGCCGGGTTGCCTGAAGACGGCCTGCTGGAAGTGGGCGATTTTGGTTACGAATCCGGCACCCGCGCCGCGCGCGCCTTGCTTGATCGCAATCCCGATCTGACCGCCATCGTCGCTTCATCCGATCAAATGGCGCTCGCCGCGCTGGAAGTGGCGCGGGACCGTGGATTGGCCGTGCCGCATGATCTTTCGCTGATTTCCTTCGACAACACCCCGATCGTGCGCTTCTCGCAGCCGCCACTCACCGCAATCGATCAGCCGATTGCCGAGACAGTCAGCCGCGCTGTCGAGCATCTGATCGTGCGCGGACCGGATGGCGACGCGGATGCCGTGATCGAAGTGGCCGCCGGACTGGTCGAACGATCCTCTACAGCCCGTCCGCCGGTGCGGCGCTCTGCGCAGGCAGCGGGCCAGGCTTGATAGCCGACCCCGCCGCTGAAACGTCCGAACGCCAGCCGGTCTGGTTTCTCGCCCTGTTCGCACTCGCCGCCGCCGGGGGCGCGGTTGCTTACGTCCCGCTGCTGACTGTGCTGCTCCCCCAGCGTATTGCCGAGCTGCAAGGCGGCGAGGATGTGGCGGCGCTGGCACAGGTCACGTTCCTCGGAGCGGTCATGGCGAGCCTCGCCAATATCGCGGTCGGCATGTTGAGCGATCGCACCGGCACCCGGCGACCGTGGATCATCGCCGGCTTGTTCGCCTCCAACGGTGCGTTACTCGCAGTGGGCGCGGCGTCTTCACTTGCCGAAATTATCCTGCTGATAATGGTATGGCAGGTCGCGCTGAACCTGATGCTTGCACCCTTGATGGCGTGGGCCGGGGATTGCTTTCCCGACGCGCAGAAGGGTGTGCTCGGCGGCGCCTTGGCGTTGTCGCCAGCCTTAGGCGCGGTGGCCGGATCGGTGGTCACTTTTGCGGGGCTTGTTGATCCTGCTTCGCGTTTGGTATTGGTGGCGCTGCTGGTCAGCGCGATGGTGCTACCGGCGGTGCTGCTGGGCCGGGGCCGGGTGCGTGCAGACCTGATGTTGCCTTGCGTGCGACCGCCCAATCCGCTGCCGTTGCGCGACCGGGTGGTGGTGCGGATGTGGGTGGCGCGGCTGCTGGTGCAGGTGGCGGAAGGCGGGATGTTTGCATTCTTGCTATACTGGTTGCGATCGCTCGCGCCCGGCTACCCGGAGAACGCCGCGGCCAACATTTTCAGCCTTGTGCTGATTGGCGCGGTGCCGCTGTCCTTGATGCTGGGGCGCTGGTCGGACCGTCATGGCCGCCCGATCCAGCCACTGGTGGTCACCGCTGTGCTGTGTGCAGGCGGAATGCTGATCATGGCAGCCGCCGCAACGCTGCCTTTGGCGATTGCGGGCTACGTGGTTTTCGCCATCGCCGCCGCGATCTTTCTGTCGCTTCATGCCAGCCAGACCTTGCGCGTGCTGCCCGCGCCCCAGCACCGGGCGCGCGATCTGGGCGTGTTCAATCTGACCAATACGGTACCGGGGATGATCATGCCCTGGCTCACCGTGCTGCTGGTGCCGCGTTTGGGCTATGACGCGCTGTTCATCCTGTTTGCCTTTCTTTCGCTGGCGAGCGCGGTGCTGCTGGCAGGTTTTGTCCGCCGGACTTAGGCGGCGCGTTCGATGCTTGCCAAAGCTCATGTGCGGCGGCATAGTTTGATAACGTTCACAAGTATGTTTTCGGTCTTGGGAGGGACTGGCGGGATGGCACGATACGGGTTTGGGCAGTTGGCGTGCGGGGCTGCTCTAGCTGCGCTTTTGGCAGGATGCAGCGCCGCGCCGCAGGTCAGGTCGGCAAGCGAGGGTATCACCGCAGCGATGGACGCGTCGTCGCCCGAAGCCCTGCTTGCGCGCATGAGCCTTGAACGCAAGGTTGCGCAGATTGTGATGCCTGATATCGGGTCCATCACCCCCGCTGACGTGCGCGAATATCGCTTTGGCACGATCCTCAACGGTGGCAATTCCGGCCCCTATGGTGACGACAAAGCTCCGGCATCGGATTGGCTGAAGCTTGCGGACGAATATTGGGAAGCGTCCACCGCGCCGCTGCCCAATGGCGAGCCGGCGATCCCTGCCGTTTGGGCCACCGATGCCGTGCACGGCCATGCCAATGTCATCGGCGCGACTGTTTTCCCGCACAATATTGCCCTGGGCGCGACGGGCGATGCCGATCTGATCCGCCGCATCGGCGCGGCCACGGCGGTTGAAATCGAAGTAACCGGGATCGACTGGACCTTTGCGCCCACCATCGCGGTGGCGCGCGATGACCGTTGGGGCCGCACGTATGAAAGCTATTCCGAAGACCCCGCACTGGTCAGCCGCCTGGGCGCTGCCATGGTCGAAGGGCTGCAAGGCTGTCCGGACGAGCCGGGGTTCCTGGGGACAGGCAAGGTCGCGGCCACGGCAAAGCATTTCTTTGGCGATGGTGGCACAGCGCAGGGCGTCGATCAGGGCGATGTCAACGGTGATCTGGCGTCGCTGATGGCGATCCATGCCGCGCCCTATCCGGCCGCCATAGGTGCAGGCGTTGCCAGCGTGATGGCCAGCTTCAATTCGATCAACGGCACCAAGATGCACGGCAACGGCCCGCTGCTGACAGGCGAGCTGCGCGGCAATCTGGGCTTTGGCGGTTTGGTGGTGGGTGACTGGAACGGCCACGGCCAGGTGGAGGGGTGCACCAACGCCGATTGCGCGCCCGCACTGCTGGCAGGTCTTGATGTCTTCATGGTGCCCGAGGACTGGAAGGCGTTGCACGCCAGCCTGGTCAGCCAGGTGAGGGACGGCACGATCCCGCTGGCGCGGCTGGACGAAGCGGTGCTGCGGGTACTGCGCCTGAAGGCAAGCCTCGGCATTTTCGATGGTGAGGTGAAGCCCTCGGCCCGCGCGTTGGGCGGCAAGTGGGACATGCTCGGCTCGGCAGAACACCGCGCCATCGCGCGTGAGGCGGTGGCCAAGTCGCAGGTGCTGCTCAAGAATACCGGCGTGTTGCCGCTGAAGGCCGGTGCGCGGATCGAGGTGGCGGGCGCCGCAGCCGACAATATCCCGCAGCAAGCGGGCGGTTGGTCGGTGACATGGCAGGGCGGCGGCGATCTGACCGCAGCGGACTTCCCCGGCGCAACTTCGATCTATGCGGGCATCGTGGCTGCTGCCAAAGCTGCCGGCGGCGAAGCGGTACTGGCGACCGGCGAAGATGCAGGCGAGACGCCTGACGCCGCCATCGTGGTCTTCGGCGAAGAACCTTACGCCGAATTTGTGGGCGACCGGAAGGATCTGGCCTTCCGCGACGAAGAAGGGCTGACTCTGCTCAGGGCCTACCGGGCGCGTGGTATCCCGACCGTTGCGGTGTTCCTTTCGGGCCGGCCCATGTGGGTCAATCGCGAATTGAACGCTGCCGATGCCTTTGTCGCCGCTTGGCTTCCGGGCAGCGAAGGGGCTGGCGTGGCTGACGTGCTGTTCGGCGCGCGCGCAGCGACCGGGCGGCTGTCCTTCAGCTGGCCCGCCGGGTGCGATGGCGCGCCGCTGAACGGTCCGGACGGCGGGCTTTTTCCGCTCGGCTATGGTCTCGATCTGGGTGCCGCAGCGCCTTTCGCGCTGCTCGACGAGACATGCCCGGCGCTTACCGTGGATGCGGGCGCAGCGTGGTTTGCCAGCGGCAAGCTCGGGATGCAGGTGCAGGCCGTGGCGGATAACGCGCTGCTTCCGGACTTGCGCGGCGCGGGCAACGGCATCACGGCCACCGGCCTTGATCGCAAGGCGCAGGAAGATGCACGCCGGATTGTATTTGCGCCGGGCGCGAAGCTGACGTTGACGGGGCCGCAAAGCGATGCGGCCTGGCGGATCACCTATCAGGTCAATGCCCGTCCCGCAGCACCGGTCATGCTGACGGCGGGCGGCAAGCCGCTCGACATCACGCAGGGGCTCTCCGTGGCCGAAGGGAAGGGCTGGCGCGAGATGGTGCTCACACAGGCCTGCCTCGGCACGACCGGAGGCGCTCTGACCTTCACCTCGCAAAGTGCATTCACGCTCGAGGTCAGCGCAATTGCCCGCGACGATGGTGCGCTCAGCGCGGAGTGTTCGTTCTAGGCGGTCACGATTCCCGATAGCGGCGCTGCGTTGCGGCCCGGGAACAGCCGCGCCATGGCGCGTGCCTGGTCCAGCCGCAGATGCTCGGCCACCGCGCCTGCCAGCACGCTTTCCAGCGCGATGGTGGGCGCAAGGTCGCGGCCTTCGTAAAGCTGGTTTCTCGAAAGGCCCGGCCAGTCGGCAATCACCCGTCCGCCGCGCACCGCGCCGCCCACCACCAGCGCGGCAGAGGCCGTGCCGTGGTCGGTCCCGCCCGTGCCGTTCAATCTTGCGGTGCGCCCGAATTCCGTCGCAACCACCACCATCGTATCGGCCCAGCCTGCGCCCATGCCCGCCTTGTAGGCCGCAAGCAGCGCATCAAGCTGGCGGGCCGAGCGAGCGAAGGCGCCGCGCTGGTTGGCATGGGTGTCCCACCCGCCCATTTCGATCATCCCAATCCGCGCCCCGCCAGAACCGCGCATCAGTGATGCGGTAAGCTCCCCCGCCGCGCTCGCATCGCGCAGGTTGTTGAGGCCATCATCACCGGCCATTGCCTTGGTCTCCAGCGCGCGCGCCCATAGCGGGCCAAGCTCGCTGTCTGCACGATAAAGCTGGCTCACGCGGGCCAGCAAACCCTCACTCGCCTGCGGCAGGGCGGACGGGGCATAGTTCGAAACCGGCGCAGCCCCGCGCAGAGCCAGCGGCACCGCCTGCGCAATGGCGAGCGCCCGCAGCGGTTCAGGCGTGCCCTCGTTCATCAGCCCGGCCAGGCGATTGAGCCAGCCGTCCTTTGTGGCATAGGGGGCCGTCCCACCGCTCTCGATCAGGTTTTGTCCGTCGAAGTGCGAGCGTTCGCGGTAAGCGGTCGCGGCGGCGTGGACGAACAAAGCCTCGCCCGCCTCCGCCGCCATGGCGATCTGAGCGAGAGCCGGGTGGACCGCAAAGAAACTGCCGATCCGTGGCGCGCCATCGTAATCGGCAAGGCTTGCACCGCGCAAAGCCGCGAAGCCCGGATCACCGACGGGTGCGAGCATCGCCATGCCGTCCGCCGCGCCGCGCAGCAGCACGAACAGCAGATTGCGGTCGCCTGTACCTTGCGCAAAGGCGATGCGGGGAAGGGCGAGGCTGCCTGCGCCCAGCACAAGTGATCCGGTCAGCAACGAGCGGCGGTCAAGAGAGGTCATGGCGTTCATCTCCGCATCATTTCAGGTGACACCAGCAGCAGCGCAAGCGCCTGGTGGCCGCTTTCGGCGCGTCTCAGTTGCGTCAGCGTCGGCTCACTAAGCGCGCCGGGAAAAGCCGTCTCGGCGCGTGCGATCACACCGTCTGGCGGGACGTTGCGGGCAATGCGTTCGGCAAGATCCACCCTGCGAATGAGCGCGTCCGGCCCGGCCCAGCTGGCGGCGAAATCGTCATACCCAGCGGGCGAGGGTGCACGCCACGGGGCCTGCCCCAGTTCCGTCAGCGCGCCGACAATGCGCTGCGGCGGCAGCGTTGTGGTGCCGGTCAGGCGCAATGCCGCTACAAGCCATTCAAAGGGCGTGCGAAACTTCACCGGCCCTTTTACCCACGGCTCAGGTGCCTCGATCAGAGTGCGGGTGAGGCTTGCCAGATCGCCGCCGGTTGTGAGGAAATCGGCCTCCAGCCGCGCAACCAGCGCGGGCGGGGGCGTGTCGCCGGTAAAGTGACGGGCGAGTTTGGTGGCGATATGGCGCGCGGTCGCCGGGTGCGTCGCCAGATCGTCAAGGATCGCGAGGGCTTGTCCGGCCTGTCCTGCCGCGTAGGTGCGCCCCAGCACCTGACGCGGACCCGGTTCGTGCACCAAGGCGACAAAGGCAGCGCCGCTGGGCTGTTCATCGGCAAAGCGGCCCACCCGGCCGACCCCCGGCACCGTCCAGCCAGTGAGCGCACGAGCCAGCTCGGTCACGTCGGCTTGGGCGTAGCCACCGCCAACACCCAGCGTGTGCAATTCCAGCACCTCGCGCGCGAGGTTCTCGTTCAGCCCACGTGGGCGCTGCGGATTGCCGCCACCGCGCCGCGCACGCCGCTGCGAAAACGGCGCATTGGGGCCGATCGATTGGAACTCGTCGAGATAGATCAGCATCGCCGGGTGCAGCACTGCGGCCTTCAGCATGTCGGAAAAGCGGCCCAGCACATGCGGGCGGATGGCGGTGAATTCGTGCGGACCGGCTTCGAACTGGGTGCCGGGCTTGCCCACGGAAACGCTGAAATGGTTAGACCAGAAATGCACCAGCCGTTCTATCATCGGTGTGCGGCTGGTCAGAGCGATGTTCACACGCACCGCAATATCACCGACAAGCACCCGGCGCGCGTCGATCAGCTTTTCCCGATATTCGGGCGGTAGGCCGGCAAGGGCGGCGGCGCGGGGATTATCGCTACGCATGGCATCGGCCATCGCTGGTGCGTCGGCTTGCTCCATGGCGGCGAGCGCCTTGGCGTCCTGCCGCAACCGGCGCAGCAGTTCCAGCGTCTCGCCCGTCTTGGCGCGGGTGTTGACCCGTGCAGTGATGGCGGCGGGGGCGGGATCGAAGGCATCAAACTGCCGAAGCAGATAGCGGCGCGGGTCAGCCGGCGGGCTATCGCCTGCGAGCAGGCCATAGCCAAAACGGTTCATCGCGATGCTGGCCGCCGTCATCGGCTGATCGCGCAAATGGGTGTCACATGCATGGCATCACGTCCTGATCCGGTCGCACGGCAGGACAATGCGCCATGCCGCCCCTGACCAACGTGTGAACACGTCCGATCCTTCGCGGCAGGTTGCCCAAACCTCAAGGCGTGACGATGTCAAAGCCCTGCGGCAGCGGATCAAGCGCGTCGATCACCGCCTGAAGGGCCGCCGCATCGCCTTCGATCTCGAGACCTGCGCTCTGCATCGCAGTGACGGGTTGCTTGAGGAACATCAGGCCCAGCAACAGTGCACGGGGCCCGCGAATGGTAACATCGGGGGCAGGAGGCAAAGCTCCGACGCGGCCGATCATCACGGGGCCACCCACTTCGATCATCGCGTTCTCCTTGCGATCGGTCAGTTCGATGGCGACTGTCAGGCGGCGGCCTGTGAAGCGTTCCGGGGCGTAGCGGGTCGCGGCGGAATCGAGCAATTCCTGCGTCGCCAGCGCGGCAATCAGATCGGTGCTTTGCGCGGCATTCATGGGCGGGCGACCTTGCGCAAGGTCATTCGCCGCCGCGAGGAACTGGTTGCGCCAGATTGCGCTTTCGGCCTGATAGCCCTGCTGCCGGTAACTGGCTGCCAGCATCGCCTTGGCCGCCGCATTATCGGGCGCGGCGAAGACGAGGTTCTGGAGCAGGTCGGATGCCCAACGATAATCCCCGGCTGCCATTGCGCTTTCGGCCAACGCGCGCGTGCGCTCTGGCCCGCCAAGCGCGGCAATTAATCGCGTCGCCCGTTCGACCGGTGGGTGGGCGTGGAGATTTGCCGGAACCGCATCATACCAGCCGAGATAGAACTGGTAGATCGCCTTCACATTGTGGCTGACGGTGCCGTAATAACCGTGGGTCGACCACTCAGCCGTCAGCGACTGCGGGATGGATGCTTCGAGGCTTTCTGCGATTTCGTGCATTGTCTCGCCGCGATTCATCCGTCGTACCGTCTGATCATGGAGCCAACGGTAATTGTCGCGCTGTGCGCTCAGCCACGCCATGCCTTCCTCGCGCCCGAAGATCGGCCAGCAGTGGCTGGAGATCACGGTGTCGCTTCGGGGCGCATAAAGGGTCGCGGCTTCATCGAGGAAATGTGCCCAGGCCCGCGCATCGCGCACCTTGGCGCCGCGCGGGGTGAGGATGTTGTGCAGCGTGCAGGTGCCGATTTCGGCAGCGAGGAAGGTTTTTTCGGCTGCGATGAAGACATTGAATTCCGCCGGCGCCTCGCTGCCCGAAACGATCTGAAATTCGAGCGGAACGCCGTCTACCTCCCGTGTCTCGCCCGTGGCGGCGATGGTGACGTTGGGCGCAATCAAAGACAGCGTGCCGGCCGAAACCGCCATGCCGATCCCGCTGCCCATTTGCCCTTCCGGCCCCGGCGTCATTTCCGTGGCGAACTGGTAGGCTGCGCGCCGTAACATCGCGCCGCCGGCCATGACGTTTTCTGATGTGGCTTCTTCCATGAAGCCCGCAGGCGCGATTACCGCAACGCGGCCTGCCGCCGCATCGCCCGCGTCGACGACACCGCGCACGCCGCCAAAGTGATCGGCATGGCTGTGGGAATAGATCACCGCGTTGACCGGACGCTGCCCCAAGGTCGCGTTGACCAGCGCCATGGCGGCCTGTGCGGTTTCGATGCTGGTCAGCGGGTCGATCACGATCCAGCCGGTCTGGCCCCGAATGATCGTCATGTTCGCCAGATCGAACCCGCGCACCTGCCACACATTATCCGTGACCTGATAAAGCCCGTGGTGCTTCAGATGGGTCATATGCCGCCACAGGCTGGGATTGACAGTGTCGGGCGCCGGCCCGCTGACAAAGGCATAGGCGTCGAGGTTCCAGACCGGCGTGCCGGCCGCGTTCCGGATCACCGGATCGGCGCTGGTGCCTAGCCAGCCGCGGGTGGCAAAGGTGCCATCGCGTGTACCTTCACCAGGGAGCCGCGCCGCGGTGGTAATTTGGACGGCGCGGGTCGCGTCGCTCGCGCCTCGCTCAGCCACAGTGTCCTGCGCTGCGATCGCCGGCGTGTCCGCCAACCCGCCGAGCAGCGCAATCGCCGCCCCAATCCGCAACCCAGGCGTGGTCATGATGCGTGTTCCCCCGTCTCCCGCGCCTGTCATGCGCTGACCCAAGCGCGGTTTCAAGTCAGGCGATGCGAGGGGAAAGCCACGCCGTATACTGGCAGTTCATCTCCCGATGGCAGGCCGCGACCCGGCGATCAGGCGGCGGGGCGAACCATGAGGCCAGGGATTTCGGTTTTGCTCGGATCGACCGAGCGGCGGCCATAGCGTTCCACCAGTTCGTGCCATTCGACGATCAACGCGCCGCCGGTGCTCTGGTGCAGCTTCTCCCACGATGACAGCATCTCGAGACAGGCGTGGTCGATGTAATCAAGCGCCTCGACATGGATATGCACTTCCGATCCGAAAGGCGAGCTTTCCAGCGCCTTGCCCATTTGCGGGATCGAGAAGAACGTGGCCGAACCCTTCATCCACAGGTCGACCCGGTTGGTGGTCGCATCATGTTCGCGCCGGATTTCGAGGTGCGAGAAGGTGTAAACCAGCTTCAACGTCGCCAACGCGAAGCCCAGGATCACCCCGGTCAGAAGGTCAATCGCAACAACGCCGATCAGCGTGACGAAATAGATCGCCAGTTCCTGCCGGCCAAATTCTGCAATCTTGCGGATCTGTGCCACGTTGACCAGCTTGTAGCCGGTGTAGACCAGAATCGCGGCCAGCACTGAGGTGGGGATTTCGTTGAGCACGAAGGGGAAGGCGACCACCGCCAGCAGCAGCCAGCCACCATGCGCAATGGCCGAGAAGCGTGTCGTCGCGCCCGCTTCGACATTGGCGGCCGACCGCACGATCACGCCGGTCATCGGCAGGGCGCCGAGGCCACCGCATATCAGGTTGCCGATCCCTTGTGCGCGAAGCTCCTTATCGTAATCGGTGCGGGTACCGATGTGCATCTTGTCGATGGCGGTGGCGCACAGCAGCGTTTCCGCGCTGGCGACAAACGCAAACACCACGCCCAGCGTCAGGATATCGGGATTGGTAAAACCGGCCAGCGCGTCACCGGTGGGGATGTTCAGCCCGCTGGCGAGGTTCGCCGGCAGCTCTACCAGCGTGATCGGCAGCGCAAAGATGATGGCAAAGATTGTCCCGATGATCACGCCGAGCAGGGGGCCCGGCAAAAGGGCCAGCTTTTTCGGCTTGAACTGGTTCCACAGCACAATCGCGATGATCGTGATGATGCCGGCCATCGCCGCCAGATGGTGAACGGAGCCATCGACCGGAAAGATCTTCATGAAGGCTTCGGGAATAGCTGCGATATTGGCAAGGCCGCTTGCGCGCGGCGCGTCATCCAGCATCACATGAAGCTGCGAGGCGAAAATCAGCACCCCGATGCCCGCCAGCATTCCGTGAATTACCGAAGGCGAGATTGCCCGAAACCACTGCCCCAGCTTGAACACCCCGGCGAGCAGTTGCAGCGCACCGGCAATCAGCCCGACCACGCCGAGCATGATAAGCCCGTGCTCCTGCACCAATTGGTAGACCAGCACGGCCATGCCCGCCGCAGGGCCACTGACCTGCAAGGGCGAACCTGCAATGGCGCCCACGACCAACCCGCCAACGATCCCGGTGATCAGCCCCAGCGCAGGCGGCGCGCCTGACGCAATGGCGACCCCCATGCATAGCGGCAGTGCCACAAGGAAGACCACGATCGACGCGAGAAAGTCGCGTCCGATCACGGCTGAGGTTACTTTATCAGTTGGGCGAGCGAGCATGGCGTGCGGCACTTTCAAGTCACGAGAGGGAGAGGTGCTGTGCGGGGTCAGCTGGCGTGCTGATCGCCCATGATTTCGATGAGTTCGCCTGCGTAACGTTCCTCAACCGAAATCCAGGTGCCGGTGTCCTCGTCATAGGCGGACACTTCGCCGGTCTTGATGTCATAGACCCAACCGTGCAGCTGCACCGTTTTCTGTGCGAGCGCGACGGCAACGGTCGGGTGGGTCTTGAGATGCTGCAATTGCAGGATGACGTTCTGTTCGAGCAACATCCGCATTTTCCCAGCATCATCCAGTTCGCTGCCCAACGCTTCGACGATATCGACTGCACCTTGCGAATAGCCGAGCCATTCGCGCACGTGCGGCAGCGTGGTCAGCGCCGCACGGTCCATCGCTCCCTTCATCGCACCGCATTCGGTATGGCCGCAGATCACGATATGCGGGATCTTGAGCGCGCCGATCGCGAATTCAATTGATGCGGTCATGCCGCCGGTCTGGTTGGTGTGCGGGGGCACGATGTTGCCCGCGTTGCGGCAAATGAACAGCTCGCCCGGATCGGTCTGGGTCAGCATCGCGGTTTCAATCCGGCTGTCAGAGCAGGTGATGAACAGGGCTTCGGGGCTTTGGCCGGTGCTCAGCTTTTCGAACAATTCGGCTTTGCCAGGAAAAATGTCGCGCTGGAACTTGACCACACCGTGAGCGAAATGGGGCATCTGGGGTATTCCTTTCAGTGCTTTAAACTGGCTTCCGACGCGCTCCACAGGGCGCGTGCGGCTTCGATGTGGTCCACGTCTTCCAGCCGGGTGCGAATATCGACGAAGGGCAGCGCGCCCAAAATCCATTCGGCCAACTGGGGGCGGGCAAGGCGATAGAAGTGGGAACGGCCATCGCGGCGCTCCTCGACCAGACGCTGCGCGCGCAGCAACGCTAGATGCTGCGAAACACGGGTCGCGGGCAGGTTCAGTGCGGACGCCAAGCTGGTCACGTCCTTTTCACCACGCCACAATTCCTCAATCAGACGCAAACGATCGCCGTGCGCCAGCAATTTCAGAAATTCGGCGAGTTCGCGCGATACGATCACCCGGCTCGGCATTGGCACCTCCTCGGCAACGGTGTTTTCATATCTGCACACATGCGCAGATGTATAATCAAGCAACTATGGGTGATGCGGATCGGTGTCAAGCACGCCTGCGCGTAATGTGTCCAATTGCCCTGACGCTGCGATTACCGGTTGCGAGGCGCTGGATGGCCTGCGAATTCGCGCGCTCGCAAATCCCGCGGGTGACAGCCTGCGTATTGTGTGGTGTCAGGGACGCTAACGAAACGCAAAGCGCAAGACAGGGACACACGGATGAATTTCGAGCTCAGCCACGAACACGTCATGCTCAAGGATCTGGTCGCCAACTTCGTGCGCGATCAGCTGATGCCGCTTGAAGCGACGGTCATGGCGCGCGAAACGGCTGGTCAGGGCACCTATCTCAACGCCGAGGAAACCGACCGCGTCGATGCGGTCAGCCGTGAACTGGGCCTGTGGGGCCTTGATGCGCCCGAGGAAGTCGGCGGCATGAACCTGCCGATGGTGGCGATGGTGGGCGTGAACGAGGAGTTGGGCCGCTGCGTTGTGCCCTATTACCTGCCGCCTGATTCGCCCAATCTGCGGATGCTGATGGTGGCCGCCGATGAACGCCAGCGCGTCGCCTATCTCGAACCCTATGTGCGCGGGGAGACGATTTCGGCGATCGGCATATCGGAACCCGGCGCCGGCGCCGACCCGCAATTGATGAAAACGTCTGCCGTGCAGGATGGCGATGACTGGATCATCAATGGCCGCAAGATCTGGATCACTAAAGGGGATCAGGCGCATTTCACGATTCTGATGGCCGTCACCGACAAGAACCCCAACGGGCGCAACGGCATGTCGGCCTTCTTGGTGGACCGCGATACGCCCGGCTTCAACGTGCTGCGCAAGATCCCGATGATCGATGGCACCGCGACCTATGAAATCGCGCTCGACGATTGCCGCGTGCCAGGGTGGAAGCTGCTCGGCACGCGGGGGCAGGGCTTTGCGCCGATGCAAGTGCGGCTGGGCACCCGGCGCATCGAGATGGCATCATGGGCGATCGGCATGGCGCAGCGTGCGCTGGACATGATGATCGATTATGCCCCGCAGCGCACCACTTTCGGTAAGCCCCTGTCATCGCGCCAGACCGTGCAGAACTGGGTCAGCGATGCCGCGACCAAGATCCACGCGATGCGCCTGATGACCTATGATTGCGCCTGGAAGATCGACGAAGGCCGCGACACCCGCAGCGAAATCTCGATGATCAAGAGCTTCTGCATCGAGGAGGCCTACACCATTGTCGACCATGCCATGCAGTTGTTTGGCGGGATGGGAATGACCCGCGAATTGCCGCTTTACCTGATGAGCAACAAGCTGCGCACCATGCGCATCTATGACGGGCCAAGCGAGATCCACAACTGGGTGGTCGCGCGCGGATTGCTGGGCACATACGATTGACAAGAAACGGGCGGGAGCGCCGCAGTGCCCCCGCCCATATGTGGTTTTGGTCAGGCTGGCGGGTCAGAACGACCCGCGAACTCCCAGATAGAAGTACCGGCCGCGCACGCCGATCGGACGGACGAGGTCAGCGAGATAGGGTTCCCGGTCGAAGGCATTGTTGATGCCGCCGTAAATCCCGAACCTGTCGCTGACTTCGTAACTGCCGAAGAAGTCGCTTATGAGCGAACTGCCGGTGTCCCGTTGAGGCCGAGCGATAAAGGAATTGTCCTCATTCACCACAACGCTGTTGCCTTCAATATCAACGCTCACCACTTCGATATTGTCGATGCCAAACGACAGCTGGCTGCTTTCAAATCGGCCATTCCAGCCCAGTGTGAGCTTGTCGTTCCGCCAGGTGATGCCAAAGTTTGCGATCCATTCCGGATTGCCGAGCGTGCCGAGTTGATCGTTTGTGATGTTGTTGGCGATCCTTGCTCTTTTCTGTTCGAGCGGATCGTCGATTGACGAGATCAGTGTTTCGGCCGTGGCATCGAAAATCTGCTCATCCTCAAGAAACCGGGTACCGGTGACCGACAGATCGATTGCCCCCAGATCGCTGCCGATGACATCCGCCACGTCGAACGTGTAGGTCGCTGCAAAGTCGATCCCGCGAACATTCAGGGCCCCGAGGTTAATCTGGCCCGATCGGAAAAAGCTGATCACTCCATTGCCCGGGTCACGATCGATCGCGTCGCAGAACTGATTGTCGGTGGTTGGCAAGTCGACACAGGCCGCAGCAATCTGTGCGCCGGTGAGCGATCCGATCGCGCCAGTGATGGAGATATCATAGTAATCGGCAACCAATGTCAGGCCGCGTAGGAAGCCGGACGGTTGGAATACAAAGCCGGCCGTGAAGGTCTCGGCTTCTTCTTCGGACAGGTTCGGGTTGCCACCGCTGGTGCCGGGTCGGAACGCAGATGCGAAATTGGTCGGATCGAAGTTCGCGCCCACCAATGCCTGGCAATTCGTCTGACGAAATGCGCTGCCTGCACCGATGTTCACCTCGGCACACGGGTCGGCCGTCAAGCCGAGCGTGGCTGGCGAAAGCGGACCGAACAGTTCTGCCAAGTTGGGGGCACGCACCGCAACAGAATAGGTTCCGCGCAAGGTCAAGCTGTCAATCGGTTTGTACCGGCCACCGACCGACCATGCTGTTGTCTTGCCGATGGTGTTGTAATCGGAAAAACGGATTGCACCTTGCACTTCAAGCAGATCAACGAAGCGCATGTCGGCGAGGATCGGAGCACGGACTTCGGCGTACCCTTCATAGACCTCGACCGACGGGTCCTGGAACGTGGGGTCAGGCGAAGGCAAGGTGGGCCCGCCGCTGATCGCACCTGCGGTGATGCCAGGCGCATATCTGAGCGTCGACGGCGCAAACTGGCTGGTGTCACGGCGATATTCGAAACCGGTCGCAAAGCCGATCGGACCGCCTGGCAGTTCGAAAAAGGACGCCGTGTCACCCGACAGCGTCGCGAGGAATTGCTGCTGCGTCAGAACGGTCGAATCGATAATATCGAGAAACGCAAAGTCAGCGCCCGCGCCGGTGATGGAATTCTGGCCGAAGATGTTGATCGGTGCGCATTGTCCATCGCCTGGCGTGAATGTCAGCGCCCGGCCGGTGCCGTCAGCGTTTGTCGGCGGTTCCGGGAAGGGCGAAACACCGGGGGCCGATCCGTCGAGTGAGGACCGGCAAATAATGTCTCCCAATTGGGCTGACCCGGCGTTGATCGAAACATCCTGACCATTGCGGATCGCATTCACGCTTCCTGAAGGCGCGAAGCCCGCGATGTTGCCCGGCGTCAACGCCACAGCATCAATGCCGTAATATTACCGGTCTTCGATCCGGGTGTTCAGAAACGTCGATTCCACTTCGGTGCGGCCGTAATTGTAGGACACTTCCCAGTCCCAACCCAAACTCGGAATCTCGCCCTTCAGGCCGCCAACGATGCGCCAGGTTGTGCGTTCGGTTTCCTCAAAAGGCTGGACATCGATATCGAGAACGTCGCGCTGCAGATTGATCCCGGTGCCTATGCCAAGCCCCTCAAGCTGATTGATCTGCGCTTGTAACGCTGCCGGGATAAAGGGGTTGTCAGGCTGGATCGGGATTTCATCAGTAAATGGAATTCCAGCCTGATCCTTGCCTGACGTGAACGCGAAGGTGCCTTCGACAAAGGCCCTTACATTTGGCGTAATTTCGTAATCGGCCCCTGCGCTGACGACCACCTGATCCAGCTCCGGCAGGATCAGGCCAAGCGGGTTGGCACCGATACCGTCCCCGCCAGAGGAATCGAAGCCACCCACCGACAGTCCGGGATCGAAGGCCCTGAGCACACCATTGTCGAGCACCTGCGCGGTCGGGATGTTGGTTCCTGCAATAAGTGGTGTCACCCCGGCGCGGGCCGAATTTCGGCCTGCAATGAATGCAGAGCGATCAATCGCAATAATGCCGAGCGCCGAGGAGATCGGCAGGGTGTAATTGGGCACGAATGCGTTCGCCGGGATTTCGCCAGCAGGCAGGCCAAGCTGCGCTTGCGTGAATCCAAGCGCGTCCAGAGTGGCCTGGCTTGCCGCGCTCAGGGTGGAAAAGCCAACCCCGGCGAAATCGCGATCGGCCGCGATCAGCGACGTCTGTTTGCGGTATTCGACCGAGAAGACCGCACTGCCGCGCCCGTCGGAAAATTCGCCGCCAAGTGCGAGCGAGCCACGGAAGCTTTCAGCATCGCCCTTATCGGACACACCGCCCTGGAAATTATATTCGAGGCCATCAAAATCTCGGCCGCTGCGCAAGGTGAAGTTGACCACGCCGGTCACGGCGTCTGCACCATAGATCGACGAGGCGCCGCCGGTCAGCACTTCAACGCTTTTGATGCGCGCTTGGGGAATGTGGTTGATATCGACCGCAGCCGATCCACCCGTTCCAGGCACGTGTCGCCGGCCATCTACCAGCGTCAACGTGCGCACCGCCCCCAGATTACGCAGATTGAGCAGGCTGAGCCCAAGATCGGAACTGTCACCATCGGCGGCCTGGTTGACCGAGTCGGTGCCGGGTAGTGAGCCCTGTAAAGCCGGAATATTGCGTAGCAGCGTGGCGATATCGGCCTGCCCGTTGAGCTGGATTGCTTCGGCATCGACCACTGTGATCGGGCTTGCCGCCTCCAATGCCGAATCCAGCGCAATGCGCGATCCGGTAACAACAATGGCCTGGCCTGGCGCAGCGGCTGGATCGTCTTCTGCCACGCTGTCTTGCGCGGCGGCCTGCGCAGGAGCAAAGCCTGCAACAAGGAGAGCAGCGGCGATGGCGGGAAGCGACGACGAATGGAGAGAGAGCTTCGTAATTCGCATGATGTGACCTCGCATGGGTGTGACCGGAGCGGGGCTTGCAATGCTGCTTGGCATTGCAATACCCTACTGTCGTCGTCCGATGAGCCGCCACCGTGGAGCGATTGCTCCTGCCCCAGCGGCTCCCTTACGGTCCTTCCTGCGCGAGATCGGGTGGCCGGGTCTGATGCCCGTTACCTGTCCGCCCCGTTGATCAAATCTGCGCCAGCTTCCAACTGGTGCGTCCCAAGTATTACGAGACGGCGAATTCGTAGTAAGTGGTTATTATGCGTATAGACAGGTGCTGAAATCACTGTCGCCGCGTTATTGTTGCCGGAAAGCAACAATTGCACATGGCACTCGGTTTCCTCCGGCGATACCCCATCACTTTGCGGGTTCGCCTGCGCCCACTGCCTCTGCTAGCACCCATGCCATGAACGAATGGATTCAGACAGCGCGTGCGAGCCTCATGGCGGCGCACGCATATTCCGAATGTGTGCAGGCGCGCGTGGCCGAAGTGGCAGCGCCGTGCGGCGCGATGGATCCGGCCTTGCTGGCGCGTGAGCAGCACCGGGTTCACGGATTTGCCTGGATCGCAGCCAGCGTTGCCGCCTTGGACGCTACGCTCGATTGGGCGGTGCGGGCCGAGGCTACTGGGCGGTTTGGCGTGGCGGAGGAACTGGCGCTGCGGATCGGTTTTGGCGAATACTGCGCGCAGATCGCTGGCGGTCTGCCGATGAGCGCCAGCGAGATCGTGCGCCCGTCCGCGTTCGGCACCGAGGCGGAAGCCCGCATTTTTGCCGCCCATCCCGCAGTCGCCCGGATGCTGGCGCATGGCAATTCAACCGAAACCCGCGCCGCATTTGCTGCGCTGCTGGCCGAAGGCGTACGGCCGTCCGAGGCACTGGGCGATGACGCGCTCGATCAGGTGCGTGAGTCTCTGCGCGCGTTCACGGCTGATGCGATCACGCCCCATGCACACCAGTGGCATCTGGACGACGCGCTGATCCCGGACGCGGTGATTGCCGATATGGCCGCGCTCGGCGTTTTTGGTGTGTGCATCCCCGAAGAACATGGCGGGCTGGGGCTGGGCAAGCTGGCCATGGCGGTGGTTTCGGAAGAACTGTCGCGGGGCTGGATCTGCGCAGGCTCCCTGGGCACCCGATCGGAAATCGCGGGCGAATTGATCGCAGAGAATGGCACTGCCGCGCAACAGGCGCGGTTTCTGCCGCGCATTGCCGATGGCTCGTGCCTGCCCACCGCCGTTTTTACCGAGCCTGATACCGGATCAGACCTCGCCGCCGTGCGCACCCGTGCCCAGCGGCAGGCCGATGGCCGCTGGCAGGTGACCGGCGCAAAGACCTGGATCACCCACGCCGCCCGCGCCGACCTGATGACGATGCTGGTGCGCACCGATCCGGCGGTGCCGGGCTATGCGGGCCTTTCGATGCTGCTCGCGGAAAAAACGCGCGGCACAGATGACAACCCGTTCCCCGACGCCGGGATCGACGGAAGCGAGATTGCTGTGCTCGGTTATCGCGGCATGAAGGAATATGCGTTGGGGCTGGATGGCTTCGGCGTGGCAGCAGAAG
The DNA here is from genome assembly GCF_056495765.1 of Erythrobacter sp. 'gip.4 top 5'. Classification (NCBI taxonomy): domain Bacteria; kingdom Pseudomonadati; phylum Pseudomonadota; class Alphaproteobacteria; order Sphingomonadales; family Erythrobacteraceae; genus Erythrobacter; species Erythrobacter sp. 'gip.4 top 5'. Next base: position 2,558,509 of record NZ_CP200270.1, on the reverse strand, counting down.
GCTTGCTCGGCGGTGAGGAGGGGCAGGGGTTCAAGCAATTGATGCGCACCTTCGAAGGCGCGCGTATCCAGACCGCCGCCCGCGCGATTGGCGTGGCCTGGAACGCGTTTGATCTCGCGCTGGATTACGCGCTGGGGCGTCAGCAATTCGGACAGGCGCTCGTGACCTTTGCGCGGGTGGCGGACAAGCTGGCGCTGATGGCGGCGGAAATCGTGATGGCGCGCGAACTGACCTATGCTGCGGCCCGCGCCAAGGACTGCGGTGCCCGCTGCGATATTGAGGCCGGGATGGCCAAGCTGCTCGCAGCGCGTGTCGCGTGGAGCGCCGCCGACAACGGGCTGCAGATCCATGGCGGTAATGGCTACGCGCTCGAATACCCGATCAGCCGCGTGCTATGCGATGCAAGGATTCTCAATATCTTCGAAGGCGCAGCCGAGATCCAGGCGCAGGTCATCGGGCGCGGATTGCTGATGGCGCAGGGCGGGCCCCGGGCAGCCGCGGCCACTGCCACGGCTTAAAGCAGGCGCCGGGCTACACCGACTGAAATCGCAGCCCGCGTTGGCGTCAATCCCACCGCGCACTTCAGGTCAACGTGGCGAGGGCGGTCACCGCGCAGCTTGACGATCCGCCCGACGCGCCGGGCCAAATCAAGGGGTTCGAAGGGTTTGCTGATAAAGTCCTGTGCGCCTGCATAAATCGCCTGAAATGCGTCCTGGTCGCCGCTCATTGCAGTGAACATGATGACGGGTAGATCGTAGAATTCAGACGATCGGCGCAGGCGCCGTAGCAAGGTCATGCCAGATTCGCCGGGCATCGACTGGTCAAGCAGAAGGATGTCAGGCCGCTTGCGCTGCAGGCAACTCCATGCCTCCGCCGCGCAGGTCACCCAGCCACAGGCATGGCCAGCATCGATCAAGGCTTCACTCGCCAGTTCAGCGATCAGTTCGTCATCATCAGCAATCAGGATTCGGGCCATTATGGGTGGGCCTTGTGCTACGCGTCATGTTGGGAAATGCCTGATTAACCAAAAGGTCTTCCGCTGGGCTTGGCTAGCCCCCTCGCAATGCCACCTAGACGCAGCCAGACCCCGCCTTGCCCCTGCCTAGCAGGGCTGTAAGTGTCTCACTCCATGACCAGCGATTCTTTCGGACAATCGTCCAACAGCGCCCGCATCGGCACCTTTTATGTCACCCAAGGCATTCATAATCTTCGTGATTATGGCGGATATGTGGTACCGGGTGAAGGCCGGGTGCGCAACGGCGTGCTGTTCCGTTCGGGACAGCACATGGAAGCCTCTGACACGGATCTGGCATTGGTCGATGCGCTTGACATTCGCACGGTGATCGATCTTCGCGGGGTGAGTGAGCGCACGGGTTTTCCATGCAGACGCCATCCGAGGTTTGCCGCGCAAGTAATTGCCTATGATGGAGAAACTAGCAATTCGCCGCCGCATGAAGGTGGGGGTGGTCGGGTGGTGATGACCCCGCAGAAAGCGCGTGAGCGGATGCTGGCCGTCTACACGCGGATGCCGGTGAACCCCGCCATGATCGCGATGTTCACACGGTATTTCAACGCCTTGGATGACGGTGATGGCGGAAGCCTGGTGCACTGTTTCGCTGGCAAGGACCGTACCGGCATTGCGGTGGCTTTGCTGCTTCACGCGCTTGGCGTGCATCACGATGATATCGTTGCTGAATTTCTTCTGACGAACGAGGCGCCGACACGCGAAATTCTCGAACGCCAGTCGCTCCCCCGAATGGCGGCGCATTATGGCGCAATCGCGCCAGAAGCGTTGCACAATCTGATGGGCGTTTTACCCGAGTATATCGCGACTTATATCGTAGAGGTGACACGCGATCACGGCTCTCTCGATGCCTATCTCGCCACACAATTAGGTGTGGACGGAGCCAAAAAAGAGCGCCTGCGCGCCAAGCTGGTGGCGTGACAATCTGACTACAAATCCCCATATCAAAGATCTGATTTTGACCAGAGGCAATCCCATGGCGACCCACACCACCAAGATGCTCATCATCGGCTCCGGCCCAGCGGGCTATTCCGCCGCCATCTATGCCGCCCGTGCGATGCTGGAACCCATTGTTGTTCAGGGACTTCAACCGGGCGGCCAGCTGACCATCACCACCGATGTCGAGAATTTCCCCGGCTTTCGCGATGTGGTGCAGGGGCCGTGGCTGATGGAGGAAATGCGCGCCCAGGCCGAGCATGTCGGCACCCGGATGATCTGGGACACGATCGTCACGGTCGATCTTGAACATGGCTCGCCCTTCCGCGCTATCGGTGACAGCGGCGATGAATATATCGCCGACTGCATCGTTATCTGCACTGGTGCGCAGGCCAAGTGGCTGGGCGCACCGGGTGAAATGGAATTGGGCGGCAAGGGGGTTAGCGCCTGCGCAACCTGCGACGGATTCTTCTATCGCGGCAAGACAGTGGCTGTGATCGGTGGCGGCAACACTGCCGTCGAAGAGGCGCTTTACCTCACCAATCATTCCGACAACGTCACTCTGATCCATCGCCGCGACAGCCTTCGTGCAGAGAAGATCCTCCAGGAACGCCTGTTCGCCAATCCCAAGATTTCCGTTTTGTGGAATAAGGCGGTCGACAGCTTTGAAGCGGGCGCAAACGGTATGCTTCACCACCTTGCCTTGACTGACACGGTCACGGGCGAGACGTCGACGCTGGAAGTCGACGGGGCTTTTGTCGCCATCGGCCATGCGCCGGCAACGTCGCTGTTTGCAGGCAAGCTGCCGATGGACGAGAACGGCTATCTGCTGACCGAGCCCGGTACGCCCAAGACCGTGATCCCCGGCGTGTTTGCCGCGGGCGATGTGACGGACCACGTCTATCGGCAGGCTGTGACAGCAGCAGGCATGGGCTGCATGGCGGCGCTCGATGGCGAGCGCTTCCTCGCTGAACGCGAATATGCGGTGCAGGAAGCCGAAGCGGCGGAGTAAATCCCGCGCCGCTGCAGACTTCAGAAAATCGCCAGCGCGGCGTGCAGGATGAGCGCCATCAGCACAACCGATGACAGCGCGAACAAGGCAAACCGGACGATCACGCGATTGATCGTGGCCTGAACAACGCTGTGCGCCACGCGCAGGCCGACATAGGCCCAGGCGAGGACCGTGTTGAAACCATCCCCCTGACCGATGATCGCAAGCACGATTGCTATCGCATAGAACACAGTAGGTGCTTCGTGTAGATGGTTGTAATTATCGGCTTTCCAGCTAATGGCGTCGGGTAGTTTCGCTCTCAAACTGGCCCCGTCGCTGCCGACGAGGTTTTTGGCGTCGATCCCGGCTTTGTTCATCGCCGGAATGCGCGTGGCATACATCCACACCCACATCACCATCGTCCAGGCGAGCAGTGCCACCACAGGTTGTAGAATACTTGTGCCGATCATTATGTCGTCTCCTTAGGCAGGCAAGGCGGAAGGGTCGGCCAGGACGGTCGCCATCACGGCGCGCACTCCGAGAAACAGCAGAGCAAAGGTCGACATCATGAACAGTACGAAGCGTATCGGCACTGTATTGACAGTCGCCTGCCAGATGGAATGGATGATCCGCAGCACGACATAGACCCAAGCGGCCAAAAAATCCGGTGCGCCGGGGTCCATGATCGCGAGGATCATCACAGCGGCATAGAAAACCGTCGGTTGCTCCATCAGGTGCGTATAATTGTGCGCAGGCCAATTGACGCGGGGGTCCACTTGCCCTTCCAGATCCTGTCCGCGCCCACCGGGCCTGGCGCTAAGGTCGATCCCGGCCTTCTTCAGTGCAGGCAGGCGAACGCTGGCCATCCAGAAAAACATGATGATCGACCACACCACCAACACGGCGGCGGGCGCGAGTATCTGCGCTTGCATTGAAAGACCCCCTTTTCAGAGCGTGGCTCTTACGCACAAACTGCGAGGGCCGGAATGGATTGTCAAACGCAACCGATCAATCGCGCGGAAAACAAGATGGCAGCGCACAAGGGGGGCGGGCGGATCATGTCATAAGGCTTGGCGATTGCGAGATTAGGGCCGCTATTGCTTACAGGTTTTCAATATTGAAATCGCGATTGCGGCTTAGATCAACCCGCGCGCTTCCAGCGGGTCTGCCGTCTCCGGCACCACGCCGGTATCCTGTGCCAGTTGTGCAAAGGCACTGTCTTGCGACAGGAATACCCGGCCTGACAGATCATTGAGCAAATGGCTGCGCTTGAGGCCATCCATCACCGGCCCCTTCACCTCCGAAAGGTGCAGTTTGATGCCGCCGTCCGCGAGGCGGTGATTGATCGCCTCAAGGCTCTCCAGCCCTGAGACATCAATCGCGTTGACCGCGCTGGCCATCAGCACGACGTGGCGCAAGGCAGGCCGCTCGGCGACCTGCTCCAGCACGTATTCCTCCAGCCAGCGGGCGTTGAGATAGGTCAGGCTCTCGTCGATCCGGATCGAGAGCAGGTGCGGCAAGGTGAGCACCTGATGCCGGTCGACATTGCGGAAATGCTCGGTGCCAGGCACCCGGCCGACGATCGCGGCATGGGGTCGGCTGGCGCGCCACAGATACAGCATCAGGCCCACGGCCACCCCGGCGATCACGCCTATTTCCACACCTGCCGTCAAGGTCGCCGCAATCGTCGTCGCATGGGCGGCAAAGTCGGCCTTGGAATAGGCCCACAGCAGCTTTGGCGGCTTGAAATCAACGAGGCTCAGCACCGCAACGATGATCGTGGCTGCCAGTGTTGCATTGGGCAGGTGAAACAATAACGGAGTGAGAAACAATGAAGCAAGCGCGATGCCGACCGCGGTATAGGCGCCAGCGGCGGGGGTTTGCGCGCCAGCATCGAAGTTGACGACGGAACGCGCAAACCCGCCGGTGATTGGATAGCCTCCCGATAGCGCACTTGCGACGTTCGATGCGCCCAGGCCGATCAACTCCTGATCCGGCACGATCCGCTGGCGGCGTTTGGCGGCCAGCGTCTGGGCGACCGAGACGCTTTCGACAAAGCCGATCACCGAAATCAGCAGCGCGGGCACCCACAGCGCTTGCAGCAGGGCTGGGTCAGTCGAAGGCAGCGCAAACGGCGGCAGGCCTTGCGGGATTGCGCCGACCACTTAAACCCCGCGTGTCTCAAGCCCAAAGCCGATCACGGCAAGGATTGAGGCCGCCACAGCCACCACCGGCCCGGCCTTGGCGCTCATGTCGGCTGCGCGCGGGCTCAGGCCAAGCCGCTGGAGCGCGGGCTTCAATCCCTTGCGCACCCAGAACAGAAACAGCGTAGCCGGAACCCCGATAGCGAGCGTGGCAAGGTTGACGCTGCCGATCGATCCGGCGAGGCCTCTCAGCATCTCCGGCCATGTCTCGCCCCCGGCTTTCACTCCGAGGATGTGCTTCAACTGGCTGGTCGCAATCAGCACGCCGCTGGCTGAGATGAACCCGCTGATCACCGGATGCGACAGCAGGTTGGCAAGAAAGCCAAGCCGCAATAGGCCCAGCAACACCAACATCACGCCCGACAAAGCAGCCAGTGTAATCGCCGCTTCCCAATATTCTGGTGTCCCCGGCGTCGCAATCGCCCCCACCGCGCTCGCCGTCATGAGCGAGACGACCGCCACTGGCCCCACCGCCAGCGTCCGGCTGGTCCCGAACAGCGCGTAGGCGAACAGCGGCAGGATCGAAGCATACAGCCCCACCACCGGTGGCAACCCTGCCAGCATCGCATAGGCGAGGCTCTGCGGGATCAGCATGATGGTGACGATCACCGCAGCCATCAGATCGCTGGTCAGTGCAGGACGATCATAATGGCGTCCCCATTCGAGGATCAGGAAGTAGCGTTGCAACACGGCTTTATTGCGCAATCAGGCCGCCGGGACCGGCCAGCCATTCGCGCCCCTTGAGCATCCCGTTCCAGTACAGCCATGGGAGAAGATCTGCCTTGAGCATCCATGACAGGCGCGCAGGTTTGGTCCCGTCGACCAGCCAGGTGGGGAAACTTGGGGCAAGTTTTCCGCCGTACCCAAATTCCGCGAGCACGATCTTGCCGCGCTCCACCGTCAGCGGGCAGGAACCATAGCCGTCATAGCCTGCGGTCGGCCCCTTGCCGTCCAGCTGCCGCAGCGCGTTGACAGCCACAACTGGCGCCTGCTTGCGAACGGCAGCGGCTGTCTTGGCATTAGGCGTTGAGCCGCCATCACCCAGTCCGAAAACATTGGAATAGCGCACGTGTTGCATCGTGTGCTGATCGACATCGGTAAACCCGCTTGGGGCCGACAGCGGGCTATCAGCGAGGAATTGCGGCGCCACCTGTGGCGGAACCACGTGGAGCATATCGAACGCGGTTGTAACCTCGCCATTGGCCGTGGCGAATGTCGCCTGGCGGGAGGGGCCATCGACTGCGATCAGCGTGTTGCCGAGATCAAGGGCAATTCCGTATTTCTCGATATAGCTCATCAGCGCTGGAACATAGTCTGCCACGCCAAACAGCACCGCGCCGGAATTGCGGAACGCGACAGCGATATCACCCAGCACGCCTGCGCGCCGCCAGTGATCACAGGCAAGGTACATGACCTTCTGCGGCGCGCCTGCGCATTTGATCGGCATCGGCGGCTGCGTGAAGATCGCGCGCCCGCCCTGCATCTGCTGCACAAGCTGCCAGGTGTAAGGCGCAAGATCGCCGCGGTAATTCGAGGTCACGCCGTTCTGACCCAGCGTTTCGGTCAACCCGGCGATCTTTTCCCACGCCAACCGGATGCCAGGGGCGACGATCAACACATCGTATCGGATCGTGCTACCATCTCCCAGCGTGACCTGATTATCCTCGGGCTGAAAGCTCGCCGCGGCCTGCTTGATCCAGCGCACGCCCTTGGGCATCACGAAATGCATCGGGCGAGTGGTGGTGGCCACATCGAACACCCCGCCGCCCACCATCGTCCAGCCGGGCTGGTAGGCGTGGGTTTCGGCCGGCTCGACAATCGCAATGTCGAGGCCGGGGCGGCGTTTCAGCAGGGAAGCCGCCGTCGCAATGCCCGCCGCGCCGCCGCCGATGACGACGACTGTGTGTGAAATGGAATTCATGGCCGGTCCCTCCCGTGGCGTGCGGACTTAGCCGCCCGCTTCCATCCGCTCGGCCAATGCCGAGAGGTCAAATCCAGCCACGCTCGCGCGCGCGATCCGTTCTTGCGCGCTCAAGCCTTCGACATTGGCGAGCGCATCAAGCGTGATCGCACGCATCCCACTGCGGCAATAGCCCAGCACCTTACCGTGCGCGGCGCGCCGCGCATCAGCGAAAGCGGCCACGGCAGCGGGCGGAAACACGCCGCCTGCAACTGGAATATGATGGAAGGCGAGACCCGCATCCTGCGCTGCGGCGCGCATCGCATCCAGCGCAGGTTGGCCCGGTTCCTCACCATCAGGCCGGGTGCAGATGACGGCGGTAAATCCGTCATCTGCAAGCGCCGACAGATCTTGTGGCTGCATTTGGGCGCTCACGGCGAACCCAGCTGAAACGGGGCGAGTTTCCATCACGATTGTCCTTCCACAAGGCGCACAAACAGCATGCCTGCCAGCAGCGCGACCACGAAGATTGTGGCCGAAACGGGCGCAATCGCCAGCGCGGCAAAGCCGGGGCCGGGGCACAGGCCCGCAATCCCCCAGCCGATCCCGAACAGCGCCGAACCACCAATCAGCCGCAAGGTGAGATCAGAGCGGTCGGGCAGGGCAAAGCCGTCTGCGAAAACGGGCCGCAGCATCTTGCGTTGAAAGGCCCAGGCAACGGCCATAACCAACACGGCGCCGCCCATCACGAAAGCAAGCGTCGGATCCCATGCGCCGAACAGATCAAGAAACCCGCGCACCCGCGCCGGATCGGTCATGCCGCCGATGGTAAGGCCTGCGCCAAAGATGATGCCTGATGCGAGCGAGACGAGCGGATCGCGCATCATGGCAGCACCGCGATGCCGAGCGCATTCATGGCTGCCACCGTCGCAAAGCCGGTCGCCATGAAGGTGGCAACTGCGACCAGCGACCTTTGTGACAGGCGGCTCATGCCGCACACGCCATGTCCGCTGGTGCAACCGCTTCCAAGGCGGGTGCCGATGCCGACGATAAGTCCAGCGATTGCCAAAGTCACAGGCCCTGCAAATGCCGGCGCGGCGGCTGCGGAAAAGCTGCCGACGATCAGTGCGCCAAGCGGCAGGCCGATCACGAACGCCCAAGCGCCGAGGAGTGGTTGTGATCCGTCAGAGAGTCCGAAGGCGCGGGCAGCGATGCCGGACACACCCGCAATCCGGCCTGCGCCCAGCAACATCAGCGCAGCAGCCAGCCCGATCAATACCCCGCCGGCGAGACCAGCAAGCGGTGCCGCGTCAGGAAATCCCGGCAAAGGAGTCGCCAGCACGCTCATACCGCGTTCAGGGGGATCTTGAGGTAGGTGACGCCGTTCTCGTCTGCTGGTGGCATGTGGCCTGCGCGCATGTTCACCTGAATTGCGGGTAAAATCAGGCGCGGCATGTCGAGCGTCGCATCACGCGCCTCGCGCATCTGCACGAATTCGTCCTCAGTGATACCGTCATGGGCGTGGATATTGCCTTCGCGTTCTGCGGCAACGGTGGTTTCCCAGACGTAGGTCGTACGGCCTTTAGGCAAATAGTCGTGGCACATAAACAGCCGGGTTTCCGGCGGCAGCGAAAGAATGCGCCGCAGCGATCGGAACAGCTTGCGCGCATCGCCACCGGGGAAGTCGGCACGGGCTGTGCCGTAGTCGGGCATAAACATGGTATCGCCCGTGAACACGGCGTCGCCGATGACATAGGCAATGTCCGCCGGCGTGTGCCCCGGCACATGCATGACAGTCACCGGCACGTCACCGATCATGAAAGTATCGCCGTCCTTGAAAAGCGCATCGAATTGCGATCCGTCCCGCTCAAACTCGGTGCCGGCATTGAACAGCTTGCCAAAGACCTGCTGGACCGTATCGATCTCGGCGCCGATCGCAATTTTCCCGCCCAGCTTCTGTTGAAGATAGGGTGCGGCGGAAAAATGGTCGGCGTGAGCATGGGTTTCGAGCAACCATGATACTTTCAGATTATGTTTCAAAACATGATCTATAACTGTGTCAGCCGATCCCGTTGCCGTGCGGCCCGAGTTGGGGTCAAAGTCCAGCACGGAATCGATGATGGCCGCCGCCAACGTTGCCGGATCGTGGACAACATAAGTCACAGTAAAGGTGGCCGGATCAAAGAAGCTCGCAATTTCTGGCTTCAGCGCTGCGTTGCGTACGGCACCGAGCACCTGCTCGGTGGCCGCTTGCAGAACCGGATCACTCGCAGTCATAATACTTCTCCATTCAATTTCATAAATCATGTATATGTATTGCAATTGGAGTGTCAAGTGCTAAGGGGTCAAGCATGAACCAGACAACCAGCTCCGGTCCGCCTTGCGCAGGCCTCAGGATCGGCGATTTTGCCCCTGATTTCGAAGCCCGCAGCACCATCGGGGCGGTGCGACTCTCGGCTTTTCGCGGACGATGGTTGGTGCTGTTTTCGCATCCGGCCGACTTCACGCCGGTATGCACCACCGAATTTGTCGCCCTCGCGCAGGAGGCGGCTGCCTTCGAGGCGCGTGATTGTGCATTGATGGCATTATCGGTCGACAGCCTGTTTTCCCACTTCGCATGGCTGCGGATGATCCGGGATCGCTTCGGCGTCGAAGTTCGTTTTCCGATTGTCGAGGATCCGACGCTGGTGATTGGCCGGGCGTTTGGTATGGCCTCGGCGCAGGACAGCGACAGTGCGACGGTGCGCACAACCTTTTTCATCGACCCCAAGGGCGTGATCCGCGCCATGACCTGTTATCCGGTCAACCTGGGACGCTCAATTCCGGAAATGTTGCGGATCGTTGACGGGCTTCAAGCGGTCGACGCTCAAAAAGCCTTGGCACCTGCGAACTGGCAACTTGGAGAGCCGTTGCTGATGGCGCCATCCCACGATCTTGATGAGGTCTTTGGCGCAGATGACGTTTCCGGCTGGCTCCTGCGCGAACGTACGGGTGATGCATGATGGCCGACCAAGACCCAATCGAAGCTTTGAAGGCCCTCGGGCACCCCTTGCGTTTCCGCATTCTCATCGCGCTGGCAGCCGGTGAACGCAACGTGGGCGAGATTGAGCAAGTAACCGGGATTTCACAGCCCGGACTGTCCCAGCAACTTGGCGTGCTGCGCAAGGCAGGGTTGGTCGATACCCGCAAGGACGCCAAACTGGTGTTTTACGCCATTGCCGGCGAGCAGATCGAAATGCTGTTGGACGCAATCGCCAGACTTTCACCAGAGGTTTCTGCAAGACGCGATGCGCCGAAAGCTTTAATCGCACCGGCCGTCCCTGGTGTCGCAAACTTTGCTCGAATGTTTTGATCCGATGTTCAGCCTGATAGCGGAGGTGCTCAGCAACATTGCGCGAGCCCGTGCGTACAGGTTTTCTTTTGGCAGCGGCTCAGGCCTTGCAAACTCACAAGAGCGCCGTCGCCGGCTTCACCCCAGCGGTCCTGCAAAGATGAAGTAGGCCCCAGCGATAATCAAGCCGAAGCCGACCGCGTGATTCCATGTCAGGGTTTCACCCAGATAAAACACAGAGAATCCTGCAAACACCGTGAGCGTGATGACTTCCTGGATGGTCTTGAGCTCGGCTGCCGACCATACGCCGTGCCCGATACGGTTGGCTGGGACCGCAAGGCAGTACTCGAAGAATGCGATGCCCCAGCTGACCAGGATGACGAGCCATAAGGCCTGATTGGGGAATTTCAGATGGCCGTACCACGCGAAGGTCATGAAGATATTCGAGACGATGAGAAGGCCGATCGGCGCAAGCGCACTTTGGGTCATGATAGAACGTTCATCCTTCCGAACAGATGTTTCCCCAATTGTGGTGGGCCTGAAACGGGCTTCTTCCGATCGAATCCGATGAAGCGAACGCCATTTATTGTCCAATTGAATGACGGCAAATGACCTTGCTGAACAGACTTCACCCCTTTCGCGATGTCTCCAAGAAATTTACCATGGGGATTGCTTTGCGCATGACGTGCTTGAAAAGCCTGAGGCACTGCGGCGTTAGTCAGCTTCGATCAGTTGGTGCGGTCTGCGCAGAATGGTTCAGAAGCTGAACCGCAGGCTCGCGCGAACCTGTCGCGGTTCAACCGGGTGGAAATGCCGATCCTCCACGCCGTTCGCTTCGCCGGGTAGTCGCGACTCATAGAAATATGTGATGTCGGCGTCGCGGGCATCGAACAGGTTGAACACCTCGACCCCAAGGCGCAGCGCGCCCAGATCGTAATAGCCTGCCAGATTGACCAAGGTGGTCGGGTCGGAACGGACCGAGCGGTCCTCGATCAGCGGAGCGCTGCCGAAGTGGCGCACGCGCGCGGTGACTGTCAGGTCGGGCACGGGGCTGACCGCGATCCCGGCGGCAATCACCTCGGCCACTGCGCCGGGAATGGCATTGGCGCCTGCACCGGGTCCGACGAATTCGGCATCGGTGTACGAATAGGCAGCGTCGATCACCACCCCGGCTATGGGGCGCCAGAACAGGTTGGCTTCGATGCCATAGCGACGCGATCCGTCATTCGGCTCGGTCGCGCCGCCGTCACCGATGAAGACCAGTTCGGAATCGAGTTCGAGCCAGAAGCCCACCAGCGAGGCATCAAGTGTTGCGGTCTCCAGCCGCGCTCCCAGTTCGGCCCCTTCGGCTCGGACCAGCAGAGGCACCCGCTCGGCGGCGTCGCCGCTCACCGGATCAACCGCGATGGTGGCACCGCGTGCATCGTTGGAATGGAAGGACTGGCCGTAATTGGCGTAAAGCTCGATGCTCTTTGATGGCTGCCATGCCAGGCCGAATTTGGGGGCGAACAGATCGTCGTCCGCGGTGCCGGAATTGACGGCGAGATCGGAACGCACGTCGACGGTCTGATAATCAAATCTGATGCCGGCAAAACCGCGCAATCCGGGCGCGATCGTTATCTGGCCGTCGACATAGAGTCCGACCCCTGTCTGGTCGATTGCGTCACGGCGCACGGTATCGACCGGGACGGCATCGACGCTGCGGAACAGGCCGACTTCGTCGATCGCATCGTGGCGCAGATCACCGCCAATGTTGACCGCGACGGGCCCGCGCTCAAAGCGATGTGCGACAGCGCCGCCGAGCACCCAGCGTTTGTCACGCTGGACGAATTCGTCACCCAGGACCGGATTTTCCAGGAAGTAGGTGAAGTTGGACACCAGTTCGAATTCATATCGGGTGGCATAGGCCGAGAACGTGGTCGCGCCGACGGTTCCGCCCAGCACGGCGCCAAGCCGCGTTGTGCTCCCGCCAAGGTCATCGTCGATATTGCCGAAGCGGTCGATCAGCCCGCTTGCGACCGCACGTTCCGGCACTTGGTCGGTTGATGTCCAGCGCGCGTCATAGGCGTTGAGTTGCAGCGAAAAGCGGTTGGTATCACCGCCGAAGGAATACTTCACCAGACCCGCAAAACGCTCCAGATCTTCGGCAAGCACCCAGGGGCCATCGTAGAATTGGGCATCGCCCACGATCAGCAGATCGCCATCGCCAAGAGTGGTGCTCCCACCTGCCACGCCCCGGACAAAGCCGAATTCGCCCACCTGCGCTTCGGCAAAGGGACGCAAGGTGTCAGCGGTTTTGAAAGCAGCGGTGCCGGCCGCGCTGAAATCGCCCACATCCGCAAAATAGGGGCCCTTGCGAAAGTCGATCCGCTCGACCGCCTCGGGGATCAGAAAATTGAAATCGAGATAACCCTGCCCATGGCCATGCGAGCGCATGTTGATCGGCACGCCATCGACAAATCCGGCAAAATCGGTGCCGTGGTCAAGATTGAAGCCCCGCAGGAAAAACTGGTTGCCCTTGCCGCTGCCCGAGTGCTGCGTGGCGATCAGGCCGGGGACATTTTCCAGCAATTCGCCCACCCGCGAAATCGGGATGGCATCAAAATCGGCATAGCCCACCGTGCCTTGCGATCCCGACCGGGCGACGCCGATTTCTTCCAGCGCGCGCCCATACACCACGATCCGCTGCGGTTCGGCCTCCGTGTCGCTTTCTCGGCTGGCAGAGTCCGCTTCGGGTGAGGGTGCGGTCTGTGCTGCCGCAGGAGAGGCAAGACAGCCGGCGGCTGTTCCCGCCAACAAGATCACCATCGCCCGGAATCGTGTCGATTTGGTGTATTCGGACATGAGAAATCCTTTGTGGAACGAAGCAGAGAAGGGATCAGACCGTGTGGAGTCTTTGTGCGATGGTCCGGCGGCCGATCAGGACCACTCCGGTCGTAAGCACAGCGAAAAACACCAGCATCATGCTTGTTTCGACCACCGCCTCGAACGGGACGACGAAGTTTTCGTCGAGGCCGGCATAACGATCCACCACCCAGACCGCTGCGATGGCGCTGCAGAACAACGCCAGTCCGCTGCGCAACCATTGATAGGCCGGTGTGGCTGCGATGGTGACAAGTGCCGGAACAATGGCCAGTGCAATGGCGATCTGGACCAGCTCAATCCCGATGTTGAAGCCGATGAGGGTAACGATATTGCGCGCGACCGAGAGATCGGTCGCGCTCAGGAACCCGGCAAAACCGAGGCCGTGGACCAGCCCAAAAAGCGTTGCGAACAAAGCCTCACGCCGCGGGAAGATCGGACGGATCGCATGGATCGCGGCAACCAGAACCGAAACTGCGATCAACGTTTCAACCAGCGTGCCGGGCAAAGTCAGCCCGCCCAGTGATGCCGCGATCAAAGTGGCGCTGTGCCCAAGGGTAAAGCCTGAAATCAGGATCGCTGCCGAGCGGATGGTCGATCTGGCCTTCCGCGCCTCGCGCCAGCGCCCGCGCCGCGCCATCAGGGGCAAGGGAAGCAACAGGGCAAGCAGGAAGGCCAAGTGATCAATCCCACCCAGAATATGGCCTGCACCAAGGCTGATCGCGTTGGCAAATGGCATCCAGCTGCGCGCCGCGCCGCGCTGGACCGGCAATGCCGTGCGGCTTGCCCGCAAGGTGCCGATGACATCGGGTTCATCGCCCAATTTGCTCGCCGGATCGCGCCGCAGCATGAGCAGCACAAAATGGTCCGGCACCGCGCCGATGACGGCGCGCCAGTGGAGCGTAAAGTCGCGCAGGTCCGATGGATTGCGCGGCGTCAAGGAAAGCGTCGCGACAAGATCCTGGCTGCCATCGAGGGTGACGAATGCCAAGCTTTCGACTTGTGTGCGCCACGCACCGACATCGCCGCTCGCCGTTATGGTTTCAGCAAGGTAGCGACGGGCTTGCGAACGGGCTGCGTCGTCCTGCGCGACGCGGTGGCCGCTGGCATAGGCATATTCTGCCGCTGGGATCACGACCTCCAATTCGACCCGGTCGGCCTGAAAATCGAGATAGGCTTCGCTGTTCGGAGCCTGGTGTGCGCGCACTGTGCCTGTCAACGCGGCGACAGCGATCAGCCATGCCATGACAATCCGGATCAGCCGTGTGCGAGCCATATCAGCCTCGTTGCAGGGTCATTGATCTTAGGGTTGATGGCGTAGGCCGCATCGCTCGCGGCTGTGGCCGCCTCGCTTTCGCCCAGGATCGTAAGCGCCTGCGCCTTGATGGCAAACAGCTGTGCCGACCGCCAACCGGATTTTTCAGCGAGCTCAATCTCGATCAGCGCAGTGCGAGGTCGATCATTTGCCAGCAGCGCCCGCGCCAGTAGCAGACGGGCTTCGCCAAAGGGGCGAGACGTAGCGTTGAGCTGAGCCAGACGCAGCGCCTCTTCGGCATTGCCGAATACCAATGCGTGCTCGGCTGCATGGGCGGCGAAGGCTGCGGGGAATTTATCGGTCCATGCCTGCCAGATCGCCCCGGCCCGTTGCGCCCAGACCCGACTGCGGGCAATGTCGCCCCGAACGCGCCACACCAGCGCAAGCATATCCATCGCTTCGGGCCGCGCATGATCGCGTGCCACGCGCTCCAGTTCGGTAATGGCGCTTTGCGTCTGACCGTTGGCGAGCCGCCCCTCAGCGCGATAGAGCGCGGTCAGCCAATGGCCGGGAAACAGCGTTTCGGCGCGATCGTACCAGTTGTTCGCAGCAACATAATCGCCGCGTGCACTTTCGATCATGCCGGTCTGTAGCGCGATGCCCGACAGCACCACGGGCGTGTGTTTTTCGCTGCGGGTGGCGCTGGCCAGTGTCGCGATGGCGTTATCGAACGCGCCTGTGATGCGGTGCAGATTAGCCATACGCAGCGCCACGCTGACATGGGGGTCGATCTGCGCGGCCTCGCGGTAATGGCGATCGGCCTCGGCGTGGTTGCCGGTGTAGAGCGCCAGATCGCCGCGCATCGCGGCAGCTTCCGACAGAGCCTCCTTGTCTGGCGAGACACTGCTGCGCGCAAAGATATCGAGTTCCCTTGCCGCACCTGCCAGATCATGCTGTGCCAGTGCGAGTTCGGCGCGCAATTCCGGCACGCCTGATGGCAGTGGAGCAAGATCGCGCACCGCTGTGATCTGGGCATCTGCCATGTCGAGATAGCCTATCTGGCCGGTCAAACGGAACAGCGAAAGCGCCGCAGCACCTGTGCCTGCGTGGGGTAGCCATTCGCGTGGTGTCCGTTTGATCCGGTCTTGTGACAGAGCAAGGCGTTGGTTCGCTACGGTGACGAGCGCATCATAGGTTGCCGGGCCGTACGCTGGCCGTTCCATCGCAAAAGCAGGCGCAGGAACGCTGTCGCTACGTTGTATCGCCCATTGCAACAGCGCGACACACACGATCGCCAGTAGCGCGATCAGCGGCCGCCGTAGCAGTCTGGTCATAGCGTCCTTCCTGCGTTCTTGTGGACCGGGCAGGCCCTATCTTGAGCAGGCCTGCCCGGTCGTTGCTTCAGTTAGCGCGGGCGCAGGGCGTGAGCCCCGCCCCTACCAGATCATCCGCCAGCACGTTGGTCAGTCCGGTCAACTGCGCGGACAGTTCCGGCACGAAATCGCCGGCGGTATCATTGACCGGAGACGCATCATTGTAGTTGTTTTTCAGGCCCGAGCCGATCAGCACAGTCGAAACCGCCGGCATTCCCATGCGATCAACCCGCGTGTAGGCGTTGGCGGTATCGTTGCGGAAGGTAAAACCTGATCCCGGTGAGGTCATGACCTGGGTGCCTTGCGCGGGCGCCAGGAACGGGAAACCCGTAGGGAACGCCACGTCATTGCGCGGCGGGTTCAAAGGCAGGCCTGCCAATGTCCCCGCGCCATTGCGGCTCAGATCAAGGAAGATCACCGCAAGGGTGACATCAATCACCGGATCCGCCAGCAGACGTCCGTTGGGAAAGCCAGCATTGGCCCCCAGATTGAGCGTTAGCGTATCGGGTACCACCGCGCCCGCCACAGTCACACCGCCGGTGCCGGGGATGACCTGATTGAGACACGGGCCGACATCGAAGCCAACCGGGGTGGGAGACGGGGTGGGCGTGGGCGTCGGCGTGGGCACCACACCCACATCAGGGGGGCGGTTATCATTATCCCCGTCAAAACAGCCTGTCAGTAAGCCGAGAGCGGCGATCACGGGCGCCGTGATCAAAGCGTGGCGGAACGAACGGGAATATCTGCGTATCATTACAATTGGCCTCCGAAACGGGCAGTGGTGGCCCATACGTCCACCAGGTTGGCGCCATCTTCGATCCGGTCACGCGGGATTGAAATGACGATGGCGGTCAGGTTTTGACCAGCAAAGAAATCGCGCTGATTGTTGAAGCTCAATGTTCCGGTGGACAACGTGTCGCGGAAGCCCTGAAGATCGAAGAAGAACGGATCATCGAACAGACCGGTGCGAACGCGCACGCCATCCTTGCTGAGATCGGTTTCCACCGCGCCTTCGATTGTGCCGGTCACACCAGGCAAGCCTTTGACCTGCACACCGAAATTGTTGCTGCCCGTTCCTTGGCCAAAGCGAATCTCGATGGGGATATTGGGGGTGGTGCGCGGTGAAGCATTCGACACGTTGATTGTGTAAAGCACATCGGGATCATACACCGCTGGCAGGTTGGTGGCCTGGGGGCCGGCAAAGGTCAGCACGAGGTTGACATCGGTCGCGGTGTGCCATGCGAACACATCGGCAATATCTGCCGCCTTGTCCGGCGTGGTGTCGTTTGCCGGATTTGTGCGTCCAGGAGGATCGAGGTGATCGGCGGCGGTAAGGCCAGCGCCGGTAATGTAGAAAGCGCCCCCCGCCAGCGCCAGCATGACTCCGGCCGACAGGGGCAATGCGTGTTTCAATTTCACCCGAATTCTCCTCGCGCAATGCATCAATAAAATGGCTGCGCACGTTTATGCGCCTGGGCTCTACGCCAGGAGTCTCGGGCCGGTTTGGCTTGTTTGAAATATTTTTTAAGAACTTGCCTTGATCGCTGACGTCTTCATAGATCGCGAAAGGCTGAAGCGGGAGAATGACGGCGGGCATGGCCAGCGACCTGTATAATGAAGAGCTAGCCCAGATCCTTTCGGCCATGGCAGAGGGTGACAGGGAAGCAATGCATCGCCTGTACGTGCGAACGTCACGCGAGATTTATTCGCTATGCTTCAGCTTTATTCAAAACCGAGAAGCCAGCGAAGACGTAGTGCATGAGGTGTATTTGAAAGCGTGGAACCGGGCGTCCACATTCGATCACACCAAAGGTGCGCCGATGGCATGGTTGACCAGAATAGCGCGCAACAGCGCAATCGACTGGATCAGAGCACAAAAGCGTCGGCCAACGTCTGGTGATGACGAACTCCTCTTCATCGCTGACGAAAGTGAAACCGCAGAACAAATGCTCATCCGCGCCGAACAATCAGGCAATGTTATCCGGCAGGTGGAGAATTTGGCAGACGCTGATGCCAATTTGATCCGTAGCGCCTATTTACGCGGGATGACCTATTCGGAAGTGGCACAGGCAACGGGCTTACCACTCGGCACAGTCAAGACGCGAATCCGCAGGGGGCTTCGTATCATGCGCGAAAGAATGATCCATGATTGACGACCCTGACGCCCCAAACGATCCAGAGATGCTGGCAGCCGAATACGCGCTGGGATTGCTGGACGCCGAGGCTCATGCAGCAGCGGAAGCGCGCATCGCCACAGACCAGGATTTCGCCGCCCGTGTCGCGCGTTGGGAGGCGGTTGGCCACGACTGGGCCAGTGCAGCCCCTGCCGACACAGACTGGTCGGCCGACAGTTTGTGGCGTCGGATGGAAGCTGGCTTTCCCGAAAAGCATGGTTCGTCTGACCTGCCGCAACCCGCCAACGATACCGGCGTGAGATCAGTTTCTGGCCAATCGGCGACGGGTTGGCGTTTGGCTACGATGGCAGCCTCTGTCGCGGCTGTGGTCTTGGGTGGCCTCTACGTAAGCGAACGAGCACGTGTGCAGGAATTGGGTGAGAACCTTGCTCTTGCTGAAGCGCAAACGGCTCCGGATGCGTCAGCCATTCGCGTTGCACAGGTCAGCCGGGCCGACGGCGCACCTTTGCTCACCGTGTATTACGAGGGGGAGGGCGGCCGCCTGACCGCTCGGATTGCATCGGTTGGCGATCAAAATCTTGTTCCGGAATTGTGGGTGATCGGCCCGGATGGCAAGCCGCGCTCCCTGGGGCAGGGCGCAAGTGGTTCGGTGTTTGTCGTGGAACTTACCGATCAGATGCGTGCGGATATTGCTGCTGGCAGTTCCATTGCAATCTCGCTTGAGGAAGCAGCCGAAAGGCCGAGCGCGCAGCCGACGGGCGATCGCATTCTTGGCGCTGCACAGCTCGCTCCGGTGACGTAAATATCTTTTTGAGACGCCGACTTGCGCGATTGCATCCGGATCGACCCCGCGATCCGCATGCATTTTTCGGGAGCCGGAATCGCCGGTG
Organism: Erythrobacter sp. 'gip.4 top 5'; assembly: GCF_056495765.1. Taxonomy (NCBI): domain Bacteria; kingdom Pseudomonadati; phylum Pseudomonadota; class Alphaproteobacteria; order Sphingomonadales; family Erythrobacteraceae; genus Erythrobacter; species Erythrobacter sp. 'gip.4 top 5'. Next base: position 2,539,608 of record NZ_CP200270.1, on the reverse strand, counting down.
AAGTCTGCCGGACTTTTACGTGCGATCCTCGCGGTGTGGTAACACAGCAACGGCTGTGAAGCGAGCGTGTGTGATAAGGGCGCAAACCCCACGCGCGGCCACTTGCAATTTTTTGCGACGCAATCGCCTTCGTCGGGTGGCCTCAATATTCACCGGTGGTTCAACCCCCATCCACCATCAAAGTCCTTGAAAATTTAACACAACGGGAAGCGCATCGTATGAAACAGAACCGGATTGGCAAACTTGTCTTGGGCATCAGTGCGTGTTTCATGGTCGTGGGCGTAACGGGAGCCGCCGTTGCCGCGCCCGACCCTGGCAAGAAGGCCTGCGCCAAGGAAGCGCGTGTCCTGTGTCCTGCTGAGATGAAGGCAATGAGCCGCAAGCGCGTTGAAGCCTGCATGATCAAGAATATCGAAAAGACCTCGCCAACGTGCAAGGCGGCCATGCTGAAAATCAAGGCCGAGCGCGAGGAAGCCGCAAAGGGCTAATTCAAGACGTGAGGCTGGCGTAGGCCGCATTCTCTGCGCGAATACGAACCCACAGCATGGCTGCATTGAGCGCCGAGTAAACGAGCGCGACCCAGATCAATCCGAACATCAAAGGCAGCACTGCGATTTCGGCGATCACCACGAAATAGTTGGGATGGCGCATAAAACGAAACGGGCCGTGCACGACCAGCGGCTCGTCTTGCGGAACGATTATGCGGGTTGTCCATCGCCGCCCCAAGGTGGCCAGCACCCAGATACGTAAACCCTGAAGAACCGCAAACACGGCCAGCAGCGGCATGATCACAGCCTCGCCCGGAGCCAAGGCCCACAGCACCGCCAACCAGGATGCGTGCATCAGAACCATTACCGGATAATGCGATTTCCCGAATTCGACCGCGCCGCCTGCAATCAGGGCTTTGGTGTTAATGCGTGCGATGACCAGTTCGGATAGGCGTTGCAGCGTAACGAAGATCATGATCGCGATAGGCAAGGTCATGCCGCGCTCCGCAAGGTTACCGAGCTTGCAGTGAACCCAGGTCCCAACGCTGTCATGACCGAGAGGGGTGGCAGCCCTGTTTGGCGCGCACGGTCCAGCACGAACAGCGCGGTCGGGGCAGACATATTGCCGTGCAATCGCAGCACCTCGCGCTCGTCATTGAGCGCGCCCTGCGGCAGGGACAGCGCCGTTTCGATCGCATCGACCACTTTGGCCCCGCCGGGGTGACAGATAAAGCGATCCACATCGCCGATCTGCAAGCCTTGAGGGGCCAGCATGGCTTCGACCGCGCCGCGAAATTCCTTCCGCGCAAACGCCGGAATGGCCCGGTTGAGAACGACACCCAGTCCAGCCGGCTCCATCTGCCATCCCATGATGTCGAGCGTGTCCGGCCAGGTCTTCTCGGCGCTGCCGGTGATTTGCGCGAAGCCTTCGTCGCCGGAACGGATCACGCAAGCCGCCGCGCCATCACCGAACAGAGCCGTCGAGACAATGTCTGCCTTGCCGACGTTTTCCGTGCGCAACGCAAGGCTGCACAACTCGACCGTGACGAAGAGCACGGTTGCGCCCCCGTCCACCCTAGCCAGCTTGGCAGCGAGACCGAGGCCCGAGACCCCGCCCGCACAGCCGAGGCCGAACACCGGCACTCTGGCAACATCATCGCGGAACCCCATCCGGCCCATCGCGCGGGCTTCAAGACTGGGCGTGGCGATGCCGGTGGACGACACCGTGACGATGGCATCCACGTCAGCAGCGTCGATGCCAGCTTCATCCAAAGCGCTTTGCGCCGCTTCAACAAACAGCTCGAGCGCCACTTCGAGATAAACTGCGGTGCGCTCCACCATACTGCGCGACTGCGTGTACCATTCGACCGGACGAGCCAGTTGCCGAAACTCGATCCCTGCGTTGCCATAGATGGAACGTAACCGTGAAAAGTCATCGAAGGCATCGCCCAGCAATTGTTCGGCCACCACCGCGCCGGTTGCTTGATCGAGAACATGGGGCGGGGTGGCAGTGGCAAGCGCGTGAATGCTGACGGGGATCATTTTGAGGGCCTTCGATCAGCCATGCGGCTGGGAAATGGATCAGTTGGTGGGAGAAGCATAATGGTGATGTCGCTGTTCCGGTGAAGCCAATCCACCAGAATTTTCCTGCCGGAACACGTTTCCCTTTCTTGCAAACCCTCTCTTGGTTTAACCGCTATGGCATGAACGCGACCGAGATGCCTCAGGCAACCTTACGAACGTGGGCCGGCTTTGTCTTCATGTGCATTGGCATGTTTATGGCGATCCTCGACATCCAGATCGTGGCAACATCCCTGCCGACAATCCAGAGCGCGCTCGACATCGGCACCGACCAGATGATCTGGATCCAGACCGCGTATTTGACCGCCGAGATTGTTGCGATCCCGCTTACCGGATTTCTAACCGCGCGCCTCGGGATGCGCTGGCTATTTGTTTCCGCCGTGTCGGTATTCACCATCGCATCGATCGGATGTTCGGAAAGCGAAACGTTCGGCACGCTGATCGCATGGCGGATCATCCAGGGCTTTGCTGGCGGCACGCTTATTCCGGCGGTGTTTTCTGCCGTGTTTCTGCTGTTTCCGCAGCGGCTTCAGGGCATCGCGACAACCTTTGCAGGGGTGCTTGCCGTTTTTGCGCCGACCGTGGGGCCGATCGTTGGTGGCTGGATCACGGAAACCTATTCGTGGCACTGGCTGTTCCGGATCAACATCGTCCCGGGCATTCTATGCGCCATCGGCGCTGCCATCACGCTGCGGGGCCCGATCAGCAACGCCCGCTCGGCCCGGTCAGTGGACGCGTTGGCGCTTACTCTGTTGGCGGTTGGTCTCACCGCGCTTCAGATTGGGTTGAAGGATGCGCCGACAATCGGCTGGCTTTCGCCGACGGTAGCGGTTCTCTTGCTGGGTTTTGCGGTCTGCACGGGTTGGTTCGTCCTTCGGACCATCCGTTCGTCCGATCCCCTCGTTGAACTGCGCTGCTTTCAGGACCGCAATTTTGCGCTCGGCTGTGCGCTCAGCTTCATTCTGGGCGCAGGCCTGTTTGGCTCAACCTATCTCATGCCGTTTTTTCTGGGCCTTGTGCGCGAACACAATGCGCTGCGGATTGGCGAGATTATGCTTGTCACCGGTGTAGCCCAACTCGTGAGCGCACCGATCGCGGTGTATCTTGAGCAGCGGGTCGGCGCCCGCACCCTGACGGCGTTCGGCTTCTTGCTGTTTGCCGTCGGTTTGCTCATGAGTTCGCCGCAAACGGCAGACACCGATTTTGCGGAAATGTTCTGGCCGCAGGTCGTGCGCGGCGTCGCGATCATGTTCTGCCTGCTGCCGCCGACACGCATGGCTCTGGGCCGGTTGTCGCCCGACCTGGTGGCTGACGGGAGCGGTTTGTTCAATCTGATGCGCAACCTTGGCGGGGCCATCGGCCTTGCTTTGATCGACACCACGATTTTTAGCCGTGCGGCGTCGTATGGAACAGACGTCGTTGCGCAGCTAGAGGCGGGTGACGTTGCCACAGCAGTCAAAATTGGGATTCCGCGTGAGGCTTTCATTGAACAGATCGGCACGCCGCCCGACGAATTCACGCAAGAGATGATACGCCCCCTCGTCGAGAAATATGCGTTGGTAGAGGCGATCAATGATGCTTGGCTGTTGGTCGGCGGCTTAACGGCGCTGGCAGTGATCCTGGTGTTCTTTGTACGCCATGTTCCACTTGAATCCCAAGCTGAAGTCGCTCTGCGTTAAATCCGCAGGAGTTGAGCTCCATCGAACGGAACGGGAGGGCGCCAGCCGCTTGGTCTGATATGCGTCCCATGTCAGGCAGCTTTAGGGCCGTCTTGAAACGTTAACGCGTTGGCACCCGCCCGATCGACACTCAAAACTGCAATCGGGTTCCAACCCGGAAAACCCGGCCAAAAGGGTTGCCGATAAAAGGATCGTAGGACGGCTCCAGCCGCGCGGCAGGTGGATCAGCGTCAGTCACATTCTCGATCGAAAACTGCAATTGGGCCTTCACTGCGGTAAATGGAAGATCGTATTGGAAGTGAAGGTCGTGTTGCGTGAAGCTGCCGACTTCCCGTCCGAAATTGGTCGGTCCGAAGTTTGTCGCAAAGCACGGATCGATCCCGATGCACCGATCATCATCAACTCCGGCAACATACAGTGCCTGATACCGGGCGTTGAACCCGCTGATGTTGAAGTTTACCCAGCCATTGCCGCGGAAAGGCGAAATGGTCAGGGGATCGCGGAAATAATTGGTAAATCCCTTGGCCTGATAGGAGGGCTGCACCAGCAGGTCGCGGAAGATGAAATCTTCGAAGGTGTAATCCAGTACGAAGCTGCCCTGCGCTCCGATGTTGAGTTCTCCGCCCAGCAAGTCGGTCAGATAATCGAACGTCAGGTCGATGCCGCTCGTTGAGAGTTCCGGCCCGTTGACCCAATCGGTGCGTACCCGGCTGATGTCGATGCCGCGGGTTGTGCCCTGTACACAGCCGCCCTGAAATGTAATCAGATCAGCGAGCGCGCTGCCACAATTGGCAAGTGCGGTGGAACTGGCAACCACACTGCTGGCAATCGCTTGCGCTGGCGTGGTTGTGATCCGGTCGGACACATTGATGCTCCAGTAATCGGCCGACACTCTGAAGCCTGACGTCTGGATGACCGCCCCGACATTTATAGGTGAAGGCGGTTTCCGGTCCCAGATCATTCGGGTTGCCGAAGATGTCGACCGATTTGAAGTTGTTCGCGGCGGCCTGAATGCCGGCGAGCGTGGTGATCTGATTGTTGGCGACCTGATTGGCGAGCGGGGCACGGAAGGTCGTGCCAACCGATCCGCGCAGCACCAGCCAGTCCACCGGCTCCCAGCGGACGGTGCCTTTGGGATTGAAGGTGGAGCCAACGGAGCCTCCATAATCTTCAAGTCGCGCCGCACCGGTGATTTCCAACCGGTCCGTGATCGGCACCTGCACCTCGGCAAAGACGGCATTGACGCTCTGCTCCTGCGTTTCTGCGCGGGTGCCTCCCAAAAAGATAAATGACCCCACGCCTTCGATTGGTGTGCCAACGCAAGAACGATCGCCTTCGATGAAGCAGGGGTTGATGTTGAGATCGGACTCCGGGTTGATCGGTCTGGTCGACCAGTCATTGCCGCGATGCTGCACACCAAAGGCATAGGCGATCGGGCCGCCGCCCAGATCGATACCGGTCTCACCAGAGAAGATGGCATCGAACACCACCTGCTCTTCGACTTGAAAGGTGCCGTTGCGCACGTGGACAAAGTTGACCAGATCGACGCTGTTTTCAGCACCAGGTACAAAGTTGGGGTTGGTCAGCCCCTGTATTGAAATCGGTTGCGCAGCATTGATGAACGGATTGAACCACTGGCAGCCATTGCGGCCCGGTTGGTTCAACGTGCGATCGCAATTTGGTCCGCCAAAACCGTTCAGCGCGTTCTGAAGGCGCGACCCGACCATGTCGGGCACTGCCGTGCGGCGCTCCGACCGCCACCACGTTGCCGCAAACTGGGCCCGAAAGCTGTCGGAGAACTCATGGTCGATGGCCGCTGCCGCACGATAGGCCTGATTATTGGCGCTGCCTTTGCCGCTTCCGCGGTCAGGATCAGCGGGGTTGCCGAGCCAGCCGAAAGGTCGCCACAGAACGGCTGTGATCGCTGCGAGCGGCCGCGCGGCGGTTGATGGTGCAAGTCCGTTCTGCGCGAGAAAAGCCGGCACGCCGGGGTTGAGCGGGCTGACAGTGAAAGCATTGGCCGACCCCGAGCCTCGCGGCCCCTGCGTCGGTGGAAACGATGGTGAATAGCCAAGCGAGTTTAGATCGGTTTGGGCATAGAGCAGTTCGATATGAGCTTTGGTCCGGTCCGAAAGATCGATATCGGCCTGCACATACCCCTGATACCGGTCTTCCTCCTCGATGATGTTGTTCCACGGAATGAAGCTGAAACGGCAAATCGGAAGAGTGCCTTGCGTATCGAGCAATCCGCCTACCGCCGGGCAGGCTGTGGTTCCGCCATCACGCACAAGTGTGGTCGCAGGGACACCATTGTTGAGATAAGTCGCGCCAAACAGCCCCGGCGTTCCCAGAACCGACCAGCCGGAGAGGTTGTCGGCATAGGCCGTGCGGCTGAAATCCCGTTCGAAATTGGGTAGGGTGGAGCGATGTTGCCATCCGAAGCCTGCCATGATGTTCATGGCGCCGAAGCTCTTGCCGGCAAGGATCGACGTGGTCCAGTTGCCATCCGAACCTTTGATCGCCTCAAAATCGCCCTGGACGATAACACCGTTCAGATCGCGCATCGTGGTGAAATTGGCCACGCCTGCAATGGCATCGGAACCATAGGTTGCCGCAGCCCCGTCTTTGAGAATTTCGATATTCTGGAGCGCAAAAATGGGGATGAGGTTGGTGTCGGCAAACCCGTCACCCGGTGCCAGAATGGTGCGACGCCCATTGAACAGGACCAGAGTGCGCGTCGGTCCGAGACCGCGGAGGTTCAGCGATCCATTGCCCTGAAAGCCCTGCGACTGGGTCGAATACTGGTTTGAATCTCCCAGCGTTGCGCCGACTGAAGGCAGCTGCTTGATGAATTCGAGCGGTGAACTGATCCCTTGCCTGCTGAGGTCTTGAGCGGTGAACACATCGACCGGCATCGCTCCATTGGTTCGGCTACTGCGAATGAAACTACCGGTGACGACGATGTTGGTTTCAGGTTCGACGCTGGCAGTGTCCGCCCCGTCAACGTTTTCGACATCTTGCGCAAACGCAGGTGTAGCTAGTCCTGCCATTCCGACGCTGCCGATAGCCAAAGCCTTCCACGCGCAGAAAGTGCGCGAAACAATGCGTGCCATATCTCTCTCCCCCTGGCGGCGTCAAAAACTGCCTGTTCCCCGAAGAGCTGGCGTTGATCACCGCGAGAGACGAAAGAATATAACCATTTATACGCAAAATAAAGCAGAAAGTTTTGTGCATTGCAGCGATGGCGCAGCATTTTCATGTACCGCCGCATCGATTTTGGAACCGTACCCCGCACCGTTCCAATTTGCTGTATTGAGATCTTACAAGGACTGCGCTTTGGGACCCGCACTGCAACTGGTCTGAAGCGTGAATTGTGCGTTATCTGACTGGCGGACCCAAGGGCCGGTGTGTGACCGACGGCGCGATCACATGGGGATCTTACTTGCGTTTATTCGCACGCCGGTGCTCGTAACGCCAAGGTCTTGATGTTTCAGACCGATGCGGAGCGCCAATCGTACTGTCATTCGCTGAAATGTAAGCATCTCAGAACGTTGGCTGGGGCGGAAGGACTCCCAGCCAGGAATGATCCAAACATCCGGAATAGCGTGTTTCTTGCAACCGCATCCGGCCAAAGCACCACAACAGGGTGCCACGGCAGGAGACCACGGCCATGTGCCGCATTCAGAACGTTACCCGAAAGCAGGGAACCTATAATTTTTGTAGGCTCATACGTTTATCCGAGGCCAGCTTACTGACGCTCAACGTTGTGAGATCGGCCTCATCACGGACATCTGGACCTATGTGCCCGCATAGAAACTACTGGCGTGTGAGGAAGTGGGCTCCTTTAACTGCGGAAGCCCTGTCGGATCGCGTCGCTGCGCGAATTGACTTCGAGTTTGCGGTAGATCGCCTTGACGTGGGTGCCGACTGTGTGGGGCGAAATGGCAAGCGCTCGGGCGGCTTCCTTGTAGCTCTTACCTTCGGCAAAGGCGCGCAGCAGTTCGGTTTCACGCTGGGTGAGCCGGGCGTCCGATACACCGTAGGGTGAGGATTGCAATGTGGGCGCAGGCGCGCGCAGCAGATCGAGCAGGTAAACCGCCGCTGCCGGACTGACAGGCGCACCGCCGTCAAGCGTGATCGCGATGCCATCAAGGATTTGCTGCGGCGAGCTGTCTTTGAGCAGGTATCCGTCGGCACCCGCAGCAAGGGCCTTCACCACTGTTTCGCGGTCGCCGAAGGAACTAATGATCAGCACCTTGGCCGCGCACCCCGCCTTGATTTCGGGCACCAGATCATAGCCGTTTCCGTCGGGCAGGCCGATATCCATCAGGAACAGTTCGGGCACCAAGCCGATCAGCCCGCGGCCGGTGGCAAGATCTGGGGCCATGGCGATCACATCGTGTCCTTCGGCCATCCCCATAATCTGCATGAAGTAGCGGCGCACCGCCGGTTCATCCTCGATGATTGCAACGCGAACGGGCGCAGAGGGCGAAGGCGTGATCATGCCGCTAATCTATCAGCCGCACGCATCCGCGCCCATCCCATGCCGGGGGCAAGGTTATGGGATGCTTGCATCAGGCAGGCTGGAGCAGGCCAAGCGTGATGCGCGTGCCTTTGCCGGGGTCGGATTGCACTGAATAATCGGCGCCCACTGCTCTTGCGCGCACACGCATGTTGGCAAGGCCGCGTCCCGCATCGCCGGCTTCCGCGCCGCCAGAGCCGTTGTCGGCAATGGCGATGTTTACCGCGCCATTCACGGTCGTCGCTACCTCGACCGTAATCTCGCTCCCGCCCGAATGTTTAAGTGCGTTGGTCACCGCTTCCTGCATGATGCGGAAAACCTGTAGCACATCGCGCGGGCCAAGATCGGGGGCACCAAGCGATGCGGGCTGGTGCCAGCGGAAGGCAAAGCCCGCCGCTTCGATCCGTGGTTGGATACGTGCGCGGAAAGTGGCGAGCGCCGCTTCGAGAGATTCGCCCACCGAATCCATCGAATCGACCATCAGCCGCATTTCATCAATGACGTTCTGCAAACCTTCGGCAACCTTGGGCGGATCAGCTTCACCCAGCCTTGCGCTCAGCATCATCGTCATCAGTTGACTGCCGAGGCCATCGTGCAGATCGCGCATGATCCGGCGGCGTTCCTCGTCATGCGCCTGCGCGCGCACGAGCGCCTGTTCGCGTAAAGCGGCTTCGGCCAGTTCGGCTTCGCGCCGCGTGACCTTTTCCTGAAGCATCGCGTTCAATGCCCCTTGCGACTGGAACAGCCGGAAGTTGCGGGTGAGGAACGCCGCTGTCATCGCCAGCAGCAGGAAGACGGCGGAGTTTCCGACATTGTCCCCTGTCAAATCCAGATCTGGAAACCATTCCAACGCGGCATCCATCAGCAATGCCGCCGCTATTACTGTCATCAGGGCGCTTTCCAGCAGGCGATCTTCAGCCTGTGTGGCAAAATGCCATGCAAGCCGCGCAACCACCGCCACCGCCGACGCGCCCAGATACCACACCCAGATCATGGCGGGCACATCGAAGCCCTCCGGCATGGGCACGCGATAAATATGCCAGGCGATCACCGCCATCGCGGCGACATAGACAGCCATCGCTATTGGTTGCAGCCATGGCACGGGCCGGCCCGTCCAGCTATCGACGAAACACAACATCGCGGCCGGGATCAGCTGGTAGATCGCAAAGAAGGCCACCATTCGGCCCCAACCATCGACCGGCGGATCAAGCCACAGGTAATAGCCCGCATTGGCCACAAATCCGGCACACAACAGGCTGAGCCAGGCAGCAAATCGCCAGTCGTCCGATCGAAACATCATGATCGTCGCGATCACGCCAAGCAGGCCGAGCAACCCGCCAGTGAGAAGGTAGAAGGACGATGCGAGAAACAATTTGCGCGCTGTGTATTGTTCCAGCGCGGCGTAATCGGCGATTTTGGGTTCGTATACATCGGTATAGGGAAACCCGTCACGCAAGGTGATGAAGGTTAGCGTGTTCGTGCCTTGCTTAAGCAACCCCGAAGGCATCCGCACCAGGGTTCGCACCTGACCGTGAAAGCTGCCATTGCCCGGCTCCATGCGCCCGCGCACGACAATCGGCGATCCGTTCAAAGCAAGCTGGAAGTTGTCAGTCTGCAAGTTGGGGTAAATCCCCAATCCCTCCGCTGGCACGGAATCAAGCGCGAAGGTCATTTTGACCGCAAACACCGCCGTATCGCAGCAATATGTCCACGGCAGCTCGGCCGGTTCGAAACGTGCCTTTGCCGCCTCCGCAAAATCCGGGGCGGTGAGCCGGGCGACTGCGATATCGCTGACGCTTACAAGGTCCGGCTCCTTGCCCGGGTCGGCATGGAACAGGGGGCGATCGATCGCCAGCCAGTAGATCGCTTGCACCAGCAACACGGCGGCCAGCAGCTTGCCCAGCTGAGCCCAATTAAATTCACTCATTTTGCTTATGACACGATCCCCCGATTGTATGCCTGCAATGGCGCAAAGCCATTTATCTGAAAAGAGGTCTGATCAGTCAGGGGCCAAGATAAGGAGTAATAGGCGGATATCCGGGTGCAAGCGAGGAACTTGATCCCATTGATGAACTGGCAGAAGCCACCCCCGTCTGGATTTGTGAAACCAGCAATGACGAAGAAATGGTCGGGATCATCTATGCGACATACCAGGGCGAGGACTGCGAAGTATCGTCCCCGGTCGCAGAAGATACCGATTATTTCGGGCCATGTGATTCCGGCTGGGTGATGGCACAGGATGTCGAACTGCTGGCTGGCTGAAGCCGGGCCGAAGCGATTGCGGCTTATGCGGCGGCAGCGGGCTCGAAAAGATTGCCTTGTTCACGACCGCAAATTTGCTCGTCAGACGTTCGTCCGGGGGGTTGAACGCAACGGATTCAAGGTGGCAAGTCCCCGATGGCCGCGATGGCGACAACACACCTGCTCCCAATAATACGCATGAGCGTAGTTCATTATCTTAAGCGGAATGTCGGCTTCGGGCGGGATCGGACACTCAGTTCAGCATTCCAGAACGACCGACTTTGGGTCGGAAGCTGCCAGAAGGTATTGGGACAGGCCGTGTAAAAGCGCATTGGCAGACGAACGGTGCTGATTTCGGATTGGCGCGGAAGATTGCCGCCCACCCTCAGGTCTGGATTGCGGCGATCATCGCCTGGGCACCGAGGCTACGGCATATGCTTCTGGCTGCTGGCCTTTGCGATGACACGCATCCCGATGGGGGTCGCGTATGCCGTCTGGTCAGGGGTGGGGATCGTTGCAATTGCGGCAATTGGTTGGATCGTGTTCCGCCAGAGCCTAACCTTGGCGCAGGCAGGCTTCATGGCGCTGATCCTTGTCGGTGCCATCGGGCTCAATCTGACGACCGTCCGCACGGCGGCCTGAGGCTGGCGCCGAAAGGGTCCTCGGGCGTATTTCGCCCAAGGAACGGGTCACGCGGAAAACTGGCCATGACTGCTTCCGCCCAGCCTCGGCCATGACTGGGACTGATGCGCCATCCGGAAAGCGGCACGTCTGCATAGCCCTGCTCGCGAAAAATTCCCGCTGGTCAGCAAACGACCCCCTTGCTGCCACAACTGACTCCGGTTCATATGTTCACATGACGCAGCTTCTATCATCTGAGTTCTTGTTAGTGGCGTCGATTGCAGCGGTTGTTTCAGGATGTTCGGAAACGTCGTCAAAGACCGCCTTACGATTTGACGACGATGTGATCTTTGTCACTCACGTGAGCGATGCGGGTGGTGCTCTCGGTGAAACAACCTACCGACTAGAGGCTAAACACGCTGGCGAGCAGGCTCCCTTCTTCGAAGGTTCCAACCCTAAAGACTTCCGAATGTCCAAGCGCGGACCTAACCAGCTTGCAGTTCGCTTCTGTGACGGGAACATCCGCTTGGCTCAACCGATCTTCGTGCCGTCAGATGGACGGCTGATACATTTACACGTCGAGATGGATTGCACTTCCCGAAGCTAACGGCAAATATCCACCCACCAGCGGTCATAAGCGGCGCTCTGTCTCGGTCCCAAAAGCAGACGAACAGCTACACGATCGACGCGTCAATCGATCCCTTTTTCATCCGCAACAAACGCAGATAACCCTCGTTGCCGAGTCCAACATCATATCCTTCCACACCATGGAAGAATCCGTCTGGCCACAACCGTTCAAGCTGCGAACTACGCATCCTGCCGGCCACTAGGAACAGCCAGAATCTCGCCATGTGCTCCCGAGCCAATGGCGATATGCGAGACGCCCCGTCGGAGCCCAACACACTCAGCAGATGGATGCCTACCGCACGCTTCATGACCTCATAGGCTTGGACTGGTTTACCGTGGTTCCCGTCCAGGACGGCCGGCCGCGAATGCGCTGGGCCCGTGCCGGGAGCATCCCATGCCTCCAAGCTCCGAAGCTCAGTCGCGGATGCTCCCACAATCTCACCATATTGCGCCATCGACGCATAGGCGCCCGCTCTTTCTTTTGGCCAATCAAGGCCATGGAGAAAAGTCATGACCTACTCTCACCTCGACCCGGCGATGCAGAAACGGGTCTCGTGGAATGCCGGCAAAATCGTCGGCACTAAGCGGCCGCTCACTTAAAAGCAGATTTGGGCGATCCGGTTCTTCCTTGATCGCGAGGAGCGGCTCCGTGACCGCGCCGACAGCAAGCTGCGGGGCTGCGATTTGGTGAAGCTTAAGATCGGCGACCTTGTGGCCAGATCTGAAGTCCGCGACCGCGCAATGATCATCCAGCAGAAGACAGGGCGACCCGTGCAATTTGAAATTACAGCAGACGCCCGAACAGGTCTGCTAACATGGCTCCTGCACCGGAGCGGTACCATCGATGATTTCGTGTTTCCAAGCAGAATTCGTGCCGGCCAACCGATCAATACGCGGCAGTATGCTCGCCTCATCGATGAGTGGGTCAATCGCGGTCGGGTTGAGGCGGGAGGAATACGGCACCCATTCCATGCGGCGCACCAAGGCGGCCATGATTTACCGGACAACCGGAAATCTGCGTGCAGTGCAAATCCTGTTAGGCCATTCCAAGATCGAGAATACAGTCCGGTATCTCGGGGTCGACGTGGAGGACGCACTAGTCCTCGCGGAGCGCATTGAGATTTGACACAGCTGGCGGCCATCGGACGGGCTCCTATGGCCGCTTTTGTCGAAGTCCGAAGATCACCGAACCGGCAGCAAGTGGGTGGATTTGCGACATCCTGCTGTTAGACGTGTAACGCCAACGACAACGCCATCGCCCGGCGGATAAGGCCGCCACTTGCTAAATCCGTTCGCATTTTCCTGCTCTGAGCAGTGCAGTTCTACTGAAGCGCCGATACGCGGCTACCATGACGTCGGCACAGGCGTTCCAATTCATGCACCCAAGGGCGGCTTTCAAGATAGGTGCTTGTTCCAATGTCTGCATCAGTTGGAACTATGTCGTCGGTCAGGCTAAGGTTCCGCGAGGATAACTCGAGCTGGTTTTCGCCGGAAAACCATCGGATCAGCCGATCTCCTCCGCGCCAAATGACCCACACCGCGTCGATGTCATCGGCTTTATGTGTAAGTCCAACTACGCAAGCGCGAGAGTCCTCGCTTGGAGCTTGCCTACGAAGGTAAGAGCCTACAACGTTCTGATAATCGGAGAATTCTGGCTGGGTCATAAGGTCGAATGGCGTGTAGTCCGAAAAGCGCGACGCGGAGGACGGACTTTCTTCAACGCACGCGGACGCGAACATCAAAGATGCTGCTAATAGAAAGCCAGTGTGGCGCACTGATCATTGTTCCTGCGTCTGCAATAAAGAACCCAAGTCGCATGCCGAACATTAACGACCGCTTTCGCGCGTGCGATTGGAAATCCTTGAAGGCCGCATTGGGGGCGCTTGCTGACCAGCAGCAATTTTTCAAAACCGAGGCAAAGCCGCAGGACCGCTTTCGGGATCGCGGATCCTACCTGCTGATGACTGCAACTGGGTGGAATTCTGCCCGTCCGCTTTGAGCTTCAGTTAGTGTTACCAAGCGGCGCTTCTGAGTGACCGCCCTGCTTTAGGTGGAGATCGAACCAGTCGATCAGCTCACGCGTGATATCGCGGATGTTGGCAGGCGAGTTGGCGAGCGAGTGGTTCTCGCCCCAATAGCGCAGAAGCCGGGCCGGACGACCTTTTCGGCGCAGCAGCGACCACAGCGCCTCCGGCTGCGAGAGCGGCGCGCGCGTGTCGAGCTCCCCGTGGATCAGCATCAGCGGTGTGTGGATCCGGTCAGCGAAAGTGAGGGGTGAGTTGCGGTGATAAAGCGCGGGATCGGTCGCGGGGTCGATCTTGAAGCCCAAGCCCCGCTCGTAGATCGGGCCGTTGACTGCCATGTCCTGATCAATGCCGGGCCAGCCCCGCGCTGCGGGATCGAACGCGCCGTAGTTCGTGGCAATGTCCGTTGCCCCCGCAATCGCGGCCGCCGCTTTGAAGCGGTCGGTCTGCGCTACCAGCGCGCTGACGGTGTAGCCGCCAAAGCTCTGGCCGAACACGCCGACGCGATCTTTGTCGGTGATGCCGAGCTCCACCAGCTTGTCGATGGCGGGAAGGACGCCGCCTGGGAACGCTGCAAGTGGCTCGCCCGGTGCCTCACTGCGCGGGACCGGGATGGCGGGAATGGCCACGACATAGCCGCGGCTCGCGTAAAGCTCGAGGTTGTAAATGCCCGGCATGTGCGGATCGAGGAAGTAGTCGTCGATCCCGGATGGGCTGTAGCTGCCATAGACCCACATCAGCGTCGGATATCGCCTTGCGGGATCGTAATCCGCAGGAAACAGCACCGCCATCTTCAGCGCTGTGCCATCAGCGTGGCGATAATCAATCATGCGCCGCTCGCCCCAGGCGATATCGGCGAGATGCTGGTTATGTCGCATAAGAGCGCGGGGCGCCGCGGGACTGTCCCACGGTGTGAAGTTCACGACGCTGCCTTCAAACCCGTTTTCGGCCCAGACAATCCCGCTGCAATCACGATCGAGCAGCCGGGCGGACGACGCGAGAGTGATGCTCTCGGGGCGCGGGCCGTCGCTGGTCCAGAGGCTGTAGGCGGAGGCCCCGTCTTCCCACTCGGTGACAAGCTGTGCCGCGCTGCTGCAACCCGTTGGGTTGGAAGCCTGCCATGACACGAACCGACGTGCGTCGGGATCGAGGCGGACAGGGCCGGTCTTGCTTTGCCCCGTGATCTGGCCATTTGGAAAGGTGCGGAGGCTGGCAGGCCATTCGACGCTGCCCTCGACCTCGGCCGTCCGGCCGGTAAGAACATCGACGAGCTGAAAACCGCTCGCGGCGTTGGAGTCCCTCACCAGCATTCGCGTCCGGTCAGCCCAGAGGGCATAGGTTGTCGCACGCGAATGCGCTGGCGCGGTTTCATTGAATGTGAGGCCGGGTGCTTGGGCAACCATCGCGAGGTCGCTTCCGGCAAGGGTCCAGAGGCTGGCTGATGTAATGTCCGCCGCCGGCCGGGCGCGCAGAGCGACGTATTCGGAACGCGGAGACCATCCAATGATGTCGAGCGGAAAATGTGCGCCGCTTGGTGCCTCAATCCGCTGCAAGGCGGGCCGTTCGCCAAGGTCGAGCATGAATAGGGCATTCTCCACCGCCCATGCCATGACATTCGGCATATCGGGTGACCGGCGGTGCGGCGGAATCGCCTGAACCGGTGCAAGAATTGCGGCGCGGCGGGCATCGGGCGAAAGGGCGATGGTCAGCGCGCCGAACATCGGGAATGCCGACACCTCGCCAATCTTGGTCGACGAGCCATCCGTCAGATTGAAGATCACCATTTCGGCCGAATAGTTACCCTCTGCCAAGTCCGCAGCTGCCGTGCCGCTGTCGGAGCGCGATACTGTCGGCACCTCGCCCGCACGAATCTCTTCGCCCGCCTGTGAAGCCTCGCGGTGGAACTTGGCGTAGCGATCCACCATCGCTGAACGCTCACCCGGCGGCATCAGCACCGCTAGCAGGCGATCCGGGCCGAGCCACAGGAAGGGCGCATTCTCGTCATTATCGCGGCACGTATTCGGGAGACTTGCCCCTGCAGCGCGCAGGTCAAGCTCGTTGAGCGGGGAGCCGTAGCGCACCTGCGTCATCATGGCGCGATCACTGACGCGCCGGGGCGCTTCGGCTCCGCGTTCCCACACGTAGAGGCGGGCATTGTCACCGCCGTGCGGCTCGCCTTGTTCGGGCGCGGTTGAAAGCATCGCCAGTCGCTTGCCGTCGGAGCTCCAGTAGGGGCACCAGAAGCCCGCCGCGCTCGCTTGTCCATCGGTCAGCTGGCGCAGCTGCGATCCGTCGCGCTTCACCAGCCAGATATCGGTGCGCGAGGAGTCGATCTCATAGGAATTGCGGCCATAAACCTCGCCTGAGGTAGCCGGGCGAGGCATCGCAATCGCGATGTCGTCGGCATCCGGAGAAATGTCGGCGCGGTCAACGGTGGCTGTGGCAAGCACATCGTCGATGGTCAGCGGACGGGCCGAAACCGTGGGAGCGACAAACAGCGCGGCGAGGGACACCAGCCCTATACAAGACCGGGTTATGGCTCGCTGATCACGCCGCAATCGCCTTCTCCTCATTTGCTGCGATGGGTTTAGCCGCGCCGGGCACCAAGGGCTATGAATTTGGCAGGGGTGGCTGATCGGGGCACATGAGGGTGACAGTCCCGGCTCTGAAATCATAGGTGATCGACGCGCAATGCCCGATCGTGCCCATGCCGATATAGAGCCGCTGTCTAGGGACCTTGCCCTTGCTGTCGCCGGAGACAACAATCTCGTTCGGATCCTCCTCGGGCACGGGCCCCTCGGCAATCCCTCGAGAATTGCCCATGTCCGACACCCGCACAGCAAGGTTGCGGATTTCTAGCTCTCCGAGCATCAGCGGACGCTCAAGACTGAGCGAGCGGATTGGGCGAGCCACGCCGTAGAGGATCGGCGCCTCTCGTGTATCGCCATCGAACCGTCCGCTATTCACATCGGCGATCCACTTGCCGCCCGTTGCTGTCACCAGACTTTCTGCGCGTTCGAAACTGAAGGCTACGTAGATCGGCCTGCCGCCGACATCGATCCGCACACCTGTCTGGCTGCGCCCCATTTCTGTGTCGAGCGGCAGGGTGATCGGCCGGTCACCGGGCTGTGCCTCTCGCATGATGAATATGGTCCGGGCGAAGGGGAGTGTCTCAGGGCCAGCGATGCCATCCGCACCCTCTGTCAATTGCCGGTCGCTGAAGGCCGTGCGGCGCTTGAATGAGGCTGTGCCGGCGCGATAACGTACGTTGTCAGTGCGGAACCCGATCTTCTCCGGGCCAGTTACATAGATGTAGCCGATCATGCTGGGCTTCAGCCCGATCCGCTGCGCTGCATCGGCATTTAGGGTGGGAACGGAGATGGCATCAGGCGCGAGGCGCATACGCACTGGCTGATCGTTTATGGTGATGGCGATGGCTTCGCCCATCCGAACCTCGAGGTCGCTTTGCGCGGTATCCTGAGGTTTTGCAGTTGCTGTTGCGGCGATCGCGACCGCAGTAGCCGCGAGCATCGATAGGCAGTGTCGCATACGGTTAAACCTCAAGAATACAGGGAGAAATAGCGGTGGAGGCTCTGAACATCGGGTGAATGGCATGCCCCATCTTTCCACTGTTTCAGTATTCTGGACGACGGCCAGACGTTGGTCACAAGTCCGGGCGCACCTACTCCTCATTTTCAGGCAGCTCGCCCTCCTGACCCAGCGGCGCTAGCCCGCGCGCCATGCGATCCGCGTCCGACCCTGCAGGGGCCATTGGTAATGCACCGAAATCGACGACGTATGCGGGCGGAGGTGCCTTGCCGAATGCAACGCAGCCGAATGGATAGCCCTGATCATGGCAATCGATGATGAAATCAGGTGCGCGAGGAGCGCCCCTGAGCATCGTCTCCTGCGCGTAACGCCTCCGGGTTTGTTCGCGGGTGCCTGTCATCGCGGAGTCTTCGCTGCCCACCTCGCGACAGACCACGATTTCTCCGCTGATGGTGCCTGCATCTTTTCGATCCTGACACTCCTTCAATCGCAGCAGACTAGAGTTGTCGCGCGGGACTGAAACATTCAGATTGAAGATCAGCACCGAAGGGGGCGGGGGTACGGGTTCGTTAGGAACCATGTCCGCCCCCGCGGGGTTATCTTGTCCGGCCAAAGGGGAGGCCCCGATTGCCGCCAAACACATCAAACCAGTCTGTAAGTTTCGGCAGACGGTTGCTGTAGTTCTATACAAACCCGCCTCCATCCATTTATAATCCCATGACATTTAGGTGATTACTGCAGCTGAAGCAATGATGGGCTGAATTGCGCCGAAGTTTGGCAGCGAATTTTGAGCCCGTCACCTTCGTCCAGTAGCATCTTGGCGCCCGTGCTAAGTCAAAATATAAGAGTAAATAATAAAGTCACACTCATTTTTTTAGGCCTAAGAAGGTGGGCATGGAACGCGAAATGAACTCAAACATTCTATCGACGATTACGATGGCTTCTTAGTGACTTTTATCCGCAGGGGTATCTTTTGCACTCATTGGTTTGCTGACAATTTGTTTCCGTCGAATCTTTATGGATATTATAGATTATCATGGTCAAGAAATGCTGTATGCCTCGGTGTCGATAGCGTTTATATTTGCAAATCTAATATTATTTTTTCTACACCGAGCGATGCCATTGGAGTGGATCTTCATTCCTATCCTTACCAACGTAATAGCGGGCTTTGGGATCGCTTACTATTTCTATAGAATGCCTCGAAGGTGAGATGGACACCCGCAAAAACCCCTCGCGTTTGAGGCCATGATCTGATTGATTTGGCGCATTGGACGGAGAGGTTTGATGCACCCACGCAGCCTGTTTTCACTGGCGGAGCATTTGGAGCGGCTGAGCAAGGACGGCGATCCGCTGGAGGCGTTGGCGGGCACGGTGGAGTTTAAACGCTTCCGGCCACTTTTGATCCGCGGCCTTGGTTATAGCGACGGCGCCAAGGACGGCCGGCCTCCCTTTGACCCGGTGGCGATGTTCAAGGTGGTGGTGATTCAGGCGCAGCATAATCTGTCCGATGCGCGCATGGAGTTCATGATCCGGAATCGGCTGTCATGGATGCGTTTCTTCGGCTTTGACCTTGGCGGTGCGATGCCCGACGAGAACACCATTCGTCACTATCGTAACCGGCTGACCGAGAGCGGCACGCTCGATGCGCTGATGCAAGCGTTCGAACAGCAACTGCGCGAGGCTGGGTATCTGGCGATGGGCGGCCAGATCGTCGATGCCACGCTGGTGCCCGCGCCCAAGCAGCGGAACACCGAGGACGAGAAGGCCGCAATCAAGGCGGGCAAGTCGGCAAAGCAGATATGGCGCGGCAAGCCGAACAAGCCGCACCAGAAAGATGTCGATGCGCGCTGGACGATCAAGATCGGCGGCAAGATCCGCTATCGCTCCGACGGGACCCCGCCACCGCAGATCGCCACGCCTGTGTTTGGCTACAAGTCGCATATCAGCATCGATCGGCGCTTCGGCTTTATCCGAAAGGCCAGTGTCACCTCAGCGGCTGACAGCGATGGGCGCCAGTTGCGCCGGGTGATCGACACGAGCAACACGGCCAGCGATGTGTGGGCTGACAGCGCCTATCGCAGCAGCAAGAATGAGGCCTGGCTGAAGGCCAGCATGCTCAAGAGCCGCATTCATCGCCGCAAACCCAAGGGCAGGCCGATGCCCGAGCACACGGCGCGCGCCAATGCAGCAAAGTCAGCAACCCGGGCCCGCGTCGAACATGTCTTTGCCCACCAGAAGAACCGCTTCGGCCTCTTCATCCGCACCATCGACATTGCCCGCGCGCAGGCCAAACTCACGCTGGCCAATCTGGCCCACAACTTCGACCGCCTGATCTTCCACGAGCGGTGCGCAGCCACGGGATAGGTGCGCCCGAAATCCGCAGAAAGCACTGAAAGGCCAAAGACCATCGCCGAAAAGCGGCCAATCGGCCCCATCAAATAGCGTCTCTCGCGGCAATCCCCGGAACCCGCCCAATCACATAGGCAAACTCATGGTTGTTGCGCTTGCGCAGCAGCACGGAGTAAAACGACCAGACGACGACCGCCGCGCAGATCACGAGATCGCCTGTATCGAATTTCAGCCCGAGAAGCGCAGACAGATCACCGCGCAGAACGATGATCAAAGCGCCGGCAATCGACAGGCATATGCCGATGATTTGCGGAACCCGGACATTTTCGCCGAATACGAGGGCACCGAGCATTATTATCAGCGCTGGCTGCATCGACTGAAGCAGCAAGCCGTTGACCGCCGTTGTGGTCTGCAGGCCTGTATAAAGGAGGGTATTGAAGGTGCCGATCCCCAACGCCCCCAACACCAGTTGGCTTTCAGGGTGGCAAGGTCCCGCCGCAGGTGTGGCCATGCAAACGGCAGGAGCAAAAGCAAAGCCAGCGCCCAGCGCCAGAAGGCCAGTGCAACCGGCGGCATGACATCACGAGCAGCACGTCCGACAATCGAATTGCCGGCCCAAAACAACGCGGTGAATGTGAGCAGCAGGTAAGGGCGCGACCAAACCCAAGCAATCATTCGGGTTCCATACGAAGGCACGGCGAATTCAGGCCCTATGATGTCAGCGTTGCGAGCGCTGCGCTGGCGCATTGCTCATCGCTTACCGATCCACCCGAGCCTGCGACCCCGATGGCGCCAATCACCTCTCCCGCGTGCACGATCGGCAAGCCGCCGCCCAGCAGCAGGAGTTCAGGGACGTTCGTCAGGTTGCGTGATCCGGGATCTGATGCAGTCCGCTCCGCAAGCGTAGATGTGCTGGTCTTGGTTGATAGAGCCGTGAAGGCCTTGCGCTCGGCGGCACGAGTGTTGTGCGGCCCTATGCTATCCCCCCGCTGGAGCACAATCAGGTTACCGCCGCGATCAACGATAGCGACAACAGCATCCCTGTTCATGGCACGGCACGATGCGAGTGTTTCGTCAGCGAGAGCATTAGCCATTTCGAGCGACACAGACCGCTGCGCGGCAGGTGCCGGCAAGGCGGTCACGGCAGCAACCACAAGCGGGATCAGCATTTCAATCATCATCAGTTACCACGGTAGGTCGAATAGCCAAAGGGGCTGACCACGACGGGAACGTGATAGTGGCCAGCCTTGTCTGTCACACTGAAGGTAACAGTAATTTCAGGGAAGAAGGGCTTCGCTTCAGCGTTGGGATAGGCGGTCATATCGAATTGCAGCCGATAGACTCCGGTGTTGAAATCGGCTCCCGGACCAAAGCTTCGCACCCGTCCATTGTCGTCGGTGCGGGCCTCGCCCACCTCAACCCAGGTTCCGCTGGTATCACGCTTCGACAAAGTGACAGGGACATTCGTTCCCCCGACACCCGCCGCAAGGTCGAGCACGTGGGTCGAAATTTCGGCTGCAGCAGCGGGAGCCGCCATCAGAGTGAAGGCAAGCGGAATAAGGACGCTGGTCATCTTCATTGGTGTGATCCTGATTTTATGGCTGGGCCAAAGAATGGGTATATCCGCCCGTAGCGCGCAGCCGCTTCATATTCGAATGAAATGATTGAATAGCTATCATTCACTTCTATAATGATGCGGTGTTCGATCCCAGACTTCTCGTGGCGTTTGTGGCGGTTGCCGATGCAAAGAGCTTTACAGCTGCGGCCCATCGACTTCATTCGACCCAGTCAACTATCAGTCAGCAGATCGGCCGGTTGGAGGGTCTGGTTGGCAAGGCTCTGCTCGATCGCTCTGCCCGGCCCGTAAAGCTTACCCCGGCGGGCGAACGCCTGATCGGATATGCCAGGCGCATTCTCGCCCTTCAAAGCGAGGCTGCCGCTTTGCTGGCTGATCCTTCGGGCAGCCGAACCCTTCAGGTCGGCTTGCCCGATGATCTGATGACGGCCCCTATGAGCCAGGGGTTTGCCCGCTTTGCCGAGCGCTACCGTGAAATTCGTCTCGATGTCACGACAGGGCTCAGCAGGGATTTGTCGCGGCAATTTCGCGAAGGGGAGTTTGATGTGGTTATCGTCAAGGAACCCCGCGCGCAGGCTGACGCACGCGCTAGCTTTTCCGAACCATTGGTCTGGGTCGAGGTCGCCAACCAATTGCAGCAGTGGTCTGAACCGATACCGCTCGTCGCCTTTCCGCCGGGCGGGCTCTACCGGGACCAGATGATCGACCAGATCGAGGCTGCGGGATTGCGCTGGTATCTGGCCTTCACGGGCAACAGTCTTGTTAGTGTGCTGCGCGCCGTGGAAGCCGGACTTGGCGTTTCGATCCTGCCTGTTGCCACAATTGCATCCTACGCCGTTCAGACTTGCCGGCAGTTAGAGCCCGTCCCGCCAATGGTGCTGTCGGCTTACGCTTGGGAACAGGACACCGCAACGAACGAACTTCTGTCGGTTTTAAACGAGATCATGTCGCTCGAACGCGCGGCCACCGTTCACCCGGACATCCCAGCGGTCGAGGTCTGAGCACAGGCCAGAAAAGGCCGCCCGAACAGCTAGTCAGCATGCTTTGTGGCGATGGCAGGTAAGTCCCAAGACCTTTGGGCAGCTGGGCAGCTGCCGACCAGCATATGTCGTTCCGGATCAGGACTACGGACGGCAACTCCTCCCAAGACCGGTTGTTCGCCTGCCGTAAAGCTGGGGTGGCCCGATGCGCTAATTTAGGCCGTTCGCCAAGGCCTCGGCGTTCCAAAAACTGACCAGCCATTCTAAAGGTTTATTGACCTCGAAGCCTAACGGTCGTTGTGGAATTCTGGCCAACAATTCTCGCACGCACTGACGATAATCTGCTGGGTTCGCGGTGCCATAACCGCGCGGTTATGACACCTGCTGTGAGGCACAGGTACGACAACCGTATGGCAGCATCCTTCGTCGCGCGCGGCGTTGCTTTGCCCTGACGGGCGGACCCCCGCGTGATGACGCGGCGATCGTCGCGTCGAAACGCTGGGATGTAGGGCCTTAGCTCATCCGGTCAGCCCACCCGCCTTTTAAAGCGGTATGTTTCGGGCTCAACTCCCGAAAGAGCCACCACCGCGCTGGCGCGAGGGAAACGAGAGGCTCACTTGCAGCCCTTTTCGACCCATCTGGCGGCCTAGCTTTGCCGCGTGCCTTTTTCTCTTCATTTCGATCTCTTTTTTCACCCATCTCCTAACTGATTGTGCGGCTTAGCTTCCGAACGTGGCTGAACGCCAACCGCGTCCCTGATCATTCGCGCCCATTCCATGAACGGCCACGCCCAAAGCGCGACGAAATCGGTGTCGGGCACGCCGGCGCTTCGGGCGCCCATGGGCGCATCGAGCCGGTGCGGGGTGTGATAGGTGCCGAACAGCCAGTCGAGCAGCGGCAAGGCATTGGCAAGGTTGGTGTTGTAGGCTGGCTCGGCATCGACATGATGCCAGCGGTGGAAGCGTGGGCTGGCGATGACCATGCGCAGGGGCCCATGATCCCAATCCAACGGCGAATGGACGTAAACCGCGTGTAGCGTCACTACCAGCGCACCAGCCCCGGCGGCGGCAGGCGGCAAACCCATCCAGCTGATCATCACAAGGGCGAACAGCTGCATCACCACGGTCTCCAGCACGTGGATGCGCCACAGGGTGAAGCCATTCACGTGGCTGTCGCTGTGGTGGATGGCGTGGATCGGCCAGCCCCAACGGCTGTGCAGCCAGCGATGCGACCAATAGAGCCAGAACTCGTTCGCAAGGAAGGCGACAAGGACCAGCAGCGGAAACGGCACGGCCTGCCAGGCCGACGGCGACAGGCGTGGCAGGCCAAGCGAGCCATAGGCCATGACAAAGCCTGCGCTGGCCAGCGCCAGCCCCGGCGTAAGCAGCAGGTTGCTGAACCAGAACAGCAGGCTGACCCGGCTGTTGGCCAGCGCATTGCCCGACACCAGCGCGCGATGCCCGCCGATGATTGCCACCAGCAGTGTAACAACCGCAATGGCGACGATCACCTTGACTGACCGCAGATCCCACAGGTGCATCAAAATGGCCGCAATATCCAAGCAACACCTCCGCTCGATTTCGAGATGTTGCTTAGGCCAGCGCTTCTCAACAAATCATTTACTGGCACCATGGCCAACGCTGGGCTGATGGTCATTGTGAGGTCAGTCGCGCCATTTGCCGATTGCAGCCTCAGCACATTGACAGTCGGCGGCCTGACCCGCGCATTATATCGCCGCGGCGCTGGCTTTGCCGTGATCGTGATCGACCGGGGCCCCGTCCCACACCGTCAGGTCATTGAATTAGCCGAAGGTCGATCGCCTTGACTGAAACGGCAGCGGCACCAAGTCCTGAGCTTTAGAACCAATGAGCCGCGCAACGGTGATCCGCTTGTTGCATGTGCGGCCACCTAACCGTCATTTCCGTCCTTGAGCAGGGCCGTGTGCGCTTCTGTCAAAGTCAGTCATTTAGCATACAGTGTAGGAACGACCGCAAAGTCCCAAACACACTCATCGTAGCTGATCGGCGGTTTACGGCCGTTGAGCGGGTACAATGCAGAGCCACGGTGCAAAACCTGTGCACTTGCCGGTAGAAAAGCCGCGCAAATCGGGCTGCCATATTGCACCCGGGATCCACTCGAATCATGGTTCCGGAATCAGGACCACAACGGGGTACCACGGCAAGGTACCACGGGGTTTTGACTCGAAGAGAAACTCGTTATTTTTCAGATATTTGGGTCTGAAGATATTGCTGGCTGGGGCGGAAGGATTCGAACCTTCGCATGCCGGTACCAAAAACCGGTGCCTTACCGCTTGGCTACGCCCCAACAGAAGCGCGCTGTATAGCGCCTGAAATGAGGATGTGAAGGGGGCGAAAACGCTTGCTGGCCCCCTTTTTCCACCCCGCGCTCACGCCGGAGGGCCAGCATGTAGCCGCTTGCCGTCAAAATCGGCTGCTGAGTGGCGCTCTTTCAATTGCGTGTCTTCGTCGCCCCAGACCTTGTTAACAATCCGTCCGCGCTGAACGGCCGGACGAGCCTGGATTTCGGAAACCCAGCGTGCGACGTTCTGATAGTCATCGATGCTCAGGAAGGTCTTGGCGTCATTGTAAATATTGCCTTCGGTAAAAGGCGCGAGCCAAGGGAAATTGGCAATGTCAGCCAGTGTGAAATCATCGCCAGCGAGAAACTGGCTTTCCGCCAGCCGCTTGTCCGCTACGTCAAAAATTCGTTTCGTTTCCATCGCGTAGCGGTTGATTGGGTATTCGTATTTCTCGGGTGCATAGGCGTAGAAGTGGCCAAAGCCGCCGCCGATGAACGGCCCGCTGGCGACCTGCCAGAACACCCAGCTCAACACCTCGGCGCGCGCGCCCGGATCGGTGGGGAGGAATATCCCGAACTTCTCTGCCAGATGGACAAGGATCGCCCCGCTTTCAAAGACGCGGAACGGCGTGGCTCCGCTGCGGTCAAGCAGGGCAGGGATTTTGGAATTGGGGTTCACGTCGACAAAACCGCTGGTGAACTGCTCGCCATCGCCGATATTGATCGTCCAGGCGTCATATTCTGCGCCGGTGTGGCCCGCTTCGTGCAATTCCTCCAACATGATGGTTGCCTTCACGCCATTGGGCGTGGCGAGCGAATAGAGCTGGAAGGGGTTCTGGCCAATCGGCAGTTCCTTGTCTTCCCGCGGGCCAGCAGAGGGGCGATTGATCGAGGCGAAGCGTCCGCCCGAGACGGTATCGGCGCTCCAGACAGCAGGCGGGGTGTAGGTGGCGTCGGGCATGATAGCAGCTCCTGTTGGGTATGCGCTGACACTTGGCGGGTCGCTTGCGGCGGCGCAAGAACAGTGCGCGCATCGACAGGCTTTGGTACCATAAACCAGGGCTTGGGAGCAGGGCCGTTGCGGCGATCCGCTAGGAACGGTTACAATAAGCCGCTACGGGTAAGAACCCAGTCCGTCGGAGCATACCACAAGCATCATGAGCGAGACATCGCATCCTTTCTTCGACATGCACGCCCACGGCTTTGTGCGCGTGGCCACCGCAACGCCGAATTGCCGCCCGGCCGATGTGCCCTACAACACCGCTGGCGTGCTGGCCGAGGCGAAGAAGGCCCATGACGCGAACGTCGATCTGGTGGTCTATCCCGAATTGACGTTGTCGTCCTATGCGATCGATGATCTGCTGCTTCAGCACGCGTTGATCGAGCGGGTGGAGGAGGCGCTGGCCGAAGTGGTTGCCGCGTCGGCCGAACTCGATCCGGTGCTGGTGGTTGGCGCTCCGCTTCGGCGGGCGGACAAGCTGTACAATTGTGCCGTGGTGATCGCGCGCGGGCAGATTTTGGGCGTGGTGCCCAAGAGCTTCCTGCCCAATTACCGCGAATTCTACGAGAAGCGTCATTTCGCGCATGGCCGCGGGTGCACCGATCTGTGGATCGGCGTGGCTGGCGAGGAAGTGCCCTTCGGCACCGATCTGGTCTTTGCCGCAGCAAACCTGCCGGGCTTCCGCTTCGGCGCGGAAATCTGTGAGGATTTCTGGGCGCCGGTCCCACCGGGAATGCAGGCTGCGATGGCGGGTGCGCTGATCCTGTGCAATCTTTCTGCCTCGCCGGTTACCATCGGCAGGGCGGATGACCGCCATCTGCACTGCCGTTCTCTGGCGAGCCGCGCTATCGCTTCCTATGTCTATTCTGCGAGCGGATATGGCGAAAGCACCACCGATCTGGCCTGGGACGGGCAGGGCGTGATCTACGAAATGGGCGATCTGCTGGCGCAGAGCGAACGGTTTGATCTGGTGGGCGAATTGTGCGTCGTCGATGTCGACACCGAGCGCCTGGCCGCTGAACGGATGCGCAACCAGACCTTTGCCGATGCCGCCGAATGGGCGGGCAACCCGGCGGACACCTATCGCCGGATCCTGTTCGATCACGCCTACGTGGAACGTGATATCGGATTGCGGCGCTCTGTGGCGCGCTTCCCCTTCGTGCCTGACCGGCCTGAAAAGCTCGATGAAGATTGCTACGAGGCGTTCAACATCCAGGTCGATGCGCTGATGCGGCGGATCGAGTCCACCGGCGCCAAATCCCTGATACTCGGCATTTCCGGTGGCCTCGACAGCACCCATGCACTGATCGTGGCGGCCAAGGCGTGTGACCGTCTGGGTCTGCCACGCACCACCATTCGCGGTTACACTATGCCCGGCTTCGGGACGTCGGAGGGCACCAAAAGCAACGCTCACCGCTTGATGGACGTGATGGAAATCACCGCAGACGAGATCGACATTCGCCCTGCGGCAAACAGGATGCTGGAGGATATCGGCCACGCCTTCGCTAATGGCGAGCCGGTGCATGACGTGACCTTCGAGAACGTGCAGGCGGGCCTGCGCACCGATTACCTGTTCCGCCTGGCCGGTCAGCATGGCGGGTTCGTGATCGGCACCGGCGATCTTTCGGAATTGGCGCTGGGCTGGTGCACCTATGGCGTGGGCGACCACATGAGCCATTACGGCGTCAATGCGGGCGTCCCCAAGACGCTGATCCAGTATTTGATCCGTTGGGTGATCCGTACCGGCCAGTTCACCGATGCCTGCGGCCACGTGCTGGAAGATGTGCTCGGCACCGAGATCAGCCCCGAACTGGTGCCGCCTGGCGCCGATGGCGCAATGCAATCGACCGAAAGCATGGTCGGGCCTTATGAGCTCAACGACTTCTTCCTGCATCACGTGATCCGCTTCGGCCAGCGCCCTTCGAAGGTCGCGTTTCTGGCTTGGCACGCCTGGAAGGATGGAGGCAGGGGAGTGTGGCCGTCGGGCTTCCCGGATGAAGGCCGCAACGCCTACGACCTTGCCACCATCGCGCGCTGGATGGACAAGTTCTGCGCGCGGTTCTTCGGCTTTTCGCAGTTCAAACGCTCGGCGCTGCCCAATGGGCCTAAGGTCTCCTCGGCTGGCGCGCTGTCTCCGCGCGGGGACTGGCGTGCGCCCTCCGATGCCGTGGCGACGGTGTGGCGCGAGGAGTTGCGCAACAACCTGCCGGGCGATGTCGTGGATGAGGTGTTCGGCAACGATTCGCGCTGATGCCCAAAAGCCTGCCTCTCTCGGCGCTGGGCATCATGCTGTTCTGCAATGTCGCCTGGGCGCTCAATGTCGTGGTCAGCAAGATCGCGGTGTCGACGCTGGGCCTGCCGCCTTTGTTCTACACCGTGCTGAGATCGGCAGTGGTGCTGGCGGTGCTGTTTCCGCTGTTGTTGCGCGCCCGGCCTGCGCGTCTGCCATTGGTGCTTTTGATCGGTTTTGCGGTTACCGGCGGTAGCTTCGGCCTGCAATTCATTCGCTTGCAGACCGCAACGCCGTCAGCGGTCGGCATTGTCAATCTGGCGGGCGCGCCGCTGACCGTGCTGTTTGCCGTCATCTTTCTGGGCGAGGAGGTGCGCTGGCGACGCAGGCTGGGGATGGCACTGGCGCTGGGCGGGGTGGGCCTTGCGATCGGCGCGCCATCGGAGGCCGGGGACCCGGTCGGGCTGGGATTCGCCTTTGCGGGCGTGTTGATGGGCGCCTTTGCGTCGGTTTTCGTCAAGCGGCTGGACGTGGGTGCCGTGGCCTTGCAGGCGTGGGCGGGGCTGGCATCGCTGGGCGTGATGCTGCCCGCGACGCTCGCATTGGAGACCGGGCAAATCGCCGCGGTCGAAGCCGCGCCGCTGGCGGTGGCGGGGTGCGTGCTGTTTGCAGGGCTGGTCGTCTCGGTCGGCGCGCATTCGGCCTATTTCCGGCTGTTTCAGGCGCATGATGCCAACCTGATCGTGCCGCTGACGCTGTTGACGCCGTTGCTTACCATCGCTTTTGGAACATGGCTGACGGGCGATACCATCGGCTGGTCGCTCATCATCGGCGGTGGCCTGGCGATCATCGGCGTTGCGATCATTGTGATCCGCCCAAGCCGCAACATCTTCAAACCGCTGCTGGTGCGGCCAAGGCTTTAGCGCCGCGTGTGTTTCACGTGGAACACCCCTCTAGCCGAAGCTAGAGGGGGTCTAAAGCCGTCAAGACAGTGTCTGGAACGTCAGGCCGCGATCTGATCGGCCTGCTGCTTGGCGGCAGCAATCTTCTCTTCTCCGCCCGCACCCATGATCCCGTCAGCCGCGACCATTTCGACATCGCTGATGCCGATAAAGCCGAGGAAGAAGGTCAGCCAGCGGGTCATGAAGTCATATTCGCTGCCGACCTGCGTACCGCCGCTGGCGATGGCGAGATAGGCCTTCTTGCCTTTCAGCAGGCCTTCGGGGCCGGTTTCAGTATAGCGGAAGGTGGTGCCCACACGGGCGACCAGATCGGCCCAGGCCTTCAGCGTGGCGGGGGCGGCGAAGTTGTAGACCGGTGCGGCAATGACGATGGTGTCGGAGGCCTGCAATTCGGCGATGAGGGTATCGGCGAAGGCGGCAAGCTCCGCCTGTTCGGGGCTGCGCTCGGCCACGGGCGTGCGTTCGGCGGCGAAGCTTTCTGCCGTCACATAGGGCACGTCATTGGCGGCCAGATCGCGGGTGGTGACACTGGCGCCCGGCTTGGCGGCGAGGCTATCGACAATCCGCTGACCCAGCCCACGCGAAACGGAATCGGCGTCCGAACGGATGCTGGCGGTGATGTAGAGAATGTTGCTCATGGGAAATGTCCTTTGATGAAATGGGGGGTGGAACCGGCCGGGAGGGGGAGGTGGGGGGCCGGCCGGCTCCGAGGGGGAAGGGTCAGGCGGCGTCAACCAACACCACTTCGCTGTCTTCCAGCGCGGTGATCGTCACGCTGGCGAGCTGCGTGATCGCCACGCCATCACGGGCCCCGGCTTCTACAGCTTCGACGCCTTCGACATCGCCGATCCGCACCTTTCCTGTGGCGGGGACGAGGTAGAGGTGACGGTCCGCGTCACGCGGCGTGTAGGTCACGCTCGTCCCCGCCTTGATCGTGGCGCCCAGCACGCGGGCATCGGCGCGGATTTGCAGCGCGTCATTGTCGTTGGCCACCCCGCTGGCGAGCGGTACGAAGGCACCGTCGCGGCTATCCTTGGGGAACTGGCGTGCGCCCCAGCTCGGCTCGCCGCCGCGTTGGTCCGGGATGATCCAGATCTGAAACAGCGTCGTGTCAGTGCCTTCGAGGTTATATTCCGAATGGCGCACACCGTTCCCGGCGCTCATCACCTGCACGTCACCCGCTTCGGTCCGGCCTTCGTTGCCTATCGAATCGCGGTGGGTGATCGCGCCGGTGCGGACGTAAGTGATGATTTCCATGTCGCTGTGCGGATGGGTGGGAAAGCCGGTGCCGGCTGCGATTTTGTCATCATTCCACACCCGCAGTGCACCCCAGTGAACGCGGGCGGGATCGTGGTAGTTGGCAAACGAAAAGTGGTGATGCGCGTCGAGCCAACCGTGGTTGGCGGCACCCAGCGTGTTGAAAGGTCGCAGTTCGATCATGGCGGTTCTCCTCGTATCGGAGTGGCCCAACGGCGGGCTCGCTCTGTTGGGATGGGAGATAGGCTAATGATGGAGTCACGAAAACTGCGATAAAACTTGCCAAGATGTTCGAATAATCCGAACATCACAGGCATGAAACTCGGCGAACCCAGTCTCGATCACCTGCGCACCTTCATCGCGGTGGCTGACCATGGCAGCTTTGGCGGGGCAGCCAAGGTGATGGGCCGTACGGTTTCGGCCATATCCTACGGCATCGCCCAGCTTGAAGCGCAGCTAGGCCTTTCGCTGTTCGACCGCGAAGGATCGCGCCGCCCGGTGCTGACCGCCAGCGGGGAAGGTCTGCTGGCTGAAGCGCGCAGCGTGGCTGACCGGGTAGACGCGCTGATGGCGAAATCCCGTTCGCTTCATGCAGGGCAGGAAGCGGCGCTGACACTGGTGGTCGATGTAATGGTGCCGGGCGATGTGACCGCTCATGTGCTGGGTGAGTTCCGGCGGATGTTTCCGACCTGCGCGCTCACCTTGCGGATCGAGGGACTGGGCGCTGTTGCGGCCTGCGTGATTGACGGCGGGGCGGATCTTGCGATCGGCGGTCCGGTGCTGGGCGATCATCCCGCGCTGGAACGCCAGGCAATCGGCGCGATCGATCTGATCCCGGTCGCGGCCCCCTCTCATCCGCTGGCACGATCGGGCATCGCGCCGGGGGAAAGCCGCCGGCACCTGCAACTAGTGCTCACCGACCGTTCGCCACTGACTGAGGGCCGCGAGTTTTCGGTGCTGTCCCCGCTGACCTGGCGGTTGGGCGATCTGGGCGCGAAGCATTCCTTGCTGAAAGAGGGGCTGGGCTGGGGCAACATGCCGCGCGCGATGGTGGCCGGTGATCTGGCGTCAGGCGCGCTGATAGAGCTGGATCTGCCGGAAAAGCCCGGCGCGCATTATGGCCTCAACGCCCTGTGGCGGCGCGACACGCGGCTGGGGCCTGCGGCAAGCTGGCTTGTCGATGCGTTTCGCGCAGGCTTGTCGCGGGGTTAGCGTGCGTCCGGCTCTGGCCCTCGCACGCCTTCCAGCAGTGCGGATTGGATCGGCGGTCCGTGCATCACGGAAATGTCGCCGGTGCTTTCCAGCACCACGGCGCGCACGGCGTTCAGATCGCTGACGTTGGCCCCTCTGAGTTTCGCCAAAACGTCTTCACGCGCAACCCGCGAACTTTGCATCGCGGCCTCGATGAATTGGCCATCGCGCATCAGCAAGAGCGGCGTATTTCCGAGCAGATCGCGCACCCGCTTGCTGGATTTTCGTAAGGTCGCCAATCCGGCCTGAACGCTCAGCAAAACGAGGATCGCGACAGCAATCTGGAAAAGCGCCGGCCAATCGGTCACCGTCGCGGCGCTGGCGAGCAACGAGCCGGTCGCAAGGGTGACGACAAAATCGAACGCGGTCATCTTGGAAAACGACCGAAGCCCGATGATCCGCACCAGCAGCACAATCCAGAACAAGGCGGCGATGGTCAGGCCGATCCCGCGTGCCAGGATCTCCCAATGCGTGGGCAGATCAAACATGATGGTTCACAGGTTCCTTATCGACATGGCCCGAACAGGATCGGCGCGTCACCGGCGGTCCATGGCGCGAACTTGGGCATGATCGCGGCGAAGATTTGCGCTTCAATATGGGTCGCCAGCCATCCCTGCAAGCGCGGCAGAGGCAATTGCGCAAACCAATCGGGCGCAATCGCGGCAAACTGGCGGACGAACGGAAACAGCGCAGCATCGGTCAGACTGCGTGTATTGCCACACAGATAGAGACTTTTGGTCAGCCGCGCCTCCAGCGGCAACAGCAGCGTCAGGGCAGCGGCGCGGTGATCAATGCCATCGGCCTCATACCGGCTCGGATATTTCGCGCGATCAAGAAGGTGTTTGAACGGCCCGTCATTGGCCGCAATCAGCGCTGTGTCATCGCCTGCAAGCCAGCCTTCGGGATCATTGCGCCCTAGCGCCCAGCGCATAATCTCGAGGCTCTGGTCGAGCACGCTGCCTGCCTCTGGCCCATCGCCGGTCACCAGCACCGGCACCGTCGCCTTGGGGCTGGCGGCGATCAGCGCAGGCGGCTTGGCGGTCAGCTTCACTTCGCGCAGTTCGACCGTAAGGCCCGCCACCCAAACGGCCATGCGCGCGCGCATCGCATAGGGGCAACGGCGAAAGGAATAGAAGATCGGCGGTGCGCTCACCCCTGTGTCACGGCCTCATCTGCGCACATCGCGCAGGCCTGGCCTTGGGGCACGGGGCGTCCGCAGGGACGGCAGCGGGTATGGGTGCCTTGTGCAAGGCCGTGGCCCAGACTGACGCGCGCGTCGAAGACGAAGCATTCGCCCTGCCACAGGCTTTGCTGTGCAGGCACGTCTTCCAGATATTTCAGAATGCCGCCCTTGAGATGGTAGACCTCATTGACACCTTCGCGGCGCAGAAGGCTGGTCGATTTCTCGCACCGGATGCCGCCGGTGCAGAACATGGCGACACGCTTTCTTCCGGCGAGCAGTTCCTCACGGTGGGTGCGGAACCAGGCAGGAAAATCGCTGAAACTTGTGGTGTGCGGATCGACTGCGCCCGCAAACGTGCCAATCGCCACTTCGAAATCATTGCGGGTGTCGATCAGCACCGTACCGGGATCAGCGATCAGCGCGTTCCAGTCATGCGGGTTGACATAGTGGCCTGCCGACAGCGCAGGGTCGATGTCCGGCTCACCCATGGTAACAATCTCGCGCTTCACCCGCACCTTGATCCGGCCAAAGGGCATGGCGGGCGCATCGGACAATTTCACGTCAAGGCCCGCGCAGCCGGGCAGAGCGCGGATCGTGTCCAGCACCGCTTCCAAGGCGTGCGGCGGGCCCGCAATCGTCCCGTTGATGCCTTCACGCGCCAGCAGCAGCGTGCCCTTCACGCCCGCAGCCTCGCACGCCGCCAGCAAGGGAGCACGCAAGGCGTCAGGATCGTCAAAAGCGGTAAACCGGTAGAGCGCCGCGACGCGGATCGGTTCAGGGATCAAACCTGCATCATCCAGCCATGCGTGTCGGCGATGTGGCCGTTTTGCACACCCACCAGCCGCTCGCGCATTCGGGCGGTGATCTGGCCGATGCCGCCCGCGCCGATGTGAAACTCGCCCTGCGGCGAGGCGACTGTGCCGACGGGCGTGACCACTGCCGCCGTGCCGCAAGCCATCGTTTCCAGCAGCGTGCCGTCTTCGGCTTCGGCACGCCACTGGTCGATGCTGTAAGGTTCTTCACGCACGGTGAGGCCTTCTTCGCGCAGCATCGCGATCAGACTGTCACGGGTGATGCCGGGCAGGATCGTGCCGGTCAGCGGCGGGGTGATGACGGTTCCGTCAGCGCGGACGAAGAACAGGTTCATGCCGCCCAGTTCCTCAACCCACTTGTGCTCGATTGCATCGAGGAACACCACCTGATCGCAGCCTTGTGCTGTCGCTTCGGCCTGAGGGACAAGGCTGGCGGCGTAATTGCCGCCGGTCTTGGCCGCGCCGGTTCCGCCGGGGGCAGCGCGGACATAGTCCTGGCTTACCCAGATCTTGACCGGGTTGACGCCCTTCTTGAAGTAATTGCCCGCCGCTGAAAGGATGACGATGAACTTGTATTGCCGCGCCGGTCGCACGCCGAGGAAGGCTTCGGACGCGAACATGAAGGGCCGGATATAAAGCGATCCGCCCGCGATGGGCGGAAGCCAGGCGGCATCGGCCCGCACAGCTTCGCGCACGGCGGCGATGAACAGGTCTTCCGGGATCGCGGGCATCGCCATGCGCCGGGCACTTTCATTGAAGCGCTGCGCATTGGCTTGCGGCCGGAACAGTGCCAAGCCGCCATCGGCTTGGGCATAGGCTTTCATGCCTTCGAAGATTTCCTGCGCGTAATGCAGCACACTTGCCGCCGGGTCGAGCGCGATCGGGCCGCGCGGGCCGATCGTGGGGGTCTGCCAGCCCCCGAGCGCCTCGTCATAGTCGATCACCACCATGTGATCGGTGAACACTGTCCCGAAGCCGGGATCGGCGATCCGGCTTTCACGAACATCATCGGGCGTGGGCGCAGGGTGGGGAAGGCGAGTGAACTGCATTCTGCGCGCCTAATCCTGCACGCGCCCGAGAGCAAGATGAGTGTTGCGGCGGGATCACCGGGCCTAAGGCCCGCAAGGGCGACCGCCCGCCTGCAGCGACGCGACCTTTGAGTTGCACCAGCGAGGATTATGCATCGCGGATGCGATGCGGAGCACACAAATGAAAAGGGCAGTCCCACCCTCAGGTTGAACTGCCCTTTGCATGGTCAGCGGCCGGAAGTGCCGCTCACGAAGCCTTACTTGGCAAGACGATTACCGAGTATGCTCCGTAGGGATCTTCACCGACCTCGCTACTGAACCATGAGACATCGGATCACCTCCTTTCAAGCTTGTGAGCAAGACCCGCCGCATCACCGGGGGCCGAGAGCCGCGTGCGTCGCTGGCCTCGAAAAACATTGTGAATCATGGGAGGGCGCAGGACAAGTCTTGAAAAAAACTTTTCCCACGTCATACTTTCTGCCCTTCCCAAGACGCGCGCAGATCGGACGCCTGAGCAATGCCTCGGGCGTTTTGCGTTTCGACGGCGGGTTGTGGACAGGCAGCGGACAAGCCTGTGCACGGGCCTGTGGATATTAATGTATAGAATCGGGTGAGATTCGTCATCGCGAGTTGAAGGCATGGCGATTGATGGGCCTGACCTTTTCGCCGCCGCGAGGTCTGAGCATGGATTGCCGCTTCGCCTTTGGCTCCACGCAATGATGATCAAGGGTCTTACCGACAATCCTCGATCACGCGGCTGACTTCGGCGTGTGTAGGAAGGTAAAGTGTACGCAAGCCTTCAGTCTCGACCGCGAAACGCCCCTTCGACAATGCCATTGCATCCAGCAATGGGTCACGCGGATCGATCCCGTAGACATAGACAGTCATTTGGCTGCTCACTTGTGCGCGGAAGGTGCGGGTGGCGGTCTCCGTCCTGATCGTAAGGGATGCAGACCCTTGCGGTGCTGCACCGAGACGCAGGAATTCGATTTGCGGCCCAGCGGTCGTTGACCGGCAGGACAGGATGAAATTGCCTGCGTCGAAATCGGCGCGGGATCCTCCGGCCGTCGCGGTGTAGCGCCATTCGCCCGCCGTCGCCGGGGCATCCATCCAGCTATCGAAGGCGGGAGCTTGTGGTACGGGTGCCGGCCGTGCGGCAATTGGGCGCTGAACGGGGGCGGACGCCGGAGTTGGTGCAGGTGCAGTGCTTGAAGGCACGCAGGCAGCGAGCATCAGCGATGTAGCGATGAGCGGGAGAGCAGCTTTCATCCCTCCA
The DNA here is from genome assembly GCF_056495765.1 of Erythrobacter sp. 'gip.4 top 5'. Taxonomy (NCBI): domain Bacteria; kingdom Pseudomonadati; phylum Pseudomonadota; class Alphaproteobacteria; order Sphingomonadales; family Erythrobacteraceae; genus Erythrobacter; species Erythrobacter sp. 'gip.4 top 5'. Next base: position 2,504,053 of record NZ_CP200270.1, on the reverse strand, counting down.
TATTGCGCGCTAGTGCTTGCACTTGTCCATGCCTGACCAACCGTCCCGCCCCGCAAAAGCGCTCAAACGCCGTGTCGATCAGTTGCTGGTCGATCGCGGCCTTGCCGAAAGCCGTGCCCGCGCCCAGGCGCTGGTGATGGCGGGGCTGGTGTTCGTAGGCGAGACCAAGATCGACAAGCCCGGCCACCAGCTACCCGAAGACGCAAAGCTCGACGTGCGCGGGCGGGATCACCCGTGGGTCAGCCGGGGCGGGATCAAGCTCGCCCATGCGATCCAGCATTTCGGCCTCGATCCGGCGGGCGCGACTGCGATGGATATCGGATCGTCCACCGGCGGATTTACCGATGTGCTGCTGACCAACGGATCCGATCATGTCTTCGCTGTGGATAGCGGCACCAACCAGCTCGCGTGGCGCCTGCGCGAAGACCCGCGCGTCACCGTGCTCGAACAGACCAGTGCGCGCATCCTGACACCGGATCTGATCGACCGCCCGTGCAACTGGGTGGTGTGCGATGCGAGCTTCATCAGCCTCGCCAAAGTGCTCGACGTGCCGTTGCGGCTGGCGGCGCCAGCGTGCCAGCTGGTCGCGCTGATCAAGCCGCAATTCGAAGTCGGGCGTGAGGAGGTGGGCAAGGGCGGAGTGGTGCGCGATCCCGCGCTTCACACGCGGGTTTGCGAGGATGTGCGCGGCTGGATCGAAGGGCTGGGGTGGCAGGTGCAGGGCATCGCCACCAGTCCGATCACGGGGCCGCAAGGCAATGTTGAATTCCTGATCAGCGCACGGCGCGGCTGAGCCACTAAAATAGCTCTTAAACGAAAAGACCGGCAGCAACCCGAAGGTGCTGCCGGTCTGTTTCTTATCCGTGATCCGACGCGAAGTCGGAGCCCATAATCCCGAAGGATTACATGGCCGGAGTTTCGGTTGCAGCCGGGGTTTCGGCGGTCATGGCTTCGTCGGCCATCGGCGTTTCAGCAGCCATGGCATCTTCAGCCATCGGCGTTTCGACAGCCATCGGCTCTTCAGCGACGGCAGTGGTATCTGCTGCGGTTGCGGTTTCGTCAGCCGGCTGCGAGCAAGCGGCGGTGGCGAGGGCGAGAACGGCGACGAGTGCAAAGGTCTTCTTCATGGTCAATTTCCCTGTGGACCCTTGCGGGTCGGTAATGAGTGCAAGTGCGTTGATAAGTGATCCTGCCGCCAACGCACTTTTGAATGATGGCAGGCATAAGGCAGGCTATAGCAGCAAGTTTGGCAGACCCCAAAGCATTTCTGCCCGATTTTCACCACAATTCGTCATTTGGCCTCGGCAGAGGGGTGATCGCGCGTTCTGTAACCTCAAAACTTGAAACGTGTTTTCTGCCTATCGCCTCGCTGCTTGAGGCGTGTTTTCGCCCTATCGCTTCGCTGCTTGAGGCGTGTTTTCGCCCTATCGCTTCGCTGCTTGAGGCCGTAGGTTGTCGTGGTAGACGCGGGTCTGTTATCGCGCAGCGCCTGCGCGCCGAAGTCTGGAGAGACGATGAACATTCTTGCGTCCCCTGCCCAATTGCGAGCGAGCTTCATCCGCTGGGCGCTGTTCATGGTGCCATTGATTCTCTTGATCGGCTTTGCCGCAGGCCAGCTTGGCGGGCCGAACACGCCCTGGTTTGCTGGCTTGGTGAAGCCTGCCATCTATCCCCCGCCGGCTGTATTCGGGATCGTGTGGACGGCCTTGTTCGTGATGATTGGCCTGGCGCTGGCGCTTGTGGCAAGCGCGTGGGGCGCGCGCGGGCGCGGGTTGGCGCTGATCGCCTTTGTGGTTCACTTTATCGTCACGCAAAGCTGGACGGCGGTGTTTTTCGCGATGCAGGACATGACGGCGGCGCTGATGATTCTCGGCTTCGGTGTTGTGAGCCTGCTGATCGCACTGGCGCTGGTCTGGCGCGTGCGCCGCAACGCAGGCTTATTGCTGCTGCCCTATCTGGCGTGGCTGTGCTTTGCGAGCGCGCTCAATTACCAGTTCATCGCCGCCAACCCCGAAGGCGGCGACAAGGGTGCTGACGGCGCGGAAATCCGCGTCGATTTGTGACGCGACCGGACTGGACAAGCGCCGGGGGCATCTCCAAATAGCGTTCATGCAAAGCCAGAACCCGATCATCGCCGACCTCGTCAAACTCGCCAACAGCGCCGCCGGGACCATGGCCGGCATGAGCCGCGAAGCCCGCGAAAGCGCGCGTGAGCGGATGCGCGAAGCCTTTGGCGGGATCGATTTCGTCTCCAGAGAAGAATTCGAAACGGTCAAGGCGATGGCGCAAAAGGCCCGCGAACAGGCCGATGCGCTCGAAGCGCGTCTGGCCGCGCTGGAAGCCAAATCCACCACCCCGTAAGCCACCACCCCGTAAGATTGCAGGCGCGTAGGCGATGAACCTGCGCGCCACAGCCATACTGCTCGCATCGCGCCAGCAGGGCGAAACCGGCGCGCTGGCGCGGATGCTGACGGCTGAGCACGGTCTTGTCGCCGCCTATGTCGCAGGTGGGCGCGGGCGGCAGATGCGCGCGGTAATGGTGCCCGGCAATCGCATCGCAGTGGAACTTACCACGCGTTCTGGTGGCAGCCAGTTGCCATTCGCGCGATTGGAACTGGAACACTCGCGCGCGGCGCTGATGACCGAGCCATTGCCTGCCGCCGCAATCCAGTGGTCGTGTGGCCTTGCTGCCGCCGCCCTGCCTGAACGCCAGCCCTATCCCGCGCTCTATCAGGCGCTTGATGCCCTCCTGGGTGCGATTGCGGCCGCGCCGTCTGCCCGCGGGTGGGTAAGCGGGCTGATCGCCTATGAAACGCTGGTGCTGAGCGAGCTGGGTTATGGCGGCGCGCTGCCGCTGCCCGCGCCCGATCTAGCGGCGCAACTGGTTGTGCTTGATACGCTTGGTCGCCAGCTGTCGCACTACCTGCTTGCAGGGCATAACAGCAATGTTATGGGCGCGAGGCTTTTGCTGACCGAGCGGTTGGCGCGCATCGGCTAAGGGGACTATCGCGTGAAAATTGCAGTTCTGCCAGGCGACGGGATCGGCCCCGAGGTGACGGCCGAGGCGGTCGCCGTGCTGGAAATGCTGTACCTGCCGGGGTTGACGCTGTTCGAGGGCGATGTTGGCGGCATTGCCTACAAGCGCCACGGCGTTCCGCTGCCCGATGAGACATTGATTATGGCTCGCGCAGCCGATGCGATCCTGTTCGGCGCGGTGGGCGATCCGTCTTGCGATACGCTGGAGCGCCACCTGCGCCCGGAACAGGCGATCCTGGGCCTGCGCAAGCACCTTGGCCTGTTCGCCAACCTGCGCCCGGCGCGGGTGTTTGCGGGTCTTGAGCGCCTGTCGCCGCTGCGTGCCGATCTTGCCGCTGGCCTCGATATGCTGATCGTGCGCGAACTGACCGGCGATGTCTATTTCGGCGCCAAGGGGCAGCGCATCACGGATAGCGGCGAACGCGAGGGCTGGGACGCGATGTCCTATGCCGAACACGAGGTTCGTCGCATCGCCCATGTCGCCTTTCGCGCGGCCGCGGCTTCGGGCCTGCCGCTGACCAGCGTCGACAAGGCCAATGTGCTCGAAACCAGCCAGTTGTGGCGCGACGTGGTGGGGGAAGTCGCTGCCGAATACCCCGGCGTCGCGCTTGACCATATGTATGTCGATAACGCCGCGATGCAGGTGGTGAGCCACCCTGAACGCTTCGGCGTGGTGCTGACCGGCAATCTGTTCGGGGATATTCTTTCCGATCTGGCAAGCGCCGCTGTCGGCTCCATCGGCCTGCTACCCAGTGCCTCACTGGGCGAGCGAGAGACCGACCACGGCACCTTTGGCCTGTATGAGCCGATCCACGGCAGTGCGCCCGATATTGCCGGGCAGGGCAAGGCCAATCCGATGGCGACGATCCTGTCGGCGGCGATGATGCTGCGCCATTCCTTCGGGCGCGAGGCCGAGGCTGCGCGGATCGAGAACGCTGTATCCGCTACATTGGCAGACGGCATTCTGGGCGGCGATCTGGGCGGCAGCCACGGCACGGCGGCGATCGGCGAAGCGGTGCGGGCACGGCTCTGACAGCCATGCCGCTCGATCTTGCGATCATCCTGCCTACGCTCAACGAACGCGGCAATCTTGGTCCGCTGGTCGAACGGATTGATCGGGCCATGGCCGATGGCGTGCGCTGGGAAGTTATTATCGTTGATGATGACAGCCGCGACGGCACGGCGGACGAAGCGCGGGCGCTGGCGCTGATCGATCCGCGTGTGCGGGTGATTCAGCGCATTGGCCGGCGGGGCTTGGCCAGCGCTGCAATCGAAGGTTTCTGCGCAACGGCGGCGCCTTATGTGGCGGTCATGGACGCCGACCACCAGCACGATCCGGCTTTGCTGCCGGGGATGGTTGCCGCTCTGAAATCGGGCGGGGCCGACATCTGCGTCGCCAGCCGCTTTGCGCATGGGGCCAGCACGGCCGATTGGGCCGCGCCTGAACGCGAAAGGCTGTCCACATACGCCAATGCGCTGGCGCGGCGGATTACCGGGGTGGAACTTACCGATCCGATGAGCGGCTATTTCATGCTGTCCACTGCGACGGCGCGCGCACTGGTGCCCCGGCTTTCAGGCATCGGGTTCAAGATCCTGCTCGACCTGCTGGCGACGGCGCATACCCCGATGCGGGTCCAGGAGTTCCCGCTTAATTTCGCTGCGAGACGCGAAGGAGAAAGCAAGCTGGATCGCGCCATTCTGTTCGATTTCCTCGCCGGGCTGTATGACAAGACGCTGGGCAAAGTGATCCCGACCCGTTTCGCCCTGTTCGGCACCGTCGGCGCGCTGGGCGTGGTGGTGCACTTCGCGGTGCTTTCGGCGCTGCTGTTCGTCTTTGGCGAACGGTTCGCCATTGCCCAGACCGCCGCAGTGCTGGTGGCGATGAGTTTCAATTTCTGGCTCAACAACTGGCTGACCTACCGCGACAAACGCCTGAAGGGTGCAGGCGCTCTGCTGCGCGGCTGGCTGGGTTTTATTGCGACCTGTGCGATCGGCGCTTTCGCCAATGTCGCGATTGCAACCTTTCTGGAAGGGCGAGGGCTGTTCTGGGTGCTCGCCGCGCTGGCAGGTATCGTGGTCGGTTCGGTCTGGAATTACGCGCTGTCGAGCCGCTTTGTGTGGGGCAGATTTTAAAAGCCTAACGCCAGCCGGCGATCCAGGCCCAGGTCACGTAGCTGTCCACGCTCTTGAGCGGGAGGGCGGCGATGATCGGGAAAAACAACGCGAACACCGCCACTGATGCCGCAGGGATGCCCCATGCCAGCCACTTGCCCCATGGCAGGCGTCGCAAGTCGCTGCACGCCAGCGCCAGTGCGGCGAGCAGGAAGAAACTCGGCACGAAATAGTGGTAATAGAACTGCACGGGCTTGGGTGCGATCAGCCACAGGCCGAGGCTCACGCCGTAGCCGATAACCACGCCCAGCCGCGCCCAATCGCGCCGCCATGCGCCTGCGGCAAGGCACCACAGCAGCGCGGGCAGCCCCAGCCACATCGTCAGCGGATTTCCGATCAGCAGCACGCCGCGTTGCGCTCCGTCGATCGGTTCATACAGATACCAGATGCCGCGCAGGTTCAGCGCCCATTGCGGCCAGGTGCTCATGTAGCGGTGTGGGGTCATCAACTGGCTCTGAAGCGCGAAAATCTCCTGATGCAACCCGATCAGCCCCTTTTCCGCGAGCGGCGAGGGGTGGAGATATTCGGAGAGCCAGTAACCAGGCAGGAACGTAGCCGCATAGACCACCAGCGGGACGATCCCGAGCCACACGAACGCCTCAACCAGCGTGATCCCCGGCACCGGCGCGCCCCGGCGCGACAGAAACAAGCGGCGACGACCGGCCAGCGCGCGGGCGATGAAGAAGCTGATCCCCGGCACCATTGCCAACGGGATCGCATTCCATTTTGCGCCCAGCGCAGCGCCGATTGCAAGGCCGGTGAGCGCAAGCCTGCGCCGCCCCGTTTCAGGCTGGGCGCAGGCGCCGGTGAATTGCCACGCCGCGACCGAAAGCGCAGCGACCATCACGATATCGAGCATCGCGATTCGTGCATGGATGAACAGATGAAAGCCGGTGGCGAGCAGCACGGCAAAGGCCAGAGTCGCAAAGCGGTCCGCGCTGGCGTGCCACATTGCGCGCACAGCGGCAAAGAAGGCCACAACGCCGCATAGCCAGGGCATGATCCGCCAGCCCAGCGGATTATCACCGAAGACGCCGATGCCGATGGCAAACAGCGTCTTGGCCAGCAGCGGATGCTCGCGGTTGAGATAGGCGCCGTGTCCCTCGGTCACCAGCGCCAGCATTTCGCGCGCGGCGGGAAGGTAGTGGACCTCGTCGAAATAGGGGATTGAGGGGATCGCCAGTCGCCAACCGGTCAGCAGCGCAAAAATTCCGGTCAGGGCCGCAACCCACGCCAGCGGATCACGCGGACGCGGCGGCGGAAGGGACGCGGGGAGGGGGGACGCTTGCGCCTCGGCCATGGCGGCGCGCTTAGCAGCGCTTTGGCGCAGAGCAAGGCGGATTATGGCCTGCGGGAGTTCGATTGCCGCTCCAGCCAGAACAGCCGCGCACACATCGCCAGCAGGCCGATGCTGGCTGTGGTGCCGACAAACAGGCCCCACAGCGTCACATTCATGCCTTGGTAGCGTGCGCGCGGCGCGATCAGGAACAACGCGATCAGCGCACACATCAGCAGATCCCACCACACCTGCAGGCCGGTAAGATCCTGCGTGTGGTTGATGAAGAAGCCGATCACGCCTTCCTGCCCGATCTGCACGGCGGTGAACGCTCCGAACACGGCACACAAGATTGCAGCGGCGGCGGTGCTGCCCACCTCGCGCTTTGCGATCAGAATGGTAAGAAGGGCAATGCCGCCGCCAGCCAGCGCCGCAAGCCAGATCAGTTCAAAGGTGGTCATACGCATATCTCCTCGTCGATGTAGCGATTGCTACATAATGCATTAGGGGTATGTAGCGCCTGCTACAAGAGGAAAACGCCGCCCCCATGTCGCAACCGCCATTGTCCCGCGAAACCCTGTTGCCCAAACTCGCCGCGCATGTGCTCGAACACGGGCTGGGCGGGGCAAGTCTGCGTCCGCTCGCGAAGGCGGCAGGCACCAGCGACCGGATGCTGATCTATCATTTCGGCAACAAGGAAACGCTGATCACGCAGCTGCTCGGTCATATCGCCGCGATCTATTCCGGCGCGCTCGATGCGGCACTGGGCGGTGAACGGGCCAAGACGCGGCAGGAATGTGCCGAACGGATTCTCGCTGTGGGCAGCCAGCCGGCAATGCAGGCGTTTCTGGTGCTGTGGTGGGATATTGTCGCAGGTGCCGCCAGAGGCGTGCCGGGTTATCGCGCTGCGGCGCGGCAGATGATGACGCAGCAGATCGAATGGTTGGAACGGCAGATGCCGGAGGACGATCCGGACCCTGCGGGCGGCGCGCGTTACCTGATGACGGCAATCGAAGGCACCTTGATGCTTTCCGCTGTCGGCCATGAGAACACTGCCCGCGAAGGCCTGCTTGCGGGCGGACTGTTGCCGTCCTAGAGGCCGGGATATGAAGAAAACCACAGGCATGGACCGCGCCGCCACGGCCAATTGGCGCCCCGCAACCAAGGCGCTGCGCGGCGGCACCTGGCGCACCGAGCACGGAGAGACGAGTGAGGCTTTGTTCCTCACCTCGGGCTATACGTACGATGACGCGCAGACCGTTGCGGATCGCTTTGCCGGCACCGCCACCGGCATGACCTATTCGCGACTCCAGAACCCGACCGTCGCGATGCTGGAGGAACGCATCGCGCTGATGGAGGGGGCGGAAGGCTGCCGGGCGCAGGCAAGCGGAATGGCCGCGATGACGGCAGCGTTGCTGTGCCAACTGTCCGCAGGCGATCACGTGGTTGCCGCGCGCGCCGCCTTTGGCTCGTGCCGCTGGCTGACCGATACCCTGCTGCCCAAGTTCGGGATCGCCACTACGCTGGTCGACAGTGCGCAAAACGCCGAGTGGGAAGCCGCGATCCGGCCCAACACCAAGGTGTTCTTTTTCGAAAGCCCGGCCAATCCGACGCTCGATGTTGTCGATCTGGCGCATGTCTGTGGCCTCGCCCGTGCGCATGGAATCACCACGGTTGTCGATAACGCCTTCGCCTCGCCCGTGCTGCAGCGCCCGATGGAGTTTGGCGCGGATGTGGTCGCCTATTCCGCGACCAAGCTGATGGACGGGCAAGGCCGCGTGCTGGCGGGCGCGATCTGTGCGAGCCAGCAGTGGATTGACGAGGTATTGATGCCCTTCCAGCGCAACACCGGTCCGACGCTGTCAGCCTTCAATGCCTGGGTGGTCTTGAAGGGGCTGGAAACGCTCCCCTTGCGCGCCTTCAAGCAGTCTGAACAGGCGGTGGCGCTGGGCGAGTTCCTCGAACCGCGGATCACAGCGGCGGGCGGTCATCTGCGCCACCCCGGCCTGCCGAGCCATCCGCGCCACGATCTCGCCAAGGCGCAGATGGATGCGACGGGGCCGATCTTCGCGCTGGATGTAGGCAGCCGCGAACGCGCCTTCGCGCTTCTGGATGCGCTCAAGCTGGTCGATATCTCCAACAACATCGGTGATGCCCGCAGCTTGATGTGCCACCCCGCCTCCAGCACCCACGCCAACATGGGCGACGAAGCCCGCGCCGCGATGGGCGTGACCGAAGGCTTGCTGCGCATCAATGTGGGGCTGGAAGACATCGCTGATCTCACCGAAGATATGGACCAGGCGCTCAGCGCGGCGGGGATCTAGGAGTCAAAACAAATGGCCACCCGCATTGAACTCGTCTTCGATTTTGTCTCGCCCAATGCCTACCTGATCTGGTGGCCGCTGCGCGAGTTGGTGAACCGTTACGAAGCCGAGCTGGACGTGATCCCGGTGTTTCTGGGCGGAATGCACAAGCTGACCGGCAATGCCCCGCCGATGATCCGAGACGCCGAGGTGAAGGGCAAGAACGAATACGCCATGCTCGAGATGGACCGCTTCATCGCCCAGCATGATCTGGGCAAGTACCGCCTCCACCCGCAGTTCCCGTTCAATTCGATCACCTTGCAGCGGATGCTCTACGCCGCCGATCAGGATGGGCGCGGGGTGCAGTTCGTCGAAGGATTGCTGGGTCCGATCTGGGAAGAGGGGATCGACGTGACCGCGCCGCAAGCCGTGGGCGCAGCGATCACCGCCGCCGGGTTCGATGCGGCCGACCTGCTCGCCCGCGCACAGACGGACGCGGTAAAACAGGGTCTTGCCGCCAACACCGATGCCGTAGTGGCGCGCGGGGCGTTCGGTATTCCGACGATGTTTGTCGGGCCGAAGGGCGCGGGCGCAATGTTCTTCGGCAAGGAACGGCTCGGCCAGATCGAGGCGTTGCTGGCGCAGGGTTGAGGCCCCGCACCACGAAAAGCCGCATGGCAACGGGATACAGCGGGGATTACCTGCGTTGAGCCTCTTGTGACCCAGCGACAAATCGCTAGTTTGAGAGGCGACATGAAAGAATTTTTCCAGCACGCCGCCACCACCGATGGAGTGACCGTCCGCGTCGCCGTCAATTACCTGCCGGAACAGTCGCATCCGGAGGCGGGCAAGTGGTTCTGGGTCTATCACATCCGTATCGAGAACGCTTCGCATGAAGCCATGCGGCTGCTGACCCGGCACTGGCGCATCACCGACGGGCGCGGGATGGTGAACCATGTCGATGGCGAAGGCGTGGTGGGCGAGCAGCCCTTGCTCACCCCCGGCCAGAGCCACGATTACGTCTCGGGCTGCCCGCTGACGACACCGTTCGGTTCGATGGAAGGGTTTTACACCTTTGAACGCGCCGATGGCTCGCCTGCCGAAGTGCGCATCCCCTTCTTCCCGCTCGCCGCACCCGAAACGGCCGAGGGCCGCACGCCCCGCTAAGTCTTGCGGGACCGGGCAAGCGCGCTTAATCGCACGCCTGTGAAGCGCACCCACCTGCCCCTTAACGCCCTGCGCGTGTTCGATGCCGCCGCGCGGCACCTGTCGTTCACCCGCGCGGCTGACGAACTCGCCGTCACGCCTGCCGCGGTCGGCCAGCAGATCCGCGCGCTCGAAGATGTGCTCGGCGTCGTCCTGTTCCGCCGCACCTCCAAAGGCCTCGAGCTTACGCCCGAGGGCGCAGCGGGGCTTGATCCTTTGCGCGAAGGCTTCCTGCGGTTCGAGGAAAGCGTCGAGGCGATGCAGGCGGGCCAGGCGTCCGACCGCTACACCATCGCCGTCCCCCGCGAATTCTACGCCGAATGGCTCGCCCCCCGGCTGGCGACGTTCCAGGCGGGCACGCGCAAGGACTCAGGGGGGGTGCAATACATCCTCTCGCCCGACGAACACGCCGATTTCACCGAGGCGAACCTCGATCTTGCGATTCGGCTGGTCGACGGGCCGGGCGAGCTGCAGGGCGTGCAACTGGCGCCTGCAATGCGCGTCACCGTCGCCGCGCCGGACCACCGCGCCGATGACTCCGGGCCGTGGATTGACTGGCCGGGAATGCCGCTGGCCGATGGGATAAACCCCTGCATCAAGGCCGGCAGTCCAGGGCAAGCGCTCGCCTCCGCGCTGGCGGGGATGGGCCGCACGGTGTTGCCGCAAGCCCTGGCGGCCAGCGCGCTCGCACAAGGCCGCCTCATCGCGCTGACCGCGCCGGAGCCGGCCAACCGCGCCTACTGGCTGCTCGCCCCGGCCCCGCAATGGCGCAGCAAGAAGGTGCGCGCGCTGGTGCAGTACCTGACGGCGGCGTTGCCGACCTAGTCGGCCGCGTCGATCCTGATCCCGAACAATTCGGGCCGCTCCTCCGGCCAGCGCCCCTCGGCCCGCAGCGCATCGGCGCGGGCCTTGAACAGGGGGTCATCGAGGTCGATCCCCACCGCCGCCAGCCGCTCCTCCCACAGCCTGGCAAACCCCTTGTACCACTGCGCGACCATCCCATCGATGGCCCGCCGCTGCTGGGCCGCCGTGGCCGGATCGGCCGCTTTGCGCCGCTGTTCCTCGGCATAGGCGGCTGCCACCTTGCGATAGACCGGATGGTCCGGCCCGATGTCCTTTTGCTGATCATAGCGGTGGGGCAGACGGTTGCGCAGGAAGAACATCACCAACTGTTCATTATGCCGCCGCTCCGCCGCGACGACCTCGCCCGCGTGGAGGATCAGCCGCTCCTCGCCCTGAATCGCACGGGCGAGCGCAGAATCCTCCAGCCGCGCCACCCCCCGATCAATCGCCGCATCCCACGCCGCCCGGAACCCCTCGGCCCCCGGTCTCTGGCGCAGCTTGTAAAGCGACTCCATGCTCTTGCCGACATGCCGCGCAGCCTGCGTGACGATGCCGGTGGCGGCGAGCTGCGCGATAAAGGCGCGCTGCACATCGGGCGTGATCGAGTTGGACCGCGCCGCCACATGCGGCACGGGCATGAAATCGAGCAGCGGATCATCGGGCGCAGGCGGCGCCAGTTCGAACGCGACGGCGGAGGTCGCCTGCCGCGGGATCTTGCGCTTGTTGCGGACGATGGGGCGGTCGGCGGAGCGCGAGGCGCGCGCGGTGGGGGAGGGGCGCTTGGTCATGGCGCGGGGGGGGATTGCACAGGGGAGGGAAGTAGGAAAATCCAAAATCCCCTCCCGCTGGCGGGAGGGGTTGGGGTGGGCTCGGAGCCTCCAACCTGAGCGTGCGGCGCTGAACCGGCGCGCAGCCGCCGCAAGGCCGACCGGCCGCCGCGCCTTATGCGCGTAGCCAAGCAGCGCGGACGCGCTGCGCCCGGCGCCTGAGGGCGCCAACAAACAGACTCGGGAAGCCGAGAACGTCATCGTCCGCCCCCCCTTTTCGTCTCCCCGGGCTTGACCCGGGGCTAGGCTTGCTGCTGTTTCAATTGGCTACTTGTGGTAACCGGCCTGCACGTGAGGCGACGGGAGGGTTTTGAAGAGAAATGGCGAACCCGATAACTGTCTATCTGGATACGCAAGATTATTCACGGTTTGGCGATGTTGTTCGCGGTGTTGCTAATGAAGGCATGGTAAGTATATATCGGACACTTTTAGATTACAAACAATCGGGAAGAGTTATATTTCCATTTTCAATACCACTAATGAGTGAGCTTATTCAGTATAGAAAAGATACGAAAGATATATGTTTTGCCAAGGCTGAAGCGATCGAGGCGCTATGTGGGGAATATGCCTTGCCTTACCCAACACGATTGATGGCTATGGAGATTTCGACAGCACTTAGAGAGGTGATGGGCATTAAACTTAGCCAAGAGCCAGTATTTATTAATGTCAGTAGATATTGGTATCCGAATGTTGATGGTGTACTTATTGATTTTAAAAGAAAGATAATCGTCGAGATTGATGAGCAGTTTGGTGCCATGGTGCCCCAAACCTTCACTCAACGGCGAAAAATGAAAAGTGCCAGAAAGAAATTGAAGATAGCCAAAATCTTTAAACAAGGAGACTTTTCCGAGCTTGAAAGCCAAATGGGAATTCCTGAAAAATACCTTCGGTCTGCACTGATCCCACTCATCGAAAACAAAATTTCCTCACGAGAGGCTGCTCACCGCCTCTTTAAAGGTGTTGCTAAGCCCAAGACTTTCATTGATGTCTTTTTTGAACGATACACTGGCGATAGTTCAGCAATTCCAACTTGGATGTCGGGGATGGGGTGGCAGCTGAAAGAAAATATTGAAAACGCAATAGCCCCAGTGAAGCAGTTTCTTGGCCGGGAAGGGGCTGATAAAATGTTAGCAGAGGCTTTGAATATAGTTCATGATAGATATAAGACTTCAATCACAAAAATCGGATACGAAGATTTAGAAGAATTTGTTCCCAATTTCAAAATCAAAAATGAAGACGAGCTTCCGTATCAAGTTATTGAGCGGATAAAATCTGCGAATCTAATGGCTGCGGCCTTCGACTATTACATGAAACAGGTTCTAGGTCTAAAAGGTACACCATCTGAGTTTGAGCGGAGCGTGGCAGGGGATCTAGTCCACCTTCTTTATCTGCCACACGTGGATTTGTGGCGCGGAGATAGGAGGTTCTCGTCCGTTGTGGTTCAGGCTGCACCGGAATACAGAGGTTCAGTTGTTCATAAGCTTCTCGATTTGCCGAAGCGCATTGATGAGCGCCTTTTAGAGTCTTGTCGGTATGAGTGACGGACAAGAGGGCAGTTGCCTCGCGAGATTCTTTGTTTCGCCCCTCAAGCGCCGGGCGCATCGCGTCCGCGCTGCTTGGCTTACGCGCCAAAAGGCGCGGCGGCCTTGCAGGTGTGCTTCGCACGTCTGCGCCTTCGGCTTCGACTCCGGCCTTGCGGCGGCTGCGCCGCCGGTTTACCGCCACACGCGCCGTTGTTGGTTGCCGCTGGTGCCACACGCGAGGGTGTTGGATGCCTCGTCCCCTCCAACACCAACTCTTGACCCCCCACCCAATCCCGCCTAAGGGCGCGCATCTTCCGGGGTCATTCCCGGATTGAGCTGAACATTGGCGGCTCTGTCTCCCTCACGGGAGGCCGTCGTCAAAGTAACCCGGTGGCCGAAGGGCCGGATAGGCGGGTGGAGCGTTTCAGTCTCGTTCGTCGTCCCGGCATTGCTCGGGATTTCGCGGCCGCAGCATTGGTGCTGGTGGATCGCGGCTCCGGATCAGGTCCGGGGTGATAGGCTTGGCTTTTTCTCTCCTCCCACATTGTCCGGTTCCGGTGTCGCCCTCATCAGGTGAAGTGAGAACTAATGCCGACAATCAACCAGCTGGTCCGCAAGGGCCGCGTCCCGCAGAAGGCCAAGTCCAAGGTCCCTGCGATGGAGCAGAACCCGCAGAAGCGCGGCGTTTGCACCCGTGTTTACACGACGACTCCGAAGAAGCCGAACTCGGCGCTGCGCAAGGTGGCCAAGGTGCGCCTGACCAACCAGCGCGAAGTCATCAGCTACATCCCCGGTGAAGGCCACAACCTGCAGGAGCACTCCGTTGTGCTGATCCGCGGCGGGCGTGTGCGCGATCTTCCCGGTGTGCGTTACCACGTCCTGCGCGGCGTGCTCGACACACAGGGTGTGAAGGATCGCAAGAAGAGCCGCTCGAAGTACGGCGCCAAGCGTCCGAAGTGACCCGGGTGCCTGTGGTGCCGGGTCATCCTGAACTTGGTTCAGGATCCACGGTGCCTCGGGCGCAGGTCGATCCAGTTAAAGGGCTGAGCCCGCCGCCTGATGGATCCTGAAACGAGTTCAGGATGACGGAAGGCAGGGCAGGGGCCGCACTCCGAAGGAGTTTAAAAATATGTCACGTCGTCGTCGTCCCGAAAAGCGGGTCATCCTGCCCGATCCCCAGTATGGTGATCAGATCCTGTCGAAGTTCATGAACAACCTCATGTATGACGGCAAAAAAGCGGTTGCCGAAGGCATCGTTTACAGCGCGCTCTCCACGGTGGAAACGAAGGCCAAGGCCGATCCGATCCAGCTGTTTCATGATGCGCTGAACAATGTGAAGCCGCAGGTCGAAGTGCGCAGCCGCCGTGTGGGTGGTGCGACCTATCAGGTGCCTGTGGAGGTTCGCCCCGAGCGTGCCCAGGCGCTGGCCATTCGCTGGCTGATCACGGCCGCGCGCGGTCGTCCGGAAACCACGATGGCAGCGCGTCTGTCGGGTGAGTTGCTGGATGCGGCCAACAACCGTGGCAACGCGGTGAAGAAGCGCGAAGATACGCACCGGATGGCGGACGCCAACCGCGCCTTCTCGCACTACCGCTGGTAGGATTGCGATCAGCCGGAAGCGCCAAGTGATTTGGGGTCTTCCGGCTGTCACAATCATCACTATATGGAGCGTGCGACGGGTCTCTTGTTGGACCGGGCCGCTTCTCCAACTCCAAGGAATTCCTCATGGCACGCAGCCATCCGCTCGAACGCTATCGCAATATCGGCATCATGGCGCATATCGACGCCGGCAAGACCACCACGACCGAACGGATTTTGTTCTACACCGGCAAGTCGTACAAGATCGGCGAAGTGCATGATGGCGCTGCGACGATGGACTGGATGGAGCAGGAGCAGGAGCGCGGGATCACGATCACGTCCGCTGCGACAACCTGTTTCTGGAATGCCGAAGACGGCAAGGGTCCGGAACACCGAATCAACATCATCGACACCCCCGGCCACGTCGACTTCACGATCGAAGTTGAGCGTTCCTTGCGCGTGCTCGATGGCGCGGTCGCGTGCTTCGACGGCGTTGCGGGCGTGGAGCCGCAGTCCGAAACCGTATGGCGTCAGGCTGACAAGTACGGCGTGCCGCGCATGTGCTTCATCAACAAGCTTGATCGCACCGGCGCCAACTTCAAGTATTGCGTCCAGTCGATCATCGATCGTCTTGGTGCACGCCCGGCCGTTCTCTACATTCCGATCGGTCTCGAAGCTGATCTGAAGGGTCTGGTCGACCTCGTGCACAATCGTGCGATCATCTGGAAGGATGAATCGCTAGGGGCCGAGTTTGTCTATGAAGATATCCCGGCCGATCTGGCCGATGAAGCTGCGGTGTATCGCAGTGAGCTGATCGAACTTGCCGTCGAGCAAGACGACGAGGCGATGGAAGCCTACCTAGAAGGCAATGAGCCTGATGCGGCCACGCTGAAGGCGCTGATCCGCAAGGGCACGCTCAACCAGTCGTTCGTGCCTGTGTGCTGTGGCTCGGCGTTCAAGAACAAGGGCGTGCAGCCACTGCTCGATGCCGTGGTTGATTACCTGCCGTCGCCGCTCGACATTCCTGATGTTCAGGGCGTCAAGATGGACAGCGACGAAGTCGATAGCCGTCCTGCAACCGACGAAGCGCCGTTCAGTGCGCTGGCGTTCAAGGTGATGAACGATCCGTTCGTCGGAAGCCTGACCTTCATTCGCATTTATTCAGGCACTCTCGGCAAGGGCACTTACCTGAACTCGGTGAAGGATAAGAAGGAAAAGGTCGGTCGTATGCTCGAAATGCATGCGAACGAGCGCAAGGACGTGGATGAAGCGTTCGCAGGCGACATCATCGCGCTGGCTGGCATGAAGGAAACCACCACGGGTGACACCCTGTGCGCCAGCAACGCGCCGATCGTGCTAGAGCGGATGGAGTTCCCCGAGCCGGTGATCGAATTGTCGGTGGAGCCCAAGACCAAAGCTGACCAGGAAAAGATGGGCATCGCGCTCAATCGTCTGTCGGCTGAAGATCCGTCTTTCCGCGTTTCGACCGATCAGGAGAGTGGCCAGACCATCATCAAGGGCATGGGCGAACTGCACCTCGACATCATCGTCGATCGGATGCGCCGTGAATTCAAGGTCGAAGCCAATGTCGGTGCGCCGCAGGTGGCTTACCGAGAATATCTCGCTCGTGAAGTCGACGTCGATTACACGCACAAGAAGCAGTCGGGCGGCTCGGGCCAGTTCGGCCGCGTCAAGGTTACGGTCATCCCCGGTGAGCGCGGTCAAGGCGTGATCTTCGAAGACGTGATCAAGGGCGGCAACATCCCGCGCGAATACATCCCGGCGATCGAAAAGGGCTTCCGTGAACAGGCGGCCAGCGGTCACCTGGTCGGCTTCCCAATCATCGATTTCAGCATCAAGCTGACCGATGGTGCGTACCACGACGTCGACTCGAGCGCGATTGCGTTCGAAATCGCCGCGCGCGGTGCCATGCGTGAAGTCGCGCAGAAGGCCGGCATCAAGTTGCTTGAGCCGATCATGAAGGTGGAAGTCATTACCCCCGATGAATATCTGGGCGACGTGATCGGCGACTTGAACTCGCGGCGCGGGCAGATCCAGGGGACTGACACACGCGGCAATGCTCAGGCGGTTGATGCATTTGTGCCGCTCGCCAACATGTTCGGCTATGTCAACGAACTGCGCTCCTTCTCGCAAGGTCGCGCGAACTACTCGATGCAGTTCTCGCACTATGACGAGGTTCCGGCCAACGTCGCTGCCGAGGTCAAGGAGAAACTTGCCTAAGCTGCCTTAGCAGTCTAGGGGCGGCGCCTGATTCAGCGGGCGCTGCCGTTTTTCCCGCGAACACATCAATCATCCAAGAAGGTACATCAGAGAAATGGCTAAGGAAAAATTCCAGCGGAACAAGCCGCACTGCAACATCGGCACCATCGGTCACGTTGACCATGGCAAGACCACGCTGACTGCTGCAATCACCAAGGTGATGGCAGAAACATACGGCGGCGCAGCTGTCGACTTCGCCAACATCGACAAGGCCCCGGAAGAGCGTGAGCGCGGGATCACCATCTCGACCGCCCACGTCGAATACGAATCAGCTGCGCGTCACTACGCCCACGTCGACTGCCCGGGTCACGCTGACTACGTGAAGAACATGATCACCGGTGCCGCCCAAATGGACGGCGCGATTCTGGTCGTGAACGCCGCTGACGGCCCGATGCCCCAGACCCGTGAGCACATCCTGCTCGCCCGTCAGGTCGGCGTGCCCGCGCTGGTTGTTTACATGAACAAGGTCGATCAGGTTGATGACGAGGAAATCCTCGAACTGGTTGAACTCGAAGTGCGCGAACTGCTCTCGTCGTACGATTTCGATGGTGATAACATCCCCATCATCAAGGGTTCGGCACTTGCCGCTCTTGAAGGTCGCGATGACGCCATCGGCAAGGATTCGGTGATTGCACTGATCGAAGCTGTCGACAGCTTCATCCCACAGCCCGACCGTCCGGTCGACAAGCCGTTCCTGATGCCGATCGAAGACGTGTTCTCGATCTCGGGTCGTGGCACCGTGGTGACCGGCCGTATCGAAACCGGCATCGTCAACGTGGGCGAAGAAGTCGAAATTGTCGGCATCAAGGACACCCGCAAGACCACCGTCACCGGCGTGGAAATGTTCCGCAAGCTGCTCGATCGCGGTGAAGCTGGCGACAACGTCGGCGCCCTGATCCGCGGCGTTGCCCGTGAAGATGTCGAGCGCGGTCAGGTTCTCTGCAAGCCTGGTACGGTCAAGCCGCACACCGAGTTTGAAGCCGAAGTCTACGTGCTGTCGAAGGATGAAGGTGGCCGTCACACGCCGTTCTTCGCCAACTACCGCCCGCAGTTTTACTTCCGCACCACTGACGTGACCGGCGAAGTCGTTCTTCCCGAAGGCACCGAAATGGTGATGCCGGGTGACAATGTTTCGATCGGCGTGAAGCTGATCGCTCCGATCGCAATGGACGAAGGTCTGCGTTTCGCGATCCGCGAAGGCGGCCGCACCGTGGGTTCGGGCGTTGTTGCGAAGATCACCAAGTAAGAGTCTTCTTCCTTCGGGGAATTGACTGAACACTGAAAAGGCCCGGTTGCTCTGTTGAGTTGCCGGGCCTTTTTGGTTTAAGGCAGGAGGATAGGCAAAGTCAGCGCGGTCGTTTCACGGGCACGTAATTTCCTTGCTGACGCCTCTTGCCAGAATCCCTTGCGCTCCGTATAGGCTCGCATCCGCAGACGAGATTCGTCCCGTCTGCGATAAGTTTTCAATGAGGCCGCCCGCTCTCGGGAAACCGGAAATGAGTGGGGCCGGCCTTTGTTTTTTGGGAGAAGCCGGGTTGCCGGTGTCTCCTTGGCTCTTTCGCATCGGTAGTAGGACATGGAAGCTCAGAATATCCGTATTCGCCTCAAGGCGTTTGACCACCGCGTTCTCGACCAGGCAACTGGTGAGATCGCTGATACGGCCCGCCGCACTGGCGCGCTTATTCGCGGCCCCATTCCTTTGCCGACGCGAATTGAGAAGTTCACGGTGAACCGCGGTCCGCACGTTGACAAGAAGTCGCGTGAGCAGTTCGAAGTTCGTACCTACAAGCGGTTGCTCGATATCGTGCAGCCCAACGCCCAGACGGTCGATGCGCTGATGAAGCTCGATCTGGCTGCTGGCGTGAACGTCGAGATCAAGCTGGCTTAAGCCAGCCGAAATGCCCCTGCTTCGGCAGGGGCCTCTATCGTTGAGGCTGTAAGCGCCTCTTCTGACGATAGGGTGGATACCGCCGGATAGAATATCCGGGCTGCGTCCCCCGTCTCGCTCTTCCGGCCACCCGGCCAAAGAGAGCACTTAGCCCGGACGGGGCGATGCATGAAAATTTGGGCTGAACTGGGTTGCGACGCTTGTGTCGTGGCCTGCCATGCACCTTGCGGATGGTCCGCCGGGTGCCTCTGTTGAGGAGTAACTGACGATGCGCACCGGCGTGATCGCAAAGAAAGTCGGGATGACCCGCCTCTTCCAGGAGGATGGACGGCACGTGCCTGTGACCGTTCTGTCGCTGGAAGATTGCCAAGTGGTTTCCCACCGCACCACTGACCGTGACGGCTACTTCGCTGTCCAGCTCGGTGCAGGCGAAGCCAAGCAGAAGAACGTTGCCAAGCCGCAGCGTGAACATTTCGCCAAGGCCGATGTGGGCTTGAAGAAGCGCGTCGCGGAATTCCGCGTCGAAGATGCCGCTGGCCTTGTTGATGTCGGATCGACCATCAGCGCCGAGCATTTCATCGCTGGCCAGATGGTCGACATCACTGGCCATACGCAGGGCAAGGGCTTTGCCGGCGCCATGAAGCGCTGGGGCTTCGGCGGTATGCGCGCCACTCACGGCGTTTCGATCTCGCACCGTGCCCACGGTTCGACGGGTAACCGTCAGGATCCGGGCCGCGTGTTCAAGGGCAAGAAGATGGCCGGCCATATGGGCGATCGTCAGCGCACTCAGCAGAACCTCGAAATCGTTCGTACAGACGCCGAACGCGGGCTTCTCTTCGTCAAGGGATCGGTACCCGGTGCGAAGAATGGCTGGCTGCTCGTTCGCGACGCGGTGAAGCTGCCGCTTCCCGAAGGCGTGCCGTTCCCCGGTGCGGTGCTCGACAAGAAGGCTCTCAAGGCTGACGATGGCACCCCCTCGGTTGCAGAAACGGCTGCCGAAGATGTCGTGGTGACCGAAGGCGCTGAAAACGACGCTGCGGCCACTGAAGAAAACAAGGAAGGCTGAGCCATGAAGATTAAGGTTCAGAACATCGAGGGCAAGGCCTCGGGCGATATCGAACTTTCGGATGACGTGTTCGGCATTGAGCCGCGCGCTGACATCCTGCACCGGGTTGTAACCTGGCAGCTCGAAAATCGCCGTGGCACCGCCCGCCCGACGCGTGAGCGTTCGGACGTGGCCCGCACCGGCAAGAAGTTCGGCAAGCAGAAGGGTGGCGGTACAGCTCGCCACGGTGACCGCGCAGCCCCGATTTTCATCGGTGGCGGTAAGGCTCATGGTGCGCGCAAGCGTGACTTCGACCAATCGCTCAATAAGAAGATCCGTGCACTTGGCCTCAAAATGGCGCTTTCGAGCAAGGCCAAGGATGGGCTCGTCGTGGTTGACACGCTTGAGCTTGCCGAAATCAAGACCAAGACCCTCAAGGGCCAGCTCGCCAAGGGCGGTTTTTCGGGCAAGGTGCTGGTGATCGACGGCGAGCAGGTTGACGCAGGCTTCAAGAAGGCTGCCGGAAACCTTCCGGGCATCAACGTGATGCCGGCCATGGGCGCCAACGTGTATGACATCCTCAACCACGACACGCTGGTGCTGACCAAGGCCGCCGTGGAAAAGCTGGAGGCGCGTTTCAATGGCTAAAAAGCAAACCGTCGATGCGCGTCACTACGGCGTGATCATCGCACCGCACATCACCGAAAAGTCGACGCTGGCGTCGGAACACAACGCCGTGGTCTTCAAGGTTGCCGGCACCGCCACCAAGCCGCAGATCAAGGAAGCGATCGAGGCGATCTACGATAAGAAGGTCGTCGCCGTGAACACCCTGATCATGAAGGGTAAGGTCAAGCGTTGGAAGGGCAAGCCCTACACGCGCTGCGATGTGAAGAAGGCCATTGTCACCCTCGCTGAGGGTGAAATGATCGACATCACCAGCGGTATCTGAGGCCAAGGGACAGGATACGAACAATGGCACTCAAGAATTATAAGCCAACCAGTCCCGCGCGTCGCGGTTTGATCCTGGTTGACAAATCAGCTCTGTGGAAGGGCAAGCCAGTCAAGGCGCTTACCGAAGGTAAGCACAAGACCGGTGGCCGTAACAACAAGGGCCATGTCACCTCGCGTGGCATTGCCGGTGGTCACAAGCAGAAGTACCGCTTCATCGACTTTAAGCGTCGTAAGTGGGACATGCCGGCTACCGTCGAGCGTCTGGAATATGACCCGAACCGCACGGCCTTCATCGCCTTGGTGAAGTACGAAGATGGCGAGCAGACCTATATCATTGCACCCCAGCGTCTTGCTGTCGGTGATCAGGTTGTCGCTGGCGAAAAAGTCGACACCAAGCCGGGCAATGCGATGTTGCTGGGTCAGATGCCGGTCGGCACCATTTGCCACAATGTGGAAATGAAGCCGGGCAAGGGCGGTCAGATCGCGCGTTCGGCAGGCACTTATGTGCAGGTCGTGGGCCGTGATCGCGCAATGGTCATCGTGCGTCTGAACTCGGGCGAGCAACGTTACCTGCGAGCTGATTGCATGGGCACAGTGGGCGCCGTTTCGAACCCAGACAACGGCAACCAGAACTTTGCCAAGGCCGGTCGTAAGCGTTGGATGGGCGTTCGTCCGCTGACTCGCGGTGTTGCCAAGAACCCGGTCGATCACCCGCATGGTGGTGGTGAAGGTCGGACCTCGGGCGGTCGCCATCCGGTGACTCCATGGGGCAAGCCGACCAAGGGTGCCCGCACACGCAATAACAAGCAGACGGACAAATTGATCATCCGTTCGCGTCACGCGAAGAAGAAGAGGTAAAAGACGATGGCACGTTCCGTCTGGAAAGGTCCGTTTGTCGAGCTGAGCCTGTTGAAGAAGGCTGAGACCGCGCAGGAGGCGAGCAATACCAAGCCGATCAAAACTTGGTCGCGTCGCTCGACGATTCTGCCGCAGTTCGTTGGGCTGACCTTCAATGTTTATAATGGGCGCAAGTTCATTCCCGTTTCGGTTTCTGAGGAAATGGTCGGCCACAAGCTTGGTGAATTTGCGCCGACGCGCACCTTCCCCGGTCACGCTGCTGACAAGAAGGGCAAGCGCTGATGAGCAAGGCAAGGGCACCCCGCCGCGTGGGCGACAATGAGGCGCTGGCTGTCGGCACCACGATCCGTGGTTCTGCACAGAAGCTCAACCTCGTTGCAGCCCTGATCCGCGGCAAGAAGGTGGAGGATGCGTTGAACATTCTCACCTTCTCGAAGCGGGCGATGGCACGCGATGCGAGCAAGGTTCTCGCATCGGCGATCGCCAACGCTGAGAACAACCACAACCTCGACGTTGATGCTTTGATCGTGGCGGAAGCTTCGGTCGGCAAGTCGGTGACGATGAAGCGGTTTCATACCCGTGGACGCGGCAAGTCGACCCGGATCCTGAAGCCGTTCAGCCGGCTTCGGATTGTCGTTCGCGAAGCAGAAGAGGCGTAAGATGGGCCAGAAGAGCAATCCGATCGGTCTGCGCCTGCAGATCAACCGCACCTGGGACAGCCGCTGGTACGCCGAAGGGCGTGACTATGCGCAGCTGCTCAAAGAAGACGTGATGATCCGCAAGTACATCATGAAGAATCTGCCGCAGGCGGCAGTTTCCAAGGTGGTGATCGAGCGTCCGGCCAAGCTGTGCCGCGTTTCGATCTATGCGGCGCGTCCTGGCGTGATCATCGGCAAGAAGGGCGCAGACATTGAAAAGCTGCGCTCGAAGCTTGCGACGATGACGCCGAGCGACGTGAAGTTGAACATCGTTGAAATCCGTAAGCCGGAAATCGATGCTAAGCTTGTGGCGCAGGGCATTGCCGATCAGCTGGTGCGCCGCGTGGCGTTCCGCCGGGCGATGAAGCGCGCAATGCAGTCCGCTATTCGTTTGGGTGCAGAGGGCATCAAGATCACCTGCGGCGGACGTCTTGGCGGTGCGGAAATCGCACGCGTTGAGTCCTATCGCGAAGGTCGCGTGCCGGCTCACACGCTGCGTGCGAACATCGACTACGCCGATTGCGAGGCGCTGACCGCCTACGGGATCATCGGGATCAAGGTCTGGATCTTCAAGGGTGAGATCCTCGCCCATGATCCGACCGCACAGGACCGCCTGATGATGGAAGCGCAGACTTCCGGCGTCCGGCCGGCTCGCTAGAGGTAACAGACCATGTTGCAACCAAAAAAGCACAAGTTCCGCAAGCAGTTCAAGGGGCGGATCAAGGGTGAGGCCAAGGGTGGCACCACCTTGAACTTCGGTTCTTACGGCCTGAAGGCGCTGGAACCCGAGCGGATCACCGCGCGCCAGATCGAAGCGGCACGTCGTGCCATCACGCGGCACATCAAGCGTCAGGGTCGCCTGTGGATCCGCATCTTCCCCGATGTGCCCGTGACCAAGAAGCCTGCCGAAGTCCGTCAGGGTAAGGGCAAGGGTTCCGTGGAATACTGGGCTGCACGCGTGAAGCCGGGTAGGATCCTGTTTGAACTCGACGGCGTTGCAGGGCCCCTGGCCGCTGAGGCGTTCGAGCGTGCAGCCATGAAGCTGCCGATCAAGACCAAGGTTGTTGCCCGTATGGGTGACACCAGCCATCTGGGAGGCGAATAATGGCCGACTTTGCGGACCTTAGCACCAAGACCGATGATCAGCTGACCGCCGAGCTTACCGAGCTCAAGCGCGAACAGTACAATCTGCGGTTTCAGGCTGCGACCAACCAGCTCGAGGCTCCCTCGCGCATCCGTCAGGTGCGCCGGACCATCGCGCAGATCAAAACGCTGCAAAACGCGCGTGCGGCCAAAACCGCCGCCGCTAAAGCGTAAGGAGTAACACAATGCCCAAGCGCATCCTCGTCGGGACTGTGACCTCCGACAAGACAGACAAGACCGTGACCGTGTTGGTCGAACGCAAGGTGAAGCACCCGTTGTACGGGAAGATCATCCGGCGTTCGAAGAAGTATCATGCGCACGATGAGCAGAACGAATTCACCGTGGGTGATGTCGTGCGGATCGAAGAGACCCGTCCGATGTCCAAGACCAAGACCTGGATCGTCAAGGACCGGGTTGTGGCAGGTGGCGTTCAGGCGGTGGAAGCCGATCTGGACGTTGCAGCCGCGGGTAACTGAGCAACTGACGTAAACGGAACTCCCGGGCCCCGGTCGGATCGGGCGTCCCGGAAAGCCAATGAGAAGGAATCGGATCAATGATCCAGATGCAGTCCAATCTCGACGTCGCGGACAATAGCGGCGCAAAGCGCGTCCAGTGCATTAAAGTGCTGGGTGGCTCTAAGCGTCGTACCGCGGGCGTTGGCGATGTGATCGTCGTCTCCATCAAGGAGGCGCAGCCGCGCGCGAAGGTCAAGAAGGGCGATGTCCATCGCGCTGTGATCGTCCGCACCCGCAAGGACGTTCGCCGTCCCGACGGGACCGTGATCCGGTTCGACAGCAATGCTGCCGTGCTGGTCAACAAGAACGAGGAGCCGATTGGCACCCGTATCTTTGGCCCGGTGGTCCGCGAGCTGCGTTCGCGTGGTTTCATGAAGATCATCTCGCTCGCTCCGGAGGTGCTGTAATGGCGTCGGCAAGAATCAAGAAGGGTGACAGCGTTGTCGTGCTGTCGGGCAAGGACAAGGGGCGCACCGGTACGGTCGCTCAGGTCATGCCCAAGGACGGCAAGGTTGTTGTCGAAGGCGTGAATATCGCCGTCCGTCACCGCAAGCCCAGCCAGGCCAACCCGCAAGGTGGTATCGACCGGTTCCCGGCTCCGATGCATATCTCGAAGGTTGCCCTTGCTGATCCCAAGTCCGGCAAGGCCACGCGCGTCCGTTTCGAAATGAAGGACGGCAAGAAAGTGCGTGTCGCCGTGAAGAGTGGGGAGACCATCGATGGCTGATTACACCGCCCGGATGAAGGCCAAGTATGACGAGGAAATCGTGAAAGCGATGACCGAGAAGTTTGGCTACAAGAACCGTCTCGAAGTTCCCAAGATCGAGAAGATCACGCTCAACATGGGCGTTGGCGAAGCGAGCCAGGACAAGAAAAAGGTCCAGACCGCCGCTGAGGAAATGGCGCTGATTGCTGGTCAGAAGCCGGTCATCACGATCGCCAAGAAGTCGATCGCGCAGTTCAAGCTGCGTGAAGGCATGCCGATCGGTTGCAAGGTTACCTTGCGCCGTGAACGCATGTACGAGTTCCTTGATCGTCTGGTGACTGTTGCGATGCCACGCATCCGTGACTTTCGCGGCCTGAACGCCAAGTCGTTTGATGGCCGTGGCAATTACGCGATGGGGCTGAAGGAACAGATCGTGTTCCCCGAAATCAGCTACGACAAGATCGACAAGGTGCGTGGGATGGACATCATCGTCACCACCAGCGCGAAGTCCGACGAAGAGGCGCGTGAACTGTTGCGTCTGTTCGGCTTCCCCTTCCAGGGTGAAGCCCCGAGCGCAAACAAGACCGAGCAGAAAGAAGCGGCGTGAGCCGCTTCCCCCTAGAGACACGAGGCAAGAGAGCTTAAGTCCATGGCGAAACTGAGTTCCATTAATAAGAATGAGCGTCGCAAGAAGCTCGTCAAGCAGTACGCTGCGAAGTACGAGAAGCTGAAGGCGATTGCAGCCGATGAATCGCTCGATGAGACGGAACGTCTCGTTGCGCGCCTCAAGATGGCAGAGCTTCCGCGCAACGCGAACCCGACCCGGGTCCGCAATCGTTGCGCCACCACCGGCCGCCCGCGCGGCTATTACCGCAAGTTCGGCATTAACCGTATCGAACTGCGCCAGCTTGGTAACAGCGGGATGATTCCCGGCCTGACCAAGTCGAGCTGGTGAGGACTGAACAATGGCATTGACCGATCCCTTGGGTGACATGCTCACCCGTATCCGCAACGGCCAGCGCGCCAAGAAGGACTCCGTGCTCACGCCCGCGAGCAATCTTCGTGCAAGCGTGCTCGAAGTGCTCCAGCGTGAAGGCTACATTCGTGGCTACACTGAGGACAATTCGGGCAAGCACCCGGCACTGCGGATCGAACTGAAGTATTTCGAAGGCGAACCTGCGATCAAGCATGTGGCTCGTGTTTCGAAGCCTGGCCGCCGCGTCTATTCGGGTTCCAAGGAACTTCCGACGATCCGCAACGGCCTTGGCATCACCATCGTCTCGACGCCGCGTGGCGTGCTTTCGGATGCCGAAGCGCGGAACCACAACGTCGGTGGCGAAGTGCTGGCGGAGGTGTTCTGATGAGCCGCATCGGCAAAAAGCCGGTGGCCATCCCCGGCGGGGTGACTGCCACCATTGATAATGGTCTTCTGACTGTCAAGGGGCCCAAGGGCACTCTCGATCTTGGCCTCTCGGATCTCATTGACTACAAGGTTGAAGAGGGCGAGATTTCGGTCAAGCCGGCCAACGACAGCCGCCAGGCGCGGGCCTTCTGGGGCATGCAGCGCACTTTGGTCTCGAACCTCGTTGAAGGCGTCACCGACGGCTTCACCAAGATTCTTGTCATCAAGGGCGTCGGATACCGTGCCAACGCACAAGGCCGCAATCTGAAGTTGCAGCTTGGCTATAGCCACGATGTCGATCTTCCGGTTCCCGAGGGTCTTGAAGTCAAGACTCCGGATCAGACCACGATCGAGATCTCCGGTACGGACAAGCAGTCGGTTGGTCAGTTTGCTGCTGAAATCCGTCGCTGGCGCAAGCCCGAGCCGTACAAGGGTAAGGGGATCGCCTATCGCGGCGAATATATCTTCCGCAAGGAAGGGAAGAAGAGATAAGATGGCAAAGCTTTCCCTTTTTGAACGGCGCCGTCAGCGGGTTCGCACAGCACTGCGTGCGCGGGCCGGTGGCAAGCCTCGTCTGTCGGTGCACCGCACTGGCCGTCACATCTACGCGCAGATCATCGACGACGCTGCCGGCCGCACGGTCGCCGCGGCGTCGACCTTGGGCGTGAAGACCAGCGGTGCCAATGTCGATGCTGCTGCTGAGGTCGGCAAGTTGATTGCTGATGCTGCCAAGAAAGCGGGCGTGACCACGGTTGTGTTCGATCGTGGCGGTTTCCTGTTCCATGGCCGCGTCAAGGCGCTGGCCGATGCCGCCCGCGAAGGCGGGCTGGAGTTCTGATGATGGCTGACGAAAACACCGAAAACAAGGTTGAGGTGCCCGCGGTGGCAACCACCCCCTCGGAAGCGGCTGAGAACCAGTCGCCCGCGCAGGCTGATGATGGCAACGCCCGTCGTGGCCGTGGCCGTGGCGGCAATAGCGGTGGCGGCGGCGACCGTGGTCGTGGTCGCGGTGGTCGTGACAATAATCGCGGTGGCCGGCAGGAAGAAGATGATGGCATCATCGAAAAGCTGGTCCACATCAACCGCGTGTCCAAGACGGTCAAGGGTGGTAAGCGCTTTGGCTTTGCAGCGCTGGTCGTAGTTGGCGATGGTCAGGGTCGTGTTGGCTTTGGCCATGGCAAGGCACGCGAAGTGCCTGAAGCCATCACCAAGGCGACCGCCGCTGCACGCAAGAAGATGATCCGCGTCTCGCTCAAGGAAGGACGCACGCTGCACCATGACGGCAATGGCCGCTTTGGCGCTGGCAAGGTTACGCTTCGTACGGCGCCTCCGGGTACCGGTATCATCGCCGGTGGTCCGATGCGTGCCGTCTTCGAGAGCCTCGGCGTTGCCGATGTGGTGACCAAGTCGGTCGGCACGTCCAACCCGTACAACATGATCCGTGCGACCTTTGACGCTTTGTCTGAGCAGACTTCACCGAAGTCGGTTGCTCAGCGTCGCGGCAAAAAGGTTGCCGACCTTCTTGGTCGTGGCGGATCGAACGCAGCCGAGGCGGAAGCCGACGCTGCTGCGATCGTGGAGTAACCGATCATGGCTACCATCAAGATCAAGCAGGTCGGTTCACCGATCCGTCGTCCCGAAAGCCAGCGCAAGATCCTTATCGGTCTTGGGTTGAACAAGATGCACAAGGTTGTAGAGCGCCAAGACACCCCAGAGGTGCGTGGCGCGATTGCCAAGATCCCGCATCTGGTGCAGGTCGTCGACTAATCAATCCAGGCAAGGCCCCGCATCGTCGGGGCCTTCCTTTCTGTCAGCGCGACAAAAGCGAAAGCGAGTGCACACTATGAAACTGAATGACATCCGCGATAATGCGGGCGCCCGTAAGGTCCGCACCCGGGTCGGCCGTGGTATCGGCTCGGGCAAGGGCAAGACTTCGGGCCGCGGCCAAAAGGGTCAGAAGGCCCGTTCCGGTGTTGCGATCAAGGGCTTTGAAGGCGGCCAGATGCCGTTGCACATGCGTCTGCCAAAGCGCGGCTTCAACAATCCGTTTGCCAAGGATTATGCCGAAGTAAACATTGGCATGATCCAGAAGTTCATCGATGCTGAAAAGCTCGACGGCAATGCTACCATTACCGAAGATGTACTTCGGGCCGCTGGTCTGGTTCGTGATGGCAAGGACGGCGTTCGTCTGCTGGGCAAGGGCGTGATCACGTCCAAGGTGACATTCGCCGTGACCGGCGCCACCAAGGGCGCGATTGCCGCGGTCGAAGCTGCCGGCGGCAAGGTTGAGGTTGCGCCTGCACCGACGCCTGAGCACGAAAAGAAGCTTGCGCGCCGTGATGCCAACAAGGCCGCACGCGCGAAGTAATCGACAAAAGGTGAGGCGCGGGGGTTCGACAAGAGCCTCCGCGCTCCCTATTTACGCTCTCGTGCGCCGGGCGGCTCTTGTTATGCAGGGCCAGCTGTTGCAGCAAAGGCGCGCATTGGAAGGTTCGGGATGGCCGATGTTCGGCCAAGGGCTTCGGATCAAGAGCTAGGACTGACAAAACAACATGGCTTCACGCGCCGACAATATCGCGGGCAATTTGAACCTTGGCAATTTTGCCAAGGCGACCGAGCTCAAGCAGCGGATTTGGTTCACGATCGGTGCGCTGGTTGTCTTCCGCTTTCTGAGCTTTGTGCCGTTGCCCGGTGTGAACCCCCTTATCCTGAGCGAATTGTATGAGCAGACGCGGGGCGGAATCCTCGATCTGTTCAACGCCTTTTCGGGCGGTAGCCTTGAACGGATGAGCCTCATCGCGCTTGGCGTGATGCCCTATATCACGGCCTCGATTGTGGTGCAGATGGCGTCCGCTCTTCATCCGACGCTTTCTGCGCTGAAAAAGGAAGGCGCAAGTGGTCGGCAGAAGCTCAACCAGTACACCCGCTACGGCACTGTGCTTTTGTGCATGATACAGGGCTATGCGATTGCTGTGGGGCTCGAAAGCTTTGCCGCGCAAAGTGGCCTTGCTGCTGTGGTAAATCCTGGTCCGATGTTCCGCATTGTTGCGGTGATCAACCTGGTCGGCGGAACCATGTTCCTGCTGTGGCTTGGCGAGCAGATTACCAGTCGCGGTATCGGCAATGGCATTTCGCTGATCATCATGGCCGGCATTGTCGCGCAGTTTCCCAGTTTCGCGTCCAACCTGTTTGAAGGTGGGCGCACTGGCTCGATCAATCCGGGTGTTATCATCGCTTTTCTGGTGATGGTCGCGGTTCTGATCTTGCTGATCTCTTTCATGGAGCGCGCCCAGCGCCGTTTGACCATTCAATATCCCAAGCGCGCCACGCAGCGCGGGATGATGCAGGCGGAACGGTCCTATTTGCCGCTTAAGATCAACACCGCGGGCGTGATCCCTCCGATCTTCGCCAGCTCGTTGCTGTTGCTCCCCTTGACGATCACCCAGTTTGCTGGAACGTCGGTTCAGACAGACAGCCAGTTCTATTCGGTCTTGCAGGCCATGAACCAGTACCTTGCCCATGGTCAGCCGCTCTATATGGCGCTTTATGCCATCGGGATCATTTTCTTCTGCTTCTTCTACACCGCGGTCGTGTTCAATCCTGAAGAGACGGCCGACAATCTGAAGAAAAATGGCGGGTCAATTCCCGGCATTCGTCCGGGCAAGCGGACGGCGGATTACCTCGAATATGTGCTGACGCGCATCACGGTGGTTGGCGCGCTCTACCTCACGGTGGTCTGCGTGGTGCCGGAATACATGATTGCGCAGACTGGCATTCCGCTGTTCCTTGGTGGAACGAGCCTGCTGATTGTCGTAAACGTGACGGTCGATACGATCAGTCAGATCCAGTCGCATCTGCTCGCGCTTCAGTATGGCGATCTCATCAAGAAGGCGAAGCTCAAAGGGCGGACGCGCTGAATTTCGACAATAGTCGGCTTGACGCAAGTGTCTGCTTGGTTGAACCCACTAGCCTTAACAAATCCGCCGGGCGAAGACCCGTAGCGATATGGGGGACGGTTCGTGAACATCATTCTTCTTGGCCCGCCAGGTGCGGGCAAGGGAACGCAAAGCGCAACGCTGGTGGAACGGCGCGGGATGCGTCAGCTGTCTACGGGCGATATGCTCCGCGCTGCGGTCAAGGCGGGCACGCCTGTGGGTCTGCGCGCGAAGGAAGTAATGGAACGCGGTGAGCTTGTATCGGATGCGATCGTTTCCGATTTGATCGATGCAGAGCTTGCCGAAATGGCGCCGGAGACAGGCGCGATCTTCGATGGGTATCCGCGCACGGCCGCGCAGGCCGATGCGCTCGACGCCATCCTGGCGCGCAACGGACGGGTGCTTGATCATGTCATTGAGCTCGAGGTCAACGAAGACGCGCTGGTCGAGCGGATCACAGGGCGTTTTTCCTGTGGCAATTGCGGTGCGTTGTATCACGATACGGCCAATCCGCCCAAGCAACCGAACGTGTGCGACGCCTGCGGTAGTACCGAATTCAAGCGCCGGCCTGACGACAATGAAGAGACGGTCCGGATGCGGATGCAGGAATATCGGGCAAAGACTGCGCCGATCCTTCCTGGCTATGATGCGCGTGGAATTGTGACCCGGATCGATGGCATGGCAGCGATCGATACGGTTGCCGGCCAGATCGACGCAATTCTCGAAAGCTGAGGCGCGCTTGATTAATCTCATGCCGCCACGGGTTCCGGTCTTGCATGGTGGTCGTGGCAAGGTTGGCACGATCAAGCGTACTTCACCCATGAAGGCAATCGCCGCTTTGTTCGGAGCGCTTTCGAT
Organism: Erythrobacter sp. 'gip.4 top 5'; assembly: GCF_056495765.1. Classification (NCBI taxonomy): domain Bacteria; kingdom Pseudomonadati; phylum Pseudomonadota; class Alphaproteobacteria; order Sphingomonadales; family Erythrobacteraceae; genus Erythrobacter; species Erythrobacter sp. 'gip.4 top 5'. Next base: position 2,473,010 of record NZ_CP200270.1, on the reverse strand, counting down.
CAGCACACCGGCGGTCGCTGAGGTGGCTCGGGCTACGGATAACAGCTTTGTCTCGCGCCATGAGATTGTGGTTGAAGCCACCCCCAAGCAAGTCTGGCTCGCGTTGATCTCTCCGTCAGGATGGTGGCGGGCCGAGCATACGTGGTCGGGTGAGGCAAAGAACCTCTCTCTCGTCCCACAAGCCGGCGGATGCTTTTGCGAAACGATTCCTGAAGTGGATGAACCGGGCCGATTTACGCTCGAAGGCAGTGTCGAGCATATGCGCGTGGTGCAAGCCTATCCCGAACAAGCGCTTCGAATGGTCGGCGGCCTCGGCCCACTTCAAAGCGAACCGGTCATGGGCGTGTTGACGATTGTGCTCACCAAAGTCGACGCAGGCACGCGGATCGTGTGGGAATATAATGTGGGCGGCGCCATGCGGTATGAAGTGCCGGCCATATCCAAGGCGGTTGATGGCGTGATGAGCCAGCAGATCGCCGCATTGGCCAAGCCCTTGATCGTGGTGCCAGCATCAAAGTCTGTGGTCGCGCCATCTGCAACGCCCGGTACGGGTGCATCAGCGCCAGATCAGGCCAACCCATCATCTGTGCCTGCGCCGAAGGTGTCGCCCTCTGCATCGCCGAAAACAGAGGCGAAACCGGCGCTCAAAACCCCTTCGATCGAGGATACCTTCAGTGGTTTCTCTGACAAGCCGCCGGGCTCAATCTGATGATACGGCGTTGGTGACGCATTGCATGGTGGCAGAAGCCAACAGCGCGAGGCTGAACTACATGGACTTGACGCTGCGTCAACGCTGGCGGTTGACGCCCCACGCGAATCATTCTAAGCGCGCGGTTCATTCGACATGTTCGAAGAAAGTTCGGCAGGTCACGCCGCTGCGCGTGCCGACCGGACTTTTTGGTGTTTGTGATCCCATCATCGTGTGGGGGACCATATCACCCGACATGAAAATGATTTGAGCGTTGAGATAGGGGCGGGCGGTAATCGTCTGTTATCCCTGTGGAGCATGGAGAAATAAGTGGCTCGTATTGCCGGGGTAAATATCCCCACCAACAAGCGCGTGATTATCGCGCTGACCTATATTCACGGTATTGGTCGTACCACCGCCGTCCAGATCGCTGACAAGCTGGGCATTGCGCATTCTTCGCGTGTGCAGGACCTTTCCGACGAGGAAGTTCTGCGGATCCGCGAAACCATCGATGCCGATTTCACCGTGGAAGGCGATCTTCGTCGCGGCACTGCGATGAACATCAAGCGTCTGATGGATCTGCGCGCCTATCGCGGCTTGCGTCACCGTTCGGGCCTTCCGGTCCGCGGCCAGCGCACGCACACCAATGCCCGTACCCGCAAGGGCAAGGCGAAGCCCATCGCGGGCAAGAAGAAGTAAGCAGGCGCAGGGTCTCCCCCTGGCAGGCTTTTTCCTTCTGACGATCTAGAGGACTATTAACGATGGCACGCGAACCAGGCCGTATTCGGCGCCGTGACAAGAAGAATATCAGCAGCGGTGTTGCGCACATCAACGCCAGCTTCAACAACACCATGATCACCATCACCGACGCGCAGGGCAATTCGATCAGCTGGTCCAGCGCCGGCACGATGGGCTTCAAGGGGAGCCGCAAATCGACTCCCTACGCAGCTCAGGTTGCTGCCGATGATGCGGGCAAGAAGGCGGCCGAACACGGCGTCCGGACGCTCGAAGTCGAAGTGAAGGGCCCGGGCTCGGGTCGCGAAAGCGCGCTTCGCGGTCTTGCGGCTGTGGGTTTCAACATCACTTCAATCCGTGATGTTACGCCGATCCCGCACAACGGCGTCCGTCCGTCAAAGCGTCGTCGCGTCTGATTCGCCGGGATGGCGGGGGCGCAAAGCGCTACCGCCACCCGATCGGGTCGGGCGCCGTGTCTTATGCGATGCTGATCCGGCCCACCCAAGTTTGAACCGCCTACCAGGCGCATTAGGGGAAATCCATGTCCGTCAACACCAAGAACTGGCAGGAACTCAAGAAACCCAACACCCTCGAAATCAAGGACGGCGGCGATCGTCAGCGCAAGGTAACGTTTGTTGCCGAGCCGCTTGAGCGTGGTTTCGGCCTGACGCTCGGCAATGCGCTGCGCCGGGTCCTGTTGTCGAGCCTTCAGGGCGCGGCGATCACCTCGATCAAGATCGAAAACGTGCTTCATGAATTTTCGAGCCTTGCTGGCGTGCGCGAAGACGTCACTGACATTGTCCTCAACGTCAAGCAGATCGCGTTGCGCATGGAAGGCGAAGGCCCCAAGCGTTTGCAGCTTTCGGCCACCGGGCCGGGCGCCGTCAAGGCCGGTGACATTGCCGTTACCGGCGATATCGAGATCATGAACAAGGATCTCGTGATCTGCCAGCTCGACGAAGGTGCGACGCTCAACATGGAGCTGACCGCTGATACGGGCAAGGGCTATGCGCCGGCCGTGCAGAACCGTCCGGCCGATGCGCCGATCGGTCTGATCCCGGTCGATTCGCTCTACTCTCCGGTCCGGCAGGTCAGCTATAAGGTCGAGAACGCCCGCGTTGGGCAGGAACTCGATTACGACAAGCTTTCGCTGACGGTTGAAACCGACGGCACCGTCACCCCCGAAGACGCCGTGGCTTATGCCGCACGCATCCTTCAGGACCAGCTGACGCTGTTTGTCCACTTTGAAGACAGTATTCCGCAGCCTGTTGGCCAGATGATCGGCCATGCGGTGCAGCCGGAAGAAAGCGACGCCAACCAGCTTAACCGTTACCTCCTCAAGAAGGTTGACGAGCTGGAACTGTCGGTGCGTTCGGCCAACTGCCTCAAGAACGACAACATCATCTATATCGGTGATCTGGTTCAGAAGACCGAAGCCGAGATGCTGCGCACGCCGAACTTCGGCCGCAAGTCGCTCAACGAGATCAAGGAAGTGCTCTCCAGCATGGGCCTGCGCCTCGGCATGGACATTCCGGGCTGGCCGCCTGAGAATATCGAAGAAATGGCCAAGAAGCTCGAACAAGAACTGCTGGGCTAATTCGCTTGGCCCCCGTGGAAGCGGGGGCCTGGCTATCGGGCGAAGGTGGCGGCCTGCAACGGCCACCGGCACTGGGCTACCTCACACGGGCCCTTTACGAACGGAGTAATGAATATGCGTCACGGTATTTCGGGCCGCAAGCTTGGCCGCAAGACCGGTCATCGCAACGCCCTGTTCCGCAACATGGCGGCTGCGTTGATCAAGCACGAGCAGATCAAGACCACCTTGCCCAAGGCCAAGGAACTGCGTCCCTACATCGAAAAGCTGATTACGCTGGCAAAGCGCGGCGGGCTTTCGAACCGTCGTCTCGCCATGAGCCGTTTGGGTGACGAAGCGCAGCTGAAGAAGCTGTTTGAAGTTCTGGCTGAGCGTTACTCGGACCGCGAAGGTGGCTACACCCGTGTGCTGCGTGCTGGCGTGCGCGCCGGTGACGCGGTGCAGATGGCCATTATCGAATTCGTCGACCGTGACGAAGACGCGCGCGGCCAGGACAGCGGCCCGGTGCAGTCGGAAGAAGATTACGAAGACGCGTAAGGCGTTTTCCGATCACACGACCAAGGGCCGCGCGGAGCAATCCGGCGGCCCTTTTCTTTTGGGCGCTTTCCTTTTGGAAGAGGGCGGGTAGGCTGCGCGGCATGATCCGCACCGCTTTCGCAGCAGCGACGCTGCTTCTCGCCGTTCCTGTTGCAGCGCAAAGCCAGCAGGAACATCTTGATGCTCGCTATGATCGCGCTTTGGCGGCGGGTTACAAGGCGTTGATGTTGTGTAGCGCGATCGCTCATGCGGAGGCCAACGGTGCCAGCCGAACACCTGAGAGCGTGGGCGTCTGGGAGCTTGCCGGCATTCAGCCGCCGCTTGATGCGATCATAGGTTCGGTCGACCATGAAATCCTGCGTCATGACAATGGCACGGTCGATCGGGTCAACGTCATCTGGGACGCGGCGAGCGAACCGCGTTCTGCCCTTCATCTCGATGAGGAACGCGGTTGCGCGCTCAATCCCATCGGCGGGCCATCGTCGTTTTATGGGCGCCCGGCCAACCCGCCTGCCAACCGCCGTATGAACATGCCCGGCATCCGCATGGCTCCTGCGGCGCTTCAAGGCGCTTTCGGCTCGGCAATGTCAGGTCGATACGGTGAAGGGAGCCGCACCACGGCCGTTGTGATCCAGAAGACAGGCAAGGTCGTTGGTGAGGCGTATGTCGATGGCTTCGGCCCGGCGACGCCGCAGCGAACCTGGTCGGTTGCCAAGAGCATTGCCGCAACCTTGGTGGGCGCGGCTGTGCACCGGGGCGAGATCGACACCGGTGCGTCGGCAGGCCTCGGCTATAGCGAAGGCGATCCGCGCCGGGCGATCACGGTCGATCATCTGCTGCGCATGACATCGGGACGCTATTCCGACACCCCCGGCAACCGAACCGATCCGCTTTATTGGGGCGGAGCGAGTGTCAGGGAGGTTGCGCTGGATTGGCCGATGCTCGACAAGCCCGGAACAACCTATCGCTATGCCAATAATGACACGCTGGCTGCTATCGCTGCGATTGCGGGGACCTTCGAGGCTCATCCCCCTGCGGCGTTCTTTGCCGACGCGGGAATGACCCATACTGTTGCCGAGATCGATTGGCGCGGCAGCTATATCCTGTCGAGTCAGGTCTGGACCACCGCGCGGGATCTGGCCCGGTTCGGCCAGCTTTATCTCAACGATGGTAATTTGCCCGATGGCACCCGCATCCTCCCAGAAGGCTGGGTGCAATATGTTTCGTCGCCCAGTGGCCCGCAGCCTGAAGGACCGTTTGGCTATGGCGCAGGGTTCTGGTTGATGAACAGGTCCGAGGGCGTACCGCCCGACACCATCGCCGCCTTCGGCAATCGCGGCCAGTATGTCGTGATCGTCCCATCCAAGCAGGTAGTGATCGTGCGGCGGGGGGAGGATCCGGTGGGTTCCCGCTTCGATATCGCAGCGTTTACGCGTGATGTTCTGGCAGCACTTCTGCCGGAGTGAGCTGATAGCGCACGACGCAAAGGATGGCTTTTTGCCCGATTCCGTTCATCCTAATGGTATTTTGAATTAACAAATCCTGTCAAAGCGATTCAGCTTCGTCACACCCCGAATCGTGCAAAAGATCCTTGCCACCACCCGCAATCAAGCGCGCGGTGCCAGACGAGGATAGATCTGATGACCACCATGACCAACCGGCTGGCCTCCGGCAAATCGGCCCGGCTTGTTCTGGGCGCGGTCGCGGCGACGGCGCTGACGGCTGCTTCTATGACCCCGGCCCACGCACAGGGGCGTGATCGCGACCGCGACGGTATTGGTGCCGGCGAGATCATCGCAGGCGCTGTCGTAATCGGCGGTATCGCTGCGCTGGCTGGTGCGTTTGATGGCAACCGCAATGATCGCCGGTATGCCTACAATGATCGCAATTTTCGCGGTGATCGGTTTGATCGTGGCGGCTTTGCTGTCAATCCGCGCACGGCGGTGGACCGCTGCGTTCGCGCAGCCGAAAATCAGGCGCGGCGTTTTGGCGGCTACCGCTATGCTGACGTGATCGACATCCGCGATGTTGACCGGACCCGCAATGGGTACCGCGTCAAGGGCCGGATTGATGTTGGCGGAGGTTGGAACACCCGCAATGATCGCGGCAACTTCACCTGCCGCCTCGATGGTCGCGGTGCACCGCGGATCGACTTTAGCGGTGTGCGCGGATTGCGCTGACCCGATAACGATGTGGCCCTCATTCTTCATGGCACCGCACGCGTCGCCGCCCCGCCTCCTTTTGAAAGAGCGCGGGGCGGCTTTGCCTGGTCGGCGCGGTTCAGCATGGCGCAAGACTGCCTCGGTTAATCTTGCAACCATCAGGGCGATTGGTGGCCGCTCATTCAACAACAGGAGAGAGCAGACATGGCTCTGAAATTCCGCATTCTGGCTATGGCCGGTGCGCTTGCCGGCACCACCATGCTTGCCGCCCCCGCGGCGGCGGCACCCATTTCGCTGCAACCATCGCTTGCGCTGGAACCCGTGTCAGCCTTCGATTTCAGCCGTTATAATCCCGGCAGCGAAACCGCCGATTGGCGCAGGTGTCGCTGGAATTGCGGATTTGGCGGCTTTCGCGGATATCGGCGCAACCGGGTTGGCGCGGGCGACGTGTTGATCGGTGCTGCAATCCTTGGCGGCGTGGCGGCCATCGTCAATTCGAAAAATCGCCGCGTGCGTGACCGTGATGTTGTGATTATTGATCGCGACGTGCGCGACCGCGAATGGCGCAATGATCGTCCCCGTTACGATGATCGCCGCTATGATGATCGCCGTTATGATGACAGGCGCGTGGACCGGCCGGGCACCGCCACGCGCGGCACCGGCGCATCGGGCCTCGATAATGCCGTCAGCCAGTGCCTTGATCGGATCGAGCGTGATGTGCGCGTCGACACGGTCGAGAATGTTGAGCGCACGGGCGCCGGCTGGCTGGTCAGCGGTGTGCTGTTCAATGGCTCGTCGTTCCAGTGCCGCATTGGCAACAATGGGACCATCGATGGGATTGATTACGGAAGCGGCCTTGGTGATATCGGCTATTCGTCAGCGCCTTTGCGCAGCTCCGGATCACCCGATGATGCCCAGTGGGATGACCAGCGTTACACCAGCGCGCGCGCCGCTGTGGGCGGAACGGTGCGCCCTGACATTGCAGTGCAGGAGGCTTCGGTCCCGACCGGCGCGCGTTCGGTCCGAGCCACGACCTCGGCCGTGAATGCAGCCACTCCTGCAAACACGGCGGCGATGCCGGCCTATCCCGGCGGACCGCTTCCGGGTGAAGTCATCCCCGATACCATCGATGACGCGATCTAAGGCATAAGGCGGGGAGGGGGCCTAGGCTCCCTCCTTGTCACCATAGCTCGGCAGGCCCCATTCCCAGCGGATCGCGGCTGATCGCAGGGCAAAGCCGCACACGAAGCCTAGTGCCCAGGCCCATTGGTTACTGATCCCCAGCATTTGTGCGACCGACATTCCCGCGACGGTCAGCACAGCTGTCAGCGCGGCGGGTGTGACGTAGAGTTCGGGACTCATGATGATCGACGGGCGGCCCGCGACCACATCGCGGATGATGCCGCCCACACAGCCTGTAATAACGCCCATCAGCGCCGCCGGGATCGGCGGAATGCCATAGGCGAGCGCTTTGGCGCTGCCGATCGCGGCATAGGCCGCCAGGCCTGCGCCATCGGCATAGGCCATGCTTTTGCCGTCCCACCACCGGACCGGTGTGAACCAGGCGATGAGCGCGGTGGCAAGGCACACCGCGGCGACCGAAGGATCGTCGATCCAGAACACCGGGGCACGTATCAGAAGATCGCGCACGGTGCCTCCGCCAACGCCCGTCACCAGCGCAAAGAACGCCATGGTGACAAAGGTCTGCTTGAGCCGCGCCGCCAGCACCGCGCCGGACAGGGCAAACAGCGCAATCCCGGCCAGATCGAGCCAGTCGAGGATCGGGGTGAGGACAGTCGGTGTCATGGCGCCTGCCGGATCGTATTGCGCGCACGGCGCCGCCGGAACATCAGCACGCATCCCATCATTGCACCTGTGAGTGACACGGCGGCGAATATAATCAGAATCGGGTGGCTGGTATCCTCACGCTCGGACAGATCCATGATGTGCAGACCCCATGCCAGATCAAAAGCGCGCCACCAGCGCGTGCGTACGGCTTCGATTGCGCCGGTATCCCGGCCGACATAGACATTGGTGCCATCGGCCAGCGCGACCTGCCACACGGCAAGCGGGCGGCGAAAATCGAGGGGGCTGCGGTCGGCCGGGAACAGCGTGACGCGCGCCACCGCATCGCCGCCGATGATGTCTTGCGCCACCAACGCGCGCGCAGCGGCGGCATCGAGCGGGGCGAGGCTCGCGCCGCTCGCGAAATCAACCCGCCGGACACTGCCATCGAGCGCTGTCAGGATAGCGACTGCACGGCCGCCTTGCATCTGCACCCGCATTTCGGAAAGCTGCGCATCGGGGCGAGCCAGATCGCTACCGGGAAGCACCAGCGCAGGTGCCGGGCGGTTTTGCCGGAGATGCTCCCCGCGCACTTCGTCGATCGGGCGCGCAACCATCAACAGGCCGGTTACCAGCCACATCACGATCGGCACACCGACCAGCCAGCCGAGCCAGATATGCCACTTGGCAAGGGAGCACATCGTGATCGTCGTCATGCCTCGCCCATGACCAAGGCCGCCTAGCGGTGCAAGATATTCCCGATGGCTTCGGCGGCTGCGATGCAATCCAGATCGCTCCAGCGCGGACCGATGACCTGCATACCGCAGGGAAGTTCGCTGCCAAGATACGTGCCGCTGCCGATCGGCAGAACGGTTGCAGGCAGGTTCGGGAAAGTCGCAAGGCCGGCCCAGGCCAGCGCATTGCCGCCCGGCTCCGCCCTGCCGTTGATCATCAGGGTGCCACGGAACACCGCCTGGTCGCTGTGCGGAACCGCCAGCACCGGCGCGGGCGGGGCAATGATGAAATCATAGGTCTGGAACACGATCTGCCACTGGTCGATGCACGCGGCCTGCGCGTCGAGCAGGTCGAACCAGTCAGCCGCGCTCGCCTGCTTGCCGTCCGGCGCAGGGGCGCCGCGCGCCATCACCACGTTCATCATCTTGAGGTATTGGCGATGATAGTGCGCTTGATTGGGCAGCAGATCGCTTGTCCGGTCAATCCGCACGCCGGCGCGCGCCAGTGTCTCGATTGCGGCTTCGGTGGGTTCCATGACGCTGGCATCGACTGGAGCGCCCGGAAGCGCGGTGATCGCCAGCAGGCGGTACTCGCGCAAGGGCTTTGGGCGACGGCGCAGCGCAACCTCGGCGCTCACTTCGGTCAGCACGGCAAGGTCGGGCGCGTTGCGCGCCAAGGGGCCTGCGATCGAGAGCGGACTGTCATGCGCAGCGATGAAGCCCGGCTCGCGCGACTCTGCCGGGAAATCATGGCCATGCTTGGGTACGAGGCCCCAGGTTGTCTTGTGGCCCCATATCCCGCAGAAATGGGCCGGAACACGCACCGATCCGCCAATGTCGGTGCCATATTCGCCCGGAACGATACCGCTCGCCACAGCGGCGGCACTTCCGCCGGACGAGCCGCCGGGGGAACGGGTGGTGTCATGCGGGTTCGACGTGCGGCCATAGACCGGGTTGAAGCTCTGCCAATCGGTGAGATCGACCGGCACGTTGGTCTTGCCGATGATGACCGCGCCCGCCGCCTTGAGCCTTCGCACCAGCGCCGCATCGTGCGGGGCGCATTGATCCTTGAAGCGTGCATGGCCGAAGGTCGTCGGCAGGCCCGCGACATCGAAGCTTTCCTTGATCGTCATCGGCACGCCGAACAGGGGCTGGTTCAACGGCCGAGGCGCCTTGTCCATCGCCTTGGCGGTTTCGCAGGCGCGCTCAAAGTCAGGGACGGCGAGCGCGTCAATCTCGCCATCGAGCCGCCCTGCGCGCGTAATAGCCGCATCGACCGCTTCGGTCACACTGAGCTTGCGCGTGCGGATCCGTAATGCGGTTTCCAGCACCCCGGCTTTGTCGGTCAGTTTCGGAAAAGTCATTCGTGCGCCCCCCTTTTTATTTGCCACAAGCCTTATCGACTTGCGGGGCACGGCAAAAGCCCAGCGGACAAGTTAGCTGTTCAATTCAGGCGGCGCAGTTTCGCGTTGATCTGCGCGGTGACATCTACCGGCAGGTAAAGGCCTTGCCCATGCGCGGTGATCGTCCCGGTTTCCACCTGATCTATGGTGATGCTGTAATCTGTGAGCTTGCCCTTGCGCGCCGCCAATGCGCGGTCGATCTTGGCCCGCAGATCCGCAAAATCATCTTCAAAGTTTTGCGCCAGCGCTTCAGTGATTACGCCTTGAAACTCAGGCGAATTGGCAAGCGCGAACAGAAAATCTTCGCCCACGATGTCCGTATCCCCGGCGATTGCGATGTCCACAAGCCGCAGGGCGCGTGAACCCGGCGCGTTGACGGGGCGGGCGGTCAGCCAGATCGTGCCTTTGGCTGCCTGCACCAAGGACAAGTCCGAGGTAGCGGCAAACTCGCCGCCGATCGCGATGCGCCCCTCGCCGGTGCCATAGACGGTGATGTTGGCAAAGCGCGCGGTGACCTTGCCATAATCCTCGATTGCAAAGGGGCGCTGCGATCGCTTCGACAAAGCCTTGGCGATGACGGGTTCGAGAACGGCGTAATTGGCAACCACCGGGATATGCAGGATCGAACGGTTCTGTTGCTGATCGCGCCGCGCCAGCGGCGGCAGCGGACCGGCTTTGACGACATCGGGTTCGATCCCGACGAAGCTTTCAAACAGTGCATCCAGCCCGAGCCGCAGCGTCAGCGTTCGGCCTTTCACCGCATAGCCGCCGAACCGGAATTGCTGCGGCGTGAGGCGACCCCACACAGCGGGATCTTCGCGGTTGAGCGAGAACACATCATGCGCGTCGCGCCAGCCATCCTCGGCGGTGGCCTTCACCGGCAGACGGGCAAGTTCGCGCGCGACAATGCGCTCCACATCGCGCTTGACCGGGCGGAGCTCACGGTCGGCTTGGCTGGTGAAGGTGATGCGCTGGCCAAGGAAATCGACGCCCGGCTCGCGGGTCCAGCGGTAATCGAGGCTGGTGTCGCTAGCGAGCCGCCAGTCCCGCGTCAGATCGAGCCGCAGCCCCAATGTCACCTCGGCAGAGCCGGTGCCGGTCTGGCCCTTGAACACCCCCGCCACATCGCGCGCCGCCAGCGTACCGGAGACGGGCAAGGTCACCGTCAACGCTTGCCCACTGCCGCTCAGCCGGATCTTGCCGCGTGTAACCCTGCCGGTGATACGGCACTCGATTTTTGGCGACTTGATCTTGAACAGCGCCAGATCAACGTCCTGAGATGCGACGCATTCGCTCCCAGGCCGGTCGATCGTCCACAATTCATCCGGCAATTCGCGTTCGAGCGCGCGTTCAAGCTGCGCCAGATCAACCTGCAGATCGACGGCGATGTTCGAAGGCTGCTTGGGAAAGACGATGGGGTCGGTGCCACGCGGAGGTGCCGTGCTGGCCATCTCGGCCGTATCACCACACCCCGCCAGCACTAAAGCCAACACTGGGGCGAGCATGAAGGCAAAACCCTGAAACAGCCTTGCCCTCATTTCGCCTACGTTCCTCCCGCGCTTACATGTGGATCGGTTTGCCCGTCACCGCCGTGGCTGCCTCCTTGAAGGCTTCAGCATAGGTCGGGTGGGCGTGCGAAGTCAGCGCAATATCCTCAGACGTGCCGCCAAATTCCATAGCCTGCACCGCCTGCGCAATCATATCGCCAGCGCCAGTACAAATCATCCACACACCAAGCACACGATCGGTTTCGGCATCGGCAATGACTTTCACGAAGCCATCGGTTTCGCGGTTGGCCTTGGCACGGCTGTTGGCGGTCATCGGGAACTTGCCCGATTTGATTGCGATCCCGCGTTCCTTGGCCTGTTCCTCGGTGATGCCGACGCCGGCGATTTCGGGCGCGGTGTAGACGACATTGGGGATGACATCGCGGTTCACAATGCCGGTGTGCCCGGCGATGTTTTCCGCCACGGCGTGCCCTTCGTCCATCGCCTTGTGGGCGAGCATCGGCCCGTCAACGACGTCGCCGATGGCCCAGATGCCCGGCACATCCGTGCGGAAATCCTTATCGATTGCGATCTGGCCGCGATTATTGACGGCAAGACCGGCCTTGTCGAGATGAAGGCCTTCGGTGTTGGGACGCCGGCCAATCGATACCAGCACATGGCTCGCCTCGATGGTCTGTGCATCGCCGCCCGACGCCTTTTCGATGGTGAGCGTCACCGTGTTACCTTCGTTCTTGGCACTGGTCACCTTGTGGCCCAGCAACAGGTTCATGCCCTGCTTCTTGAAGACCTTGCCCGCTTCCTTGCGCACATCGCCATCCATACCGGCCAGCAATTGATCGAGATATTCGACCACGGTGACCTTGGCCCCCAAGCGGCGCCAAACTGAGCCAAGTTCGAGGCCGATGACCCCGCCACCGATCACCACAAGATGTTCGGGCACCTGGTCAAGGTCGAGCGCGCCGGTGCTGTCAACGATGCGCTTGGCTGCGTTGTCAACTGTAACGCCGGGCAGCGGAGTGACGCTGGATCCGGTGGCGATGACGATATCCTTGGCCGTGATTGTCTCACCTGCGACAGTAACGGTGTGTGCGTCTTCAAAAGCAGCATGGCCTTTGAGCCAGGTGACCTTGTTCTTCTTGAACAGGAATTCGATTCCGCCGGTCAGTTCGCCCACGGCTTTGGTCTTTTCCTGCATCATCCGGCCCAGATCGAGCGTCGGGGTGGCCGTAATGCCCCAAGTAGCGAAATGGCCGCTCGCCGCTTCGTCAAACAGTTCCGATCCGTGCAGCAGCGCCTTGGACGGAATGCACCCGACATTGAGGCAGGTGCCGCCGAGCGTGGCGCGGCTTTCGACGCAAGCGGTCTTCAGCCCCAGCTGCGCCGCGCGGATTGCCGCGACATAGCCGCCGGGGCCGGCACCGATAATGAGAACGTCGTAATCGTAGGAATGGTCAGCCATTAGTTTGCTCCGGCGCGGTTTGGGGCGCAGCTTCAGGTGAGGTTTCGGCAAGACAACCCTGAATGATTGACTCGATCCGGGTCTGGTCAATGTCAGCAATGCTTGCCGCGCCGCCTTCGAGCAGCTTGTCAGACGTGCATTCGCACACAGGACGCACGAGGTTTGCGGCGACGCCGATATTTTCTGCGACCTGCTGGCATTGATCCGCCGCTGCCTGACGAACCTGATCGTCAAGTTGGCTCATTGCGGCGTCGCATGAGACGAGGGCCAGTGCAGCGGCCAGCAGGGTAAGGTGTTTTAGCATCACGGGTCTATGTGGTTCCGATAACTCACAAATCAATCAGCATCCGGGTGGGATCCTCGATCGCGTCCTTGATGATCTTGAGCGCGGTCACCGCCTCGCGCCCGTCGATCAAACGGTGATCGTAGGACAGGGCCAGATACATCATCGGACGGATCACAATCTCGCCATTGCGCACCACGGCACGATCTTCGATCCGGTGGAGGCCCAGCACCGCGGACTGCGGCGGATTGATGATCGGAGTCGACATCAGCGAACCGAACACGCCGCCGTTGGAGATCGTGAACGTGCCGCCGCTCATGTCGTCCATCGTCAGCGTGCCAGCTTTGGCGCGCGCGCCGAAATCGGCGATGTCCTGTTCGATCCGGGCAAAGCCCTTCTGGTCGGCATCGCGGATGACGGGGACGACAAGGCCGTTGGGCGCGCTGACCGCGACCGAGATATCGACGTAATCGTGATAGATGATCTCATCGCCTTCGATATAGGCGTTGACGCTCGGCACGTCCTTCAGCGCAAGGCAGGCAGCCTTGGCGAAAAAGCCCATGAAGCCCAGGCGAATGTCGTGCTTCTTGGCAAACAGGTCCTTGTACCTGTCGCGCGCTTCCATGACCGCGCTCATGTCGCAATCGTTGAACGTGGTGAGCAGCGCTGCGTTGTCCTGCGCAGCCTTCAACCGCTTGGCGATGGTCTGACGCATCCGGGTCATCTTGACCCGTTCCTCGCCGCGCGCGCCGCCGGTGGTGGCCGGAGCCGTAGCGGCGGGCGCAGGGGTGGGCGCAGGTGCAGGAGCAGGCGTGCTGCCTGACTTTTTCGCCTCAGCCGCGGCCAGCACGTCCTCCTTGGTCAGGCGGCCAACCTTGCCCGTCCCCTTTATAGTCGAAGGATCGACGCCGTGTTCCAGCACCGCGCGGCGCACCGCCGGCGACATCGTCATCGCGGCGCCTTGCTGTTCGTCCGAAGTTGCAGGAGCAGGGGTGTCGGCCTTGGCAGCAATGGCAGGTGCCACGGTTGCAGCCGATGCGCCTTCTTCGATCAGCGCGATCACCGCGCCGACTTCGACTGTATCGCCCACCGCCACACGGTGTTCGCTCATGACGCCTGCGACCGGTGAGGGCACATCAACCGCGACCTTGTCGGTTTCAAGGCTGCAAATCGGCTCGTCCGCGGCGACCGCTTCGCCCGGTTGCTTGAGCCATTCGGCAATGGTGCCTTCGGTGACGGATTCGCCAAGGGCGGGGATTGTGATTTCGGTGGCCATCTTGATGGGTTCCTGAACCTTGATTCTAACGGGTGTGAAAGGCGCGCATCAAAGCCCGAGCGCGGCAGCGATCAGCGCTTCCTGCTCGGCCTTGTGGCGGCTGGCGAGGCCGGTTGCGGGTGATGCGGAAGCGTTGCGGCCCGCGTAAGTGGGACGCTTGCCCGTGTGGCCTGCGGCGGTGAGCGAATCCTCGATCCGTTCATTCACGAAGAACCACGAACCATTATTGCGCGGTTCTTCCTGACACCAGACGACGTCCTTGAGGCCGGTCATGCGCTTGAGCCGCGCCGCCAGCGGATCGCCGGGGAAGGGGAACAACTGCTCGATCCGCACGATCGAGACATCGTCAATCCCCGCCGCATCGCGCGCTTCGATCAGGTCATAGGCGACCTTGCCCGAACACAGCACCAGACGGCGCACCTTCTCATCGGCGATCTCAGCCGTGTCGGACAGGATCCGGCGGAACTGGCGGTTCCCTTGGAACGCCTCCCGGCTGCTCTTGGCCATCGGGTGACGCAGCAGCGACTTCGGGCTCATGATGATTAGCGGCTTGCGGAAAGACCGCAGCATCTGGCGGCGCAATACGTGGAAATAGTTCGCCGGAGTGGTGATGTTGCACACGCACATGTTGTCATCGGCACACAGCTGCAGAAACCGCTCCAGCCGCGCGGAGGAGTGTTCCGGGCCTTGCCCTTCATAGCCGTGCGGCAGCAGCAGCACGAGGCCATTGGCGCGCAGCCACTTGGATTCGCCCGACGCGATGAACTGGTCGATCATGATCTGCGCGCCGTTGGCAAAGTCGCCAAACTGGCCTTCCCACAGCACCAGGCTGCGCGGATCGGCCATCGCAAACCCGTATTCAAAGCCCAGCACGCCATATTCCGAAAGAATGGAATCGTGCACTTCAAACTTGCCGTGCGGCAACGTGTTCAAGGGCACATATTTCCGCTCGGATTTCTGATCGACCCACACCGCGTGGCGCTGGCTGAAGGTGCCGCGGCCTGAATCCTGACCCGAAAGGCGAACGGAATAGCCTTCCATCACCAGGCTGCCGAAGGCGAGCGCTTCTGCCGTAGCCCAATCGAAGCCTTCGCCGCTGCCGAACATTTCGCGCTTGGCAGACAGCACCCGCTCCAGCGTCTTGTGCACATCGAGATCGGCCGGCACTTCGGTGAGCACACGGCCGAGCGAATCCAGTGTCTTGGGCTCAATCGCGGTTTCGACGCTGCGGCGTGCGGTTTCCGGATCGGCCGGCTTGTTGAGGCCGCTCCAGCGCCCGCCGAACCAGTCGGCTTCGTTGGCCTTGTAGTTCTTGCCCGCTTCAAACTCGTCTTCGAGCAGGGCGACAAATTCGCTCACCATCCAGTCGCGGGTGCCCGGTTCCACCACGCCCTCGCGCGCCAGACGCGCTTCATAGGCAACGCTGACCTTGGGGTGGGCGCGGATCTTGTCATACATCAGCGGCTGGGTGAACTTGGGCTCGTCGCCTTCGTTGTGGCCGAACCGGCGATAGCACCACATGTCGATCACGACATCGCGGTGGAAGGTCTGGCGATATTCCACCGCCAGCTTGCACGCAAAGGTCACCGCTTCGGGATCGTCGCCGTTAACGTGCAGGATCGGCGCCATCACGCCCTTGGCCACGTCCGACGGATAGGGCGAAGACCGCGCAAACTTCGGGCTGGTGGTAAAGCCGATCTGGTTGTTGATGATGAAGTGGATGCAGCCGCCGGTGTCGTACCCCGGCACGCCCGAAAGCGAGAGGCTTTCCCACACCACCCCTTGGCCTGCAAAGGCCGCATCGCCGTGGATCAGCACGGGCAGCACCTGCGCCTTTGTACCGAGATCGTCGCGGATGGCCTGTTGCGCGCGCGCCTTGCCCAGGACCACGGGGTTCACCGCTTCGAGGTGGCTGGGATTGGGCACAAGGCTCATGTGCACCGAAATTCCGTCAAACTCCCGGTCGGTCGAGGTGCCAAGGTGATACTTCACATCGCCGGAGCCTGCGACATCATCGGGATTGGCGCTGCCGCCTGAAAATTCGTGAAAGATTACGCGATAAGGCTTGGCCATCACGTTGGCGAGCACGTTCAACCGCCCGCGGTGGGCCATGCCGTAGATGATCTCGCGCACGCCTGCGCTGCCGCCATGCTTGATCACGGCTTCCAGCGCCGGGATCATCGATTCCCCGCCATCAAGGCCAAAGCGTTTGGTGCCGACATATTTTTTGGCGAGGAACTCTTCGTATTGCTCACCGCGCAGCACCGCGGCGAGAATCGCCTTCTTGCCTTCGGGGGTGAACTGGATCGTCTCACCCGGACTTTCGAACTTTTCCTGCAGGAACCGGCGCTCCCCGGTATCCGCGATGTGCATGTATTCGAGGCCCACCTTGCCGCAATACACTTCGCGCAGGCGCTGTTGGAGCTTGCCCACGGTGGTCCATTCCATGCCCAGCACGCCGCCGACATACACGTCCTCGTTCTCCTTGCCCGCAAGGCCATGCCAGGCAAGCGAGAGGTCTTCGGGGCCTTCGCGGTTGTTGAGGCCCAGCGGATCAAGGTCCGCCGCCATGTGCCCGCGCACCCGGTAAAGCCGCACCAGCGTCATCGCCGCGATGGACAGCGCCGCGGCCTTTTCAATCGCCTTGGGATCGGCGGGTTTCCCTGCGTCCTTTGCCGCCTGCTTGACCGCGAGTTTCATCTCGGTCGGGTCCATCGCGGACGTAAGGTCGGACGCGCTGTCAGCCAGCGTGTCGAGCCAGCCGCGCCGCTCCCACGAAGGGCCGGGCTGCGGGCCTTCCTGATCGGAGAAGGCGGGGATGAAGTTCTGCGGTTCGTTGCCCATCATGGGACTCCCGGGGAGGAGGAAGGATGGCCCCCCACGTATCATACGCAAGGGGCCCGTAGTCTGAACGGCGGCTAGGCCATCTCTTTCAGCATCGCGGCGAGCGTGGTGCCAAGCTCGCTGGGCGAGGGCGAGACGCGAATGCCCGCATCTTCCATCGCCGCGATCTTGTCTTCCGCGCCGCCCTGACCGCCAGAGACGATGGCGCCCGCGTGGCCCATGCGGCGGCCCGGAGGGGCGGTGAGACCGGCGATGAAGCCGACCATCGGCTTGGCACGGCCCTTGGCAGCTTCAGCCTTGATGAAGGCAGCGGCTTCTTCTTCGGCGCTGCCGCCAATTTCGCCGATCATGATGATGGATTCGGTTTCCGGATCGTCAAGGAACAGGTCGAGCACGTCGATGAAGTTGGTGCCGTTGACCGGATCGCCGCCAATGCCGACCGCCGTGGTCTGGCCGAGGCCCGCCATGGTGGTCTGGTGCACGGCTTCATAGGTGAGCGTGCCCGAACGCGAAACGATGCCGACAGAGCCCTTCTTGAAGATGTTGGCGGGCATGATGCCGATCTTGCATTCGTTCGGGGTCAGCACGCCGGGGCAATTGGGGCCGATCAACCGCGACTTGGAACCGGCAAGCGCACGCTTGGCGCGCACCATGTCGAGCACCGGAATGCCTTCGGTGATGCAGATGATGAGTTCCATCTCGGCATCAATCGCTTCGCAGATCGCGTCGGCGGCGAACGGCGGCGGCACGTAGATGCAGCTTGCGGTCGCGCCGGTCGCGGCCTTGGCTTCGCGCACAGTGTTGAACTGCGGCAGGCCGATATGGGTGGTGCCGCCCTTGCCCGGCGTCACACCGCCAACCATCTGCGTGCCGTAATCGAGCGCGGCCTGGGTGTGGAAGGTGCCGGTGTTGCCGGTCATCCCCTGAGTGATGACCTTGGTGTCTTTGTTTATGAGGATGCTCATTGGTTATCCAATTCCTTGAATTGCTTCGAAATCTCTCGCCAAGCCCCTTGCGATTCAGGCCTTAGTTCTTGTCCGGGAAAATGAATTTCGCCGTCGCCTTCATCGCCGCTGACATCATAGAAACCGACGCCGGTCTGCACGGCGAGGCTGCGAACCACTGGGTAAGCTTCTTCTGCCTGCGTCCACCGGAATGCGACATAAATGACGTGATTTCCGATGCTGTAATCAGTCAGTCGATCTTCGACCCCCGGCTTCATCAATTCGTCGTCTGTAACAGCGCCGGGGCCGTTCATGTTCGGATAGAGTTTTCTGATTTCCTCATACCAAGCGGCAAGCGCCGGTGTCGTGATAGCCGGATCGTCATAGCTATGATTTTCCGACCATTCGGCCTGTTCACGATACCACTCCACAAAGGCCGGTCGCTCTTGAGGAGCAACCGCAGGATCGAAAACCATCAGGTCGTAGCTCACAGGCTAAGCCTCCTTACGCCAGCGAGCTATCCAGCGCCTTGCACGCTTCGAGCAGTTCCTTGACCGCATCGACGCTGACGCCGAGGTTTTTCTTTTCCTCGTCGGTCAGCGAAATCTCGATTACGTCCTCCGCGCCGCCCGCGCCGATCACCACCGGCACGCCGACATACAGCCCGTCGACACCATACTTGCCGTTGACCTCAACCGCGCAAGGCAGGATGCGCTTCTGATCGTAGAGATAGGCTTCGGCCATCGAAATGGCGCTGGTGGCAGGCGCATAGAAGGCCGAGCCGGTCTTGAGCAGCGCGACGATCTCGCCGCCGCCGCTGCGCGTGCGCTGGACGATTTCGCCCAGTCGGTCTTCCGAAATGCCCTTGATCTTGGCCATGTCCGCAACCGGAATGCCGTTGATCGTCGAGTAGCTCAGCACCGGCACCATCGTATCGCCGTGCCCGCCGAGCACGAAAGCGTTCACGTCCTTCACCGAAACGCCAAATTCCCACGCGAGGAAGGTGGCGAAGCGCGAGGAGTCCAGCACGCCCGCCATGCCGACGACCTTGTGCGCAGGCAGGCCCGAAAATTCGCGTAAGGCCCATACCATCGCATCGAGCGGGTTGGTGATGCAGATCACGAAAGCGTCAGGCGCGTTGTCGCGGATGCCTTCGCCAACGGCCTTCATCACCTTGAGGTTGATGCCGAGCAGATCGTCACGGCTCATGCCGGGCTTGCGCGCGACCCCGGCGGTGACGATCACCACGTCAGCGCCTGCAATGTCGGCATAATCGGTCGATCCGGTGATGTTGGCATCGAAACCTTCGACCGGGCCGCACTGCGACAGGTCGAGCGCCTTGCCCTGTGGCACGCCTTCGGCCACGTCGAACAGCACGATGTCACCAAGACCCTTGATTGCAGCCAGATGTGCGAGCGTGCCGCCGATATTGCCGGCGCCGATGAGGGCGATTTTCTTGCGGGCCATGTGGTAGACGTCCTTCCCTAAATCATCGGGACGACAAAAAACCCGCGCACAGGCTAACGCCTTCGCCAGCACCAACCCCCGTCCCAAGCGGCATGGCACCCGTTACATGAGGCGCGGTAGGCCGCTGGAAAACCGATTGCAACCGCCAAAAGGCAGGGCTGGGCGACTATCTTTGCAAATAGTTCGCAGTTGCATTAATGCCTTCGGGCTGTCGCCTCAGGGAAACCCCTTGTCGCAAGGCGCCGTCGGGTCAGGCCGGGGCTGTGCCGGATGCGGCTCGGGCGGCGAGGCGCCGGTCGAACATCCGGATGATCGCCCGCCAATGATCCAGCGCCTGCGCATCGCCGCGCTCCGCCGCCTCAGCCGCCGCGCCCAGCGCAGCTTCGGCAGAGGCCAGACCGTGCACGGCAAAATGCCGCAGCGCGGCTGTCAAAACCGGGTCGATCATGGCCGGAGGAGTGGCGCGGTTGCCCATCAAGTGACCGTTATCATTGCTGGCCCGTGCCAGTGCCGGGGCGATCAACCCGCGTCCCGCAGCGCGCCAGCCGAGCCGGCGAACAGGATGATTGGTGGAGGCAAAGCGGACGGACATGAAGCGTGGCATTCCTGTAGCTGGCACCGCGAGATCAGCCTTGCGGTGTGTTCGCAGCGCCTAGCCGTCGTGCCGCTAAGGCTTGGTGTGATAACAGGGTTTCGAACGCCTTAACCGTACACTTGCGGCGGTACTGGCGCCTTGTCCCTAGTCTTCGGCAGCCGTTACCGTGGCAGGCGTCTTCGGTTGCGCCTTCCATTGGCCGGACCGGGCATATTCAGCCTTGACCGCGCCGGTGCCCGCATAGGCTTCGTTCGGTGCTGACGGGGCGATGGTGGGTGCAGTAGCAGGGCCACTGGCGGCGCGCGAAGCTTGCTTGGCAACGGGGACGGGATCGAGATTGTAGGCGATCACCGGGCGGCTTGCTGCTGCATCCATGGCTGTCGCCGTGCCGAAATCAGGCGTGCTCATGCGTCCACTCACTACAGGCTCAAAGCCGGTATAGGTGGCGGCAAAGGCGGCGGCCTGGCCACCCGCGCCGCGGTTGCGATAGAACCGGTGCGCGCCGATGGTGCCGATATGGTCGAGCGTGCCCGCCCAATACGGATTGACCCACAGCGTGTGGTAGTGCGTGGCAAGGCCGACGGGGGCATAGACCCGGCCGCTCAACGCCTCGGCCGCGATCCGCTGCGCGCTGCCCCAGCTGATCCCCGAAGGGCGCCGCGCCAGACTGCCGTCGCACGTGAAGGTGAACTGGCATCCGGTTGATCGCGCCGAGCCCTGATAGACAACGCCGCACACGCTGGCAGGCCAGCCGGGGTGCGCCACGCGATTGAGCACCACCTGCGCCACGGCGCGCTGGCCCGCTTCGCTTTCGCTGGCGGCTTCGTACCAGATCGCCTGCGCCAGGCAGTCGCTTGCGCGGGCGTGGGTGATCCCTCCGCCGGGCGTGAAGAACGGCCGGGCCGCCGCGCCAGCATCGATCAAGGCGCCCAGCTCCCGCCCGCTTTCAGCGCCTTGGCCCAGCGGATTGTCGGTGGGCAGAGCAACCAGCGAAGTGCCCGCAGGATCGGCCATGTAGAAATAGGCCGAGCCGGGAAAGCTCATGCCGGGCCGCTCGAACGACAGGGCGGCCGCAGCGGCCTTGCGGGTGGCCAGAGCGGCGGTGCTTTCGACCGCGTCGCCAGGCAGGGTCGTCAAGCCGCCGGGCGCGGCCATCGCGGGAACGGTAATCGCGGCAACCAACACGGCGAGCCGTTTGCGCCCGGTTTTGCTCAGCAAAGTCCAGCGGCGCGGGATAGAAGCCACCAAGGGCGAGAGGATGCGCTGCGGGATGATCATCAAGCATCCGCACTAGGGCCGAGCGCTTGCCAGAGCGAGGGTGGCGCTGACCTGCGTCCCGTTTCCGGACAAGTGCGCGCAAAGGCCCTAACCCGTTGCGTGGCCGCGCCCGCCGCCCTATCGCCGCGCCCGGACATGGCGCGCAATCGCAACAGTTTGAACGGGAAGGGCACCTTGCGGCTGACAATGCTGGCGGGCGCGTGTCTGCTCGCAGCCTGCGCGCCCGGTGGCCCCCGCGCAGAGACGCAGGAGAGCGCGTCAAGCCGCGCCCCCACCATTGTCAGCCTCAATCCCTGCCTCGATGCGATCCTCGTCGATATCGCAGGCCCCGATCAGGTGCTGGCGCTGTCGCATTACAGCCGCGATCCGTCGGGCAGTTCGATCCCGGCAGGCGTGGCGGCCCGATATGGCGTTACCGGCGGCACGGCAGAAGAGGTCATCGCGCTGCGGCCTGACCTTGTGCTCGCCTCGATCTACCTGCCGCAGCCGACCCGCACCGCGCTTGAACGCGCAGGCCTTTCCGTGGCGACCTTTGGCAGCCCCACCACCATCGCCGCCAGCGCCGCGCAGGTGCGAGACGTTGCGGCGCTGGCGGGCAAGGCAGGCGCGGGCGACGCGCTCGCTGCCCTGATCACCGCCCCTCCGCCGGAGCCGCCGGGCGCCCCGATCAGCGCGTTGCTATGGCAACCGGGTGAAATCGTCGCAGGCGAGCAGACCCTGATTGCCGAATTGCTGCGTCAGGAGGGCTTTGCCAGCCACGCTGCGGCACGCGGGATGCAGCAGGCGGACCTGGTGACGCTCGAACGCGTGCTGGCCGATCCGCCCGCAGTGTTGCTGGTGGCAGGCGATGCACCCGGTCAGCGCCACCCGCTGCTGGCGCGGGCATCGCAGACAATTCAGGTTGCCGCTTTCGACCCCGCGCTGCTCTATTGCGGCGGGCCGACCATCCCCAAGGCGCGCGCCCGCCTCAAAGCGATCCGGGCCGAAGCGGAGCGTCGCCTTTGACCCGCGCCAACCTGGTCTTCGCCGCATTGCTCGCGCTGCTGCTGCCGCTGTCCTTGCTGGCGGGGCGCGTGTGGATTGCACCCTGGGCGGACGGCGTTGCCAATAGCGCGCTGATCCTGGGCGAGTTGCGCCTGCCCCGAGCCATGCTGGCGATCACCATTGGCGCAGGGCTGGGCGCAGCGGGGGCGGCGATGCAAGGATACTTGCGCAATCCGCTGGCCGATCCCGGCCTGTTCGGCATCGCCCCGATGGCGGCGCTGGGCGCGGTGGCGAGCTTCTGGTTCGGCGCCAGCATTCCTGCGGCCTTCGCTGGCTGGAGCCTGCCGGTCATGGCCCTTGCGGGCGCAGGGCTGGGCATGGCGCTGCTCGCGCTGATTGCCGGGCGCACCTCGAGCGATGGCGCAGGCGGCGCAGGCGGCGGCATTGCGCTGTTCACGCTGGCGGGCCTGATGCTGGCGAGCCTAGCGGGCGCGTTGACCGCGCTGGCGATTACGCTTGCGCCCAATCCCTTTGCGCTGTCCGAGATCGTGTTGTGGCTCAATGGCGCGTTGACCGACCGGTCCTGGCGCGAAGTCGCGCTCGCCGCGCCGCTGACGGCCGCCGGTATCGCAGTGCTGGCGCTGGCAGCGCGCAGCCTCGATGCGCTGACGCTGGGCGAGGCGGCGGCACGATCGATGGGCGTGGAGCCACGCCGGCTGCTTGCCCTGCTGGTGGTGGGCATCGGGCTGACAGTGGGTGCCGGCGTGGCGGTGGCGGGGATTATCGGCTTTGTTGGTTTGGTGGTGCCGCATCTGGTGCGCCCGCTAACCAATCGCCTGCCGTCGAGCCTGATTGTGCCAAGCGCGCTGGCGGGCGCGTGTCTGGTGCTGGCGGCGGACAGCATTGTGCGGATCTTGCCACTGGTAACGGAGCTGCGACTGGGCATCGCGCTTTCGCTGATCGGTGCGCCGTTCTTCGGATGGTTGCTGCTGCGGATGCGGCAGGGTCGGCCCTAGATGCTGGCGGCGCACAATCTCGCCCTGATGCGTGGCAGGCGCACAGTGATCGCGGGCCTTTCCGCGACGCTTGAACCCGGACGCATCACCGCCATCGTCGGCCCCAACGGCGCGGGCAAATCGTCGCTGCTGCTGGGATTGGCCGGATTGCTGACGCCAACGTCGGGCCGTGTCACGTGCGAAGGCGACGACCTGGCCCACCTCCCTTCGCGCAATCGGGCGCAGACTATCGGCTACCTGCCGCAAGCGCCCGACATTGCGTGGGACGTTGCGACCGAAGCGCTGGTGGCGCTGGGCCGTCTGCCGTGGCGGGACCGTGGGGCTGTTGCCGTGGAAGCGGCGATGCAGGCGCTTGACCTTGAACCCTTGCGCCATCGCCCTGTCAGCCAGCTTTCCGGCGGGGAGCGGGCGCGGGTGCTGCTGGCCCGGGTGCTGGCCGGAGAGCCGCGCTGGATTCTGGCCGACGAACCGCTCGCCGCGCTCGATCTGGCGCATCAGATCAGCCTGACCGCGCATCTCAAGGCCTGTGCTGCGCAAGGTCAGGGGGTGGTGGTGGTGGTGCATGATCTTGCGATTGCGATGAACCATGCCGACCGGGTGCTGGTGCTGAAGGACGGGTGCCTGATCGCTGATGGCCCGCCTAACGCCGCGCTGGATCCCAAGATCATCGCACAAGGCTGGGGTGTCAACGCCCAATGGATCGGGGCTAGCGGCGCGATGGCCTTGGTGGCCAAAGCGGAACCGGAACAGGCGTGACAGGATTTCGGGTAATTCTGTCAGCCATGTTCCGGCCCCTGATCGGGACTTTGCGAAAAGCCAGGTTGCGACCCTGGATGGACCCGGATGGGAACCGCAAAGAACGGCGCCACTGTGGCGATAACCGGCGATCTGGCGACTTGAGATTTTCTGTAGCCTTCATTAAGCTTCTGAAAAGCAAAGGTAGAAATCGTTTGGTTTGGCCTGTTTTGCTGGTTTTGTTGAGATCAGAACTCACGTTGATAGGTGCCGCAATGCTGTGCAGATCCATTCTATCGGCGTGCAAACATGCCGCGCCGGCGGACGCATAGACCGCACAGCGCGGTGGCGGATGTCGTTGTTGTGCTGCTGCCGGTGCGCATCTTTTGGGATGCTGCCGCAGACAGGAAACCGAACGGCGGCCCGCCCGTTGCACCTTGGCCAAGCATCACCATTTCGACAGCGTTGCGGACAACGCCGCCGCGCCGCCCTTGACCCACCCGAACATTTCCGGAACAGATCACGCCCATGAGCCTTACGACCATTTCGGTGCGCGGAGCACGCGAACACAACCTCAAGGGTATCGACATTGATCTGCCGCGTGATGCGCTGATCGTGGTGACGGGCCTGTCCGGCAGCGGCAAATCCAGCCTCGCGTTCGACACAATCTATGCCGAGGGGCAGCGGCGCTATGTCGAGTCCTTAAGCGCCTATGCGCGCCAGTTTCTCGAAATGATGCAGAAGCCCGATGTCGAACATATCGACGGCCTGTCGCCCGCCATCAGCATCGAGCAGAAAACTACCAGCCGTAACCCGCGTTCCACCGTGGCCACGGTCACCGAGATCTACGATTATATGCGCTTGCTGTGGGCGCGGGTGGGCACGCCCTATTCGCCTGCCACCGGCCTGCCGATCAGCGCGCAGACGGTGAGCCAGATGGTCGACCGGGTGATGGAATTGCATGAAGGCACACGGCTGTTCCTGCTCGCCCCGGTGGTGCGCGGGCGCAAGGGCGAATACCGCAAGGAACTGGCCGAATGGCAGCGCGCTGGATACGCCCGCGTGCGCATCGACGGCGAAATCTACGCCATCGAAGACGCGCCCGCGCTCGACAAGAAGTTCAAGCATGACATCGAAGTCGTGGTCGACCGGATCGCGGTGAAAGAGGGCATCGAGACGCGGCTGGCGGACTCCTTTGAACAGGCGCTGAAGCTGGCCGAGGGGCTGGCCTTTGTCGATCTGGCCGACGGCGTGGTGCCGGGGCGTGAAGACGAGGCGCAGGCCGGAAAGGCGATGAAAGGCGCAGGCCTCGCCGCCAACCGCATCGTCTTTTCCGAAAAATTCGCCTGCCCGGTCAGCGGCTTCACGATCGAGGACATCGAACCGCGTCTGTTCTCCTTCAACGCCCCGCAAGGCGCCTGCGCCGCGTGTGACGGGCTGGGCGAGAAGATGCTGTTTGACCCGCAGATGGTCGTCCCCAACGAAGCGCTGACCCTCAAACAGGGCGCGGTCGTGCCTTGGGCCAAGTCCAATCCGCCATCGCCCTATTACATGCAGGTGCTTGCCAGCCTCGCCAAGGCCTATGGGTTCAATCTCACCACCCCTTGGAAGGATCTGGAGCCCGACCAGAAGCTCATTATCCTGCACGGCACGGGCGGGATGCCGGTGCCGCTGACCTTCAAGGATGGCCGCCGCGAATACACCGTCAACAAGGCGTTCGAAGGCGTCATCGGCAATTTGAACCGCCGCCTGCTGCAAACCGAAAGCGCATGGATGCGCGAGGAGTTGGCCAAGTACCAGACCGCGCAGGCGTGCGAGACCTGCGGCGGCAAGCGGCTGAATGAAAAGGCCCTGTCGGTCAAGATCGCCATGACCGACATCGCCACCCCCGTCGCCATGAGCGTGTCGGATGCCAAGGCGTGGTTCCTGGCATTGGACGCGCAGTTGACCCCGCAGCAATCGCAGATTGCCAAGGCGATCCTCAAGGAAATCAACGAGCGGCTGGGCTTCCTCGACAATGTCGGGCTCGACTACCTCAACCTTGACCGCACCTCCGGCACCTTGTCAGGCGGCGAAAGCCAGCGCATCCGGCTGGCCTCGCAGATCGGCTCGGGCCTCTCGGGCGTGCTCTATGTGCTCGACGAACCCAGCATCGGCTTGCACCAGCGCGACAATGACCGCCTGCTCGAAACCCTCAAACGCCTGCGCGATCTCGGCAACACCGTCATCGTGGTCGAGCATGACGAGGACGCGATCCGCACCGCCGACTACATCGTCGACCTCGGGCCGGGCGCAGGGGTGCACGGCGGCGAGATCGTCGCGCAAGGCACGCTCAAGCAGATCCTCAAGGCCAAGGGCAGCCTCACCGCCGATTACCTCACCGGCCGCCGCAAGATCGACGTGCCGGCCAAGCGCCGCAAGGGCAATGGCAAGCACATCGTGGTCAAGAACGCGCGCGCCAACAACCTCAAGGGCGTCACCGCCAAGATCCCGCTTGGCACCTTCACCTGCATCACCGGCGTCTCCGGTTCGGGCAAATCCTCGCTCACCATCGACACGCTGCAGGCCGGCGCCGCGCGGGCATTGAACGGTGCGCGGGTGATCGCGGGCGCGCATGACGCCATCACGGGCCTTGAACACTGCGACAAGGTGATCGAGATCGACCAGTCCCCCATCGGCCGCACCCCGCGCTCCAACCCTGCCACCTACACCGGCGCCTTCACCCAGATTCGCGACTGGTTCGCCGGCCTGCCCGAAAGCCTCGCGCGCGGGTACAAGCCGGGGCGCTTCTCCTTCAACGTCAAGGGCGGCCGCTGCGAGAAGTGCCAGGGCGATGGCCTCATCAAGATCGAAATGCACTTCCTCCCCGATGTCTACGTCACCTGCGAGGAATGCCACGGCAAACGCTACAACCGCGAAACGCTCGAAGTGAAGTTCAAAGGCCACTCGATCGCCGACGTGCTCGACCTGACCATTGAAGACGCCGAGGAGTTCTTCAAGGCCGTCCCCCCGATCCGCGAGAAGATGCGGATGTTGAACGAGGTGGGGCTGGGCTACGTGAAAGTCGGCCAGCAGGCGACGACGCTGTCGGGCGGCGAGGCGCAGCGGGTGAAACTCGCCAAGGAATTGGCCCGCCGCAGCACCGGCCAGACGCTGTATATCCTCGACGAGCCGACCACCGGCCTGCATTTCGAGGATGTGCGCAAACTGCTCGAAGTGCTGCACCGGCTGGTGGAGGGCGGCAATTCGGTCGTCGTGATCGAGCACAACCTTGATGTGATCAAGACCGCGGACTGGATTATTGACCTAGGGCCCGAGGGCGGTGTGCGCGGCGGGGAGATTGTGGCTGAGGGTGTGCCGGAGAAGGTGGTGAAGGAGCCTCGGTCGTTTACGGGGCAGTATCTGGCGCCGTTGTTGGTGCGGTGAGCCTGCACGGCGCGGGGAGGGGAACCATCCCTAGGATGATGGAGGTGTAGGTAACGCCTTTCCGAAACTCCCGTTAGCCATTTGCTAGGTAAGGGGCTGGCGGAAGAGCGGCTAGGCTGCCGAAACCAGAGTGGAATCGTTTGGCTTAGTCGCGCGGCCTTCCAACTGGAAATTTACACTGCCTTCAGTCCTCATCGTGTTTAGCAAATCCTTTGTGTGCGTTAGGCGCATAGGCCAAGTCTCCATGACGACCGTCGATATGTGTTGGAAGTTTTTGTGTCCTCTCGATAGCACGTCAAGAACTGTGGCCCGCGCTAGGCGCTTCACACCTTCAGAACCGATCCCGTGAGCAGCTTGCAGCATGGCGCTATCTTCTTCTTGCGAGAACAATCCCACTTGGCGGCTATCGGCATTGCTGATTGCCGTGCGAGTTTGGAATTCAGCAAGTTCGACTTTGCCATGTACGTCACGAAAGACTTCGACGCCTTTGCGCGAGTGTGTGCCTAGCACTAGCCTCATCTTGATGCGGTCCTGACGCGGTTTCAGAATTGGCATATGCGGCAAATAGGCTGCCGCTCCGACATGTTTGATCTTGCGCTTCAGCAGGAAAAGTACACGCTCTTCGTTGCTCAATTGATCTGAAAGAGCATCGAAATCGGTTCTCCAATCGGGATCGGCAAGGAAGCGACCGAACGATGCTGCCACTTGATCCCAGCCAGCGTGCCTCGTGATGTGCTCCGACATAAAGTTAATCAGAAATTCGCCGTTCATCGCCTTTAGAAATTCGAAGACTGGCTCCGACCGGATATTCCAGCCGGTAGGATCGATGAAGGTGAAAGTGAACCCATCGTGGCAGGCCCTTGCGATACCATCTAGGTTGTCCTCGAAGGAGCCCTCGAAAACGTGAATTTCAAATCTGCTGTTCTTTTCAGCATAGTCGCGCAGTCGTGCCACGGCATTGCGGCGACGCTCACAAAAGCAAAAGCGTATTTTTAGGCCGCCTATGCCGCGCCGCCCAAGATCTGCGCGTACGGCTTCAAGTGTCCGCAGTGCTTGGTCGAATGACGCATCGGAAAGATTCTCGTCTGAAACCTTCCATGGGCCAGCGAAGGCATCGACAAAGTTAAAAGTGGGAGAGCGGCCCTGAAGCGTTTTGTACGCCGCGGCTTGCAGATACTGCGTCAAAAACTCGTGCTTGATAAACGATTGCTCTCGACCCTCGTACTGTTCGATCTGAACCGCCAAAATTCAACCCTTACGCTTGAAGTGAAGTCATAATTTCTTCCGGCACGATCTGCCAAGGGAATCCGTTCCATTCCTCTCCGTCAAGCAAGCGGCCGCCTGACTTCGGACGCGGCCCACCCCACTGCTTGAAGAAAAAAGCAACGCTATCGCGTTCGCAAAGTTGTCGTATCTCCGTCGCCCACGCCCCCTCCATTGGCCGCGAGCCGGGACCACTCTCGCCGCCGACAATCGCCCAAGCTATTCCTGCTAGGTCAATGTCTCCGACTGGTCCAAGCAGCGGCTCGAATGAGATAAAGCGCGCGTCTGAATTGATCTCCTTGAGATGATCAATGCGAGAGGCGCGTTCCGCATCTTCTACAGATACACCGAGCCAGATATGGCTCGGCACGGGGCCGCCATGGTAACGTTTTTTGACATAGTCGCGCATAAGCGAACTGCGTTTCGTCAGAACTTGGAACACATGCCAGTTCGCCTGCTCCATCGCGTCAAAAACACGGTCGATATGCGATCGGTTAACCGCCTTGTGAAACAGGTCACTCATCGAGTTGACGAAAATCATTCGAGGCTTTTTCCACGCAGCAGGTTGCCCTAAGCGGGAAGGCCAAAGCCGCAAGTCGAACCCTTGCTCGTAAGGGTGACCGGAAATGCCTCTCCAACGCTCCGCGAAGCGTTCTGCATAACAGTTATCGCAGCCCGGGCCGATCTTAGTGCAACCCGTAACTGGGTTCCATGTCGCGTCTGTCCATTCAATGTCTGACTGCTGTGCCACAATGCCTCCAACCTGATCTGTAATCGAAATCAAATTGCAATGGAATCCGTCGCTTCGTTCAGTTCGATAGTGTTGCCTAATTGGTTCACCCCCTTTCCTACACCCCCAAGCCCCCGCTAGCCTCCCGCGCAGGCATCAGCCGCGCCTCTGTCCGCCGCGCTGCGTCATGCGCGCCCGCTCTCCCGGCATAGGCCGCAAGCACGGGCGCGTCCGGCACAGCCAGCGGGGAGGGCGGGGCGGTGCCACTCCGTCCCTCGGCACTTTATGGAAAGCCCGCGCGCTATGGCCTTTACCCCTCCGCCCCATCCCAACACCCGCCCGCGCATGGGCGCCGCGCCGCCGCGTGATCCCGATGATCGCGCGTTCCTCGCCGCGTGGCAGGCGCACGTCGATGCTGGCCGGATCGGGAATAATCCGAAAACCTCCGAAGAGGCCCGCGCCGCCATGCTCGCAAACGAGCGGGTCTTGCGCGGGCCGTAACCGGCGGCGGTCCCCGGCGGTGCAGGCGTGATGATGCTTGAGGCGCTTGCCCCTCCACCACCTTTGGTGGTCCCCCTCCCCGTGCCGGGGAGGATTTGGCGTTTTCCTACCGCCCCTTCGCGCTGATATCGCCTGCCGCCTTGTCCCTTTGCCAAGGAGCTGCGCGCCATGTCTGCCTTTGCCTCAGAACCCGCTGCCACCGCTTTGACCGATCCGACGCCGGGCGCCGATCGCGGCGATCTGCCCCGCGAAACGCTGGCGGCTTTCGTCCAGACGCTGGCGCAGTGGGGCAATGTTCGGGCGGCGGCGCAGGTTGTGGGGGTCAGCCGCGCGCATCTGTACCGGATGCGGCGTGCCTCGCCCGAGTTTCGCACGCTGTGGGATGCGGCTTTGCTGCTGGCGCGGCCGCAGGTGGAGGAGGTGCTGGCGGACCGCGCGCTCAACGGGATCACCGAGGCGGTGTTCTATCATGGCGAGGAGGTTGCCACCCGCACCCGGTTCGATACGCGGCTGTTGCTGGCGCATCTGGCGCGGCTCGATAAGCTGGCGACGGCCTACGGTGTCAGCGCGGCGGCGGCGGACTTCGATCGCAAGCTGGAGGCGCTGCGCCATCCGCCTGCGCTGATTGATTATGATGATGCGGATTTCGGCGAGGATTACGACGATCTGGATGACGAGGAGGATGACGACGACGACGAGGATTACGACGACGAGGATGATGACTATGGCGATGACGATGACGACATTGCGCAAGATGGCACAGACGCCAACGCCGCCGCCGGGATGCGGGCTGACAATGCGCAGGCGGAGCAGGAGGCGGACACTGTCGACTGGCACGCTTATGTCACGCAAACGACACGCGGGCCGAATGCGTGAGGTGCACTGACCATCGCGGATTTTCCGCATCAGGACAGTGTCCCATGTGTCTCCAACAGGCGCGGGCCTGAACGGCCCCGCGCTTGGCCCCGCGCTTGGCCCAGTACTTGAACCAGTGCCTTCGGATCAGCTGGCGATCAGCGCCAGTTCCACCGTGGCATGGCCCCGCGCCACCATGCCGAGTTCGTCCGCGGCAGCGCGGCTCACGTCGATCAGGCGCCCACGGGTGAAGGGCCCGCGATCATTCACGCGCACCACGACACTGCGGCCATTGGCCGGGTTGGTGACGCGCAGCCGCGTGCCGAACGGCAGGCTGCGGTGGGCGGCGGTCATGTCGGAATTGTCGAAGCGTTCGCCGCTCGCCGTGCGACGACCGTTGAAATTGGCGGCGTAATAGGACGCGCTGCCGCTGCCCAGCACGGTTTCAGGCGGTGTGGCGGCGTCAGGCACCGTGACGTCCGAGACCGGGGGGAGGGGGGCCATTTCGATGAATGCGGTGCTGGTCGCAGGCGCGATCCCGGCGGCGCCCGCATCGGTGGTGGCGGCCGAGGACGCGGCGACCGGCGCGAGGCCAAGCAGACCGGCGATGGCCAGGCCCTGGATGCCACGCTTGAACGCGTTGTGGGCGTTGCGGCGCATGATGGGTGTTCGGATCGTCATGGCCGGGCGGATAGGGCGATGGCGTGGGCGATGGCAAACCAGGTTAGGATTTCACCGGCGCCACGCATCCACCCGGGAACCAGTCGCCTCAAAAATGCGACGAACCGTTGGAACATGAAGGCCGCCAACCCGCTTTACGACCCGCGCAGCGAGTCACGACTCGGATTTCGCGAGACGCGCTAAGGCCGCCGATCATTGCCCGAGGTGGCAAGGGCCGGCACGTCAGGCATCGCGGTCGCGCCGGGCGAGCAGGCGCAGGCGCAAGCCGTTCAGCTTAATGAAGCCTTCGGCGTCCTTCTGGTCATAGGCCCCGGCGTCATCCTCGAACGTGACGTGCGCCTCGGAATAGAGCGAGTGGGGTGACTTGCGTCCGACGACGCTGGCTAGGCCCTTGTAGAGCTTGAGCCGGACCGTGCCGGTGACCTTGTCCTGGCTGTGATCGATCGCGGCTTGCAGCATTTCGCGCTCGGGCGAGAACCAGAAGCCGTTGTAGATCAGCTCGGCATAGCGCGGCATCAGCTCGTCCTTGAGATGCGCTGCGCCGCGATCCAGCGTAATCTGCTCGATCCCGCGATGGGCGCGGGCGTAGATCTCGCCACCAGGGGTCTCGTACATGCCGCGCGACTTCATGCCGACAAAGCGGTTCTCGACGAGATCAAGCCGCCCGATGCCGTGCTTGCGGCCCAGCGCATTGAGCGCGGTCAGCAAAGTGGCGGGCGACATGGCCTCGCCGTTCAGTGCCGTCCCATCGCCGCGCTCGAAATCGACCGTGATGTACTCCGGCACGTCCGGCGCGTCTTCGGGATTGACGGTGCGCGAATAGACGTAGTCGGGCGTTTCTTCCCAGGGATCTTCCAGGACCTTGCCTTCGGACGAGGTGTGCAGGAGGTTCGCATCAGTCGAGAACGGGCTATCGCCGCGCTTGTCTTTCGGCACCTCAATCTGATGCTGTTCGGCCCAGGCGATCAATGCGGTGCGGCTGGTCAGCTCCCATTCGCGCCAGGGTGCGATGACCTTGATGTCCGGATCAAGCGCGTAGGCCGAAAGTTCGAAGCGCACCTGATCATTGCCCTTGCCGGTTGCGCCGTGGGCGATAAAATCTGCGCCGGTCAGGTGCGCGATTTCGACCAGCCGTTTGGAAATCAGCGGCCGCGCGATGCTGGTGCCGAGCAGATAATCGCCTTCATAGCGGGCATTGGCGCGCATCATCGGGAACACGAAATCGCGCACGAATTCCTCGCGCACATCCTCGATGAAAATGTGGTCGTCAGGGATCCCCATCGCCCGCGCCTTCGCCCGCGCCGGTTCAATTTCTTCGCCTTGACCCAGATCGGCGGTGAAGGTGACGACCTCCAGCCCGCGCTCGACGCTCAGCCATTTGGCGATCACGCTGGTATCGAGACCGCCCGAATAGGCGAGGACGACTTTCTGGGGCTGAGCCATGACGGTTTTCCTTGGGGTGTGAATTGCGCGCGGGCCACTAACAGCGCGCGCCGTCGGGGGCAATCGCGCTTTCGGCGCTGGGGATTGCAGGGTTGGCAGCAATCGTCCTTTTAAAATTTGCTGATAAACACATGGCTCGCGGGCGGTAAGCGATCTTTCGGGAGTCTGAATGCTGAGAATGTGGGGCAAGGCGCGTGAGCTGGCGGAGATGACCCCGCCTGAACGCAATCGCTGGGTCGATTTTCTGCGGGCAGTCTCAATCATGGCGGTGGTGATCGGCCACTGGATGATGGCAGGTCTTTACGTTGATCCGGCGGGCGAACTGCGCCGCGGCGACCTGCTGATGGTGGCAGACTGGACTCATTGGCTGACCTGGGGCTTTCAGGTGATGCCGGTGTTCTTCCTTGTCGGCGGATATTCGAACAGCGTCAGTTGGGCCGCGACCACCGACAAATTTCCGCAGACGCAGGACGGCGTGTATCGCGATTGGCTGGCCAGCCGGGTGCAGCGCCTGATCACACCGACCTTTCCGGTGCTGTTGCTATGGGCGGCACTCGCAGTGGTGATGACGCAGGTTGGCCTACCGCGCGAACAGATCCGCATGGCGACCGAGGCAGCGCTCATCCCGGTGTGGTTTTTGGCGGTCTACCTGCTTGTGACGGCGTTCACGCCGATTGCTTACCGGGCGTGGCAACGCTGGGGCTGGGTGAGCTTTGCAGTGTTCATCCCGCTGGCGATGGTGACCGATTGGCTGACCTTCAGCGCGGGCGTTCCCTGGGTGAACTTCAGCAATTTCCTGTGGGTGTTCCTTGGGATACACCAGCTGGGGTTTGCCTGGCGCGGGGGGCGGTTTGTCAAACCCTTGTTCGCCGCGGTCTGGTTCGCGGTTTCGCTGGCGATCCTTGTCGCGATCACGGTTTATGGCTTCTATCCGGTTGCGATGGTGTCCGCACCGGGCGGCTTTTCCAATTCTCTGCCGCCGACATTGGCGCTGTTCGCGCTCGGCGCGGCGCAGGTGGGTCTGGTGCTGGCGCTGGAACCGGCCGGACGGCGCATGCTCGACCATATCGGCATCTGGACGGCGACCGTACTAATGAACGGCATGATCATGACCGTGTTCCTGTGGCACCTTACCGCCTTTGTGCTGGTGATGACGGTGGCATGGCTCGGCTTTGGTGGGATCGGCCTTGATCAGGTGCCCGGCACCGGCGGATGGTGGGCGACGCGGCCGCTATGGATCGCGATCTATGTCGTCGCGCTGTTGCCGCTGATCGCGCTGTTCGCCCGGCATGAGCGCAGCTTTGGCCCGATCCGTGGTGGTCGTACCGTGCCGCGTCTGCGCGCCGTGCTTGGCGTAGTGGCGATCTGCGCAGGGCTGGGGGCAACCGCAGGGCTGACCATCGCCAGTCCTGACAGCGTTTCGGGCATCCGCTGGTGGATTATCGCCCTGCCATTGTTTGGGGCGGCGCTGATGGGATTTGGCCCAGTGTACCGTCCGCGCAATCGCCCCGCCGCGCACGAAATCGCCTAGGCGGTTTCGGTCAACAGGTAATCCCGCGTGATCGGTAAGGCGTGGCGGCTGCGCACGTACTGAATCTGGTAATTGCCCATGCCCCCGTTTTCAAACACCGTGGCGGCGCCGGCGAGATAGAACGTCCACATCCGGAAGAACCGTTCATCATGCAGCGCGACGATCGCATCGCGGTGGGCCAGGCAGTTATCGTACCATGCACGGATGGTCTTGGCGTAGTGCAGGCGCAGCGTTTCGATATCGGCAGCGATGAGGCGCACTTTCTCCGACGCTGCCAAGGTTTCTGAAAGGGCAGGGATGTAGCCGCCGGGGAAGATGTATTTGCGGGTGAAGGCGTCCGTCGTGCCTGGCCCGCCAAAGCGCCCGATGGTGTGGAGCAGCATGACCCCGTCATCGTCCAGCATGGTCGCGCAGGCTTGGAAGAACGTATCGAACTGGGCGCGGCCGACATGCTCGAACATGCCGACCGACACAATCCGGTCGAAGCGCCGCCCGCTTGCAGCGGTGTCGCGGTAATCTTCGAGCAGGATCGTTACCCTGTCCGCGACTCCGGCAGCGCGCACGCGTTCGCGGGCGAGGGTGGCCTGTTCTTCCGACAAGGTGATGCCGGTGACGTTCACGTCATGCGCGCGCGCCAGATGGATCGCCATCCCGCCCCAGCCGCAGCCGATGTCGAGGACCTCTTGTCCGGGGACGAGCGCCAGCTTTTTTGCAATATGCTTCAGCTTTGCGCCCTGCGCTTCGGCCAGGGTCATGTTGCCCTGCAGCCAGTAGGCGCAGGAATACTGCCAGTGTTCGGGATCGAGCATCAGCGCATAAAGATCATTGCCGATGTCATAATGATGCGCGACGTTTCGCTTCGATCCCACGCGGTTGTTGATCTGTTCGGCAGCGAAGTTCGCACGGTTGAGCCACGTTTTCAACGCGGTCGGAGAGCGGATATCGCCGCCTTTGTCCCAGGCGTTGTTGGCACGCAGCAGGCTGACCAGGCCCATCACGTCGCCCTCTTCGATCAGCAACCGCCCATCAATAAAGGCTTCCGCCGCGCCCAGTCGCGGATCCATCAAAACGTCACGCGGGACGCGGGCATCGGTGACGCGTAACACGATCTCGGGAAAACCGGAGGCTGAGGCACCGTAAGTGCTGACGCTGCCATCGGCAAAAACGATGCCAAGGCGGCCTTTCGTGACCGCGCGGGACAAAAACCTGTCGAGGAGAAGCTTGCTCATAGTGCACCGTTCGTGGTCCTGTTGGACAGAGTTACCGCAAACCACGGTATTCGCAATATCGCGATGGTATGGAGCGGGATTGGAGTCATGGCAGAAGCTAAGACCATGGTGACCGGCGCCAGTGCCCAGGCCTTCATCGTCAAGGTCGAACCCGCTGCCAAGCGTGCCGACGAGTTACTGATGAAGGACGTCATCGCTGCTGTTTGGTAGACAATGCTGCGGCTTTATCCTGAAGACTAGATGCCCGCATACCACTGATAGCCCGCGACATCCTCCCAGAACCCGCCCTTGCCCTGGCCGATCTGGTCGAAGCTGGCGACCGCTTCGATCGCCTTGACGTATTTGGCCTGTTTGTAGCCCAATTGCCGTTCGATCCGCATTCTGAGCGGAGCGCCGTTCTTTTCGGGTAGGGGTTCGCCGTTGAGGCTGTGGGCGATGATGGTCTGTGGGTGATAGGCATCGACCATATCGATGCTTTCGTAATAATCGCGTCCGTACAGCACGTCGGCGCAGCGAAAGACGAGGAAGTTTGCGCTGTCCCTTACCTTGGCTGCATCGAGCAGCGCGGCCAGTTGCGGCCCCTGCCATTCACCGATCGCGCTCCATCCCTCCACGCAATCATGCCGCGTGATCTGGGTGCGCTGCGGCAAGGCGCGCAAGTCAGCGAGTGTGAGGCGCATGGGGTTGTCCACCAGACCGCGGACCTCCAGCAGCCAATCAGGAAATCCTTTGGCGAGTTGGTCCTGATAGAAGGGGTCTTCGACCGTGACCGAGCCATTGCCCCGAAAGGTGGGCGAGCGTTCGGCGCGGGAATATTCAGGCGCCAAGCCTTGTTTGCCCGCCAGCGCGCGGTGCACGGCGCGGTGGCCGTCTTGCGCGGCTTTGAACAGGCTGTTGGCTGTCTCGCTCTCATTGATCTTGGAACAGCCTGCAACACCGATGGCCGCGATCCCGGCGAGCAGCGAACGGCGTGGCAGATCAACCATGAGCGGACGCTCTCTTTTCAGGGGTCAATGCGTCGGGTGAGGGCGCGGTTACCGCGTCAACGCGCTTGCCGCCGATGAACATTGCGATGATCAGCCGCCAGTTAATCAGCGCCAGCACGATATGGATCACAAAAAAGCCGAAGATCGCCCACGACGCGATGAAGTGGAGCGAGCGCGCGCTCTGGCGTCCGCCCAGCACGTCCAGCAACCACGGCGCAGCTGCCTGAAAGCCCGGGCTGATCGCAAGGCCGGTGAACAGCATCAGCGGTAGCAGGACGCCGAACATCATGCCGTAGAGCATCCGCTGTACGGGGTTGTAGCGATTTGCCCCTGCGCTCCCCGAGCGGGACTTGAGCGACGCGATCACACCGCTCGGCGTCCAGTCACGCGGGCTTGTGGTGAGATCGCGGCGGAAATGGCCGTTGACCAGCATCGCGACCCAGATGAACAGCAATCCCACCGCAAATGGCCAGGCTGCGGTGATATGCCATTCGCGCGCCAGGGCGAGGCTGTAATATTGCGGGATCGTCGCCCAGCCGGGGAACCGGATGACGGACAGCCAAGCATCCTTGGGGTCAAAGCCGTAATCGCCCCAGTACAAATAGCGGTGGGCGTTGGAGATATTGAGCCCGGACATGAACAGCACAATGATCGCCGCGGCATTGACCCAGTGCCATAGGCGGGTCGAAAAGGCGTGTCGTTTCATGCGCTTGCCTCTTGCGCTGATGGTTGCGTCTGTTCGCGAGCAAGCCAGATCACGTCACGCGGCTGGTCCAGCAGATGCTGCCCGCTGTCAATGAACAGGCTTTGCCCGCTGGCAAGCGCCCCGCTGGCGAGGAACAGCGCCGCATTGGCGATTTCGTCAGCGCCGGTTTTGCGCCCGAGCAGGTTCAGGCGATGCGAGATCTCTGTCTCCTCCTCGCGCTGGTCATGGCTCGCCAGCACGGCTCCCGGCGCAAGGCCATAGACTCGGACGCCGGATCCGCTGTGTCCCTTCGCCAGCATCCCGATGGTGGACGCCAGTGCGTGTTTTGACATGGTGTAGCTGAAGAAATCGGGGTTTGTGTTTTCGATTTTCATGTCGGTGACATGGATAACGCAGCGCGCTGCGGCGCTTGTTGCATGAGCGATAAAGCCTTGAGCAAGCCGAGCCGGGGCGAGGGCGTTGATCTGCATCGCCTGCCTGTTCGTCGCTGGATCCAGTTCGGCTACACCATCGTAGTTAAACACCGATGCCGAATTCACCAGGCAGCGCCAATCGGGCAGCCGCGCCGCAAGCTGCGTGATCGCGGCGAAGGCTGCGTCGTCATCAGTAAGGTCGAATGCGATCGTTTCGGCAGACGGGAGCGTGGCCGCAAGTGCCTCAGCGGCGGTGCCGGAGGTGCGATAATGGATCGCCACGTGCCAACCGGCGTCCGCAA
Source organism: Erythrobacter sp. 'gip.4 top 5' (assembly GCF_056495765.1). NCBI lineage: Bacteria > Pseudomonadati > Pseudomonadota > Alphaproteobacteria > Sphingomonadales > Erythrobacteraceae > Erythrobacter > Erythrobacter sp. 'gip.4 top 5'. The sequence goes on along the minus strand of NZ_CP200270.1, from coordinate 2,434,917 downwards.
AACGCCGGACAATCGCCGCGCCGATGCGGGTGGCCCCGCCAGTCACGAGAACTGCGGGAAGGGTCATGCGAAAACAAATGTGATCGAGATCATTGGTACGAGTTAACAGGGCCGGGCCCGGGCTTCAATCGACGAACGGTCACGGCTCGTACTTCGTTTTCACCCCGACAAATCAGAACGCCGCTGACAGCATGGTCAGCGGCGTTCGGTATCAGCGTAAATTGCGATTAGCGGCAGCGCGCCTCACCGCGGTCGATTTCGCGGCCCAAAAGACCCCCGGCAAGACCGCCGAGAACGGTACCGACAGTGCGGTCACCACGGGTGTCCACCATGCGGCCGAGCAAGGCACCGCCGACGGCGCCGATCACGAGGCCAGTGGTTCCGTTGTCACGCTTGCAGTAATAGCGGCCATCATTGCCGCGCCACACGCGGTCGTTGCGCGAAAGGCGGCGATCTTCTCTGTAGTCACGGCCGCGCTTGCGATCACGGTCGCGGTAATGACGACGATCGCGGCGGTCATCCCAGCGGTCGCGGTCATAATCAGTAACCGCGGTGACGGGCGACGCGCCGTTATGGAAGCCGGTGAACATGGTAGTGGTCGAAGCCGGAGTAATCGGCAATTCAGCCGCCTGCACGGGAGCGGTGAAGATAGCCATCGATCCAGCGGCGGCGAGGAGGGCGAGGTTTCTCATATCGTTTGTCCTTGTGGCGGCTCCCCGATGGAGCGACCCTCTTTTCGTTCAGATTAGTCGAACGCAGGATGAATAACTCGATCAGGAAACTGCCAGTTTTGTTCATTTTTACCGTGTCCGCGATGAACCGTGGCTCACTTGCGCTTGGCCGCAGCCTTGGCGCGCAATTTCGGGCTGAGCGGGGCGAGGTCCGCCAAGGCCGCCAGCTCATCCCGTGTTCCCTTGCCAGCCACAAGGGCTTGAAAGACGCGGGCGACGCTCCAATCCTCAGCGCCGATTGCCACGCGCTCCAGCGAATCGCCTGCTGTCACATCGCCGCTTTCGATCACGCGAAAATACCACCCACAACGTCCTGTGCTGACGATCCGGGCGACCATGCCCTTCTGACCAAAGCGATGCTCGATCTTCCAGCACGGCTGACGCGGTTGGCTGATCTCGATCAGCGCCCCCGTGGTCGGGGGGCCGAGCCGGAAGCGATCGCCAATATGAACCATGTCTTCGGTGAGGCCTGCCACGGTAAGGTTCGATCCGAATCCGCCGGGTTCATCCAAGGCAGGATGGTCACCGATCTGATCGCGCCACCAGTCATGATGATCGCGCGGATAGAGGTGCAGCGCCATTTCCGGGCCGCCATGCACGCTGCGGTCGGCCTGCTCGTCGGGCGCAAGACCATCCTTTAAGACCTGTACCACGCCTTCACGCGGGCGTTTGGAAATGGCGCTGAGTTCCGCGCCGTTGAAGGGGCGGGCGGTGCCGGTGCAGATGGCTTCGACAATGTGTCTCATGGCTTTTTCACCGTCAGATCGATCCAGTCACGTTGGGTGCCGTCGCTCGCCTTGCCATTGTAGATTTCCTGCGCTTCAACCACAAAGCCCGCCCTTTCATAAGCCGCGATCAGCCATCCGGGCGGTGGGAAATTGTGCAGTCAACCCAGTAGATCGCGGCCCTCGGCGTTGCCCAGCTTGAAACTGGCGAAGTGCCATCCGCCGGGCAACAGTGCGCGATGAATACGGGCGATGACATCGGGCAGGGCGGCGCGGGGGCAGTGGAGCAGGCTGGCGTGCGCCCAAATGCCTGCGTATTCGGCCACGGCGTCCAGTTCGTGGAAAGCCATGACCCGCGCGCCCAAGCCGAACGCCTGATTGGCGCGCATGACGAGCGCGGGGACAGCATCGGTTGCATCGACGACGAAGCCGCGCGAGCGGACATGTGCTGCATCTCGCCCGCCGCCGCTGCCAAGTTCCAGCACGCTTGCGCCGGGCGGCAAGCGATCAAGAAAGGCGTCTAGCTGGTAGCTGTGGGCTTCGCCCGAATGAAACACCCAATGCGGCGCGCGGGCCTGATAGAATGCAATCGTGTCCGGATCGGTGCTCACGCGTCTTGCTGCGCCGCCTCACGATCACGCTGGGCACGGGACTTCTTTTCAGCCGCGGTTTTCAGCTGCCCGCACGCTGCATCGATATCGCGCCCACGTGGGGTGCGGACCGGCGCGGAGAAGCCGCCTTGGAACACGATTGCGGAAAAGGAACGGATGCGATCCGGCGCCGAACATTCATAGCCCGCACCGGGCCACGGATTGAACGGGATCAAATTGACCTTGGCCGGCAAGTTGAACTGGCGCAGCAGACGCACAAGCTCGCGCGCGTCATCGTCACTGTCGTTCTTGTCCTTGATCATCACATATTCAAACGTGATGCGCCGCGCGTTCCCGGCACCTGGGTAATCGGCGCAGGCCTGCAGCAGCTCTTCGATGCCGTACTTCTTGTTCAGCGGAACAAGCTCGTCGCGCACCTCTTTGCGCACGCCATGCAGAGACACGGCCAGGTTCACACCGATTTCCTCGCCGCAGCGCGCCATCATCGGCACCACGCCGCTGGTCGACAGCGTGATGCGGCGTTTCGACAGAGCAAGGCCATCGCCGTCCATCACCAGCTTCAACGCATCACGCACATGGTCGAAATTGTACAGCGGCTCGCCCATGCCCATCATCACGATATTGGTCAGCAGGCGGCCGTCGGCCGTGTAGTGGCCGGCCTCATCGTCTTCGTCGATCATATCGGCATCGCTGATCATCGTGCCGCGCGGCCATTCGCCCAGCGCGTCGCGGGCTAGCATCACCTGCCCGACGATTTCGCCGGGTGTTAAATTGCGGACCAGCTTCATGGTGCCTGTGTGGCAAAAGGTGCAGTTTAGCGTGCAGCCCACCTGTGACGACACGCACAAGGTGCCGCGCGTTTCATCAGGGATGAACACCATCTCGAAATCGTGACCATCTGACGTACGCAGCAGCCATTTGCGGGTGCCATCGACTGAATGCTGGGCTTCGACCACATCGGGGCGACCGATCACGAAGCGCTGCGCCAGCCACGGGCGCATGGATTTGGCGATATCGGTCATCGCATCGAAATCGGTGACACCGCGGTGATACAGCCAGTGAAACACCTGCTTGGCGCGCAGCTTGGCGGCTTTGTTATCAAGACCCGCCTCGGCAAACAGCTCGCCAATGCGCGGGCGGGGCAGGCCGATGAGGTCTATACGCCCGTCGGTCCGCGGCGTGATGTCACGCGACGCGGGGACCGGATCAGCGAGGCCCGGGATCGTCATGAGTGCGGTGTCTGCCATCGAGACTGCGCTATAGTCGCGAATACGCGGTTTGACCAGTCAGCGCCTTTGAACGCAGCCGATGGTGGCGGCATCGACCGCGGTGGCGGCTCCGGACAGGGCATAGCGGTCGGTAAACGTACCGCCCGTGGCGTTCCGTGCCGAAACGCTCATGCGGGAAGCCGATCGCAGCGCAGCGATGATCGCGGCATCGGCACGCCCATCCTTTGCCCAAGCATTGCGGCCTTTTGTGACCAGATCGAAGCGCTTGGCCCCCACCGTCAGCCGCGCGTTTGCCGCTTCTGCCACGTCGCGTGACAGGACGATATGCACCGCGCCGCGAACCTTGCGGGCCGGCCAGTGCGAAACTGTGGCATAGGCCAGCGCGGGCGACTTTCCGCGTGCTTTTGCAATCGCATAGCACCGCAGCGGTGCGGTATCCTTGAACGCCGCCCAGCTTTCATAGACGCCCAGGCTTTCGCGCGCGGCCAGCGGCGCGGCGATCAGCAGCGTTGCGCACAGGCCCAACCTAAGCATAATCAATGGCCAGCACTTCCCATTCGCGTGTGCCTGAAGGCAAGGTGACGGTGCGCAAATCACCCACCTGGGCCCCGCGAAGCGCGCGGGCGAGGGGGGAATGCCAGCCGATCCGGCCTTCGCTCGCCTCCTGCTCGTCATCGCCGACTAACTGGATCGTCTGGCGGTTATCCTCCTCGTCTGCGATTTCGACCTGCGCACCGAAGAAAATGCGGTTCTGGTCGATCTGCGCGGCGGGGTCGACCACGCGGAGCGCTTTCATTCTTTTGATGAGGTGCGCCAATTCGCGGTCGATCTCGCGCATTTTCTTGCGGCCGTAGATATAGTCCCCGTTTTCCGACCGGTCACCATTGCCCGCCGCCCAACTGACGATCTCGACAATCGCTGGACGTTCGATCTCGAGCAGATGATCATAACGCGCCTTCAGGGCGGCCATGCCCGCTGGCGTGATCGGCGGCCCCTGCGGTTTCATCGCGCAAAGTTCTTAGCGCAAAAAGGCGTCGACCGGACGCGGCAAGCCGGCCTGATCGGGGTACATGTGCGAATAGGTCACCGCATTACCGATGACGCGCATGATGTAATAGCGTGTCTCGAAGTTGGCGGGGATTTTCTCAACCCAGGTGACCCAATCGATAGCGCCCGTGCGCGGATCACCATTGAGGCGCAGCCATTGGTTCACCCGTCCCGGCCCGGCATTGTAGGCGCCCACTGCGAGCGGATAAGCTCCGCCGTAATAGCTCATCATTCGTGCGAAATAGGCGTCACCCAGCTGGATGTTATAGGTTGGCGATCCGATCAGGTCGGCGGACAGATATTGCACGCCCAGCTTGCCTGCCTGTTCGCGCGCGGTGCCCGGCATCAGCTGCATCATCCCGCGCGCGCCAGCGTGAGACACTCGTGTCCGGTCAAATTCACTTTCCTGACGGCCGATCGCGTGGACCATCACCCAGTCATTGACTATCGAAGGCGTGGGTACGACCGGGAAGCCGATGCGTTCGAGGCCCGACAATCCGTTCTCACCCGCTTTCATGCCTAGCACCACGGCCATTTCGTCCAGCCCGACTTGGTTGGCAAGCATGGCGGCCATCAACATTTCGGTTGGCGTATCGGCCTCATCACCCAAGGCTTCAAAGAAGCGGCGTTCGGTGCGCCAGTCACGGCGGCTGACGGCAAGGGCGCGGATGGCTCTGACCAGGGGCCGCGCTTCGAACTCCGCGCGGACAGCCGCGTCCATCGCAGGCTGCGGCAGGCCAGCAAAACCGGGCATTGTGCGGCCCAGCGCCGACAGCGCCAACTGGCCATAATAGTAATCGGGCCAGCGTGCTGCCATTTCGAAGTAGCGCGTCGCCTCGGCCTGATTGCCCGCCTGCCGTGCGGCCCGGCCAGCCCAGAAATAGCCTTTGGACTTGGTTAGCGGTGTGCGTGCAGCATCGCCATAACGCTGGAACAGCGGCGCGGCGGCCATGCCATCACCCATTTCCCAAAGCGCCTTGGTTCCTCCGAGCCACATCAGATCGGTGTAGCGGTCGCGCAAGGTGAAGCTGGTGAGCGAAACGTCGGTTCCCGGCGCGAACAGATCGTCGGTACGGGCCGCAATCCGCGCCGCATCGCGCGCGCCCGCGCTCTTGGCTAGCCCGAGCAACTCTCCGACAAAAGCTTCAGCGTCGAGCGCAGGGCGGATGAAGGCGGAGCGGCTGGCGAAAACCTGCGCGGCTTCGCCTGTCTGGCCGTTCGCGCGCAGATGCTTGACCAGATTGAACACATAGCCGGGATCGGCTTGCGCGGTCGCAGGGACGGCGAGACCGGAGAATTCGGGCCGAGCGCCACGCAGCAGCGACAGCCGGGCCATCGCCATCGGACGATCAATTTCGGTTAGATTGATAAGCTGGCGGGAGGCCGCATCGGCCTTGCCCTGCCACAGCAGCGCATCCATCCGAACGGCATGATCATCCGGCGTGAACTGCGCGCCATAAAGGCCGGCAATGTATAGCTCGATCGGATCGCTCATCTGCCCGCCACGCCAAGCCTTGCGCGCTTCGGTAAGCGCTTCAGGTCGCTGGACTGCGGCGAGCGCCAGCGCATAGCGCGCGCGCGCCGGATTGGTCAGCGGGGGATTTGCGTCGAAATAACCCAGCAGATCGGCCTGCGGCGGCGCTTCGTTTTCTAGCGCGGCTTCGGCCCGCAGACGCAGGATTTCGATACGCGGAAAGCTGGGGTAGGCCATCACGAAGCCGGCGTAGTCGGCAAAGCTTTGCGTGCGGCTGGCTTGCAGAACCTCCCAACGGCCAATGGCGGCGTCGATCGAGCCGGGTTGGCGGGCGACAAGACTGTTGCTGGCGGAAAAATCCTGAGCGACTGCCGGCAGGGGCAAGAGCCCTGCCGCGATCAAACCGAATGCAGCACAAATCCGTGACGGGTACAAAGAATAGCGGACCATGCTGGACATAGTGCCAATCGGCTCCTTATCAGGCGGTGAACGAAGAGGGCGAGCGTGCTCGCTTATGTAGTATTATTTAACGATGAAGGCAGGACGAAGGCAATGTTCAGCGGTTCGATACCCGCTCTGGTGACTCCTTTCCGGGCCGGGACGTTTGACGAAGCGGCTTTCCGGCGACTGGTCGATTGGCAGATCGATAACGGCAGCGCCGCGCTGGTGCCGTGCGGGACCACGGGCGAGGCTTCGACATTGTCCAATGCCGAGCATCACCGCGTGATCGAGGTTTGCATAGAGCAGGCCGCAGGGCGCGTGCCGGTGATCGCGGGCTGCGGGTCGAATGACACCCGCAACGCCGCGTTGCACATGAACTTCGCCAAGAAGGCCGGCGCTGCGGCGGGGCTGTGTGTTGCGCCCTATTACAATCGCCCCAGCCAGCGCGGGCTAATCGCGCATTTCAGTTACCTTGCGGAAAACTGCGACCTGCCGATCGTGCTTTACAATGTTCCTGCACGCACGGTGACCGATATTCTTGACGACACAGTGGTGGAACTGGTCCGCCAGTTTCCTGACCGGATTATCGCCATCAAAGATGCCAGCGGCGATTTGTCGCGGGTGGCGGATCACCGCATGGGCATCGGCCGCGAGTTTTGCCAGCTTTCGGGCAATGACGAATTGTGGCTGCCTCATGCGGCTGCAGGGGGACGCGGGTGCATTTCTGTAACGGCCAATGTTGCGCCCAAGCTGTGCGCCGAATTCCACGAGGCGATTGCGGCCAACGAGCTGAAGAAGGCGCGCGAACTGAACGACCGCCTGTTTCCGCTGCACTATGCGATGTTCTCCGATGCGTCGCCTGCACCCGTGAAATACGCGTTGAGCCGGGTGCATGAGTGGATTGAGCCAGAAGTGCGGCTGCCCCTCGTCGAATGCGCGGACGAAGCGCGCCGCGCGGTGGACGAGGCGCTGGTGTCGGCTGGCGTGCTACCCGCCTAGACCACCTCGTCCTCGTCAAGCAGGCGCTCGGCAAAGCCTTCGGGCTCGCTCGCTAGAATTGCCTCGGTGATGCTTTCGATCTGCGCGCCGACCCGTTCAGGGTGGGGGATCTCAGCGATATGGAACAGAGCGTCGCCCTGATGCACCACCGGCAGGGTGGCGTGCCCGATGATGATGCCATCGACCGGACTGACCATTTCCTGCGCGTCCTCTCCGAACAGTCCCGACACGCAGGCGAGCAGATCGCCCTTGCGCACCGGCGCACCGGATTCGCGTACGGCCTGCATCACGCCGCCACGCGGGGACCGGACCCAGACCGAACGGTTGGCCCGCGCCGGGATGCCCACGTTCGCCAGACCGTCATCAGCCTCAATCATGCCGATATGACCCAGAACACGGGCCACCCCTGCCACGCCGGTCTCAATCGAAAGGCGGTCAAAGCGCAGCGCTTCACCCGCTTCGAGCAGTAGCATTTCGACGCCGGTCTGATGGGCCAGATCGCGTAAGCTGCCCTCTCTCAAAGGGCTTTCGATGATGACCGGCGCGCCGAAGGCCATCGCCAACTCGGTCAGCCGTTTGTTGCCGGATGCGATACGGATCTGGGGCAGGTTGTACCGGTGTATCGCGGCGGAGTGGATGTCGATTCCTAACTGGCAGCGGCCCACCACTTCGCGGTAGAATATATTGGCGATCTGCCCGGCGAGCGAGCCGCCGGAACTCCCCGGGAAACTGCGGTTGAGATCGCGGCGGTCGGGCAGATAGCGCGACCTGTTGAGAAAGCCGAAGATGTTGGCAACCGGCACCAGCATCACCGTGCCGCTCAGGCTTTCAGGGCGCAACATCTGCGCCAGCCTTTGGATGATGGCCGTGCCGATGATCTCATCGCCGTGGATCGCGGCGCTTACGAACACCGCGGGGCCGAGCTTGGCACCGTGGAGCACCCGCACCGCGAGCGACGATGCCATGCCGGTCGCCATCGTTGTGATTTGGAACGTTACGTCCTGCGCTGTGCCGGGCGCAATGCTGACCCCGGCAATGTCAAATGATGCGGCTGTTTCCATAATCCTAGCGCTTTTCCCCAATGCCCTTGCGGGGCGCTACCCTGCGCGCGGGCAAAGCGCAAAGGCTCGGCTTTCTTTCCCCCTCGCTTTTTGCCGCGCCCCCCCCTACATCGCGCGTCCCATGGCACGCCCCAAACCCGTCACCTTCGACAAGCTCAAGATCGTCGCCGAAAACCGCCGTGCGCGGTTCGATTATTATATCGAAGACAAGTTTGAAGCCGGCCTTGCGTTGCAGGGCACCGAGGTAAAAGCGCTGCGCGCAGGTGAAGCCAGCATCGCGGAAAGCTACGCCGAGGTGAAGGACGGGCAGGTCTGGCTGATTAACGCCAACATTCCTGAATACAGCCACGGCAACCGCCTGAACCACGAACCGCGCCGCCCGCGAAAGTTGCTGCTGCACGAGCGCGAGATCGAGAAGTTCGTTGGCGCCGTTGAGCGCAAGGGCATGACGCTCGTGCCGCTGATGGTCTATTTCAACAGCACCGGGCGGGCGAAGGTGGAACTCGCGCTCGCCAAGGGCAAACAGAACCATGACAAGCGCGCCACCACCAAGGACCGTGACTGGAAACGCGACAAGGCACGGTTGATGCGCGATCGCGGCTAGGGCGGTTCTTCAAAAAAACTTCGGGGGGGCTGATTCACCTACTGGTCAGTCTTGCTGTGTTACCCATATGCCGACTGTGATGATGGTTGACTTGATCTTCTTTGCGCACACCGCCCCTGACCGTTTAGGCGTGTGGGAATGAGCGTGCCACCGTCTGATAAGCCCACGGTCGGCGCCCGATCCAAAACCTGGGCGATGGACATTATCCGCAAGAACACACCGACGCGCGAAAAAATGGCCGCGAATAAGTTTTTGGCTCCTATCGCACACCGCTTTCTTTCACCTGAATTGTGGCGTTTCACCCGCCGGTCTGTGCCGCGGGGGGTGGCGTTGGGGCTGTTTGCCGCCTTCATTATTCCTGTGGGCCAGGTTTTCCTTGCGGCCTTTTTGGCTTTGCCGTCACGCGCCAACGTCCCATTGGCCGCGCTCGTCACGTTTGTGACCAACCCCTTCACTTTGCCATTCTGGCTGGTCGCAGCCAACAAGGTCGGCAATTTTACGCTGCGTCTGGATGTGGCGGGCCCCGCGCTCGCCAATGCCAAGGCGCAGGCGGGCGCGTGGGATATGTTCGTTGATTTCTTTCAGATGGCGGGCGCCACTGCTTTTGGCTTTCTGGTGCTTGCCGTGGTCGCTCCATCGATCGGTTATCTGGTGGCAGGATGGGTGTGGCGCGCTGTAGTGTCCCGCAAGCGCGCCAGACGGTTGAAAGCGATGGAAGGGCGGCTCGACCAGCGGCTCGGCTCGCAGTAGGAAGCATCTTGCTCAGCGGTCCGCCGCGATGCCCTCATTCCACAGGAGCCTGACCGCTTGTCCCGCCGCATCGGCACAGATTCGAACGTCCCCGTGGGCTCCGACAGCGTCGGCGCGCGGGTTGACGTGCCCCAAGCCAAGCTGATCCTGATCCTCGGCGCTGCGCTGATTGCCAGCGCCTTTGTGCTGTTTCTTGCGAGCGGTAGCGCGATCGTTGCCTTGGCTTTCACCCTTGCATCGGCAGTTCTGCTGGGCGGCGTATTTCTGATGGACCGGATGCGCAGTACTCCGGCCAGCGAAGGCGTGAGCGCGCCCGACTGGAGCGTCACTGTCACAGCCATCGAGCGTGCAGGGGAGGCCATTGCGATCACCGACCGCGCCAATCGGATGGTTTGCGCCAACCCATTCTTTCTTGAAAGCTTCGGCGCCAATGCGGCGCCGCCGGCGCTCCCGCTGGAGCGCGATGCGTTGGAGGCGGTCACGCTGCTGGCGCGCAATGCCTGGCGCGATGGATCGGCGGCGCTCGACATGATCGAGGCATCGGACGACACCCAATGGCAAATCGCTGTAACACGCGCGGGCCGGGGTGATGATCATCTGATTTGGCGGCTCAAGCCGATTGCCCGGACACGCAGTGACAGCCTCGGCTCGCTCGATCTGGCAGGCATGTTCGGCAAAATGCTGAGCCGGGCAGGCATCGAAACCGCGATCACCACATCCGACGGCGTCATCCGCGCTGTCAGCGCCGGTTTCGCTGAACGGGCAGCGGGCGATGAACGTGCAACGCTGATCGGACAGGATTTCGTCGGCTTTTTGCGATCTGACGAGCGCGACCGGATCTTCTTTGCCCGCGAGGGACGTGGTGGCACGCCCCAGACATTGGTGGATATCCCGCTGGTCGACCCCGAGGAGCGCGTCACAGCAGCAGGGCCGGACGAAGCGACATCTTTGATGCTGCTGATCGACAGCGGCGTGGGCATCGGCTCGGGCTGGGACGGGGCGTCTCATGCGGGCGTGGCGCAGCTGGACGCATTGCTTGCGCAATTGCCGCTGGGCCTTGCGATGACGGACCGCGACGGGCGGTTCCTGTTCGGTAACGAAGCCTTCCTGCGCTCCGTGGCCCGCGAAGGGCGGGGATTGCCGCAATTCCCGACCGACCTTGTTGTGCGCGAGGACAAGGCGGCATTGTCGGACGCGGTGCGCCGACATGGGCGCGGGCCGTCGACCAGTGGCGATGTGACCGTGCGTCTGGTGGGCAGTCCTGAAGAGCCCGTGTCGCTCGGGCTGGCGGGAGTGCGCGGTCTGGGCGAAGCGGCGGTGCTGCTCAGTCTTGCCGATACCTCTCAGGAAAACCAGCTGCGCCGTCAGGTGGCGCAAGCCACCAAGATGCAGGCCGTGGGCCAGCTGGCGGGCGGGGTCGCGCATGATTTCAACAATGTCCTGACCGCGATCATCGGTACCTGCGATCTGATGCTGCTGCGCCACATCCCCGGTGACAGCGACTATGACGATATTCAGCAGATCCGCGCCAATTCCAACCGGGCCGCTGCGCTGACGCGGCAATTGCTGGCATTCTCGCGCCAGCAGACCCTACGACCAGAAATTATTCAGTTGCCTGATGTGGTCAGCGAGGTCAGCCCGCTGATCAAGCGACTGCTTGGTGAGAAAATCACGTACTACGTTCAGCATGACCGCAATCTGGGCCCGGTGCGCGCTGATCCGCAGCAGCTGGAACAGGTGATCATGAACCTGGCCGTCAACGCCCGCGACGCGATCCAGGGGAACGGCGGAGCCGCCCGCGGCAACGGGCAAGGGCGGATTTCGCTCTACACCCGCACGCTTCAGGCCAAGCAGGTGATCCAGCTCGGCTCCGAGGTGCTACCAGCTGCGGACTACACCGTACTGATCGTGCAGGACACCGGCGGCGGCATTCCGCCTCATGTGCTGCCCAAGCTGTTCGAGCCGTTTTTCACCACCAAAGAGCAGGGCAAGGGGACGGGGCTTGGCCTGTCGACTGCCTACGGGATCGTCAAGCAATCGGGCGGCTTCATCTTCGCTGACAATATCGCCGACAAGGCGGGCCAACCCACAGGCGCGCGGTTCACGGTCTATTTCCCCGTCCACCGCGGCGAAGCGCCAAAGAAGCGTGCGCCCGCGCCGCTGGTCTCCTCGGACTGGTCGGCAGGGGGCAAGGTGTTGTTGGTGGAAGATGAGGACATGGTGCGCGCTGTCGCGGAACGCGCGCTGGCCCGGGCGGGATATGAGGTGACGGCTTGCGCCAATGGCGAGGAAGGTCTTGCCGCGATCACCGAAGGCACCGCACGTTTCGATATTGTCGTGTCAGACGTCGTGATGCCAGGAATGGATGGCCCCGCAATGGTTCGCGCAATCCGCGCGCGCCTGCCCGATATGCCGGTGCTGTTCATGTCCGGCTATGCCGAGGAACAACTGCGCCGTGACATCGATATTCCCGACATGCATTTTATCGCCAAACCCTTCAGCGTGGCCTCGATTGGTGACAAGGTCGGTGCGGTGCTGCGCGAGGCGAAGTCCGTGCAGGCGGCCAGCGCTTAAGCCCCAACGCGGCGCGACACTTTGCCCGGACAAAGTGTTCATTCACCTTGGATAAACTGCGAAGATCGTTCACCCTGTTGATCGGAGACGTGAGGGGACGGGATGATGAAACGGACAATCATCGCTGCGTGCGGTGCAACAGGAGCGGCGCTATGGGCGGCCAGCCTTGCTGCGCAGACCGCGGATGACAGCGCTCGTGCCGAATCGGCGCAAGGGCAGGTCGCGGTCACGATTTACAACAATAACCTCGCACTGGTGCAGGACGTGCGCCAGCTTGCCATCGCCCAAGGGCGAACCCGCGTCGAATTCCCCGATGTCTCGGCCCAGATTCAGCCTCAAACGCTCAGCTTCGCCGCCGCTGACACCACGATTGTTGAACAGAACTTCGATTACGACCTGCTTACGCCATCAAAGCTGATGGAAAAGGCGGTCGGGCAAAGCGTCACACTGCTGCGCACCAACCCTGCTACCGGCGCCGAGACGCGCGAACGTGCCACGGTGCTTTCGGTCGCAGGAGGCACCGTGCTCAAGATAGGGGAGCGGATCGAGGTGCTGCGCGATGACGGCCTGCCGGTGCGCGTAATCTTTGACCGCGTGCCGCCGAACCTGCGCGCCCGGCCCACGCTTTCCGTCAATCTCGAGAGCACACGCGCCGGCACGCGGCCTGTGGCACTGCGTTATCTCACCAACGGGCTTGGCTGGAGCGCCGATTATGTTGCACTCTACAACGAGGTCGGCGGCACCATCGACATGCAAGGCTGGGTGACGCTGACCAACAACACCGGCACCACCTTCCACCAGGCCGATACCGTGCTGGTTGCGGGCCAGCCCGGTAATGCCAACACGCAGAATTACGGTCGGCGTTCAGCGGCTGATCGCGGCATGATCCGCGCTGGAACTGAAGCGTCATCGCGCGAGCGACTTGGCGATTTCTACCTCTACCCCATCGCTGCGCGCACCACGATCGCCAACGCCCAGACCAAGCAGGTGAGCTTCCTTGATGTGCAGTCTGTGCCTGCGCGCAAGATTTATGGTCTGGCGGTGGGATGGCAGCAGAATGACGAGCAGCCCGTCAACGTGCAAAGCCGCATCGCTTTTTCAACATCGCGCGATCAGGGTCTGGGCGATGCGCTCCCGGCCGGCACGGTGCGATTCTATCAGCGCGACAAGGAGGGCACACCGCAATTTATCGGGGAAAAGGGTATAGGCCACACCCCGATGGGCAGCCAACTATCACTGGTGACAGGCGATGCCTTCGACATCACGGTCCAGTCCGAAATCGAAAAGCGCGAAACGATTACGAGTGCAGAGTGGGAGAGGAGTGCGCGCTATCGCATCGTCGAAAATGGCGAGGTCGTGCAGGATGTAACCGTTGAGCGCCCCAAGACCTATTATCGCACCACCATGCGCTACACCCTCACCAACGCCAAAAATGCGCCGGTTGATGTCGAACTGGTGCAGACTGGTCTTAGCCGTAGCTGGTGGGCGGATGATTATCGCATCACAGCCGAGGATATTCCGGGCGAGCAGTTGAACGCCGACCGGCGCAAATATGTCGTTCCGGTCCCTGCCGAGGGTAAGCGGGTGATCCGCGTGACGTTCGAAACCCGTTACTGAGGCCGCTGGGGTGCGGCGGCCCGCAATCTGGATGCTGGGCGCGGCGTTGCTGGCTGCGCCGCTCGCAGCGCCGTTCGCTCCGGCGTCATGGGCGCGCGAGGTGATCGACGCGGCGCCGCCCTCCGACCTCGCCGTGACGATTTACCGCGACCCCGATCGCAACGTCGACGCGCCGCTTCAGCGTGAATATCCTCGCGGCCTCGCCATGATCAGCGAAACCCGTCGCGTAATATTGCCCAAGGGCGAATCGACGATCCGGTTTGAAGGCGTGGCGGAAGGCATGATTGGCATTTCCGCCATCGTCACCGGGCTTCCTGGCGGCACGATCGAGAAGAACCGCAACGCACAGCTCCTGTCGCCCGCCGCGCTGGTCGACGGGACGCTCGGCAACCGCGTGACGATTTCGCGGACGAACCCGGCAACTGGCGCGCAGACCAGCGAACAGGCCGTGGTGCGCACGCGCGCCGACGGCGGGCTTGTGTTCCAGACCGGGGAGGGCTTCGAGGCGGTACGGTGCTCGGGCCTGCCCGAAACTCTGACTTTTGACCGTGTGCCCGCTGGGCTTTCCGCTAGCCCGGTGTTCTCGGTCGATACGCGTTCGGACGAGGACGGCACCTTTGATGTGACACTGACCTACCTCGCCTGGGGCTTTGACTGGCAGGCCAATTACGTCGCAACCCTCAAGGATACACCACCGGAGCAGGGGCAGGGTGATGAGTTTGATCTTGGATTGCTGAGCTGGCTTACCCTCGTCAACGATAACGGCCAAAGCTTCGATAATGCCCGGTTGCAGATTATCGCAGGCAGGCTGAATGTCGAAAGCGATTACGAAAGCCTCGCCGATCCGCCGGTGGCCAAGGGGCTGTATCTGACCTGCTATCCGCTCGGCAGCACCTCCAGGGGCGCGTTCCCGCCGCCTCCACCGCCGCCCCCTCCTGCCGCTCCGCAGATGATGGCGATGGACGCCCAAGCGATTGTGGTGACCGGCGCGCGGGTTCAGGCCCAACGGCTGGAAGCCCCCGCCGCGGTTATCACCGCCGACGAGGAAGATTTGGGCGATCTCAAGCTGTTTCGTGTGCCGGGACGGGTCAATGTGTCGGCCAAGGGGATGAAGCAGGTCGCCTTCCTCAACCAGGACGTGGTGAAGGCGCGATATCTCTACGAGGCCGGGTGCGATCCTGATGTCTGGATCGACGACGACGATGAGGAACCGCAAGCTGCCAGCCTGCTACTGGTGACGAAGAACGCGGAGGCCAAGGGCCTTGGCATGGCGTTGCCGCAAGGCGCTATGACGTTGTATGAACCAATGTCCGAGCAGGCGCGGCGCGGACCGCGGCTGGCCGCGCAGACGAGCTTGCGCGACTATGCGCGTGGGCAGGATATCGAGCTGAATCTGGCCGCGAGCGCGCAGGTTTTTGTCCGCTGTGGTCGCACGGCACAAGAGGCGGTCGAGCATGACGAACGCAAGTGGACGAAAATGCGCGCGGTCCTGACCAACGCCAATCCGCATCCGATTACCTTGCGGCTGCAACTGGGCTGGGCGGGGTCTTACGACATCCGGTTTCCGGGCAAGAAAGTGGTGGTCAAGAATGGCTATCAGACCGTGGAGCTTACTCTACCTTCCAATACTGACAGGCGCATTGACTGGAAGCTGAGCGATCGTTCCGATTGATACACAGACGCGCTGTAGGAAAAATTTCGTTCCCTACTTGTTCCATGAGAACAAATCCGATACAAGCCGATCCAAGGGCCTGATTGTCGATACTTCGCAATCGCCCATAGGCAAGTGAAGGAGCGCATGCGATGGCTACGCAATTGAAGCTGGTGGAAGAGGACAAGAAAGCCGTGGACCGTCAGAAGGCGCTTGAAGCCGCGCTCGCTCAGATCGACCGTGCGTTTGGCAAGGGTTCGGCAATGAAGCTGGGCTCGAAGGAAACGATGCAGGTCGAATCGATTTCGACCGGATCACTGGGACTGGATATTGCGCTCGGGATCGGCGGCTTGCCGCGTGGCCGGGTGATCGAGATTTACGGCCCGGAAAGCTCGGGCAAGACTACGCTGGCGTTGCATGTTATTGCCGAAGCGCAAAAGAACGGTGGAACGGCCGCATTCGTGGATGCGGAACACGCGCTGGATCCGGTCTATGCCAAGGCACTGGGTGTGGATATTGACGAGTTGATCGTCTCGCAGCCCGATACGGGTGAACAGGCGCTCGAAATCGTCGATACGCTGGTGCGTTCCAATGCGATTGACGTGCTGGTGGTCGATTCGGTTGCAGCGCTGGTGCCGCGTGCGGAAATCGAAGGCGAGATGGGCGATTCGCACGTCGGCTTGCAGGCGCGATTGATGTCGCAAAGTCTGCGCAAGCTGACCGGCTCGATCAGTCGTTCGCGTTGCATGGTGATCTTCATCAATCAGCTGCGCATGAAGATCGGCGTGATGTACGGAAACCCCGAAACCACCACCGGCGGCAACGCGCTGAAGTTCTACGCTTCTGTTCGCCTCGACATTCGCCGCACCGGACAGATCAAGGACCGTGACGAGATCACAGGTAACGCAACGCGTGTGAAGGTGGTCAAGAACAAGGTCGCGCCGCCGTTCAAGCAGGTCGAATTCGATATCATGTACGGCGAAGGCATCTCCAAGATCGGCGAGATCATCGATCTTGGTGTGAAGGCCGGAGTAGTGGAGAAATCGGGCAGCTGGTTCTCCTACGATTCGATCCGGATCGGCCAAGGCCGCGAAAATGCCAAGAATTTCCTCAAGGAGAACAAGGAGGTTTGTGACCGGTTGGAAGCTGCGATTCGCAGCCGCACCGACAAGGTTGCCGAGGAAATGATGTCAGGGCCGGACGCGGACTCGGACGACTGATCCTCAAGCGGGCATACGTCCGGATGCGTGTCCCGCGCCCCGGCTGTATCAACAACGCCCGAACACCCGGAACGCCGGCTTGCGCTCTTCCCCAAGGCGCAGGCCGGCGTTTCGTGTTTGTCAGTCGTGATGCAGGACCGGTCCTGAACCTTCTTGCTGGCGTGTTGATCGCGCCAAGCCCGTCTTAGGACTCCCTACGCCACTGTCAGCCGAGGCGTCCTCCTGTGACACGCCTGCAACGATCATGGCGCGCTTGCATGCGCGCTCCATTGCCTAAATCCCCTGCTTTGCCTAACTGCACGCCATGACCTCGACGAACGATATCCGCCGCTCCTTCCTCGACTATTTCAGCAAGGCTGGCCACGCCGCCACGCCATCGGCGCCGCTTGTGCCATACAACGATCCGACACTGATGTTCGTCAATGCCGGGATGGTGCCGTTCAAGAACGTGTTCACCGGATTGGAAGCACCGGCCTCCCCGCGCGCCGCATCTTCCCAGAAATGTGTCCGTGCAGGCGGGAAGCACAATGATCTCGACAATGTCGGCTATACCGCGCGCCACCATACATTCTTTGAAATGCTGGGGAATTTTTCCTTCGGCGACTATTTCAAGGAGCAAGCGATCGAACATGCATGGACCCTGCTGACCCGCGAATGGGGACTACCCAAAGACAAACTGATTGTTACGGTTTATCACACCGACGACGAGGCCCACGGCTTGTGGAGACGCATCGCCGGTCTGTCAGACGACCGCATCATCCGCATCGCGACTTCCGATAATTTCTGGTCGATGGGCGACACCGGGCCATGCGGCCCGTGTTCGGAAATCTTCTACGATCACGGCGACCATATCTTCGGAGGCCCTCCCGGTAGCCCTGATGAGGACGGCGACCGTTTCGTCGAGATCTGGAATCTCGTTTTCATGCAGTATGACCAGCAGGCCGATGGCACCCGCCGCGATCTGCCCAAGCCGTCGATTGACACCGGTATGGGGATTGAACGCGTTGCTGCGGTGCTTCAGGGCGTTCACGACAATTATGATACCGATACATTCAAGGCGCTGATTTCGGCTTCCGAATCGCTGACCGGCGTTGCGGCTCAAGGCGAACAATCGGCCAGCCACCGCGTCATCGCCGATCACTTGCGCTCAACCAGCTTCTTAATGGCCGATGGGGTGTTGCCGTCAAACGAAGGTCGCGGCTATGTCCTGCGCCGGATCATGCGCCGTGCCATGCGCCACGCGCATCTGCTGGGCGCTGCCGAGCCGCTGATGCATCGGCTTGTGCCTGCGCTGGTTACCGAGATGGGTCAGGCTTACCCCGAGCTCGTGCGCGGGCAGGCACTGATCTCAGAAGTTTTGGAGCGCGAGGAAACCCAGTTCCGCCGTACGCTCGACAAGGGATTGAAACTGCTTGACGAAGCCACGGGCGAGATCGCCGAAGGCGGGGAACTTGATGGGGAGGTTGCTTTCCGCCTCTATGACACGTTCGGCTTTCCCTATGACCTTACCGAAGATGCTTTACGCGCCCGCGGTATTGGCGTCGATAAGGACGGGTTCGACACCGCGATGGCACGCCAGAAGGCTGCGGCGCGCGCGGCCTGGAAGGGATCGGGCGATGCCGCTTCTGGTGAAGTCTGGTTTGACATTGCCGAGCGTGAAGGCGCGAGCGAATTCACCGGCTATGCCGCCACCAGCGGCGAGGGCCGTGTGGTTGCCATCGTCAAGGGCGGTTCCGAAGTGCAAGAGGCTGCGGCCGGCGATGAGGTCGTTGTCCTCACGAACCAGACGCCGTTCTACGGAGAAAGCGGCGGCCAGACCGGTGATGCCGGACTCATGGCCAGCGTTGGTGGCTTGCGCGCGACCGTCACCGACACGTCCAAGCCGTTAGGGCGGTTACACGCGCACAGCGTTGCAATCGCGGCGGGCAGCGTTGTTGTCGGCGATACGGTCGAAATGAAAGTTGATGTGGAACGCCGCGACCGGATCCGCGCAAATCATTCGGCCACGCATTTGTTGCACGCCGCGCTGCGCCATCGTCTGGGCGGTCACGTCACGCAGAAAGGCAGCTTGGTTGCCGAGGAGCGACTGCGATTCGACTTCTCGCATCCGGTCGCCCTGACGCCAAACGACATCGCCGCGATCGAGGTTGAGGTGAACGCCGAAATCCGCGCCAATGAAAGCGTTAGCACCCGGCTCATGACCCCCGATGATGCGGTCGCTGCCGGGGCACTGGCCTTGTTTAACGAGAAATACGGCGATGAAGTGCGCGTGCTCGCCATGGGCCGCCCCGGCAAGGAAGGCCGCAATTA
The DNA here is from genome assembly GCF_056495765.1 of Erythrobacter sp. 'gip.4 top 5'. Classification (NCBI taxonomy): domain Bacteria; kingdom Pseudomonadati; phylum Pseudomonadota; class Alphaproteobacteria; order Sphingomonadales; family Erythrobacteraceae; genus Erythrobacter; species Erythrobacter sp. 'gip.4 top 5'. The sequence goes on along the minus strand of NZ_CP200270.1, from coordinate 2,415,873 downwards.
CTCAGTCGAGCTGTGCGGCGGAACCCACGTGAACGCGACGGGCGATATCGGCGTATTCCGGATCGTTGTGGAAAGCGCGGTGTCCTCGGGCGTACGACGGATTGAGGCGCTGACCGGCGAAGGGGCGCGCCAGTGGCTCGTCGCGCGGGAAGATGCGCTGAAAGCGGCGGCAAGCGTTATTAGAGCGATGCCGGAAGATGTGCCTGCGCGTCTTGCAGCGCTCCTTGATGAGCGCAAGCGGCTTGAAAAGGAGCTGGCCGAAGCCAAGAAGGCGTTGGCTTTAGGTGGCGGCGCTAATTCCGCGGGCGCTCCTGTGGCTGACGAGACTGTCGGCGGCACTGCTTTCAGCGGCCAGGTGATTGATGGTCTCGACCCCAAGGAACTGCGTCCGTTGCTTGATGCGGCCAAGCAGCGGATGGGTTCGGGCGTGGCAGTGATCATTGCCGTGAATGATGGCAAGGCGAGCATTGCTGCTGCTGTTACGGACGATTTGACATCGCGGTTCAGCGCGGTCGATCTGGTGCGCGCCGGCGTTGACGCGTTGGGCGGCAAGGGCGGCGGCGGACGGCCCGATATGGCGCAAGGTGGAGGACCTGACGGCACCAAGGCCGCCGATGCGCTAGCGACCGTAAAGGCGATATTGGCAACCGAAACCGCCGCTTGATCGGCATTGGTGATGTGCCGCGCATACTGCGTGTGCGCCCGCAATGCTGAGAGGCGGTGCTTCTTTACGTTTGTGCTGCGGCCTTGTTTGCCGTGATACCAAGTTCGCCTGATTGGGCGCAGTAAGCGGGGTCTGGGCGGACAACGCCGCTGCTAATCAGCTGCCGGGATAAATGCTTTTTCGTTTGTGGTGCTGGTGCGCAATTTCGGCTTTGCGCTGAGGCCGCCATCGCGCTCTAGCTGGTCGCGGAATTCGTCGCGCTTGGCATGGATCGAAGCGATCACCGGCCCCATCGCAACGCCGATATCCACCAACACGGCTTCCGACAGCTGGAGTGAGCTTTCGAGCGTTTCGGGCACGGCATGGCTCGCACCGGCACGGTACATTGCTGCAGCATGATCGGTATCGCGTGCGCGGGCGACGATCAGAAGATCAGGAAAGGAATCGCGCAATTTGGTCACCAGACGCTGAGCGAGCACAGGTTCGTCCATTGTCAGCACCACCGCCGAGGCATTTTCCGCGCCGAGCCGTGTCAGTGTGCCTTTGCGCGCCGCATCACCAAAGATCGCGCGGTAGCCATCGCGTTTCGCCTGCTCGATCAGATCAGGGTTTGAATCGATCATCACATAGGCTTGGCCATGGGTCTTCAGCATGTCGGCGATCAAACGCCCCACACGGCCACCGCCAACGATTATGGTGCGCGGTGTGTCGGTTTCGTCGATCGTGATATCTTCCAGGACGCCATCGACCCGGCGCGCCAGCACTCGGCCAAGTTTGGCCAACACGGGAGTAACAGTCAGGCCGATTGCGGTAACGGTTTGCCAGAAGCGCGCAGTTTCAAGGTCGACGACCAGCGCGCTGGTGGCAGCGGCAAGCACGATCAACGTGGTTTCGGATGGTGAGGCCATCAGCACGCCCGTTTCCGCAGCCGTGCTGCGCCGGGCGCCCATCAAGCGCAACAAAATTCCTGTTATCAGCGCCTTGAATACCAGCACGCCCACAACCGCGAGTGTGATCGGCCCGATCTGGGCGCCAATCTCAATGAGATTGATGCTCATCCCCACAGTGATCAGGAACACGCCGAGGGCAAGGCCCTTGAAGGGTTCCATGATAAGCTCGACTTCGGTGTGATATTCGGTTTCGGCAATCAGCAGTCCGGCGATCAGCGCACCGACGATGGGCGAGAGGCCGACCAATGCAGTGGCAAGGCTTGCGCTGATCACCACCAACAGTGACGCGGCGAGGAACAGTTCAGGGCTTTTGGTGCGCGCAGCCTGCGCGAACAGGTAGGGGAGAGCAAAGCGACCCGCGATTAACAGCACAGCTATCACTAAGCCGCCCTGCCACAAGGTTTCCACCATGCCCGTCCAGCCATCATCCGCCGCATTGGGCGCGAGCGCGCCCAGGATGAAGATGATCGGAACGATCATGATATCTTCGAATAACAGCATCGAAAGCGCTGCACGGCCCACCGGCGTGCGCGTGCCGGAAATCGGCAGCACGATTGCTGTTGACGAGAAAGCGAGCGCAAAGCCGAGTGCCAGTGCGCCGGTCCATTCCATGCTCCCGGCCATGCTGAGAAAAGTCGCAAGCGAACCGCCGATGATCAGCAGTTCCAGTGCGCCAAGGCCGAACACCAACCTGCGCATCTGCCACAGCCGGTTGAACGACAGTTCAAGCCCGATGGCGAACAACAAAAGCACAATGCCGAAATCAGCAAATGGCGTGAGCCTGTCGGGATCGCTGATTGTTATGTAATAAAGCCAGGGTATGCGCTCGACCAACGAACCCAAGCCATACGGGCCGACGAGCACACCGATCAGAATGAAGCCGATAATCGGCGTGATGCGGAAGCGTGCGAAAACAGGAATCACGATCCCAGCCGCGCCAAGGATTACCAAGGCGTCGGACAGAAACGGAGAGAAGGTTAGTTCGCCAGCCACGTCAATCGACTAGCGCGTGGAAGTCACGCTGTCACCCACCGCCTGCGCCATGCGGTCCGATCGGTTTGGTTTGGCCAGTCACATGGTTTTCGCCCAGCGGATCCTTAATGTTGCCGACGCGCTTGTCCCATTCGATCCGGTACAGGTCGAACCGGCGATCGGCGAGGTTCTGCACTGTACCTTCAGCGCGGGCCCAACTGAGGTCGGCAAGGTTCACGTCGCTGATTGTGAGTGTTTCGACATTCTCGGAAGCTTCTGCGGCGATCCCGTCGCGTGCGAAGGGAAAATCGCAGGGCGTCAGGATGCAGGATTGGGCGTATTGAATGTCCATATTGGCAACATTGGGTAGGTTGCCCACATTGCCGCTCATCACCACGAAGCACTGGTTTTCGATCGCGCGGGCTTGCGAACAGTAACGCACGCGCATGTAACCTTGGCGGCTGTCCGTGCAGAACGGCACGAAGATGATCCGTGCGCCTTCATCTACCAAGCGGCGGGCGAGTTCGGGGAATTCACTATCGTAGCAGATCAGCACGCCAATCGGGCCACAGTCCGTGGGGATCGCGTCGATCGAATCGCCACCCTTCACGTTCCACCAATAGGCCTCGTTAGGGGTAGGGTGGATCTTCTCTTGCGCGTGGATAGAACCGTCGCGAAGGCAAACATAGGCCACATTATGGATGTCGCCATCGGCCATGCGCGTTGGGTGTGAGCCTCCGATGATGTTGATGTTGAAAGACAAAGCCAGTTCGGACAGGCGCTGGCGGATGCGCGGGGTGTAATCGCTGAGCGCCTCGATTGCCTCCGACGGGGAAAGCTCGCGGTCTTCTGCTGAGAGCAGCATCAGCGTGAACATTTCCGGAAAGACGATGAAGTCCGATTCGTAATCGGCAGCCACATCGACGAAATATTCGATCTGCTTCATGAATTCATCAAAGCCCGACACGGCGCGCGATTGCAGCTGGCATGTCGCGATCCTTACGCTTTCCACACCGCGCGGCAGGCGGTGTTTGGGCGGGGCATCGCTGTCAACGTATGGATTGCGCCAGACCATGCGTACCGCGTTGCCGCGGCTCGCCTTGTCTTCTGGAAGATATTTGGCAAGAATACCGGCAGGCTCGAACCCGTTAGCCAGCTGAAAGCGCAGCACGGGATCGTGGATCTTGCTGTCGATCACCTGTGCAAGATATTCTTCAGGCGTATCGGCGCGATTTGTCTTGCGCCGCTTTGCGCGGGCATAGCCCGGCATTCGACCGCCAAATACGATTCCGGTCAGGTCGAGTCGTTCCGCCAACTCACGCCGTTCATCGTAAAGTCGCCGTCCCAGCCGAGTGCCGCGCACCTGAGGATCGACGCACATTTCGTAGCCATAAAGCCAATCGCCGGTCGGGTCATGGCGACTGCCAAAACCGTTGCCGGTAACCTCTTCCCACGTATGATTGGTCAGCGCGACACGTTCATCGAGCCGCATGGAAGCGCAATACCCCACCACTTCGCCGTCCAGTTTGGCGACGAAGCAGCCTTCGGGGTAATTGTTGATCTGCCCGCGTATTTCGCCCTGCGTGTAAGCTGGCAGATCATCATAGGCGCGGCGAACGAGCTCTCCGATGGCGCGTACGTCTTTAAGCTTGGCCTGACGGATTTCGAGCCGCGGTGTTGATCTGCTTGCCATGATCCGGGCTCGCCAGGCCTCAGGCCTGGTTCGCCATCTCCTTTTCCAGATTCTGTGCGACGGTTTCGAAGAATTGTTCGGTGGTCTGCCATGCTTGACCGGGGCCGATCAGCAACGCCAAGTCCTTGGTCATGTGCCCATTTTCCACCGTCTGCACACAAACGCGTTCGAGCGTTTCGGCAAATTTCACCACTTCGGGGGTGCCATCGAACTTGCCACGATACATCAACCCGCGCGTCCATGCGAAGATCGAGGCGATCGGATTGGTCGATGTCGCCTTGCCCTGCTGGTGCTGGCGATAATGGCGGGTCACGGTGCCGTGCGCCGCTTCGGCCTCGACGGTCTTGCCATCGGGACTGAGCAAAACGGATGTCATCAGGCCGAGTGATCCGAAACCCTGAGCGACCGTGTCGGACTGCACATCGCCATCGTAGTTCTTGCAGGCCCAAACAAACTTGCCCGACCACTTGAGGGCCGATGCAACCATGTCGTCGATCAGGCGGTGTTCGTAAACGATGCGGGCCGCCTTGAACTGCTCGGCAAAGCCTTCGTTATCGAACACCTCCTGGAACAGATCCTTGAAGCGCCCGTCATAGGCCTTGAGAATGGTGTTTTTGGTCGAAAGGTACACTGGCCAGCCAAGATTAAGGCCGTAATTGAAGCTGGCGCGGGCGAAATCGCGAATGGAATCATCAAGATTGTACATCGCCATCGCCACGCCGGCGCTGGGGAAATCGAACACGTTGAGATCGATTTTCGTGCCATCATCGCCATCGAACACCAGACGAAGTTTGCCCGGACCGGGAATAAGCGTGTCGGTCGCCTTGTATTGATCGCCGAAGGCATGGCGGCCGACCACGATGGGGTCAGTCCAGCCCGGCACCAGCCGCGGCACGTTGTCGATCACGATCGGCTCACGAAACACCACACCACCCAGAATATTACGGATCGTCCCATTGGGCGATTTCCACATTTTCTTCAGGCCGAACTCCTCGACCCGCTGTTCATCAGGCGTGATCGTCGCGCACTTCACCCCAACGCCGTACTGCTTGATTGCGTTGGCGCTATCGACCGTTACCTGATCGTCGGTCGCATCGCGGTTTTCGATCGAAAGGTCGTAATATTTCAGATCGATATCGAGATAGGGCAGGATCAACCTTTCGCGGATCCATTGCCAGATGATGCGGGTCATCTCGTCGCCGTCGAGTTCGACGACGGGATTGGCGACTTTAATTTTGTTCATGGCTGGTGCCCTATCCTTCTTGCCCCGTCTGCGCGGGACTGAATGTGATCGACAGGAAGCTGAGTAAGATCCCGCCGGGGCTTTAGCAGAGGAGGGCGGCCTTGCAAGGGCGGCCACCCGCGAAGGAAACGTCGTAGTCGACGGCGATGGGGCAGGGCACAAAAAAGCCCGCCGAAAGGGCGGGCCAATTGCCTGATGATCCGTTGGTGGGCGTGGCAAGGATTGAACTTGCGACCCCTACGATGTCAACATAGTGCTCTACCACTGAGCTACACGCCCGCACCATCGGATCAGCCCCACAACAGGGCGGAGGCGGCGTCTAACGCAACCTCGATAAGGGCGCAAGCGATTCGAAAAATCTAGCGCCGAACAACGTCTGCTTCTTCAAAGATCCGCTCCACTTCCAACACGAGATCGCGCAGATGGAAGGGCTTGGATAGGACTTTTGCGGCCGGCTGCTCGCGGCTTGCGCGAAGGGACACCGCTGCAAACCCGGTGATAAACATCACCTTGGTGCGCGGCGAGATTTCCGCACATTTTTGCGCAAGTTCGATCCCGTCCATCTCGGGCATAACGATGTCTGACAACAACAGGTCGTAATCGCCGGTTTCCAGCAGGGGCACTGCATCAGTGCCGCGATCCACGGCGCTGACGAAATAGCCAGCATTGGTTAGCGCCCGTTCGAGATAGGCGCGCATGGCGTCCTCGTCTTCGGCGAGCAAGATGCGGGGGGGCGGTATCGCTGTCATGATGGGCGCACTAACAGAGTCGGCTTAAGAAATCTTTGTAACTGAGGCCAATTGCGCCCGGAGCGGTGCGAATTGCAACGGGCTTGCGATTTTCAGCCTTTGACAGGCCTGTGCAAACTCTTCAGCAAGCATAGCGGAATGTCTTTGCTTTCTCGTCCTTCCCGCGCTGCTTCAGCCGTGGTCCGCGCTCGTGTTAGCGGAGGGTCCGTTCCGGGCTTGGGCGAGGCGCCTGCCTTCACCCTGACGACGCCACCGCGCATGAGCCTGCCCGTGCTGGTCGCGGTACCTCATGCCGGACGATCCTATCCAGCGTCCATTATTGCGCGAATGCGTGATCCTGCGCTGGCGCAATTGCGGTTGGAAGATCGTCATGTTGATCGTCTCGGCGTCGCGCTCGCACGGGAAACCGGAGCGGCGCTGCTGATCGCGCATGCGCCGCGGGCCATGCTGGATCTCAACCGTGCCGAAGACGATGTGGACTGGGATATGGTTGAAGGTGGTCGCCCCTTTGGTAGTCCAACCCCCGGAGCCGTTGAACACAACAATGCGCGGGCGCGCAGCGGTTTGGGATTGGTGCCGCGCCGCCTGCCAGGGTCAGGTGACATCTGGTGCGGACGGCTCGCACCGGCTGACCTGGCCGCCCGGATTGCGGGCATTCACCACGCTTATCATGCGGCGCTGACGGAGGCCTTGACGCAGATTCGTGATGCGTGGGGCGCAGCGTTGTTGATTGACCTTCATTCAATGCCGCCCCTTCGTCCTGCGGAAGGCGAATCGCGCGCACCGGTGTTTGTTCTGGGCGATCGCTTCGGTGCATCATGTCACAGCAGCCTGACGAGCCGGGCGCTTACTCACCTGGAGCGGCGCGACATTTCAGCTGCGCAGAACAGGCCCTATGCCGGCGGCTATGTGCTTGACCGTCACGGCAAGCCGCAGTCAGGTTTGCACGCGATGCAGGTTGAGGTGTGCCGCACGGCCTATCTTGATCGCCACCTGTCGGAGCCCGGACCGGGTCTACCAGGCGTGGCGGCGACTCTCACAGCGCTTGTGCGCGAATTAGGTGCAGAAACAGCATTGCTGGGTGGGCAGGGCGGTTTGCGGCAAGCCGCAGAATAGCTGCGCTGATCCCACGAACAGAAAACGGGCAGGCTGTCCAAAACCAGCCTGCCCATCCTGCGTCATCGGATATCGACCGAAACCATTACCGCCGCGGCTGTTCTCGTAAGTTCTGCACAGGCGCCGCAGCGCCTTCATTGGCCATCGGCACCTTGCCTTGGGCGTGCTGACGTTCAAACAGCGTGCGCATCAGATTGAGCGAAAACAGGTGCGCATAAATCAGCATCAGCATGCCGTTCTTAGCCAGGTTTTCAAGCGTTTCAGGCGCCAATTCGCGCACCTTGGCTTCATCGACCATGCGGAAACCGCGATAGATAAAGGGCTTGTCAGGCATGTCGTTGCGCGTGATCGCTATCTCGCCGTCCATCAGGATGTCGAGCTTGGCGAGTTCTTCCATGAACAACTTCGTGCGTTGGCCAGCCTCTTCAAAGCGACGACAAAATTCCAGCACGCCTTGCGTGTATTCGGTGGGCTGGCCAGCATCGTCAAACAGCGCGAGCCCTTCATCCGTCTTGCCGACCAGGCCGGAAGAAGGATCAAAGCACAGCGACATATCTTCGCTGCCTTGCTGCAGCTTGGCGAGCAGGAAGGGGTAGCGGCGCGCGTAAGCGGGCAGATACACCACCTGATTGATCTTCATATCATCGCCAACGTAGGTGTTTACGCCTTCATTGAGGCCAAACAGCGCGATCGGCAGTGGATTTTCGCCGGACGTAAAAACGATCGGGAAATCGCGCTGCGCATCGACGAATTCGTCCGAAGTCAGCGGGATCGCATGGGTCGAGGCCAGATAAGCGGCGCTATCAAGCGTGCCTGCCTTCCAGTCCGCATGGTCGCGGCTGTTAAGCGGCAGAAGGTCATTGTAGAACAACGGAAGTTGCGGTTGCGGCGCGCTGGCCATGACGTCGTCTCCGAAAAACGGTGGTGAATGATCCCCTCAGCGGAAAAATCCTCCCTCCGCCGGAGGGGCGGGCCTTAAGGCTTTGCCATCGCGCACGCAAGCCGTGCCGCTTAGAGTGTAGGGGGGGCTTGAAGGAGTTTCCCCGGGTTGAGCAGATTTTGCGGATCAAGCGCTGCTTTGATCCGTTTCATCAAGGCCAGTGCCACCGGATCATGCAGGCGCGCAAGTTCGTCGACCTTCATCTGACCGATGCCGTGTTCCGCGCTGATCGAGCCTCCCCATTGCGTGACAAGATCATAAACCCGCGCGCTCACCGCCTTGCCTTCTGCCTCTTCCCACACCCCTGGGACGGCCCCTGCGGGCGCAAGGACGTGAAAATGCACATTGCCGTCGCCAAGATGCCCGAAAGCGACTGCGCGGGTGCCGGGGAAGGCCTCTTCGAGCACTGGTGCGGCAGCCAAGATGAATTCCGGCATCTTACCGACCGGTACCGAGATATCGTGCTGCATCGCCGGACCCAGTGACCGTTCAGCTGCCGAAATGCCGTCGCGCAAGGCCCATAATGCTGCAGCCTGCGTGTCGTTGGCGGCAATTGCGGCATCAGCAATCAGGCCCTGTTCTAGCGCCGCCGCGAGGCCGGTTTCCAGCATATCGCGCAAGGCTGCGTCGTCGCTGACGGGCGAAACGCATTCTATCAGCGCGTTCCACGAATGCCGCCCAGCCAGCGGCCCGCGCGCCGTTGGCTGATGTGCGAGGAGGGATTCGAGACAGTGGGCCGGCACAACTTCGAAACCCTCAAGCGCTTCGCCCATGGCGCGTTCCATTTGATGCAGCAGCGTGCGCGCCTCGACGATACCGGTAAGGCCCACCCACGCCGTCACGCGTCCGATCGGCGCGGGCAACAGACGCAGGCAGGCCGCCGTGACTATCCCCAATGTGCCTTCGGATCCAATCAGCACCTGCTTGAGGTCAAATCCGCGATTATCTTTTTTCAGCGGTATCATCAGGTCAAGGACTTCGCCGGTGGCCAGCACCGCTTCAAGACCAAGCACCTGCGCGCGCATGGTGCCGTGGCGCAAGACCTGTGTGCCGCCGGCATTAGTAGCGATTAATCCGCCGATGGTGGCTGATCCCTTGCCGCCCAGCGTCAGGGCAAAGCGCATTTGCGCCAATTCGGCGGCATCGTGCAGCGATTGCAAGATCACGCCTGCCTCGCAGATGGCCTGTCCGCTCGCAGGGTCAATGTTGCGAATGCGGTCCATGCGCCGCAACGAGAGCAGAAGCGCCGTGCCGCTTGTATCCGGCGTCGCGCCGCCTGCCATGCCGCTGTTGCCGCCCTGTGGAACGATCGGAATGCCATGCGCTGCGCACAAAGTGACCAGCGCTGCGACCTCGTCGGTGGAAGCCGGAGAGGCGAGCGCCAGCGCTCGGCCTGTGTAGCGCCCCCGCCAATCGGTCAGCCAAGCCTCCATCCGCTCTGGATCGGTGGTTAGCCCGCGGTCTCCAAGCAAAGCACGAGCGTTGTTGAGAAAGGCCTCGGCTGAAGCGCTGCTGCGAAAAGGGTGAGCGGGATGATTCATTGTTGCGCGTATGCCACAGTCTACAATCTAATTGCCACCCTTTTGGTGGTCGCCGCGCCGACAGTTAAGGCACGGTTCAATCGGCGATGCTAGGCCCATGGCGCCTTTGCTGCGACATGTGGCTGGGCGCGCGCCTGCCCGGCTTGCACGCATTCAGGAGAGACCCGACCGCACATGCAAAGCCTGTTCGTTTTTACTGCGCCGTTGTCGCTGTTGCTGCCCTTGGCGGCGCAAGCAACCGACGCGCCAGTCGAACAGGGGCGGTCCGCCGCTTCAGCCCTGCAATGTGAGGCGCGGGCCGCAGTACAGCGGCGCATTAACTCGGTCGCTATCAATCCGCTCTCGGCACTGCGCCAGACATCAGTGGTCCGGCAGATCCGGATCGAGCAGCGGGTGGTGGTGCGGATAGCGCCGCAGTCGTCCATCACACGCCGCAACCTTCTTGCCGATCTACCGACGCCCGCTGTCCCGCAGCGTTTCGAAGAACGTGGGAAGGAAAATTGCGTAGCGCTTGATGGAATTGCTAGCGTTCAAACCGGCAGTGGGAACCGCCTTGTCTTGTTTCTGCGCGATCAGCGAATGCTTTCGGTCAACCTCGAAAAATCCTGCCGTGCCCGCGATTTTTATTCCGGCTTTTATGTCGAGAAAAACAAGGATGGGCGCTTGTGTGTCGAACGTGACAAGCTGCAGTCGCGGACTGGTGCGCGCTGCGAGGTCGGCACGATGCGCGAACTGGTGGAAGTGGGTGACTAACAGTTGACGCGCGTGAGCGCGTTTCCTTGACTTTTGCGGCGATTTGCACAAAAGGCCGGGGCCTGATGCGATGTTGAATGCGCACAGAACAGTAATCTTGGCAGCAACCCTGCCCGTAACTCTCGGACATAACACACCGCATGACTTTTGCCGATCTCGGCCTTTCGCCCGAATTGCTCAAAGCCGTCGAAGACGCGGGCTATACCACGCCCACCGCGATTCAGGCGCAGGCTATCCCGACCGTTCTGATGATGCGCGATCTCATTGGTATCGCGCAAACGGGCACCGGCAAGACCGCCAGCTTCGTGCTCCCCATGATCGACGTAATGGCTTCAGGTCGGCGCCGTGCGCTGATGCCGCGATCCTTAATCCTTGAGCCTACGCGTGAACTTGCGGCGCAGGTGGCCGAAAACTTCGAGAAGTATGGCAAGAACCACGATCTGAAAATGGCGCTGCTGATTGGCGGCGTGCAGATGGGAGATCAGCTCAAGGCTTTGTCAGACGGCGTTGATGTATTGATCGCGACACCGGGCCGGCTGATGGACCTGTTTGAGCGTGGCAAGATTATGCTCAACGGCTGCGAATTGCTGGTGATCGACGAAGCTGACCGGATGCTCGACATGGGCTTTATTCCCGATATCGAGTTCATCTGTTCCAAGCTGCCGGAAACCCGGCAGACGATGCTGTTTTCGGCCACCATGCCGCCGCCGATTGAAAAGCTGTCCAAAAAGTTTCTGACCAATCCCAAGCGGATCGAAGTCAGCCGTGCTGCTTCGACCAATGCCGATATCACAGCCTTCAAGGTGCCGGTAAAGTCGCGATCGAAGAAAGACACGCTGCGTTGGTTCCTCGAGAACGATCTCGTTGAAACTGCCATGATCTTTGCCAATCGCAAGACCACTGTGCGCGACCTTAATCAGAGCCTCGCGCGGCTTGGTTTCCGGTCATCCGAAATTCACGGCGACATGGATCAGTCGAGCCGGATCAAGGAGCTTGATCGGTTCAAGGCGGGCGAAGTCAATATTCTCGTGGCGTCCGATGTTGCCGCACGCGGTCTCGACATCAAGGGCGTGTCCCACGTGTTCAATTACGACACGCCTTGGCATCCCGATGATTACGTTCACCGCATCGGGCGCACGGGCCGCGCAGGCGCCAAGGGCCGCGCCTTTACCTTCGTATCGGAAGAAGACGCCGAGGCGATCAGCAATGTCGAAAAGCTGACCGGCAGCGCGATCAAGGTGTTCGGCAAGGAAGACGTTCGCGTTGACCTGAGTGCGGCGATTGCCAAGGCCTATGCGGCCAAGGTGGACGAACCGCGTGACGAAAGCAGCGAGGAGCGTCCCGCACGCAAATCCCGCCGCGCCCGTGAAGATCGCGCACCCCGCGAAGAAAAGGCTCCCCGCGAAGAACGGGCTCCGCGCGCGGAAAAGGCGCCGCGCGATGAGCGCAGCGAACGCCCGAGCCGTGAAAGGGCCGAGCACCGCACCGACCGCGTCACCGCCAGTGACAGCGCCAAGCCCCGGCGCCGTTACAACGAAGATGATACCCCGGTTCCTGCAGGCGAGTGGAACGGTCCGCGCCCCAGCTTCCTCGACGTGGGATTTCGTTGATAGTCGGTCGCTTACGGCAATCAGGATCTTGAAGGCCACGGCACCGGCGGCTCAAGCAAATGTTATTGATTGTACGACACCGTCAACGGAAAGTCAGACAAGCGCCATTTTTTCGATTTCATCGGGCTCGAATTGAGCAAAAGCATGAAAAGTCAGATCGGTAGCCCACCAATCCACACTGCAACCATGCACGATATGCTTTGTCGTTTGGTAATATTGCCGACTGCATCTCTTCAGCCCACCACCGTCACAAAGCTATCCAGAACCCGCTTTTCGCCGGCGTCTTCGAATTGGATCGTCAGCTTGTTGCCCTCCTGATCAATCACGCAGCCAGTGCCGAACTTGGCGTGCGTCACCATCGCGCCAATGGCAATATCGCTGCGGGCTGGCGCTGCAAAGCTTGCAGCGGAGCGGGTGCTTTCGCGTAACCGGACCGGCTTGGCATCGTATCCCGAGCTCAATGCGCGCTGCCAGCCAGGGCCGCGCTGCTCCGCTTTGCCGGGATGATCACGCGCAACGTGGGCGAAGGGGTCTTCCTGCTCGCTCCAGTTCGCGCGCCACAGCGAAGCACCGCCCGTCAGCGTCGTTTCCTGTTCGATATGCTCTTCGGGCAAATCTTCGATGAAGCGTGATGGGATGGAGCTGGTCCACTGGCCATAAATTCGTCGGTTTGCGGCGTGCAGAATAGTGCAATGCCGCCGTGCGCGAGTGATCGCGACATAGGCAAGGCGGCGTTCTTCTTCGACCGCGGCGAGGCCGCCTTCGTCGATGGCGCGCTGTGAGGGGAACACCCCTTCCTCCCAGCCGACACAGAAGACATTGTCGAACTCGAGACCCTTGGCGGCATGGATCGTCATGATCGTCACTGTTTCTTCGGCGTCCGAACGGTCATTGTCCATGACCAGGCTGACATGCTCGAGGAAATTGCCCAGACTGTCATATTCTTCCATCGCGCGGGCAAGTTCGGTCAGGTTTTCAGCGCGACCGGCGCTTTCGGGCGTACGGTCGGCAGAGAGCATGGCGTTGTAGCCCGATTCTTCTAACACCAGTCGCAGCAGATCCGACGGCGTCATTGTTTCCGAAGCTTCGCGCCAGAACAGAAACTGTCGCATCAGCCCGCCGATGGTGGTTGCTGACCGCTTGGGCAATTCGTCGCTATCGGCCAGTTGCAGCGCGGCCGCCGCAAGCGGCAAGCCAGTGCGGCGCGCATGGCTGTGCATCTGTTCCAGCGCCTTGGCACCCAATCCGCGCTTGGGCTGATTATGAATCCGCTCGAACGCCAAATCGTCTTGCGGCTGCGCGATCAGGCGCAGGTAGGCCAGCGCATCGCGTATCTCGGCGCGTTCGTAAAAGCGGAAACCGCCGATAATGCGGTAATTGATCCCGATCTGGATGAAGCGGTCTTCAAATTCGCGGGTCTGATATTGCGCCCGCACCAGAATGGCGACCTGATTGAGCGCCGCGCCCTCACGCTCCAGCCGCTCGATCGTCTCGCCCACCCGGCGCGCTTCTTCGGGCGCGTCCCACACGCCGATGACCTTGACCTTGTCGCCGCCGTTGACTTCGGTCCACAAGGTTTTGTCGTGGCGCTGCGAATTGGCGCGGATCAGGCCTGAAGCTGCGCCCAGGATGTGCGGGGTGGAACGGTAATTCTGTTCCAGCCGGATCACCTCTGCGCCGGGAAAGTCCTTTTCAAACCGCAGGATATTGGCCACCTCGGCCCCGCGCCATGAATAAATCGACTGGTCATCGTCGCCCACCACGCAGATATTCTTGTGCTCTTGGGCGAGCAGCCGCAGCCACAAATATTGGACCGCGTTGGTGTCCTGATATTCGTCCACCATGATGTAGCGGAAACGGCGCTGATAATCGGTCAGGATGTCGCGGTGCTGTTTGAGGATATTCAGCATGTGCAGCATCAGATCGCCGAAATCGCAGGCGTTCAGCGCCTTCAGCCGCTCCTGATAGCGGGCATAGAGCTGTGTTCCCTTGCCATTGGCATAGGCCTCATTCTCCACCGCATCGAGATCGGCGGGATTGAGACCGCGATTCTTCCAGCGATCAATCAGGCCTGCCAGCTGCCGCGCAGGCCAACGCTTCTCATCAAGATCGGCCTCCACGATCAGGGCTTTCAGAAGCCGCAACTGATCGTCGGTGTCGATGATGGTGTAATTGGATTGCAGGCCAACAAGTTCGGCGTGGCGGCGCAGCATCTTGGCGCAAATCGAATGGAACGTGCCGAGCCATGGAATGCCCTCCGCCCCCGGCCCCAGATGATGCGCCACGCGCTCCCGCATTTCGCGCGCGGCCTTGTTGGTGAAGGTGACGCACAGGATTTGCGAGGGATAGGCGCGCCGTGTTGCCACCAGATGCGCCAGACGTGACGTCAACGCGGCGGTCTTGCCGGTGCCTGCGCCCGCCAGCATCAAAACAGGGCCCTCGGTCGCGAGGACGGCCGCGCGCTGCGGCGGATTAAGCCGCGCAGCATAGGCCGGAACAGGGGTAGGGGCGGGCGAGGGCAAATTGTTGTTCATGATATTGTGCGAACAGGTAGGGAACAATGACGGCAGGGGCAAGCCGCCAGGCAGTCCTTGGCTCACAAACTGCTGCGCCCCTCGGGTCACTTTGCCGTCTTTCAGTCACAATTACCGACGGACTGCACCGACCGCGCGATGATCGGCCCGATGTCAGAACGGTGGCCGGAACTTGCTCACCCATATGCGGCTTTATCCGAACAATAGGGAAACAATTGCCTCACATTTTGATGCGTTCGTCTGGTCTGGCCAAAAATGAAATGGAGATATTCATGACCAAGTATTTCAACACGTTCGGTCTTTCGGTAGCTGCTTTGGCGCTCGCCGCGACCCCGGCAATCGCTGGCGCGCAAGATCAAACCATGCCTGAGCCGGTGCCGGGAACGTCCACGCCGCCGACCGGCGATGCGTCGATGCCGCCGATGGATGACACCACGGCGCCTTCAATGCCCGGCACCACGCCGCCGCCGATGCCGACTGAGACGCCGCCGCCTGCAACTGCGGCTCCCGCGTCCGCTCCGGAACCGACGCCTGAGCAGATGGCGATGATGCAGGAATGGCCAGCTGAAAAGCAGGCCTCGTATCAGGCTTGGACGCCCGAGACCCAGAATTACTACTGGTCGTTGAGCGAAGACCGCCAGGAGATGTTCTGGCGTCTGACTGATGACGACAAGGCGGCGCTTCCCAAGCTTACCGAAGCCCAGCAGGAGTCCGCTTGGGCTCAGATTAAAACGAAGCTTGCAGAGATGAGCAGCTAGGCTTCGGCTTCAGCGATTTTCGGGTCGGCATCAGGTGCGCCGAGCTTCAACAAGCTCAGTTTGCCCTTGCCGACCCGGCGTTCTGCCTCAAGCTTCAGACCTTTTACGCTAAAATCTTCCTTGAAGCTCGTCTCGACAGCAATCCATGTTTCGGGACCGATCCACCCCAGGCGCAGCAGGCGATCGAGTGCAACTTCGCCCGCGCCCGATTGGTAGGGCGGATCGGCAAGGATCAGATCAAGCGGACGCTGCGCAGCCCGCAATTGCATGACGGACGCCGCTTCGACGCGTGACCTGGCCCCAGCGCCCAGTGCTGTCACATTGGTTCGAATCACGTCCACTGCTGGGCGGTCCTGTTCCACGAACAGGCAATGCGCGGCACCTCGTGACAGGGCTTCAAGGCCCAAGGCGCCGGACCCTGCAAACAGATCGGCAACCTGCAACCCCTCAAAATCGCCCAATCGGCTGGTCAGCATTGCGAACAAGGTTTCGCGCGCGCGATCTGCCGTTGGCCGCGTGCTTTCGCCCTTGGGCGCGATCAGCTTTCGCCCGCGCCATTCGCCTGCAATGATCCTCATTTGCGCGGCGCTCGTGGTGGGGTGTTTCCGCGCGTGGCGGGCGGACGCTTGCGCGAACCTGTGCCTGAACGGGGGCCAGAGCGCGGTGCACCGGGGCCGCCAGCGCCTTTGCGCGGCGCATTCGTCAAGGTCTCCCGATCCTTGCGCGGGGCAGGCGAAGCTACCGATCCTCTACGCGGAGCGCCCTTCGCGGCTTCGCCATCCTTGCGGGCAAACGTCGTGGCTTTGGCAGCTTCAGGTTTTGCAGGGCGCGCAGTTGGGCCGTTGCGGGACTGCGGGCGGGCGGGGCGCGGTGGATTGGCCGCGGCGATTACGACCTTTTCGGCCTTTTTCACGCCCCCACGCGGGATCGGCGCGCCGGTCATTTCCGAAATGAAATGCGCCACCGGCTTCCCAAGCAATTCCACCGCCTGGCCGCGCGGCAGATCACCGATGTTGAACGGGCCATACCCGGTGCGGATCAGCCGATTGACCTGCAGGCCCAGATATTCAAGTATTCGGCGCACCTCGCGGTTCTTGCCTTCCGTGATCGTCAATTCGATCCACAGATTGCGGCCTGACGAACGTTCAAGGTTCGCATTGATCGAACCATAGCGCATCCCGTCGATCTCGACCCCGTCCATCAGATCTTCCAGCTGGCTCTGTGTCACCGCGCCAAAGGCACGGGCGCGGTAGGTGCGCGGCACATTGGTGGCGGGCAATTCCATCGTGCGCTTCAACCCGCCATCATTTGTGAGCAGCAACAGGCCTTCGGTGTTGAGATCAAGCCTGCCGACCGGCATCAGCCGCGGCGTATCGCTGGGCAGGGCATTGCGCAGCGCGGTGTAAATCGTCGGGCGGCCGGTTGGATCGCGTTCTGCCGTGATCAGACCGGTGGGCTTGTGAAAGGCGAACAGGCGGGTGGCTTCGGCGGCGGCAACCGGGTTGCCATCCACCGTCACACCCTTGAGGCTCGCAAGAATTGTCGCCGGGGTGTCGAGCACCTTGCCATCCAGCGCCACGCGGCCTTCTGTGATCATGCGTTCGATCTCGCGGCGGCTGGCGATACCGGCGCGCGCCAGCAGCTTGGCAATGCGGTCGCCTTCGGGACGGGTTTCGGAGCGGGGGGGCAGGGTCGGCATGGCGCGCGCCTAGAGCATTTCTTCAGGAAATGCGACCAGCGATCACACGCCTTGTGACGCCGCTTCCAAGGCTTCGCGCACGATCTGGTCAAACCGCGCAATCCCGCCTTCCAGCGTGCCGAGCGTGAGATGGGCGATCGCTCCTGATGAAAGCCCCTGCTGGCCAAGTTCTGCCGCACGGAAATCTTCCGACGCGAAGACTTCGCCGTCGAGCAAGTTCCAGCTTTTCTCCCAATGCGCCAGCGCCTTCTCGGTCACAGGGGCTGCGGGGATCATCATGAAGTCCTCGACCAGCGTCACGTCGGCCGCCTGCGGCATCAGCACCATCACGTTCACGTAATCGGGACTGGGGACAATGATGGTCGCAGGGAGAAGCTGATAAGCGAACGTCACCACCCGCCGCAGCGCCGCCATGTCGGTCAGATCGACCTGCTCCATTTCCTCTAGCCGACCGACGGCGGAGCGCTGGTGGGGCCCAATCTGGTCGCCTGCGGTGATCCCGTCCTTGAAGAACGGGCCAATGGTGCCGGCGTGAAGCCGTGTCACGTGATAGCTTTCCAGGAAGGCATCCATGATGAGCTTCCAGTTGCCTTTTACCGCGTGCGTCTTGCGCCGGAACAAATGGGCGGCGCCAAGGCCGAAACTGTCGAGATCGCTGCCCAATTTCCGGGCATCGCTGAAATCGGCGCTCTCATCCGGCGCAAACCAGATCAGCCCACCGGCCTCAAGGCTGGGGAGTTCGACCAGCCCGTAATCGGCCTTGTCCAGCCCCGGAAAGGTTTCGGGCCGGGGAAGGGCCAACAATCCGCCATCAAGCCGGTAGGTCCAGGCATGATAGGGACACACCAGCCGCTTGGCGCATTGTGCCTGGTTGCCTTCGACCAGCCGCGTGCCACGGTGGCGGCAGACGTTGAGGAAGACGCGGGCGTGCCCCTGGGTGTCGCGGGTTATCAAGAGCGGTCGGCCGGTGGCGTCATGTGGCACCGCCATGCCGGGCTCGGGCAGCAGCGCGGAGGGGCAGAGCACCTGCGGGAGACGGTCGAACAGCGCAGTTTTTTCGCGGGCAAAGTGTTCGGGGCAGGTATAATTGCTGGCCGGCACCGTCTGAATGGCGCCCGCAACCTTGGCGTGGCCATCCCGGATCGCTTCCGCAAGCGCCAATTGACCCGGTGTGGGGCGCAATGTGGGGACAGTGGTTTCCCTAAAGTTCATGCTCTCTTCCCCAAACCTCTGCCGCGCGGCTAGTGTCGCAGAATTTGGCGCCAACGGGAAGGACGCTAGTGCATGGCCGAGGATACTAATGTGATGGCCAAGCCGGGTTGGCGGACGCTGATCGGCGCGCTGCGAAGCCCGAAAACGGGTTACATGGTTTTGTTTGGCTTTGCGCAAGGATTGCCGCCTGCGCTGTTTTTGGGCACGCTTTATGCGTGGCTATCCGAGGCTGAGGTTGATCTGGAAACGATGGGGGTCTTCTCGCTCGTCGGCTTGGCCTATGCGTTCCAGTTTCTGTGGTCACCTTTGCTCGACAAGGTCGATATTCCGGTTTTGCGGCGGCTGGGCAAGCGCAAGCAGTGGATCGCACCGATGCAGCTTGTGATCGGGATCGTATTGGTGGTGATGAGCTTTCTCGATCCCAAGAATGCCCTCGCCTCCTTCAGCCTGCTGGCGGCCATCGGTGCCTTTGCCAGCGCCACGCAGGATATTGCGATCAACGCATGGCGGATCGACGTCGCTGACGAAGTGGCGACGATCGACATTTTGTCGACCATTACCCAGATGGGGTTCCGCCTAGCGTCACTGGTGGGCGGCGCGATTGGTTTGATCATGGCTGACCGATACGGCTGGCCCTTCGTCTATGTCATGTTTGGTGGATTTATGCTGGCCATCGGGATCGCTGGCCTGTTTGCACCTGATGCCCACGTCACCGAAGACCGCGTGGCCAACACCGCGCATAATCATGATGAAGTGGCCGAACTCTACAATGTCGGGGAAGTGACCGTAAAGGTGCGTAACCGCGCGTTGCTGGCGGTTGGCCTGCTATGGACGTGGGCTATCGCAACTGTGATCATTTTCATGGTCCGGTCGATGACCGAAAGTCCCGAGACGCGTCCTGATGTGACGATTTTCACGACCACATACGGACCGCTGATTGTGCTGGCGACGATCGTGTTGCCGGCCTTTATTGCTGCGTGGGTTGTGAAACAGAAACATGATGGCGCAAATGTCATCGCGGCATCGCCGGGCGGCCTTGCAGATCACAGGGTGAAGTTTACCGACCACCTGTACCGCGCTCTGGTGCTGCCGCTGGTCGAATTCGTTAACCGGATGGGCTGGTCCCTGATGCTGGTCCTTGCGCTGGTGCTGACCTACCGGATCACTGACTCCGTCTGGGGCGTGTTTGCCTACCCCTTCTACCTTGGCGAGTTGGGATATACGGGCGAGGAAGTCGCGTTCGCTTCAAAGATCCTCGGCATTTTCGCGATCCTGGTCGGGCTTGCGCTGGGTGGGTGGCTGATCACCGTGTTCGGGCGCATGTTCATGCTCACCTTGGGGGCGATCATCGCTGCCGCGACGAACCTGCTCTACGCCGATCTGGCGCAAGGCGGAGCGATGATGCAGGCAGCAAGTGATGCCATCGGTTTCACCTGGCTGGTCAACATGACGGCGACCGGGCTTGCCCCGCTGTTCTTTGTTGCCGCGCCGCCTTCGGAGGGACTGGCGCGGCTCGCCTTCACGATCTTCTGGGAAAACCTTGCCATCGGAATCGCCGGGGCTGCCTATATTGCGTGGCTCTCCAGTATCGTGGCCAAGCGCTATGCGGCGGTGCAGTTTGCGCTGCTCACTTCGTTGACGCTCCTGATCGGAACTTTAGGGCGCGGCGCGCTGGGCCAGATGATTGAGGATCGCGGCTATTACTTCGTCTTTATCTTCACCGCGCTGATCGGAGTGGTGGCCGTTGTGCTGTGCGCGTTGGAATGGTGGCGGCACGCCCGCTCAGACGGGAGCCCAAGCGCGCCTCTTCCGGCGCCTGCGCGGGTGTGACCGATTGGCCTGCGGCTGTGGTTTGGCAGGACTTTCCTACTTCCGCTGGCACAGTCACCTTGCCAGCGTGACAAGCAACCTTCGCCCTAGTGTTGCCGATATTAGAACCGAACTGACGCGGCGAGAGCTTTTCTGTTTCTGGACAGTGTCTCATGTGTCTCCAACACGAGAGCGGGCAAACTGCCTAATCAGGCAGTTCGTCGTTCAGCCGCAGCACTTCGCCCGCAAGATAAAGCGAGCCTGCGATAAGGATGGGCAAATCGTCCGAAGGGACGCCAAGCAGTGCCTCCCCCAGATTGCCTGCAGCCCCTGCGCTTGGTCCGAAGGCACTGGCCGGATGGCATTCATGCCCCGGCACAGGAACAACGGTCAGCGTTCGCACGCGCTCGCCCAGCGGATCGATGATTGCGCGCGGGTCTTTGCCTTCGATCATGCCGAGGATGAGATGCAGTGGCCCGTCGAAATGTGCGGCAATCACCGCACCCGCGCTGGGGTTGTGGCCGCCATCGAGCCAGACTGTCTGATCCGCGACGAGCGCGGTCAGCGGCCCATCACCCATGCGCTGCATCCGGGCGGGCCAGTTTGCGTTCCGGACCCCTGCCAAGATCGCATCGCCAGACACAGCAATGCGGGTCTGCGCACGCAGCATCGCTACAGCGAGGCCAGCGTTGGTCATCTGGTGTCCGCCAATCAGCGAAGGCGCAGGAAGGTCCAAGTTGCCGCGTTTGTCTTCGAAAACCCCGTTATGCGCACCGATGTACCAATCCTTGTTGTGGGCAAGGAGGTCGGCGCCAAGACGCTCTGCCATGAGCGCTATCTCGCGATTGGCCTCCTTGCCGTTATCCATGGCAATCAGCGGCACACCCCGCTTCGCAACCCCTGCCTTCTCGAACGCAATCCGCGCCATTGGTTCCGTGGGCACCCCGTCCTCAGGCGCGAGCAGGAAGCGTTCGTGATCGAGGCCCAAGGCGGCAATCCCGCAGGCCGCCAGCGCCTCGGGCTCCAGCACGTTGGTGGCATCGAAGCGCCCGCCCATGCCGACTTCAATCACGCAGGCATCGGCTGGCGTGCGGCTGAAGGCGAGGAACGCGGCGGCGATGGTGATTTCGAAAAAGCTGGGGCCCAAATCCTCGCCCGCATCCAGCACTTCGGCCAGCACGGCTGCCAGGGCCTCGTCCGAGATCAGCTCCCCCGCCAGCCGGATACGCTCGTTGTAGCGCACCAGATGCGGCGAGGTCGTAACATGAACCCTGTACCCTTGCGCCTCCAGGATTGCGCGCAGGAACGCGCAGGTGGAACCCTTGCCGTTGGTGCCCGCCACGTGGAATACCGGTGGCAACTTGCGATGCGGACTGCCGAGGCGGTCCATCAGGGCGCGGATTGTCTCCAGCCCTAGCCGCCCTTGCGGCAGGCTCAGCGCGGAAAGCCGATCAAGCTGCGCCTGAACGCGCGGGTCGTCCGACCGACCGAAGTCACGCATCGGCGCGTTACGCCGCCTTTACCGGAGCGAGATAATCCAGCACGATCGCCAAGGTTGCCCGCAGGTCGCGGCGGGGGACGACCATATCGACCATGCCGTGCTTGTGCAGATACTCGGCGCGCTGGAAGCCTTCGGGCAGCTGTTCGCGGATCGTGTCCTGAATCACGCGCTGGCCGGCAAAGCCGATCAGGGCGCCGGGTTCCGCGATATGGATGTCGCCGAGCATGGCGTAACTTGCGGTCACGCCGCCGGTGGTGGGATCGGATAGCACCACGATGTAGGGCAGCCCCGCCTGCTTCAGCCGCCGGGTCATCACGGTCGCGCGCGGCATCTGCATCAGCGACAGGATGCCCTCCTGCATCCGCGCACCGCCTGCCGCGGTCACCACGACATAAGCGCAATGGCGATCGAGCGCCTTTTGCGCGCCTTCGCAGAACGCCTGCCCCACGGCCATGCCCATGGACCCGCCCATGAAGCTGAAATCCTGCACGCCGACCACGGCAGGCCGGGTGTCGATCGTGCCCGAGCCTACCACGAAAGCGTCCTCATGCGGATTCGCAGCGCGCGCGGCTTTCAGCCTGTCCGTGTATTTCTTGGTATCCTTGAAGCCCAGTGGATCTTCGGTCACCTTTGGCAGGGGCAGCAGCTCAAAACCGGGGTCGAGCAGCAACGCCAACCGCGCATCCGCGCCGATGCGGCCGTGATGATCGCATTTTGGACAGACGCTGAGGTTGTTCTCATATTCGGCGACAAACAGCATTTCCTGGCACGAAGGACACTTGATCCACAGGTCCTTTTCTGTGGTGGTCTTCTGCTCGGAGGTAAAGCCCAGCGAATTGCGGACACGGGTCAACCAGCTCATTGCGCATGCTCCTGTCGGGCGGCGTGGACGGCCGTTGCGAGGGCCGCTGTGAGTTCCCTTAGCTTGGCCGGAGCCTGAGCGCCATATTCGCCGCAGATTTCCACCAGCGCCGAGCCGACGACCACGCCATCTGCCACGCGGGCAATGGCAGCGGCCTGTTCGGGCGTGCGCACGCCGAAGCCGACGGCAATCGGCAGATCGGTCGATTGCTTGAGCCGCGCCACGGCTTCCTCGATGCTGGCCTGCACCGCCTGCTGCTTGCCAGTGATCCCTGCGACCGAAACGTAATAGATAAACCCTGCCGATCCTTCGAGCACCTGCGGCAGGCGCGCCGCATCGGTGGTCGGTGTGGCGAGGCGGATCGGAGCGATGCCAGCAGCGCGCAGCGCCGGGCCGAGCGCGTCGTCTTCCTCGGGCGGGATGTCGACGCAGATCACGCCGTCAACGCCAGCATCAGCCGCAGCCTGCGCAAACCACTCCGGCCCGCGCCGAACCATCGGGTTGGCATAGCCCATCAGTACCAGCGGAATATCGGGGTGGCGTGTGCGGAATTCGGTCGCGTAGCGCAGCACGTCCGCCGTGGTCGTGCCCGCGCCGAGGCTGCGCAGATTGGCGCTCTGGATCGCGGGGCCATCGGCCATCGGATCGGTGAAGGGCATGCCGAGTTCGATCACATCCGCGCCGCCTTCGACCAGCGCATCGAGATTGGCCGCCGTGTCGCCATCGCCTGCGGTAATGAAGCAGACGAGCGCTGGGCGGGGGGCGGCGAAGGTTGAGGAAAGGCGGGTCATCGGTTCCCAAGTCTCTTAGATGGCAAAGCCCGACGAAATCTTTTCACTTCAAAAATAAGCATTCCCATGCTTGCAAAAGTTGCGCGCACATAAGCCCGCATTTCGACTTCCCAGCCATTGCCAAATAACCAATCCATGAATGGAGAACCGATGTAAGCTACAAACCCAAAGACAGAAAAAATTCGCGCCAACCCTGACAAAATAGCAAAGATCAAAGCTCCACTCCCAGCTTCTCCGCCACGGTGAAGATGTCCTTATCGCCGCGCCCGCACAGATTCATCAACACGATGCTGTCTTTGGGCATGGTCGGCGCGACCTTGGCCACCGCTGCAATCGCGTGAGCAGGCTCCAGCGCGGGGATGATGCCTTCGGTGCGGCACAGAAGCTTGAAACCTTCCAGCGCCTCGTCATCGGTGACGGCGGTGTAATCGACGCGGCCCGATTCTTTCAGCCACGCGTGTTCCGGCCCGATGCCGGGGTAGTCGAGGCCAGCGCTGATCGAGTGGCCTTCGGTGATCTGGCCGTCTTCGTCCTGCAACAGATACGTGCGGTTGCCGTGGAGCACGCCAGGCGATCCGCCGAGCAGGCTCGCGGCGTGTTCGTCACCGTCGAGGCCATGCCCCGCCGCTTCGACCCCGAGCATCTTCACGTCAGCATCGTCGAGGAACGGGTGGAACAGCCCCAGCGCATTCGACCCGCCACCGATGCAGGCGATCAGCAGATCGGGCAGGCGGCCGGTGCGGCTCAGCATCTGCGCGCGCGCTTCCTTGCCGATCACGCTCTGGAAATTGCGCACCATTTCTGGGTACGGATGCGGCCCGGCGGCGGTGCCGATGATGTAAAATGTATCGTGGACGTTCGCGACCCAATCGCGCAGGCCTTCGTTCATCGCGTCCTTCAGCGTCGCGCCGCCGCTGGTGACGGGGATGACCTCCGCGCCCAGCAGCTTCATGCGGAACACGTTGGGCGATTGCCGCGCGACGTCTTCGGCGCCCATATAGATCACGCAAGGCAGGCCGAAGCGCGCGCAGACCGTCGCGGTTGCCACGCCGTGCTGTCCCGCGCCGGTTTCCGCGATGATGCGGGTCTTGCCCATGCGGATCGCGAGCAGGATTTGCCCGATGCAATTGTTGATCTTGTGCGCGCCGGTGTGATTGAGCTCGTCACGCTTGAACCACACCTGCGCGCCGCCAAGCTCTTCCGTAAGCCTCGGCGCGAAATAGAGCGGGCTGGGGCGGCCGACGTAATGTTCGAGCAGATCGTCGAACTCGGCCGCAAACGCCGGATCAGCCTGCGCGGCGCGGTATTCGCGCTCCAGATCAAGCACCAGCGGCATCAGCGTTTCAGCGACATAGCGCCCACCGAACTGGCCGAAATGGCCGCGCTCATCGGGCTGCGTGCGGAAGGAGTTGAGGGGCGTGTTTATAGGGATGTTCATACAAGGACCGCTTTGCAGAAGGCAGCGATTTTGTCCACGTCCTTGATCCCCGGCGCGCTTTCCACGCCCGAGGAGGTGTCCACCAGCGGCGCGCCCGTCAGCCGGATGGCGTCGGCGACGTTGGCAGGGGTAAGCCCGCCTGCCAGCCCCCACGGCGTCGGCGCTTTGTAGGCGCGCAGCAAATCCCAATCGAAGCGCGTCCCATTGCCGCCCGGAAGGCCGCTCGCAGGCGCATCGAACAAAAGCCGGTCTGCCGCGCCGTGGAAGCGGGCCGCACTGGCAAGTGAGTCCGCGTCTTTAACACCCAGCGCGCACCAGGCCTCGATCCCGGTTTCAGCGCGGAAGCGGGCGAGCGTTTCGGGGGTCTCGTCGCCGTGAAACTGCACCACGTCCGGGCGCACCTCACGCACCGCTTCGGCCAACGCGGCGGCCGCAAGGTTTACGACCAGCAGCACGACTTTGACGGTCGGCGGCACCAATCCACGCAGGCGCGCCGCTTGTGCAAGGCTGAGGTGACGCGGACTCTTTTCGAAATGGACCAGGCCGACATAATCCGCTCGCGCCTCGGCAGCGGCGGCCAGAGTTTCGGGCGTCGATAGCCCGCAGATTTTCACGAGAGTGGCAGTCATCGCGTTGCCTTAAGCCGGACCGAGCGGTTTTTCCAGCACCGCAAAGGTCAGCGGCGGATCGCGCAGTACCGGGAAAGGCCGGGTCTCGCCCGTGCGGACATAACCGCGCCGTTCGTACCACGCGATGAGACTTGTCCGGCTGTCGATTACGGTCATTTCCATCGCCGAGATGCCAAGGCCGCGGGCATGATCCTCCGCCGCATTAAGCAATTGCCGCCCGACCCCTGTCGATTGCAGGGCGGGCTGAACGCACAACATCCCGAGATAGGCGAGCGCGGCATCTTTCACCGTCACGGCGACGCAGCCGATTGGCGCTTCACCATCATGCGCGCTCAGAATTGTGACGGCGGGATCGGCCAGCAGCGCCTCTACCTCACCCGGCGCGACACGCTCGTCATCGAGGATATCCGCCTCATGGTTCCACCCACGCCGCGCCGAATCGCCGCGATAGGTCGCTTCAAGCAGGGCTTTGAGGGCAGGGGCATCCACCTGGGACGCCGCAAGGAAGCGGATCAAAGCGTCGCCTCGATCGCGCGCGCCGCTGCCTCCGGGTCTTCTGCGCGAGCGATGGGCCGACCGATGACCAAAACGCTGGCCCCATTGTCACGCGCCTGCCGCGGGGTGACGACGCGCTTCTGATCGCCGGTCCCACCGCCGTTCTTGGCGCCGGTGGGGCGCAGGCCGGGTACGACGAAAAAGCCATCCTTCCATGCCTTGCGCACCATGGCGACTTCCTGGCCCGAACACACGATCCCATCCAACCCCGCTTCGTGCGCGAGTTCCGCAAGCCGCATCACTTGCGTTTCGGCGCTGCCATAGACGCCGGTGGCGGCAAGGTCCGCCGTATCCAGGCTGGTGAGCATCGTGACGGCGACGACCTTGCACCCTTCGGCGGCGGCAGCCTTGGCATCCTCCATCATCGCGCGACCGCCGCTAGCGTGGACGGTGACGATGGCGGGTTCATAGACGTGGATCGCCTGCATCGCCTTGGCGACGGTATTGGGGATGTCGTGGAACTTGAGGTCGAGAAAGATCGGCAGGCCCAGATGCGCAATTTCATGCACGCCGTGCGCGCCGTGGGCGCAGAAGAATTCAAGGCCCAGCTTCACGCCGCCGATATGCGAACGGACCTTTTCAACCAGCGCCTTGGCAGGTTCCAGGCCGGGCACGTCGAGTGCCAGATAGATGGGGTTGCTCATTTTCCGCTTCCGTCTGCGCCATAATCGCTGGGGCCGAGAGGATCGGCCGTTTCTACCGGTTTTGTGCCGGGCTTATCCACAGGGCCATCCACCGCCGGAACCACGGGCACGTGCGTGTCGCGCTGGCGTGCCATCGCAGCGTTCTGCAGCGAGGTTTCCAGCGCGCGGATCCGACGGTTCTGGCTCCACACCACGCTGCGATGCAGCACCCACATCGGCACGAAACCGGCGATGAAAGCGAGCGCCGCCAGCACCGGCACCTTGGTTTCGAGCACGAGGTTCTGCCACAGCGTCAGCTCAACAGGCCGCCAGTTGTAGATCGCGAAGATCAGGAAACCGAGCGCGGCCAGAACCCACAAGATAGTGCGAAGGATCTTCACGGTGATTGCCTCTCCCGATGGCCGCTGACAGGGCTGAACCTAGGCCATTCCGGCGATGAGTCCAGCATCCCCGCCGTCACACGAACACCCGCGCAAAGATCGTGTCGACATGCTTGAAATGGTAACCCAGGTCGAACAACTGGTCGAGCGCTTCGGGTGTCAGGCGTGCGGTGACATCGGCGTCCGCTTTCAGCAGATCAAGCAGGTTCAGCGCGCCGTCGGCTTCCCACACCTGCATCGCGTTGCGCTGCACCAGGCGGTACGAATCGTCGCGCGTCAGACCGGCTTGTGTCAGCGCCAGCAGCACACGTTGCGAATGAATCAGTCCGCCCATGCGATTCAGGTTCTTTTCCATGCGCGCAGGATAGACCAGCAGCTTTTCCACGACCCCGGTCAGCCGCGCGAGTGCGAAGTCGAGCGTGATGGTTGCGTCCGGCCCGATGAACCGCTCCACTGAAGAATGCGAGATATCGCGTTCATGCCACAACGCGACATTCTCAAGCGCGGGCGTGACAGCAGAACGCACCAGCCGCGCAAGACCGGTGAGGTTCTCGGTCAGGATCGGGTTGCGCTTGTGCGGCATCGCTGACGATCCCTTTTGGCCGGGAGAGAAATACTCCTCAGCTTCCAGCACTTCGGTCCGCTGCAGGTGACGGATTTCGGTGGCGAGGCGTTCGATGCTGCTGGCGATGACGCCCAGCGTGGCGAAATACATCGCGTGGCGATCCCGCGGGATTACCTGCGTTGAGACAGGCTCGACGGCCAAGCCCAGCTTGTCGGCAACATACTCCTCCACCGCCGGATCTATATTGGCAAAGGTGCCGACCGCGCCGCTGATGGCGCAGGTCGCGATTTCTGCCCGCGCCGCCACCAGCCGTGCACGGCAGCGGTCGAATTCGGCATAGGCCTGTGCCAGCTTCAGCCCGAAGGTCACCGGCTCGGCATGGATGCCGTGGCTGCGGCCGATGGTGGGCGTGTATTTGTGCTCTTCAGCGCGGGTGCGGATCGCGGCCAGCAGTGCGTCAAGGTCGGCCAGCAGAATGTCGCTCGCCTGCGCGAGTTGCACCGACAGGGTTGTATCGAGCACATCCGAGCTGGTCATGCCCTGATGCATGAAGCGCGCTTCCTCACCCACTTGTTGCGCCACCCAGTCAAGGAAAGCGATCACATCATGCTTGGTCACGGCCTCAATCGCATCGATCGCGGTAACATCTATCTTCGGATTGGTCGCCCACCAGTCCCACAGTGCCTTCGCGGCGCTCTGCGGCACCACGCCAAGGTCAGCCAGCTTCTGGGTCGCGTGCGCCTCGATTTCGAACCAGATGCGATATTTCGCCTCCGGCTCCCACAAAGCGGTCATGGCGGGGCGGGCGTAGCGGGGGACCATCATCGACTCCGGTGTATCTGGGCTGGCGCAGCGCCTAGGCAACGAGGGCGGTCAAGGCAAGCGCACCGCCCTATCGGACTGTGACCAGCAGGGGGTCAATCTGCGCCAACACCCTCCCAGCGGCGGTGCGGGTCATGTGGCTGCCGTCCCAGTAGTTGAGCTTGCCGTCCTGAATCAGCCAGCAGCGCGCCGCTCCGCAAAGCGGTGCGGCGGCAGCGATATAGGTCAGGCGGGGATCGTTCGCTGCAAAGGCGCGCAGCAGCGTGTTGACCTTAGAGCCTTCGGCAAGGCTGACCGGATAGCTTTCGGGGCAGGTGACATTGCGATAGGCCCGGCAGCGCAGCAAGCCGTTTTCCATCATCGGGCCTGCCACCCATGCGGTCGGGGAATTGCCGATGAGGATCACGCGGGTGCCGGTCGGCAGGCGATCGATCGTCTGCTTGATGGCAGCCATCAGCGCCGGTCCGGCCTTCCCCGAACTTGAACCGATCAGCTTGTCGCTGGCCATCTCGTAGAGCGCCTTATCCCAGCGCTGTGCCCAGATCACGGTCCCTACCTTGCGGGCTTGCACCAGCCGGACCAGATCATCGGGCAGAGCGTGGCAGATGGCGGCTTCGAGAGTGCCAGAGGGACGGTCAGAAAGGCCATCGGCGGCAAGACAGCCGGATTTCATCATCACGGCGCCGGGGCCAAACCGGGCGACGGCGGCTTCGTAATACTGCCCTGCATGACTGTCGCCATAGAGCACGAAGGCAAGTGGTGCGTCGGGCGGGACGATGCGGGCTTCTGATGTACTCGGGGGGCGCAACCCGTCCAGCCGCTCGGCCAAGGCACCGGAATGTGGCAGAAGCAGGCGCAAATAGCCCAGCCCGCCTGCGCTGAGGGGCACGGCCAGCGCGGCGGCGCAGACCGCCGCCAACACAACCGGCCCCGCCAGCCGCCCGCGGGATCGCACTGGCTGCTCGACCCAGCGATAGGAAGCGATGGCCAGCCCCGCTGCGGCCGTGACCGCCGTCACCGTTGCCCAGACGGGCAAGGGGCCAAAATGAACATATTGTGCCAGCGCCAGCAACGGCTGGTGCCACAGATAGAGGCCGAAGGAGATCAGCCCAATGCCCACCAGCGGGCGCGCGGCCAGCAGGCGGCCCGAAATGGTCTGCGCGCTTGCGTAACGCAGCACCAGCGCGGTGCCGAAGGTGGGCAGCAGGAAGGCAAGGCTCGGCCCCGGTGCCTCAGGGTCGATTACAGCAAAGCCGGTCAGAATCAGCCCCAGCCCCGCCGCCGCCAGCCGTCCATCGGGCCGCGCAGGGCGGGGCAGCACCGCCGCCGCCGCGCCCAGCACCAGCTGCCACATTCGTGTCGGTAACAGATAGAATGCAACCAGCGGCATGTGCGGTGCCAACCACAACGCCAGCAGCAGGCTTGCGGCCCCGATCAGGCCGAAGACCGGCAGCAGCGCCGCGGGTCGCCAGCGACAGACGGCCAGCATCAGCAGCGGGAAGAGCAGGTAGAATTGCTCCTCCACCCCGAGCGTCCATGTGTGGATCAGCGGCCGGGTTGCTTCGTCGCTCGCGAAATAACTGGTGCCGCGCGCAAAGTGGATGTTTGAGGCAAACAACGCCGCCGCAATCAGCCCCTTGGCGAACTCCTGAAAGTCCTCCGGCGTCATGATCGCCCAAACGGCCACGCCGGTCGCGACGAGCATCACCGATAGCGCTGGGACGATCCGGCGCAACCGCCGCTGCCAGAAGCGCCATAGGCTGAAGCGCCCCTCGGCCAGCTCGCCAGCAATAAGGCCGCAGATCAGATAGCCGCTGATGACAAAGAACACATCCACACCGACAAAGCCGCCGGGCAGCACGTCGGGTGCAGCATGGTGGAGCACGACTGGTGCAATCGCGAGCGCGCGCAGCCCGTCGATTTCCGGGCGATAGCCGGAATGCGACGCCGACTGCGAGGCGGACTGCATCAGATCAGTCCTTTGGCTCTAAGGCTGGTATGCCCCTCGCGTCCGATGATGACATGATCATGGACGGTGACACCCATGAGCCGCCCGGCTTCCGCAATCCGCTGCGTGATCTGAATATCGGCGCGGCTGGGTTCGGGCGAGCCGCTGGGGTGATTGTGCACGAGGATCATGGCGGACGCGCCAACGTCCATTGCACGGCGGATGACCTCGCGCGGGTGGATTGCAGCTTCGTCGATCGAACCGTCGCCTACGTGATGATCCTCGATCAGGCGGTTTTTCGTGTCGAGATACAGCACCCGCACGCGCTCCACGGTCAGGTGCGCCATATCAGTGGTGAGGTAATCGATCAGCGCCTGCCAGCTGCCTAGCACCGGCTTGCCCATGATTTCCGCCCGCGCCATGCGCCGTGCGGCCAGAGCAACCGCCTTCAGGGCCGCGGCGCTGTTTTCGCCCACGCCTTTGACCCGCTGGAGCGCCTTGGGATCGGCGTTCAGCACACCTGCCAGGGTGCCATATTGCGCCAGCAGCGCCTTGGCGATCGGTTTGGTGTTACCGCGTGGGATCGCCGCGAACAGCAGATATTCCAGCACTTCATAATCGGCCAGCGCCTCGGCCCCGCCGGTCAGCAACCGGTGGCGCAAGCGCGCGCGGTGCCCGTCGCCTGCGGCCTTGCCCGCATCGAAATCGGGCACGGCCCCATCGAGAAAATCGAAACTGTCTTCAGCTTCCGGCAATGCGACCCCCCGGAAAAGCGTTGAACCTGCGTGCCTCATTGCCTTTGGACGATGATACGCGCAAGGGTTGGAGACAATGTCGGTGCCGGACGCGCAGCCTATGGATGAGCCGGAAGGCGGCAGCACGCGGCGTCTCCGACCGCGGCGCTTGCGCAGGCGAATCGCCTTGGGCGTGGCCGCGGTGGCCTTGCTCATCGCAAGCGCAGCCTGGATCAGCCGCGAACGGATCGCGGGCAACGCGATCGACGACTATCTTCAGGCCAATAATGTCCCGGCAACCTACGATATCGTAACCATAAGCCCGCGCGCGCAGGTGATCGAAAATCTGGTAGTGGGCGATTCGGCGAGGCCTGACCTTACCGTCAAACGCATGGTGGTTGAGATCGGAGTCGGGTGGGCCAGACCCGAGGTGCGCCGGGTGCGTGTGGAGGGGGCGCGGCTATTTGTGCGCTTCAACAACGGCGCCTTCAGCCTCGGCGCGCTCGACCCGCTGATATTCACCGGCTCGGACGCGCCGCCTGCGCTCCCGGCAATGAATGTCACGCTGTCCGACGCGCGCGCATTGCTCGAAACGGATTTTGGCCCGGTTGGTCTGACGCTTGAAGGCGCTGGGCGCATTGACGACGGGTTTGCCGGAACCATCGCCGCCGCAGCGCCGGGAATTGGGGTGGAGAACTGCCGTGCCGAGACCGCGACGGTCTACGGCAAATTGACCACGCGGAATGGTGCGCCGCAGCTCGATGGCCCGCTGCGAATTGGCAATCTGCAGTGCGGCGGCGCGCAGCTAGCGCGGGCTGACATTGGCACTCAGCTGAGCCTGAACCGGGACTTTTCTACCGCCAAGGCCGATTTGCGCCTGATAGGTGAGCGAGCGGGCTATGGCGTTTTTTCCGGCGAAGCACTCTCCGGCACCGCGAAGGTCAATTGGTCCGCCGGACGGCTCGCACTGGGACATGATCTGGCGCTGACCGGCCTTTCTAGTCCGCAAGGACGGATTGCGCGGTTCGCAGCGGAAGGAAGCTGGCGCGGTGCGGACAATGGTAGCAGCGGCCAATGGGATGGCACGCTGCGCGGCGAGGGCCTTGATCCAGCGGATGATCTGACAGCCAGCCTCGCCTCGGCCGAGCGCGGGCTTGCGGGCACGTTGCTCGCTCCCTTGTTGGTGAAGGCACGGAGCGCGGCGGTGCGTTTGCTGCAGGGTGCCAGCCTGCGCGCCGACGGTATTATCCGCCACAAAGGCGCGGACATTTCGCTGGTGATCCCCGAAGCGAGCATCGCTGCGCGCAGCGGCACGCGGGTTCTCGCGCTCTCGCGCCTCAACGCGGGTCTCCGCTCCGGGAACCTGACGGGTCTTGGTGGCAACATCCTGATAGGGGGCGCAGGGCTACCCAATATCAATGGCCGGATCGAGCGACAGGCAGGCGGTAGCGGCTGGACGCTTCGGGCAGCGATGGCGGAATATGCGGTGGGCGCAAATCGGCTGGCCGTTCCGCGACTGACATTGCGCGGCGCGCCGAGCGGAGCCTTGGCTTTTGACGGCCTCGTCACGGCGAGTGGCGATCTGCCAAGCGGCGCGGTGAATGACCTTGCTGTTCCACTGGAAGGGACGTGGTCGCAGGCACGCGGGCTGGCGCTGGGCACCCGCTGCACACGCTTGCGCTTTGCCAGTCTTGGGCTGTCAGGCCTTGCGTTGAAGGGGCAGCAGGTGACGCTGTGTCCGCAAGGCAACGCGCCGATCCTGGCCTATCGTGACGATCTGACATTGGCGGCACGTACGGGCCCACTCACCCTCGCTGGATCGTTGGGAGAAAGTCCGGCGACCCTTTCAGCGACAGGCGCGGTGCTGCGCTATCCGCAGCCTTTCGCCATCGAAGGCCTTGCCGCCACGATCGGCAGCGGTGACAGCGAGGTGCGCCTTTCCGCTGCCAATCTTACGGGAAATCTTGGTGGCACACCGTCCGGCACCTTCGCGGGCGGGGCAGCGCGGCTGGCGGTGGTGCCGCTCGATCTCGATGCGATCACCGGGCGCTGGTCTTTCGCCGATGGCGCGCTGCGGATCGAAGACGGCGCCTTCACCTTGACGGACCGGCCGGCGAAAGGCGCGGTGCGGTTCGCGCCGCTCGCCGCGAAGGGCGCAAGCCTGACGCTGCGGGACAATCGCATCGTGGCCGATGCCGCGCTGGCGCATCCCGCATCGGGCCGCGGCGTGGTGCAAGTGGCGATCACGCATGATCCTGGCACCGCCACAGGCCGCGCGCGACTGTCTGTGCCGGGGCTGCTGTTCGACAGGGGCTTGCAGCCGGATGAACTGACGCCGCTGGCCAAAGGTGTCATTGCGCTGGCGACAGGCACCATCACCGGCGATGGTCGGATCGACTGGACGGGCGACACCATCACCAGCAGTGGCACGGTTCGTTCCGACAGCTTTGACTTCGCCGCGGCCTTCGGACCGGTGCGGGGCGTCTCGGGCAAGGTGGTCTTCACCGACCTGCTCAACCTGACGACCGCGCCTGACCAGACCCTCAGCATCGCCGCGATCAATCCCGGCATCGAGGTGTTGGCGGGCACGGTTCGGTTCGATTTGGAGGACGCGACACTTCTGAGCCTGCGGGACGCGCAATTCCCGTTCATGGGCGGCACGCTGTCCATGCGCCCGCTGGTGATGGATTTCAGCCAGCCCGAGGCCCGCCGCTACGTGTTCGAGATCGTCGGATTGGATGCCGAACAGTTCGTGACGCAGATGGAATTGACCAACATAAACGCCACCGGCATCTTCGATGGCACCGTGCCGATTGTGTTCGATGCCGACGGCAATGGCCGGATCGAAGGCGGCCTGCTGATCGCAAGGCCGGGCGGCGGCAATGTCGCCTATATTGGCGAGCTGACTTATGAAGACCTCGGCACGATGGGCAATTACGCCTTTTCCGCCCTGCGCTCGCTTGATTACCGGCAGATGCAGGTAGGGCTGGGGGGCGATCTGGCGGGCGAGATCCTGACCAGCTTCGATTTCGACGGCGTACGCCAGGGTGCGGGCACCAGCCAGAACTTCGTCACCCGGCGGCTGGCGAAGCTGCCGATCCGCTTCAAGATCAATGTCCGCTCGGAAAACTTCTACGAGTTGGCGACCATGGTGCGATCCTTCTGGGACGCCAATTATATCCGCAAACCCGAGGATGTTGGGCTGTTCCGGCAGGAAGATGGCCGTCTGGTGCCGATCCCCAAACCTGTTCAACTGCTCGAAAATGCCGTTCAACCTACCGAAAGCGAAGGTCAGCCATGACGCAACACGAATTGACCGTGCCGGGACGCACTGCCACATCTTCGCGCCTGAATGGGGAAGGGGCAGCAGCAATGGGGCGGCAATCACAAGGAAGAGGTCGGGCCTTGATGGCTGCAGCGTTGATCCTTTCGGCAGGCCTTGGCGGATGCATCAACATCGCCGCGCCCGACAAGCCGATCGTGATCGAGCTGAACGTCAATATCCGGCAGGAAGTGATTTACCGGTTGGCGGAAGATGCTTCCAATACGATTGACGAGAATGCGGACATCTTCTGATGCTGTGCCGCTTCGAGGAGAATTAACGATGCGCAAATCAGTTTTCGCCGCAATCCTCGGCGCTGCGACGCTCAGCGCCGTGGCTGCCCCGGCCTTTGCGCAGCGTGATCCCGCTTATGCCGCTGCACGCTCCGCCGGTACGATTGGTGAACAGCCTGACGGCTATCTCGGGATCGTGGGCGCGGCGGACAAGACCCTGCAAGATCTAGTGAATGACATCAATATCAAGCGCCGTGCCATCTATGCTGAAAAAGCCAAGGAAAACAATGCGACTCAGGAAGCGTACGCGCTCACCTCTGGGTGCCAGGCTATTGCCCGCACGACGCCCGGCGAAAAATACCGCGCGCCTGACGGCAGCTGGCAGACCCGCACGTCCGCTCCGCCCATTCGCGATCCGCGCTGCCCTTAAACTCTTCGCACCTGCACAAACATTCCCCACCTTGTGTTGACACCATTCGGCCCCCCTTCTAAGGGGGCGGCGCCCTCGGCGGGCACCTCGATGCGCGTGTCCTGGCCCTGGTTTTGACGAGGATCAGGCATGAGCGACGAGAAACCTGCACGAGAACCCATTCACGAGGATGCGCGGATCGATGCGCTCGAAGCGCGGCTGAAAGCTGCACGCGAGCGTGAAGATCAACGCAACCGGTCGCGGGCGCAAGGCACCGATGCGAATTACCGCAGCGGCAACCGCGCTCTGGCCAATCTTCTTGGAGGGATCATCGGCGGCCTGGTGATCGGCTTTGCGGTTGACGCATTGCTGGACATCGCGCCCTGGGGTCTGTTGACCGGATTGTTCCTTGGGACAGTGTCGGCCTTCAGGTCGATTATCATAAGTGCGAATACACGTCCCGAAGATGAGGCCCAGCGGCCCGATGGTGAGGGTTAGACCCCCGCTAGACCGCTTCAGGCCCCCTCTAGGGTTGTGTTTCATGTGAAACATTTGGGGATCTTTCGATCGTGGCAGCCGAAGAAGGCAAGGTCGATCCAATGAAGCAGTTTACCATCGAGCCCATCCTGGGTTCGGATTGGCAACTGGCTGACGGGGTCAACATCGCATTCACCAACTCCGCACTGTGGATGGCGATTACTGCCGTCCTCGTGTGGGTGTTTGTGGCAGGCGGTATGAAGCGCGCGCTTGTGCCCGGCCGCTGGCAGATGGCGGTCGAAAGCATGACCGGCTTTATCGACGATCTGCTCGAAGCCAATGTTGGCGCCGGCGGGCGCAAGTATGTGCCTTACATCTTTACCCTTTTCATGTTCATCCTGTTCGGGAACCTGCTCGGCCTTGTGCCGGTCGGTCTGATCCCGGGGATCCATGCCTTCACCTTCACCAGCCACTTCACCGTGACCGGCGTGCTTGCGATCATGAGCTTTGCGATCGTGCTGATCGTGGGTTTCTGGAAGCATGGGCTGCATTTCTTCTCGCTGTTCGTGCCTGCAGGCACGCCGCTACCGATGGTTCTGTTCATTGCGCCGATCGAATTCGTTTCATTCATGGTGCGACCCTTCAGCCTTGCGCTGCGTCTGTTCGTGGCGATGATGGCAGGACACGTTTTGCTCAAGGTGTTGGCGAGCTTCGTGATTGCTGGCGGCGCTGGCGGGATCGGAACCGGCATTCTGGTCGGCGTGCCGAGCTTTGTCCTGATGGTGGCGATCAGCGCGCTCGAAATCCTCGTCGCTGGCATTCAGGCCTATGTGTTTGCGCTGTTGACCTCGCTCTATATCAACGATGCGGAAAACCTTCACTGAGAGCTTGGGTGCTCTCGAATTAACCTTCACTAACACACAGATTTTTCTAAGGAGTTTACTATCATGGACGCAACTGCTGCAGCTCTACTCGGTGCCGGTCTTGCGGCGATCGGTGCCGGTCTGGCCGCGCTTGGCGTGGGCAACGTGTTCGCTTCGTTCCTCGAAGGCGCGCTGCGCAACCCGGGTGCTGCCGACGGCCAGCAGGGTCGCCTGTTCATCGGCTTCGCGGCCGCCGAACTTCTCGGTCTGCTCGCCTTCGTGATCGCGGTTCTGCTGATCTTCCGCTAAGTCCGACACGCAGCCTGACGGGTGGTGCGAGGATCGCCTCGTGCTTACCCGTCAGGGTGATCAACTGGCGCTCCGGCAAAAGGTCAACGATGCCACAGATCGAACAAATCGCTGCAACATTGTCGAGCCAGGTCTTCTGGCTGCTGGTGTTCTTCGGCCTCACATTTGTCTTTGTGGGCCTGGGCATGGTGCCGAAGGTTCTGGGCACAGTCGATTTGCGGGATAAGCAGATCGCCGACGATATCGCTGCAGCGCAGACGGCACGCGATCATGCCAACAGCGAAGAAGAGGCTTGGCGCAAGCGCGAGAACGCAAACCGTGCTGCCGCGCAGGGCGTGATCGGTGAAGCCAAGGCCATGGCTGCTGCCGAAACCGGCGCCAAGCTTGCTGAGGCGCAGGTGCGTCTTGATGAGCGCCTTGTTCAGGCCGAAACTGCGATCGAAGCGGCGCGCAGTAGTGCGATGGCCGAGATCGAAGCGGTCGCTGCCGATGCCGCACGCGACATCGTCGCGCGGGTTGCCGGCGCGGATATTGAACCCGCCGCTGCGCAAGCTGCGGTCAAGGAGGCTATGGCGCATGGCTGATATTCTGATGCTGCTGGCCGCCGGATCTGAGGGTCAGGTCGAACCTGGAATCCTTGGTCTTGATTCGTACCAGTGGGTCGCGTTGGCGATGACCGTTCTCATCGCGGTGTTCGTCTGGAAGAAAGTCCCCGGTATTGTCGTCGGTGGTCTTGATAGCAAGATTGCCGCCATTCGTACCGCGCTTGATGAAGCCAAGGCTTTGCGGGCAGAGGCCGAAGGCCTGCGGGCCGAATACGCCGCCAAGATTGCGGCGTCCGAAAAGGATGCCGAGGCGATGCTGGCTGGCGCGCGCGAGGAGGCCGCAGCAATCCTCGCCAAGGCTGAGGCCGACAGCGAAGTCATGGTCGCCCGCCGCCAGCGCATGGCCGAGGACAAGATCGCCGCAGCTGAGCGTGCCGCGATCGCAGAAGTCAAGGACCGCGCCGTAACAGCAGCTGCTTCTGCCTCAAGAAAGTTGATTGCCGAGCGGCATGATAGCGTGGCTGACAGAAAGCTTGCTGATGAGGTCATCGGCTCGCTCTAGGCAGTTCGTGATTAGAGGATCAGGTAAGGGCGGTCCGGCGTGGCCGCCCTTTTCTTTTGTGAAGGTCTATGGGTCTGGCACGAAGACGACTTTGCCGACCAATTGGCGTTGCGCCATCGCCGCAAATCCTTCGCGCCAGCGTGAAAGGGGCAGAGTGCGATCAATCACTGGGCTGATCGCGCCCGTCTCTGCCAGTTGGCTGATAGCGCGCTGGATCGCGGTACCACGCTCTGGGAAGCGACGGGCGTATTCCCCCGCGCGCAAGCCGACGATGCTAAATCCCTTGATCAGCGGGATGTTGGTGGAAATCTCGGCGATCCGTCCGCTCGTAAAGCCCACAATCACCAGCTTTCCGCCGAAGGTGACACAGCGGGTGGATTCATCGAAAGCATCACCGCCCACAGGATCAAATACGATATCCGCGAGGTGTCCTTCCGTGAGCCTTGCGACGTCTTCACGAAAACGGCCTTCCGCGAGGATGACGGCGTCAAGGCTCGTGTTGGTGCCGGCCTTCATCACGATCGCGTCCATTTTGGCGTCCGAGCCGGTCGTGGCAATAACCTTGGCTCCCAGAGCAAGGGCCAGATCGCAGGCGGCAAGGCCCACCCCGCCACTTGCTCCGTGAACCAGCACCCACTGGCCTTCCTGCAATCCGCCCAATTCGACCAGGCCCGAAAAGGCGGTGGAATAGGCCGCGCCCATTGCTGCGGCAGCAGCAAAGTCGATGCCTTGTGGCATCGGAGATAGCTTTCCAGCGGGGACACTTGTGAACTCGGCAAAGGCCCCTGTCTTGTTGCCGCCCATCACCCGGTCACCAATGGCAAATCCGCTTTCCGGGTCTGCTTCCAAGACTTCGCCAGCGAATTCGAGGCCGCTGGTAAAGGGCGGCTCCGGTTTGAACTGATAGTCCCCACGCGTCATCAGCAGGTCGGGGAAGTTGAGCGACGCGGCCTGGACCCGAACCAACACCTCGCCAGCAGCACGCAGAGGGGGCGGGATGTCAGCGAGCATAACGCCGGACAGGTCGTCCGTCAGCCGTTCGACTCTCAGAGCCTTCATGGGTTAGAAATTGTCCTTCGCGGCGCGCAAGGCTGCAAACGTTTCGTGCGGTTCGCTGCCGCCCCAACGGCGCATCAATTCCGGATCATCGGCCCGCAGAAAGGGGTTGGTGGCAAGCTCTCGCGAGAGCCGCGTCGGTACTGTCGGCTCATCTTTGGCGCGCTTGGCTGCAATTTCATCGGCATAGGCCTTGAGCGCCAAATTGTCGGGATCGGCGTGGAGCGCGAATTTCGCATTCGATGCGGTGTATTCATGCGCGCAGTACAGCAGTGTCTCGGACGGCAGGGCCTTGATCCGGCCAAGGCTTTCCCAGAACTGCCTGGGTTCGCCTTCGAACATCCGCCCGCAACCCAGCGCAAATACCGCGTCGCCAACGAAGGCGATGTCGGCCGAGGGAAGGTGGAAAGCGATATGGCCATTGGTGTGGCCGGAAACGTCAATGACGTGCGCTTCGACACCGCCCACTTTTACGGTGTCTCCGTGACCGACAATGCGGTCGACCGGGAACTTGCCGTCAAGCTCGGCAGGGCCGATAATTGTGCAGCCGGTTTCCTCGTGGATCACCGCATTGCCGCCCGCGTGGTCAGGGTGCCAGTGGGTGTTCCAGATTTGGGTGATTTTCCAGCCCTTCATGGCCGCTTCAAGCAGGTAAGCTTTACCGTCGGGCGTGTCGATCGCGACGGTTTCGTGGCTATCGGTGTCGTGAACGAGGAAGCCGTAATTGTCGTGAAGGCAGGGGAATTGGTGAACATGGATCATGCTGGCAGTCTAGCACGTCCCCCATCGTAGGAAAGGCCCACCTGCTCTGGTGAGCAGGTGGGCCTTTCTTGTCGTCGTGTTGACGATGACGCTCACCCGAACAGGCGAGCGACCATCAGCCTCAGTCCTGATTCTTCTTGAGCGCGGCGCCAAGGATGTCGCCGAGCGATGCGCCCGAATCCGACGAGCCGAACTGTGCGACAGCTTCCTTCTCTTCGGAAATCTGACGGGCCTTGATCGAGAAGTTGGGCTTCTTCGAACGGTCAAACCCGATCACCATCGCGTCGATCTTGCTACCGACCTGGAAGCGGTCAGGACGCTGTTCGTCACGATCACGGCCCAGATCTGCGCGCTTGATGAAGCCGGTCGCGCCGTCTTCGCCAACCTGAACTTCAAGGCCGCCGTCACGCACTTCAAGCACAGTGACAGTGACGGTCTGGTTCTTGCGCAGCGCGCCGCCGCTAGAGGCGGCTTCAGCCGATGGCGCACCCTTTTCAAGCTGCTTCATGCCAAGGCTGATGCGCTCCTTTTCGACGTCCACATCGAGAACGATGGCCTTGACCATTTCACCCTTGCGGTGGAGCGCCAGCGCGTCCTCACCCGAAATGCCCCAGGCGATGTCCGACATGTGCACCATGCCGTCGACGTCGCCATCGAGGCCCACGAACAGGCCGAATTCGGTGGCGTTCTTGACTTCGCCTTCGACTTCGGTGCCGACCGGGTGCTTTTCGGCGAATTCGTCCCACGGGTTGCGCTGGGCCTGCTTGAGGCCGAGGCTGATGCGACGCTTTTCGCTATCGACTTCCAGCACCAACACGTCGACTTCCTGCGAAGTCGAGACGATCTTGCCGGGGTGGACGTTTTTCTTGGTCCAGCTCATTTCCGAAACGTGGACCAGGCCTTCGATGCCGGCTTCCAGTTCGACAAAAGCGCCATATTCGGTGATGTTGGTCACCTGACCCGTCAGCTTCATGCCAACCGGGTACTTGGCGGCAACGCCATCCCATGGATCGCTTTCCAGCTGCTTCATGCCAAGGCTGATGCGCTGGGTTTCGGCGTTGATGCGCACGATCTGCACGGTCACGGTATCACCGATATTGATGACTTCGCTGGGGTGGTTGACGCGCTTGTAGCTCATGTCGGTGACATGGAGCAGGCCGTCGATCCCGCCGAGATCCACGAACGCACCGTAATCGGTGATGTTCTTGACGACGCCGTCGATGATCTGGCCTTCGACCAGGTCATTGATGAGTTCGCTGCGCTGTTCGGCGCGCGTTTCTTCAAGCACGGCACGGCGCGAGACGACGATATTGCCGCGGCGACGATCCATCTTCAGAATCTGGAAGGGCTGCGGAATGTCCATCAGCGGCGTGACATCGCGCACGGGACGGATGTCGACCTGTGAGCCGGGGAGGAAGGCCACGGCGCCATCGAGGTCAACCGTGAAGCCGCCCTTGACGCGGCCGAAGATGCGGCCTTCGACGCGCTTGCCTTCGCCAAATTCGCTTTCCAGCTTGTCCCAGGCGGCTTCGCGGCGGGCGCGGTCGCGCGACAGCATGGCTTCGCCGTCAGCGTTCTCGACGCGGTCAACGAAGACTTCGACTTCGCCGCCGACGGTTAGACCGTGGTCGTCTTCGCCGCGGCTGAATTCCTTGAGGGAGATACGGCCTTCGCTCTTGAGGCCGACATCGATCACGGCAAAGCCATTTTCG
The DNA here is from genome assembly GCF_056495765.1 of Erythrobacter sp. 'gip.4 top 5'. Lineage (NCBI taxonomy): Bacteria > Pseudomonadati > Pseudomonadota > Alphaproteobacteria > Sphingomonadales > Erythrobacteraceae > Erythrobacter > Erythrobacter sp. 'gip.4 top 5'. The sequence goes on along the minus strand of NZ_CP200270.1, from coordinate 2,374,511 downwards.
ATTGCAGTAACGGTTCCCTTGACGACGCGGCCTTCAAAGCCGTCTTCGCCGGCACCGCCGAGTTGTTCGTTGAGCATCGCCTCGAAATCGGCGCGCGTGGGCATCTGGGTTGCCATAGGCTGATTTAGTCCTGTTATCGTTGTGCTACCGGCCACCGGTTTTTCCGGGGTCTTAAACTGCTTCCCGTGCACCATTGCGCGGGCTGGCAGGGCAAGAGGCCGTGTCTCTCCGCGCCGCCGGATGCGAATGCGCGAAGGTTCTGCAATCAGAGGTAGATTGCACGAACGGCCGCGCGGCTAGGCGAGAGCGCGGCAAAAGGCAAGGCAATTCGCCCTCGATCCCCCTTCGTATCGCGTTAATGCCATGCGCTGTTGGAGACACATGAGACACTGTCCTAAAGCGGAAAGGCATCCTCCCTTGGGCCGATTGCTTCCCTCTGCCTTGCAGGCCTGTTGGGCACTTGAAAGCGTATCTGCGTCAATCTGACGCGTGAGAGATCGGTAGGAAAGGCTTCAGTGCCCGGCCAACCGCATCTGCACAGCTTCAATCGCCGCTTCAATGGCTGCATCGCGGCCGAAATGGGTGGTGTCGATGACCAGCGCATCGGCGGCGGCGATCAATGGAGCGTCGGTGCGGTTCATGTCGCGCGCATCGCGGGCAGCGATATCGCGCTCTATCGTGGTGAGAGGAACATCGATGCCGCGTCCAGTCATTTCCAGCCAACGGCGGCGAGCGCGTTCCTGAACGCTGGCAGTGACGTAGAGCTTCACTTCGGACTCTGGAAACACAACCGTTCCTATGTCGCGCCCATCGACAACTACACCTTTACTATGACTTAAGAGATTGCTTACATGCTTTCTGATTGCGGACGTAGCAAACATCCTTATCATTGGGTTTGCGGCAATTTGAGCCGCCTTTGTTCCATGGCTTTCATCTCGTAAATTATCTTCATCAAGGTTCTGAAAGTATGATAGGAAATCTTGAATGTTCATCGTTTGGGAATCCGCCGAATTTAGATAAGCTGGCAGCGCACGGTAAAACAAACCAGTATCAACATTCTCATAGCCTAAAGCTTTGGATATGGCTTTTGCCAATGTTCCTTTTCCGCTCGCGGCTGGTCCATCTATAGAAATTATCATATCTGTCTCGGAGTGGATTGATGACCGTACTTCAGTATCAAAGAATAAAAAGTCTCGTTGAACTCTATCACATTATAGAAGATTATGATCTGAATAATATAGGGCCTGCAAGCTATGAGCTTCGGATTGGCTCCGCCTTGAGTCCTAATGAAAAAAAGAAATACGATATTGAAGTAGGTGAGGAGTTTGTTATACGACCAAATAGTCACGTATTACTTGGGACAGTCGAAAAGGTAAAAATGCCTAATAATATGATCGGAACTATGTTTCTCAAGTCAAGATTCGGTCGGGGTGGCTTCATACCTTGGGGTCAGGGGATGGTGGATCCGGGATATGAAGGGACACTTACAATGTCGCTCGTTAATCTCACGCAACACCCTCAAATATTGAAAGGTGGGGATAAAGTCTGCCATCTCATTTTTCAGAATCTCGAAGGGGAAACTGAAAAACCTTATGACGGTGTGTACAAAGGTTCTGAAGGTGCCGTTGGCCCTGCTGAGAAACCAATGAAGATCTTTGGGGATACCGTCAATGCAGCGATTTCTGGTGTTGCAAGTGGCCTAGCCCAAGGCGTAATTACCGGTTAGAATTTCTCAACCTTTCATTGTAAGATGGTTGTTATGTCATGGCCATGCGTCCTTTGCATCGATGCGGGTCATCCAGTCACGGTAGATCATCTCGGCAACTTCGGGGCGTTCGGAGATGAAGGCGTGGCTTCCGCCAGGCACCACCGCAAGTTCCGCGCCGGGGGTGAGGGCGACAAAATCCTGCACCGTGTCAATTCGCGCTTCGTCATATTGGCCCACCACGAACATAACGCGTGAGCCATCGACGCGGTGCAGCAGTCCGCTGGCATCGTAGCTCGCCAACGATCCCGATGCGCGGAATTCGGTCGGTCCCCACATCGCATTGTAGACCGTGGCATTGAACCCGTTGCCGCCATAACGCGTCCGATAGGCGACAGCTTCGGGCGAGGGGGCAGGGCGGTCGGGCCGGCCGTTATAGGCTTTGTAGAAGGCCGCCGTGGCAGGGTCGCACATCGCAGCGGCGGGCGGGGTCGGGCCTTCGCAGGCGCGGATTGTGACCGCGACGTCATCGGGCAGGTCGCGGATCAGCAGGTTGGTGCCGGTGATCCAGTGCGAAGTCGAAAGGTAGGTGCCGCTCAGCACCGCAGAGGCGGTATGCTCAGGGTAGGCCGCCGCATATTCGAGCGCGAGGGCCGAGCCCCAACTGTGCCCGATCACGTGCCAGCGTTCGACGCCAAGCTCGCGGCGGATCGCCTCTAACTCGGCCACGAAGCGTTCGGGCCGCCAGTTGGCCGGATTCTCGGGCCGGTCGGACATGCCGCTGTCGAGCTGGTCATAAAGGATCACAGGGCGCTGGTCGGCAAGGCTCAAAAGCCCGCCGAAATTGACATGGGTGCCGCCCGGTCCGCCGTGGATGATGATAACGGGCGCGGCGCCTTCCCCGATCCGGCCATTGACTCGCACCCAGACCTGCCCGCCCTCGACAGCGACACGGTGTTCGGACGTCGCCACCGACCAGTCTGCGGTGGGATCGGTGGGAAGGGCGGCTGTGTCCTGCGCGTGGACCGGTATCGCGAGACACCAAAGCGAAAGAGCGCCAAAGGCTCTGGCGATTGTGTTGGTCATGAGAATATGTCCTGAGCCTTGGCAGGGGTCAATTCGCGCTTCTCGCGCGCACGCCATCGGAAATGAAGAATGATGAGGGCGACGCACGCCGCGCCAAGATGAAGGCCTAAGTCGACTGCGTTTGGCTTTGTCCCCGCGCGCAGGAACGTAACGATCACAGCCGCGCCCACCAGGATTACGGCTGCCACCACCCGCCGGATCGCCGGCGTTTTTCCAAGGGTAAGCAGCACCTTTTTCATGCCGTATCCGTGTCGCCGATCGATCGGTTCCTCCAGGCTCGCAACAAACCATAGATCGCGATCGCGGCCCAGAAACCTTCCAGAACGAGGCTTGCCCAGTTCGTATGATAAAGCAAGGACACCGTCAGCAGTGCAGCGCCCAGCAGGTTGGTTCCGTGGAGCCAGAAGGGGTTAGTGGCCTTTGCCAGCGTCAGATAAGCATAGGCGGCGATGATGCAGACGGTGCCCGCAAGGCCGACGATGCTCGGCCAGTCGAGCGGGGCGTTCACTGCGTCGCCTTTTCAAGCAATGGCATGAAGGTTGGGAAGCTGGTGTTGATCGGGCTGATGTCGTCAACCTCGACCCCGCCTTGGCTGACAAGCCCTGCCACCGCCATGCTCATGCAGATGCGGTGATCGAGCAGCGAATTGATGCAGGCGTTGCTGGTACCTCGCAGCGGTTCGCCGCCTGTGCCGTGGATGGTGAGGCCGTCTTCATGTTCATCGACCCGCGCACCGGCCGCGTTCAGCGCGGCGGCCATTGCGGCCAAGCGGTCACTTTCCTTGACCCGCAGTTCCTCCAGGCCGGTGGTACGGGTGGTACCCTTTGCAAGCGCTGCGGCGACGAACAGAACCGGAAACTCGTCTATCATTGACGGCGCGATCGCGGGATCGACATCGATCCCGGTCAGCGCGGCATGGCGCACGCGAAGATCGGCAACTGGCTCGCCGCCGACCGTTCGCGGGTTCACCTCGGTGATGTCGGCGCCCATCTGCCGCAGCACGTTGAGGAGACCGGCGCGGGTCGGGTTGAGGCCGACATTCCTGATCGTGAGATCACTTCCCGGCACGATGGTGGCCGCGACCATGAAGAAAGCGGCGGATGAAGGATCGCCCGGCACGGTCACATCCATCGGGTGCAGATCGGCCTCACCGTGAATTTCGATAATGCGCTCTGCGGTTTCCTCGCCAACCGTCAGTGCCGCGCCGAAGCCGGTCAGCATCCGTTCGGTATGGTCGCGCGTGGGGACAGGTTCGATGACGCGGGTGATGCCGGGTGTGTTGAGGCCGGCTAGAAGCACCGCGCTTTTTACCTGCGCGCTTGCCACCGGAAGGCGGTAAGTGATTGGGACGGCGGGGTTGCTGCCACGCAGCATAAGCGGGAGTGTGCCGTTCAGCGAGGCTTCGATGCTCGCACCCATCTGCGACAAGGGATTGATCACCCTGTTCATGGGGCGGCCTGACAAGCTGGCATCGCCGACGAAAGTGGCGCTAATCGCGTGGCTTGCGACAAGGCCCATCAGCAGGCGCGTTGAAGTGCCCGAGTTGCCCATGTCGAGCGCCTGTCGGGGCTCAAGCAGGCTTCCAACACCGACTCCGTCCACGATCCATGTGCCATCGGCTTCGCGGATAATTTGTGCGCCGAACTGGCGCATCGCGGCGGCGGTCGCCAGCACATCTTCGCCTTCAAGCAGGCCGGTGATGGTGCTGCGGCCCACGGCAAGCCCGGCGAACATCAGGGCACGGTGACTGATGGACTTGTCGCCGGGGATGCCGATAACACCGCGCAAGGGGCCAGAGAACGCAAAGGTATGACGGGTCATAAGGCCGCGGTCTTTGACAGCGCCCCGCGCTTCTGGCAAGGCGCGCCGCGCATCGGATCGGACCCGTTGATTCAATTCACTTGAAGCAAAGCCCGCCGGACCCCAGAGTTTTTCGTTCAATCCCGCGAACCCGCACCCGCGCTTCGCCCGCCCTTTGATGGGGCGGCCAGTTTGAGGACTTTTTATGGCCAAGCCTGAATGGGGTACCAAGCGTACCTGCCCCAAGTGCGCCGAGCGTTTCTACGATCTCGGCAAAGAAGATCCGGTGACCTGCATCGAATGCGGAGAAACCTGGTCGCCTGAACCGGTTCTCAAATCAAAGCAGCCGATCCCCTTTGAAGACGTCGAAAAGAAGAAGAAGGAAGCCGATGCAGACGCTGACTTGGGCGGCGATGACGAGATCGACGATCTGGAGGACATCGAGGACGACAATGACTCCCCCGATAACGATGTCGATCTTGGCGGAGATGACGATTTAGGCGTTGCGACCACGGGTGACGACGACGACGACGAAACCTGATTTTTTGCTTGCAAGCAGGAGGCGGCCCCACTATTCGCCGCCTTCCGCACACGAAGTTCATCGCTTTGTGTGGTCGATGACTGTTTTGGGGCCTTAGCTCAGCTGGGAGAGCGCAACACTGGCAGTGTTGAGGTCAGCGGTTCGATCCCGCTAGGCTCCACCAGTCATCCTGTTCAAAGTCGAAATGTGATGTCCCGGAGGGGCAACGTTTCGCAACGCTGGCCGACGAGGTTTCGTCCGCCGGCGTTTTTCGCATTTTTCCGGTGGCCTTGGCCTCCGGCTGGAGAAGTTGGCGATGTTCGACACGCTGTCCGACCGTCTTGGCGGGGTCTTTGACAAGCTCAAGGGCCGTGGCGCACTGCGCGAACAAGACGTGCGCGATGCGATGCGCGAAGTGCGGATCGCGCTTCTCGAAGCTGACGTGGCGCTGCCTGTCGCCCGCCGCTTTATTGACGCTGTCACTGAAAAAGCGGTTGGACAGGATGTGCTGCGCTCGGTCACGCCGGGCCAGCAGGTCATCAAGATCGTACACGACGAGCTCGTGGAAACGCTTGGCGGGATGGATGTCGAAGGGCTGAAGCTCGACGCCAAACCGCCGGTTGTGATCATGATGGTCGGCCTTCAGGGCTCGGGCAAAACCACCACCACGGCAAAGCTGGCCAAGCTGATCCGCGAGCGCCACGGCAAGAAGGCTTTGATGGCCTCGCTCGACGTCAATCGCCCGGCTGCGCAGGAGCAGCTGGCAGTCCTCGGCGGCCAGGTCGATGTTGCCACCTTGCCGATTGTGCAGGGCCAGCAGCCGGTCGACATCGCACGGCGCGCGATGGAATCGGCACGCCTCCAGAACTTTGACGTGTTGCTGCTCGACACCGCAGGCCGTCTGCATGTCGATGATGCACTGATGGCCGAAATGAAGGCCGTCGCCAGTGTTTCAGCGCCTACCGAAGTGCTGCTGGTGGTCGATTCGTTGACGGGTCAGGACGCGGTCAATGTCGCGCAAAACTTCAGCAGCGAAGTGCCGCTGACAGGCGTGGTGCTGACCCGGATGGATGGCGATGCCCGCGGCGGCGCTGCGCTTTCCATGCGTGCGGTGACCGGCAAGCCGATCAAGTTCGCAGGCACGGGTGAAAAGCTTGATGCGATCGAGCCGTTCCGCCCCGGGTCGGTTGCTGACCGTATCCTCGGCATGGGCGACGTCGTCAGCCTGGTTGAGCGCGCCGCTGCGTCAATCAAGGAAGAGGACGCCGAAAAGCTTGCTCGCAACATTGAAAAGGGCAAATTCGACCTCAATGATCTCGCCATGCAATTGCGTCAGATGCGCAGCATGGGCGGGCTCGGGATGCTGGCGGGCATGATGCCGGGCATGAAACAGGCCAAGGCGGCGATGGCGACCTCGGGCATGGACGATAAGGTCCTGATCCACATGGAAGCGATCATCGGTTCAATGACGGCCAAGGAGCGCGCCAATCCCGATCTGCTGAACGCCAAGCGCAAAAAGCGCGTAGCAGCAGGCAGCGGCACGGATGTGCAAACGGTCAACAAGCTGCTCAAGATGCATCAGGAAATGGCCCGCGCCATGAAGCAGCTCAAGAAGATGGGCGGCCTTAAGGGGCTGGCGTCCATGTTTGGCGGCGGCGGTATGGGCGGTGCGGGTCCAATGGGCGGGATGGGCGGCCCTGGTGGCTTTCCCGGCCTCGGCGGCCCGTCCGGCGGAATGGGTGGTGGCATGGGCGGCCTGCCCGGTCTCGGTGGCCCGCCGCGCACCAAGAAATAGCATTAGTTCAAGCGTTTCAATTCAACAGTTCAACGTAATTCCAATCGAAAGGTATACCAAATGTCCATTTCCATCCGGCTTTCGCGCGGCGGTGCCAAAAAGCGTCCCTATTATCGTATCGTGGTTGCCAACAGCCGCAGCCCGCGCGACGGCAAGTATCTTGAACAGGTCGGCATCTATAACCCGCTGCTCGCCAAGGATAGCGGTGAGCGCGTAAAATTGACCGAAGACCGTGTGCGTTATTGGCTCGGCGTTGGTGCGCAGCCGACTGACCGTGTGGCTCGCTTCCTGGACGCAGCCGGCATTGTCGAGCGTGCAGCGCGTAACAACCCCAAGAAGGGTGAGCCGGGCGAAAAGGCCAAGGAGCGCGCCGAAGAGCGTGCGTCCAAGATCGCTGAAGCTGAAGAAGCCGCACGCGCCGCTGAGGAAGAAGCCAAGGCCGCTGCTGCCGCGCCTGCCGCAGAAGAACCGGCCGCTGAAGAGCCTGCTGCTGAAGAAGCCGCAACCGGTGATGCCGCGACCGAAGAGAAGGCCGAGGGCTGATCTGACATGACCACGCCCGTCACCCTCGCCGCCATCATCGGCGCACACGGGGTGGCGGGCGAGGTGCGTCTCAAGCTGTTTGGCGAGGGCGCGCACACACTTACGGGCCACAAAAGCTTTAACGGCGGAGCCCTGACGCTGGTGAAAGTCCGGGATGATGGCAAGGGCGGAGCGATTGCTCGCTTTGCGCAAAGCACTTCACGCGGCGATGCCGAGAAACTGCGTGGCACCGCGTTGACCGTTCCCAGAGACGCGCTGCCGCCGCTCGCCGAAGGGGAATTCTATCACGCCGATCTGCTCGGCCTGCCTGTCGTCACAGACACCGGAACGCCGGTCGGGACCGTTCTTGCCATCGAGAACTTCGGTGCGACCGACATTATCGAGATCACCCGCGATCCCGTTCCTGAAAAGGGTTCAAAGACCTTCATGGTCCCTATGATACCGACGGCTGTGATCGAATGGGATGCCGCAAGGCTTGTGATCGGAGCTGATTTCGCCGAAGAATAGGCGCGTGGCAGCGACGAACAGCGCATTGTGGCACCGCATCGTGGCCCACCAGATTGGGCCGGTGGACGCTTCATTCACCTTCGCGGCACGCTTGGCCCGCGAAAATGGCTGGAGCCGTGATCACGCCCAGAGAGTGATCGGTGAGTACAAGCGGTTCTGTTTTCTTGCCATAACGGCCGGACACGCGGTTACGCCTTCGGATGCCGTCGATCAGGTCTGGCATCTGCACCTCACTTACAGCCGCGATTACTGGCACGTGTTCTGTCCGCTTGTGCTCGGCGCAGACCTACACCACGGGCCCACGCAAGGGGGGCCGGTAGAGCGGGCGCGCTATTACGAGCAACACGCGGATACGTTAGCGGCGTATGAGATCGCATTTCAAACACCCGCACCCGTCGACATCTGGCCCACCGCACGGCAACGTTTTGTCACGGACCCGCAAGGTGTCCGCGTTAACGCTTTCGATGTTATCATTGTCAAACGCCGGGTCGCGCTGGCGCTGAGCCTACTTGTCTTGTCGCTGGGATGGCTCGCGGGAAGGATGATGTAATGCAGCTGTTCTCGTCCTGGACGGGCAGCGATTTTCTGCTGTTTTACACGATGTTGCTGGGGCTATCGGGCTTTGTAGCATGGTGGGTGCCAGCGCATTTGCGTGAATTCGGCCGACGCGGCGAACCGGATGATTTCGAAAGCATCGCAGTGCTTGCGGGCGGTCGTTGGCGTATGGCTGATTCGCTGCTGGCGGACCTTTATGTCCGCGGCGCACTGGTGCCGGCCGAAAAGGGCAAACTTGCCGTTATAGAGCCCGACTTGCCCGCAAGCCCCGGCGGCACAGCCCTGTTGGCGATTGGCGCTCCGGTAAGCCTTGAAGAAGCACGCAAGGCAATCCTCGCCCATTCGGAACGGGTCATGGCCCGTCTGCGCCGCGCCGGATTGTTGCTGCGTCCTGAAGAGCATGCGCGCCTTCGCATCCTTTCAATCACACCGTTTGCCGCGCTGTTCATGCTTGGCCTCTATCGGCAGCGCGCCGGAAGCGCGGTGGGTGAACCGACGGGTTTCCTTGTGGGGTTGCTGATCCTTACAGTCGTCGTTGCAATCATTCGCTATGCCAGATGCGATCCGCGCACCGTGGCCGGTGTGGCCGCCGTTCAGGATTTGCGGGCGCGCAATAGCCGTTTCGCTCGTGCGCCGCGGCCAGACGAAGTTGCCATGGCCGTGGCGTTGTTCGGCACTGGGGTATTGGTGGGAACGCCGTGGGAACCAGTTCACGCGCTGCGTCAGCACAGCGGTGTTGGTGGTGAAGGCGGCGGGGCTGATGGTGCCGGCGATGGCGGCTCAGGTTGCGGCGGCTGATCTCTCGGGATAAGGAAACGCAGCGCATCAAAGACATCGGCGCCGTCAGTAAAGACCGCATCAAGGAAGTACATTGCAATGGACTGGAAATTGCGCAGGCCGAGCGAAAAATGGTTTTTCCTCCTAGCTTTGCCGATCGTCATTGCAATCGAATGGGGTTTTGCGCGCACTCTGGATTGGACGGCCTATCCGCGCAGCGAGTGGGTTGCGCTGTTTGATCTTTGCGTCTTCCTGCCGACGCTTTATCTTAGCGCTTTCGCCTCCGACTTGACACGCAAGGCCCAGTTGCTTCGGTGCCTGGGGATCGCCGGGACCGGCCTATTCGCTGCAAGCCTAATCGTGCCGCAAACCAATCAGTTCATCATCAGCGAGCTTTCTGCCCTACGCAATATGGCGTTGATCGGCGTCGTTGCTTTCGAGGGCTGGTTTCTTTGGAAGATGATTGGTGCCGTCTATCGCCAGAATGTGGAAGCTAAGACGCTTGAACGAGAATTCGCGATGCCAGGATGGATCGCGAAGTTGATGGTGCTCGAAGCGAAGTTCTGGAAGGCCGTTTGGGCGTTTCTGCGCCATAAATGACCTTCGCTGCCACCATCCTCACGCTCTACCCTGAGATGTTTCCCGGGCCACTCGGGCACAGCCTCGCCGGCCGTGCCATGGCTGAAGGTAAGTGGGCCTGTGAAACCGTGCAGATCCGCGACTTCGCCACAGACAAGCACCGCACCGTCGATGATACGCCCGCTGGCGGCGGGGCGGGCATGGTGCTGAAGTGTGATGTACTGGCACGTGCCCTCGACAGCACGCCGGTCGCTGGGCGCTCTGTCCTTGCCATGACCCCGCGGGGGGCGCCGATCACACAGGCGCGCATCCGCGATCTTGCCAGCGGCCCCGGCGTCATCATTCTGTGCGGGCGCTTTGAAGGGTTCGACGAACGCTTGTTCGAGGCGCGACCGCAGATCGAACAGGTCAGCCTCGCCGACGTCGTGCTGTCGGGCGGTGAGATGGCCGCGCTTACCATCCTTGATGCTTGCATTCGGCTGCTTCCCGGCGTAATGGGCGCGGCTTCCAGCGGGGATGAAGAGAGCTTTGAACAAAGCCTGCTCGAATATCCGCACTATACCCGGCCTCAGCAATGGGAAGGGCGCACGATCCCCGAAGTGCTGCGATCGGGGGATCATGCGAAGATCGCTGCTTGGCGCAAGGCAAGAAGCGAGCAAGACACACGGTTACGCAGGCCGGATTTGTGGGAGCGCTATGAGGGCGCTCGGGTCCAGCCTGCCTCTGGCGCGCGGCGTGAACGAAGGAACGCAGGTCATGAACCTGATTAAACAGATTGAAGCCGAAGAAATCGCCAAGTCCGGTAAGGACATCCCGACATTCCGCGCAGGCGATACCGTCCGCGTCGGCGTGAAGGTGAAGGAAGGCAACCGTGAGCGTGTTCAGAACTACGAAGGCGTCGTGATCGCCCGTTCGAACCGCGGCATGGGCAGCAACTTCACCGTCCGCAAAATGAGCTTCGGCGAAGGCGTCGAGCGTGTCTTCCCGCTCTATTCGCCGATCGTGGAAACCATCACCGTGGTTCGCCGCGGTGTGGTGCGTCGTGCCAAGCTGTATTACCTGCGCGGCCGCACCGGCAAGAGCGCGCGTATCGTCGAACGTCGCGATTACGCGCCCAAGGCGTAAGGCTTACCAGCCACCGAATTTGTGAAGGGCGGCGCTGCAAGGCGCCGCCCTTTTCGTTTGCGCCCCTTGCCATTCCGCGTCGTCATTGCGAGGAAAGACGCGCGCGGCCACCAGGCGGCCCGCGATGAAGAGGTGAGCTTTTGGATGCGTTTGGTTTTAGCTGCGGTTGCCTTGTCTCTTTCCACCTGCTTGACAACACCGGTGTTTGCGCAGGACGCCATGACTGAGGAGGCTCCGATGCTCAGGTTTGAGCGGGTTTTCGCCAGCCCCGGCCTTGATGGCCCTGCGCCGCGGCAGGTGAAGTTGGCCCCTGATGGCCGTTATCTCACCTTGCTGCGCAACCGCGCCGACGATCGTGAGCGGTACGACCTTTGGGGCTATGATATCGAGAGTCGCGAATGGCGGATGCTGGTCGATTCTGAAAAGCTGGGAACCGGCCGCGAATTGTCCGAAGACGAGAAAATGCAGCGTGAGCGCGCCCGCGTCGGCAGCTTGAAAGGCATCATCACCTATCAATGGGCAAGTGATGGCTCTGGCGTGCTCGTGCCGCTCGACGGTGATCTGTTCCTGGCAAAGCTAGACGGTAGCGTCACCCGGTTGACCGATACCGAGGGCACTGAGCTTAATCCCAAATTGTCCTCCAAAGGCGGTTATGTCAGCTTCGTGCGCGATCGGCGGCTGTGGACCGGCCCGGTCGGTGGTGAGGCGCAGCCAATCACGCCCGCAGATGAGGCCGAGACGATCCGCTGGGGCGAAGCCGAATTTGTCGCGCAGGAGGAAATGGCGCGTTTGTCCGGATATTGGTGGTCGCCCGATGACAGCCGCATCGTGGTCCAGCGCACTGATGAAGCCAGTGTGGGCATTGTGACCCGCGCAGCGATCGGCGCAACCGGCACCAAGGTGTTTGACCAACGCTACCCGGCGGCGGGAACCGATAACGCGGTGGTTGAGCTGTTCGTCATGAACCCGGACGGCACGGACAGCGTGAAGATCGACCTTGGGCTCGATCTCGATATCTATGTTGCCCGCGTTGATTGGGCGCGGGATGGCAGCGCGGTCTTTGTTCAGCGGCAGAACCGCGCGCAAACCAAAACCGATATGCTCCGGGTTGATCCGGCCACAGGCGCAAGCACGGTTTGGTTTACCGAAAGCGCGGCGCGGCCCGATTACTGGGTCAATCTTTCCGACAATTACCGCTTTCTCAAGGACGGATCGTTGCTGTGGTGGTCGGAGCGCAATGGTTATGGGCATTTCTATCGCTATGCAGATGGGCAGTGGCAGCAATTGACCAGCGGCACTTCGCCCACCACGTCGCTTGTCGGAGTGGATGAGGCAGCCGGCACGTTCATCTATCAAGCCACCGCCGACGTGTTGACCCAACAGATCTATCGCGCGCGGCTTGATGGGACGGGGGAGCCGCAACTGCTTACCGATCCTGCCTTCACCAACAATGCCAGCATGGATGGGGCAGGGCGGCTGCTGTACGTCACCCGATCGGCACCCAGCCAGCCGCCGCAGTCCTACCTCGCAACACCCGATGGCAAGCAGGTAGCCTGGATCGAGGAAAATCGCGTCGCAGGCGATCACCCTTATGCGCCGTACCTTTCGGGCCATGTGACGCCCGAATATGGCACCATCGCTGCCGAGGATGGCACGCCGCTGCACTGGATGATGCTGAAGCCCGCTATCGAGCCGGGCAGACGTTACCCGGTGTTCTTCAGCCACTACGGCGGCCCCGGCCCGCAGATGGTGACGAAGGGTTGGGGCGGGGCGCTGGCGCAGTCGATCGTCGACAAGGGGTACATCTATTTCGTTCTCGACAATCGCGGATCGGCCAACCGGGGCGTCGATTTTGAGCAGCCACTTTACCGGGCCATGGGTACGGCTGAGGTCCGCGATCAGAGGGCGGGCGCGCAGTTCCTCAAAAGCCTCGATTTCGTCGATCCGAACAAGGTCGCGATCTACGGGTGGTCCTATGGCGGCTACATGACGTTGAAGCAGCTGGAAGCCGACCCCGGCCTCTACGCCGCCGGCATTTCCGGCGCGCCGGTAACCCGGTGGGAGCTTTATGACACCCACTACACCGAACGCTACATGGGCGACCCGCGCGAAGTGCCCGAGGCGTACGAGAGGGCCAGCGCTATCCCCGACGCCTCGAAGATCAGCGATCCCCTGCTGCTGATCCACGGCATGGCGGACGACAATGTGGTGTTCGAAAACTCATCGGAACTGATTAGCGTGCTTCAGGAAAGCAACACGCCGTTCGAGATGATGCTCTACCCAGGCTACACCCACCGCGTATCAGGTGAAAAGATCGGGCCGCACGTCTGGAACAGCATAATGCGCTTTCTGAATGCGCATGGTGTGACGCCGCCGCCGGGCGAATAGGTCTGCACAGCGACGATAGCGGTTGCGCTGGGGGCAGCGCACGCTATCTCGCGCAGCCAGGGTTCAAGGAGAACGTGTAGTGGGTTATCGGGTGGCAGTGGTCGGTGCGACCGGCAATGTCGGGCGCGAGATAATGCAGGTTCTCGCCGAGCGAGAATTTCCGTGCGACGAGGTCGCTGCGGTCGCTTCGAGCCGCTCGGTGGGCAGTGAAGTTGAGTTCGGCGACACCGGCAAGATGCTCAAGTGCAAGAATATCGAGCATTTCGACTGGGCTGGATGGGACATTGCGCTGTTTGCCGCAGGCTCAGGCCCGGCCAAGGAATATGCCCCTAAGGCAGCGGCTGCCGGTTGCATCGTGATCGATAATTCGTCGCTCTACCGCATGGATCCCGATGTGCCGTTGGTGGTGCCGGAAGTGAACCCGGACGCGATCGATGGCTACACCGCGCGCAACATCATCGCCAACCCCAACTGCTCCACCGCACAGCTGGTCGTCGCGCTGAAGCCGCTGCATGACTTTGCCAAGATCAAGCGCGTCGTCGTCTCGACCTACCAATCGGTATCGGGCGCAGGCAAGGCGGGCATGGACGAGCTGTTCCAGCAAAGCCGTGCAATTTTTGTCGGTGATCCGGTGGAACCCTCCAAATTCACCAAGCAGATCGCCTTCAATGTGATCCCGCACATTGATGACTTCCTGGATGATGGATCAACCAAGGAAGAATGGAAAATGGTGGTCGAAACCAAGAAAATCCTCGATCCCAAGATCAAGCTGAACGCCACCTGTGTGCGGGTGCCGGTGTTTGTCGGCCATTCCGAGGCGGTGAACATCGAATTCGAAAACGAGATCTCGGCCGAACAGGCGATGGATATCCTGCGCGAAGCGCCCGGCGTCATGCTGATCGATAAGCGTGAAGATGGCGGCTACATCACCCCGGTGGAATGTGTTGGCGACGCTGCGACTTTCATTAGCCGGGTGCGCGAAGACCCCACGGTTGAAAACGGCATCACGCTGTGGTGCGTGTCCGATAATCTGCGCAAGGGCGCGGCGCTGAACGCGGTGCAGATTGCCGAATTGCTCGGACGCCGACATCTGAAGAAAGGCTAAAGCTGATGCGGTTTGCTCTTCTGGCTTTGACAGGCGCTCTGGCTTTGACCGGATGTGACAATGGCGATGTGCCCAGCCCGGCCGAACGTCAGCAGGGCGAAGCGGCGCAGAGCGCGGTCGCTGCCAACGCAGTCGAACTGCGCGGCGATGGGTTGTCCGCCGGTTCCGAAGCCTTCTACTTTGCTGCCGGACAGGCCGAAGTCGAAGGCGCGTTGACCAAAACACTGGGCGCGTCGCTGCGATCGGGCCAAAATGCCGAATGCGGAGCAGGTCCGATCACCTTCACTGACTTTGCGGGCGGATTGACCGCGCATTTTCAAAAGGGGCGGCTCGTCGGCTGGAATTGGCATGCGCGGCAAGATGGTGACGCCGCACCCACCGGCACCGTCGGTCTGCCGGGTGACGTGCAGGTCGGATCGGCACGGGCGGCGGTAGAGGCAGCGACGGGGTTTGCTCCTGTCGATGGCAGCACGCTTGGTGAAGAATTCGCGCTTGGCAACAACATCGGCGGTTTCATTGCGGGCGACAAAGTCGAAATGCTTTACGCCGGAACGCAGTGTTTCTTCCGTTGAACGAAGCATGACCCGGTTGAGCGAGCACTTTGTCAGTTTCGATGGCGCGCGTCTTGCTGTCCATACCGAGGGTGAAGGCCGCCCAGTCGTCTTGCTTCACGGGTTGTTTTCGTCCTCACACATGAATTGGATCAAATGGGGCCATGGCGCGCGGCTTGCAGCGGCAGGGTTTCAGGCAATCATGATGGACTTTCGGGTGCACGGTGCGAGCGAAGCCCCGCGTGACGTCAGCGCCTATCCCGCCGGCGTGCTGGTGCGCGATGTTGTTGCTATGGTTGAACATCTCGGTCTGGAACCCGGCGGCTTCGACCTTGTGGGCTTTTCGCTTGGCGCGCGTACCGTGATGCATGCGGTGGGTTACGGCATTCTCGATCCGCGCCGCTTGGCGATATGCGGGATGGGCGTTGCGGGGCTCGTCCAATGGGAACGGCGTGCCGCGCATTTCAAGCGGGTGATCGACGAATTCGACACGATCAAGCCCGGCGATTCCGCCTACACGGCGCGCACGTTCCTGAAGTCGCAAGGCATTGACCGGGTTGCGGCAAGATTATTGCTGGACGCAATGGATGATTTCGATCTCGCGCGCCTAGCCGGCATTACCATGCCAACCGCGCTGATCTGCGGCGAAGAGGATGATGACAATGGTTCCGCCGCGGAACTGGCCGCGCTGCTCCCGGACGCCAAATATATCGCGGTTCCGGGTACGCACCTCAACAGCGTAACCAAGCCAGAGTTCGGCGAAGCCATCACCCGCTTTCTCTTGGTCTGACCGCTGCGGGTTGATTCCCGGCGCACGGAGGTTCAAACCGCTCGCCATTGTCACATGACTGACGGGAACGACCACTGATGAAATTTGCTGCCCCCTTGCTTCGCAGCGCCGCCGCTGCTGCGTTGGCTATAGCTGTTGCAACGCCTCTGATGGCTCAGGAAGCCGCGGCCCCTGTCGCTGCCGAATCGCTCACGCCCGAAGATGCGCGCGCCTGGATCGCAAAGGTAGAAGCCGACCTCGCGGCGTTCTCGGTCGAGTTTGCGCATATTTCTTGGGTCAATGCGACCTACATCAATCATGATACCGATACGCTCGCCGCGAAGTATGGGTCGGAATTGACGTTGAAGCAGGTCGCCTTCGCCACTGAGGCTGCGCGTTATGCCCGGATCGTTGGACTCGATGCCGAAACCACGCGCAAGCTCGATATGCTGCGCAACAGCATCTCGCTCCCTGCGCCAAACCGGCCGGGCGCCGCCGCGGAATTGAACGACATCGCCACGCGCCTTGGCTCGGCCTATGGGCGCGGCAAGGGCACGCTTAATGGCGCGCCGATCAATGGCAGCGATATCGAGGCCGAGATGGGCAATCTCGAACGCACCCCTGCCGAATTGCAAGAAATGTGGGCCAGCTGGCACGACAATGTGGGCGCGCCGATGCGGGAGGATTACACCCGGATGACCGCGCTCGCCAACGAAGGTTCCAAGGAATTGGGCTTTGCCGATTTTGGCGCGATGTGGCGTTCAGGTTATGACATGAGTCCGGAAGAATTTGCCGGCGAGACTGAGCGGATGTGGCAGGAGGTGAAGCCGCTTTACATTGCGCTGCACACCTATGTCCGCGGCAAGCTGAACGACAAGTATGGCGATGCCGTGCAGTCGCGCACCGGCCCGATCCGCGCCGATCTTCTGGGCAATATGTGGGCGCAGGAATGGGGCAATATTTACCCCCTCGTGGCGCCGGCAGGTGCAGGTGACATTGGATATGACCTTACCGATCTGATCGCGAAGAAGGATCTCGATGCGATCAAGATGACCAAGGTGGGCGAGCAGTTCTTCTCCTCGCTGGGCTTTGATCCGCTGCCCGAAACCTTCTGGGAGCGTAGCCAGTTTACCAAGCCAGCCGACCGTGAAGTGGTGTGCCATGCCTCGGCCTGGAACCTCGACAATGTCGATGATCTGCGCATCAAGATGTGCATCAAGCCTAACGCGGACGACTTCACCACGATCCACCACGAATTGGGCCACAATTACTACCAGCGCGCTTACAACAAGCAGGATTTTCTGCACCTGACCGGTGCAAATGACGGCTTTCACGAAGCGATTGGCGATATGATCGCGCTGTCGATCACGCCAGAATATCTGGTGCAGATTGAACTGCTTGACTCCAAGGACGTGCCGAGCGCCGACAAGGATATTGGCCTGCTGCTGCGTCAGGCGATGGATAAGGTCGCGTTTTTGCCATTTGGGCTGCTGCTTGACCGGTATCGCTGGGGCTTGTTTGACGGCTCAATCCCAGAAGCCGCCACCAATACGGGCTGGAACGATCTGCGCCGTGATTATCAGGGTGTCGTTCCACCGGTTGAGCGTGATCCCGCCGGCTTCGACGCAGGCGCAAAATATCACATTCCGGGCAACGTCTCCTACACCCGTTACTTCCTTGCGCGGTTGCTGCAGTTCCAGTTCTACAAGGCTGCCTGCGACACTGCCGGGTGGGAAGGGCCGCTGCACCGCTGCTCGTTCTACGGCAACAAGGAAGTCGGTGCGAAACTGGATGCCATGCTGGAGTTGGGTGCATCAAAGCCTTGGCCCGATGCTCTGGAAGCCTTCACCGGCGAGCGTCAGATGAACGGCACCGCGATGGTCGAATACTTCGCACCGCTAATGACGTGGCTGGAACAGCAGAACAAGGGCGAGGTCGCCGGTTGGTGAGCCAGCGCACGCCGATGATGGTAGGCTGGCGCGAACTCGTCAGCCTGCCTGAACTCGGCCTGACGGACATTCCCGCCAAGATCGACACCGGCGCGCGCACATCCTCGCTTCACGCCGATGTCCTCGACGATTTCCAGCGTGACGGCGAACGATTTGTTCGCTTCGCCGTCAACTGGGACGGCGTCCGCCACACCTGTGAGGCAGTACACGTTGATCTGCGCGGCATCACCAGTTCGAACGGCGATCAGCAGACCCGCTTTGTCATCAAGACGCCGCTGACAATCGGTAATCTTAACTTCCGGGCAGAAATCAGTCTGGCGGACCGGTCCCAGATGCAATTCCCGATGCTGATCGGGCGTACCGCACTCAGGCGGCGCATGGTGGTTGATAGCGGTCATTCGTGGCTGCAATCGCCGGGAAATGCAGATAAAGGGCTGACCCGCCGGTAAAACGCCGGACTCGAAAGGCACCTCATGAAAATCGCGATGCTGGCGCGCAACGCCAACCTTTATTCGCACAAGCGGCTGAAAGAGGCCGCCGAAGCGCGCGGCCATAGCCTCGACATCCTCAATACGCTGCGCTGCACGGTGCATATCGCCAGCCATCGTCCCGAGGTGTTCTATAATGGTGCGCCGATTGAGGCCTATGATGCGGTGATCCCGCGTATCGGGGCCTCAATCACCAATTATGGCCTGGCGATCCTGCGGCAGTTCGAAATGCGCGGCAGCTGGTCCCTGAATGAAAGCGTTGCGATCGGGCGCAGCCGTGACAAGCTGCGATCCTTGCAGATCCTCGCCAAGCACGGATTGGGCCTGCCGCTGACGGCCTATGCCAATGATCCCAAGCAAGCGGAAGAGATTATCCGCGCGGTCAAAGGGCCGCCAGTGGTCATCAAATTGCTGGAAGGCACGCAAGGGATCGGTGTTGTTCTGGCGGAAACGATGAGCAGCGCCAAATCGGTGATTGAGGCGTTTCGCGGGGCCAACGTCAACATTCTGGTGCAGGAGTTCATCAAGGAAGCTGGCGGCACCGATATCCGCGCGCTGGTTGTGGGCGGCAAGGTGGTTGCCGCGATGAAGCGTACCGGCGCGCCGGACGAATTCCGGTCCAACCTGCATCGCGGCGGAAGCGCTCAAGTGATTAAAATTACGCCCGAGGAACGCTCCACCGCCGTGCGCGCAGCCAAGCACATGGGGCTGAACGTGTGCGGGGTAGATATGCTGCGCTCCAACTACGGCCCCGTCATCATGGAAGTCAATTCGTCGCCCGGACTCGAAGGCATCGAAAGCGCGACGGGCAAAGATGTGGCAGGTCAGATCATCGACTTCATCGCGGCCAACGCGAAGGATGGGCAGACGAGGACGAAGGGGCGAGGGTGATAATCTTCGATATTGAAGAAGAAAAGAGGGATGAATGAAGCTCGTAATAATGCCCGGACTGCGGTTGGCTTTCTTCGCGACCGCGCTCATCAGTGCTGCGGTGCAAGCGAATGACTCGACGGTAGAAACGCGCCTCGACGAGCTCGATCTGAGTTATGAAATCGACGGCGACGGTGACTACAAGATCGTCGTCAGCTACCCCGAAGAAAAGCGCACCCAATTAATATTTGTGGCGGGTAGCACCGAAACAATGACTGGCATTACAATCCGTGAAATCTTTGCCCCGCGGCTTTGGTCAAAGAACACGAGATCAATGGCGCAAAGGCTGTAATGCTGCTGGAAAATGCCAGCGAAAACAAGATTGGCAGCTGGGAAATTCGAGGCGAGGTTGTCTACTTTGTTGCCAAGATTGCCGAACCGATAAGCAGCACGGACCTCGGAACTGTCATAGACGCCGTGGCCGCAACCGCAGACGATATGGAAATCGAACTCACGAGCGGCAGCGACGGGCTGTAAATCGACCGCTGCCGCCTTGAGGTCTCATCGAAACGGCGGCTCGTTAAATGCGCGCAGTTTGCGGCTATGCAGCCGGTCGCCTTCGTCCCGTAGCCTTGCAACCGCCACAATGCCCATTTGCAGGTGGGCCGCGATGGCCTCTTCGTAAAACTTGTTCGCCTGGCCCGGCAGTTTGATCTCGCCGTGCAGCGGTTTGTCTGACACGCACAGCAGCGTCCCGTAAGGGACTCGGAAGCGATAGCCCTGTGTTGCGATAGTCGCGCTTTCCATGTCGATCGCGATGGCCCGGCTTTGCGAGAACCGCTTGGCCGAGGAGGAATAGCGCAGCTCCCAATTGCGATCATCGGTGGTGACAACCGTGCCGGTGCGCATGCGCTGTTTGAGGTTGGCGCCCTGCACGCCGCTGACTTTTTCCGCAGCGCCCGCCATGGCCTGCTGCACTTCGGCAATCGGAGGAATAGGAACTTCGGGCGGCAAGACCGCGTCAAGCACGTGATCATCGCGCAGGTACGCATGAGCGAGCACGAAATCACCGATCTTCTGGGTTGAGCGCAGCCCGCCACAATGGCCGATCATCATCCACGCGTGTGGACGCAACACCGCAAGGTGATCGCAGATCGTCTTGGCGTTGGAGGGGCCGACGCCGATATTGACCAGCGTGATCCCACGACCATCATCGCGGACGAGGTGATAGGCGGGCATTTGGTGGCGGCGCCAGGCGGTGTCGTTGAGCTGGTCCTGCGCATGGGCGGTCGGCTCAC
The DNA here is from genome assembly GCF_056495765.1 of Erythrobacter sp. 'gip.4 top 5'. NCBI lineage: Bacteria > Pseudomonadati > Pseudomonadota > Alphaproteobacteria > Sphingomonadales > Erythrobacteraceae > Erythrobacter > Erythrobacter sp. 'gip.4 top 5'. The sequence goes on along the minus strand of NZ_CP200270.1, from coordinate 2,354,101 downwards.
GGATATTCAGCCCCGCGGCTCCTGTCAGCGCAACATATCCTTCGGTGCCGATTTGCGTAGCGCCCCAGTTCACGAATTCATCGACATAGCGGTGGTAGTTCGTGAACAGGATGAAGTCCTGAAAATCGCTGACTTCGCTGCCGGTGTAATGCTTCAGCCGGGCGAGTGAATAGTCGGTCCGCAAGCCGTCAAACAGCGAAAGCGGAATGTCGTTGGTGCTGTCAATTTCGATCCCGTCGGCCAGCTCATCGCCAATCAGCGCAAGATCGGTGGAGGGAAAATGGCTTGCGATATCCTGCGGTGATATGCCCACCATCGCTGCGCCAGCTTCACCATCCAGCACATAAGGAAAGGGAATTTCCTGCCGCGACCGGCTTACGCGCACGTCGATGTCGTATTCGTCTGCAATCAGTTGCAGCTGTTCGGTGAGGTACTGCGCGAAGAGATCCGGGCGGGTGATCGTCGTGGTGTAGGTTCCCGGCATCTCCAGCCGACCGAATGCCCGACTACGATCGCGCGGAGCGCCGATCCCGGCATAGCGCAATGTGAGCTGCGGATAGGCATAGCTGCCATCAGTGCGTTTCGACGGGGACGGCAGCGTGCCATCGCGCCCGAAGGCGATCACATCGTCGCGCAAAGTGCGCACCGCATCGTCATAGTGCTGCTGCAATTGGGCAAGGATTGCGGGAATGTCGATCATGGCAGGTGTTCTGCTCCCTTCTTGTTATCGTTGTGCGTCAGGACCTTTGCGCAAGTCGTGGCCTGTTACAAGAAGGGCGCGGAGACCATTCCGATCTCCGCGCCCTCTTGCGACAATAATTGGCTGACTAAGCCGCGACGATCACTCTTCGCCGTCTTCCATCAATTCTGCCGGGATTTCGCCGGGCTCAAGGCCAGGTTCGATACGGGTCGCATCGGCCTGTTCCTCAATCTCGCGCTGTTCGTCTTCGAACATCTGCGCAAGTACGTCGACGCCTTCGCTTTGCAGCTTGGCTTCGTCGTCCGAGCGGGCGACGTTCGCCTTAACAGTCACGCGGACTTCAGGGTGCAGGGCAACGGTTACATTGTGCATACCGATGTTCTTGATCGGTGCGCCAAGGATAACCATGCGCTTGTCAACGTCATGGCCCTGATCGGCAAGACCAGCGACGATATCGCGCACGCTGACCGAACCGTACAGCTGGCCGGCGTTCGAAGCGGCGCGGATCAGCACCACTTCTGCGCCTGCCACCTTTTCGCCCTGCGATTCAGCAGCCGAGCGACGCTCGGCGTTCTCGGTGACCAGCCGTTCACGGTTGGCTTCGAAAACCTTTTTGTTGGATTCGTTTGCGCGAAGAGCCTTCTTCTGCGGCAGCAGGAAGTTACGCGCGTAGCCGTCCTTAACGGTGACAACGTCACCGATCGAGCCGAGCTTTTCGATGCGCTCAAGGAGAATGATGTTCATTGTCGCTTCTCCCTACTTCACGATGAACGGCAAGAGGCCGATCTGGCGGGCGCGCTTGATCGCCTGGGCCAGTTCACGCTGCTTTTTCGCCGAAACGGCGGTGATGCGCGAAGGCACGATCTTGCCACGCTCGGACATGAAACCCTGCAGCAGGCGCACGTCCTTGTAATCAATCTTGGGGGCGTCCTTGGCCGCGAACGGGCAGGACTTGCGGCGGCGGAAAAAAGGACGTGCCATCAGTCGCGATCCTCACGTGCATCGCGACGCTTACGCTCGCGCTCGTTCTTGCGCATCATCACGCTGGGGCCTTCCTCGTGTTCGTCCACGCGAATGGTCATGTAGCGGATGACGTCTTCGTTAATACGGGTCTGGCGTTCGAGTTCTGCCACAACCGAGCCGGGGGCTTCGATGTTGAGCAGCACGAAATGCGCCTTGCGGTTACGCTCGATCTTGTAAGCAAGCGACTTGAGGCCCCAGGTTTCGGTCTTGACGACCTTGCCCTTGCCGGCCTCGACGATTTCGGTGGCTTGCGCCGCCAGCGCGTCAACCTGAGCTTGGCTCAGATCCTGACGTGCGAGAAAGACGTGCTCATACAGAGCCATCTCGCGTCCTTTCACTTCCATGCCGATCGCTGGCTTGTCCGTGCCGATTGCACGGGGCCCCTCCGGCTTTCTTCAAACAATCGCAGGGCGGTTCCCGTGCGAAGAGCGCCCCTTACAGCGTTGGCGAAGAATTGCAAGGCTTGCCGCGCGGCAGGCGGACGGGCAGTCGGTGAGGAACACTGCGTGATTCGCGTGAGAGGGAACGTTATGCCGTCAGGTCTTGTCGCATTACTCGACGATATTACACTCATTGCTAGGGCGGCGGCTGCTTCAATTGATGATATCGGCGTGGCTGCCAGCCGCGCCGGCGCCAAGACTGCTGGGGTGGTGATTGACGATGCGGCCGTGACGCCAAGCTACGTCACCGGTCTTTCGCCTGCACGTGAATTGCCGATCATCTGGAAAATCGCCAAAGGCAGTCTCAAGAACAAGCTGTTGTTCCTTTTGCCGGCCGCATTGTTGCTATCCGAGTTTTTGCCAGGAGCGATCATCTGGTTGCTGATGCTGGGCGGGGCTTTTCTATGTTATGAAGGGGCGGAAAAGGTCTTGGAGAAACTCGGCGCAGCCAAGCATGGCGCGACGTTGGAAGACGAGATCAGCGATCCTGTTGCGTTCGAAAACAAGCGCGTGGCCGGCGCGATCCGTACCGATTTCATTCTTTCAGCTGAAATCATGGCGATCACGCTGGCCGAGCTTAATCTGGACATTTGGTGGGAACGCGGCATCGCGCTCGCGCTGGTGGCGATTGTCGTGACGGTGGTGGTTTACGGCGCGGTCGGCTTCATCGTGAAGATCGACGACATCGGTCTTTATCTCACCAAGCAGGCCAGCAATGCCAAGCAGAAATTCGGGCATTTTCTGCTGCGTTTCGTGCCCAAGTTGCTGGTTTTCCTGTCGATCGTTGGCACGCTGGCTATGCTGTGGGTTGGCGGGGGGATCATCGTTCACGGCACGCACGAAGTCGGGTTCGACGCGATCTATAACGTCGTCCACGGCGCGGAATATGCCGTACGGGACGCTGTCGGCGCTGCGAGCGGCGTCCTAGGTTGGTTGACCTATGCTATCTTGTCGGGATTGGTCGGACTTGTTCTGGGCGGCATCATTGCATTCGTATTGCATAAAGTGATGGCTGTGGGCGCGGATGAGGGACATCAGGTCGCCCATCCATGACCCAGCCAGCACTTTACACCTGCGCCGGTTCAAGAGGGCTGCGCGCCACTTGGGCAGCAGAGGAGGCGGGTATCGATATCGACCTTCGGATCCTGCCGTTCCCGCCCCGTTACCTTGCACCGGAGTTCATGGCGCTGAATCCTCTCGGCACTGTGCCTTTGCTGGTCGATGGCGATGCGCGGCTCACCGAAAGCTGCGCTATCGCCCATTATCTCGCCACCCGTGACGGCTTTACCCACCTCGCCGTAGCACCGGGCGAGCCAGATTACGCTGCTTACTGCGATTACACCTTTCACGCTGACGCCACGATCACCTTCCCGCAAACCGTTTTCATGCGCTTTGCGATCTTCGAAAAAGACAAAGGATTGGCTGAAGCAGGGTATGCCTATGCCAAGTGGTTCCACAAGCGCCTGATCAAGATCGATCAGCGCCTCGAAGGGCGCGAGTTCCTGTGTGCCGATCGATTCACGGTCGCGGACATTTGCGTTGGATACGCGCTGGTCCTCGCTGAAAGCGTCGGACTGGACGGCGGCGTGCCAGAGAGTCTCAAGATCTATCGTGCGCGACTGATGGCACGGCCAGCATATCAGCGTGCAATCATGCGCGAAGAGGAGGGCCGTAAGGCGCTTTAGTTCCTTGTGCGAAACGACCTCTCCCGGCAGCGCATGATGGCAGCGCCCAGTCCCGCCCACCGCGTTTCCTTTCGTGAACTGTTGCCGGTGTTTGCCCGCATCGGCTTTCTCAGTTTCGGAGGGCCTGCCGGACAGATCGGCCTGATGCACCGCGAATTGGTCGAAGAGCGCGACTGGATCGAGGAGCAGGATTTCCTCCACGCACTCAATTTCTGCAACCTGCTCCCCGGACCCGAAGCCCAGCAACTGGCGACCTGGACCGGCTGGCGGCTACACGGTTGGCGCGGAGGGCTAGCGGCGGGAACGCTGTTCGTCATTCCCGGCGCGCTCGTCATCCTTGCGCTTTCGGTGCTTTATGCTCTTGCAGCCGACCTTGCATGGGTGGCCGCTGTGTTCCTCGGGATCAAGGCCGCGGTATTGGCGATCGTGGTGCAGGCTCTGGTGCGTATCGGCGCGCGCGCGCTCGAAACCACACTTAAACGCGTTTTGGCTGTGGCTGCATTTGCGGGACTTTTCTTTCTTGATCTGCCGTTTCCGTTAATTGTTCTGGGTGCCGGGGTGATCGGCATAGCGGTTGCCGCAGTGCGGCCGGAATGGCTCGCTGTCCGACCGGGCGGGAGCGACGGGCTGCCAACACCCCAACCGTGGCGCAGCACCTTCCTGTCAGTCGCAGTCTGGTCTGCAATCTGGGCCTCACCGATGCTGTTGATTGCCATGACGCTGGGGCAGGATCATGTGCTTTGGGAAATCGGCGTATTTTTTTCGCAGCTAGCCGTCGTCACCTTCGGCGGTGCTTATGCGGTGCTCGCCTACATGGCGCAGGAGGCGGTACAGGGCTTCGGGTGGCTGCGGCCGGGCGAAATGGCCGACGGGTTGGGTCTTGCCGAGACGACCCCAGGGCCGCTGATCCTTGTCATGCAATTTGTCGGCTATCTTGCCGCCTTCCGCGCGCCAGATCCGTTTTCGCCGCTGATTGCCGGTTTGCTTGGCGCGGCGGTTACAACCTGGGTCACTTTCGCGCCGTGCTTTATGTGGATTTTTGCCTTCGCGCCGTGGATCGACCGGCTCGGTAACGCAGTGCGCATCAAGGGTGGGCTGGCCGCCGTGACGGCTGCGGTGGTCGGCGTGATTGCCAATCTGACAGCCTGGTTCGCGCTTCACGTGCTGTTTGCGTCGGTCGGCGAGGCGCGGTTTGGGCTGCTGCGTCTCTACTGGCCCGATCAAGCTAGCTTTGATGTGCGTGCCGCCGGGTTGGCTATACTGGCCTGCATCTTGGCCTTTGTTTTCAAATGGCAAGTTCTACGCATACTAGCCCTCTGCTCTGTAAGCGGCCTTGCGCTAAGCCTGCTCGCTTGATTGCGCCCGTCAGCGATTTCGGGAATCGGTCTGGCTCAGGTCCAGTCCGCAACGGGTGCAGATCCGGTTCGGCCAAGGGACCACGAATATCCCCCGGAAGAACGCGTTCTTGGCGCAGCGCTGGCAATTGAAGCGCAGCATCGGCGCATTAACGATCAAGAGCAGCAAGATCGCTGCCACAAAGGCGAGCGTTGAATGACCATAGAGCCGGTCGACCGTGACAACCAACAGCACGCCAAAAGCCACGGCCCCCAGCATCCGCCAGGCATGACGCGCGGCGCGTGAATAAAGCGTCATGCCAGGCGGGCGAGGATCGATTGGGCGAACTCCGTCAGGGTATCATCGCGCGCGCCCATGACCACGATACGGTCACCAGGGCGGGCAAGGGCGATGATCCGGTCGGCGCAATCATCGCGTAAGGCGATATGTTCGGCCTGCCCCCCGGCAGTGTTGATAAGGCCGGTGACCCTTTCGCTGCCTTCGCTACGATCGACTGTCCCGCCGTAATAGACAGGGTCGCTGAAGATGGTGATGTCATCCGGCGCCAGTTCGCGTGCGAAGGTCCGGGCAAGCTCAGCACCCATCTGGCGCAAAGGGCCGTAGCCATGGGGCTGGAAGAAAGCGATTACCCTGCCGTGTGTGGTTTTCAAGGTGCGCAAGGTCGCCGCGCATTTTTCAGGGTTATGGCCAAAATCGTCAATCACCGTGATGTCGGACGACGTCGTGCCGATCACGTCGAACCGGCGCGCCAAACCCTCGAAGCTGCGCAGCGCGTAGGTCGCGTGCGCTATACTAAGACCGGCTGCACTTGCCGCCGCGATGGCGGCCAGCGCGTTGGACAGGTTATGCAGCCCCGGCATCGGCAGGATCAGCGGAAACACCTCGCGCTTGCGATTATCGATCACTGCGGCGCGGACGCCAAGTTCGCTCTGATCGATGGAATCCGGTTCGACCGTGATATCGGCGCTCCGCGTCTTGATCCCGAAGGTCACGGCGCCATCAGCCTTTGGCAGAAGATAGGCGGCTTCTGGACTGTCAAGATTGATGACAGCAGTCCCGGCTGTGGCAACGAACTTGCCGAACAGGGCACGCAGTTCCTCGATGCTCTTATGATCAAGGCTGACATTAAGCAGCACGCCGATAGTCGGCCGATAAAGCGAAATGGAACCGTCGCTTTCATCAACCTCACTGACGAACAGCGCCGGCCTGCCGATCCGCGCGCTGGCAAAGGGGTTGGCCGGGGTGACGAAATTCTTCATCACCGCACCGTTCATCACCGTGGGATCGTGTCCACCTTCGGCCAAGATCCAGGCGATCATCCCTGTGACTGTCGATTTGCCTGAAGTTCCGCCCACCGCGATGGAGAAATCGGCTGCGTTGAATAGGCCCGAGAGCAGTTCAGCGCGGCTCAACTTTTCGCAGTCAAGCGCGCGCGCTTGAGCGACTTCGGGTACCGTGTCCTCAATCGCGGCAGAGGCAATCAGAACCTGATTGGAGGACGTGACACCGCTTCCGTCCTGGGGAAACAGAGTGAAGCCATTGCTCTGCATCCATGCAAACTTATCAGGCGTGCGGCCTTGGTCACGGCTGCGGTCCGATCCTGCCACCGGATGGCCGAACCCTTGCGCGATCTGCGCTAGTGGCAGCATACCGGACCCGCCGATGCCGCAAAAGAACAGCGGACGCCCTGTAAGCGACCCGGCTTTGAACCCATAATCCATATTCGGCTTGGTTATTGGCTTGCGCCCTCCCTGACAAGCGCCATAGGCTGCGCGGCATGACGAATATCGCCATATGTGCGCCCGCCACGCCAATCACCCGAGAGCATCAAAGCGCGCTCGCGGCGCTGATTGCGGCGGAATTTCCGAACCACAATGTCACTTTTCACGATCAATGTTTCGAGCGTGACGGTCATTTTGCAGGTGACGATCTGCGACGCCTCACCGCGCTCCTCGATTGTGCCAATGATCCTGCCTTCGATGTCGTATGGTTCGCCAAGGGCGGTTATGGTTCGAACCGTATTGCCGAGGCTGCGGTTGCCCGGATGAACCAGGCTGCACGGGCCAAGACCTATGTGGGCTTTTCCGATTGCGGTTATATGCTGGCCGCACTTTACCGGGCGGGGATAGGGCAGAGCGTCCACGGCCACATGCCCGTCAGCGCGCGTTCGGAAGGCGGGCGCGATGCAATCCGGCGAGTACTGAAATGGCTGGGCGGCGATACCAGCGGGTTGGAGCCAAGCCTCGACGGGACAACGCCTGCCGCCGCTTTCAACCTTATCACGTTGGCCATGATCGCCGGAACGCCGATCATGCCCGATCTGACCGGCCATGTTGTGATGGTGGAAGAAGTATCCGAACATCTTTACGCGATTGACCGATTGTTTTTTCATCTTGCCGGAACGCTCCCGCGCCTCGCTGGCCTCAGGCTGGGGACGATTACAGATGTGCCGGAAAACTACGTTGAATTCGGCCAGAGCGAGGAAGACATCGCTCGTTTCTGGTGTGCGCGAGCCGGCATTCCCTACCTCGGCCGGGCGCTTGTCGGGCATACGTCTGCCAACAGGGTTGTGCCCTTCGGCCTTGCCAGTCCGCCCGTGCGGACGTAACGGCGCGCCCCAAAACTCATAAAGAGGGTCGTCCATGCGCGCATTTATTTTTCCGGGACAGGGCAGTCAGAAAATCGGCATGGGCGCCGATCTGGCCGAGGCGAGCCAGGCAGCGCGCGATGTGTTCGGTGAGGTGGACGAAGCGCTGCGTCAGCACCTTTCGGTTTTGATGCGCGAAGGACCAGAAGAGCGACTCACCCTTACCGAAAATGCTCAGCCGGCGATCATGGCCAATGCGATCGCGACTTTGCGCGTTCTGGAACACGACTTCGGCGTCAACATCCTTAAGGTGGCCCAATGCGTTGCGGGCCATTCGCTTGGCGAATATACGGCCCTGTGCGCGGTCGGCGCGTTCGGTCTTGCCGACACGGCCCAGCTTCTGAAATTGCGCGGATGGGTTATGCAGGCTGCTGTGCCGCTGGGCGAGGGCACGATGGCCGTGCTGCTGGGCGCGGATATCGATCAGGCTAGGGCACTGGCTGAAGCAGCTGCACAGGGTGAGATCTGCGAAATCGCCAATGACAATGACCCTTCGCAGGTCGTATTGTCAGGCCACACCGGCGCGATTGAGCGGGCGGTGGCGCTGGTCAAGGAGCACGGGATTAAGCGCGGCATGATCCTCAATGTGTCCGCACCATTCCATTCCTCACTGATGGCGCCAGCCGCCGTGCGCATGGCCGAGGCGCTGACAGCAACCCCTCCGCAGGCCTTCACTCTACCGCTCTATGCCAATGTCACCGCTGCCGCTGTCACCGACCCGGAAGCCGAACGTACGCTGCTGATCGAACAGGTGACAGGCCGCGTGCGCTGGCGCGAAAGCGTGCTTGCCATGCGCGCCGATGGCGTCGAAAGCTTTGTTGAACTGGGCGGGAAGGTGGTCGGGCCGATGGTGGGCCGGATCGATCGGGACGCCCACGTGACCAGCCTCGTGACCATGCAGGATCTTGAGGATTTCGCGAAGGAAATCGCCTGATGTTTTCTCTGAATGGAATGAATGCGCTGGTGACCGGCGCGAGCGGCGGGATCGGGTCAGCCATTGCCCACGCGTTGGCAAGCCAGGGCGCACGGCTCGCCCTGTCAGGCTCAAACCCCGCAAAGCTGCGCGCGTTTCGCGACGAGTTGAATGCGGCCTATCCACACCACGATCATGACGGCCATGTCGAAATCACGTGCGATCTTGGCAACGCAACTCAGGTGGAAGAGCTGATCCCAGCAATGCTCGATACGCTCGGCACAATGGACATCCTCGTCAACAATGCCGGCATCACCCGCGATAATCTTGGGATGCGGATGAAGGATGATGAATGGGATCAGGTGATCCGCATCAATCTCGAAGCCAGCTTCCGGCTAATGCGTGCCGCCGCCAAGCCGATGATGAAGGCTCGCTATGGTCGCATCATTAACATTACGTCCGTGGTTGGGGCGACGGGCAATCCCGGGCAGATGAACTATTGCGCAGCCAAGGCTGGCCTCACCGGCATGACCAAGGCATTTGCACAGGAAGTGGCCAGCCGCGGGATTACCGCCAATTGCGTAGCGCCAGGCTTCATCCGCACGGCGATGACATCGACGCTGGACGAAAAGCAGCAAGCCGCGATCAACGGACGCATCCCGATGGGCCGCATGGGTGAAGGCGCGGAAATAGGTGCTGCGGTGGCTTTCCTCGCCAGCCGCGAAGCCGCTTATGTGACGGGCGCAACGCTTCACGTTAATGGCGGGATGGCGATGCTCGGTTAACGTTGCGTGGGCTTTGCTTTGCCTTATCCCCAGCGCAATACCCCCTCGTAAAGCCGCCCGCTTGCCCGTATCGCGTTGCGCGCTAAGGTTTCAGGGACTTTTCCGGCGCTTGGGGGCGATTCCGTGCAACTCCACGCAACAGACAGGAACGATAGGGACAAGCAATGAAGGCCACGATTGAACGCGCGACGCTGTTGCGGTGCCTTTCCCATGTTCAATCCGTGGTGGAGCGCCGCAATACAATCCCGATCCTTTCCAACGTGTTGATTGATGCCAGCGACGGCGGATCGGTGCGGGTGATGGCTACGGATCTCGATCTGCAGGTGGTAGAGACGATGTCGGCTTCGTCCGTCGATCAGGCGGGTGCGATTACCGTGTCAGCACACTTGCTGTTCGAAATTGCGCGCAAACTGCCCGATGGCAGCCAGGTGAGCCTGACGACCAGCGACAACCGGCTGGAGGTCAAGGCGGGCCGGTCAAACTTCAAACTGCCCACGCTGCCGCGTGATGATTTCCCGGTCATTGTCGAAGGGGATTTGCCCACAAGTTTCGAACTGCCCGCGCGGCTGTTGGCCGAATTGATTGACCGTACGCGGTTTGCCATCTCGACCGAAGAAACCCGCTACTACCTCAACGGCATTTTTTTCCATGTGACGGACGAGGATGAGCCGTTGCTCAAGGCCGCGGCCACTGACGGCCACCGCTTGGCGCGCTTCACCTTGCCGCGCCCCGAGGGCGCCGCCGGGATGCCCGACGTGATTGTGCCTCGCAAAGCAGTGGGAGAGCTTCGCAAGCTTCTTGACGAAGCGCTGGATGGCAATGTGTTGATTGACCTTTCGGCCAGCAAGATCCGCTTTACCATGGGCGGCGAAGGCGGCGTCGTTCTGACCAGCAAGCTGATTGACGGCACTTTCCCCGATTACAGCCGGGTAATCCCTACCGCCAATGACAAACTGCTCAAGGTCGATCCCAAGCTGTTCTATTCTGGCGTCGATCGCGTCGCGACCATTGCCACCGAGAAAACCCGGGCGGTGAAGATCGGGCTCGACAATGATCGTGTCACGCTGTCGGTCACATCGCCCGATAATGGCACCGCTGCTGAAGAAATCGCCGCCGAATACCGTGCCGAGGGCTTAGAGATCGGCTTCAACGCCAATTACCTCAAGGATATTCTTGGCCAGATCGACAGCGATACGGTGGAGCTGCATCTTGCAGATGCCGGTGCGCCAACGTTGATCCGTGAAAATGAACAGGCGCGCGCTCTTTACGTGCTGATGCCGATGCGGGTGTGAGCTCTGCCTTGGCGGAGGGGGCTTTTCGATGAATGCTGCGCAAGTTCACGTCCGCAAATGTGATCTGACCGATGCTGTCCTGACCGATGTTCCTTTATGCCCGCTTCCCGATGGCGCGCTGCGGCTTGCGGTCGAGAGTTTCTCGATTACCGCCAACAACGTGACCTATGCAGTTGTTGGTGACGGCTTTAGGTATTGGGACTTCTTCCCGGCGCCTGATGGCTTTGGCATCGTGCCAGTGTGGGGCCATGCGCAGGTCATCGAAAGCCGCTGCCCGGACATCAGTGTTGGCGAGCGGATCTACGGCTACCTGCCAATGGCAAGCCATCTTGATGTGGTGCCGGGTCGGATCAATGTGAGCAGCTTCCTCGACACCACTGATTATCGCCAGACCATGAGCCCGGTGTACAACAGCTACACTCGCCTCGCGGCTGACCCCGAGCACAATCCGGCGCGTGAGGCGGAGCGGATGATCTTTGGCCCGCTATTTCGCACCGGATTTTTAATCGAATACTTTCTGCGTGAGGCCGCCTGGTTTGGCGCAGAACAGCTGATCGTCACTAGCGCTTCGTCCAAGACCGCGATGGGTCTGGCAAGTGTGGCACGCAAAAACTCAGCTGCCATCAAGCGGATCGGGCTGACTTCGGCGAGCAATGTCGCATTTGTTTTGGCGAGCGGGCTTTACGATGAAGTGCTGGCCTATGACGATCTGGAGCGCCTGCCTGTCTTGCGCAGTGTAAATGTCGATTTTGCAGGCAATGCGGACGTGCTGGCGCGAATCCACCATCATTTCGAGGATGCACTGGCGCATTCGTCCTTGGTAGGAATGACTCATATCGCGGCGCGCTCGACCTTTGGCGGGGGCGAGCCACTACCCGGACCCAAGCCTGCGCTTTTCTTTGCGCCAGACCATGCGGTCGCGTTCTTCAAGACACTTGGGGCGCAAGATGGTGGCAAGCTGATCGCAGCCGCGTGGCACGACTTTATCAAGACCGCCGATGGCCACGTCGCGATTGAGCGGCGTCACGGCCTTGGCGCGGCCCGCACTGTGTTTGCGACGATGATGGCAGGTGAGATTGACCCGGCCAAGGGTATCGTGATCGAACCCTGACCGGGGTGGGGTGCATTACTCCGCTGCTTCGGCCAGTTCGGCCCTTTGAGGGCCGCGAATTAACCCGCCAGGTGCTTCACCGGTCCAAGTGCCGTTACGGAAGGTGACAACGCCGCTCTTGATTGTGGCGATATAACCATCCGCCTTTTGTAGCAAACGCTTGCCACCAGCAGGCAGATCGAACGCCAGCCACGGCTTGCCAAGCTTGAGTGCATCCATGTCGGTCACGTTCAGATCGGCAAGGTAACCCGGTGCGATTACACCGCGGTCTTCTAGCCCGTACAGCACCGCCGTATCGCGACATTGGCGTTTGATTGCATGCTCCAGGCTAATCCTTGCCCCCCGCTTGCGGCTTTTCACCCAGTGTTCGAGCATGAATGTCGGCGAAGCGGCATCGCAAATCGTTCCGCAATGCGCGCCGCCATCCGAGAGCGAATTTACGGTGTCGTCGGCGTGTTGGAGCGGATGCAGAAAATCGAGATTGCCGTCAGCATAATTGAGGATAGGCAGGTAAATGAAGCCCTTACCTTCGTCGCGGCACAGCAGGTCATAGGCGTATTCTTGCGGCGAAACGCCAGCGACGGCGGCGCGGGCGTTGATGCTCGCCTCGGCGTCCGGCTCGTAATCGAAATCGGGGTCCATCTCATATTGCATCGCCCAGCCTTGCGAGATCACCATCACCACCCCGCCAATGTCCTTGGGAGCATCGGTGTAATCATTGGGTTCGGCGAGCAGAGCTGCGCGGAAAGCGGGATCGAGCAGCTTGGCCTTCTGCTCCTCCCAAGGCCGATCCTTGATGGCCATCCAGCTGGGGCGAAAAGCAAATGGGTTCACCGTTCCTTGCCAGGCCATGATGATCCCGTTCCCGCGCAGCGCGATCTGCGCCACAATTTGCGCGCCATTGTTGTTTTCGGCGCGCATCGCGGCGATCTGTTCGTCGAGAGACATTTCCTTTGCAATGGACTGCAACGCGGCGAAAGTTACGGGGATACCTGCTTCTCGGCTGAGTTTCCCCATCCAGTCGAACTCGTTCCATTCGCGCTTTAGGTCGCTGGCCATTTCGAACACGGCATGGCCGCCCGCTTTTGCTGCTCGGCCCATTGCATGGCCAATTGCAATCAGTTCCTGAGGGGTGGCGGTGGTGCCGGGGACGAGTTCGCCATCAACCGACTTGTGAAGCACAGTGCGCGAGGTGGAGAAGCCCAGCGCACCGGCGCGCACACCTTCTTCGACGATGCGGCTCATTTCGGCAATATCATCCGCAGTCGGCATGGCGCCCGGCTGTTCGCGCTCTCCCAATACATAGGCGCGCACGGCACCATGGGGAACATGCGTGCCAACATCGACCGTGCGGGGCAGCTTCTCCAACGCCTCAAGATATTCAGGGAAGGTTTCCCAATTCCAGGTCATCCCTTCGGCAAGGGCCGTGCCGGGAATGTCCTCCACACCTTCCATCAGGCTGATGAGCCACTCGTGCCGGTCGGGCTTGGCCGGTGCAAAGCCGACCCCGCAATTGCCCATGACGACCGTTGTGACGCCGTGCCAACTCGATGGGGCCATTTCCTGATCCCAGGTCGCTTGCCCATCATAATGCGTGTGAATGTCGACAAACCCCGGAGTAATGATCTTTCCAGCGGCATCGATTTCTTCGGACGCGCTGCCCTCGATCTTGCCTACCGCCACAATCAATCCGCCCTTGATGGCGACATCGCCGTTGAAGCTATCGGCCCCGGTGCCATCCACAATCGTGCCGCCCCGGATGATCAGGTCATATTGCGCCATTTTCTCTCTCCCTTATGGGAAAGAAGAATGTCGCAAAGCACCGCACCCTACAAGGGGGCGATGCTTTAGTTGATGAAACACAGCTTAAGCCAAGGGCAGGAATAATGGGTTTGAACAAGCTATATCGCATAGGTATTGTAGGACTTGTTGGATTTGCCGCGCCCAGCACGCCGCTCGCCGCGCAGGATAGCGGCGCTTGGCGCCTCGCTCCGCAGAGCGATCTGTCTGCGATGCTCGACTGTTTCGAGGCGGCGGGCCAAACGCTGATATCGGCCCACCGTGGCGGGCCGACGCCCGGCCTGCCCGAGAACGCGATCCCGACCATGGACGCGCTGCTGGCCGCGCAACCTGCAATCATGGAGGTTGATGTGGGCAAGAGCGCGGACGGCGTCCACTTCCTGCTGCATGACGATCGGCTTGATCGCACCACCACCGGCACCGGCGAGGCCGCCGCGCAGGATTGGGCCACGCTGAGCGCGTTGCGGCTCAAGGATAACTGGGGCTGGGTTACGCCCTATGCCATCCCGACTCTGACCGAGGCGCTGGTGTGGGCTAAGGGGCGCACGGTGCTTCAGATCGATTTCAAGCGCTCGGCTGATTACAACGCGGTGGTCGCCGCGATCCGCGAGGCCGAAATGGCGGGCAGCGTAATCCTTATCGCCTATTCGCCTCAGCAAGCCGCCGCGCTGCACCGTGCGGCACCTGAAATGCTGTTGTCGGTCTCCGTGGAGCGTCCTGGCGATGTCGCCGCCTTGGAAGCAGTCGGTATCCCGCAGGATCGGATGATCGCGTTCACCGGCACCCGCCTGCCGCGCCCTGAACTTTATAGCGAACTGGATGGCCGCGATATCGAGGTGATCTTTGGCACACTGGGCCGTCCTCCCCGCTCCATCGATGCGGTGATCGATCGTTACGGGATGGACGAACGCTATGCTGAACTTGGCAAGGAAGGTGTTGATATCATCGCCACCGACCGTCCCCGTGAAGCGGCCGCGGCGCTGGCTGAGGCAGGGCGCTTGCCCAAGGCGGGGCAATGCGGGGTCAGCCGGGGCGGATAAAGCTCAACGCATGGCGCGCTTGCAATGCTGCGATGCGTCGCCACCTGCAAACGTGAAGTCAGCTTATGCACGCGGTTGAAGGAGAACAAGCAATGGTCAAAGCAACATGGAACGGCACCGTCATCGCCGAGAGCGATGCGACCGTGGTGGTTGAAGGCAATCACTATTTCCCGCGCGGCTCGGTCAAACCTGATGTGCTGAGCGAGAGCGCAACCACCAGCCATTGCTCTTGGAAGGGTACCGCGCATTATCATAGCGTCACCGTTGATGGTGCGACCAACAGTGACGCCGCTTGGTATTACCCTGAACCCAAAAGCGCTGCTGCCGAGATCAAGGACCGCATCGCGTTCTGGCGCGGGGTCGTGGTCGGATAGACGCGGCTCAGGCGGTGTAAATGCGGGCCGCAAGAGGGTTGCCAGACGGTGCGCGTTCGCAGCGGATCTCTGCGCCTGAAATAGAGATTAGCGGCCAGCCTGCGCACCCACTTTGGCACTTCTGACGGCACCGTGCGTTGATCCGCAAAGGAGCGAGGCATGATCTACATCCTCATCAACCTCTGGCCGATCGCCGCGGCGATGCTGTTTGGGCTCATCATTGGCCTTGTCTGGCTGCGCGCATCGGGCATTTTGCTGCCGGGATGGAAAACGCTGGCTGGCGCGGCGCTCGCCGAATTCTGGCTTGCTGCGATCCTCGCAGGCGCCCTGATCCTTGCGCCTCCCGAAGCTGGTGCATGGGTGATGGCGGTGGGCAGCGCGCTGGTGATCTGGATCGGCTTTGTGGTGCCGGTGTTGTGGGTGAGCTTTATGGCGCTGGGCATGGGCGCACGCCGTACGATTTCGGTGGCGCTGCATTGGCTAGCGGTGATGCTGGGGCAGGCGATCCTGATGCAGACCATCGGCCTCGTCCCGCCCCAAATGGTCTGAACGGGACGGCTTTAGGCCGCCGCCGCTTCCGCAGACGCTGCCGCAACAGCCGCTTTGGCAATCCGCCGTGTTTCTTTCACGGTGTCGGGCGCGTCCAGAAATTCGCGGATTGCCGCAACGCTTTGGTCCGCATGGGTCAGCAGGAACAAATGACCGCCGCCCTCGAACGTCAAGAGTTGCGCGTTGGGGATCATTGCCTTCAGGATCTTGCCATTGACGACGGGCACGATCTGATCATCCTCGCCCATCATAATCAGCGTTTCCTTCTTCAGGAAAGGCAAGGCCGGCAGGCTGCTCCAGCCCATCATGCACAGCAGTTGATACACGTAACCGCGCGGGCTAGGGGGTTTTAACCGGCTGATATGGCTGGATTTATGATCTTCGCCGCCGGTCTCCATTAGTCCACCGTAAAGCGTTTTGAAGTGCTTGGCCATGAAATCGGGGTCTACATAGCGGCGCGGATCGGCCATTTTGGTGAAGGCGGCCGGGTTGCCCGGCACCATCAGCATCCCCGGCGTGGTGGCGATCAGGGTTAGGCGGCGGGTACGCTTGGGGTACTGAAGCGCAAATTGCTGCGCCATTGCGCCGCCCCATGACACGCCCATTACATCGACTTCATCCAAGCCGAGGTTCGCCAGCAGCAGCGCCGCTGTACGGCTCATCGTGAATGGATTGTAGGGCAGCATCGGATCGGGCGATTCGCCGGTGCCGGGCATGTCGAACATGACAAACCCGCGTTCGGGCATCGCGGCCGCCAGCGGCGCCAACGCCTCGATATTCGCGCCGATCCCGTTGAAGAACAGAACCGGAGGATGGTCAGACGGCATATCGAGCCGCCATGTCGCAATCCGTAGCGTCCGACCGCCCACTTTTTCCATTTTGACGACAGCGTCGTCCATTGCATTGGCCACGAAAACCCGTCCTTTCAATGCGCCCGAAAGAGCGCAAGTGCGGCGCGCCCGTCAGTCCCAGACCGAGCGTGCCGATAATCTGTTTGCGCGTAATTTCCCCGTCTTCTGGGTCTTACGCTGCACTGCAATATCAGACTTCTTCGATAACGTAGAGTCCCGGTGCAGGGTCGCTGGGTTGATAGGTGTCGTTGCCAAGCGCGGCCGGAGCGGGAATCTTTTTGCCTGAGCGCGCTTGCAACCATTCAATCCAGCGTGGCCACCAGCTGCCCTTGACCTCTTCGCTGCCTTGCAGCCACGCATCGGCCGTCGCAGGAAGCTTGCCCTTTTTGGTTTGCACGAAATATTTGGCCTTGGGATTGCCCGGCGGGTTTAAGATCGCCTGCATGTGTCCGGATTGCGAAAGCACATAGGTTACGTCCTTCGAACCAAACAACTGGGTCGAGCGATAGGTTGCCATCCACGGCGTGATGTGATCGGTCACCCCGCCCAGGACGAACAGGTCCGACGTGACCTTGCTGAGATCAATCTTGTGATCAACCATCTCGACTTCGCCTTTCTTGGTGAAGGCGAGCGTTTCATAAAGAGTCAGGAAGTCCCCCATCAGGCTGGCTGAAAGGTTGGTGGCGTCGGCGTTCCAGAACAACACGTCGAATGCCGGCGGATCGGACCCGAGCAGGTAATTGTTGATGACGTAGTTCCAGATCAGATCATTGGGCCGCAGCCAGGCGAACCCACGCGCAAGATCATCGGCCTTGATAATGCCGGCCTTCGATGCGCGTTGCCGGGCGAGCTTCATACCATTCTCGCTGACGAGCGATCCTGCCTCAATATCAGTCGCCTTGGGGTGCAACACGCAGACCATTAATGTCAGGGTGCCCAGCAGATCGGACTTGTCCGCCGCCAGTTTGGACGCGAGCATTGCGGCTGTTTGGCCACCCGAACATGCAGCCGATACATTCACCTTTTTCGCATCAGTGATGGCAGCAACGGTCTCCATCGCCTCCCGGCAGGAATGGACGTAATCGGCGATGTCCCACTTGCCCTGCGCCTTCGTCGGGTTGCGCCAGGAAATTACGAAGGACTGGATGCCGTTATCGAGCTGCCATTTCACCACCGACTTTTCGGGGCTGAGGTCGTTGATATACATCTTGTTGATTTGCGGCGGGATGGTGAGCTGCGGGATTTCATGCACTTCGTCTGTCGTCGGTGCGTAGTGGATGAGCTCCATCATCTCGGTCCGCAACACCACCGCGCCTTTGGAGGCAGCAACGTTTTCGCCCAGCTTGAACGGACGCTTGTCAACCTGGCTGACCATGCCTTTATTGTGGACGATATCGTTATAGGCGTTTTGCAAGCCCTTGATGAGGCTCAGCCCGCCACTGTCGATCACTCGCTTTTGCGCCGTCGGATTGCCGATAAGCGTGTTGCTGGGGGCAAGACCATCAAGGATGATGTTGGCGATGAAGTTGGCGCGGTTGCGTTCCAGCTCGTCGAGTTCGAGTTCGTCAAGCCAGTTACGCATTCCCTTTTGCACAGCGAGATAATACTGCGCACCTGCACGGAAAAACGGGTTGAAGGCCCAAGCGGGATCCATAAATCGCTTGTCCTTGGGATCTGGGGCGAGCTCGCTTTTGCCGGTCATGATCTTGACCATGTCCTGCGCCATTGCCGTTGAATGGCGCATTAGCCGCGATGGATCAGATGCGGTTTCGCGCAGCAGCAGCGCCACAGCGCTGACGAAGTCCTCTCGCGCTACGCCGATCAGTGGCCCTAAGGCATTGGTCGACTGGGCTGCTTCGTTTTCAAGCTTCACTTCGCTGCGTGCCATGGAGTCCTCTTTTATCGTGACCGTTTCATGCGCGGTTTCGCATGGCCGTCGATTAATCCGGCCTATCGGTGGGAGGATGCAGCTTAAGCAGCCAAGTTGCAAGCATGGTGCCTCGTGAAAGTGGCGACGGCAAAGCCACGATTATGAAAAAATTTATTATATCGCTTAATCAATTTCTTAAGGCTTCTCTGTAACTTACGATCATGGCGGGAGAACCTAATCGAAAATTCGCGACGATTGATCCGCCGCTGCAGAGCGTGAGCGGAACTGTGCGTTCGGTGAATGAGGCGACCGATGTCTCAACGGTGACGAACCTCCGCATCCGCGGCGAGCGTCGCGGACGCGGGCGGCGCCCCAACGAAGAGACCGACGCCGCGGGGCCGGCCATCAATGAGCCCACTGACGATCATCATTTTTTCCTTCCAAGTGAAGCGCAAGGAATGACATTGTTCCTGCTTTTTGCTTACGCTATTTCCATTGTCGCGTTCGAGGGGCTGCCTTCCACCAAAGTGCTCGGTGCAGCCTTGGCATCGGCGGCCCTTTTTGCTTGCGGTTCGCTATTTGCCGCTACCGAACGGCGTGCGGATGCGACCTCCCTGACACGGGCATCGGTGGTGCTGGTTGGTATCATTTTGCCGATGGGGCTGGTCGGCTACGCTTTAGCCAATTGGGTTGATGAGGGTCTGCCATGGCAATGGGCGGTGGCCACACTAATCTGCATCAATGCTGCCGTAGCTGCGCTTTTCGACACGCGGATGATTTCGCTGTTCGCCGGCAAAATAGCGAGCTGGTCCGGTTTTGCAATTTTGGTTCCTGGTACACTGACCTACGTTGCGCTTATTGCAACTGTGTTAACTTTGTCTCTGATCGCTCGTCTTGAATGGAAATCAGCCGAAAAACGCCGCGTCTTGCGTGAAGCGCGGGAACGGGTTGCCGCTCGTGCCGAGGATATATTGCGCAGCTTTGAGGAAAGTGGACAGGGCTGGTTCTGGGAAACTGACCGCCGCGGCCTAATCACGTACATATCGCCAAAAGCGGCCACGGTGCTGGGCAAGGTCAGCGCGGATATCATCGGCTGCCCGTTGAGCGCCATGGTGAATCCTGATGAAAGCGCCGCTGTTGCCGAGCGGACGCTCGCCTTCCATCTGTCAGCGCGTTCGGGCTTTCACGATATCGAGCTTCGGGCCGCGACCGTCGGCGACGAGCGCTGGTGGGCGTTAACCGGACGTCCGGTCTACGATAGTTACCGGAACTTCTGCGGATTTCGTGGGCACGGCACTGATCTTACGGAAAAGCGGCGTAACGAACAGCAGGTTTCGCGGTTGGCGCATTACGATTCGCTGACCGGTCTCGCCAATCGCGCCCAGATGAGCCAAGCACTTGAATAGATCCTGGCAGCGCCCACCGGACGTGAACGACC
This sequence comes from Erythrobacter sp. 'gip.4 top 5', assembly GCF_056495765.1. Classification (NCBI taxonomy): domain Bacteria; kingdom Pseudomonadati; phylum Pseudomonadota; class Alphaproteobacteria; order Sphingomonadales; family Erythrobacteraceae; genus Erythrobacter; species Erythrobacter sp. 'gip.4 top 5'. The sequence goes on along the minus strand of NZ_CP200270.1, from coordinate 2,334,227 downwards.
CTGCGCCGTGTTGATGCTCGATCTCGATCGGTTCAAGCAGGTCAACGACACGCTTGGACACCCTGCGGGTGATGCCCTGCTCAAGCAGGTCGCGCAGCGGCTTGAGCGTGCGATTGGTTCGGCAGGTCGGTGCGGGCGTCTCGGTGGCGATGAGTTTCAGGTTATCGTCCCCGGCCATCAAGATCGCGACGCGTTGGCTAACCTGGCGCAAGCCATCATAAATGCACTTTCGCAACCCTATTCAATCCAGGGGCAAAGCGTAGTGATCGGCGCATCACTGGGGATTGCAATGTCCCCCGAACATGGAGCAACAAGTGACGAATTGATCCGCAATGTCGACCTTGCCTTGTATGCTGCCAAAGACGCCGGCCGGGGGATTTATCGTTTTTTTGCCGAAGATCTTCATGCTGCAGCGGAAGAGCGCGCCGAGCTTGAGCAGGATTTGCGTGAGGCCATCGTCAAGGGTGAGCTTCAGCTATTTTATCAACCAGTGGTGTACGCCGCTACCGAGGAAATCGTCGGCTTTGAAGCGCTTATGCGCTGGAATCATCCCACGCGTGGTTGGCTGAGCCCGGCAAAATTCGTTCCGATTGCCGAAGATGCAGGACTTATTGACCGGATGGGTCAATGGGCTTTGCGCAAAGCGTGCGCAGACATGGCGTGCTGGCCGCGCGCGATCCGCTGCGCGGTCAATGTATCGGCGTTACAGTTTGCCAATCCCGAATTGCCGACCATCGTCGCCAATGCGCTTGCCCACAGCGGTGTTGCGCCATCGCGGCTTGAACTCGAGATCACTGAAAGCGTGTTTCTGAATGACAGCGCAGGCATTGATGCGATGTTCAAGGCGTTGAAACGGGTGGGTGTCCGCCTGGCGCTCGATGATTTCGGGACGGGCTATTCATCTCTCGGCTACTTGAAAAAGGCGCCTTTCGACAAAATCAAGATTGATCGCAGCTTTGTGCAGGGCGCTACGGAAGAAGGCAGCCGCAACGGCGCAATCATCGCATCGATCACGTCGCTTGCCGAGGCGCTGCACATGGACACCACTGCCGAGGGGGTTGAAACTTGGGACGAACTGGAACTGGTTCGTCTGCTGGGATGCAGCCACGTTCAAGGTTATATATACTACGGGGCGATGGACGCCTCTGAAGCCACGGCACTGGTTGCGGGCGGCCTGACGGCTGAGGCGAACGGCCCTCTGTGCGCCCGCGCGCCGCGTCAAAACCTCCTGCGCAAGGTCGCAGTTGTGAAGGATGGCACTAGGCTGAATGCGACGCTGCGCAACATATCCGAAGGCGGTGCGATGGTCGAAGGTGTATGGAATATCCCATCGGGCAGCAGCATGCGGATCGAACTATGTGCTGATAATTCGGTGACAGCACAGGTACGCTGGTCGCGCGAGAACCGCGTCGGGGTGGAATTCCATGCCCCTTTGCGACGCCGCCATGATGGTTGTTTCACCGTGCTTATGGGCCAAGCCGGAGAATTTGACGGACCGCGCACCTGGTAGTGCGCGCAGGGGGCCTGCGAACACATATTCGTTAGCGAGGCATTAGCCATCCCGCCAACAGGCTGGCGTTAGCGGAAAAATAACCATCGGACTTTACCCCTAGGACATCCCGTTGGAGTGACCAGTGGGGCCGCCGTTTTGGAAACTGGAGGTTGGCCTAGGCAATGTCCCTCAAGGGTCTTTTGTCGTCCCGTAGCGTCGTTGCCCCCCGCAGCGCAGGCATGGTTGACACCTCCGTGATGTCGGATCACGATCGGCTGGCCATGCTCAATGATCTTGAGCAATCTGGGCTGGGTTGGTTTTGGGCCAGCGATGACAAGGCTCAGCTTACCTATCTATCGGAGACGATTGCTGCACGTCTCGACGTGCCGCTCGATGACCTCATCGGTCAACCCCTGACGACCATATTCGCTGCGGCCGACCGTGAGCAGCGTGGCAAATCGCTCGCGCTGATGCTGGGCGCGCACAGAGCGTTTGCGGGGATCGCGGTGCGTGCAGCGCGAGGAGGTGAACATGTTGTGTTGCGATTGTCGGGGCAGCCAGCAACTGGTGCTGATGGCCGTTTCGTGGGATTTCGCGGCACCGGTGCGGATATTTCCGACGAATATCATCGCGAGGCGGAAACTGCGCGTCTGGCGCGCTTCGATTCGTTGACAGGCCTGTCCAACCGCCATCGCATGACCCATCACATTGAAACAACACTGTCAGCTTTTAGAGCGGCGCGGCGCAGTTGCGCGGTGATGATGCTTGATCTTGATCGCTTCAAACATGTCAACGATACGCTGGGGCACGCAGCGGGTGACGAACTGTTGAAGCAGGTGGCGGGCCGGTTGACCCGCGCGATTGATCGTGAGTGTGAGATTGGCCGGCTTGGAGGCGATGAATTCCAGGTAATGCTGCCCGACATTGATGATCGCGGTGTGCTGGGCGAGGTGGCGATGAAGATCATTTCCATGCTGCGTCAACCCTACAGCCTCGATGAAGGGCGTTGCGTGATTGGTGCCTCTGTGGGCATCGCGATCGCCCCGCATGATGGTGTGACCTGTGAAGAGGTGGTGCGTGCGGCGGACCTCGCGCTTTATGCGTCCAAAAACGGTGGGCGAGGGCAATATCGCTTTTTCTCCGGCGAGCTCGAAAATGAAACGATCTTCCGCCGCCGCCTTGAACAGGATCTCGGCACTGCCCTGAGCGAAGCGCAGCTGTTCCTTCGGTTCGAACCGATTGTCGAGGCCGCTGCCGGATCAGTTTCCGCGCGTGAGGCTCATGTATGCTGGGACCATAACGAGCGCGGCGTGATTGACGAGGAGGAATTCGCTCAGATCGTCGAAGGATCAACGCTGCTGGGCGATGTCGGGCGCTGGGCGATTGGCGCTGCATGTGCATCGGCGGCTCTTTGGCCTGAAAGTGTCCGGGTTGCGGTAAATGTTCCGGTGGCGCTGTTTCTGTCAGACGATTTCGTCGACCACGTAGGCATGGCGATTGGTGATGCCGGCATCACCCCCGCACGGCTCGAACTGGAAATCAGCGAAGCGGTGTTCTTCGGCGATGCTAATGTGGTAGACCGCACCCTGGCTGCATTGTTCAAGCTGGGCGTGCGGCTGACGCTGGATGATTTCGGTAGCGGCTATTCGTCGCTTGCCTATCTTCGCCGGGCGCCTTTCGACAGCGTCAAGATTGACCCGAAGCTGATCGCCGAGGCCGAGCATCAAGACAGCCGTGAACTGGGCTTGGTTCGCGCAATTGTCGCGCTGGCGGGTGCGTTGCAGATGGACACGATGGCAAGCGGGCTGGAGAGTGCCGATCTTGTGACGGCTTTGACGAATGGTGGGGTGCGTTTCCTACAAGGCCCGATCTTCAGCGAGCCTGTTGAAGAAGACATGGTCCTGCAAGAAATGGCCAATGGCGCCTGGCAGATAACGCCTGGCAGCGATCGTACCCGCCGTGCACGCCGCCGAACGGTGTTTCGCAAGGTTCAGGTCATCAATGATGACTATGCATACGAAGTGACGCTTCGCAATCTGTCGAAATCCGGCGCTTTGATTCAGGGTCTGGCCGAGGTGCCCAAAGGTACGCAGTTCGTCGTCGATCTGGGAGGGGGGCAATTGGCTGTGGCGACAGTGACGCGCAGTAACGGGGATGTGCAGGGGTTGGAGTTTGAACAATCGCTGATCGAAGATGGCTCTGGGGGGTTATGTACCCGCAATCGCGTATCGCCCTATGCATTGGCATCGGCGGGTGCGCCTTTGGCGGCGCTGGCACCGGGCAAGTTTATCGGCATGGATTTGGGAGGGGCAATACCCAAGTTCGGCTATGCTGCCCCACGCGCTTGATTGTTGCGTTTTTGGCGAATGACAACCGTTCAGCCCAACGCTACGTACCCCAATAATGACTGACCTTTCAAAAATTCGCAATTTCAGCATTATCGCGCATATCGACCATGGCAAGTCGACTCTCGCTGACCGGCTGATCCAGTTCACCGGCGGGCTGACTCTGCGGGAAATGTCCGAGCAAGTCCTTGATAATATGGACATCGAGAAAGAGCGAGGCATCACCATTAAGGCGCAGACCGTGCGCCTCAACTACACCGCCAAGGATGGCGAGACCTATCAGCTCAACCTGATGGATACGCCGGGCCATGTTGACTTCGCTTACGAGGTCTCCCGCTCCCTGGCCGCGTGCGAAGGCGCGCTGCTGGTGGTGGACGCAGCGCAAGGCGTCGAAGCCCAGACGCTCGCCAACGTCTACCAATCTATCGAGCACGACCACGAAATCGTCCCCGTCATCAACAAGATCGACCTGCCCGCCGCCGAGCCCGAAAAGGTCCGCGCCGAGATCGAGGAGATCATTGGCCTTGATGCCTCGAACGCGGTGATGACCAGCGCAAAGTCCGGCATCGGGATCGAGGACGTGCTCGAAGCCGTCGTGCAGCGCATCCCGCCGCCCACCGGCAAGATCGACGCCCCGCTCACCGCCAGCCTCGTCGACAGCTGGTACGACCCCTACCTCGGCGTCGTCATCCTCGTGCGCGTGATTGACGGCAAGCTGACCAAGGGCCTCAACATCCGCTTCATGCAGGGCGGAACGCAACACCTGGTCGACCGCGTCGGCTGCTTCACGCCCAAACGCACTGACCTGCAGGAACTCGGCCCCGGCGAAATCGGCTTCATCACCGCCCAGATCAAGGAGGTGGAGCAGGCCCGCGTCGGTGACACCATCACCACGGTCAAGGGCGGATCCAGCGTTGCGCTGCCCGGCTACAAGGAAGTGCAGCCGGTGGTGTTCTGCGGGCTGTTCCCGGTGGACGCGGCAGACTTTGAGAAACTGCGCGAAAGCATCGGCAAGCTGCGGCTCAACGATGCGAGCTTCAGCTTCGAAATGGAATCCAGCGCGGCGCTCGGCTTTGGCTTTCGCTGCGGGTTCCTCGGATTGCTCCACCTCGAAATCATTCAGGAACGCCTGACCCGCGAGTATGATCTCGACCTGATCACCACCGCGCCTTCGGTGGTCTATCGCCTGCATCTTGGGCACACCAAGAACGAGGATGCGACCATCATCGACATTCACAACCCGTCCGACTGGCCGGATGTGAACCGCATCGACGTGATCGAGGAGCCGTGGATCAAGGCGGTGATCTACACGCCGGACGACTATCTCGGCAGCATCCTGAAACTGTGTCAGGACCGCCGCGGCATCCAGACCGAACTCACCTACGTGGGCGGACGCGCGCAGGTGACCTACGAACTGCCGCTCAACGAAGTGGTGTTCGATTTCTACGACCGGCTGAAGAGCATTTCACGCGGCTACGCCTCTTTCGATTACGAACAGATCGGCACGCGCGAGGGCGACCTTGTGAAGATGAACATCCTCGTCAATGCCGAGCCGGTCGACGCGCTGAGCCTGATCGTCCACCGCCACGTCGCCGAAGAGCGCGGGCGCGGCATGTGCGAACGCCTGAAAGACCTGATCCCCCGCCACCTGTTCAAGATCCCGATCCAGGCGGCCATCGGCGGCAAGGTAATCGCCCGCGAAACTATCGCCGCGATGCGCAAGGACGTGACCGCCAAGTGTTACGGCGGAGATATTTCGCGCAAGAAGAAACTGCTGGACAAGCAGAAGAAGGGCAAGGCCCGGATGCGCGAGTACGGGAATGTCTCGATCCCGCAGGAAGCGTTTATCGCTGCCTTGAGGATGGGGGAGGAGTGACACGCTCCGCCTGATGGACTTCAGCAGTTGGCAAGGCATCCTAACCACGCTGATCGGCCTGACGCTGATCACCGTGATCGGGGTGGGCATCCGGCTGGTGATCATGATGCGCGTGCAGGAACGCCGCCAGCGCGCCAACCGCCAGATCAATGAACGGCTACGCACGCTGATGGCGGCTTATAAGACTCTGGGCGGGTCGTTCACCGGTGATCTCGTGGTCGATCCCACCCATCTGCGCCGCCGCGCGGCAGAGAACCGTCCCGCCAGCGCCGAGGGCGCGATTGCGCCCGCTGACGCCGCGATTGACCTCTCCGCCGAAGCGCAAGGCGGATCAGACCGCGCCCGGCGCATCCGCGATGCGGCGGAAAGCGCGCTGTCGGACATTCTGCTGCTCGGAACTGAAGAACAGGTGCGGCTGGCGGGTGAGGCCATTGGCGAGCTGGTCGCAGGCCGCCCGGTCCACACCAACGCGCTGGTGGTATCCTTGCGCGATTTCATCCGCACCTCGCTGGACCTCGACCCGATCCCGGCCTCCATCGCGGACACGCTGCCCGCACAGGGGCCGACGCGCCCTTCGGGCGGTGGCGGTCCGGGCCGGGGGGACAAGGGCGGCGGCGGAGGCCGGGGCGATGGTGGTGGCGGTGCTGGCGGCGGCGGCGGTATGGGCGGTGGGATGATGATGGGCGGGGGATTGGCAAGTGGAAGGGAATAAACCCACCTTCCGTTCGCCCTGAGCTTGTCGGAAGCGAAGCTGAACCGCAGGTTCAACGGTTGCTTTTCTTTTTAACAGCCGCGCGGCGCCCAAGAAGTGCAGTCTTTCGACAAGCTCAGGACGAACGGTTCTGTTAGGGCGAGACCGGCCTTCTCCCTTCGGCTTGTGAGCGGGGAACCAGTTCCGCTTGACTTGGCCGGCAATCAGAATGATCCAACGGTGATGTCATTCGGCGTATTCATGCACAAGGATGGGGGCGATCTACGACGATATACCCGAGGTGCATTACCAGTTTCCGAAACCCTATCTCAGCCGCGCCAAGCAGATGGTTGGCGATTGGATCGTCTATCGCGAGCCTGTGAAGCTGCCGCAATCGAAGGGTTTCTTCGCTGTGGCGAAGGTTGAGCAGATTATCCCTGACCCTGATATATCAGACCGCTATCGCGCTCTGATCGAGCCGGGCAGCTATTTGCCGTTCGAGCCAACGGTTCCCCATGTGGTCGAAGGACTGCCGGTCGAACGTGACCTTGCTAATGCACAAGCAGCTGTGCGTCCTCTCTCCAATTCGGACTTCGCTCGCATCATTGCGCTCGGCCTGCCCGATCATGACGCGCTCCCGAGGGTTGGCGATGCCGTGCCATCAAATCGTGTCGGCGAGAATCAAACCCCTTACGAAATTGAACGCCCCTTGGTGCAATCGCTTGTTAACCGCCCGTTCCGTGACCGTGCGTTTCGTCGTGCGGTGCTGCAAGCCTACGACGGGCGCTGCGCAGTTACAGGATGGAGGCTGGTCAACGGGGGAGGGCGGCTAGAGGCCGAGGCTGCGCATATTCGTCCCGTTGAGCATGGTGGGCCAGATTCGATGCGCAACGGATTGGCGCTTTCCGGCACAGCGCACTGGATGTTTGACCGGGGGCTGATTTGTATTTCTGACAATCACGACATCATGATCCATCGCAAGGTGAACGACCGAGCGGGCGTTGAGGCAATCATTAATTCTACTGGCCGATTGATAGCGCCTCAGCGTGAGGCCGATCGCCCGCATCCGCAATTTCTTGGCTGGCACCGCGAGTTTCACGCCTTCGCGGCGTAAAAGACACCCGCGCTTGCGCTCCCACCATCCTGCGGATCGTCCTCCTCTCTTGATGGGGAGAGTGAATTCAGAACAGGCGATACGCTTTTAGCGGCAGGCCGTGGGCTTCAACCCAATCGTTGATCGCTATGATTATCTCCCGATCGGCCTCACGCCAGTCAAGCGCGGCTTCTTGGTCGTTCTCGGTGAGGTTGTTCATTTCGCGAAAATACCGCGATACTCCAAAGGTATAAAGGCGAAAGCAGCCACGGCAAAGCCGCGGCCATGACGACGAACGGGTCGGCTGACGCCGCCCGCCGGCCGAGGGCGGCAATGTGCTACACGCACTGGCTTGCAACTTGCCCTTTGCTCCGCAAACGCCTGCGCTGCGCACCTTCACCACCCTAAGGCTCAAACCCCTCATCCTTCAACGTCCATTCCGTCCGCGGCTCGCGCTCCACTGGCGGCTCTGGTGGTTGCCATTGCTTTACCGGTGGCATCGCCTCCGCGTCCGGCCCTTCGCGCCCCTCCGGCCCCGTCAATCGCTTGCGTTCGGGCGGGTCGAAGTGGGTGCTGCTTGCCTCCCATGTCACATCGAGCACCTCGCGGGTCTTGGCGTCGGCCTGCATTGCGGCCAGATCGCGGTCGCGCAAGGTCAGGAAGTTCGCCCAGGCGTTCCGGGTTTCCGCGCTGAGCGCGGCCCAGCGGTGTTCGGCCTCGCGCTGGAAGCGGCGGCGGATGTCTTCGATCTTGCGGTCGATGCTGGCGCGGACTTGGGCTGGCGAGACATTGCTTTGCTCCGCCTCCCATTCCTTGCGCCATTCCTGCTTCAGCCGTTCGACCTGCACCTGGTCCACGGCGTTGAGGCCCTTGGGCGCGCCTTGGGCAAAGCGATCGGGCGCGCGGTTGCGCAGGATGAACATCAGCAGCCGGTCGTTGTAGCGGCGGCGGGTGCCGATCAGCGCGCCGTAGGAATAGACCGGCTCCTCGACGCCGTTGAGCGCGCGGTCCATCGCCACGTCTTCGACCCGCGCAACGCCGAGGTGGAGCGCGGCCTGCCATGCGGCGCGGAAGCTCTCGGCACCCGGTTGGCGGCGCAGATAGTAGGCGCCGGCCTGGCTCATGTTGACCGCCTTGTACGCCGCATCGACCGAGCCGGTGTCGGCCAGCGCTTCGATGAAGGCGCGCTGGCGCTCGGGCGTCCAGCCATCGTGGCGATCATACTGGCGCGGGACGGGGGTGAAGCCGGGCAATTCGCCGGGCGGAATGGGGCGGCGGGCGGAGCGGGGGTCTGTGCGTCGGGTCATGGGGGAGGAGGATCACAAAATGTCGCAGTAGGAAAATAGGGGCGCAGGAAAATGTGGGCGGAGCACGGGCCGGGGCGCAGCTTCACTTGGCGTTCAGCGCAGGCGTCGTTATAGGCGAAGCCATGTCGACCAAGCTCAGCACCCGTCTCGCGCAGGCAGCGCTCGCCGCCGCCACATTCGCGACCCTTTCCGCCTGCGCTGGCAGCACCGAGGGCAAGGACGTTGCCTACGTCGCGCGCGATGTCGAATCGCTGTATAGCGAGGCACAGCGGCGGCTTGACCGGGGCAACACGCTACAGGCCGCGGCGCTGTTTGACGAGGTGGAGCGCCAGCATCCCTATTCGCCGTGGGCCCGCCGCGCACAGCTGATGAGTGCCTTCAGCTATTACATCGCGCGTGATTACAACCAGTCGATCCGGAATGCACAGCGCTTCCTGTCCATTCACCCGGGCAACAAGGATGCGCCTTACGCCTACTATCTGATCGCGCTGAGCTATTACGAGCAGATCAGCGATGTGAACCGCGATCAGAAGATCACAGAGCAAGCGCAAACCGCGCTGCGTGAAGTCAATCGCCGCTTTCCGCAGACCGAATATGCCGCCGATGCGCGGTTGAAGCTGGACCTGGTGGTCGATCACCTCGCCGGCAAGGAGATGGAGATCGGCCGTCACTATCAGCGCATGGGCCTGTGGCTCGCCGCCGATATGCGGTTCCGCAATGTGGTCGAGAAGTTCGATACCACCAGCCACACGGCAGAGGCGCTGTTTCGTCTTACTGAAAGCAGCCTTGCGCTCGGCGTACCGGCCGAAGCGGTGAAATATGCCGCGGTGTTGGGCGCCAATTATCCGGGATCGGAATGGTACAACCGCGCCTTTAATTTGGTCGACAAGCACGCGAGCGGCGTCGTTCCGTCCTGACCCATAGTTGGCCCGTCGGAACAACGCGGCCGCCACCTATTTCTGGAACACCACCTTGGTGCTGCCGCTGACCATCTGTGCCAGTCGCGCGGCATCCCAATTCGTTAGCCGCACGCAGCCGTTGCTTTGTGCGCGGCCGATGGTCTCTGGCGCAGGCGTGCCGTGAATACCGTAATGTTCCTTACTCAGATCGATCCATACCACGCCGACAGGGCTGTTGGGGCCGGGCGGAAGCTGTTGCGTATCATCGCCGTTAGGCGCGCCGCGTAACAGTTTGGGGTCATAAGAGTAGGGCGGGTTATAGGCTTTGCCCTTCACGTCCCATTCGCCGATCGGCAAGGGATCGTTCTGCGATCCGGTGGTGACAGTGAACATCGCCACCAGCTGATCCTTATCATCAAACGCCTTCAGCCAGCCTTCGCTTTCATCGACCAGAATGCGCGCCACAGTCGGCTGATCGGTGCCCACGCCAAGCGAGCGCAGGGTTTCCAGCCAATCCTTGTTATCGACGCTGTCCGCTGCAATCCGGTCCGCGCCGATATTGGGGACGCGCACCTCTTGGCCCGGTTTGAACACCGGCGCGCTGTCCGCACCCGAAGCCGCAGGCGAGGGCGCGGCAGAGGCGCCACCGGCCCCGGCGGGGCGCCCGCCCGGATTAAGCTGCGCCAGAACATCGGGAGTCGTGTGGAAGCGTTCGGCCAGTTTTTCGGTCAGTGTTTCATAACCCAGCCGTTCCATCTTCGCCTGCTGCGCCGCGCCATCGGGCACGGGCATGAAAGTGATGTCACCCCAGGCTTCGGGAATGGTGACGATGCGCGTGGCAGGGATCGCCTTGCCCGCCATCAGCGCTAGCCGGGTCGCTTCATCAAGTTCGCCAGTAACAGGCAGGTCGCGCGCTTCCTGAAAGCCCTTGATCGCATTGCTCAGCGATGCGCCGGTCTTGCCGTCGATCACGCCAGGCCCAAAACCAAGCCGTTCCAGCATAACCTGAGCCTGCATGATGGGGCGCTGTTCGGAATCGGGCAGGGAGTCGGCCGGCGCCGCGGCGTCATTCGATGCCATGGTATCCGCGCCATTATTATCGCGGGTTGACGGCGCGGAGGCCTCGTCGGTCTGGCTTGCGTCGTCGGAAGGATTGCCGCCGCATGCTCCCAATATAAGGCACAGGGAAACCAGGGGGACCAGTGGCAGACGCATGAAAATTCCTTGTGTTTGTGCCGGATATGGCGCGGACAAGGCTTAACCGCTTATCGTGACAGCAGTTCCATTGGCCGTTTATTCAATCGGCGTCGTCATCCAGCGCTCCGCCCCGCACGCGCACCATCTCACGAATGATGGGAAGCGCGGGGGCAGCCGGCACATCTCCCCAAAAACCGATCCGGCGTGAGGCGATGATAAACCGATGCGCGAAGGTTCGGGGAGCTTTGCGATAAGTATCAGCGCGAATTGCGTCGCACACCGGGGATTTGCCAACCATGCGCAGGTGACGCGCCGTGCTGGGTGCGCTATCTGCGCAATCGCTCATGCTCACCCGGCTTTCGATCCGTAACATCGTCCTCATCGAAGCGCTCGATCTCGATTTCGCGCGCGGGCTTGGCGTGCTGACGGGGGAGACGGGGGCGGGCAAGTCGATCCTGCTGGACGCGCTGGGGTTGATCCTCGGGGATCGTGCGGAAACGTCTCTGGTGCGCGCCGGCGAAGACAAGGCCAGCGTGACCGCCAGCTTTGAATTTGCAGCGCTGCCGGCCGGGATCGCTGCTGCGCTGGATGATGCGGACATTACCATCGAACCGGGCGAGCCGCTGTTGATCCGGCGGCAGGTCAAGGCCGATGGCGGTTCCAAGGCCTTCATCAATGATTCGCCCGCAAGCGTGGCCTTGCTGCGCGAATTGGCCCCTGCACTGGTGGAATTGCACGGACAGCATGATGATCGCGGGCTGGTGAACCCGCGCGGCCACCGGCTGCTGCTGGATCGTTATGCCGGGACGCAGGTGGCAGGTCTGGAGCGCGCTTATGCCGATTGGGCCAAGGCCGAAGCCCAACTGGCCGAAGCGCGCGCAGCGGTGGCGCAGGCCAAAGCCGATCAGGATCTGCTGATCGCACATCTCGCTGAACTCGCCGCGCTGGAGCCAGTCGCGGGCGAGGAAGCGCGGCTCGCCGGGGCGAGGGCCGATATGCAGAAGGGTGAGAAGCTGTCGGATGACCTCGAGACCTTGCGCCACCTGTGGGAAGGTTCGGACTCGCCGCTGGCCGCGCTGCGCGTGGCGGCGCGCAAGCTCGACCGGATTGCCGAACAGCACGCACTTTTGGCCGAGGCGCTGGCCGCCCTTGATCGTGCCGTGATCGAAGCGAGCGAAGCGGAAGACAAGTTGCGCGGCGCGGCCGAGGCGCTGGTGCATGATCCGATGGAACTGGAGCGCGCTGAAACCCGCCTGTTCGAATTGCGCGCTGCGGCGCGCAAGCATCGCTGCGAGGTCGATGATCTGCCTGAGCTTGCCCGCACCATGCGCAGCCGCCTTGACGCGATCGAGGGCGGGGAAGCGCAATTGGACGCGTTAGAGGCAGCCGCCAAGGACGCGCGCGGCGCCTATGTTGCGGCGGCCGAAAAGGCCCATGCGGCGCGGGTTGCAGGGGCGGGCAAACTTGACGCGGCGGTCGCGGCGGAGCTTGCGCCGCTGAAGCTTGATGCCGCCCGGTTCCGCACCGCTATAACGCCGCTGCCCGAAGACCGCTGGGGTGCAAGCGGCATGGACGCGGTGGAGTTCCTGATTTCGACTAACCCCGGCGCGGACTTTGCGCCTTTGGGCAAGATCGCGTCGGGCGGGGAACTCTCACGCTTTATCCTCGCGCTCAAGGTCGCGCTGGCCGAGCAGGGCGGGGCGGCGACAATCATCTTCGACGAAATCGACCGCGGCGTCGGCGGCGCGGTGGCGAGCGCCATTGGAGATCGCCTCGCTCGGCTTGCGGCACAAGAAGGGCAATTGCTGGCGGTTACGCACAGCCCGCAGGTCGCGGCACGCGGCGGGCAGCATTACCTGATCGCCAAGGCCTCCAGCGGCATCGTGACCAAGACCAGCGTCGTGCTGCTGGATCACGCCGGGCGACAAGAAGAGATCGCCCGGATGCTCTCTGGCGCTGAAGTGACGCCCGAGGCTCGCGCACAGGCGGATCGGTTGCTGGAGGGGGTGTGATGCGCTGGCTTCCAATCTTCCTGCTCCCCCTGCTCTTTGTCGCTGCCTGCTCGCCTTCATCGGAGGAGGCCGCGATGGCCGAACAGCCCAATCATGACAGCTTTGGCACCGACGCCAACATGGCAGCATCACAGCCTGATGCGATCCTGCGCTATGCCGACCACCCGCGCGGGTTTGCCGAATTGCGTGTGCCCGAAGGGGAGGGGCCGTTTCCCCTTGCGGTGATCTATCATGGCGGATGCTGGAAAACCGGTATCGCGTCGCAAGCCTACATGGCGCCGCTCGCCACGCGTTGGCAAAGCGAGGGCATTGCCACGCTGAATGTCGATTATCGCGAAGTTGGCGATGGCGGCGGGTGGCCGGGCTCGTTTGCAGACTGGGCGGCTTCGGCTCGGCTGATCGAGGAGGTCGCAGACGCCCACCCCATTGACCGTAGTCGTGTCACGTTGGTCGGTCATTCGGCGGGCGGGCTTGCGGCGCACTGGTTGGCGACAGCGCAAGGTGAGGGTGGTCCCATCGGTGCGTGTGCATCCGTTGACGTCCGCGCCGCGATTGTGCTGGATGGGCCGGGCGATCTTTTGCCTGAAAAGCCCGCCTTCGATGCCTTATGCGAGTTTTCGGCGGTTGAACCTTTCATCGGCGGCGCGCCTGATGGTACGCCCCAACGCTACACTGCGATTGCGCCTGCGACCGCAGCGCCGCAGCTGTCCGAACTGCTGTTTGTCCAAGCCAAGCTCCCGCCTCCTGCCGCCGCGACGCAGGCCGCATTTACGGCGAACGGAGCACGGATTTCGGTGCGCGCAAACACCGGTGCCAGCCACTTTGCCATTATTACCCCCGGCGATCCGGCTTATGGCGCCAACGAGGCGGCGATATTGGCAGTGCTGAAGGGCGAATGACCGAGCCATGACCAATGTGATGAGCCTTTCCGAAGCCGAAGCCGCCAATGAGCTTATGCGGCTGGCGCGCGCGATTGCGCGGCACGACCGGCTGTATCATGCCGAGGATTCGCCGGAGGTTTCCGATGCCGAATATGATGCACTGGTGCGCCGCAATGCCGAATTGGAACAGGCGTTTCCCCATCTGGTCCGCCCGGATTCGCCATCACGCAAGGTAGGCCACGCCGTTGCTGCATCGCCGCTGGGCAAAGTGACGCATGAGGTTCGCATGATGAGCCTCGACAATGCCTTTTCGCCCGAGGAGGTGGCCGAGTGGCTGGCACGGATGCGGCGGTTCCTGAACCTGTCCGAAGCTGAGCCGCTGGCGTGCACCGCCGAAGACAAGATCGACGGCCTGTCCTGCTCGCTGCGGTATGAAAACGGGCAGCTGATGCGTGCGGCCACGCGCGGGGACGGGCAGGTGGGCGAGGATGTGACCGCCAATGTCGCGCATATCCCCGATATTCCCCAGACCCTGCCGCAGGGCGTGCCGGAAGTGTTCGAGGTGCGCGGTGAGGTCTATATGGAAAAACAGGCCTTTACCGCGTTGAATGCTGCGCAGCACGCAGCGGGCGGAAAGCTGTTTGCCAATCCCCGCAACGCTGCGGCCGGGAGCCTGAGGCAAAAGGATGCGGGCGTCACCGCGAAGCGACCGTTGCGGTTTTGGGCGCATGGCTGGGGCGCGGCGTCGGCGTTGCCGGGAACGACGCAGGCCGAGGTGGTGGCCAAGCTGCGCGAGTGGGGCTTTCCGGTCTCGCCGCTGTTCGTGCAGATCGAAGGCGGGGCGGCCGACCTTGTTGCGCATTTCGATGCCATCGGCGCGGCGCGGCCGGGCCTCGACTATGATATTGATGGGGTGGTCTACAAGCTTGACCGGCTCGACTGGCAGGAACGGTTGGGATTTGTCGCCAAGGCGCCGCGCTGGGCGCTGGCGCACAAGTTCCCGGCGGAGCGCGCCGAGACGGTGGTGCAGGGCATCGACATTCAGGTCGGGCGCACAGGCAAGCTGACGCCGGTGGGCCGCCTGGCACCGGTGCTGGTGGGCGGGGTGACGGTAACGAACGTCACGTTGCATAACCGCGACGAGATCGCCCGGCTGGGCCTGCGCATCGGTGACCGCGTGGTGATCCAGCGCGCCGGTGACGTGATCCCGCAGGTGGTCGAAAACCTGACTCGCGCCGACGACCGCGCCCCCTTCGCCTTTCCCGATCACTGCCCCGAATGCGGCAGCGAGGCGGTGGCCGAAGAAGGCGAGGTCGATGTCCGCTGCACCGGCGGCCTCATCTGCCCGGCGCAGCGCACCCAGCGGCTCGAACATTTTGTCAGCCGCAAGGCGCTCGAAATCGAGGGGCTGGGCGAAAAGACGATTGCGCAGTTCTTTGCGTTGGGGTGGTTGGAAAGCCCGGCGGATATCTTCCGCCTGCGCGGGCGCCGCAGTGACATTCTGCAACTTGAAGGCTGGCAGGAAAAGTCGGTCGACAATCTGCTGGCCGCCATCGAAACCAAGCGTGCACCCGATGCGGCGCGGCTGTTGTTCGGGTTGGGTATTCGGCACGTGGGCGAAGTGACGGCGCGGGACCTGATGAAGTATCTGCACGATCTGCCGGCGCTGCGGTCCTTGGCGCAGCGCGCCCATGCCGGCGATGCCGAGGCCGCGGGCGAACTCACCGCCATCGACGGGATCGGGCCAAGCGTGGTCGCGGCCTTGGGCGATTTCTTCCACGAACCGCACAACGGGGCCGTGTGGGAGGATATTCTGTCCGAAGTCAGCCCGCCGCGGTACGAGGTCAAAACCATCGCCAGCCGTGTGGCGGGCAAGACCGTGGTGTTCACCGGCAAGATGGAAACCATGAGCCGCGACGAGGCCAAGGCGCAGGCCGAACGATTGGGTGCCAAGGCGGCGGGCAGCGTCTCGGCAAAGACCGATTTGCTGGTGGCAGGGCCCGGGGCCGGGTCGAAGCTGAAGAAGGCCGCCGAACTGGGGATCGAGACGATGGATGAAGCGGGCTGGGCGGCGCTGGTGGCCGAGGCTCTGGGCGGCGGCTGATGGATCTGCTGCATGAGCTTCACCCGCAGGCGCTGCGGATCGCGGAATTGCCGCGTGCGCGGGGCGAAAAGGTGGCCGTGGCAGACGGCGCGACCGGGGGGCTGATCGCCGCTACGCTGCTGACCGTGCCGGGCGCGCTCGATTTCTTCGTGGGGGGCGGGGTGGTCTATTCCTTCGGGGCACGCGATGTGCTGTTCGGTCTTCCGCGCGATGCCTATGCCGAAATGCGCGGGGCGAGCGCGGAGTATGCACTGCTGCAAGCCCGCGCCATTCGTGACAATTTTGGCGCTGACTGGGGGCTGGCCGAGAGCGGATCGGTCGGCGGGTCGGCGCACCCGAGCGGTGCGCTCGCCTGATGCAGTGTCGCGGCGCTCGCAGGGCCGGAATGTGAGTTTACCAGACTGCTCGACACTGCCAGCGATCAGCGCATACCCAACATGGCCGCCTTCACCCGCAACGCGATGGCGCTGCTCGAAAGCGCACTGCTTACGGCTTATACCAAGTCCCATTGATCAGAACCCATGCGCCCATTGGCGCATGCCGATGGACATGATGCGCCAGGGCTGATCGACGAGCTTGTTCCAAGCGAAGCAGCAATGGTCGACGATGTCGTCGTAGGATGAGAAGATGCGGTTGGAGAGCCAGTTGTCGCGCATGAACTGCCAGACGTTTTCGACGGGGTTGAGCTCCGGGCACCTGGGCGGCAGCGGCATGAGAGTGATGTTGGCGGGCACGACCAGTTCCGCCGAGCCATGCCATCCGGCCTGATCGAGGATCAAGACGGCATGCGCCCCCGGCGCGACGTGGAAGGCGATCTCTTCGAGGTGCATGCTCATGGCCTCGCTGTTGCAACGGGGCATGACGATGCCAGCACCCTTGCCCTCGGCGGGACAGATGGCCCCGAAGATCCAGGCTGAGGCCCGGCGCTGGTCTTTGGGCGCACAGGGCCGGGTTCCGCGCTTGGCCCAGCGGCGGGTGAGCTTGGTCTGTTGGCCTATGCGCGCCTCATCTTGCCACCACAGTTCTATCGCGGTGCCGTGCGGCAAGGATAGTCGGATTTTTGCCAACTGGCCTGCGAAGTTTTTTTAAAATCGGCAATGTCATCCGCTTTCTGGCCACGATGACGAGGGCGGGCCGAGAGCTTGCGGAAGCCCAGCGCGCGCATCTCACGGCTCAGCGTCTGTTTGGTAATCGACAGGCCAAACTCATCCCACACCCACTGCGCCAGATCGATGAGACGCCAGCGGACAACCCCGTGCGCCGCAGGAATCGGGCCTGCTTCAACTTGCTGCGCAAGAGCGCGGCGCTGCTCATCGCTCAGAATCGAGACTTTGCCGGGGGCCTTGCGTGACATCAGCCCGTCCGGGCCATCAGCATTGAAGCGGATCACCCAATCCCGCACGACCTGCAGCGTCACGCCAGCCGCTTTGGCCGCTTCGCTCCGGCTGCTGCCGTCCAGGATCAAGCCCAACGCCAACAACCGCCGTACCTGATCCGGATCGTCACATCGTCGGGAAAATCGGCTCAAATCCCGCGAAGTGAAATCTGATCGAACACCAATCGCCGTCGCCATCGCAAGCCTCCTCGTGCTTGCTCCGGTGAATCAGAAAATCAGCGCCTTGGAAATCCCCCATGAGTCAGCCTCATCGGGATTTGGTATTAGTCGTTAGGCATGAGATAGATCTCGCGCACGGCAGACGATTTGGGCTGTTCAATTGCGAACATCACCGCTGCGGCGACGTCGGCCGGCGGGATCTTGGTGGGCAAGTCTTCGTCAAAGAACCCGGTGTTGACCATGCCGGGGGCGATCACGGTGGCGCGGCCGCCCCATTCGCGCATTTCTTCGGCGATGTTTTCAGACAATCCGTGGATGAACCACTTGGTCGCTGAATAGACCGATCCTTTCAGATGGTCGCGCCCGGCCTTGGAACCCGTCACGACAAAATGCCCCTTGGTTTTGCGCAGGTGCGGCATTGCCAGATGGGCGGTGTTGAGCACCGCAAGGATATTCAGGTGGATCATCTCATGCCATTCCTGCGGATCGCCGTTTTCAATGCCGGGGCTGGACACGCCTTTTCCGGCGTTGGCAAAGACCGCGTCGAGCCCGCCGAAATGCTCGGCAGCCGTGTTGATCGCGGTGCCAAGTGCCTGGCGGTCGGTCACGTCACACGGCAAGGCGAGCGCGGCGTCGCCCAGTTCTGCGGTGAGTTCGCCCAGCGTGTCGGCGGAGCGCGCAAGCATCGCGACGTTCCAGCCCTTTGCCGTAGCTGCGCGAACGGTGGCGGCACCGATGCCTGATGATGCGCCGGTGATGAGCAGGGTGCGGGTCATGGGGTTTCTCCTGATATGCGGTTTGTATCGCCGGGACCAAGCCGGTGCGGACTGTGCGTGTTCCATGACCTCACGTCCTTGCGCGCTCGCAAGCCTGGTATCCGTTCCAGCAGTAATCGCCGGAACGAGACAGAGACCGGACGAATGGCGCCGCTTGCAGCCTGAAAGCCATGGGGCGCATCACCCAGTCTAGGAACATTCGGCCGGACATCCGGTAAGGTCGTCGAATGAAAACCAACTTCCACAGTGAAAAGGTTGAACACGGTCCAGCAATGAACACGATGCCAACACGATCCCTTGCTGCCGATTGCGGTGCGCAGGGTTCCGGTGCAGTCGATAGCGGTGCAAAAAGCCGCCCTTCGCCGCGTTCCAACAGCCTCGTGACGCATATTCAGCGCGCCGACTTTCCCTGCGTGGGGGCCAAATCCGCTTTGGCTCAGGACGGCTTGCGCATCGAGACGGCTGGCGACATCAACAAGGCTGATGATGACCGCCGTATTTACCGCGCCTTGGTGAACTGGAGCGACATCGGAGCCCATGACGGGCCCGACTTCCGCAGCCTTGCTGTGGTGTTTGCCGGACCGCATGATCTGGACGAGAAGGCATTTGAAATAGCCTTATGGGACCGTCTGAGCGGATTGAGCGCCTATAATCAGGCAAGCGGCTTTGCCTGCGATCCCAAATTCAGCAGCGATCCCGAAGATGCGCATTTTGCGCTCAGCTTTGGCGGGCGGGCCTACTTTGCGGTCGGGCTGCACCCCAATTCGTCGCGAAAGGCGCGCCGCCTGCCTTTTCCCGCGATCATCTTCAACCTTCATGACCAATTCCAGCGCCTGCGCGATCAACAGCGGTACGAGCGGATGCGGGAAGTGATTCTGTCGCGGGACGAACAATTCGATGGTACGCCCAATCCAATGGTCGCACGCCACGGCGAGGTGAGCGAAGCGCGGCAATATAGCGGGCGTGCGGTCGACGACAATTGGACCTGCCCATTCTCTCCGAAGGAGGCGGCATGATGGAACGCATCGCCCCGCGTAGCGGCACCGCCGTTCGCCTCGCCAAAGGCGACATCCTGACAGTTTGCGACCCAGAGGGCGGACAGGTCAGTGACCTGATTGCGGTGGCCGATGGCGATCCTGGTGAAATCCTGTCAAACGGTCGCACCTTCGATTACGAGGAGTCCCTGCGCCTCACCACCGGTTCGCGCCTGTGGTCAAACCGCTCGCAGGTGATGCTCACGATCATTGAGGATACCGCGCCGCATCACGATTTTCTGCTGACGCCGTGTTCCTATGACACCTTCAGGCATTTCTATCCGGACAAGCCGGTGCATCGCGGGTGCTTTGGCAATCTGGCCGAGGCGCTCGCACCTTACGGGGTCACGATCGACATGATTCCGACAGCGTTCAACATCTTCATGCATGTTGCCGTTGCCCCGGACGGCAAGATCGCGGTGCTACCGCCCGGAACCAAGCCGGGTGACACGGTGCGATTTCGCGCCGAAATGGATCTTGTGATCGGCCTGACCGCCTGTTCCGCATACGCATCGAATGGCGGCAGCTTCAAACCGATTGACTTCGCCGTCGAACGCGCAGGCTGACGCGAGCGTCGTTCAGCGGGCGCGGCGTCGGCGCAGCCACAAGATTGCCCAGTCGCCGCGCTGAACCCGCGCCGCCATGCGAAAGCCCGCCCGGTGCATTGCGCGCCGGACATTGGCTTCCTGTTCGCCAGCCAACAGTCCTGCCAGCAGCAGGCTGCCGCCGGGCGACACGGCCTTGGCAAAGCCGGGCGCTAGGCTGACCAGCGGCCCGGCAAGGATGTTCGCGATCAATAGATCGTAGGGCCCGCGCACCTGTAGCAGCGGATCGTCCATTCCGTCGGCCACGATCATCACCGCTTCCCCGCGCCCTGCGCCCAGTGAAATGGCGTTCAGCCGGGCATTTTCCTCGACCACGCCGACGCAGACCGCGTCGATATCGGTCAGCGTCAGCAGCGCGCGCGGCCACAGCGCCAACGCGGCGAAACCCAGCAGCCCCGTGCCCGTGCCGATATCGGCGACGTTACGCGCGACCACACCGCTCGCCTTCATCGCACCCAGCATTTCAAGACACCCGGCAGTGGTCTTGTGCTGGCCCGTGCCGAAGGCCTGTGACGCGGGGATAATGAAGTCGATCAGGTCAGGATCGACGGGATAATCCGGCGTGTGGACATGAAACCGTCCGGCGCGGATCGGGGGCGCGTTGTGCTGGCTCAGCGTGACCCAGTCTTCATGCGGCAGTTCCTCTACCGTGATCTTGGGTGCAGTGCCTCCGAAAAGGCCCGCCAGCGCCGCCTTTTCGGCCTTGCCGGGTTTGCGCGGATACCAGCCTTCCAGCACCCAATCATCCGGCCGGTCTTCGGCAACCTCACGCCCCGCGATCACCAACTCGTAATCCCAATCGTCGATCAGATCATGCGCCAGCAGGGCGTCCTGAACGACGGGCTTGGGCGCATGGGCGGTGAGCTTCCAGGTCGTGCCGGCGGCCGTCATCTTAGCGGACAAAGCTCGCGCCGTTGGCGTCGATCACGGCGCCCGTCATGCTGGGGGGCGCATCCGTTAGGCAAAAGGCGATGATCGCCGCGATTTCCTCTGGCGTCGCCACGCGGCCCAGAGGAATGTCGGCCAGCAATCCCGGCCCGCCGCGGCTGGCGAGGTAATCGCCGGCCATGCTGGTGTCGGTAAAGCCGGGCGTGACCGCAAAACTCAGGATCCCGTCCTTGGCATAGGCGCGGGCGATGGTCTTGTGCATCCCCACCATCCCGGCCTTGGCGGCGGCATAGTGCCAGTGCGCCGGGCTGTCTCCGCGATAGGCGGCGCGGCTGGCGACATGGACCAGTCGCCCCGGAAACCTGCGTTCCTGCCAGCGCAGCACCGCAAAGCGCGAAAGCTGGGCGGCCGAAGTGAGGTTGACCCGGACAGTGTCCTCCCAGGCATCAAGCCATTCTATGTCCGACCGGTCGAGCCGGTTCGCTTCGAACCGCCCGGCATTGTTCACCACGGCATCGATTTCGCCATGGGCTAGACTAAGCGCCTGCTCCCACAGCGATTGCACGCTCAACGGATCGCCGAAATCGGCAGCGATGATCGGCGGCGCTCCGGGCGCAAGCGCGACGGCGCGCGAGGCATGGCCGATCACCGGCACGCCTCTGGCTGCCAACATTTCGAGCGTCGCCTTGCCGATTCCGCGGCTTGATCCGGTTACAAGAATGTGTCCCATGCAAGCGCCTATCCGAAACTTTGCAAGCTGTGTCCACCGCTCGCCGCTTGCCTCATGCGCTATCGTCGCTAAGTGAGAGAGCCAAATAGAGGGACCAACTGGGATCACCATGAACCAAAGACCGCTTTCTCCCCATTTGCAGGTGTGGCGCTGGGGCCCGCACATGCTGGTATCGATCCTGCACCGCGCAACCGGTGACGGGATGGCGCTGGTCGGTCTGGGCGTGCTGGTCTGGTGGTTGGGCGCGCTTGCCAGCGGACCAGAGACTTATGCCACTTTTCAAAGCGCGATGGGATCGCCGATCGGCCTGCTGATTCTGGTTGGATTGAGCTGGGCGTTTTTCACACACATGATGAGCGGGATGCGGCATTTTGTGCTCGACATCGGTGCGGGCTATCAGCTCGATACCAACCGCATGTGGTCGATAGCTGCTCCGATCATCGCCGTTTTTCTCACCGCGGGCTTCTGGGCCCTGATCCTGCTGCGCTGAGGAGCGAGAACCATGGGTAACGGAACTTCCATCGGACGCGTGCGGGGCCTTGGCGCCTCGCATCATGGCCCGCATCACTGGCTGGTGCAGCGTTTCACCGCGATCGGCAATGTGGTGCTGATGAGCTGGCTGTTGATCAGCCTGATCATGCTGGGCGATTACGGTTACGCCAATGTGGTCAAGTGGCTCTCGCAGCCGCTTTCGGCGACGGCGATGATCTTGCTGGTCTTCAGCCTGTTCTGGCACGCACGCCTTGGTCTGCAGGTGCTGATCGAGGATTACATTCATGACGCTGGCAGCAAGTTTGCTGCGATTTCGGCGCTCAATCTTGCAACAATCGGCGGCGGCGCGTTCGGCATTTTCAGCGTCGCCAGTCTCGCATTCGGAGGACAGGCCTGATGGCTACCGCAGCACCACGTGGCACCGCAAATGATGTCGGAGGCGCGCATCTGACGGGCGCTTATGCCATCACCGATCACACCTATGACGTCGTCGTCGTCGGCGCGGGCGGCAGCGGTTTGCGCGCAACGATGGGCGCGGCCGAAAGCGGCCTTCGCACTGCCAACATTTCGAAGGTGTTTCCCACCCGCAGCCACACCGTGGCCGCGCAGGGCGGTATCGCGGCCAGCCTTGGCAACAACAGTCCCGATCACTGGACCTGGCACATGTACGACACCGTCAAGGGGTCTGACTGGCTGGGCGATCAGGACGCGATCGAATATCTCGCCCGCGAAGCGCCTGCGGCGGTTTACGAGCTGGAGCACGCAGGCGTGCCGTTCAGCCGCAACGCCGATGGCACAATCTACCAGCGCCCGTTTGGTGGCCACATGCAGAACATGGGCGCCGGCCCGCCGGTGCAGCGCACCTGCGCCGCAGCCGACCGCACCGGCCACGCCATGCTCCACGCGCTGTATCAGCAGAGTCTGAAGTATGACGCGGACTTTTTCATCGAATACTTCGCGCTCGACCTCATCATGTCGGATGAAGGCGGGGAGCGGAAGTGCGTTGGCGTGATCGCCATGTGCCTGGACGATGGCACCATTCACCGGTTCCGCGCACAGTCTGTCGTGTTGGCGACCGGCGGATATGGGCGCTGCTATTACACCGCCACTTCTGCCCACACCTGCACCGGTGATGGAGGCGGCATGGTGCTGCGCGCGGGCCTGCCTTTGCAGGACATGGAGTTCGTGCAGTTCCACCCGACCGGCATTTACGGAGCGGGCGTACTGATTACCGAAGGTGCACGCGGCGAAGGCGGGTATCTCACCAACTCCGAGGGTGAACGCTTCATGGAGCGTTATGCGCCGTCGGCCAAGGACTTGGCCTCACGCGATGTCGTCAGCCGGTCAATGGCGCTGGAAATGCGCGAAGGGCGCGGTGTCGGGCCGGATGGGGATCACATCTACCTTCACCTCGATCACATCGACCCTGCCGTTCTGGCCCAGCGTCTGCCGGGCATCACGGAAAGCGGCAAGATTTTCGCAGGCGTCGATCTCACGCGCCAGCCGCTGCCGGTAACCCCGACGGTCCATTACAATATGGGCGGTATCCCGTGTAACTATCACGGCCAGGTCGTGACACTCGGCCCGGATGGCAATCCGGACAGCCCCATTCCTGGCCTTTATGCCGTGGGCGAAGCGGCGTGTGTTTCGGTGCACGGGGCCAACCGCCTCGGCTCGAATTCGCTGATCGACCTTGTGGTGTTCGGCCGTGCGACCGGTCATCATCTGCGTGACAGCCTGAAGGCTAATGCCAAGCAGCCCGAACTTCCCGCCGACAGCGCCGACTTCGCGCTGACCCGTCTGGATCACTTCCGCTATGCGCAGGGCGGATCGCCGACCGCGCAGATCCGGGCGGAAATGCAGAAGGCGATGCAGAAGCACTGCGCCGTGTTCCGCGACCAGAAGTTGATGGACGAAGGCGTGGCCAAGCTGGCCGAGCAGAACACCCGGATGCAGGACATTCACGTCACCGACAAGTCGCTGATCTGGAACAGCGACCTGATCGAGACGCTGGAACTCGACAATCTGATGGCGCAGGCCAACGTGACGATGGCGTCCGCCGCCAACCGCAAGGAAAGCCGCGGCGCCCACGCGCACGAGGATTTCCCCGATCGCAACGATGCCGAATGGATGAAGCACACCATCGCCTGGTTTGATGGCTGGGGTGGACGCGGCAGCAACAGCCGCATCGATTACCGCCCGGTGCACGAATACACGCTGACCGACGATATTGCCTATATCGAGCCCAAGGCACGCGTTTATTAACGCTGCCATTGCGGCGAAACACAAGCAAATGCCCGGTTCCGTAAAGGGACCGGGCCTTTTTTGTGTCTGCCGATGCCGGCGGGACCGAGAGGGCTGATGCCGCTCCCGGCCTTCTCAGGGGTTCAGTTGCCCGTGGCTGCCAGCGTCTTGGGTTGTGCCGGATAGGCGCAGCCCCGGCCCAGACCCCAGCCCTTCAGGAACGCACGCCGCGCCATGCCGGCGGTAAAGGCGGCGCGCATATCGCGATCATTGCCGGCCGCGCCCGTCACTTCGCGCACGATACCGCGGAATGGCAGGAACGATCCCACCACACTCTGGCCAATCCGCCCTTCGCTGAACCGGTCGCCGCCGTCGTCCAGGGCAATGTCGTAATCGGCGCCCAGGACCATGTCCAAGCTGGCGATCTCGCTGACCAGCGCATCGCAGACCTGCATCCCGTAGGTCGCATAGGGATTGCGCACGGCGGTTTGCAGCGCCTCTGGAATATCACGCGCGTCGATGTTGAGATCACGCAAGGGCGTCTTGGCGACTTCCCGCATATCGGGTTCGGGCATCGATTGGGCGTGAGCAACCGTCCCGCCAGTGCAGGCCAGTAGAAGGACGGCGGCGAGGGGAATTGTACGGACCATTGAAATCAGGCTCCTTCAAAGAAAACGTCACATGCAGAATTGTCAGTGCTTTCAAGCCCCAGTTTGAGCGCAGACATGCGCTGGCGGCTGGTTCCGTGAGTAAAGCTCTCCGGATTTATGCTCTGTCCAGCATTGCGCATTAACGTATCATCGCCGATCGCGCTTGCAGCCTGCAAACCTTCCTCCAGATCGCCCGGTTCGATCAGATCGCGGTTTTTGCCCGCCCACATTCCGGCATAGCAATCAGCCTGCAATTCCATCGCGACTTGCAGGCTGTTGGCCGCCTGACGATTTTGTTGCTGCGCGCGGCGGACCTGGCTGGCGAGGCCGGTGATATTCTGGATGTGGTGGCCATATTCATGTGCAATCACATACAGCCGCGCAAAATCGCCGCCGGTGCCGGCCATTTGGGCCAGCTGATCGTAGAACGCGGTGTCGATATAAATACCCTTGTCAGCCGGGCAATAAAACGGTCCGACCGCCGACGTTGCGCTGCCGCAACCCCCGGTCGTCACCTGCGCACGGAACAGATCAAGGCCCGGCGCTTCGAAGGGAATCCCTTCATCTGCAAAGGTGGCAGCCCAGGTTTCATTAAGATTGGTGAGCGCACTGCACGCCTCGTTGGCATATTCGCTACTGGTGCAAACCACCTGCGCGTCCATTTCCCGACCGCTGCCTTGCCCCGCTGGGCCCGTCTGTTGCTGGACGCCTTCGACCATCCCGATCATCTGCATCGGGTCGACGCCAAAAACGACAGCACCGATCAAGGCGATCACCAGCGTCCCGCAGCCGACCCCGCCAGCGCGCCCCATGCCACCGCCGCCGCTGCCATCGCTGGAACGGACATTGATCTTCGAAGTATCGAACGGACCAAGCCGCATGGGTGTTTCTCCATTCATCGTGTTCCGGCGCAAAGTGCTGGACAGCCGCTTTTGGTGCAGCGAAAGCAGCGCGAAGAGGCCGAACGTGCAGGAGATGCGGTGAATGCTCAAGAACAAGCGTGCTCTTGTCACCGGTTCCACATCCGGTATCGGCCTAGCCATCGGGCGCGCCTTGGTGGCCGAAGGCGCCGACGTGATCCTCAACGGGTTGGGCGATCCCGATGACATCGTTCGGCTGTGCAAAGAACTGGGTGCGACCTTCAACGGCGCGAACCTGATGGAGCCGCACGCGATCGCCGCGATGATGGAGGAGATCGGTCCGATTGATATCCTCGTCAACAATGCCGGGATGCAGCACGTTGCGCCGGTTGAGGAATTTCCGCCCGAAAAGTGGGACGCGATCATCGCGCTTAATCTGACGGCGGCGTTCCACACCACACGCTTTGCTGTGCCGGGCATGAAGGCCAAGGGCTGGGGCCGGATTATCAATACCGCCAGCGCGCATTCGCTCGCCGCCTCGCCCTTCAAAAGCGCTTATGTCGCGGCCAAGCATGGCCTTGCGGGCTTTACCAAGACGATCGCGCTGGAATTGGCGACCTGCGGTGTTACCGCCAATTGCATCTCGCCAGGCTATGTCTGGACGCCGCTGGTGGAAAACCAGATCCCTGACACGATGGCTGCTCGCGGGATGACGCGCGAGCAGGTGATGAACGATGTGCTGCTCGCCAAGCAACCGACCAAGAGCTTTGTCCTTCCCGAAGATGTGGCGGCGCTTGCGGTGTTCCTGTGCGGCGATGCGGCGCGCAATATCACCGGGGCCAATTACACCATAGACGGGGGCTGGACCGCCGAATGATCGCTACGCACGTTCGTCTGATAGCGGCGCTGATGGCAAGCCTCGTGCTGGCAGCCTGCGCCCCGCTTACGATCAACACCGCACCCGATATCGCCCGTGACAGTATCGAAGCGCGATTGCGGGCCGATATCGACATACTGGCCAGCGACCAGTTTGGCGGTCGCAAACCGGGGACGCCGGGTGGCATCGCCACCTATGAATTTATCGAACGGCGCATGGGCGAAATCGGTCTTGTTTCGGGCACCAACGATCCCGGCTCCTACTGGCGGCTGCCGGTCGATCTGGTCGAGAATCAGCCGATCAGCGGCCAGTTGAAGCTTGGGCAGGGCCGCAAAAGCATGGCCTTGACGGAAGATGAGGCCGCCGTCTTCACTCCGCGCCGGCGCGCCTTGGCAGCCGGAGGTCCGGGGACAGGCGTGCCGGTGGTCTTCGTTGGCTATGGGGATGGTTCGGTGCTGGGCGACGCCATGGCGGGCGCGGTCGCGCTGATGCTCGCCGATCCGGGGCGTGACACTGCACGGCGCGAGGCACTGTTCCGCCAGCGTGCCACAGCAGTTGTGACGGTACTGCCCGATGCCGAAGCGCTGGCCGCCGTGCGGCGCCGCTATGGCAGCGGACGGGTGGAGTTGGCGAGCGAGGAACTGGATACGCTATCGGCTTACATCACCGACGCAGCGCTTGCCCGCGTGCTGGGCGCCAAGCGCTGGTTGCTGTGGAAGAACGAAGCCGACAAAGGCGATTTCGCGCCCTTCGAACTCAATCTTGCCATGTCGATTGAGGCCACGGCTGACCGGCGGGAGTTTACCAGTCAAAACATCATCGGGATGATTCCGGGCACCGTCCCCGGATCGGGTGCGGTGCTGCTGCTGGGGCATTGGGATCACCTGGGCGAATGCGGTCCGCCCGAAGCGGTGAACCGCATCTGTAATGGCGCGGCTGACAATGCCAGCGGTATCGCCATGATGCTGGAACTGGCGCGGCGATTGAAGAGTGGCCCTGCATTGGACCGCGATATCTACGTGCTCGCCACCAGCGCGGAAGAGGCCGGGCTGCTGGGCGCGCGGGCCTTCGTCAAGACGCCGCCGATGGCGCTGGACAGCATTATTGCCGCATTCAATTTCGATATGATGGCGGTGGCACCTGCGGGAAGTCCGGTCGGCTTCATCGGGCGCGGGCAAAGCGCTGCGCTTGACGCTGCGATCCTTGAGGCCTTGACGCGAGGCGGACGGGTGCTGGGCGATCAGACGCTGGCTGACAGCTTCCTTCAGCGGCAGGATGGCTGGGCATTGCATCAGGCGGGCGTGCCGAGCGTGCTGCTGTCAGGAACCTATGGCAGCCGCACGGTTCTTAACCCGTTTCTGGCGAGCCGCTACCACCGTCCCAGCGACGAAGTGGACGGGATTGAACTGGGCGGGGCGGTGGAAGACTTGCTGCTCCACGAAGACCTGATCCGGGTGTTGGCCGACTCTGAACGCTATCCGCGCCCGGCCGCGGCGCAGCCCTAGCGCAATTGCGCAAGTGCGGTTACATGGGCCGCCACGATTCTCCGGCGCATCACGGATGCGCAGGAGAACCTTCGTTTCGGCTCTCAGAAAGTGGCACGCATGGATATCCCGCTCGGTTTGACCTTTGATGACGTGCTGCTTCGCCCTGCCGAAAGCAGCGTGTTGCCAAGCATGGCCGACACCTCGACAATGCTGACCCGCGAGATCGCGCTCAACATTCCGGTCCTGTCATCGGCGATGGACACCGTGACCGAGGCTGACATGGCCATCGTGATGGCGCAGCTCGGCGGGATCGGTGTGCTGCACCGCAATCTCGATATCGATGCGCAATGTGCGGCTGTGCGCGCGGTCAAGCGTTACGAAAGCGGCATGGTGGTCAATCCGATCACCATCGGCCCCGATGCGACGCTGGGCGACGCGCAGGCGCTGATGCAGTTGCACCGGATCAGCGGGATCCCTGTGGTGGACGCAGGTGGCCGGTTGGTGGGCATCCTCACCAATCGCGATGTACGCTTTGCGGAAAATCCGCTGCAGCCTGTGCGCGAGCTTATGACGACCGAGAACCTCGCCACCGTGCCGCTTGGCACCGGGCAGGAAGAGGCGCGCCGCTTGCTGCATCAGCGCCGGATCGAAAAGCTGCTGGTGGTGGATGATGCCTTCCGCTGCATTGGCCTCATCACGGTCAAGGATATCGAAAAGGCGGTGAATTACCCGCACGCAACCAAGGACGGCACCGGCCGCCTGCGCGCAGCGGCGGCGACGACCGTCGGTGACGCCGGCTTTGCCCGTACCGAAGCCTTGGTTGATGCCGAGGTCGATGTCATCGTGATCGACACCGCCCATGGCCACAATATCGAAGTCGCCCGCGCAGTCGAACGGGTAAAGAAGCTCTCGAACCGGGTGCAAGTCATCGCTGGCAACGTCGCTACCGCCGAAGCGACTCGCGCGCTGGTTGATGCCGGCGCCGATGCGGTCAAGGTGGGGATCGGGCCGGGGTCGATTTGCACCACCCGCGTGGTCGCGGGCGTGGGCGTGCCGCAGCTGACCGCGATTCTGGAAAGCGCCGCCGAAGCCGCCAAATCGGGCGTGCCGGTGATTGCCGATGGCGGGCTGCGCACCAGCGGAGACGCAGCCAAGGCCTTGGCGGCGGGCGCTTCCAGCATCATGATCGGTTCGATGCTGGCCGGCACGGCGGAAAGCCCGGGCGAAGTGTTCCTGTATCAGGGCCGCAGCTACAAGGCCTATCGCGGGATGGGCAGTGTCGGCGCGATGGCACGCGGCAGCGCCGACCGCTATTTCCAGCAGGACGTGTCTGCGATGAAACTGGTGCCGGAAGGGATTGAAGGCCAGGTGCCCTTCAAAGGCCCGGCGGCCAACGTTGTCCACCAGTTGGTCGGCGGCATCAAGGCGGCGATGGGCTACACCGGATCGCGCACGATCACCGATCTGCAAGAGCGCGCCCAATTTGTCCGAATCACCAATGCCGGCCTCTCCGAAAGCCACGTCCATGATGTCGCTATCACCCGCGAGGCACCCAATTATCCCACACGTTGAGGACGCAATATGACACCCGCCGCAAGAGTTGAGGCGGCGATCGAGCTGCTTGATATGATAATTCCTGCCGCGCGCACGAAAGGCGCGCCGGCTGACCGGATCATCGCCGAATATTTCCGCGCCCGCCGCTATGCCGGGTCCAAGGATCGGCGCGCGGTGCGCGATCTTGTCTATCAGGCGATCCGTGTGTGTGGTCCCGTGCCCGGAACGGGCCGAGCGGCCATGCTGGCTGTCGCAGCGCAGGACGAAGCGGTCGCGGCCTGTTTCGATGGCTCTCCCCACGGTCCGGCCCCGCGCGGCGAGAGCGAGGAGGCAGCCAAGACCGGACTTGCCCCCAAATGGCTGGCTGCGGCGTTGCGCGCTTCGGGCTTGGGTGGACCCGAAATCGCTGCGCTGATTGATCGGGCGCCGCTCGATATCCGGGTCAATGCCCTGAAAGCAGACCGGGCGACCATCACGCTGCCGGAGGCGGGCGAGCCTTTGGCCGCCGCGCAGGCGCTGCGGTACCTTTCAGGAACGCAGGTCGAACAATGGGAGGCCTACACCCAAGGCCTGATCGAAGTGCAGGATCTGGGCAGCCAGTTGATTATCGACGCCTTGCCTGTGAAGCCCGGTGATACCGTCATCGATCTGTGCGCAGGCGGTGGCGGCAAGACACTGGCGCTGGCTGCGCGGCTTGGCAACGCGGCGAGCATTATCGCTGCCGATACCGATAAGCGGCGGCTGGGCAATCTGGCGCCGCGTGCTGCGCGCGCGGGCGCCGCGATCGATCATACCCTGCTGCTCGACCCCGGCAACGAAATGCGCGCATTGAACCACTGGGTCCGCAAGGCTGATCACGTGCTGGTCGATGCGCCGTGTTCGGGCAGCGGCACCTGGCGGCGCAGCCCGGAAGCGCGCTGGCGGCTTGATCCGGCGGAACTGGCGCGGCTGAACAAGCTTCAGGACCACGTGCTTGATCTGGGCGCGCATCTGGTACGTCCCGGCGGAACGCTGGCGTATGTCACGTGCTCGCTACTTGATGCCGAAGGAACGAGCCGCGTGACCGCCTTTCTCACCCGCCATCCCGGCTGGCAGGTGGAACCTGTCACCATGCCACTGGGCCGTCCGCACGGCACGGGCCTGCGGCTCGATCCGCATCATGATGGCACGGATGGTTTTTTCATCGCGTGCTTGCGTTCACCATGATAGCTTCGCACGAAATGAACACGTCCTCCGGTTCTCGGTCCTCTGCACTGAAGGAGCTTTTGATGCGTTTTGCGCCTGCTGCTGTCACTTTGTCATTATGCCTTGCTGTTACAGCAAGCATCACCAGCGCAGGCGAGACTGGATTGCCCGATCCGCTTGCAGCGGCGCTCATCGCGCAAGGCCAGGCATCGCTCGCTGCGGGTGAGACTCAGGCAGCAACTGACGCGTTTGAGGCGGCGCTTGCCGTCGATCCGGGCTTCACGCCGATCCTGGTCGATCTGGCCGAAGCCGCCCGCCAGCAGGGCCTGCAGGGCAAGGCGATCCGCTATTATCGTGAGGCGCTTGACCGGGATCCGGGCAATTTCGCCGCAATCTCAGGCGAAGGCACGGCGCTGGTCGAAAAAGGCGCGGTTGAAAAGGCCAAGCAGAACCTCGCCAAGCTGCAATCACTGTGCGGGGACGGTTGCCCCGAAACAGTCGCCTTGCAAAGCAGCATTGCCCGCGGCCCTTCGCCGCGTCTGGCGATCGAGAGCCTGGCCGACGACGCGCCTGCGAGCAACTGATCGTTCAGATCAAGGCGCGAAACTCTGCGAGGACGGCTTCATAAACGTCCCGTTTGAAGGGCACGATCACTTCGCGCAGCAGACCGGGCTCGATCCAGCGCCATTCGTTGAATTCGGGCGGATCATGCGCCTCAAGATTGATATCGGTATCCGCGCCGAGGAAACGGCCCAGGAACCAGTGCTGTTCCTGCCCCCGATACTTGCCCTTCCACACCTTACCGAGCAGTTCGTCGGGCAGGTCGTAAACTACCGTGCGTGATGCCGGGGCGATCACCTCCACCAGATGCGCGCCGATCCCGGTTTCCTCTTCCAGCTCGCGCAGCGCCGCGTCGCGCACATCTTCGCCCTTGTCGATGCCGCCCTGGGGCATTTGCCAAAAGCCGTGCGCGCTGGGATCGATCCGCTGGCCGACAAAGACCAGCCCCTCTGCATTGACCAGCATGAAGCCCGCGCAAGGGCGGTAAGGCAAGGCCTTGCGGTTCATGCCGGGTTCTCCAGCATGAACCGCATCGCGGCAATCACCCGTTCCAGATCGCCCTGCGTGCTCGGCACGGCGCCGCGCAGGTTGGTGAAGGAGTGTGTCACCCCGCGCATTTCCAGAAACACGCAATCGCGTCCGGCATCAACCAGCGCCTTGGCATAGGCGCGGCCCGAATCGCGGATCGGATCGAGGCTTGCGGTGACGACAATGGTGGGCGGGGCATTGCTGTGATCCGAAAGGATCGGGAAGCCACGCGGGTCGGCGCGGTCGGCGCCGTAGGCGGCATCGAAGAAGCCCATGGTGTCGGCCGTGAGCAGGAAGCCTTCCGAAAACGCCGCCATGCTCGCAGACCCGTTAGCGTCCGCCACGAGCGGGAAGATCGGCACTTGCAGCACCACCGGCACGGCGGCGGGATCGGTGCCGAGCATCTGGCTGACCACGACGGTGGCATTGCCGCCTGCGCTGTCGCCGATGGTGATCAGGCCGGTCGCTTCGCGGCCCAGTTCCGCCGGGCTGCCCGCCACCCAGCGGGTCGCCGCCTCGCAGTCAAGGATCGCGGCGGGGAAGGGCGCTTCGGGGGCGAGGGCATAATGGACGGCGACCACCGGCAGATCGATCAGCGCCGCAATTTCGGTGCACAGCGCGTGATGCGTATCGAGATCACCGATCACGAAGCCACCGCCATGAAAGAACACGACGATGGGCGAAGCGGCATCGCGGTTCTCGCGGGAATCGTAGAGGCGCAAGCAAATGTCGCCATTCGGGCCGGGGCAGGCGAGATCGCGGATCACCGGCAGTGCACGGGCCGGGCGGTCGGCAATATTGTGCATTGCCTGATAGGACGCACGGGCTTCTTCCAGTGTCATGTCCACCAGCTTCGGCCCGTTCACCGCCGCCATCATGTCGAGGAAGCCCTTCATGTCGGGGCGGATGTAAGGCGTATTCGTCATGGCGTGTCTCTCCCGTGTTCTCTTGGCCGCCAGCGATAGGCGAGGGCATACGCACGTGCCAAGCGCATTTGCACTCGCTTGCGGCCGCGCAGCGCGCTAGCCCAAGACGCGATGGATAATCTGACACATAGCCTTGTGGGCGCAGTGATGGGGCAGGCGGGGCTGAAGCGCACCACCGGCCTTGCCATGCCGGCGCTGATCATCGGCGCGAACCTGCCGGACGTGGACGCGGCGTGCTTTTTCTGGCTGGAGGGCACCGAACACCTCGCGTTCCGGCGCGGCATCACCCACGGCCCGCCTGCGCTGGTATTGCTGCCGCTGATTTTGGCAGCGATATTATGGGCGTTCGACCGCTGGCAGACGAAGCGCGGCAAAAGGCCCGAGGCGCGGCTGCCGGTGCGGTTTGGCTGGCTTTACGCGATGGCGTTTATCGGCTGCCTCAGCCACCCGTTCTTCGACTGGCTCAATGTCTATGGCATCCGGCTGCTGGAGCCGTTCTCCTCGCGGTGGTTTTACGGCGACACGCTGTTCATTATCGATGTGTGGCTCTGGGCCCTGCTGATTGGCACCGTGTGGTGGTCGCGGCGGCGAGAGAAGGCAGGCGGGGAGTGGATGCGGCCTGCGCGCGTGGGGATAGCGGTTGGGCTGGCGTATATTGGAGTGAATGCGGCGATCACGCAGGCCGTCGTGTTCCACGATCCATCGCTCGATGACCCCATAATGAGCCCCCGGCCGATTTGGTCATGGGAACGGGAGATTATCGTCGACAATCGCGACGGAAGTTACTTGATCGACTACGAGCGCGTCGGCGATTGCCGTCTGCCCGACTTTACCAAGGCCCGCAGCACCAATTCCCAGCTCGACGCCTTCCTGTTCTGGTCGCGCGCGCCCTTTGCCACCCGTGCGGCGGACGGCTCAGTGGTCCTCTACGACGCCCGCTTCTACGATCCGCGCGCGCGGGGGCGGTTCTCGGTGGCGCTGCCGGATGTGAAGTGTGAACCTTTGCCTTCTTCGTCATCCTGAACTTGGTTAACGATCCATTCTTTCGCACGTACCGAAGCTCGCATTTGCGCGATGGATGCTGAAACAAGTTCAGCATGACGGCGTTAGTGTGAAAACGCCAATTCAGAGAGATACATGACCCAAATCGTATGGTTGCGGCGCGATCTGCGCCTTGCTGATAACCCTGCCCTGTACCACGCCGCGAAGGCCGGGCCGGTGGTGTGCGTCTACGTGCTCGATGACGATGCAGCCAAGCATCATGCCTATGGCGGCGCATCGCGGTGGTGGCTGCATCATTCGCTGACTAGCCTTGCCCATAGTCTCGAAGCGATGGGTTCAAAACTGATCCTGCGGCGCGGCGATGCAGTGGAGACGCTGACAAAACTGGCGGCACAGGCAGGTGCGACCACCATTCATGCCAACCATCATTACGAACCGTGGTGGCTGAATGCCGAACGCAAGCTGGCCAAGAGCCTCGACCTGCAATTGCACCATGGCAACTTCTTGATGCTTCCGGGCAGCATCACCACCGGCAGCGGCGGACAGTACAAGATTTATACCCCGTTCAGCCGCGCGCTGCGGGCAGAGTTTCCGCCGCGCGATGAACTTCCGGCGCCAGCCCGATTGGCCGCGCCCGATAGCTGGCCAGCCAGTGACGCGATTGCAGAATGGGCTTTGCTCCCCACCGCACCCGACTGGTCCGGCGGGATCGCCGCTGCGTGGCAGGTTGGCGAGGATGCCGCGCATCAACGCCTCAGCTGGTGGCAGGATCACGTTGATGATTACGATGACAAGCGCAATTTCCCGAGCGTCGACAAGGTTTCGCGCCTGTCCCCGCACCTTCACTGGGGTGAAATCTCGCCGATCCAGATCTGGCACGCCTTCAAGCACAAACGGTCGGATGGCTGGCGCACCTTTGAAAGCGAGCTGATCTGGCGCGATTATTCGCAAAACGCGATTTTGCAATTCCCCAAGTATGCCACGCAGAATTACCGCGAGGATTTCAACCGCTTCCCGTGGCGCGATCCGGCAACGGACGAAACCGCTGCGCGCGACCTCAAAGCCTGGCAGCAGGGTCGCACCGGCTACCCGATTGTCGATGCCGGGATGCGCCAGCTGTACCAGACCGGGTGGATGCACAACCGCGTGCGGATGATCACGGCCAGCTTCCTCATCAAGCATCTGCTGATAGATTGGCGCGAAGGGGAGAAGTGGTTCTGGGACTGCCTGTGTGATGCCGACTATGCCTCCAACGCGACCAATTGGCAGTGGACCGCAGGCACAGGAGTCGATTCCAATATGTTCAGCCGGATCATGGCGCCGCTGACTCAATCGGAGAAGTTCGATGCGGCGCGTTATATCCGTGAATACGTGCCGGAGCTGAAGGGCCTCGACGAACCGGCGATCCACGATCCCGAGGAGTTCAGCCGCAGACCATCGGATTATCCGCGCAAGATCATCGCGCACAAAGCTGCGCGGGAACGCGCCTTGGGCGCGCTGAAGGCGATGAAGTACGGCTGACAGGGGCTTGCCCGTCTGCGCTTTGTCCGCCTATGCCCGCCCGACAAGATAACGGGAGGGCTGGATGATGCGCGTAGGTCTGCAAATGGCCAGGTGGGTTTCAGGGGTCGCCATGGCGGCGTCGCTGGGGGCCTGTGCGGGCAGCCACGACAGCGCGCCTGCCGCTCTTACCGGACCGGCCGCGCCTACCGTGCGCCTTGTCCAACCGCCTGCGCGTGATCCGGCTGATCTTCAGGTCCTGTTCTGGTCCGACGACCAGCGCAGCCAGCGGTTTCGCGAGATGGAGCAGTGGTTTGCCGGGCACGAAGTCCCTGCCGCCGCATCGCCCCGTACGCTGCCAAAAGGTGCTCCGCTCAGCGCCGCCTTGCAGGCCGATCTGAAGGCCGCGATGGCCGAGACCGATACCGCCGGGATCATGGTGATCGAAGATGGTAAGGTGCGGTTCGAGGGCTACGGCCTTGGGCTTCGCGCGCAAGATCGCTGGACCAGCTTTTCGGTTGCCAAGAGTTTCACCTCGACCCTGCTGGGCGCGGCGGTGAAGGACGGGTACATCGCGAGCATGGACGACCCGGTCACGACCTATGTTCCCGGTCTCGCAGGCTCGGCCTATGAAGGCGTGACCGTACGCCAGCTCGCCACCATGACCAGCGGGGTCGCCTGGAACGAAAGCTACACCGATCCCAGCAGCGATGTCGCCAAGACCCAGAGCTTCGTGATCGAACACGGCGCCAACGCCATTGTCGCGCAGATGAAGGCGCTCCCGCGTGAGGCGGCGCCGGGCGAGAAGTGGGTGTACAAGACCGGCGAAACCAATCTGCTCGGCGTGTTGGTCGAAAATGCGATTGGCAAGCCCCTGGCCGAATATGCGAAAGACAAGATTGCCGAGCCGGCGGGCTTTGCGGGCGATCTGTTCTGGATGGTCGATCCACGCGGCGGCAATATCGGGGGCTGCTGCCTGTCGATCACGTTGGCCGATTATGCGCGAATGGGGCTTTTCGCACTCGAAGGTGGTGAAGGCGTGGTGCCGCCGGGCTGGTTTGCGCAAGCGGGCAAGGCACAGGTCGAATTCGGTCCAACTGCGCCGGGTTACGGCTATGGCTACCAGTGGTGGACATACCCCGGCACGACCTATGGCGCGCAAGGGATTTTTGGGCAGGGCATCACCCTGTATCCCGAAAAGGGCGTGGTGTTAGCCTATGTCGGCAATTGGTCGCGTGCGAGTGGCGGACCTGAACGTGCGCGGTTTCTGGCATTGAGCCAGCGGGTCGCCGCCGAAGCCCAATAGTCAGCGCAACGTCGCGTCTCAGATCACTTGGCGATAGCCACCGACGTTGCTGTAACGTTGGAGGATGTTGTCATGAATGATCGGGCTCAGCAGTTCGCTGAAAGCGCAGCCGACGATGCAGTTGTCCCACCACACGACTTCGGCGCGAAGCGATTCAAGGCCGGGCAGGGTCAGCCAGCACATCTGGCCTTCGTGCATCCGGTTGATCGAAGCGGCCGAGAAGCCGGAGATCGACAAATCATGCACCACGCTTTGAAAGGCCCGTCCGCCTGATGCACGCAAGGTCGCAGGGATTGTCAGCCGCGTGCGCGGACTGCACCGGTCTTCCTGCGCCGCCGAGCTGTAAGGGTCTGAATTCAAGGGCATTGCTTTGGGCCTTGTCCTGATACTTGCGGTCTCTCCGAGCGAAGCGGTCTGCATCTGGAACTGCCCCACATTCGTTAAGTGCAGGTATGCAATCAAGGTTAACGCCCGGTCAGGCGCGTATTGGCGTCAATCAATACGTTCGCGGTAGAAGCTGTCGAAGCCCTCCACCAGCAGTGCCAGCAACCGGTCGGCGACGACTTCCGGCACTTTGACCGTCGAGGGGTCTTCGCCCGGATAGGCGCGCGCGCGCATTTCGGTGCGGGTTGCGCCCGGATCGACGATCGCAACACGCAAGGGGCTGAGCCGTTCGACCTCGGCCGCATAGGTTTCAAGCAGGTTGTCGAATGCCGCCTTGGTGCAACCGTAAGCGCCCCAATAGGGCCGCGGTGCCGATCCCACGGAGCTTGTCAGGCCGATGATCCGGCCGGCTTCGGCGCGGCGCAGCATCTGGTCAAACCCGGCGAGCAGCGCCTGGGTCGCCACCACATTGATCAACAGCGCCTGATTGAAGGGCTTGGGCTCGATCTGTGATGTCGGTGTCAGTTCGGGAAGATAAGCCGCCGCCAGCACCATGATGTCGAGCGTCTGCCAGCGTCCGGCGATGGCTGCGGCAAGGCGGGAGACGGCATCAGGCTCCATCAGGTCGACCGGCGCAATGGTGGACGTGCCCCCGAAAGCGTGGATTTCATCCTCCACCGCTTCCAGCGTCTTGACCTTGCGCGCCACCAGAATGACGTGTGCGCCCGCTTTGGCGAAGGCTTTGGCGGTGGCGGCACCGATCCCGCGGCTGGCGCCGGTAATAAGGGCGGTGCGTCCGGCAAGCGGCTTTGCAGTGTCAGTCATGATAGGTCAGGCAGCTTTCGGATCGGCAAAAGGGAGTTGTGCGGATTTCTGTTCAGCCAGCGCAAGATCTGTCAGCGAGGTGGGATATTCGCCTGTGAAACAGGCATCGCAGAACTGCGGGCAGGCTGGGTCACGCCCTTCGCGTCCGACAGCACGGTAGAGGCCGTCAATCGAAACGAAGGCGAGGCTGTCGGCCTTGATGAATTGGCGCATGGGTTCAAGGTCCATGCGGGCGGCCAGCAGTTTGGAGCGTTCGGGCGTGTCGACCCCGTAGAAGCAGGAATGCGCGGTCGGCGGGCTGGCGACGCGGAAGTGGACCTCAGTCGCGCCTGCCTCGCGCATCATCTCGACGATCTTCATCGACGTGGTGCCGCGCACAATCGAATCGTCGATCAGCACGATGCGCTTGCCTTCGACCAGCGCACGGTTGGCGTTGTGTTTGCGCTTGACGCTGGAATGGCGGGCCCCGTCCGAAGGCTGGATGAAGGTGCGCCCGACATAGTGCGAACGGATGATTCCCAATTCGAACGGCAGGCCCGATTGCATCGCAAAGCCGATGGCCGCTGGCACGCCGCTGTCAGGCACCGGGACGACCAGATCGGCGTCACAGGGGGCTTCGAGCGCAAGCTGCGTCCCGATCGCTTTGCGCGCTTCATAAACTGACCGACCGGCAAAGACGCTGTCGGGGCGGCTGAAATAGACGTGTTCGAAGATACACGGGCGCGGGGAGGGGCTGCCGAAGGGGCGGATCGAGCGAACCTCGCCTGCGAAATCGACCATTACCAATTCGCCCGGATCCACTTCTCGGATGACTTCGGCGCCGACTACATCAAAGGCGACCGTTTCCGAGGCGAACAGGATAGCGTCACCCATGCGGCCCATCACCAATGGGCGGATACCCAGCGGATCACGGCAAGCGATCATGCCCTCACGCGTCATCACGATCAGGGCATAGGCGCCTTCGACCAGGCGCAGTGCATCGACCAGCCGATCGGCAATCGTGGGATACCGGCTTGTGGCGACAAGGTGAATGATCACTTCGGTGTCGGAGGTCGATTGGAAAATTGACCCCTTATTCACCAAATCGGTGCGCAGCGTGCCAGCGTTCGAAATGTTGCCATTATGCGAAACGGCAAAACCACCGCTGGCGAGTTCGGCATAGAGGGGTTGCACGTTCCGCAGACCCGATCCACCCGTCGTCGAATACCGGACATGGCCTGCGGCCATGTGACCGGGGAGCGCTGCGATGGCTTGGGAGGACGAGAAATTTTCGGCAACATGGCCAAGCCCGCGGCTCGCGAAGAATTCTTGGCCGTCGTAGCTGACAATTCCGGCCGCTTCCTGGCCGCGATGCTGAAGCGCGTGCAGTCCCAGCGCCGCCGTCGCGGCGGCATCATTGGCGCGGATCACGCCGAAAATCCCGCATTCCTCGCGCAGCTTGTCGCCATCCGCATCAAGGAAGGGGTGAGTCATATTGAGGGGTGTCATCGGCATCACCAGACCTGTCCGCGTGCAATCCCGCCGCTGCGCAGTGTCCCAATGGCGATGTGACGGATCAATTACAAGGGAAAGCCGCCCGGGCATGCCCGCCTTTTTGCCGACCGGCTTGTGACAAGGATGCACCCGCCAAGCCTGACCAGGGTTGATCGGCAGGGATTGCCCGGTGGCCTTGCGCGCACTACAGGCAGCGTTCAGCAACCAACGGGCAACCCTCACCACCCATGCTCTCCCCTTTCGAATGGATGATCGCCAAACGCTACCTCTGGCCTGGAAAGGGCGAGGCGTTTATTGCGCTGGTGGCCGGAATTTCGGTCGGCGTTGTCATGCTCTCGGTGGCGATGCTGGTGATCGTGATGAGCGTGATGAACGGCTTTCGCGGCGAACTGCTCGACAAGATCGTTGGGCTCAACGGCCATGCAGTTGTGCAGGGTTATGATGGCAAGCTCAATAACTGGCAGAGCGTCATCGCGGATATCGAACGCACGCCGGGCGTGGTCAAAGCCTCCCCAATGATCGAGCGGCCCTTGCTGGTCAGCTATGACGGCCGGGTGGAAGCCATCTTCCTGCGCGGCCAGTCCGACGAGGATATTGCGGCGCTCGGCGAAAAGGTCATCCTCGGCGATATCGGCACGCTTCAAGACGGATCTGAGCGGGTCGCTATCGGCAGCCGGTTGGCACAAAACCTCGGCATCCGCGTGGGCGACAGCATCACCATTATCAACCCCCAGGGGCGCTCGACACCGTTCGGCACTACGATCCGGCAGCTCCCTTACGAGGTAGGCGTGATCTTCGAGGTCGGCATTTACACCTTCGACGAAAAATTCGTGATGCTGCCGCTGAAGGACGCGCAGTCGCTGTTGCTGATGGGCGATTCGGTAGCGCAGATCGAAGTCACTGTGGACGATCCGGACAAGGTGGGCGAAATCCTCAAGCCCGTTGCCGAGCGACTGACGGGCCGGGCGCTGATTTCCGATTGGAAGGCGATGAACTCGGCGTTGTTTGAGGCTTTGCAGGTGGAACGGGTCGCAATGTTCTTCGCGCTGAGTTTCATGGTGCTGGTGGCAGCATTCAACATTCTGTCGAGCCTCGTTATGCTGGTGCGCGCCAAGACTCGCGACATCGCGATCATGCGCACCATGGGCGCAACGCGCCGGTCGCTCCTCAAGATCTTCGTCACCACCGGCACCACGGTCGGCGCCATAGGCACAGCCGCCGGGCTGCTGCTGGGCGCGATCGTGCTGTTCTTCCGTGAGCCGATCGTCGATTTCATTGCCTATGCCACAGGTCAGGAAATCTGGGATCCACAGGTGCGCTTCCTTTCAACACTGCCGTCGCGCACCGATCCGTGGGAAGTGCTTGGCATCGTCGCGCTTGCGCTGACCATGAGCTTCCTGGCGACGCTTTACCCTGCGCTCAAGGCAGCGAACACCGATCCTGTGCAGGTGCTGCGTTATGAATAGCGGCCTGGTTCCCGGCGCGCCGATCGTGCGCCTGAGCGGTTTGAAGCGCGCCTTCGAACAGGGCGGACAGCGGATCGAAGTGCTGCGCGGGGTCGATCTGGACATCATGCCCGGTGAAATCGTGGCGCTACTGGGGCCATCGGGTTCGGGCAAATCGACCATGTTGCAAGCCGTGGGCCTGTTGGAAGGCGGTTTCGAAGGGTCGATCAGCATCGCAGGACAGCAGGCCGAGGCGCTGGCTGGGGACGAGCGCACGCAGCTTCGGCGGGACCATCTGGGCTTCGTTTATCAATTCCACCACCTGCTGCCCGATTTCAACGCCCGCGAAAACGTGGTGATGCCGCAGATGATCCGCGGCGTGCCTCGCATTGATGCCGAAACGCGGGCCGATAGTCTGTTGACCAGCCTCGGCTTGGGTGCGCGCCTGACCCACCGGCCCAGCCAACTTTCAGGCGGAGAGCAGCAGCGCGTAGCTGTGGCCCGCGCACTGGCCAACCGGCCCACACTGGTGCTGGCGGACGAGCCCACCGGCAATCTCGACGAAGCCACCGCTGATAACGTGCTCTCTGAGTTTCTCGCCTTGGTGCGGGGCGAGGGCAGCGCGGCGCTGGTGGCGACGCATAATGAACGTCTCGCCGCGAAGATGGACCGCGTCGTCCGGCTCAAGGAAGGCGTGCTGACGTAAAACGGAACCTTCGCCGTGTGTTGCCGCTTACGTCCGCGTGAAGGAGTCCATTTCCATGACAGATCATCCCAGCACATTTCAGGGCGATACCACCCCATCGGGCGAACTTGCCTGGCAAGACCGTGCGTCAATTCTTCCGACGGGTCAGCCGTCTCTGATTCCGGGCGGCGGCACGCCGCTTTTGCGCGGGTCGTTTGCGGACATGGTCCGGCACTTGGCCGCCTTGCCCGACAAGGTGCGCCAGGGCTACGTCATCGCCAAGGCCGGAGACCGCGAATATAGCGCACAAGAAGCGATGGAGCTTGCCTCCCACCCTGATTTCCCGCCACAACATCCCGGTTGAACTGAACAGCC
The DNA here is from genome assembly GCF_056495765.1 of Erythrobacter sp. 'gip.4 top 5'. NCBI lineage: Bacteria > Pseudomonadati > Pseudomonadota > Alphaproteobacteria > Sphingomonadales > Erythrobacteraceae > Erythrobacter > Erythrobacter sp. 'gip.4 top 5'. The sequence goes on along the minus strand of NZ_CP200270.1, from coordinate 2,292,362 downwards.
ACAGGGGGGCTCATGACCACGATTGCCGATTTCACCGTCACCACCAATCGCGGCCAGGCGCTTGATCTGAAAGACAAGCTCGGCACTGTGTTGCTGGTGGTCAACACCGCCAGCAAATGCGGTTTCACACCGCAATATGACGGGCTGGAGAAGCTTCATCAGCAATACAAAGATCGCGGTTTTGAAGTGCTGGGCTTTCCCTGCAACCAGTTTGGTGGGCAGGAACCGGGCAATGCCGATGAGATTGCCGAGTTCTGCAAGGTCAATTTCGGCGTGACCTTCCCGTTGATGGCCAAGGTGGACGTCAACGGCACCCAAGCTTCGCCACTTTACGATTGGCTGAAAACCTCGGCCAAGGGGCTGATGGGGTCGACCTCGATCAAGTGGAACTTCACCAAGTTCTTGATTGGCCGTGATGGCAAGGTGGTGAAGCGCTACGGTCCGACCGATGCGCCCGATCGGATCGCCAGAGATATCGAAGCGCTTTTGTAAAGCGAGGCTCGGCATTTCGGACCGCCGCCTTGCGCGACGATATGCCGGAAAAGCGCAGCGTGAGCGCTTGGCGAATCCGCGGCTGACCCGCATATTGACGTTATGCCTTTTGCTCCCTTCGTTCCGCTGCGCGTGCTGTCATCTTTTTCGATGCTGGAAGGCGCGATTGATCCCAAGGACATCGCCAAACTTGCAAAAGAGCGCGGCTACCCCGCCATCGCGATCTGTGACCGCAACGGGCTTTACGGCATCATGCCCTTTGCCGCTGCCTGCAAAAGCGAAGGCGTCCAACCGATTATTGGCGCACTTCTGGGCGTGGTTCGGGATGGTGAGCGCGGCACCGTCGATTACCTGCCGCTGTTTGCGCAAGATGATGCGGGTTACGACAATCTGTGCCACCTTGTCTCGTCCGCGCACCTTGATCGCCCGCTGGAACGCGAGCCGCATGTCACGCTCGCCGATCTGGAAGGCCGCACCGCTGGTCTGATCGCGCTGACCGGTGCGAATGAAGGTGGGCTGACGCGGTTGCTCGCCGAAGGGCAGCATGACGCCGCAATGCGCCTTGCTGATCGTTTGGAAGCATTGTTCCCCGGTCGTCTCTACGTCGAACTTGCACGTCACGGCGATTCTGTTTGCGAGCAGGCCGAACAGGCTTTGATCGATCTCGCCTATGTGCGCGACTGGCCGCTGGTCGCGACCAATCCTGCCAATTTTGCCGAACCGCATATGCACAAGGCGCATGACGCGATGCTGTGCATTGCCAATTCGACTCAGATTGACGCGGATGATCGCCCGCGTTCAAACCCGCAAGCCTTCGTCAAATCGGCCAGCATGATGGCGGAGGCCTTTGCTGATTTGCCTGAGACAACCGCCAACACGCTGGTGATCGCCCAGCGTTGCGCCTTCGCGCCGCCTTATCGCAAGCCGATCCTGCCCAGCCTTGCCGGTGATCTATCGGGCGAGGCGCAGATGCTGGCGTCGGATTCGCGCAGCGGACTGGAAGCCCGTCTGGCAGCCTATCCCGATCTTTCGGATGATGAGCGCAAGGTCTATTTTGATCGGCTGGAGTTCGAGATCGACGTTATCGCCGGCATGGGCTTTCCCGGCTACTTCCTGATCGTGGCCGACTTCATTAAGTGGGCCAAGGAACAGGGCATTCCGGTGGGGCCGGGGCGCGGCTCTGGTGCGGGTTCGGTGGTCGCCTGGGCGCTCACCATTACCGATCTTGATCCGATCAAGCTGGGGCTGCTGTTTGAACGGTTCCTCAACCCTGAACGTGTGTCGATGCCCGATTTCGATATCGACTTCTGCGAAACCCGGCGGGGCGAAGTGATCCGCTATGTGCAGGCCAAGTATGGCACCGACCACGTCGCGCAGATCATCACCTTCGGCAAGCTGAAGGCCCGCGCGGTGTTGCGCGATTGCGGGCGCATTTTGCAGATGAGCTACGGTCAGGTTGACCGGCTGTGCAAGATGATACCCAACCACCCGACCGACCCTTGGCCGCTTCCGCGCGCGCTGAATGGCGCAGCGGATTTCCGCCGGGAATATGATAACGACAAGGATGTGAAGCGCCTCGTCGATTTGGCGATGCAATTGGAAGGCCTGCCGCGCAATTCCTCCACCCACGCGGCGGGCGTGGTGATCGGTGACCGGCCGTTGGCGCAATTGGTGCCGCTGTATCGCGATCCGCGATCGGACATGCCGGTGACGCAGTTCGACATGAAATATGTCGAGTCAAGCGGCCTGGTGAAGTTCGATTTTCTTGGCCTGAAGACGCTGTCGGTGCTGCGTAAGGCGGTCGATCTGCTGGAAGCGCGCGGGATCACGATTGATCTGGGCGCGCTGCCGCTGGACGATGCGCAGGTTTATAACCTGATGCAGACCGGCAATACCGTCGGCGTGTTCCAGCTGGAATCCGAAGGGATGCGCCGCACGCTCAAAGCGGTGAAGCCCACGAACTTTGGCGACATTATCGCGCTCGTTTCGCTTTACCGTCCCGGCCCGATGGACAACATTCCCCTGTTCGGTCAGCGCAAGGCGGGTGTGGTGCCGATCGAATATCCGCACGAAAAGCTCGAAGGCATCCTCGCTGAAACTTACGGCATTTTTGTCTATCAGGAACAGGTGATGCAGGCAGCCCAGGTGCTGGCGGGGTATTCGCTTGGGGATGCAGACTTGCTGCGCCGCGCCATGGGCAAGAAGGTGCAGGCCGAAATGGACGCCCAGCGCGGGCGTTTCTGCGATGGCTGCAAGACCAATTCCGGCATCGAGGCCAAGCGCGCCAATGAATTGTTCGACCTGATCGACAAATTTGCAGGCTACGGTTTCAACAAATCGCACGCGGCGGCTTACGCGCTCCTCGCCTACCAGACCGCATGGCTGAAGGCGCATTACCCCGAGGAATTCTACGCCGCGTCGATGTGCTTTGACATGCACCAGTCCGAAAAACTCAACGTCTTTGTCGACGATGCACGGCGGTATCCCAATGGTCAGGGCGGTGTCGAAGTGCTGGCGCCGTGCATCGTAGCGAGCGAGGCCGAGTTCACGGTTGAACAGACTGATCACGGCTATGGTGTGCGCTACGCTCTCGCCGGGATTCGCAATGTCGGTGAAAAGGCGATGGAGGCCATTGTTGCTGAGCGGCAGGCGAGCGGGCCGTTTGCCAGCCTCAAGGATCTGTTCGAGCGGGTGCCGCAGGGCACCATGAACCGCCGCCAGTTGGAAGGTCTGATCTGCGCGGGCGCTTTTGATACGCTGGAGCCGAACCGTGCTGTGCTGCTTGCGAATGCTGATCTGCTGATGGCGGTGGCCGACGCGGCGGCCCGTGAACGGTCAAGCGGGCAAGCGGCGCTGTTCGGCGGTGACGCAGGGCCTGCGGAAGACCTGCGGTTGCAAGCGTGTGAGCCATGGTCGCGCACCGACCGGATGGCCAAGGAACGCGAAAACTTCGGGTTCTATTTCTCGGCGCATCCGGTGCACCAATATCGTGATGCCGCGTCAGCAAATGGCGCGCGTACGTACCAGAGCCTGATGGAAGCGGGCGGACCAGCCGGTGGGCGCGGATCGGCGGTCATGGCTGTGCTGGTTGAGGGAATCACCAAGGCGCGCACGCGCAAGGGCGGAACCTTCGTGCGGGCCGATTTTTCTGATTCCTCCGGTCAATTCTCCGCCGCTTGCTTTGAAGAGACACTGGTGCCGCAATTTGAACGCTGGGCCGCTGATGGAGAATGCCTGCTGCTGACGGTTGAACTGGATTCGCCAAGCCCGGACGAACCGCCTCGGTTGACCGTGCGCGGTGCCCGTCCGCTGGCGGCGGTGAGCGGGGCGACGGCGATGGAATTGACGGCGGAAATCGCTTCGGTCGCGGCCTTGCGCGAACTCCAGATTGAACTCCAGGCCGCAAAAGGCGAGCGCCCTACGGGTACAGGCGAAGTCGTGGTGCGCTTGATGCTCGCTGATGAAGGCGAAGTGGACGTGCGGCTCGGATCAAATTTCGTTCTCAACGGCGAACTGGCCGAACGTCTCGCCGCAGTCGACGGCATTGGCCAGGTCGCGTTGGTGCCATTGAAGAAGCGCAGCAACTTGCGATTGGTGGCCTGACAGCGTACGGCCAAACAGCGCCCAAGCAAAAAGGGGGCGGATTGCTCCGCCCCCTCGCTTAGTCGTCAGACCGTCAAGTCTTGTGACGATTACATGCCCGAACCCGGACCGTAGGTCACTTCGACGCGGCGGTTCTGTGCTTCACGCACGCCGTCGGCGGTCGGAACGCGCGGCTGGCTTTCACCAAACGCTTCGCCCGAAATCTGGCCCGAAGGCACGCCGCGGCCGGTCATGTAGCTGCGAACGGCTTCGTTACGACGCTGGGCGAGGCCCATGTTGTACTTCGCGCTGCCCGACGTATCGGTGTGCCCGGCCAACATCACGCGTGCCATGCCGCAATTGGCATAGGCAGTGACTGCGTTGTTGAGGATGGTGGAGGCTTCCGCCGAGATGTCCGAACGATCAAAGTCGAAGAACACGATGTACGGACCGGTGTTGCAGGCCGGACGCGGCGGCGGCGGCGGAGCAGCAACCGGCGGCGGGGGCGGCGGGGGAGCAGCAGCCGGCGGCGGCGGCGGCGGTGCCGGCTGTGCGGGGGCACCGAAGTTGTAGGTCAAGGTTGCCAGAACCGAGTGGGTTTCAAAGTTGTCCTGGTAAAGGTTGCCCTGCGAATTCACGAGCGACAGCTTGTCGATCACGAAATAGCGATACTTGACGCCGAAATCGACGTTTTCGCTGAGCGGCAGACGCGCTTGTGCGATGGCCTGGTAGGCAAGGCCGCCATCCTTGTCGATGACAATGCCCGGACCGGCGTTGTTTGCAGTCAGGTTAGCATCATAGATGGCATAACCAACACCGCCACCGGCGCTGAAGCCAATGCCATCATTCCCGCCGATGTCGAACAGCGCATTGACCATGCCGCTGGCGATATCGATGTTGCCGCCGATGTCATCGTAGAAACCGGGGACGCTCACGCCGGTGGCAAGGGGGATGCCAACGATCGGTGCATTGACGGTCTTCACGCCGAACTGCTTATAGGCACCTTCGGCTTCAAGGCGAAATGCGCCAAAATCGTAACCGAAGACAGCGCCGGCTTCCCAGCCATTCTTGTTGTCGATGAAGATTTGTTCTTCAACGCCGTTAACGTCGATCTGGTTGTCATTCGGGAAGGTCATGCCGCCTTCGATGCCGATGTAAGCTTGGCCGTCGCGTGCGTTGGCGGGCACAGCGATGATCGTCGCAGCCCCCAAGAGAAGAATTGCTGTTTTTTTCATTTTATTTTCCTTCAAATGCAATTTCGTGATCGCAGCCTGAGCAAGCGACACGCCTACGGGTCAGGCTGTTCCGGCCCGTGGCAAAGGGGGAGAGTGATTTGACAGCGTAATGTTCAATGCCATGCGGCAGGCCGTGTAAATATTGCGATGAAGGGAATTATGGACAAAGAAGCCGGCGACGTTAGCGGTTAAGCCACCGTAGAGCGCAAGATTAAGACGCTAACATTTTGGGAGAAATGCAACATGAGCGGAACCAAGCACGGAGCAATGCAGGAATGGACCATGCGGGTAACCGCTGTAATCGATCATGCGGCGCGCGAAGCGCCGACCCGCGAGATTGTTAGCCGCTGGGCGGACGGCAGTGAAACCCGCACTGACTGGGCAGGGGTTCGCCGTGATGCGCTAAAGATGGCCCAAGCGCTTCAGCGGCTGGGCATCAAGCCGGGCGACAAGGTCGCCAGCCTGGCGATGAACCACGCGCGCCATCTGGTCAGCTGGTACGGTGTGGCAGGGATGGGCGGGGTGCTTCACACCGTGAATCCGCGCCTGTTTGACGACCAGCTCGAATATATCGTCAATCACGCGGAAGACCGCGTGCTGTGCTACGATGCAGCGTTTCAGCCGATCGTTGATCGGATGCGCGACCGTTGGCCAATGGTTGAACATTACATCTGCTACGATTCGGGCGCGCATTCGCCAGCTTTCGAAGACTGGATTGGCGCCGAAGATGGCGATTTCGAATGGGTCACAGGTCCGGAAACCGATCCTTGCATGATCTGCTACACCAGCGGGACCACCGGTAATCCCAAGGGCGTGCAATATGAGCACCGCTCGACCGTGCTGCACGCCATCGCGGGGCTGCAACCGGCCAGCTTCAATTTCAGCGCGGCGTCCTTGATGCTGCCGGTGGTGCCGATGTTCCACGCAGCAAGTTGGGGCTTGCCCTATGCCGGCGCGATGGCGGGCATCAAGTTCGTGTTTTCAGCAGTCAATGATCCGGCGGTGCTGCACGATCTGATGCTGCGCGAAGGCGTGACCGATAGCGCGGGCGTTCCCACCGTCTGGCTTGCGCACTTCCAGTATTGTGATCGTGAGGGCCTTGACCTGCCACCCCTGAAGGCGGCGACCATTGGCGGGTCGGCGGCGCCCAAGTTCATGATCGAACGCCTGCTCAGGAACGGCACCCGCGTCCAGCACGCCTGGGGCATGACCGAAACGTCGCCCATCGGAACCGTTGGCGGGCCGACGTGGGATTGGGACACGCTGACCATGGAGCAGAAGATCGAAAAGACCGCGATGCAGGGCCGTCCGATTTTCGGCGTGCAGCTGCGCACGGTCGATCTGGACGACATGACGACCGAGCTGCCGCGCGATGGAAAAACCTCGGGCGCGCTGCAGATCCGCGGGCCGTGGGTGATCAAGCGGTATTTCAAGGCGGAAAAGGACGCGGTGGGCAATGACGGCTGGTTCGATACCGGCGACGTTGGCATTCTGCACCCTGATGGTACGCTGCAGCTGACCGATCGCACCAAGGACGTGATCAAGTCCGGCGGCGAATGGATCAGCTCGGTCGAGCTCGAAAACGCCGCCTGTGGTCATCCCGGCGTCGCAGAGGCCGCCTGCATCGGCATCACACACCCCAAGTGGGACGAGCGCCCGGTTTTGTTTGTGGTGAAGAAGGAGGGGACTGATCTTACGGCGGATGATGTGATCGAACACCTCAAGCCGATTGTCGCCAAGTGGTGGCTGCCCGATGCGGTCGAGTTTGTTGACGACATCCCCCACACTGCGACCGGCAAGATCAGCAAGAAGGATCTGCGGGATCGCTTTGCGGACTACACGCTTGGTTGATCTGACAATCCGGCCTGCGCGCGAGCAGGACGCGCAGGCCGTGTGCGACATTTACGCCTTCCACGTCGCACACAGCACAGCAACCTTCGACACGACTGCGCCCGATGCAGTGGCGTGGGCTGAAAGGATTGCGGCAGTTACGGTGCGCGGCTGGCCGTTTCTTGTGGCTGAGCGCCAAAGGGCCACGCTTGGCTATTGCTACGCCGCCCAATTCCGCGACCGCGCGGCTTATGCGCGAACCTGCGAGAACAGCATCTATGTCGCCGATGATACCCGCGGCGGCGGAATCGGGACAGCGTTGCTCGCGGCGCTGATCGGGGCAGCACGGGCCAGCGGCTTCGAGCAGATGATCGCAGTGATCGGCGGCGGCGAGCCGGGCTCGGTCGCACTGCATGCGAAGAGCGGCTTTGTCCACGCGGGCCGGATGCGCAATGTCGGCTTCAAGCTCGGACGGAGGCTTGATACCGTCTATATGCAATGTGATCTAACGAAAGACGCCGCCGCATGACTTGTGAAACCTATATTGAGCCATCCTTGGCGAACCTTCAGGCTTGGAAGGATCCCGCGCGGGTTGCCGATCAACATGCCCAATCTGCTGCTGTATCGCGACGTGGCGGAGTACTCCGAAGGTGAACAAGCGTGACGCCCTGATGTTGCTGGCCGGGCTCTTATTCGGCATCAGCGCCGGGTGGTAGTTGCAGGAGATGAACCTGGTCGACGCCTGCCTCGATGCGGGTGGACAATGGCAAAGCGGCGGCAGCTATTGCGAGGGCGTTAGTCCCAAAGCAGCCGCATCTGCCCGCCCACCTCTGGCGCCCTGAACCGCGAGCTATCCAGTTCGAACCGCGCTTTCCCAATCCCTGCCTGCTTGCACGCCAGCGTGAAGCGCGCTCGGATCAGATCGGCCCATACGCCTTTGGGGTTGAAGCGGCTGTGGAAATTGGGATCATTGTCCCGCCCGCCCCGCATTGCGCGCACGATGCTCATCACCTTGCCAGCGCGCTCGGGATAGTGAACGGCGAGCCATTCGCGGAACAGCGGCGCGACTTCGTGGGGGAGGCGCAAGGGTATCCAGTTTATGCTGGGCACGCCCAAAGCCCCGACTTCAGCCACAATGCCTTCGATGAATTCGTCGGTGATTGCCGGGATGATCGGCGAAATCGAACAGTGCACCGGCACGCCGAGCTCCAGCAGCTTGCCCAAGGCTGCAATCCGCTTGGCAGGCGCCGCGCAGCGCGGTTCGAGCTTGCTCGACAGCACCGGATCGAGGCTGGTTACAGAGATCGCCACCGCCACCAGATTCTGGCGCGCCATTTCCGCCAACAGATCAGCGTTGTCCAGCACCCGGTCCGACTTGGTGGTGATGGTGACAGGGTGACGCGTTTCGAGGCACACTTCGAGAATTCCACGGGTGATCCGATAATCTCGCTCGATCGGCTGATAGGGATCGGTGTTGGTGCCAAGCGCGATCGGCTTGGGCGTATAACCCCGCTTCGCCAGTGTCTTGCGCAACAGCGCCGCAGCATCGGGTTTGGCAAACAGTTTGGTTTCGAAATCCAATCCTGGCGACAGGTCGTGATAGGCGTGGGTCGGCCGGGCGAAGCAATAGACGCAGCCATGTTCGCACCCGCGATAGGCGTTGATCGAACGGTCAAACGGCACGTCGGGTGACTGGTTGAAGGTGAGGATCGACTTGGGCCGCTCTTGCATCACCGTGGTGCGCAGTTTGACAGGCGGGCCCCCGTCTTCTTTGGCCAGCGCCTCGACATGATCGCGCCAGTCCCCGTCAACCTCGCGTGCGGCGAGGCCAAAGCGGGTAGGCACCGCGTCTGACTGCGCGCCGCGTCCTTTGATCGGCAAATGTTTCACGTGGAACATTTACGGAACAAACGCCGCTTCGGCAACCCTTGGCAAGGCCTGATCAAAAGCGGGCGAGAGGGGGTCTAAGAAGGGTCTAGAATGGGTCTGGCATAACCCAAAATCACACCTCGCGCAGCCGCGGCATCAGGTCCACGAAATTGCAGGGGCGATTGCGGCTATCGAGCTGTTCGGCAAGAATGCCGTCCCAGCCATCCTTCACCGCGCCATTCGATCCGGGCAGCGCGAAAATATAAGTGCCGCGTGCCACCACCGCGCAGGCGCGCGACTGCACGGTGCTGGTGCCGATGGTCTGGAAGCTAAGCCAACGGAACAGCTCGCCAAAGCCGGGGATGGCACGGGCATCTGCGATCATCGCCAACGCTTCGGGCGTCACATCGCGGCCTGTAAGCCCGGTGCCTCCGGTGCTGACCACAGCGTCAATGGCGGGATCGTCAATCCACGCCTCGAACTGTGCGGCAAGCGTTTCCGCATCATCCTTGACGATTAAACGGGCCGCCAGACGGTGCCCCGCGGCGGTCACGCGGGCCACCAGAACGCTGCCCGAGGTGTCAGTCGCCGGCGTGCGCGTGTCCGATACGGTCAGGACGCCGATGTTGATTGGCTTGAAAACCAGGTTTTCGTCAATCGCCACAGGCATGCGCTCCCTTACTTCTCCAACCGTGCCGAGCGGGTGGTTGCCGCACGCGGAAACTCCGGCCAGCGCCCTTGTGCCAGCGCGCGGCGGCTGGGGGAGGTTGCGCCCGCGGCGCGCTCATACATCCAGTAATTGCGCATCACGATCGCGACATAGCCGCGGGTCTCCCAGTAGGGAATCGATTCCATCCACAGCAGCGGATCGTTCTGATCGTTGATCTCGGTGTTCCAGCGTTGAACCGGGGTGAGGCCAGCGTTGTAGGCCGCCATGATCTTGGGCAGCGTGCCCCCGGTCGCCGCGGAATCGCGCAGCATCTCCAGATTGCGCTGTCCGAAGGCGAGGTTCACCTGCGGATCGTCCAGATTGACATAAGACGCGCTCATATTGAGCCGCGGGGCGTGTTCGCGCACGGTGATCGGGGTGATCTGCATCAGGCCGCGGGCATTGGCCGGGCTGACGGCAGAGGCGCGAAAGTTTGATTCCTGCAAGGCATGGGCAAAGGCGAGCGCGGGATCGACCTGCCAGCCGCCCACCGGCTGCCAATGCGCCACCGGAAAGCGCAGCGCAGGATCACTGCTGGTGCCGTAGGGCGCGTTGTGCGCCATGAACAGCTGGGTCGCGGGCAGCCCCATTTCCCGCGCGAGCCGGGACAGGGCACCGAACTGATAGGCGGGGCCGATCCGCGCTTCATGCCTGAGCACGTCATCGGCAAGCGAAGGGCGGCCGATTTCTGCAAGGGCAACGGCAACGCGGACATTGGGTCGCTGCGCCACTTGTGCCCAGTCATCGCGGCTGAACGGCGGCGGCGGCGCGTGTGCGGGCAATTCGGCACCGAGCTGATCGGCGGCCAGCATTCCGTACAGCGTTTCATCCAGCTGCGCGGCTGCCGAAAGGTGAAGCTGCGCCTGCTGGGGTTCCCGGCACCGCACCAGCGCGCGATGCGCCCAGTAATGCCCGGCGGCGGACAATTCGACGTTGGATGCGCCGCTGGCGACCCGGGCAAAGGCTTCGGCGGCAAGCTGGCAATAGCCCATCCGCCATGCCGCAAGCCCTTCGACCCAGGCGCCTTCCGCAACCCACGCGCCGGTCCCTTGGGCAACCGTGCGCGCCAGTTCCAGAGCGGAAGCATCATTGTTTTCGATGTAGTAGCTCCACGCGACTCGTTCGCGCCATTCGGCGCGTGCATCGCTGGAAAGCATGGGATCAATCTCGGCCAGCAGGCGCTGGGCTTCGAACGGGTTATCCGCCTTGATCGCGCCCAGGATCAGCTCGGCTGTGGTGCTGGGCATCGTGCCGTCCGTCACGGACCGGGGCAGGATGCGCTTGGGCGCATAGGGTTGGCGTGCAAAGCCCTGTTCGGTGGGCAGCGGGGGAATGTATGCAACACCGCGCTTGGCACCCATCCGGGCCAGTTGTTCAGCTTTGGGCAGATCGGTCCCGGCGGCAAACCACCCGGAAATTTGTTCAGCCGCAATCTTCGGGCTGTTGGCATGGGTGTAATATTCGGCGCGCGCGGCCTGTGTCAGCACGCCATCGGGGCGCTGGGCAAGGAGATTTTCGACCACATCCCACTGCTCGCCGTCAATCGCAGCAAATAGCTGGCGGTAATGGGCGCGTTCCTCGCTGCCCAGAACCGGGGCTAGGGCAGAGCCTTCGGGCACCGCCCCATTCCACCGCGCCACAAGGTCGCTCGATTGCGCGGCGACCGGGGCAGGCACGGCTGCGGTGACAAACACCATGGCAGACAGCAGTTTCAAACGGGACTTCATAAGGGGGGCGACCATTCCATCCATCTCTTCCAAAACCGGGCCTTGAGCCGTGGCATTTCCAGCAAAGCATCGAGTGTTTCGCTCACGATAACCGGAACCTTGCCACCGGGATGGTTGATTTCACGTAAAGAATGATCGAGAGCTGCGCCGAGCATCGGGCCAAGGCCAGTACCAAACGCCAGCAACCGCGCCGGGCGCACGAGCGCGATGTGATGCGCGGTAACGCGGTCCATGCCGCCTGCCGCCAGAGCGGCAAGGTCGGCCATCGGCGTATGACAGGGCAGGGCCGAGGCGAGGTAGACGGCGCTTTCGTCCAGCCCCGTTGCCGCCAGAATATTGGCGAGCAGGCGTCCTTGCGCGCCGGAAAGCAGCGCATCGCGGTCGGCCTCTTCAGGCTGCGGCACCAGGATCATGAGCGCGGCAGCTTCTTGCCCGCGCGGAGCGATCCGTGGAAAGGCGCGCGCGGTGTCGATACCCGGCGCCGTCATCCACCAGTCCCGAAACGCCGCTAGATCGCGCGGCGGCGATTCGCCCAGATAGTCATGGCGCACAGGTGCAGCGGGCTGCGATAGAGAAACTGGCGCAGCGCGCACGCCCGATGTTTCGCCGGCTTGGCTGGCCTCGTTTTGCGACTCCAAGCCAGAAGACGCGGGCTTGCGGGAGTCTTGCGCGGACAAGGCTGCGGGTGGCTCGGCCAACCACGCCGTAGCGTCATCGGCGTAATCATAGTCGACCCCGGCCGCCTGCCACCAGGCAAGCGCGGCTGTACATTCGCGTGCTAGGGAAAGGTCGGGCTCGCTCATTGTGGGGTCATGCTATCCAACGCAGGCCTTGACTGTCCACGGTGGTGTTATCAAGTGGATAGTCAACGAAAACGTCAGACTGTGCGGTCTTCGCGCCAGACCAACAAGGATCAGGAAAGCTTCGATGAGCGAACGTGAATCAATGCCCTGCGATGTCGTGATTGTCGGCGGCGGGGTGGCGGGCCTTGCAGCGGCAATCCGGCTCAAGCAGATCAATGCCGAGCTGGAAGTGATCGTGCTGGAAAAAGGCTCCGAGATCGGGGCGCACATCCTGTCGGGCGCGGTGGTCGATCCCCGGTCGCTGGATGAATTGCTGCCCGAATGGCGCGACATGAAGTGCCCGATGGCCGAAACGCCCGTGACCGATAACTGGCACTGGGTCTTGTCGAAAGGCGGGAAGACATCGCTGCCCCACGCGCTGATGCCGCCGCTGATGGGCAACCACGGCTGCTACACCGGTTCGCTCGGCAATCTCACGCGCTGGCTGGCCGAACAGGCCGAAGGGCTGGGCGTGATGGTGTTCCCCGGCTTCCCGGCCGCCGACGTGATGATCGACGAGGACGGCCGCGTGGCGGGCGTCATCACGCAGGACATGGGCGTTGCCGCCGATGGCAGCCACAAGGGCGAATATCAGCCCGGCATGGAAATCCACGCCAAGTACACGCTGTTTGCCGAAGGCGCGCGCGGCAACCTGACCAAGCGGATGAAGGCGCGCTTCGATCTCGAAGCGAACTGCCAGCCGCAGGTCTATGGCCTTGGCATCAAGGAATTGTGGGACATTGATCCGGCGAAGCACAAGCCGGGCCGTGTGATCCACACGCAGGGCTGGCCGCTGACCGAAAGCGACAGCTGGGGCGGGGGCTTCCTGTACCATCAGGCCAATGGTCAGGTGGCTTTGGGCTTCGTGACCGCGCTCGATTACAAGAATCCCTGGGTCTCGCCTTATCAGGAATTCCAGCGCTGGAAACAGCACCCCGCGATCCGCGAATATCTCGAGGGCGGCAAGCGCGTCAGCTACGGCGCGCGCGCGATCAACGAGGGCGGCTGGCAGTCCGTGCCCAAGCTCGCCTTCCCTGGCGGCGCTCTGATCGGCTGCGCGGCGGGCTTTGTGAATGTGCCCCGGATCAAGGGCAGCCACACTGCGATGAAAAGCGGGATGCTGGCGGCCGAAAGCATCGCGGCGGCTGTGGCGGCAGGTCATGAAAAAACCGAATTGTCCGATTATGACGCAGCGGTGCGCTCAAGCTGGATCGCGGACGAATTGAAGAAGGTGCAAAACGCGCAGCCCGCGGTTGCCAAATACGGCGCCGACATCGGCACGGTGCTCGCTGGCGTCGATATGTGGATGCGCACACTCAAGATCGGCCTTCCGATCACGATGAAGCACAAGAAGGATTACACCTACACAGGCCGCGCCGATCTCTACAAGAAGATCGCCTATCCCAAGCCCGATGGCGTGATCACCTTCGATAAGCTGACCAACGTCGCCTACAGCTACACCAATCATGCCGAGGATCAGCCCTGCCACCTGCAGGTAAAGGATCTCGAGCTTCAGAAGGAAAGCGAGCTGGCGGTCTACGGCGGGCCTTCGGCGCGGTACTGCCCGGCGGGGGTCTATGAATGGCTGGTCGATGAGAAGTCCGGCGAGCCCAAGTTCCAGATCAATTCGCAAAACTGCGTCCACTGCAAGACCTGCGACATCAAGGACCCCAATCAGAACATCAACTGGGTCACGCCGGAAGGCGGCGGCGGGCCGAACTATCCGAATATGTGATCGGCGCGTGGATGCTCGGACTCCTCAGTTCAGGACACAGCTCATTCGTGCGCTGAAGAACGCGTATCCCGGGCGGGATTTTGACGTCAGGATCGTTACGACTGACGGGCTTCCCATAGGTAGAGAAGCCAAGTTTCTGGGTTCGAGGACCACCGACTTGAGCAAGTCGGCGCTGGAGCGTCAGTTTGGCATCGAGCCGGGTAAAGTGTGACTTTGATCGAAACCGCCTACGCCAAGATCAACCTCGCGCTGCATGTTCGCAGTCGGCGAGAGGACGGGTATCACGAACTTGAAACCTTGTTCGCCTTCGTCGATGCGGGCGATGTGCTGAGCGCCTCGCCTGACGCGCAGGACAGCGTCACCACGCTCGGCGAGTTTGCGGGCGGGCTGGACAATCCGTTCGACAACCTTGTGGCCAAGGCGCTCACCGCGCTCCCGCGTCCGCAGGGCCTCGCGGTGACACTGGAGAAGAACCTTCCCGTCGCGGCTGGTCTCGGCGGTGGATCGGCGGATGCAGGCGCGGTGTTCCGGATCGTCGAGGCTCTGCATGGCCTGCCGGACGGCTGGCAGGCGAGGGCGGCAAAACTTGGCGCGGATGTGCCCGCTTGCGTCCTCAATCGTACCCATATCGGCCTTGGCACCGGCACCGAGCAAGTCGAGGTGGAAGACGACCTCGCTGGGACCCCGGTGCTGCTGGTCAACCCGCGCGTGCCGCTCTCGACCGGGCCGGTGTTCAAGGCGTGGGCCAGTGTCGGGGGCGGTGAGGATCGCGGCGCATTGCCGGAAGGCCCCGCGAGCCGGATCGCAAGGGAAGGGCGCAACGATCTCGAAGGCCCTGCCATATCGCTCTGCCCGGTGATTGCCGAGGTGCTGACAGCGCTGGCGGAAACAAAGCCATGGCTCGTCCGCATGTCCGGCTCAGGCGCGACGTGTTTTGCGCTTTACGACACCCCCGAGGCCCGCGATGCGTCAGCGGCTGCGATGCCGAAAGCATGGTGGACCATGGCGGGGCGTCTGCGGTGAGCGCAGCCTTCCGCCAACTCGGCAGCCCGAAGCCCGGCCACATCGTCTGCACCGCCGACCACGCCAGCAACCATGTGCCCGCCGACATCGCCCTCGGCATCCCGGCCCACCTGCTGGATGACCACATCGCGGTCGACATCGGAACGCAGGCGATCGCGGAAATCCTCAGCCTAGATCACGCGATCCCCGCCCACATCGCCGCTGTCAGCCGGCTCGTGTGCGATTTCAACCGGGAGGAAACCGCCCCCGGCCTGATGCCCGAAATCAGCGATGGCCACCCGATCCCCGGCAATGCGGGCGCGGATAGCGAGGCGCGGCTGAACCGCTTTCACCGTCCCTATCATACCGCACTTGCCGAATGGCTGGCGGCGGCGGAGCCTGCGCTGATCCTCTCGCTCCACAGCTTCACGCCGCAGCTTGCCAGCCGTGATGAACCCCGCCCATGGGAGGTCGGCGTATTGTACAACGCGGATGACCGCGCCGCCCGCATCGCCATTGCACTGCTCTCGGCCGAGGGGCTGCATGTCGGCGACAATCTTCCGTATTCCGGGCGCGATCTCAATTACACGATGAACCGCCATGCCGAAGCGCATGGCCGGGCTTATTTCGGTATCGAATTGCGCCAGGACCTTTGCCAGGCGCCCGAAAGCCATGGGCGCTGGGCGGCATTGTTGGCGGATGTTGCGCAAAGGGTTGCCTCAAGCCTCGCCTGAAGGCAGGGAGCGTTTCACAAAACGGCCTTTTCAGGAAATCTTATGTCGCCAAAGTTTGACAAGTCAAAGCTGCCCAGCCGCCACGTCTCGGTCGGCCCGGAGCGCGCGCCGCACCGCTCCTACTACTACGCGATGGGCATGACCGAAGAAGAGATCGCTGCGCCGTTTGTTGGCGTGGTCAGCGCAGGCAACGACTCCGCGCCGTGCAACACCACCCTGAACGCGCAGGCTGATATCTGCCGCGAAGGTGTGATCGCCGGCGGCGGCACGCCGCGCCGGTTCAACACCATCACCGTGACCGATGGTATCGCGATGGGCCACCAAGGAATGAAATCTTCGCTCATCAGCCGTGAAATCATTGCAGACTCGATTGAGGTTTCGGTTCGAGGTCATTGTTATGACGCGCTTGTCGGCTTTGCAGGCTGCGACAAGAGCCTGCCGGGCATGATGATGGCGATGCTGCGGCTGAACGTGCCGAGCATCTTCGTCTATGGCGGATCGATCCTGCCCGGCACCCATCGCGGCGCGGATGTTACCGTGGTCGATGTGTTCGAAGCGGTGGGGCAATATGCTGCCGGAAACTGCCCCCTTTCCGAGTTGATCGCGCTCGAAAAGGTTGCTTGCCCCGGCCATGGCGCCTGCGGCGGCCAGTTCACCGCCAACACCATGGCCTGCGTGGGCGAGGCTATCGGATTATCGCTGCCAAACAGCAATATGGCGCCCGCGCCTTACAGGTCCCGTGATGATATTGCGGTAGCCGCAGGCAAGCAGGTGATGGAACTTGTCGCGCGCAACCTGCGCCCGCGCGATATCTGCACCCGCGCCGCCTTCGAGAACGCCGCGCGCGTCGTCGCTGCCACCGGCGGATCGACCAACGCCGCGCTCCACTTGCCCGCCATGGCGAGCGAGGCAGGTATTGAATTCGATCTTTTCGATGTGGCCGAGATCTTTAAATCAACGCCTTACATAGCGGACTTGAAGCCCGGTGGTAAATATGTGGCCAAGGACATGCACGAGGCTGGCGGGGTCTACATGGCGATGAAGACACTGCTCGACGGCGGGTTCATTGATCCAAATCCCATCACCGTCACTGGCAAGACCATCGGCGAAAACCTTGAAGAGATCACCTGGAACCCTGACCAGAAGGTGTTTTACGACGTGAAGACCCCGATCACTCCGACCGGCGGTGTCGTGGGCCTTAAGGGCAGCCTTGCGCCTGATGGCGCGATCGTGAAGGTCGCCGGCATGGCGCGGCTGCAATTTTCAGGGCCAGCGCGTGTGTTCGATTGTGAGGAAGATGCCTTCGCCGCCGTTGAACAGCGCGATATTGCCGATGGCTGCGTGATCGTGATCCGCTACGAAGGCCCCAAGGGCGGCCCCGGCATGCGCGAGATGCTCTCCACCACCGCCGCGCTTTACGGGCAGGGCATGGGCGAAAAGGTCGCGCTGATCACCGATGGCCGTTTCTCCGGCGCGACCCGGGGTTTCTGCATCGGCCATGTCTGCCCCGAAGCCGCTGACGGTGGCCCGATCGCGCTGGTAGAGGATGGCGACATCATCACCATCGATGCGGAAAGTG
Source organism: Erythrobacter sp. 'gip.4 top 5' (assembly GCF_056495765.1). NCBI lineage: Bacteria > Pseudomonadati > Pseudomonadota > Alphaproteobacteria > Sphingomonadales > Erythrobacteraceae > Erythrobacter > Erythrobacter sp. 'gip.4 top 5'. The sequence continues at coordinate 2,275,026 of NZ_CP200270.1, read as the reverse complement.
GCACAATTGAACTCGATGTGCCCGAGAACGTGCTCACTGCGCGCCGCGCTGCATGGCAGCCTCGCACCAATGATTACCAGTCCGGCGCTCTGTGGCGTTACAGCCAGGTGGTCGGCTTGGCGCGTTACGGCGCGATCACCCATCCCGGAGCAAGAACGGAAACTCATGTTTTTGCGGACATCTAGTACGCTTGCGGGGCTTGTGCTGCTGACAGGATGCGGACAGGCGGAAAGCCCGCCGCCGCCCGGCGAAAAGGTTGAATGCGCAATCGGTGCAGGGGCGGCGCTCTCGCCGGTTTGCACGCTGGAGCGGGCGGGCAGCGATATCATTGTGCACCACCCCGACGGGGGCTTCCGCCGCTTGATCCGCGATTCTGCGACAGACGCGCTTGCCACGCGTGACGGTGCCGAAACGCTGGTGCCTGAACAGGGCGGGGCAGAGGCCATCGCCTTTGCTATCGGCGCTGACCGCTACCTGATCCCGCGCAGTCTGCTCGGCCCGCCTGCGCAGTGAGCGCGGCGCAGGTTCTCACTGCGGCCCAGATGCGTAGCGCCGAGCAGGCGCTGTTCGATGCTGGTGTGGATGTGAGCGAGCTCATGGAGACCGCAGCCGGCGGTGCGGCCCAGTGGGTTCGGCGAGTTGCAGCAGGGCGACCGGTAACAGTCCTGTGCGGACCGGGGAACAACGGCGGCGATGGCTATGTCATCGCCCGCCGCCTGCGCGAGGCGGGCACCGCGGTAACAGTGATCGCGCCTCTTCCACCCCAAACCGATGCCGCACGCGAAGCGCGGCGGCGCTGGGACGAAACGGTCTCGACAGCGGCTGCGGGCGAGGGCGATGTGTTTGTCGATTGCCTGTTCGGTTCGGGCCTGTCGCGCCCCTTGGTGGCTGAACACGCGCTGCTCCTGCGCGATCTGGCGGCGCGGCACCGCTTCACGGTCGCGATTGATTTGCCGTCGGGCATCGCCAGCGATAGCGGCGCCGTTCTCAATGATAGGTTGCCTGCCTGTGATCTCACGCTGGCGCTGGGCGCGTGGAAATTTGCGCATGGGAGCTTGCCGGGCCGCGAATTGATGGGGCAGATGCGGCTTGTGCCTATCGGGATCGGTAAGGTTGCAGGCGCCGCGCAACGGATCGTGCGGCCGCGCCTGCGCGCGCCGGCGGTTGATAGCCACAAGTACCGCCGCGGTCTCCTCGCGATTGTCGCGGGCGCCATGCCGGGCGCGAGCCTGTTGGCTGCTGCCGCCGCCCAGCGATCGGGCGCGGGCTATGTAAAGGTGCTGGCGGACAAGCCCGATCTGCGCACGCCGGTCGAGGTGGTGACCGATACGGCGCCGCTGGCCGAGGCCTTGGCCGATCACCGGATCGCCGCGGTCCTGATCGGGCCGGGACTAGGGCGAGATGAAGCCGCAAGGAAGATGCTGGTCGAAACGCTTGCGCAAGCGCCCGCGCTGGTGCTCGATGCCGATGCGTTGATCATGCTCACGCCGGCGATGCTCGGGCGGGATGTCCCCATGCTCGCCACTCCGCATGATGGTGAATCGGCAACGCTGTGCCGCCATTTCGGTATCATCGCCGAATCTCGCCGTGACCGCGCCTTGGCGCTGGCGAAGCTGAGCGGGATGGCCGTGATCGCCAAGGGACCGGATACGATTGTCGCCGCGCCCGATGGACGTTTGGCGCTGGGCACGCCTTCATCAAGCTGGCTTTCGGTCGCAGGAACGGGCGACGTGCTCGCCGGTATTGCTGGCAGCCGGGTGGCGACGGGCGTTGATCCGTTCACGGCAGCTTGCGAGGCTGTATGGCTGCACGGCGAGGCGGCCAGGCTGACGGGACCCGCTTTCACGCCTTCGCAGCTTGCCCAAAGGGTGTCCGAGGCGCTAGCGGCCTGCCTGTGACCACATCTGAACCCATTATCCGTCTCGCCGCCAAGGGCGACGGCGTGACCGCCTCTGGCCGCCATATCGCACGCGCCGCACCGGGCGACATCGTCGATGAGGCTGGCGTTATCACGCCGGGTCCGCATCACATTGCCCCTGTGTGCCGCCATTTCGACCGCTGCGGGGGCTGCCTTTTGCAGCACGTGGACGATACGGCGCTGACAGCGTTCGTTGAGAGCCGGGTGCTGAATGCGGCGCGGGGGCAGGGGCTGGAACCTGCAGAGCTGCTGCCCGTCCACCTCTCGCCGCCGCACACGCGTCGCCGGGCCGGGCTGCATGGGCTTCGCACCGGCAAAAGTGCCGTGCTTGGCTACCGCGAGGGGGGATCGCACCGCGTGGTCGATCTGGCGGAATGCCCTGTCCTGCATCCTCGCCTCGCGGCGCTGATCGCCCCGCTGCGGCGCTTTGTGGCAGCATATGGCCCAAAAGGCATGGTCGGGATTGATCTGACGCTTGCCGATCAGGGCGTCGACGCCAGCTTCACGCAGTTTCCGATTGAAGGGCTCGGACCGACCGAGGCTGCGCTGGATTTCGCGCGCGAACACGAGCTTGCCCGGCTCAGCATCGATCAGGGCTATGGTCCTGAAACGCTATGGGAGCCCGAGCCTGCCACCGTGACGCTGTCGGGCATGCCAGTGAGCCTGCCGCCGGGCGCCTTCCTGCAGGCGACGGCCGATGCGGAAGCGATCATGACCGCCGATGCGGTACAGTGGCTGGCCGGCGCACGCGTTGTCGCCGATCTGTTCGCCGGGCTTGGCACCTTCGCCTTCGCGCTGCGGGAGGGACGCAAGGTTCTTGGCGTGGAGGCCGAGCGGGCCGCGCATCTTGCCTGCAAATCCGCTGGCGCGATGACGGGAAGCGGCGTGCTGGCGCTGCACCGCGATCTGTTCCGAAGCCCGCTTGAGCCTGCGGAACTCAACCGCTTCGATGCCGTGCTACTTGATCCCCCACGCGCTGGCGCGCGTGCGCAAATTGCTGAAATTGCTTCGAGCACCTTGTCGCGGGTGGTTTATGTCAGTTGCAACCCGTCAAGCTGGGCGCGTGACGCGGGCGTGTTGGTCGAGGCGGGCTTCCGCCTCGTCAAACTCCGCCCGGTCGGTCAGTTTCGCTGGTCCACCCATGTGGAATTGGTCAGCTATTTCGAGCGTTAGGCGCGCAACGCGGCGAGCAGTTGCGCTTCCAGCCAGTCACGATGGACAGGCTCGACATAGGCGTGACCTGCGCCCTCGCAGCGCGCGATGCGCGGATCGTTAGTGTCCCACGATGCTTCGAATACCTGCGCCGTGCGGTCAGCGGTTGCGAGCAGGATCCGAACGGGCCCCGCGAAACCAGCGAGGCCTGCGGCCATCTCCTGCGCTAGATTGGATGGCGGCGCAGGCGGGCGCAGCGCATGGGAGATGCCACGCGCAAGTTTTGAAAGGTTCACACCTCCGCTTATCAAGCGCATGACTTCTTTTGGATTTGTCAGCTTCTCAAGATAGCGCGTGCGGATCGCTGCCGGGGGCAGGGTGTCCTCCGCATCGCCGTTGCCTGCGCCGTCTTCAATGGTCCAGGGATTGGACAGCACCAGACCATCGCACCCCGCACCGTTCGCAAGCATCAGGGACGACGCGGCGTCGCAATTGCCAAAGGCGATCACCCGCGACAGGCGCGGTGCCATGGCTCTAAAAGCATCAATTGCGCATCTTATGTCTTTGGATGAAGACCGAAAACCTCGATTTTCACCCTCGCTGTCGCCGATCCCGCGGCGATCGAAGCGAAACACGGGAAATCCTGCGCGGGCGATGCGGGCCGCCATATCGGCCTGACCGCCAAACGCGCCTGAACGGATCTCGTTGCCGCCGCTGACGATCAGCAGTCCGGTGCGGCCCGGCGCGGTATCCAGTGTCCCGGCCAGTGTCAGGCTGCCGCAGCCAAATGTGTGAGAAAGCCGCGTCATGGTGCTGGATTTCGCAGACTTTCGACGATGACGGCGGCGAGCCTGTCGGCCTGACCAGCGTCATGATCAGGCTCGGCGCGCAACCACAGGCCTGCGCCACCGATGGCGCTCTGAGGAATGTCGGATTGCCCGGTGGTCAGTGCAGGTTCGGCGGCTTCGAGTTCACCGAACATCGTCGCCCCGATTGACCACCCGCCAAGGACGAGGCCTGCTTCCCGGCCCAAGGCACCAAGTATTTCTGAACTTTCGGCAATTCCGGCCTCTCGGGCAGCGATGGTGCGGGCACGGATCATGCCGCGCAGCAGCTTCGCCCCGGATTGCGGGGCATAGTGCCAGCCGGGCAGGCTGTCCGGTGCCACCAATGCGCCTGCGCGAAGGGCCAGCACGTGGGTTGCGCCCAGCAGGTCCGCTGCGGCGGCCATGCCAGCGCGCCAGTGTGCAAGTGTCTGCTGTTCAAGCGGAACGAGGCTTTCGTTGCAACCCGGTAGATCGGGTAGCAGGCTGTCGATCCCGGCGGCGTCGAGCCGTCGCATCACCTCGACTGTAAAGCGCCGCAGCTTGTTTGCTTCGTCAAACCAGGCCGGACACACCAGCACCCGCACTGCGCGGCTCCGGTCAAAGGCGACCAGCAATTCCTCGGTCGGCGGACTGTCTTCAAGACCCGGATTGTTCCACGTGAAAATCACCCGAGAGATGCTCTGCGGGGGGCCAAGACCAGCCTAGCGGGGATCAAGCTTCGCCTGCGCAAATGCCAGCAATCCGCCGTATGTCTCGAGCATCTCGCCGTCGACATCGTCATCTTCGATCACGATGTGGAGACGGTCTTCCATTTCGGTGAGCAAACCGGCCACCGCCATCGAATCGAGTTCGGGGAGGTGGCCGAACAATCCCGTTTCCGGACTGAAGGCAGCGGCCTGCGCCGGGTCCAGCCCCAGCACATCAGCGATCAACGCCTTAAGTTCGCGATCAAGGGCGGCGCTGTCGGCAATGCCCTTGGTGGTCGGAATGGTCGTCATCGGCCATGAAGTCCCTATGCTACGCCGTGGCGGCGGGGCTTAGCCATGCGCGGGGCCGGGTGCAAGCGCCGCAACGGTTGTGGGAGGCTTCAGACGGCGCTGCGGCGCAGCGCCCGCTTGGCCAGCGGCGCCCAGCTTCGTGGCTGTGCCGGGTCGAGACAATCCACGCGAAAGCGCGGGCGCACCTCTTCCATCCAATCCGCCTTGTAAGGCTGATCGCCGGTGCCGAAGTCGACGAGATCGACCCGATCATTGTCAATCACGTGCGCGAACAGAGCGGCGGTAAGAGTGGTGCCGGCAGACAGCGGCTTGTGGCTTTCAAGGTGTGCGAGCTTATGAATATAAGCAATTGAATTTTCAACCGTCCAGCATTGCGCGGCGACCGCAATGCTATCGGCCCGCGCCACACCGAGCCGCAAGCGTCCCGCAGCGCCTTCGGCTTGCGCAAAAGCGCGCAGCATGGCGGGTTGGTCTTCAGCCGGTTTCCAGCTGGCGGCGTAAATCGCTTCGTATTCAGCCCACACGTCTGCGTCGAAATCGTCAAGGATCTCGACTGTCACCTTCTTCGCCTTCCGCTTCAAGGTCGTGCGCAGCGGGCCGGGGCGGCTTTGCCAGTATTCGGCAAAGCTGCGGCCCTGCACCGGCAGGATATGATTGATATCGCAAGGTTCCACCACGACATTCCAGCCCGCCGCCCGAAATGCCCGCGCCAAGCGCACGGCGGAACCGTCCTCCCCCGGCACAGGCTCAAGCGTCACGCGATAGCCCCGGTTTTTCAATTGCTGCGCGATCGCTTCAAGCAGACGATCGCCCGCTGCGCCGCCGGGCGCAAGGTCGCGCCAGGTGAAGCTATACCAGTTGCGCAACGGCGTGATCCGTCCGGATTCTTCGGTAAGCGCGAGGGCGGCGCTTGCATCAGCATCGCTTGCGATGGCAATCAAGGGCACGAGCCCCGAGCCGGCCAGCAGCGCAAACCACTCCGCCCGGTCGAAGGGCGCGGTGGCCGCTTGCGCAGTGAGTCCTTGCAAGACGTTAACGCTATCGTGATACCGCGCTTCGATCACGTGAAAGAATGCTCCCGTCCATGCCGCACCAGCCCGATCCTCTCCCGCGTCCGCTCGATCATCTGGCCGAACTGGCCGGAACGGCGGGGCGTGGGGAAGACCCTGCGCTGGTGCTTCGCGAGGGAACGCTTAACCACAATGAGTTAAGACAGCGTGTTGCTGTGCTGGCAGGCTGGCTTGCGCAATTGGTGCCGGAACGCGGCGCGCGGGTGGCAAGCTGGGCGGCCAAGGGCGAGCTGACCTGTGTGTTGCCACTGGCCGCTGCGCGCGCCGGCCTTGTGCACGTGCCGATCAACCCACTGCTCAAGCGCGCACAGGCCGCGCATATTCTCGCCGATAGCGGCGCTGCCTTGCTGATCGGGACAGATGCACGGCTTGCGTCGCTTGCGCCGGATGACCTGCCGCCCGGCTGCGCGGCTCTGGGCGAGGCCGAGGCGCTCGCGGCAGCCGTCGCGGCGGAGCGCGAACGGGGTCCGTCCACGGCCGATCCAGCGGAATTGGCCGCGATCCTTTATACGAGCGGCTCAACTGGGCGGCCCAAGGGTGTGATGCTGAGCCATGCGAATATGTGGCTGGGTGCAGTGAGTGTGGCGCAGTATCTGGAGCTGGCACGCGACGATGTGACGCTGGCAGTGCTGCCCCTGTCGTTCGATTACGGTCAGAGCCAGTTATTCAGCACGTGGGTTTCAGGCGGCTGTGTGGTGCCGCTCGACTTCCTGTTTCCCAGGGATGTCGCCAAGGCCTGTGCCAAGCACGGTATAACGACATTAGCCGCTGTGCCGCCGCTATGGGTGCAACTTACCGAAATCGAGTGGCCCGCAGACGCAGCCAAACCCTTGCGGCGGCTGACCAATAGCGGGGGCGCGCTGACGGTTGATCTCGTGCGATCCTTGCGCGGCCTGTTTCCCGATGCGCAGATGTTCCCGATGTATGGGCTGACCGAGGCGTTTCGTTCGACGTATCTTGATCCTGCAATGGTAGATTCGCGTCCCACCTCAATGGGTAAGGCGATACCCTTCGCAGAGATTCTCGTTATCAATGATGCCGGGGACCCGGCTGCGGATGACGAAGAAGGCGAGTTGGTCCATTGCGGCCCGCTGGTGGCGCAGGGTTACTGGCAGGATCCGGAGCGCACGGCGGAGCGGTTCAGGCCTGCGCCTGTGTCCTCGTCCTACGGCGGCGTAGCTGTGTGGTCCGGGGACCGGGTCAGACGTTCAGCCAAAGGCCTGCTTTATTTCGCCGGTCGACGCGATGCGATGATCAAGAGCGCCGGCAATCGCATCAGCCCGCAGGAGATGGAGGAGGCGGCGCTTGCCACTGGCCTCGTTGCCGAAGCTGTGGCGCTGGGCGTTGCGCACGCGCGGCTCGGGCAGGCGGTGCATCTGGTGGTGCGCGGCGTTGGCGATGAAGCGGCACAGGCAGAACTGCGCAAACAACTTCAGCGCGATCTTCCCAATTTCATGCAGCCACAGCATATCCACTGGCGCACCGCGATGCCGCTCAACCCGAATGGCAAGATCGATCGCACGGCGTTGCAGGCTGAGCTTACGAAGGAATATGGCGAATGAAGCCCGTCGGCCCGATCCCTGCCGGATACGAGACCATTGAGGGCGAACTCGCTATTGGTGGCAGACGTGCGAGTGCGCTGGTGGCCGAGGCGGGGCGCACGCCGCTGTTTGTCTACTCCCGCGCGCATCTGGACGCCCGCGTGGCCGAATTGCGCGCCGCGCTGCCTGCCCGTGTGGAGCTGAATTTTGCTGTGAAGGCCAACCCGCATCCTGCTGTAATTGCGCATATGGCATCGTTGGTGGACGGGTTTGACATCGCTTCCTCGGGCGAGCTGGCGCTGTGCCCGGCGGCGGGGATTGATCCCCGGCGGATCAGCTTTGCCGGGCCGGGCAAGCGTGATGACGAGCTGGAAGCGGCGATTGCGGTGGGCGTGACTCTCAATTGCGAAAGCGAGGGCGAGGGCGCACGTGCGCTTGCGATCGGCCAGCGATTGGGCATCGCGCCGCGCATCGCGGTCCGTGTCAATCCGAGCTTCGAAATGAAGGGTTCGGGCATGAAGATGGGCGGCGGGGCCAAGCAATTTGGTGTCGATGCCGAACGCGTGCCCGCACTCGCCCGCCTGCTGATTGCCGAAGGGGCTGAATGGCGCGGGCTGCATATCTTTACTGGCAGCCAGACGCTAAGTGCCGATGCAATTATCGAAGCGCAGGGCAACGTGCTGGATTTGGCCGCAGAACTGACAGATGCCATCGGCCATGGCTGCCCTAAGCTTAATATGGGCGGCGGGCTTGGCATCCCTTATTTCCCGGGCGACACGCCCGTTGATCTGGCGCGGGTCGGCGCGGCTTTGCGCGATCGCGTGGCCGATCTGCCTGCCGCGCTGGCTGACACTGAATTGTGCATCGAGCTGGGGCGTTACCTGGTGGGCGAGGCGGGGGTGTATCTGACCCGCATCATTGATCGCAAGGTGAGCCACGGCGTCACCTACCTTGTCACCGATGGGGGGCTGCATCACCAATTGGCTGCATCAGGGAATTTCGGAACGGTTGTGCGCCGCAATTACCCATCTGCCATTGCAACGCGTTACGGGATGGAAGCGACAGAGGCGGTCAATATCGTCGGCTGCCTTTGCACGCCGCTTGACCGGCTTGCGGACAATGCCGCGATGCCGGAGGCTCAAGTCGGCGATCTGGTCGCAGTGTTCTGCGCCGGAGCCTATGGCGCTACGGCGTCGCCAAGCGCGTTCCTTGGCCACGGTCCGGCGGCTGAACTGCTGGTGTGATCGCGCAGACGACCGCTCGACAGCCCGACAGCAGGTGAGGCGTTAATCCCTGAAAAACCGGTGTCCCATAGCGGGAAGGGTCCTCATTTGGCCCTGTATGACTAACCCATTGTTCACCATTTCCTGCGACAAGAACCCGGATATTCGGACGCCTCATGGCGCAGGGTGCTCCTGCGCCGATGCGGGCGGCCCAGCGTGAACTGACCAAGGATCTTCGACAAATGTTGCACCGCCTGCCTTTTTTGCGCCCCGCGGTTCTCAGTTTGAGCGTCGCTATGCTGGCGGCCTGCACGACCACGGGCAAGGAACTTCCGACGGCGAGTTACGGTGACGGCAGCGTTGCGCCGTCGGAAGAATACACCATCGGTCCGCTCGACGAGATTACCATTCACGTATGGCGCAACCCGGAACTCAGCGCGGACAAAGTGCGCGTGCGGCCTGATGGGCGCCTGACGATCCCGCTGGTGCAAGACATCCCGGCGGTCGGCAAGACCGCGACCGAACTGCAGGATTATATCGCGGGCGAGCTTGCCAAATATATCGAACAGCCGATTGTTTCGGTGATCGTCAACACACCTGAAGGCAATTTCACGCAGCAGGTGCGCATCATTGGTGCGACCGGCCAGCCGGCCTCGCTGCCCTATCGCGCCAATATGACGGTGCTCGATGCGATGATCGCGGTGGGCGGCCTCAACGAATTTGCTGCCGGAAACCGCGCCAAGCTGATCCGGCTGAACAACGATACCGGCACGCAGGCCGAATATCGGCTGCGATTGTCGGATCTTATCCGCAAAGGCGATGCGTCGGCCAATGTCATGCTGAAGCCGGGCGATACGATCATCATCCCCGAGAGCCGGTTCTAAGGGGCGGCCCGGGGGATGAACGAAATTTTCGACGAATTGCGCGCGGCGCTGTGGTCGGTGTGGCACCGGCGCTGGATCGCGATTGCGGTTGCCTGGGGCGTGTGCGTGCTTGGGTGGCTGGCCGTCAGCATGATCTCCAACACCTACGAATCCAAGGCGCGCGTCTATGTTGATGTGCAGGATGTGCTGTCCAAGCAGCTCGGCATTGCCGGCGACGGCAAGGAAGAGATGATGCGCGTGCGGCAAACGCTGTCGAGCGCCAAGAATCTCGAAAAGGTCGTCACTTCTACCCGTCTGGGCGAAGGCATCACCGAGCGCGGCGCGCTGGATACGATGATTGGCGAGCTGGAAAAGAAGGTGAAAGTGACCAGCGAGCAGGACAACCTGTTCGAAATCACCGCCGTGATCGGTCGCGGCGATCTGACCGATGCCGAGAACGCCGTGCTGGCGCGCGATGTGGTGCAGAAACTGCTCGATATTTTGCGGGAAGAGCACGTCATCGGCAATCGCACCGGGATCAGCACGGCGATCGGCGATCTTGATCGGCAGCTTGATGAGCGCAAGCTCGAACTGGAACAGGCCGAGCAGCGTCGCCTGACGTTTGAAGCGCAATATCCTGACCTCGCTGGCGGCTCGGACAGCCTTTCCAGCAAGGTCCAGCAGGCGCGTACCGAACTGCGCAATGTCGATGCCGATCTGGCGGCGGCGGAAAGTGGGCTGGCGGCGATTTCCTCGCAGCTTGCCGGAACGCCGCGTACGATCGCCGGAGGGCCGCAGGCAACGGGACCGCGTGCGGCGCTGCAACAGGCGCAGACCCAGCTTGCCGAATTGCGCTCGCGCGGGCTGACCGATAGCCATCCCGATGTGGTATCGACCAACCGACAGGTCGCGATCCTCGCCAAGCAAGCTGCCGCAGCAGGTGACGACGCAGGCGGCACGCCCAATCCCGCTTACGCGTCGTTGATCGCCATCAGGAGCGAGCGGCAGGCCTCGGTTGAAGCCTTGCAGGCGCGCCGTGCGGCACTGCAAAGCAATTTCGCGGGACTGATGGCCAGCCAGGCGAGTGAGCCGACAGTTGCGGCCGAAGCCAACCGCATCAGCCGCGACTATGATGTGCTGAGCCAGAATTACGAAAAGCTGCTGCAAGACCGTGAACAGCTGCGCACCCGCGGCCAGGTCGAGGACAAGGCCAGCCAGTTCCGCTTTGACATCATCCAGCAACCCGGTGTGCCGCAAAACCCTGCTGCGCCCGACCGCCCGCTGCTGTTGTTTGGCGTGTTGATCGCCGGCCTCGGAGCCGGGGTGGCAGTGGCCTATGCCTTGGCACAACTCAAATCGAGCTTTGCCACGCCGCAGAAACTTGAACGCGCTTTCGATCTGCCGGTGATCGGTTCGGTCTCGTTGACGGTGTCGCAAGCCGCCCGCGTGATCGAACGGCGCCGCTTGAAGCAGTTTGCCGGAGCCTGTGGCGGGCTGGGCCTGATGTTTGTGATCCTTGTCGCCATTGAGGTCGTCTCGATCGGAACGATTGCGTGAGGATGGGGGCCAAAGCATGACCGAGCAAGGCAAGATCAACCGCGAAGGCGCACGGCCCGTATCGCTGTTCGAACGCGCTGATGCCGCCTTTGGAATCGGCCCGGTGCGCGTGCCTGCGGTGCCTCCGGTGCCCCAAGCGGTTCGCCGCGCGCCTCCGCAGGCGCAGCCGCAGCCTGGACCAACAACCCCGATGGCTACGGCAAGGTCTGCGCCGGTGCTTGAGCCTGTCGTGGCAGAGGGAGAAACGCCGCGTCCGGTGGCTTTCTGCGGGCCGTTTGCGCCGATCGACCGTGAGCACCTGCGCGAAGGCGGGCTGATCGTGCCGGAAGATCCCGTGACCGGGCTTCTGGAAGAGTTCCGCATCGTCAAGCGTGAGCTGCTGGCCGATGCCCGCGCAGGGGGCGTGGCCGGTCACGGGGCGCTGTCGCGGCGCATTCTTGTGTGTTCGCCCCATCAGGGCGAGGGAAAGACCTATTGCGCCATCAATCTCGCCATTGCCCTTGCCGCTGAACGCGGGCTTGAGGTGCTGTTGGTGGATGCTGACGTGGTCAAGCCATCGGTGGCTCTGCGGCTTGGGATCGAGGCCGAACAGGGCCTGATGGATGCCCTTGCCGATCCCGCGATTGCGCCGGAAAGTTTGGTGATCCGTACCGATATCGAAGGCCTGTTTGTGCTGCCTGCGGGCGCGGCGTCCTCGCTCGATGCCGAATATCTTGCCAGTGCACGGACGGGTGACGTGCTGGACCGGCTGACGCAAGGCGCGCCGGACCGGATCGTGATTTTCGACACACCGCCTGCGCTGGCCGCGTCGCCCGCTGCCGAACTGGCCCAGCATGTCGGACAGGCATTGTTGGTGGTGCGTGCGGATGAAACCAGCCGCGCCGCGCTGGAGGATGCCCAGCAGCTCCTGTCGGCCTGCGGCGATATCAAGCTTTTGCTGAATGCCGCGCGCTACAGCCCCTCGGGGCGGCGTTTCGGCACATATGGCACCAAGGGGAAATGACGATGCGTGCCCGCACATTTGCGACCGCACTGATGGCCGCCGGCTTCATCGCCGCTGCGGCCCCGGCGCTCGCGCAATCGCAAGATCTGGGGCAGGGGGGCGATGCGCCCGGCCAACGAGCCAATCGCGTGGTGCAGCCTTACATCGAGGTCGGGCAGATCGTTTCGGCCGAGCTCACCCCCGGCAATGATGTCGTCACCTTCACGCAGGTGGCCGTTGGCGTCGATGTCAATGTGCAGGGCCGCAACAGCGGCGCGGCTGTATCGGTGCGCTATGAGCGCAATATCGGCTATGGTGACAATAGCATCGATACCGATACGATCAGTGGGATTGCGCGCGGCACCCTGGCGCTGGTGCCGAACACCCTCAGCCTGGAAGCAGGCGCGCTGGCGTCGCGCAGCCGGATTGATGCGGGCGGCGGCACCACGGCCAATCCGTTGGTGCGGAACGATGGCGAGAGCCGCCTGTACAGTGTCTTCGCCGGCCCCAGCCTCAACACCCGCGTCGGCGTGGTTGATGTGCAAGGGTTGGCGCGGGTTGGCTACAACCGTTTCGAAGCTGACGACGCACTGGTGACGCAACAAGGTGCGGTGGTTGATGTGTTCGATGACAGCGTGACCTATCTAGGCCAGCTGCGCGCCGGGGTCCGTCCCGGCGACGTGCTGCCGGTGGGCCTGGCGGTGACGGCAGGTGGTTTTCAGGAGGACATCGGCAATCTCGATCAGCGCGTGCGCGATCTCTACGTGCGCGGCGATGTGACCGTGCCGTTGACCCGCAGCCTCGCCTTGGTAGCAGGCGCGGGTTACGAGGATGTGGAGATTTCCAGCCGTGATGCACTGCGCGATGCCAATGGCGCGCCGGTGATCGGCGCCGATGGCCGCTTTGTAACTGATAGCACCGCGCCGCGCCGGATCGCCTTTGATGTTGACGGGTTGCTGTGGGATGTCGGCGTGTTGTGGCGTCCGTCGTCACGCACCAGCCTGCAGGCGGCGGTCGGGCGGCGCTACGATTCCACCACCTATTACGGCACCTTCACCTATGTCCCCAATGCGCGCAGCGCTTTTGCCGTGTCAGTTTATGACGGGGTGAGCGGTATCGGCGGCACGCTGGGCAACGCACTCGCCGGGCTTGGCAGCGATTTCGAAGCAATCCGCAATCCTGTGACTGGCGATTTCGGCGGATTGGTCAGCGGGACCGAAGGGCAGGCCTTGATCGGCGGGATCGGTTCCACCCGTTCTGCTGTCTTCAGAGGCCGCGGAGTCCTCGCATCCTATCAGCGCACGATGGGCCGCACAGTGGCGGCGCTGGGCGCAGGCTATGACCGGCGCACCTTCATCGCAGCGGCGGGAACCGTGCTTGCTCCGGTAAATGGCCTCACGGATGAAAGCTATTACGTGATCGGCGGCCTCACGCGCGAAGTGGGCCGCAACGCCAACATCACCGCCAATGCCTATGCCAACTGGTTCGATGCGGCGGGCAGCAACAACGATGTGACGGCCTACGGCGCGTCGGCGGCCTATAACCAGTCGATCACCCAGCGCCTGACGGGACGGGCTGCGATTGCGGTTGATTACTTCGACAGCGAATTCAGCGCGCAGGATTTCGCCTTTGCGACCGCGCTGGTCGGCCTGCGTTACGATTTCTGACGGGGATACTCGGCTTATGTACGAACAATTCTACGGCTTCAGCGGACGGCCCTTTCAGCTCACCCCCGATCCGCAATTCTATTTTGAAAGCACTAGCCATAAAAAGGCGATGAGCTACCTTGGCTATGGCCTGGCGCAAGGTGAGGGCTTCATCGTCATCACCGGCGAAATTGGCGCGGGCAAATCCACGCTGGTGGCGCATTTAATGGAGCGGATCGATCCGGCGGCGCTAACGGCGGCGCAGGTCGTCACCAGCGCATTGGACGGCGAAGAGATCGTCCATATTGTGGCGCAGGCCTTCGGGTTGCAGGTCGAAGGACATGACAAGGCCACCGCGCTGGGCGCGATCGAACGGTTCCTGCAAGACGAAGCGCGTGCCGGACGCCGCTGTCTTCTGGTGGTGGACGAATGCCAGAACCTTGATCTCGAAGCGTTGGAGGAGCTGCGGATGCTGTCCAACTTCCAGCTTGGCGCGCATCCCTTGCTGCAAAGCCTGCTTCTGGGCCAGCCCGAGTTTCGGCGCACGCTCGCCCATCATCCGGGGCTGGAGCAGCTGCGCCAGCGGATCATCGCCTCGCATCACCTAGAAGCGTTGGATAGCGGTGAGGTGGAACATTATGTCCGCCACCGGTTGAATCATGTTGGCTGGACCGATCGCCCGCTGTTCGATGACGGGCTGCTGGACGCGCTCTATCGCCACAGCGATGGCATCCCGCGCCGGGTCAACCAGATTATGAACCGCCTGCTGTTGCTTGGCGCAATCGAGGAACGCGATACGCTCAGCCCGGCGATGCTTGACGAGGTCATCGCGGAAATGGCGTCGGATCAGAACCGCGGCGCGCGCGGGCAGAGCGATCTGCGCACGGCGCCTGCGGCTGTGCCCTTCGCCAGCCCGCCGGTGGAGCAAGGACACCTGCCTGCCACCGAAGTTGCCGCCCTGCTGGCCGAACGCGATGCCCGAACCGCTGAACTCGAAGCGGCGATCGGGGAACTGCAGGCTGCCGGGATGGACCAGACCGGCGCGGATGGCGAGAGCCTTTCGCCTGAAGAAATGCGCATGGCCGAGGCACGCTTCGCTGCCGCGCTGGCCCGCATCGAGAGCCGGCTTGAGGAGCAGGAGCAATCCTTCCGTCACGTGCTCACCATGCTGATCGAATGGCTTGAAGAAGACCCGTCGCGCGAGGCGGCGTAGATCATGAACGGTTCTTTTCCCTATCAGCCCGCAGGCGCGGCGCCCTGTATTGTCAACGGCCTGTCGGTCGATGTCGAGGACTGGTTCCAGGTCGGCGCCTTCGAGAACGTGATCGCGCGCGGCGAGTGGGACAGCATCAAGACCCGCGTGGAGGACAATGTCTACCGCGTGATCGACCTCTTCGCCGAGGCCGATGTCACCGCGACCTTTTTCACGCTGGGCTGGGTGGCGCAGCGCCATCCGGAGATGATCCGCCGTATTGCGGACGCCGGGCATGAACTGGCCAGCCACGGTTACGACCATGCGCGGGTGTTCACCTTCAGCCGCAAGGAGTTCGCAGACGATATCCGCAAGGCCCGCGCCATCATTGAGGATTGTTCGGGCCATGCGGTCACCGGCTATCGCGCGCCCAGCTTTTCGATCGACAGCCGCACGCCTTGGGCCTTCGCTGAATTGGCCGAGCAGGGCTATGTCTATTCCTCCAGCGTCGCGCCGGTCGCGCATGACCATTATGGCTGGCCCGAAGCGCCGCGCTTTGCCTTCAAGCCGCTGCCGTGGTCGCCGCTGATCGAGCTGCCGGTGACCACTGCGATCCTTGGCGGGCGGCGCGTGGCGGCGGGCGGAGGCGGGTTCTTCCGGGTGCTGCCCTATGGTTTTTCACGCTGGGCCATCCGGCAGGTGAACCGCGCCGAAGGCCGCCCGGCAGTGTTCTATTTCCATCCGTGGGAAGTTGATCCGCAGCAACCGCGCGTCGGCCACGCGCCGCTGCGCTCGCGCTTCCGGCATTACACCGGGCTGGCGCGCATGGCCGATAAGCTGCGCGGACTGGTGCAGGATTTCCGCTGGGGCCGGATGGATCTGGTCGCCCACCGCGAAGCGGCACGGGCCGAAGATCTGTACCTGCCCGCCGCCGGCCCGTCGGCGGCGGATATTGCGGCATGAACGCGCCGGTGAAGGCCGGGACACGTGTGCGCGCCGCCGACCTGCGCGATCCACTGGAGGTGCGCCGGATCGAGGGCTTTGTTGCCGATGTCGGCGCAAGCCTGTTCCACCGTCCGGCTTGGTTACAGGGTATCGAAGCTGGCACTGGCCAACGCGCCGGCGGGCTGGTGGCCGAGCGTTTGGGCGTGGTGACGGGCTGGTTGCCGCTGACCGAAGTGCGTTCGCCCCTGTTCGGCAAGGCCTTGGTGTCCAGCGGCTTCGGCGTCGGCGGCGGGATCATTGCTGATAGCGCCGAAGCTGCCGAGGCACTGGCCGACGCGGCGCAGGACCACGCGGTGCGCGGCGGTTTTTTCGGCATCGAACTTCGCGGGGGAACGATCCCGCAAGGTTGGGAACAGTGGAGCGATAAGCATTGCGGCTTTGAACGCCTGCTCGCCGCCGATGATAACGCCGAATTGCTGGCGATCCCGCGCAAAGCCCGCGCCGAGGTGCGCAAAGGGCTGGGTTTCGGTCACCGGGTGACAATTGGCCGCGGCGCCAGTGATGTTAGCGCGCATTACACCTGTTACAGCCAAAGCGTGCGCAACCTTGGCACGCCGGTGTTCCCCAAACGCCTGTTCACCGCAATGTTGACAGCCTTTCCTGATAACAGCGATATTCTGACCGTCTGGCAGAGCGATACGCCGCTCGCGAGTGTGCTGAGCTTCTATCACGAGGGGGCGGTGCTGCCGTTCTGGGGCGGGGGCGCGTTCGCCGCTCGCGCTGCCCGCGCCAATGACGTGATGTACTACGAACTGATGCTTCATGCACGGCGCCAGGGAGTGCAGCGCTTTGATTTCGGACGCTCCAAAACCGGCAGCGGGCCATTTGCGTTCAAGAAGAATTGGGGCTTTGATCCGCTGCCCCTGACCTATGGCGCATGGACCGCGCCGGGCCGGCCGCCGCGCAATATCGACCCGACCGACGCCAGCTATTCCCGCAAGATCGATCTGTGGAAGAGGCTGCCGCTGCCCATCGCGAATACACTGGGGCCGTGGATCGCGCGCGGGCTGGCGTGATGGGCGACATCCTGTTCCTTGCCCACCGGGTGCCGTTCCCGCCGGATCGCGGCGACCGGATCCGCTCGCACAACCTGCTGAAGGCGCTCGCGGGCCTCGCGCCTGTGCATGTCGGGTGCTTTGCCGAAGGGTCTGGTGCGGGTGCAAATGTGGGTGAGGACGCTTTGGCAGCGTTAGCGTCATCACACTGCATCGCCCAGCGCACCAAGCCTCTGCCGCTCGCCGGGATCGAAGCGGTGCTGACGGGAAAGCCGGTCAGCGTGACTGCGTTTCATTCCGGCAAGCTGGCCGATTGGGTGCGGCAAACCATTGCAACGCGCAACATCACGGCCATCGTCGTGTTTTCGGGCCAGATGGGGCAATATGTGCCCGATGATTTCGCGGGCCGCGTC
This sequence comes from Erythrobacter sp. 'gip.4 top 5', assembly GCF_056495765.1. Classification (NCBI taxonomy): domain Bacteria; kingdom Pseudomonadati; phylum Pseudomonadota; class Alphaproteobacteria; order Sphingomonadales; family Erythrobacteraceae; genus Erythrobacter; species Erythrobacter sp. 'gip.4 top 5'. The sequence continues at coordinate 2,257,644 of NZ_CP200270.1, read as the reverse complement.
GTTATCGACCTGTGCGATGTCGATAGCGCCAAGTTTGCCAGCTACGCCGCCGCGGGCGAGCGGGTCTGGCTCAACGCGCGCGAGGCACGACTGCTGGCGGTAGAGGAAGAGCGGCTCGGCACACGCGCCGATGCGACGATCCTGATTTCTGAAGCCGAAGCGGCGCTGTATCGCAGCCGTCTGACGGCGCCGGACAAGGTCAATGTGCAGGTGATCGGCAACGGTATTAACGCAGCGTTCTTCGATCCTGCGGCCACGACGCCCGATCCGGTGATGGCCGGCCTGCCGGGGCCGCATTTCACCTTTACTGGGCAGATGGATTATCGTCCCAATGAACAGGCCGCGCTGTGGATAATCGCGGCGCTGCTACCATCCTTTCGCGCCCGCTTCCCGCAGGCGGTCTTCCATGTGGTCGGTCGCAATCCCACCGCCCGGCTGATGGCGTATCATGGCACGCCGGGCGTCCGGATCTGGGGCGAAGTGCCCGACGTGCGCCCCTTCATCGCCGCTGCCGATGCCGTTCTCGCGCCCCTGCTGATCGCGCGCGGGGTCCAGAACAAGGTGCTCGAAGCGATGGCGATGGCCAAGCCCGTGGTGCTGACGCCAGAGGCCGCAACCGGCATCGCCGCCCGCGATGGCGCCGAATGGCTTATCTGCCCGCCCGATCCCGATGCCATGTCGGCCCGCATTGCGGATTTGCTTGGCTGTCCTGAGACCCCCACCCGCATTGGTGCCAATGCGCGCGCCTTCGTGCTTGAACATCATGGCTGGGAAGCAATGCTCGCGCCGCTTGCAGGCCTTTTGGCCAACCGCACAGAAAGCCACCGCCATGCCGCCTGACACGGTAACTCTGCCCGCTCCGGCAAGCGCATCGCGCATCCCTGCCGCATGGCGCGCACCGCTTGGCGCGCTTGCAGTGGCAGCCATGGCGCTTATCGCGGTTACGGCGCAAAGCTGGGGCGCGATGTTCCACCAGTGGTGGAATATCGACACCTATAACCACCTGCTGCTTGTCCCCTTCATCGCCATCTGGCTGGTGGCGCTGAAAGAGGATGAACTGGCCGCGATGACCCCGCAGGCCTTTTGGCCCGGCCTTGGGTTGGTCGCTGTAGGGCTTGGCATTTGGAGCGCGGGCGAGGCGACGGACATCAATCTGCTGGCGCAGGCAGGGGCCGTTGGCGCGCTGCAGGCGGCGGTCGTCACTGTGCTGGGCTTACGCGTCAGCCTGCTTCTGGCGTTGCCGCTCGCCTATACCAGCTTTCTGGTTCCGTTCGGCGACGAGATCATTCCTCCCCTGCAAGCGATCACCGCGGCCATCGCGATCACGCTCACGCACGCAAGCGGTGTCCCGGCGCAGATCGAGGGGATTTATATCGACACGCCGGCGGGCCTGTTCATCGTTGCCGAGGCGTGTTCTGGCGTGAAGTTCCTGATCGCGATGGTGACACTGGCGGTGCTGGTGTGCTTCACCCGGTTTGAACGCTGGCGCCGCCGTGTGGCCCTCCTTGCGGCCTGTATCATCGTCCCGATCCTCGCCAATGGGGTGAGGGCCTGGGCGACGATCTATGTCGCGCAATTTATCGGGGCAGAGCGGGCAACGGGCTTTGACCATATCGTCTATGGCTGGATTTTCTTTGCCCTTATCGTCGCGGCACTGCTGGGCGCCGCATGGCGGTTTTTTGAACGCGAACCAGAGGTCTATGGCTGGCGCGCCGAGACAATCGCCGGTTGGTCTTTGGTCACCCGCGCCGAACGGTTCCGCGTCGCGCCCGCAACAGCGGCGCTCGCGATCATTGCGCTTGCGGCAATTGCCGCGCTGACCGCGCTGCTCTAGGCGGCAAGACCATGTGCGGGATTGCCGGGATATTTCATGCCGAAACACCAAAGCCGGTCGATCCGTTACGGGTTGAGCGGATGTGCGACGCGCTGGCCCACCGTGGGCCGGACGGGGCAGGGGTGTGGACCGATCAGGGCGTAGGCCTCGGCCATCGCCGCTTGTCGATCATCGACGTTGCCGGATCGCCCCAGCCGATGCATTCGGCCGATAACCGCGCCGTGATCGTCTTCAACGGCGAGATCTACAATTTCCGTGAATTGCGCCGGGATCTGGAGCAGTCAGGCTTCACCTTCCGCACGTCGGGCGATACCGAAGTGATCCTGGCCGAGTGGCAGCGCTGGGGGCCGGATTGCCTCAAGCGGTTCGACGGGATGTTCGCCTTCGCGCTGTTTGACCGGGATAAGCGGCAACTGTTTCTGGCCCGCGACCGTTTCGGGGTAAAGCCCCTGTTCCATGCCGCACTGTCTGACGGCAGTATCGCCTTCGCTTCGGAACTGAAAGGCCTGCTCTCCCATCCGCTGCTGCGCCGTCGCGTGAACCCGCAGGCCATCGAGGCTTACATGACCTGGGGCTACGTGCCCGATACCCATTCGATCCTCGCGGGCGTTGAAAAGCTGCCTGCGGGCCATTTCTGGCTGCTGGAGCAGGGCAAGGCGCCGGGTCGTCCGCAGCGCTGGTGGGACATTGACTTCACACAGCGCGAGCGCGGGAGCGAGGCAGACCTGTCAGCGCAACTCATCCACCTGCTGCGCGAAGGCGTGCGGTCACGCATGGTGTCGGACGTGCCATTAGGCGCGTTTCTATCGGGCGGCGTGGACAGTTCAGGCGTCGTCGCGCTGATGAGCGAGGCGAGCGCTGCGCCGGTGCAGACATGCTCGATCGGCTTCGATGTCGCCGCCTACGACGAAACCAGTTACGCCCGTCAAGTCGCCGCCAAGTTCGGCGCGGATCATGCCGAGCGGATTGTGGCGACCGATGATTTTGGCGCGATCGACAGCCTGGCGGCGATGTTTGATGAGCCCTTTGCTGACGCTTCGGCGCTGCCAACCTGGCGCGTGTGCCAGCTTGCGCGCGAGCGGGTGACCGTCGCGCTTTCGGGTGATGGCGCGGACGAGGCTTTCGGCGGATATCGGCGGCAAGTGTTTCACCATCACGAGGAACGGGCACGCTCCGTTCTGCCCGCAGGCTTTCGCGCCCCGCTGTTTGGCGCATTGGGCCGCGCCTGGCCCAAGGCTGACTGGGCGCCGCGCCCGCTGCGCGCCAAATCGACCTTGCTCGCGCTCGCGGAAAGCGGCGAGGAAGGGTATGCGCGTGGCCTTTCCGTAACGCTCCCCGATGCCCGCCGGGCGCTCTACTCCGACGCTTTCACGGCCAGCCTCGAAGGCTTCCGGGGCGAGGATGAACTGATCGCACTGATGCGCGCCGCACCGGGCCGTTCGGGGCTCGACCGCGCACAATATGCCGACCTTGCGTTCTGGATGCCCGGTGACATCCTCACCAAGGTGGACCGCACCAGCATGGCGGTCAGCCTCGAAGCGCGTGAACCGCTGCTCGATCACCGTCTGGTGGAGTTTGCTGCACGGTTGCCTGAAGCGATGCGGGTAAAGGGCCGTACGGGCAAATATCTGCTCAAAAAGTCGCTCGAACGCTATCTGCCGCATGATATTCTTTACCGGCCCAAGCAGGGTTTCGTGACCCCGATTGCCGAATGGTTGCGCGGGCCGCTTGCGGGCGCGGCTCGGGGGATTGGCACAAGTGGCGGACTGGCGCAGACCGGGTTCTTCGACCAGAAAGCGATCAGCACTATGGCCGAGGCCCATATTGCGGGCCGCGCGGATCATTCGCGCACCCTGTGGCAATTGCTGATGCTGGAAAAATCGCTCACCCAGCTCGGGCCGAGTGCCTAGCCTTCCGTGCCGTGGCCCTGTGCCATGTATTCGGCGCTCTGCATTTCATTGAGACGGCTGACCGTCCGTTCGAACTCGAACGTCCCTTCGCCCGATTGGTACAACTCTTCCGGCACGGCCGCCGCAGTGACAAACAGCTTCACGCGGTGTTCGTAAAGCGCGTCGATCAGCTTGGTGAAGCGGATCGCCTCGTTGCGGTTCTCCGGTCCCATCTTCGGGATGCCGACGAGGATCACGGTGTGGAACGCCTGCGCGATGGCGAGGTAATCCGCCGCTCCGCGGTTTTCGGCGCACAGCTTCATGAAACTGAACACGCCCACACCTTTCAGGCATTTGGGGACATGCAGGCTGCGGCCTCCGCCCAGATCGAGCGCGCCGCTGGGCACATGGGCAGCATCCTCCGGTTCGAAGTCGGTCAGGCGGAAGAACGCCTCGCGCACCTGCGCCGTCGCAGCGTCGCCGAACGGTGCATGCCACGTCGCCAGATCGCCGATGCGGTCAAGCCGGTAATCGGTCGGGCCGTTCAGCGACACCACGTCCATTTCGCGCGTCACCAATGCGATGAAAGGCAGGAACAGCGAACGGTTGAGACCGTCCTTGTAGAGATCGGACGGGGGCCGGTTGCTGGTGGTGACGATCACCGTGCCGGCTTCCATCAGCGCGGCAAAGAACCGCCCCATGATCGCGGCGTCCGCAGTGTTGTTGACCACCATCTCGTCAAACGCGAGGCAGCGCACCTCGTCGGCAAGCTGATGGGCCACGGCAATCAGCGGGTCCGGTACGTGCGCCTTGCGGGCCGCGGCAATGCGGCGGTCGATATCGAGCATGAAGGCGTGAAAATGGACACGGCGTTTGGCCGCTATGCCGAGCGTTTCGTGGAACAGATCCATCAGCATCGACTTGCCGCGCCCGACTCCGCCCCAGATATACAAGCCACGCGGTGTCGGCAGCTTTTTCCCAAACAGTTTTCCCAGCAACCCGCCCGATGGTGCATCAACTTCGAGCTCAGTCTGGAGCGCCGCGAGCTTCTCCACCGCAGCGCGCTGATCGGGGTCGGCGCGCAGCTCTGCGCTGGCGATCAGCGCGTCATAACGGTCGAGGAGACTGGACATCAGGGGCTTGCGTCAGCCGCGCGGCTGCATCTTGCGCACGATGCCCGAATAGCTGGCGACCACGTTGCTCGCCTGCTCCACCATCCCGCGCACAAATACCAGCTTGCCGGTTTCCCGCACGATTTCGGTAACGGCATCCAAGGGCAATGTGGTATCGCCCCCGCCCACGAACTGCGTCGAAAGCTCCAGCGTTACGGAAGGCCCGGCATCGCCCGTTCCCAGCGTATGCATGGTGGTGAACAAAGAAATGTCGATCAATGACAGGGTCACCGCGCCGTGGATAATGCCTTGCAGGTTTTCATGCCGCCGCTGGGGAAACATCCGCAGCCGGGCCTTACCGTCAGGATCGACGCGGGTGATGAGCCTGCCCATCACCGCGCCGTTGAACAGCGTGGGGTCTTTCAGATTCCAGTGGTTCCAGCCGGGATTGTCCGGATCTGGTCCGTGATCAAAAACGTCGTCTTTCAAGCTCACCGGATCAGAACGCCCAATACTTAGATGGCACGTTCGGCCATCATCTTCTTGGTTTCGGCAATCGCCTTGGCCGGGCTGAGACCCTTGGGGCACACGTTGGCGCAGTTCATGATGGTGTGGCAACGGTACAGGCGGAAGGGATCTTCCAGATCGTCCAGACGCTCACCGGTCATCTCGTCACGGCTGTCCGCCAGCCAACGGTAAGCCTGCAACAGGATCGCCGGGCCAAGGAACTTGTCGCTGTTCCACCAGTACGACGGGCAGGAGGTCGAGCAGCAGGCGCACAGGATGCACTCGTACAGGCCATCGAGCTGTTCGCGCTGTTCGGGCGATTGCAGCCGCTCCTTGCCCGAAGGCGTCGGCGTGACAGTCTGAAGCCACGGACGGATTGACGCATATTGCGCGTAGAAATGCGTGAAGTCCGGCACAAGATCTTTGATCACGTCCATGTGCGGCAGCGGGGTGATGCGAATTTCGCCCTTCAGATCCTCCATCGCCGTGGTGCAGGCGAGACCGTTCTTGCCATTGATGTTCATGGCGCACGACCCGCAAATGCCTTCGCGGCACGAGCGACGGAAGGTCAGAGTGGGGTCAACTTCGTTCTTGATCTTGAACAGCGCGTCCAGAACCATCGGCCCGCATTCATCAAGGTTGATCTCGAATTTGTCATAACGCGGGTTCTGGCCGGAATCGGGATCGTAGCGATAGACCTTGAACGCCTTTACCCGGCCGCCGCCTGCATCCTTGGCAACTGTGTGGACCTTGCCTTTGGCATTGATCTTGGAATTCTTGGGAAGAGTGAAGGTCGCCATGGAATGATCCCGTTTGGTGTTGGGACCTATCTAGCGTCATTGTCCTGCGGTGCAAGCGGGGGCTGTTGCGCGCTTTCGCACAAGGGTTGATCGCGCGTCACGTGCCGGAACCATGCGGCGCGCAAAACGCTTGGAACCATGATGACAGATGCAACACACATATCGGATAATCCGGCTCAGTTCCCGCGCGTCGCCGCCGTCTTCGGAGCGAGCGGGGGCATTGGGCGTGCTTTGTGCGAGGCCCTGGCTGCGGGCGGCACGCAGATTATCCAAGCCGGATCACGCAGCGGGCATGCGCCCGACGCTGCGGGCGTTCGCCCGTTTGCCTTCGATCTCAAAAACGAAACCAGCATCGCCGCCGCCGCTGCCGCCATGCGCGATGATCCGCCCGCGTGGGTGATCGTGGCAACGGGTGTTCTGACCCTGGAAGAGGGGGCAGGGCCGGAGCGAACCTTCAAGCGGCTTGATCCTGCCACGATGGCTGAGGTGCTGGCGCTCAACACCATCGGCCCGGCCCTGATTGCGAAGCATATGCTGGGCATCATGCCGCGAAGCCGACCGTTTAAGTTTGCCGCCCTTAGCGCCCGGGTCGGGTCAATTTCTGACAATCGGCTCGGCGGATGGCATTCCTACCGGGCCAGCAAGGCGGCGCTCAACATGTTGCTACGCAATTTCGCGCTTGAGATGAGCCGCACCCATCCCGAAAGTGTGATCGCCGGCTTGCATCCCGGCACGGTTGATAGCGCGTTATCGCAGCCCTTTCAGTCAGGCCTTGCCGAGGGGCAGCTGACCGCGCCGCAGGATGCCGCCAACAATCTGCTGAGCGTTATGGCGTCCCTGACACCGGAGCAATCGGGCAAGGTGTTCGATTTTCGCGAACAAGAAATTCCCGCCTGATCGGGTTTCGCGTCGCTTTTCTTCTCTGCGCTTGCCGCTAAGCTGGAGGGGAGGGAGGCGCGAGCACATGGGCATTGCACGCTGGTACGAGGCCACGATCATGCCGCGCCTGATTACCTGTGCCTGCAGTCAGGGGCAGGTGATGAAACGCCGCGCGGCTGTTGTCCCGCTGGCCCGGGGCGACGTGTTCGAATTGGGCTGCGGGGGCGGGATCAATCACGCATTCTACAACGCAGGCGCCATCTCATCTTACGCGGGGATCGACCCGCATGAGGGCCTGCTGGAGGGCGCAAGAACCGCGGCGCGCCACAAGGGCTGGTTGGCGGACCTCAGGCAAGGGCAGGGCGAAGCGATCCCCTTTGACGATGCCAGTTTCGATTGCGTGGTCTGCACTTTTACGCTGTGTTCGGTGAGTGACCCCGCGCAGGTCATGCGTGAACTGCGCCGTATCCTGCGCCCCGGCGGACAGGTGCTGTTTCTCGAACATGGCCGTGCACCAGACAGTACGGTGCGCCAATGGCAGGACCGGATTGAACCTGTCTGGAAACGGCTTGCTGGCGGGTGTCACCTCACCCGGCCCATCGCCAGTGCGCTTGATGGCGCGGGCTTTACGGTCGAACCCCTGGGGGAGGGCTACACACCCAAAGCTCCCCGTTTCGCCGGTTGGATGGAGTGGGGCATCGCCCGCAAGCCCGCATAGCAAGGGGCGGAAACGGTTGCCCGCTTCCGCCCCTTGAATGTCTGCTAGATCGGCGTTTAATTATTCGCCGAAAGTGCGCTGCCACCAGCCCCGGCGCGGCTTTTCGCCGTCCGTGGGCGTTGCCGTTTCGGTCGGTGCAGGTGCCTTGTCAGCCACAGCGTCCTTGGCCGCTGTTGCTTCGGCAGTATTGGGTACATCGTCCGGTCCGGCGATCACAGCCATGTCTTCCTTGACCTGATGCGACAGGGACTCGCTGGCCTCGGCGACCTTTGCCTTGCGCGGTGCGCGCTTACGCTTGGGCTTTTCCACCGGTGGCTCAGGTTCAGCCGGGGCGGCATCCGCGGCATCAGCAGCGAGTTCCGGCGCGAGTTCGGTTGCCACTTCAGCAACCGGCGTCGGTTCCTTCTTCTTGCGCGGTGCACGCACGCGCTTGGGCTTTTCGACCGGCGCAGCTTCAACCACTTCGGACACCACGGGAGCAGCTTCCGGTTCTGCTGTTACGTCTGCGTCGGCGGCAGCGTCGGCTACCTCCTTGGCATCCGCGGCAGCATCGTCAGCACTGCCATCTGCTACGCTGTCTGCATCGCCATCATTGCTGTCATCCGTGCCATCGCGGCGTTTGCGCCCACGGCCACCACGACGGCGGCGCTTCTTGGGGCGGCCTTCGCTGTCAGTGGCATTGTCGCTGGCGTTGTCATTGGCGCTGTCATCATCACCTTCGTCATTGCCATCGGCATTCTGGGCCTCGCCATCATTGCCGTCGCTGTCGCGATCATTGTCGTCGCCATCCTCGGCGTTTTCGCCCTCGGAGCCGTCGTCCTGATCCCCGCGATTGCGATTGCGACCGCCACGACGCCGGCGGCGCTTTTTCTTGTTGCGGCCCGCCTCGTCATCGGTTTCCGTGCGTTCACGGCGCTGGCGGGGCGCGCGTTCCTCGGCCTCTTCCTCGTCGGAGCCCTCCTCCTCCTCGGGCAGATCTTCCTCTTCATCCTCGTCGATGATCGGCTCGAACTTGGGCGCGAACTCAGGCCGCGGGCCTGCACTCGACACATTCATCTTCGCGCCTTCGTCTTCGCCTTCGGGGAGGACTTCGACAACAACGCCGTATCGCTGTTCAATCTCGACCAGATCGGCGCGCTTGTCATTGAGCAGATAGATCGCCGCTTCGGTGCTGGCGGATAGCCGGATAATCGTACCCTTGCCGCGCGCGGCTTCGTCTTCGATCAGCCGCAGCGCCGAAAGTCCAGCAGACGATGCGGTGCGGACAAGGCCGGTGCCGTCACAATGCGGGCAGGGACGGGTGGTCGCTTCAAGCACGCCGGTGCGCAGGCGCTGGCGGCTCATTTCCATCAACCCGAACGAGCTGATGCGGCCCACCTGAATGCGTGCGCGGTCATTCTTGAGCGCGTCCTTCATCGCCTTTTCGACTTTTCGGACATTGCCCGAATATTCCATGTCGATGAAGTCGATCACGACCAGCCCCGCCATATCGCGCAAGCGCAACTGGCGAGCGATTTCCTTTGCCGCTTCAAGGTTCGTGTGCAGCGCGGTCGCTTCGATCCCGTGTTCCTTGGTGGAACGGCCAGAGTTGATATCGATCGATACCAGCGCTTCGGTCGGATTGATGATGAGATAGCCGCCGCTTTTCAGCTGGACCATCGGATCATACATGGCGCGAAGTTGGTCTTCCGCGCCGTAGCGCTGGAACAGCGGCACAGGATCGGAATAGGCTTTCACCCGGCGCGCATGGCTGGGCATCAGCATCTTCATGAAGGCCTTGGCCGACTTGTAGCCGTCCTCGCCTTCAACGACGACTTCCTCGATCTCCTTGTTGTAAATATCGCGGATGGCACGCTTGATCAGGTCGCTGTCCGAATGGATCAGCGCAGGCGCGACCGAGGCGAGAGTATTTTCGCGAATTTCGTCCCACACGCGGGCAAGATAATCGAAGTCGCGTTTGATCTCGGGCTTGGTGCGGCTCATGCCCGCGGTCCGCACGATTAGGCCCATACTGCGTGGCAGCTTGAGATCGGAAACCATGTCCTTCAAACGCTTGCGATCGCTGGTTGAACTGATCTTGCGGCTGATCCCGCCACCGCTGGAGCTGTTGGGCATCAGCACGGTGTAACGCCCAGCGAGGCTGAGATAGGTGGTCAGGGCTGCGCCCTTGTTACCGCGTTCTTCCTTTACAACCTGGACGAGCAGCACTTGACGGCGCTGGATAACGTCCTGGATTTTGTAACGGCGGCGCAGCGCCATGCGCTTGGCGCGCACTTCATCAACCTGCTTGGCGCGTGTGCGGCCGTTCTTGTTGGGGGTGGTGTCTCCGCCCTTGCTGCCCTGACGGCGGCGCCCACGCCGACCGCGGCCACGGTCTTGATCTGACCCATCGGCGTTTTCTTGACCGTTCTGATCGTCATCGCCGTCGTCATCTGCGTCGTCGTCCTCTGATGCACCGCCTTCAAAGGTGGAAACATCGTCTTTGTCGGACGTGTCGACTTCTTCGACGCCGTTTTCAGCAAAATCTTCGGCGAGCGATTCACCGCTGTCATCATCGGCGTCATATTCGTCGCCGGGAGAAATGCCTTCATCCTCGTCTTCTGAGCGAAGACGCTCTTCTTCCTCAGCCGCTTCGGCCTCTTCGGCGAGCAGCGCGTCGCGGTCAGCCTTGGGGATCTGGTAATAGTCGGGGTGGATCTCACTGAAGGCGAGGAAGCCGTGGCGATTGCCGCCAAAGTCGACAAAGGCCGCCTGAAGCGACGGTTCGACCCGGGTTACCTTTGCAAGATAGATGTTGCCTTTAATCTGCTTGTGTTCGGCAGATTCGAAATCGAATTCCTCAATCCGGTTGCCTTGAAGAACCGCCACCCGTGTTTCTTCCGGGTGGCGCGCATCGATAAGCATGCGCGTTGCCATTAAATCGTCTCCATGCGCCCGTCCTCGTCCGCAAAGGGACGTCAAGCGAGCGCGTATATTGTGGGGAACCGGCGTTCCAGTAGGGTATGCCGGAAGGGGAAATCGCGCATTGGCCGCCAGCGGCGCACAGCGCGAAGCTCGTGTCTGCAGAAAGGAACGTGCGGCCAGGTGCCGCGTCTTGACCCGCGAAGGCACGCACGCGCGGACTGCGCATTGTGCTCATCGAGTGGGAAAAACGTCTCGTCACTGCATCAACCTGTACTGTGCCGGGTGCGAAAATTGCATCGGTCCCGGCGAGAGAATGGCGCATTCGGTACGCAACCTGCGTGTTTATGCAACCTTTCTGCCGTTATCGCTAGCACTGTGGGGCAAACCCCGCAACTCTATTGCGTTGGCGGCAAACGAGACCCTAAGCACTTTATCATCATGAGCTTTCGCACTCTTCTGCTGATCGTGGTTCTGGTGCCCGTCGCGTTTTTGGGCGGTGCGATGGCACTGGGCGTGAAGGTGCCGGTGCCGGAGTGGGGGCGTGGCTATGTGCTGCGGTTCGATTTGACCGAAGCGCAGCCGCCGCTGTCGCTTCCACCGATTGCCGGGCCGGACGATCTCTCGCGTCCGCTGGTCGTGATCGACGCAGGCCATGGCGGGCGCGATCCTGGGGCGATCGGCACAGACCCGGAAGGGCGCGAGGTCAATGAAAAGGATATCACGCTGGCCTTGGCGCTGGCTTTGCGTGACGAATTGTTGCGGCAAGGCGGCATCAGGGTGGCGCTGACGCGGGCGGATGACCGCATTCTACCGCTCGCTTACCGCCCTGAGATCGCCCGCCTGCTTGAAGCGGACCTGTTCATTTCAATCCACGCCGATTCTGCCGGTGAGCGGGCCGATGTCAGCGGCGCGAGCATTTACACCCTTTCGGACGCCGCATCGAGCGAGGCGGCGGCGCGCTTTGCTGCGCGGGAGAATGATGCAGACCGTCTGAACGGCGTGACGATCGATGGACAAAGCGAGGCCGTGAGCGCGATCCTCGTCGAGTTGTCGCAGCAGCGCACGCAGGAAGAAGCGTTGGCGTTTGCGGGGCTGGTTTTGCGGGAAGGTGAGGACCGGCTTGCATTTGTGCCGCAGCCCAGACGGGCCGCTGCGCTTGCAGTGCTGCGGGCGCCCGATGTGCCTTCGGTCCTGTTTGAAAGCGGCTTCGTGACCAATTTAAAGGATCGTGCGCGCCTGACTACGGCAGAGGGTAGGGCGCAGTATGCTGCCGTCCTTGCGCGTGCCATCAAGGTGTACTTCGCCCGTCGCGCTGCGCCGACCACTAGCGGCGAATAGGATGGGAAACCGGCTAGCCTTGTTCAATCTTCGCGTGCTAATCGCCTTGCGTCCATGACTGAGCCCACCACCTCGCCCGCAGCCGAACCCGGCGCCGCTTCCACCTGGTCCTACCTGCGCTACCGTGTGAACCGCGACATCAGCGGCGCTTTCGTGTGGTTCCGCGACCGCTGGCGGCAGAGCCTACTGTTCAAGCTGATCGCCGCCGCTGTCGGCTTGGCGCTCGTGCTGTGGATTTCAGTGTTCGTTTGGTTGGCAAGCGACCTTCCTGAGGCGGACACATTGCTCGTCTATGAAACGCCGCTTCCCACAGTGGTGCGCGGCATAGATGGGGCTATCGTTCATTCATACGCGCGTGAACGGCGTGTGCAGTTGCAATATGCTGATTTTCCCGAGCAGTTGATCGCCGCGTACCTTTCGGCCGAAGACAAAACATTTTTCACCCACGGCGGGGTCGATGTGTTCGGCACCGCCAACGCCGTTTTCGATTATGCCAGCAAGTTCGGGTCTGGTGAGCGCGCCGTGGGCGGATCCACCATTACGCAACAGGTCGCCAAAAACCTTTTGTTGGGCGATGAATACTCGGTGACGCGCAAGCTCAAGGAAATGATCCTGGCTGGCCGTATCGAACAGGTGCTGACCAAGCAGGAAATCCTTGAGCTGTATCTCAACGAAATTCCTCTGGGGCGGCGGTCTTTCGGCGTGCAGGCCGCTGCGCGCGCCTATTACGACAAGGATGTCCACGATCTCGCATTGCACGAGATGGCGTTCCTCGCGATCCTGCCCAAGGCGCCAGAGCGCTACGGCCGCAAAGGCCAGGAAGACATGGCACTTGGTCGCCGCAATTTTGTGCTCGGTCAGATGGAGGCCAACGGTTTTATTACCGGGTCTGATCGCCGCGCCGCCGCCGCTCAGCCACTCGGGCTTGTCACACAGCGCAGCGAACGCAGTGTCGATGCGGGCTATTTCCTTGAAGAAGTGCGCCGTGAGCTCATCGATCGGTTTGGTGAGACGGCGGAAACAAGCCCCAATTCGGTCTATGCAGGCGGCTTGTGGGTGCGCACGTCGCTTGATCCCGACATGCAGGCAGCAGCGCGTGATGCGCTGCGTGAAGGGCTGCTGCGCTATCACGGCGGGCGGGCGTGGGCAGGGCCCGTGGCGACGCTCGACGTCAGCGAAGGTAACTGGGCTAGCCAGCTACAAAGTTCGCCTCTGGGTATCAATTATAAGGACTGGCGCATCGGCGTGGTGACAAGCCGGAGTGGATCATCCGCGCAGATTGGTTTCTCCGACGGTCAGGAAGCATCGCTCAGCGGCTTGCCCAATGCCTTAAAGGCGGGAGACGTGATCGCGGCCAGCCCTACCGGCAGTGGCTGGCAGGTGCGCACCATCCCCGAGGCACAAGGTGCATTGGTGGTCGAAAGCGCGCAGACCGGACGCGTGCTGGCGATGCAGGGCGGGTTTGATTACCGCCTGTCAGATTTTAACCGTGCAACCCAGGCGATGCGTCAGCCAGGTTCGACCATCAAGCCGTTCGTCTATGCCGCAGGGCTGGACAGCGGCATGACCCCTTCAACGCAGGTCGATAACAACCGTTTTTGCTATTACCAAGGCGCCAATCTGGGTGAAAAATGCATCCGCGGTACGGGCCGGGGCGGGCAGTTCCCGATGCGTTACGGGCTGGAACAATCGCAAAATATCATGACCGTGCAGATCGGCATGACCGCTGGCATGTCCAACGTGGTCAAGGGCATCGAAAAGCTCGGAATCGGCAAGTTTCCCTCCTATCCTTCGACCGCGCTGGGTGCAGGCGAGACGACGCTGGTAAAGATGGTTGCGGCTTACAGCGCGCTTGCCAATCATGGGCGGCTCAATCCGCCGACGGTGATTGATTACGTGCAGGATAGGCGGGGCAAGTTGCTGTGGCGTGCCGACAATCGCGATTGCCGCGGGTGCAACATGGCCAAGTGGGATGGCCAACCCATGCCGCGCTTTGGTGTGCGCGGCACGCAAGCCATGGATGCCCGCACTGCGTTTCAGGTGATGCATATGCTGCGCGGGGCCGTCAGCCGCGGGACGGCCACTGTGCTCAACCCGCTGAACTTGCCGTTGTTCGGTAAGACCGGGACGACCACTGGCCCCAAGGACGTATGGTTCATCGGCGGCACCCAGCAGTTGATCGCGGGCGCCTATGTCGGCTTTGATCAGCCCCGCAACATGGGGGGCTATGCCTATGGCGGCACGATTGCCGCGCCCATTGTCAAAAGCCTCATCGAAAAAACCAAATCCAAGTGGTCCGATCTTCCGGCGGTGGCGCCAGCAGGCGTGCGGATGGTGCGGATCGACCGCCGTTCGGGCAAGCGGGTGTTTGATGGCTGGCCAGCGGATGATCCGAAATCCGCGATTATCTGGGAAGCCTTTAAGCCAGACACCGAGCCAGAGCGCTTCACGCGGCAGGACGCGATTGCAGCTAAGCGTAACGAAATTCTCGCCTTGGTGCGGGCAGGCCGGCAAAGCGCGGAGAGCGCCGTTGTTGACGTGCCTGAACCCGAAACCATCTCATTTATCGAGGGTAACGGGATTGACTAGGCCGGTTTGGAACCGGTGGCGGGTTTGAGTGGTTGACCATCCATGAACCGCGCCCGCACCTATCTCGCCCCGCTTGCTGGCTTTGCCGTAATGGCCGCTGCCGCGATGACGATCAGTTCAGCTTCGGCCGAGTTGCCAAAGCGTGCCAAGGCGCCCGGCTTTTCGACGCAGGCGGCGCTGGCGGGCAAAGAATTCAGCTTCTCGCTCAAGGCTGCGCTCGCAAAGGGGCCGGTGGTGCTGTATTTTTATCCCAAGGCATTTACCGGCGGCTGCACATTGGAAGCCAACGCCTTTGCCGCTGCGACGCCGCAATTCAAAGCGGCTGGCGCGAGCATCATCGGCATGTCGAACGATACCATCGCGACCCTGAAGCGCTTCAGCCGTGAAGAATGCCGGGATGCTTTCCCTGTCGGCGTTGCCTCCCCCAAGATCATGGCAGCCTATGACGTTGATGGCGGCGGGTCGGCCTATGCCAGCCGCACATCTTATGTCATCGCGCCCAGCGGCAGTATCGTCGCGGTGCATTCGAACCCGGATTATCGCGGGCACGTCGAAAAGACGCTTGCTGCGGTTCGCGCGTTGAAGAAGTAGTGCGACTTGCCCGCTGCGAGGCTGCTTTACAATTGCGCCGCCGACGCTAAGCGGAGCGGCCTTGTCAGCATTATGATGAAGGATCGATCATGCGGGCCGAGGGCCAGGCTTACATCAACCGGATCGAAGCAGCGCTAGGCCTTGTACGCCTGGCGCTCGACTGGGATCGTGCGTTGCGCCGGCTCGATGAATTGAACGCGCGCGTGCAGGACCCTAATCTGTGGGACAATCCCAAACAGGCGCAGGCGATCAGCCGCGAACAGAAGGCGCTCGAAACGGCGGTGAACACGGTCAACGAAATTGCCGCCGAAATGGCCGACGCCATTGAATTCATCGACATGGGTGAGGCCGAAGGCGAGGACAGCATCGTCAATGATGGCCTGCGCACGCTGGAGCGCCTTGCGGACCGGGCTGATGCTGACAAGGTTCAGGCGCTGCTTTCAGGCGAGGCCGATGGCAATGATACCTACCTTGAAATCCACGCCGGCGCGGGCGGGACCGAAAGCCAGGATTGGGCCGAAATGCTGTTTCGCATGTACGGCCGCTGGGCCGAACGGCGCGGCTTCAAGGTCGAAACGGTTGAGTACCAGGGCGGCGACCAGGCAGGCATCAAGTCTGCCACGCTCCATATCAAGGGCGAAGGCGCCTACGGCTACGCCAAGACAGAAAGCGGCGTGCATCGTCTCGTGCGGATCAGTCCCTATGACAGTTCGGCACGGCGGCACACCAGCTTTTCGAGCGTGTGGGTCTTTCCGGTGATCGACGACAGCTTTGAAATCGATATCAACCCTGCCGATCTGAAAATCGACACCTACCGTGCTTCGGGCGCGGGCGGTCAGCACGTCAACACGACAGATTCTGCCGTCCGCATCACCCACCAGCCATCGGGTATCGTGGTCGCCAGCCAGCAGGATCGCAGCCAGCACAAGAACCGCGAGATTGCGATGAACATGCTGAAGGCGCGCCTGTACGAAGCCGAGATGCGGTCGCGTGAGGAAGCGGCCAGCGCGGAGCATTCCGCCAAGAGCGATATCGGCTGGGGCCACCAGATCCGCTCCTACGTATTGCAGCCCTATCAAATGGTCAAAGACCTACGCACCGGCGTTGTTTCCACCTCGCCCGATGCCGTTCTTGACGGTGCGATCGATCCCTTCATCTCGGCCGCGCTGGCTCAGCGCGTGACGGGTGAGAAGGTCGAGATTGAGGACGTGGATTAGGTTTTATGCTTCGCCGCTTGGTCCTGTCCGGTTTAACGGTTGGAGCCGCCCTGACTTTGTCGGCGTGCGATGGGTTCTTGCCATTCGGCGCTAACAGGCAGGTCAGTGCGGTCTTCCCCAAGCCCGACCGGCCGGTGGCCAAAGTCGTTTCTACGCAGTTTTCCAACGAGGACGCGCGGGACGAACGCAACGAAGCGCAGGTCGTGATGAACCTCGCTGATATCCGACCCGGAATGACCGTTGCCGACATCGGCGCGGGCGAGGGTTACTACACGGTCCGCCTTGCCGAACGCGTGGGTGCGGACGGGCGGGTCTTGGCGCAGGATATCAGTCGTGAAGCGCTCGACCGGCTGGGCCGCCGCGTTGAACGCGAGCGGCTTGAAAACATCTCGATCAAGTTTGGCGAGGACGACAATCCGCAGCTTCCGGCAGACAGTTTTGACCGCATCTTGATGGTCCACATGTATCATGAGGTAACTGAGCCCTACGCCTTCTTGTGGAACATGTGGCCCGCCCTGGCGGCCAATGGACAGATTGTCGTGGTTGAAAGCGAAAGACCCGTGGGTCGCCACGGCCTGCCGCACAGGCTGCTGTTCTGTGAGTTCGAGGCGATCGGCTATGTCCTGGTCGAATACACCGAGCGTCCCGATATCCAGGGCTATTTTGCGCGCTTTCAGCGGGGAGAAAAACGCACCGCGCCCGAAGCTATCCAAGTCTGCAATGCAAGCTGAAGCGTAAAGCAGTAAGGTTGCGACGCGCCGTCAGCCACCTTATGTCCGAAACACGAAAAAACGCGCGAGGTTTGCGCAGAGGGGATTTTCATTGTTCAAGGGATTGAGCCCGATCGTTTATGCGGGACGTGAAGTTTGGCCGCTGGTCGAAGGCGGCAAGGGTGTTTCAGCGAGCAATCACGCCAGTTCAGGGGCTTGGGCCGCTGCGGGAGGGATTGGGACCGTAAGCGCTGTCAACGCCGACAGCTACGATGCGGATGGTCATCCCATCCCGCAGGTCTATCATGGCCGCACCCGCGAAGAACGCCACCAGGAGCTGATCCGCTACGCCATCGACGGCGCCACCACGCAGGTCAAAAAAGCCTATGAAATCGCGAACGGCAAGGGCGCGATCAACATCAATGTGCTGTGGGAAATGGGCGGGGCGCAGGCCGTGCTCGAAGGCGTGCTGGAAAACACCCGCGGCATGGTTGCCGGCGTGACCTGCGGGGCCGGGATGCCTTACAAGCTGGCCGAGATCGCGGCGCGTTTTGATGTCTGCTATTTGCCGATCGTCAGTTCAGGCCGGGCGTTCCGCGCGCTGTGGAAGCGGTCCTATCACAAGGTGCCCGATTTGATGGCCGCTGTGGTCTATGAAGATCCGTGGCTGGCTGGCGGTCACAACGGCCTGTCCAATGCCGAAGACCCGACCAAGCCGGAAGACCCCTATCCGCGCGTCAAAACCCTGCGCGACATGATGCGCGCCGAGGGGGTTGCTGATAGCGTTCCGATCGTGATGGCGGGCGGGGTGTGGGCCTTGCGTGAATGGAACAATTGGATCGATAATCCGGAACTGGGCACCATTGCCTTCCAGTTTGGCACGCGGCCGCTTTTGACGCAGGAAAGCCCGATCCCGCAGATCTGGAAAGACCTGCTGCGCACTGTCGAGCCGGATGATGTTTTGCTGCACAAGTTTTCGCCCACCGGCTTTTATTCAAGCGCAGTCAAAACCCCGTTTCTGTATGACCTGATGCATCGGTCGGAACGTCAGATCCCGTTCTTCAAACGCGGCGCGGAGGAAGGCACGGTACAGCTTGGCGAAGACGGCAAGGCCCGCAATTTCTGGGTCAAACCCGAAGACAAGGTGCGGGCCGAGATGTGGATGCGCGCAGGGCACACCGAGCCGCTCAAGACCCCGGACGATTCCATCGTTTTCGTGACGCCCGATGCGCGCGATACGATCCGCAAGGATCAGCAAGAATGCATGGGCTGTCTGTCCCATTGTGCGTTTTCCAGCTGGAAAGACCACGATGATTACACCAACGGGCGCCTTGCCGATCCGCGCAGCTTCTGCATCCAGAAGACCTTGCAGGATATTGCCCACGGTGATGACCCTGACAACAACCTCGCATTCGCAGGACACGCGGCGTATCGCTTTAAGCAGGATCCGTTCTATTCGAACGGTTACACGCCGAGCGTGGGCGAATTGGTCGAGCGGATTTTGATCGGAGATTAAGCGCGCGGCGCTGGTGCGGTGGTTTTCAGTTCCGCACCAGCGCCGTTAGCACCTGATCGGGTGGGCGGTGCCCGTCGGCCCACATGCGGATATTGGCGATGACCTTGTGGCCCGAATCCTCGCGTCCTTCGGCGGTGGCGCTGCCGATGTGTGGGAGGGTCATGACATTGGGATGCGCGATCAGGCGCGGATCGACGTGGGGTTCGTCCGGGTACACGTCGAGCCCCGCGCCAGCTAAGTGCCCGGATTCCAGCGCTGCGATCAAGGCTTCATGATCAATCAGCTCACCGCGTGCGGTGTTGATGATGCTGCTACCGGGCTTCATCAAGGCAATCCGGCGCGCATCCACCAGATGCCGTGTGTCCTCCGTCAGCGGGCAGTGCAGGGTGAGGATGTCTGCCTCCGCCATCAGCGCATCGACATTGGCGACATAACGCGCGCCCAGCATCCGTTCGAGCGCTTCGGGCAGCGGCTTGCGATTGGTATAGGCGATCTCAAGCCCGAAAGCGCGGGCGCGGTGGGCAACGGCCTGACCGATACGTCCCATGCCGACGATGCCCAGCACCTTGCCTGCCAGCTTTCTTCCCAGCAGGCCCGAAGGCGCCCAGCCGGTCCATTTGCCGCTGCGCACCAGCCCCGTACCTTCCCGAATCCGGCGCGGCACGCCGATGATTCCGGCCATCGCAATATCGGCGGTATCATCGGTAAAGACGCCAGGCGTGTTGGTGACCAGGATCCGACGCGCTGCGGCTGCGGCCAGATCGATATGCTCGGTGCCAGCGCCGAAATTGGCGATCATCCCGAGGCGTTCGCCTGCGCCGGCGATCAAATCGGCATCAATTGTGTCGGTGACCGTCGGCACAAGAACGTCGCAATCCTGCATTGCTTGCGCCAGCTGTTCGCGGGTCAGCGGAACATCCGGCTCGTTTAGCACCACATCAAACAGTTCGTGCATCCGTGCCTCGATCTCCGGCATCAGATGGCGGGTTACGATCACGCGCGGAGCATTGGCGAGCGGGCGGGGAAGGCGCTGAGTCATGGCCGATGGGCTAATGCCACAGGGGCCGCGCGGTCAAGGCGCGGATGCATACGTGCTGCTTGAATCCGCAGAGATTTAGGCGCTATCGTTTTTATCATGCAGGGAACCCGATTTATTGCGACTCTTGGCGTTGTGCTGATGCTGGCCGCAACATTTGTTATCGCGCCGCTCAGTGCGCAGAACCGCACGCTGCCTTACTGGGCAAGCTTGCGCTATGAACGCGTCAACATGCGTGTGGGGCCGAGTGCGGAGTACCCTGTCAGCTGGGTGTACCTGCGAAAAGGTATGCCCATAAAGGTCGTGCGTGTGCGCGAAGGCTGGCGATTGGTTGAAGATCACGAAGGCACACAGGGCTGGATTGCGTCAAGCCAACTCGATCCCAAACGGGGCGCCTTAGTCATCGGCAGGGGCCTTGCAGAGGTACGGGCCGAACCGAGCAGTGCCTCGCCACTGAGTTGGCGGGCGGAGGCCGGGGTCGTGAGCCGGATCAAGAGATGCCGCACAGGTTGGTGTGAGGTCGATATTGCCGGGCGCAAGGGCTGGATCAGCGCGACGCGCCTGTGGGGCTCCGATCCGCTGCCGGGCGACGAATAACGCCGCCCGGCGCGGCCGGATTAAATCAATTCGACCGCAACGGCGGTTGCTTCGCCGCCACCGATGCACAGCGATGCCACACCGCGGGTCTTGCCCTGCTGCTTGAGCGCGTTGAGCAGCGTCACGATAATCCGCGTGCCACTTGCCCCGATGGGATGGCCCAGTGCAGTGCCGCCGCCGTTCACATTGATCTTGTCGTGGCCGATGCCAAGATCGCGCATCGCGAACATCGCCACGCACGCAAATGCTTCGTTCACTTCGAACAGATCGACATCGTCAACGCCCCATCCGGCGCGGGCGAGCACTTTCTGGATCGCCGGGATCGGTGCGGTGGTGAATTGCGAGGGTGCCTGTGCGTGAGAGGCTACCGCCACGATGCGAGCGACGGGCGCAAAGCCCTTCGCCGCGGCCACGCTGGCGCGGGTCAACACCACCGCTGCGGCGCCATCAGAAATCGAGCTTGATGTCGCTGCGGTGATCGTACCGTCCTTGGCAAAGGCAGGCTTTAACTGCGGGATTTTGTCAGGGCGGCCCTTGCCGGGCGCTTCGTCATGCTCGATCGTCACTTCGCCTGCGCGGGTTACGACTGTGACGGGAACAACCTCATCGGAAAATGCGCCGCTGGCAATCGCACGGTTGGCGCGGGCCAGCGACTCGATGGTGTAGGCGTCCATGTCCTCGCGGGTCATCTGGTAATCATTGGCGGTGTCCTGCGCAAAGGTGCCCATGGCGCGGCCCGCTTCGTATGCGTCTTCCAGTCCATCGAGGAACATATGGTCATAGGCGGTATCGTGACCCATGCGCGCGCCCGAACGGTGCTTTTTCAGCAGGTAGGGCGCATTGGTCATGCTCTCCATCCCGCCGGCCACCACGATGTCGACGGTACCGCTGGCCAAGGCTTCGCTGCCCATGATGACGGTCTGCATCCCGGAGCCGCAGACCTTGTTGACGGTGGTGGCTTCGACCGAAAGCGGCAAGCCTGCCTTGATCGCAGCCTGACGTGCAGGCGCCTGGCCAAGGCCAGCGGGAAGAACGCAGCCCATGTAGGCACGGTCCACATCCTCACCCGCAACGCCCGACCGATCGATTGCAGCTTTGATCGCAACGGCCCCAAGATCGGTCGCGGAGGCATCGGCCAATGCGCCTTGCATCGCACCCATGGGCGTGCGGGCGAAGGACAGGATCACGATCGGGTCGGCGGGAGAAAGATGGGTCATGGCAAAATCCTTGCGTGACGAAAGGGGTTGGCTTGCGCGCGATGTAATGTTGCCATGCGTCAAAGGCAATCACGCCGGCTATCGCTGGGGGCGAGGGGAAGCGTCTTGCCATGGCGGTGCCTTTGCGCAAAGACAGGTCGCAAATGAAAACGCATCCGCCAAGATGCGACCAGGTTTTAATGGGAGAACAACATGGCCGATGACCGCCGCGATGAACTCGAAACTTTGCTAGCGCGCCAACGCGCCGCTTTCACCGGTTCGCGGCCTGAGCCGATCTCCCTCAGGAAAGACCGCATCCGCCGTGCGATGGCGTTGATCAAGGATCATGCCGAGGAATTCGCCAAGGCGATGAGCGCCGATTTCGGCAACCGTTCCTACGCGCAGTCCATGCTCACCGATATCGCGACTACGGTGGGTGCGGGCCATCACGCCCTGAAGAATATCGACAATTGGGCCAAACCGGACAAGCGCAAGGTGCAGTTTCCGCTGGGGCTGCTGGGGGCCAGGGCCGAGGTGCGTTATGAACCCAAGGGCGTAATCGGGATACTCTCGCCGTGGAACTTCCCGCTCCAGCTCGCCTTCGGCCCCTTGATGCAGGTTCTGGCTGCGGGCAACCGGGCAATGATCAAGCCTTCGGAATTCACCGAGCGCACCAGCGAATTGATGGCGCAGTTGACTGCGGAGTATTTCGCGCCAGAGGAAGTTGCCGTTGTTACCGGCAGCCCCGAGGTCGCCGCCGCCTTTTCTTCGCTGCCATTCGATCACCTCGTCTTCACCGGTTCGACGGCGACCGGGCGCCGGGTGATGCAGGCTGCCGCGGCCAATCTGGTGCCGGTAACGCTTGAGCTTGGCGGCAAGTCGCCGGTCATCCTTGGCCGCAGCGCAGACTTCGCCAAGGCGGGCGAGCGCATTGCCATCGGCAAGATGATGAATGCAGGGCAAATCTGCCTCGCGCCCGATTACCTGATGGTGCCAGAGGACAAGCAGGACGAAGCCGTCGCCGGCGTGGTCAGCGCCGCCAGCGCGATGTATCCCCGCTTGCTGGACAATGACGATTATGCCTCCATCGTCTCTGACCGGCACTTCGAGCGGTTGCAGGGTCTTGTCGCGGACGCCAAGGACAAGGGCGCCGAGGTGATCGAGGTGAACCCGGCAGGCGAAGACTTCGCCAATGCCAACCAGCGCAAGATGCCGCTTACCATCCTCAAGAATGTGAACGACGGCATGGCTGCGATGCAGGAGGAGATCTTCGGTCCCATTCTGCCGGTGATGACCTACAAGGCGGTCGATCAGGCGGTGGACTACATCAATGACCATGACCGCCCGCTCGGTCTGTATTATTTCGGCGAGGACAAGGGCGAACAGGAGCGTGTTCTTACCCGTACGATCTCTGGCGGTGTGACCACCAATGACGTGGTGTTCCATGTTTCGATGGAAGACCTGCCATTCGGCGGGGTGGGGCCATCAGGCATGGGCAGCTACCATGCGATTGAAGGCTTCCGCGAATTCAGCCATGCCCGCGCGGTCTACCAGCAACCCAAGATCGATATCGCCAAGCTGGCCGGGTTGAAGCCACCCTATGGCAAGGCGACGGACGCGGCGGCGGCTCGCATGATGAAGTAGACGCCGGCGACCACGGCGGCGCTTCGCAACCTTTGTTCGATTTCATGCAACAGGCGTAGGGGGTTTTGCCCGAGTCGCAGGCTTGCACCCCGGGCGGGAGAGGCTTAGGGCGGCGTCGGGATTAACAAGTTGGACACCGCCGTGATCGATCTCAGCCAGTATCTTCCGATACTGTTATTCGTGCTCGTTGCTTTCGGGCTGTCGGTGCTCTTCGTTGTGGCACCGATGGCGGTCTCGCGCCTGACCGGTACGCACAATCCGGGCGCTGACAAGCTTTCCGAATATGAATGCGGCTTCCCTGCGTTCGAGGACTCGCGAAGCCAGTTTGACGTGCGCTTTTATCTGGTCGCCATCAGCTTCATCGTGTTCGACCTTGAGGCGGCCTTCTTGTTTCCTTGGGCCGTGAGCCTGGATGTAACCGGCTGGACTGGTTGGGGCGGGATGATGGTGTTCCTGTTCATCCTCGCGGTCGGGCTGGCCTATGAATGGAAGAAAGGGGCGTTGGACTGGGAATGAATACCATCGTTACTCCTCCCCAAGGACTTCCGGATATCTCTGCGCTGACCACCGCGAAAGGCGGTGAGGTGCGCCAGCCCGATGCATCTTACTTCACCGCGATGCAGACCGAAGTTAATGATAAGGGCTTCCTTGTTACTTCGACCGAAGATCTGTTTCAGTGGGCGCGCACCGGCTCGCTGTGGTGGATGACCTTTGGCCTTGCGTGCTGCGCGGTCGAGATGATCCACGTGAATATGCCCCGCTATGACATGGAGCGGTTCGGCGCGGCGCCGCGTGCGTCCCCGCGTCAGTCTGACGTGATGATCGTCGCCGGCACTTTGTGCAATAAGATGGCTCCGGCGCTGCGCAAGGTCTATGACCAGATGTCCGATCCCAAATATGTGATCAGCATGGGCAGCTGCGCCAACGGTGGCGGCTATTACCACTATTCCTACAGCGTTGTGCGTGGCTGTGACCGGATCGTTCCGGTTGACATCTATGTCCCCGGCTGCCCGCCGACCGCAGAGGCGTTGCTGTATGGCGTGATGCAGTTGCAGCGCAAGATTCGCCGCGTCGGCACAATCGAACGATAGGGGCAAGGCCTGTGGCAGTACTCCATTCCGCCCCGAAATATGCGTCCAATGACGGCGTCTCTCAGCTGCTGAGCGAGAGCATCAGCGTATGGTTGATCGAGGCGCATGAAGCGCATGGCGAACTGATCTTCCGGGTTCAACGCGACGCGATTGCGCGTGTGCTGGAAATCCTGCGCGATGATCACGCTTACCAGCAGCTGATGGAGATCGCCGGCGCGGATTACCCTTCGCGCGCGGAACGGTTCGAAGTGGTCTATATGCTCCAGAGCCTGACCAAGAACCATCGCATCATGGTCAAGTGCTCGGCGGACGAGAACACGCCTGTGCCGACGGTGACGACGCTGTGGCCCAATGCTGGTTGGCTTGAGCGTGAGGTGTTCGACATGTTCGGCGTGACCTTTGCGGGCAACCCGGACCTGCGCCGCATCCTCACCGATTACGGCTTTGAAGGGCACCCGTTCCGCAAGGACTTCCCGATGACGGGCTACACCGAACTGCGTTACTCCGAAGAGGAAAAGCGCGTGGTGTATGAACCTGTCGAGCTTGCGCAGGAAATGCGCAGCTTTGACTTCCTGTCGCCGTGGGAAGGTGCGGATTACGTGCTGCCGGGTGATGAGAAATCACGCGGGGAGTCGACTGTCACCGAAGTGAAGGTCACCGAAAAGGCGACTGAAACGGGTGCGGGCAAAGAAGCGAATAAGGCGGCCGCCAAGCGGGTCGCGCCCGGCGCGCCCGATCAGAAGGAAACGGGCAAGCCCGCTCCCGGTGCCCCCGATCCCACCTCGAAGGAGGGCGGACGATGAGCATGCAACGCGAAGATTCCCTCACCACCACCGGCGAGGTGATCTCCAACTACACCATCAATTTTGGCCCCCAGCACCCGGCGGCGCACGGCGTGCTGCGCATGGTGATGGAACTGGACGGCGAAGTGATCGAGCGGATTGATCCGCATATCGGCCTGCTGCACCGCGGCACCGAGAAGCTGATCGAGCAAAAGACCTATCTTCAGGCGCTCCCCTATTTCGACCGCCTCGACTACTGTTCGCCGATGAGCATGGAGCACACCTGGGTGCTGGCCATCGAGAAGCTGCTGAATCTCGAGGTGCCGCTGCGCGCTCAGTATATCCGTGTGCTCTTTGCCGAGCTCACGCGTATCATGAATCACATGCTGAACATGGGCGCGCATATCCTTGATGTCGGTGCGTTCACGCCGAACCTGTGGATCATGGACCTGCGTGAAGATTGCATGAATTTCTACGAGCGAGTCTCGGGCTCGCGCATGCACGCCGCCTATTTCCGCCCCGGCGGCGTGCACCAGGACGTGCCGGAAAAGCTGCTGGTGGACATCGGGGACTGGCTCGACAACCGGTTTTTCCAGCTGTTCGAGGACGCCATGAGCCTCGTGCTGGACAACCGCATCTTCAAGCAGCGCAATGTCGATATCGCTATCGTCGGTCGTGAAGACGCGATTGCCTGGGGCTTTAGCGGCCCGATGATCCGCGCGGCGGGCATTCCATGGGATCTGCGCAAGAGCCAGCCCTATGACGTGTATGACCGCATGGAGTTCGACATTCCGGTCGGCACCAATTCGGATTGCTATGATCGTTTCATGGTGCGCGTGAAGGAAGTTTACGAAAGCGCCAAGATCATCCGTCAGTGTCTGCGCGATATGCCGACCGGGCCGATTGCCAGCACTGATGGCAAGGTGTCTCCTCCCAAGCGCGGCGAGATGAAGCAGTCGATGGAAAGCCTGATCCACCACTTCAAGCTCTATACCGAAGGCTTCCACGTGCCGGCGGGCGAGGTTTATGTGGCGACCGAAAGCCCCAAGGGCGAGTTCGGCGTCTATCTGGTCAGCGACGGTACCAACAAGCCGTACCGCTGCAAGATCCGTCCCACGGCCTTCAGTCACCTTCAGGCGATGGACTTCATGTGCAAGGGCCACATGCTGCCCGACGCGACCGCCATTCTGGGCGCGATCGACGTGGTGTTCGGGGAGTGTGACCGGTGAGTATGTCGGCTAAAGAAAAAACCTGGCTGGTCGCTGTGATCGCTTTCATTTGCTATCCGGTCGGTGACATCCTTGGTTATTGGGGCATTGAGGCAATTGCTGTCTTGCTGTTCTCGGTTGTGCTTCTTTTCGCAGGCCGGAATTTGGGTCAGAGGAAGGGCCTCGATCATGGCTGACCGCACCCCCGCTCCCGACACCCCTGAACTGCGCGCCCGCTGGAGCGCGTTCGAATGGACGCCGGAAAACAAGACAACTGCCGATTGGCACATCGCCAAGTATCCGGAAGGCCGCCAGAAATCGGCTGTGATGCCGCTGCTTGATCTTGCCCAGCGCCAGGTTGGTGCGGAGACTGATACGCAGGGCTGGCTGCCGCTGCCGGTGATCGAATATGTGGCGCAATATCTGGGCATGCCGGTGATCCGCGTGCTCGAAGTCGCCAGCTTCTACTTCATGTATAACTTGAAGCCCGTGGGTAAATTCCACGTGCAGGTGTGCGGCACCACGCCCTGCATGTTGCGCGGCAGCGACGACATCATCGCCGCCTGCAAGCAGCGCGGGATGGCAAAGGGCCATGTTTCGGCAGACGGCCTGTGGACCCTCACCGAAGTCGAATGCATGGGCAATTGCGCCACCGCGCCAATGGTCCAGATCAACGACGACAATTACGAAGACCTGACGCCCGAACGTCTGAACGCGGTGTTGGATGCGCTCGCAGCGGGCGAGACGCCGAAAGCAGGCACGCAGGAGCCGGAACGGCATACGTCGGAACCTTCGGGCGGGCCGACCACGCTCAAGGACATGGTCAGCGCCAACCACGATTACCGGGGTGAATGGTGACCGGAGTCGTCTCCCTCCTCGGCGCGCTGCTGTTAGCGTTTATTGCCTACAAGCTGCTGATGGGCCTGGTCCGCGTGGGCGTGATCTTGCTCATCATCGCGGTGCTGGCGGGGCTGTGGCAATCGGGAGCGATCGGATGAATTCGGTGACACTGGCCTTTGCCGTGCTCGGCCTGTCGGGCTTCGCCTTGGGGGCGATGGTGACCGCACTTGGGCCGTTCGAAATGGGTGTGATCCTGATGGGTCTGGGGCTCGTATTTCAAGTGGTATCGCTGGTGCGGTTGAAGCGCGCCAAGCACAAGGCCAATAGCGAAGGACGCAATGATGCTCGCCGATAAGGATCGCATCTTCACCAATGTTTACGGCTTCCAGGACTGGGGGCTGAAGGCAGCGCAAGCGCGCGGCGATTGGGATGGAACCAAGGCGCTGCTGGAACGCGGGCCGGAGGCGATCATCGAAGAGATGAAGGCGTCAGGCTTGCGCGGGCGCGGCGGGGCGGGCTTCCCTACGGGTTTGAAGTGGAGCTTCATGCCCAAGGAATCGCGCGATGGCCGCCCCAGCTTCCTCGTCATCAACGCTGATGAATCCGAACCCGGTTCCTGCAAGGATCGCGAAATCCTGCGCCACGATCCACACAAGCTGGTCGAAGGCGCGCTGGTCGCCGGCTTTGCCATGCGGGCAAGGGCGGCCTATATCTACGTGCGCGGTGAATATATTCGCGAGGCCGAAACGCTGCAAAAGGCCATCCTCGAAGCCTATGACGCGGGCCTGATCGGCAAGAACGCCTGCGGGGCGGGATACGACTTCGACGTGTTCATGCACCGCGGCGCGGGCGCCTACATCTGCGGCGAAGAAACCGCGATGATCGAAAGCCTGGAAGGCAAGAAGGGCCAGCCGCGGCTCAAGCCGCCATTCCCGGCGGGCGCTGGGCTTTATGGCTGCCCGACCACGGTCAATAACGTCGAGAGCATCGCGGTCGCGCCGACGATCCTGCGGCGCGGCGCGTCGTGGTTTTCGTCCTTTGGACGTGAAAACAACAAGGGCACCAAGCTGTTCCAGATCTCGGGTCACGTGGAAAAGCCGTGTGTGGTCGAAGAAGAAATGGGAATCAGCTTTGAAGAGCTGATCGAAAAGCACTGCGGCGGCATTCGTGGCGGATGGGACAATCTGCTCGCAGTGATCCCCGGCGGTTCTTCTGTGCCGCTTGTTCCGGCTGCACAGATCCGCTCGGCACCGATGGATTTTGACGGGCTGAAGGAGCTTGGCTCGGGCCTCGGTACGGCGGCGGTGATCGTCATGGACAAATCCACCGACATCGTCCGCGCGATTGCCCGCCTCAGCTATTTCTACAAGCATGAAAGCTGCGGCCAATGCACCCCCTGCCGCGAGGGCACGGGCTGGATGTGGCGCATGATGGAGCGTCTACGCACCGGCGATGCGGCGATTGAGGAAATCGACATGCTGCACGAAGTCACCAAGCAGGTCGAAGGCCACACCATCTGCGCGCTCGGCGATGCGGCGGCGTGGCCGATCCAGGGGCTAATCCGCCATTTCCGGCCCGAGCTGGAGCGGCGGATTCACGAGCACAACGCGCAGTTTGCGGAGGCCGCCGAGTAATGCCTAAAGTCACCGTAGACGGCCTCGAAATCGAAGTCCCGGCGGGGGCGACTGTGCTTCAGGCGTGCGAGCTGGCGGGCAAGGAAATCCCGCGCTTCTGTTATCACGAACGCCTCTCCATCGCGGGCAACTGCCGGATGTGTCTGGTTGAAGTGAAGCCGGGGCCGCCCAAGCCGCAGGCCTCCTGTGCGCTGCCGGCCAGTGATGGCCAGGAAATCCGTACCGACTCGCCCATGGTCAAGAAGGCTCGTGAAGGGGTGATGGAGTTCCTGCTCATCAACCACCCGCTCGATTGCCCGATTTGCGATCAGGGCGGCGAGTGCGATCTGCAGGATCAGGCCGTCGCCTATGGTCGCGGCGGATCACGTTACGGGCGTGAGCACAAGCGCGCAGTGACCGAGAAATACATGGGCCCGCTGATCAAGACGATCATGACCCGCTGCATCCACTGCACCCGCTGTGTACGCTTTTCCGAAGAGATTGCGGGCGTGGACGAAATCGGCGCGCTTTACCGCGGCGAGGATATGCAGATCACGACCTATCTGGAACAGGCGGCTTCGCACGAACTTTCGGCCAACGTAATCGACCTGTGCCCGGTCGGCGCGCTGACCTCACGGCCCTATGCGTTCGAGGCGCGGCCGTGGGAGTTGAAAAAGACATTCAGCATCGATGTGTCGGACGCGGTGGGGGCGAATATCACGCTGCACTCCAAGGGCCGCGAAGTCATGCGCGCGCTGCCGCGTATCAATGACGACGTCAACGAAGAGTGGCTGTCGGACAAGGGCCGCTATCAGGTCGATGGCCTGACCAAGCGTCGTCTGGACCGCGTGTGGGTGCGCCGTGATGGCCGGTTGCAGCCTGCCGAGTGGACCGAAGCCTTCGGCATGATCGCGGGCGCGCTTGAGGGCAACACAGCCAGCATCGCGGCGGTGGCGGGCGATTTGCTCGATGCCGAAACGATGTTTGCCGCCAAGGCTTTGGTGAACGCCTGCGGATCGCAACTGACCGAAGCGCGCCAGACCGGCATGACCTATGACGTGTCGAACCTTGCGGCGGTGAACTTTAACAGCACCTTTGCAGGCATCGAGACGGCCGATGCGATCCTGATCGTCGGCAGCAAGGTCCGCTGGGAAGCCGCACTGCTCAACGTCCGCCTGCGCAAGGCGGTCAAGGCGGGGGCCAAGGTTTTTGTCGTCGGGCCGGAGTGGGAAACCACCTTCCCGGCAACTTTCCTCGGCTCCGATCTCAAGCTGCTCAACCGCATCCCCAAGGAGTTGGGTGACGTCATGAAGGCAGCCAAGCGCCCGGCGGTGATCCTCGGCGCGGCGGCGCTAGCCAAAGGTGCGCTTCCGGCGGCGCTCAAGCTGGTCGACAAGTTCGGCCTCGTGAAGGACGATTGGAACGGCTTCAATGTGCTGCACATCTCGGCAGCGCGGATGGCTTCGCTGATGCTCGATTTCACCCTTCCGGGCGGAATGGCGGACATCGCCGACGCTGCGCCCAAGGTGCTTCTAAGCCTCGGTGCGGACGAGATGGATTACGGTGCGTTTGGCGGCAGCCTCAAGGTCTATATCGGCCACCACGGCGACAAGGGCGCGCATCACGCGGACATTATCCTGCCGGGCGCATCCTATGCCGAGAAGGACGGAACCTACGTCAACACGGAAGGCCGGGTGCAGTTTGCAGAAAAGGCCGTCTTCGCCCCCGGCGATGCGCGCGAAGACTGGACGATCCTGCGCGCACTCGCAGATGCCCTGGGAGTAACCGTTGGCTTCGATAGCTTCGGAGCGTTGCAGGCCAAGATGATCGCCGCCGTGCCCGCGCTGGGCGAAGAGGGCCTCGCGGATTACGGCGCGCTCGCCAAGGCCGACAGCGGCGCCAAGGCCGAAGGCGAGATTGCGGGCTACCCCATCAAGGACTTTTACCTCACCAACCCCATCGCCCGCGCCAGCGAGGTGATGCAGTGCTGTTCGGATGAACTCCTGCACGGTGTGGAAGTGAAGGAGGCGGCCGAATGAGTAATCCCTCTGAAGTGCTGATCGCGATTGGGCTGATCGCAGTTTTCGCTGTGATCTTTATCGGGCTGATGCGCCTCCATAAAGCAACCTACAGAATGGATATGCACCGCAGTGCGGGCGATGGCGGCGGTGAAATCGGGATGTTCGGCGGAGATGCTGGGTCCTGTGATGGTGGTGGTTGTGGAGGCGGAGACTGATGACCGCTTTCTTCCAATCACTCGGTCTCAGCTACGAATGGGCCTGGACCGTCGCGACGCTGACCGGGATCATTGTGATCTCGCTGCTCGTCATGTTCAGCGTCGCCATGGTGATCTACGTCGACCGCA
This sequence comes from Erythrobacter sp. 'gip.4 top 5', assembly GCF_056495765.1. Lineage (NCBI taxonomy): Bacteria > Pseudomonadati > Pseudomonadota > Alphaproteobacteria > Sphingomonadales > Erythrobacteraceae > Erythrobacter > Erythrobacter sp. 'gip.4 top 5'. The sequence goes on along the minus strand of NZ_CP200270.1, from coordinate 2,226,668 downwards.
AGGTGCTGGGCGCGATCATGATTCGGCGTGGGCCCAATGTGGTCGGGCCATTTGGGCTGCTCCAAAGTTTTGCTGATGGTTTGAAGGTGTTTCTGCAGGAAACCATCATCCCGAGCGCCGCGAACAAGGGCATTTTCCTGCTCGCGCCAATCATCACGTTCACTGTGGCTTTGGCGGCCTGGGCAGTAATCCCGTTCTCTGCGGGTGTGGTGCTAGCAGACGTCAATGTCGGCTTGCTGTACATCCTCGCGATTTCCTCGATGGGGGTTTACGGGGTGGTGATGGCGGGATGGGCGTCGAACTCCAAATACCCGTTCTTTTCGGCGATGCGCGCGTCGGCGCAGATGATTTCCTACGAAGTCTCGATCGGCTTCGTTTTGGTCTGCGTGGTGCTGTTTGCCGGCACTTTTAACATGAGCGGGATTGTCGAGGCGCAGCGCGGGTTCGGGCTTGGCATTATCAACGGCTATGTGGTGCATCCGCTGCTGTTTCCGATGTGGGTGGTGTTCTTCATCTCCTCGCTGGCCGAGACCGCGCGCGCTCCGTTTGACCTGACCGAGGCGGAAAGCGAGCTCGTCGCGGGCTACCAGACCGAATATTCTTCCATGAGCTTCGCGCTGTTCTGGCTTGGCGAATATGCCAACATCCTGCTGATGTGCTCGCTGAATACGTTGCTGTTCTGGGGCGGGTGGTTGCCGCCGCTTGATTGGGCGCCTCTCTACATGGTCCCGGGTATCGTGTGGTTCCTGCTCAAGACCTTCGCGTTCTTCCTGATGTTCAGCTGGATCTGGGCGACCGTGCCGCGCTACCGTTACGATCAGCTGATGCGCCTCGGTTGGAAAGTGTTTTTGCCTATGAGCCTGCTGTTTGTCGTGGTCACCAGCGGGTGGCTGATGGCGACGGGGCATTTCGACACAAGAGCGCCAACTGCGCCTGCAAATACCACTGATTTCGTTCAAGCCACTCCCGCACAGCCGACCGCTGTGAGAGGACAGTCATGACCACCGTCTCCCACCTCATCAAATCCTTCACCCTCTGGGAAATTCTCAAGGCTCACGCCTTGACGCTGAAGTATTTCTTCAAGCCCAAGGTTACGATCAACTATCCCTTCGAGAAGGCCCCGCTCTCGCCCCGCTTCCGCGGTGAGCACGCGCTGCGGCGTTATCCGAATGGCGAGGAACGCTGCATCGCGTGCAAGCTGTGCGAGGCTGTGTGCCCGGCGCAGGCAATCACCATTGAAAGCGAACCGCGTGACGACGGCAGCCGCCGCACCACCCGGTACGATATCGACATGACCAAGTGCATCTATTGTGGGTTTTGTCAGGAAGCCTGCCCAGTCGATGCCATCGTCGAAGGGCCGAATTTCGAATACGCCACCGAAACCCGCGAAGAGCTGCTCTACGATAAGGCCAAGCTGCTCAGCAATGGTGACAAGTGGGAACGGGCTATCGCAGCCAACCTTGAAGCCGACGCCCCCTACCGCTAGGGCGCGCCGGTCGAAGGACACGGGGTCAGACTTATCGATATGTTCCGATGCCACGGGATCAGGCAGCGGGATCACACTTGGACTAGGGAACACATTGCCGCTTTCTGAACCTTGGCCTCGCGCCGGGGTGGCTGATCGGCGGAGTCATATCATGATACAGGCCATCGCCTTTTATTTCTTCGCGACGATCGTTGTTGCCAGCGCCGTGATGGTCGTCATGGCGCGCAACCCGGTGCATTCGGTGTTGTGGCTTATTCTGACGTTCTTCAATGCTGCTGGCCTGATGGTGCTGGTGGGTGCGGAGTTCATCGCGATGCTGCTGGTGATTGTTTATGTCGGCGCTGTCGCGGTGTTGTTCCTGTTCGTGGTCATGATGCTGGATATTGATCTTGCCGCGATGCGCGCAAGTTTTAGCCGCAATGCGCCGCTAGGACTGCTGATCGCGGTGGTGCTGCTGGCCGAATTGCTGCTGGCGGTGGGCGCATACAGCGCTGGTGGTATTTCGCTGGGTTCTCCCGATGGCGCCGCCATGCAGGCAGCGGACAAGTCCAATATCGAAGCCCTGGGCGCGCTGCTCTATGGCCGCTACATCGCGCTGTTTGAAATTGCTGGGATCATCCTGCTGGTCGCCATGATCGGCGCGATCGTATTGACCTTCCAGCCACCCAAGCCCGGCGCGCGCGCGCGGCAGGACGTGGGCAAGCAGACCCGGCGCCGCCCGGAAGATGCAACCGTCATGAAGAACCCGGAGATCGGGCAGGGGGTCGAGCTGTGATGAACGCTGGTGGCATCGGCATCGAACATTACCTCACCGTGGGCGCGATCCTGTTCGTGCTTGGGGTGCTAGGGATTTTCCTCAACCGCAAGAACGTGATCGTCATCCTGATGGCAGTGGAATTGATCCTGCTGGCCGTGAACCTGAACCTCGTCGCGTTCAGTGCCTTCATGCAGGATTTGGTGGGTCAGGTTTTTGCGATGCTGGTTCTGACCGTGGCTGCGGCCGAAGCGGCAATCGGGCTTGCGATCCTGGTGATCTATTTCCGCACCCGCGGCTCAATTGCGGTTGACGATATCAACCGGATGAAGGGGTAAGCGTTCGTGTCCACGCAGATCCTCATCATCGTCTTCGGGCCGCTGCTTGCTGCCTTGATTGCAGGGCTGGGCAACCGGATGCTCGGCAATGTGGCATCCAAGTCGATCACCACTGGCGCGCTGATATTGTCCGCTGGCCTGAGCTGGCCCATCTTCCTGGGCTTTTTGGGCGGTACCGAAAGCGCTGTGGTGGTGCCGGTTCTGAAGTGGGTCGAAAGCGGCACGCTCAGCTTTGATTGGGCGTTGCGGGTCGATACGCTCACCGCAATCATGCTGGTCGTGATCAATTCGGTGTCGGCGCTCGTGCACCTCTATTCGTGGGGGTACATGGAGGAAGACCCGGATCAGCCGCGCTTCTTTGCGTATCTGTCGCTGTTCACCTTCGCGATGCTGATGCTGGTGACGGCTGACAACCTCGTGCAGATGTTCTTTGGCTGGGAAGGCGTGGGCCTTGCCTCCTATTTGCTGATCGGGTTCTGGTTCAAAAAGCCAAGCGCGGGCAAGGCTGCGATCAAGGCGTTTGTGGTCAACCGGGTGGGCGATCTGGGCTATATGCTCGGCATTTTCGGCACCTATCTGGTGTTCCAGACAACCTCGATACCCGAAATCCTGGCAGCTGCTCCGGGAATGAGCGGATCGACGATTACCTTCGTCGGGATGCGCCTCTACACGATGGATATCCTGTGCATCCTCCTGTTTATCGGGGCGATGGGCAAGTCGGCGCAGCTGGGCCTGCATACGTGGCTACCGGATGCGATGGAGGGGCCGACGCCGGTCTCCGCACTAATCCATGCGGCGACCATGGTGACGGCGGGTGTGTTCATGCTCTGCCGCCTGTCACCCATGTTCGAAACCGCGCCGACGGCTTTGACGATCGTCACCATCGTGGGCGCGGCAACCTGCTTCTTTGCCGCCACGATCGGCACGACGCAGTGGGACATCAAGCGGGTGATCGCTTATTCGACCTGCTCGCAATTGGGCTACATGTTCTTTGCCGCGGGCGTGGGCGCTTATGGTGCAGCGATGTTCCATCTGTTCACGCACGCGTTCTTTAAAGCGCTGCTGTTCCTTGGCGCAGGCTCGGTGATCCATGCGATGCATCACGAACAGGACATGCGGTATTATGGAGGCCTGCGGAAGGTGATCCCCTTCACCTTTTACGCCATGCTGGCAGGCACGCTCGCGATCACGGGTTTGGGTGTTTATCATCTCGGTGTCGGCTTTGCGGGTTTCTGGTCCAAGGACGCAATCCTTGAAGTCGCCTTTGCGCGCGGCAACGGGGCTGGGCAGTTCGCGTTCTGGGCAGGGGCGATCGCTGCGTTGCTGACGAGCTTCTATTCCTGGCGCCTGATGTTCCTGACCTTCTGGGGCAAGCCGCGCTGGATTGAGAGCGAGCATATCCAGCACGCCGTTCACAAGACACGCGAACAGGCGGGCGCCGACACCACCGGCGGTTATCATCCGCATGAAAGCCCGGTCTCGATGCTGATCCCGCTTGGGCTTCTGACCATCGGCGCGATCGCGGCAGGCCAGGTGTTCGCGCCGGCGTTCCTTGATAGCGCCGCGTTCTGGGATGGCTCAATCTTCTACAACGAAGATCTGATCCACGCGATGCATGCCGTGCCTTACTGGGTGAAATATACCGCGCTGGTCGTGATGCTGATTGGTTTTGCAGGTGCCTATGTCGCCTACATTGCGAAGCCCGATATTCCGGCTAGGTTCGTCGCGACCTTCTCGGCTCTGCACAACTTCGTGTATCGTAAATGGTACTTCGACGAGCTGTATGATGCGATCTTCGTGAAGCCTGCCTTCTGGTTTGGTCGCAAGTTTTGGCAGCTCGGCGATGTCGGCACGATTGATCGCTTCGGTCCCAACGGGATTGCCTGGGTGGTCGAGCGCAGTGCGGGCGCCGCCAAGTCGATCCAGTCGGGCTACGTTTACACCTACGCACTGATCATGCTGCTCGGCCTGGTCGCTGCCGTCACCTTTGTTCTGCTTTAGGAGCGCGCTTCGTAATGGAAGGCCTTCCCATCCTGTCGCTGATGATGCTCGTGCCACTGGCCGGTGCGGCGGCGTGCCTGTTCTCGGGCGCAGCCGCTGCGCGCTGGATTGCGCTTGCCGCGACGCTCGTCACCTTTGTGCTTGGTGTCATGCTGTGGTCCACTTACCAAATTGGTGGCCCGCAGTGGCAGTTCACCGAGCGGGCCGAGCTATTCGCAGGCTTCAGCTACGCATTGGGAATCGATGGGATTGCACTGATGCTGATCATGCTCAGCGTCTTCCTGATGCCGGTCTGCATCCTCGCCAGCTGGGAGTCGGTCACCAAGCGCGTCGGCGAATACATGGCGGCCTTCCTGTTCATGGAAGTGCTGATGATCGGCACCTTCGCGGCGCAAGATCTGTTCCTGTTCTACGTTTTCTTCGAGGCGGGCCTTATTCCGATGTATCTGATCATCGGCGTGTGGGGGGGGGACAATCGCATTTACGCGAGTTACAAATTCTTTCTCTACACGCTGTTCGGATCGGTGCTGATGCTGATCGCGATGTTCTGGATGGTAGCCGAGGCCGGCACGTCCGACATCCCGACGCTGATGCAATACAGCTTCCCGGCCGAAGCGCAGACGTGGTTGTGGCTGGCCTTCTTTGCCAGCTTTGCAGTGAAGGTTCCGATGTGGCCGCTGCACACCTGGCTGCCTGACGCACACGTTCAAGCGCCCACGGCGGGATCGGTGATCCTTGCCGGCGTGCTGCTGAAGCTCGGCGGCTACGGCTTCATCCGGTTCAGCCTGCCGATGTTCCCCGAAGCGTCCGCGCAGTTTGCCTGGTTGGTCTTTACCTTGTCGATGATCGCGGTGGTTTACACCTCGCTCGTCGCACTGGTGCAAGCCGATATGAAGAAGCTGATCGCCTATTCCTCGGTCGCGCACATGGCGATTGTCACGGTGGGTTTGTTTGCCTTCAACGTGCAAGGGATTGAAGGCGCAATGATCGTGATGCTCAGCCACGGGCTTGTGTCGGGCGCGCTGTTCCTGTGCGTGGGCGTGATTTACGATCGTCTGCACACCCGCGAGATTGCACGGTATGGCGGGCTGGCGATCAATATGCCCTATTACGCGCTGTTTTTTCTGCTGTTCACCATGGCGTCGATTGGCTTGCCGGGCACCAGCGGCTTTGTGGGCGAGTTCCTGGCGCTGGCGGGGATTTACCAGACATCTAGCCTGGTCGCATTGATCTCCACCACCGGGATCATTCTGGGTGCAGCCTACATGCTTTACCTTTATCGCCGCGTCGCCTTTGGCGGCCAGGTGAACGAGGATGCTGCTGCCATGCGAGACATTTCGGCCCGCGAATGGGTGATGATGGCTCCGATTGCTGCAGCGGTCTTGTGGATGGGCGTTTACCCTGAAAGCTTCCTGTCGCCGATGCGTGCTGACATTGCGGTTCTCGATGCGCGGCTTGCTGCAGCGGCTCCGAAAAGTGATGCGGCACTGGCTCCGGGCGCGCCGCGCGCCGAAGCGGCCAATGCGATGCCTGAGCATTCGAGCGCCGAGGAGGGCGTGCACTGATGGATTTCGCTGCTTCTTTCGCGCTTGTGATGCCGGAACTGGTATTGATTGCCGCCGGCCTCGCCCTGCTTCTGGTCGCTGCCTGGGGCGGTGACAAGGCTGCGCGTCCCATTGCCATCGTCGCTGCCGCTGCGTTGTTTGCTGCGGGCTTTATGCTAGTGCCGGGTCTGCATACCGGCGGAAACGGTCCGTCGACTCTTGCCTTTGGTGGCTTGTTCAAGATCGACAGTTTTGCGCTGTTCGCCAAGGCACTGATTTACCTTGCCGCCATCGGCGCTCTGATGATCGCCCCTGCGTTCTTCGACGGACCCGCTGCCGGGGCCGAGCGCGGAATGCGCGCGGAATACCCCGTGTTGATCCTGTTCGCCGCGGTCGGCATGAGCATCATGGTGTCCGCCAATGATTTCATGAGTCTTTATCTTGGCCTCGAACTCAACAGCCTCTCGGCCTATGTCCTGGCGGCGATCCTGCGGCGTGATGCACGTTCGGGTGAGGCCGGTTTGAAATATTTCGTGCTCGGTGCGCTGGCCTCTGGCATCCTGCTTTACGGGATGAGCCTGCTTTACGGCTTTACCGGCGGCACGACGTTCACTGCGGTTCGCGCCGGATTGACCGGGGAGATGGGCACCGGCGCGTTGTTTGGCGTGATCTTCGTGCTTTCGGGTCTCGCGTTCAAGATTTCCGCCGTGCCGTTCCACATGTGGACCCCGGATGTTTACGAAGGCGCGCCAACACCCGTGACGGCCTTCTTCGCCACCGCGCCCAAGGTGGCGGCCGTGGCGCTGACCGCGCGCGTGGTGTTTGAGGTGTTCGGCGGACAGGTCGCCGCCTGGCAGCAGATCGTGATGTTTATGGCTCTGGCCTCAATCATTTTCGGTGCGTTGGGAGCGATAGGGCAGGAAAACCTGAAGCGCCTGCTCGCCTATTCGTCGATCAACAATATCGGGTTCATTCTGCTGGGTCTGGCGGTCGCCAATGCTGATGGCGCTTCGGCAATGCTGGTTTACCTGTTCATCTACGTTGCGATGAGCCTTGGCAGTTTTGTCGCCTTGCTCATGCTGCGCGGCCATGACGGTACGCTGTTCGAGACCTTCGCGGACATCCGGGGACTTTCGGTAACGCAGCCCGCGATCGCATGGGCGCTGCTGCTGTTCATGTTCAGCCTCGCTGGCATTCCGCCGTTGCTGGGCTTCTACAGCAAGTTCGTGGTGTTCCAGGCGACGATTGAAGCGGACCTCGTAGTGTTCGGCGCCATCGCCATCGCGGCGAGCGTTATCGGAGCGTTCTACTACATCAAGTTCGTGAAGGTGATGTTCTTCGATGAGCCTGCAGGTGTGGTTACGGGCAAGAGCGGCGCGGCGCATTGGGCGCTTTTGGGCATGACTGCGCTGATCGTGTCGCCGCTCGGCTATCTTCTCACACCGCCTCTGACCGATCTGGCAGACAAGGCCGCCGCCTCGCTGTTTCTCGCGGTTTGACGGATCTTGCGCACATTCAGCTGGTCGAGCAAACCGGATCGACCAATGCCGATCTGGCCGCTGCCATCCGCTCCGGCGAAGGGTGGAGTGAAGGGCGATGGCTTGTGGCGCGGCGCCAGATCGCTGGGCGGGGACGGCAAGGGCGCGAATGGTTCGATGGCGCCGGAAACTTTATGGGCTCGACAGTGGTCGCAGCGGGCGAGGGCGGACCACCCGCTGCGAGCCTTAGTGTGGTTGCGGCGCTCGCTGTGCATGACGCGGCTGCTGGAGCCCTGAATGGAGGCGCCGAACTTGCGCTCAAATGGCCCAACGATGTTTTGATGAATAACGGCAAGCTGTCGGGTATCCTACTGGAGATGGTTCGCGGCCACATCGTTGTTGGCATTGGCGTAAACCTCGCACGCGCGCCGAACTTGCCCGACCGAAAGACAGCCGCCATCGGTGATGTGATGCATTCGCCGCCGGTGATGGATTTTGCTGCCAGCCTCGCAAAGCATTTCGCTGATCGGCTCGATGCCTGGCGCAGCGATGGTCTTGGTCCGACGCTCCACGCGTTTCTTGGCCGCTCCATCCACGCTCAAGGTTCACCCGTAACTGTCCACGACATTGATGGATCGATCGTGTCAGGTTCCTTCGCGGGCCTTGAGGAAAGTGATGGCGCATTGCGGCTGCGCTTGGCGGATGGCAGTGAACGTGTCATTCGCGCGGGCGATATTTCGTAAGGAAGGACCGTCACAATGCTGCTCGCCGCTGATGTCGGGAACACCAATGTCGTCTTTGCCCTGTTCTCCTACAGCGAGGACGGCACCCATACCATCCGCGCGCGTTGGCGCATCGCGACTGATCCGCGCCGCACTGGTGACGAATACGCGGTCTGGCTGCTGCAATTGCTCAAGATCGAAGGGGTTGAGCGCGACGCGATCACGCAGATCATCGTCGCCTCGGTCGTGCCGCGTGCGGACCATAACCTGACCGTCCTGTGCCAGAAATACTTTGGCATCACGCCGATGTTTGCAGGGCAGGGCAAGGCAGCCTGGCAGTTCGAAATCGACGTGGACCAGCCCTCAACACTGGGCGCAGACCGGGCGCTCAACATCCTCGCTGCCCATCAGAAATATGGCGGCGATCTGATCGTGGTCGACTTCGGCACGGCGACCAAGTTTGAGGCTGTCGACTTTACCGGCGCGTACAAGGGCGGTTCGATCGCGCCGGGCATCAACCTCTCGCTCGACGCCCTCGTGGGTAAGACCGCAAAGCTGCCGCGCATCGCGATCCGCGCGCCAGCCAGCCGCAGTGTAATTGGCCGCAACACCGAAGACCAGATGCTGATCGGCGTGTTCTGGGGCTATGTCGCCATGATGGAAGGCATGGTTGCCAAGATGAAAGTCGAAATCGGACGGCCTGCGAAGGTTGTAGCTACGGGCGGGCTCGCCATATTGTTCGACGACGCAACCGAAATTTTTGATCACGTTGATGCCGATCTGACACTGGACGGCCTCGCTATTCTTGCCAGGCAGGCAGACGCCGCCTGACTCCTCTCACAGAACCGGAAATCCCTTGAAGAACGATTTTACTCCCGAAAACGAACTCCTGTTTCTTGCGCTGGGTGGCTCAGGGGAGATTGGCATGAACGTCAATCTCTATGGGTGCCAAGGCAAGTGGATCATGGTTGATCTGGGCATGACCTTTTCGGGCAATGAATATCCCGGCGTCGAACTGGTCTTTGCCGATCTCGATTTCATCGAGGAGCGTCGCAAGGATCTGATTGGCATCGTTTTGACTCACGCGCACGAGGATCACATCGGTGCGGTGCCCTATTTTGCGGGCGAACTGGGTGTGCCGCTTTACGCAACGCCGTTCACCGCCGATCTGGTTTCGCGCAAGCTGGAAGAGGCAGGGCTTCTCGGCAAGATTGAACTCAATATCATTGAGGAAGACCACGGCGAGATTGAGCTTGGACCATTCACCATCACCTACCTGCCGCTGGCGCACTCGATTGCGGAAGGCAATGCCCTGCTGATCGACACGCCGCATGGACGGATCTTCCATACGGGTGACTGGAAGCTCGATGACGAACCGATCATTGGCGAGCCGACGACGGAAGAAGAACTGCGCGAAATCGGCGATGAAGGCGTGCTCGCGCTGGTGTGCGATTCCACCAATGTCTTCAATCCCAACGCCTCAGGCTCGGAAGGCGCCGTACATCGCGCGTTGATGGACGAAGTCGCTCGCCATAAGGGTAAGCGGGTTGTCGTCACCACCTTCGCCAGCAATGTGGCGCGCCTGCAAACTCTGGGCGAAGTGGCGCGCGAAACAGGTCGGCAGATCTGCGTTGGCGGTCGGTCGCTCGACCGGATCATCGAAGTGGCGCAGGACAATGGCTACCTCGAAGACTTTCCTACCCCGGTCAATTTCGACACCGCGATGGGTCTCCCCCGCGGCGAGGTGCTGATTATCGCGACGGGCGGGCAGGGCGAACCGCGCGCTGCACTGGGCCGCATGGCAGACAAGAACCACCCGATCGAGTTGGTGGCTGGCGACGTCGTGCTGTTTTCATCGCGCCAGATTCCGGGCAATGAGATCCCGATTGCCAAGATCCAGAATCAGCTCGCCGCGCGCGGCATCCAGATGGTTACCGATAGGCAGGCGCTGATCCACGTTTCGGGCCACCCCGGACGCCCCGAGCTGGAAGCGCTCTACAGCTGGCTCAAGCCTGAAATCCTGGTCCCGGTGCATGGGGAAATCCGCCACATGGCCGAACAGGCCCGCGTCGGCAAAGAAAGTGGTATTCCGTCTCAAGTGGTCCAGAAGAACGGCGATCTCGTTCGCCTTGCGCCTGGCAAACCGGGCAAGGTTGCCGAGGTGCGCGCCGGGCGATTGGTGCTGGATGGCGACATCATCACGCCCGCTGATGGCGAAGCGGTCACCATGCGCCGCCGCGTTTCGGTCGATGGTTTGCTGGTCGTGGTGCTTGCCCGCGGCAGCCGGCCGGTGATCGAAGCGATCGGACTTCCGCTTGACGAGGATCTTCCTGATTTCCTCGAGGAAGCGTCAGAAGATGTGCTCAACGCGATCAAGCGGCTCAAGGGCAAGGACGCCCGTGATCAAGTGGTCATCCGCGAGGCCGCGCGCCTTGCCGCCCGCCGTGCTGCACAGCGCTGGTCAGGCAAGAAGCCGCAGGTGCGGGTGGTGATGCCGGGGGCGCCTGCCTGATGCAGATCACGTCGATTGCGGCGATCTACTTCCTGTTCTGGGTTATCAGCGCGTTCTTGATGCTGCCCTTCGGTGTGCGCACTGCAGAAGAGGTAGGGGAGGCGACTGTTCCCGGACAGGCGGAGAGCGCGCCAGTCGATTTCCGACCGAAAAAACTGATGCTACGCGCAACGGCGTTCGCCGCAATCGCGACCACGTTGTTTGTCGCCAATTACGAATATCGCTGGGTTACGGTCGCGGATATCGACATTCTGCCCAAACCGCCGTCCGCCGCCAATTAAGCGCGAAGGCGCTGGATTGCTTGCGCAAGCGCCACATAGAGCTTGCCCATGTCCGAACCCAACATTGTCACGCTCAAGACATGACCGTCACGGGTCGAGAGCGTTTGACGCAGTAACCCCTCAAAATCGTGAATGTAGCGGCTGACATTAGCCTTGAACATTTCATCGCCAGAATAGAGCGCGGCGATATCTTTGGCGGTACCGTTGTCGATCAATCGCACAGCGCGGCGGGTGAAGATCCCGCGATCGCCCTTGAGATACGCCTCCCACGCGGTATCGGCCACTTCGGATGACAGGGCGCTGGAGATGTCGATTGATGCGGAATTGAGGCTGTCGGTAATCAACGCCATGCGCCGCGTGAAGTCATTATTGACCTGTTCCTCGGCCAATTCGCGGGCGCGCGCCACGCGCTGTTCCAGATTGCCGGTGAGTTCGTTCACTTTCACCAACTGATCGCGCAATTGGATGGCGGCTTCGCGCCCGACGCCCGATGCGTGGGCAGCGGACTGTTCAAGTTTGCCGAGCGTCGAGGCTGTTTCGTTCCGAAGTGCCTTTTCAAGGACGTCTACGGCCTCGGTGCCAAGCCCTGTTGCCAAAGCCAAGATCCTGTCACGCGCGCCTTCGTCAAGCGTGTCGAACGCCTGGTTGATCGCGGTTTCAAGCGCCGCCAGCGATCCGCGCAGACGATCCTGTGTCTCACCAGCCAGCGTGCCACTTTCCTCCGCCAGTCGGGCAAAGCCGCCTCGCAGGCCCTGCAGCCGTGCAAGGGCATCATCAGTGTCGTCAGCGAGATGCGCTTTGAAGCCAGCTATGGCAACTTCAGCCGCGTCGATGTCGGACCGAGTCTGCAACAGATAACCGGAAAGATCGCTGCCTTGCTGCGTGCTGCGCATCATTAAGGCTTCGACCTTGCCAGCTCTCACCTCTATTTCATGCAATGCTGCATCAGCGCCGCTGATTGCTGTGTTCAGATCCTCGCGGCACGTGTGCGCACCGGACTGAAGAATTTCGAGCAATCGCACACTGCTATCGGTCAACCTGACGAGTTGGTCCTCGGTTGCAGCCAGCACCGCGCGCTTATCGTTCAGTTGCTGACCCAGCGTACCTAAGCCCGCGCCAAGGCTTTCGCGCGCCGCATTTCCTGTATTGCTGACATCGGCCAGCACGCGCCCAAGTTCCGCCACGCGCTCGGTCATCACTTCGCCTTGCAGGATCAGCTTCTCGATCTCGGCAACCTGCGCGTCGCGGCGTTGAGCGAGCGCATCGTCGAGCGCCGCCAGTCGCTGAGCCAAGACTTCGCTTGCCTGCGCCTCGTGCGTTTCGACGGCCGCCCGGCGCTGTTCAATCAACTCGTCAAACTGCCGATTGCGATCAGATAGTTGCGCGTCAAACCGCACGGCTTCTTCGCGCAGAAGTGTGATCCGCTCGCTCGCTGCAGTACCGGTGGTCCGATCGATCTGGTCAACGAGTGTTAGTTTTTCGACCAGTGTTTCATGCAGCGCCGAGATCGCAGCCGCAAAGCTTGTGCGGGCGGTGTCGCCCGCTTCGCGCAGCTGTTCTGCCAGTGTTTCGCTTTGATCGGCGAGGGTTTGCGTGCGGTCGGCGTGCGAAGAAAGTGCCTCGTCCTCCAGAGTTGCCATGCGTGTGCGATAGGCGTCGGCTTCGTTGCGCAAAGCGACAAAGCGTTGCGTGACCAGGGCCTCGACGTGATTGAGTTGCGTTTCATAATGACCAAGCGTGGTGCCGATGTGGTCACTAAGCCGCGTGACCTGCGTTTCGCTTTCGGCGCCAGCATTGCTCAGGCGTTCAAACCCGCCGGTCAGCCGCGCAAGCTGATCCTCGGCAACGCGTCCCGCACTGCCGATCTGATTGGCGACGTCACGCGCGGCGTTGGCGATCACGGGGAGGTCGTTTCGCAGGCGCTCCATATTCCCAAGCGCGGTTTCGCTGGTGGAACCGATGGCTTCGATCTGCGCGCTATTGCTTGTAATCAATGCCTGCAATTCACCCGCATGGGCAGACAAGCGTTCGGCAGCGATTCGGCCGAGAGCTTCGAGATCGCGGGCTTGCGCGGCCAGAAATTCGCGGGCGAGGCTCAATTCCCGGTTCACTACCTTGAGCCGCGTTTCCAGCGCTGCGCCTTCGCGATTCATGATCGCCGCGGTCGCTGCAAAGCGCCGCCCCTCGGCGTTCGAGGATCGCATCGCCAGCAGCCAGATGATCCCGACCAAAGCCACCGGAATGGCCCATTCGACAATCCAACTGGTCCATTGTGCGGGCAGGGCTGCGGCCTGCATTTCGCCAAGCTGGGCCCAGAGAAAGAACCCCGTCCATCCGACGATGATCAGGCTGGCAAGGCTCGGTGCGATCCAGCCGCGCTGTGCGGCGGCGGGCTCATCTGTGTCTTCGGTCCAGATTTCCGACAATTCCAATGCATCGTCGCCCGCGGCGTTCTGCCCCAGCGGCTCTTCGCGAGGCGTATTGTCCGCGCCGTCATTGCCGGTCTTGCGCCCCAAAGCGCGTATCTGGTGCCGTCCTGTCATAGCGCGATACATACCACAGCCAAAATCCGGATAAACCCCGCATTAACCCAATTCGGTTTATCGCGTTGTGATGGCTTTTAATCACGGTGCTCTTGATGCGACACTTGCGGCAGCGGCCGGCGGCGACGCTGCACTGCTGCGCGAGTTACGCGGAGCATTTCTTGAAAGCGCAGCGCGCCAACTCGATTTGCTCAAACGTTCGCGTTGCGACGGCAACTGGCACATGGCGGCGATGCGGTTGAAAGGTCTTGCAGCGAGCTTTCATGCCGAAGATCTGCTTCAGGCGGCCGAGATTGCGCTCCAAGCCGCGCCGGGTGAACCCATGGCAATCCGTGAAGTTGAAGCCGTGCTTGCTCGCTTTACCCGCGCCCAAATTCGCGAGCAGAACGCAAGACACCGCTAATCATCAGCCCCATCTGTCGGACTGCGGCAAAATGCGTGGTCTTGCTTGAAGGCCCGTGTTGAAACGGCCAATCCCCTGTCGACGTCGCCATCGTGGCTGCGGCGCAGCGTGGGAGCGAGACAAAAGATGCGCATCGGCTTGATCTCCGCGATCCGTCGCAGCGAGGACGGATATCTTCGCGCTGAGTTGCCACTTGCGGGACGCAGCATGCTTGCTTGGCAAGTGGCACTGCTCCTATCACTCGGTGTGCAGCGGATTGTTTGTCTGACTCAAGCTGCAACCGGCGAGATTTTGGCCATGCAGCACAATGCCGAAGCGGGCGGGGCAACTTTTCATGCCTTGCAAGGCTTTTCGGCGCTTGCCGGATTGGTGCGAGCTGAAGATGATCTCATCGTCCTGGCCGATGGTCTGATGCCTAATCCATCCGTGACCCGAACGGTATTCGCCAGACAAGAAACTCTGCAGCGTGTGGTCGCTGCGATCCCAGCCGATCATCCGCTGGCCACCACTTTTCCTGAAGATTTCGAGCGGATCGATGTCGCAAGGCATTGGGCAGGCATGCTTGCGATGCGCGGCGCCGCCGTACAGCGACTTGCAGATTTTCCCGCCGACGCCGATGCGGTGTCGCTGCTTCTACGGCTCGCTCTGCAAGCGGGAACGCCCTGCCATGATCTGCGTACCCGCGACCTCGCGCCGGAAAGCTGGCTTCTGGTCGATAGCGCGGAGGTTGCCGGCCATGCGGAGCGGGCCATGATCGAGGCAGCTGCGGTAAAATCTGATTGGCGTGCGCCTTCGTCAAGATTGGCCACAAGGTTGGTGCAAGAACTCGCTCCCCGCGGCCTTGTGCAGGGCGCGAATGTGGCAGGGGCGCTGGCACTGACACTGCTGTTGGCGGGCGTGATTACCGCTGCGTTGGGACCGGCCACGATTGGGCTGCTTCTGGTAGCGACCGGTGCGTTCTTTGCAGGTACTGCTAACGCGTTCAGCACCATGGCAAGTCGGCTGCGGCACGAGGCCGATGCCTTATCTAGCAAGGCGTTTTTGACATGGGTCGTGGACGGGTTTTCAGCCTTGGCCACTTTTTTCGTGTTGGCACCATGGCCTTTATGGCAACCGCTTGCGGCGCTCGGGCCCCTCGTTATCGGCCTCGTGCGTATTGTTTCCCGACAGGGGAATGGCGCGCTTGCGGTGATGGCCTCTGATCGGACAACTTTGTTGCTTGTACTGGCTTGCGCTGCCGCTTTCGGATTTCTCCCCGAAATCTTCGCCTGTCTCGCCTTGGGGCTACTTACAGCTTTGCTGCTGCGCCCCGATCCGCTTTGATCTAACGCCGTCTTAACTATGCCGGCACTATGCCTTGCAAGTATGGACGAAAAGATGGTGGACTTGGACGCCGACGTTTCAGTCGAGGCGATCCTCACGGACGAGCTTGCGTGCGAAACCCGCGCGGCGGCTGCGGTCGTCCCCGTTTTACGTCATCTGCTTGGTTGCGATGCCGATGCTTTGGTAAGTGAAGCAATCTTGGCGAAAGTGCGCGGAATGATCCTGGATCTTGCCGCGCAAGTGCTGACTGCTGAGGCCGGACAAGACCCGCTCATCCGTGCCTTTGCGGATGTAGAGCCTTTCGCCCTCGATAGACTTGCCCGGGACATGATGGTGGACGAAGCGCTGCTTGGCTTCTGCCATACCCTTGCTGTAGAGGGATTGATTGCCGAGCGATTGCAGATCCGCAGCGGGGTGGATCCTGTGTTGAGCCCGCTGCTGCAGGAACTGATCGCATCGCAGGATGCTGCAATTGCCAGCGTCGCCATGAGCACATTGGCAGCGCAATCGCGCTTTTTGCAGGCGCAGCGGCGGATGGAGTTGCCGCTGGGTGAATTGCCCGCCGAGCTTTTCCATCGTTTGATCGCGCGCGCCCATTTTGAAGCTAACGACAACGTCGCTTTGGAGCGCCTGCAGGCTGACTACGACGAGGCAACCAATCGGTTAGGCCTGCTGAACAGGCTGATTTCGGCAATGCGAGGCGGCGTCGTCGCTGCGCTTGGGCTGGATCACGCCGGATTGGCCCTATTTGTGAGCGCGCTCTCCACATCTGCGCGCCAGCAACGCAAAGATGCGGTGATGGCCTGTCATGAAGGGCAAAGCGTGCGACTGGCCTTGATGCTACGTGCAGGCGGCCAAAGCGTTGCCGCAATCGAGCATAATATCCTTCTTGTTCAATCGTCAGGCCGTTTGCCACGCGGTTTTGAGGCGCTCTCGGCAAATCAGGCTGCTGCGCTACTCGCCAGCAGCGGCGCGATGTGAAGAACGCCTTGGACGCGAACACCACCCTCGTGGGCGCTTATGGGCTGACCGACGCGCATGACCGGCTGATGAGCGCTGATGCGCCGCTGGCAGAGTTGCAGGAACATTGCGGCGGCGATTTACCCGGTACTCTTGCGGTTCCCGAATTGCTCGCGCTGGTGCAGCAGGCGCGTCGCATGGGGCTCAAGATTGCACGGGCGTTCAGCGCATTTGATGGCGATGCTGAGATTTCCGGATTTGCTCGCATCCATCCGCTGTCACAAGCTGAAGGCGGTGGCTGTGAAGTGCTGGTGGAAAACTGGCAGCGTAGCCTGAAGGCGCCGCCGAACGCACGGGAGCTTGCCGAAACAATCGACGCTATCGACCGCGCCACGGCCGAAATCACCGCCCGCCTCGATCCCTCTCAGCGCCTCCTGGTTCTGAGCGCCCGCGCGTCCGACGCTGGATTGCTTCAGGTCGCTGCGCTTTCTGCCCCCAGTACGCTATGGAGCGAGCTGGTCGAACTGACAGGCATCACCCATCACCAGCCGCTTCATTGGCGGCTGCTTGACGGGGCCACGTGTCGTTTTGCCGGCTCGGAGCGGCAGTGGCGCGTGCGGTTGATCCCTTTGGGTCAGGATCTGCAAAACCCCGCCGGGTTCGAGTTGCTTCTGATTGCCGAGGAGACTCTTGCCTTTCCGTCCTTGGCGGAGCTGGCAGAAGTCGAAACCCCCGATACTGCGCCCACACGCCTTGTCGGCACGGCGCTGACCCCGGTGCTGCGTCAACCTGTTGCCCGCATCATTGCCAATGCCGAAACGATCCGCGCGCGTCTTGCTGGGCCGTTGCGCGATGAATACAGCGAATATGCCGGGACGATCGCCAGCGCCGGACAGCACTTGGCAGCCATGCTCGATGATCTGGCAGACCTTGAAGTGGTCGAGACCCCCGATTTCGCTACAGCCAAGGAAGCGGTCGACCTTGCCGACGCAGCGGTGCGCGCTGCGGGTATTCTGGGTGTGCGCGCCCAGAATCGCGAAACGATGATGGTCGTAAATGGTGAGCCTGGCACAGCCGTCGCGCTGGCGGAATTCCGCCGCGTGCTCCAAATTCTCATCAATCTGATCGGTAATGCAATTGCATATTCGCCCGACGCCAGCACTGTCACCATAACGACGATTTCTTCAAGCGAAGGCCGCGTCGCCGTGACTGTTGCCGATGAGGGAGCCGGGGTTACTGCCGAACAGGCTGAGCGGATCTTTAATAAGGGCGAACGTCTGGGCCGTGGAAGCGAAAGCGGTATGGGTGGCGCCAAAGAGGCAGGGTCGGGCCTTGGGCTATATATCTCGCGGCGTCTGGCGCGGGCGATGGACGGTGAATTGACGGTGGAGAGCGCCCACGGCGGTGGCGCGTTGTTCAAGCTTGAGCTACCGCGCGGGTAACTGATCCGAGATCACATTTGTCGCGCGGGTTCTGTAAGCATTGGCTTTGTAAGATCGGCAATAGGCCACCCCCACCGCACGCGCATCACTGCCGTTTGTAGTAATGAACAAGCCCTAGCAGTGCAGCGCCGAGCGCTGCCGTTACAAGACCGAGCCGCACCCAAAGGTCTTGTCCGAGCATAAAGCTGCCCGCCGGCCAGCGCAGCCATTGCGCACCCTGTAGAGCCCAGATGATGCCCATTGCGATCAGAAAGAACCCGATCACGCGGAGCATCATCATGGGATTCAATGCCGTCAGCGCTTATCGAGCGGGATGTAATCGCGCTTCGTCGGGCCCGTGTAGAGCTGGCGCGGTCGACCGATCTTCTGGCCGGGATCGCTGATCATTTCGTTCCATTGCGCCACCCAGCCAACGGTACGCGCCAGGGCAAACAACGCGGCGAACATCGTGGTCGGAAAACCGATCGCCGAGAGGATAATGCCCGAATAGAAATCGACATTCGGAAACAGCTTTTTCTCAATGAAATAGGGATCGTTCAGCGCGATCTCTTCCAGCTGCAAAGCGGTCTCGAACAGAGGATCGGTTACCTTCAGCGCGTCGAACACTTCGCGTACCGTCTTCTGCATCACTGCAGCGCGCGGATCGTAGTTCTTGTACACACGGTGGCCAAAGCCCATCAGGCGGAACGGATCGTTCTTGTCCTTGGCACGCTCGATGTAGTGCGGAATCCGATCAGGCGTGCCGATTTCACGCAGCATGTTGAGCGCCGCTTCGTTCGCGCCGCCATGCGCGGGGCCCCACAGGCAGGCGATACCCGCCGCTATGCAGGCAAACGGGTTCGCGCCGGATGAGCCCGCCAGACGCACGGTCGAGGTGGAGGCATTCTGTTCGTGGTCGGCATGAAGGATGAAGATCCGGTCCAACGCGCGTTCGACAACCGGGTTCACCACATAGGGCTCGGCCGGGACTCCAAACGTCATATTCAGGAAATTGCCCGTGTAGCTCAGCGAGTTATCGGGATACACAAAAGGCTGCCCAACCGAATACTTGTAAGCCATCGCAGCAATTGTCGGCATCTTGGCAATCAGGCGGTGGGAACTGATCGTGCGGTGCGTCGGATCGGAAATATCGGTGCTGTCGTGATAAAACGCTGACAGCGCGCCAACCACGCCGCACATGATCGCCATCGGGTGCGCATCGCGGCGGAAACCGCGATAGAAGGTCATCAGCTGTTCGTGCAGCATTGTGTGCCGCGTGATGGTGTAGGTAAAGTCGTCCAGCTCGTCCTTGCCCGGCAGCTCGCCGTTCAGCAGAAGGTAGCTGACTTCCATGAAGCTGGAGTCTTCGGCCAGCTGCCCAATCGGGTAGCCGCGGTGCAGCAGCACGCCTTCGTCACCGTCGATGTAAGTCAGCGCGCTTTCGCAGCTGGCGGTCGATGTGAAGCCCGGATCGAAGGTGAAGGCGCCGGTTTGCGCATAGAGCTTGCGGATGTCGATCACATCCGGGCCGGTGCTGCCTTCAAGCACGGAATAGTCGAAGGGCTTGCCTCCAAATTCGAGTTTCGCCAGCTTGTCTGCCACGATGTGTCTCCTGTCCAAGTTTTTGTGCCCCTCGCGGCGGTGCCTCTATGCCGCTTGAGCGTCGAGGCGAGCGAGAGCTTCGTCCCGGCCCAGAAGGACCAGAACGTCAAAGATACCGGGTGAGGTGGTCGTCCCGGTCAGCGCCGCGCGCATTGGCTGCGCCAGCTTGCCAAGTCCCAATCCCTGCGCCTCGGCGAGCGCCTTCGTAGTGGCTTCGAGCGCCTCGCTTGTCCAGTCGTTTTGCGCTGCAAGTGCGTTGCAAATGGCGCGCAGGATGGTGCGGGCCTCGCCTCCCAGCAGAGCACCAGCCTTATCCGTCATTTCAAGCGGGCGCTTGGCGAAAAGAAAGCCAGCGCCATCAACGATTTCATCAAGGTTCTTGGCGCGAACTTTAAGAACGGGCATGGCGCGGGTAAGCAAAGCGGCATCGGCGTTCTCACCGATCCGGGCGGCAACTAAGGCGGCAAGCCGAGCATCGTCGGCTTCGCGTAAGTAGTGACCGTTCAGGTTCTCGAGCTTCTTGATGTCGAAACGTGACGGGCTTTTGCCGACGCCATTCAGATCGAACAGCGCGACAGCCTCTTTGCGGGTAATTTCCTCGCGATCACCGTGACCCCAGCCCAGGCGCAGCAGGTAGTTGAACAGCGCTTCGGGCAAAATGCCGAATTCATCGCGATAGGCCTCAACGCCCAGAGCGCCGTGCCGCTTGGACAGTTTCGCCCCATCCGATCCATGTATCAGCGGGATGTGGGCATAAACCGGATCGGGCCAGCCGCCTTCGATGGCATTCATCGCGCGGATGATCGGGAGCTGGCGGAAGGCGTTGTTCAAATGGTCGTCACCGCGGATCACGTGAGTCACACCCATGTCGTGATCGTCCACCACCACCGCAAGCATATAGGTGGGCGTGCCGTCAGCACGCAGGATGATGTAATCGTCAAGCTCAGCATTGCGGACGGTCACGTCACCCTGCACCTGATCAGGGATTGTTGTTTCACCGTCGGTGGGCGTCTTGAGGCGCACGGTAAACGGCGCGCCCTCCTGTGCCTCTGATGGATCACGGTCGCGCCAGCGCCCGTCATAGCGCATGGGCTGCTTGTTCGCGCGCTGCTCTGCACGCATCGCTTCAAGATCTTCCGGCGTTGCAAAGCACTTGTAGGCGTGGCCTGCCGCCAGCAACTGGTGCGCGACTTCGGCATGGCGTTCGGCCCGGTCGGATTGGAACACCGGCGGCGCATCATAGTCCAGACCGAGCCAAGCGAGACCGTCGATGATCGCGTCGATTGCGTCCTGATCGGAACGCTTGGCGTCGGTATCCTCGATTCTCAGCAGGGTTTGCCCGCCGTGGTGGCGGGCATAAAGCCAGTTGAACAACGCGGTGCGCGCGCCGCCGATATGCAAAAAGCCCGTGGGCGACGGGGCAAAGCGTGTCACGACTTTCCTTGGCGTGGCCGCGTCGGGGATGCTGCTTTCGCTTGCCATGGGCTTTGACTTCCTGTTCACTTTGAGCGGCTTGGACGCCTGCCAGGCCGGTCGGGGGGACAAGCCGATGCGCGATGTGCCGATCATTCCGATGGGGGACGATCCGGGTGGCCGCAAAGGCCCCGGAGAACCTGTGCCGCGCCCTTGGCAAACCATACGGGTATTGTCCAGCACGCGAGGCACATGCGCAGTAGCGCTGGACGCAGCGGAGCGGTTTCTGGACGAGGCAGGATTTGACCGCGCGCCGTGGTTGGCGGTGATTTTTGCGCTTGGGATAATCGCTTGGTTCATGCTGCCCGGGGCGTGGCATTGGGGCTTTGCGATGGCCGGGGGCGGGGCGCTGGCGCTGGGCGCGTTGATGATCTGGCCGCCAGGAACCGCCGCGGACGAAAGCCGTGCGAACTTGCGTCTCGCAATTGCCGTGTGTGGGCTGGTGTTTGCAGGCGGGATCGCAGTGATCTGGGCACGCTCGGCCGTTGTCGGGGCGCCGCCTATTCCGGCGCCGATGGTCGTTTTGCTTGAAGGACATGTGCTGGCCCGCGAGGACCAGCCTGCCGATGAGCGCCTGCGCCTGACCCTCGCGGTGCGTTTGCCGGATCAGCCGGCTGCGCAGAAGGTGAGAATAAATGTACCCTTTGCGGCCTTGAGTGAGAGCGGGGTGCCGCCGGGGCTTGGCGAAGGCGCGGTGGTGCGGCTGCGCGCGCGGCTGATGCCACCGGCGAGCCCGATGTTGCCCGGAAGTTATGATTTCGCCCGAGCGGCGTGGTTCAAGGGGTTGTCTGCGACCGGCACCATGGTCGGCCCTCTCACCATGGTCCGCGCCGCGCCCGCGCAAGGCGGGATTGCCAGCCTTCAGCGCTGGCTTTCGGCGCACGTTCGCGCGCGTGTCGATGGTTCGCCCGGCGCAATCGCGGCGGCATTTGCCAGCGGCGATCGCGGCGGGATTTCCGAGTCCGATGAGATCGCGATGCGCGACTCTGGCCTCACGCATCTCCTTTCGATCAGCGGGCTCCATGTGAGCGCGGTGATTGCGGCGGCTTACATTGTCACCCTGCGATTGCTGGCGCTTTGGCCGGCACTTGCCTTGCGCGTGCGCCTGCCGGTGGTGGCCGCAGGGATCGGCGCGCTCGCAGGGGTTGGCTACACCCTTCTGACCGGGGCGGAGGTGCCGACCGTGCGCAGTTGCGTGGCCGCGCTGCTGGTGCTTGGGGCGCTCGCGCTGGGGCGAGACGCGCTTTCGTTGCGGATGGTGGCGGTCGCCGCAGGGTTTGTGCTGTTGCTCTGGCCCGAGAGCGCAATCGGACCCAGCTTTCAGATGAGCTTTGCCGCTGTGCTGGCGATTGTCGCTCTGTCGAACAGTGACCCGGTGCGCGGCTTTCTCGCTCCGCGCGAGGAGCCGTGGTGGGCGCGCACCGGGCGGCGCGTGGTGATGCTGTTTGTGACGGGCGTAGTCATTGAGCTGGCGCTGATGCCGATCGTGCTGTTCCATTTCCACCGCGCCGGAATTTACGGCGCGGTTGCCAATGTGGTCGCAATACCGTTGGTAACATTCCTTTCCATGCCGCTGATTGCGCTGGGTTTGGTCCTTGATGTGGTGGAATTGGGCGGCCCTGCGTGGTGGCTGGTCGAGCAATCGCTTGCGCTGCTGCTGGCCATCGCTCATTTCACTTCGGCCCAAGCTGGCGCAGTGACGGTGATGCCGCAAATCAGCGGATTTGTTGTGGGCATGTTTGCTGCCGGTGGTCTATGGCTCGGCTTATGGCGGGGGAGGGTTCGGCTTGCGGGGCTTGTCCCTGTGGCTTTGGCGGGCGTGCTTGTGGTGTTTACCCCGATTCCCGACCTTCTGGTAGCGGATGATGGGCGGCAGGTCGGCATCACTGTCCCTGGCCGCGATGGAACACCGCGCCTGCTCTCCTTGCGTGACAGCCGCTCCTCCTACACCCGCGACAATCTGATGGAGCTTGCGGGCGTGGCGGCTGAGCCGGTGCCGCTTGCCCAATGGAACGGAGGCCGCTGTTCGACCGCCTTTTGTACGCTGGTGTTGAATCGCGGCGGGCGTGACTGGGTGTTGCTGCTAGGACGCGGGCGTGCGCAGGTGGAGGAACGCGCTTTGGCTGCGGCTTGCGCCCAAGCGGATGTGGTTGTTTCCGAACGGTTCCTGCCACGCTCTTGCCGACCACGGTGGTTAAAGGCGGACCGGCGCTACCTGCGGCAAAGCGGGGGGCTGTCCATCAACCTCGCCCACCAGCGCATCACCACTGTCGCCGCGGGGCAGGGATCGCATGGTTGGTGGCGGATCGAGCCTGATCGTCCGCGCCTGAAAAGGCACACCAAGCCACCGGCAAGCGCGGGTCTGGACGGATCAAGCAGGGGTCAAGCGTCACCAAGGCGGCATCTGGACGAGGCAAGGCCGCCTCTGGGTGCACCCTGAAGCGGCCTCATATTTACCTAAGCAATTGGAATACAGCGGAAATCATATTCACAGATGCACACCACAGCAGTGATGTACCCAAGCGTCTCAG
This sequence comes from Erythrobacter sp. 'gip.4 top 5', assembly GCF_056495765.1. Taxonomy (NCBI): domain Bacteria; kingdom Pseudomonadati; phylum Pseudomonadota; class Alphaproteobacteria; order Sphingomonadales; family Erythrobacteraceae; genus Erythrobacter; species Erythrobacter sp. 'gip.4 top 5'. The sequence continues at coordinate 2,203,296 of NZ_CP200270.1, read as the reverse complement.
TGATAGCGCCGCAGCAACCCTGCGAGCTTGCCCTGAACCTCAACTTCGTCGGGACGATAGAATTGTGGATCGTAGGACGCATTGGCGGGATCGAGCCGCACTTGACCCCCTTCGCGGCGCAGATATTTGAGCGTCGCTTCCTCGCCGCGCACCAGCGCCACCACGATTTCGCCATCGCGCGCCGTACTGGTGCGCCGCACCAGAGCAAAGTCGCCATCGAAAATCCCGGCTTCAATCATCGAATCTCCGGACACTTCAAGCGCATAATGCTCGCCTGGACCGAGAAGAGCCGCGGGCACTGGCAAGGTCGAATGTTCCTCAAACGCCTCAATCGGAGCGCCGGCTGCAATGCGGCCATGCAAGGGCAATTCGACCACGTCATTCGCCGCAACGGCTTGCGCAAGGCGCGGCGCTGGCGGAACCATCGGCACGACATTGCCGCCCGGCGCTGCTGCGGCGCGTGGTGCAGGCGTTGCGTCTTCGGGCTGACGGATCACTTCCAGCGCCCGTGCCCGGTTGGGGAGGCGCCGCAGAAAACCGCGCTCTTCCAATGCCGAGATCAGCCGGTGCACGCCCGACTTGCTCTTCAGATCGAGCGCTTCCTTCATTTCTTCAAAACTTGGCGAGATCCCGGTTTCTTCCAGACGCTGCTGGATGAAACGGATTAACTCGTGCTGCTTGGCCGTCAGCATGGATCAAATCTCCCTTGGTCGCATTCACACCAACCCCGATCGGGCCAGCGCCAGTCCCATCAGTGCTCCAAGAGGCACCGGCGCGGCAAAGCGCCAGGTGCGTTGCGTGCACGTCCCGTTCGCCATAGAGTGAACGAACAAGGAACAATTAGGCAACTGACATGATCGTGTCAAGCGCGCCACGCGGCAAACCCAAGGATTTCAGCCATTTTGGAGACTGAATACCTGGATCGGGGCGCCGCGAGGCACGGCGGGGGCGTGGGCCGGGCGGTCAATCAGGCAATCGGCCTCGGCCAGTGCCAAAAGCGCGCTGGAATCCTGCGATCCTGCAAGCCGCGCCGCATCGCCCCTGCGCACCGCCCGCAGAAATTCACGCCGTTGGCCGGTGGCCGGAAGATTCTCCCCTGCGTGCAACGTCTTGGACCGGGGAAGAGGTTCAGGATCACCTTGGCTGGCCCTCACCAGCGGCAGGGCAAACAGGTATGCCGTGACGAAACTGGACACCGGATTGCCCGGCAGCCCCAGCACCACCTGCGCGCCGCGGGTGGCCACCAGCAGCGGTTTTCCCGGTTTGATCGCGACTTTCCAGAAGGCGATCTGCGCGCCCCAATCGGTCAGCGCTGGCTTGATAAGATCATGATCGCCCACCGATACGCCGCCCGAGGTGATCAGGATGTCTGCGCCCTCAGCCGCCATCAGCGCCGTTGCCAACGCTGCCCGATTGTCGGGGACGGGGCCGATCCGCGTCACGTCGCATCCCAGCGGCGCGAGCATGGCTGCAATCATCGCTGCGTTGCTGGCGGGGATCTGGTGAGGCAGGCAATGGCCGGGATCGCGCGCCAGTTCATCGCCGCAATCCATCACTGCGACACGGACGGGGCGGGTGACAGTAACCGCGCCGTGTCCGGCTGCGAGGGCGAGCGCCATGCGCCCTGCTGTCATGCGGGTGCCGCAGGCCAGCAGACGATCCCCACGGTTAAAATCGAACCCGCGGGCGCGGATGTGGCGGCCGGGCGGTGGCAGGTCTGTAGCGGTTACGGCATCGCCGCTGCGGACCGCATCCTCTTGCAACAGCACACGATCTCCGCCTTCGGGCACGATCGCACCAGTGGATATGCGCACGCATTCTGTGGGGCCAAGATTGCCTGCAAAGGGCGCGCCCGCACGGCTTTCGCCCACCACTCTCCACGGCCCGTCGCCGGGTGCAAGCGCATAGCCATCCATTGCCGACAGATCGGCGGCAGGCTGTGTGCGCGCAGCGCGGATGTCCTCAGCGATGATGCGCCCGAGCGCGGCTTCGGTAGGAACGGAGATGAGGGGCAGCAAGGGAGCCAGAGCCAGCAGGCGGGCCTGTGCGTCTTCCAGGTCCAGCAGCTCGCTCAAAGCGGCGCGGCCCAATCGCCTGACTTGCCGCCGGACTTGGCGATCAAGCGGATTTCGGAAATGATCATGCCCTTGTCGATCGCCTTTGCCATGTCATAGATTGTCAGAAGTGCGATGGAAGCCGCTGTCATCGCTTCCATTTCCACTCCTGTACGCCCTGTCAACGAGGCCGTGGCAGTGACGCGGATGGCGCCTTCCTCGAACGCGAAATCGACGCCGACTGCTTCAAGCCCGAGGGGATGACATAGCGGGATCAGATCGCCAGTGCGCTTGGCGGCCATGATCCCTGCGATGCGCGCCGTTCCCAGAACATCGCCCTTGGGTGCGTTACCGGTGCGGATTGCGCCCAGCACTTGCGGCGCCATCGTGATCCGCCCTGATGCCACTGCGCAGCGGGCCGTCGCAGGCTTTCCGCCGACATCGACCATACGCGCCGCGCCGCTTTCATCCAGATGCGTAAGCCTGCTCATTGAGCCATTTGTGCGCCCAGCAGGGTGGCTGTGGCAATCGCAATATCGTCAGCCCGCATCAGGCTTTCGCCCACCAGAAAGGTGCGCACGCCCGCCGCTTCCAGCCGGGCGATGTCAACCGGCGTGTTGATCCCGCTCTCTCCCACCAGCAACGTGCCTTCCGGCGCGAGCGGCGCGAGGCGTTCAGTAACAGCAAGGCTGGTGGTGAAGGTCTTGAGATCGCGGTTGTTCACCCCGATCAGGCGCGATTTCAGATGCGTGGCGGCGCGCTCCATCTCGCTTTCGTCATGCACTTCGATCAGGACGTCCATGCCCAGTTCGCCAGCCGCCGCTTCGATCTCGGCCATGGCGGTATTGTTCAGCGCGGCGACGATGATGAGGATCGCATCTGCGCCGATGGCACGCGCTTCAAGGCACTGCCACGGATCGACCATGAAGTCCTTGCGGAGCACCGGCAAGGTGCAGGCGGCGCGGGCGGCGACGAGGTAATCCTCGTGCCCCTGAAAATAGGGCGCATCGGTGAGTACAGAGAGGCAGGTGGCTCCCCCTGCCTGATAGGCCGCAGCATGATCGGCCGGACGGAAATCGGCGCGGATCAGCCCTTTGGAGGGGCTGGCCTTCTTGATTTCGGCAATCAGGGCGTAGCCTGCGGCGGCGCGGGTGCGCAACGCCGCTTCAAAGCCGCGCGGGCTGGTTTGCGTGCGCGCCGCCAACGTGAGTTGCGCGTCACTGACCGCCTGCTTGCGGGCAGCCACGATATCACGCTTGGCGGCGCAGATTTCTTCGAGTTTGTTCATCGTCTCACTTTGCTAGCGCGGTAATTTATCGGGCGAGGGCAATCCATTGGTTAAGCAGGGCCAGCGCGCGGCCGGAATCGAGCGCTTCGCCTGCCATGGCGGCGCGGGTTTGCCAGTCTTCGCCGCGCCCCGCCACCGTAAGCGCGCCTGCCGCGTTGAACAGCACCGCGTCGCGATAAGGGCTGAGGGCGCCCGTCAACAGCGCTTTCAGAGCAGCCGCATTATGCTTGGCATCATCGCCGCGGATCGCCTCGATGGGTGCGTGGGGCAGGCCGGCTTCGCTCGCATCCAGCCGCGCCATGGTAAAGGCGTTGCCGGTGACTACCGCTACCTCGTTGCCACCTGCCAGGCTCAATTCATCGAGCCCTTCATCACCCGAGACAATCAGCGATGTGCCCGTGCCCAGCCGCGCCATCGCGCCGGCATAGATCGGCACATAGGCGGGTCGTGCAATGCCGATCAACTGGCTGGAGACCTTGGCCGGGTTCGACAGCGGGCCCATCAGGTTAAAGATCGTGCGCTGGCCGATCTTGAGGCGGATGGGCTGGATCCGTGCCATGGCCGGGTGATGGTTCTTGGCAAACAGGAAACAGATGCCGATGTCCGCAAGCGTCTTTTCCGCCGTGCGCCCGGCGGCGTCCATGTCGAGGCCCAGCGCTTCAAGCGTATCGGCTGCGCCAGCCTTCGAGGATGCCGCACGGTTGCCGTGCTTGGCGACCGGCACGCCGCAGGCTGCGACCACGAGGCTGACCGCGGTCGAGACGTTGAGCGTGTGGTGCCCGTCGCCTCCGGTGCCGCAGACATCGATGGCATTGTCCGGGGCGGTGATCGGGATCAGCCGTGCCCGCAAGGCCCGCGCTGCGCCGGCGATTTCGTCTGCCGTTTCGCCGCGGGCGGACAGGGCGACCAGAAAGCTTTCGATCTCCGCCTCGGACGGTGCGCCATCGAGCAGGACGCCGAAGGCCGCTTCGGCTTCGGCTTCGGAAAGCGGCGCGGATACATCGGGAAGAGCGCTCATGAATCAAGCCTCGCGGGCATCACCGGCTCCAGCCCGCACACGCGCGCGAAATTCGCCAGCAATGCGTGACCGTGTTCGGTGGCGATGCTTTCCGGGTGGAACTGCACCGAATGGATCGGCAGGCTGGCATGGCGGAACCCCATCACACTCGGGTGATCGGCACCCGGCGTTTCGGCATGGGCATTGGCAATCAGCTCGGCCGGCACGTTCACCACCTCAAGGCTGTGATAGCGCGTCGCGATAAAGGGCGAGGGCAGGCCGGCGAACACCCCGGTGCCGTCATGCGTCACGGGCGAGGTCTTCCCGTGCATCAAGCCGCCGCGTTGCACCGTTCCGCCGAAATACTGGCCGATCGCCTGATGGCCAAGGCACACGCCCATCAACGGTTTGCCCGCGTCCGCACAGGCCGCCACAAGGTCGAGGCTGATCCCGGCCTCGTTGGGTGTGCAGGGGCCGGGCGAGATCAGGAACCCTGCCGCGTTGGTGCGCAGCGCGTCTGCGGCGGTCAGCGCGTCGTTCCGCTCCACGCGCACCTCGGCCCCCAGTTCCATCAGGTAATGGACGAGGTTGAAGGTGAAGCTGTCATAATTGTCGATGACGAGGATCATTGTGCGGGCGCCTTTTCGCGGTTTGTCACGACGATGATCGGGCCAACGCGGGCTTTGTCCAGGCGTCCGCTGGCGGGATCCCAAAGGCTCGACACCTGGCCATCAAGGTAAAGCGCATTTGCGACATTCACTTCATCGCGGAAATAGCGCGCCAGTTGCCCAAAGCTGACCGGCGCGTCCGAGATCACGAAATGTGCCTTGCCCGCGCTGTCCACGCCCACGCCGTTGCGGATCGCCTTGGAAGGGCCGTCGTCCTGGATGTCCGGGTGCAGCTTGCCGTCAATCAGCAGCAGCGGGCCTGACTGGGTGCCGAATGCCGGGCGGTCACCCACGGTTTCGAAGAAGGTGTTGCTGCCCAGCACCCGCCATTGCCCGCCCGTGCCGAAAAACACGCCGTTGGGCTTCATGTAGAAATTGCCTGTTCCCTCGCCACGGTCGAGTTCCGACAGGCGCTCGCCCTGCTCGACGTAATAGCCGATCGCCTTGAGGTCATCGCCATACATCCCGCCATTGAGGGCAAAGGCGATGGTGGCGGAATCGACGCTGGCAGCAAACGCTGAAAGCGAACCGAAGGGCTGCTTGTCGGCACCGAGGTTTGCCATGGTGATCCGGTGCGTGGCGGGATCGGCGGTGCAATGGGTGAGAGTGACTGTCTCGAACGTCACGGCGCGGCATGCCGAAGGTCCCGCCGCTGCCATCGCACTGGGCGTAGGCGTCGGCGAGGACACGTCGGTGTTCTTCGACCCATCGAGATTGACCGTCACCACCGCCTCGCCCGCAGGCGCCTCGGAACAGGCACTCACACCGAGCATCAGGCCGGCAGCGAAAAACGCAGGGCGCATCACTGGCCGTATCCCGGCTCGCCAGCGACCCGCACGGCTTCGCGCGCGGCAGCGATCAGCGCGCCTGACTTGGCGCGGCATTCCGCGAGTTCATAATCAGGATCGCTGTCGGCCACTATGCCTGCGCCAGCCTGTACATGCATCACACCGTCTTTCACGACCGCCGTGCGCAGCACGATGCACGAATCCAGGCTGCCGTCCGGCGCGAAATAGCCGACGCCGCCAGCATAAGCACCGCGGGTTTCGGGTTCGAGCGCAGCGATGATTTCGCACGCGCGGATCTTCGGCGCGCCCGAGACGGTTCCTGCTGGAAAACCCGCAAACAGCGCATCGAGCGCGTCTTTTTCAGGCGCGAGATCGCCGACGACATTGCTGACGATGTGCATCACATGGCTGTAACGCTCGATCGTGAAGCTATCGGTCACGGCGACGCTACCTGCCGCCGCGACTCGGCCCACGTCATTGCGCCCCAGATCCAGCAGCATCAGATGCTCGGCCCGCTCTTTGGGATCCGCCAACAGGCTGGCTTCGTTGGCTAGGTCATCGTCCCGCGTTCCCCCACGCGGACGGGTGCCGGCGATGGGTCGAATGGTGACTTCGTTTGCGCCCTTGTCATTTGGGCGCACCCGGACAAGGATTTCCGGGCTCGATCCTACCAGCGCAAAGCCGGGCAGATCGAGAAAATAAAGGAAAGGCGAAGGGTTCACCCGCCGCAGCGCGCGGTACAGCGCAAGCGGTGGCAGGGTGAAGGGACAGGTGAACCGCTGCGCCAGCACGACCTGGAAGATGTCGCCCGCAAGGATGTAGTCCTTGGCCTTGAGCGCCATCGCCTTGTAATCCTCGGCCGCGATGACAGGCGTAAGATCGGGCAGGCCGTCCGGCACGGTATCGGCCGGGGCAGCAGGCATTGACCAACCAAGCTGGCTTAGTGTTGCATCGATCCGCTCACCAGCGCGCGCGACGGCAGCATGGGGATCGCTTGCTTCCCAGATCGGAGCAATGGCAAACAACGCGTTGGTGAGGCCGTCGAACACCAGAATGACAGTGGGCCGCACGAACAGCATGTCCGGCAGATCGAGCGGGCTGTCGGCGGCGCGCGGCAAGTTTTCCACCAGGCCGATGGTTTCATAGCCAAGATAGCCCACGAGGCAGGCAAGCGCCGGGGGCAAGCCTTTTGGCATCGGATCGACGCGGCACGTGGCCGCCAAGGCCCGCAATTGCGCCAGCGCATCACCGGTACAGGGGGAAAAGGCCTCTCTGTCGGTGCGCCAGTCACGGTTGATCTCGGCGCTGTTGCCTGTGGCCCGGAACACCAAATCGGGGTCCAGACCCAACAGGCTGTAACGCCCGCGCACTTCGCCACCTTCGACCGATTCGAGCAAAAAATCCCCGCGTCCCGGCACGATCAACCGCCGCGCTGCGCCCACGGGCGTATCGCTATCGGCAATGATCCGGCGCCACACCAGCGCAGCACGGCCTTCCGCCAGCATCGCAGCAGCGTGGGCGGCGTTTTCGGGCAGGTCTGTGGCAGCGCCAGAGGGAGAATCGGTCAGCAAGACATCACGCCTGTCGCTTATTGTTCGCCGGTGAGCTGCTTGCGCACCGCCGCGATCGTGGGCTCATTGCGTGTCACACCCAGCGATGCACGCATCGCAGCGGTCGCCTGATCGCGATATTCCTCGCTGAGCGCTGTTCCTAGCTGCTGACGGGTCTGCGCGACGAGTTCGCCCTGATTATCGAGCGATTGTGTGGTGATGTCGTCCAGCGCGACGACATACCATCCCAGTCCACGTGGACCTTCGAGCGACTTCACGGTGCCTTCGGCCATGCTGAACAGCAGCACCAGCGGCGGCGCAATCCGGTCGCGCTGGTTGGCGAGCAGCTGGCGGCGCTCCAGATCAATCGCCTCGCGCTCAAAACCCCGCTTGTTCTCGGCCGCCATAGCCGCCGCGAGCGGCGTTCCGCCGCGCACCTTGGCTATGATCCGTTCAGCCGCCTGCTTGGCCAGGATCGCGCCTTGTGCACGCTTCCAGCCGGCAATGGCCGCATCGCGAACGTCTCCCAGCGGCGGAGCGGTGGCTTCTTCGACCCGGGCGACTTCGAAAATCACGAACTCTTCGCCGCCGCCGACTTCGGCCAGCTGAGGCTCACTTTCCTCCATCTGGAACGCGGTGGGCAGGATTTCCGCAAGCTGCGGGACGATCTGGACCTGCGGTTGCCCAAAAGCACGCCCATCAGCCAGCAGGGCCGGCGTGGTTTCAACGGTGAGGTCATACGCCTTGGCGACGTCTGCCAGCGCGGTACCACCGTCAATCTCGGCCTCGATCTCCGAGGTCAGATCGGCAATGGCGACAGCGCGCTTTTCGATCGTGAGCTGCGCGGTGATCTCCGGGGTGGCTTGCGCCAATGTACGCGCCGGAACCCGCTCGACCGCGTCAACCCGCGCCACGTACCACCCAAGCGTGCCTTGCGCGGGATCGACGATTCCGCCCTGTGCGGCCTTGAAGGCGTTCTGGGCAAAGGCAAAACTGGTCGCACCCGCCATTGCTTCGCGATCACGCGCTTCGGCCTTCGACGCAGTGAAGTTTGCCTCCCGCGCAACGGCTTCAAGCGAGGCTCCGCCGCGGATACGCGCGGAGAGCGCCTTGGCTGCATCCTGAGTAGGAACAACAAAGCTGGTGACAACGCGGCGTTCTATCGCCTGGTACTTAACAGCATCGCGCTTGAAACGCTCGGCGATTTCAGCCGGGGTGGGGGTCGCATTGACCTCAAGCGCTTCAGGACCGAACACGGCGAAGCGCAAAGTGCGTCGCTCGGGACGAACAAACTGCGCGCGATTTTCGCTGTACCAGGTCGTCAATTGCGCGTCGGAGGGATTGCTCGCGGGCGCAAAAGATTGGCTGGGGATCAAAGCGATTTCGCCTTTGCGCTTCTCCAGCACTAGCGCGGCATATTGACGCGCGATTTTTTCGGGCAACTGCGGCGCGGCGACGGCTGAACGCAGCAATTGCTGTTCGATCAGCCCGGCCTCAAGATCCCGGCGGAATGTCGCGTCGGTCAAGCCGCGCTGACGCAGCGCACCCAGATAGGCTTGCTGGTCGAATTGACCGGTAAGACCTTGGAAAGCAGGGATCTTGAGAATTTCGCTGTTCACGAGGTTTTCGCCAGCGCGCAAGCCATAATCCTTGCCATATTCGCCCACGGCAAACCGGTCGATCAGCTGCTTGAGCACGGCGTCAAAGCCGCCTTCGGCCACGAATTCGGGCATGGTGATCGTCGGGTTCTGCTGGCGTACCTGATCAAGCGCGGTCGTGGCCGACACGGTCAGATCGGATGCCGGGATCGCTTCGTCACCGACAACCGCGATCCGATCGGAATTACCGACCCCGCCAAAGCTTGTGCCGGTGAGGTCAGCAGCCACAAAAGCCAGCGCCATCAACGCCAGAAACGCAAGAAAGATCGGGAGCCCGATCTTCGACTGAAAAAAACGGCGGAAAAACGAAATCATGACCTGATTGACCCATCCGAGGCTGGCTGATGGCAAGACGCAAGCGTGGCGTACCTACAATACGACAACGCGCAATGCGTTGGCGCTTTAGAGGCCCTGCGACCGCGCGGCAACAGGTTCGCGTGCGTTTTGACTAGCTGCGCTTCCTCAGCTAGCGGACGTGGCATCGGGGCACTACATAAACCTCGGAATCATCGCTTCCCCCGGGTTATCCATCTCCCTTATGAAAAGTGCAGGACACGACATGGCCCGCCGACCCTACATCGTCGGAAACTGGAAGATGCACGGCACCCGCGCCATGCTGTCAGAAGCGCGTGCGATTGACCGCGCCGCACAACGTCACATGAAGGTCGAGGTGGCCTTGGCGCCGCCTTATACGCTGATCCATCCCATCCACCGTGAAGCCGAACAGATTGGCGTTGGTGCACAGGATTGCCACCATGCCGAAGGCGGCGCGCATACCGGCGATATTTCTGCCGCAATGATTGCGGATGCGGGCGCGAAATTTGTAATCCTGGGCCACTCCGAACGCCGGATTGACCATGATGAGAACGACGCGTGCGTACGGGCGAAGGCGGAAAGCGCGCTGGCAGCGGGCTTGCGTATCATCATGTGCTGCGGTGAAAGCGCAAGCACCCGCGAAACCGGGAAGGCCGTTGCCTTTGTTAAGAAACAGCTCAAGGCCTCGCTCCCGCTGGCTGAACAGATGTCGGTTGAAGTCGCTGATAAGCTGACCGTAGCCTACGAGCCGATCTGGGCGATTGGCACCGGAACGGCTGCCACCACCGATGACATCGCCGAAATGCACGGGGCCATCCGTGCACTTTTGGTGGAATTGTTCGGCGAAGAGCAGGGGCGCGAAGTGCGCATCATTTATGGTGGCTCGGTCAAGCCCGAGAATGCTGCGGCCATTTTCGCGGTGCCCGACGTAGGCGGCGCGCTGGTGGGCGGAGCAAGCCTCACTGCAGATAGCTTTATGGGCATCGCACTAGCCGCAAGCGAGCCCTTCGACAGCTAGGCTCACCGAAGGTGCGGGCTTGCCGCGAGGCTGCTTGCGCCTTACATGGCGCGAAACCTATGCAACCGGGCGTTTGCGCGCCCCCGGCCACGAGAATCATTCATGTCCCTGTTCCTCTTCCTCACCGTGATACAGGCCCTCGTGGCTGCAGCGCTCGTCGGCGTCGTGCTGATGCAGCGTTCCGAAGGCGGTGGACTTGGCATCGGATCGAGCCCGGGCGGCGCTTTGGGTGCACGCGGGGCCGCAGATTTCCTGACGCGGTCGACTAAGTGGCTGGCCGTGGCTTTCGTGGCGCTCTCGATCGTGTTGGCTGCGCTTGCGGTGCGTGAAAGCCGCGTTGCCGGGGTGACGACGACACTGGATCGCGATGCGCCCAGCGCGGTTGCTCCGGCACGGCCGGATCTGCTGGCCGATCCGGTTCCAGTTCCTGCTCCGGCGACGGCGCCGGCACAAACTGATGCGGCACCGGCTGCTCCCGCTGAAGAAGGCGCGCAGTAATATTTCGCGTGGAGTGGCTTTGACAGCCCTTCACGTTTCGCAGAACACCGGCATTGTGGATGGGGCGGCAAAGCGTCCGCAATTCGCTTGCCCCGAATCCCTCCTGTTGCTTAAGGCCCGGATCCCATGGCGCGGTACATTTTTATCACCGGCGGCGTGGTCTCCTCGCTCGGCAAAGGTCTTATGGCAGCCTCGCTGGCAGCCCTTTTGCAGGCGCGTGGATACACGGTCCGAATTCGCAAGTTCGACCCCTATCTGAATGTCGATCCGGGCACGATGAGCCCGTATCAGCACGGCGAAGTCTATGTGACGGATGACGGGGCCGAAACCGACCTTGATCTGGGACATTACGAACGCTTCACCGGCGTATCGGCGCGGCAGAGTGACAACATCACCAGCGGCCGCGTTTACCGCGACATCATTGCGCGCGAACGGCGCGGCGATTATCTGGGCGCGACAGTGCAGGTGATCCCGCACGTCACGGACGAGATCAAGGCGTTTGCGCTGGCCGATCAGGACGATCATGATTTCATCCTGTGCGAAATTGGCGGCACGGTGGGCGACATCGAATCGCTGCCCTTCATGGAAGCGATTCGCCAGCTGCGGAACGAGCTCGAACCGCTCCAGACGCTCTCGGTGCACGTTACACTGGTGCCCTACATCAAGGCTGCCGGCGAGCTGAAGACCAAGCCGACCCAGCATTCGGTGCGCGAGCTTGCCAGCCTTGGCATCAAGCCCGACATTCTGCTGTGCCGCGCCGAGCATCCGATTCCTGACAGCGACCGGCGCAAGATCGCGCAGTTCTGCAACGTCCGGCCCGAAGCGGTGATCCCGGCGCTGGATGCACCCTCGATTTATTCGGTGCCGCAGCAGTATCACGCCGAGGGTTTGGATCGCGAAGTGCTGCGCGCCTTCGGGATCACCGATGCGCGAGAGCCTGACCTTGCCGCGTGGAATGATGTTACCGACCGCCACTTCAACCCTGAAGGTGAAGTGACCATTGCGGTGGTCGGTAAATATGTGGGGCTGCCTGACGCCTACAAAAGCCTCAATGAAGCATTGGTTCATGGCGGCCTCGCCAACCGGGTGAAGGTCAACATCAAGTGGATCGACGCCGAGATTTTTGAAGGCGAAGACGATTCGCAGATCATTGCTGCGCTGGAACCGATGCACGGCATCCTCGTCCCCGGCGGTTTTGGGACACGCGGGTCGGAAGGAAAAATCGCCAGCGTGCGATTTGCCCGCGAGCGCGGCGTGCCTTTCTTCGGGATCTGTCTGGGAATGCAGATGGCCTGCATCGAAGGCGCCCGCGCTGCCGGTTTTGCCAACGCATCATCGACCGAATTCGGTCCGACCGAAACCCCCGTTGTCGGCATCATTACCGAATGGATGAGCAAGGAAGGCTTGCAGGAACGCGCCGAGGACGGCGATCTGGGTGGCACTATGCGGCTTGGCGCCTATCCGGCCATGCTCAGCGCCAACAGCCATACCTCGCAAATCTATGGCGGCGCCGAGCAGATTTCCGAACGGCACCGCCACCGCTACGAAGTCAACAGCGCCTTTATCGAGCCGCTGGAAAAGCAGGGCCTGATCTTTGCCGGCATGTCGCCCGATGGTTTGCTGCCTGAAATTGTTGAGCGGCCCGATCACCCGTGGTTCGTCGGTGTGCAGTTTCATCCTGAATTGAAATCGCGGCCCTTTGATCCGCATCCGCTGTTCGCCGGCTTCATCGCGGCAGCACTGGAGCAATCGCGACTCGTCTGAGGCTAGAGCGGATCTTCATTTGGTGTAGACCTGCCACGCCGCGCCACGTGTGCGCCAAATTGAACCACATTTCCTTTTGGGCGCGCAGTTTTATTCTGAAGATACGCGGCATTGGGTTCGGATCGCATCAAACGCCGCAAAATGATGTTGCGCGTTGTTACCCTTACGCATTAGACGAAGGGTGTATTTCATGAATTTCTAGTGACCACCGCGCTAATTCCAATCCATCGCTGCTCCCTGAACAGTGGTGTTACCCGCGCGTTTCCTTGGTCATGAAACAAGCTTGTCTGGTCTTGTCCGTCTTCTGCGACCCGGACGGATAGGTTCAGACGAGGCGGCGAAAGCCGCGGGGGCGGATCGCAAGACCCGCCCCCTTTTATTTCAGTAACAATCCAATGTGCGCACGCGTCAGGCGGCGCTGGCGGCATCTTCACCGTCGGTGGCGGGCACCGCGGTCAGGGTGGCCGTGCCGCCGATAGCGATCTTGCGCGGTTTCATCGCGTCGGGCACTTCGCGCACCAGATCGATGATCAGCAGACCGTCGGCAAGATCGGCGCGTTCAACCCGGACGAAATCGGCAAGCTCAAACCGCCGTTCAAAACCGCGGTTGGCGATGCCGACATGGATCAATTCAGACCCGTCCTCGCCCTCGTCGCGCTTGCGACCCTGAACCACCAGCAGGTTTTGCTGGGCAGTGATGTCAATATCGGGCGAACGGAAACCGGCCACCGCAAGGGTGATGCGGTAATTGTCTTCGCCCCGGCGCGAGATGTTGAAGGGGGGGTAATTGTCACCTGCATTGAGCCGCGCCTGGTTTTCGAGAAGGTCGAACAGGCGATCAAACCCGACGGTGGAGCGGCGATAGGGGGTGAAATCAAAACGTGACATTGTGCAAATCCTCTTGTCTGAGCAATCTGGTTTGGTTGCGGGCCTGCATATTGCAGCACCCGCCTTGTCGCCGTTGCCGTTTCCCAAGACTGGCGAAACGTGGCGACAAAGCCTATCTGGTTTGCGCGTTCACGCTTTCAAGACCATCTTGTACGAGGGATTTATGGCTAGCCCGAAGATCGACATCTACACCAAGTTCGCCTGCCCCTACTGCGTGCGCGCCAAGCGCCTTCTTTCTCAAAAGGGCGCTGAATTCACCGAGCATGACATCACCATGGGCGGCCCTGCACGTGACGAAATGCGCGCCCGCGCGCCTGATGCGATGACGGTGCCGCAGATCTTTATCGGCGATACCCACGTGGGCGGGTCGGACGATCTGGCCGCGCTGGAACAAGCGGGCAAGCTTGACGCGTTGCTGGCGGGCTGATGCCGACAATTGCGATTTTGCAGATGTGTTCGGGGATTGACCCGGGCCGCAACTTCGACGTGATCCGCAACGCCGCCTTTGCCGCGCGCGATGGCGGGGCGGACATGCTGTTCACACCGGAAATGTCGTTGCTGCTCGATCGCAATCGGGGGCGTGCCGCTCAGCACATCGTGCGGCAGGACGAATCGCCTTTCGTGACGAAGCTTGCAGATGTGGCGCAAGAGAGCGGCGTGATGATCGCGCTCGGATCAATGGCGGTGGCGGTGCCGGGTGGTTTGAATGCCAATCGCTCCATGCTGTTTGTTCCTGGCGGGGAAAATCCCGTCACCTACGACAAAATGCACATGTTTGATGTTGATCTGGCAAGCGGCGAGGCATGGCGTGAAAGCGCGGCCTATCGTCCGGGCGAGGACGTGGTGAGCCTTGACAACACGCCTGTCGGGCGGCTTGGCCTGACGATCTGTTACGACCTGCGCTTTCCGGCTTTGTTCGGGGAGCTTGGCAACCGGCGTTGCGACGTGATTGCGGTTCCGGCTGCCTTCACCCGGCCCACGGGCGCCGCACACTGGCATGTCTTGCTGCGCGCCCGTGCAATCGAGGCGAGCGCGTTCGTCATTGCGGCGGCCCAGGTTGGGCAACACGAAGACGGGCGCAAGACCTATGGCCACAGCCTCGTGGTCGATCCATGGGGCGAAATCCTGCTCGACATGGGTGGAGCGGCAGCGGAGCTTGGTTTTTGCGACATCAATCTTGAACGCGTGGCCGCCGTCCGGGCGCAGGTGCCCGCGCTTGCCAACCGCCGCCCGATTGCGACATTGTGATTTGCCATGATCGTGTTTGACCTCTCCTGCGCACAAGGCCACCGTTTCGAAGGATGGTTCGGTTCTTCGGCTGACTACGAGGATCAGCGCAGCCGTAACTTGCTTGCCTGCCCTTTGTGCGGCATTGGCGAGGTTGCGAAAGCGCCAATGGCCCCTGCCGTGCCGGCAAAAGGCAACACGCGGCAGGAGGTGCTCCCGCCCGAACCCGCCAGACCTGTCGCCAATACGCCGATGCCGGCCGAAGTGCATGAGGCGCTGACCACGCTCGCTAAGGCACAGGCGGCTGCGCTTAAAAGTTCGACCTGGGTGGGTGACAAGTTCGCCGAAGAAACCCGCAAGATGCATTATGGTGAGCGTGACGAAGCGCCTATCCACGGGCAGACAAGCCTTGCCGAAGCCAAGGCGCTGATTGAAGAAGGCGTGCCGGTCGCGCCACTGCCATTCCCGGTCGCGCCGCCCGACAAACTCAATTGAAACGGCGGCCTGCGCTGCTAAGACATGCAGCGGGACCCCGTAGCTCAGCCGGATAGAGCACCAGATTCCTAATCTGGGGGCCGCGCGTTCGAATCGCGCCGGGGTCACCACCGTTTTCGATCTGCCATGTAAAAGGCAAAAGACGCTCGGCCTGACCGCAGTGACGATTGCCCTTCATTCGGTATTTGGCCGTAGCGCCTTTCGCGGATTTGTTTACCGGATTATCCTTAATAAACCGTAAAACAATGCCCGTACGCTGTCATATAGGCTGGGCGGCGGCCATCTGCTGCCAGCGCCGCTCGGCGTAAAACGATAACGCCAGCACGCCCAGCGACATGATCAGCATCAAAGTGCAGGTACCGCCCCATCCGGCAAAATCATAAACCGATGTGCCCAGCGCGCTGCCAATCGCGCCGCCAACAAACATCACCACGATGTAGGATGTGGTAAGCCGTGTGCGGATTTCAGGGGCGAGGGTGAACATCGTCATCCGGCCCGTCACGTCGATGCTCGGCCCGACCATGTTGACCACGAGCAACGGCACGAGCAATGCCCAGATGCTGAAGCCTAGCGGATAGAACAGCGCGATGCCGATGATCTGCACCGCCGCCGCTTTAAGACGAGCGTTGCGCGGGCCGATTGTGTCCGCCCAGCGCCCCAGACGCGGGGTGGTGAAGACGCTGATCGCGGCCACGCCCGCAAGGTAACCGACATCGTCAGTGCCGTATCCCATTTCAGGGCTGGTCAAGTAGAGCGCGAGCCCCAGCCAGCTGGCGGTGAAAATTGCGAAGTTCAGACCCTGAATTACAGCAGAAATCCGCATATCCGGATGCTTTGCAGCGAGTGTAAAGACCGACGCAATCAGCGCGCCATAGCGCGCTTCCGGCCGCTTGGGCGCCACCGGCTCGGTGCGCATGGCGATCGGCAAGAAGGCCGTCACCGCTGCCATCAGGCCGAGCGCGCCGACATAGACCGCGTGCCAATCGGCGTGTTCGGCAATGATCCCTGCGCCCACCCGTGCGACCAAGATGCCGAAGATCACCGCGGCCGTTAGCTGCGCCGTGACCAGGCCCAGCCGCTCGGGCGCGACGCGTTTGGACGCGAAGGCGGGGATCAGGTAGGGCGCAATGGTGACAAATCCCAACACGGTCGAGGCGGCCGTGAACAGCACCAGATCCTGCGCCAGCACCATCCCGGCAAGGCACACCGTCTGCGCGGTGACGAAGATCATGCACAGGCGGCGGTTCGAATAGAAATCGCCCAGCGGCAGCAGCAGCAAGATGCCCAGCGCCAGCGCCAGCTGATTGAGCGCCGGCACCAGCCCGATTTCCGCCTCGCCTACATCGAAAGCGCGCGCGACCTCTCCGATGATCGGATGAATGTAATAGGCATTGGCCGTCACCACCGCGATGGTGAGCGCGAGTGCCCGCTCCTGTGCTCGGGTCAACAAGGGCGGGCTGTGAGGGATGGGCGCAGCGGGGCTCATACGGAAAGCGCGTAGCAGATTGAAACCGGATTGCCATGGCCCGCGTCTTGCCCAAAAGCACGGGTATTGATGTGGTGGACTTGGTCGCGGCAAACCGGCAAGCCGCCGCCTGTCAGCAGAAAAGAGAGCTAGTGGATGTCCCGTCACGAACCCGAAGAACTCGCCGAAATCCGCCGTGCGGTGCGCGGGTTGTGCGCGGATTTTCCGGGCGAATACTGGCGCGCCAAAGACGCGGAGCGGGCTTATCCGGCGGAATTCGTAGATGCCTTGACCAAAGCGGGCTTCCTCGCCGCGCTTATCCCGGCCGAGCACGGAGGCAGCGGCCTCAGCCTTGAGGCGGCCTGTGTGATCATGGAAGAAATCCAGGCATCGGGCTGCAACGGCAGTTCAGCCCATGCGCAAATGTACATCATGAATACGCTGCTGCGGTACGGCAGCGAGGGGCAGAAGGCGCATTACCTCCCCCGCATCGCCAGCGGTGAATTGCGCTTGCAGGCCTTTGGCGTCAGCGAGCCCACCAGCGGCACCGACACGCTCAGCCTCAAGACCCGCGCTGTCAGGGATGGGGACGAATATGTCGTAACCGGCCAGAAGATCTGGACCAGCCGGGCCGAACATTCCGATCTCATGCTGCTGCTGGCGCGCACCACGCCGCGTGAGGAAGCGGCGAGCAAGACCGAAGGCCTTTCGATTTTTCTCGTCGACATGCAGGCCGCGTTGCGCAGCGGCATGACGGTCAAGCCGATCCGCACGATGATGAATCATTCGTCCTGCGAGGTCTTCTTCGACGATCTGCGCATTCCGGCATCGGCGCTGGTGGGCGAGGAAGGGAAGGGCTTTCGCTACATTCTTTCAGGCATGAACGCCGAACGCATCCTGATTGCAGCGGAATGCATCGGGGACGCCAAGTGGTTCATCGAGAAGGCCACGGCCTATGCCAAGGATCGCAATGTGTTTGCGCGGCCCATCGGCCAGAACCAGGGGGTCCAGTTTCCGATCGCCCGCTGCTATGCCCAGATGCGCGCGGCCGAATTGATGGTCCTGCACGCGGCGCGGGTTTACGATGAGGGCGGCAATCCGGGCGAAGAGGCCAACATGGCGAAACTGCTCGCCTCGGAGGCCAGTTGGGCAGCCGCAGACATGTGCGTCCAGACCTTTGGTGGCTTCGGATTTGCAGAGGAATATGATGTCGAGCGCAAGTTCCGCGAAGCGCGACTCTATACCGTCGCGCCGATCTCGACCAATCTCATTCTCTCCTACCTCGCCGAACACGTGCTGGGGTTGCCCCGCAGCTACTAAAAATGGCAATCGGCAGGGATAAATACCCAACGCGCCGCATTGTCCTTGCAGCAACGCAGCAAGTATGATTCTAAAGCGATTATCGGACGAGGGACCATTCGCGATAATGCGCAAGCCGGTATCAGAAAACAGGTTTAAGCGGTTTGGCGCCTTGGGCGCTCTGCTGTTGATGACGGGCGTGGCGGTGGCCGGTCCGACGGGCCTGCTTGCCTGGAGCGAAAACGCCGCTGCGCTTGAAATTCGCGAGGATGAAATCGCCAAACTCACGGCCAAACGCGATGCCTTGCGCAACCGTGTGATGCTGCTCGATCCCGAGGCCGCCGATCCCGATCTCGCCAGCGAGCTTGTGCGCAAACAGCTGGGCGTCATGCGTGAAGACGAAGTCGTCATCACGCTTGATGATGAATAGCACGCAGAAGGCCTGCCATTAGGCTGATTTCGTATGCGTGATGGGTCTTCCGTTACGCCTTGGCGTTGCGCCCCTCCTGTCTCCCTGCCTATAGAGCCCGTGATGCGCTTCTCCTCCCCATGAGTGCGCCACAGAGAGGAACCACTGTCTTGGCCAAGCAACCTGCCAAATCGACCGCACAGGCGAAAAACGACGTCACCGCAGGCGACGACACCGATTTTCTGCTTCACTCCCTGCAGGACGCCTTTGAATCCAAGAAGTGTTACGCGGCGAGCGATGCAGAAATGCTCGAATTCTACCGCCAGATGCTGCTGATCCGCCGTTTCGAGGAAAAGGCGGGCCAGCTTTACGGTCTCGGCCTGATTGGCGGCTTCTGCCACCTGTACATCGGTCAGGAAGCGGTCGCGATCGGGTTGCAGAGCGCGCTCGACAATGATCGTGACAGCGTCATCACCGGCTACCGCGATCATGGCCATATGCTTGCCTATGGGATTGATCCCAAAGTGATCATGGCGGAGCTGACCGGGCGCGAGGCTGGGATCTCGAAGGGCAAGGGCGGGTCGATGCACATGTTCTCGACCGAGCATAAGTTTTACGGCGGCCACGGCATCGTCGGTGCACAGGTGGCGCTGGGCGGGGGGCTCGCGCTGGCGCATCAGTACAACGAGGACGGCGGCATCTGCCTCGCCTATTTTGGTGATGGCGCGGCCAACCAGGGCCAAGTCTATGAAACTTTCAACATGGCGGCCTTGTGGAATCTGCCGATCGTGTTTGTTGTCGAGGATAATCAATACGCGATGGGCACATCGACCAAGCGTTCCTCGGCCGAAACCCGGTTCTATCGCCGCGGCACGTCGTTCCGCATCCCCGGCATGGAAGTCAACGGCATGGATGTGCTCGAAGTGCGCGCTGCCGCCGAAATTGCCTTTGCGCATGTCCGCGAAGGCAAAGGGCCGGTGCTGATGGAGTGCAACACCTATCGGTTCCGTGGACACTCGATGTCCGATCCGGCCAAGTATCGCACCCGTGAAGAGGTGCAGGACCAGCGCGATCACCACGATCCGATCGAACGGCTCAAGAAGACTCTGATCGAAGGCGGCAAGACCGAGGATGAATTGAAAGCCATCGACAAGGCGATCCGCGCCGAAGTGGCGCAGGCGGCCGATTTCGCCGAAACCTCGCCTGAGCCAGCTCCGGACGAACTCTACACCGATGTTCTGGTGGGGGAGTACTGAGCCATGGCCATCGAACTGAAGATGCCCGCGCTGTCACCGACGATGGAGCAGGGCACGCTCGCTAAATGGCTGAAGCAGGAAGGTGACCGGATCGAACCGGGCGATATCATTGCTGAGATCGAGACCGACAAAGCGACGATGGAATTCGAAGCCATCGATGATGGTGTGCTGGAAAAGATCGTGGTCCCCGCGGGAACCGAGGATGTCGCGGTGGGCGCGGTGATCGCGCTGATTGCGGCGGATGGGGAGGAGTCTGCTGAGAAAGTCGCGGCAGAGCCCGTTGAGACCGCAAAACCCGCACCTGCGCCCCAGGCTGATGCGCCCAAGGTTGAAAAGCCTGCTCCTGCTGCTGCCGCGAAAGACCCTGCCGTTCCTGAAGGGACCTCGCTTACCATCACGACCGTGCGCGAAGCCCTGCGCGATGCCATGGCTGAAGAAATGCGCCGCGATGGCCGTGTCTTTGTGATGGGCGAGGAAGTTGCCGAGTATCAGGGCGCTTACAAGGTCACGCAAGGCCTGCTCGCCGAATTCGGCCCCAAGCGTGTGATCGACACCCCGATCACTGAATATGGCTTTGCCGGGATCGGCACGGGCGCAGCGATGGGCGGGCTTCGTCCTATCGTCGAGTTCATGACGTTTAATTTCGCAATGCAGGCGATTGACCACATCATCAACTCGGCTGCGAAGACCAACTACATGTCAGGTGGCCAGATGCGCTGCCCGATCGTGTTCCGGGGCCCCAACGGTGCTGCAAGCCGTGTGGGCGCTCAGCACAGTCAGAACTATGGCCCTTGGTACGCCAGCGTTCCGGGTCTGATTGTGATTGCGCCCTATGATGCAGCCGATGCCAAGGGCCTGTTGAAGGCAGCGATCCGGTGCGAGGATCCTGTGGTCTTCCTTGAAAACGAGCTTGTCTATGGTCGCAGCTTTGATGTGCCGGACATGGATGATTACGTGTTGCCCATCGGGAAAGCGCGGATCGTGCGCGAGGGGAGCGATGTGACGATCGTGACCTATTCGAACGGTGTCGGCATGGCGCTGGAAGCTGCCGCGACACTGTCGGATGAGGGGATTGACGCAGAGATCGTCGATCTCCGCACCCTGCGCCCGCTTGACCGGGCCACTGTGCTCGAAAGCCTTGCCAGGACCAATCGCCTGATCGTTGCCGAGGAAGGCTGGCCAACCTGTTCAATCGCCAGCGAGATCATCAGCATCTGCATGGAAGACGGCTTCGACCATCTCGATGCGCCCGTGTTGCGGGTGTGTAACGAGGATGTTCCGTTGCCTTATGCTGCCAACCTTGAAAAACTGGCGCTGATTGATCCGGCGAGGATCGCTGAAGCCGCACGCAAGGTTTGCTATCGGTAAATTCGGTCAGCGCATCCGCCCTGGCTTTGGTCAGGTCGGACGCGCTGCTGAATACACGTTGCACCGGGCCACAGGCCCACCCGCGTAAATAGCTGTCAGATCGCGATTATCGCGGATATTGAAGGCGGCGGTGTAGGTGATACGCTTGCCTTTAAATATCGTGATCGGCGTAAGTGGTTCGTAATCATAGGCGATTTCGACAAACATGACCGCTGTTCCCTGCGAGGCGGTGATGTAGCGTCCTGGAACGCCCATGCCTGGAAATCCTGTTCCTGTCTTTCCATTGCCTTCAACACCGTAACTCGAATCATGTTTAAGGGCCCCGCGGCAGCGCTGCCAGGCGATCCATTGTCCGTCATTCGCATTGCGCTGCAAGCTTGAAATAATGATCCGCCCTTGGTCGAAGATATCGATGCTATCGCCGAGCTTTTCAGCGCCGATCAAGGTCTCGGCCATATCGCGTTCGTAAACCTTTCGCGCAGCCAGCACTTCCTGTTCACCCACCCGTGATGCGTTGTCGGCAACTTGCATGGCGATTTGGCTGACCTGCAAATGGGCGATGACCAGATATGCCGTGTCTGTGCCGAGCATCCCCATGCCGAGCACCAGCGGCGCGGCCAAGGCGAACTCGATCAAAGCAACGCCTGACGTGTTATCCCGGAGACAGGTGGCAAGCGAGCTAGCCGCTGCCGGTAACTTTAAGTGCGTATTACAGGTCATGGGCAAGACCTTTGCGTGGTGTTGCGATTTTTTTGTTCTTTGAACGGCTGGTTGCGAAGAACTGTTGATGCTTCGATCGTCACGTCCTTCGGCAATCCGGCGAGCCCATACATCGGGAAGAGCCGAGGGTATTTCACCTCTGCTGTGTAGAGGACCACGTTGCGGGCGCTGCCGATCCCTGCCGTTCCGCGGACCGCATCAAACCTGCCATTGTTGTTATCGTCGATGTAATTCTCGCCCTTGGCGCCTTCGCATTTCCCGTGACCTGGCTGCCCTACCGGGTCATCTCCGAGGATAACCTCTGACTCGCCAACGTCCGCAAAATCATAGTGCGACAGCGGGATAAAATTGATCTCTGCACCTTGCGGTATCACGATGGAAATCTGGTCACGCACCAGCTTTTCCAGATTGGCTTGTTGGTTCCCGGCGCTTTCCAATGTCAGATCGCGACCGGCTTTCTGCATTGCGCCGTGCAAAACCGAACTGGCATATTGCGTGTGGGCCATGTCCATCAATCCCATGATGATCAGCACCAGAACCGGGAAGACCATTGCGAACTCAATCAAAGTGGCGCCTTCGCGGTCGCTTTTCAGACGGCGGGTCAAGTCTGCGGATTTCACCAAATCACGGATCATGATGTGAGCCTTAAGGCAGCGATTTTCTGGGCGATTTCCTGGAAGCGGGCATTCAGCGTGATATTGTCAGTTGCCTCAAACGCGCGGCCGGGGTCAGCACAATTTCGCAAGCTATCGGTCAACGCCGTGCCGAATGCCACCACCCACACGGTGATGCCCTCTTGTTTCGCGGCGCGGCAGGCAGCCTGGAAGCGCGCTTCGTGACGGGCTCTGGCGTCCGCAATGACGCGAGCACCGTTTTCAGTAACGATTGCTCCGGCAGTTACACGGCGATCCCATGGTTCGACACCGTAGGTTGAATAAACAAACGGGCTGGGGGCTAATTGGCCGTCAGTCATGAAAACGATGTGCCGCGCGATGGAAAAGCCGTTGGGTGCGGTTGAATTATCTGCGGCAAAAATACCGTTTGGTGATATGTAATACCAAATCCCGATGAGGCTGACTCATGGGGGATTTCCAAGGCGCTGATTTTCTGATTCACCGGAGCAAGCACGAGGAGGCTTGCGATGGCGACGGCGATTGGTGTTCGATCAGATTTCACTTCGCGGGATTTGAGCCGATTTTCCCGACGATGTGACGATCCGGATCAGGTACGGCGGTTGTTGGCGTTGGGCTTGATCCTGGACGGCAGCAGCCGGAGCGAAGCGGCCAAAGCGGCTGGCGTGACGCTGCAGGTCGTGCGGGATTGGGTGATCCGCTTCAATGCTGATGGCCCGGACGGGCTGATGTCACGCAAGGCCCCCGACAAAGTCTCGATTCTGAGCGATGAGCAGCGCCGCGCTCTTGCGCAGCAAGTTGAAGCAGGCCCGATTCCTGCGGCGCACGGGGTTGTCCGCTGGCGTCTCATCGATCTGGCGCAGTGGGTGTGGGATGAGTTTGGCCTGTCGATTACCAAACAGACGCTGAGCCGTGAGATGCGCGCGCTGGGCTTCCGCAAGCTCTCGGCCCGCCCTCGTCATCGTGGCCAGAAAGCGGATGACATTGCCGATTTTAAAAAAACTTCGCAGGCCAGTTGGCAAAAATCCGACTATCCTTGCCGCACGGCACCGCGATAGAACTGTGGTGGCAAGATGAGGCGCGCATAGGCCAACAGACCAAGCTCACCCGCCGCTGGGCCAAGCGCGGAACCCGGCCCTGTGCGCCCAAAGACCAGCGCCGGGCCTCAGCCTGGATCTTCGGGGCCATCTGTCCCGCCGAGGGCAAGGGTGCTGGCATCGTCATGCCCCGTTGCAACAGCGAGGCCATGAGCATGCACCTCGAAGAGATCGCCTTCCACGTCGCGCCGGGGGCGCATGCCGTCTTGATCCTCGATCAGGCCGGATGGCATGGCTCGGCGGAACTGGTCGTGCCCGCCAACATCACTCTCATGCCGCTGCCGCCCAGGTGCCCGGAGCTCAACCCCGTCGAAAACGTCTGGCAGTTCATGCGCGACAACTGGCTCTCCAACCGCATCTTCTCATCCTACGACGACATCGTCGACCATTGCTGCTTCGCTTGGAACAAGCTCGTCGATCAGCCCTGGCGCATCATGTCCATCGGCATGCGCCAATGGGCGCATGGGTTCTGATCAATGGGACTTGGTATAACGTGCGCCCCAGATCATGCCGATGTCATGATAGGTGCCACCCAAGGCCTTGAGTGATGTTACATAATTGAAGAGGTCAGTCCGGGAAATTTTCGACAGTCGGCGCGCAGGCTGTACACACAGGTCCCAGGCCGGTTCTCTCGCCATGTTCCAGTTGGTTATATCAAGCGGTGTATTTACGGTGTTTGTGTTGGGAGTTCCGAAATTGGCTGTGGTCGTATAGCGCTGCCATACAGCGGCATTTAGCTGCGGCTTCCAACGCTGTGCTTCGTTGGCAGGTTTCAAATTGATATCGAGGTCGAAGGCGTTTGTCGGAATAGGGCTGAAAACGCCTGTGTTGACGGTTTGTGCCTCTTCGATACAACCCTTCCATGTCACTGTCTGCATGGTGCCATCCGTACCGATAGGCAACTGGATCGAGTTGTTGTTATAGATCGTGCTGAAGGCGACCGTTTCCCACCCGGCTGGGCTGCCGGCGGGATTTGAGACACCACAGGGCGTCGGGTCATTTGTATCGACTGTGCAATAGCGATAATAGTCAAACTCGATCCGCTGCTCTGTTCTGTCGGGGATCACATCGGCCGACGTAGCCGGCCTTGTCTTGCGGACCGTGCCACGGCAGCCAGCGCGCGAAGAGGATGGCGCGCTACCGTATTGGTTCAGCACATATTGCGTTGCGCTGATCGTCCAAGTCTGTGGGCCGACGTTGTAGGTGCCGCGATTGGAGATTTGGCAACGATCCCGGTCGGAACTGTCGACCCGGCTCGGATCATTGTTGCGGTTATTGTAGTAAAAATGGCTTGTGGTCGACGATCCCAGATTGCTGGTAAGGCGTGTGATCCATTCCGTACCTTCGGAAATAACGATCGGGTCGCCGAGCTTCACACCATTTCCGGGGATGACGTAATTCACGGTTTTGAAAACCGGTACACGCGACTGGTAGGTGTGATTGTTGGCCAGATACTGGCGTGGAAGATCAAAGCCGACATTGACCGAGTTGGCGTAGGGTACCACACCAAATCGAACCTGAGCATTAGGCGATGTCGCTGAATTTACTGTGTCATAGAAGTTCATAACCGCAGTGCGCAAACCTCGGATCAAGGAGTTGCTGACTTCGACGTTGTTGTTGTTTCCGGACGGACACCCGGCGATGTTGTTGTCAGGACAATTCATCGAACCTGTCGTGTCGAGCACAAACATGACGTCGGTGTTCGAAATATTGATTTCCGCCGAACAGGACACCGCAATATTGAACTCTTCAAAGCCGAAAGCTCTCATGATCGTTGTCGGCAGCCGCGAACTGGCTGTGCCTTGCACAACGCCCTGACCATTGCTGGTGTAATTGCGCGCGCGGTTTGCGCTGCCGAACATGTCGCTGGGGAAATTCTGATCGAAAAAGTTGAGACCAACCTGGCGTTGCGCCTCTGTAAACGTATCATTTGTCATCGCGCGCCGGGCGGCCAGCGCGCCAGCGTCGCAGGCGGCCTGCATGCGCGAAGCGGTCATGTAATAGCGACTTGCGTCAATCCCGCTGCCGACCATCGCCATGATGGGTACCATCGCTGCTGCGCAGATCACCAGCGTGTTGGCTGCGGTATCATGCAACAATGAGCGCATGAATGATGCGTTGCCCTGGTTTTCTCGCCCCATGTCTTTGCTGCCCTTCTTCCGATGCCCGCGGAATACTATCGCGCACAATCCAGATGCAGCCTTCTCCCCTAGAGTGTCCTGGTTAGCGGATTGCCAAAAGGTATGGTTAGCAAAGTCCTAAGCCGTCGCCCCGATCTGCTTCATTGGTGTGGTGTGCCACTGTCAGACAGTTTGCTTGCCAAGTGTGCAGGGTGGCGGTTAGGCGCTGGGGGCGTGACCGAGAACCTTCATGAAAAGCTGCCGCCCGAAGCGGAACTCGCTCTGGCTTGGTGCAGTCCTGACGCTCGTTGTTCATTACGCATTGCCTTCCAGCTAGATCGGCGCTTGGCGCGGATCGTGATGCGCACAACAGAGCCGATGCTCGGTCAGATGCGGCTGGCATGGTGGCGCGATGCACTGGGCAAGTCCGTCGCCGAACGTCCGCGTGGTGATGTGGTGCTCGATGGCATCGGGCGTCATTGGGCCGGCAACGAAGCTGCGCTTGTTGCGATGGTCGATGGGTGGGAGATTTTCGTCAGTGCACAGACCCTCGGCCAAAGTGATGCGGCGGACTTCGGTATGTCGCGGGGCGCTTTCTTTGCGGCGCTGGCGCCTGAGAATGCCAAGCGATTGGCCGTTGCAGGTTCCCGCTGGGCACTGGCCGATGCTGCGGCAGCAGTATCGGACGACGACGAACGTGCGGCGATCATCGCGGCAGGGCTTGCGACCATGAGAATGACAGTGATTAAGTCCATGCCATTTCCGAGAGGCTTGCGCGGCCTTGCCGTGCTCGATGTCTTGGCCCGGCGCGCACTTGAGCGTGGAGGGCGGCCATTGATGGAGGGGCGGGGGGCTTCGCTCGCCGCGTTCAAGGCTGCTATCTTTCCGAACTAATTGGGTATATTTACAAAGTCTACGCAGCAAATGGGGGCAGACCATTGCGACAGGCCGTGTTGGGAGCGTTCGGGGGGCTCGCCCTTGCCGGCGTCGGAATGTTCTGGTGGCAAGGCCGTGCTGCGGTCGAACAAAGCGCGCCGCCGCCGCCGGTCGCTGAGCCAGCGCCCGACCCTGATGCCCTTCCACTAGCCGACCCTGGCACCATGACCGGCCCGGCACCGCCCGAAGTCAGCGGCCTCAGCCGGGAGGAGCAGCGGTTTTTCCGCTATGATCGCAACCGGGACCGGCTCATCACGCGCAACGAAATGTTGTCTACGCGCACGGATGCGTTCCGCGCCCTCGACAAGGACGGCAACAATCTTTTGACGTTTGAGGAATGGGCCGTCGCAACCGTGAACCGCTTCGAGAAGGCCGATAGCGATGGTGACGAACGCCTGACCGTGCGGGAATTCGCCACAACGGCGCCCAAGCCAGCGGCGAAAAAGCCCGCCTGTAAATGCTGATCCTTTAGGCGGGCACTGCTTCACGCGTTTCGCTGATCCAGTGTGCCAGATCGGCTTTGGCCCTATCGGTATAGGCTTCCTTGCGCACCTTCTTGCCGACTTCGTGCAGCGGCGGAAACAGACCGAAATTGACGTTCATCGGCTGGAAGGTCGCCGCGTCGGCATCGCCGGTGATGTGACTGAGCAGGGCCCCCATTGCGGTGGTGGCGGGCAGGGGCTGCCAATCGCGCCCGGCAAGTTCTGCTGCAGTCATCATCCCGGCGACCAGGCCGATCGCCGCGCTTTCGACATAGCCTTCGCAGCCGGTCACCTGCCCCGCAAACCGGATGTGCGGCGCTCCGCGCAAGCGCAGCTGACGATCGAGCACTTCAGGCGAATTGAGGAACGTGTTGCGGTGCAGCCCGCCCAACCGCGCAAACTCCGCGTTCTCCAGCCCCGTTATGGTGCGGAACAGCGCGATCTGCGCGGCATATTTCATCTTGGTCTGGAAGCCGACCATGTTCCACAGCGTACCAAGCTTGTTGTCCTGACGCAGCTGGACCACGGCATAGGGCCAGCGCCCTTGGGGGAATTCAGGAGTGGTATCAAAGGGATTGTCCAGCCCCACACCCTTCATCGGGCCATAGCGCAGCGTTTCGACCCCGCGTTCGGCCATCACTTCGATCGGCATACAGCCATCAAAATAGGGTGTGTCCTTTTCCCATTGCTTGAATTCGGACTTCTCGCTCTCGATCAGGCCCGCGTGGAAGGCAAGATATTGCTCCTGGCTCATCGGGCAATTGATGTAATCGCCACCTTCGTTCGATGCCTCGTTGCGCTTGTTCCAGCGTGACTGGATCCAGCATTTGCTCATATCGATGCTGTCGTGGTGGATGATGGGCGCAATGGCATCGAAAAAGGCAAGCCGTTCGGCCCCGGTGGCGCGCACGATGCTGCCCGCCAGCGCTTCGGCAGTAAGCGGCCCGGTCGCGACGATGGTCAGGCCGCCTTCGGGTAGTGTGTCGACCCGTTCACGCACGATGGTGACATTGGGATGGGCCCGAAGCGCCTTTTCCACTTCGGCAGAAAAGACATCGCGGTCGACGGCCATGGCGCTGCCGGCTGGCACCCGCGCCGCTTCGCCTGCGCGCATGATGAGGCTGTCAAGCGCACGCATTTCGTGATGCAGCAAGCCGACCGCATTTTTGGTGTCATCGTCCGAGCGGAACGAGTTGGAACAGACCATTTCGGCGAGGCCATCGGTCTGGTGTGCAGGCGTCATCTCACCACTGCCGCGCATCTCGGACAGACGCACCCGGACCCCGCGTTGGGCAAGCTGCCAGGCTGCCTCGCTCCCGGCGAGGCCACCCCCAATGATGTGCACATCGTGCAAATTCGCTTTTGCGGTCATGGCAGGGCAGGTAATTCGGTGTTAGCCCACCTGCAAGCCCTGCGCGCACGGTATACGGGCGGTATCGGCCACAGGAATAGAGCAAGACATGGCAAAACAGGCGCTTATGCAACAAAGGCCGTGGCTGCTGGCAAGCATCACGGCGGCGACAGCCTATTATTTTCTGCGCGACAATCCCGTGGGCGAGGGCACCTGGGGTCTGATCGCCAAGGGCGCAAGCGTCGCATTATTAGCGTTGTACGTTCTGATGCGCGTTCCCCACACGCGCCGGGGCATTGATGGCGTGCTGCTGGTCATAGCCCTCGTGCTGGCGTCAGCAGGCGATATCGCGATTGAGCTCGATTTTGTCATTGGTGGTATCTTCTTCACGGCTGCGCATCTTGTGGCATTGGCGCTGTATCTCAGAAACCGCCACAAGCGGCCCTCGCCCACACAAAAGGCTATGGGCGCCGGTCTTTTGATCGGCACGCCTTTGATAAGCTTTGTGCTAAGCGCAGACCCACAGATAGCGCTATACGCTGCGTTCCTTGGCGCTATGGCTTCGGCCGCGTGGATGAGCCACTTTCCGCGCTACAGGGTCGGCACAGGCGCCGTCCTGTTTGTGCTGAGCGACTGGTTGCTCTTTTCGCGCATGGGTACGATTGACCTAGCGCCGCTGCCCGACGTGCTGATCTGGCCGCTTTACTACGCCGGGCAGGTCATGATCGCCACTGGCATCGTGCAATGCTTGCGCGGAGAGCAGCCCATCAGGTGACGGGCGGCTCGCCCGCGTCCGCTTCGGCACCACGTTCGGCAGCCACGGCTTCTTCTGCCGGATTTTCCGGTTCGGTCGTCTCGTCGATCAGGGCCGCGCCGACGATATGTTCGCCCTTGGCAACGTCGAAGATGCGCACGCCCGAAGAACCGCGTCCCGAGACCGAGAAGCCCTTGTGTTCGTCGAACCCGCCTTCAATCAGATGGCGGAAATCGATCCCCAGCCGGATAAGCTTGGCCTGATCGGTCACCAGCATCAGTTGCGATCCGTGCTTCACCGGGAAGCTGGCCACCACAGGCCCGTTGCGTTCCGGATTGCTATCAGGCGTGCCGATATTGGTAATCCCCTGCCCGCCGCGCGACGTGGTGCGGTATTCGTAGGCGGAAGAAATCTTGCCGTAGCCGTTGGCGGTGAGCGACAAAATGAACTCTTCGCCGTCGGCCATATCCGTCATCTGATCGTCGGACAGGGTGGGGGCGGTGTCATTGTTCTTCCACGCTGCGGCGCGAAGGTAAGCCTCACGGGTTTCCATATCGGCCGTGAGCGGGTCGAGCACCGCCATGCTGACGACCTTGCTGCCTTTCTTGAGGTTCATGCCGCGCACACCGATGCCGGTGCGGCTCTTGGTTTCGCGCGCGTCCGTGGCGGCAAAGCGGATCGCCTTGCCAGAATCGCTGGCGAGGAAGATCTGCTGCTCTTCCGTCAGCAGTTCCACCCCAATCAAACGGTCACCCGAACCTTCGACGAAGCCCATGGCATACTTGCCGGCAGTCGGCACGTTGGTGAAGGCGTCCATCGAATTGCGGCGCACCATGCCCTGTTCGGTCGCAAAGACGATGTTGAGATTGGCCCAGGTCGCCTCGTCTTCAGGCAACGGTAGCACGTTGGTGACGCGCTCTTCGGAGGCGAGCGGCAGCAGATTGACCATTGGGCGCCCTTTGGTTTGCGGGCCGCCTTCGGGCAACTTCCACACCTTCATCCGGTAAACGCGGCCTGTGTTGGTAAAGAACAAGACCGGATTGTGAGTTGAGGTAACAAACAGCTCAACCACGGCGTCCTCGTCCTTGGTCGCCATGCCCGAACGCCCCTTGCCGCCGCGTGCCTGCGCGCGGAAGGTGCTGAGCGCCGTGCGCTTGATGTAACCATCATGGGTGACCGTGATCACCATGTCCTCACGCTCGATCAGATCCTCGTCTTCAAGACCATCCCAGGCAGGCGCGATTTCGGAGACACGGGGGGTGGCGTAAGTGGCGCGAATTTCCGCCAATTCGTCGCGCATGACACCATAAAGCTTCACACGGTCTGCAAGGATCGAAAGATATTCTTCGATCGCAACCGAAAGCCCCTGCAATTCGCCGCCGATTTCGTCCCGTCCGAGCGCGGTCAGACGGTGGAGTCGCAGTTCGAGGATGGCTTTGACCTGGCGTTCCGACAGGCGATAGGTGCCGCCTTCCTGATCTGCGCTCGGCTCGATCGCTTCGACCAGCCGAATGTACTGCGCGATATCGCCAATCGGCCATTCTTTGCCAAGCAATCGCGCGCGGGCTTCAGCCGGGTTGGGCGCGGTGCGGATCATCACCACAACTTCATCTAAGTTGGCCACCGCGACTACGAGGCCAATCAAAATGTGTGCCCGTTCACGCGCTTTGGCGAGTTCGAACTTGGTACGGCGCGTAATCACCTCCTCGCGGAAGGTGATGAAAGCGGCAATGAAATCGCGCAGGTGCAGCGTTTCGGGGCGTCCACCGCGGATAGCCAGCATGTTCGCTGGGAATGATGATTGCGCCGGGGTGTGACGCCAGATCTGATTGAGCACGACGTCCGCCGTCGCATCGCGCTTGAGGTCGACCACCACCCGCACGCCCTCGCGCGAGCTTTCGTCACGGATGTCGGAAATGCCTTCGATCCGCTTTTCCTTGGCCGCATCGGCGATCTTTTCGACCAGGTTGTTCTTCCCGACCTGATAGGGAATCGAGGTGAACACGATGCTTTCGCGGCCCTCGCTCTTGGCACCGCGGGTGGCTTCCACTTCGTGACGGCAGCGCATCAGGATCGACCCGCGCCCGGTGGTATAGGCCTGCCGTGCGCCATGCGTGCCAAGGATCAGCGGCGCGGTCGGAAAATCAGGGCCGGGAATGTATTCGATCAGTTCTTCAGACGTGATTGCGGGATTGTCCATATAGGCAAAACAGGCATCGATCACTTCGCCCAGATTGTGCGGCGGCACGTTGGTCGCCATGCCCACGGCGATGCCGCCCGCGCCGTTAACCAGCAGGTTGGGATAGCGTGCGGGCAGAACGGTCGGCTCGCGTTCGGTCCCATCATAATTGGGCTGGAAGTCGACGGTATCCTTTTCGATATCGGCTAGCAGCGCCTGTGCGACGCGTTCGAGGCGTGCTTCGGTGTACCGCTCGGCGGCTGGCGGATCGGGGTCCATTGAGCCAAAATTGCCCTGACCATCAATCAGCGGAACCCGCATCGACCACGACTGGGTCATGCGCGCCAGCGCATCATAGATCGCACTGTTACCGTGAGGGTGGTACTTACCCATCGTATCGCCGACGATACGGGCGGACTTGCGATAAGCCTTGCCCGCAACATATCCGTTTTCCTGGCAGGTCCACAGGATCCGGCGGTGCACCGGCTTCAGGCCATCGCGGACATCAGGCAAAGCGCGACTGACGATCACGCTCATCGCGTAATCGAGGTAGCTCGACTTCATCTCATCGACGATATCGATGCGGTCAAAGCCGCCCATCGGTGAGGGGGCGGGGGAATCGAGAATGTCGCTGTCGTCGCTCAAGATCTGGGCCGTTTCTGCTTGTGGTTTGGTGCCGCTGCGGCACTTCAGGCCCTATCGAGCCCGATACAATACCCCTATCTAGTCCTCCGCTGTCGTTTGCGCCACCTTGTGCTCCGAACGTAGGGGGAACAGCGTGCATTTTTCCACATTTGCAAGCATATCGCTTTGACCATCTGGCAACGCCATTCAAAGCTCGTTCAGCACGGTACGCCTACCAAGATTTGCAAATGTCGTATGAGCCGTTCTAAGGCTCGGACGAAATTTCGGCAGCGTATGGGCCACTACTGGCGCGACGCCCCGCTTTATATCTGGAGGATGCAGTGACCTATTTGTCTTCGCCCCGTCGCCCCCGCCTTTTGGCTGGCAATCTGACGCGCCAGTTGGCTTTGGCCGTTGCGCTTGCCGGAGGCACAGCCGTGCTTACGGTTCCGGGTTTCACTGAGGCAGCTTACGCCCAGAAAAAGAAAAAGGACGCGTCGGCTGAGAAGGCTGCGCCTGCCTATTCAAAGGAATTCGTTGAGGCATACCAGCCGATCGAAGCTGCGTTGAAAGACCCAGCGGCCGATGTCACCGCGCTCAAAACCCAGATCGAAGCCCTTGCAACTAAGGCGTCGTCTCCCGACGAGAAACTTGCAGTGGGCAGTATGCTGTTCAATGCGGGGATCACCGGTAAGGACAACGCGCTTCAGATGCGTGGTGCCGAAACGATGTTGGCCAGTGGCAAAACGCAGCCAGAAGACACCGCCCGCTTTGCCTTCGTCGTTGCCCAGATCGCAACGTCGCTCAAGCAATACGAAAAGGCTGATACCTATCTGCAGCAGGCGATTGATCTGAATTACAGCGCACCCAATCTCACCGCCGCTGACGTGAAGATGAACCGGGCCGAACTGCTATTTGCCCAAGAACGCTACGCCGAGGGCCTTGATTACGTCAACACGCTGATTGCTGAGACCAAGGCCGAGGGTCAGCCGGTGAACCCGAAGTGGTATGCTCGCGGCGTACAAATTGCCTACAACAACGAGATCGAGCCGCAAATCTATGAACTCGTTCAGAATTGGGTGATGGACGTGCCCACCGAAAATAACTGGCGCGATGCGGTGAATATCACCCGCAACCTCAACGACTATGATGGCCCGGTTCTGCTTGATCTGCTGCGCCTTGGCCAGCGAGTGGGCACGCTCAAAGATAAGAATGATTACATCTTTTATATCGAGGCAGCCGATTCGCGTCGCCTGCCCATGGAGGTGAAGTCGATTATTGAAGAAGCCAATGCTTCTGGCGCGATCCCCAAAGGCAGTGATCCTTGGGTCGACGAACAATTCAAGACAGCCAGTGGCCTTGTTGCTGAGGACCGGGCAGCGCTTCCATCGTTTGAGCGTGATGCCAATTCGCCTTCGGCCAAGCTTCGTACGATTTTGGCGGCAGGAGATACTTTCCTAAGCTACGGTGAATATACCAAGGCAGCCGGTTTTTATGAACGTGCCCTTGGGATGCCCGAAGTGGATCGTAATCTTGCCATGACCCGCTTGGGCATTGCCCAGATCGGCGCTGGCGATGTTGCTACGGCGCAAGCTACCTTTGCAAAGGTGGATGGCACGCGTGCGCCGATTGCGAAATTGTGGAGCGCCTATGCCATGCAGACTGCAGGCAGTGGCGCGGGCACCGCGACCGCAACTGGCGGTTGATGGTTTGCTGACCTGATCGGCAAAAAGACGGGCGCCGGGCGGTTTAACCTCCCGGCGTTCTTTTTTGGCAGGGGCAATGCCGGAAATGCAACCAGCGCTGCGCTTGCGGGAGCAGGAATGCGCGCCTAAATGACGCCTCATGAATGATCTTTCAAGCACGCCGCAGCCCGCACTTCCTTCGAAGGACGCTGCCGACCGGCCCGCCCGCCAGCGCAAGCCTGACTGGATTCGCGTGCGCGCTCCTGTAAGCCAAGGTTACAATGAAACGCGCAAATTGATGCGCGAACTGAACCTTCACACCGTTTGTGAAGAGGCCGCCTGTCCGAATATCGGCGAATGCTGGACCAAGAAGCATGCGACGGTGATGATCCTGGGCGATGTGTGCACGCGGGCCTGTGCGTTCTGCAATGTCAAAACCGGGATGCCGAAGGCCGTCGACCCGTTCGAGCCGGAAAATACCGCGATTGCTGCGGCCAAGATGGGCCTTCAACACATCGTCATCACCAGCGTCGACCGTGACGATTTGCCCGATGGCGGTGCCTCGCAATTCGTCAAGGTAATCGAGGCGCTGCGCCGCAACACCCCAGACACCACGATCGAAATTCTCACGCCTGATTTTCGCGGGAAGATGCGCCGCGCGGTGGAGATGATCTGCGAGGCGGGGCCGGATGTGTACAATCACAATCTCGAAACCGTGCCGCGGCTGTATCCGACCATTCGCCCCGGTGCGCGCTACTACGCGTCGCTCCGGCTGCTGGAGGAGGTGAAGGCGCATAATCCGCTGACATTCACGAAATCGGGCATCATGTTGGGGCTCGGCGAACAACGCCTCGAAGTGCATCAGGTGATGGACGACATGCGCTCGGCCGAGGTCGATTTCATCACGATGGGCCAATATCTCCAGCCCACACCCAAGCACGCCGCCGTTGATGAATTTGTGACGCCCAAAGCGTTTTCCGCTTACGGTGCCATTGCGCGGGCCAAGGGGTTTCTTCAGGTCGCCTCCAGCCCGCTGACGCGGTCGAGTTATCACGCAGGCGACGACTTTGCGAAGATGCGGGCCGCGCGAGAAGAAAAACTGGCGCGAGCCGGAGCAAAGGCTGCCGTCTGATGCCTGGCATCCGCGAAACCCGTCGCCTCCCGTACAGCGCTGAACAGATGTTTGATCTGGTTGCGGACGTCGGCCGCTATGGCGAGTTCCTGCCGTGGGTGATCGCCACGCGCGTGCGATCAAACACCGAAACGGAAATGGTCGCAGACATGGTGGTGGGCTTCAAAGCGATCCGTGAAAGCTTCACCTCGCGCGTTACCAAACAACGCGCAGAGGAAATCGCAGTTCATTACGTTGACGGCCCGCTGTCTGATCTCGACAATATCTGGACGTTTCGGGTGGTGGATGATCACACCTGCGAGATTGATTTTCTGGTCGAGTTTACCTTCAAGAACCGTCTTTTCGAAAGGATTGCTGGGCAATATTTTGATCGCGCATTCCGCAAGATGGTCGAGGCATTTGAGACGCGTGCGGCGCAGCTCTACGGTAACAGCAATTCCAGCGCGCATAGCGTAGCCTGACGGCGAATTTCAGCGCGGCCTTCTGGGCCTTCGCCACCATCGAAAAACCGCAGTTCGCCTTCGGGATCGCCAGCGCCGTTGCGAACGACGCGGGCAAAGACCACGGTGCCGACCGGTTTGTGCGGTGTACCGCCGCCCGGACCTGCGACGCCGCTAATGGCCACGGCAACATCGGCTTTTGAACGGTCAAGCGCACCCTTGGCCATTGCCCACGCGCAGGCGATCGAAACGGCGCCGAAGGCTTCGATTATATCGCGAGCAACGCCCAGCATCTCCATCTTGGCTTCGTTCGAATACGTCACGAATCCGCGATCGAAGACGGCTGACGAGCCTGCGATTTCGGTCAACGCGCCTGCTACCAGCCCGCCGGTGCAGCTCTCAGCCAGAGCAACTTGCCGCCCGGCGGCGGCATTTTCGGCAATCACGCGGGCGGCAAGGGCGGCAATATCATCAGGCAACAAGGACAGGGGCACAGCAGACCTACTTCCGCGCCGGATCGGCAGG
This sequence comes from Erythrobacter sp. 'gip.4 top 5', assembly GCF_056495765.1. Taxonomy (NCBI): domain Bacteria; kingdom Pseudomonadati; phylum Pseudomonadota; class Alphaproteobacteria; order Sphingomonadales; family Erythrobacteraceae; genus Erythrobacter; species Erythrobacter sp. 'gip.4 top 5'. The sequence goes on along the minus strand of NZ_CP200270.1, from coordinate 2,167,614 downwards.
AGTAATAGCGCCGCAGATCGGTGGGCTTTTCATCTCGGTCATCGCAGCGATCAAAGCGACGAGACCGCCAAGGTTTTGCGTTGGCAGAGGGCTGATCAGTTCCAGCCCGCGCTCGATCTTGTCGCAGGAATCGCCTTTGATCCCATCGGCAAGCATTTGTCCAACAAGAGCATCGACGAAAGGACGCAAGGACTCTTCAGGCATGGCACTGAGCAACGCGCCCATCTCCACCGGCGCGCCGCTTTCGCCTGCGCTATCGGACGCCATGAAAGTCTTGAGAGTGCGAAACGCACCTGGCCACGCCTGGTTCTGCCCGGCGCGAAATTGTCCGATATAGGCTTCGCCACCGGTCGCCATAAAGCCGTTGGCCGAAAGGCGATTTGCGCAGGCCGTACGGGTCGCATCGTAAGCGATTGGCATGGCGTAAACTACGGCGTCCGACAGATCGGCCGGGGCGACGCAGGCCTGCGCCTGAGCAACGGCATTCTGCGAGGTGGCCAGCGCGGCCAAGGCAATGGCGGCAATCATCCGGTGAGTCATGTGGCAGTTCCTTCAACGGCAAGGGTGACGCATACGATGGCCTGTGCGGCAATGCCTTCGCCGCGGCCCGTAAAGCCGAGTTTTTCGGTGGTGGTGGCTTTGATGCTGACAGCGCCTTCCTCAATTCCCATCAGCCGGGCGACCTCAGCACGCATGGCCGGACGGTGAGGTCCGATCTTGGGTTCCTCGCAGATCAGTGTGAGATCGAGATTGGCGATCGCGTAGCCGGCCTTGCGCGCAAGGCTGACAGCGTGCTGGAGAAACTGCCCAGACCGCGCGCCGCGCCATTGCGGATCGCTTGGCGGGAAGTGCGTGCCGATATCGCCTTCGCCAACCGCGCCGAGCACGGCATCGGTAATCGCGTGGAGAGCAACATCGGCGTCGGAATGGCCTGCAAGGCCTTTGTCATGGGGGATTTGTACGCCGCCCAGCCACAATTCCTCACCCGGTTCCAGCCGGTGGACATCAAAGCCTTGACCGATGCGGAAAGCGGGAAGGGGGGCGGTGTTCACAAAATCCTCCGCAAAGGTGATCTTCTTGAGGCATTCATCGCCTTCGACCAACGCGACTGAACCTGAGCTTGCCATCAACACCTGCGCGTCGTCACCCGCATCTGTTGTGCCAATCCAGGCGCGGTGCGCGGCGAGGATGGCAGGGAAGCGGAAGGCTTGTGGTGTTTGCACACGGCGCAGGGTTTCGCGATCGGCCTTGCCCGCCATGACGGTGCCGCTGGCGATCGCAAGACTGTCGACCACCGCCAGCACCGGAATCGCTCCGGCGTGCTCGCCCAACGCCCTCAGCAGTCGGTCAACGACCGCGTGGGGCAGGTCGGGGCGTGCGGCGTCGTGGATCAGCACATTTTCGGGCGATAAAGCGTCAAGCGCCTCAAGCCCGCACCGAACCGAATCCTGACGGGTCACGCCGCCGATAACGAATGTAACGCCCGTTATGCCGGCCAAGGCTTGCTCGGCATGATCGCGCGCATCCGGCGCAATCACCACCACCAGCGGGTTGGCGCTAGCAGCTGCCAGGGCCTCGACGGATTGGCGGATCAACGGTTTGCCGTGCCATGCGCGAAACTGTTTTGGCATCTCGCCGCCCACGCGCAGGCCCTTGCCAGCGGCCACGACAATCGCGGCGAACGGGGGGAGGGAAGCAGAGCCAGCCATCGCGGCGTTCGCTTAGGGTCTGGACGCGCTTTCGGCAATCCACTAAGCGCTTGCCCAATTATTAGGCAATCATCGTGATATGACCACGCTTCCTCCTCCGCCGGCCCTGAAGCCGATTGCCATCGGCCCGGTCACGGTTGCCGAGCCGGTGGTGCTTGCGCCAATGACCGGCGTGACTGACATGCCGTTCCGCACGCTGGTGCGGCGCTATGGCTCGGGCCTCAACGTCACCGAAATGGTCGCCAGCGAAGCCGCGATCCGCGAGACCAGAGTGAGCACGCAGAAGACCGCTTGGGACCGGATCGAGGAGCCGGTGTCAATGCAACTGGTCGGCTGCGATCCTGCCAGCATGGCTGAGGCGGCGAGAATTCAGGAAGGCAACGGGGCGGCAATTATCGACATCAATTTCGGCTGCCCGGTGCGCAAGGTGGTCGGCCAGATGGCTGGCAGCGCCCTGATGCGCGAAGTTCCGCTTGCCGTCCGGCTGATGGAAGCCACGGTCAAAGCGGTGAAGGTGCCGGTAACAGTCAAGATGCGGATGGGCTGGGATCACGATAGTCTCAACGCACCCGATCTTGCCCGCATGGCCGAGGATATCGGCGTGCAGATGATCACCGTACATGGCCGCACCCGCAACCAGATGTACAAGGGCAGCGCCGACTGGGCGTTCGTCCGCAAGGTCAAAGACGCGGTGAACATCCCTGTGATCGTCAATGGCGACATCTGCACCATCGCGGACGCGTCCAACGCGCTGGAGCAATCGGGCGCCGATGGCCTGATGATCGGTCGCGGTGCTTACGGCAAACCGTGGTTGCTGGGGCAGGTGATGCACTGGTGGCGTACTGGTGAAGAACGCGCAACGCCCGGCATCGACGAGCAGTATCGTTTGGTGGTCGAACACTACCGTCGGATGCTCGACCACTATGGTCACATCACCGGAGTCAAGATGGCGCGCAAGCATCTGGGCTGGTATACTAAAGGGCTGCATGGTTCGGCCGAGTTCCGCAACATGGCCAATTTCATCGATGATGCTGATCAGGTGCTGGGTGAGATTGAGCGCTTTTACACGCCCTTCCTGATGCAGCAGGCCGCCTGAACTGTGCCAGCAATCCCGACTGAGGGAGTTGGTGGCGATCCGCTTGTGGCTCAGGCCCGTCCGGATCCCCGTTCGCAGCTGTCAGGGCTTATCTTCGCACTGCTTTTGATCGATTGCGAAGGACGGATAGCGGAAGTCAATCACGCCACTGAAGACCTGCTGGGGACCAGCGCAAGCCGGCTTTTGGGCACGTGCTTGGTGGACCGGATCGGACCGCTTGATCCACGGGTTGAGGCTCGTCTTCTCGCAAGTGATGAAGCGCTTGTAGCGCGCGATCTGTTGATCGCGGTTGGCAAGGCGCAGACCCGCATCAATCTTACAGCCTCACCGCTCGGCGGTTTTCCAGGCTGGCGCGTGGTGACATTGTCGCAGATCGGCCATGAGGAAGCGGCCCCCGGCGGAGAGGCGCTGCTGGGTGCGCCAGCCGTGCTCGCACACGAGATAAAGAATCCCCTTGCCGCGATCCGCGGTGCCGCGCAGCTGGCTTCGCGCAAGCTTGCACATGCGGACAAGAAGCTGGCCCGCATGATCACCGACGAGGTTGACCGGATCGCGCGGTTGATTGACCGGATGCAACAACTTGGTAGCACCCGCACAGGACCAGTGGATGCTTGCAATCCGCACGAAGCAATCCGCGCCGCTATCGCAACCATGCGCGCGGCGGGATCAACGCTTGGCGAAGTGGAAATCCGCGAAGAGTTTGACCCATCGCTTCCGCCGATTTTGGCCAATCGCGATGCGCTGGAACAGGTGCTGATAAACCTGATCTCGAATGCACGCGATGCGGCCTTGGGGCCGGGCGGGGCTGGCGCACAAAGCTTTGTGATCGTCCAGACCCGGTTTGTCAGTGGACTTGCATTCAGCGCCATTCGCAATGGCCGCGCGGTGCCGCTCCCGATCGAGATTACCATTTCCGATAATGGCCCGGGCATTGATCCCACCTTGCAGGGCCACGTCTTCGAACCCTTCGTCTCGTCCAAGCCCTCCGGCCAGGGCCTTGGCCTGTCGCTGGTGCGTAAACTGGTGCGCGATATGAACGGCAGTGTTAGTCACGAGCGCGATCCGCGCGCCGGGCTTACGCATTTTCGCCTGCATTTGCCGCAGGCTTAGGACCTTTTCGGCTTATGCCCACAACTGCAACCGATCTCATCCTGCTGGTCGAGGATGATGCCGCCATCGCCACGGTTATCATTGCCGCGCTGGAAGATGAAGGCTTTGCGATTGCCCACTGCAGCAGTATCGCAACGCGCGACAAGCAGCTTTCCGCGCGCAAATTTGCGGTGATGCTGACCGATGTGATCCTTGAAGACGGCGACGGGCTTGCCAGCCTTACGGCGGTACGTGACCGTGCGCCGGATATGCCGGTGATTGTGCTTTCGGCGCAGAACACGCTCGATACCGCCGTGCGCGCGAGCGAAAGCGACGCTTTCGAATATTTCCCCAAACCTTTCGATCTTGACGATCTGGTTCATGCTGTCCGGCAGGCTGCCGGCAAGCGCTCGCCTGCGGCCGAAGAACTTGGCCATGCGATGACCGGGAGTGAAAGCGAGAAAATGCCGCTGGTCGGGCGCAGCCAGGCAATGCAGGGCGTCTACCGGATGATAACGCGCGTGCTGCGCAATGATCTGACTGTTCTGGTAACCGGTGAAAGCGGCACCGGCAAAGAACTGGTGGCTGAAGCGATCCACGAGCTTGGCAACCGCCGCAGCGGGCCGTTTGTTGCGGTCAATACCGGCGCGATCCCTACAGATCTCGTCGAAAGCGAGCTGTTCGGCCACGAAAAAGGCGCGTTTACTGGTGCGATTGCGCAGGCCATTGGCAAATTTGAACAAGCCAACGGCGGCACGCTGTTCTTGGACGAGATCGGCGATATGCCGCCCGAAGCTCAGACACGGCTACTGCGTGCGCTGCAATCGGGCCGCATCCGGCGCGTGGGCGGACGGCAGGAAATTGCGGTTAATGTCCGAATCATCGCTGCGACCAACCGCGATCTGACCCCGATGATCGCCGCGGGCACTTTCCGCGAAGATCTGTTCTACCGCCTCAACGTGGTGCCGATTGTGCTGCCGCCGTTGCGCGATCGGCGTGAGGATATTGCCGCGTTGGTGCAGCACTTCCTGGTGCTGGCCGCCGAGGATGGTCTGCCGCGTCGATTGCTCACTCCTGAAGCGATTGAGCGGCTTGAACGGCGGGGCTGGCGCGGCAATGTGCGTGAGCTGCGCAACGTGGTCTATCGCCTAGCGCTTATGGCCCGCGAGGAGCGGATTGACGCTGACAGCGTCGACGACATCATCGGGCCGGAAAATACGCCAACAGCGCTGCCCCACTTGAGCGGGGAGGTCGGTTTCGGGACAGCGCTCTTAAGCTGGCTCGCAACTGAGAGCCCGCCTTCAGGCGCGGTCTACCACCGCGCACTGGCAGCGTTTGAGAGGCCTCTGATCGAATATGCGCTGGGCCGCACCGGCGGTAATCAGTTGCGCGCTGCGCAATTGTTGGGGATTAATCGGAACACGTTGCGCAAACGGATCGGCGAACTCGGGCTTGAGCCAGAGCGTTTCATCGCAACGTAACGCCGCTGGCGCGGGGCAGATCATCAGAATGATCTTGCATGTTTACCACACCATTGTTGTAAAGCGGCAACGATGGAGCCATCCCCACCCCATTCGCTGAGCATTTCGTTGCGCCACCCGCCGCGCTGGTGGCGGCGTTTTATGATTGCTGCGCGGCGGGCGAATGTTTTTTTGTGGCTTGAGGTCCTCGCGGTCATCGCATTGCTGACCGCCATCTGGGGGACATGGTCCGCCTACAGCCAGAGTGGCGAGCCGGACAATCTCTTGCCGACGATGTGGGTTTCGGTGCTGCTTATGGCGACGCTTGTGCCGGCGATGACGCTGCTCGTTTTGATCGGTCGTCGTCTGGCGCTGCGGCGCGCAGCAGGCAGCACAGCGCGATTGCATGTGCGGCTCGTTTTCTTTTTCTCGATGGTGGCGGCGATCCCGACCTTGTTGGTGGCGGGTTTTGCGGCCTTCCTGTTCCAGACCGGTGTCGATTTCTGGTTTTCCGATGAATCGCGCGGGCTGATGGAAAACGCCAATGCCTTGGCGCAGAACTATTACGACGCCAATCAGCGCAACGTCGAACAGAACACCGTGATCATGGCGACGGACATGCGCGAAATCCTTGCGCGGGTGCCGATCACCGATCCCGACTTTCCCGATTTCTATGCCTATCAGGCACAAGGCCGTGAGATTTCCGAAAGTGCGATCCTGCAACGCATGACCGACGGATCATTCCGGACGGCGGCTGCACTCAACCTGACGTTGGAAAGCAACCCGCTGACTTTCAGCCGGGATGCGGTGCCACAGCTCGATAGTGGCGCGCTGGCTGTCGTTGTCGGCAGCCCGGAGCGGATCGAGGCGCTAGTGCCGATCGATCCGCAGTCGGGTGTGTATCTCTATAATGCTCGAACCACCGAAGAGACTATGTTCAACTCATGGTCGCGCGCGCAGTCGATCGTGACCGCCTATGATCGTCTTACCGGTAGCGCACGCACGCTTCAGCTGCGATTCAACATTGCCCTGGTCGGGGTGAGCCTGCTGCTGGTGAGCCTCGCAATCTGGTTTGCGCTTCGCTTTGCCGATCGGCAGGTTGAACCGCTGACAAATCTCGTGGGCGCGGCACGCAAGGTGGGGCAGGGCAACTTTGCATTGCGCCTCGAAGGGCGCACCGGGGCGGACGAAATCGGCCTGCTCAACCGCGCGTTCAACCGCATGACCGGGCAGCTGGAAAAGCAGACGCAGGCACTGGTAAGCGCCAATCGCCAGATCGATGATCGCCGTGCTTTCACCGAAGCAGTGCTTGAGTCGGTGACCGCGGGCGTGGTGTCGGTCGATGCAGACGCGTGCGTGACGCTGATGAACTCTTCCGCCCAGGCCCTGCTTGGGTCGGAGGGCAATGGCGCGAGCGGCGTAGGCATGATTGGCCAGTCGCTTGAAATGATCTCGCCTGAATTGCGCCGCATGATCACGGGGCGCAAGGAGCGTGCGATCATAACTCACGCGAAGGGAACAGAGCTTCTGACCCTTGCGGTCAAGGTTGCGCCGGGGACCAGTGGCCATGTGATCACCTTTGAAGATATCACCCGGCAATTGCTGGATCAGCGGCAGGCTGCATGGTCTGACGTGGCGCGCAGGATCGCGCACGAAATCAAGAATCCGCTGACCCCGATCCAGCTGGCGACCGAGCGGCTCAAGCGCCGTTATCGCAAGCAGGTGAGCGACGAAGACCGCGAGCTGTTTGACGAATTGACCAGCACGATCGTCCGGCAGGTTGGCGGGCTTCGCAAGATGGTCGACGAATTTTCGTCCTTTGCGCGGCTGCCCAAGCCGGTGTTTCGCGATGAGGACGCCCTCGATCTGGTTCGGCAAGCCGTGTTCCTGCAAGAGGTTGCCCATTCCGGAATTGCCTTCAGCGTCGCTTCATCGGATCTGAGTGACCGTGAAGTTCATTGTGATCGCCACCAGTTTGGTCAGGCGATGACCAATGTGCTCAAGAATGCGGTCGAAGCGGTCGAGGCGCGCGCAGTTGAGGCGAAGGGCGCTTATGCTGGCGAAATCGCCGCCATTCTGCAGGACGCCGGCGATGCGATTATGGTGATTATTGAAGACAACGGCATCGGATTGCCCAATGATCGGGACCGGATCACCGAGCCTTACGTGACCACCCGTGAAAAGGGCACCGGCCTTGGCCTTGCCATCGTCAACAAGATCGTCGACGAACATGGTGGGGACATGAGCTTTGCCAGCACGCCCAGTGGCGGCACCCGTGTCTGCCTGCGTTTTGCACGCAACCCCAAACCTATCGAAGACAGGCCGCTGTGACCCTGCTTTCGTTTCCCCCTGAACTGACAGCCGAAGGACCAGCTCCATGGCGATAGAAATCCTGATCGTTGACGACGAACGCGACATTCGTGAACTGGTGGCCGGCGTGCTGGGTGACGAAGGCTATGAATGTCGCACCGCTGCCGACAGCACCGAAGCGCTCGCCAAGATCGACGAGCGCCGCCCCAGCTTGGTGCTGCTCGACGTGTGGCTTCACGGTAGCCAGATGGATGGGCTTGAACTGCTGGACGCCATCAAGGCACGCGAGCCGAACCTGCCGGTTATTATCTTTTCAGGCCACGGCAATATCGACACCGCGGTCGCCGCAGTCGGGCGCGGGGCGATGGATTTCATTGAAAAGCCGTTCGAGGCCGAGCGACTGTTGCTGCTGGTCGAACGTGCTACCGAGACGGAACGGTTGCGCCGCGAGAACAACCGTCTGCGCGAAGGTAGCTGGGGCAGCGCGGAATTCACCGGCAATTCGCCCGCAATTAACGCTGTGCGTGCAACCTTGAAGCGGGTGGCGAACACCGGCAGCCGGGTGCTGATTTCCGGGCCTCCGGGGGCGGGCAAGGAAGTTGCCGCACGGTTGCTCCACGCTTGGAGCTCACGCGCCAACGGGGCCTTTGTCCTGGTCAACTCTGCGCGCATCACGCCCGAACGTTTTGAACAGGAACTGTTTGGTGAAGAGTCGGGCGGCAAGCAGATGCGCCCCGGACTGCTTGAAATGGCGGATGGCGGCACGCTCTATCTCGACGAGATCGCTGACATGCCGTTGTCGACGCAGGCCCGCATTCTCCGGGTGCTGACCGACCAGAGCTTTGTGCGTGTTGGCGGAACTCGGCAGATCGGGGTGGATGTCCGGGTGGTGTCTTCGACCACGCGCGATCTTACCGTCGAAATGGCCGAGAAGCGTTTTCGGGAGGACCTGTTCTACCGGCTGAACGTGGTGCCGGTCGTGCTGCCGGCATTGTCGCAGCGGCGCGAGGATATTCCCGCGCTCGCCGAACACTTCTTCACCCGTTACTCAAATGATCAAGGTCTTGCTCCACCGGAGATATCCACCGAGGCGATGGCTGCGTTCCAGGCCTATGACTGGCCGGGCAACGTCAGGCAGCTTCGTAACGTTGTGGAACGCACCATCATCATGACCCCGCGTGAAAAGCTCGGCATTGTTGAGCCCGACATGTTGCCACCCGAAATCATTGGCGGTCAGATCGGCCTTGCCAGTGACAGCCTGTCAGCGATCATGGGCGTGCCGCTGCGCGAGGCGCGGGTGAGCTTTGAGCGCGAATATCTTGCCATCCAGATTCGGCGCTTTTCCGGCAATATCTCAAAGACCGCGACGTTCATCGGCATGGAACGCTCGGCATTGCACCGCAAGCTCAAGCTGTTGGGCATGGCCGACAGGCGCGATGACGAGGATTGACCGTAAGCCATGCTCGGTCATTTTTCCGTGAAATGAGTTCTTGTCGTCCGGCGGTCCAATCGCCATTATGAGCGATGTAGGGCGTTATGCCTCGTTTTTACGACGACCTGCTACCTGCGGCTCTCAGACCAGCCGCCAAGAACAAGGAGCCACGACCATGTCCAGCGGGCGAACGCTCTCTCCCCGTCCTGTTACGCGGCCCTCTGTGCCGAGCGAGCAAGGCGGCAATGATGCCAGCGGATCAGCGCCGCGCTTGGCAGGCAACCTCCAGGACGCGTTTCTCAACCTGCTGCGCAAGAACAAGATTTCCGTCACCATGTTTTTGGTGAAGGGCGTGAAATTGCAGGGGATCATTACCTGGTTTGACAATTTTTCGATCCTTCTGCGCCGCGACGGACAATCCCAGCTGGTTTACAAGCACGCGATCAGCACGATCATGCCGGGGCAAGCACTCGATCCTGCGCAATTCGGTAGCCAGTCCGGTAACCGCAAGCAAAAGCAGTTGCAGGACGTGTTTCTCAGCCGCGTGGCGGAAGCCAACGTGCAAGTCACCATGTTCCTTGTGAACGGGGTGATGCTTCAAGGCCGCATTGCGGCCTTTGATCTGTTTTGCATGTTGCTTGAACGCGATGGCGCTGTGCAACTTGCTTACAAGCACGCGGTTTCGACAATCCAGCCTGCCAGCCCGGTCGACCTTAGCGTTGGCGATGAGGATGGCGATGATTTTGGGGCAGACGACTGAGTTTTGATAGCGATCTTCAAGACGAGGTAACCCGCGGCGCGCGGGCCCTGGTCCTGTGCCCGGACATCCGGTCGCTACGTTATGATCTCGACTCAGGCGAACGTCTTGCCGAAGCCGAAGGTCTGGCGCTCGCCATTGGCGTTGTGATTGCGCATTCGGCGATATTACCGGTGCGCCAGATGCAGCCCAACACTTTGTTCGGCTCGGGCCAGGTCGAAAATATCGCGGTGTGGTGCGAGCAATATGAGGTCGAACTGGTTGTCGTTGATGGCGCGCTTACGCCAATCCAGCAGCGCAATCTCGAAGACAGGCTGAAGCGCAAGGTGATCGACCGCACGGGCCTGATTCTTGAAATCTTTGGCGAACGCGCGGCCACGGCTGAAGGGCGCCTTCAGGTCGAACTGGCGCATCTCGATTACCAGCAGAGCCGATTGGTGCGCAGCTGGACGCACCTTGAACGCCAGCGCGGCGGCTTTGGCTTCCTGGGCGGTCCGGGGGAAACCCAGATTGAGGCTGACCGCCGGATGATCCGCCAGCGCATGGGGCGACTGCGGCGAGAACTCGATCAGGTCAGAAAAACCCGCACGCTTCACCGTGAACGCCGCGGCCGCGCACCATGGCCCGTGGTGGCGCTGGTGGGCTACACCAACGCCGGCAAATCGACCTTATTCAATCGGTTGACCGGTGCTGAGGTGATGGCGGAGGACTTGCTGTTCGCAACGCTTGATCCGACGATGCGTGCCATCGGCCTGCCCGGCGTTGAAAAGGCGATCCTATCCGATACCGTAGGCTTCATCTCCGACCTTCCGACCCAGCTTGTAGCAGCGTTCCGTGCCACCTTGGAAGAGGTGACCGCTGCCGATGTGATCTGCCACGTGCGCGATATGGCGAACCCCAGTCACGCGGCTCAGAAAAAGCAGGTGCTCGACGTGCTGGCCGATCTCGGCGTGGTCGATGCTGAAACGGGAACCAGCATGGTTCCAATCCTGGAAGTCTGGAACAAGTGCGACCTTCTGGACGCGGATGATTTTGCAGAATTGCATGAAGCGTCCGAGGGGCAGGGGGCTGTGATCCTCTCGGCGGTGACGGGCACAGGCATTGATTTGCTTGAGAGTGAACTGGCCCGGATGCTCACCAGTGCGGCGCGCGAAGTCAGTTTTGTTCTGCCGGTGAGCGACGGGCGGCGGATCGCCTGGCTGCACGCGCATGGTGACGTCTTGGCCGAAGACGATGCCGAGTTCAGTGATGACGGGCCCATGCGGCGTCTGACTGTGCGGCTCAACCCCAAGGAACTGGGGCAGTTCGCCAGCCTTTCGTAGGCGTTTACTCGCCTTTCTTGACACGTTGCCAAAGCGCTTCCTTGGCCTCCAGTGACAGCGCGGGAAAGGCAGGTCCAGCGAGTGCTTCCATTCCTCGGAAGCGGTTTTCGAACTTCGCATTTGCGGCGCGAAGGGCGTCTTCGGCAGAAATGCCGTGTGCGCGGACGAAATTGACGACTGCAAACAGCAGATCGCCAGCTTCCTCGATCTTATGCTCTTTCGTAACTGCGGCTTTAAGTTCTTCGGTTTCCTCCGTTATCTTGGCTTCCGAACCTGACGGATCAGGCCAGTCGAACCCTGTGCGGGCAGCACGTTTCTGAAGCTTTTCAGCGCGCATCAGGGCGGGAAGTGCAAGGGCAACGCCCTCCAAAGCGCTTTCGGTCCCTTTGGCCGCGCGTTCCTTGGCTTTGAGATCCTCCCAGCGCGCTTCATCCATCCTTCCTCCGGCGTCGCCAAAGACGTGTGGGTGGCGGGCGATCATCTTGGCGTTTATTGCGGCCGCTACATCGTCAAAGCTGAAGAAACCTGCTTCTTCAGCGATGCGCGCGTGGAACACGACCTGGAACAGCAAGTCGCCCAGTTCATCACAAAGGTCACCCATGTCCTTGCGCGCGATAGCGTCCGCAACCTCGTAGGCTTCTTCGATTGTATAGGGTGCGATTGTAGCGAAGTCCTGCGCGAGGTCCCATTCGCACCCGCTGGTCGGATCGCGTAATTGGGCCATAATGGCGCGCAGGCGGTCGATAGGGGTCTGTTCAGAGGTCTCGGTCATATCGGTCCTCAAGTTTGATAATATATATTATGTAAAACTTAGAGCAAAGCGCTCGTGGTTCCCTGGGCCACAAAGAACCACTCCACGATGAGAAACAGCCCCAGAAAGATTGTTAGCCAGATCAGCGCCAATTTCGCCACCCGGCTCCATTGCAATCGGTAGGACGCCAACGCCGCAACGCACACGATCAGCCAACCCAGGCTCGTCACGATCGGCAACAGCAACTCGGGACTCATGCCATCATTTCCAGGCCATCGAAGCCAACGGTCACGAACGCAGGAACTTCCTCACACAGCTTGCGATAATCCATGCTCTTGTCGAGATGGCTCAGGACCACACGATCAGCTCGGGCTTTTTCGCCAAGCTCCATCGCCATCGCCAGATGCGCGTGAGTTGGATGCGGTTCACGTCGGAGGCAATCGCTCACCAAAATGTCGACGTTGTGGAACAGATCGATCATCTCATCGGAAATGGCACTAAAATCGGTGGCATAGCCGATACTCTTGCCGTCCGCTTCGAAGCGATAGGCGGTCGTTTCACCCGGACCATGTGCCATCTGGCACCAGTCCACGCCAAAGCCTGCAATCATTCGCAGCCGGTCAAGCGTTTCGAGCGTGCAGATGGTTGGATAGCCTTCTTGCCCTGCAAAGACATAACCAAAGCGCTGGCGCAAACGCCGCACAGTTTCCGTCTCGGCAAAACCCGGAATTGGTCCGCCACGACCATAGCGCAAGGTGCGCAGATCATCGATGCCGTGGCAATGATCGGCATGGTCATGCGTCCAGAACACTGCGTCGATGTGACCGACATGATTTGCCAGCAACTGCGCGCGGCAATCCGACGAGGTATCGACCAGCAGTCGCTTGCCTTCGTCGCTTTCGACCATGATGGACACGCGGGTGCGGCGGTTGCGCGGCTCGTCGGGATCGCAGTTGCCCCAATCGCCGGCGCCGTCGGGCCCACCCAGCCGCGGCACCCCTGTCGAAGTGCCTGAGCCGAGCATGACCAGCTTCACAGGCGCGCCTTGTTGAAAAGATTGAAGAAATTGGCGGTGGTTTGCGCCTTTAAATGTTCCACGTCTGTTCCACGAAGATCAGCGATGAACGTGGCGGTGTCAGCGACATAGGCCGGCTCGCACACCCGTCCGCGATGCGGGACCGGCGCCAGAAAGGGGCTGTCTGTCTCAACCAGCAAGCGATCCTCAGGAACGGTCTTTGCAACCTCTTGCAAGGCTTTGGCGTTCTTGAAGGTTACGATGCCCGACAGCGAAATGGTGAGACCCAGCGCCAAGACCTTTTCGGCAAATTCAGCCGACGCGGTGAAACAATGGATCAAGGCGGGGTAAGCGCCCTTCCCCATTTCCTCGGCGAGGATCGCGTGGGTATCATCCTCGGCATCGCGGGTGTGGATAATCAGCGGCAGCTGCGTTTCGCGAGCAATATCAATATGCATCCGAAACAAGGACTTCTGCACGTCTCTGTCCGACTTGTCGTAATAGTAATCAAGGCCGGTCTCACCAATCGCGATCACGCGGGGATGCTGCGTTGCCTCAAGCAGAGCAGCTCGCCCGAGATCGTGGTGTGCATCGGCTTCGTGCGGGTGAATGCCGACACTGGCGAACACGTCCGGTTCGCGCGCAGCGGTCGCAACCACCTGATCCCATTCGCTCTGCCGGGTCGAAATGTTGAGGAATGCCCCCACCCCCGCTTGCCGCGCGCGGTCCAGCACGTTCGCCTGATCTTCGACCAAGCCTTTGTGTTCAAGGTGGCAGTGGCTATCGACCAGCATCAGGCGGCTTCGCTCTTGTCAGCAGGCAATTCGAGGCGTGGGAACAGCGGTGTCGGCGCGGCAAGTCTGTAACTACGGGCAACGAGACGGGTAAACCAATCGCTATCGCTGAACGCGTCGTAGTCTCGTTCGTCGTCTGGAATACCAAGCTGATCGAGCAATGCTGCCGCTTTGTTCGGCACAACAGGCTGGATCGCGATGGCAAGATCGCGCAGCGCCACGAACAGCGTTTGCAACACGGCCTTCATTCGCTCCGGATCGGTTTTCTTCAATCCCCAAGGCGCCTGTTCGTCGACATATTGGTTGCAGGCATAGACCGCGCGCAACCACGCCTCAATCCCGGTCGAGAAGGACAGGGCTTCAAATTCGCGGGGCAGTTCTGTTCGGCAAGCAACCGCGACAGTCGTGAGAAGTGCGGTATCCGCTTCGGTCTGCTCAAAAGCTGAAAGCGTCCCGTCCATGTTCTTGACGATCATCGACAACGTGCGCTGCGCGAGGTTGCCGAAACTGTTGGCCAACTCCGCATTTGTCCGCAAAACAATCGCTTCAGGCGAATAGCTGCCATCCTGTCCGAAGGCGACGTCCCGCATCAGGAAATATCGCAAGGCATCCACGCCGAAGGTATCTGCGAGCGCCAGGGGATCGGTGACATTGCCGAGCGACTTCGATTCCTTCTGGCCGCGGTTGAGCAGGAAGCCGTGACCAAACACCTTTTTGGGCAGCGGCAAATTGGCGCTCATCAGAAACGCAGGCCAGTAAATCGTGTGGAAACGCACGATGTCCTTGCCGATCAGGTGCAGGCTGGCCGGCCAAAAATCGCCCATTTCGTCGGGATAACCCAACCCCGTCAGATAATTGGTGAGCGCATCGACCCACACATACATGACGTGGGCATTGCTGCCGGGCACCTTGACCCCCCAGTTAAAGCTGGTGCGGCTGATTGAAAGATCGCGCAAGCCGCCTTCGACAAAGGCGACCATCTCGTTGCGGCGGCTCGCCGGTTCGAGAAAGCCAGGTGTCTTCAGCAATTCGAGCAGCTGGTCCTGATGCTTTGAAAGCCGGAAGAACCAGCTTTCCTCGACCGTCCATTCGACCGGCGTGCCTTGCGGCGACAGCTTTTCGCCGCTCTCGCCTTCCACAAGCTCGCTGGCGTCATAATAGGCTTCGTCACGAACGGAGTACCACCCTTCGTAACGACCAAGGTAGAGATCGCCTGCAGCCTCCATTGCCTGCCAGATCGCTTGGCTGGCACGGTGATGATCGGGTTCCGACGTACGGATGAAGCGATCATAGGAGATATCAAGCGCGTCGCACATCGTTCGGAAATATCCGGACATTTCGTCAGCAAGGTCGGACGGCGTGCGGCCCTGCTCCTCGGCCTTACGCGCCATTTTCAGACCATGCTCGTCCGTGCCGGTCTGGAACCGCACGCGGCGGCCCTTTAGGCGTTGAAATCGCGCAATCACGTCGGCAGCGATAGCCTCGTACGCATGGCCAATATGCGGGCGCCCATTGGGGTAGCTAATGGCGGTGGTGATGTAGAAAGGGGTGTTGTCGGGTTCAGCCATGGGCCGGTTCGCTAGCGGGGGCAGCGGCGACAAGCAAGCTGCCGATCTCGAAGGGAAGCATCCCGGGATCGAAATTGGCAGTGGGCGCTTCGGCCGCAAGCCGCACAAGCGCGCCATGCGTTTCGATCAGACGCACGCGGGCGTTGTCATCGTCAGATGTGCGCGCAGCGCGGGCGACCAGCGATTGGGCGAGGTCGAGCACGGCCTGCACGCGATCACGATCTGCGCGCAAACCGATGAGACGAGCGAGCTCACCTCGCCCTGCAAGCCCTGTGTCGCCCGCGCGCAGAAGCCCGGAAATCACGCGTGCGACAGGTGCGAGATCTTGGGCGGCGAACCGCTTGGCTACACCAAAGGAACCTTCAGCCGCGGCAATAGCCTGCGGATCGGGCGCGAGCCCTTCGTCCGCCAGAAGCGCAGTCAGCTGGCTTTCGGTCAGCACCGGGAAGCGCAAGGTGCGGCAGCGTGAGCGGATGGTTGGTAAAAGCCGCGCTGGGCGGTGTGTGACAAGCAGGAAGAAGGTGCCGACCGGAGGCTCCTCAAGGCTTTTGAGCAGCGCGTTGGCGGCGGATTTCTCCATGTCGTCTGCCGGATCAATAATGATCGCGCGGCGGCTGCCAAGCGTTGGGCGGGTGATCAGCCGGCGCTGCATCGCACGGATCTGCTTGATGCGGATCGAGCGCGCACGCTCGAACGGCTTGCCATCGGCCTGCGCCTTTTCGCCCTTGTCGTCCTTGGGCCCGTAGGTCAGCGTAATGATGTCGGGATGTTCGCCAGTGGGCTCTGGGATGCCGGGTTCGGCGACAAGTTCGTGTGCGGCTGCAAGAGCGAAGTCGCATTTGCCCAGCCCGGCTTTGCCGGCAAGCAGCCAGCCATGGTGCATTCGCTCTCCCGAAAGCGCGTCGCGCCATTGGCGCCAAGGTTCCTCGTGATTGGGCCAGCGGATCATGCAATCAGGTTTTCAAGCGCGGCAAGGATGCGTTCATGGACGAGCGCCGGTGCGCCTATGCCATCAACCCGGCAAAAGCCATCCGGATCGGCGTCGGCAAGTTCGCGGAAGAACGCGACGACGGCGCGATGATAGGCAGCAGAACGTCTTTCGATTGCGTCTGTCGTTTGGCCGCGTTTGGCGAGTCTGTCGGCAAGAACAGTCTCTTCCCCTTCCAGAAGGATCACCCGATCAGGCCGGAGACTGTCGCTGCCAAAGGCGTGGATCGCAGTAATCGCCTGATCTCCTAACCCACCTGCTGCGCCTTGGTAAGCGCGGCTTGAATCGACAAAGCGATCACAGATGACCCATTCGCCGCGGTCAAGCGCGGGACGGATGAGATGCGCGACATGATCGGCGCGGGCAGCGGCGAAAAGCAGCGCTTCGGCTGAAGCAGGCCAGCCGGTCGGCCCCGGCGGATGAAGCAAAAGATCACGGATCGCTTCGGCACCTGGCGTTCCCCCCGGTTCACGCGTTATGACGACGGTCAAGCCGCGTGCCTTTAATGCTTCGGCCAGCAGTCGGGCCTGGGTCGATTTGCCAGCGCCCTCGCCACCTTCAAAGGCGATGAATCGGCCGCGCAGGGCGCTCAAGAGAACACCGCCGCGATGGCATTGATAATCCGGTCGAACGGGCGCGCAGTGCCGACGGCTTCAGCGGCATAAAGCGGTACACGCGCGGGCGCGACACCGGGGGCCGTTACTTCAAGCACGGCGATTTGCTGTCCTTGCGCGATCGGCGCACGCAGCGGCCCTTCGTAGCGGATCGTCGCTGTCAAGGCACCGTTACTTCCGCTTGGCAAGTTGATCGCTACCGGCCCTGCGGCCTTCAAGCTTACGCTTCGCGCGCTGCCATCCTGCACTCGCGCTGCGCCGATAACTGCGCCGGCCGCAAACAGGCGCCGGCGTTCAAAGGCGTTGAAGCCCCACTCGATATAGGCTTTGGCCAGCCGCGCCCGCAGCCGGCCGTTTTCCACACCGGCCAGCACCATGACCAGACGCTGCCCATCGCGCCGCGCTGTGCCAAGGTACGAAAATCCCGATTCGTTGGTGAAGCCGGTTTTGAACCCGTCCGCGCCAGGCACGCGCCCGATCATCGGATCGTGATTGATCTGCGCAATGCCTTTGTAATCGAAGCCGGAGCGACCGATGTAATATCCAAACTTGTCCGGGTGCCGGGTAATCACCGCCCGCGCCAAGGCCACCAGATCATTGGCAGTGGTGAATGTGCGCCCCTCGTCGGGCCAGCCATTCGGCGTGCTGAAATGGCTCCCCGTCATTCCGAGACCCTGCGCTGCGGCGGTCATGGCTGTCGTCCAGGCCGCAACCGAACCCGCTTGGCCCTCGGCCAGCACCGCCGCCGCATCATTGCCCGAAACATTGGCGATGCCGAGCAGCAGGTCATCAACACGGACCTGTTCGCCGCGATCCAGAAACATGGTGGAGCCTCGGCGGCGCCATTCGCGTGCGACGTTCGGACTCATCGTGAAGACCTGCGCAGGATCAAGGCGACCCGCTTCAATCAGTTCGAAGGCGAGATAAAGCGTCATCACCTTCGTTACTGAAGCGGGCATGAAGCGCGCATCAGGCCGACGGGCGTGAAGCACTTGTCCACTGCCAAGATCGACCAGCAGCGCCACGGGCGCCTCGGCGGCGCTGGGAACAGCGGGTGGGACCGCACCGGGATCCGGCACCCGCGCAAGCGCAGGCAACGCCATTGCGGCAAGGGTTAGGGCACATAGTCGAAGGATTTGCGGCAGTATCACGGCCCGGCCTATATCTGCCCCCTTCTCGCTTGGCGAGGCATGGCGATGTCTCAGTTCACGATTTCGTCAGCCAGCAGCCCCACGCTCATCGCGTAATAGCTTGAGCAATTATATTCGAGAATCGCGCGGTAATTGCCGGTTACCAGCCAAGCGGGTGCGCCAGGTCCATCTGGCTGAAAGAATGAGGCCATGACGTCATCGGCCAGACCGCGTTGTGCGATGACGCCCGCTGCGCGCCATTCCGCCACAGTCATCCAGCGGCTCAGGCGTTCATGCACGCGAGGACAGACCGGTGACACCAGCCGGGTGCGATAGGCCGAAACATCAAAGCCCGCAGGGACGCTTGCGCGAACACCCCAAGGCTGCCCCTGACGCCATCCAGCATCACGAAAATAATTGGCGATCGAGGCAAAAGTGTCAGCACGGTTGGAGAAGATGTCCGCGCGCCCGTCTCCGTCACCGTCCGTTGCAAGGCGAAGATAGACGCTGGGCAGAAACTGCGGATTGCCAAAGGCGCCAGCATAGCTGCCCACCAGTTGTGAGCGGTCAAAGCCCCGATCCGCGATCTTCATCAGCGCCACGAATTCGCCTGCAAACAGCTCGCGCCGCCGTCCTTCCCAGGCCAGCGTTGCAAGGCTACGGGCCAGATCGAAGTCACCCTTGACCCGGCCATAGCTGGTTTCATGCCCGAAGATGGCAACAATGATCGGCCCCGGCACGCCATATTCCGCTTCGATTCGGGCAAGCAGATCGCGATGCTGGCTGTAAACAGCACGCCCGCCTCCGATTCGCGACGCATCGACATGGGTGGCGATGTAGTTCGACATCGGCGGATAGCCGCGCGACGTTCCGCTGCCGGGCTGGTTGTTATCAAGCGCGATTACGCGAGAATTGGGTGTCAGCCCTGAGGTCATGCGCGCCACCGTAAATGGGCGCACACCTTCGCCCAGCGCGCGCGCTTTGAGAACCTCAAGATAGGCATCAAAGGAAATGCCATCAGCGCTTGCTTGCGCCGCCGCCGCCGGAGCAGCAGCTGGCGGCGCGCCAAAGATTGCGGCCAGGCTGAGTACCAGCGCTGCAGCGGGAAAAAGTCGGTTCATCATGTCCATACGGATGTCATACTCTACATGAATTCCCAACAACCGAACGGGGGATGACTTGAACAAATCTCTCGGCTAGAGGGCGCAGCGTCGCAGGTGAATGCACGATGCGCGCATGACATAAGCCGGATGCGATCGCGGACAGGTGGCCGAGTGGTTTAAGGCAGCGGTCTTGAAAACCGCCGTAGGTGCAAGCCTACCGTGGGTTCGAATCCCACCCTGTCCGCCAATCAAGCAAAAAAACCCCAAAATACCGTGGATTTTTGCAGTTTTGGGATTGGACTGCTAACCAATCTGATAACCAAAATTTGACCGGCTATGACGTTTCGTGACGTCTTCACCGTGCTTTTAGGGTGGAAAAAAGCCCCGGCGTTTTGAGTCTGGTTCATTCCCGGCTGAACCATGTCCCGATTTTAGGGGGGTAGGGCGGTCCAATCCCCAAGGGGGTATGGGGGGAGAGAGCGCACAGGGTTTTTGAGTGGGATTTGCGGGGGTTTTGAGGGGGTTTTCAGCGTTCTAATCGACCGAAAAAATCACCCAACCGGGGGTTTTCTCCGTCCCTACATTTCGATTTTCGATTTTGTTGGTCGTAAATAGTCGATCCATTGCCTGTTTAAATTTGGCTTTTGTTTGCCGACGCCGCCCGGTGCGACCCGCAGGCCTACATCAGCAAAATACATATCTGTCACAATGCAGGTAGGCGTCAGCGCGTCGGTATCGGCCCATTCTGCATCTGTGATCGGTGCAGGATCGAACACAGCATCATTCGCAGCGACGGGCAACGCAGCGCCCACTGGCCGCGCACCGGCTGGCATTGGTGGCATGATACCCCCGAACCAGCGCCAGCCCTTTACATTTTCGCAATCGGACAGCTCCGCAAGGGTGTGCCAATCGCCGCCGGTGCCAGCGGTTATGAAATTGGACCACGTGCGAGCGTTTGCCGCCGGATCGTTCGTTTCGCCGTGAGGCGCGTTCCATGCCTGCCAATCCGCAAGCCGCTGTTCGTCCGGTGCAAGGCCTTCCGACGCGGTGTAGAATGCGCCACTCACCAGTAGCCACTTGCCACGGTCCGCATCTGGATCGATTGTCTGCAACGCCTCCAGTGCCAGAGCATAGGACTGTGCGCGGTGGCCCTCACCCGGCTTGATGCGCTCCGAAGCCCCAGCCCGCCCGCCTGTGAGCGACCATTCGGGGGCCACCGCGCGGGGTGCCGTCAAAATCGCCGGATCGTAGAGCACTATGTGCCCACCATCGCCGCGACGATCCACACCGGACCCCAGCACGTCCCCATCGGTCGGTGCATGTGTTCCGGGCATCAGGTCCACGATGCAATGCCACCCGCCAGACTTGGTGCGCTGTGTGGCGGTTGGTGGCACGATCCAGCCGTTCGCTTGCAATGTGCCGGTATCTGATTTGCCGTTTTTTTTCGTCCAGATCGATAGCCATGCGACCGGACCCCATCGCCAACCCTATCCATGCGCCAGCCCGCTCACCGGCCCACATTCGCCGGATTGTCGCAGCGTCGGTAGTGGCATGGTGGACGCCCGCAGGCGCATCGGCTGGCAAGCCTAGCAGCTCATTCATGGAATCTTTGCTGTAACCCGTGCCGTTGTTCGGGACGATCGGGAACACGGGTCAGCCGCATGATGCAGCATGTAACGCCGCTTCCACGCCGGACGGGATGACTTGTCTTTTCGGCACATTTTGGGTAGCGCTTTCCATGAGGTAACTCGTTCCGCTCCGCACGCCCTGACCGGCGTTGCGGGACATCTTTTTGGGCCGTACGGAAGTAGTCTCCGCCGTTTCAATTGTTTTTATTCAAGAATTGTGCACGTTTCACGATGCCGCTCACCAATGGTGACGGTTTACGGCGATTTATGCCGTCAACGCCGCTTCGCGCTGCCGCGCCAGATACGCTTCGATGTCCGCACGCAAATAGCCGACGCGACGCGCGCTTAGTTTGATCTTTCGCGGGAATCTTGGATCGGATGCAGCTCGGCGGCGCATGGTCGGTTCGGACAGGCTTAGATCGCGGCACGCCTGTTCAACGGTCAAAATTGTGATGTCGGTCGTCATGGGATGGCCTCATGGGCTGGAATGTTTTTGGGAGCGTCCGGCATCCACCTGCAACGCACCGGCCCCTCCCCGGCACAGGGTCATCCAACCCTACCACCGGGCTTCCCGCGGTTTTTCCGGCATCCACCTGCAACGCCTTTGGTTATTAGACCTCAGGCCTGCCAACAACGTGGCATCGCCCAAGAATATGCGTTAGGCGTCAAAAGTCTTCAAGCGGAGAAGTGCAAATGATCGATTTTAAAAACGGGGTGCTATTCAAACTTAAAGAAAATGCTGAGTATGCAAGCAAGGTTCGAGACCTACTTTTGCCGGATGAAACTGTGATCGGATCGTTCAAGGCCATGCGTGACGGGGTTGTTTTTACCGATAAGCGTATCATTGCTATCAATGTTCAAGGTATCACTGGCAAAAAATATAGATTACTCATCGCTTCCATATAGCAAAATTATTGCATTCTCTGTTGAAACTGCTGGATCGTTTGACCTAGAATCTGAGCTAGAATTGTATTTTTCAGGCTTAGGAAAAGTGAAGTTTGATTTCACCGGCGGGTCTAACATCATTGAAATATCGAGAATGATTGCAGGATTCGCGCTCACTAATACCAAATCCCGATGAGGCTGACTCATGGGGGATTTCCAAGGCGCTGATTTTCTGATTCACCGGAGCAAGCACGAGGAGGCTTGCGATGGCGACGGCGATTGGTGTTCGATCAGATTTCACTTCGCGGGATTTGAGCCGATTTTCCCGACGATGTGACGATCCGGATCAGGTACGGCGGTTGTTGGCGTTGGGCTTGATCCTGGACGGCAGCAGCCGGAGCGAAGCGGCCAAAGCGGCTGGCGTGACGCTGCAGGTCGTGCGGGATTGGGTGATCCGCTTCAATGCTGATGGCCCGGACGGGCTGATGTCACGCAAGGCCCCCGGCAAAGTCTCGATTCTGAGCGATGAGCAGCGCCGCGCTCTTGCGCAGCAAGTTGAAGCAGGCCCGATTCCTGCGGCGCACGGGGTTGTCCGCTGGCGTCTCATCGATCTGGCGCAGTGGGTGTGGGATGAGTTTGGCCTGTCGATTACCAAACAGACGCTGAGCCGTGAGATGCGCGCGCTGGGCTTCCGCAAGCTCTCGGCCCGCCCTCGTCATCGTGGCCAGAAAGCGGATGACATTGCCGATTTTAAAAAAACTTCGCAGGCCAGTTGGCAAAAATCCGACTATCCTTGCCGCACGGCACCGCGATAGAACTGTGGTGGCAAGATGAGGCGCGCATAGGCCAACAGACCAAGCTCACCCGCCGCTGGGCCAAGCGCGGAACCCGGCCCTGTGCGCCCAAAGACCAGCGCCGGGCCTCAGCCTGGATCTTCGGGGCCATCTGTCCCGCCGAGGGCAAGGGTGCTGGCATCGTCATGCCCCGTTGCAACAGCGAGGCCATGAGCATGCACCTCGAAGAGATCGCCTTCCACGTCGCGCCGGGGGCGCATGCCGTCTTGATCCTCGATCAGGCCGGATGGCATGGCTCGGCGGAACTGGTCGTGCCCGCCAACATCACTCTCATGCCGCTGCCGCCCAGGTGCCCGGAGCTCAACCCCGTCGAAAACGTCTGGCAGTTCATGCGCGACAACTGGCTCTCCAACCGCATCTTCTCATCCTACGACGACATCGTCGACCATTGCTGCTTCGCTTGGAACAAGCTCGTCGATCAGCCCTGGCGCATCATGTCCATCGGCATGCGCCAATGGGCGCATGGGTTCTGATCAATGGGACTTGGTATAAATAGGCTCATGCAATAAGTTTTGCCCATTGCGCCGCATACAATGTGGCATCCATTGTTAGATAATCTGCCCATTGCTGCCCGCAGCGACGTTCAAATGCGTCGCCGCGACGATATGCCCGCTCCACTTTGTTATCGATCGTGTGCGCCAACGCTTATTCTGCAATCGCGTCCGGGTGCAATGTTGTTTCCGTGATCCAATCGCAGAATGCGGACCTAAAGCCGTGCACAGTCAGCCCATCGCCGCGCATCCCGCGCAGCATTTGCAGCATCGCCATATTCGACAGCGGACGCTTTGCGCGTGCGCCCGGAAAGACATAGGAACTGCCCTCTAGCCGGGGTGTGCTGCACAGTAATTGCACCGCATGTTGGGACAGCGGAACGCGGTGTTCCTTTCCTGCCTTCATGTGTTCCGCCGGGATCGTCCACGTCGCGGCGTCCAAGTCAAATTCTAACCATGTCGCCGCTAGGGTTTCGCTCGTGCGGGTGTCGCACAGGATCGTCAGCAAAAGCGCCCGCGCTGAATAGTCCGGCTTGGCCTCCAGTTCGGACACGAATGCCGGAACGTCCTTCCAATCCATCGCGCGATAGTGCGAGCGGACCTGTTTGCCGTTCAAGCCCGAATATCGCAGTGTCTGACGTTCAGCCGGGTTGTGATGATTGGCGAACAAGGCCTGCCGCGCTGGATTGCTGTTGTCGGCCATTGCCGCCGCCTTGGTGGAATTGATGACCGTTTCAATCCGGCTGCGCAGCCAGGATGCAGTCTCCCGTGCGCCGCCCCACAGCGTGCCAACATATGCGCCGCGAATGTAGGGTTGCTGGAGCACGCCCTTCACGTCCTCCAGCGTGATTTCATGCGTCAGTTTGTCGCCAATCAGCGGGTAGGCATAGGACTCTAGGCCGTGTTGACAGAAGGGATTCCCAAATCCGCTTTGTTCTGATTCAAGACTGCTTTTTGAGGAGCAGTCATGGGTCGCGGAGACTTGTCGGATGCGGAAATCGCGGCGCTTAGCATGATGTCCGGCCACGCGGTCGAATGGGGCTTTCTTAGCATGTTTGCACTGCTGTGGCTCGCTTCGGCATGGTGCTTTCACCGTGCCGTGACTTCATGAATCAGCCCGCCCAAAAAACGTGGGCGAGCAGCCTCATGCGGTCGCTGGCCAAGGATTGCGAGCATGCGCACATTCCACTTCTGTCGGTGAGCGCAGCACTTGCAACCTGTCAAAATGCCATGCGATCAGCCCCATCCGAGCGAACCGGTCCAGCCAGCCGCTCATGGGCCAGAAGCCCCACTTGTGCCGGAACTCGCCCGCATTGAACACGATGTCGTGAAAGTGCTGGAGCGGCGGATCGAAACTATCGTGGTACTGGTGGCAGGCCAGCGCGCCGCCCAGAAAGTACAATGGCACGCCCGCATCCCGGGCCGCGAAGCCGAAGTCCGTGTCCTCTGCGCCGTAGCCTGTGAACCGCTCGTCGAAGCTGCCGATACGGTGGAAGGTATTGCGCCGGATCGCAAAAGCCAAAGACCAGAACAGGCCCGGTTCACTTACCGCTGCCAACCCCTGCTTCGGAAAGGGACGAACGGGATGCGGTTTGCCTTTGTCCAGCAGAGCAGCCTCATCCCAATCACTCGCCGCATCGCCTGGCCCTAAATAGCGTACCTCTGCGCAGATCAAAGCGTCATGATCGGTACAGGCCGCCGACAGGTGCCCGATGCAATCGCGCATTGGGATGCAATCGACATCAAGGAAGATGAGCCGCTCGCCCTGCGCACACGCTGCCGCGCGGTTGCGGGCTTCCGCCAACGGCAGGCCGTTGGTCACCAGTCGCTCGATCCGCACGGGCAGATCATTCAGCGCGACAGACACGGGGGTGTCGCTCATGTCGACAATAACCACCTCGTCAGGCTGCACGGCACTGCGGCGAACCCCTTCGAGGAGATTGGCAAGATGAGCCGACCGATTGCGGACGATGGTAAGCACCGAAAGGCTCATAGCCGTTCCCATAGGTCGAGCCTGTAACCTTCATGCTGCTCGGCGGCTGCGCACCTGAAATGGCCTGCCGAAGCGAGTGCAAGAGCGCCCGTCGCCTCATCCGCGGTGCAGGGGTAAGTAAGCGCTGTCCCGAGCCCACCTTGCGCGGTTGATGTGAAGCGCCGAGTTTCTGCACCCTGATATTGGGTGAGGCGCTGCTCCTATGATAATCTCTGGTGATGATCCTGTGAGCAAGGGCGCTCAGCGGTTCGAGGTATTCACTGGCGCCGGCAAGCGCCGCGACTGGTCCGACGCGGAGAAGGCTTCGATCATTGCGGAGTGCTGGCCTGGCGGCGAGCCGGTCACTGCAGTTGCTCGCAGGCACGCAGTGGATCCTTCCCAGATATACGGATGGCGCAAAGCGCTGATCAGGCGGTGCAGGGATCACGGTGTGGCTGTTTCAGTTGCCTTGGAACGGCAAGACCCTGCATTCGTGCCGGCGGTGATCGCGCCTGACCCTGTCAGACCACGTCGACGTCGGCGGGCCGAGCCCGCGGCGATCGAGCTGGAGATCGGCGGCGTGCTGGTCAGGGTCGGCAGCAGCGCTGATGCAGATACGATCGCCGCGGTAATCACCGCCCTTCGAGCATCACGATGATCGGCCCGGCGCCCGGCGCGAAGGTGATGGTGGCAACGCGTCCTGTGGATTTCCGCAAGGGAGCAGACTCGCTCGCCGCGCTGGTGGCAGCAGAGTATGGCGGCAAGCCCTATTCCGGCGTGATCTATGTCTTCCGCGCCAAGCGCGCGGACCGGATCAAGCTCGTCTGGTGGGACGGAACAGGCCTATGCCTGATGGCCAAGAGGCTAGAGCAAGGTGCTTTCAAGTGGCCCCGGATCCAGGAGGGCGTGATGCGGCTGACTGCGGCGCAACTGGGCGCATTACTCGAGGGTCTGGACTGGCGCAGAGTGCACGGCGGACGCCGCCCGATCGCACCCCAGATTGCTGCTTGACGGGGTGCACCGAGCCTGATTCAACCTGCATATGCTGATGGAAGCCGACCTTCCCGATGACGTTGATGCGCTGCGTGCGCTCGTCCTCGAACAGGCCCGCGCATTGGCCGATCTCAGCGATGCCATCCTGCAGGTCGATGGCTATGGCGCCTACACCGCGCTTGCCCGGCGTCATCAACAGATCCGCCTCGCCTTCTGCTGGGCGCACGTGCGCCGCAAGTTCTATGAGCTGGCCGAGAGCTCGCCCGTGGCCGCCGACGTGCTGCGCCACATTGCTTCCCTCTACGCCATCGAAGACGATATCCGCGGGCTACCTGCTGACGAACGTCGCGACGTCCGCGATCAGCGCAGCCGTCCGATCATCGACGACCTGCACAGGTTCCTCGAAGCACGCGGTCGGCAGGTCAGCGCCAAGGCGAAGCTCGGCGAAGCGATCAGCTACGCCCTCAAACGCTGGGATGGGCTGACACGCTTCCTCGACGATGGCCGCATCGATCTCGACAACAACGTCGTCGAGCGCGCCATCCGCCCGCTGGCTCTCAACCGCAAGAACGCGCTGTTCGCCGGCTCCGACGAGGGCGGCGACAACTGGGCGGTGATCGCCACGCTGATCGAAAACTGCAAACTCACCGGCATCAACCCGCACACCTGGCTGACCGCAACGCTAACCAGCCTCGCCAATGGTCATCCCGCATCGCGCATCGAAGAGCTCCTGCCGCACGCTCACGTGGGCTGAAAACACCGCTTACGAGCATAAGGCCGAATATCGCCCCCAATTGCATTACTCGGCAATTAAACGCTGCCTACTCCGCTACTGCCCGATCTGTGATGGCAACGAGTTGAGGCGATCAATGTATTCCAGTAACCGTGTGGCCGTCATCAAGTACATCTGAAGCGGGCGCCGAGAGGCTGTATTGGAAGCCGCTAGGTTCAAATAGCGCATCCACCTCCGCATGCAGGGCATAGCGAGGCTGATCGATGATTAGTGCTGATCCAAAACCGTTTGCGCGCGGCTCGACGACAGGAGGGCCACCGCGTTCCGTCCAGCCGAACCGGAACATCTTCCCATTTTCGTCGAGCGACCAGCATATCTTCAGGGTTCCCAAATCATTGGAGAGGGCGCCGTATTTGATTGCGTTCGTGGCGAGCTCATGAATTGCCATACCGAGGACTTGCGCCGCAGTGGCTTGCAAGCGCAAATCCGGCCCCTCGATCACGATCCGCTGGTCAATCAGCGGTTTCAGAAAGCCGAGTTGTGACAATACCAGGTCCTGCGTCGGTATACTGCGCCAGGTATTATGAACCAAGATATCCTGATTGGCGGCCAGCGCCGCAAGCCGCCGTCCAAGCCTCTGCGCCAGATCTTCCGGATTTCCGGCTGCTGTCTGTGCCGCAATCGACTGTACGATACTGAGGAGATTTTTTGAGCGATGGTTGATCTCATTGATCAGTATCTTTTCCCGACGTTCCGCCTCCTTACGGTGTGTCACGTCATTTATTGACGCGAAAAACAGATTGTCGGGTTCGGCGAAATATTGAATCCGAACACTTACATCGTATCGAGAACCGTCCTTGCGACGATGCTGGGTTTCCAGCTCCAAACTCTCGATCTCCCCTTGGAGCAGCGGCTCGACAAATGTGCGAAATGCCCGTTCGTCATAATCGGGCTTTAGATCCCACGGCGTCATTCTCCGCAATTCGTCAATCGAATAGCTAAGATTTTCGCGGGCGCCCCGATTGACAGTCTCGAAAAGGAAGCCTTCGCAGAAAAGGCATAGGCTTCGCTCACCGATTCTTCGACGATCTTGCCGAGTCTTTCGTTGAGTGAGCGGGCCATCAGCCGTTCAAGCTCCGCTCCCGACCTGTTGGCTAACAGGGCAATCACCTCGGATATCCAATCCGAATTCAGTATAGGCTTGTCATCCAGGATCGTGAGAAAGCCGATGACAGTTCCGTCTGACGCCTTCAGCGGTGTGCCGATGCAACCCTCGGCACACGTCGTTTCTCCCAAAACGCCTTCTTTCGAAAATGTGTTATGCAGCTGTTCCGGGTAGATACAGTCCCCGCTCTTGAGAAGATGCTCCCATATCGAATTGCGCCACGGCAACCGCATGTTCGGAGCGATCCCCTTGTCGTCCCGGAAAATTATCGTCTGCGCAGCGTTTTCGTTTCCCAATTGGTATTGCCCGAACAGCACCCAGCGGACGCCGAGGACCCTTGCTAAGGTTTCGGCTGCCTCGGAAAAGAAAGCTTCCCCGACCACTCCAGCCGTCTCAAGGATGATCTGGACCGTCAATACCTCACGGTGAGCCTGGGGATCGGCCAAGCTTTCTAGCTGGGGCACTCAATTCACTCCTTGCTCGCTGGACTCGACCTAGGCTCACGCCTTGAAACACCATTTTCTTCTGATCCGACCGGAAAGCTCAGCCAAACAGAACAATGCACGCGTCCTCGACCGCCATCGGCTTCTGGCAGTGCGGAACATTTCTAAATCGCTCTGGGATGACGGCTCGATCATAGCCGGTTACAAACAGGAAAGGGACGTTGCGCTCCGTCAGCAAGTCTGCGACCGGAAAGGCCATGACCCCGTGCAGGTTGAGATCGACGAAAGCGGCATCGATGCAATCCGACTGAGCAATTATCCCGAGCGCGTCATCAACTCGTCCGACCGGGCCAAGGACCTGCACCCCTTTGGCCACAAGCGAGCGACACAAATCTGTAGCGATAAAAAAATCGTCTTCCACTACCAGAATGTTCTTACCTTCAAGCCGCTCCAAATCTTGTAGCCTTTCCTTTGCGGAAAGTTTGCCGGATAAAACCACTTCACGCAACAGCCACATCACATTTGATTCAAGAACTTTGCCTAATCGACGAAAATTCCGATTACGCTGCCAGGCTGATGGCGAGTCTTTCGCAATATATGATTGTGTTTGAAAATTAAATTTATCGCAGGCAGCGTTTACAACTGAAATTGGCAAAAAAGTTCAATATGTTTTATTCGTTGTCTGCTCGAAATGATCGATGATTTGCAAAGATTAGCAGTAATTCAAGCATATTTTCGAATGCGTTCGTGAAGATAATTTCCGTCAAACCCAGCGATTTCTGCCAGTTTTCGTGAGTCGATTATCTTGAGTGACCCTTGGCTCAGCTCCATAACCTTAGCCGTCTTAAGGGCCTTCAGAACCCGATTTACATGGACCGGGGTTAAGCCGAGCGCATCGGCGAGTACCAGCTGGGTTAGTGGCATGTGGCATTCGTCATCTGATGCTAGATCGATATTTCGCATGCGGATGTATAATTCGCACATGAGGTGCGCCACTCGCTCGACACTTTTGCGCCGCCCCATGCTCGCAATCCACGACCGCAAAATGCTCTGATCGACGAGCTGTGACCACCAGAAAGCCCGCGTAAGCGTTGGCTTTGTTTGGATCAATGACTCCATTTCGGCACGCGGTAACGACGCGACGCTTGCGGTGGTCAAGGTCATTATACTGTGATCAATCGCGTGAAGAACAGCGATATGAATGTCACAAAAATCACCAGGCAGGATAAATGAAATGATCTGCCGGCCGCCATCAGGCAAGATCTTATAGCCACATGCCCAGCCCTCAAGGATCACGAAGACTGGATCCGGATCATCTCCTTCACAAATAAGGTGGTGGCCTGCGGGAAGCTCGCGCACATTGCGACAGGCAGCCGAAAGCAGCGCCATCTCGGCCTCCCCCAGGCAGCTATATCCACTCAGATGTTTGATAAATGCGTTCGACATATTTCCTTAATGGCAAACTATCCGAAACAATCAGCAACCATGTTGATCTACATTGTGCTGGGTCCAAAAAATCCGAGCATAGTGAATATCGTAAATTTTTTTGAAAATATTTCAAGAATATCCTACAAAACAGACAAATATAATATTTAATGGGTAAAATCTCATGAATGAAATGATCGTCAACGAAGAGGGCGCTCCGGCCCCGCCGGAACCCGATGCCCATGGCCAAGCGGCACTCTTGCTGGCCGAAAGCATTCTGCATGCGTTGGTAGAGACAGATACGCTTTCGTCGGCGGAGGCGCTCTCCGTCATTGACACTACTTGCGAGGTCAAAATCGAACTGGCTCAACGTACTGGCGAATCAAATACGCGAATGAATGAGTCGCTATCTCTGTTAAGGCGAATTTCAAATAGTTTCAAAGCTGGAGTGATTTAAACCGCTAAAATGAAATTAAGATAAATAAATCAAATAAAAATTGAAATTCGATAGCAAGCGGTATTTCTGGTTGAAATTAATATAGATCAATCGCACGAATGCATTTTATGAAACAATCGCCTTTCAGATTATGAAGGGGATAATCCATGGGAAATTCATTTGTAAGGCGGTTGCGAAATATTACAAATTTACAAGAAGCAGATCGATGGATTTTAGAGGACATGTGTCAGATTCCACGAAAAATTTTGGCGAAGCAATTTATCTCTCGTCAAGGTATTGAAGTTTCCAATTTTCCTGTTTTGATAAGTGGTTGGGCGGCGCGATACCAAATACTACGGGATGGCGGAAGGCAAATTACTCAACTCCTTTTGCCTGGTGACGCACTTTACTTCGGATCACGTTCTAATGGAAAGATTGTAGATGAAGTGATTGCTCTTAGTGATTGCCAGGTTGTCGATATTTCGCATGCTGAAATAGAGCGCGCAATTGATGGTTCTCCCCCAATCTACAAAGCTATGCGAAACTACGGTTGTTTGGAGAATGCAATCCTCGCCTCTTGGATTGTGAATTTGGGGCGGCGCGATGCGCTTGAACGAATGGCTCATCTAATTTGCGAATTGCGCTATCGTCTTTCTTTGAACGACGACGTGACCACGGAGGGCGAATTTGTTTTTCCATTGACCCAAGATGATTTTGCTGATGTCCTTGGACTAACACCGGTTCACATAAATCGTAAGCTGCAGCAATTGCGACAAGGTAATTTGATTTGTCTGAGATCAAAGAAGATGCGAATACTTGATTTACCTGCGCTTGAATCGGTTGCTGGCTTCAATATTAAATACATGGTTTACCGAAACGTAAATAAAGATCGAATGCTGGCACCTGTTTGTTGAGGAGAAATAATTCTTTTAAAAATTTGACAGGCATTTTCAATCTGTCGGTTTTTGGATTTTCGCTGGCTCTCTGGCCTTCGGTTTTGAAAAAACCTACTTGGAGGCTCGTAGAGACGGTAGGTTTTTGGGACGTGTGTGTCCTCGGTTAAGCGTTATGTGCCTGACATGACCATTCCCTTATACCAAATCCCGATGAGGCTGACTCATGGGGGATTTCCAAGGCGCTGATTTTCTGATTCACCGGAGCAAGCACGAGGAGGCTTGCGATGGCGACGGCGATTGGTGTTCGATCAGATTTCACTTCGCGGGATTTGAGCCGATTTTCCCGACGATGTGACGATCCGGATCAGGTACGGCGGTTGTTGGCGTTGGGCTTGATCCTGGACGGCAGCAGCCGGAGCGAAGCGGCCAAAGCGGCTGGCGTGACGCTGCAGGTCGTGCGGGATTGGGTGATCCGCTTCAATGCTGATGGCCCGGACGGGCTGATGTCACGCAAGGCCCCCGGCAAAGTCTCGATTCTGAGCGATGAGCAGCGCCGCGCTCTTGCGCAGCAAGTTGAAGCAGGCCCGATTCCTGCGGCGCACGGGGTTGTCCGCTGGCGTCTCATCGATCTGG
The DNA here is from genome assembly GCF_056495765.1 of Erythrobacter sp. 'gip.4 top 5'. Classification (NCBI taxonomy): domain Bacteria; kingdom Pseudomonadati; phylum Pseudomonadota; class Alphaproteobacteria; order Sphingomonadales; family Erythrobacteraceae; genus Erythrobacter; species Erythrobacter sp. 'gip.4 top 5'. The sequence goes on along the minus strand of NZ_CP200270.1, from coordinate 2,135,922 downwards.
CGCAGTGGGTGTGGGATGAGTTTGGCCTGTCGATTACCAAACAGACGCTGAGCCGTGAGATGCGCGCGCTGGGCTTCCGCAAGCTCTCGGCCCGCCCTCGTCATCGTGGCCAGAAAGCGGATGACATTGCCGATTTTAAAAAAACTTCGCAGGCCAGTTGGCAAAAATCCGACTATCCTTGCCGCACGGCACCGCGATAGAACTGTGGTGGCAAGATGAGGCGCGCATAGGCCAACAGACCAAGCTCACCCGCCGCTGGGCCAAGCGCGGAACCCGGCCCTGTGCGCCCAAAGACCAGCGCCGGGCCTCAGCCTGGATCTTCGGGGCCATCTGTCCCGCCGAGGGCAAGGGTGCTGGCATCGTCATGCCCCGTTGCAACAGCGAGGCCATGAGCATGCACCTCGAAGAGATCGCCTTCCACGTCGCGCCGGGGGCGCATGCCGTCTTGATCCTCGATCAGGCCGGATGGCATGGCTCGGCGGAACTGGTCGTGCCCGCCAACATCACTCTCATGCCGCTGCCGCCCAGGTGCCCGGAGCTCAACCCCGTCGAAAACGTCTGGCAGTTCATGCGCGACAACTGGCTCTCCAACCGCATCTTCTCATCCTACGACGACATCGTCGACCATTGCTGCTTCGCTTGGAACAAGCTCGTCGATCAGCCCTGGCGCATCATGTCCATCGGCATGCGCCAATGGGCGCATGGGTTCTGATCAATGGGACTTGGTATTAGTCATAGACCGGACGTTTGGGAATTTTCACCGATCTTTCAACCGGTGCTGCGGATTTTAGTCAGACTTTGGCGGCGGACCGCTTGTGAAAGACCAGGCGGCTGAAGTTGTAGGCGAGGTTGGTAAGCGTCAGTTTGGCCAACACGCGTGCCGGCCGATGATCCGGATGAACAGGCCATCGCGTTTTTTCTTCAGCGCAAAGACAGGCTCGCCGTCAGGCTGGGTGAGCATGGCTTATACCAAATCCCGATGAGGCTGACTCATGGGGGATTTCCAAGGCGCTGATTTTCTGATTCACCGGAGCAAGCACGAGGAGGCTTGCGATGGCGACGGCGATTGGTGTTCGATCAGATTTCACTTCGCGGGATTTGAGCCGATTTTCCCGACGATGTGACGATCCGGATCAGGTACGGCGGTTGTTGGCGTTGGGCTTGATCCTGGACGGCAGCAGCCGGAGCGAAGCGGCCAAAGCGGCTGGCGTGACGCTGCAGGTCGTGCGGGATTGGGTGATCCGCTTCAATGCTGATGGCCCGGACGGGCTGATGTCACGCAAGGCCCCCGGCAAAGTCTCGATTCTGAGCGATGAGCAGCGCCGCGCTCTTGCGCAGCAAGTTGAAGCAGGCCCGATTCCTGCGGCGCACGGGGTTGTCCGCTGGCGTCTCATCGATCTGGCGCAGTGGGTGTGGGATGAGTTTGGCCTGTCGATTACCAAACAGACGCTGAGCCGTGAGATGCGCGCGCTGGGCTTCCGCAAGCTCTCGGCCCGCCCTCGTCATCGTGGCCAGAAAGCGGATGACATTGCCGATTTTAAAAAAACTTCGCAGGCCAGTTGGCAAAAATCCGACTATCCTTGCCGCACGGCACCGCGATAGAACTGTGGTGGCAAGATGAGGCGCGCATAGGCCAACAGACCAAGCTCACCCGCCGCTGGGCCAAGCGCGGAACCCGGCCCTGTGCGCCCAAAGACCAGCGCCGGGCCTCAGCCTGGATCTTCGGGGCCATCTGTCCCGCCGAGGGCAAGGGTGCTGGCATCGTCATGCCCCGTTGCAACAGCGAGGCCATGAGCATGCACCTCGAAGAGATCGCCTTCCACGTCGCGCCGGGGGCGCATGCCGTCTTGATCCTCGATCAGGCCGGATGGCATGGCTCGGCGGAACTGGTCGTGCCCGCCAACATCACTCTCATGCCGCTGCCGCCCAGGTGCCCGGAGCTCAACCCCGTCGAAAACGTCTGGCAGTTCATGCGCGACAACTGGCTCTCCAACCGCATCTTCTCATCCTACGACGACATCGTCGACCATTGCTGCTTCGCTTGGAACAAGCTCGTCGATCAGCCCTGGCGCATCATGTCCATCGGCATGCGCCAATGGGCGCATGGGTTCTGATCAATGGGACTTGGTATTAGATGAGCGCCAAGTACAGCGAAACCGGCAACCAGCTTTACGTGGGCGCAGGCGACCGTGAGCATGACTGACCTGCGCAAGGCCTTGGCGCGGGCGGGTGCGGTGGCGCTCGCCGTGCCCGCTCTGCTGCTGACCGGCTGCATCACCGCGCCCGAAGCCCCTGCGCCCATCGCCCGGGCCGAGGCACCGCTGTTCGACCCCTTCACTTTCTTCCTCGGCACCAGCCGCGGCGAAGGGGTGCTGACCAAAGCCTTCACCGATCCGGTCCCGGTGCGGGTGGAAAGCCACGGCACAATAGTGACTGAGGGTTTTCGCGAGTCCAGTTGGGCCGCGCCGCCGCGCCGGGTCATGGTGCTCGTTCAGGTGGTGCGTGAAGGGGACAAGCCTCCGCGCAAACGCCAGTGGCGCCTCACTGAAATCGCGCCCGGGGTTTACGAGGGCACCCTGTCCAGCGCGATCGGGCCGGTGACGGGCCATGTCGACGGCAACCAGCTGGTGCTGGAGTTCCCGGTCAAAGGCAGTTTCAGGGTGCGTCAGGAACTCACCGTGTCACCCGATGGTCGCCGCGCCCATAATGTCATGCGCGCCCGCCAGCCGGGCGTGACCGCGGCGGTGTTTGTAGAGAAAATTTGCAAGCCAAACTCTCAGTTTCAACACAGTAGGAGAAACTTGCCGCGCTTTCAAAATCAAACCTTTTTACCTCACTTGGTTTAGCGCACTTTCGATTGAAGTAGCGCACAAGAACTCCGATGTTGTTTTGTGGCAATCGTGAAAACTTGAATTCGTGAGCGATTCTTTACGCTCTGGTGCCGTCGCAGACTGCCGTTCATCGCGCACAGTTCGCCGCTTTCGGCGAAATGCGCTAATAGATAAGGACAAACATCATGACCAACTTTGGCAAGATCACGCATTACAACACGATCAAAGGCACCGGCATGATCTCCCCCGAGGATGGCAGTGATGCGCTTGCGTTTGACCGGACCGGTTTGCAGCAGCAGGCACAAGAGCCGCGTTCGGACCAGCTTTACACCTACGGCACGCAGATGGGCGCCAATGGCGAGACGCTGGCCGTGAACCTTCAGATGGAGCAGAGCCGCAGCGCCGATCCGCAGCACAGCGGCCAGAGCGGCAATGACGGCGGCTTTGATCAGACCGGGCAGAGCCAGGCCCGCGCCAATCAGGATGCCGCCCGTCGCCCCGGCGTGGATGCGCAGCGACCCGGCGTGGAGACGCAGCACGGCGAAATCAAGCGCGATCTTCCCAACGTCGGCGCCAGCGAATTTCAGCCGCTGCGTGCGGACGCTGGCGATATGCGCCAGAGCCAGCAGAGCCAAAGCCACAATCCGGGTCAAAGCGATGACACCACGAGTCACGCAGAAGCCGATCACGTAGGCGTAAGCCGCGCCGGGGTTCAAAACCCTGACACCGGCGGGATGCGCACCAATCAGGTGAACCACACAAGCAGCGTCTTCCAGCCGCTTGAACAGGGTCAGGGTCAAGCGCGCGTCAGTGATCCGATCAGCCAGGATATGCAGCACGGCAACGAGCCCGGCCAGAACCAACAGGGCTTGAATACGCAGAACCCGAAGCAGCAGGGCCAAACGCAGCAGAGCCCAGCCCCGCAGGCCCCAACCCCACAGGGCCGCGACGATCGGGACCACAACGACACGATTCAGTACAACCGGGACGGCGATCCGGTCATTTCGCAGAAACCGCGCGGCAACGCGCCGAACCTCGACAATCGCCGCTAATGGCAGCGGCGCTGATATCACGGGGCAGGCTCACGCCTGCCCATTCATGAACAGGTCGATCATACTGGCAGATACCGAGGTGTCCCATGTGATCATCCTGTTTAGAAAGATATACTTATCTACTGTCCCACCATTGAGATCGAGCTATCTTAGGTGACAGGATCGGGCGTTCGCTTCGCGCAAAATTGTGACGCGTTCCATACTTATTGCGAAGCGGCCGTCGTATCGGTTCCGGGCTTTTCCATGATCGTACTCCGGCGACCGCAATCATCGTCGTAAAAATGTTTGGTGGCCTGAAGATGGAAAATGCTGAGGGCCATATGACTACACCCAGGCTTCGCCAGACCCATCATCGCTGTTTCACGATCCGCCGGTTATGACCAAGTCGGTCGTTCCAGCCCACGGTGCCGGCTAGCAGGAATGTCCGAAACTCGGCCATCGTGGCCGATTGGCAATTTTGTCCGATTTAGTGTTATCCGCAGGCGCTTGGCGATGACCGATTTTAGGGCGCCTTTCGGGTCAGCAGTTTCATCCACCGTGGTTGACTACTTTCGGCTCGAATAGACATTGATCAGCGGGGACGGCATCCACTGGCTCTGGGTTGACCACGACTTTAGGGCCAGTCCCATGCACGAGCGGCAGCGCCGGTAGTATCAAAGGTGATCGGCGACTTTAGAGCCCTAGCAAATTTTGCTGGGGTATCTCTGGGGGTATACCCTAGCCACATGGCGCACCAAATTGGCGGAAGACGGGCATTATCTGCCGCCCTCGTGACTGCCACCCTGTCCGCCACTATCCATCCTGCCAAAGCTTCGTGGCCACTCCGGACCTAGATCTTGCATCGGCACACCTCTGGCTTTGCGTCAGTTCGCCTGTGTGTGGGCTGTCACCAACCACGCCTTGCTGGCGAGCATGACGCCTTCGCCAGCGCGGTGGTGGCGGGCGAACATCGCGCCAAGATCAGCGCGGGCGGCATTCTGTACACCCTCGCCATGATCAGCCAGCACCCTGCCAACCGCCATAGACGCCAGAACAAAGTCGGTGGCATCTTCGGGTGTTGCGCCGGCTCCGCCCACGGCCTGAAGCCCCTGATAGGTCGAAATATCAATGCCCGAAAAGCCCGCAAGGGTGAACACGTCCTCAAGATACGCAAGGTCTTCAAAAGCGAAAGGGCCGGGCGCGCGGGGAATGGCTGGGGGGATTTCCACATGGCGGCGCACCACGCCCATCACCTCCATCATCCACAGATTGTCGCGCGGGTTGGCCCACACCGCGAGGTCGATCCGCGCCTTGGGTGTGAGCAGACCGCGCAAGTTGACAAAGGCCGAGACAGGATCGTCGAAAAACATCGATCCGAAACGCGAGAACAACCGGTCGAAGAGCGGTTCGTCGACACGAGCGGTAGCCGCATCTGCGCAGACAAAGCGCGCGGTGCTGCCCGCGTCGGCTGCGCGCTCCTCAGCCCGCGCAATCAGCATCGGTGCGACATCGAGGCCAAGCGCTGCGCCCTGCGGTCCCACAATCTGCGCAATCGCAAGCGTCGTCGCCCCGCCGCCGCAACCCAAATCCAGCACGCGCTCGCCCGGTTGGAAATCTGCGCGCTCCAGCAGCGCGTTGCCAATCGGCGCGATCATGCCTTCAAACCGGTCGAGATTGGCAAGCCAGCGCGCACCCATCTCCCCGGCCCAGTCCTCGCCTTTCATCGTTTCAGGTCCGGTCTGGGTCATGGCTTGTGTCTCTGGTCTAGAAATGGATCGCCCGCCCGTAAGCGTCGAGCACGCTTTCGTGCATCATCTCGCTCAAGGTCGGGTGGGGAAACACGGTCTGCATCAGTTCGGCCTCGGTCGTCTCGAGTGTCTTGCCCACGGTGTAGCCCTGGATCAGTTCGGTGACCTCCGCGCCAACCATGTGCGCGCCCAGAAGTTCGCCGGTCTTGGCGTCGAAGATCGTCTTGATAAAGCCTTCCGCCTCGCCCAGCGCGATGGCTTTGCCGTTGCCGATGAAAGGGAAGTTGCCAACGCGGAGTTCGTATCCGGCCTCTTTCGCTGCGGCTTCGGTAAGCCCCACGCTGGCGATTTGCGGGTGGCAATAGGTGCAGCCCGGTATGTTGTTGCGGTTGAGCGGGTGCGGATGCACTTCGGTGTTGCCGAGTTCCTGCGCGATCGCTTCCGCGCAAGCCACGCCTTCATGGCTGGCCTTGTGCGCCAGCCACGGTCCGGGGGTGCAATCACCGATGGCCCACAAGCCGGGGGTTTTGGTGCGGCCATAGGGGTCGATCTGGATGAAGCCGCGTTCCATCTCAGCGAGGTTATCAATGCCGATATTCTCGGTGTTGGGGACGATGCCGATGGCGACGATTACGTGGGTGAAGTCGCGGGTTGCAGCCTTGCCAACCTTATCTTTGATGGTCGCGGTGATGACCGCGTCGGAAACCGTGATATCCTCCACCCCGGCGCCGGTCAGGATCGCGATGCCCTGCTTCTTGAGCGATTTTTCAAGGAAGCTTGAAACGTCGGCGTCTTCCACCGGTACGATCCGGTCGAGCATCTCGACGATGGTCACTTCGCTGCCCAGATCGTTGTAGAAGCTGGCGAATTCGATGCCGATTGCGCCCGATCCGATCACCAGCAGTTTTTCCGGCAATTCTGTGGGGGTCATGGCGTGGCGATAGGTCCACACGCGCTTGCCGTCTGCCTTGGCGAAGGGCAGGTCGCGGGCGCGCGCTCCGGTGGCGACGATGATGTGTTTGGCGGTGAGCGATTCTTCGCCTTTGTCTGATGTCACCATCAAGCTGTTTACGCCTGTCAACGTGCCCTCGCCCATGTGAACGGTGATCTTGTTCTTTTTCATCAGGTGACCGATGCCCAGATTGAGCTGTTTGGCCACCCCGCGGCTGCGCTTGACGATGGCGGCGAGGTCCGCTTCGATCCCCTTGGCGACGAGGCCGTAATCCTTGGCGTTCTGCATATAGTGGAAGATCTCGGCCGAGCGCAGCATCGCCTTGGTCGGGATGCAGCCCCAGTTGAGGCAGATGCCGCCCAGGTTCTCGCGTTCCACGATGGCAGTCTTCAGGCCCAGCTGCGCGCAGCGGATCGCCGCGACATAGCCGCCGGGGCCTGAACCCAGCACGATCACGTCATATTGATTAGCCATTATCGTTTTCCTTGGGGAGGAGCAGCGCTTCACTGGCGGCGATGGCACGCGGACGATTATCCTCACCGATCAGCACGAATTTGAAAGTGCCCTTGGCGACCAGCGTGGTGGCCTCGCCGTTGCGTTCCCGCGCGATGGCTTCGGCGGCGATGGTGAGCGAGGTGGTGCCGGTAGCGATCACATTAGAATAGACGCTGAGTTCGTCCCCCACGGCCATCGCGCCGGGAAAGGCGAAGTCGGTCGCGGAGACGACCACTGCCTTGCCCTGCCCCACACGGCTTGCGAGGCTGCCTGCGCCAAGCGCCATCTGCGCCATCAGCCACCCGCCGAACACCCCGCCATAGGGGTTGGTGTCAGCGGGCATGGCAGTGACGCGGATTTGGGGCGGACGGTCAGTCATATGCCAGCCGTTTTTCTTCGAGCTCAAACCAAAGGGCTGCTGCCAGACCGCCCCCTATCGCGCCCAGAGCGATAACAATCGGGACAGCTACTAGCCCAAGCCAGCCAAGCAGTATCACTGATGCCGCAACGGTGCCGACGCTCGTCCCGGCCGCAATCAGTACAGCGCGTTTATGTGCCAAGCCAAACTTCCGAAGGCTCAAAAGGGCAGGCAGTCCGAATGCTAGCCCGCCGGCAAAAACGAAGAGCGCATAGAACGGCGCTACTAAAAGCGGGTCCAATAAGAACTCGAACGGAGAGGGTAACCTGCGGTTGTCGGCCCAAGAGATAATGCCGCCGACGTAAGCGAGCGCAATCGAAACCAGAACTGCAATCAGCAGAAATGAGGCGATTGGACGAAACGTCGTCACACCACCAGCCCCATCGGGTTCTCGCACAGCTGTTTGATCGCCTCCATCAGCTGTGCGCCATCGGCCCCATCAATGGCGCGGTGGTCGAAGCTGCCGCTCGCGTGGAGCACCGTCGCCACCTCGATCTTCCCATCTACCACATAGGGCGCCTGCTGCCCTGCCCCGACCGCGAGGATCATGCCCTGCGGCGGGTTGATCACCGCGTCGAACTGCTTGATCCCGAACATGCCGAGGTTGGAAAGGCTTGCAGTGCCGCCCTGATATTCGTGCGGTTGCAGCTTGCCTTCGCGCGCCTTGCCCGCAAGCGTCTTCATCTCGGTCGCGATCGCGGCGAGGCCCTTGGTGTCGGCGCTGGTGATCACCGGTGTAATCAGGCCCGAAGGCGCGGCCACGGCCACCGACACGTCGGCGCGCTCGTAACGGCGCAGCGTGTCACCGTGATAGCTGACATTGCACTGCGGCACGCGGATCAGCGCGCGGGCCAGCGCCTTGATCAGCAGGTCATTGACGGACAGCTTCACGCCATCGGGTTCGAGCGACTTGTTGAGCTGCGCACGCAGTTCCAGCAGCGGATCGAGCCTGATGTCGATGGTAAGGTAGAAGTGCGGGACGGTCTGCTTGCTCTCGGTCAGGCGGCGAGCGATGACCTTGCGGACTTTCGACAGCTTCTCTTCGGCAAACGGCGCGCCGCCTTCCACCGCCGGAGCAGGCGCGGGTGGCGCAGCCGTGTCCGGGGCAGTACTGATTTTTGTCGCTGCCGCAGGTGCCGTTGTACCGGCGGTGGCCTTCTCGACATCATCCTTGACGACCCTGCCGTTCGGTCCGGTGCCCTTGATCTGCGCCAATTCGATCCCCTTGTCCGCAGCAATCCGCTTGGCGAGTGGCGAGGCGATGATGCGCTCGCCGGGATCAGCTGGGGCAGGTGCAGGTGCGGGCTTGGCGGCAGGGCTTTTCGCAGCGGACGGTGCGGAGGCCTCACTCTTGACCGGCGTCTTCTCGGCAGGCGCGGATTCCGGCTCCTTGGCCGCCGGTGCCTTTGCAGGGGCCTCTTCCTCGCCCTCCACCGTCAGCCGCGCGATAACGGCGCCGACTTTCACGTTTTCCGTGCCCGCTTCGACCAGAATCTCGGCGATCATGCCTTCATCGACCGCTTCGAACTCCATCGTCGCCTTGTCGGTCTCGATCTCGGCCATGATGTCGCCCGAGGATACCGTGTCCCCCACCTTCACCAGCCACTTGGCAAGCGTGCCGTCTTCCATGGTAGGCGACAATGCCGGCATCTTGATGTCCAAGGCCATGATCCGCGATACTCCCGTCATCGATCCTGCGTTGCGTCTCTGGCCAATTCCCCGGCAGCGGGCAAGGCCCAGCGTGGGCTTTGGCGCACAGGACTTGCCAATCCATACGAATGCATTGATACCTTCGCGCCAAACGGGGCGTCAGAACATGCGTACATTCCTGGTCATTATCGACGAGAGCGAAGAGGCGACCTGGGCGCTTCGCTATGCGGCGCGGCGCGCAGTCGCGGTGGGGGGCGCTGTGCATTTGCTGGCGCTGGTCCCGCAACAGAACTTCAGCGCGTTTGGCGCCGTGCAGGCGACCATCGAGGAAGAGGCGCGTGACCGGGCGGAGATGCTGGCGCATGGCGTCGCAGGCAATCTGCTGGCCGAAAGCGGGATCATGCCGACGATTTCGGTTAAGATCGGCCAGGGCCAACGGATTGTCAGCGACTTCCTGGCCGAGCATGATGAAGTCGCCGCGCTGGTGCTGGGCGCAGCCAAGGGCGCTGCCCCCGGACCGCTGGTTTCGCATTTCTCCACCGCGGCGGGCAATCTGCCCTGCCCGCTCTACATCATCCCCGCCGACTACGACGAGACCGCCAGCGATCATCACGCCTAGGCGCTATTTCTTGCGACCCTGATGGCGGATATTGCCCGGACGACCGCGCTGTCCAACGGCAAACTTGCCCGCCTTCCGTGGCCCACCCGATCCGCTCTTGCGATCATCCGGCCGCGCGCCGCGGGTCTCGATCGCCCCTGCATCAGCATCCGGCAGCACAAACTTGAGCGCGCCGGTGAGCGGATTGGCTTCGGCCAGCTTCAATTTCAGACGGTCGCCGCTGGCGTAAGTGGTTCCGCTGTCGGTGCCGACCAGCGCGTGCGCGGCATCGTCATGGCGGAAATACTCGCCCCCCAGCGTCGAGATCGGAACCAGACCGTCGCCGCCCATGCCGATGATGGTCGCAAAAAAGCCAAAGCTCTGGACGCCGGTGATGCGGGTTTCGAACACCTCACCCACCCGCGCCGATAGCCATGCCGCGACATAGCGGTCGATAGTGTCGCGTTCGGCCTCCATCGCGCGGCGCTCGGTCTGGCTGATCGCGTCGCTGACCTGTTGCAAACTGGCGCGGTCGCGGTCGGACAGACCACTGGTGTCGGGGATAGATCCCGGCGGAGCGGGCTGTTCCAGCTTATAGGCATCCACCAGCGCGCGGTGCACCAGCAGATCGGAGTAGCGGCGGATCGGTGAGGTGAAGTGCGCGTAAGACCCCAGCGAAAGCCCGAAGTGCCCGGCATTGGCGGAGCCGTAATAGGCCTGCGTCTGGCTGCGCAGCACGGCTTCCATCACCAGCGCCTTTTCCGCCTCGTCGGTCACGTCTTTCAGCATCCGGTTGAACAGACCGGGTGTGATGACTTGCCCCATCGCCAGCTTCTTGCCCATCGTGGCGAGGTAATCGCGAAGCGCGATCAGCTTCTCGCGGCTTGGCGGTTCGTGAATGCGGTACACCACCGGGGCGGTCTTGGCTTCCAGCGCCTTGGCCGCAGCGACATTGGCGGCGATCATGAAATCTTCGACCACACGGTGCGCATCGAGCCGTTCACGAACGGCAATCTCCGCGATGTCGCCTTTTTCATTAAGCACGACGCGGCGTTCAGGCAATTCCAGCGCCAACGGATCGCGCGCATCGCGGGCAGCGGAAAGCGCCTTCCACGCGTTCCATAAATGGCTGAGATATTCCGGCGGATTGCCGCTATCGACGGCCTTCTGGGCACCTTCGTAAGCGATGTTATGCGCAATCCGCACCAGCGCGCGGGTAAAGCGGAAACTGGAGATCTTGCCATCGGCGTTGATGTGCAGGTGGCAGGCCATTGCGGCGCGGTCCTCGCCCTCTTTCAGCGAGCAGACATCAGCTGACAGGATTTCGGGCAGCATTGGCACGACGCGGTCGGGGAAATAGACCGAATTGCCGCGCTTCCGCGCCTCGCGATCGAGCGCGGAGCCCGGGCGCACATAGAAGCTGACATCGGCAATCGCGACCAGTGCGTTAAAGCCGCCCTGCCCGTCAGGCTCGGCCCAGATCGCGTCATCGTGATCGCGCGCGTCGGCGGGGTCGATGGCAACGATGGGTAGATGCCGCAGGTCTTCGCGGGTCTTTTCGGACAGCTTAAGCTTGGCGGCGCGGGGCGCTTCTTCCAGCGTTTCTTCGGGGAAGACATTGGGGATGCCATGCTTGGCAATCGCGATCAGGCTGAAGCTGCGCGGGGCGAGCGGATCGCCGACCACTTCGACCACTTTCACGCCCGCCCGGTCTGACCGGCCGACGCGTTCGGCAATCACCAACTGCCCTGCCTCGGCCGCGCCGCGATCGGCAATCGGCGTGGACTGGCGTACGCGCTTGTCCACCGGGGCGAGCCAAGCCTTGCCGGTCTTGTCGATCTCGACCACGCCCATCAGCCCCTCGGTGCGCGAGGGCAGCTTTTTCATGACGTGCGCGCGCAAGCCTTGCTCGGTTTCCTCGGTGCGGGCCAGAACGCGGTCACCGCGCTTCAAGGCAGGTGGCCGCTTCATGCCGGGCTTGGGGCGTGGTTCGCGGATGGTGAGGCGCGGGGGCTTTCCCGGGGCTTCGGGATCCCAGTTGTCAGGCTCGGCGATCAGGTCACCGTCTTCAATGGCGACGATCTTCAAGGTCGTCACCTTGGGCACCCCGCCCAAGCGATGGAAGGCAGATTTCTTCCCGTCGATCAGCCCTTCTTCGGCCATGTCCTTGAGCAGGGCCTTGAGCTTGATTTTCTCCTGCCCTTTCAGCCCGAACGCCTTGGCAATCTCGCGCTTGCCAGCAGGAATGTCAGAGGACTGGATGAAGTCGAGCACCTGTTTTGCGCTCGGCATACCTTGGGGGAGTTTGATGGGCTTGGGCATATCCCCCCCCTACCCGTTCACCATAAGCTTGTCGAAGGGATGCACTTCACTTTTTGCCACTCTGAGGAAGAAAAACAGTGGTTGGCCTTTGGCCAGCTTCGCTTCCGACAAGCTCAGTACGAACGGAAGGCGGTTATTCCTTCGCCACTGGCTCAAACGCCCCGCCGGGGACAGCGCTGGAGACGGGCGAGCAGTATTCGCCGGCGCAGGCTGCAACGCCAAACATCCAGTCATCGCCGCGAAGGGGGATGGGAAGCGCGATTTCGTCAGGCTGCTCAAACTCGTCGCCAGCCTCCACCAACGCCTGCCACGTCTCGCCCTTGCTTCCTGCCGGCTGTTCCTTGCGCCAATCCGGTTCGTCAGGACGGCGGACGCGGATCCTGTAGCTTGCAGTGCCTACGGAAACCCATTGCAGCAAACTGTCCACCCGCACCGCGGCATCCACTGTCACCTTGGGTGGCATTGGCGCACGAGCCAACGCGTCGAGCGCGCGAACATTCAGCGCCGTCACGCCTGCAAGATAGGCGAAATCCATCTCCTCAATGGTGTCACCGTAGAACACCCCATCCTCGGTGCGCAGGTCCTGATGCTGGTGATCGTAATCCTCGACCCCCACGGAGAAACGGATCGCGGGGTAGCCCTTTTGCAGGAACGGCACCTGATCCCCGCCCCGCCCCATGCGGTCGGTGCGCCAGATCTGGCGGACCTGCATTTCGTCCGGATGCTTCTCGGCCAAATCGGCCACCCAGCGCGACAGGTTACGTCCTGGCGAATCGTTTTCGCCGCCATAGCGCGTTTGCGACGCACGCAGGCGTTCCGTCAGGTCGGCACGCGGACCTTCGGAAAAGACGCGCACCACCTTGGGCTCGCAATAGCCGTCTTTGCCGCAGGAATTGCCGATGATGTCGTTGTTGAGCACCGCCTTCACGGTGAAGCCCTGCGCCGCGGCCCAATCGGCGAGGATGCGTCCGCCATGCAGGCCCTGCTCCTCGCCCGATAAAAGCGCGTAGATGATGGTGGTAGGGTATGTGGTGCCGCTGAGCACACGCGCCGCCTCGATCACCAGCGCGGTGCCCGATCCATCGTCGTTCGCACCCGGCGCGTCGGAAGTCGCGTCCATCACGTCCGTTACGCGGCTGTCGATATGGCCTTGCACAATCACCACTTCGTTGGGTCGGTCGGTCCCGCGCTGGATCGCCACGGCATTGCGCACCAGTGTTGGCACAGGGATGCGCGGACCAGTGACGGTATCGCCCACCGGCAGCACCTCTAGGCATCCGCCGCACGTCGCGCCGATCCGCGTGAACTCCGCCAACCCCCAATCGACCGCCGCACCGATACCGCGCTTGGGATCGTCCTGCACCGAAAGCGTGTGGCGCGTGCCGAAGCCGACGAGCGTTTCGACATCGCTCTTCAGCCGGTTTTCCGAAACCTGTTCGGCGGGATGGGTCTGGGCAGCGATGGGAGCGGCGACGAGGGCGGTGAGCAGCAGAGCGTGTTTGATCATGCCCGCCTGTCTGCCCGCCTGCCGATGCCGACGCAAGCCCCGGCGCCGGTCTTTAGTACGCGCGGGCAATCAGGATGCGTTCGCTCGCCGGCTCGCCCGTAAAGATGCAGGTGCCGCCGGCCGGCTTGCCGCCGCGGGGCACGTTGCGGATGGTGAGCTTGAGCGCCTTCAGCTTCTCAACCACGGCGTCTAGCTCCGCGCCCGTTGGCTTGGCCCACTCGACTTCAACCCAGCCCGGATATTTGCCGCCCTTTTCGAAATGATCGGCCACGGCCTGCCACTCTGTCACATCGCGGGTGATATTGGCATCGCGGCGCGCGCGGGCTTCCTCGTAGAGGCTGGACTGGATCGCTTCGAGAAGTCCGCCGGCCTCGGCCACGAAATCGCCCTGAGCGGGGTAGGTGAAAGCAGGCTTGCCGTTGACGGTGTTCCACAGCTGATCGCGCCGAAGCATCGCGACCTTGCCTTCGGCCATGTCGCGGGGGCCGACCTCGATGATGATCGGCGCGCCCTTGCGCACCCAGTCCCAGCGCTTGGCCGCTGCCTTGCCAGGCTTTGTATCCAGCAGCACGCGCACCCGCTCACCCAAGGCTGTCTGGCCTGCCAACGCGACGCGCAATTCGGCGCAATAAGCAATCAACTCAGCATCTTCGGGAGCCTCACGCAACATCGGAATGATGACGATCTGCTGCGGGGCGATGGCGGGCGGCACACGCAAGCCGTCGTCATCGCCGTGGGTCATGATGACCCCGCCGATCAGCCGCGTTGAAACGCCCCAACTGGTGGTGTGGCAGAATTGCTGCGCGCCTTCGCGGTCCTGGAACTGGATCCCGGCAGCGTGCGCGAAATTGGTGCCGAGGTAGTGCGATGTGCCGGCCTGCAAGGCCTTGCCGTCCTGCATCATCGCCTCGATCGACCAGGTTTCGACCGCGCCGGGAAAGCGTTCATTCTCGGGCTTCTCGCCAGCGACCACTGGCAAGGCGAGATCATCTTCGGCACAGGCCCGGTACATCTCCAGCGCACGGTGAGTTTCTTCTAGCGCCTGTTCGCGATTCTCGTGCGCCGTGTGGCCCTCCTGCCAGAGGAATTCGCTGGTGCGCAGGAACATCCGCGTGCGCATTTCCCAGCGCACGACATTGGCCCACTGGTTGGTGAGCAGCGGCAAATCGCGCCAGGACTGGATCCAGCGTGCCATCGCATCGCCGATGATCGTTTCGGAGGTCGGGCGCACCACCAACGGCTCTTCCAGCTTGGCCGTAGGATCGGGGACCAACCCGCCCTTGCCATCGGAAATCAGCCGGTGGTGGGTGACGACCGCCATTTCCTTGGCAAAACCTTCGACGTGTTCCGCCTCACGGGTGAAATTGGCGAGCGGGATGAACAGCGGGAAATAGCAGTTCTGCACGCCTGCCGCCTTGATCCGGTCGTCCATCAGGCGCTGAATGCGTTCCCAGATGCCATAGCCCCATGGCTTGATGACCATGCAACCGCGCACGCCCGATTCTTCGGCCATATCGGCGGCGCTGATGACTTCCTGATACCACTTGGCAAAGTCGTCTTCGCGCTTGACGGTGAGCGCGTGGCGGATCTGGGACACGGGATCGATTCCTGTTTGAACGGGCACGGCGTCACGCCTGCGAAAGCGCGCCGCTTCGCGTTATTTGCCCAGTTCGTCCAGCTTCTTTTGCATCGCGGCCATTTGCTCGCGCAAGACGGCCAGTTCGTCGCTGTTTTCGCTCGTTTGCAGCTTGGCCTTGGGTTTGGCGACTCCGGGCAGGAAAACATCGGCGGCGGCGCGCATCATCGCCATGTTGGTTTCATGAATTGCAGCGAACGGGGTTGCACTGATGCCCTTGTCAAACGCCTCGCGGATCTTGGTCTGATTGTCGCGGAAGTTTGCCATGCTTGCTTCCAGATAAGACGGCATCATCGCCTGCATGGAATTGCCATACATGCCGATAAGCTGCCGCAGAAAACTGACGGGCAGCATCTGTTCGCCATTGGCTTCTTCGTCCATGATGATCTGGGTCAGAATCGAATGGGTGATATCATCGCCGCTCTTGGCGTCCAGCACCTGAAACTCGACATTCTCGCGCACCATCCGGGCAAGATCGTCCAGCGTGATGTAGCTCGACGAGGCGGTGTTGTAGAGCCGCCGGTTGGCGTATTTCTTGATCGTGATCGCATCGCCTGCTTGACCCGATGCTGCCTTCGCCCTGCCGACCATTGGTTTTTCGTCCCGTTAAATTTACCCGGATAGTCGGCCTTAGCACCTGCACAAGCTGCGGTGCAATAACCACCGCGCAAACAATCAGGTACGCCGCAGGCGTGCGCCGATAACCGTCAGCATTTCATAAGGTGACAGCGCGTTTTGCCGCGCAGCATCGGCAATGTTCCAGGGCACCTCCAGCCAGTCTGAAGCGGCAAGGTCTGGCGCGGCGGTGAGATCGACCACCACCATATCCATCGACACCTTGCCCAGGATCGGCAGGCGGCGCCCCTCGTGCCACAGGGCATTGTCCGGACCGCGGCTGCGCAAGAAGCCGTCGGCATAACCCATTGAGACGGTTCCAACCCGCATATGGGTGTTTGCGATGAAGACCGAATTGTAGCCGACGCCATCGCCGGGCCCGAGCTGGCGGCATTGCAGGACCTGCGCCTCGACGCGCGCGACCGGGAGGATAATGTCGGCCAGTTCTGCTCGGGGAACACCGCCATAAAGCGCAAGGCCGGGCCGGGTCACATCCAGCGCAAACCTGCTTCCCAGTGCAATGCCTGCGCTGTTGGCGAGACTCAATCGCTGGTGCGGTATCGTATCGGCGGCTTCGCCCAGCAGTTCCGCCTGCATCCGGTTCATCGCCGTGTTCTCGTCCGCGCTGGCGAGATGGCTCATCAGAATATCGACCTCAAGCGCCGCAATCGCAGGATCGCCAGCCTCTCCCGGTGCAATGCCAAGGCGATTGATCCCGGTGTCGATCATCAGGTGACACCGCCCCCCGCCGGAAGCCGACCACAAAGCGGCCTGTTCCAGCGAGTTGATGACCGGCACCGTCCCCACCGCCCGCGCATAAGCGCATTCAGCCTCATTCGATATGCCGTGGAGGACAGCGATCTGTGCGCCGGGCACATGGGTGATCACATCGGGCACCTCGCTCCAATGAGCGACGAAAAACGTTTCGCACCCCGCATCACGCAGCACAGGCACGCAGGTTGCCGTGCCGAGACCGTAACAATCCGCCTTCACCGCCGCCCCCGCGCTGGCACTGCCTGAGAGCTTGTCGAGCGCCCGCCAATTGGCGGCAAGCGCCGCGTTATCGACCGTCAAGCGCAAGCTGGGAGGGGGCAAAGACGGGCTGATACGTCCGGCCTCGTCACCCAAGATATTATCAGTCATCAGCAAAATCTTTCGGAGGCCCGCTTGGGATGCCCCACCAGGCCACTACCAACCCGAAGGCGACCACCGCGAAGGTGTACCACAGCCCGGCATAGATATCCCCGGTGCGCGCTACGATCACCCCGGCGATCAGCGGCAGGAAGCCACCCAGATAGCCCGCGCCAATATGGTAGGGAATGGACATCGAGGAATAGCGGATTCGCGGCGGAAACATCTCTGATAGCAGCGCTGCAACCGAACCATAGGTCAGCGCCGACAGCATCCCCAGCGCAAGCAACACATCGACGATCCCGATGATGTTGGCCAGTGGTGGCTGCTGCTTGGCAAAATCGAACCCGTACGCGCCCAGCGCTGCACGAAGCCCATCACGCCGCGCCGCGCCATCGGCGAACCACGCGGGATCAATTGCAATCGGATTGCCGCCTGCGGTGACTCGCAAAGCCTCGCCCGCTGTCAGCGCATAGGGCACGCCTGATGCCGTCAGCGTCTCCAGCACCTTGCCACAATCGGTTTGATCGCGCTGGAACAGCTCGGCAAAGGGATCGGTTTCGCAAGCCGGGCCGCTGACCACCACCGGCGCACGCTCTGCAGCGGCGGCAAGGCCGGGATTGGCGAAACTGCCCATCAGCCAGAACAGCGGGAACAGCAGCGCCAGTGATGCTGCCGCGCCGATGATGATCGGCTTCTTTCGCCCCACGCGGTCAGACCACTTGCCGATGATGACGTAAAAGCTCATCGCGATCAGGCCCGATACCAACAGCACCAATTCCACCGTCAGATCATCGACATGCATCGGCCCGCGCAAAAAGCTCATGCCCGAGAAGAAGGCCGTGTACCAAATGGTCGTCAGGATGCCGGTGATCCCGAACAGCGCGACAAACAGCCGCTTCGGGTTGCCGGGATAGGTCAGGCTTTCGACAAAGGGGTTAGACGAGGTTTCACCCGCCGCCTTCATCGCCTGAAACACAGGGCTTTCCGACAGTTTCAACCGCATCCACAGCGAGATTGCCAGCAGCCCGATCGACAGCAAGAACGGCACCCGCCAACCCCAGGCGGCAAAGGCGTCTTCCGGGATCAAGGCACGACAGGCCAGCACCACGATGATCGACAGCACGAACCCGCCCGCCACGCTCGCCTGGATGAAGCTGGTATAATACCCGCGCTTTTCCGGCGGGGCGTGTTCCGCGACATAGATCGCCGCCCCGCCATATTCGCCGCCGAGCGCGAGGCCTTGCAGCACCCGCAGCGCGATCACGATAATGGGCGCGGCGATGCCGATGGTGTCGACCGTGGGGATCAGACCGACGCCCGCCGTGGCAATTCCCATGAGGGTGACAGTGACAAGAAAGGTGTATTTGCGCCCCAGCCTGTCTCCCAGAAAGCCGAACAGAACGGCGCCCAACGGGCGAAAGGCGAAACCGACCGCAAAGGTCGACCACACCAGCAGCAGGCCGAGAGTTTCGTTATCGGTGGCGTAAAAGGCATCCTTGAGGATGTAGGCAAGCGTGCCGTAGATGAAGAAATCGTACCATTCAAAGATGGTGCCCGCGCTCGACGCGCCGATGACCAGCCGGATTTCCTTCTCGCTCGGCTCGCGCAGCGCGAGCGCCTCGGCTTCTGCCATGTGTGTCACATCCCCTTTGCGCCGCCGGCCCCTGACCGTGTCGGGTAAACTCTCATGGTCACCCCTAGCGTGCGCCTGACCCTTGGGAAAGCGCCTCGCACGCGGACTTCCACGGCAACAGCAGCGCGCCGTGGCGACCGGGGTGGGCAAGCGCGGGCGCGATCAGTTCAAGACCCGGCCAATCAGGCAGGTTGCCCTCACCTGCGAGCCATTGGCTGATCGCAGCCTGCGTGATGATGATCGTTGATGGCGCTGCACCGATCGCGCCTCGGGCAAGCAAGGCGGCCGAAGCCTGGCCGATAGCGCAGGCGCTAACCTGCATGCCGATCTGCGAAACCGCGCCGTCGCTACCAAGTGTCAGGCCCATCGCGATTACGCTGCCGCAGCTGCGCGACCGCGTCTCGGCGCGCAATTCGAGCGCCTGAGTCAGCGGAAATTGCGATAGCTCAGTGGCAAGGCCAAGCAGTGCGGGCGAATAAAGCTTCGCCGCCGGACGATTGGTCATGGCGATCAGCGCGTTGCCCGTCTGGCTGCGGCTTCGCGAGCAACCTGCTCGCTACGCAACCTGTCCCGTCGCACAGCAATGGAGGGAAGCAATTGGCGTGAGAACGCATCAGCGGCGGCGTAGGTGCGCGCTTGCGTGATCCACAGCGGTCGGCCAGCGTAACCCCAGCTCTGGTCAAAGCCGGTCACGAGCAGTGCGAAAGCAAAGATCGCGATCAGCGCGCCTTTGACGGCACCAAAGCCGAACCCCAGCACCCGATCAATCGGCCCGAGGACAGCCCCTTCGGACACGCTGCTGGCGTTGCCGATGATGACCTTCATCGCGGCATAGGGGATCAGCAGCAACAGCGCAAAGGCCAGCAACGACACGGCAGGTTCAGCCTGATAAAGCGTCCGCAACCCCGTGGTCAGATCGGAGTGAAGAAAGCGAACCGCTAAGGCGGCCAATACCCAGGATGCCAACGACAGCACTTCTTGCACCAAACCACGCATAAAGCCGCCAATGGCCGCTACGCCCACAATGATCGCAATGAGGATGTCGAGAAGTGCCATGGGGCTGAGGATTATGCGCTGCCCATCACCTGGTCAACGACGTTCGCAAGTGCGGCGAGCCCGCGATAATCGGAGCCTGCGCTATCGGTCGCCGCGCCTGCGGGCCCGTAGCACCGCGTAAAGCCGAGCTTGGCAGCTTCACGAAGCCGCAAGGGCGCGTGGGCGACGGGGCGGATTTCTCCGGCGAGACTGATTTCTCCA
Organism: Erythrobacter sp. 'gip.4 top 5'; assembly: GCF_056495765.1. Classification (NCBI taxonomy): domain Bacteria; kingdom Pseudomonadati; phylum Pseudomonadota; class Alphaproteobacteria; order Sphingomonadales; family Erythrobacteraceae; genus Erythrobacter; species Erythrobacter sp. 'gip.4 top 5'. Next base: position 2,116,095 of record NZ_CP200270.1, on the reverse strand, counting down.
AACCACGCCGCCTTGTCTGGCAAGGCCCGGTCGGCCAGCGCGGAAACCAGCGCGGCCGCCACCGCAAGATCCGCGGCAGGGTCTGTCAGACGGTAGCCGCCCGCGATGTTGAGATAGACTTCGGCGGACGAAAAGTTCAGCCCGCAGCGCGATTCCAGCACCGCGAGCAGCATGGCAAGCCGCCCGCTGTCCCATCCCACCACCGCACGGCGGGGTGTTGCGCCCGATTGCAGGCGCACGATCAGTGCCTGAATCTCTACCAGAACCGGGCGCGTGCCCTCCAGGGCTGGGAATACCGCACTTCCCGCTAACGGCGTATCGCGCCCTGACAGGAACAGCAGCGATGGGTTGGCCACTTCCTCCAGTCCCTCGGTGGCCATGGCGAACACCCCGATTTCATCGACAGCGCCAAACCGGTTCTTGAGCGCGCGCAGGATACGGTATTGGTGGCTTCGCTCGCCTTCAAAGCTCATGACGACATCGACCATGTGTTCCAGCACACGCGGGCCGGCGATGGTGCCATCCTTCGTGACATGGCCGACAAGGACGACAACGCAGCCGGTTTCCTTGGCGTAACGGATCAGTTCAAGTGCGCAGCCGCGCACCTGGCTGACTGTACCGGGCGCGCCTTCGATCGTGTCGGAATGCATCGTCTGGATCGAATCGATCACCAGCAGCGCCGGCGGCTCGCCATTGCCCAGCGTTGTCAGAATGTCGCGGACCGAGGTTTCCGACGCGAGCCGGATCGGTGCGTCGGCCACGCCCATGCGGCTTGCGCGCAGGCGCACCTGCCCCGCGGCTTCCTCACCACTGACATAGACAACATCGTTCCCGCCGCGGGCGATGGTGGCTGCGCATTGCAGCAGCAGCGTTGATTTGCCGATACCCGGATCACCGCCGAGCAGCACCGCCGAACCCGGCACCAGGCCGCCCCCCAAAGCGCGGTCGAACTCGGCCATCCCGGTCGATTTGCGCACCGGCAGCTTGGTCGGGGCGTTCAGCGGCTCGAACGCCACAGCCCGCCCGCCGCTCGACAGATCGTGCTTTTGCGAAAACACTGTCGCCGGCACATCCTCAACCAGCGTGTTCCATTGCCCGCAATCAGCGCATTGGCCCTGCCAGCGCGGGGACACCGAGCCGCAGTCCTGACACACATATCGCCGTTTCGCCTTAGCCATAATTATGCGCCATAATGAGAACAGATGTTGAACGCAATTGCATCTCTTGCGTCTTGCCCGCTAGACAGTGGGGATGCGTCAAAAGGAATTACGGCTCGCTTTGGTGTGTTACGGCGGGGTCAGCCTTGCCGTCTATATGTACGGCATCACGAAGGAAGTCTGGCATCTGGCGCGGGCGAGCCGTGCGTTCCATCACACCTCTGCCACGACGCTTGGCGGTGTAGCGGCGGCCTATCGCGATTTTCTGCAGGCGCTGAGGCAGGATCACGGGCTCAGTTTGCGGGTGCTGCCTGATGTTCTGACCGGCGCGAGCGCAGGCGGGGTCAACGCGGTCTTCCTGGCGCAGGCGATCCATGCCGGTCACAGCCTGGAGCCGTTGACCGATCTGTGGCTTTCCAATGCCGATGTAAGCGAACTGACCGATCCTGACGCCGAACCCATGTGGCGCTTTGCCAAGCTGTGGGCGCAGCCGATTGCCGAATGGTTTCTCAGCCGCCCCGGCAATGCCGTCAGTGCGACCGTATCCCTCGAAACCCGCTCCGAAGTGCGCGCCAAGGTTTCGCGTCTGGTGCGCGGGCGCTGGTTCAGCCCGCCCTTTTCGGGCGCGAAGTTTTCCGCGATGCTGTTGGAGGCGCTGGGAAAGATGGAAGCGGAGGGTGATGGCTTTCCCTTGCTTCCTCCCGGTTATCCGGTCGATCTGATCGTGACCGCCACGGATTTTCGCGGGCATCCCAACCGGCTGCGGCTGAATTCGCCCCCTCATGTTGAGGAAACCGAGCACCGCTTGCCGATCACCTTTCGCGCAAGGGTGGGGCAGCGCGGCGCGGCGGGGATGTTGGCCGATCCGCTTGAACTGGTGCTGGCCGCCCGCGCTACGGCAAGTTTTCCGGGCGCCTTCCCGCCACTTACAGTTGCCGAGGTTGACGCGCTCGCCGCGGATGAAGGGCGCGAATGGGCTGGCCGTGATCGCTTTCTTACCCGCACGATGCCGATCCATGCCGCCAACGGAAGCCTGGATGAAGTCGCTTTGATTGACGGCGCGCTGCTGGTGGGCGCGCCCTTCGGCGCGGCGCTGGCCGCGCTCCACGGACGCCCAGCCCAGCACGAGGTGGACCGCCGCTTCGTCTATCTCGACCCACGCCCTGACCGTGGCAGCCCCGCGCCCGGCAACCGCACGCGCGACGTAGGCTTCTTTGGGGCTATTTTCGGCTCGCTCTCTACCATCCCGCGTGAACAGCCGATCAGAGATGATCTGGAGCGGATCGATCAGCAATCACGCGATGCAGCGCGCCTGAAGCGGGTCGTCATGGACTTGCAACCCGATATCGACCGTGCGGTGGAAAAGCTGTTTGGCTATACCTTCCTGCTCGACCGGCCGACGCCAAAGCGCCTTGCAGGCTGGCGTTCCAAGGCGCAGCAGGCCGCAGCCGAGCGCGCAGGCTACGCTTTTGGCGCCTATGCCTTGACCAAGTTTGACGGCATCTTGAACCAACTTGCGCGGCTGACGCTGAAGGCTGCCGGGCTGCCCATGGTGGATAGCGTCCCGCTGATTAACGCCTTGCGCAGAGAGCTGGAGTCGCGTGGCCTCGATCAATTGACCGATACGCAAAGCGGCGCAACGGCCGCTGCGATCGGTTTTTTCCGCGCCCATGATACGGGTTTTCGCATCCGCCGCTTGCAGATGCTGGCGCGCAAGCTGGCGCGGGATTGGCAGGTGGACCCCGACATTTCGCCGGATGCACTCGACCGTGCGCGGGACCGGCTGTACGAGATTCTCGCGCTCTACACCCACGCCGATGACGGCGTGCTGCAATCCTCCGCGTTCCGCAAACTGGCGGCGAACGCGGTCAATGCGCCGGGTGCGTTGCTTGATTTCCTCAGCGCCGAGCGTCTGCTCCCCGCAACCGATCTTGCCGCTGAGGAATTGTTGATTGATGCGCTGGAAGACATGCCCCGGCTGCTAAAGCGGCGGATGTTGCTGACCTACCTCGGCTTTCCCTTCTACGATGTGGCCACCCTTCCCCTGTCCCGCAGCGAAGGTTTTGACGAATTCAATCCGGTTAAGATCGACCGTATCTCCCCCGACGATGCGTTAAGCATCCGCGAAGGCGGCACAGCGGCGACCTTGCGCGGGATCGAGTTTTACAATTTCGGTGCGTTCTTCAGCCGCGATTATCGTGAGAACGACTACCTGTGGGGACGCCTCCACGGTGCGGAGCGGATGATTGATCTGGTCGCATCGACCGTGTCCGAAGGCGTCGCTGCGGATGCAACCAAAGCCGCCAAGCGTGCAGTATTCCTGGCCGTGCTGGAAGAAGAGGAGGCGTTGGGACGCTGCCAGAGCAGGCTTATCGACCAGATTCGCCGTGAGGTGCATGAGCGCATGGGGTGAACCCTTGCTTGCGATCATACCGGATCATAGCATCATCACGAGATTCAGCTTCCAAACACGTCCTTCAGCTTGTTGAAGAAGCCGCGGCTTTCGGGGCACTCGTCCCCGGTTTCAGTCGCCTTGAACTCTTCCAGGATTTCCTTCTGACGGCGTGACAGCTTGGTGGGCGTTTCCACCACAATTTCCGCCACCAGATCACCCCGGCCGCGCCCTTGCAGCACCGGCATCCCGGCGCCGCGAATTCGCAGCTGCTTGCCCGACTGGATCCCGACCGGGATTTCCAGCCGATTGGTCGTCCCATCGAGATCGGGGATTTCGACAAAACCGCCCAGCGCCGCCGTGGTAAAGGTCACCGGCACGCGGGTCGCCAGCGTGGTGCCTTCACGCTCGAACACCTGATGGGGTTTGACGTGGAGGAAGATGTAGAGATCTCCGGAGGGCGAGCCGCGCTGGCCGGCCTCGCCCTTGCCTGACAGGCGGATGCGGGTGCCGGTGTCGACACCTGCGGGAATATCGATCTGGAGCGTCTGGGCCTTGTCCACCCGGCCCTCGCCCCGGCAATCGCGGCAGGGATTCTCGATCACAGCACCGCGACCATTGCAGGTGGGGCACGGACGTTCGATCACGAACAGGCCCTGCTTGGCACGAACGCTGCCCATGCCGTTGCACAGGTTACATTGGCGCTCCGAGGTGCCGGGCGTCGCGCCGCTGCCATCGCAGGTATCGCAGGCCTGGCTGACCTCGATCTCGATCTCGGTGGATTTGCCGTGGAAGGCTTCCTCCAGCGTGACCTGCATATCATAACGCAGGTCCGCGCCGCGCCGCGTTTGCGGGCGCTGCGCACCGCCACCAAATGCACCGCCAAAAATGGTTTCGAAGATATCGCCGATATCGGCAAAATCGCCGCGACCGCCAAAAGGCCCGCCGCCGCCTCCGCCGCCACTCATGCCCTGCGTAAACGCCTCATGGCCGTAACGATCATAGGCGGCGCGCTTTTGCGGGTCTTTGAGCACGTCGTATGCTTCGCTGATCGCCTTGAACTTGGCTTCAGCACCGGCATCGCCCGGATTACGATCCGGGTGAAACTTCATCGCAAGCTTGCGGTAGGCGCTCTTGAGCGCGGCGGCATCGGCATCGCGCGCGCATTCAAGCGTGGCGTAGTAATCGGATTGTGCGCTGGACATGGTCTTGACCTATTCCCCGTTCCCACCGCCCGCCGCCGCGCCGGATCTGTGATCCGGTCGCTGCGGCGGTACGTTGGATTGCATCGAGGCGTTAGCCCTTCTTGTCTTCGTCGACCTCGGAAAACTCGGCGTCGACGACGTCTTCCTGGCCTTCGGGCTCGGCAGCGGCTGCTTCAGCATCTGGGCCTGCGGCCTGCTGCTGTTCGTAGATCTGCTGGCCCATCTTCATGGCCGATTGCGTCAGCGTCTGTGCCTTGGCGTTGATGTCATCGGCATCGCCGCCTTCAAGCGCAGACTTGACCGCCGCGATGGCTTCTTCAACTTCGGTCTTGATCGCAGCGTCGATCTTGGTGCCATGCTCTTCAAGCTGCTTTTCGGTCGCGTGCACCAGGCTGTCAGCCTGATTGCGCGCTTCGGCAGAAGCCCGGCGCTTTTTGTCCTCTTCGGCAAACTTCTCGGCGTCCTTGACCATCTGATCGATGTCATTGTCGCTAAGCCCGCCCGAAGCCTGGATCTTGATCGTCTGCTCCTTGCCGGTGCCCTTGTCCTTCGCCGCCACGGACACAATGCCATTGGCGTCGATGTCGAAGGTCACTTCGATCTGCGGCACGCCGCGAGGGGCCGGCGGGATACCGATCAGGTCGAAATTGCCGAGGATCTTGTTATCGGCCGCCATCTCGCGTTCGCCCTGATAGACCTTGATCGTTACCGCGTTCTGATTGTCTTCGGCAGTCGAATAGGTCTGGGTCTTCTTGGTCGGGATGGTGGTGTTGCGATCAATCATGCGCGTGAACACGCCGCCCAGCGTTTCGATGCCCAGCGAAAGCGGGGTCACGTCAAGCAGCAGCACGTCCTTCACATCGCCCTGCAAAACGCCGGCCTGAATGGCCGCGCCCATGGCAACGACTTCATCCGGGTTTACGCCGGTATGGGGCTTGGAGCCGAAGAACTGCTCCACCACTTCGCGCACGCGGGGCATACGGGTCATGCCGCCAACGAGGATCACTTCATCGACCTGATCCTTGGAAATGCCGGCATCGGCCAACGCCTTCTTGCAAGGGTCAAGCGTGCGCTGGATCAGCCCGTCGACCATCTTTTCCAGATCGGCGCGGGTGATGGTTTCCACCAAATGCAACGGGGTGGTGCTGCCACCTTCCATGCGTGCGGTGATAAAGGGCAGGTTGATTTCGGTAGTGGCCGCGCTCGAAAGCTCGATCTTGGCCTTTTCTGCCGCTTCCTTCAGACGTTGCAGCGCAAGCTTGTCGGTCTTGAGGTCCATGCCTTCCTTCTTCTTGAAGGCATCGGCCAGGAACTCGACGATCGCATTGTCGAAGTCTTCACCGCCAAGGAAGGTGTCCCCGTTGGTCGACTTCACTTCAAATACGCCATCGCCGATTTCAAGGATCGACACGTCGAAGGTGCCGCCGCCAAGGTCATAGACGGCGATGGTCTTGCCATCATCCTTGTCCATTCCATAGGCGAGCGCCGCCGCGGTCGGCTCGTTGATGATGCGCAGGACTTCAAGACCGGCAATCAGGCCGGCATCCTTAGTGGCCTGACGCTGAGCGTCGTTGAAGTAAGCCGGCACGGTGATGACGGCCTGCGTCACGGTCTCGCCAAGATAGCTTTCGGCGGTTTCCTTCATCTTCTGCAGAATGAAGGCGGAAACCTGCGACGGGCTGTATTCTTCCTCGCCGGCCTTGACCCAGGCATCGCCATTCTTGCCCTTGGTGATGGTGTAGGGGACGAGGCCCATGTCCTTCTTGGTCAGCGGATCTTCAAACCGGCGGCCGATCAGGCGCTTGATCGCGAAAAGGGTGTTGTCGGGGTTGGTAACCGCCTGACGCTTGGCCGGCTGCCCGATCAGGCGCTGGCCATCTTTGGTGAAAGCGACGATCGAGGGCGTCGTGCGCGCGCCTTCGGAATTTTCGATGACCTTGGGCTTGCCGCCATCCATGACAGCAACGCAGGAATTGGTGGTGCCGAGGTCGATACCGATAACTTTAGCCATTTTTACCCCATCCATAGGACAATTGTTGGACACCGCGCCGGTAGGCCTCCCCGATCCGGGCAAGGCGCTTTGGCGGCTCGTTTGTGAACGCGATATAGGTGTGGTTTCGCTTGGCACAAGAGATCGCACGCCCTAGTTTTCCGGCATAATCCACAACGGAGATCCTTTATCGTGATCAAGTTACCCAATGCCGCCATGGCGATATTCCTATGCGCCAGCGTGGCGGGCCTCTCCGCCTGTTCCGAAACATCCAATGAACCCGCCAGCGAAGCGGCAGCAGCCGGCCTAGCTGTGAGCAACCCGCGCATCGTGCTGGCCCCGGTCGCGGGAAACCCGGCGGCAGTCTATTTCGATCTTTCCTACAGCGGAGATGCGCCTGTAACTCTCACGCGCGTGGAGGTTGAGGGCGCAGGGATGACGATGATTCATGACTATGCTGAAAGCGCTGGCACCATGCAGATGAAGATGGCTGACGCCGTGCCGCTTGTTGCAGGAACGCCTGTGACCTTTGCGCCGGGCGGTCTTCACGTAATGGCGATGGAACCGACGGATGTGCTGCAGGTGGGCGCATCTGCCACTGTCACGCTGACGTTGTCGAATGGGACCACCGCGACCGTAGACGCCCCGGTGCGCGCTGCAGGCGAAGAACGCTAATGCTGCATGACCCGGCGCCCACCGGGTCGGCTGCTGTGCTGCACGGCGCCTGCCCGGTAGGCGGCGAACGCCTGTTAACGCAGGGTGAGATCGCGCTGGCTCGTAGCGTTTTTGGTGAGGCTGTCGAATATGCGACCGTGATGGTGAAGCGGCGAAAGTTTTTCCCGTTGCAACCGCGCGGGGTGACGATGGCGCCCATGGGCCATCTGCACTTTCATCCGAGCGCTGCGCATTACTGCGATGATTTTTCCGCTGCGCCACTGCACCTGCAAGCGCATTTCATCCACGAGATGACGCACGTGTGGCAATCGCAAATGCTTGGGCGCTGGTACCTAGTCCTGCACCGCCATCCTTGGTGTCGCTACGACTACGCCTTGCGGCCAGGGTGGAAGCTTGGGCGCTATGGCATCGAGCAGCAGGCCGAAATCGTGCGGCATACGTTTTTAATGCAAAACGGCGCGCCCGTTGCGGGCGCGCCGTCGTTGTTAGCTTATCAGGCGATCTTGCCGTTCAAGCGCGCCTGACGCGAGAAATTAGCGGCAGCGAACACGGCGTTCACGGCCACGGTTGTCCACGCGGTAGCAGTTTCCATTCTTCCGGATCAGCGATCCACCGGCACCGCCCACTGCGGCACCCACGGCTGCGCCGGTCGCAACATCACCACCGGTCACGGCAGTGCCTGCCGCTCCAGCAAGCGCGCCACCCAACGCACCTTCGCCAGCATAGTTGCCGGCGCACGCGCCAAGGCCAAGACTGGCGGTGAGCGTTAGGGCGGCGATCTTGAGACGGTTTGTCATGAAAAAACTCCTTGTTGAAAACACAAGGAATTAACCGGACAAAAGCCGTGATGTTCCACCGCCCACCGTGCGAGCGGTGGCATTCACCGCGTCAATCGACCGACTTTGCCACCGCCACCATGGCAGCCCGCAGCAATCGATCCTTGATCATCCAGCCCGCCTGCATTTCGGAAACCACGGTGCCGGGCTCCTGTTCGCTTGTGGGGACTTCAAGCATGGCCTGATGCTGGTTCGGATCGAGCGGCAGGCCCACCGCAGCGATGCGCGTGATGCCGTGGCTGGCAAAAACCTTTTCCAATTCGCGCCCCGTTGCCTCTATCCCGGCCACAAGACCCTTCATGCTGTCATCAGCACGCAGGCTTTCCGGGATTGCCTGCACCGCGCGGGCCAGATTATCGGCCACGCTCAGGATATCGCGGGCAAAACCGGTCGCGGCGTAGGCGCGCGCTTCGTCCTTTTCGCGCTCCAGGCGCCGGCGCACGTTTTGCGTTTCGGCCTGCGCGTAAAGCACCTCCTGCCTCGCCGCATCAAGATCATTCCGCAACGATTCAAGCGCTTCGGCCATCTGATCATCGGCATCTCCGCCTTCGCGCAGTTCCTCGGGCACGCCCTTCAATTCGTCTTCGGCCGCCTGATCGAGCGGCTTGTCATTCGTCATCATGATTGTCTTGGCTTTCCATTCAAGCGATGAGCTTGCCCAGGGAGCGGGCGGTCATATCCACCATGGGGACAACCCGCGCGTAATTCAACCGCGTGGGGCCGATCACTCCCAGCACGCCGACCACCCGGCCTTCGCGATCACGGTAGGGAGAGGCGATAACGCTGGAGCCCGAAAGCGCAAACAGGCGGTTTTCCGAACCGATGAAAATGCGCGTTGCATCCGCCTCCCGCGCCGAATCGAGAAGCTCGGCCACGGACTGCTTGTTTTCGAGATCTTCGAGCAGACTGCGCACCCGCTCGATATCGCCGAGCGCGCTTTCATCGAGCAGGTTGGCCGCACCGCGCACGATCAGGACGGGGCGGGCCGCCGCATCCTGGCTCCACACGGCAAGCCCGCGCTCGACCAAATCGCGTGAAGCATCGTCAAGCTGCGATTGCCCGGCATTGATCTCGGTCCGCATCGCTTGCGCCGCTTCAACCAGCGTCCGGCCTGCAAGCCGCGCCGTCACGTAATTGCTGGCCTGATCCAGCGCGCTTGGGTTCAGCGCGCCCCCGATCGTGACAATGCGGTTTTCCACCCCGCCGTCCTCGCCCACCAACACGGCGAGCGCCCGGCCCTGCCCCAGATCGACAAGGCTGAACTGGGCCAGCCGCTGCTCACGCGGCGCGACCAGCACCATACCCGCGGCGCCTGACAGATCGGAAAGGATTGCGCTCGCCTGCTTCAGGGCAGCTTCGACCGGCCCCGCTTCCGCCAGCCGCGCTTCGATCGCCGCCTTTTCCTGCATCGTCGGCTCGGCCACGCGCATCATGCCATCGACAAAGATGCGCAGGCCCGCATCGGTCGGCAATCGCCCCGCGCTGGTATGCGGCGCGGCGAGCAAGCCGGCTGACTCTAAATCGGATAGCACCGAGCGGATCGAGGCAGGCGAAAGATTCAACGTGCCGTCCGCCGCCAACGTCTTCGACCCCACCGGCTGCCCGCTGTCGATATATTCCTCCACCACCCGGCGGAAAATCTCGCGGGCGCGGGCAGTGAGTTCGGTGACGGGGAGCGCGGTCATCTGTGTATGTGTAGTCTTTGCGCTTGCGGCGGCAAGTGGCCCGCGCCTATTGGCCCCATCTTGCCAACGGAGACCTTCATGCGCCCTTCAGGACGCGCGCCCGATGAAATGCGCGCCATCACGATTGAAACCGGCTTTACCCGCCACGCCGAAGGATCAGTGCTGATCGGGTTTGGTGACACCAAGGTGCTGTGCACCGCCAGCGTCGAACGCGGCGTGCCGCCCTGGCTGCGCGGCAAGGGCGAAGGCTGGGTGACGGGCGAGTATTCGATGCTCCCGCGCGCGACCCACACCCGCGGCCAGCGCGAGGCAGCCAAGGGCAAGCAATCGGGCCGGACACAGGAAATTCAGCGGCTTATCGGGCGTTCTTTGCGCGCTGTGGTAGATCTGCAGAAGCTGGGCGAACGGCAGATCACGCTCGATTGTGACGTCATTCAGGCCGATGGCGGCACTCGTACAGCGGCAATTTCGGGCGCGTGGATCGCGCTGCGACTGGCGATCAACGGATTGATGGCCTCGGGCGATATCAAGCATGATCCGATCACTGCGCAGGTTGCTGGCATTTCTTGCGGCATCTTCAAAGGCACCCCGGTGCTCGATCTGGATTACGACGAGGACTCCAACGCCGAGGCGGATGGCAATTTCGTGCTGCTGACCGGCGGCAAGATCGCTGAAGTTCAGGCAACCGCCGAAGGCGCGACTTACGACGAGGAAGCGTTGCTGCGCCTCCTGCGCCTCGCTCGCATCGGCTGTGATCGGATCTTTGCCGCGCAGCTGGACGCGACCAAGGGCTGAGCCTTGCAACCGGTAAACTACTACATCGATGAAGAAACCTTCATTGCTTTTCAAAAATTGATCGCGGTTCAAGGGGTACCGCGATTAGCCGCGTTCATGGCGGTCTTGGCCGGCGTGATCTCAGTGATTGCGCTCTTATTGGAGAGGCCTGAAGCCATTATCGGTGCGGCGATCGGCGCGCTGATCGGGGCATTGTTGCTGCCTTTGCTCGCCCGCTGGTTTGTTATTCCCAGACAAGCGCGCAAAATCTTTAATGAGTATGTTTTGCTGCGCGAGGAAATGAGCTTGAGTGTAAGCGACGACGGCTTCTCCATCACGCAACAATCCGGCCATGTCAGTATGCGTTGGGATGACATTGTTCTGTGGAATGAGAACCAGACTTTGCTGGCAGTCCAGCCCAGCCGGCAATTGGCCTACATCTTGCCAAAACAGCCAATCGGGGAAGATCGCATTGCATTTATCAGGCAGTGTCTGGCAATGCATGGGCTTCCAAGACGGGGGAAACGTCGCAAATGAGAAAGCTCGTCGAAGGCTCACTGGTGATTGCAACGCATAACGCGGGCAAGCTCAAAGAGATTAGCGCGCTGCTTGAGCCTTACGGGGTGAGGTGCCTCTCGGCCGGATCGCTCGGCCTTGCCGAACCGGCTGAAACCGGCACCACCTTTGCCCAGAACGCGCTGCTGAAAGCGCGCAGCGCAGCGGAAGCTTCGGGGCTGGCGGCGCTGGCGGATGACAGCGGGCTGAGCGTCGCGGCGCTGGGAGGCCGCCCCGGCGTCACCACCGCCGACTGGGCCGAGCGGCAGTGGTTCGAAGGCGCGCCGGGCCGCGATTGGTATATGGCGATGGGCAAGGTTGAAGGCTTGCTGGCGGAAAAAGGGCCGGATGTTGATCGCTCCGCAGCCTTCCACTGCGTGCTCGCGCTCGCATGGCCTGATGGCGATTATGCGATTTACGAAGGCCGGTGTGAAGGAAGCCTCACATGGCCGCCGCGTGGGACTTTGGGCTTTGGCTATGATCCGGTGTTCGTGCCTTCGGGCGCTGAACAGACCTTCGCGGAAATCGCGCCGGAGGAAAAACACGCCATCAGCCACCGGGCCGACGCGTTTGCCAAGCTCGTCGCCGAACAGTTCGGCCCATAGTCACCGGCGCGAGCGGGCTTGGGCCACCTCAACCCGCTGGCCCCACACATTGCCGGCCGGCCAGTAACGGCACACCAGCACCTCATCGGCCTGCGTCCGGGCGATGGCGCAGCCGACCTCACGGGTCTCGGGCCAGATGATCTGGGTGTAGTGCCCCACATCGCTCCACTGGCCGGTGCGCGAGACATTCGGGAAGTCGCCAGGGCGGAAATTGCGCTTTTCCTCAACGAAGAAACCCACCATTTCCCAGGGCGACCACCGCCCACGCGTGCCGCGCCACAGATTTTCGCCCTGTCCCTTGCGCTGTTCGGGTGCGGCGTGCTGGTACAGATTGCGCGCAGCAAGCGTATCGGCCCAGCCTTGCGCGTCGCGGGCAAGGCGATCGCTCCACACCAGCATCGGCGCGCCAGCATCAACGCGGGCGATATTGTGCGCCCTCAAAAAATCGCGCTCCACCGGATCGGGGTAGTGCGAGGCTTGCGGATGAGCGGGAACAGCCGTGATGACCAGCATGACAGCAAAAGCTTGGGCAATGCGGGATCCAAGGCTAAAACGGCGCATTACGACAATCTATTCCACGATTATTAAGCGAGGCTGAAACCGGACCTGTGGCGCGCGCGCTTTATATTCACTGGCCGTTTTGCGCCAAGAAATGCCCCTATTGCGACTTCAATTCGCACGTGCGCGATGGCGTCGACGTGGCCGCGTGGCAGGCGGCCTTGATAGCCGACATGCGCACCGAGGCGGCGCTTGCCGGGGGCGAGGTGCTGACCTCGATCTTCTTTGGCGGCGGCACGCCATCGCTGATGCCGCCCGCGCTGGTCGCCGCGCTACTGGCAGAGGCCGAACGGTTGTGGGGCTTCGATCCTGAGATCGAGATTACGCTGGAAGCCAACCCTTCGTCGGTCGAGACCGCGAAGTTTGCCGCCTTGGCCGCTGCGGGGATCAACCGCGTGTCGCTCGGCGTGCAGTCACTTGATGATGCCGAACTGCAATTTTTGGGGCGGCTGCATGGTGCCAAGGAGGCGCTGGAGGCGCTCGACACCGCGCAGGCGCACTTCCAGCGGGTCAGTTTCGACCTGATCTATGCCCTGCCCGGACACACGCCTGAATTGTGGCATGATCGTCTGACCCGCGCGCTTGGCTTTGGTACCGGACATCTGTCGCTTTATCAGTTAACGATTGAACCCGGCACGCGCTTTGCCACCGATGTGCGACGCGGGCGTTTGGTGCCTTTGGATAATGATGCGGCGGCAGATTTGTTCGATATCACGCAGGCGCTCACGGGCGCTTCAGGGCTGCCGGCTTATGAAACGAGCAATCATGCCCGCAGCGGCGAGCAAAGCCGTCACAACCTCGCTTATTGGCGCTATCAGGATTACGCCGGGATTGGCCCCGGCGCGCATGGACGGCGCGGCGGGATGGCGACAGAGCGGCACAAAAAGCCCGAGAACTTCCTCACTGCGGTCGGCCGGCAGGGTGACGGCATCGCGCAAGCCCGCGTGTTGCCGGTGCCTGAACAGGCGGCTGAAGCGCTGCTGATGGGCCTGCGTCTGACCGAAGGCGTTGATCTTGCCGTGATGGGCGAACGGTTCGGATTAGCGCGGGCGGGATTGGTGGATGAAGCCGCCCTCGCCCGCTTGCAGAGCCTTGGTCTGGTATGGGCCGAGGGAACGCGGATCGGGGTTGCGCCTCCGGGCCGGGGGCTGCTCGATGCACTGCTGGCTGAACTGGTGGCCGATACTTTGGTTGCCGCATGAGCGCGTTTGCCGCGCTGATTGCGCAATGGCGCGCATACCTTGCCGACAATCGCCGCCGTTCGCCCCACACGGTACGCGCCTATGTTGCGGCAGCCGAACGTCTGGTGATCGCCAACCAGCTAGGCGATTGGCCCGCGGTCGCCCGCACCGAAGCGCACGCCCTGCGCGCTCATCTTGCCACGCGCCGCGCCGAAGGCCTGGGCAATGCCAGCACCGCGCGCGAGCTTTCGGCGCTCAAGGTGTTCATCGCTTTTGCCCGCGTGCAGGCGGGCGATCCCGAACCCGCCGCCCCGCGCCTGCGCGGCCCACGCATCAAGAAGGGCCTGCCGCGTCCCGTTACGCCGGACGAAGCGGTGAACCTGACCGAACTGGTCGATGCGCTGGCGGCTGACGATTGGATTGGCGCACGCGACCGGGCGGTGCTGCTGCTGATGTATGGTTCCGGCCTGCGCATCGCAGAGGCGCTTTCGCTGACAGGGCGCGAGGCGGCTTTGGGTGAGGTGCTGCGCGTCATCGGCAAGGGTGGGAAACCCCGCGTGGTGCCCGTGCTGCCGATCACGCGCGCGGCCGTCGCTGAATATGCGCGCCTGTGTCCCTGGCCCATCATGCCCGACGAACCACTGTTTCGCGGGGCCAAGGGCGGGCCGCTGTCACCGGCAATGGTGCAGCGGGTGATGGCGCAGGCGCGTCGCGCGCTCGGCCTGCCGGACACCGCAACGCCCCACGCCCTGCGGCATTCCTTCGCCACACATCTCCTGAGTGCGGGCGCGGATCTCCGAAGTTTGCAGGAATTGCTTGGCCACGTATCGCTCGGGTCGACTCAAATTTACACCCGTGTCGATGCGGCCAGCCTGCTAGAAAATTACCGCAAAGCGCATCCGCGCGGCTGATAGGCCTCAGGCTCGATCATCCGCCTCATGCGCTTTCACAGGCTTCCATGTGACCACGCGGTAAACGTAGAATGCTACGCCTGCGAGCACGAAGACGACGATCCCGTAACCCGCGAAACTTTCAAACCGTTCGACCAGCGGTTCGATGGCCTTCCCGCCGAAGATCAGGATCGCGTTCCATACGCCCGAGCCAAGGAAGGTAAACAGGCAAAAGCGCCACAGCTTCATGTGCGCCAATCCGGCCGGCAGCGAAACGATAGTGCGCAAGATCGGGGAGAACCGCAGGGCAAAGACAATCCCATCACCGTACTTGCGGAAGATATTGCGCGCTTTGGTGAATTCGTCCCACTCGAACGTCAGCCAGCGGCCCCAACGGTCGATGATCGCCTTGAGCTGTTCCTCGCTCCAGCGCCCGCCGATCCAGTACCAGAACAGGTTGCCGACTACCGTGCCCAGCGTGGCGACGATCCAGACCGCGCCGAAGGTCATTTCGCCCCGTGCAACCAGCACGCCGGCCCCGCCCATAATCACCTCGGACGGGATCGGCGGGAACACATTTTCGGCCATCATCAGCAGGAAAATGCCGAAATAGCCGCCTTTGTTGAGCAGTTCGAGCAGGAATTCGGTCATGGATGCGGCTATTCCGATTGATGGGTCAGGCGGCGGTGCGACGTTCGGCCAGTCGCCGTTCGATCGCATCCCAGATCATGCCCGCCGTATCAGTGTTGTTGAAGCGGTCAATTGCCACGATGCCGGTGGGTGAGGTCACGTTGATTTCCGTCAGCCATTTACCGCCGATCACGTCGATGCCAACAAAGGTGAGGCCGAGCCGTTTCAGATCCGGGCCGAGCGCCGCGCAAATCTCGCTTTCGCGCGGCGTCAACTGGGTCGCCTGCGCCGATCCGCCCATCGCCAAGTTGGAGCGGAACTCGCCTTCTCCCGGCACGCGGTTGATTGCGCCTGCTACTTCGCCATCGATCAGTACGATGCGTTTGTCGCCCTCGGCCACTTCGGGAAGGAAAGGCTGGACCATGTGCGGTTCGGGCCAGGTCTGGTTGAACACCTCGAACAGCGCCGTGAGATTTTCGGCATTTTCGCCAATGCGGAAAATCGCCTTGCCGCCATTGCCGTGGATCGGTTTGACCACAATCGCGCCATGCTGCGCCATGAAGCGCCGCACTTCGTCCACCGAGCGCGTCACGAGAGTGGGTGGCATGAACTGGCGGTAGTTCAGCACCATTACCTTTTCGGGCGCATTGCGGACATTCGCGGGATCGTTGACCACCAGCGTTTCATCGCTGATCCGTTCGAGCATATGCGTGGCGGTGATGTAGCCCATGTGAAACGGCGGATCCTGCCGCATCAGCACCACATCGATATCCTTGCCAAGATCGAGCCGAGCCTGTTCCCTGCGGGTGAAATGATCGCCCACAACGCGCTGCACCGTGACCGGGTAAGCATGGGCGAACAGGCGATCCTCTGCGTCAAGCGTCAGGCTTTCGACGTGATATTCATACAGCGCATGGCCGCGTGCCTGCGCGGCCAGCATCAGCGCAAAGGAGCTGTCGCCTGCGATATTGATGGTGTCGATGGGGTCCATCTGGACAGCGACGCGCAAGGTCATGGGTTCAACTCCGTGGGGGGATCAGCCGAAGGGCATCCAGGCATTTTCGATGTGGGTCGGCTTGTGGCCGGGCGCAAGCAGGATCACGTCGATGCGGATGTCTTCGCCGTTCGTCGCGTAATCCTGCCACACGATGGCGACCGCTGCGGCCACGCGGGCAAGGCGGCGTTCGTCGATGGCATCGCCCAGACTGGCGGCACGCGCGCGCCATTTGACTTCGACAAAGGCGACAAGCCCGGTGCGCTTGGCGATAAGATCGATTTCGCCCGCTTTGGTCTTGACGCGTTCAGCCACGATGCGCCAGCCTTGCTGGGCCAGGAACATCGCCGCCTCGGCCTCGCCTTCGCGTCCGCGCCGGTCAGCCTCTTGCCGTTGCCTGGGCGTGCGCGGGTTCATTCGCCCTTCAATTCCAGAGCGCGAGAATACAGCGTCGCGCGGTCGATCCCGGTCGCCTTGGACACGATGCCCGCCGCCTTGCCCGGCCCGGCATCGGCCAGTGCGGCGCGCAGCATCTCATCGGCATCCAGAACCGGAGCCTCGGCCTCGGTCGGCGGGCCGATCAGCAGCACGATTTCTCCCTTGGGTGGGTGCGCGGCGTAATGCGCAGCAAGGCTGGAAGCGGTGCCAGACCGGCATTCTTCGTGCATCTTGGTCAATTCGCGCGCGACGGCGACTTCGCGGTCCGGCCACAATTCGGCAATGGCAAGCAAAGAGCGTTCAAGCCGCGGCGCGGTTTCATAGAACACCAGCGTCGCCGCGACAGGAGCCAACCCTGCCAGTGTTTCGCCCCGCGCCTTGTCCTTGGCCGGCAAGAAGCCTGCAAACAGGAAGCGATCGCTGGGCAGACCAGCGATCGACAGCGCCGATACGGCGGCGCAGGGGCCGGGGATGCTGATGACGTTGATCCCGGCGTCGCGGGCTTCGCGCACCAGTCGGTAGCCGGGGTCGGAGATCAGCGGCGTGCCCGCATCGCTAACCAGCGCAACCGGCGCCCCCCTCGCTTCGTCGATGATCCGGGCGCGCACTTCGGGCGGGGCATGATCGTCAAGCCGCTGGAGCCGCGCCTTGATCCCGTAATGTTTCAACAGCTTGCCTGTGACCCGCGTATCCTCGCAGGCGATCACGGCAGCGCCTTGTAAGACATGCAATGCCCGCAATGTGATGTCGCCAAGATTGCCAATCGGCGTGGCGACGATATACAGCCCCGCCTCGGGAATGTTTGCGGGAAGTGATGGAAGCTCCACGGTCATCGCCACGTCCATGGAGCACGACTGAGGGGTCGGCAAGAATGAAGCTTTCGAACACATGGGATTGGGCGGCAGGCCTTGGGTCTGCGGCGGGCTGGCTGACGGGGCGTAATCTTGCGCTTGCTGGTGCGGCGATGCTGGCGGCGGGCTGTCAGGTGATCCCGAAAGGCGATGTGGCGCGCCCGGCTTTGCCACCCGCGCCTGCGCCTGAACCGTCCGCAACGGCGCTGCCGACCGATACCGGCCGCCACCGCATTGCACTGCTAGTACCGATGACAGGCGATACCGGCGCGGTTGGTCAGGCCATTGCCAATGCGACCACCATGGCGCTGTTGGATACCTCCGCCGATAATCTGCGGATCACCACCTACGACACCTCCTCCGGTATCGCGACAGCGGCGCGCAAAGCAGTTGCCGATGGCAATGCGCTGATCCTGGGACCGCTCACCGCTGACGCCGTGCCTGCGGTGCAGGCGGCGGCGCGGCCTGTCGGAGTGCCGGTCATCGCCTTTGCCAATGATCCTTCGGTCGCCAGTCCGGATGTGTTCGTGATTGGTCACATGCCCGAACAATCGATCCGCCGCTCGGTCGAATTCGCGCGCGGTCGCGGCGCGACACGCTTTGCCGTGCTGGCACCAGAAGGGGACTACGGCACGCGCGCTGTCTCAGCCTTGGAGAACGCGTTGCGCGATTATGGCGGCGCGATTGCTGGCAGGCAGACCTATGCCCGCGGCAACACCTCGATCGTCAGCGCAGCAGCGCGGCTGCGGGCGGCAGGCGGCTATGACACCGTGCTGATCGCCGACAGCGCAAGGCTGACTATTGATGCGGCGGACGAATTGCAACGGGGCGCGCGCAACCGTGCGCGGATCCTCGGCACCGACTTGTGGAGCGGCGATGCGACCCTCGCCCGCGCACCGGCAATGGATGGCGCGCTGTTCGCGGCCGTTTCGGACCAGCGCTACCGGCGCTTTGCCGAAAGCTATGCCGCACGCTTCGGCGGACAGCCGTATCGGGCAGCGACGCTGGGTTATGACGCGGTGCTGCTGACCTTGCGCGTTGCGCGCGATTGGAAAGTCGGCACGCCCTTTCCCAAGGGTGAACTTTATGACCGGGGCGGTTTCCTGGGCGTCGATGGCGCGTTCCGTTTTGGCCGCAACGGCGTGGTGGAACGCGCGCTTGAGGTGCGCGAAGTGCGCGGCGGCGAGATCACATCGGTCGATCCGGCTCCAACTGGTTTCGGTCGTTGAGTAAAACAACCGGGGGTGGCTTGTGAGGGCGTGCGCTGAGAGCTTATAACCCGCCCATGGCTGATACCACCCCCGAAGATCTCTTCGCCAATACCCCCACATCGAGCGGTGATTACAACGCCGCGTCGATCGAGGTGCTTGAAGGGCTGGAACCGGTCCGCCGTCGCCCCGGCATGTATATCGGCGGCACGGATGACCGCGCCTTTCATCACCTCGCCGCCGAAGTGCTCGACAATGCGATGGACGAAGCAGTGGCGGGTCATGCGACGCGGATCGAAGTGAAGCTGGAAGAAGGCAACCGCCTCAGCATCGCGGATAATGGCCGCGGCATTCCGGTTGACGAGCATCCCAAGTTTCCGGGCAAATCGACGCTGGAAGTGATCCTGTCGACGCTGCACTCGGGCGGCAAGTTTTCAGGCAAGGCCTACGCCACCAGCGGCGGGCTGCACGGCGTGGGTATCAGCGTGGTCAATGCGCTGTCTGTCCATACGCGGGTGGAAGTGGCGCGGGACAAGCAGCTCTACGCGCAGGAGTTCTCCCGCGGGATCACGCAAGGCAAGATCCAGAATCTCGGCCCCACGCCCAACCGGCGCGGTACCACGGTCAGCTTCGTCCCCGACGAGGAGATTTTCGGCGATCGCAAGTTCAATCCCAAGCGGTTGTTCAAGCTGGCACGGTCAAAGGCTTACCTGTTTGCCGGCGTGGAGATCCGCTGGAAATGCGCCGCCTCGCTGGCGAGCGAGGACGTGCCTGCCGAGGCGACCTTCAAGTTCCCCGGCGGCCTTGCCGATCACTTGGCCGAACAGATTGGCGCGCGCGAATGTGTCACCGCGCAGCCCTTCACCGGGATGCAGGAGTTTCCGCAGATCGACGGGCTAGGCCAAGGCCGGGTCGAATGGGCGATTGCCTGGCCGCTTTATTCCGACGGGGCGACAAGCTGGTATTGCAACACCGTGCCCACGCCCGATGGCGGCACCCACGAACAAGGCTTGCGCACCGCGCTGACCCGCGGCCTTCGTGCCTTCGGAGAACTGGTCGGCGCCAAGAAGGCCAAGGATCTGACCGCCGATGACGTGATGACGGGCGCAGAAGTGATGCTGTCCGTCTTCATCCGCGATCCGCAGTTCCAGTCGCAGACCAAAGACCGCCTGACCTCGCCCGAGGCCGCCCGCATTGTCGAAAACGCGGTGCGCGACCAGTTCGACTTGTTCCTCACTGACAATATGGACCGCGGCAAGGCGCTGCTGGGCGAAGTGATGGAGCGCATGGATGAGCGCTTGAAGCGGAAAGCCGAGCGCGAGATCAAGCGCAAGACGGCGACCAACGCCAAGAAACTGCGCCTGCCGGGCAAGCTGACCGATTGCAGCGGCGAAGGGACCCGCGAAACCGAACTGTTCATCGTCGAAGGCGACAGCGCGGGCGGCAGCGCCAAGCAGGCACGCGATCGCAAGAGCCAGGCGATCCTGCCGATCCGGGGCAAGATCCTCAACGTCGCGAGCGCCACTGCCGACAAGATCCGCGCCAACAGCGAAATCGCCGATCTGGCGCTGGCGCTCGGCTGCGGCACCCGCAAGGACTGTGATGCCGCCCATCTGCGGTATGACCGCATCATCATCATGACCGACGCGGACGTGGACGGTGCGCACATCGCCACGCTGCTGATGACGTTCTTCTTTCAGGAAATGCCTGACATTGTGCGCAAGGGTCATCTGTTTCTGGCCCAGCCGCCGCTCTATCGGCTGACCGCGGGCAAGGAGAGCCGCTATGCCCGTGACGAGGCTGCGCGGACGCAGCTGGAAGCGACCGTGTTCAAGGGCAAGAAGGTCGAGATCGCCCGCTTCAAGGGCCTGGGTGAGATGAACCCGCAGCAATTGCGCGAAACCACGATGGCGCCCGAAACCCGCGGGCTGATCCGCATCACCCTGCCACAGGAGTTTGAAGGCCGGGCCGGCGTGGCGCGTCTGGTGGACGAGCTGATGGGCCGCAACCCCGAACACCGTTTCAATTTCATCCAGAACCGCGCCGGCGAGATTGACCGCGATCTGATTGATGCCTGACCGCCAGTATCCCGATCCGCGCAAAGAAGACATCATGGCGGGCGACCGGCGCGTGTCTCGCCCGGACAGCGCCTTGCCGGATTCAATCATGCCGGACGCGTCCTATCGCCCCATCCCGATCGCGTGGTTTGCAGGCGCGCTGCTGGCGCAGATGGGGGCGCTGTTTGCGCTTTTCGTGGTGCTGATCAACCGGCCCGGTTGGGTGACAATCGGGCTGTCTGTGGCTGTGACGGTGGGTCTTGCCTCATGGACGTGGGAGCGGGGGATGAAGGATGCCGGCCAAGGCTGGCAGGTCGCCACCGCGTTGATGCTGGCGGGACAGCTCGCCTTCGTCTGCCTGGGCGCGGCGGCGCGGGGTTAGACCTTTTGCCTG
Source organism: Erythrobacter sp. 'gip.4 top 5' (assembly GCF_056495765.1). Taxonomy (NCBI): domain Bacteria; kingdom Pseudomonadati; phylum Pseudomonadota; class Alphaproteobacteria; order Sphingomonadales; family Erythrobacteraceae; genus Erythrobacter; species Erythrobacter sp. 'gip.4 top 5'. The sequence continues at coordinate 2,095,020 of NZ_CP200270.1, read as the reverse complement.
CGATGGAGTGACCACACCATGATCCGCACCGCCTTGCTTGCGCTTGCCCTTGTGACCACCACCCTTTCTGGCGGACCGGCAGCGGCGCAGCAGGAAGAGCCAACCATGACCGCCCAAATCAGCCCGATGGAGACGCGCGCCGATCAGGTTGTGGCTTTGCTGAACAGCAAAGTGGAGCCCGCCGATATTTTCACACCCGGCTTCCGCGCCGCCGTGGCCGATGCACAGATCAAGGCGCTGAGCGCCAGCCTGACCGCGCAATTCGGCTCAGCCGAGGCTGTCGCTCTGCTCGCCCCGCGCGACGGCACGCGCGCCACCCTGGAAATCCGGTTCGCACGCGGCATTGCCAAAGGCGGGATTGCCATTGATCCGGCGCAGGACCACCGGATCAACGAATTACGCTTCACCTCGGTCGAGGCGCTTGTGATCGCTGACGATACAGCGGAAAAAATTGCCGCCGATCTTGCCGCGCTGCCGGGAAGCGTCGCCGCATGGTTCGGCCCGCTCGATGGCGGCGAACCGGTTATCAGCATGGGTACGGACACGTCCCTCGCGCTGGGATCAACCTTCAAGCTCTATGTCCTCGCCGCGCTGGCTGAAGACGTGAGGGCCGGGCGCCGGCAATGGACCGATGTCGTGCCGCTGACCGAGAAAAGCTATCCCAGCGGCCAGTTGCAGGACTGGCCCAAGAGCGCGCCGGTGACACTGCACACGCTCGCCAGCCTGATGATTTCGATCAGTGACAACACCGCGACCGACCAACTGATAAAGGTGCTTGGTCAGGATCGCATTCTCAAGCTGATGGGGGATAGTGGCCATAGCGATCCGGGCGCTAACGATCCGTTTCTGACCACGCGCGAATTGTTTCTTCTCAAAGCCAGTGATGATGAAACGAGAGCGGCCTGGCGCAGTGGTATCGCTGCGTCGATGGCGGATGTCGCATCTGCACTGTCTTTGGAAGACCCCTCGCTCGATCAGATCAATGCCGCCTTTGGTAATGGGCCCAAGGCGCTCGACATTGAATGGTTCGCCTCGCCGGCAGACCTTGCAAAGCTGTTCGCCCATATGCGCCGCACTGCTGACGCCAAACTATTCGACATCATGGCGATCAATCCTTCGGCAACGCAGGAGATAAAGGCCAATTGGGACTATATCGGCTACAAGGGCGGCAGCGAACCCGGCGTGCTCAATCTGACGTGGCTGCTTACCGACAAGGCGGGGCGCGATCATGTGCTGACGCTGGGCTGGAACAACGCGGATGCGGTGCTTGATGAAGGCAAACTGCAAGCGCTCTCCCAGCGGATTTTGCTGCTGGCGCGCTGAAGGCCCATCCGCCACCCCCTTGCGTCACTGCCGGGGGTTCCTTATCGCTTCGGCATAAGGATCAGTCTCACAAGGAAACCCGATGTCCGATCAACAGCGTTTCGAAGGCACCAAGGCCTATATTGCGACCGAAGACCTCAAGGTCGCGGTCAATGCCGCCGTGATGCTGCGCCGCCCCTTGCTGGTGAAGGGCGAACCGGGCACCGGCAAGACCGTGCTGGCGCATGAGATTTCCAAGGCGCTGGGCGCCCCGCTGATCGAATGGAACGTCAAGTCCACCACCAAGGCGCATCAGGGCCTGTATGAATATGATGCGGTCGCCCGCCTGCGCGACGGCCAGCTGGGCGAGGAACGCGTCCACGACATCCGCAACTACATCAAGAAAGGCAAACTGTGGGAAGCCTTCACTGCGCCTCAGCTTCCCGTGCTGCTGATCGACGAAATCGACAAGGCCGATATCGAGTTTCCCAACGACCTGTTGCAGGAGCTCGACCGCATGAGCTTCGACGTTTACGAAACACAGGAGCGGATCGAGGCCAAGGAACGCCCGATCGTCGTCATCACGTCGAACAACGAAAAAGAACTGCCCGACGCTTTCCTACGCCGGTGTTTTTTCCATTATATCAAGTTCCCGGATCGTGACACGATGCAGGAGATCATCGATGTGCACTTCCCCGGCATCCAGAAGATCCTGGTCAAGAAGGCGATGGATATCTTCTACGACTTGCGCGAAGTGCCCGGCCTGAAGAAGAAGCCCTCGACCAGCGAATTGCTCGACTGGCTCAAGCTGCTGCTGAACGAGGATATGCCGCTGGAGGTTTTGCAAAACAGCAACCCGGCCAGCGCGATCCCGCCGCTGCATGGCGCGCTGCTGAAGAACGAGCAGGACATCATGCTGTTTGAACGGCTCGCCTTCATGGCGCGGCGCAATCCGGGCTGAGGCAGGCGGTTTTTGAGCCGGTCTAGGTCAATCTAGACCCCTCCTAGGTCGCGCTTGCCCCCCCTTAGGTCGTTCTAGAGGCGCGTTTGGCCTGTGTTTCACGTGGAACATGGGCCGAACGCTGCCAGATCAATCGAAGCTATACGCCAGCTCGAAATCGCCCCAGCGCCGCCCGCCGATGATCAGCGGGACATAGACGTTGCGGACCACGTGATAGGTCTGCCCATCGCCCTCCTGGCGATAGACCGCCATCATGTAGGGGGCGTTTGACACCTTGGCCTTGCGGTCGATGGCTTCGAGCATGATGCGCCCGTTGCGGCAAAATTGCGTGTCGTGATTGATGTCCCCTGTCGGGGTGCGGGACCGGTCGGTCAGGTGGGTCGGCAAAAAGCCGTTCATGTCGGTGCAGGCGGCGGCCAGAACGCGGGGATCGCTCGCCCTCGCGCGGTCGAGGAAGGGGCGCCATTCGGCATGGGCCCAATCGGTCAGGCGGGTGCGGAAAAGCTGCGGATTGGTGCCGGGTACGGGCTGGTATTCGGTATCGAACAGCGCCGACACCGTGACCGCGCCCCGCGCCAGCGCGGCTTCGGTATGGGCTGAGATTTCCTGCATCATCGCCTGCGCCTGGGCCACCATCGCGCTGTCTTCGGGGCTGAGGCCTGCGTTGACAATCCGGTCGAACATTTCCGAAGCGGTGATTTCCAGCTCTTCCATCTTGCGATGGGCGCCGTGAAGCTGGTCTTCGTTGCTGCGCGCGGCAATATCGAAACCGGTCAGCACCCGCTGCACCTTGTCGACGTGACTGCTGATGGTGCCGGTTGACCGGGCGATGACATCGTTTTGCTTGTCCACCTCTTCCACCAGCGTGCCGACATTGGTGATCGTGCTTTCGATCTGCGCGACCGAGGCGCGGGCATCGCCGCTGGCCTTGGCGCCGGTTTCGATTCGTCCGATCATGACTTCCGCTTCACCGCCCAGCGCATCGATAGTGGCCGCAATCTCTTCCGTCGCTTTGCGCGTGTCATTGGCGAGGCTTTTGACTTCAGCGGCAACCACGGCAAACGTCCGTCCCGCATCCCCTGCCCGCATGGCCTCGATCGTGGCATTGAGCGCGAGGATGTTGGTCGTTTCAGCGATATTGTCGATGTCCTGCGCCGATCGGCGCACCTGCTCCATTGCGGCAGAAAAGCTGGTGACGTGCTGGCCGAGCGTGTCGACCAATTCGATCAGCGATGCGATCTGGCCGAGCGAGGACTGGATCAGCGCAGTCCCTTCAGACAGGCGCTCGATGGCGCGCTCTGACAACAGCCGGGCCTCGTCGCTCGCTTGGGCCACCTTGCTCTGATCGGTTTCGAGCGCGCGCACAGTTTCCGCCAGTGCCTCATGCTCTGAACGTAATGTCTTGGATGAGGCAATCACCGCTTCGACCACGCCCGCCACATCGGTGCAGCCCACCGTGACCGCGCCGCAGCTTTCCGGGATCATCCCCAAAGCATGGGCATTGGCGGTGTTGATGGCGAGCTGGTTCATGTGCGGAGGCGACCCTTTATTGCGTGCGAGCCCCATCTAGCGCGAAGATGGTAAGCGAAGCGTAAAGGGCGCCAGCAACCCCTCGCTAGATTGGGGACTGGTCAGGCCGACAGCCGCGGGTTAAACGTAGGTCCATGTTCTTCAACTTCATCGACGAGCTGCGAGCGGCCGGGATCAAGGCCAGCTTCAAGGAGCACCTCACCCTGCTCGAGGCGCTCGACCGCGACGTAATCGACCAGACGCCCGAGGCGTTTTATTACCTCAGCCGCGCCACCTTCGTGAAAGACGAAGGCCTGCTCGACCGGTTCGATCAGGTGTTCCACAAGGTGTTCAAGGGGATCATGTCCGATTACGGCCAGAACCCCGTCGACATCCCCGAAGACTGGCTGAAAGCGGTTGCCGAGAAATTCCTGACGCCCGAGGAAATGGAAGCCATCAAGTCGCTCGGCGATTGGGATGAGATTATGGAGACGCTGAAAAAGCGGCTCGAAGAACAGGAAAAGCGCCACCAGGGCGGCAACAAGTGGGTCGGCACCGGTGGCACCAGCCCCTTTGGCAACAATGGCTACAACCCCGAAGGCGTACGCATCGGCGGCGAGTCCCGCCACGGCAAGGCAATCAAGGTCTGGGAAAAGCGCGAGTTCAAGAACCTCGATAACACCAAGGAGCTTGGCACCCGCAACATCAAGATGGCACTGCGGCGGCTCAGGCGTTTCGCCCGCGAAGGCGCGCAGGATCAGCTGGATATTGACGCCACGATCAAGGGCACGGCCAAGCAGGGCTGGCTCGACATCCACATGCGCGCCGAACGTCGCAATGCGGTGAAGCTGCTCTTGTTCCTCGATGTCGGCGGATCAATGGATCCCTTCATCAAGCTGGTCGAAGAGCTGTTCAGCGCCGCGACGACCGAGTTCAAGAACATGGAGTTCTTCTACTTCCACAACTGCCTGTACGAAGGCGTGTGGAAGGATAACAAGCGCCGCTGGCAGGAACGCACCAAGACCTGGGACGTGCTCCACAAATATGGCCATGATTACAAGATCGTCTTTGTCGGCGATGCGGCGATGAGCCCTTACGAGGTCACCCATCCGGGCGGCAGCGTGGAGCACATGAACGAGGAAGCGGGCGCGGTGTGGCTGCAGCGCGTGGCCAACACCTATCCTGCCACCGTGTGGCTCAACCCGGTGCCGGAAAAGCAGTGGAACTATTCGCAGTCGACCAAGATGATCAAGCAGCTGGTGGGTGACCGGATGTATCCCCTGACTTTGGATGGTCTGGATGATGCGATGCGGGAGCTGAGCCGGAAGCACGGAGCTTAGACGACGACCGAGGAGAGGAGAGACGTGATGCGAATGATCATTCTACCAGCTACCGCTTTGGCACTTATGGGCGCAACCAACGCTGATGAACCCGCCATGCCCATTTCGGACGCAACCGAGAGCATCGTCCTGCCCCTGGACAATCCGACCTATTTGCGCACCCCGGCGCAAGCTAAGCTTATCGAACGCGCGCAGAGTGAGGCTCCGCCGTCAGACGAGCAATGCCGGGACCGGATCACGCAGGCGCGCAAGGATGCAGGCAAGCCACCGCTGCTCGATCGCGAACCCGCCTCGCCTGACAAGCCTTACCATATCTATGCTGTCGACCGGCGGCAGGATGGCTGTGCTGTGATGGTCATGAAGGGCGATGTACAGGACATACGGCCTTTGCCGGCGCCTGCTGAAGAATCTTCACTCATCATACCCGCTGACGTCGCCGATGCCGATGAATAGACTGTTAGTGCGGCGCCTTTAGAGACGCGCGGCGTGACTGTTGGCCTCACATGCTCGTCACACCGGCTCCGTGCGGCCAGCCAAAATCCGGACTACCCTTTATGGTCCAACTCTTCATCAAGGCGCAAACTGCACCGCCAGAAAAAGAACGCTGGCACTAATCCTAGCATCGCCGCGCCGTAGAGCACATAGCGCACGCTGTCCTCGCCATAGGTCGGTTGAAGCCAGTCCGACAGCATCCCGAAGAACAGCGGTCCCAGCCCCAGCCCGATCAGGTTCTGGAAGAATAACAGCGCGGCCGCTGCAATCGCCCTCGCCCGCAGTGGAACGAGGCCTTGTGCGGCCGAATAGGTCGGGCCGTAATACAGCGAATTGAACACGGTCGGCAGGAACAGTAGCGCCAGCGCCAACGGCCAAGTCGGCGCCTGATAAGCAGCAATAGCCAAGGGCACGGCCAACGCCATCCCGATTGCGGGCGCGCTCAAAACATGGCGCCGGTTCTTGGCGCCGAAGCGGTCGGCGAGATAGCCCCCTCCCCATGTACCAAGGATGCCGGCGGCTCCGCCCAGCAGCCCGAACCATAACCCCACCTGACCTGGTGAGAGGTTATGCGTGCGCTGAAAGAAAATCGTGGTCCAGGTGGTCTTACCGTAGGATAGAAATGCCGCCGATGATCCGGCGCACAGCAGGAGAACGAAGGCGCGTGAACGCATGACTTCACTCACCGCCTGGCCGATCGGCAGCACGGGCGCCGGGTTCTTTGCGCGCAGGATGGCGGCAGCATCACTACGACGCGGATCGCGCAGCACGAACCAGACCACGAACGCGAGAATGACACCCGGCAATCCGACAATCACGAAAGCCTCGCGCCAGCCCACAAAGTCAGCCAGCGTGCCGCCGATGATCATGCCAAGCAAGGTGCCAATCGGAATGCCGAGCGAGTAAAACGCCAGCGCTGAGGAGCGTTTTGCCGGCGGCACCATGTCACTGATCAGCGAGTGCGCAGGGGGTGTACATCCCGCCTCGCCCACGCCGACACCGATGCGGGCCAGCAGCAATTGTGCAAAGTTCTGAGCCATCCCGCACAGCGCTGTCATCGCCGACCACAGGCCCAGCGAAACGGCGATCAGGCGCGGACGGCTTGTCGTCGGGCGGTCAGCGAAGCGCGCAATCGGAATGCCCAGAACCGTGTAAAACAGCGCGAAGGCCAGCCCCGTCATCAGCCCGATCTGCGTGTCGGAAAGGTTCAAATCCTTCGCGATCGGTTCTGCGAGGATATTGACGATCTGGCGGTCGATGAAGTTGAAAATGTAGACCGTGAGCAGGATCCACAAGGTCAGCCTGACGGATTGCGACTGGGACGCTGTGTCCGCCGTGGTTGCCATGGTGTTCTCTCTCCCAATGGTGGCGGTTGCTCCGCCATCCTGTGTGGTGATTTGGCTGTGTGCGTTCGTGTCGAAGTGATGTCAGTCAGTAAAGCAGGTGCGGCCGCACTGCGGCAACCCATGCGGCCTCATCATGTGACGTCATGGCGTCAAGCTGGTCCGGTGTCGCGGCGGGATTGTCGACCCATTCGCGCAAGGCCGGCCCACCGTTGATGACGTCAATTGCCAGACGATCATGTTCGTATTCGTAAGCGAAATCACGCCACAGGGCGTAATCGGGATAAAGCAGCCGGATCGCCTTGAATGCGAGGGCTTGAAGACGCCAGGGCTTGAACGCTTCATGATCGTAAAACGTGCTTTCCGCATGGATCATCAAAGCATTGCACAGCTTACCTGCATGCTTGTGAAAGGTGGGCTCAAACCAGCATTCGCGAAGGGCGCATCCCTCCAACCAATCGGGCGCAAGCTTGCGCATCACCTTGAGCACGCCGCCTGCATCAATATCCGGCGCGCCAAACAGAACCTCAAGCGGGCGCGTCGTGCCGCGACCCTCTGACAGCGTGGAGCCTTCCAGCATGACAGTGCCGGCGTAGCAGCGCGCCATATTGACGTTGGCGGCGTTGGGCGAAGGGTTGATCCACAACCGTGACGTCGGCCATCCGAACCCGTCATCGTCAGGCCGCCAACGCTCCATCGGCACAACCTTGTAGGCGACGTCGAGACTGAAATGTTCGATGAACCAATGGCCCATCTCACCCATGGTCAGACCGTGGCGCATTGGCATTGGGGCAGCGCCAACAAAACTTTCCTGTCCCGGCACCAGCAGCGTACCTTCAACCGGCCGGCCGGCGGGATTGGGTCGATCAAGCACCCAAACCTCTTTGCCTGCCTTGGCGGCTTCTTCGAGCAGATAAAGCAGCGTGGTGACGAAGGTGTAGATCCGGCAGCCGAGATCCTGCAGGTCGAACAGGAACACATCCGCGCTCGACATCATTTGCCCCGTCGGCCGGCGCACTTCGCCATAGAGCGAGAAAATCGGGATGCCGTAGCGCGGGTCCATCTCGTCCGCGGTTTCGACCATGTTGTCTTGCTTGTCGCCCTTCAGCCCGTGCTGGGGGCCAAAGGCGCTATTCACCTCCACACCTGCAGCAATCAGCGCGTCGAGACTGTGGGTGAGGTCTGCTGTCACGCTCGCCGGGTGAGCGATCAGCGCAACGCGGCGCCCTTTGAGTTGGTGGAGGAGTTCGGGGTCGGCCAGCAGCCGGTCGATACCTGTTTTCATGGTGCAACGGGTGGAACACGCAGCCATCAATGGCAATGGTATTTGCACATTTCGTCGCTATATCGACAGCCATGGATTGGAACACTGCACTTATCGCAGCCGCGTGGGCTATCATTCTGGGGGGCGCGGGCGGCGTATTGACTGATATCGGCCCGTGGTACCGCGAGCTGAAAAAGCCGCATTGGCAACCGCCAGATTGGTTGTTCGGCCCGGCCTGGACCATCATCCTCGGCCTGTCGGGTTGGAGTTTCTACATCGCGATGATGGCCGCCCCGTCGCCTGAGGCCCGGTTCATCGTCTATGGTCTGTTCGGCGCGAACTTCCTGTGGTCGCCGCTGTTCTTCAAGCTGCGCCGGCCCGATTGGGCCCTGGCGGAGAACCTGTTTCTGTGGCTTTCGGTGACGGCGTTGATGGTTGTCCTGCCCCGCGTAACCGGTGACCGGTTCACGGGCTGGCTCAACGTGCCCTATTTTATCTGGGTCAGCTTCGCTTTCGCGCTTAACGGAATGATCGTTCGATTGAACGCGCCCTTTGGTGACGAAAAGGCCGCAGCTTAACGCTCGATTATCAACGTCCGGCATGCCTCGGAGTGAAATTCGGGCCTGCCGGGCGGGAACGCCATTGCCCAGAATTGCATAGCCCCGCCGCGATGTTCGACAATGGCGTTCAACGCCACCTGAGCGGGGTCAGGCAGATCAGCGGTAATGCTGGCCTTCAACACCAGTCCATCATCATTGTGCGAACAGGCGATGGCGATGGCCCCCACAGGCGCATCGCGCATCCCTTCGCGGAACGAGTCGAACTCATATGCCGCCCACTGACCCGAGGGCGAAAGGTTGAACTCGCGGTAGTATGTGCCGCCAATAGGCTGCCAGAAAACCTCGAAACACGTGGTCTTCCAGAGGTTGTCCGTCCGCTCAGTCGGCGCGCTCGGCGGCGAGAAAATGGCCGGGATATGGCCATCGAGACGAAATTCAACCTCGCACCCTTGTGCTGTCGCGGTGACGGACGCGGTGACGGCACGAATGGGGCCAAGATCGCAAGTTCGATGAAGCATGAGCGGGTGCATCCTCAATTCATGCCTGCGCTCCAGCAGCCGGGCAAGTCCCTTCCCGTCCTGCACCCTGGCTGTTAAGCGCGCACGCTATGAACACCTACGATTCCGCTCTCCTCCGCCTGCTCGACGAGCGTGGCTATATCCACCAATTGACGGATGCGTCCGGGCTTGATGCCTTGGCTGCAAAGCAGATCGTGCCTGGCTATATCGGCTTCGATGCCACTGCGCCTTCGCTCCATATTGGCTCACTGGTGCAGATCATGATGCTGCGCCGCCTTCAGCAGACCGGGCACAAACCTGTTATCGTCATGGGTGGCGGCACGACCCGCATCGGTGATCCCACGGGCCGTGACGAAAGCCGCAAAATGCTGACAGACGAGACGATCGAAGCGAACATTCGCTCGATCTTCACAGTGTTCGACAAGCTCCTGACCTTCGGCGACGGGCCGACCGATGCCGTGATGGTCAATAATCACGATTGGCTCGGGCAACTGGGATACATCGAACTGCTGCAGCAGGTGGGAACGCACTTTACCATCAACCGAATGCTGACCTTCGATTCGGTTAAGCTTAGGCTGGATCGCGAACAGCCGATGACCTTCCTTGAATTCAACTACATGATCCTGCAAGGCTATGATTTCAGGTACTTGTCGCGGACACGTGATGTGCGATTGCAGATGGGGGGGAGCGATCAGTGGGGCAATATCATCAACGGGATCGAACTTGGCAGGCGCATGGACGGGGCCGAGCTGTATGGCTTGACCACGCCATTGCTGACCACCGCAGACGGAGCCAAGATGGGAAAGACGGCGGCCGGCGCGGTATGGCTCAATGAGGACCAACTCCCCGCGTATGATTTCTGGCAGTACTGGCGCAATGTCGATGACCGCGACGTTGGCAAGTTCCTGCGGCTGTTCACTGATCTGCCACTGGATGAGATAAAGCGTCTCGATACTCTTGAAGGCGCTGAAATCAATGCCGCCAAGACGGTTCTCGCCAATGAGGTAACAAAACTCGTGCGCGGCAACGAAGCCGCGACCCGTGCCGAGGCTACAGCGCGGGAGACCTTCGCAGGCAGCGGAGCGGGCGAGGATCTTCCCACGCTGTCCGTGGGTGCAGAGGGGATGCGCATGGCGGCCCTGCTCACCGCGATCGGGCTCACCGCGTCAGGCGGCGAAGCCAAGCGCAAACTGGCCGAAGGTGCTGTGAAGCTGGATGGGGAAACAGTGACGGATCCGACGCATCTTGTCCTGCCTGCCAAAGGCGAAACGCTCAGGCTGAGCCTCGGTAAAAAACGTCACGCACTGGTGTTTCACTAAGCTTCCGCATTTTTACCAATTGTCAGCCTTTGTGCTGCATTTCCGATCGGGGCCCAAACCGACGGAAGGATCGCATCGCGTGACGGGTGGAGCTAATCTCAGCGTAACCGATTTGCGGCGTGCAGCGCGGCATCCGGTCGATTTCCCCGCGATCGTCGAGCACTTCGTGCATGGCGATCTGCATTTGCACGTCTGCAATTTGTCGGCGCATGGGTTCATGGTCGACGATGCAAAGCAATTGCAGCGCGGGGATCGCATTATCATCCGCCTGCCCGTGGTCGGCCGGATCGAGGCCTATGTCATTTGGACCCGCGATAACCGTGCAGGCTTCCAGTTTGAGCGGATCATCCGAGTTGATGATTTCGTGACAATTATCGACCAACTGCAACCCAATCCACGCCTGCGCCGCCAGCGATAGCGCAATCTTGGTCCGCGCAAGTTTCCCCTGCTTGGCAGCGGCGCAATGCCCTGCCATGGCGCGCAGGTGATTGAACCAACCTCTCCGCTTCAGATCGGCGATTACAGGCGCTATTGGATGGCCCGTTTCATGGCGGTCTTCGCCACGATGTCGATGGTGGTTCTCCTTGGCTATCAGCTCTACGAGGTCGCGCGCGACGATTACGGGATGAGTGTGGCTGAAGCCTCGTTCCAGCTGGGCCTGCTGGGGCTCGTGCAATTTATTCCTTTGTTTGTGCTCACGCCTGTTGCGGGTCTTGCCGCCGACCGGTTTGACAGGCGCCATGTCGCGGCCTTTGCCAATGGCATCGACGCATGTGTGGCGGTCGCGCTTGCGATTGCGACCTGGCAAGATGCCTTGACCATCCCGATGCTGTTCACGCTTGCCGCAATGCATGGCGCAGCGCGGGTATTTGTCGGCCCTTCGATGAGCGCGATTGCGCCCAACATCGTCCCGCCATCCTTCCTTCCTCGTGCCATCGCCTTGTCCTCGATCGCATGGCAAACGGCGAGCGTAGCAGGCCCGGCTGTCGGCGGGTTGATCTATGCAGAGGTCATTTGGCTACCGCACGCCATTTCCGCCGTAATGCTGGCGGGTGCGATGGTGTTGATCCTGACCGTGCGTCCGATCAAGGCAAAGCACGAAGGCCCGCCGCTCAAGCCGTTCAAGCAGATCATCGAAGGCATGATTTATGTCTGGCGTGAACGGTTCTTGCTGGGGTGCATCACGCTTGATCTCTTTGCTGTGCTGCTGGCGGGGGCAACTGCGCTACTCCCGGTATTTGCGCGCGATATTTTGTTCGTTGGACCCGAAGGCCTTGGGCTGATGCGTGCCGCTCCGGCGCTGGGGGCGGCGAGCGTGGCTTTGATCCTGTCATTCCGTCCGCTTGAGCACGAAGTCGGGGTCAAAATGCTCTGGGCGGTCGCGGCTTTTGGGGCCTTGACGATCATTTTCGCCTTTTCGCGCAGTTTCGCGCTGTCGCTGGCGATTCTGGCGATGATGGGTGCGGTCGATATGGTGTCGGTCTTCATCCGTTCGTCGCTAGTGCAATTGTTCACACCCGATGATCGGCGCGGCCGTGTCTCTGCCATTTCCGGCCTCGCCATCTCCGCTTCGAACGAACTTGGCGAAATGCAATCAGGCCTCGCAGCTGCCATCCTGGGAGCGACCGGCGCGGTTGTATTCGGCGGCGCGGGTGCGATATTCGTGACATTGATCTGGGCGTGGTACTTTCCAGAATTGCGCCGCGCCAAGAGCTTCGAGCCAGCTGCGCTCAAACGAGAGGTATCGACATGAAGGCTGACAACATTCTCGCCACCATTGGCAGCACACCGCATATTCGCCTGTCACGGCTGTTCCCGGACCATGAGGTTTGGGTGAAGTCGGAACGGTCGAACCCTGGTGGTTCGATCAAGGATCGTATCGCGCTGGCGATGGTCGAGGATGCGGAAGCTTCGGGCAAGCTCCTTGCGGGCGGTACCATCGTCGAGCCGACTAGTGGCAACACGGGCATCGGCCTTGCGATGGTCGCCGCGGTCAAGGGTTACAAGCTGGTGCTCGTCATGCCCGAATCCATGTCGATCGAGCGGCGCCGGTTGATGCTCGCCTATGGTGCGAGTTTCGATCTCACTCCGCGCGAACGCGGCATGAAGGGCGCCATCGAGCGTGCACAGGAATTGGTCGAGCAAACCCCCGGTGCATGGATGCCGAGCCAGTTCGACAATGCTGCCAACCCCGCAATCCATGCCCGTACGACTGCCCAGGAAATTCTTGCCGACTTTGCCAATTCACCGATTGATGTGATGATCACCGGGGTCGGCACTGGCGGGCATTTGACCGGCTGCGCAGAGGAATTGAAAAAACATTGGCCGGGCATGAAGGCTTTTGGGGTGGAGCCTGCACTCTCGCCAGTCATCGGCGGCGGTCAACCCGGCCCTCACCCCATTCAGGGAATCGGTGCGGGCTTCATTCCAGGCAATCTCCACACGAACGCCATTGATGGCGCGATTGCCGTTGATGCCGAGGAATCGAAAGAAATGGCGCGCCGCGCAGCGTCCGAGGAAGGGATGCTGGTCGGGATTTCGAGCGGCGCGACCCTTGCTGCCATCGCGAAGAAGCTGCCTGAGATGCCGCAGGGCGTGCGGGTGATGGGCTTCAACTATGACACGGGCGAGCGTTACCTCTCGGTGCCGGACTTCCTGCCGGTGGAATAGAGCGATTCCTTAACCGTGGCGGGCTAGGTTCAGGGCAGAATATTTGCGCCATTTTGCGTAGCTACTCGGGAACCGCCGCCCATGAAATTCGTCAAACTCCATTCTCGCGGCGGCAATTACCTTGTCGTTGCCAGCAACATCGCATGGCTGCGGACCGCCGAGAACGGCCAGACCAGCGTCGGCATGGTCGGCGGGCAACCGCTGCTGGTGGTGGGTTCGATTGAGGAGGTGGCGGAGCAGATCCTCAATTCAGCCGTCGAACAGGAAGCGCCTGTCGTCGTCCCTGTTCTTGCGCCGCAAGCTACCCCTCAGGCAGAGGCACCGGAACCGGTACCACCTGCCCCTGAACCCGCTGCCGCTATCCCGCCGCCCGCGCCGGTTGCAGTCGCGCCTGAGCCAGAACCGGAGCCTGTCGCAGTTTCCGCCGAACCCGAGCCGGAGCCGTTCGCACCGAATCCGGCTCCCGTGCCTATAGCGCAGCCTCGTGCGGCAAGCCCTGTGCCGCCGCGTCCGCTGCCTGTCGCGCGCAACGCGGCCTCGCTGTGGGAGCGCCCGGTGGCCGCCCCTGCCAATGGCCTTAAGGTCAAAGCCGGTTCACAGCGCATGATGGGCGCGCTCGACTAGCTACAATGCGAAAACGGGCCGCCATGCCACTGCATAACGACCCGCCTTACCTGTCACTTGTGAAGCGCGCCTATGCCGCTGTCGCGAAAGCCTCGGCAGGAAGCTTCATCATATATTCGCTGCCCGCCTCAAGCTTGCGTCGCAGCGCGCCGGCATCAGGCAAAAAACGCTCGGCATAGTAATTGGCAGAGACCAGTTTGGCTTCATAAAACGCCTTGTCCTCCGGCTCGTCCGCCAGCTTGGTCAGCGCAACCTTGGCCATCTTCAGCCAGAAATAGCCGAGCGTAACGATGCCCATGATGTGCATGTAGTGGTGCGCGCCGGCGCCCAGGTGGTTGGGGTTCGCCATCGCGTTCTGCATGAACCACATGGTGGCGGCCTTCTGTTCGCCCAGCGCCTTCTCAAGCCGTTCAGCAACGTCCTTCAATTCGGCAACCTGCTTGGCCGCAGCGATTTCCTCGTCGATCATCGCGAAGAAAGCCTGAATTGCCTTGCCGCCGTTAGACGCCAGCTTGCGGCCACACAGATCCATCGCCTGCACGCCGTTGGCGCCTTCGTAGATCATGGCAATACGGCTATCGCGAACGAACTGCTCCATGCCCCATTCCTTGACGTAGCCGTGCCCGCCATAAACCTGCTGCATGTTGGTGGCGATGTCATAGCCCTTGTCGGTGCCGTAGCCCTTGATCACCGGCGTCATCAGCCCGATCAGCAGGTCCGCGGTTTCGCGCTCCTCCTCGGTTTGGGCCTTGTGAGTCAGATCGACCTGCAGCGCGCCCCATAGGCACAGAGCCCGCATCGATTCCGTAAACACCTTGGCGTCCATCAACATCCGGCGCACATCGGGGTGGACGAAGATCGGATCAGCCTTGGCTTGCGGCTCCGCCGGACCACCCAGCGCACGACCCTGGCGGCGATCAAGCGCGTAAGTGACGGCGTTCTGATAAGCGACTTCAGCTTGGGCATAGCCCTGAATGCCAACGCCGAGGCGTGCGGCATTCATCATGATGAACATCGCGGCGAGGCCCTTGTTTTCTTCGCCCACCAGATACCCAGTGGCTCCATCATAATTAAGCAGGCAGGTCGCATTGCCGTGGATGCCCATCTTCCTTTCGATCGACCCGCAGGTCACGCCGTTGCGCGACGCCGGTTCGCCATTCTCATCGAGCGTGAATTTGGGCACGATGAAAAGTGAAATGCCCTTCGTGCTGTCAGGCGCGCCTGGCGTCTTGGCCAGCACCAAATGGATGATGTTGCTGGTCAGGTCATGCTCCCCTGCGGAGATGAAAATCTTGGTTCCGGTGATCGCATAGGAGCCATCGCCGTTCGGCACAGCCTTGGTGCGGATCATGCCCAGATCGGTGCCGCAATGCGGCTCGGTCAGGTTCATGGTTCCCGACCATTCGCCTGAGATCATCTTGGGGAGAAAGGCAGCCTTCTGCTCGTCCGACCCCTTGGCAATGATCGCCGAGATCGCCCCGGCGGTCAGACCGGGATACATTGCAAAGGCCTGATTGGCGGTGCCGTTGTACTCCTCCAACACGAAGCCGAGCACATGCGGCAGGCCCTGCCCACCGAATTCTTCCGGCTGCGCAAGCGTGCCCCAACCGCTTTCGACGTAAGCCTGATAGGCTTCTTTGAAGCCCGGAGGAGTGGTGACAGAGCCGTCTTCGTGACGGGTGCAGCCATGCTCGTCACCTGCCTGGTTCACCGGCGCAAGAACTTCGGCGCAGAATTTGCCTGCCTCGTTGATGACCGTATCGATCATGTCGGGCGTGGCGTTTTCAAAGCCCGGCAGGTTGCCGAAGCTCGCAAGATCAAGCACGTCGTTCAAGATAAAGCGCGTATCGCGGGTGGGTGCGGTATAGGTCGGCATCACATATCCCTTTGGTAAACGGTCTGAAAAGTTGGGCTATCGGCTCAACTCAAGTCAAGCTTCTCAATTTCCGCCACAAAATCGGTGAGTTCCTTGATCGAAGAGTCAATATCGTCACGCTGGGCCTTCAGTTTGGCAATGTGCGTGCGGCATTTGGCAATCGTCACGCGACGCTGTTCGACCCGGCCATCATCAAGATCATAGAGATCGATCATTTCGCGGATTTCCGTCAGACTAAAGCCGACATTCTTGGCTCGCATGATCCAGGCAAGCCGAGCGCGGTCGCGCTTGGAATAAACGCGGCTCAGTCCGACGCGGGCTGGATTGATTAACCCCTCATCTTCGTAAAAGCGCAAGGCGCGCGCCGTGCAGCCAAATTCTGTCGTCAGATCGGAAATGGTGAACTGTTCGCGCTCATACACATCCGGTCTGTCGAGATGCGCGCCAGTGCGTCGCGGTGCGTTGTTCGCGTCCTTTGCACCGTGTGCGGGGGCGCTTGAAGCGGTCGTAGATACAGAAACACTTGCCATGTCGTCTGCATACTTTCCGTTTACGTGAGCGTCAAGTTCCGGCGGGTTTCAGCTTTGGTTTTCCTTCACCCACCTCAACGAGCCGGTAAAAGCAGCTGTGCGCGCCCGTATGGCACGTAGGCCCGTCAGGCCTAGCCCTGATCAGCAGCGCATCCTGATCGCAATCGACCCTGATATCGACAACATTTAAAATGTTTCCAGAACTTTCGCCTTTCATCCACAAGCATTCACGCGACCGCGACCAGAAGTGAACCTTCCCGCTTTTGAATGTTGCATCGATCGCGTCAGCATTCATGTGTGCAATTACCAACACCTCGCCGCCAGCATTGTCGATCACCACTGCTGTTAGCAAACCAGCTGCATCGAATTTCGGCGCAAACACAGCGCCCCGTTCTCGCTCTACGGTGGTGAGACCTGACCCGTTCACACTCTTCTCCAGCTACGAATTAGACATGCGTCCAGAAGCTTTCCGGCACGCGAAAAATGTCGTCAATTTAAAACTCTTGCGACGATTGTTGCACGCACACAACAGCTCGCTGCAAAAAGTGCGCAATTGCACGGTTTGGTCTTCCGCTTGGCGCAACTCAGTGGAACAGGGTTATCACAACTTCTGCAAGGGGGTTTGCGTCCGGAACACTGGCATCGCCCGATGCCAAGTTCAGGGGGTCATCGGGCCGCAGGCTGGCTGTGGGGCGCCAGCGCGACCGATGGAACGATAGGGATTGAGCCCCGGCAGCCAAGTTAGGGGGTGGTTGCCACGGCCCGCAAGGGTGGGTTCACGCCGTCTCGTCACGTGGCGCCCGAGGTCGTAAGGCCTCGGGCGTTATGCTTTACTGGCGGGTGAGGCGATGATCCTGATCAGCCAATGCAAAACATGCGACGCTGATCGACGCAACATCGGCGTTGCCCAAGGCGGCGATACAAGCTCGTGTCGTCGCGCCGCTTGTCAGCACATCATCGACAAGTATGATATCACGACCTTTAATGTGGTCTGCAATCACTGGATTGATCCTGATCGCCTGGGAGAGCGCCTTTTCGCGCTCCACGCGACCAAGTGCGCCAAGGTTGGGAGTGCGCTTATACCGAACAAGGGCAGAAAGCTCGGCCTCTCCCTTTTTCATACGCTCAAGCTCTTGCACCAACAGCGCGGCCTGGTTGAAGCCACGCTGCCACAATCGCCATCGGTGAAGCGGCACTGGCACCAGTACAGGAAGGCTCTGCCCGGCGGCACGTTCCGGAATGCGCACTGCCATAAGCCGGGCGAGGAGCCGCGAAAGCGCGATCTTCCCGCCGTGCTTGTAAGCCAATACAAGTTGCCGCGTGATATCATTGTAGTACGCCGCAGCGTACACCGGCACCGCTCCGCCGCCCTGATCGTTCACAGGGGGAACTTCAATCGCGCTCCAGCAGCTCGTACATAGCCCATCTTGGCTGGCAATGGCCGTGCCGCAGGCAGGGCAGCGTGGCGGATACAGCATATCCACCACCGGCAGGAACTGTCTGGCAAACTCTGAAACCGTCACCACAACATGCTTAGTCGCACAGCTTGCGCTGGTCTTGCAAGCAAGGCAGAGCCCAGCGAATGAACTCCCAAAAAATTCCGACGATCTTCAGTTCACAACGCCGCGAATTGCGGCTGAAGCGTGCACGAAGTCGAGCGACTGCCAGCGGTTCTGCGCGTTTCATCATTGATGACATGGTCGATGATACGCGCGAACGCCTCGCCTTTTTGCGGCACAAGCCAACCCGTGCGTTAGTGCTGGGTGACTGGACAAGAAGTCTTGCACCCGCTTTGCGCACCGATGGAGCGTTGGTTGAAGAGCCGGAAGCGCTTGATCTTGAAGCTCCTCATCCGGCAGGAGGATTTGAGCTTATCGCTGTGCTGGGTTTGCTCGATGCAGTAAACGATCTGCCCGGTGCTCTAATCCATTTGCGTTCGGCCTTGGCGCCCGGCGGCCTCGTAATGGTGCACTTTGTCGGTGGACGGAGCTTGCCTGCCCTGCGCGCGGCCTTGATTGCCGCGGAACCGGATCGGCCGGCTGCTCGCATTCACCCTCTGGTTGATCCGCGCGCAGCGCCCGGATTGCTGCAACGCGCCGGTTGGAAGGACGCAGTGGTCGATACGCATGCACTTACCGTGCGCTATTCATCGTTTGATCGGGTTGTGTCCGATCTTCGCGATCACGGTCTGGGAAATGCCTTGGCCAAACCGGCCACTGCGCTCGGCAAAAACGCGCTCGCCCGCGCACGGACCGCCTTTGCCATGCAGGCCGATGCCGATGGCAAGACGGCTGAGACGTTTGAAATCATCACGCTGACGGGGCGCCGATCTCTGGCGGGCACTTAAGCATTCTTCAGGGCCGCCTGGGCTGCGGCAAGCCGCGCAATCGGCACGCGGTAGGGTGAGGCACTGACGTAATCGAGGCCAACCTTCTCGCAAAATGCAATGCTGGCCGGATCACCGCCGTGCTCTCCGCAAATGCCAAGTTTGATATCGGGCCGGGTCGCCCTGCCCCGTTCAGCTGCGAGTTCAACCAACTGACCGACGCCCTCGATATCAAGGCTGACGAAAGGATCGCGCGGGAAAATCCCCTTGTCGACATACACGCTGAGGAAACGCGCCGCATCGTCGCGTGACACGCCCAGAGTGGTCTGCGTCAGGTCGTTCGTGCCGAAGCTGAAGAATTCCCCTTCTTCCGCGATCTCGCCTGCCATCAACGCTGCGCGCGGCAATTCGATCATGGTGCCGACGAGGTACTCGACCCGCGTGCCGACTTCAGCGAACACAGCTTCGGCCACCCGGTCAATAAGTGTGCGCAAGATAGCAAGTTCACGCTTCGTCGCGACCAGCGGGATCATGATCTCGGGCAGCGGCGCTTCTCCACTCGTGATCTTTACAGCGCACACTGCTTCAAAAATGGCGCGGGCCTGCATTTCGTAGATTTCGGGGAAGGTGATGCCCAATCGGCATCCGCGATGGCCCAGCATGGGATTGAATTCGTGCAACTCGCCTGCGCGCCGTTTGAGGTGATCGACCCCAAGCCCGGTTGCATCGGCGAGTTCGGCGAAGTCCTCGTCGGCATGGGGCAGAAATTCATGCAACGGAGGATCGAGCAGCCGGATCGTGCAAGGCAGACCCGCCATAACCTCGAAGATCGAGGTGAAATCCGCGCGCTGTTCAGGCAGCAGCTTTTCGAGGGCACGGCGCCGACCGGCCTCGTCATCGGCGAGAATCATCTGTCGTACCAGCGAGATACGTGACGCTTCGAAGAACATATGTTCGGTGCGACACAGCCCGATGCCCTCGGCGCCAAATTGTCGCGCCATGCGGCAATCTTCAGGTGTCTCGGCATTGGTCCGCACGCCCATCCGGCGCAGCTTGTCAGCCCACACCATCAGCGTACCAAAATCGCCCGCCAGTTCCGGCTCCACCGTTGCGACAATACCCAGCATAATCTCACCGGTTGCCCCATCCAGGGTAATGGCATCGCCCTCCGCAAGCTCGGTCTGGCCGATCCGCAACGTGCGCGCCTTGCGGTCGATGGAAACACCGCTTGCCCCCGATACGCAAGGCCGACCCATACCGCGCGCCACCACCGCCGCGTGGCTGGTCATGCCGCCACGCGCTGTCAAAATGCCTTGCGCTGCGTGCATCCCGTGAATGTCCTCTGGCGAGGTTTCAACCCGTACCAGGATCACCTTTTCGCCGCGTCCGGCCCACTGCTCGGCCGTGTCAGCATCCAGCACGATCTTGCCCGCAGCCGCTCCCGGCGAGGCCGGTAGACCGGTGGCCAGGACATTGCGTTCCGCTTTCGGATCAAGCGTCGGGTGGAGAAGCTGATCCAACGCCATGGGATCAACTCTACCCACAGCCTCGCGCTCGTCGATGAGGCCCTCTTCGACCATGTCGACCGCCATTTTGAGCGCAGCCTTGGCCGTGCGCTTGCCCGAACGCGTCTGAAGCATCCACAGCTTGCCACGTTCTACCGTGAATTCAATATCCTGCATGTCCTTGTAGTGGAGTTCCAACAGGTCGAACACGCGGGCGAGTTCGGTGTAGGCGTCGGGCAGAGCCTCTTCCATCGACAGTGGCTTGGCACCTGCTGTTTCGCGCGCAGCCTTGGTCAGATATTGCGGGGTGCGGATGCCCGCGACCACGTCCTCGCCCTGGGCGTTGATCAGATATTCGCCGTAATAGGCCCGCATCCCGGTCGCCGGATCGCGGGTGAAGGCGACGCCGGTGGCGCTGGTGTCACCCATGTTGCCGAACACCATCGCCTGCACGTTGACTGCGGTGCCCCAGTCGCCCGGTATGTCGTTCAAGCGGCGGTAGACCTTGGCGCGGTCGCTGTCCCAACTGTTGAACACAGCGCGAATGGCGCCCCACAATTGCTCATGGACGTCTTGCGGGAACGGGCGGCCCAGTTCTTCTTCGACAATGCCATTGAACTGGGTGACGAGCGCCTGCCAATCTTCAGCCGTCAACTCCGTATCGCTGTAGAAGCCTTTGTCTTCCTTGACGATCTCCAGTGCTTCTTCGAACAACCCGTGATCGAGGCCGAGGACCACGTCGGAGTACATCTGGATGAACCGGCGGTACGAATCCCACGCAAAGCGCGCATCCCCGCTCGACTCGGCCAACCCTGCGACGGTCGCATCGTTCAAGCCGAGGTTGAGGACTGTATCCATCATCCCGGGCATCGACACCCGCGCGCCCGAGCGGACCGAAACCAGCAGCGGATCGGCGGCGTCACCAAACCGCTTGCCCACGGTTGCTTCAATATGCGTCAGCGCAGCGACCACCGCGCTTCGCAGACCTTCAGAGAAGTCCGCGCCATCTTGCAGATAACGCACGCATTCTTCGGTCGTGATTGTGAAGCCCGGCGGCACCGGCAGGCCGATGCTAGCCATTTCGGCAAGGTTGGCGCCCTTCCCTCCCGAAACGGTCTTGTCCTTCTGGCGGAGATCGTCGTGCGCGGCGCTGCCGCCAAAGGGATAGACTGTTTGCACGTCACTTCATCCTGTTAAGTTTCGCCATGGGAAGGCTGAACCGTGAGACACATGAGACACAGTCCAGGAAACGGAAAATCGCTACCCCTCAATCCGGCTGAAATCGGCAACCCGGTGCACCGCATCACGGAAACGCGCCAGCAAAGCAAGGCGCGCCTGCCGCTTGTTCGCATCCGCGTCATTAACGATCACCGCTTCAAAGAACCTGTCGATCGGCGCGCGCAAGGTGGCCAACGCAGCCATTGCATCGGCGAACCGCTCGTCTTCCACCGCCGCAGCGGCGCGCGGGGCCGCGGTATCGAGCGCATCAATCAGCGCCTGTTCGGCCGGTTCGGGCGTGTAGGAAAGGTGCTTTTCGGCAGCGTGACGGTCGGCCATCTTGGCGGCGATCACAGCTGTCATCTCGGGATCATCGACCATCGCCAGCGGATCTTCCTCGCCGGTCTGCGCGATTTCGCCTTCGATCCCGCGCCAGTCTTCCTTCTTGAGGATATTGGCCGCGCGCTTGTAGCCGGCGAGCAGGTTCGTGCCGTCTTCGGTGGTGACGAAAGCCTGCAGCGCATGGACGCGGGCGAGCAGGCGGACGAGGTCTCGCTCTCCCTCAATGTCGTCGTCGCCGCCCATATTTGCGACAGCGTCAATAAGATCGTGCCTTGTGCCCTCTTCACGCTGTTGAACCTTCAAACGCTCAACAAAGAAATCATTCAAGTAGTCCACTGCGACGATGCGCCCCATATCCTGGCCTTCAATGACCGGAGTTGCGGCGTAAAACATGTCGTACATTGATGCCCGAAGTGTGCTCGAACGAATGAGCGCAATTACCCCCAGCGCGGCTCGCCGCAGAGCGAAAGGGTCTTTCGAGCCAGTCGGCCGCTCACCGATTAAGAAAAAACAAGCTAACGTATCTAGCTTGTCCGCCAGCGACACCGCCACCGTCACCGGCGCGGTCGGCACCTCATCGCCCTGCCCGACCGGCTTATAGTGATCGCGAATCGCGTCCGAAACTTCCCGCGGCAGACCTTCCTTGGCAGCGTAATAACCGCCCATAAGCCCCTGCAATTCTGGGAATTCGCCGACCATTTCGGTGACCAGATCAGCCTTGCACAACCGCGCGGCCTGTTCGGCCAGTGCGGGATCGCCTGAAACAATCCCTTCCTCGCACAGCCACCGCGCCAGCTTGGCGACGCGCTCGACCTTGTCGGCAACGGTTCCCAGCTTCTCGTGAAACGTGATCCGCGATAGCTTTTCCGCATGAACGGCAAGCGGAGTCTTCTGATCCTGCTCCCAGAAGAACCGCGCATCGGACAGCCTTGCGGCCAGAACCTTGCGGTTGCCGTCCACCACCACTGCCGGATCGTTCGCGGCGATATTGGCGGTGCAGATGAAGGCGTTGGCGAGCTTGCCGTCGGGTCGTTCACATACAAAATATTTCTGGTTCACCCGCGCAGTCAGCTGGATCACTTCGGGCGGCACATCGAGAAAGGTCTCGTCAAAGCGGCCCAGCAGCGGCACGGGCCATTCGGTCAGGCCCGCATTCTCGATCACCAGGCCTTCGTCAGCCACCAGCGACAAGCCCGCGTCAGCCGCAGCCTTGGCCGCGCCGTCGCGGATGATGGCGGCGCGTTCCTCGTGGTCGACGATCACATGGCAGGCGCGCAGCTTTTCGGCATAGTCGCCGGCGCTGCCGATGGTGATCGGACCTTCGTGGTGAAAGCGATGCCCCATTGTGGCAGCGCCGGAAACGATGCCGTCAACCTCGCACGCCACCACTTCGCCATCCAGCAGCGCGACAATCCCCGAAAGTGGCCGCACCCAACGCAAGGAGTCCGTGGTGATCGAAGCGGCGCCCCAGCGCATCGACTTGGGCCAGCTGAAGTCGCGGATGATCGCCGGGATCGCGGCGGCCAGCACATCGGCCAAGGCCCGGCCCGGCTGCGCGATCACCGCAAAGTAGGTCATACGGCCCTTGACGTCACGCAAGGTCAAAGCATCGCGGGTAATGCCAAGCTTGCGGCAAAACCCGTCAATCGCGGCATCGGGCGCGCCTTCGGGCGGGCCTTTGGCCTCTTCGCTTACCGCCTCGGTCGCCAGCGGCAGCCCGTGTGCAATCAGCACAAGGCGGCGCGGGGTCGACCAGATGGTGAGATCGCCAAGGGTGATGCCCGCCGCGCTCAATTCGCGGCGGAACAGCTTTTCAAGTTCGGCCCTCGCCCCGGCCTGCATTCGGGCAGGGATTTCCTCGCTGCGCAGTTCAAGCAGGAAGTCAGCCATCACACGAGGCTCCAGCCAGGATATTTCGCTTCCCAACCCGGCGTCATCTTGGCTGCGTAAGCCTCGCACGAGGAACGCGCCAGATCGCGCACCCGGCCCATGTAGCTGGCGCGTTCCTGCACGCTGATTACGCCCCGGGCCTGCAACAGATTGAACACATGGCTCGCTTCGACCGCCTGTTCATAAGCGGCAATCGGCACGCCCGCGTCCAACGCGTTGCGGCACTCAGCTTCGGCCTTGGCGAACAGGTCAAACAGCGCGTCGGTATCGGCAACCTCGAAGTTCCATTTGGACATCTGGCGCTCGTTTTCGAGGAATACGTCGCCGTATGAGGTTCCCGCAGAATTGAATGCCAGATCATAGACGTTGTCCACGCCCTGAATGTACATGGCGAGACGTTCCAGCCCGTAGGTCAACTCGCCGGCGACCGGTTTGCAATCAAACCCGCCCATCTGCTGGAAATAGGTGAACTGGGTGACTTCCATACCGTCGCACCAGACCTCCCAGCCCAGCCCCCATGCGCCGAGTGTGGGCGATTCCCAATCGTCTTCGACGAAGCGGATGTCATGGGCCAGCGGGTCAATGCCGATCGCGCTCAGGCTTTTGAGATACAGGTCCAAGATGTCGCCGGGTGAAGGCTTCAGGATCACCTGATACTGGTAATAGTGCTGCAGCCGGTTGGGGTTTTCACCATAGCGCCCGTCGGTGGGGCGGCGGCAGGGCTGCACGAAGGCCGCGTTCCACGGCTCAGGACCGAGTGCGCGCAGAGTGGTCGCGGTGTGGAAGGTGCCTGCGCCCATGCGCATATCATAGGGCTGAAGAACCACGCAGCCCGCCTCGGCGCTCCAGAAGTCATGGAGCGTCAGGATCATATCCTGAAACGAACGCGCCGGATCACGCGGTGCGGGGGTATAAGAAGGGACGGCAATCATGGCTGCTCGCAATGGCTGAACGCCCTGCGAGCGTCAATGCCGCAGCGCAGCAACGCCCGCAGACCCACACATTGGTCATGTAGGTGCGACACAAAGTAAGGTCATCTTGACATAGTCAGCGAATCACGACATATAGTCATGCATACCTGACATATCGTCAGGTGGACCTGATGGATGAAAGACATGAAACCGGATCAAGACAATCAGCAACAATGCGGCAACACCATGACCCGTGATGATGAGATCGTGTTCTGGCTCCTGATGGCCGTCTGCCTTTTGACCGTTCTAAATTGAAAGGAAAGACCATGAAATCCCTGAACGAAGCGATCTGCCTCCGGACATGGCAGGCCATGGCCTTGCTGGGCGCGTCCGGCTTTGCGTTTCGCACAATCATGTCCAAAATCGCCATCGCACTGGGCTTTTGAGCGTATGGCCAGAACCCGTATCAGTAAGGCCAGCACCTTCATGGCAGCCAGCTGGGCCGGGCTGGCTGGTTTGCTGATGTATGGCGCCGCAAAAGGCCTATCAGGTTTTGCGGGTCTCGACGTGTTCGGGACAATCCTGCTTGTGGTCGCCAGCCTTGGACTGCTTTGGACACGCAAGGCTGATGAATATACCGAAGGCCTGTGGAATTCAGGAGCAAGCGCCGCCTTCGGGTCGATGCTGGTCATTGCCTTGGGCCTGTCCTTTGCGGCCGGCTTCATCGCCGGGATCACGGATAGCGAGGCCAAGAACCCTGTTTCTGCCGATGCGGTGCTCACGCTCGAAATCACCGCTTTCTATATCGGCCTGTTCGCCAAGCGCCTGCTGGGAGACCGATAATGCCTCTCAAGCCCGGTGCGATCGACGAGAACGACCGCAGCAATCAGTATCGGATGATGTGGGTTGGCGCAGGCGGGGCGATCTTCAGTTTTGCCAACCTGTTTATCGGCATGGATAATCTGCTCTCGGCTATGGCTTACGGGGCGATTGCAGGAGGGCCGCTAGGTGTCGCCTTCGGATCGCGCGCGGACGAATATCTCCGAAGCCTGATGGATACAGGGCTGCGCCGGATGAGCGCGATCCTTGCTGCCTACCTTATGGCGCTGTTTCTTTTGGCTTCCGGAGATGTGGCCGGCAGGCTGGGCTATATCCTTGGCAGTGGCGAAACGCGCGAACCATCGGGGGTTACAGCCTTGATCGCGACCGATGGTCTTGTGGTGGCTTTTTCACTCAGCCTCGCCTTTTACGCCGGTTTCGCCTTTCAATGGCTGCGCGACAGGGCCGGAGCGGCTGACGAGGTATGAAAAACCGCCTCAAAGTCCTGCGTGCCGAACGCGATTGGTCACAGGCGGAGCTTGCCGGGCGGCTCGACGTGTCGCGCCAGGCCGTCAATGCCATCGAGACCGGCAAGCATGACCCTTCCCTCCCCCTCGCCTTCCGCATCGCGCGTTTGTTTGACATGCGCATTGAGGAGATTTTTGATGACGAAATCTGATCTCGAGCAATCTTCCGGCGAGCCATCCGATGGTGTCGTAATTCTCAAGCGGGCTTTGTTAGGGATTGGCGGTGGCATCACACTGGTGATCATCGCGGGCATGATCGCGGGCCATACAAGCGTGTTGATCGAGCAGGACGATCTGCAACTGGTAGATTTCGCCATTCTCGCAGCGATGCTGTGTGCAGGGGCGCTGGTGGGCTACGGCATATGGCGGTTTTGGCCGCGCGGGATCGATGAACCACTATCGCCCCGCGTCAAAGGCGCCCGCAATCTGTTTGGCGCGGCCGCATTGCTTGGTGTGGCTTTAGCGATTGTTTTGATTTCGGCGGACGAGGGTTCGCGCGATATCTTGGCCAACACGCCGATCCAACCCGGCCTTGCGATCTTTGCCATTGTCTTGTGGATGATCGTTGGCCCGTTGCTGACATGGTTATGGTGGCGCAAGATCGACGAGCACGAAGCCGGTGCCTATCGCGATGGCGCGATGATCGCAGTCCATGCTTATATCTTCTTGGCTCCAGCGTGGTGGATCGCGAGCCGCGCAGGCTGGGTTGCGCCGCAAGAGCCAATGCTGGTCGTATTGGCCGTGTGCGCTGTGTGGTGCATCGTTTGGTTTATCAGGCGCTATTTCTGAACCGCCTTATGTCTTTACGCATACTTTTTCCGTTCCCTATGACACACTGAGGAGAATACGAATGAAACTTGCCAAATTGCTTTCGCTGACCGCGGCTCCCCTTGCCTTGTTCGCTGCGAGCCCGGCGATGGCCGACGAACATGCTGGTCACACGACAACCGCTGTCCAGACCAACGGGCCAGCCTTGTGGAAAGTCGCCGACGCAGACACGACCATTTACCTGTTCGGCACTGTGCACGTGCTGCCCAAGGAGATCGAATGGTACGATGCCACAATTGCCGAAGCGCTCACCGGGTCGGACACCATCGTCACCGAAATTCCCATGGACCCCGAAAGCGAAGCCGCGCTTCAGCAGCTGACCATGGCCAAGGGTAAGCTCCCCGCTGGCACGACGCTGCGTTCGTTGCTCACCGCCGAACAGACCGAGGCCTATACCGCTGCGATGGCGAAGATCGGCGCTCCGGCGGAAGCTTTTGATCCGTTCAAGCCGTGGCTTGCAGGGCTGACCCTTTCGATCCTGCCGTTGATGCAGCAGGGTTACGACCCTTCAAGCGGCGTGGAAAAGATCCTGCTGGCCAAGGTGCCGGAGATGCCGAAGGACGCGCTTGAAACCGCTGAATTTCAGCTCGGCATTTTTGACGGGATGGAACAGGACGCGCAAGTCGCCTTCTTGATGGAAGCTGCAACCGGGATCGACGAGGTCAAGCCGATGCTCGATCGGATGGTCGCCGAGTGGGTCAAGGGCGATGCCGATGCTCTGGCGGAAGTCATGAACGAAGGCATGACCGACCCGGCTGTGGCTGAAGCTCTGCTCTACAGCCGTAACGCCAACTGGGCCGAGTGGATCGGCACCCGTCTCGACACGCCTGGCACGGTGTTCATTGCGGTAGGCGCAGGCCACCTGGCCGGCACCAAAAGCGTGCAGGATTACCTTGCAGAAAAGGGCATCACCACGAGCCGGGTCAAGTGATCCGCGGTTTGGCACAATGACCTTGAAAGGGCGGGCGGGATTGGCCGGAATTAAACGCTTAATTGCGGCCGGGCTTCTCGCCTCCCTTGGGGTAATAGTTCTCGCCGGATGCAGCGATGCATCCGGCGATGCATATGATGGCCCTGCGCCCGATCCGCTGCTTTACGAAATTGCATCGGCCGATGGTACGGTTGAAGGCTGGATGATGGGCACCATCCATGCCCTCCCCCAAGGTGTTGACTGGCAGACGAGCGAGGTTGCGCGGGTCATTGCCGAGGCCGATTTGCTGGTCGTCGAAATTGCCAACCTGGACGATGGCGAAAATGTTGCTTCAACCTTTGCGACTCTCAGCACCACGCAAGGCCTGCCACCGCTCGCGCAAAGAGTGCCACAGGATCTTGTCACACCCTTGGGGTTGTTGATGGAACGTGCCGGGGCCAGCGCGCAACGCTTTGCCACGCTGGAGACGTGGGCCGCCGCAATTGTCCTGGCACGGGTCAGCGCGGTCGGCGATCCGGCCAATGGCGTAGACCGTGCGTTAATCCGCGACTTCGCCAGCCGATCGGTGCTGGAACTGGAAGGGGTGCGGGCGCAACTTTCGATCTTCGATCGATTGCCCGAAGCGCAACAGCGCGCCATGCTAGCCGCTGTGGTTCGCGAGGCAGGGGATACGGGCCGGGATCCCGCGCGCCTTCAGCGTGCCTGGTTGGCCGGTGACGTCGATACCATTGAACAATCGAGGCGCACCGGCATCTTGGCCGATCCGGCCGTTCGTGAGGCGCTGTTGGTGGCGCGCAACCGGCGCTGGGCTGCGACGTTAAATGCGACACTTGCCAAGCCACCACGTCCGTTGATCGCAGTGGGCGCGGCGCATCTGGTGGGCTCGGATGGCCTCGTAAGCCTGCTCGCCGCACGGGGATACCGCGTCAAGCGCCTGCCCTGAATCGGTTGCAAATCCGGAAAGGTGTCTCTATTGGCTCACGCTTCGTAGCACCGGTCATCCCTGGAGGCGGTGCGCGCGATGACACACAATCAACCTGCATTCGAAAGGCACGATAATGAGCGACGCTCTGAACCTGCCGGCTGAATCGCGCGAACGGGCTGGCAAGGGAGCCTCCCGTGCACTTCGTCGCGATGGTCGGACACCTGCAGTCATTTATGGCGGCAAGGAAGAACCCACAATGATCCATCTCGAGCAGAAGGAACTGGTGAAGCTGTTGAACACCGGTCACTTTATGAACTCGATCGTCAATATCGAGATCGGTGGGAAGACCGTTCGCACGTTGCCCAAGGATGTGGCGTTCAACCCGGTGACAGACCGCCCGGTTCACGTCGATTTCCTCCGCATGACCGGCGATAGCATGGTGCAAGTGCAGGTTCCCGTGGTCTTCATCAACGAAGATGCATCACCCGGCCTCAAGAAGGGCGGCGTGCTGAACGTTGTGCGTCACGAGCTTGAGCTGCTCTGCCCGAACGCCAGCATTCCCGATGACATTCAGATCGATGTCACCGGCAAGGATGTTGGCGATGCGATCCACATCAGCGAAGTGACCTTGCCCAAGGGCGTTACCAGCGCGATCACGGACCGCGATTACACTATTGCGACATTGGTTGCTCCGTCTGCGCTCAAGAGTAGCGGGACCGATGCCGAAGAAGAAGCACCGGAGGAAACCGAAGCCGAATAGGCGGCTGGTTTTTCTTAAGATCGTACGGCGCCGGGCTTCGGAAGAAGTCCGGCGTTTCGTTTTTTGTCTGTCGCAGCTAGGAACATGCCATGCAGATCTGGGTCGGCCTTGGAAATCCCGGTCCGCGCTACGCGCTTCATCGCCACAACATCGGGTTTATGGCGGCTGATGTCATTGCAGACATGCACGGATTTGGTCCGGTCCAGACAAAGTTTCAGGGATGGGTTCAGGAAGGACGCATCGGCAGCGAGAAAGTGCTGCTGCTCAAGCCCGCGACATTCATGAACGAAAGTGGCCGTGCGGTTGGTGAGGCATTGCGGTTCTACAAACTTGGAACCGACGCTCTGACTGTATTTCATGATGAGCTTGATCTTGCGCCCTTCAAGGTCAAGGTGAAGCAAGGCGGCGGTCATGCCGGGCACAATGGCCTGCGCTCGATCGACCAGCATTGCGGCGCCGACTTTCGTCGCATTCGCCTGGGCATCGGCCATCCGGGACACAAGGACCGCGTAACCGGCCACGTGCTTGGCAATTATGCCAAGGATGAACAAGACGATCTGATAGCCATGCTGGGTGCCCTTGGCGCGGAAGCCGGTTGGCTGGCACAAAAAGACGACGTACGCTTCATGAATGACGTGGCGCTTCGAATGCAAGGCTAACCATGCGGCGCGCGGATGCACCAATTAGGGACACCACTGGCCTAACCCTGCGACAAGATACTGCGTTTCTTGTAAACATCTCGCCATAGGTTTCGAACAGCGACAGGGGCTGATGATGACGGCGTTGATAAAGCAAGCATGTGGTAAGGCGTTCTCGGGAATGACCGCGATCGTACTGTTTGGCGCCGCCTTTGCGGTTCCGGCGCAGGCGATGAAAGAGCCCCCGACCGAGCCCGGCAGCAGTTCTTCAGGTGGATCGTCGAGCGGCGGAACAGCTGTGCCCGAACCCTCCAGCATCGTTCTGTTTGGGGCGGGTGCGGCTGCCTTCATGATGGCTCGTCGTCGTCGCAAAACGCAGGACTGACGCACATATCGAAGCTCGGGGCGGGAAACCGCCTCGGGCCCTGCACGCCCCGCATGATCGCCAATGCAGTGTTGCACTGGCTTGCACATTAGCGTGAACCCAATATCCTTGGACGGACCAGCCACCGCTAGGGATATCGACATGACCCGCCTCGACCGTCGCTCGCTGCTTGCAGGCGCCGCCGCCACCGCCTCGCTTGCCGCGACTGTGCGAGTCCGTGCTGCTGACCCGGTTTATTCGCCCCGGCATAGCTTTGAAGGCAAAAGCGTCCTGATTACGGGATGCTCCTCCGGCTTTGGAAGGCTGGCAGCCGAATTGCTGGCACGGCAGGGTGCCAAAGTGTTCGCTACGCTGCGCAACCTGCCCCGGCCCGAAGCCGATGAGTTGCGGGCTCTCGCATTGAACGAGCGGCTCGATCTGCACGTCCTTGCGATCGACGTCACATCCGAAGATCAGGTAAGCAAGGGCGTTGCCGAAGCGGAGCAGATTGCTGGCGGCGGCATCGACGTCTTGGTGAATTATGCCGGAATCGGCATCACCTCGCCCGTCGAGGTGCAGGACATGGAGGCCACCCGGCTGATGTTCGAAACCAATGTCTTTGGCCCGCACCGCATGGCGCGTGCGGTGTTGCCGGGGATGCGGGCCAAGGGCGCCGGACAGGTCATCCAGATTTCGAGCCAGCTGGGACGAGTCATCGCGCCCTATTCCGGGCATTATTCCGCCACCAAGTTTGCTCTCGAGGCCATGAGCGAACAGCTCGCCTACGAACTGGTGCCGCACAATATCGACGTCTCGATCATCGAACCCGGCGGTTATCCCACCAAAGTGTGGGTCAACCGCAACGCCTATTCCTTGGACCTGAAAGCGCGGGCAGCCGCCGTGCATACCAATGGCTACCCGCAACAGGTTGCCCGCATGGGGACCGAAGACGGATCGGGCCGCAGCAATGACCCGATGGACGTGGCACGCGCGATTGCAGGTTTGATCGCGCAGCCCCCCGGCACCCGCCCGCTGCGCCTGCCGGTATCGCCGGGCAACAAGCCACAGGTGCCGATAAATGATCTGACGTCGCGGGTGCAGACTGAATGGCTCGGCGCGTCACCTGCGGTTGGCCCATTAATCCGCGCGGTGCATCAAAGGTGAGGCTCTAGCCAGCGCCCCGCTCGCCCGCTAAGGCCCACCGCTTTCCAGCTAGTGAAGAGTACACATCATGGGTTTCCGTTGCGGAATCGTCGGCCTGCCCAACGTGGGCAAGTCCACCTTGTTTAATGCGCTTACCGAAACGCAGGCTGCACAGGCCGCGAACTATCCGTTCTGCACGATTGAACCCAATGTGGGGCAAGTCGCGGTGCCCGATGATCGGCTCCAGAAGATCGCGGCCATCGGCAAAAGCGCCAAGATCATCGAAACGCAGTTGGGCTTTGTCGACATCGCCGGCCTTGTGAAAGGGGCGAGCAAGGGCGAAGGTCTCGGCAACCAGTTCCTCGGCAATATCCGCGAAGTGGACGCCATCGTCCATGTGCTGCGCTGCTTCGAGGATGGTGATATCCAGCACGTCGCCAACAAGGTCGATCCGATTGCTGACGCTGAAGTGGTCGAGACCGAACTGATGCTCTCCGATCTGGAGAGCCTCGAAAAGCGCGTGCCGGCAGCAGCAAAGCGCGGCGCGGCGGGCGACAAGGAAGCCAAGGCCATGGCGAGCGTGCTCAGACAAGCTCTGGAACTCCTGCGCGAAGGCAAGCCTGCGCGGCTAACCGTGCCAGGCGACGAGGAGGAAGAGCGCCTGTTCAAGCAGGCCCAGCTGCTTACCGCCAAACCGGTGCTCTATGTGTGCAATGTCGCGGAAGAAGATGCGGCGCAGGGAAATGCGCTGTCCGCGCAAGTCTTTGCCAAGGCAGCGGCAGAAGGCGCCGAAGCCGTGGTCGTATCGGCGGCGATAGAGGCGGATCTGGTAACCATGCCGGTTGAAGACCGTGGTGAATTCCTCGAAGCCCTCGGCCTGAGTGAAAGTGGCCTTGCCCGCGTGATCCGGGCCGGATATAAGCTGCTGGTTTTAAAGACCTTTTTTACCTGCGGCCCCAAGGAAGCCCGCGCCTGGACCTTTCCGGATGGCGCGAAAGCGCCGCAGGCGGCTGGCGAAATCCACTCCGATTTCGAACGCGGGTTCATTCGCGCCGAAACCATCGCTTACGAGGATTATGTTACACTCGGCGGCGAAGCCGGTGCAAAGGAAGCGGGCAAATTGCGACAAGAAGGCAAGGAATATGTGGTGCAGGACGGTGACGTGCTGCTGTTCAAGTTCAACGTCTGACCGTCACAAGACGCGTGGTCGCGCAATTGTCGCGCAACGCGATTAAGGGTTCTGCCATGCATCGTTTCCTGCTTTTGCTCGCCGCGCTATTGCTGCCCGCGCCGCTTGCGGCTGACGACACCAGCCCTGCTCCACCGCGTGCGGTTACGATCCTGATCGGGATCGACGGCTTTCGCCCTGATTACCTGGAGCGTGGCATAACTCCGCGTCTCAGTGCCCTGGCCGCGAATGGTGCCAGCGGCGACATGCGGCCGAGCTTTCCAACCAAGACTTTTCCCAATCACTACGCCATCGTGACCGGGAAGCGGCCCGATCGTAATGGCATCGTGGGCAATTCGATGATCGATCCGCGCCGGCCTGGTCAGATTTTCAGTTTGGGCAACGCCCGGCAGGCGCTTGATCCGTTCTGGTGGAACGAGGCGGAACCTATCTGGGTAACGGCCGAGCGCGCAGGCATCAGAACCGCGACCATGTTCTGGCCGGGTAGCGAAGTGCCGATCAACGGCGTCCGACCCAGCGACTGGCTTCGGTTTGACCAGAATGTGAGCAACACCCAGCGGGTCAACACGATGCTGGACTGGATGCGGCGACCAGCAGCAATCCGCCCGGTTTTCGCAACGCTGTATTTCGATACCGTCGACACGCAAGGCCACCGCTTCGGCCCGGGTAGTGCAGAAGTGAACACCGCCATTGCCGAAATCGACGCGCGGATCGGCGATCTGGTGGACGGTCTTGCGGACCTCGACGTAACGGTAAATCTCGTAATCGTGGCTGATCACGGGATGCGTGAGGTTGACGCGGGGCGTGTCATCCGACTCGACGAACTGATCGATCGTGACAGCTATATCGCGGTCGAGACTGGTCCCTACGCTGCGGTTGAGCCGGTTACCGGCACCGACACCCGTGTTGCCGAGGCGTTGTTGGTGCCACACGAACACATGACCTGCGCTCGAAAAGAAGAATTGCCTGAACGCCTCCACTACGGAAGCAATCCGCGCGTGGCGGCGATCATCTGTATCGCCGAAAATGGGTGGACGATCCTTTCGGGTGAGCCAAACTACCCCGTCTCTGGCGGTGCGCATGGTTACGACAATGCCGATCCGCAAATGTTGGCGCTGTTCATCGCCACTGGTCCCGCGTTTTCGCAAGGTCACCGCATGGCCGTGTTCGACAATGTTGCGGTTGCGGCTTTGTTGCGCGCCGCGATTGGCTTGCCAGAAGACCCCGACGCCGATGGCACGTTGGCTGATGTAAGCGCCGCTCTGCGCCGCTAACATGGCGGCATGAGCTTGCGTGATTAACATGAAATAGCAAGCCTCAGGCGGATCTGTGGCTCAACCTCGATAAACCCTTCGGCTTTGCGCGCAGGTTAAGGGAACATCGACGCGTTCGATTCAGTTTGCCTGCTTAATGCTGAACCAGGGAAATGACCGTGATCGATAAATCCGAGAAATTCGAATGGTTGGTGCGTGCCGGATATCTTTCGCGCGCGTTGCTTTACGTAATGCTCGGAATGATCGCCCTCACGAACGCGAGCGCCATCAGCGAAGGCACCGACTGCATCTTTCAGGCGATTGAGAATTTTCCTGCCGGCACAGTTGTTCTGTGGATAATGGTGGTTGGCCTTCTGGCTTACGCTCTGTTCCGATTTGCCTCGCCCGTATTCGATATCGAGAATAGCGGTTCTGATGCGAAGGGCTGGGGCAAGCGGATTGGCCATGCAGGCTCGGGCATCGGTCATCTTGCGCTCGCCTGGACGGCTTACAAGTTTGCCACGAGCGTACCGGGGGGTTCGGGCGATGGCGCACAGACCGCAGCCGCAGGGGTGCTCGGCCTGCCGCTTGGCGAGCTGGCTTTGGGTGTCCTTGGCCTCGCCTTTTTCCTGACGTCCGTTTTCCAGTTCAAAAAGGCGGTGACGGGCGATTTCATGCAACGCATTTCCGGTGCGGCCCCGTCTTTCACGCGAATGTTGGGTGGCGCAGGCTTTGCGGCGCGCGGCGTTGTCTATGCCGTGATCGGATGGTCGTTGGTCAAGGCAGGCTTCATGGCAAGCGGCGCCGGCGGGGTTCGCTCTTTGGGAACGGCACTGGCGGATCTCGCGGGCACGGGGACCTTGTTCACACTTACGGCGCTGGGCCTGCTGATCTTTGGCGCTTTCAGCCTGATTCTGGCGCGTTATCGCATCATCCCGGAAATCGATCCCGATGCCGGTATTCCGAAATTCCGATTGGACTAATGCCGACCGAACAGTTTTTCGACGTCCTCCATCGACAATTTGACCCATGTCGGGCGTCCGTGATTGCATTGGCCCGATCGCGGCGTCACTTCCATTTCGCGTAGCAGAGCATTCATTTCTGTAACGCTGAGGGTGCGCCCTGCCCGCACAGAACCGTGGCAGGCCATGGTCGCAAGAACCAGTTCGAGCCGCTCTGCCAACAACAGCGCGCCGCTGTCTTCTTGCTTGCCGTGCTTCGCGATGTCATCAGCAAGATCCCGCAACAGCGCCGCGCCGTCCGCCTTGGGAAGGGCAGCGGGCAGCGCGCGCACAAGCATGGCCGATGGTCCGAATCGTTCAATCACAAGGCCGTAGCGCGCCAAGCCCTCGGCGGCATCTTCCAACCGGTCGCAATCGACCTCGTCCAGTTCGACCATATCGGGCACCAAAAGGGCCTGGCTTCGACGGTTGGCAGCGTCGGCCCCGGCGGCGCGCAGACGTTCGAGAACCAGCCGTTCGTGCGCCGCGTGTTGATCAACCAGCACCAGGCCATCTGCCGATTCTGCAACAATGTAGGTGTTGGCAACCTGCCCGCGGGCAACTCCCAAAGGGTATCGCTGTGCATCATCGGGGACAGACACAGCTTCCTCGGCGCGACCGTGCGGTTCAGCGAGCGGGCCATTCCAAGCTGATCGCGCATCGCTGAAACGCGGCTGTTGCGCGCTCCAATCGC
Source organism: Erythrobacter sp. 'gip.4 top 5' (assembly GCF_056495765.1). Taxonomy (NCBI): domain Bacteria; kingdom Pseudomonadati; phylum Pseudomonadota; class Alphaproteobacteria; order Sphingomonadales; family Erythrobacteraceae; genus Erythrobacter; species Erythrobacter sp. 'gip.4 top 5'. The sequence goes on along the minus strand of NZ_CP200270.1, from coordinate 2,059,448 downwards.
GGCCCGAAAAGATGCTTTCGAGCGCCGATGATGCGGGAGGCGTCGGCACCGCAGGTTCGCTCACCCAGCGCCCCATGGCACCGCGATCCGGCCCTTGCGCACTGCGCCGATCACCTGTGTCCAATGCCTGCCGCAAGCCTGAGACAATGAAGCCGCGCACCCCGGCACTGTCGCGGAAGCGAACTTCGGTTTTCGCAGGATGGACGTTCACGTCGACATCCTGCGGTGGCAGATCGAGGAACAGCGCCAACACCGCGTGGCGATCCCGTGCCAGCATATCGGCGTAGGCTCCGCGCACCGCCCCGACCAGCAACCGGTCCTTCACAGGCCGTCCATTGACGAACAGATATTGGTGATCGGCAACCCCGCGATTGTAGGTCGGCAAGCCCGCAAGACCGGTCAGACGCATCACCCCGTGGGGCGTATCGCGTTCCTGCTCGATCGCGACCGAATTGTCTTTCAATTCATGCGCAATGATCCGCGCAACACGGGTCGCCAATTCTTCGCCGGGCTGCAAGGACAACACCGTTCGCTTGCCCGCTTCGGTGCTGGTTTCGAACGTGAAGCCAATATCCGGCCGCGCCATTGCGAGCCTTCGGACCACATCCAGACAGGCGGCATATTCGCTGCGCGCCGTGCGCAGGAACTTGCGGCGCGCGGGAATCCTGGCGAACAGTTCTTCCACCCGCACACGCGTACCGGGCGGTACGGCGGCGGGTTCATCGGCGAGCACGGAACCGTGATCGACCACCCGCCTCCACCCTTGCGATGCGCCGGCTTCGCGGCTTTCGATCGTGAGGCGCGCAACACTGGCAATCGACGGCAGCGCTTCGCCCCGAAACCCCAATGTCGTTACAAGCTCAATCGCGCCTTGGGGACCGATAAGCGAGTCAGGCAGTTTGGAGGTGGCATGGCGTTCAAGCGCCAGCGCGATACCGTCGGGCTCCATTCCGCAGCCATCATCGACCACCTCAATCCGGGCCAACCCCCCATCGGATACTGCGACGCCGATTCGGTTGGCGCCTGCATCAATGGCGTTTTCAATGAGCTCTTTCAGCGCAGCCGCAGGTCGTTCGACCACCTCACCCGCAGCAATACGGTTCACAAGCACAGAAGGGAGGCGGCGGATTTCGGGCATTTGTCGCACGCTAGCCTTCAGACATCGCAATTTCGAGGGCGCACCGCCGGAAATCGCCATGGCAGTGGACAAATATTTTGGCCTTTTGTCCGCGAATTGGCTAGGCGCGCGCTGTCATGTCATACACGGGCCGGATTTCTTCGTAGCCGTCTCGAAAACACCCGCCCGCGCCCTCTGCTTCGCCTTCATTGGAACACCACCACAGATGAGCTTCTTGTCCAATCTCTTCAAGTTTCGTTCGCAAAACATGGCGATCGATCTTGGAACCGCCAACACGCTGGTCTATGTGCAGGATCAGGGCATTGTCCTGAATGAGCCGTCGGTGGTTGCAATCGAGACAATCAACGGAATTCGCCGGGTGAAAGCGGTTGGCAATGATGCCAAAATGATGATGGGCAAGACACCCGACAGCATTGAAGCAATCCGTCCGTTGCGTGATGGCGTGATCGCCGACATCGAAGTGGCCGAGCAGATGATCAAGCACTTCATCCAGAAGGTGCATGGCAAGAAGAGCATGTTCCGCTACCCGGAAATCGTGATCTGCGTGCCTTCAGGCTCCACCTCGGTGGAGCGACGTGCGATCCGTGATGCGGCCTCCAACGCTGGTGCATCGGACGTGCATCTGATCCTTGAACCGATGGCTGCAGCCATTGGCGCTGACATGCCCGTAACAGAACCCGTCGGTTCAATGGTGGTCGATATTGGCGGCGGCACGACCGAAGTTGCGGTACTGTCATTGCGTGGGCTTGCCTACACCACTTCGGTACGCACCGGGGGCGACAAGATGGACGAAGCGATCGTTTCTTATGTCCGCCGCCACCACAACCTGCTGATCGGTGACGCCACGGCTGAACGAATCAAGAAGGATTACGGGATCGCCATGATCCCCGAAGACGGCGTTGGTGAGACAATTACGCTGAAGGGCCGCGATCTGGTCAACGGCGTGCCCAAGGAGATCACCATCAATCAGGCTCATGTTGCCGAGGCGTTGAGTGAGCCGATCGGCGCCATCGTGGAAGGCGTCCGCATTGCGCTGGAAAACACGGCGCCTGAATTGGCGGCGGACATCGTCGATCAGGGTATAGTGCTCACTGGCGGCGGTGCCTTGATCCGGCGGCTCGACGAGCATTTGCGTGAAGAGACCGGCCTGCCAGTTTCGGTTGCCGAAGATCCGCTTCTGTGTGTCGCCATCGGCACGGGACGGGCGATGGAAGATCCGATCTATCGCGGCGTCCTGATGACCGCGTGACGCGACCGCATGTAATCCAGAAGGGACTTTAAGCCATGGCGCCCCCCTCTTCGCGCCGATCGGGCTTTTCGAAGAAGGCGCAATATTCCGCGTTCACCGGCTATGTGCTGGCGGGCGCGGGTGTTGTGCTTGGTCTTGCTTTGCTGGCGCTATCGCTCTGGCAACCGACAGCATTTGCGCCCTTGCGCGGCGTGGCCAGCGATGTGGTTGCGCCGGTCGGGTCGGGCACCGCGGTTGTGCGTTCTGAGTCCCAAGGCCTTTTCGCCAACATTTCGGGCTATTTTCAAGCGGGTCAGCAAAACGCAACTTTGCGCCGTGAATTGGAAATTGCGCGGATCCGCCTGGCAGAAGCCGATGCGGTCCGGGCTGAAAATCTGCGCCTCAAAGGCTTGCTGGCGCTCAAGGAAGGCGCAGCAAAGCCAGTTGTCACAGCACGTCTCGTCGGTTCAACAGCCACCAGCGGGCGGCGGCATGCTTACCTCAGTGCAGGGGCAAACAACGGCGTCGAGCCTGGAATGGCGGTTGTGTCTGAACGCGGCGTCGTTGGCCGCGTGCTTGAAACCGGACGCAGATCGGCACGCGTCCTTTTGCTCACCGACAGCGAGAGCGTTCTTCCGGTGCGGCGTGCCAAGGATAATATCATCGCCTTCGCCGAAGGACGCGGAGACGGCCTGTTGCGGATCCGGCTGGTCAATCTTGGGGTCAATCCGCTGAAGGTCGGCGATATGATGGTCACAAGTGGAGCAGGCGGATATTACCGGCCCGGGGTTGCGGTGGCGGTGATCGCCAAAATAACGCCCGACGGCGGGATCGCGCGGCTCGTGGCGGAGCCCAGCGCCACCAATTTTGTGGCGGTAGAACCTGTTTTTCAGCCCGCCGCCGTGGCTGAATTGGATGAACCGAACGCGTCCGGTACAGAAGCTTCAGCCAGCGCTTCTGCAACGATCACCCAGTCGCCCGGTGCTGCGGATGAGGACGAATAATGGAGCGGCTTGATCCCCGCGCCCATGCGGATGTGTATGGTCGGCGGATCAATCGTGCGCCCTCCCCGCTGCGCGCGCTCAGCGTGCCTTATCTCACAATCATGCTTGGTTCCCTGCTGCCAGTGCTGTTGATCGCCGATGTGATGCCGCTGCTGCCATCGCTCGGCTTTTTGCTGCTATTAACCTGGCGTATGCTTCGTCCCGGATTGTTGCCTTTATGGGCTGGCGCACCGTTGGGTGCGTTTGACGATCTTGTGAGCGGCCAGCCCTTTGGCAGTGCGATCATGCTATGGTCCCTTGCCATGATCGTGATTGAGATGATTGAAACCCGCTTTCCATGGCGGGGACTTTGGCAGGACTGGTTCACGGTCGGGATCACGGCGGTGGTTTATTGGTTCGCGGCCCTGCTTTTTTCAGGTGCGGCCCTGACCCCGGAAATGCTTGTCATTAATCTGCCGCAGCCCTTGCTCTCAGTGCTGCTCTACCCGATTATTGCGCGCATGGTTGCCGGCCTCGATCGCTTTCGTCTCGCACGCGCGCGAAAGATCGACTGATGAAGATCCCGTTTTTACGCGATGGACCAGAGCGCGCGCCGCGAATGATCAATGCCTCGATCCTGCGCAGCAGTTTTGAGCGCAGGGGGCTTATCGTCGGCGCTGTGCAGGGCGGGATTGGCGTGCTGTTGGCGCTTCGGCTTGGATATCTCGCGATTGCCGAGAACGAAAAATATCGACTGCAATCAGAGAGCAACCGGGTCAACCTTACGCTGATCCCGCCACGGCGCGGCTGGGTTCTCGATCGCAATGGCGCACCGCTTGCCTCGAACCGCGCTGACTTCCGGGTCGATCTCATTCCAGAGCGCCTACAAGACGCCGATGCAACGATTGATCGGCTGGGTGAGTTGTTGTCGCTTGAACCGTCTCGCATCGCCGACATCAAAGATAAGGTGTCAACCTCGCGCGGGTTTCAACCAGTCGAGGTCGCAAGCGGCCTCGGTTACGAACAATTCGCAGCGTTGAGCGTGCGTCTGCCTGACCTTCCCGGCGTGGTACCGCAGCGCGGATTTTCCCGCTTCTATCCGACCGCCTCAAGCGTAGGTCACCTCATCGGCTATGTTGGGCCCGCGTCATCGGAGGAATATGAAAAAGAGCCCAATCCCCTCCTGATCACACCGGGATACAAGATCGGCAAGGACGGGCTTGAAAAGCAATTCGAAAAGGAATTGCGCGGGGTTCCGGGCGCGCGGCGGGTGGAGGTGACGGCTTCGGGCCGGATCGTGCGCGATCTTGAAACCCGGGAGGATATTCAAGGCCCACCTGTCCGGCTGACCATTGATGGGCCGCTGCAAGACTACGCTGCGCGCCGGATCGGGCTTGAAAGCGGTTCCGTGGTGGTGATGGACTGCCGCACCGGCGATCTCATGTGCATGGCATCAATGCCCAGCTTCGATCCCAATTCATTTTCCGACGGGATTGGCGGCGTTGAATACGCAATGCTGCGCGAAGACGAACGCGTACCGCTTCGTAACAAGGTGCTGAAGGGCCTTTATCCGCCTGGTTCAACCGTCAAACCCATGGTTTCGATGGCATTGATGAAAGCGGGGGTCGACCCCAAGGAAACCGTGTTCTGCGGCGGCGGTCTGCGCGTCGGCAATCGCGTATTTGGCTGCTGGAATCGGCGTGGCCATGGCGCGGTCGACATGGCCAAGGGCATTTATCAAAGTTGCGATGTGTACTTCTATTCCATGGCGCAGCGCGTGGGCATGGATCCGATCGCTGCCATGGCGCGGCGTTGCGGAATGGGGCAAGAATTTCCGCTTCCGGTCACCAGCCAATTCTATGGAACGGTGCCAGACCCCGACTGGAAAATGAAGAAGTGGGGCCGTGAATGGCAAACCTTTGACACAGTCAATGCGACAATCGGTCAGGGGTACATGCTTTCAAGCCCGCTGCAGCTTGCGGTTATGGCATCGCGGATTGCCACGGGCCGGCACGTGATGCCGCGCCTGACACTGGAAACTAAGCCAAAGGGCTTCGACGACATCGATTTTCCGATGGAGCAGGTTGAATATGTGCGCCAGGCGATGAGCGATGTGGTTAACGGACCTGGTACTGCCGGGCGTGCCCGGTTGCCGATTGATGGCGTACAGATCGCTGGCAAAACCGGTACGGCCCAAGTTGTCTCGCTCAGCAAATCCAACGGAAAGACGGGGCCTTGGAAATATCGCGACCATGGCCTGTTCATCTTTTTCGCGCCCTATGACAATCCGCGCTACGCCGGAGCAGTGGTTATCGAACATGGCGGCGGGTCAGGCGCGGCCTATCCGATTGCGCGGGATGTGATGACATTCATGTTCGACCCCGCCAAGGGTCTAGAAGCGCTGGATACGCTGGAAAAGCAATGGGGCGGGACCGCTCAGCAAAGGCTTGAAAGGCGATATGCTGCTTATGCCGCAGAGCGTGGGGCTGCCGTCAAACGTCCACCGCGCCGCGAGGAAGAGATCTTCGACCGCGTTGAGGCTGAAGCCCGGCGCGCAGCCACCCTGCCTGAAGCTATCGCTGACGAGGTGATTGCCCCGCGGCCCGAAGCCAACCCTTCGGGCACCCCGCCCGGTGCAGCCGTACTGCCGCAAGCTACACCATCTCCGCCCTCTGCCACGGCGACACCGCCTGTGGAGGTCAGCGAATGAACAGCCTCTCTGCGCGCGGTATTGTGCCCGAACCGATCGCACGCCAGCCCTGGGAGATGCTGATCCCGCTGGTTTTGCTGACCTGTTTTGGCGGTCTGGTCCTCTATTCTGCCGGTGGCGGTGCGATGCAGCCCTTTGCCCTGTCGCACTTCATCCGGTTTTCCGTTTTTGCTGTGATGACCGCGATCATTGCCATGCTCCCGCGCGAGGCCGTGCGGTTATTGACCTATCCCGCCTATCTGGTCGTCCTTCTTATGCTGCTCGCTGTGGAGATCGTTGGACAGGTTGGCGGAGGGAGCCAGCGCTGGCTTGAATTTGGACCGATCCGTATTCAGCCATCAGAACTGATGAAGCCTGCAGTGGTGCTGGCGATGGCGCGCTTCTACGAAACGTTGCCTTCCGGGATGATCGGGTCATGGCGATCAGTTGTTCCTGCAGGAATGCTTATTTTCCTTCCTATTGGGCTTGTGCTGTTGCAGCCAGATCTGGGGACATCCGTCGCTATTGCCTTTGGGGGCGTGGTGGTCATGTTTCTTGCCGGTCTGCCCTTGTGGTGGTTCCTGACTGCCGGAGGGCTGGGCATTGCTGCCATGCCACTGGTCTATTTCTTCGCGCTTCATGATTATCAGCAGGCAAGAGTGACCACCTTCCTTGATCCCGAGAACGATCCTTTGGGTGCCGGGTATCACATCGCGCAATCAAAGATCGCGATCGGATCGGGCGGGATCTTCGGCAAGGGCTTCAACAACGGCACTCAAAGCCACCTCAATTACCTGCCAGAGCCGCACACCGACTTCGTCTTTGCCAGCATGGCCGAGGAATGGGGCCTCGTCGGCGGCCTTTTCGTCCTGGCCATGTATTCGCTGATCCTGCGATGGGGCTGGAAGGTCGCAAATCAGTCGCAGGACCGCTTTTGTGCTCTGCTGGCAGCCGGAGCCACGGCAACGATCTTTTTTTATATCGCAATTAACCTGCTGATGGTGATGGGCATGGCGCCAGCCAAGGGCATCCCGCTTCCGTGGATGAGCCACGGCGGCTCGTCGATGATGACGAACATGATCTGTATCGGCCTTCTCATGATGGTGAATCGTTGGAACCAGGTCGCTCCGCGGCGGGGCCTAACGGTCTGAACAACGCTTTCTGAGAATATCCGCTTGCCATCAGACTCAGACGCGCTAAACGCAGCCCCTCACGCGAATCGAGGCACGGCATCGCCGCTCGGACGCGGAGACCGGCCCTTCGCGGGAATGCCGGAATGGACGCATAGCTCAGTTGGTAGAGCAGCTGACTCTTAATCAGCGGGTCCTTGGTTCGAGCCCAAGTGCGTCCACCACCTTCCCAGATCGATCTCCGTGTATTATCCCGCCAGAGGCTCATACGCCAGGAGGCGAACCGGAATCCTGAGTTGCGGGTGGTGCGATCGGCGTTGCCGCGCACACGGTGCGGAGTGCTTGTTTGAGGCCCTCTTCTATAGTCGGATGATAGAACGGCATCGTCAGCACTTCGGTGGCGGTCATTCTGTTTTGAATGGCCCATGCGAGCAGATGCCCCAAGTGTTCGCCAGCTGGGGCAACAAGGTCTGCGCCGATTAAAACTCCGTCTGGTGCCGCAGCATAAAGCGTCAGCGCCCCCTCGCCCCGAGCTTCAACCCGCGCTCGGCCTTGATCGGAAAAATCGGCCGTGCCGCTGACAGCACTGTCAGCTTCTGACGCGCCGATGCTGACGACTTGCGGATCGGTAAAGGTAATGCTGAACGGGACATAGCGATCGGTCTTGATAGCGACGGGATAGGCAGCCGCATTGCGCCCGGCGATTGCGCCATCATGTGATGCTTCGTGCAAAAGAGGCAGGTCGTTGGCAACATCGCCAGCCATAAAAACATTGCTATCGCCGCACCGCATGGTCGCGCGATCATGATACGGCACGCCGTTGTCATCGAGCGAGAGGCCTGCGTGTTCAAGGCCTAGCCCTTCTAGCACCGGGGGGCGCCCCACCGCGACAAGGACACGGTCAAAAATGGCCTCACCAGAACTCTTCCCCGTCCAGCGGACCCTGACCTGATCACCTTCACGCGAGGCCGTGACCTCGACACCGAGATGAATGTCAATTTCCGGCGCAAGAATGTCGTTAAGCGCGGCATGAACACGCGGGCAACGGACATTGGCCAAGGTTTCGGACCTGTCGAATACGGCGACCGACACACCTAGGCCCGCGAAGGCCTGAGCCATTTCCAATCCAATCGCCCCGGCCCCGACAACGGCAAGACGGCGCGGCAAGGTCTCAATTTCGAAGACGCTCCGATTGGTAAGCGCCAGCTCTCCCAGCGCCGCAAATGGCTTGGGCACCGACGGCTGGGAGCCTGTCGCAATAATGATTGTGTTGGCGGCAACGGTGCGACCATCGTCAAGCTTGAGCAGGCCCGTGCCTGCAAACTGCGCCTTTGCCGTGATGCGGATCTTGGCGGGGATTTCTTCGATTGAGTCTCGGGTCAGTGACGCGAAGCGGTCCCGTTCTGCGCGAACGCGGTCTAACAGCTTGCCTTCATCAACTGCAACGTCGCCAACATTTATGCCAAACACTTCGGCACGCAATACGGCGCGCCGCGCTTTCGATGCTGCGATCAGAAGTTTCGATGGCATGCATCCGACGTTGGCACAGGTCGTGCCGGCGAAATGCGGATCGATCAAAAGCGTCGACGCGCCATTGGCACGAGCCGCGCGCTCTGCTGCGAGACCCGCTGTCCCTGCCCCGATCACCGCGACATCACAGGAAAGCTGCTTGTCCTCACTCATACAACAAGCACGTGTTCATTGAGTTCAACTTCACTCACGTGCGGTGTCGTTTTATTGCTTTGGTTGATCATGATTGATGCTTAAGTCCGGTGTGTTGGTGGTTAGCCGAATTTAGCGCGGTGCGCTGCGAGCGTGTCTTCAACGTTATCAAGCGCGCCGAGGATCTCCGCTTCCCATTCCCCCAAATCCAGATCGCGGACGGCCGAGTGTGCCGCGCACACCGCTGGCGTTCCAGCCCATTCTTGCGCCAGATTACGCGCCCAATTGGCATAATCATCGGCAGCGCCGCTTCGCTCTTGAAGCGCCTTTTTCAGCATTGGATGAAAACGAAGGCGGGGTTCGGGGAAAAGGGATTTGAGAAGCGCGGGCGGCATCAGCACATTGATCGTGTCGTCGGCATGGACAATCCCGCTTGCCCGGTGGCGAACCAAAACAGAAGCAACGTGGACGCTCTCATCGGCGCTGACAAAATCAACACCGCGGGGTACCGAGAAGTCCAGTGCGTCAGCAAAAAGGCTTTGCGTTGCCTCATCCTCGATTGCAGCAGGGTCCCACTCAAGATCGGGTAGCTCTTTGCGGTGGCGGCGCGTGCCGATCAATTTTGCGTGCGGCAAAGCGCTTCGCAACGCTTTGCAGTGTACCGTGTGGAACGGGTGGACATTCAGGATCGCGTCGATCGCCGCACCATTATCGGTCGTCGCCAAAAGCTCCGCCAACGCATCGTCAGCAAGCTCGTAAGAGTCGATGACAACAGATCGCCCGTTAGGCCGCCGGACCAATGACATGTGCGTGCCGATGTCGATGACTTTCGCGATTTTGAATGATCCGCGAATATTCCAGAAATCGTCATGCAACCTGATCACGGGCGCTCCTGCCATTTATGCGAGTGAATCGTGCAAGGTTAAGGTTGACAGGGCACGGAAAGTTCCGCCCGGCCAGCCTGCCGAAGCTCGTGCATTCCACGCTGTTCCGCAGCCTCAGCACCATGATGAGGAAACATGTGGGAATGGCGGCGCTGAGCAATTTCAGCACGTATATTGATTTCACACTCCGATGTGATAATTGGGAGGCATGGACACATCGATCATCACACGCGTTCGCGACCTCGTCACATCGGCAACCATCACCCGCGCCGGTCTTGCCCGCGCTGCAGGTCTTCATGCTAACACGCTGAGAGATTGCACTGAGGACAGCTGGAATCCCACCGCCGAAACGCTATCGAAGCTGGAAGCGTTTCTTGAGGCCAATGCTGGCAAGCCCGTTCTGGCAACGATCGAGGAGATCATCGACGAAGCTCGCAACGGCAGGATGTATATTCTTGTCGATGACGAAGATCGTGAAAATGAGGGCGATCTCATCATTCCAGCGCAGATGGCCACCCCGCAGGCGATCAATTTTATGGCGACCCATGGCCGGGGCCTCATCTGCCTGGCGTTGACCAAAGACCGGGTCGATCACCTCGGATTGCAGCCTATGAGCCGCAACAACAAGGAATCGATGCAGACCGCCTTCACCATTTCGATCGAGGCGAAAGAAGGTGTGACCACAGGTATATCGGCTGCCGATCGTGCGCGTACAATCTCGGTTGCAATTGACGCTGCCAAGGGCGCAGACGATCTGGTTACGCCGGGTCATGTCTTTCCATTGATGGCGCGTGATGGTGGCACGCTCGTGCGTGCCGGCCATACCGAAGCTGCGGTCGATATCTCGCGATTGGCGGGGCTGAACCCTTCGGGCGTGATTTGCGAGATCATGAACGAAGATGGCACAATGGCTCGGCTTGATGATCTGATGACGTTTGCGCGCCGTCATAATCTCAAGATCGGCACCATTCGCGACCTCATCGCCTACCGGATGCGCAACGATCATCTGGTTGAACGCCTGGGTGAACGCGCTTTCACGTCTGACTACGGCGGTCAGTGGCGCATGATCACCTATCGCGACCGCGTTGCGGGGAACGAGGCTTACGTGCTGCAAAAGGGCCACGTGGTTCCGGGTGAGCCCACCCTTGCCCGCGTTCACCCGATTTCGGTGTTCGATGATGTTCTGGGCGCCCCCGGCGTTCGTAAGCGAACGCTCCAGCGCGCGATGCAGGCGATTGGTGTGCATGGTTCGGGTGTGATTGTGATCCTGACCGGGCGGGTCGGAACCGGAGAATGGAGCGCTGACGAAGAGTTGCGCAATATCGGCATCGGCTCACAGATCCTTGTGGATCTCGGCGTGAGCGAGATTGTCCTGCTGTCGAACAGTCGTCCCGATCTCGTCGCGCTTGAGGGCTATGGCCTGACCATTACCAACTTCCATCCCATTCCGGAGTAAACCTTCATGGCCGATATCCTCATCGTGGAAGCACGCTTCTATGCCCATCTCAACGACATGCTGGTTACGGGCGCTCGCGCCGCGCTGGAAGCCGAAGGTCACTCTGTTGAGGTAATTACAGTTCCAGGCGCGCTCGAGATTCCGGGCGCAATTGCGCTTGCAGCAGAAAGCGACAGGTATGACGGATTTGTCGCGATCGGCGTCGTGATCCGTGGAGAGACCTACCATTTCGAAATCGTCGCGGGCGAAAGCGCGCGCGCCATCATGGCGCTCACAATGGACGGCATTGCGATTGGAAATGGCATCCTGACTGTCGAAAACGAGGCGCAGGCGCTCGTGCGCGCCGATCCAGAGCAAAAGGACAAAGGGGGCGAGGCTGCCAAGGCTACCCTTGCGCTGATGGCATTACAGGCGCGTTTCGCCGGTTGAAAATTTTGAGCTCCAATGTCCCGTAATGGGCCTGGCCCTGAATTACGTAGTTTCCCTATGTATCTTTCGGTAGGGCGTTGACGCGATAGCCGCGCTGCTATTGCCGCTATCCGTGGGTCGGGTGCGATGGCGGTTGAAATAGCGACATCTTGGGATCTGACATTGGAAAACCTTCACCCGACCGCCGCGCACAATGTGCGCATCCTCGACGTGCTCGCTGCACTAGAACAGCAGCTCGCCGCTCTCGACCAGCTTGGTGCACACATCGCCGCTGCTCACGTGGATGCCGCGATCCAGCAGTTACGCCGGGATCAGGTCACGAACGGATAGAGGGTTAGGGCTGCGGCATTTCTTTCGGGAAAAGAGCAACCTGCGTATTTCCCCGTAAAGCCAGCTTGGCTGACTTCACCTATCATCGCACCCTCAGACACGCTTTGCCATTACGCGCAAAGCATTCCTGAAGGCGGATGCATGAGCGATACATCGCGCGGTTCTACCCGTGAATTAGACGACGTGAACCTCTATGAATCGGTTTCGATGCTTCATCCGTTTGCCGATGAGTTGATGGAAATCGCGGTGCGACTGCGCAAAGCAGCGCAAGGGCGACTGTCCGAGGACGCTGCTGACGCCGCTACAAGAGCTCGTTCCACGAAAGACTATCTTGTGATGGCACGAAAAGCCTACACTTTGCGCCGCAAGCGGGATGCCATTTTCGGCAATCCAGATCTGTTCGGTGAGCCAGCGTGGGATATCTTGCTCGATCTTTACATTGCTCAAGGTGAAGGCAAATCGGTGTCTGTTTCCAGTGCCTGCATCGGATCGGCCGCTCCAGCCACGACGGGTTTGCGCTGGCTAGGTGTGCTGGCCGACGAAGGCCTGGTGGCGCGTGAAAACGATGCTGACGACCACCGCCGTGTCCTGGTACGGCTGACAGGTGACGGGCGTACCGCCATGGAACGTTTTTTCGACGTGGTCGCCAGCGTTTAGATCCGCTCACCAAAACACGCCTTACCGGCATAATCCGCACTCGTTCCAAGTTCTTCCTCTATGCGGATCAACTGGTTGTATTTTGCGAGCCGGTCCGAACGGGCAAGCGATCCGGTCTTGATCTGCCCGCAATTGGTGGCGACCGCCAAGTCAGCAATCGTCGCATCTTCGGTTTCGCCTGAACGGTGGCTCATGACGCATGTATAGCGCGCCCGGTGCGCCATATCGACGGCGGCAAGCGTTTCGGTCAGCGTGCCGATCTGATTGACCTTGACCAGCAGCGAATTGGCAAGTCCTCGCGCAATTCCGTCCGAAAGGCGCGCAGGGTTGGTTACGAAAAGATCATCGCCAACCAGTTGCACCGTATCGCCTAGCTTGGCAGTCAGTGCGGCCCAGCCGTCGAAATCGTCTTCGCTCATGCCGTCCTCGATCGATCGGATCGGGTATTCAGCCGCGAGCTTGGCAAGATGATCCGCCATCTCGTGCGGGGTAAGGCTTAAGCCTTCGCCGGAGATTTCATAGCGGCCGTTTTTGAAGAATTCTGTCGCTGCGCAATCCAGCGCCAGCACGATGTCCTCACCTGGCGTGAAGCCTGCCTTGGCGATGCTTTCCATGATAAAATCAAGTGCCGCGCGGGTGCTGGCGAGGTTGGGGGCAAACCCCCCTTCATCACCGACGCTGGTGGCAAGGCCCTGCTGCGCCAAGCCCTTCTTCAAGGTGTGGAATACCTCCGCGCCCCAGCGTACGGCTTCGGCGATGCTGTCTGCGCCAACCGGCATGATCATGAATTCCTGAATGTCGATCGGGTTGTCAGCATGTTCGCCGCCATTGATGATGTTCATCATTGGGACCGGTAGCATATGGGCCGATACGCCGCCGATGTAGGAATAGAACGGCAATCCGCGTGCATTGGCTGCCGCCTTTGCCACCGCGAGGCTGGTGCCGAGTATGGCGTTTGCACCAAGTCGAGCCTTGTTTGGTGTCCCATCAAGCGCCATCAGCGCCACGTCGATATCGCGCTGGTCCTCGGCATCGAAAATGTCGGTCAGCAGTTCGCGGATCTCGGTGTTGACGGCATCAACCGCCTTCAGCACGCCCTTGCCGAGATAACGGGCGCTATCGCCATCGCGCAATTCCACTGCTTCATGCGCGCCCGTCGACGCGCCCGATGGCACCGCAGCGCGGCCAAAACTGCCGTCTTCAAGCAGCACATCGACTTCGACAGTCGGGTTGCCGCGGCTATCGAGGATCTCGCGGCCGTGGATGTCGATGATGGCGGTCATGGTTGGCTCCCGCAGGAATGTGTTGTAGATACATAATACACTCGGTTCGCCGTGATTCTGGCCGTTCCAAGTCGTTCGGCGGCCCTATGCCGTGGAACATTCCTGTGCAAGCGCACTTCCACCCAGTGTTCAACCACGAGAAAAATGGAAGCATGAAAATGGTAGACGACACCCCCACCGGTTCAGCCGCTCCCAAGACGCGCAAGACCCCGGCAAGCCCGATCAAGGGCGGGGCCGAGGCCACTGGAGCGCTGACCAAGACCGCATCGCGCAAGACTGGCGCCGTGATGAAAGGCGCGGAAACAGCACCTGCTTTTTCCCCCACCGCCACTGCGCCTGTCGCTGAAGCAAAAACCCGTTTCAATGCTGCTCTTGAAGAAGCCAAAGCGGGAGCCGCCGCTTTGCGTACCGAGGCTGAAAACCGCCTCACCGCTGTAAGCGGACAAGCCAAGGGCAAAAGCACCGATCTGGTTGCAGAAGCGAAAAACTATGGCGACCAAGCAAAGGGCAAAGCCGGAGAGCTGGCTGTAGAAGGCAAGCAGGTCGCCAGTGACGCGATTGCCTCGCTTGGCAAAGTTGTTGGCGATACCGCTGTGCAGATCGATGAAAAGCTTGGTGAGCAATATGGTGATTATGCTCGCAAGGCATCACGCACGCTTCAGGAAACATCGGCCAAGCTTGAATCCAAGAGTGTCGAAGAACTGAGCGAGGATGCTCGGTCCATGGTTCGCAAGAGCCCCGGTGCTGCGGTAGGTATTGCGGCGGTTGTCGGCTTTTTCCTTGCACGGATGCTCGGCGGAACGCGGCGCTGATCGGGCCAGAAAGGCACGCTCATGTATGATACCGAGCCGGGCCTCCCGCACACGCCGGACGGCACGATCACTGATCCGGCGTTCGCGCCGGATCCAACCCTCCCTGAAGAAGACGAAACAGATTTCGCGTCGCTGCGTGATGACATTCAGACTCTCGTGGATGACGCGAAGATCTATGTCGAAGCGGAAGTCGCTTTCCAGAAGACCCGCGTCAGCCTTGCCGGTAAAAAGGTCGGGCGCGTGGTGGTGCTGTTGGTGCTGGCCCTCGTCCTGCTCCACATCGCGCTCATCGCCCTGGCGGTCGGCGTCGTTACTGCGCTTGCGCCATACGTGACGATCTGGGGCGCCATCGCGATCGTTGTTGGCGTCATGCTGGTTGGCGTTGCAGCGCTGGTTGTCAGCGCGGCGGGCGAAGGCAAAGTTCTTTCAGCGATGTTCGGCCCAGGAGATGACAATTGACCCATCTTCCCCAGCGTTTCGTAGAAGATCGCCGGATGCGCGACGCGGCGCGCGCAGTGCTGACTGTCGATGTCGATCGGCTGCGGGCCAGCCTCAATGAAGAAGGCATCGCAAGTCGCGTGTCTTCCGGCGTTGGCTCAACCATTACCGGCCGCCTCCGGACAGGCGCACGTGACGTTTTAGCGCAAGCCAAAGTGCAGGTGGGTGATCAGAAAGGTGTGCTGGCAGTTCTCGTTGGCGCGATCATTCTCTGGTTTTCAAGAGGTTCGATCCTCGCCTGGTTTGATGGCAGCGCCGATACTGAAGCCGATCAAGAATACGAAGACGATGATGATGCCGCGCCCCCTGCTGCGGCTGCACAAGGAGATAATGCATGACTAACTTAACCCCCGTTGCAACGACTGATGGACGCGATGCGCTGCGTGCCCGGATTGAATCTGCTGAGCGCCGTAATGCCGAGCGCACCTTGGCCGATCAGGCCCGCGACGCTGCAAGCACGGCGGCCGATTACACCCGCGCAAATCCGCTAACAGTAATCGGTGGTGCCGTCGTCGCCGGCGTCGTCATTGGCCTGTTGACCCGTCCGGGCCGTGAGGTTGCTGGCAGAGCCATCCACTCGGCCAGCGACGCAATCTCGAGCGCTGGATCCAACGCGAAAAACTTTGCCAAGCGCCGCACAGGGATGGGCCAATCCATTGGTGATGCCGTGGTAGCCTATGGCATGACAATGATGGACGAGATCATGGATGCTGCGCGAGCCGGTCAGGACCGCGCCGAAGAGTTGGGCGATGTTGCCGGGTCGAAGGCGAAAAAGCTGTCGGCCAGCGCATCTGATGCGGCCGATTCGGCAGCAAGCAGCACGCGCGCGATGGCCCGCAAGACCCGTGCGGTCGCGGCTGACACGTTCAACGATCTCAAGCGCAAGGCTAAGCTGTAATCTAGACCTTTGGCGTGCGGGACTTGTCCTTGGCGCCGCACGCGCTAAGGGGCGCGCATCCTTCCTCCCCAAAGGCACAGCACATGGCAGAAACCACTCCCGCTCAGCGTCTCCACCTCGTGATGGGGGGGCGGGTTACCGATCCGCAGGGCATCGAGTTTCAAGATCCCGAAAGCATTCACGTTGTCGGCGTTTACAGCTCCTATGACAACGCGGTCGAAGCTTGGCGCGCACAGGCGCAGCGCACTGTCGACGATGCCGAAATGAAGTATGTGGTTGTTCCCATTCACAAGCTTCTGACGCCTGAGGACTGAAGGGTTAAAGTCTAACGGGTTGTGGCAGACCGACGCGTTGGCCGCTTCGTATCCGATGATGGCGACCCATGGCAGCATTTATGCTGGCAACGGGTTCTTGTTGATCCGCCAATTCAATGTTTTGACCAAAAGCCGCGCCGGTTGAACCCGGCGCGGCCTTTGGCATTGTAATGCGAATGAGCAGGAGCACGCCACACAGGACCGAAGGAGCACCGCGCGTTTCACGTGAAACACTGGCTAATGCCCGTCTAGAGGGGGTCTAGCAGGGGGCTGAACAGACCTAGAAGCCGCCTGCGAGCCGATCAATCGCTACAGTGCTCACGTAATTTCAACCGAGTTGATCGCACCCATGCCATCAGACGACAACGTGCATGCGATGCGCCGGTGCCGCCCTTTACGAACCCCTCGCCCGTCACCGGCGCGACCGGTTCGTCAGATGAATTCGATCTTGTCGACGTGGTAGAACTTTTCACCCGACGGCACCGTAACCTCGATGTCGTCGCCAACCTGCTTGCCAATCAGCGCACGGGCGAGCGGCGACGTGTAGGAGATCCGCCCCTGGGCGGCATCCGCCTCGGTCTTGCCGACGATCTGGTAGCGGATCGGCTTGTCACTCTCATCAAGCAACGTGATTGTCGCGCCAAACACGATCTTGTTGCCCGAAAGCGTCGTGGGATCAATGATCTGCGCGCGGCTGACCATGCCTTCGATGTCACCGATCATGGCCTCGACCTGGCCCTGACGCTCCTTCGCGGCGTGATATTCGGCGTTTTCCGACAGATCGCCGTGCGCACGCGCTTCCTCGATGGCCTCGACGATCTTTGGGCGTTCCTCGCGCAGCATCTTGAGGTCAGCCGTCAGCCGCTCATACCCCTCGGCCAGCATCGGCACCTTGTCCATCGTCGCCATCTATCTGTTCTTTCTATTTCTTGTGTCTGTCACCCGGCCCGTATTGAGAAAGAAATCGATCGCGGCAGTTCGATCCAAACGACGCCAATCACTTTCATTCTGTCGGGGGGAGACCTCAATCAAGTATTATAATAGTCCTGCATTGAGCGGACTTCAAGCTGGTCCGGCCGGATCGCCGAAATCGAGAGCGCCGCCGCAACCGATCCGGCGGCGGTTGTGTAGTAGGGCACTTTGTTTGCCAGTGCCGCCTGACGGATCGATCTGGAATCCATCAGCGATTGCCAGCCTTCGGTGGTGTTGAAGATCAGCGCGATTTCTCCATCGATGATTTTGTCGACGATATGCGGCTGGCCCTCGGCGACCTTGTTGACCCGTTCGATAACAAGCCCCTGTTCGGCAAGGTACGTTTGCGTACCGCCCGTGGCGACAATGCGGAAACCATGTTCGATCAGCTGGCGCACGCCGGCGACGATCACAGGCTTGTCCGTATTCTTGACCGAGACGAACACCGTGCCCGACTGCGGTGGTATCATCCCTGCGCCGATCTGCGACTTCAGGAACGCCGCCTCAAAGCTTGCATCAATCCCCATGACTTCGCCTGTGGACTTCATCTCGGGGCTGAGCACAGGGTCGGCACCGGGGAAGCGGGCCCAAGGGAAAACCGCTTCCTTGACCGCCATGTAGGGCAGCTCGCGCTTGAACGGCGGGAAAGTGGCGAGCTTCTCTCCCGCCATGATCCGCGCAGCGATCTTTGCCACCGGCTGGCCAATTGCCTTGGCGACGAAGGGCACCGTGCGACTGGCGCGGGGGTTGACCTCGATCAGGTAAACCTCGCCGTCTTTCACCGCGAACTGAATGTTCATCAGCCCGACGACACCCAGCGCATGGGCCAGCGCCTCGGCCTGCCGCTCCATCTCGGTGATGATCTCGCCCGGAAGCGAATAGGGCGGCAGGGTGCAGGCGCTGTCGCCCGAATGCACCCCCGCCTCTTCGATGTGCTGCATCACGCCTGCAATGCTCACCTGCTCGCCATCGCACAGCGCATCGACATCACATTCAATCGCATCGCGCAGATATTGATCGATCAGCACCGGGCTATCGCCCGACACATTGACGGCCGTGGCGATGTAATTGTCGAGCTGCGCTTCGCTGTCGACGATTTCCATCGCCCGTCCGCCGAGCACGTAGGACGGGCGCAAAAGAACGGGGTAACCGATACGTGCGGCCACAGCAGCGGCCTCGTCACGGCTGCGGGCGATGCCGTTGTCCGGCTGCTTCAGCCTCAGTTTGCTGACCAGCTTGGCAAAGCGTTCACGGTCTTCCGCCAGGTCAATTGCATCGGGTGATGTGCCTAGGATCGGGATGCCCGCATTTTCCAGCGCCTGCGCCAGTTTCAGCGGAGTCTGCCCGCCGAATTGCACAATCACGCCCACCAACTCGCCGCTTTGTTGCTCCACCCGCAGGATTTCGAGCACGTCTTCATCGGTCAGCGGCTCGAAATACAGCCGGTCCGAGGTGTCATAATCGGTTGAGACGGTTTCGGGGTTGCAGTTGACCATGATCGTTTCGAAGCCTTGCTCGGCAAGCGCGAAACAGGCGTGGACGCAGCAGTAATCGAACTCGATCCCCTGCCCGATCCGGTTCGGCCCGCCACCCAGGATCACGATCTTGCGCCGGTCGCTTGGCATGGCTTCGCACTCGGGCTCACCGAAGGTCGGGGCTTCGTAGGTCGAGTACATATAAGGCGTGATCGCATCGAACTCGGCGGCGCAGCTGTCGATCCGCTTGAACATGGGGTTCACCCCCAGCTTGCGGCGCAGGTCACGCACTTCATCCGCGCTGGTGGCCCCCGCCATCGCGACAAGCGCATCGTGGAGCAGACCGGACCGCTTCGCCTGCGTCTCGCCCATGCCGCCTGCAACACCCACGGAACGCACCGCCAGCGTGGCGAGGCGCTTGTCCGAAAAGCCCATCGCCTTCAGCCGGCGCAAGCCTGCGGCATCACGCGGCAACCCGTTGGCCTGCACTTCGGCTTCAGCGGCGATGATCGCCTCGATCTGGCGCAGGAACCACGGATCGTAGAAGGTGACTGCGGCAATATCGGCCACGCTCATCCCTTCGCGGAACGCCTGCGCGACTTTCAGCAGCCGGTCAGGCGTGCGGCGCGACAGCGCAGCCACGATCACGTCGCGGGGCTGGCCTTCAAGCTCGGGTATGCGGTTGAACCCGTCCAGCCCGGTTTCCAGCCCGCGCAGCGCCTTCTGCATCGATTCGGCAAAGCTGCGGCCAATCGCCATGACCTCGCCGACTGATTTCATCGCGGTCGAAAGATCGGTCGCCGCGCCCTTGAACTTTTCAAAGGCGAAGCGCGGGATCTTGGTGACGACGTAATCGATGGTGGGTTCAAAGCTGGCGGGCGTTGCGCCGGTGATCTCGTTGGTCAGTTCATCAAGGGTGTAACCCACCGCCAGCTTCGCCGCGACGCGAGCGATGGGGAAGCCGGTCGCCTTGGACGCCAGCGCCGAGGAGCGCGAAACGCGCGGGTTCATCTCGATCACGATCAGGCTGCCATCTGCCGGATTGACTGCGAACTGCACGTTGCTGCCGCCCGTCTCCACCCCAATCTCGCGCAGGCACGCGATGCTCGCGTTGCGCATGATTTGGTATTCCTTATCGGTCAGCGTCAGTGCCGGGGCGACCGTGATGCTGTCCCCGGTGTGGACGCCCATCGGATCGACGTTTTCGATGGCGCAAATGATGATCGCGTTGTCCTTGCGATCGCGCACCACCTCCATTTCAAACTCTTTCCAGCCCAGAAGCGATTCCTCGATCAGCACCTCGGTGGTGGGCGAGGCATCGAGGCCTTCGCGCACGATCTGGTCAAACTCGGCCTTGTTGTAGGCGATACCCCCGCCGGTGCCGCCGAGCGTGAAGCTGGGACGGATGATCGAAGGCAGGCCGGTGCGCTCAAGGATCTCGCGGGCTTCTTCCAGCGTATTGGCCACGCCCGACCGCGCGCTTTCCAACCCGATCGAGGTCATCGCATCGCGGAACCGCTGGCGGTTTTCGGCCTTGTCGATGGCGTCGGCCTTGGCCCCGATCATCTCGACGCCGTATTTGGCGAGCGTGCCATCGGCATCCAGCGCCAGCGCGCAGTTCAGCGCCGTCTGCCCACCCATCGTCGGCAGCAGCGCATCGGGGCGTTCCTTGGCGATGATCTTGGCGACGATATCGGGCGTGATCGGCTCGATATAGGTCGCGTCGGCGAACTCCGGATCGGTCATGATCGTCGCGGGGTTGGAGTTCACCAGGATGACGCGGTAGCCCTCCTCCTTCAGCGCCTTGATCGCCTGCGTGCCGGAGTAATCAAATTCGCACGCCTGCCCGATGATGATGGGGCCAGCGCCAATAACGAGGATGGAGGAAATGTCGGTTCTTTTGGGCATCAGGAATCCCTGTCGGCAAAGGCAAAGGTGAATTGGGTGTAGCGGTTGACCAGCGGCAGCACGTCGGGCTTGGACGCGGCTGCGCCGAAGATGAAGGTGCAGTTGCGGCGGATGTCGACCAGGCGCTCGCCATCGCGGGCCATGATGTAGCTGAGCACGTAGTAGGATCGCGGCGCATTGCGGCGACCGATCACATCGAGCTGCTTGATGCCGTCCGTGCCCGAAGCGAGGCGCTCTGTATCGTTGAAGCCTTCGTCCTTGCGCGCATCACGCACGGCGGCATGGCGGGCGGCAGGATCGAAGGTGGCTTCGTCAAACGGACTTTCCGCCGCAGCGACGCGGCAATCCATGCGGCCCGCGACGGGATAGCGGGTGCCCTCGTCATGCAACACCGGGCGCCAGAAGCTCAGCACCGGCAGGCCGGTTTCGGCTGACGCTTCGAGCGTGACGGAGCCATCGCCCTGAAATGCCACGCCCTCCGCGATCTCCGCACCGGGCCATTCAGCGAGCGGAGGCGGGGTCATCGCAGGGTTTTGGGCAAGAATCGGAGTTGAGATTGCTGCCAAAGTGGCGGCCGAACCGCACATCGCCGGAACAAATCTGGACGTTACGCAGATCACTTGCGCGCCTTGATGGCCTGCCTGCCAGAGTAACCGATCTCGCACGCTTGCCCGATAATAATCGGGGCAGCGCCAATGACGAGGATGGAGAAAATGTCGGTTCTTTTGGGCATCAGGCAATTGATCTCACAGAAAGCAATAACGATGTGGAATGACGAAAGACATTTCAGATGAACATATCGAACAGCAGCTGGATGAGACGTTTGGCCGCCTCTCCAATGGCCCCCCCTGCGAATTTTTCTGAAAGGTATTTGAGCGCGGGGGATATCCAACCCCAGAGGCTCAATAGCCTGAAGCGTTCCTTCTTCACGACTTCTTGCGCTATCGAAAATTCTTCTGCGATAATTAATCTCTCATCAGAAAGTGCAGAGCCGACTTCATTGTCAGAGCGAAGCAACTCAGCCACTTCATCAATAGCTGCGGCGATCTCATCAACTTCCCGTTGATTGTCGGTACGAGTTACGATCCTATCTGATCCTGGCACCTTCTCCTGTTCGAGATGCGAGGTGTCCAGCATGTTGACAGGGTCAAGCTTATGATCTTCATCGACCACCCAGCCAAGCTCTTTTGCGGCCCTAGTGATCGCGTTCACACGAGCTGCTGCTCCAAGCGTAACTAATCGCTGTGCTTGTGCGGTCTCGCCGCGCCAACCCATTATGAAACGGTCTTTGTCCGTTGAGTTCAAACGCACCCAGCTACCCGTGTATTCGTCTCCGGCTCTTTCAAATGCCGGTGAGGTCATGATGAATTCTACATCTGATTCCATGTCGGCACTGTTGGCTGGAACGTAAAAGCCCATACTGCCAAAACAATTTCGATAAACAGACTTTAGACTTTCATTTACCTCGTCGATTTCAACCCAATCTTTCGGGAAATTGTCATCGAACTCGTTCGAATAGACCTCTTCGAGGAAAAATGCTCGAACGTAGATTTGAGCACTCATTGCCCCAGCCCCCCCACAAACTTCTCGAACAGGTAAAAGCTATCCTGCGGCCCCGGCGATGCCTCGGGGTGATATTGCACCGCGAAGGCCCGCTTGCCCTTGATCGCAATCCCGCAATTGGTCCCGTCGAACAGGCTCACATGCGTCTGCTCCACCCCCTCCGGCAACGTATCCACGTCCACCGCGAAACCGTGGTTCATCGAGGTGATTTCGACCAGCCCGCTGGTCTCCCCCCAGCCTTCGCCCACGCGCTGGACGGGGTGGTTTGCGCCGCGGTGGCCCTGGTGCATTTTGATCGTCTTCGCGCCGGCTCCGAGCGCCAGGAGCTGGTGGCCAAGGCAAATGCCGAACAGCGGCACGTCCGCATCCAGCAACGCCTTGATCACAGGCACGGCATATTCGCCGGTCGCCGCCGGATCGCCGGGGCCGTTGGAGAGGAATACGCCATCGGGTGCGAGCGCCACTACATCGTCAAATGAGGTCTTGGCCGGCACCACCGTCACCCGCGCCCCGGCCTTCACCAGATTGCGGAAGATGTTGTCCTTCGAACCATAGTCGATCGCGACCACATGGGGCTTGGCATCCCGCGCTGCGCGGCCATAGCCCTTGCCGAGCGTCCAGTAGCCGCCCTCCCAGCCCTCATGCTTGTCGCGGGTGACGCGAATGGCGAGGTCCATGCCTTCCAGCCCCGGCCATTCCTGCGCACGCTTGACCAGAGCAGGAATATCGAACTTCCCATCGGGCGCATGGGCGATCACCGCATTGGGCGCCCCGCTCTGGCGGATGCGCCGCGTAAGTGCACGGGTATCGACACCGGCAAGACCGATCTTGCCGTTGCGCGCCATCCAGTCGGCAAAGGTCTCGATGCTCCGGAAGCTCGACGGCTCGGTCACGTCTTCGCGCACGATGCAGCCGACCGCGCCTTCCACTCGGCTTTCCACATCTTCGCTGTTTGCCCCGACATTGCCGATATGCGGGAAGGTGAAGGTCACGATCTGCGCGGCGTAGCTGGGATCGGTCATCACCTCCTGATAGCCGGTCATGGCGGTGTTGAAGCACACCTCGCCCACACTGGCGCCTGCCGCGCCAAAGCCGCGACCCCACACCACCGTGCCATCAGCCAGAACGAGGCAACCAGTTGCGCCGGAGGGTTGCGCACGGGAAGAAGCGGGGTCGGCCATGGGGCGCTCCGTTTGGGATAAAAACCAGCGATGTTGCTAAGTTTTGTCCGCTAAGCGCGGCGGCGGCCCGCGTCAACCTAGGCGTGTCGCCATATTTGCGTTAGGGGCGCGCCGAAGAGTTCAATCCACAGGAAACATCCGAATGATCCGTGACGATATCAAGGCCGCTACCATCACCGCGATGAAGGCGGGCGAGAAAGACCGCACCGCCGCGCTCCGCCAGATCAGCGCCAAGATCAAGGATCGCGATATCGAGGAGCGCACCTCGGCCAAGCCGACGCCCGACGATGAGCTGGTGGTCAGCGTGCTCCAGAAAATGGCCAAGCAGCGCCGCGAATCGATCGAAATGTACGACGCCGGTGGCCGCACGGAACTGGCTGCCATCGAGCGCGCCGAACTTGCCGTGATCGAGGAATTCCTGCCGCAGATGCTCAGCGAGGCAGAAACCGCCGCCGCCATCGATGCGATCAAGGCGGAGACCGGCGCGTCCACGATGAAGGACATGGGCACCGTGATGGCCGAACTGAAGGCGCGGCACGGCGCAGTGCTGGATGGGAAGCTGGCGAGCACGCTGGTCAAGGCAGCGCTTTCCTGAAAGCAACGTCGCGCTTGAACACCGCCGCGTTCGGGCGCACCTAACGCACTATGGCTATTACCCCGCAATGGAAGGACGAGCTGCGCGCGCGGATCACGCTGTCGACGCTTGTTCAGCGCTCGGTGAAGCTGACCCGTGCAGGGCGCGAATGGAAGGGCTGCTGTCCGTTCCACGAGGAAAAGACGCCGAGCTTTTACGTCAACGACCAGAAGCAGTTTTACCATTGCTTCGGCTGCGGCGCGCATGGCGATGCGATCAGCTGGATGGTTGATAACCAGGGCCTGCAATTCATGGATGCGGTCAAGGAATTGGCCGCAGCCGCCGGGATGGAGGTGCCCGCGCCCGATCCCGTTGCGGCGCAAAAGGCGGAAGCCCGCGCCAGCCTGATCGACGTGACCGAGGCAGCGCAGCGATTTTTTGTCCAGAGCCTTGCCGGGCCAAGCGGTGGTGCAGCGCGCGATTACCTCAAGCGACGCGGGTTTTCGACAGAGGTTATGCAAGAGTTCGGCTTTGGCTGGGCACCCGATGACCGTCAGGCGCTGCCCCGTGCCCTGATGCAGTTTGACGAGGGGATGCTCGAAGGCGCCGGCATGCGGGCCGCAAACGATCAGGGCGAGCATTATGATCGCTTTCGAGGCCGCGTCATGCTCCCTATTCAGGACGCACGCGGCCGGGTGATCGCATTTGGTGGCCGCATCCTCGACAAGCGGGACGGCGTCGCCAAATATCTGAACTCACCCGACACGGACCTGTTCGACAAGGGACGCACACTTTACAACCTGCACCGCGCTGCCCCCGCCGCCCGCCAATCGGGACGCGTGGTGGTGGTCGAAGGCTACATGGATGTGATCGCGCTCGCCAATGCGGGGATCGCGGATGCTGTGGCGCCGCTCGGCACAGCGCTGACGGAAATGCAGCTGGAATTGCTATGGCGCATGGTCGAGGTTCCGGTGCTGTGCTTCGATGGCGACGCGGCAGGCCAGCGCGCCGCCATGCGGGCTATCATGCGCGCGCTTCCGCTGCTGGCGCCGATGCGCTCGCTCAGTATCGTTCGCCTGCCGGCTGGCCTCGATCCCGATGACCTTATCAAGGCGCAAGGTAAAGCGGCGATGGAGGCGTTGCTGGCGCAGCCGGCCAGCCTGATCGAGACCTTGTGGACGTTCGAGCGCGACGCCCAACCGCTCACCACACCCGAGGCGAAGGCAGGTCTCAAGGCGCGGCTGATGGCCCATGTTGACACAATCGCGGATGCGGACATCAAGAGCCTCTATCGTCGCGAGCTGGGTGACCGGTTTTCCGCCTTCGCCTACCCGCCGCGCCCGCCCCGTCCGGCATTCCAGCCCGGCAGGTCCGGGCAGCGCAGTGACGTCAGAGCGTTCGGTCGCGGAGCCGCGATTGCGCAACAAGGCCTCTCCGAAGGCGCGCGCATACAACTGTCAGGCATGATGGCGGGCGGTCAGCGGCAAGGCTTGTTAAGTGCTGTTCTCACCGGCCTGGCGCGATTTCCGCAAGAGATCGCCCGCCATACCGAAGCCCTCTCAAGCCTGGCCAAACTCGACCCCAAAGCTGCTCAGTTGATCGAATCCCTGTTCGAACTTGCAGAAACGCTTGATTCGCGTGCGCCAAACGCCATATGCACCGTGCAAGGCCAACCTCCCCCGCCGGCAGATATCCGCTACGCCTTTCTCATCGAAGAAGGCAACGATCCCGGCACTGCGTGTGAGGAACTGGCCGAAGCTGTGTCGCTGCTGGTTGAAAGACCGGCGTTGGAGGTTGCGTTGGCAGCCACGATTGCGCGTTTCGAGAACGATCCTGAGGGCTCGTTTGCGGAGCAGTCGCGCTTGCGTGCACAGCTCATGGCAGTTGATGAGCGACTCAAGGCTTTCGGGCGCCGCAAAGCAGGCGCGGCGGCCCTGGGTGACGACACCGTCTGATCGGCGGTTATGGGATTAATTGGCGGCACCGTGCAATCTGCGGACCGCCCGGCAACGGATAGATAACAAAAATATGGCCGAGAAGGAAGACGCGCCGCTGATCGACCTCAATGAAGCTTCGATC
Source organism: Erythrobacter sp. 'gip.4 top 5' (assembly GCF_056495765.1). Lineage (NCBI taxonomy): Bacteria > Pseudomonadati > Pseudomonadota > Alphaproteobacteria > Sphingomonadales > Erythrobacteraceae > Erythrobacter > Erythrobacter sp. 'gip.4 top 5'. The sequence continues at coordinate 2,033,305 of NZ_CP200270.1, read as the reverse complement.
AAGAAGCTTATCAGCAAGGCGAAAAAGCGTGGTTATGTCACCTACGACGAGCTGAATGAGGCGCTGCCCTCTGGCGAGATGAGCCCGGATCAGATCGAGGAGATCCAGACAGCTCTGTCCGAGATGGGCGTCCAGATCGTCGAAAGTGACGAGGACGCCGAAGCTGAAACCGAGGGCGAGGGCCGCGAGGTTGAAGAGGTGGTCGCTGACGACGACGACGAGGATGAGGATGATGACGAGAAAAAGAGCCCGGCCAAGGACGCCCGCGCCGGAAATCGCAAGCTCGTAACTGGCGAGCGCACAGATGATCCGGTGCGCATGTACCTGCGCGAAATGGGTGCGGTGGAGCTGCTCAGCCGCGAGGGCGAAATCGCTATTGCCAAGCGCATTGAGGCCGGGCGCGACATCATGATCATGGGGCTGTGCGAAAGCCCCATCACCTTCCACGCGATTATTCAGTGGTCCGAAGCCCTGAACAACGGCGACATGCAGCTGCGCGAAATCCTCGATCTCGACGCGATGTTGTCCAAGGAGCCGCCGGCTGACAAGATGGCTGAAGGCGCTGAAGACGAAGACGACGACGGCGAAATTTCCGAAGCCACCGCCGGCCCGACGATTCGCGAAGACGACGAAGTCAAGGACGAGCCTGATGCGGACGGCGACGATGACGAGGATGGCGAAGGTCGTCCCAAGCGCGATGAGGAAGAGGAGGAGGACAACACCCTCAGCCTCGCCCAGATGGAAGCTGCGCTGAAGCCTGAGGCGCTTGAAACCTTTGCACGGATCACCACGCTCTTCCTCGCTTTTGAAAAGCTTCAGGGCGAGCGGGTCGATACACTCGCGCTCGGCAATGCTTTTCCGGCATCCAAGGAAACCAAGTATGAGAACCTGCGCGAAGAGCTGACCGCAGAAGTCGAGAGCGTGCAGTTCCACGCCACCAAGATCGAATTTCTGGTCGACAATCTGTACGCCTTCAATCGCCGTCTGACCACGCTAGGCGGGCAAATGCTGCGCCTGGCCGAGCGCCATAAGGTCAAGCGCGTCGTCTTCCTCAACGCCTACATGGGCAATGAGATGGACGACGCCTGGATCAAGGAGCGCGCCAAGAAGGACAAGAAGTGGGCCGCCTTCGCCGAGCGTGAAGAAGATGCGATCGAGTGCATCCGCGCCGAGATTGCCGACATCGCCGCACAGACGGGCATGAGCCTTCCCGAGTTCCGGCGCATCGTGAACATGGTCCAGAAGGGCGAGCGCGAGGCGCGGATCGCCAAGAAGGAAATGGTCGAGGCAAACCTGCGTCTCGTGATCTCCATTGCCAAGAAATACACCAACCGCGGCCTGCAATTCCTTGATCTTATTCAGGAAGGTAATATCGGGCTGATGAAGGCGGTCGACAAGTTCGAATATCGCCGGGGTTACAAGTTCAGCACCTATGCGACATGGTGGATCCGTCAGGCGATCACGCGTTCAATCGCCGATCAGGCGCGCACCATCCGTATTCCGGTGCACATGATCGAAACGATCAACAAGCTGGTGCGCACGTCTCGTCAGTTCCTGCACGAGGAAGGCCGCGAGCCGACCCCTGAGGAAATGGCGCAGCGCCTTTCCATGCCACTCGAAAAAGTGCGCAAGGTCATGAAGATCGCCAAGGAACCGATCAGCCTCGAAACCCCCATCGGCGACGAGGAAGACAGCCATTTGGGCGATTTCATCGAGGACAAGAACGCGATCATCCCGGTGGATGCCGCGATTCAGGCCAACCTCAAGGAAACTGTCACCCGCGTGCTTGCCAGCCTTACGCCACGTGAAGAACGCGTGCTGCGGATGCGCTTCGGCATCGGGATGAACACCGATCACACGCTGGAAGAAGTCGGCCAGCAGTTCAGCGTGACGCGCGAGCGCATTCGCCAGATCGAAGCCAAGGCGCTGCGCAAGCTCAAGCACCCGAGCCGGTCTCGCAAGATGCGGTCATTCCTCGATCAGTAATATGCGAAAGACCCCGCCTTTGGCGGGGTTTTTCTTGGCCGACATCCCCTTGGTCGAAAAGCGATGTCCTAGGGGTGGAGAATCGTTGCTTGCGCGCCTATAGGCTGCCTATGCGCATTGCGATTGCCTCCGATCACGCCGCCACCGATTTGAAGGCGGAGCTTGCCGAATGGCTGGTCGAAGACGGCCACGAGGTCGCGGACCTTGGCCCGGCGCCGGGCGTAAGCGTCGATTACCCTGACTACGGTTACCGCCTCGCGGAAATCATCGCTGAAGGCTCGGTCGAATTCGGCGTTGCGCTGTGCGGCAGCGGGATTGGCATTTCGATCAGCGTCAACCGCCACCCGCAGGTGCGCTGCGCCTTGGTTAGCGAGCCGCTCTCCGCTGCGCTCGCTCGCGAACATAATGATGCCAATTGCATCGCAATGGGCGCGCGGCTCGTAGGGATTGAGATGGCCAAATCCTGCATCGCCACCTTCCTAGACACCGAATTCGCCGATGCCGGCGATCCGGCAGGGCGCCACCAGCGCCGCGTCGGCAAGCTCGGCAAGCCTCCGTTTCAGCCCGACCATATCGAGACCCACCAATGAGCACAGCCCCGATTGATTTCGCCGCCCGTACCCAGAACCCGATGGATGGCTTCTGGCATGACGATCTCGCCCATGCCGATCCAGAAATCGCCGCAGCGGTCGCCAAGGAACTCGCCCGGCAGCGCGACAAAATTGAACTGATCGCGTCCGAAAACATCGCAAGCCGCGCCGTACTGGAAGCAGCCGGATCGGTGTTCACCAACAAATATGCCGAAGGCTATCCGGGCAAGCGGTACTACGGCGGCTGCGATTATGCCGATGTGATCGAAACCCTGGCAATTGACCGCGCTAAGCAGTTGTTCGGTTGCAACTTTGCCAACGTGCAGCCCAACTCTGGCAGCCAGATGAATCAGGCGGTATTTCTCGCTCTGCTCAATCCGGGCGATACCTTTATGGGCCTCGATCTGAACTCGGGCGGGCACCTGACCCACGGATCGCCCGTGAACATGAGCGGGAAATGGTTCAACCCGGTGTCCTATGGTGTGTCGCAGGACACCGAAGTCGTTGACATGGAAGAAGTCGCCACCAAGGCGCGCGAACACAAGCCGAAGATCATCATCTGCGGCGGAACCGCCTATTCACGCACCTGGGATTTCCGCGCCTTCCGCGCCATTGCCGATGAAGTGGGCGCAATCCTCCTGTGTGACATGAGCCACATCTCCGGCCTTGTTGCCGGCGGCGCGCATCCCTCACCCTTCCCGCATTGCGACATTGTCACGTCGACCACACACAAGTCTCTGCGCGGTCCGCGCTCAGGCATTATCTTGTGGAATGACGAGAAGTTTACCAAGCCCCTCAATATGGCCGTCTTCCCCGGCCTGCAGGGCGGTCCGCTGATGCATATCGTCGCCGCAAAGGCTGTGGCTTTCCTTGAGGCGCTCCAGCCCGAGTTCAAGACCTATGCACACCGCATCGTCGAAAATGCCCGCGCGCTGGCTGCAAGCCTGGAAGACAGCGGCCTGCGGATCGTCAGCGGCGGGACTGACAATCACTCGATGCTGGTCGATCTTACCGCGATGAATGTTACCGGCAAGGACGCCGAAAAAGGCCTCGATCGCGCTTGGCTCACCTGCAACAAGAACGGCATTCCGTTCGATACGCGCTCGCCGTTTGTGACCAGCGGTATCCGCCTCGGCACGCCTGCGGGCACCACCCGTGGGTTTGGTCCTGACGAGTTCCGCACAATTGGTAAGCTCATCGCCGAAGTGGTTGAAGGTCTATCCAAAAACGGCCCTGAAGGCGATGCGCAGATCGAGGAGAGTGTGCGCCAACGGGTGAGCGAACTTTGCGCTGCGTTCCCCGTGTATCCGGGCATGTAAGGAGCCGCGACAATGAACGATCAAGACCCCCGCCAAGGCCCTGACTGGGTCGAGGACGTAAAGACCGAAGTGAGCGGCATGGCGAAGGAAGGGATGCAGCATCCTTCCACCAAGCCTGTCCTGACCGGCGCCGCGATTGGCGCTGCGGCCGGATTTATCCTGCCGGTCATTTCCATCCCCGTCGGGCTTATCGCCGGCGCTGGCTTCGCCCTGTATCAGAGGATCAAGAAGTAACCTTCTGAATGCGCTGCCCCTTTTGCGCCCATGATGACACCCAGGTCAAAGACAGTCGCCCGACAGAGGACAATGCCTCCATCCGGCGGCGGCGCCAGTGCACGTCCTGCGGGGCGCGCTTCACCACATTCGAACGCGTGCAATTGCGCGAGGTTGTGGTGGTAAAGTCCGGCGTGAACGGTGAAAACGCCCGGCGCGAACCGTTCGACCGGTCCAAACTCGAGCATTCCGTTGCGCTCGCCAGTCGCAAGCGCGGTATTGATCAGGAGAGACTGGACCAACTGATTTCGGGAATTCAGCGCCAGGTCGAAACATCGGGTGAGGCTGAGGTGCCTTCATCCCACATTGGCGAATTGGTTATGGATGGCCTCCGCCAGATAGATTCAGTCGCCTACATTCGCTTCGCATCTGTCTACCGCGACTTCTCCGAGGCACGTGACTTCGAAGAATTTGCCAGCACCGTTCAGCAAGCCGCGAAAGAATAACTGCAAAATGGCCGATCTCAACAAGCCGGTGATCGTGCTCGTGCGCCCGCAGCTTGGCGAGAATATCGGCAAGACGGCGCGGGCGATGCTCAATTTCGGGCTGACGGAATTGCGGCTTGTGACCCCGCGCGATGGCTGGCCCAACCCGTCGGCCGGCCCGGCTGCGGCGGGTGCAGATAGCGTTCTCCAGCAGGCCAAGGTCTATGCCACCACCGCCGAGGCTGTGGCCGATTGCGCCCACGTTCACGCCACCACCGTGCGCAAGCGCGGCGTGACCAAGCCGGTGATCGGTGCAGACGAAGCCGGGCGCCTGGTTCACACCCACGCAGGTCGCCATGCGATTATTTTTGGCCCTGAGCGGTCCGGGCTTGAGACTGAGGACGTGGCGCTGGCGCGCAATATCCTCACCATTCCGATCAACCCTGAATTTCCCTCGCTCAACCTTGCACAGGCAGTGATCTTGGTCGCCTATGAGTGGTCGCGGATCGGGCGTGAGATGGCAGAGGCTGATGTAGGCCTTGTGCAACCGTCGGTGGAGGAAATCCTGCCCCCCGCCCCGCAGGAGGAGCTCGAAGGGCTGATTGGCCACTTTGAAAAGCTGCTTGAACCGCGAGAATATTTCCTGCCTGAAGGCCGCGCCGATGCCACGCGCCGCACGCTGCGCAGCGTTTTGACGAAGCCGGGCTGGAATCATCTGGAAGTGCGCACCTTGCGCGGCGTTCTCACGACACTTGCCCGCAAGATCCGCGACTGAACCGCTTGCGCAAGCCGTCATCGGCTTGACCTCCACGTCCATCCTGCTATGCGCGCCCCTTCGCAATTGGCCCCGCACCCCGGTGAAGCGGTGGCCGCATCATGATCTTTCGTGGTGGTGCGATGCCGGGTTTGATGGCTGCCCAATGGGGGTGGCCCTGCAATTTGAAGGAAGACGTATGTCGAAGCGCAAAAGCGCCAAGTACAAGCTTGACCGCCGGATGGGCGAAAACATCTGGGGTCGTCCCAATTCCCCGGTGAACAAGCGTTCCTACGGCCCCGGCCAGCACGGTCAGCGTCGCAAGGGCAAGATGAGCGATTATGGCCTGCAGTTGCGCGCCAAGCAAAAGCTCAAGGGCTATTACGGCGACGTCACTGAAAAGCAGTTCAAGCGCACCTATGCCGAAGCATCGCGCATGAAGGGCGATACCAGCCAGAACCTGATCGGCCTGCTCGAACAGCGCCTGGACATGGTCGTGTACCGCGCCAAATTCGCGCCGACGATCTTCTCGGCCCGTCAGGTTGTCAGCCACGGTCACATCTATGTGAACGGCGTGAAGTGCAACATTGCCTCGCGCCGCGTGATGATCGGCGATGTCATCAGCCTCGGCAGCAAGGCCAAGGAAATGGCTTTGGTGATTGAAGCGCAGAGCCTGGCAGAGCGTGACATTCCCGATTACGTCCAGCCCGATGGTACGGACAAGACCACCTTCACCCGCGTGCCGAAGCTCGACGAAGTGCCCTACCCGGTCACGATGGAACCGAACCTGGTGGTGGAATTCTACTCGCGCTGATCCGGCATTCAAACAACCAATACAAAAAGGGCGGCCTCATCGGGCCGCCCTTTTTTGTTGGTAAATGGTGCTTTGCGTCAATCCCGCGTCCGGTCCCACTCGGCAAACTCATACGCAATCGACCCTTCGACGAGGCGCTCCCAGATGTCAGCAACGACGTCAGTCGGTATGCTACGGGCGTTCGCTTCGGCTACGGCTGCGGCAATCACACTCGCCTTTCGCGCTTCATCGCGCACCGCATCGCGCGTAGGCTTGATGCGGGCGGCCGCGCGCATATAGCCAAAGCGCGTGGCCAGCAACGCAACCAGCTCACGGTCGAGCGCATCGACCCCGGCGCGCACATCAAGCATGGTTTCGCAAGCGTCCGGGGATTTTACGGCAGTATCGGACATCAATCAGGAACTTCCAAGGTAATCGCGCCGGAACGTGGCGGCAAAATCAGCAAAACGTGCGGCCGCAATGGCATCGCGCATCCCTTGCATCAAGGCTTGATAGAAGCTCAGATTGTGCTCGGTCACCAGCATCGCGCCCAGCATCTCGCCTGATTTCACCAAATGATGGATATAGGCGCGGCTGTAAGTGGTGCAGACCGGACACACGCAGCGATCATCCAGCGGGCCGGTATCTTCCGCAAAGCGCGCATTGCGCACATTCATCGGGCCATTCCAGGTGAATGCCTGGCCATTGCGGCCGGACCGTGTCGGCAGCACGCAATCAAACATGTCGATGCCGCGCTCCACCGCACCGACCAGATCATCGGGCTTGCCCACACCCATCAGATAACGCGGGCGGTCCTTGGGCAGCATATCGGGCGCATAGTCGAGCACACCGAACATCGCCTCCTGCCCTTCCCCCACAGCTAGTCCTCCCACCGCGTAGCCATCAAAACCGATCGCCGTGAGTTCATCGGCGCTGATCTGGCGCAGGTCTGGGTGCAATGCGCCCTGCTGGATGCCGAACAAGGCGGCACGGTGTGCGTGATCCTCACCGCTGTCGAAACCTTCGCGGCTGCGTTTTGCCCAGCGCATCGAGAGTTCCATCGAAGCGGCGATCTCGTCCCGCGGCCTGTCCGCACGGGGGCATTCGTCAAAGGCCATCACGATATCGGAACCCAGCAGCCGCTGGATTTCCATGCTGCGTTCCGGCGTGATCATGTGCTTGGAGCCATCGATATGGCTGCGAAATTCGACGCCGTGTTCGGTAAGCTTGCGCAGATCGCTGAGGCTCATCACCTGATAGCCACCACTGTCTGTCAGGATCGGGCGCGGCCAGTTCATGAAGGTGTGAAGCCCGCCAAGCCGTGACACACGCTCGGCGCCTGGGCGCAGCATCAGGTGATAGGTATTGCCCAGAATGATGTCGGCGCCGGTCGCCCGCACTGCTTCGGGCTTCATCGCTTTGACGGTGGCCGCCGTGCCGACCGGCATGAAGGCGGGCGTGCGGATCTCGCCGCGCTGCATGGCAATCGTGCCAGTGCGCGCCTTGCCGTCGGTGGCGTGAAGGGTGAAGGAAAAGCGCGGTGTGGTCATTGGCCCCGCGCGCTAGCGAGGCGCGGCGCCCCTGTCACCCCCAAAGCAAACGGGCCGCCTGCCATGATGACAAACGGCCCGATGATATTCTCAATTCCGATCAATCGATCAGAACTTGAAGCCTACGCCGACTGTGCCGCGCAGCGTGTCGAACGCGATGGTATCGACGTTGGCGCGCAGGACAACCGAGCTGATCGGAACTTCAACGCCGACGCCGACCAGATAGTCACCCGCGACATCATCGACGTCAATGTTGTTGGCATTGAGGAAATCTTCGCTGATGCCGGTCAGGTTGCCGACATCGAGGTCGACCCACTGGTAGCCACCGCGTGCGTAGATCTTGGCTCCGCTGTCGGTGCGGAAGCCGAGGCGCGCCGAGACACCATACTCAGCGTCGATTGGGCCCGTACCAAACGAGGCGTTGCCTTCAACGCCTGCGAAAAGGTTGGTGCTGAGCGGGAAATCGACTGCAACGAAACCACCGTAGATTTCGCCGCTGTCGTCGATGTTGAAGTTGTTGAACTGGCCGTCATCGGCGTCGAGATCGCCAAGGTCGATACCGAGATCGTGAAGACCAACGGTGGCGCCAATGGTTACGTCGGGCTGCGTTGAACTTTGCGCCTGGGCTGCTGCTGGAAGTGCCACTGCGCCCATCGCTGCGCCGAGCGCCGCGAGCTTGAAGATTGCGATCTTTTTCATTCTTTTTATCCTTCGTTGCACCTGCCGCAATAGGGGGTACGGCGGGTTATCGCTCATGTAGGAATGCGCATCTTTCTGCGCAATGAACGAACGCAAAGGTTTTCATTAATGTCGGGCAGGCGGTGCATATGGTCCGACAAACAGGCGATGCCATCTGACCTGCGCTATTCGCGCAGACGCCATCCTGTTCGAAAAATCACTGCGATTACAATGATGCAAAGCGCAAGGAAGCCAAGCGTCAGGCCGAGCGATACAGCGATCGGCACATCGGCCACACCATAGAAGCCAAATCGTAATCCGCTCACCAGAAAGGCAATCGGATTGGCCAGCGCGACTGCGTCCCATGGCGCGGGCAGATCGCGGATCGAATAGAACGTGCCGCCGAGGAAGGTCAGCGGCGTGAGAATCAGCAGTGGTATGATGCCGAGCTTCTCGAAGGAATCGGCCCAGATTCCCAAAATGAACCCAAATAGCGCGAAGCTTGAAGCCACGAGCATGATGTAGACTGCGGCAAGAAGCGGATATTTTATCTCGTAGTCGACAAAAAACGTCGCTGTGCCCAAAATGATCGCGGCCAGAATGAGGCCTTTGGTAGCCGCCGCGCCGACGAAGCCTGCCAGCGTTTCCGCCACGCCGACGGGCGCCGACAGCAGTTCAAAAATAGTGCCGGTAAAGCGCGGCATATAAATGCCGAAGCTGGCATTGCTGGTCGTCTCACCCAGCAGAGTCAGCATCAGCAGGCCGGGAATGATGAAGGCGCCGTAGGGAACGCCGCCAATCGGCTCCATCCGCGCGCCGATGACTGTTCCGAACACCACGAAATACAGCGACGTCGTCAGGACGGGCGAGAGGATCGATTGAAACGCGGTGCGGAAGGCGCGGCCCATTTCCCGGCGGTAGATCGCATAGGCGCTGCGGATATTGAATGGCATCAAGCCGCCTCCTTCTCACCAAGCAGGCCGACAAAAATGTCCTCAAGTGAGGAATCATGAATATCGAGACTGGTGTAGGCGATGTCCGCACGGGTCATGGCCTGCGCAAGCTGCGCAACCTGTGCGCGGCCTCCACCCTGCCCGTTCCCGCCGCGGTAGACGATCTGCATTCCGCCTTCGGCAATCTCGATCGGGAAAGCGGCAAGTTCCGGCGGGATCGCGGTTAAAGGCGCGGCGAGCGTAATCACCGCCTCGGTCGTGCCAAGCCGGTCCATCATCGCCGCCTTCTCGTCCACCATCAGGATGCGTCCACCGCGTATGATGCCGACGCGGTCGGCCATTTCTTCGGCCTCTTCGATGTAATGGGTGGTGAGGATGATGGTGACACCGCGCTGCTTGAGCCGGGCAATCTGCTGCCACATATCCTTGCGCAGTTCGACATCGACGCCCGCAGTGGGTTCATCAAGGAACAGCAACTCCGGCTCGTGCGCCAGCGCCTTGGCGATCAGCACGCGACGCTTCATTCCGCCTGAAAGTGAGCGGATCTGCGCATCCTTCTTGTCCCACAGCGACAGGCTTCTGAGAATTTCCTCGAGCCGTGCCGGATCGCTAGGCTGGCCGAACAGACCCCGCGAATAGGAAATGGCCCGCCACACGGTTTCAAACATATCGGTGGCCAGTTCCTGCGGCACCAGTCCGATTCGCGCCCGCGCCGAACGCCAATCACGCGACAGATCCTGTCCGAAGGCGGTGATGGTGCCACCGGTGGGCCGCACCAGCCCGCATACCGCGCCGATCAGAGTCGTCTTGCCCGCGCCGTTAGGGCCCAGCAGCGCAAAAATCTCGCCCGAGCGAATATCCAGATCAACATTGTCGAGCGCACGCGTGCCGCCCTTGTACGTCTTGGTGAGGCCGCGGATCGACAGGATCGGTTCGTTCATGAAACCGATTTAGGGCAGCAACAGCGAGGAGTCACCATAAGAATAGAACCGATATTCATGCGCGATCGCATGGGCATAGGCCGCCATCATCCGCTCGCGCCCCATCAGCGCGCTCACCAGCATCATCAGCGTCGATTTGGGCAGGTGGAAATTGGTCATCAGCCCATCCACAGCGCGCAGTTTGTAACCGGGCGTGATGAAGATCGCGGTATCACCGGCAAAGGGTTGGATCTTGCCATCTGCGTCCGCCGCACTTTCGAGTAAGCGCAGTGACGTGGTGCCAACGGCGATGATCCGGCCACCTTTGGCACGGGCTTCATTCAATTGCGTTGCGGTTTCAGGCGCGATGCGGCCAAACTCGGCGTGCATCTGGTGATCGTCGGTATCGTCGGCCTTTACGGGTAGGAAAGTGCCCGCGCCCACATGCAATGTCAGCATCGCCCGCCCGATCCCGGCCGCGTCGATGGCATCAATCAGTCGTTGGGTGAAATGCAGGGAGGCGGTAGGTGCGGCCACTGCACCTTTCTCGCGGGCGAACATGGTCTGGTAATCCTCCAGATCCTGCGCATCGACACCGCGCTTCGACGCAATATAGGGCGGCAGCGGCATCGTGCCGGCGCGGTCGATCAAGACTTCGACTGGCTCTTCGCCCTCAAACATCAGCGTGATGGACCCGTCAGAAAGGCGTGCTTCGGCAATTGCGGTAACGCCTCCGCCAAAGATGATCTGATCGCCATCTTTCACCCGCTTGGCGTTGCGAACGAAAGCCTGCCAGCGCCGCAGATCAAGCCGCTTGTGCAGCGTCGCACCAATTTTGGCCTCGCCGCCGGCACGGCGGCCTTCGAGCTGGGCGGGGATTACGCGGGTATCGTTGAACACCAGCACATCACCGGAGTTCAGAAGACTAGGCAGATCGCGCACACCGCAATCTTCAAATGCCGCATCACCGCCTCGAACCACCAGCATTCGTGCCGAATCGCGGGGACGCACCGGACGCAAAGCAATCCGCTCTGACGGCAACTCGAAATCGAACAGATCAACCTTCATAGCGCGCGCCTAGCGGGAAGCGCCATCGTAGCAAAGCCCCCTAACCGATCGGCGCGCTCAGCATATCGGCGGAAATGGGCGCTTCCACGGTCGGCGCGGGCGGCGGGGGCGGAGGCAGATTGTCACTGGCAAGCGACGCCTGGAGGATAAAGGTCGGCTCGGCGGGCGGCTCACCCCGGTTGATCGCGTCGACCGCTTCCATATTTTCGATCACGCGGCCGAAATTGGTGTATTTCTTGTCGAGGCTGAACCGCGGGTAAAACACGATGAAGAACTGGCTGTTGGCGCTGTCTTCTTCGGCAGCGCGCGCCATGGCCAAACTGCCACGGACATGCGGCATCGGATTGAATTCAGCCTTCAGGTCAGGAAGCTCGCTGCCGCCTTGCCCGGTCCCGGTGGGATCCCCGCCCTGCGCCATGAAGCCTTCAATCACACGGTGGAAAACCACGCCATTGTAAAACCCTGCGCGGGTCAGTGTCTTGATGCGTTCAACATGGGCTGGCGCCCATTCATCCTGAAGGCGGATTTTGATCCTCTGCCCATTGGACAGATCCAGAACCCAGACGTCCTCCGGTTCAACCGCCGGATCGAAATTGATCGGCGGATAGGTGCGCGCCGCTACAGGAACAGCATCCTCGTCGGCCTCTTCGGCATTGTCACCGAAGGCCTGAGGCGGTGTGTCATCTTTTTGGGCCTGAGCGAAGGCCGCCTGCGGCGCGGCGAACAGCAAAAGGGCGGCAATGGCAGGAGCAATTTTTGTGATGATCATGGTTCCATCCGGATTTCAACGCGCGTCTAGCCGCGCCCGCCTGACACTGCAATGAATGAGAAGGGCAATGAATGAGAAGGGCAATGAGTGAGAGGAACGATGTGTGACCCGGGCGATGCGCCTCAGTAATCGCCCTTGAGGCCCACTTCGCGCACCCGTACATTCACTTCGTCGCACACCGGCGCGCTTACAAAGCGGGCGATGTCGCCGCCGTACATTGCGATTTCCTTGACGAGCTTGGAGGCAATCGGCTGGAGCGAGACATCGGCCATGAGAAACACGGTCTCGATATCGTCATCAAGCTGCTGGTTCATGCCCGCCATTTGATATTCATACTCAAAGTCCGCGACGGCGCGCAGGCCACGGATAATGACATTGGCGCGTTGCTTCTGTGCGAATTTCACCAGCAGCGCATTAAATCCCACCACTTCGACATTGGAAAGGCCCATGTTCGCCACTTCGCGCTCCACCATGCGAAAGCGCTCCTCAGTAGAAAACAGCGGGTTTTTCGAAGGGTTTGTCGTCACCCCGATGATCAGATCGTCGACCAGCTTCGACCCGCGCCGGATGATGTCGGCATGGCCCAGGGTTATGGGATCGAAGGTTCCGGGGTAGATGCCAATGCGGCGGGCTGACCTCACCTGTCTCGCTCCACAATATACCGGGCCAGCGCGCGCAAGATATCGGCCTCAGCGCCATAGGAAGCGAGCCGCAGCACGGCTTGATCGACCAGCGCCCGCGCTTGTTCGCGGGCCTTGTCGGCGCCCATAAGCGTCACAAAGGTCTGCTTGCCCTGGCTTTCGTCCTTGCGCAGGGCCTTTCCTGCCTTCGCGACATCCCCTTCGACATCGAGAAGATCGTCAGCGATCTGAAATGCGAGACCGATGTCGCGGGCATAGGCACGCAAATGCGCGCGACCCTGCGGTGCGACCTTGCCGAGGATGGCGCCCATCTCGACACTTGCGGCCAGCAACGCGCCGGTCTTGAGCTGTTGCAGGCGGGTGATGGTATGAAGGTCGTAGGTCACCCCTTCTTCGTCAGCGACCATATCCATCATCTGACCGCCAGCCATACCGTGCATCCCGGATGACTTGCCTAGCGTCAAAATCAACTCGCTGCGCGTAAAAGGGTCTTCGCTCGTTTCATTGTCAGCGAGGATTTCAAATGCCAGCGCGTGAAGCGCATCGCCCGCCAGCACGGCGGTTGCCTCGTCATAGACCTTGTGCAGGGTCGGCTTGCCGTGGCGCAAGTCGTCATCGTCCATGCACGGCAAGTCGTCATGGATCAGGGAATAGACGTGGATCGCCTCGATTGCCGCCCCCGCCCGCAGCGCCGCATCGCGCGCCACGCCGAACAGGCTGGCGGTGCTGACCACCAGCAGCGGGCGCACCCGCTTGCCCCCGCCGATCGCAGCATAGCGCATAGCCTCGACCAGACGCGCGCTGGTGTCGTCCGGTACCGGAAGGATCGCATCGAACAGCGAATCGATCTCCGACTGGACGCGCTTGATTTCCTCGCTAAGCGCACTGCTCTTGGTTTCGGCCAGCATCATTTCAGCCTTCCGTATCGAATGCCTGGGTGCCGATTGCCCGCCCATCTGCGGCTGTGACAATCCGTTCGATCCGCGCTTGCGCTGCGTCAAGCCGCTGCTGGCAGGCCGTGCGCAACGCCTCACCCCGTTCATACAGACCAATCGATTGATCGAGCGGCACGTCCCCTCGCTCAAGCGCCTGTACGATCTGTTCAAGTGCAGCCAGTGCCGCCTCGAAACTCATGCCTGCGATATCCTGCGCGCTGGTCTGTTCAGCGGCCATCGGTAATGCTTTAGCCTCGTCCATGGGTTGAGCATTGACGAGCCATGCAGGCGCGGTCAAGGCTAGGGATCACGGGCGGGAACATCCAAAACAGGAATTGCACGCAACATGCTTAAATGGATCATCGCTTATGGCGTGGCAGCGGTCGTTTTTCTGGCGATGGACGTGGTGTGGCTGCGCTGGGCAGCAGGTAATCTCTACCGCCCGGTCATCGGCGAGATCATGGCAAAGAATTTCAATGCCGGTCCTGCGGTTGCGTTTTATCTCATCTATATCGCTGGGATGATCTGGTTCGCGATCCGGCCAGGCATCGAAAGCGGCACGGTTCAGGCCGCGGTTCTCAACGGAATTGTTCTGGGCGCGCTGTGTTATGCTACCTTCGACCTGACATCGCAGGCGGTGCTGAAGGTGTGGTCGACACAAATCAGTGTTCTGGACATCCTGTGGGGCGCCTTCGTCACCGGCTCGGCCAGTGGCATCGCAACCTGGGTGGTTTTGCGTTTCGCACCCGTTTCAACCTGACTCAGGCGCCACATTCATGTTCATCGGCCACTTCGCCCCCGCCTTTGTCGCAGCAGCGGTTAGCCCCGAACGCCCACGGCTAGGTCTGATGTTCATGGCGGCGCAGTTGATCGACTGGGGCTTTTTCATCTTGGCCGCCATTGGGGTCGAACAGATGCGCATAGACCCCGATGCCAGCGTGATGGTGCCCTTCGACCTTTACGACATGCCCTATACCCACAGCCTGATTGGCACTGCGCTATGGGCGGCGGCGTTCTTTGGCGTCGTGGCCATCCACCAGCGCAACCTGCACCTCGGCGCGCTGGCTGCGTTGGTCGTGATCTCTCATTGGCTGCTCGATTGGATCGTGCATGTCCCTGATCTGACAATCGATGGCACGCCGCCCAAGTTTGGCCTTGGTCTGTGGAACTTGCCTTGGGTCGCGATCCCGCTTGAGCTCGCCTTGACGTTCGGCGCTTTCGCTTTTTATTTAAGGCGCACCCGCGGGCCGGCCGGCCCTCCAGCGGTGCTGCTGGGAACGCTACTGCTGCTTCAGGCGATCAACTGGTTCGCGCCTCACCCAGAAAACGCCGGGCTGTTTCTTTATCTCCAGGCGCTCGTCGCCTTTGCCATTCTGACTGCGCTGGCGATGTGGGTGGGGGAGAATCGCTGGTTCCGCAAACGCGGAAACTTGGCCTTCGCGCTCCAGTGATCTAGGGCGCGCTGCAAGGAGTTTCGCCCCATGACTATTACCTCCGCCATCACCCCCGAGATCGTCGAACAGCACGGCCTTTCGCCCGAGGAATATGCCCGCGTCCTGTCCGCGCTGGGCCGCGAGCCGAACCTTGTGGAGCTCGGCATTTTTTCGGTGATGTGGTCAGAGCATTGCAGCTACAAATCCTCGCGTCTGCATCTCAAGAAGCTGCCGACCGAAGCACCATGGGTGATCTGCGGCCCCGGCGAGAACGCGGGCGTGATCGACATTGGCGACGGTCAGGCGGCGATCTTCAAGATGGAAAGCCACAACCACCCCTCCTACATCGAGCCTTATCAGGGCGCGGCGACAGGCGTCGGCGGTATCCTGCGCGATGTATTCACCATGGGCGCAAGACCCATCGCCAATGCCAATGCGCTGCGGTTCGGACGGCCTGAGCATCCCAAGATGAAGCATCTGGTGCAGGGCGTGGTTGCAGGCATCGGCGGCTACGGCAACTGCGTCGGCGTGCCCACGGTGGCGGGCGAGACGAACTTCCACCCCGCCTATGACGGCAATATTCTCGTCAACGCGATGACCGTTGGCGTAGCCGATGCGGACAAGATTTTCTATTCCGCTGCCACCGGCCTGGGCAATCCGATCGTCTATGTCGGCAGCAAGACCGGGCGTGACGGCATCCACGGCGCAACGATGGCGTCGGCCGACTTCGGTGAGGATGCGGAAGCCAAGCGTCCCACCGTCCAGGTCGGCGATCCCTTCACTGAAAAACTGCTGATCGAAGCCTGCCTTGAACTGATGGCGACCGATGCCATCGTTGCCATTCAGGACATGGGCGCAGCAGGTCTCACCTCGTCCAGCGTGGAAATGGCGACCAATGGCAAGGCCGGCATCCGGCTCAACATGAACAAGGTGCCGTGCCGCGAAACGGGAATGACACCCTACGAAATGATGCTGAGCGAAAGCCAGGAGCGGATGCTGATGGTGCTGAAGCCGGGCCGTGAGCCCGAGGCCGAAGCAATTTTCCGGAAATGGGAACTCGATTTTGCGGTAATCGGCGAAGTCACCGACACGGGTCTCATGGTGCTCGAATTCAATGGCGAAGTGGTGTGCGATATCCCGTTGGGGCCGCTGGCTGCCGACGCGCCGCTTTATGATCGGCCCTATCTGTCAAAGGAAGACTACAGGGTCTGGGCAGGCGTGAAGCCGCTCGCCGAAGTGCCTGCCTGTGATGACATTGCGGCGGATCTTATCACCATGATGGCCTCGCCCGATCTCGCCTCGCGGCGGTGGATTGCGGAACAGTATGATTCGCAGGTCGGCGCAGACACGCTCCAGACCGGCGGAGACGCGGGCGTGGTGCGGGTACACGGCACCGGCAAGGCGCTGGCCATCACCACCGATTGCACCCCGCGCTATGTGTTCGCCGATCCCTACGAAGGCGGCAAGCAGGCGGTTGCCGAGGCTTATCGCAACCTATGCGCGGTCGGCGCCCGCCCTCTGGCGGTGACCAATTGCCTCAACTTCGCCAATCCCCAGCGGCCCGAAATCATGGCGCAGATCGTCCATGCGCTGGAAGGCATGGGCGATGCCTGCCGCGCGCTGGACTTCCCGATCGTGAGCGGCAATGTCAGCCTCTACAACGAAAGCAAGGCAACCGGCGGAGGGTCTGCGATCCTCCCTACCCCGGCGATTGGCGGCGTCGGCATCATCAATGATTTGTCGAAGATGATGACGATGCATTTCAAGCGAGCGGGCGACGCCATTTACCTTGTCGGGCCGGAATTTTGGGCCAAGCCTGATCCGACCCGTTCGCACCTTGGCCAATCGCTGTGGCTCCGCGTGGTCAAAGGCCTGGAAGCCGGACGCACCCCGCCGACCGATCTGGTAATCGAACGCACGGCAGGCGAAATTATCCACGAATTGATCGCTGATGGACTAGTGAACGCCGTGCACGATCTCAGCGATGGCGGACTTGCCGTGGCGCTGGCCGAAATGGCGCTGGCTGGTGGCATCGGGGCCGAGGCCGATCTGGCCGGCAACCCCGACTACACGCCCGCGCAGTGGTGGTTCGGTGAGGACCAAGGCCGCTATCTTGTAACGGTGCCCGATGTTGCGGCGCTTAATGCTGCGCTCGCCAAGGGCACGCGCGATGCCGATACCGCGCAGATCGGGTTCCAGCGGATTGGCACAGTGGGTGGCGATTCGGTGCTTGGCGTGCCGCTTGCCGAACTGCGCGCTGCCAATGCACGGTTTTTCGACGAGTGGATGGAAGGCTGAATAGTGGCCTCAGGCACCCCGCTCGTAAAGCAACTGACCCTGCGTGATGGGATGCGGGTGTGGTTCGATGCCATGCCCGAGAGCGTGATCGACGAGATCGACGAATATGCGCTTGAGCTGTTCTTCGTCGCCGATCCCTCCGAAATCATTGATGCGGCGCACATCTTTGTGACCGAGCGCGCTGATCTTGAAGCGAAGCTGGATTCGCTTCGCCATCAAATCACGCCCGATGGTCAGATCTGGGTCAGCTGGCCATCTGCGGTAGGCAATCAGCCGACCGAACTGTGCGAAGACGCAATCCGTGAAATCGCCCTGCCGCTGGGGCTGCTCGGTACCAAGCTCTGCGCGATCGATGAGCTCTGGTCTGGCCTCAAGCTCGTCATCCGCAAGGATCTGCGTTGAACGCCTAGGCGGCCTGCGCGCTTGTGCCGCCCAGTGTCAGCTGTTCGCGGAACGTGCCTTCGCTTTCGAGAATGGCAAGACACTGTCGATAGACTTCGGGCGTCCCGATCTTCATCCGTGCGCGCGCTTCGTTGATGTCTTC
This sequence comes from Erythrobacter sp. 'gip.4 top 5', assembly GCF_056495765.1. Lineage (NCBI taxonomy): Bacteria > Pseudomonadati > Pseudomonadota > Alphaproteobacteria > Sphingomonadales > Erythrobacteraceae > Erythrobacter > Erythrobacter sp. 'gip.4 top 5'. Next base: position 2,015,376 of record NZ_CP200270.1, on the reverse strand, counting down.
ACGCATCAACGCTTCGATGTCCTGATGCGCAATCCTCGCCGCCGTGTGGCCCAGCCTGCGCCCTTCCCTGATCGCTGCAAAGACCGGCGCCTTCGTGCCACTGATCTTCTTGATCTGCCGTGCGCCCGCATAGGCGATAAAAAGAATGCCGCTGTTCAAATTCTGCTCTTAGGAAAAGGCAAGCAGGCTGACCTCACCCAACGCATCGCGGCCATAGCCGGTCAGTACATGAAACAGGTCATGCGTGTCGCGCAGACGATCAAAATACCACTGCGTCTGGTCGCGGGGCAGGCTTTCGGGCGGCGCCCAACGGTGACTTTCGGTAACCAGGCCAGCTGCTGACAGCCCTTCGCGCTTCATGAAAGCGAGGTAATGCGCCGCAACGCTGTTCGGCGCACAATCGGCCCAGCGTGCGTGATCATCGAGCATTGCCGGAATGTCGACGCTTTCAGCAAGAAGTCGCTGGCCTTCGGGCGAGCAGGCAAAATCGCGCGCCAGTGCAAGACTGCGGCGCCCCTTGGTGGCTTCGATGATATGAAACACCTGTTCGGTGTCTTCCTTGTTTTCAACCAATTTGCCAAAATGGTGCAGCACCTTGAGCGGGCGGAGTCCGGAAGTTCTGCGTTCAGGGGCGACCAACGGAAGTTCAATGAAGGCCATGGCGTCGGGTCCTTTGCGCATCTTGCAAATTAGGTTCAAGAAACGCCACTTACATTGATGTCAGTAAGTGGTCAATTGCGCTCGCGATAGACAGCAAACCCGATCCGACAAATGGGGAACCAATATCTAACGAAGATGATCATCAGCAGGCGCAGTGACGCACGGATTATGCGGCCAGCAATTCCGTCTCGGCAGGCTTGTTGGCGAGCAGATCATAAGGATTTAGTCCTTCAGCCTGCCAGACCCGATGACATTCGCGATACTGGGTTGGTTCGGGAATGCGCATCTCCGCCCTCACGTCAGCAAGCGGCCGTGCCAGCAATTCGCGAATCGGATAGGCCATCAACTGCGGCGCACCCTTGCCGGTGCGATGGGCCTGGCGCACGGCACCAAATACCGGCGCTGCGCTGCCTTTGACCATCTTGCGGATATTCGCTGCGCCCGCGTAGCCGATCAGCAGATGGCCTTGGCTTGGTGCCTGTCCGTGGGTGAACAACAACACGCATTGCTCGCCCAGTGCATCGCGGCCGTACCCCGTCAGGATGTGGAACAGGTCATGCGTGTCGCGCGAACGTTCAAGGAACCATTGCACGAGATCGGGATATTTCGGGCGACCGAGCCGCTCGGCTTCGGCCACCAAACCGGCCGCTGACAGGCCCTCGGCTTCCATGAAGTCGCAATAGGCATGAGCAAGGCTGCCCTGCGGGGTGCGGCGCAGAGAGCCGTGATCATCGAGGATTTCAGCAAGCGAAGGCTCGGTCGCACGGAGCATTTCGCCACGTTCGGAGAGAGAAAGATTGCGAACCCGATCTATAAAATTCGCAGCAGGAAGCGATTCGAAAATCTTGAAGACGAGGCTGGTGTCTTCCTTGTCCTTGATCAGCGCCTGAAAGCTCCGCACGGCGCGAACCGGTCGATAACGCGGCGTTGGCCGGTCCGGATGTCGCAAGACTGTCCCGTCTGCGGCGAACATCTGGCTGTAGGCTTCGTGATGCGATCCGGTCATGCGTTTGCTATCCTTCAAGATGAGCTATCGATAGCCCGACTTGCTTACACGAATGTTAATAGCATAATCCGTGACGCAATCGATACCTATTTTACGACCCGACCCCCAACGAACCGGTCAACACTCTCGCCACTGCTCACGCGGAATACCCAATAATTGCAAAACTGCGGTCAAATCGCCCGAATCGATACGGCCATTGGCGGCGGCACGCGCCTTGGGTTTGGCGCGAAAGGCGAAACCGTATGTAGCCTCCTCGATCATTGGAATATCGTTTGCCCCGTCGCCAGTAGCTAGGCTGTGCGCGCCTTCGCTCATACCGCCCAATTCGTCCCGAAGCACCGCTGCCTTGACCGCGCTGTCCGTGATCGGGCCAATCAGCCCACCGGTCAGCTTGCCGCCTTCCACACCCAAACGGTTACCCACGACGCGGTGAAACCCCAGCATTTCTGCGACCGGATCGGCAAAATGGTGAAAGCCACCCGTGACCAACACTGTGCGCGTGCCCAGCCCGGCAAGCGTGGCCACCAGTGTCGATGCGCCCGGCGTTGCAGTGATGCGATCGGCGAGGCAGGCGTGGATGGCATCCTCTGCCAAACCTTCCAGCAATGCCACCCGTTCGCGCAAAGCCGATTCAAAATCGAGTTCACCCTGCATCGCCCGCTCCGTAATCGCGGCGATTTGCGGTTTGAGACCGGCGTAATCAGCCAGTTCGTCAATGCATTCCTGACCGATCATGGTCGAATCCATGTCCGAGACGAACAGGCGCGGGACAGCGATGCTATCGCGCGCAACCAGCATGTCGGCACCTTCGAACGCAGCATCAATCGCTGCCAGAACCGCGAATGGCTCGCCGTGATCGAAGCGAAGTTCAAGAACGCCATGATCGTCTTGAACCGAAGTGGATGGATGATGTGGCACATCGCTTTGGGACAATGCCTCCGACAACGCATCGAGACGCGTTTCACATTCCTCCGTCTCTGCTATCAGCCGCGCAATGAGCATCGCCGTATCTCCATCAGCACCGCTCGCGCTCATTGCAGGGCCAACCGCCAGCGGCAAGAGCGCGATTGCAATCGCCTTGGCCCATCGCCTTGCCGAAACCGGGCAACGCGGGGTCATTATCAATGCCGACAGCGCGCAGGTTTACGCCGACCTGCAAGTATTGTCCGCACGTCCGTCTCAAGAGGATATGCAAGGCATCGAACACCGCCTGTTCGGTGCATGGGACGGCAACAAGGCTTGTTCCGCCGGCGCCTGGGCTGCTCGTGCCACAGCCGAGATCGACGCTTGCCACGCTGAAGGCATAGTTCCCATTCTTGTTGGTGGCACCGGGCTTTATCTCAAGGTGCTGCTCGAAGGGATTGCGCCAATACCTGAGATTGATCCGGCGGTTCGGGCCGCGGTGCGCGCTTTGCCGGAGGATGCGGCCTACAAACTGCTCCAGTTGGAAGACCCGCTGCGCGCCGCAGAGCTTGACCCCGGCGACCGCCAGCGCATCGCTCGTTCCCTTGAGGTCAAACGGTCAACCGGCGTGACGCTGGCAGATTGGCAACTGGCCAAGGTCGGCGGGATCGGAGACGACGTTACGCTTCATCCATTGATCCTGGAGCCAGACCGGCCCTGGGTTTATGAACGATGCGATCGGCGCTTTGAAGCTATGCTGGAAAGCGGCGCGCTTGCCGAGGTGGAAACCTTACTCGCGCGCGGTCTTGATCCAGACCTGCCGGTGATGCGTGCGATCGGCGTGCCAGAAATTGCCGCGTACCTGGAAGAAATCCTCAACCACGATGAGATGGTGGCAGCTGGGCAGCAAGCAACCCGAAACTTTGCCAAGCGCCAATTCACGTGGTTCCGGCGGCAACCACCGCCGCATTGGCCCCGCTTGCAGATCTTGGGTGAGCACGAAAACGTCAATTTGAACGACTATTTTGCATCTTTATTACGTGAATAAGCCTTGACCTATCATATTGTGACGGGTAGCGGCTGTGCACGGCGGTCCGATGCATCCTTTTGCATCGGGCCAGTTTCTTTTATTGTCGCCCCAAACCCTGTGGCTGCCCGTGTGGCCCAACGTGATCAATCAAATGGAGAGCCCCGTGCCCGGCATGCCGGAACCTGCCTCGAATAATGCTGCGCTCGTTAGCAAGAGCTCGGATAACGCCGCCGCCATGAGCGGCGCGGCCATTCTTGTGCAGTGCCTGATTGAACAGGGCGTTGAATATGTCTTCGGCTACCCCGGCGGCGCGGTGCTTCCGATTTATGACGAATTGTTCGGCAACGACGAGGGCCCCGGGGGCATTCGTCATATTTTGGTGCGTCACGAAGCGGGCGCAGCGCATGCCGCCGAAGGTTACGCCCGCTCAACCGGAAAGCCCGGCGTTGTCCTAGTGACCTCCGGCCCGGGCGCGACAAATGCGGTCACCGGCATTGCGGATGCATGGATGGACTCGATCCCGCTGGTCGTCATCACTGGACAAGTGCCGACCGCTTTGATCGGTACGGACGCGTTTCAGGAAGCGGATACTGTCGGCATCACGCGCCACTGCACGAAGCACAATTATCTGGTGAAAGACCCGGCCGACCTGGCCGCGACGGTTAAGGAAGCTTTCCGCATTGCCACCACCGGCCGGCCCGGCCCGGTCGTGATCGATATACCCAAGAACGTGCAGATTGCGGTCCCCTCGGAACGCCGGGCGCTCACCCGCGCGGGCGCACATCGCTACACGCCCCAGACTGTCGCCCCGCCCGAACAAATTATCGAGGCGATCGAGATGATCGCAACCGCGCAGCGTCCGATTTTGTACACCGGCGGCGGCGTGATTAATTCCGGGCCGGAGGCGAGCTGCTTGTTGCGCCAGCTTCAGGACATGACCGGCGCGCCTGTCACGTCGACCCTGATGGGTTTGGGTGCCTTTCCCTCGCAGCATCCCGATTGGCTCGGGATGCTGGGGATGCATGGCACCTATGAAGCCAACATGGCGATGAACAAGGCCGATGTGATGGTCTGCATCGGCGCGCGCTTTGATGATCGCGTAACCGGGCGCCTTGATGCGTTTTCACCAGACTCGACCAAGATCCACATCGATATCGACCGCAGCTCGATCAACAAGGTCGTGCCGGTCGAACTCGGTATCGTGGGTGACTGCGCAACTGTGCTTTCGCAGTTGATCGAGGCTTGGGGTTCGCGGCAGGCACGCGATCTTGGTGAGTGGAAAGCGCGGATTGCGGGTTGGCGGGCGCGGCAATGTCTTTCTTATCCGGAACGTTCGGTAAAGCATCCGGGCATGATCATGCCGCAAAAGGCGGTGGAGCGCCTCCACGCCCTTACCCATCACCGCAGCCCGATCATCACCACGGAAGTGGGCCAGCACCAGATGTGGGCGGCGCAATATTTCGGTTTCGAAGACCCGAACAAGTGGCTGACCAGCGGCGGACTTGGCACGATGGGCTATGGCTTGCCGGCTGCGATCGGCGCGCAGCTGGGCCATCCTGATGCGCTGGTGATCGACATTGCGGGCGAAGCCAGCATCCAGATGAACATTCAGGAACTTGGCACCGCCAGCCAGTATCGCCTGCCGGTCAAGGTCTTCATCCTCAACAATGAATACATGGGCATGGTCCGCCAGTGGCAGGAACTGACCTATGAAAGCCGCTATTCGAACAGCTATTCTGACAGCCTGCCCGATTTTGTGCGGCTTGCCGAAGCCTATGGCTGGAAGGGTATCCGCATCCATGAAGCAAGCGAGCTCGACGAAGGCATTGCCGCGATGCTGGCGCACGATGGCCCGGTTATGGTCGATTGTCTGGTGGCGCAGGATGCCAATTGTTTGCCGATGATCCCATCGGGTGCAGCGCATACTGACATGCTGCTCTACGGCGACACAGTCGAAGGCACGATGGACGACGAAGCCAAGGCGCTGGTGTAAGCCACCGCTTCACGGGAATACATGCCATGAAAATCACCGAAGCGGCTTCAGAGCGTCACGTTCTCACTGTTACTGTGGACAACGAGCCGGGTATTTTGGCCAAGATCACCGGTCTGTTCACCGCGCGCGGCTATAACATCGACAGCCTGACTGTGGCCGACATCACCGAAGATCATGCGGTCAGCCGCATCACCGTCGTCACCAATGGCCCGCCGCAAGTGATTGACCAGATTGAGGCGCAGCTTGATCGACTTGTGCCGGTGCACAAAGTTACCGACCTCACCACCGCAGGCCCGCATGTCGAGCGCGAACTGGCGCTCATCAAAGTCGCCGGGACGGGTGATAAGCGAGTCGAAGCCTTGCGCGTTGCGGAGATTTTTCGCGCGCATGTGGTCGACACGACCACCACAAGCTTCGTATTCGAATTGACCGGCGCACCCGACAAGATCGACAGCTTCGTCGCGCTGATGCGCGATCTGGGGCTGGTTGAGGTCGGCCGGTCGGGCGTGGTCGGGATGATCCGCGGGGCCCAAGGGGTCTGATCGAAAGTTTCAAAAATTCAACGCACAAGAGAGAACAGTGATGAAAGTTTACTACGACGCCGATGCCGACCTTGATCTGATCAAGCCCAAGAAGGTCGCCATTGTTGGCTATGGCTCACAGGGTCATGCGCATGCGCAGAACCTGCGTGACAGCGGCGTTGCCGAAGTCGCCATCGCGCTGCGCGAAGGGTCGGCCACTGCCAAGAAGGCACAAGACGCCGGTTTCAAGGTGCTTTCCAACACCGAGGCTGCGCAATGGGCTGATGTGCTCATGATCCTTGCGCCCGACGAGCATCAAGCTGGCATCTGGGAAAACGATCTCAAGGGCCACATGAAGCCCGGCAGTGCGCTCGCATTCGCACACGGTCTCAACATTCACTTTGGCCTGATTGAGCCAGGCGCGGATATTGATGTCATCATGATCGCACCGAAGGGGCCGGGTCACACCGTTCGCAGCGAATATGTGAAGGGTGGCGGGGTGCCGTGCCTTATCGCTATCCATCAGGATGCGACAGGCAGCGCCCATGACGTCGCGCTTGCCTATGCCAGCGCCGTTGGCGGTGGGCGATCGGGCATTATCGAAACCAACTTCCGCGAAGAGTGCGAAACCGATCTGTTCGGCGAGCAGGCCGTGCTGTGCGGCGGGATCACACACCTCATCCAGGCCGGTTTCGAGACATTGGTCGAAGCGGGGTACGCGCCCGAAATGGCTTATTTCGAGTGCCTCCACGAAACCAAGCTGATCGTCGATCTGCTGTATGAAGGCGGTATCGCCAACATGCGCTATTCGATCAGCAACACCGCAGAATATGGCGATATCACCACCGGCCCGCGCATCATCACCGCCGAAACCAAGGCTGAAATGAAGCGCGTGCTGGCCGACATTCAATCTGGGCGGTTCGTGAAAAACTTCGTGCTCGATAACCGCGCGGGACAGCCCGAATTGAAGGCCGCGCGCAAGACCGCGCAGGCGCACCCGATTGAACAGACCGGCGAAAAGCTGCGCGCCATGATGCCATGGATCGCCGCCAACAAGCTGGTCGACAAGGCAAAGAACTGACGGAACGACGGCCTGCTGCGGCCAATTGAGGAACATTACCGGGTTTTCGGGGATTGAGCCACCTGAACAAACAGGAGGCCAATCCCCGATGAACCGTTTTGCTTTTGCCGCCGCCGCTGCTGTGACCCTTGCCGGAGTGACCGGCGGGATCGCAGCGGCGCCTGCGATCTTCGCACAGGATGCTGCGCAACTGGCCGGCGCCAAAGATCCCGCGCGCGTCACCGCAGGCACATACACGCTCGACGCTGCCCACACGCTGGTCAATTGGCAGGTCAACCATTTCGGATTCAACGATTATTTCGGGCTGTTTGGAAACATCACCGGCACGATGACGATGGATCCGGCGAACATCGAAGCCGCCACCTTCGAAATCATGGTTCCGATTGCTGAGGTTAGTGTTGCAAGCTCGGGCCTTAAGGATCATCTGCTGCGGGCGGGCAAGGACGGCGCAGCACCTGATTTCTTCGGGCCATCGCCGGGCATGGCAAAGTTTACCTCGACGAGCGTAACGCGCACCGGTGCCAGCACTGCCAGCGTGATTGGTGATCTGACCATGAACGGCAAAACCGCGCCGGTCGCCATGGCGGTCGAATTTATTGGCGCAGGTGCTAATCCGATGAGCAAGAGGGAAACCGTGGGCTTCCATGCTCGCGCCATGATTGATCGCACTCAATGGGGCGTCAACTATGGCGTTCCGATGGTGGGCAAGGATGTGACCATGACAATCAGTGCGGCGTTCGAGAAGCAGTAAAGGCCTCTCGACACATATTCGGCAATCGGGCAGGCGTGTTGTACGATGCGCCTTTCCGATTGCCACAATATCGATGACTTTCGCAGGCTCGCCAAGGCACGCCTGCCCTTCCCCGTGTTCGATTACATCGACGGGGCAGCCGATGACGAAGTGACAAAAGCGCGGAACACATCCGCGTTTTCGGACGTCGACCTCGTGCCAGAAGTTTTGGCGGATGTGGCCGAGATCGATACCTCTTGCGTGTTGCTGGGCCGCAAATCCGCACTTCCGCTGATGCTTTCCCCGACCGCGGTGCAGCGCGCCTTCCACTGGCAAGGCGAAATTGCGGTCGCCAAGGCCGCTGAGGCATACGGTTTGTGGTTTGGCATATCGAGCCTCGCCACCCGGAGCATCGAGGAAATCGCCGCGCTCACCAGCGGGCCAAAGCTGTTCCAGCTTTATGTCCATAAGGACAAGGGCTTGAACACCCACATGATAGAACGCTGTCAGGCGGCGAAATTCGATGCGCTGGCGTTGACAGTGGATACGATTGTTTCGGGCTAGCGCGAAAGGTGCTTGCGCAGCGGTTTCACAACCCCGCCCCGCTTCACCCCGTCGAGCATTTTCAGCTACGCGACCCGGCCCCGGTGGACGCTCGATTACATGCTGCGCGAGAAATTTCGTCTGCCCAATCTTGACACGCATGTCAGCGAGGGGAGCGGTAAAGCGGTCAGTATTGCGGAATATTTCAATACGATGCTCGACACCTCGATGAACTGGGACGCTGCGGCGCAGATCCGCGAGCAGTGGGGCGGCACTTTTGTCCTGAAAGGTATCATGAGCGCCGGCGATGCCCGCCGTGCGGTCGCTATCGGGGCGGATGCGATCATGATCTCCAACCACGGTGGCAGGCAGTTGGATGGATCGCGTGCGCCGTTCGATCAGCTGCCTGAAATCGTTGATGCCGTTGGCGGCGAAATCGAGATCATTTGCGATGGCGGTGTCCGGCGCGGGACGCACGTAATGAAAGCGCTGTGTAGTGGTGTGACCGCAGCATCGGGCGGTCGGCTCTACCTCTATGCTCTGGCTGCGGCAGGTCAGGAAGGGGTCGAACGTGCGCTAGGCATTCTCAAGGATGAGCTGGAGCGCGGTATGCGGCTGATGGGCGTGACCCGCATCGACCAGCTGACACCGGATCGCTTGCGGCAAAGCCGGTAAAAGCGGCAATGTCATAAACCGGTAACGCAAAGCGGGTTTTGGCAGAGCAACCCAACTTGATGGATCTCGACACCATGATCGCTGCCCTTCGCGTATTCACCTTCGCCTCAGCCGCCCTTGCCCTGTCCGCTTGCGGCGCTGAGACGGAGCAGCCCGGCAAAGAGGCCGAAAGTTTTGCCGCCAGAATTGGTGGCAGCGATGCAACCGCGGCACCGGGAACCGCGCCAGCACCCGCCGCGACGGTAATCCCCACCGACGCTACCCCGCTCCCCGGCGCGGCTCCCGGTCCTTTCGCCAGGGGAACCCTGACCGATCCTGCCGCCAAGACCTGCGGCGCGCCTTTGATGGGAGGCTTCATCGGTAAGCTTGCCGATCAAACGACCCGCGCCGAGATCGCGCAAATTCTGGGCCGCACGGACAATCTGCGCTTCGTGGCCTTCGGCAGCGGGCTTAACGTCAACCCGGATTCCACAAACCCGCGCCTGTCGATCATGCTCGATGCGCAAAACATCATCCGCGACGCGCGTTGCGGCTGAACGGGTGACGGTTGAAATGCGGGCCATTCCCGGCTTGCACCGCACGTAATAATCGGCAAAGACTGCCGCCATGACGCGAAACGGACTTACGCTGCTTCGACTTATGCGCCCTTGGGCGTAGGCGACTGCGCGCACCGGACAGCGCGGCACCGCTCCCAAGGGTAACGGCCGCAGCTTCCCCATTCCTTTTCGCGATGAGCCTTTCACCATGCCCATGCTCAAGCAGCCTTCCTCCAAGTATCGTCCGTTCGGCCAGATCAACCTGCCCGATCGCCAGTGGCCTACGCGCCTGATCGAAAAGGCCCCGCGCTGGCTTTCAACCGATCTGCGCGATGGCAACCAGTCGATCATCGATCCGATGGACGCCGTGAAAAAGCGCCGCTTTTTCGATCTGCTCGTCGAAATCGGCGTGAAGGAAATTGAGGTCGGCTTTCCCAGCGCCGGCGCAACTGAATTCGATTTCATCTCCGGCCTCGTGAAATCGGACGCAATTCCTGACGATGTCATCGTGCAGGTTCTCACACAAAGCCGCGAAGACCTGATCCGCACCAGCTTTGCCAGCCTCGAAGGCGCGCGCGCTGCGATCGTCCATCTCTATAACGCCGTTAGCCCCGCATGGCGCGACATCGTGTTCCGGATGAGCAAGGACGAGGTGAAGGCCATCGCTGTCGCGGGTGCGAAGGTGATGCGGGACGAAGCGGCGCGGTATCCCGACACCGCATGGCATTTCCAATACAGCCCTGAAACCTTCTCCACGGCCGAGCTCGACTTCAGCATTGAGGTATGCGCTGCGGTGATGGACGTTCTTCAGCCCTCGCCCGATCATCCAATCATCCTGAACCTTCCCGCAACCATCGAAGCGGCCACGCCAAACATCTATGCCGACCAGATCGAGTATTTCGGCCGCTATCTGCCCAACCGCGAAAGCGCTGTATTGTCATTGCACACCCATAATGATCGCGGCACAGGCGTTGCGGCAGCGGAACTTGGCTTGATGGCGGGCGCCGACCGTGTAGAAGGCTGCTTGTTCGGTAATGGCGAACGCACCGGTAACTGCTGCCTCGTGACAATGGCCCTCAATCTCTACACGCAAGGGATTGATCCTGAACTCGATTTTTCCAACATCGACCGGGTGATCGAAACGGTCACCTATTGCAACGATCTGCCCGTTCATCAGCGGCATCCCTATGGTGGTGAGCTGGTTTACACTGCGTTTTCTGGCAGTCATCAGGATGCGATCAAGAAGGGCTTTGAAGCCCGCGAGACCCAGAATGACGAGGCTTGGCGCGTTCCCTATCTTCCTATTGATCCAGCCGATCTCGGGCGCAGCTACGAAGCGGTCATCCGCGTCAACTCGCAATCCGGCAAAGGCGGCTTTGCCTGGGTGCTGGAGAAAGACCAGGGCCTCAAGCTTCCCAAAAAGATGCAGGCCGATTTCTCCCGTCATGTGCAGGCAATGGCGGATGATCTGGGCCGCGAATTGAATGCGTCAGATATTTGGGATGCCTTCCGCAAGGCCTACCACGTAAAGACCCGTCCCAAGCATTTCCAGCTCGTCCGCTACGAGGAAAGCCGCGCCTCCGATGGAACCCGCATCTTTGCGGGAACCATCGCGGTAGATGGCGCCGAGCAAAGCGTTTCAGGCCGCGGCAATGGTCTCATTTCCAGCGTCATGGGCACTTTGCGCGAAGCGTTCGGCGTGGAGCTTGAAGTGGTGGACTACACCGAACATGCGTTGGGCGCTGGCACCGATGCGCGCGCGGCGGCCTATCTCGAATGCCGCACACCTGATAGGCGAACCATCTGGGGTTGCGGGATCGACGAGGACATCGCAACGGCCAGTGTGCGCGCGGTGTTAAGTGCTTCCAACGGAGCTGTGGCGCCAATCGCAACCTGACATAGGCTTCTCTTGCGCGCCGCCAGATTTACGCGCAACTTGCCGATGACGGAGGAGGAGTGTGGCCATGACCAGTTGGGAGCAAAACCCGCCTGTACCTGCAGCACAAGCCGGCTCTAAGATGGCCGAAAATCTGGCGTGGAGCGACCTGTCGACAGCGTTGGTAGCAGGGTGGCGGGATTTTCTCGCCATGCCGCGCTTCGGCCTGTTTTTCGGCGGTGTTTATGTCCTGTCAGGCCTCGGGATCGGGTGGCTCACGGTGACCGGCGGTGAACTCACGTGGCTGATCCCGGCGATTGCAGGCTTCCCGTTAATCGCGCCCTTCATTGCTGTTGGTTTGTATGAAGCAAGTCGCCGCCGCGCTGCCGGTGAGCCCTTATCGTGGCGTGGGTGCTGGGCGCATTGAAGGGGCATGACGACGACCAGATCCTCTCTATGGGCGTGATTGTGTTTGTGGCGTTTTCGTTCTGGATGATCGTCGCCCATGCGATCTTTGCGGTGTTCATGGCGGAAAGCGGGATGAGCGCCGCGCGCGGAGCAGATATGCTGGCGGCTTTCCTGATGCCCCAGGGGCTTGCTATGCTCGCGGTGGGAACCGCAGTAGGCGCAATGATGGCCTTCGCTTTCTATGCCATGACCGTCATCAGCCTGCCCTTGCTGGTAGACCGCAAGGTCGATTTTCTCACCGCGATCATCGCCAGCCTGACCGTGGTGCGCCGCAATGTTGTCGTCATGCTCGGATGGGCGGCCATCATTGCTGCACTGCTGTTCGTGGCGATGCTGCCGGGGTTCCTCGGCCTGCTGGTGGCGTTGCCGGTGCTGGGCCATTCGACTTGGCATCTTTATGTTCGGGCGTCTGATTAGCGACGCTTTTGGCTTTACACTTTTCTCTTTGCGGCCGGAAGCTTGCCGGGCTTAGGATGCGCACAAGGGAGAGAAACATGACCGCCACCACGCATCAGTCCGAAGCGATTCTTGAGCCAGAACTGCCGATCATCGACCCGCATCACCATCTTTGGGATTTGCGGCCGATGCTGCCCATGTTCCCTAAACCGCACCATCCCTTCATTGCTGCCCTGGTCGACAATGCACACTACACATTTGATCAGCTTCACGCCCACCTGAGCGGGGGCCACAACATCGTCGGCACGATCTTCATGGAGTGCGGGGCGTTCTACAACGCCGCCTATGGGGATGCGTTGAAACCGGTTGGCGAGGTCGAGTTCGTAAATGGCGTTGCCGCACAGTCGGCAAGCGGGCTTTACGGCCCTTCACGCTATTGCGCCGGGATCGTGGGCCATGCCGATCTGATGCGTGGGAGCGAGGCTGGCGACGTGCTGGATGCCCTGCACGCTGCGGCTCCACGCCGCTTCAAGGGGATCCGCCATGCCGGGGCATGGGACGCCGATGCCGAAGTGCTCGGCCCGCCCTTCCACCATCCCGAGGGCTTGTACCGCGATAGCACGTTCCGCGCTGGCTTTGCAGAATTGGGCAAGCGGGGCATGACGTTTGATGCCTGGGTGCTTGAGCCGCAGTTGCCTGACGTGATCGATCTTGCCCGCGCCTTTCCCGATCAGCCAATCTGCCTTGACCATTGTGGCACGCCGCTGGGAGCAATGGGCTACAAAGGCAAGCTACCCGAACGCTTCGACATTTGGCGAGACAACATCCACGAACTTGCACGCTGCGAAAATGTGGTCGTGAAACTCGGCGGCCTTGCCATGGCATTCTGCGGCCTTCCCGAAGATGGCCCCTGCGCAGGCCATGGTTCAGAATACCTCGCCGCTCTGTGGCGTCCTTATATCGAAACCTGCATTGAGGCTTTTGGACCGAACCGCGCCATGTTCGAAAGCAATTATCCCGTCGACCACTGGGGCGCGGATTACACTGTGCTGTGGAACGCCTTCAAACATCTTACCCATTCAGCCAGCGCCGATGAGAAAGCGGCGCTTTATGCTGGAACCGCGGCGCGCTTTTACGGGCTGGAAACCTTGCTGGAGCCTAGCTTGTCAAATTGACACTTGGCAGGCCCCCAGCCCGCGTTAGAGATGCAGACGCAAAACAAAGTTTTTTGGAGAAACCGATGCCGCTTCCCGCCCACTTTGATCGCTTGCGTTTGCCGCTGATCGGATCGCCGCTGTTCATCGTTTCGGGGCCGGAACTGGTCATCGCACAATGCAAGGCAGGGATTATCGGCAGCTTTCCGGCGCTGAACGCGCGGCCGCAATCGCAGCTTGATGAATGGCTCCACCAGATCACCGAGGAATTGTCGGCGCACAACCGCGCACATCCCGACCGGCCGGCCGCGCCCTTTGCCGTCAACCAGATCGTCCACAGGACCAACGACCGGGTCGATGCCGACATGGCGACCTGTGAAAAGTGGCAGGTGCCCATGGTCATCACTTCACTCGGGGCGCGGGAGGACATCTACACCGCTGTGCGCAACTGGGGCGGGGTCACCATGCATGACGTGATCAACAACCGCTTCGCGCGCAAGGCCATCGAAAAAGGCGCGACGGGTTTGATCCCCGTGGCGGCAGGCGCAGGCGGTCATGCCGGCGCGCTTTCGCCTTTCGCGTTAATGCAGGAAATCCGCGAGTGGTTCGACGGTCTCGTCGCGCTATCGGGTTCCGTCGGACATGGGGCGACGATCCTAGCCGCGCAGGCCCTTCGCGCCGATTTCGCCTACGCCGGCAGCGCCTTCATCGCGACCAAAGAAGCCAATGCCGACGAAGCCTACAAGAATGGCATCGTCGAAGGATCATCGGAAGGGATCGTCTACACTAACCTGTTTACAGGCGTGCATGGCAACTACCTGCGCTCCTCGATCGAAGCGGCAGGCATGGACCCAGACAACCTGCCAGAAAGCGATCCCAGCAAGATGAACTTCGGTAGCGGCGGCAACACCAAGGCCAAGGCATGGAAGGACATTTGGGGTTCTGGCCAAGGGATCGGCCCGATCAAGGATGTGGGCACGGTCGAGGATCTGGTCTCACGGATGGAGCAGGAATACCACGCGGCCAAGGCACAACTGCTTGCCAATTCCGGCTACGCCGCGTGGGGCGCGTTCGCTGAAGCTGCCGAGTGAAGGTTACTGCGCGCCCCATAGCGTCTCTGCCATCGTGTCGAGTTCGCTGAAGTTGTAGCCCGTGCCTAGCGGGTCTTTGCGATTGAGCAGAACCCGCCGGTGCTCGGCAAGCAACTGTCGCCTGAGCGCGCCTTGCAGAAGATGAAGACGCAGCAGGGCTTCGTTCAGCGCCCCCTCGGCGTCCTCATGGCGGGCAGCCGACCAGTGTGCTTCGATTTGCCCAACGCGCGCGATGACGACTTCGTTGTAGCGCGGGTGTGGACCGCGGTGCAGCGGCATTCCGGTGTTGACGCTTGCCGCTTCAGTAGCGGGAAGCAACAGCCCATTGCGGCGGAAGTCATCAAAGCCCACCCGCTTGCGCCCGACATCGACAAACATGGCGCCAAAACATTGCCGCGAGAGCAATTGGCGCGGCAGCAGGTGATGACGTTGTAGACCGGCGTTGTAATCGGGCGCGCCCGGCGTATTGACCGAACGAAAGGCGATCACGGTCCGGCTGACGGTGCGACCCCAAGGTGGCATCTATTCGCGCCACACGCCTATGATTGCACGATCGCTTGACGGGCGCAGCACCAGGCGCGTGCCATCCGGCGCGGTAATGTGATCTTCTGTCGCCAGACCTCCTGCAAGAACAAGGTGGTTGACGATGCGGATCGCCAGCCGCGTCGCTGCACTTCTGTTTGCGCTTAGCGGAGGTTCGATCCACAATTCCTGCCCGATCCAGAACGACAGCCCAACACTTTGCAACGCTGCATCCGCTGTTTCGACAAAGGCGGTCAGGCCCAACGCCGGGAATGGCCCGCCATCGAGCCAGGCAGCCGTGACTGATTCGAAGAAACGCCGCCCTATCGCGGTTTGTGCTGGACCCCATCCAACTGCAGCGAGCTGATCAAAATACCGCACCAGATCGCATGCCAGCGCCAACATCATGCGGGTCACGGGAAGACTGTTTTCGGACGTAGCGAGATGCGGCCCCGGACGAAGCGTCATAACCTCATATTCGCCTGGCGCCGGCAGTTCGGTCATATCGAACCGGTGGATAATTTCGGGAAAGGGGCATTCAGGCCCCGGCGCCAGGCCGCTTAGATCGAAGGTCAGCCCATCGCGCAACAACTCCAGCCAGTGTTGCTGGCCAGGCCACAACGCCTCGTGGTGGGCCGCGTCCGTACCGAAAGGGTCATGACTGATGCCAACCGACGGCCAGCGCGCTGCAAAGGCGCCGATCGCACTTCGATCGGGCCGTTCGCCACGGGCAAACAGCAGGTGCAGCTCAGCGTCATGAGCGCGCTGCGACTGTGAAATCTTTTGGCCCCTTACCTTTGCCAGATACAAGCAACTCAGACGCATACTGAATGACGTGTTTGGTTGACATCGTCGAGTCCCCAAAGGCGAGACCAGTCCCGTTTTGGAGCAATCTCTAGAACACGCCCAGCCGCAGTCCCTCAGCCAATGTTCTCCCGATTTCGCGACATTGATCCAAGGCTTCAAAGGGGACTGTTTTGGGTGCCAAAATCACTTTGGGGGCTTGTGCAGCGAGATTGACGATCATTGGCGCGGCCACCCGCTTCAATCGCCATCCGGTCACGATCCGGTCGATCTGCCGCTGGGCGCCCTCGCCGTCCGATCCTGCGGCAATAAGGGTTGCGTAAGGACGGCCTTCGATCCGGTTCAGTAGGGGATAATAGGCACGGTCGAACATATCCTTCATCAGCCCACTCATGCTGCCAAGGTTTTCGGGACAGCAAAAAAGGTAACCATCAGCGCCGAGCAGCATTTCCGGCTGCGCGTCTTCCGCCATGACAAGAGCGCCTGTGGCCCCTGCCCCTTCGAACGCAGCCTGCGCCATCGCTTCGGTTGCACCAGTACGGCTGTGCCAGATGATCAAAAGGCTAGGATCGGAAACCGTGTTGTTCATACAGACAAGCTCTGCCGCGCGCCTGTCGATTGTCAATCAGGCGTCCCTGTCAGTGAAGCAAGCTTTCCGCTATCAGGCACCATGGCCACCAGCACTCTCCCTCCGCCCGGTTTTGCTCCCGTCCTCGGCGTCGCCATCTCGCTATCAGGCAAGGCGTGGCGCTGGCGGGGTGGGAACATGGAGCTTGGCGAGGAACAGGCCGGCGGGCAGCACAGTCTCAATCATGCGATCCTCGATCAATTGCTGCTGACCCGAGGCGTTGCCGAAGATGACCTGGCGCGCCATGCCCAGCCCACGTTGCGAGCCTTTCTGCCCGATCCGTCGAGCTTCCGTGATATGGACACCGCTGCCGAACGCCTTGCGCACAGCGTAATGACCGGCGAACGCGTCACGATCTACGGTGATTATGATGTCGACGGCGCGACCAGTGCTGCGCTGCTTGTGGAACTGCTCCGCCAGCTAGGGCTTGAAGCGGGCTATTACATTCCAGACCGTTTGCTGGAAGGCTACGGCCCCTCGGGCGAGGCGCTGGTGCGCTTGGGCGAAGCAGGATCGAGCCTTGTCGTCACAGTCGATTGCGGAGCGATGGCACACGAAGCGCTCGGCATGGCGCGCGATGCCGGAATCGATGTGATCGTGGTCGACCATCACAAGTGCTCCCACGATCTCCCCCCCACCACCGCGTTGGTAAACCCCAACCGTCTCGACGAGAGCGACCTCGGAGCAGCACACGGGCATCTTGCCGCCGTCGGTGTCGCGTTCTTGCTGGGTGTCGCGCTGGTTCGTACTTTGAGGGAGCGGGGCTGGTTTGGAAACCGGGCCGAGCCCAATTTGATCGCACTGCTTGATCTGGTGGCCCTTGGCACAGTGGCCGATGTCGCCGCGCTCCATGGTCTTAATCGCGCGTTCGTGGCGCAAGGTCTGAAGGTGCTCGCACGGCGCAACAGGATCGGCATGGCCGCCTTGATGGACGCAAGCCGTCTGACACGCGCACCGCAGGCAAGCGATCTCGGCTTTGCCCTCGGTCCGCGCATCAATGCAGGCGGGCGGATCGGCGAATCGACCCTTGGCGTGCGATTGCTCACCACCAATGATCCCGAAGAGGCCCGTGCTATTGCCGCCCAGCTTTCACAACTGAATGAAGAGCGCCGCGCAATCGAGGCCGAGGTGCAGGAGGCGGCAGAGGCGCAGCTGGCCGGGCAGCACGACATGGCGGTGCAAGTGCTTAGCGGTTTCGGCTGGCATCCCGGCGTTATCGGGATTGTGGCCGGACGCATCAAGGAGAAGACCGGCAAGCCCGCGGTCGTAATCGCCCTCGACGATGTGCACGGCAAGGGCTCGGGCCGGTCGATCAGCGGCGTGGACCTTGGCGCGGCCATCATTGCTGCGCGCGAGGCCGGGTTATTGGTTGCAGGCGGCGGGCATGCGATGGCCGCAGGGCTGACGATTGATCCGGTGCGCCTTGCCGACTTTGCCGGGTTTCTTGACGAACGGCTCGCCCGCGATGTCGAACGGGCGCGGGCAGGCGCTGCGATGCTGCTCGATCTGGCGCTCGCGCCAGGTGGGCTGACGCCGGAATTGGTCGAGACGCTGGAGGCCGCCGGCCCCTATGGCGTCGGCTGGCCCGCGCCGCGTATCGCCGTGGGGCCGGTGCGGATCATCAAGGCTGATATTGTGGGCAAAGATCACCTGCGCCTTGTCGCCAGCGGCAAGGATGGGCGCAGCTTCAAGGCGATTGCCTTTCGCGTGGCCGAAACCGAAATGGCGCAGACCCTGCTCCACCGCAGCCAGGGCCGTCAATTCTATCTTGCGGGGCGTGCGCGCATCGATGATTGGGGCAATCGCCCGGCAGCAGAATTGCAGTTGGAGGACGCAGCATTCGCCGATTGAACGCAGGCGTGACGAATTTTTGCAGTGTAGCGCGCAAAAGGGTGTTGACCGATCCGTTTCCCCCCCCTAACTGCGCCCTCTCGCAATCGCGACGGCCCCTTCGTCTAGCGGTTAGGACGCGGCCCTTTCACGGCTGAAACACGGGTTCGATTCCCGTAGGGGTCACCACTTTTAAGGTGGCTGAAAAAGGTGGCAGGCTTCGGTCTTGCCGCCTTTTTTCATGTTCTGCGAACGTCGATCAATATCGCTCTTCGCTTCCCACGAACGCTGACTGGTTGTACAGGCCGTGCCATGGGCAGCGGCCAGAACATTCCGATCGCAGGCATCATGTTGGCGGCAGTGACCTTCGTGGCGCTGCTGCTGCTGGGGACCGAGATTGTCATTGCGCTCGCGGTTTTGACGGTTTGGGTCGGATCGCTTTTGGTCGCGGCAGGTCGTCCGCCCGAACCACCACGTGCCAAGGTGAAGCAGCGTCTCACCCTCGATTCGATCCGTGATTTGATCGAAGGCTCCAACACGCCGCTGGTCATTACAGAACGCAGCATCATCGCGATCGCCAATCGTGCGGCGCGCCGGATCCTGGGGCCGCATGTGATCGGTCAGGATGCGCGGGTTGCTCTGCGCCAGCCAGAGGCAATTTCGTTGCTCAACGAAAGTCGCCAGGGTGAGGCGATTGTGCGCGGCCTCGTTCGGCGAGGAGATATCTGGCAGATCAATCGCCAGATGATTGACGAACGCCTCGCGATGCTTGAGTTCATCAACCAGACGGCAGAAGCCGATATCAGCCGCGCGCATACTGATTTTGTCGCTAATGCGAGCCATGAATTGCGCACACCTCTCGCTGCGATCCTTGGCTATGTTGAAACTTTGCAGGAAGGCGATGCCGGCTTGGACACGCCCACGGCGCACAAGTTTCTTGGCATCATCGAACGCGAGGCGCAGCGGCTGCACGCATTGGTAAGTGATCTGATGAGCTTGTCGCGGGTGGAAGCGGAAAAGCACGATCTGCCTACCGCAGTGATCGACTTTGCCTCGCTGGTCGAACGCGCTGCGTGCGATGCGGCGGGACCGGCTAGGGGCGATCGGCTGAACCTTAAAATTGCCGTCGAACCGCTGGTGCTGGGCGATCGGCAACAGCTTGAACAGGTGGTTCGCAACCTCGTCGACAACGCACTGAAATATGGTGCATCCGATACCCCAGTGAACCTGGTGCTTGATCTTGCGCAAGGCGATCTCGCGCGGCTCGCGGTTGTCGATCAGGGCGAAGGCATCGCGCCTGAACAGATCCCGCATCTCACACGGCGATTCTACCGCACCGATCCGGGGCGCAGCCGCGCCTCGGGCGGCACCGGACTTGGTCTTGCGATCGTCAAGCATATTGTCGAACGCCATCGCGGACGGCTCGACATCACCAGCGAGCTTGGAAAAGGCACGCGGGTTGTGGTGCGCCTTCCGCTTGCCGAGGCTGATCCGCCGACGCAATCCTGTCCGCCTGACAACGATGACGCCACCATCCACCCAACGGAAGCACAACAACTGTCATAGCAGTGTCTTATTTCTTCAACATGCGGCCTTCATGCCATTTGGGCCGATTCCGGCGCCTGATCTCGTCCGGAGATTCGGCGAACTTTTCGCCTAAACGATTCTCCTTCAGGGAACACAGGTCACTTTCATGTCGCCGATCACGCTGATCCTGATTGCTCTGGGCCTTGGCCTGCTGGGCTGGCTAGCGGGCCGCGCCAAGGCTTGGGGCTTCCAGTCCAGCGATCCTGCGCTGCGACCCGCCTCTCGCCCGATCTACCATGCTTGGTATGTCGCGCTATGGGTGGTGATCCCAGTGCTCATGTTTGTCGTGGCATGGTCGGTTATCGCGCCGCAACTGGTCATGCAGACCGTTCTCGCGTCACCGGCGACCAGCGGTCTGCCCGCCTTTGGATTTGAACGCGATGCTTTCCTCGGCGAAGCACGGGCCGTGGCGCTCGGCCAGGCGCCCGGTGTATTCAACGACGAAGCAGAGCCGCTGATCGCGCCCTTCCGCGAGGCTTTTTCCTATTACAACACGATCGGCATCATGGTGACCGTGCTGATCGCAGTGGCGGGCGGGGCGCTGGCCTTCCTGCGGCTGCGCCCGCAATTCGGTGCGCGAACACGGGTTGAGCGGACGGTGATGATGATCCTGCTGCTGGCGTCGATGGTGGCAATCCTGACGACGCTTGGCATTTTCGTCAGCCTGGTGTTCGAAACCGTACGCTTCTTCGGAATGGTATCCCCGATCGACTTTCTATTTGGCACCAAATGGGGCCCGGATACGATGGGGAGCCCCGATGCGGTCGACCCGTCACGATACGGCGCAGTACCGTTGTTCTGGGGCACACTTTTCATCGGTGCGATCATCGCCATGATCGTGGCGATCCCGTTGGGGCTGATGAGCGCGGTTTACCTCACCCAATATGCCGATCCCAAGGTCCGCGCCTGGATCAAACCGCTGCTTGAGCTGCTCGCGGGCGTGCCCACCGTGGTGTATGGCTATTTTGCCGCGCTCACGCTGGCTCCGATGATCCGCGATGCGGCGGTGTCCATCGGCATCACCAGCGCGTCCACCGAAAGCGCGCTTGCGGCTGGAATCGTGATGGGGGTGATGATCATTCCCTTCGTGTCGTCGATGGCGGACGATTCGATGGCAGCGGTACCGGGCGCCATGCGTGACGGCAGCCTTGCGATGGGCGCAACCAAATCCGAGACGATCCGCCGCGTCCTGTTTCCGGCCGCGCTGCCGGGTATCGTTGCTGGCATCATGCTGGCCGTCAGCCGTGCAATCGGCGAGACAATGATCGTGGTCATGGCCGCATCGCCGGCGGCCAACCTGACTGCCAACCCGCTTGAGCCAATGTCGACCGTGACCGTGCAGATCGTCAAGCTTCTGACAGGTGAGCAAAGCACCGATCACCCCGCAACATTGAGCGCCTATGCCTTGGGCTTTGTCCTGTTCATGGTGACGCTGGCGCTCAACTTCATCGCTTTGCGCGTCGTCAAACGTTTCCGCGAGGCTTACGAATGAGCAGTTCTGCCTTTCCCCACGCTAAGGATGCCGAAGCGCCATCTCTCGGCCCCACGCGCACCTCCGCATTCGAGCGGCGTCTCGCAAAGCGTTACCGCGCCGAGCGCAATTTTCGGCTCGTTGGCATGAGCGCTGTTATATTCTCGGTCGCCGTGCTGGTTTTCCTGCTTGGCAATATGCTGATCAACGGCATCTCCGGATTTCAGCGGGCCGAGATTGCCGTCACCATCGATTTTGCCGAAAGCGGCGTGACGGGCGATGCGGTATCCTTGACCGCGCCCAGCGCGATGCAAACGCTCGAGATGCAGGGCCTGCCCGATGTCGTGACATTCTTCGCTGAAGAACAGCTTGGAGGGGATGCCGCCGCCGAAATTTCGCCAGAGGCTTGGCGCGATCTCGCCAATGCGCTGGCTGAAGATCCTTCACTGGTCACGGGCAGCAAGACATTCCACTTGGCGACAAGCTCGGCTCTGGCAGCCGGTCTGCAGGGCGAAGGCGCTCCCGAAACGCAAGCCTTGGCCCAGCGCCTGGCCCAGGACGGGAAGCTGTCACGCAATTGGGACTGGGGATTTCTTGCGCGATCAGACGCCACGAACCCGCGTTCGGTTGGCATTTGGGGCGCGCTCAAGGGCACTATGCTGACCATGCTGGTGACGCTGGTGCTGGCCTTTCCGATCGGTGTGCTTTCAGCGCTCTACCTTGAAGAATATGCGCCGCGTAACCGCTGGACCGACGTGATCGAGGTATCGATCAGCAATCTGGCAGCCGTGCCCTCGATCATCTTCGGTCTGCTAGGTCTTGCGGTTTTCCTTGCCCTGTTCCCCAACCTGCGCTCCGCGCCGTTGATCGGTGGGATGACGCTGGCACTGATGACTATGCCGGTGATCGTGATTTCGGGGCGCAATGCGATCAAGGCGGTGCCACCTTCGATCCGCGACGGCGCGCTTGCCATCGGTGCCTCGCCGATTCAGGTGGTGTTCCACCATGTGCTGCCACTGGCGTTGCCGGGCATGTTGACGGGCACCATCATCGGCATGGCCCGCGCCTTGGGCGAAACCGCGCCGCTCTTGTTGATCGGGATGCGCATTTTCGTAGCAACGCCGCCCGATGGCTTTACCTCTCCGGCCACGGTGCTGCCGATGCAGATCTTCTTGTGGTCCGATGAAATCGATCGCGGCTTTGTTGAGCGTACCAGTGCCGCCATTATCGTGTTGCTGGTGTTCCTGCTCGCAATGAACGGTCTCGCCATTTACCTCCGCAACAAATTCGAGAAACGCTGGTGACTGTAATCCATCCCAATATGACTGACGAAAGCGCCAAGATCCGTGCGCGTGACGTCTGTGTCTACTACGGCGACAAGAAAGCGATCGATGAGGTGTCGATCGACATCTCGCCCAATTACGTCACAGCGTTCATCGGCCCTTCGGGCTGCGGCAAGTCGACGTTTCTGCGGTGCTTCAATCGCATGAATGACACCATCGGTGCCGCCAAGGTGACAGGCCTGATCGAACTCGATGGCGAAGACATCCACGGCAATCAGATGGATGTGGTGCAACTGCGCGCTCGCGTCGGCATGGTGTTCCAGAAGCCCAACCCTTTTCCCAAGTCGATTTACGAAAACATCGCCTACGGGCCAAAAATCCACGGGTTGGCCGAAAAAAAGGCCGATCTTGACGTTGTTGTCGAACGCTCACTGACCCGCGCCGGGCTGTGGGACGAGGTCAAGGACAGGCTTGACGATTCAGGCACAGCGCTTTCGGGTGGCCAGCAGCAGCGGCTTTGCATTGCGCGGGCCATCGCGGTAGACCCGGAGGTTATCCTGATGGATGAGCCCGCCAGCGCGCTCGATCCAATCGCAACCGCCAAGATCGAGGAATTGATTGATGACCTTTCAGGTCGCTATGCCATCGTGATCGTGACCCACTCGATGCAGCAGGCTGCGCGTGTCAGCCAGCGGACGGCATTTTTCCACCTTGGCAAGATGGTCGAATATGGCCCCACTTCGGAGATTTTCACCAATCCGATTGAGGAGCGGACTAAGGATTATATCACCGGAAGGTACGGTTGATGGCTGAGCATACTGTCAAAGCCTTCGATGAGGACATTACCCGGCTGCGCGGTCTGATCGCCGAGATGGGCGGGCTCGCCGAAGTCGCCATCGCTGAGTCGCTTGATGCCCTGGTGAGGGGTGACGTGGCGCTGGCCGATCAGGTGGTAGCGCGTGACAAGCGCATGGACGTGCTCGAAATGGAGGTCGACAAGCTTGCGGTGCGGATCATCGCTCTGCGCGCGCCGATGGCTGACGACCTGCGCGAGGTGATCGCTGCACTGAAGATCGCCGGTGTATTGGAACGTATCGGCGACTATTCCAAGAACATCGCCAAGCGCGTCGGCATGATCGAAGGCCGCGCCCGGTTCGAGCCGCTCACGCTGCTGCCAACAATGGGTGAACTTGCAGGCGAGATGGTGCATGATGTGTTGACCGCCTATGCCGCGCGTGATCCCGATCTGGCCCGCGAAGTGATTGCGACCGACTCCAAGGTCGACGCCTTCTACAACAGCATCTTCCGCAATCTTGTCAGCCATATGGTCGAAAACCCTTCGACCATTTCGAGCGCCGCGCAGTTGCTGTTCGTCGCCCGCAATATCGAGCGGATCGGCGATCATGCCACCAATGTTGCAGAGATGGTCCACTTCGCCGCTACCGGAGTCTATCCGCCAGAAGGTGACCGGTAGTATCATGGCGCAGCGGCTCTTTGTCGCGCTGCGAATGAAAACCGTTTGGGTTTCATCAAATTGTCGCTCAAGTGACACATAGGCTCAGCCATCGCTCGCGTTTGCGGGCTTGAGGAGGCATCTTGCGCATGTCCGCTGCCAAACTGTTGCTGGTCGAAGACGATCCCGCCCTGTCCGAACTGCTCGAATATCGCTTCCAGAACGAAGGCTATGCCGTGCGCTGCACCGGCGATGGTGACGAGGCACTGGTCCTGGCCGCCGAAGAAGTGCCCGATCTCATCATCCTCGACTGGATGATCGAAGGCACCAGCGGCATTGAAGTGTGCCGCCGCTTGCGCCGCGATAAGGAAACCGCGCACGTCCCCATCATCATGCTGACTGCACGAGAGGCTGAGGATGATCGGGTGCGTGGGCTGGAAACGGGTGCGGATGATTACCTGACCAAGCCCTTTTCTCCGCGTGAACTGTTGGCGCGTGTTGCTGCCGTTATGCGCCGAATTCGTCCCGCGCTGGCGGGAGAAACGATTGAAGTCGGTGATTTGAAACTCGATCCGGTCGCACACAAGGTGCAGCGCCGGGGCCGCGCGCTCCAGCTTGGGCCGACTGAGTATCGCTTGCTTAAGTTCTTCATGGAAAGCCCAGGCCGTGTGTTTAGCCGCGGTCAACTGCTTGACGGCGTGTGGGGTACAGGCTCGGATATCGAGCTTCGCACCGTCGACGTTCATATCCGTCGCTTGCGCAAGGCGATCGGGGTGGAGAGTGCGAAGGATCCGATCCGTACGGTCCGTTCAGCCGGATATGCGCTCGAAGCCAGTTAACGGCAAACGCCTGCCCAGCGATCGTCCTGATCCAGATGAAAGTGATCGGCGTGGGCAGCGTTATAATCGGGCGAAAGCACTGTGGCGAAGCTGTCGCAGGCGCCTTGGCGGACCTGACGCAGGAAAGTAGCCTCTTCATCGCTTCCGTCCCAGTCACCAAGCACGCTGATCCGCCGTCCGTCTTCCAGCACAAAGGCTGCGATGTCGATGGCGTTGGCGGTGGCGTGCTCGCTCCATGCACCTTCCGCGCTGCCATACATCCGGCGGCACGAATAGGCGCCGAGATGCTCGATACGGGCGATCTCGCTCCCTAGGATTGAGCGAGCGGCCGGTGCAACGCTCTCACGCCGCCACAATTCGAGCGCAGCGGCGACCGGGCAAGTGACCGCCGGGGTATCGGGCGCCAGTGGATAATCGCCGAGCCGGGTACGGTCGGGCCTGGCGCACTCCCCTTCTCCTGTCGGCGGTAACGTAGTAAAAGCGATGTCGCTGCGACCGAGGATGGCGCGGCACTCCATCACATCGCTGCGCAACGCGATCAGTTTTGTACGGGTCGCCCAGCCTGGCGGATCGCGCAAATCGAGCGGAGCCAGGGGATTATGCTCCGGATGGTTTTGTAGCCACTGCCACCCCGCGATGGCGCCGATCAGCAGCACAAGCAGCATCATCGCCCGGCGCGCTGCAGCGTAATGAGGATTGGTCCGGCCCTTCTGATGTGGTCGGTTGTAGCGGTTCATGTTGTAACCCTAGTGAAAATCGCGTGACTTGGGTAGGATCCGATGATCGCGCGGATGTCCCGTGACGTTGGGGACAGGCGCAAGCTCGCTCGCCAAATCATGCGGCGCTGAGGGGCGCCGTCCGGAAAGTGGTGCGTTGACATGGTCGGCGCGCGCAAGCGGGGCATCAAGCAAATCGTCTGAGAGCGCATGAAGGCGCTGTGTTGCATCAGTCATGGACTGGGCAATCACATGGATTACCTCGTCATCATATTCCACCCGCCCGCGCACCTCCATCAGCCGCGCGCCCATCACCACTTTGCGGTTCTTCTCCTTGAGATCGGGCCAGATCACGAGGTTGATGACGCCTGTTTCATCTTCCAGCGTGATGAAGGTGACGCCCTTGGCGCTGCCCGGTCGCTGGCGAATCAGCACCACCCCGGCAACCTGCACCATCGAACGGAACTTGCGATGGCGCAGATCGGCGGCACGCACAAAGCCGCGCGCGGCCAGATCGGCCCGCAGGAAAGCCATCGGGTGCGCTTTCAGACTCAGACGGGTGGTCTGGTAATCAGCGACCACTTCTTCGGACAGGGGCATGGCAGGCAGGCCAATGCGCGCGCGCTCTGCCCCCTCTTCTCGAATTCCGGCGGCGCGGAACAGCGGCAGATCTGGCGCGGCGACGAGGCTGCGCGCATCCCACAAGGCTTGGCGACGGGTGAGATTCAGCGAGGTGAAAGCATCGGCGCTGGCAAGCCGCTCGATATGCGCGGGGCTGAGGCCGGCACGGGCCCGCAGGTCAGCAATATCACGGTAAGCCCCGGCCGCCTCGCGCGCAGTCACTAGCGTTGCGGCGACGTGTTCGGGTAGGCCGTCAATCTGGCGCAGACCGAGCCGCAGGGCCAGCGGCTCCCCCTCACCCTCAAGCGTGCAATCCCAGCTTGAATGGTTCACATCCACCGGCAACACCTTAACCCCGTGCTCGCTCGCATCGCGCACGATCTGGGCCGGCGCATAGAAGCCCATCGGTTGCGAATTGAGCAGCCCGCAGGCGAAGGCGGCGGGGTAGTGGCACTTAAGCCAGCTCGACACATACACCAACTGCGCAAAGCTCGCCGCGTGGCTTTCAGGGAATCCATATTCGCCAAAACCCCGGATTTGGTTGAAGCAGCGTTGGGCGAAATCGCGGTCGTATCCGCGCGCGACCATGCGTTCGACCATCATGTCCTGCAATTCATCGACCATCCCCCGGCTGCGGAAGGTCGCCATCGCCTTTCTCAGCCGGTTGGCTTCAAGGCTGGAGAATTTCGCCGCATCTAGGGCGATTTTCATCGCCTGCTCCTGAAAAATCGGAACGCCCAAGGTGCGCCCCAGGATGCTGGTCAGTTCATCTGGGGGTCCGTGTTCAGGCGCGGGCGCGGGAATCTGGACGGGTTCAGCCCCTCTGCGGCGCTTAAGGTAAGGGTGCACCATGTCTCCCTGTATCGGCCCCGGACGCACGATCGCGACCTGGATCACCAGATCGTAGAACTCGCGTGGGCGCAGGCGCGGCAGCATGTTCATCTGCGCCCGGCTTTCGACCTGAAACACGCCCAGCGAATCGCCCTTGCGCAGCATCGCATAGGTTTCCGGGTCTTCGCGCGGGACAGTAGCAAGCGTCAGGGCGCAGCCATGATGCGCGCCCAACAGATCAAGGCATTTGCGGATGCAGGTCAGCATCCCCAGTGCCAGCACATCGACCTTGAGGATACCCAAGGCCTCGATATCGTCCTTGTCCCACTCGATAAAGGAGCGCTCCGGCATCGCACCGTTGCCGATAGGCACCGTCTCAGTCAGCGCGCTTTCGGTAAGGATAAAGCCGCCCACATGCTGGCCCAGATGACGCGGCATTCCAATTATCTGCTCGGTGAGCTTGAGGACACGCCTGAGGTGGGGGTCGGTGATGTCGAGCCCGGTTTCAGCGGCGTGCTTCTCGCTGATCTCACGTCCCCACCCGCCCCACACGGTGCGAGCGAGCGCACTGGTCACATCTTCTGACAGCCCCATCGCCTTGCCCACTTCGCGGATCGCCATGCGTGGGCGGTAATGGATCACGGTGGCGCACAACCCGGCGCGGTGGCGTCCATACCGGCGATAGATGTATTGGATCACCTCTTCTCGGCGCTCATGCTCGAAGTCGACGTCGATATCGGGCGGCTCTTTCCGTTCCTCGGAGATGAACCGGTCGAACAGCAGCTGATGCTTGGCCGGATCGACGGATGTGATGCCGAGGACGTAGCACACGGCGGAATTGGCGGCGCTGCCCCGCCCCTGGCACAGGATCGGCGGATCACACCCGCGCGCGAAATCGACGATGTCCTTGATGGTCAGGAAATAGCGCGCCAGATCGAGCTTTGCGATCAAAGCGAGTTCCCGGATCAGCGTGGCGCGGACGGTTTCGGGCAGGCCTTCAGGGTAACGCCGCCTTGCCCCCTTCCAGACTTCGCTTTCGAGAAAAGCCTGCGGGGTCTGCCCGTCCGGATAGATCTCCTCGGGATATTCATACCGCAATTCGTCGAGGCTGAATTGACATCTGTCTGCCACCGCGCGCGCGGCGCGGATCGCGTGGGGCCAACGGGCGAAGAGGCGCTGCATTGCCTCGGGAGACTTGAGATGCCGCTCGGCATTGGGGTGCAGCAGATGGCCTGCTGCTGCCACAGGTGTCTTGTGCCGGATCGCAGTCATCACGTCCTGCAGCGCGCGGCGTTCGGCTGCGTGGTAGTGGACATCATTGGTGGCCAGCAGGCCGAGACCGTGCGTGCGCGCAAGACTATCAAGCCGCTCGATCCGGGCGATGTCGTCGCCGCGGTAAAGATAGCTGGCGGCGATGTGGCGCAGGGTTGGCAACTGATGGATGAGATGCGGCAAAAGATCGGCGAACGGCATCTCCCTTTCCTCATCCCGGCGAAGGCCAGGATCGCTTTCGGCAAGCGGGTCCTGATCAATCCCAGGACGACGGAAGGGGACGACATTGCTCGGCACTTCAATGCTGAACGCGACCTCCAGATCATCGGGCGGCAGCAGGATCAGTTGCACGCCTTCCGAATGCTCCGCCAGCATCGCCAGCGTGATCTGGCACACCCCCTTGTCCTGCCACGCGCCATTCGGGGTCTGCATCCGTCCGGCGCTGATCAACCGGCACAGGCGCCCATAGGCTGCGCGATCTTCGGGGTAAGCGAGAAAAGCCAGCCCTTCGACTGTCTCGATCCGGCAACCGATCACGGGGCGCAGCTTCAGCGTTCTGGCTTCGGTGTGCAGCCGCACCACGCCGGCCATCGAATTGACATCGGCGATTCCCAGCGCGTCATAACCGTGGCCGTGTGCGGCCAGCACCAGATCGACAGCATCCGATGCGCCGCGCAGGAAGCTGAAACAGCTTGCCATCCCCAGTTCGACAAAAGGCGCACGCACAGGCGCGGTGATGCCATCAGGATCAACCTCCAGGGTGCGCTTGTCGGGGGTGAGCGGGGCGTCGGGCATCAGGCCGCCTCCAACCGCTCCCGCACCCGCGCCAGATCGGCAGCGAACAGCATCGTCTGTTCCTCACGCGCCGCACCATCAAGCCGGAGCAGATAGGAAGGATGCACCGTCACCCACAACTCGGCCCCGTCATCGAGCATGATCGGCGCACCGCGTGCTTTGGACACGCTGACCGTGCGCCCCAGCATTCCGCGTGCTGCGCTCGCCCCCAGCGCCAGCACGATACGGGGCTGCACGATTGCGCGCTCGGCTTCGAGCCACCAGCGGCAGGTGTCGATCTCCTTGGCGGCAGGCGATTGGTGCAGGCGATGCTTGCCCTTCCAGGTAAACTTGAAGTGCTTGACCGCGTTGGTGACGTAAGCTGCGCTCCGGTCGATCCCGACGCGAGTCAGCGCCTGATCGAGCAATTGCCCCGCCGGACCAACAAACACGCGCCCGGCCAAATCCTCCTGATCGCCCGGCTGTTCGCCAACGATCATCAGAGCAGCTTGCTGCGGCCCTTCCCCCGCCACGGCGCGGGTGCCGCAATCGGCGATGGCACAGTCGCGGCAAGCCGCAGCCCCTTGCGCCACCTGTGCCAGCGTCGCAGGACGCACACGTTCCTCGCGCTCCCCTGCCGCCACCATCGCCGCTTCCCGCGCCTGTGCGCCTGCGATCAACTGCGGGATCAGCGCAGCCTCAGGCAAGTTCTTCCAGTATTTCTTCGGCATTTCCGACAGCATCGCGCCGACCTTCAGCCGCGCCGGATTGAAGATCGAGGCATAGTAGGAGCGCCACAGATCCTCGACCGGATCATCCCCCGGCGCATCCTCGCGGCGCGCAGGCGGGCCTTCGCGCATCACTTCCCCATCCCAGTGAATGGTCCCGCGCGGGGTCAGGATCGACCAGCGCATATTGGCGAAACGACGCATGAAAAACGCAGCCTCGGTGCGGACAATGTGGTGATCGGGTTCAAACCAAGCCACAAAATGCGGCGTGCCGTCGTCGTCTGCCACCTCGCGGAAGCGGACAAAGGCGTGCATCTTATGCGCATCACGGCGCACCGATTTGGCGAGCTCCTCGATCCGACGCACTTCGGGATCAGCCTTGTCTTCCATCAGGCGCGGGTTGCGCTGCAAGCGCCACAACATCCGGTAAAGCAGCCCGAAGCGCGCCGGATCGGTGTGAAGCGCGGCGCTGCGGGCAAGCGTGAGGAACCGCTGGCTGGCACGCACCGGAGGCGCATCAGCACTAGGGGCGGGCAACCGCTTGTCCCCACGTGACGGGCCTTCGGAGGCGAACAGATCGCCGGTTCCGCCCGGCTCGACCCATGACACACGGTCGGGCGGCACATCGCATTGGATCAGCCCACGTGCCTGCTCACGCCAGAAAGCGAAATCATCGGGCGCAGGCAGATATACAGCATAATGCGCGCCGAGGCTCACGTTCTGCATCACACTCATCAAAACAGCTCTAGCTGTTCCTGCTTTGGCGCAAGCAGGCGGCGCAGGTCAGCGCGGTCAGTCAGCAAAGTTGGTCGCCAGTCGAGCGCGCAGATGAAGGGGCGCACCTTGGCAATCGAGGCGGTCAGCCGCGCCACATCGTCCAACCGCAGCGTCCGGTGCCGCCGGGCGGCCAGGATCCGGCCCACGGCCTGCGTGCCCAGCCCCGGCACCCGCAGCAATTGCTCTTTTGCTGCGCGGTTCACATCGACCGGGAAGCTTTCGCGGAACTTGAGCGCCCATGCGAGCTTCGGATCAATATCAAGCGGCAGATTGCCATCCGCCTCGGTCGCATCAGCAACTTCGCCGGGGGCAAAGCCATAAAAACGCATGAGCCAATCGGACTGATACAAGCGGTGTTCGCGCAGCAGCGGCGGGCGCTTCAAGGGCAGAACCGCCGACGCATCGGGAATTGGCGAAAACGCGCTATAATAGACGCGCCTGAGCCCGAAGCTACCGTAAAGCCGGCTCGCCTTGCCGATGATCGCGGTATCATTGGCATCATCCGCGCCGACGATCATTTGGGTCGATTGGCCGGCCGGAGCAAAGCGCGGCGCGTGGCGAAAGCGTTTGCGTTCGTCCTTCGCCTCAATAATCCGCGCCTTGGTACGCCCCATTGCGCCTTCGATCTGGCTTTCATCCTTATCGGGCGCAAGCCGGTTGAGGCCGGCGCGGGTCGGCAGCTCGACATTGATCGAAACGCGGTCGGCATAAAGCCCGGCCTCATGAATGATCTCGGCATCGGCTTCGGGAATAGTCTTGAGGTGGATATAGCCGCGAAAATCGTGCTCTTCGCGCAGGATCCGGGCAACCTCGACCAATTGTTCCATCGTGTGATTGGCGCTGCGCACGATACCGGAGGACAAAAACAGCCCTTCGATATAATTGCGCCGATAGAAATTGAGCGTGAGATCGACCACCTCCTGCGGGGTGAACCGCGCCCTCGCCACGTTGGAACTCTTGCGGTTGATGCAGTAGTGGCAATCGAAGATGCAGTGATTGGTCAGCAAAATCTTCAATAGCGAAATGCAGCGGCCATCAGGCGCATAGGCATGACAGATGCCCATCCCTTCGGTTGACCCGAGGCCCTTCCCGCCCAGTGAATTCTTCTTCGCCGTGCCGGAGGATGCGCAAGAGGCATCGTACTTCGCTGCATCAGCGAGGATTTCGAGCTTCTGTCTGAGAGATTGCTGGGCCATGGATTAAGGGACGCCTTTCAACGTTCCTTATATGTTCACATGATCCCAACACCAAATGCAAAGCTTGCAAGCCAATGCCAGCGCAAGGTTAGCCGATGCGGCGCAGCCTCGGCCCGCTATCGCGTTCGTCTTGCTGATTGCACAAAAAGTCGATCACGGCTGGGTGCATCGCGCCTTCAAAGGCGACACCGGCGGTCGGCCCTTCGACCCAGGCAATCAAGCCCAGCGGCGCGTTGATCCCGTTCACCTTCATCGTTACCCGGTCGCCTACCTCGGCAAATCCGGCTTTAGCCTTGATCTTGCAGCCCCCTTCGGAAATGTCGATCAGGTCGACAAACACCACGCGTGAGCGCACGAGGCTTTTCACGGTGAGACTCATCGCCCGGCGTTCGGACGCGCGCGAGATGGAGTGCATGTTCATGACTGCAGACCTCGCACAAATCTGTAAAGGAAAGCTAACCGTGCCGGGGAAACGGGATAGATATAATCCCGGTCAGGCATAAAGCCCTTGCAGGAACCAGTCAGGCACGCCGCCGCGCCCGTCGCCTGCGATCCCCTGGCGGTAGATCCAGTAACGCCGTCCGGCCTCGTCCTCGATGCGGTAGTAATCGCGCAGACGCGTGGTGGAGCGTTCGCGCCACCATTCGGGTGCGATGCGCTCCGGCCCTTCCACCCGCGCCACCTCACGCACGCTCCCCCGCCAGCGGAACCGCTGCGGCACGCCATCGGGCGAGGCATAGAGCACCGCGATAGGTTCTGCCCGGTCAAGCAGCTTTAGCGGGCGGGTGTGGAAGGCGAGCGCGCCTTGGGCAGGTGGCACCAGCTCCATCGGCGGCTGCCAGCCCTGCGCGCGTTCGGGAATGTGGCTGGCACGCAGCACCGGGCGGGTGACGGCCTTGGCCCCCAAGCGCACGGTCAGGCGGTCGATGCAGGCGGCCAACGCGGTGCCGTGATGTTCGGCCGCCGCATCAAGATCGGCCTGCGCGATCTCAAGCGGCTCGCTCCAGCTGGCGCGCAGTTGCACTGCTTCAATCCCGAATCCGGCTTCGATATCATCAAGCCGCGCGGCGAACAGGCGGGTGATATGCCCCGCCTCGCGGGTGGCCGCTGCGAGTTCGACGCGGCGTTGCAACACCTCGCCATCGACCCGCCACAGCGCCAGTTCGAGCCGCCGTGCACCTTCGCCGCGCGCTTCGAGCGTGCGCACCATATCGGCGGCAAGGTCTTCCACCACCCGGTCAAGCAAATCGCGATGCCGCAGGGGCTCCATCAAGCGACGCTGCACCATCGGCATCACCTGCGCGATCACCGGCAGCAATGGCTCGGGCACGCGGCCGAGCAGTTGGTCAAGGCGCAGCAGCGGGTTGGCTGCGGGCGAACGGTGGTTACGGAAGCGGCGGCGCAGCGAATCGCGGGCGGCAGCCTCTGCAGTGGGATCGTCACCCATGCCGCTGACCCCGGCCAGTTCGCCCAGACGCTTGATCCCCAGACGCCGCAGCACCGTCAGCACATCATCGTCGAGCCGCAGCGCGGCCACCGGCAGATCGCCCAGCATCCGCAGCGGATTATCGCCCGGCGCAAGGATCGCACCCGGTCTTGCAGGGTGTGACCCGAAATGCGCGAGCGCCCAGGCCGCACCTGCCGTTGGCGCAAGCGCAGCGCGTGCCGTTAGCCCGCGGTGCGTAAAAGCCCGCGCAACATCGCCCAACAGCGCCTCTTCGCCGCCGTAAAGGTGAGCGACGCCGGTGACATCGATCAGCAGACCATCGGGTGGGTCAAGCGCGCTCCACGGCCCCCAACGCTGTGCCCACAGGGCAAGTTTTTCGAGGCTCGCCAGGTCGCCGGCAGGATCGCCCGGTACGGCGACAAGCTCGGGACACAGCGCCCGCGCGTCCGCCAGCAGCATTCCAGCCCGCGCCCCTGACGCCAACCCCGCATCATTGGCAGCGGTGATCCGAGGACCATGCGCGGTTTCAAGAATTAGCGCAGTGGGCGCAGAAAGTTCAGGCGCGTCAGGCGCGTGCCCGCGCTGCCAGCGATCGACCGACAGTCGGGCGAGCCAGACGGATAAAATCCGGCGCGGCGGCGAAGTCGGTGTCGGATTCAAGGGCGCTCGGCTCGGTGTGGAAGCGCAGGGTTTCGGTATCATCGCTCAACATCCATTCGCCCGGCGCATGGGCACGTGCACGAAACAATTCAGCATGCCAGCTGGCGGTGCCGGGGGCGGCCGCATTCCAGCGCGGTGGTGGCGACGGCGCGGCGCGTGCCTGCCAGCGCATCCGGGCCGAAGACAGGTCAGGCTGAGCATCAAGCCGCACCAGCCACAGTCGCACCCCGTGGCGTTCCGCCATCAGGCTGAGACGGCGTGAGGCGGTGAATGACAGCGCGCGCGGATTGCCCACGATCTCCCCGATCACGCAGGCAAGATCACGGCACTTCAGGCCTTCCTCCAGCGCAAACAGCGCGTCTTCGGGCGTGGCGGCTGAAACATGGATCACTCGGTGACGCCATTCGAGCGGAAGTCCAGCAAGGCAGGGCCGCCCCCCCAGTTGCATCGCCTTACGATCCTGCACCCACAGCAGCTGCCGAGTGTCCTGCGCCGAGTCTGCATCCGATGACGGACCCTTTGACACCAGGGCGTCACGCGCCAGCGCCAGCGCCAGCCCCGCCCCGCTCGCCTCTCCTGCCGGAGCGAAGATTTCCGAATGAAACGGTTGCGCAGACAGGCCCGGTCGCCAGCGCGTTTCAGCGAGGTGAGCAGGCAGAACACGGGCGGGTGACGGTTTGGATGACATAGGAGAACGACTCATTTGTTCGCATTATGTTCCAAGATATCCGGTTTAGCAATCACTGCTGCCAGACAATAAAAAAGGGGCGCCCGCTGCGGGGCGCCCCTCCACATGTCCGCGAAAGCGGGCGATCAGGATTTGGGTTTGTCGATCGGAATAATCGTCTCGTTACCGAGAACATCATCCACCACTTCCACAACCCCGCGCCCCAGATGACTGCGGCCGCGTCCGTAAAAGGCGTAGATCGCCACGCCGATCAGGGTCCACACCGGCAGAACGATCATTGCTTCGGTCGGCAGATTGACGAACAGGAACAGACAGCCTGCGATTGCCGCCGGAGCGATGATCATCAGGCCAGCGACCCTGAAAGGACGCTTCACATCGGGCCGCGTCCGGCGCAGCACCATCACCGCCAAGGCGACCAGCGCAAAGGCGTAAAGCGTACCGGCATTGGCAATATCCGCCAGCTTACCCACTGGCAGGAACGCCGCAGCCACTGCCACAACCACGCCGGTCATCGCTGTCACAATGTGGGGCGTCTGCCACTTGGGGTGCACCGTGCTCAGCACTTCGGGAAGCAGGCCGTCACGGCTCATCACGAAGAAGATCCGCGTCTGGGCATAGAGCAGCACCAGAATGACCGAAGGCAGCGCGATGAAGGCGGCATAGCCCAGCGCATTGCCGATGCTCGAATAGCCTATCTGGCGCAGCACGTGGGCCAGCGCCTCATCCGAACACACCAACGCCGCCGAATAGGCCGGCATGGCGCACTGGCGGGCAAGTTCTTCCGAACCGGCCGGGAATGGGACGCCGCCCGGGCCCATGATCGGCTGACCGCCGATGGTCCCGATCGCGCCAGCGGCCACCAAAATGTAGAACACCGTGCAAAACAGGAGCGATCCGACCAATCCGATTGGCACGTTGCGCTGAGGATTCTTGGTCTCTTCGGCAGCGGTCGAGACGGCATCGAAGCCCACGTAAGCGAAAAAGATCGTTGCCGCTGCGCCAACCGCGCCGACGCCCGACCCCAAGCTGCCAAAAACCCCAGCAGGAAGGAACGGGTTAAAGTTGGCGGAATCGATTTCGGGCAACGTCAGCACAATGAACACGGTCAGCGCGGTCACCTTGATGACGACGAGGACAGCATTCACCTTAGCGCTTTCGCTCGTCCCGATCATCAGCAGCCATGTGACGAGCAAGGCGATTATCAATGCTGGAAGGTTGATGATACCGCCTTCAACGCCGCCAAACGCCAACGGTCCGCCCGATAACGCCGCTGGAAGACTTACACCAAAAGTCTCATTGAGGATTGTACCGACGAAATAGCCTGACCAGCCCACCGACACCGCACTTGCTGCAATGGCATATTCAAGCACCAACGCCCACCCGACCGTCCAGGCGAGAAATTCGCCCATCGTGGCATAGGTATAGGTGTAAGCCGATCCCGAAACCGGGATCGTCGAAGAAATCTCGGCATAGCAGAGCGCTGCAACAATGCAGATCAGACCCGCAATCGCAAAGGCCAGCATCAGACCTGGCCCAGCCTTCTGCGCTCCGGCTGAAGTCAGCACGAAAATACCGGTCCCAATAATGCAGCCGATACCAAACAGCATGAGCTGCACAGCGCCAAGGGAGCGCTTGAGTGATTTCTTTTCCGCCGCTGCAAGGATCGCGTCGAGCGGTTTTACTCTGTCGAGAAACATCTGAAATAGGACTCCCCTTGATCGCAGGCAGATCCCCTGCGCGACCATCAGGGCATAACGCTAGCGCAACACGCTCGCAAAACAAGCGGCAAAGCACAGGCTTTCCCCCGAAGCGCGCACCCGCTAGAACGCGTGCCCATGTCCACAACCTTCCAGCTCGACACCGGCACCAGCCGTGCAAACCCCACCCCGCAGCCGATGCGGCGCCTAACGGTGCCTGCAATCCGCGCGCGCAAAAAAGACGGTGTGACGGCGCAGCCGCTGGTGATGCTGACCGCCTACACTGCGCGTCAGGCGCAGATTCTCGACAGCCACTGCGATTTGCTGCTTGTGGGCGATTCCCTCGGGCAGGTGATTTACGGACTGCCCTCAACCGTACCGGTGACATTGGAAATGATGGCCAATCACGGCGCCGCCGTGGTGCGAGGATCGTATCATTCGGTCGTGGTGGTCGACATGCCTTTCGGGTCCTACGAGGCTTCGCCCGAACAGGCTTTCCAGAGCGCGGCGTTTCTGATGAAACAGACCGGCGCGGCGGCCGTGAAGCTTGAAGGCGGCGCAGCCATGGCGCCGACGGTCGCGTTCCTCAATAGCCGCGGGATCCCGGTTATGGGCCATGTCGGTCTTACACCGCAGGCCGTCAACGTGCTCGGTGGCTATGGCGCACGCGGGCGCTCGGATGCTGAAGCGGACAAAATTGTGTCCGATGCCAAGGCGCTGGATGATGCAGGTGCCTTTGCGATCGTGATCGAAGGCGTGGTCGAACCCATTGCTATTGCCGCAACACATGGCGTCAGCTGCCCAACGATCGGCATTGGCGCGTCAGCCCAATGTGACGGGCAGGTGCTGGTCACAGACGATATGCTCGGAATGTTTGAGCGCGTTCCGCGCTTTGTGAAGCGTTATGAAGATATCGCAGGTGTGATCGACCGCACCGTCGCCCGCTATGCCGAGGAAGTGCGCGATCGCAGTTTCCCGAGCGCAGAACAGACCTACCAGCCTAAAGCCTAAGCTTCGGCCGTCTTGGCAAGGCGCGCGGCGAGCGGGGCAGCCAGCACCAATTGGGCCAAGTGATAAAGCAGCAGCGGCGCGATCACGAATCCGGCGCTTTCCAGAGGAAACAGGATCGCGGCAAGCGGCGCGCCAATGACGACGCTTTTTTGCGATCCGACAAACAGGAAAGCGATTTTATCTGCACGTGGCAGGCCAAGCAGACCTGCGCTCGTCCAGGCACCTGCGAGCGCCACCCCCAACATTGCCAACACCAGCACGATCAGCGCCGCCCAATTGCCCAGCGAAAACATCGCGCCCAAACCTTGCTCGACCGCGCCCGAGAAAGCGACATAGACCGCAATTCCGATCACCGCTCTATCAAGCCAGGCGATCTTTGCGCGATGGGCCGCGATCCGCTCGATCACTCGGCCCTGCACGATCTGTCCGATCACGAAGGGCAGCACCAGAATAAGACCGATGCGAACAACAGCTTCGCTGCCGATCTCTCCAGCCGCGCCACCACCCAACAGCGCAAACAGCGGC
Organism: Erythrobacter sp. 'gip.4 top 5'; assembly: GCF_056495765.1. NCBI lineage: Bacteria > Pseudomonadati > Pseudomonadota > Alphaproteobacteria > Sphingomonadales > Erythrobacteraceae > Erythrobacter > Erythrobacter sp. 'gip.4 top 5'. Next base: position 1,977,353 of record NZ_CP200270.1, on the reverse strand, counting down.
GCACTGATGAAGACGCCAAGGATGTTGATGACCGCCGCGCCGACGATTGCCAGACCCACGTTGCCTCCGGCTAGGCTCGTGTAGCTGGTGGATGACTGCACGGTTGATGGCAGACAGCCCAGATAGACAAAGCCCAAAGCCACTATCGGCGGCAGGACATTCTGCGCAAGACTGGCAAATCCAAGCCCACCAAGCGCCATTGCGCCGAACACAAACAGCAGCAACGGCCCGAAATACCGCCAATTGGCAAGGCCTCGCACGATCTCCGCACGGCGGATGCGCATCCCGTTCACCAAAAACAAAAGAAAGATGCCGGCATTGGAGGCAATGGTCGCAACGGTACGCGCGCCTCCCGTTGCGGGAAGTACAGTTGCAAGACCCGTTGCGAGCACCAGCACGGCAATCATGGGGTCGGTCAGGAATGGCAGGCGAGACGCAGGTTTGGACATTAGGCGCGCGCCCTGCCCTGCTGCATAACGCTTGTCGAGGGGCAGCGCGCCTAACGCTGCGCTAGCGTGCGTGGGCGTATCTCTGCCAATAGAGCGGCAAAGCGGCGTGACTCGCCTTCCCGTCCCATTGCCTGTGCTGCGCGCAATCGCAGGCCAAGCAAGACCGGATCATGCCCCGCGCCCATCGCTATGGCATGGTCGAGCAAAGGCGCCGCGCGCGCCCAGTTGCCGCGTTGGCTCAACCGCTCGGCGAGCGAGATCACGGCGTTTGCGTTGTTACGCTCGCCCGCTGCGTGTTGGGCTAACAGCGCATCGGATGCATCAATCTCGCCAGCCTTCGAATAAGCGAGAACCATTTTGCGCGTCAGCGGCCAAGGCCGCTTGACCCTTACGGTCATTGCATACGCGGACAAAGCATCTTGCAGGTCACCTGCACCCAGCGCGGCATCGCCTGCCAGCACCGCGACATCGGCGCAATCCGGGAAACGTGCTGACAACATTTTGGCATCTTTGCTCGCCTTGCCCCAATTGTCAGCAAGCCCAGCTGCACGAAGAGCCGTCGTCGGCAGCGGCAAGCCTTCACGCAGCGCCAGCACTCTTGGATTGTGACGCGTGCCCTGCATCGCTCGTTGCAGCAAAGGCGCCGCGCTTGCCCTATCGCCGCGCTGTTCATGAGCACGCGCCACCAACATCATGAGATAAGGCGATGCTTCCGGGCGGTTTGCATCAAGGCCAAATCGGGACGCAAGTTCGTCGACCCGCCCTGCATCAAACAGTGCCTTGGCTAGCAGTTCTCGCAGCCGGGCATTGGCCGGTTGGCGCGCGCAAAGATGTTCGAGGATCACAGCCGCGCTGTCGGCATTTCCCTCGGCCAGGCTGATGATCGAATCTAGTTGCAACGCCGCCGACATACCGCGATCTGTCATGCCACTACGCGACAATAGACTGCGTGCGAGCGGGTACTCGCCGCCGCGCGCTGCGAGAACCGCTTGCAAATACGGCACACGGGGATCATCCGGCGCGATTTCAGCAAGCCTGCGGACCGCCTCCAGCATGGTACCCGCTTCGCCGCCGTCGCCGAGTGTTGCAGCATATTCCGCCCATGCGTCGACATAGAACGGATCGGCCGTCAGTGTGGCGCGGAACCACGGCAAAGCTGCAGCATATCCATGTGCATCGCGCACCATGAGCGCCCGCAGCAACAATGCTGGGGGATGATCTGGACCAAGTGCCAGTGCACGATCAGCAGCCTCCAGGGCTGTTAGATTTTCTCCGCTGCGAAGGCGCATTCGAGAAATGGCAACCCATACAGCCGGATCGCCGGGCGCGATGCGGGCCGCCTCGTCCAGCAACCGTTGCACATCGGCCGATTGGCCGGCCGCCATTGCATTATCAGCGTCATTGATCAGTCGAGCCAATCCAGATGGGGGGGAGTCGGCCCCGTCGTGCGCCGCATCGTCACCACCAGAACAGCCCGCCAATGACAAAAGCATAGCGCACAAACAGGCGGTTGCATCATGCCTGAAGGTCATATTGCTTGAGCAAATCGTACAAGGTCGGACGGCTGATACCGAGCAGCTTGGCGGTACTGGAGATGTTGCCTTCGCTGCGAGACAGGGCGTGACGGATTACCCGGCGATCGGCCGCCTCACGCGCGGATTTGAGATTGAGTACATCGGAATCCTGATCTTCTCCCATCTCCAGATCAAGATCGTCCGCGTTCACGAGCTTGCCATCCGCCATGATGACGGCGCGTTTCACCCGGTTTTCCAGCTCGCGCACATTGCCTGGCCATTCGTGTGCATCGATTGCCGCCAAGGCATCGGCAGCAAAGCCGGATACGGAAGGATTCATTTCGGCAGAAAAGCGTTTGAGGAATGCCTTGGCCAGCAGCACAGGATCGCCATGCCGCTCGGCAAGCCCTGGAATCCGTACGACGATTTCGGCAAGGCGATAAAAAAGATCTTCGCGGAAACTGCCGGACGTGATCATGCTTTCCAGATTTTGATGGGTTGCACAAACGATCCGGGTATTGACCGCGATCGCCCGGCGACCGCCGACCCGCTCGATCGTGCGTTCCTGCAGAAACCTCAGCAGCTTGACCTGAAGCGGCAGCGGTATGTCACCCACTTCGTCCAAGAACAACGTGCCGCCGTTAGCACTTTCGATCTTGCCCTCCGTAGTTTTGACAGCTCCGGTGAACGCGCCCTTTTCGTGCCCGAACAACTCGCTTTCGAGCAGAGTTTCCGGGATCGCAGCACAGTTGATCGCCACAAATGGCCCATCAGCCCGATCGCTGGCGTCGTGCAAGCCCTTTGCGAGCAATTCCTTGCCTGTACCGCTCGCACCGAGCAGCATGACCGACACGCTGGTCTTTGCGACCCGCTCAATCGTCCGAGCGACTTTGACCATTTCCGGCGCGCCAGTGATCAATCTGCCGAGCACGGTTTTATCGGCACTGCTGGAAGCGACGAGGCGCCGATTTTCCTCTTCGATAGCGCGCAGATTGAAAGCTCGCCGCACAATGAGGCCAAGCGCGTCGATATCGATTGGCTTCTGGTAAAAATCGTAAGCGCCGCGCGCGATGGCGGCGAGCGCGCTTTCACGGGCACCGTGACCACTCGCAACAATCACCTTGGTATCGGGTTTCAACGCCATAATTGCGTCAAGCACGGCAAAACCTTCGGTCGTGCCATCGGGATCGGGCGGCAAGCCAAGATCAAGCGTCACCACACCCGGCACGTCAGATCGCAGCGCCGCCATCGCACTGTCCCGGTCGCCCGCGATCACGACCTCAAAATCATCGTAAGCCCATTTGAGCTGCGCTTGCAGGCCCGGATCATCTTCGATCACCAGCAGAACGGGTTTCCTGTCGGCCATTACGCGACCTCCTGCGCCGTCATATCGTTAGCGCCTTGCGCACCCAAAAGCTGCACGGCGTTGGCCAAGGGCAGGGCCACCGAAAAGCGCGTGCCCAATCCTTCCCGGCTCTCCACAGCGATCCGTCCGCCCATGGCCTTGACCAATTCCCGTGCCTCAAAGGCACCGATGCCGAACCCGCCTGCCTTTGACGAAATGAAAGGCTTGAAAAGGCCCGTGCGAACGAAGGCCGGGCTCATGCCAATGCCAGCATCAACGACATCGATGGCACCATGCAAACCCTCCGACGTAACGTCCAGAAAGACCGGCATTGTCGCTTCGCTGGCATCAATCGCGTTTTGGACAAGGTGGATCAACGCCTGTTCCAATGCCTCGCGATCGCCCATCACTCGGACCGGGACCTCGCGGGTGAGCGCCACGGGATGCCCGCCCTTGAAGCGATCAGCGATGCTGCGCGCCACATCGACCAGATCAATGGGATTAGGCGCGTTGACGTGCCCCGCGCCATAGCGACCGAGCCGCGTCAAAAGCGCTGAAAGCTTGTCAGCGGAATTGCGCAACGTCACCAACATATCGGCGCGAAACGCTGGGTTGTCGGCGTGTCTCTCGGCATTGCTCGCCAGTAAAGACAGCTGGCTCACAAGATTTTTGATGTCGTGCATCACGAAGGCCATACGGCGGTTGAATTCGTCAAACCGGCTTGCATCCATCAATGCCTGCTGCCCCGCTTGTTCAGCCAGGTAGCTTGCGAGCTGCTGTCCGGCGACGCGCAGGAGATCGAAGTCCTCCCAATCAAGCTGGCGCGGACTGCGCGGGCGGGCCAGCAGAATGACACCCACCAGCCGGTCAAAATGGATCAACGGCACTAATGCCCAGGCGTCCTCAGCTTCCTTGAGCCATGGCGGCACATGGGCCGCCTCGCCATAGTGATCGACCCCGCTGCGCACCTCATCAAGGGAGAGCACAAGATTGTGCTGTTCAAGCAGGTTTGAAAGCCCAAATGCGCCACCTGCCGCAGGCACCGTCATGGTTGGCCAGTTCCAGCGAGCCCTAAGCTCCAATTGCGCGTCTTCGCTAGGCATAAGCAGCAGACCGGCGGGGCTTTCGGTAATATCGGCAAGCGCCTTGACCGCGCGTTCCTCAAGGCTGGCATTGCCTGCGCCACTGAGCCCGATGGTGCGTGTGAAGCGCAGCCACTCCTGCCGGTAATCATAGCGATGCTGGAACAGATGCTTCGTTGCGCTAACGCGGAGCCAGCCCCGCAAACGCGGTGAAGGTAACGCCAGTGCAGCGCCGATCACGGCAATAACCAAGAAGACCGATTGGCTTGCGCGAGCCATCTCACCGCCTAGCAGCGCGAGTGATTTGGTCACTACCACCATTCCGACCAGATAACTGCCGATCAATAGCAGTGATAAGGTTCGAAAGGCGACCGCGCGTGACGGGCTGAATTGAACGCGTGGTCCGGGTGCATTCATACCCAGCGCGAAGATTGCCGTCATAATCCCGGCAAAAAGTCCCCGCAGATCTCCAAGTGCGCCGGCAGAGCTGCCGATCAAACAAGTCAGCGTGTGCAGATTGAGGTCGTAGGCAAAAATCCCGGCAAGCCCTATGCCCGTCCAGCGCAAGACCGGACGCAGCGCATTTGCAGCGCCCGCATAAAGATTGTGCAGCAACATCAGCGCGCCAATCGCCACCATCATGTCGATCAGAGCACGCACCTCAAGCACTGTATCCTGGATGTCCGCGACGCGAATCTCGACAAACAGGACCATCATCTGGAGCATCTGCACAAGCACCAGCGCAATGATCACCGGACGGATCGGCTTGAGGCTAGCCGTGCGGCCGTCAGCGGAAAAAAGGCACAGGATCGTCGCGATAAGCGCAAGATTGCGCAACATTGCAGCCATCGCGACTGCGCTGTGCTGTGCCCCGAGTCCGGCCGCCATTGCGCACCAGATGGCGCTGAGCCCCGCTGCGATCATGAGTGCCGTCCGATCGGGCCGCGTGCGCTCACCATGCTGCCACATCCATACCACTGCACCTGCACTCAGCACGGCGCCCGCCACCCAAGCCAGGAAGCTTGCCAGATGCACAATTCCGCTGAGCCAGATCATCGCGCACCCTCCGGCCAAAGGATCACGCGCAGGGTCTGGAGCAGGATCACAAAATCAAGAAACGGGGTGTAGTTTTTGGCATAATACAGGTCATATTCGAGCTTACAGCGGCTATCTTCGACCGACGCGCCATAGGGAAAATTGATCTGCGCCCACCCGGTGATACCGGGTTTGACCATGTGGCGTTCACCGTAAAAGGGGATCTCTTCTTCTAGGCTTTCGACAAAGGACGGGACTTCCGGGCGCGGTCCCACAAAGCTCATTTCGCCCTTGAGCACACTCCATGTCTGCGGAAGTTCGTCCAACCGCACCTTGCGGATGAAGTGGCCCAACCGCGTGATCCGCGGATCATTTTTTTCGGCCCATTTGGCCCCGTCCTTTTCGGCATCGGTGCGCATGGAGCGCAGCTTAATGAGCGTGAATGTTTCTCCGTACAGACCCACACGCTTTTGGCGGAAGAACGCCGGCCCTTTGCTATCAAGCTTCACCAGGCCCGCAAACAGTACAATCAGCGGTAATGTTAGCGCCAGAAGGATCACGCTCGCCGTGATATCGAAAATGCGCTTCACTGCGCTCGAGAACATGCGCGAACTTGAAAAGCCATCGGAGAAGATCAGCCAGCTGGGATTGATCGTATCGAGATCGACCCGGCCGGTCTCCCGCTCGATAAAGCTCGAAAAATCATTGACGTGCACGCCCTTGGTCTTGATCCGCAGCAGGTCCTTCAATGGCAACGCATTGCGCCGCTCTTGCAACGCCAGCACAACTTCGGACACACCGAGGTTTTCGACGAACCTTCCGAGATCGTGGATCGCGGCCCGCGGGATTGCCTCTTCAACTTGGCGCTGGTCCTCGCTCATGGCGATGTAGGCCACAATCGCAAAGCCGGTCTCGGGCTTGTCACCCAACTCGCGCAGCCGCTGGGCCCGGTCGCCTGCACCCAGCACCATCACCCGGCGGCGGAATGCAGAAGAGCCGAGGAAGGAATTGAGCAGCAGGCGGTCTGCCACAAGCACGACGATCGCCAGCCCCATGGTGTAAAGCAGGGTTGAGCGCCAAAACATGTCGTTCGGAAAGAGAAAGTCGACCACCGCCAATGCAATGATGCCCAGACTGATCGCCACAAGCACGCGCGCTCCGGCGAAACGCAAGCTTCGCAGCGCATAGGGGCCGTAAACCCCCACAGCGATCATCGCCAACCAGATCACCAACGCCGTCCCGACCAGTGCAACGCCGCGGCCGCTGAAATCGCCGGGGTTCATACCAATCTGATGCGCGCGCCATTGCCATGCGACCTCGCTGGCCAGCACCAGCAAGCCAAGGTCAAGCAGGCCGAGCAAAAGTACGGCATGGGGGATGTAATGCTTGAACAGGCGGATCATGGTTTGCGGTCCGGTTAACCTTCTTGATCCGCCGAACTACGCGCAAGAAATGAAATGTCGGTAAACTTTACACTTCAAGCCAAAACGTCCGTCAGTGCCGAATCACCTACGTCTGGCGCCTGCTGGCAAGCCGGAGTGTTGCAGGGGTCAAGCATTCCGTCCGCCCACAGCGCCCGCAAGGCGTGCCAAGCGACACCGCATCTTCGCGGTCAAGCGACACCCCGCGGGCATGGGCAAGGTCGCCAGCGAACCGTGCTTCGATCCCCAGCACCACGGCGCGCCGCCCGGAACACATCACGCCATCACCGTCCACGGTGCGCGTGATTGTAAACCAATGCCGCGCCGCTGCATCACCCTCGCCGAAAGTGACGGCTTGTGTCAGAACCGTGCCGGGCCGTTCAAAGGCGGCATAGGGCACCCAGGCAGGCCAACGTGCACTTTCTAGCGGATACAACGCGCCGCTGCCGCCGGCTGTAAATTTAGTCAGCCGCCCGGCCCGATCGATCGTCGCGATGAAAAACGGAAGCCCTCGCTCACCGATCCTGCCCAAGGTGGTGAGCCGCTCTGCAATCTGATCGAAGCTGGCGGCGAAGCGACGTTGGAGCACGGCCAGGTCGTAGCCGGTTGCCTCGCAAGCTCTCAGGAAGCGGCGATAGGGCAGCAACAGCGCGCCTGCGAGATAATCGGTAATGTGTTCGCGAAAAGCCTCGCGCGCGTCTGACGCAGTCAGATTAGCGCCCGCTACGAGTGTATCGATACCCTCCCGCATCTCGAGCGCGCCGACCTGCCGCGCGATTTGGAAACGGCGGGCGGCGCCGGGCAGCATCTCGGACAATTGCAATTGCCGAGCGTGAAGATCGAGCCGGTGAACTTGTCCGGGCATCACTTCGGCGGGCAGGATGCGGACAGAAATCTGGTGCTTTTCGCGCAGGCGCTCTGACAGCGCGGCGCTGATTTCCCCGCGTGAGAGGCGCAGTTCGTCCGCCAGATCCTCAGCCGCGTGGTCAAGATCGGCAAAATGGTTTTGCCAGCGTTCAACCGCACGGCGCGCAGCAGCGGCGGTGTCTTCAACCGCCAACCGCTCACTCCCGGCGGTGTCATAGAGGCGCACAAAAGCAGCCGCGATTTGCGGTGCCGCCGCGAGGAATTCCTGCACCTCTTCGCGGTCAATGCCAAGATCGCCAAAACGCTTGTCAGCCAAGCGCCGCACCAATCCGTCGATCCCACCGATGGCGTCGTCTTCCCGCAAAGTTTTCGGATCAAAATCGAAGCGCTCAATAACCTGCACCAGCACCCGCGCTGAAAGCGGGCGCTGATTGCGTTCAATCAGGTTGAGATAGGACGGCGAAATCCCGAGCATGCCTGACATTGCAGCTTGGGTCAGGCCTTCGCGTTTACGCAAACGCCGAATCGCGGGACCGGCGAGGAGGTTGGTATCTGACATGGGACTTTTGTAAATAAATTGACTGATTGACACAAGTTCGCGCAGGAATGTCTGCATGACGACACGATTTTCTGTAATTTTTCCTATCATGCTGCGTCGCAACACGCCAAGGACGGTTCATCCAGCGGCGCTAAGCCCTCAAGGCGGGCGCCACTCCCCAGGATGGACAGGAGATGCTCATGACTTATCAAATCACCATCACCCGGATGCACGATGTGGTGACAGCAAATGGGCCAAGCTGGGGAGCGATCGATCCGGAAAGCGCAGCCCGCATGGTTATCCAGAACCGCTTCAAGACCGGTCTCGACATCGCCAAATATACCGCTGGGATCATGCGCGCCGACATGGCGGCTTACGATGCTGATCCAGCGCAATACACGCAGTCGCTGGGTTGCTGGCACGGCTTTATTGCACAGCAGAAGCTCATCGCGATCAAAAAGCATTTCGGCACAACCAAGCAGCGGTACCTGTACCTGTCGGGCTGGATGGTTGCCGCGCTGCGCAGCGAATTCGGCCCCCTCCCCGATCAGTCGATGCATGAGAAAACTTCGGTACCTGCGCTGATCGAAGAGCTTTACACCTTCCTCAAGCAAGCCGATGCCCGCGAGCTGGGCGGCATGTTCCGCGCGCTCGACGCGGCTCGCGAAGCGGGTGACGCTGTCGAAGCCAAGCGCCTCGAAAACGCCATCGACTCGTACGAAACCCATGTTGTGCCGATCATCGCCGATATCGATGCGGGCTTCGGTAACGCCGAGGCGACCTATCTGCTCGCCAAGAAGATGATTGAAGCGGGCGCCTGTGCACTCCAAATCGAAAATCAGGTTTCCGACGAAAAACAGTGCGGCCACCAGGATGGCAAGGTCACTGTGCCGCACGAAGATTTCCTCCAGAAGATCCGCGCCTGCCGGATGGCGTTTCTCGAAATGGGTGTGGAAGACGGGATCATTGTGGCCCGCACCGACTCGCTCGGCGCCGGCCTGACCAAGCAGATTGCGTTCTCGAAGGAGCCGGGCGATCTGGGCGACCAGTACAACAGCTTCCTTGATGCCGACGAAGTTGATCCCGCCAACATCACCAATGGTCAGGTGTTCATCAGCCGCGATGGCAAGCTGCTTTCGCCCAAGCGTCTGCCGTCAAACCTGTTTCAGTTTCGCGCTGGCACGGGCGTCGACCGCGTCGTGCTCGATTGCATCACGTCGCTCCAGAACGGCGCTGATCTATTGTGGATCGAAACGGAAAAGCCCCACGTGGAACAGATCGCCGAGATGGTCGATCGCATCCGCGAGGTCGTGCCGAATGCCAAGCTGGTCTACAACAACTCGCCCAGCTTCAACTGGACGCTGAACTTCCGCCAGCAGGTGTTCGATGCGTGGGAAGCTGCGGGCAAGGACGTAACGTCCTACGACCGCGCAAAGCTGATGAGTGTCGATTACGACACAACCGAATTGGCCGTCGAAGCCGATGAAAAGATCCGCACCTTCCAGCGCGACGGCGCAGCGCGGGCGGGAATCTTCCACCACCTCATCACGCTGCCGACCTATCACACGGCGGCGCTGAGCACCGACAACCTTGCCCGCGAATACTTCGGGGAAGCGGCGATGCTCGGCTACGTCAAGAACGTGCAGCGCGAAGAAATCCGCCAGGGCATCGCCTGTGTGAAGCACCAGAACATGTCTGGCAGCGACATTGGCGATGACCATAAGGAATACTTCGCCGGTGAAGCCGCGCTGAAGGCTGGCGGTGCGCACAACACCATGAACCAGTTCGAAGCAGTATAAGCTCTGGGAGAGCGCCGGAAGGCTGCAATTTTGTGGCCTTCCGGTTGCCCGCAAAGCCGCCTAAGGACTGCGGGTAGGCACCCTAGGAGAGTGATAATGACCGAGAACGAAGCCCCAAATCCCGAGCCCGCCCGCGCCCGCGCGTTGCTTTCGACTGCGGATATGAAGCTGCTGCGCCGCGCGCTTGAAAGCCATGCGCGCAACACAGAAGACCGTGAAGAGCTGGCCAAGATCAACGCCTTGCATCACCGTCTGGGCACTTACGTCCCCTCGTAAGACCAACCTGTTTCACAGTTCTCCTGGGGAGGAGAAACGGCCGCCGGATCGCTCTTCGAAAAGGGAGCGGTCCGGCGGCCGAATTTTTTTGCGTTCGTTGTTCTGACGAGCTTTTTGCGAAGAACGCTCAGCCGCCCTTTTTAGCCATCAGATCAAGCGTCGCCGCCGTCAGCGCCTCGGTCGCCGTCGCAATCACAACCGGGGCATCAGGCGCCCAAAACGGGGAGTGCAGCGAGGGCAAGGTGATCTCCCCCTTTTCGGCCCTTTCCCATTCTGCCGCTTTCACGCCGCCCACCCAAAGGATCAGCGATTCCACGTTCTCGCGATCGGCGCGGTAGAACTGGCTAAAATCCTCGCCCCCCATCACAGGCGGTACTTCAAACACCCGCCCTTCAAAACGCGGCGTGAGGCCGGCAATTACACGGTTGGTCAATTCAGGGGTGTTGTAGGTCGCCGGGGTATAGGGATCGGCAACAGTGACTTTTGGAAGCTTATCCTCCGGCATCCCTGCGGCAAGCGCCTCGCCTCGGGCAATCCGGGCGATGCCGTCGAGCAGCGCTTTTCGCGTTTCGTCCGAATAGCTGCGAACCGTGATCTGGAGGCGGGCTTCGTCAGGAATAATGTTGTGCTTGGACCCGGCCTGGAAACTGCCAACCGTGACAACGGCGGAATCGGTCGGGTTGAGTTCGCGGCTCACCAAGGTCTGCAACCGCATCACGATGCTCGATGCCAGCACCACCGGATCCTTGGTCGTATGCGGATAGGCGCCGTGCCCACCCACACCCGGCACAACAATGTCCACGCTGTCGACATTGGCGAGGGCAAAGCCCTTGGCGTAGCCGATCATCCCTGCGGGCGACTGCGCGGCATCATGGAACGCGAGCACGTAATCAGGCTTGGGGAAACGGGTGTAGAGCCCGTCGTCCAGCATCGCCTTGGCGCCTTCGCCGATCTCCTCGGCGGGCTGGAGGATCATCACCAGCGTGCCTGACCAATCCTTGCGCCGCTCTGCCAGCTGCTGGGCGGTGCCGATCCATGCCGCCATGTGCGTATCATGGCCGCACGCGTGCATCACCCCGGTCTCGATCCCGGTTGCCGGCACAGCCCGCCGCTTGGAGGCATAGGGCAGTCCGGTCTGCTCGATCACCGGCAGCCCATCCATATCGGCGCGCAGCATCACCGTGGGGCCATCACCGTTTTTCATCACCGCCACCACGCCGGTCTTGCCAACGCCCTCGGTCACTGCAAACCCCAGCGCCCGAGCGCGGATAGCAAGTTTCTTCGCGGTTTCGACTTCCTGAAAACTGAGTTCAGGATTGGCGTGCAGGTCTTGGTAGAGCTCGACCAATTTGGGCAAATCAGCCGCGACTGCATCGCGCAATTCATCGGCCTGCGCGGGCACTGCGGCCAGCGCGAGAAAGCTTGCTCCTGCCCATGCTGTCGCTGTTGCCGTTGCCAGTTTCATGCCGGTACTCCCCTCAAATGATTTACAATCCGTACCATATCACCAGCAAGATCGAGAGCACGGTGACCATCAAAGCCACCAGCGGCACCCCTGCACGCAGATAATCGCCAAACTCATATCCGCCTTCCGACATGATCAACATGTTGGTTTGATAGGCAATCGGCGTAGCGTAACACAGGTTGCAGCCGAAGAGGACAGCCAGCACCAGGGGTTCGGGCGGCAGGCCGAGCTGCGATGCAATGCTGAAGGCGATGGGTGTGCCGATGGTGGCGGCGGTGGCGTTGGAGGCGAAATTGGTGACAATCGTTACGAACAGCATGATCGCAGACAGGATCAGCGCAGGCGGCAGATAGGCCAGCCCCAGCGAAAGCGCCTGTCCCAACCAGTCTGCCGCACCGCTTTCGTCAATAACCCGGCCAATCGCCAGACTGGCGGCGATCAATACGATCACCTTGGCCGAAAGCGCACGGCCAACGCGGTCAAACTTGACGCAGCCTGTAACAAACATGACGATCGCACCTGCCAGCGCCGAAATTGCGATGGGCAACTTGATCGGAGCGTAACTGCCGCCGTCAAACCAGGGCAGACCGATCGAAGCCGTTGCAATGGCACCCAGCATGATCGCGCCTGCCAGAACCGCTTTTGATCGGCGCGGCAGTTCGCGCGCGCCTTCAAGCCGCAGCAAGCCATCATTGCGGGCGAAGGTTTGCAGGTCGTCGTCAATGCCCATGACCAGCAGCACATCGCCTTCCAGAATGCGCAAATCACCAGCTTCGGAATAGATGTCCCGTTCGCCCAGCAACCGATCGGGCCGGTGAATGCCCAGCACGGCAACGCCGTACAGATCGGCAATTCCCGAGCTGGCTAACGTCCGGGTGATCAGGCGCGAATCCGCTGTCACCGTCATCTCAACCGCGACCACATCTTCGCCATGGACTTTGGAAACCCGGCGAATGCGATCAAGCACCCAGCTGGGCGCCAGTTCGCCCTTCATCACGCGCGCCGCTTCCTCAAGCGCTTCATGCGTTCCGGAGATATGAAGGCGCTGCTCGGGCTGGAGCAGGCCACTAGGCCTGTCATGGAAGGTGATGCCGTCTGGCAGTTTGGCAGTGATCGCTGACAGTTCGGCGCCTGAAAGCAGGCTGCTGGTGCCGACCCGCAGGCGGGTGTGGAAGGTCCGCCGAATATTGTCAGCCACCACGCTGTTATCCCGCAGCAATCGCGGCATCACGAGCCACAGATAGGGTAGCGCAAACATCGCAGCAATCAGCACAATCGGTGTGAATTCGAACACGCCCAAGGGCCGCATTCCGATGTCCGACGCAATGGATACCACCAGAATGTTGGTCGACGTGCCGATCGTGGTCGCCATCCCGCCAATCAACACGGCGGCATTGATCGGCATCAGTGTCTTGGAGGAGGCCATCAGTCCCTTGCCTGCCAGCGCCACAAGAATCGGCAGCAACAGGACCATCACAGGGGTGTCATTGATGAACATCGACAAGGTCAGTGCGATCAGCAAGGCCGCCAACAAGCCGATCTGGCCATTGATTCGAAAGACGCTTTCCAGCAACCGAGCAAAGGGCTCTAACGCGCCGGTCACCACCAGCCCTCGCCCCAAGATCATCAAGGCGCAGATCGTGATCAAGGCCTGGTGCCCGAAGCCGCCGAATGCCAGAGCCAACCCGTCTGTCGGCTTTGAACCTTCTAACGGCACGAAATACAGGCCCACCCCGATCACCGCGATGATGACGAGCGAGATAATTTCCTCAGGGTATCGCCCCCTGGCAAAGCCAATAAACATCGCGATTGTCACCGCCATGGCCGCTATTGCGTGATAGGATGGGGGTTCCAACATGGGGTGGTCTTAGGGGCTAGCCAATCGGAAGGGCGACCGGCAAGCGTTATCTGCAAGCTGCCGCGATTGCGCGTGGCGCACTGCGTAATGCCAGCACAAAACCCGGGCTGTATCGGCCCTCAATGCGTTATGATCGCAGATGGCCGGCACCCGCCTGATCTGGCGCTCTTCGCTGCATCCGCTTCGCATAGAAAAGGAATGGTGCCCCTGGCCAGACTCGAACTGGCACTTCTTTCGAAACTCGATTTTGAGTAGGTCGAGACTACCTTAACTGTTTGATATTAAACGATAAAATCTTAGCAATTGGATTTTTGTGTAAGGTTTTGTGTAAGTGTGTAAGACATGTGTAAGGGTTTCCCACAAATAATCGGATGCGGCTGACACCGTTCAACACCGTTAGTCGGTCCCGCCCTTGTAGTCCATATTTCGCTGCTTGGACCTCGCTCCTTTCGGCTTGTCCGCAGTGTTTCCCCCGCGCGCAATTTGAATTCTGCGCAGACAGTTGCTTCGGATGCGTTGGGAGCCTCTGGGCATAACGACGAGCTTCCCGAATTTTCGAGATTTAGGACAGCCGAAACCTGAAAAAACGAGACTTAAGCATTGCGAGTGACGGTCGGCGGAACTGGTCGGCGGAGGCTGTCAAACGCTCCAATCTTCGACCTTGAGGATATCGATCATTAAAAGCGCCTGATCGGCGCTGACAAGCGTGGCATCCAGCGCCAACGCATGAGCCGCAATCATCAGATCGAGCGGAGCGATCGTGATGCCTTCGGCTTCGAGCGCAGCTCGCAGGGTTCCGTAATGCGGCGCAATTGCATCGCTCCAAGGCAGAATGTCGGCATAACGCAAAAACTCGCGCACCAACTTGGCTAGTGACGTCGCCTCCGGGCGCTTCGCTAAGCCATAGTGCATCTCAGCGGCTGTGACTGAGGAAATTGCCAGGGCCGAAAGCGGCACCGATGCGGCGCGCGCGCAAACAGGCTCTCGCTGTCGCAGGATCGCGCTGGCTGCGTTGGTGTCGAGCAAATAGCGCCCGGTTTGCGCCGAACTCACGCCCCGTCCTTATCCTCGGTCGGCCAATCCTCGAAGGGATCGCGATCTTGCGGTGGCGTCAGCCGCTCATCGTTCCCGAGAAAGTCGTCGGGAATGTCGGCCTTCAGCTTTTGCGCAAAGGCAAAAAACTCGGCAAGGCTTTCTGGCTTGCGCGAGAGAATCACGTCGCCGGTCTGCTCATCGCGTCGGATACTGACTTCGCTCCCCTCAAAGCGGTAGCTAAGCGGCAGGCGCACGGCTTGACTCTTGCCATTCTGAAATAGCTTGGCGGTTTGACCCATGGCGAAAGCTCCTTGATATATACTATAGTCTATCACAATGAGCCTTAGGCAGCAAGCGAATCAGCGTGAACGTCTGCGGTGTGATCGCCAGTGAATTGGTGTTGGTGGGCATATCCATATTCATACCCATAAATATCCAAAGATCAGTGGTTGTCGTCTCCAGCCAAGCCATCGCCAATTTGGTGGCGCAGTCTACAGTTTTGGAAGCCGACGAACCACCGGCGTGGACTGGATGATGGCGGTGTCGGTCGAAGCCAGAAGCACAAATCGTCCAACTACCGCCTCAAGCTCCTGCACATCGCGAACCACCACCCTGACCAAGAAGCAATCCTCGCCCGTGACATGGTCGGCTTCGACAACCTCGGGGGTGTCGATCAGCAATTGCTCCAGACGCTTTATCTGACCGGGCAAGGCCCGCATTCGCACAAAGGCTGCGGTGTTGAGTCCGAAGGCCTTGGGATCGATGATCGCCGTGTAGCCCTGAATGGCCCCTGCGTCTTTCAGCTTCTCGATCCGATCGGTCACGCTGGGGCTTGACAGGTCAATCACTTCGGCAAGTTCGCGGAGGGTCATCCTACCGTTTTCGAACAGTGCCGAGATAATGGCTCGATCGGTTTTGTCGATTTGCCGGATAACATAACGGCTTCGATTCATTGCTCAGGCCTAGCTGGTTGACACCGGCGAGGCCTTGAGATTGCAAAGGCGAATGCTCGTTTTTGCCTTAGATATCTAAAGCCAGGCTATGAATCGGGCAGACAGCGAACCCATCCGGCGGCGACCACACAGTCCGCACGGATCAGGATTGAAGGTGAAAGACCGTTACGGCTTTCGATAGACGCATCGAAACACCGGAAACGCCTTAGCGAGTCCATGGCCGATCCAATCGCTGAACAGCTAACAATGGTGGCATAGTCGCGCAGAGTAATACTGCGCCAACTTGTAGCTTTGGGAGTATTTCAAAGTGATCGGGCAAGCACATCCGCGCTCAGATACCGCTACAAGGGGTGGTGCCGCATAATGGCCTACTCTGCGGCTGCCTTGCTTGCACTGGCGTCGCAATGCGCACCAAGCGTCGCACCCGAAACGGTGCTGGCGATCATTCAAACCGAAAGCAGCGGCGAGCCATTCGCCCTCAATGTCAACGGCGGACGACAACCCGCGCCCCAAGGTAACGCCGCTGATGCTGCCGCAATTGCGCGGCGCTATGTCGCGGCAGGCTATTCGGTCGATCTTGGCCTTAGCCAGATCAACTCGCGCAACATGCGGTGGCTCGGTCTGACATGGGAGACGGTGTTCGACCCCTGCACCAATGTCGCCGCCCTTGGCCGCGTTCTCACCAGCAACTACAATGCCGTCAGTGCCGGACGACATCCGCAAAATGCCCTGCGGGTGGCCCTCTCGATGTATAACACGGGCAGCCTGACGCGCGGTTTCCGAAATGGCTATGTCGCCAAAGTCGAGCGCAACGCGGGCGTTGCGCAGACCGTCACCAGCGCGCCGTTGATCTTTGCGACGGCTGCATCGGCTTCGGTCGATCAACGCGCCGTGTTGATGGCAGAAAACACCACGCCGGAAGCGCCGTCGGTCCAGACGCGCCCTGCACCGCCGCCAAGCTGGAACGTCTTCGAGCGTGCCGCTTATGACCGCGAGGCCCGATCCCTTGCCGAAAACGAAAGGCCCAGCACATGAACGTCATCCTGAGAGCCGGGCGCGGGGTCGGCACGTGGCGCGCCGCCTGCACCGCGAGATTCAACCGCTTGCCCAAGACCTGGCAAAACACGATCATCTGGAGCATCGCCCTAGTGGCGGCGATGGCCGTAACGCTTGCCAGTCCCGATCCAGCCTATGCGCAAAATCTGGAGAGCTTCGCCAGCAAGGTCCGCGCCCTGCTGTCGTCGACTCTGCTCCGCACCCTGGCCGTCATTGCCGTCATCGTTACCGGCCTACTCTGGTTCACGGGGCGCGCTTCGACGGCGGTGCTGGTCACCGTGATCATCGGCATTGCCATCGTGTTTTCCGCAGACGCCATCGTCGGCGCGATTGCCGGATAGCGCCATGACGGACGACGCCGAAACCCTGGCCAAGAACACGCTGTTCCTCGCGGTGACGCGCCCGGCGCTGTGGGCGGGCATTCCGATCGAGGCGGCGGTGTTGCTGCTGATTTCGAGCGCGTCGGTGCTGATCTGGAGCAACAGTCCGATCTATGCGGCACTGATCGTGGCATTCGGCTATTCGATCTCGCGGCTGATCGTGCGCCATGACGTCAATGCCTTCCGCCTGCTGTTCCTCTGGGGCCGTACCAAGGCGGGCAATCGCAACCGGGCGTTCTGGGGCGGAAGCAGCTATTCGCCGCTGCCGCTCTCGGGCCTGCGCCGCAAAGGCTTTGGCCGTCATGGCTAGGCTGCTCGCCCCAAGCGCCCTCATTTCTGGGGCGGTGCCGCTCAAGGTGGCACAACGCGAGGCGAGCCCGGAAAAATTCCTGCCCTATGCGCGCCACGTCAACGAGGAGATGGTGGTGCTCGATTCCGGCGACATCATGCTGACCTTCGAGTTGCAAGGCCGGGCCTTCGAGACCGCCGATGTCCGCGATTTGAACGACTGGCATACCAAGCTCAACGGGATGCTTCGCAACCTGCACGACGAACGGCTGTCGATCTGGACGCATCTGATCAGGATGCGGGTCGATCAATATCCAGGCGGTGCCTTTAAATCGGGTTTTGCCGCCGATCTCGACCGCGCCTATTTCGGGCGGGTCAACCGCGAGCGGATGTTCATCAACCGCTTCTTCGCGACCCTGGTGATCCGTCCGGCCGCCACTGGTGGCGACAAGATCATCCAGTTGTTCAAGCGCAAGGTATCGGGAGAGGCCAGGCAAGGCGCGTCGGCGGGTATTGGGATCGACGAGTCGCTGATCGAGCTGCTCGACGACAAGGCCCGCGATTTCGAGAAACTGATGGCGCGCTGCGAGCCGCGCCGCTGCGCGATCTACGAGCATCGCGGCCTCATGTTCTCAGAGACGATGGAAGTGGCCGACATGGTGATGACCGGACGTCGCCGTCGTGTCCCCGTTGTGCGCGGTCATTTGGGCGGTGCGCTCTACCGCTCGCGCACGATCTTCGGTGCGGAAACCATCGAAGTCCGCGACGCCGATGCGTCGGCGTTCGGTGGCATCTTCGGCATTCGCGAGTATCCCGCACAGACCACCCCGCGCCAGTTCGAGGCGCTGCTGTCAGTCGATTTCGGGTTTGTGCTGACACAGAGTTTCACTTTTCTCGGCCGGGCGGCGGCAACCGAGAAATTCCGGCTGCGGATGACGCAGATGGAAAACGCGGGCGATCGGGCTGTCAGCCAGGCCGATGCGCTGATCGATGCGGGCGATGACCTGATGTCGAACCGCTTCGTGCTGGGCGACCACCATTTCACGCTCGCGGTCTATGCCAATTCGATGAAGGCGCTGCGCGACCATCTGTCGGTCGCCCGCGCGGCGCTTGCCGACACCGGCATGGTCGCGGCCCGCGAAGGCGCTGCGCTCGAAGCCGCTTACTGGTCGCAGCTCGTCGGTAATTTCGCATGGCGCGCTCGGCCTGCGCCAATCACCTCGCTCAATTTCGCCGCGTTCGCGCCGTTCCATACGATTCCGGCAGGCAGTGCTACCGGCAACCACTGGGGCGACGCTGTGGCGTTACTCAAAACCAATGCCCGCAGCCCGTATTTCTTCAATTTCCACAAGGGAGACCTTGGTCATACGCTGATCATCGGCCCGTCGGGCGGCGGCAAGACTGTGCTGCTTAACTTCCTGATGGCGCAGGCCGAAAAGACCGGCGCGCGACAAATTTTCATCGACAAGGATCGCGGCGCGCAAATCTTCGTCCAGGCCAGCGGCGGCACCTACCTTGCACTGCATAACGGCATCGCCACGGGCTTTTCGCCGCTCAAAGCCCTGACCGACCGCGCCGAAGACAAGACGTTCCTGTCGATCTTCATCCGCCAGCTCGTCCGCGCCGACGGGAAACCGATCTCTGTCCAGGAGGAACGCCTGATCGAGGACGGCATCAACGCCGTGATGAAACTTCCGGTCGCCGACCGTTCCTTGAG
The DNA here is from genome assembly GCF_056495765.1 of Erythrobacter sp. 'gip.4 top 5'. Classification (NCBI taxonomy): domain Bacteria; kingdom Pseudomonadati; phylum Pseudomonadota; class Alphaproteobacteria; order Sphingomonadales; family Erythrobacteraceae; genus Erythrobacter; species Erythrobacter sp. 'gip.4 top 5'. The sequence goes on along the minus strand of NZ_CP200270.1, from coordinate 1,958,275 downwards.
CGCGCTCCGCTCGATGCTCGGCATGAAGGATTCGAGCGGGGTCGGCGCGCGGCTCGAAAAATGGACCTCGGAAGGCGCGCTCGGCTGGGTGTTCGATAACGCGGACGACAGCATGACGCTCGATGCGCGGTTCATCGGTTTCGACATGACCGATTTCCTCGACAATGCCGACATCCGCACGCCGGTCATGCTCTATCTGTTCCACCGGATCGACCGGCTGCTAACCGGCGAACGGATGATCATCTGCATCGACGAATTCTGGAAAGCGCTGGGCGATGACGCCTTCCGGCGCTTCGCACAGGACGGCCTCAAGACCTACCGTAAGCGCAACGCGGTGCTGGTGTTCGCGACGCAATCGCCCGCCGATGCGCTGAAAAGCGACATCAGCCATTCGATCCTCGAACAGGTCGCCACCAAGATCATGCTGCCGAACCCGTTCGGGGCGCGACGCGATTATGTCGACGGGTTCGCGCTGTCCGACGCCGAATTCAAGCTGGTGCGCGAAGACCTCGCGCCCGAAAGCCACAAGTTTCTGGTCAAGCAGGGCCATGACAGCGTGGTGGTCGAACTCGACCTCTCCGGCCTTGATGACGCGCTCGCGGTGCTGTCGGGCCGCGCCGAAACCACGGCTGTTGCCGATGACGTGATTGCCGAGGTGGGACGTAATCCCGCCGTCTGGCTCCCGCTCTTCCACCAACGGAGGCGTCCAAGTTGACCTGACAGCGAAAGGAAATCCGATGAAGACGATAGCCAAGATTATGAGCATGGCGCTGCTGGTCGCAGCCCCGATACCCGCATTCGCGCAAGGTTTGCCGGTCCATGACAGCGCCAATCTGATCCAGCAGATTAACGCCGTGCGCCAGGCTCTCCAGATCGTCGCGCAAGGCAAGCAGCAGATTGCCGAAGCGCAGAAGCTCTATCAGGATTTGAACCGGCTCACCGACATTCCGCAATTGGCGCAACAGCTCAAATCCGATGCCTTGCGCCAGCTCGATATCTCGGGCGGATCGCTCGAAGGGTTCGGCACCGGTAATCTCGGAGTCGTCGGTGCAGGCCGCGCCAAGGCCGATTCGGTCTACCGCGACTTGCTAAAACAGCTTGGTCTTTCGGGTTCGGACAGTGCCCGCGCCGCCTTCGATCTCAACGCCCGCAATATCGGCATTCAAGCCGGACTCGCTGAGAACATCGGTGCCGCCGTCACGTCGCGGACGGACGGCCTCAACCAGCTCCGCAGTCGCCTGACCACGGCGACAACCGCCAAGGAAGTCGGCGATCTGACCGCACGCTTGCAGCTCGAATCGGCGGCCATGCAGAACGACCAACTGCGGTTGCAGGGCATCGCGTTGCAGCAGCAGGCCCAGGAACGGGCGCGCGCGGCGGCGGGACAGGCGGCACTTGCCCAAAAGCTCGACACGGCCAGTCGCTATTATCAGGGCCAGTGAGAATGCGCGCCGCCGCCATGCTGGCCACGATGCTCGTGGCGGGGTGCAGAGAGATGGCACCTCAAGCCGACATGCCTGCGCGAAGCTGGCAATATTTCGTCGCGCACCCTGGCGAGATCGAGCCGATGCAGAAAATCTGTCGCGAGTGGTCGGGATCGAGCGCCCCAACCGCATCGCAGCCAGCCGTCGTGACGACCAATTGCCGGGCAGCGGCTTTCGCCAAATCGCAGCTCCAGATCGCCCGATGAACGCAACCCGAGGGAATTGAACGCCGCCATGGATTTCAGCGATCACGTCTTCACCACGATGTTCGAGGCGCTGAACACTGCGCTGGGGGCGATCGTCGGCAAATATGCGGCGGTGATCGGCATCGTCGCACCCGCGCTGCGCGTCGGAATCGTGATCTACATCTCGCTGCTCGGCTACGCGATCATGCGCGGCGCGGTGCAATATCCTTTCCGCGAATATACCTATCGCGGCTGCCAGCTCGCGTTCCTTTATTTCGCCGTGACCTCGCTCTACGGCACGCAGATCGGCATGTTTGCGCTCGGCGGACTACCCAGCCAGTTTGCCACCGCGCTCGGCGGGGCCGATGTCGGCGGGCTTGGCGGCTTCTACGACAAGCTCGCTGGCACCGGCTTCGAGACCGCCAACACGATGCGCAAGATCGCGGCTGAATATCAGCAAACCCAAGGCACGCTGCCCGACATTGGCTATGCGGTGTTTTCAGGTTTCCTCGTGGTCATGGTCATCGTCGCGACGCTGCTATGTGCGGCCATCGGGTTCGTGATCAGCGCGTTCGGCCTGTTCGCGCTGGCATTGCTCGCGGTGGTTGGGCCTCTGTTCGTCGCAGCACTGCTGTTCGAGTCAACACGCGGCTATTTCTTCGCCTGGCTGGGCGCCTGCATCAACTATCTGATGCTGATCGTGTTCGCGCTCGTGCTGACGCTGTTCCTGACGCAAACCGGCGATACGATCATCGCCACCATCTCCGAAAATGACGAAATCGGCATAGTCGCGATCAAGGCACTGGCCTTCTACGCGCTCGGCTTCTTCTTTTTCTTGCAAATTCCAATGCTCGCCGCGTCGCTCGGCGGTGGCGGTCCCGCGCTCGCCAACCAGTTCGCGTCGGCCATTGCGGCGGCAGGCGGGTTCGTCGTCGGGCGCGGCGCGACCGGCGCCCAGGCGACCAGCCGCGCCATCGAACGCGGCATCGCCCGGATGCGGACTTCGGGATCGATCAGTCGCGGCACAACACAAGGATAGGGCGATGCGTAAGGCAGTGATGAGCATGTTGGTCGGGCTGGCGCTGATCGCGCCGGATGCGACACTGATCGCCGCCCCGAAATCGCCTAAACTCGCCAGGTGCGACGGCAAGCAGCGGCGTCCGGCCAATCCCTATGGCTCGATCCTGCCGACCGTCGATCCGCTCACCGGCACATCGACGCCCGCGAGCCAACCACCAGGCCAAGGGCAAGCCCAAGGGCGCAACGGTTTAGATGTGTTCCCCGAGAAGGCGCCACCCGCGCCCAATCCCCCGAAACCCGGCGCCAAACCTGCCGCTCAAGTGCCGCCGATCAGCAGCGCCACCCCGCCAACCCCTTATCGGAGCTGCTGAAGGTCATGGCGAGCGGTGTCACCGACAGGCAAGATCTCAAAGCCTATTTTGCCGAAGCCGCGAGCTGGGATCACGACCGGCTGATTGCGGCGAACCGGTCGAAAAGACTGGCATGGACGGTCGCGGGCGTTGCGAGCGCGCTGGCCATTACCGGCGTCGCGGCGGTCGCGACGCTGACCCCGCTCAAGACCGTCGCCCCTTATGTCATCACGGTGGACCGGGCCACGGGTGCCAGCGAGATCACCTCGGGCATGACCGGCGATCGGCAAGTCTCCTACAGCGAGGCCGTCACCAAATACTTCCTCGCCGATTACGTCCGCAATCGCGAGGGCTGGATACCGCAGGCACGCCAGGAGTTTTTTGAAGGCGTTCTGGCGATGTCGTCGCGCGACGAACAGGCGCGCTGGACAGCATTTTACAGCAAGGACAATCCCAAGTCGCCGCAAGCGGTCTTCACAGACCTCGATACGGTGTTCGTGGCGATCAAGTCGGTGACCTTCGTTTCAAAAAATGTCGCGCAGGTGCGCTTCACCAAGACCCTCCAGCGCGGCACGTCCACGACTGACACCCCGGCCATTGCCACCATTACCTACGACACCACCGACACCCCGACGACCGAACAGCAGCGGTTCAAAAACCCGCTCGGGCTGGAGGTGCAGAGCTACCGCGCCGATCTGGAGGTGACGCAATGACGAAGAGCAACCGCGTTGCGGCCATCGCCCTGATGTTCGCCACCAGCCCGGCACTCGCCAGCGAAACGCCGCGCCCGACCGCGCAGGACAGCCGCATTCGCGAAGTCATCTACAGCGATGTTCAGGTCTATCGCGTCGTCGGCGTTTTTCGTTCGGCGACGCAAATCGTGTTCTCGCCCGGCGAACGCGTCGAGCATGTCGCACTCGGCGACACCGTGTCGTGGGAAGTGGCTCCAGCGGAAAACTCGCTGTTCATCAAACCGCGCGAACTGGCCGGAGCGACCAATCTGATCGTGATCACGCGGTCGAATGCGGGCAACCGCACCTATACGTTCGAGCTTTCGGCGCGACGGGGCGGGATCGGCCCGCACGCAGTCGATACCTTCTTTAAGGTCGTGTTCCGCTATCCACGCGAGGAAGCGGCTGCTGCACAGGCAGCGGCGACGCAGGCAGCTTACGCTCAGGCGGTCGCGCTGCAATCGGGCGCGATCCGCTCGGCACTCGATCTGGCTGTTCTCGAAGGCAAGCGGAACCTCGCCTACAGCGTGCAGGGCTCGTCAGCGATCCAGCCTTCCGAAATCACCGACAATGGCCAGTTCACCGCGCTGCGTTTCCCGAACCAGCGCGAATTGCCAGCGTTCTTCGCGATCAATCCCGATGGCAGCGAGAGCATCGTCCCGTTCGATGTCCGCGATGAATTCGTCGTGATCCACGGCGTGTTCGCCCAGCTTCGCCTGCGGCGCGGCAAGGAAGTGCTGTGCGTCTTCAACGAAGCCAGGGATTTCTACGGACGTGATCCCAAGACGGGCACCGCGTCGAGCATCGTCGAACGCACCGCGAGTCCCGCTGACGGGGAGAGAAAATAATGGCCGAGGCCACACCGCCACCGCGAGCAGCCGTCGATCAGACGCCCGATCCCGACGAAATCGACCGCGCCCCCGCCACCGAACGCGCCAGCAAGATGCCGTCGATGCCCGGCACGACGATGGACCCCAAAAAGATGATCGGCTTTGCCGCCGCCGCTGGCGCGGTGATGTTTACAGTGCTCGCGCTCGGAACGAGTCTAACCGGCAATGCCGACCTGCCGCCAGTCAAGCCCAAGCCCGCGCTCGAACCCGCGAAATATGACCCGAACACAGTGATCGCACCGACGCTCGCCGGTGCGGCGACCGATCCCAATGCCCCGATACCGCTGGGCGGGCCAACGGTCCCCGCAATCGGCCCGCAAGGCACGGCGGCACCGCCGCCTGCTGGCGCGACGCAGCCCCGCCAACCTTCACAAGCCGAGGCGCTGCGCGAAGCGGCGCGCCGGTCGTCACTGATCGCTTATGGCGGCGAGCGCGGAAACGGACTCGCTAGCGCGCTTTATGGCGATGCGGACGGTCTAGGTCGCACCGCGACACCTGCCACACGAGAGCCGACCACGCTCGATACGCTGCGGCGTGGTTCGGTGATCGGTCAGACGCAGGCGCGCCCGCTGCCCGACCGCAATTTCCTGATCACGGCAGGCAGCTTCATCCCGTGCGTGCTGCAATCGGCAATGGACTCAAGCCAGCCCGGCTATGTGAGCTGCATCGTCCCGCGTAATGTCTACTCGGACAATGGCCGTGTCGTCCTGATGGAAAAGGGCACCAAGATCGTCGGCGAATATCAGGGCGGCCTCAATCGCGGCCAATACCGGCTGTTCGTGCTGTGGACTCGCGCGGTCACCCCGCGCGGGATCGCCATCGATGTCGGGTCACCGGCAACCGATGCACTCGGACGCAGCGGGGTGGATGGCCGCGTCGACAACTTCTTCTGGCAGCGGTTTGGCACGGCGCTGCTGTTCAGCCTTGTCGAAGATGCCGCAACGGTCGGCGCGCAAGCGATTGGGAACACTGCCCCCAACTCCACCCGCGTCCCGTCGGATGCGGCTTCAACGATTTTGCAGCAGAATTCACAAATCAGGCCGGTGCTGCGAAAGAACCAGGGCGAGGATGTCGGTATCACCGTCGCGCAGGATTTCGACTTCTCGACTGTCTACGGTCTTGCGCTGAAATAATGGCCGCGCCCGGCAAAAATACGGCGGTTCTCGACAGCGTGACAGCGCCGTTACGCAGATATCTCGATGACGCGACCGTCACCGAACTCGTCATCAACGTGCCGAAAGAGGTCGGCATCGAACGGCGCGGGTGCTGGACATGGGAGAGCGAGCCGTCGCTCGATTTCAAGACGCTGATGGCATTGGCGACCGCCGCTGCCGCGTTCACAAGCCAGGACGTCACCCGCGAAAATCCTATTGTCTCGACGATCTTCCCGACCGGCGAGCGCGTGCAGATCGTCGTGCCGCCTGTCGTGCCGGATGAAACCGTCTCGATCACCGTGCGCAAACCATCGTCGGTGACGATGACGCTCGCCGATTTCGAAGCGGCGGGCTTGTTCCGAGATACACGGATTGCCGAGAAACAGGTCAGCGCTCAGGAGCTTGAATTGCTCGCGCTGCTCCGCGCCGGTCGCCACGTCGAATTCTTCGACCGCGCGGTCAAGGCGCGGCTCAATATCCTGATTTCAGGCGCGACCGGTTCAGGCAAAACCACGCTGTCGAAAGGTTTGATCCACCTCATCCCGCCCGAAGAACGCTTGCTGACGATCGAGGACACGCGCGAACTGGTGGTCGCTCAAAAGAACGTCGTCCACATGCTCTACGCCAAGGACGGCCAAGGCACCGCCAATGTCACCGCCAAGCATCTGCTCGAAAGCGCGCTCAGGATGCGCCCCGATCGCATCCTGCTCCAGGAACTGCGCGACGGGACGGCGTTCTTCTATCTGCGCAACGTCAATTCCGGCCATCCCGGTTCAATCACCACCATCCACGCCGATTCCGCCGAACTGGCGTTCGAGCAACTGACTCTGCTGGTGAAGGAAAGCGAAGGCGGCTCCGACCTCGCGCGCGATGACATTCGCGCGCTGCTCAAGATGCTCGTCGATGTCGTGGTGCAAACCAAGAAAGAAGGCGGCGAATTTCGCGTGACGGAGATCTATTATGACCCAGAGGGCAGGCACGCCGTCTGAGGGCGGCGCGGCGAGATTGCTGATCGGCATCCCGCTCGGGGCGCTGATCGCGCTCGCCATTGCCAGCATGATCGGCTGGCTGGTTCTCGGCCTGCCCGTCGCGGCCTATGACCCGATCAAAATGCCAGCGTTCATCTGGTATTATCGCGGTGACCCGCAAGTCATCCGCGCGATGGCAGGCGGATTGATCGCCGGCGGCCTGCTCCTCGGTGTCCTGATCTATGCCCTATGGGCGCGCGCCGCGCCGCTGCATGGGGCCGCGCGCTTCGCCAATGAGCGCGAGATCAAGCGCCACGGCTTCCGCGCACGGGACGGAATCGTGCTTGGCCGCAAGCGCGTTCGGTTTCTGACCTTTGGCGGGAGCGAGCATGTTATGGTCGAAGCTCCGACACGCTCGGGCAAAGGCGTCGGCATCGTCATTCCCAATCTGCTGACCTGGGCGGGATCGGTTGTGGTTCTCGACGTAAAGCGGGAAAATTACGATGCGAGCGCAGGGTTCCGCGCGCACTACGGACAGGCAGTCTATCTGTTCAACCCGACCGACCGCGACGGGCGCACCGCGCGCTACAACCCGCTCGCTTACATCGACCGCAGCGACACCGACGATGTGATCATCGAATTGCAGAAGATCGCGACGATGCTGTTCGTCGCGCCCGACCACGGCGAAGCCTTTTGGGCGAACGGCGCGCGCACCGGCTTTGCTGGTGTCGGCGCGTGGCTCGCCGAAACGAGCAACGAACCGCTGACAATGGGCGCGATCTATCGGTATCTGACCGACGGCGATGCGCGAACCTTCTTCAAGAAGGAACTCGCCAATACTCGCCTGAACTTGTCGATACCGTGCCGGACGGCGCTCGCCGACTTTGCCGGTGGATCCGACAACAGCTTTGCCGACATCAAGAAGACGATCACCAACGTCCTAGGCCTCTGGCTCAATCCGCTGGTCGATGCTGCGACGGCCACCAGCGACTTCGATCTTCGCCAGCTTCGATCGCGCCCCATGTCGATCTATCTCGGTGTCTCGCCCGACGAACTCGACCGGATCGCGCCGCTCTACAATCTACTGTTTCAGCAGCTCATCGACCTCAATGTACGCGCATTGCCCTGTGAGAACACCGCTGTGCCGGTGCTGGTCATTCTCGATGAATTTGCCCGGCTCGGCCGCGCCTCGGTCATCGCCAGCGCCTTTTCCTATGTCGCGGGCTACGGCATCCGCCTGCTCCCTGTGATCCAGTCACGCTCGCAACTGCGCGGCGTTTACGGCGAGCATGTCGCCGATGAAATCGTCGCCAATTGCGGAGTGGAAGTCGCCTTCACGCCCAAGGAACTGCGCGTCGCCAACGACCTTTCTGAGCGGCTGGGCTATGTCGGGCAGGCGAGCATCACCAAGTCGCTGACGATCAACGGGTTGCTCGCCAACCGCTCGAAATCGATCTCCGAGCAGCGCCGCGCGCTGCTGTTGCCGCAGGAACTGATGCAGTTTCCACCCGACAAGCTGATCCTGCTGCGCGGCGGCATTGCACCGATAATCGGCACCAAGATTGCCTATTTCAGCAACCGCTTCTTCAAGGCGCGTGCCTTTCCACCCCCGACGGTGAAATCCATCGCCAAACCGGCGCTCAATGCCGAACCCGTCCCTGCGTTCCGCGACATGACCGACGAAGAGGCTTCCGGACATGAAACCCGGCCGATGTCGCAGGACGATATTCTGACCGAGGACTGCCCGAGTTTCTTCGCCGACATGCTGACGCTGGATCGCGGGGGCAATGTCTGCGGACTTATCGAGGAAGGTGACGAACATGGCTGAGAAACACGAAGGGACCGCACCTTCGGGAAGCAGCCGCACGGCATCGCCGAAGGCGGACAAACCGAAGACCGAAACGGCCAAGCCGAAGCGCAAAGCGGAAACACCGACTCTCACCGACGACCTTACCGGCAAATTCCTGCGCGTCGGCAACAAGCTCTATCGAAACTCAGACGAGACCAAGCCGATTGTCCGGCTCGAGCCCGATCGGCTGAAGACGAGCAATATCGACGCGCTTCCTGACATCGTGCGGATCGCCAAAGCCAATGGCTGGACGTCGATCCGGATCAACGGCGGCGACACGTTCAAAAAGGCAGCCTATCTCGCTGCCGCCGCTCAGGGGCTAACCGTAGAGAATTATACGCCGTCGAAAGTGGTCCTGGCCGATGCTGACCGCTTGCAAGCACGGATCACCGAACGCGAGAAGCGCCGCGAAGCCAAAAGCACGACGGGCAAATCACCCCAGCCGACCGAAAAGACAATCACGCTCAAAGCCCTGTCGGAACGGTTCCTGAGTCAGACACACGAGCAAAATGCCCGCGATCCCGAACTGCGCCGCGCCCAAAGCCTTGTCGCCCAAACCATTTCGATCACGCGTGCGAAATACCCCAAAAATCCCACCAAGGCGTCGAAGGAAGTCGAGACCAGAAAGCAGGAGGTCGCGCGCCGCATTGCCAATGGCGACAAGATCGCAACGATACAGGTGCGCAACCAGCAAGCGCAACGCGTCCGGGAAGTCACACAGCATCAGGCAATGAGCCGCGAGGGGAGAGCGCGCTGACACGGGCAGATGATTTGAACACATATAAACCCGCCAAAATGTGTCAGCATTGAGCAATCATCGGAATATCCGCGGTTGGAATTTACGTGTGACTGCTTCCGACCAACTCACGCCGTTCCAACGCGCTAGTGGGAATGTCCGCTTACGCCGGAACCAGCCACTCGGAACGCTGACATTTGCCTGACAGCAAAGCGCCCTAAAGCCGGTCGTTGGCGGTGGCCTGTGCGTTTCCCAAAACCCGCCGTTCCTCATCCTGCTGACTACTCGCCACGAAGCTCGAATTTGGGTCGGAAACTTTCGAGCGCGCAAGCCCTAAAGCCGGTCGTCCCGGCGATTGTGCGCCGCGCCCGAAAGCAGGCTCAATCCTTCGGTGAGCGCGTCTATAAGCTGCTCGCGACAACAGCATGAGTAGGGCATGGTGAGCAAGCGGTTGATCCTTCTCGGTGCGGGCCATGCGCATCTGCTTCTTACCGGGCGGCTGGAGGCGTTGCGCGGGGCGGGGATCGATCCGCTGCTGATCGCGCCGCGGTGGTTCGACTATTCGGGGCTGGCGACAGGCGTGCTTTCGGGCGCCCTGCCGCCGGATGCGAACCGGATCGATGCCGCAAGCCTGGCAAGCAGGCGTGGGCTGGCCTTTGTCGAGGGCATGGCGACGGCAATCGACCGTGCCGAGCAGGTCGTGACGCTGGCGGATGGCAGCCGACATGGCTTCGACCTTCTGTCGCTCAACATCGGCAGCGTGGTCGGGGCGCATGTTACCGGAAGCCATGTTTGCCCTGTCAAACCGCTCGCCGGGCTGACCGCACTACGCGCCAGGATCGAATCGGCACGCGAATTTCCGCGCGTCGTGATCATCGGCGCCGGTCCGAGCGGGATCGAGGTCGCGGCGGCTCTGCTGGGGCTTGCGGAACGGATCGGCACCCAGCCGCGCGTCACGCTGGTTGCGCGCAGCGCGGACGATGCGCGGGGGTGGCATTCGCTTCTGGCCCGTCTTCAGCGGCGTGGCCTGATCATGCATCCTAATGGGGAACCGCTACCTGTTCACGATGTAACGATCGCCGCGACGGGCCTCCGCGCACCCGCCCTGATCGAGGAGGCAAAGCTAGCAACGCGTTGCGATGCTGGGGCCGTTGTAACCGCAACGCTGCGATCGACGGTCGATCCGGCGATCTTCGCAGTGGGGGACTGCGCGGACTTTCAGCCGCGCGCATTGCCGCGCCAGGGCGTTTTCGGCGTTCGTCAGGCACCGGTGCTCGCCCGCAATCTTGCTGCGGTCGCGCGCGGGCTGCCGCTTCAGCCCTATCGCCCGCAACGTCGCTGGCTGGCGATCATGGACCTTGGCGACGGCACCGGCTTTGCGACTTGGGGGCCGCTGGCTTGGCGGGGGCGCGCGATGTTGCGCCTAAAAAGGTACTTGGACTTTTCATTCGTGCGCCGGTTCCAATGACGGGCAGCGCCGGTATCAGCCCCATATTTCCTCGATGCGGGCATCCCTGCCGCAGGACAGCCGATAATATCGATACCGGATCGGGTTCTTGCTGTAGTAATTCTGGTGATAGTCCTCCGCCGAATAAAAGCGGGTGCGTGGCAAGATTTCGGTCGCGACCGGCTTGCCGATCACCCTGGCCGCTTCGGCCTTAGCCGCCAGCGCGGCTTTACGCTCGCCCTGATTGCCGACGAAGATCGCCGGACGATATTGGTCGCCGCGGTCACAAAACTGGCCGCCGCCATCGGTCGGGTCGGAGGTGCGCAGGGCGTGCCGGGCGAGCGTCGCATAGGTCACGCGCGACGGATCATAGATTACGCGCACCGCCTCGATATGGCCCGTGCCGCCCGCCGATACCTGCTCATAGGTCGGGTTGGCGGTCTTGCCGCCGATATAGCCCGATGTCGTCGCAAGCACGCCCGGCACCTTGTCGAAATCGGATTCGGTGCACCAGAAACAGCCGGTCGCAACCACGGCGATGGCCTGTTTCTCCTTTGGGGTCTGCGCCGGTGCCTGATCGGGCGTCGCCGCGGAACAGGCAGCGATGCCCGCCACGGCAAGCAATATCGATGGCATCCGCATCAATTTTCGTCCTCCAAAGGAAATGTCATCGCCATGCCACCATGCATGGATGCCGGCTGGTCATTCCATTCGCCATAACGCGCTGCAAGGTTACAGGATTGCAGATGGGAAGGATGCGTGGCGCCCGGCCGAGGCCGGCAATGCCCGACATGGACGGTGTAACTTTTTACGGTGCGGCGCGAACCGGATATTGAAGAGGGGAAGAGCATGCCCAGCGTTCGATTGGCCACCCTGTCGGCCTTTGCAGGTGTTGCCGGTGTGCGGCGGGGTGCGGACGGCCATCATGCGCCGGCTCCACGGACTCGTCCGATTGGCCGCTCCAGCCGTATCTTTTGCGCGGTCGTCACTGGGTAATTCTGCGCACTGGACTATCACGATCATTCGGCGGGCGATTGTCGGCCTGACCATATCGCAACAAAGGGGGTTTGACGATGAACGAAGGCGGGGCACTCAAGGCCGGCTCTCTTCTCGCGCTGCGCGCCGGCACCGGTTTATTGCTGGTGTTGTGGGGGGCCTTGCGGCTTGTCTCTCCGAACACCGGACCGGGCCTTGCCGACAAATATTATTCCGGTCTGCTCAACATGCAGGCGTTTCAGGTCGCCTTTGGTGCCGCCGAAATTGCGCTAGGGCTGCTCGTCGTGCTCGGGCTGTTTCGCCGTATCACCTATTTGCTCCAGGCGCTGATCCTGGTGCCCGGCGCCCTTATCATCTGGCGCTATCTGCTCGATCCGATGGGCGTCTGGCTAATGTCGCGCGAAGACAGCCAGATCCTGTTCTTCCCATCGATCGTAGTGGCCGCGGCAACTGTCGTGCTGATCGCGTTCCGTGATGAAGACCGCTGGTCGCTCGACCGGCGGCTTGGCCGCGGTGGTGCCCCGCGATGAAGGGCAAAGGCGGGAAGATCGCGCTGCTGCTATTCATTGCCGCCGGCATCGCCGCCTTCTTCTGGTTCGATCTTGGCCGCTTCCTGACGCTTGAATATCTCAAGGACCAGCAGGCGGCGCTGGCGGGGCTGCTCGCTCGCGAGCCATTGCTGGTGATCGGCGGATTCTTCCTCGTCTATGTCGCGGTGACGGCGTTCTCGCTGCCGGGGGCGGCGATCATGACGCTGGCGGCGGGCGCGGTGTTCGGGCTGCTGGTCGGGACGGTCATCGTCTCGTTTGCCTCTGCGATCGGCGCGACGCTGGCGTTCCTGTCGGCGCGGTATTTGCTGCGCGACTGGGTGAAGGGCAGTTTTCCAAAGGCGGCGCGATCGGTTGATGCCGGCGTCGAGAAGGACGGCAATTTCTATCTGCTGACGCTGCGGCTGATTCCGGTTTTTCCGTTCTTCCTCGTCAACCTCGTCATGGGGCTGACGGGGATGCGACTTGCCCCGTATTTCGTCGTCAGCCAGATCGGGATGCTGGCGGGCACCATCGTCTATGTGAATGCGGGCACCCAGCTCGCCGCGATCGAATCGACCGGCGACATAGTGTCGCCTGCGCTGATCGGATCGTTCGTCCTGCTCGGCATCTTCCCGCTGATCGCCAAATGGGCGATCGACGCGTGGAAGCAGCGCAAAGTCTATGCCGGATGGAGCCGGCCCAAGCGGTTCGACCGCAACCTGATCGTCATCGGCGCGGGCGCAGGCGGTCTCGTCACCGCCTATATCGCCGCGACGGTCAAGGCCAAGGTGACGCTGATCGAAAAGGCCAGGATGGGCGGCGATTGCCTGAACACCGGCTGCGTCCCGTCCAAGGCCCTGATCCGGTCCGCGCGCCTCGCGCACGAAATGCGCACCGCCGATGCGTATGGCCTGACCCCGACCGACACCCCCGTTCCCTTCGCCCAAATCATGGCGCGGGTGCGTGAGGCGATCCGGATCATCGAACCCGCCGATAGCGTCGAACGCTATGCCGAACTCGGCGTCGATGTCCGCCGGGGCCATGCCACCATCGTCGATCCGTGGACGGTGACGATCGATGGCGGCGAACGACTGACCGCGCGCGCGATCGTCATCGCGGCTGGCGGCGAACCCGCCGTGCCCGATATTCCCGGCATCGTGGACAGCGGCTATCTGACCAGCGATACGCTTTGGGATGCGCTCGGCGACCGCGAAACCGTGCCCGATCGGCTGGTCGTGATCGGCGGCGGACCGATCGGCATTGAACTTTCGCAGGCCTTCGCGCGGCTTGGCAGCAAGGTGGTTCAGGTCGAGGGCGGCGACTGCATCCTGCCGCGCGAGGACGCCGAGGTCTCCGCCTTCGTCGCAGATGCGCTGCGTGCCGACGGCGTCGATCTGCGCCGGGGCAGCCAGGCCGCGCGGGTCGAGGGCAAGACGCTGATCCTGAGTGACGGCAGCATCATCGCCTTTGACGAACTGATCGTCGCGGTCGGTCGCAAGGCGCGACTGGAGGGTTATGGCCTGGAGGCACTCGGCATCGAGACCGGAAAAACCGTGACGATCGATGATTTCCTGCGCACGCGCTTTCCAAATATCTTCGCGGTCGGCGACGTCGCCGGGCCGTATCAGTTCACTCATTTCGCGGCGCATCAGGCGTGGTTTGCGGCAGTCAACGCGCTGTTCGGCCGGTTTCGCAAGTTCCGCGCGGATTATTCGGTGCTGCCCTGGGTGACCTTCACCGACCCCGAAGTCGCGCATGTCGGCCATAACGAGCAGTCGGCAAAGGAAGCGGAGGTCGCCTATGAAATCGTCCGCTACGATCTCGGCCATCTCGACCGCGCCGTCGCCGAAGGGACCAATGCCGGGTTCGTGAAGCTGCTGATCCAGCCCGGCAAGGATCGCATCCTGGGCGCCACCATCGTCGCGCATAATGCCGGCGAGATGATCGCTGAGTTCGTGCTGGCGATGAAGCACGGCATCGGCCTCAACAAGATCCTCGGCACGATCAAGGCGTATCCGACGATGGCAGAGGCCAATAAATACGCCGCCCGCGAATGGAAGAAAGCGCACAAGCCCGAACGCTTGCTGCGCCTGGTCGAACGCTATCATGACTGGATGCGGACATGATCCTCGCGCTGTTCATCGTCGCTCAGGCATCGGTCGGCCAGTTTCAGGCCGAAGGACCGCCGCCCGCGCCGTGGCGCGTCGTCCGCATCGGCAAGAAAGTGCCGCCGACGCGCTACCGCATCGGTCGGATCGACGGCGTTACCGCGATCGAGGGCATTGCCGACAAGAGCATGGCGCTGCTGGCGCGCCCGCTGGCCGTCGATACCGACGCCACGCCGATTCTGTGCTGGCGGTGGCGGATCGACACACCCGTGGCCGCCGCCGACCTGCGCACCAAGAAAGGCGATGATTATGCCGCGCGCGTCTATGTCGCCTTCGATATTCCCGACGACGCAATGAGCGGGGGGACGCGGTTCAAGCTGGGCATCGCGCGCCGATTGTTCGGTTCGGCGGTGCCCGATGCGGCGATCAACTATGTCTGGGACAATCGCAACCCGGTCGGCACAAGGGTGCGCAGCGCCTATACCGATCGCGCCCACCTGATCGTCGCCGAGACCGGCGCGGACCGGGCGGGTCGCTGGGTGACCGAGCGCGCCGACGTCGCCGCCGATTTCGCCCGCGCTTTCGCAAATGTGCCGGGCAAGCCGATCCAGCTCGCGGTCGCGGTCGGTACCGACAACACCGGCTCGAGCGCCCGCGGAGCCTTCGCCGATCTGCATTTCGTGGCGCGCGACAAGCCTTGCACATTTTGACCGGGATGATGCGATAGTGAGTTACCGGGGGGAATTCTGCGCCGCCGCTGCAGTGCTGGCGATCACGCTCAGCGCGCCGGCGATGGCCCAGCAGGCCGGCATCCAGGTGGCGGTAGTGGATGCCGCCACCGGTGCCCCGGTGGCGGATGCCGAGGTGACGATCCGCAACGCCGAACACGCGATCCTGCGCGGCGTCCGCACCGATGCGCGGGGGCAGTTCCGGCTCGAACCGCTACCGACCGGCGGCAGCTATGTCGTCGCCTTCGCCGGATCGGCTGCCTTCGCAGCGGCCGAATCAGCCCCGGTGCAGTTGCGCTCCAACTTCACCCGTTCGGTCACGCTGCGGCTTGCCCCTGCCGACAGCGCGACGATCATCGTCACCGGCCGCCGCGCGGTGACCGGCATCAACACCGTCAACGCCGAGATTTCGGGCTCGTTGAGCGAGCGCGAACTTCGCGATCTGCCAGTGGAGGGCCGCGATGTCATCGGCGCGCTGGTGCGGCTGCCCAACGTCGTGCCATCGACCGGATTCTTTCCCGAATCGCCCGCCATCTCGATCAACGGAGCGAACGGGCTCGACACCAATTATCTGATCGACGGCCTCGACAATAACGAGAACTTCCTGGGCGGCCCCAAATTCCCGGTGCCGCTGGGCTTCACCCGCGAAGTCACGGTGATCGCCAACAGCTATTCGGTGCTGTACGGGCGCACGCCCAACGGCCTGGTCAACTACACCACCCCATCGGGTTCGAACGACTGGCGCGGCGAGGCCTATGCCCTGATCCGGCCCGGTCGGCCGTTCGACGCCACATCGGCCTTTCCCCGCCGCGATCTCAGCGGCAATTCGGTGGGCGAGAGTTTTGAGCGCTACCAGGCGGGCGGCGCGATCGGCGGGCCGATCGTCACCGATCGCACCTTCTTCTACACGAACTTCGAATATACGCGCGATCGCAACGTCCAGATCGTCGATGCGCCGGCGCTAGGCGTGGTCGAGAACGTGACCGGCAACAACCAGTTCGTCCTCGGTTCGCTGCGGCTCGATCACCGCTTGTCGGACGACTGGACCGCGACGCTGCGCGCCAATGTCGGCCGAGTGACGATCGACCGGCCCGGAGGCGGGCTGGGCGGCGGCAACGTCACCTTCCCCTCGGCGGGATCGGACCAGGACCGCTTCTCCACTCTCATCGCCGGTTCGCTCAGCTATGCCGGGGCAGACTGGAGCTATGACGGCAGCCTCCAGTTCAGCCGGTTCCGCTGGGATTATGGCGAAGCGCGCGGCGGGCCGGGACCACAGGTTGCGATCCGCGACCAGACCGGGCTGACCGTCGGCGTCGTCGGCCATCCCGGCTTCGTGTTCGACGATCTCGAGGAAAGCTGGCAGACCGTTCACCGCGTTCAGCGCCGGTTCGGCGATCACCGGATCAGCATCGGCACCGATCTGCTGCATTCGCGGTTCGCGCTGGCGGGCGGCGGAAATCCCGACGGCAATTTCACGGTCGCGCTGACCCCGGCGCAGCTCGCCACGCTCAACGGGCTGGGGCGCGGCCTCGAACTTTCGGCGGACGACGTGCTGGGGCTGAACCCGCAGGTCATCGACTATGCGGTCGAGCTGCGCCCCGCCACCTTCGGTCGGGACCAGAACCAGCTTGCATTCTATGTCGAGGACGAGTGGCGGCTGTCGCCGACGCTGACCGCGACGCTTGGCCTACGGTGGGATTATGATTCGCTGACCGCGCAGGGCGGCGGCGGTGGCGATTACGACAATGTCGCGCCGCGGCTGGCGGTCAATTTCCGCCCCGATGCGCGGTCCTCGATCCGGTTCGGGGCCGGGATTTTCCACGGCAAGCTGCTCTATTCGGTGATCTCCGACGCCTTGCAGCGCAACACTACCGCGCCCGCGCTGCTGGGTCAGCTCGACCGGTTGCAGTCGCTCGGGGTCATCCGCGCGGGGGTGCCGCTCGCACCGCTTACCTTTGACGGCAATCTGGCCGTGTCGGTGGCCTGCGCGACCGCCAGCGCCTGTCCTTCGCCAGAGGCGGTCCAGGGGCTGCGCGACACCGCAACGATCAACGAAGTGCGGATCCTGAACCCGGAGGGCTATGACAATCCGTACAGCCTGCAAATGAGCGCGGGCTATCAGTATCAGCTGACCGATGCGATCACGTTCGGGGTCGATGCGATCTACAGCCGATCGCGCAATCTGGTGCGGCTGCGCGATCTCAACGCACCCGCGCCGTTCACCCCCAATGCCGCCGCGCTGACCGATGCCAACATCGCGTTGCTGCGCGCCCAGCTCGACAATACGGCGCGTTTTGCCCTGGCCAGAAGTCTGGGGCTGGTCCGTAGCCAGGCCGATGCCGACGCCACCCGCCCGGTCGCGCTGGTCCCCGGTGGCGGGCGTCAGATCACCGTTTCGGAAACCGAAGGTCGGGCGCTCTACCGCGCGCTCAATTTCCGCGCTGAGAAGGCGCGCGGAGCGGACGATTACGCCTTCACCCTGGTCTACACGTTGTCGAAGCTCACCAACGATACCGACGACATCAATTTCCGCGCATCCGACGCCAATAATTTCGCCGACGACCTTGGGCCGTCGGCGAACGACCGGCGGCATGTGATCTCGGCGGTCGGCTATCTCTATCCGTTCGACGGCTTCACCTTCACCGCCGCCGGGCTGTTCCAGTCGGGCCAGCCGATCAATTTCGTCCCTGACGCAAGCATATTCGGCACGCAGGATCTGAACGGCGACGGCCAGTCGTTCGGCGAAAACTTCGTCGGCAATTCCGATCGCTACCCCGGCGCATCGCGCAATTCGGGGCGGCTCGACTGGTCGGCGAGCGTCGATCTCGGCGTGCGTTACGCGCTGCCGGCCGCGTTCGGCCGGGTTGAGCTTTCCGCCGATGTCTTCAATGTCTTCAACACCAACAACGAATCGGGTTTCGCCAACGCGGCGACGACCTCGAACCAGGTCCAGTTCGGGGGCGGCGCGCCCTTCATCCAGCGCAATGCCGGCCCGCCGCGGCAATTCCAGTTCGGCGCGGCGTTCAAATTCTGATCGAAAGGGGCCGGGTTGGCGATCATCCAGCAATTCCAAGGGCTGATCGGCATCACCTTGCTGCTGCTGCTGGCGTGGGGACTGTCGGAGGACCGCGCCGGGCGGCCGTCCTGGCGCTGGATCGGCGCGGCGCTGCTGCTCCAGCTCGGCCTTGCCCTGCTGTTGGTGCGCGTGCCGCTGGTCTGGAACGTCGTAACCCTCGCCAATGGGGCGGTCAGCGCGATCGAAAAGGCGACTTTGGTCGGGTCCAGCTACATGTTCGGCTATACCGGCGGCGCACCTTTGCCCTTCGCGCTTGCCCCCGGCCAGGCAGCGCCGGTTATCATCGCGTTTCAGATCCTGCCGCTGATCATCGTGTTTTCCGCGCTATCGGCGCTGCTATGGCACTGGGGTATCCTCTCTCGCATCGTGCGCGGCCTCTCGTGGCTGCTCCAGCGCAGCCTTGGCGTCAGCGGCGTCGTCGGCCTTGGTGCCGGTGCCAATCTTTTCCTGGGGGTGGTCGAAAGCCCGCTGGTGGTGCGCGCCTATTTCGAGCGGATGAGCCGCAACGAATTGTTCGCGATCATGGTGCTGGCGATGGCCACGGTATCGGGCGCGGTGCTGGTGCTCTATGCTTCCACGCTGTCGCGCGTGGTGCCGGATGCAACCGGGCATCTGATCTCCGCCTCGATCATCTCGCTGCCCGCCGCCCTGCTGATCGCCCGACTGATGATCCCCGGTAAAGGCGAAACAGGGACCGACGACGACGACGACCAACCCGCGCTGAAATATGATAGCAGCATCGACGCGATCGTCCGCGGGACGATGGACGGCGTGCAGTTGTTTCTGGCGGTGATCGGCGTCATCATCGTCATCTTCGCGCTGGTCGCGCTGGTCGATCAGATGCTGATCGCCCTACCCGTCATCGACGGCGCGCCGATCACCGTGCGGCGCGTGTTCGGCTGGCTGTTCGCGCCGCTGATGTGGACGCTGGGCGTGCCCTGGGATCAGGCGCCGCAGGCGGGCGCGCTGATGGGCACCAAGGCGATATTCAACGAATATGTCGCCTATCTCGAACTGGCGGCGTTGCCGGCGGGAGTGTTCAACCCGCGGAGCCAGTTGATCGTCACCTATGCGCTGTGCGGCTTCGCCAATCTGGCGAGCATCGGGCTGCTCGTGTCCACCATCGGCAAGCTGGCCCCGTCGCGTCGCGCCGAAGTCGCCGCGCTGGGGATGAAGAGCTGGGTCGCCGGGAATTGCGCGACCGCGATGACCGGCGCGGTCATCGGCCTGGTCACGTTCTGAGGCCGCGATGTTCGATGCCCGTCTCCGCCCGCTCATCGACCCGCCGCTGAACCGCGCGGGCCGTGCGTTGGCGGCGCGCGGGGTGCCGGCCAACATGCTCACGTTGATCGGGCTGGCTATCGGCCTCGCCGCCGCCGTCGCGATCGGGGCTGGCGCGTTCGGCTGGGGGCTGGCGCTGATCGTCCTGAACCGTCTGCTCGATGGCCTGGACGGAGCGGTCGCTCGCGCCGCCGGACCGAGTGATCTCGGCGGCTATCTCGATATCGTCGCGGATTTCGCCTTCTACGTCTCGGTGCCGGTCGGGTTCGGTTTCGCAGCGAGCGAAAACCTGCCCTACGCCCTGGTCCTGGTCGCGACCTTTGTCCTGACCGGGGTCAGCTTCCTCGCCTTTGCCGTGATTGCTGAGAAGCGCGGCAAGGCGACGCTCGCCCATGGCCAGAAGAGCTTCTTCTATTCGACGGGCATCGCCGAAGGCGGTGAAACGATCGCGGTGTTCATCGCCATGTGCATGCTGCCGTGGGCGTTCCCAGTGATCGCGACCGGCTTCGCGATCCTGTGCATCCTGACCGTGTTTCAACGCACTCTATTGGCTGCCAAATCCTTTCGATGAGGTCGGACGATCGCTTGCTGTCGGATCGCCGCCAAAGCAAGGTGAACAGGGCGAGCCTGCCGACCCACAAGCGTGTCGCAGAGATATTCGTCAGGCAGACCATCGCGAGCGCAGCCACGTTGCCATTTCCTTTTCGGATACGGGTTGCGGGGCGTCCGACTGAGATGTGACGGCATGTCTGCTACCAATCAGAAGCTCGCGCAAAGGAGACATACCGCTATCGGCCCAACCAACCTCGCTTACCCTAGACGTTGTGCTCTCGGCCAATGCTGGCCGAGGAGATGAACCATGGGATACTCACGATTTGACCCGGCGATCCAAGGCCGGACTGCTTGGAATGCTGGCAAGAATGTCGGGACGAAGCGTCCGCTGACACAGAAGCAGATATGGGCAGTCCGCTTTCATCTCGATCGCGAGGGACGGTTGCGAGACAAGGCCCTCTTCGACCTCGCCATCGACAGCAAGCTACGCGGCTGCGATCTGGTGAAGATCAAGATCGGTGATGTCATTGCGGGCACGGACGTTCGTAATCGGGCGATTGTCATTCAGCAAAAGACCAATCGGCCCGTGCAATTCGAGCTGACGGCGGACGTCCGCGCAACACTGCTATCGTGGCTGGAGAGACGGGGCGGCTCGACCAGCGATTATGTCTTCCCAAGTCGTGTAGACCATGCAGGCCACATGAGCACGCGCCAGTACGCCCGCCTGGTGGACGAGTGGGTC
This sequence comes from Erythrobacter sp. 'gip.4 top 5', assembly GCF_056495765.1. Lineage (NCBI taxonomy): Bacteria > Pseudomonadati > Pseudomonadota > Alphaproteobacteria > Sphingomonadales > Erythrobacteraceae > Erythrobacter > Erythrobacter sp. 'gip.4 top 5'. Next base: position 1,937,448 of record NZ_CP200270.1, on the reverse strand, counting down.
ACAGCGATTGGATTGCGGAAATCCGAATACGGGACGCATTCGCTCCGGCGGACGAAGGCCGCGATGATCTATCGCGCTACCGGCAACATCCGCGCCATTCAAATCTTGCTTGGCCATACCAAGATCGAGAACACGGTCCGCTATCTCGGGGTCGATGTAGAAGACGCGCTGCTGCTGGCTGAGCGAACAGAGATTTGACCTACCTAAGCGGTCGGCCGTCAGCACCGGTCGACCGCTTTAAGCGCCGGGCTAGAGCACTATGTTCGGCTGAGATTGGGTGGAAGGCGGATTCGACCGCTTCAGTCCGACGACTGATCAAAGCAGACATTCGTTTCATTAAGGCGCAGCGACGACTAAGCGCCCCAATTTCCGCCGTTCGTGGCGATTGACAGTTGGCCCAAAAGCCGTCGTTCAAGTAGGCTATGCTATCGATCGAGAACAAGGACAGCGCCCATCACCGAGACTGTAAAGCCCGACTATTCCGGTCTCTCGGCGGTGTTCATCAACACCACGCTGACACCCTCGCCGCAGCAGAGCCATACCGACACCCTGATGGAGGTCGTCCGCACCATCATGCGCGGAGCCGGCGTAGCGGTGCAGTGCTTTCGCAGCGTCGATCATGATATCGTGCCGGGTGTCTATCCCGACATGACCGAGCATGGCTTCAAGACCGACGCCTGGCCGGAAATCGCCAAGGCGGTGCTGGCGGCGGACATCTTGGTTCTTGGCACACCGATCTGGCTGGGCGAAGTATCGTCCGAATGCCGCAGGATCATCGAGCGGCTCTATGCCCATTCGAGCGACATGAACGACAAGGGTCAATATGTCTTTTACGGCAAGGTTGCAGGCGCGATCATCACCGGCAATGAGGACGGAGTGAAGCATTGCGCGATGGGGATGCTCTATTCGCTTGCCCATATCGGCTATACCATCCCGCCCCAGCCTGACGCGGGATGGATCGGCGAGATCGGCCCGGGACCGTCCTTCGGCGACAAATTGGAGGATGGCTCGCGGGCGGGAGTCGACAGTGAGTTCACCGCGCGCAATTCGACCTTTCTTGCGTGGAACCTGATGCACCTTGCCCACCTGCTGAAACAGGCGGGCGGGCTGCCCGATTATGGCAATAGCCGGCGGGCCTGGGACGATGGTGCGCGTTTCGATCATCCTAATCCCGAATATCGGTAACAGGTGCCCGCCTGGCAGCAGCTGTTTCGCGGCCAGGGCCGAAAGGAAGTCGCGGATCAGTCTCCAAGGTCGCGCACGCCCACGCGGCTGACCGAGCGCATATCGACGATGCTACCCGGTCCACTGTGTGCTGAACCGGATTGATGTCGCGGCGTTGGCGAAATAGTGGGGAGTGATGTTCGTCGAGAGTTTCGCGACCGTGATGGATCAAGCGGCGCGCACCACGACACTGGCCAACAGCCACAATTTCAGCGTCGAACGTCTTTCACTCAACTTAGCCGGCACAGTCTCGGAACCTACCCCGGGAATGATGCTCGGCCGGTCAAGGTCGGCGAGGGCGAGATGGCCGCGGCTGACGCATGGATCAATTGCTGCCGCAGCGGCCGCGCGCTCCTGCCCCGCACGACGGGGTGATAAGGGATGTTGTCCCGGCGCAGCACCTGGTCAAATTCCAGCATACCATTGGTAGCCCGCCGAATCCTCCCAGTATCCCCCCTTGCCAGCGCCGACGCGCGCAAGGCCGTCGACGAGTTCGATCCGCATGATGTACTTCGCCTGCTTGTAGCCGAGCTGGCGTTCGACCCGGAGCCGCAGCGGTGCGCCGTGGCCGATCCCCAACAATCGGTCGTTCATCCCCCAGGCGAGGATTGTCTGCGGGTGATAGCCGTCGATCAGGTCGATGCTCTCGTAATAGGTATCGCCATCGAAATCGTCGGCGCAGTGGAACACGATGTAGCGCGCCGCAGGCAACACGCCGGCCGCATCGAGCGCCAGTTTCAGCGGCAGACCGGTCCATTGGCCGATCGCGCTCCAGCCCTCTACGCAATCGTGGCGCGTAATCTGGGTCCGCGCCGGCAGCGCACGGATCTGCGCGAGCGACAGCGCCAACGGGCGACGGACCAGCCCATCGACAACAAGCCGCCAGTCGGCAAAACGCCCGGCGGCGTGCGCTTGATAAGCCTCGCTTGCCGGCATGGTATTGCCGTTGGTGCGGAAAACGGGCGACATGTCCGAGGCAGCAAATTCGCGAGCAAGCGCGGTGCGATCGATGACGACGCTCTGCGCACTGCGCGTAAGCGCCTCGCCGGCTCCGAGCACATGCTTCACACTTGGTGAGGCGACGATGCGGTCGCATCCGGACAGCAACAGCCCGCCGGCCCCGATGCCGAGCGATCCGACCAGGCGACGGCGCGTGAAGATCGTCACGCCGCTCGGTCCTTGGGAAGCCTATACCAGCCGGTGATAATTGAACGAATTTCGTTTAACGGCCCGGCGATCACCACCATCGCGAGGTGGACGACGATGAAGCCGACGAGCAGCGCGGCGCAGATGAAATGGATCGACCGCGCCGACTGGCGCCCGCCGAACACGTCGAGCAGCCAAGGCCAGGCGGCGTTCATGCCCGGCGACATCGTCAGCCCGGTCAGCACGACCAGCGGCAGCAGCCCGAAGATGACGCCGACATAGCTCAACTTCTGGAGGATGTTGTAGTGGCGCGCGGCCTCGCCGGTCGGGAAGCGCAGCCGGGCATGATCCTTGATGTCTTGCCACAGGTGACGCGGCGCGAGTTCGTCGCGGGTCGGCGCCAGATCGCGCTGGACATGGCGCGCGACGAAGCTCCAAAGCCAGAAGGCGAGTCCGGGAACGACCAGCAGCCATGCGAAGGCGAAATGCCATTGCCGGGCCGCGGCCAAGTCGTAGCTCGACGGAATCGTGACCAGCGCGGGAAAGGCCCGTTCCTCGCCACCCGATATTCCCAGCACGCCAGTGGTGGGGATCGTCGCCGCCCCAAGCCGCAGGAACCCGGCGTCGTCGGCGCTGCCGATCTCGAGCCAGGGCTGCTCGTGATTAGCGCCATACTGGCCCCAGTATAGGCGGGGATGGGCGTTAAAGATCATCAAACCGCTCATCAGCATGACCAGCACCGCGAGCGCGTTCACCCAATGCCACAGGCGCACCGGACGGGGTTGCCGGTAGACGAGATCATCCCGCGCCAGCGAACCCGGCCGATCCGCCGGAACAGCGCCGTCGTCGTCCGGCAGCGCAACGGGCGGGCGCGAACGCGGAGCGCCCGGCACCGCGTCCGCGCCCATGGCCTAGTTGCCCTTCTTCATCATCGCGTCCTGCTTCATCATCTCTGGATGCATCTTCATCATCTTCACGCAGCCGGCGTTCTTCATCATCCGATTATGCGACATGGCGTTGCACGCCTTCATCTTCTTGGTGTCGGCCGCGGACATCTTCATCATCGAATCGGACTTCATGCCGTCCTTCATCATCGCATCCTGCGCCACGGCGGGCACAGCGACGGCGATCGACAGGGCGGACATCGCGATCAGGGTAGTCATTCGCATTTGATCTCTCCTTGTGGCGCCTTAGTTGGAAACGTGCCGCGACGCCGGCGGCAAAGGTGTTATCAAATCTTCAGTGCGGCCGTGATCGGCCCTCCGGCACCGCGCTGGACGATGAAGGCGGTGGCCAGACCGGCCCCCCCGGACACGGGGATCGCGAAGCTGGTGGCGGGTCCGCTCCAAGCACCGAGCTTCACCAGCTCGCGGACGATGCCGCGGTGCGGCAGTGTCTTGCCGCCGTTCTCGCCGGCGCGGATCGGCACCTGGCGGATGCGAGGATCATAGCGAACCAGCCAGACAGTCGACGGGGCAGCCACCGAGCCGGCACCGATCCGGAGCGTGCCGCCGGTGGCGGACAGCGTAGGGCCACCGCGCGGTGCGCCCGCCCGGGCGATAGTGGCGTCGAGCTGCTGGCGGTTGCTGCCGACGATCGCGGTGTTGCCGTTCACGATGACCTGCGGCGTGGCAACGTTTGGCCGGCCGGCATGGTTCGCATATTCCCACTGTCGAGCGGTCCAGCGCGGCGAGCCGAACGTGTCCTTCCACCCGAGCCGATCCCAATAGGTAACCGCAAACGACAGCGCGAGGACATCGGGCCGATCGGCGATCGCGTTGACGTTGGCGTTGGCCGGCGGGCACGACGAGCAGCCCTGGCTCTGGAACAGTTCGACCACCACCGGGTTCACCTTGGTCGCTCCCGGTGCCGCCGCGCGCTGAGCCTCGATCGATTGCGACAGTCCAAAGGCGGAAACTGCCGCCGTGCCGCCGATCAATGAAAGTATGAGGTTACGACCGATTGCCATGGTGCATCTTCCCGAGGGTTGCGGCTGCTGCTCGCTGCCGTGCTTGGACTACAGCTCCAGTACGGCCCGGCCTTCGCAGCGGTTACACTTCGACCCTGTGCCATCGCTCGCGACGGCGTTTGCCTTTAGCTTTTCGTCGGCTTTGTCTTACGCGCTCAACGCGCAATGCGCCCGGATGCACCCATACTGAGTTGATGCATCCTGCTGGAAACCCTGTATTCTTGCGAAAATCGTTATTGGGAGCGTCCGCCGGATTGTATGGATTGCCCATTGCGGCGCACGCTGCGGCGATTTCCGATCCCGCACGAATCGTGACATCCTGCGAAAGCGGTGGAAGCGAATCAAAGGATCGCTTGGCTGTAACGTTCTCGTTCCCGCGCGCGAACGAAGGAATTGGAGCGTGATGCGGGCGAGTGAAGAACAGCTGTGCGCATGGATGGTCGGTGGCCTCGACGGCGACCCGGCCGCCCATGCGGCTTTGCTGGGCGCATTGGTCCCGCTGCTACGCGCCTTTTTCACCCGCCGGCTGAACGACGGCGGCAGTGATATCGAGGATCTGGTGCAGGAAGTGCTGATTGCCGTCCACACCCGCCGCGCGACCTATGACCGCAACCGCCGCTTTACCGCTTGGCTGTTCGCGATCGCGCGTCACAAGATGATCGATCACTATCGCAAGACCCGACGCTTCACCACGATCGAGGGTCTGGAGGAGGTGCTCGCAGTCGAGGGTTTCGAGACGGCGTGCAACGCACAGATCGACGTCGAGCGACTGCTCGACACGCTGCCGCCCAAACAGGCGCGCGCGATCCGCCGCACCAAGCTCGACGGGCTGAGCATTGTGGAAGCGGCAGAGGACGCCGGGATCGGCGAGTCCGACGTGAAAGTGTCGGTCCATCGCGGCCTCACGGCGCTGGCGGCGCGCGTCATGGGCGCGCGGCGATGAACACCGACCAGCTGATTGCCGCGCTCGCCGCCGACGTGAAACCCGTTTCCCGTCACGCGGTCGGGCACCGGCTGCTGATCGGAATCGGCGCCGGCGGCGTGATCGCATTGGGGCTGGTGGCCGCCTGGCTCGGGCTGCGCCCCGATCTGGGTGCGGCAATGCACGGCTACGCCTTCTGGATGAAGTGGACCTACACGCTCTCGCTCGCCATCGGCGCCAGCGTGATGGTCGCGCGGCTGGCGCGTCCCGAGGCGGTCAGCCTGCGGCGCTTCTGGCCGGTTGCGATCCCGTTCGGCCTGCTTGCAATATTGGCCTTCGTCGAACTGGCATATATGCCAGCCGCCGACTGGCTGAAGATGTGGCTGGGCAACACCTGGAAGAAATGTCCCTGGGCGTTACTGGCGCTCTCGGTGCCGATCTTCGTCGGCCTGCTCTGGTCGTTTCGCCGGCTGGCACCGACCCGGCTGCGCGCCGCCGGTGCCGCGGCGGGCCTCGCCGCCGGCGCCTGGGCCGCGACGCTCTACTGCCTTCATTGCCCCGAGGTGTCGGCGATTTTCGTCCTTACCTGGTACACCCTAGGCATCGCCCTCGCTGCCGCCGTCGGTGCGTTGCTCGGACCGCGGCTGCTGCGCTGGTAACGTAACGGAAACAGCATTCTGCCGAAATTCTTCCGGTCAGTGAGGTTGGAAGTCGGGATCGTAAGCACGGCTAGTATTCCGGCGCAATTCCGGCGCTTGGCGTGCTGTTTGACGGCTACGTCCTAGGCAGTTTGTAATTGCAGAATTTAATGGCGGTCGGGTCGGGATCTGTGCCTGGCGCAGCGTGGCTTCTGACGGCAGCTAACGATGCTTCACACCCTAAAGCCGCCGGTCTGTAACCGGCCCAGCTTCAGTCGAACCACGATGGCATCCGACTGAGCCTAGAGCGTCTGCTTTCGCTGAAAGCGGCCATCCAAGTGGCGAGACGGGAACGACGGCTTCGTCCCAAGACCTGCCGGCAGCAGGCGACCAACTCACGCCGTTCCCCAATCGGCGCACGAAAGGCCGCTACTGCCAAGACCGGTAATTGGCTTTCCACCGAACCGCCCTTGAGTTCGAAGCGCAATATTCTTGAGAGGATGCGCTGTTGCCCTCGCATTCTCCCGCGCCCCTTCGCTTTGGAGTTTGCCTATCTTGCCGGTTTGGTTGGCGCTTCGATGAGGCCACGAGATTGCATCCACCACAGCAGTTCCGCGAACCAGTGGTCGCTCGTGGCGCCCTTCGGGTTCAGGTCGAAGCCGTGCCCACCGTGCTCGTAGATGTGGAGTTCGGCAGGGGCTCCTGCCTTCCGCCACGCGTCGTAAATAAGGGATGCATCATTTGGCTGGAACTCGTCATCCGCGGCCGCTGCAATGAAAGCCGGCGAGGCATCAGCGGGCACAGGCGTTCGCAGCCCGCCGTAGATCAGTGCGACAAAGTTCGGTCGTGATGCCTCGGCTCCGATCGCGAGGTCGGCGGCGAGGTAGGCTCCTGCGGAAAAGCCGATGAAGCCAACTCGCTTGGGGTCGATGTGCCAATCTGCGGCGCGTTGCCGCACGATCGTGATGGCGCGGGCGCCATCCGCTATCGCTTGCGGCTCGCCGGCAAAGGGCGGCACCTCGGCGGGCAGGCCAGTCTTGGCCCGCGCCATGATTAGCTCCATCTCCTTCATATGGACTGGCGGCAGTTGCATGGGATCAGCGGCGCTGCGGATCGTTCGGTATTTGAGCACGAAGGCGGTAATCCCGCGCTGTGCCAGCGCCCTTGCCACTTCGGTGCCGCCTGAGGCATAGCCGAGCCCGACAAACCCGCCTCCCGGCGCGACGATGATCGCGGTGCCGGTTTCATGCCCGGGGGCTGGGCGGAACATTTCCAGCGTGGGCTCGCTGACGTTGAAGATCATCGTCTCGCCGTTGCTCATTTGCGTTCGGCTTTCCGCGACACCGAGCGAGGCCGGTGCCCCGTTCGCCGTCTATCTGTTCAATCCGACTGACCGCGAAGGCCGCACCGCTCGATATAATCCGCTGGCCTATATCGACCGCCACGACCCGGATGATGTCATCATCGAATTGCAGAAGATCGCAACGATGCTGTTCGTTGCGCCCGAGCACGGTGAAGCCTTTTGGGCCAATGGCGCGCGCACCGGATTTGCAGGCGTTGGTGCCTGGCTCGCCGAAACCAGCAACGAACCACTGACGATGGGTGCCATCTATCGCCATTTGACCGATGGCGATGCGCGCAGCTTTTTCAAAAAGGAACTCGTCAATCCCGGACTGAACCTGTCGGTCGGGTGCCGGACGGCGCTGGCCGATTTTGCCGGCGGCTCTGACAACAGCTTTGCCGACATCAAAAAAACGATTACCAACGTCCTCGGCCTGTGGCTTAATCCCCTGGTCGATGCCGCGACGGCGGCAAGCGACTTTGATCTTCGCCAGCTTCGTAAAGTCCCCATGTCGATCTATCTCGGGGTGTCGCCCGATGAACTTGACCGGATTGCGCCGCTCTACAATCTCCTGTTCCAGCAGCTCATCGACCTCAATGTGCGGGAATTGCCCGACGAACAGACGCCAGTGCCGGTACTGGTCATTCTCGATGAATTTGCACGGCTCGGCCGGGCATGGGTCATCGCCAGCGCCTTTTCCTACGTCGCGGGCTACGGGATCAGGCTCCTCCCCGTCATCCAGTCACGCTCGCAATTGCGCGGCGTTTACGGCGAGCATGTCGCCGATGAAATCGTCGCCAATTGCGGTGTCGAAGTGGCGTTCACGCCCAAGGAACTGCGCGTCGCCAACGACCTTTCGGAGAGGCTGGGCTATGTTGGACAGGATAGTGTCACCAGATCGCTGACGATCAACGGGCTGCTCGCCAATCGGTCAAAATCCATATCGGAGCAACGCCGCGCCCTGCTGTTGCCGCAGGAACTCATGCAATTTCCAACCGATAGGCTGATTCTCCTGCGCGGTGGCATGCCGCCGATCATCGGTACGAAGATTGCCTATTTCAGCAACCGCTTCTTCAAAAGCCGCGCGTTTCCACCACCGCAAGTGCCAGCCGCTCCAAAGCGAACATCCACCACCGCGCTGCCCGCTCTGTTCCGCGACATGACCGACGAAGAGACAGCCGGACACGATACCCGGCCAATGTCACAGGATGATGTCCTCACCGAAGATTGCCCGAGTTTCTTCGCCGACATGCTGACGCTGGATCACAACGGCAATGTCTCCGGGCTTATTGAGGAAGGTGACGAAAATGGCTGAGAAACAAGACGGCACTGCCTCATCGGGAAGAAGCCGCACGGCAAGACCAAATCCAGACGCGACCAAGACCGTGACGGCGAAACCAAGACGCAAGGCCGAACCGCCTACCCTGACAGACGACCTTACCGGCAAATTCCTGCGTGTCGGCAACGCGCTCTATCGGACCTCGGATGATAAAAAGCCCATCGCTCGGCTCGAACCCGACCGGCTCAAGACGAGCAATATCGACGCCCTTCCCGACATCGTGCGGATCGCCAAGGCCAATGGCTGGACCTCGATCAGGATAAACGGGGGCGACACATTCAAAAAGGCAGCATTTCTTGCTGCTGCTGCCCAAGGGCTGGCCGTCGAGAATTACACGCCGTCGAAAGTTGTCCAGGCCGAAGCCAACCGTCTGCAAGCGCGCGTCGCGGAACGCGATAAGCGCCGGGAACCCAAAACTACCCCGAGCAAATCCCGCCAAGCACCTGACGTGACAATCACGCTCAAAGCCCTGTCGGAACGGTTCCTGAGCCAGACCCACGAGCAGAACGCTCGCGATCTCGAACTGCGCCGCGCACAAAGCCTTGTCGCCCAAACCATCTCGATCACTCGCGCGAAATACCCCGATGATCCTGTCAAGGCATCAAAGGAAGTCGAGACCAGACGACGGGATGTGGCGCGCCGCATCGCCAACGGCGACAAGATCGCAACGATTCAGGTGCGTAGCCAACAGGTGCAGCGGATTCGGGAAGTCACACAGGATCAGGCGTTGAGCCGTGAAGGCCGAACGCGGTGACTCGGGGTCATATTTTCGAATCACAGAACTCATGCGATTTGCGACGTTTACGCGCGACACCAGAAGCTGCAGTCGGAATTTTCTTGCGACTGCTTCCGACCAATTTAAGTCATTCCGGGTTCGAGGTTTGAATGTCCGCTCCAAACGAAACCGGCCGCTTGCTTGTCCAGTCGGTGACGCAACTCACTCTTTGCCGTTCACGACGGTCCGCCGCGTTTCTGAAACCATTCGTTCTTTTGCCCAGCAGACCTGGGCAGAAGGCGTGACAAGTTGCAGCGGGTGCGAGCCATCTCGGCTGGAGTAAGCCGGAGGGAAGCGGCTTGTTGACACGATATGCATAATTGCACATATGCGTTGACATGCATATTGATTCCTTTCAGACCTTGGCCGATCCGACCCGCCGCCGGGTGGTCGACGCACTCAGCAATGGCGAACGGCAGGTAAATGACCTCGTTGCGGAGGTCGGAATTCACCAGTCAGGCGTTTCCCGCCACCTCCGGATCCTACACGAAGCCGGTTTCGTCACGATGCGGCCTGAGGGCTCGCGGCGGCTCTATTCGCTGAGGCCAGATCGTTTCCGCGAACTTGACGAATGGCTCGCCAAATATCGCGAGCTCTGGGAGGCGCGGCTCGACCGCTTCGGCGTCGCGCTCCAGGCCCGCCAAAAACATCGCAAGAATATAAGGAGCACTCGCAATGACTGATCAGATTGAATCGAACCTCGTTATCGAGCGGACCTACGCAGCGGATGTCGATGATCTCTGGCAGCTCTGGACGACGAAGGAAGGCTTCGAATCTTGGTGGGGTCCCGAACAATTCCGCGCCGCCGTTTACACGATCGAGGCGCGTCTTGGCGGTGCCCTGCACTACGACATGGTTGCCAATTCGCCGGAGGCGATCGCAGCCATGAAGAGTATGGATGCGCCCACATCGCAGCCCTGCCGGGGCTTGTTCAGCGAGTTCAAGCCGAACGAGCGCCTGGTCCTCACGCAGGTCATCGATTTTCTGCCTGGTGTTGCCCCCTACGACAGCACGATGGCTGTTGACTTCCTCCCTGCTGCGGACGGTCGGGTGCGGATGGTCGTCACGCTGAGCCAGATGCACGATGCGGCCACGACAGCCATGCAGAAGGAAGGTTTCACCAGCCAGCTTTCTAAGCTGGATCGTCGCTTCGAAAACACCGCTCATAGTGGAAGCGAAGCGGGCGACTAACCGGTTGAATCTGCCCTGCCGATCAAGCGCAGCTCGATCGGCAGGGTGCTTCGGTCATCGCCAACTTGTGGGCGCCATACTGATTTACCGATAACTCAGCCGTCCAGCCAGGCGACGAGCCCATCCAGGGTCTGAAGACCGTACTCCACCGCGCCGAAGCCGATAACCTCCTGACGCCGCTCGCGGCTCCTGTGGAGCTGGCGCATCGTCAGCACCGTCTTGCCGTCGGCCTGCTCATCGAAGGTCACCGTGGTGCGGAAACGATTCGGGTCGTTGGGCTCGGGCGTGCCATAATCCATCACGATCCGCTCATTTGGCACGATCTCAAGAAAGCGCATTAGGTTCGGGAAGCGCTGCTCCTGGCCCTCGAATTTGCCCACCATATCGAAGAGCCAGACACCACCCTCGCGGATGTCTGCCTCGTGGCTCTCGATGCTGAGGCCGGCCGGGCCGTACCATTCGGCCAGTGCCTTGGGGTCCATCCAGGCGGCAAAGACCTTTTCACGTGGATGGTTCAGCAGCTTCACCAGCACGATCTCACGATCGAGCGACCAGGTATCAAACAGATTTTCCATGTCCTTCATCTTCCTCTTCAGTCTTGTCCAAATAGACTTCCAGCCGATTCAGCCGCTCGGCCCACCGACCGCGCTCTGCTTCCATCCAGTCCGCCGCCTCGTCGAAGCGCGCATGCACGAGCCGGCACCAGCGACTGCGCCCGCGCTTCTCGCTGACGATCAGCCCGCAATCTTCCAACACCTTGAGATGCTGGGCGAAGGAGGGCAGCGCCATGTCAAAAGGCTCGGCGAGGGCGCTGACTGGCAACTCACTTTCGACCAGCCGCGACAACACCGCGCGACGGGTGGGGTCGCTGAGAGCGTGAAATGAGAGGTCGAGCGGACTCGAATGGTAAGGCATGTGCCTCAGTAAGACAGGTCAGGGCTCTGGTCAATGGCACAAAGGTACTTGCCTTAGTATCTTGCTCCAGAAACGCGGAGTGCACCTCGCTCCGAAAAATGAGGTATGCACCTTGGCGTTCGGGAGGCCGGTCCACCGGGCCGGCGATCGGGCAATTCTTTGCTGATTGACTTGCCGGCATACACAATAGATACTTCGCCATATGGCGAAGCATTACATCTCGGGGATGGATCGTACGTTCTGGGCGCTGGCCGATGCCACCCGGCGTGGCGTCCTTCAACGGCTCATGGATGAGCCGGGGCTCTCCGTCACCGAGCTCGCCGGATCCTTTTCGCTGAAGCTTCCGGGCATGACCAAGCATCTGGACGTCTTGTCGGATGCCGGCCTGATCACTCGCACCAAGACCGGTCGAACGGTGGCAGTGTTCGTCGCGACCGCTCCGATGCAAGAGGCGATCGCCTGGCTCAACCGGTATCAGCGCTTCTGGTCGGTCAGCCTAGATCGATTGACAGCGCTCGTGGAAGAAAGCGACCCGCAATGACTCTACCGAGCGTGACCATCGTGCGCCGGATTAATGCACCTCCTGCCAGGGTCTGGGCAGCGATTACCCAGCCGGACCTGATGTTGGAGTGGTGGGGGCCTGACGCCGGCCCCACCCTGAGCGTGGTGGCCGATGTCCGCCCCGGCGGACAGTTCAGTGTCGTCTTCCGGTTGCTCAACGGCGAAGAGCACAATCCGACAGGAATCTACCGGGAGGTGGTTCCTGAGGCGAAACTCGTCTTCACCTGGGACCTCCCCGGCGAGCAGGAACCGAAATCGCTGGTGACCTTCCGGCTGGAACCGTTCGATGGTGGCACCGAGCTGACGCTCACCCACGAACATTTGCCAGACGAAAATGCCCGCGCCAGTCACGCGGAAGGTTGGAGCGGACTGCTCGACAAGCTTCCCGTTTTCCTTGGAGATTGCGAATGAGCGAATTGATCCTCACCACCTACGATTGGGTGCCCGAAATGCCGCGCGGGCTCGTGCGCGACCTACGGGTGCGCTGGGCTCTGGAAGAAGCCGGACTGGCCTATCGGGTGGAAAGCACGCCGTTCCGAGATCGCGGCCCCGACCATTTCGCGGCGCAGCCCTTCGGCCAAGTTCCGTGGCTGACGGATGGAGAGCTCACCATATTCGAGAGCGGCGCGATCCTGTTGCATCTCGGCGAGAAGAGCCCGGCGCTCATGCCCACGGACCTGCGCGGCCGGGCCGAAGTGTTGGAGTGGGTCATCGCTGCACTCAACTCGGTCGACCTGCCGTGCCAGCCGTGGGCACTGTTCCGCTTCATGGGTTATCCCGGCGAAGCGCCCGAGGCCAAATTTGTTGACGACTTCCTGAAGGCGAGGCTCGAACGGATGGAGGCGGTGCTGGCCGGCCGCGACTGGCTGGTCGCCGGTCGCTTCACCGTGGCCGACCTCCTGATGGTGGACGTGTTGCGGCAGGTGCATCGCTTCGATGGCCTCGCAGAATACCTCGCTTGCCGCGCCTACGTCGTGCGAGCCACAGCGCGACCGGCCTTCCTAAAAGCATATGACGATCAAATGGCCCATTTTGCCGCAGCAGACACAGCTTGATTCATGCGCCAAGGAATACCCCATCGCGCGAATTGAATCGAAGGGAAGTCGCGGTTGAGGGTTTTCGAGCTGGGTCGGCGGTTGCCCCCCAGTTCGACACCATAGCGCCAGCCGAGGTGTTGCATCCCTCTCATTCTGGAAGACGTGATTCAAGAATCTAGGCGGGAACGGCTGTTAAGTTTGACTTCCCGCCGGCAGGTCGCGACCCAGGCTATGCAAAAACCCGCCAGCAGGCTTCGCTCAAAAATGGTGGGAAGGGCTGGGCCGCGGCTTGGATTGGCATAAATCCTGGCCTCCATGCGGTCGAGCGCACCCTTCGTCACTTTCGCGTGGCCGATGATCATCCTTGATCCTAGCCTAAGACGTCGTTCAAGCAGCAAGGGCCTTCGATAGGACGAGGTGGTTTCGACGAGTGGATTCCCTCGATCTCACGCAACTTTTTAGTTGCGTCATAAATCGCATCATGCAAATTAGGCGCAACCCGGAGGTTGCTTATGAGTACCGATCAAATCCAAAAGACGATCATTTTACAGGCGACGCCTGAACGCGTCTGGAAAGCGGTCAGTGATCACACCGAGTTTGGAGCATGGTTCGGGGTGGAAATGGACGGCCCGTTTGTTCCCGGCCAGGAGGCTGTGGGCAGGATCGTACCGACCCAGGTTGACGCCGAAGTCGCTCGCTTGCAGGAGCCCTATCGCGGCACCGCCTTCCGTATCAGGGTCGAGCAGGTCGACCCGATGCGGCTTTTTTCATTCCGGTGGCATCCCTTCGCCGTCGACCAAACCCAAAACTACGACGCCGAACCGATGACGTTGGTCACCTTCGAGCTCGCGACCGTCGATGCCGGCGTTCGCCTGACGATCACGGAGACGGGCTTCGATCAGCTTCCTGTTGGGCGGCGCGAGATGGCGCTGAAGGCCAACGACGGGGGATGGGAACATCAGACGCGACTGGTTGACCGCTATCTCGCCCTGCACGACCAAACGAGCAGACCATGAACGGCAGTGCGCAGATACAATCGCGCATGCCGAGAACCGCGCCCATCTTCGCGGCCTTGGGCGATCCGTGCCGGTTGTCGATCGTAGAGCGCCTTTGCCAGGATGGCCCGCTGCCAACGATTGCGCTGAACGACAATGGCATGAGCGGGTCGCGCCAGGGCCTTACTAAGCACCTGCGCGTGCTTGAGGGAGCTGGTTTGGTGGATAGTTTCCGCGTCGGCCGGGATCGCCACTGGCAAATCCGTACCGAGCAGCTGGCAACTGTCCGCACCTACCTCGATCAGGTGGCCAAGGAGTGGGACGCCCGCCTAAAGCGCCTACAGGCGCTCGTGGCCGAGGGCGGCAGCGAGCCTGGCACGACCGGGTAAGCCTGACGTATCCCGTCTCGGCTAACGGCCAGAACCTCGTGGCGCAGGGACGATTAGAGGCGTGCCTTGGCGCCTCCATGCCAGCAATGGCTGGGTTCTTCGTCTACTTCCCGAGCTGTGCGCAGATGCTGCCTAAGCTACGCGGGTTTGTGGATTTTTGCACCCGGACCAACGCAGCTTACGCCTCAGAATCTCACCAGCACCGCGATTAGCACATCCGCCTAATCACGGCGGATACACGAAAGCGGACGGACGGCTGACCAGCAGGCGCGAACTTTTGCCCTCCTCCCGTGCAACGCACGTGAACGACAGCATTTAGGAGAAGCCGCCATTCGCCCCCGCCGTGGGGAATGACCGAAATGTCCCAATAGCGGGTATTTGAAGTCATTCGTTCAATTTTCGCTTCTGCCTGTCTCAGGCCAAACGAAAGCAAAGCTTATCGCCCGCGATCAGGCGGTAAAATTTCCTGCACTGACAAGTCAGACTTTACTCTCGCCGCCGACAGATTTCGGGCATGGTGCACGGCAAAGATTTCGGGTGTCGCGCTCATGTCGGGATGCTTGTCGAGGAAGCCGCGAACGTCGCTGGCTAGTATCAAGTCTTCGGGCTGTCCGGTCGCATCCAGCCAGGCCGCCACTTGGGTGTAGGCATTGCGTATCGCTTGCCAGCGCGTTTTGCCGCTGGCGATAAAGGGCGGAAGCTCGGCCTGACCGCGCGCGACGGCAATGGCCTGTTCGTTGGTGCGCCGGTCAGCATTAGGCATCACGCGACTTGTCCCGCTCGCCAGACGCGCGCGAAGCTTGACCAGCGCCATACTTGATCCGGCAACGCCTTTGCCTCGCGCACGTCTCGGGGTGGCTTCCGCCGCGACACCACGCGCGCGCAACTCGCGGGCAAAGCGTTCGCGGAAACGATTGAGCTGGACCGGACGCGGATTGAACCGCGTCCGATCAAGCCCTTCAGCCTGCACCGTTAAATGCACATGGGGGCGCGGCGTGTCGGTATGGAGCGCCAGGACATAATCGTGATTGTCGCTGAGTTCGGCGTGAGCCAAAGCGCGGACGGCTCCCAACACCTTGTCGGGGTCGGTGCCTTCGGGCATCGAGAAAATCAGCGACACCGATGATACGGTTGGCCGCGACCGCCATTCGAGCGTGTCGCTCCACTCGGCGGCACGCTCGGCAATATCGTCCTTGGTGGTCAGGATTTCACCGTCGCGGGTTTCGATGTCCACGGCACCTTTGCGCCCGATATAATCGAGATGGGCTTTGACGTGGCTGCCGCCCCGCTGGCGACCCGTGACCTTGACCACCACCTCGGGCGCACCGCGCACGATCCGCGCCAGCTTGGCGCGCGCCGTCTTCGCATTGGCAACACCGTAGCTGGCATAAAGCGGGATACCCGGCTGTCCGCCCGGATCATGGATATAGCGCACCCGGAACGACGGACGGCTCGCTTCCCACAGGGCCGATTCAAGGCCCATCAGTCTGCTACCGCCCAATAGCTCGCATCGCCGTGCATGGCATCGCCCACGGCCGCCACCTGCTCCGAAATCTCCAACCGCATATCGGCGATCCGTTGCAGCTCGGGTTCGATCTGCTTGTCGCCGGTTTCAAGCATCGAGGCATTGGCGGCCTTCATTGCCTGATTGAGATTTCGGCCGATGCGCAGCAACTGCATCCGGATGGGCGCGAGCTCGGCAAGCAAGCCATCATCGACACGCGACTTCAGCCCGATGTGACGCCGCACGAGCGCCTTGATCCAGCCGGCGCGATCAGTCGAACGCTGCGACGCGCGGTACGCGATCACGGCAATTTCGACCTCGGTAAACCGCAGCGAAACCCGATTGCGGGCCGCACCCTCGGGGCGGTCGATATGGGGGCGGTCGGCACTCTCTTGCAGCGTCCGTTCGATCATCTGCCGCACCAGCGCGCTCCGACCACCCCGGCCGACAGCGAAGCGGTCAAACGCCGTGAGCGCATCGGAATCGACGCGGAGCCTTAACATCGCAGTGGCCGGTCGGGAATTTGTCGCCATCTATCATGCCCGGTGAAGCAACGCTGAAATCATGGGGCAATGTAAGACAACACGCGCCGCTAGGCATATCCTGCAATAAAGACAAATCAGACAAACCCCCTAAGACAAGCGCACCCAAAGCGGGTTTCTACTTCTGACAATAAGGAGCTTTGGGTGCGCTTGGGGGTTTGAGGTTTCAGGCTGGATGGGAAGCCGGGCTTCCCATGCGGGCCGAAGATCGCCGCACGATTTCGTGCTGGCGGCTGGCGGTCGCGAGTCCCCATTCGGCGATCTCGCCAAGCGTGCGACCGCAGCCGGTGCAGACGCTAGCGCTGGTATCCAGCGTACAAACCGCTTTGCATGGGGATGGCGGGCGCTCGGTCATGGACTTGTCCAGCCACATGCCCAGCCTTTTCGCAAGGTCACAAATGCACCATAATTCGATAATCGTCGAAATATGGATTGACGTGTTCTTTCATTTTGATATTTCCATGATTATCGAATCATTGGAGTCGCCAATTTGGAACCCCAGTCTGTCATCAAAGCCCTGAGCGCGTTGGCACAGGAGCATCGCCTTGCTGCCTTTCGCCTGCTGGTTCAGGCGGGAGCCGAAGGTATGGCAGCCGGGGCGCTGGCAGAAGCATTGGGCGTTCCCAATTCCTCGCTGTCCTTCCACCTGGCCCAGCTCAGCAATGCCGGGCTGATTGTGCAGCAGCGGCGCAGTCGCTCACTGATCTATTCGGCGGACTATGCCGCGATGAACGGGCTGGTCGGCTATCTCATGGAAAACTGTTGCGGCGGCGGCCTTTGCGCGCCTGCCACTGATTGCATCGTTGAAACGGAAAGGAATGTCGCATGAAGCGGTTTCACGTCCACGTCGGGGTTGAAAACCTCGACCAGTCTATCGCCTTTTATTCAACGCTGTTCAGCGCCACACCGACCGTCACCAAGCCCGACTATGCCAAATGGATGCTCGACGATCCGCGCGTCAATTTCGCAATCTCGTCGGATAATCATGCCACCAAGGGGGTCGAGCATCTCGGTATCCAGGTTGAGGACAGCGCAGAACTTTCCGATGTCTATACCCGCCTCAAAGCCGTTGACCGCCCGATCATCGAGGAAGGTGCTACGACCTGTTGCTATGCCAAATCGGAGAAAAGCTGGGTCGCCGATCCTGATGGGGTGATGTGGGAGACATTCCTGACCTCGGGCGAAGCCACCGTTTATGGTGACAGTCCCGCACTGGAAAAGCTGGTTTCGGACAATGCCGCCGCTGGCCAATGCTGCACACCGCAGACCGCTCAGGGCGTATGCTGCGATCCCAAGCCCGAACTAGCCGCCGATGCGGCCTGTTGCGGGTGACATGAGATGAGCGACCGCATCTACAACGTCCTGTTCCTTTGCACCGGCAACTCGGCGCGAAGCATCCTTGGCGAGTCCATTCTCAACAAGGATGGCAGTGGCCGGTTCCGTGCGTTTAGCGCGGGCAGCTTTCCCAAAGGGTCTGTGCATCCAATGGCCGTCCAAGTGCTTAGGAGCCTCGGTTTTCCAACCGATGGCCTCCGCTCCAAAAGCTGGGACGAATTTGCCGCGCCCGGTGCGCCGCAGATCGACTTCATTTTCACGGTCTGCGACAATGCGGCGGGTGAAAGCTGTCCCTTGTCCCCCGTCAGCACCAATGGCACAGATTTGAGGTTGTGATTTAAGGAGGGTTGGGGCTTCGTCGTAGTGACGAAGGAACGAAGATGAAGACCCAATCCTCCTTGAAAAAATCCCCTCCCAAGAAGGCCCCTGCTGAGCGAGTGGTGAAGGACATCCGGCGTGCAACCCGCCGACACTTCTCGGCCGAAGACAAGATCCGCATCGTGCTGGACGGCCTGCGCGGCGAAGACAGCATTGCCGAGCTGTGCCGCAAGGAAGGCATCGCTCAGAGCCTGTATTACACTTGGTCGAAGGAGTTCATGGAAGCCGGCAAGCGCCGGTTGGCCGGCGACACCGCCCGTGCCGCGACCACCGGCGAGGTGCAGGATCTGCGCCGCGAAGCCCGCGCCTTGAAGGAATGCGTAGCTGACCTGACGCTCGAGAACCGCCTGCTTAAAAAAAGCATGATCGCGGATGGGGGCGACGACGAATGAGGTATCCTGCTTCTGAAAAGCTGGAGATCATCAGGATCGTCGAGCAGTCGCACCTGCCCGCCAAGCGGACGCTGGATAAGCTCGGCATTGCCCGTCGGACGTTCTACCGCTGGTATGACCGCTACCTCGATGGTGGCCTGGAGGCGCTCGCGGATCGACCGTCAGCGCCGAGCCGGGTGTGGAACCGCATCGCGCCCGAGGTGCAGGACCAGATCATCGAAATGGCGCTGGAGCAGTCCGAGCTGTCACCGCGCGAGCTGGCCGTGCGATTTACCGATGAACGCCAATACTTTGTGTCCGAAGCCACGGTTTACCGCCTGCTGAAGGCCCATGATCTGATCACGAGCCCGGCCTACGTCGTGATCAAGGCTGCCGATCAGTTCCACACCAAGACCACCCGCCCGAACGAGATGTGGCAAACCGATTTTACCTACTTCAAGATTATCGGGTGGGGCTGGATGTATCTATCGACCGTCCTCGACGACTTCTCGCGCTACATCATCGCCTGGAAGTTGTGCACCAACATGCGGGCAGAGGATGTGACCGACACGCTGGACATGGCGCTCGCCGCATCAGGATGCGACAGTGCAACGGTGCTGCACAAGCCCAGACTGCTCAGCGATAACGGCCCCAGCTACATCGCGGGCGAACTGGCGGAATACATCGAGGCCAACAAGATGAGCCATGTGCGCGGCGCTCCGATGCATCCGCAGACCCAGGGTAAGATCGAGCGCTGGCACCAGACCCTCAAAAACCGCATCCTGCTGGAAAACTACTTCCTGCCCGGCGACCTTGAGACCCAGATCGAGACGTTCGTCGAGCACTACAACCACCAGCGCTACCATGAAGCGCTGTGCAACGTGACGCCCGCCGACGTCTACTTCGGCAGGGCACCGGCCATCATCAAACAGCGCGAAAGGATCAAGCGACAGACCATCGAACATCGGCGCTTGCAACACCGCAAGCTCGCCGCCTAAAACCAAACCCCAGACGAGGCCCGCACTCCGCTAATCTACGCCGCACATTGCGCCAAATGTTCTGACGACGGACACGCGGGGGACAAGCGATAGCCCTGAACCGCGCGGGCGAGGACGAGGGTGACGGCTGCGTTGCCGCGCAGCAGGATGCGCAGCACGTCGCGCTCGACGGGGGTGTGAAAGCCGCTGATGACGGGCGCATCCTCCGGCCCGCGCGCGTTGGCCCAATCCTGCGTTTTCAGGATCACATCGCCGGGGCAGGAGCGTGAGCAAAAGAAAGCCAATGAGCGACCTAAATCACGACCCATAAGCGCCCTGACACCCACAACGGGTTTTTGGTGGTCCTCAGTTCCTTGTCTAGGGCTTTGAACTTGGAGTTGGTTGGCCCGACAACGCGATAGTCGTAACGATTCAAGCCAACATACCAGACTTCTAATATCGCTCCTGGCACAGCTTCGGGGATGTCCAAGGTTATGACTTTGGCGTGCCTGACAACCTTACGATCAAAAACTTCGCCACTTTTCAAATTTCGCAGTCGCAAGGTCGGCATTTCAATATCATCAAGCCCGACGCCGAAAAACTCCCTCCACGCGCCAGATGTTGGCTGAACCTGATGCCCAGAATACCCCTGCTGATCCGATGGCATAATCTGCGTGAGCAATCGTGTGTGCGTTTCCTTAGAAATGCTGGGAATTACGAACTTGGGTGGTTTGTAGCGCGCTTCCAGCCAGTCAAATGCTTCGTCATCAAGGCAATCCGTGGACAGACGCCTGACAAAGTTCCGAATGCCTTTCAGCGTTTGGGAGTCGGCAACTGCGACATTGGCCTCAATCAGCCGATTTGCAGAATTAGCAGAAGCATTGGTGGAGCCAACAAACCCAACGGAATCAAACGCAAACGCTTTGGCATGAAGCAAAGGCATCGAAAACACTTCTACACCACCGTTGTGAAGCCGACGAAGCGCTTTGGGATCGGTGATACCTGTCGTGACGGCACCTAAACTGGCGTCGACTACCAACTTGCTACCTTCCCTCAACGGAAGAAGCTTATCACCTTTGCTGCCAAAGTAGGCGACCGCCGCAAATGAAGGCATTTTCGCGTTCGACGCTGCCGCAGTGATCTTTTTCCACGCTCCATTTACGATCAACTGATTCATTTTTTCGCCTACTTATTCAACCAACAGGGTCTCGTCGTCGCCCTGTTCATCAAAATTTGTTTTCACGATCTGGCAATACGCGAGTTCCAAATCTGACACGCAATCTGCCAGATCCATATTTCGTGTCCAAATCATGTCTGACTGGTTTGTTGTCTCTCGGCAAAGCGCAAGATTGTAATTGCCAATCCGCTTTCCGGCGTTGAGCTTGAAAACGGTATTATCGAGCATTTTTTGACTCAGCTCAGCCGACAGAGCGACAAGCCGTTGCTTGTCGTCGGCAGGCAGGTTGGAAACGAATGGAATAGTCTCGAAGTTTGATTTGGTAACGTGAAAATCATCCCCAACGATTACCCACCAAATGAACGCGATTTTTCCATTCAAAAGGGTGTGAGCAAGGGTTGCTGACTCGCTACTGCCAAACGAAGTTTGGCCTGACTCGGTCGTAGGAAGCAATTTCCCATTGGCACCATATGCAGGTGCTGGTTCATGGGCGAATGACACCCAATTATAAGCCGATTTCTTGAAATGGAGCTGATTGCGGTTGGCTTGGTTCGCAATCTGGGCGTCGAGTGGATCAAATTTCTGCTTGGCACGCTCAAGCGCATTCAACAGCCGTTGGTTCCCCAGCTTAGGGATTAAACCATCCCAAACCGCTTCATCGAATTTGGCATATTCAATGCGTTCGACAAGATGCGGGCGCGCCTCTTCAAACCAGCGATGTGTGATTGTCGTATAGTGGCCGGAGCCGCCCGATTTTTGCCCGATGTGTATCGTGTTACGAACACGCACATCCGCGCTGAAAAGCGCTGCCGGAATGCGGGCAAATGACGAGAACCAGTTTGCAGAGAACTTATCAAGCAGGTAATCTCGAAGGGATTGGAAATTCCCTGAAAACGTCAAACTCAAAGGCACGATCATGCCGTAGTGGCCTTTTGCGGAAGTTAGCGTGGCAGCACGTTCCATAATCCAGGCATACATATCGGAACATCGATCAGTATCGTAGCCACGAATGGCGTAATCCTCCCGAACGTCGGACGCTTTGACGTAGGGCGGATTCCCGACCACCACATCGAACCCGCCGCTTTTGATAATCCCATAAAACTCGATCAGCCAATGGAATGGCTTGTGGCTGGATTTCCACGTCAGGAATTTGGCAGACGCGGCTAGTTCATCGCCGGTATCGACGCCATAATCCTTGGCCAGAAAGCGGTCGAGCTGGCTTTCCAGCGCACCTAAGCGGCTGCGCAGTTCTGATTTGTGATCGGCCTGTATTCCGCCGTGCAGCGTCGTTTGCTGTTCGCGGAATAATCGGAAGGCCTGGTCAAGGTCTTGTGCAGCCGCCTCGATCTTCCCGGCGCGGTCATCGAAATCAAAGCCGGTGGCCTCGGTTGCCTTTTTCACGTCCGCAATGGAGGTGTACCCGATCAGCGTGTTGCCAGCGCGGATATTGAAATCAATATCCGGCAACGGCTCGATCTGGTCGGCGCTTTCAAGCTGTGACGCAAGTTTGAGGAACAGGCGGAGCTTACAAATCTCCACCGCTTCATCCATAATATCGACGCCATATAGATTGGCGATGATGATCGATTTGGTGATGAAATAATCGCGGTTTGGATGCTGCGCCACCTGCGCCAGCACAGTGCGGAAATCGGAATAGAGCTGCCCGCGCCCGCCGCCGCTATCGGGGGCAGAGGCGACGAACTGCTCCATCCGTTCAAGGCAGGCGTCATACAGGTCATACTGGATATTGAGTGCCGCGAACAGGAACGCGCCCGATCCGCAGGCCGGGTCCAAAATCTTTATCGCCGATATGCCTTTCCAAAAGGCCCGCACGAGATCGGGGCTTTCGGCGTATTGGATCACGTCACGGGCAAACTGACGGATGTCGAGATTGAGGGTGATGAAATCTTCAATCCGGGTGATCTCGCCGCCCGCTGCCTTGGCGCGGATGGCCGCGTAGCGTTCGCGCCGCGCCACGACCTCACGCCAGGTTTCGGTGGGCAGGCCGTATTCGCGTGGGGCGGTCTTGTTCCAGTCGGTGCGCTTGGCAACATCATCGATGCCTGCCGCGATATTGTCGGGCAGTGGGTTTTCGGTGCCGTGGCGCACCGATTTGTAGATGTAGGTATCGGGGCTGTCAGCCAGCAACCGCCAGACATAGCCGCCCGGCTCAAACGCCACCTTGTCATGCCCGACCGCATTCTGAAACAGCCAGGGGACAACAGTGTTCTTGGTGATGTAATCGGTAATATCTTCCTTGGTGTAGTAAGCCCCCATCTGCTTCTGATTGATGTATTTTTCAAAGATGTGGCCGAGAACGTCGGGGTTGATTTCCTTGCCATCGGCCTGCTCGATGGGGCGGGTATCGAGCGTCCATTCATATTGGTCGAAGAAGTTGAACACGCTTTCAAACGCAGCATCGGCGATCTGCATAGTGTTGCCGTCGGCCTCAAGCGCATGAGGTTCAAACAGCCCGCCGTTGAGATAGGGGATACGCCCCAGCATCGCTGCCGTATCAGGATCGCGGGCGTCCCCCGCCGTCGCGAGCCCGCCGTGGAACAGCTTGAGCAGGAAGACCCGGTAAAAGCTGTGGAACTGGTCCGCGCCCTTGGCCGCGCGGACTTGGGCAAGGCGGTTTTTCAGATAGTCGATGTCGTTATCGAGGAAGCGCTTCTTCTGGATGAAATATACGAACATCAGCCGGTTGAGCATGAGCGAGGCATACCATTGCCGGTCGGTCGCGCTCGCTAGCCCTTCGATAAAGCCCAGGAAATGGTCATGCTGCTGCTTGAACGCTTCGTAAAACCGCTTGGTGATCTTCTCGCGGTCAAACGCATCGCGCATCCGCAGCGTGGTTCCGGCGAGGGTCAGCCCTTCCTCTTCGCTGAGCGCGAAGGCGATGTGATCGAGCTTCTGGATCAGCGCGTCGGGCGCGCTGCTGGCGAGCCAAGTGTGTTCGCGGAACGCGGCGGGTTTGCCTTTTTCGCGGGCAACCCACTGCCAGATTTGCTTGGTTTGCGCAGGGTCGGTGAAAATGATCAGATGTTCATAAGCGCGCTTGGTAATCTCGCGCTCAATCCGCTGGCGCGTGTAGCGCTCGGGAATGGTGTTGCAGTGGAATATGCGGACGCCGCGCTTGTCGGCCACCGGGGTAAGCATATGCTGCACGCCACCGGCTTCGATGGTTTCCGGCTGGCGTGATCCGGGGCGATCCCAGCCCAGTTCATCGATGAACAATTTGGCGAAATCGAATGCCTTCAAGTGGATGGCAGCACGGGCCTTGTCGATTGCCATAGTCAGCCCTTCAATCCCATTGAACAGATGATCCGCATTTCATTCTGCGCGTCGTCCTTGTCCTGCTTCATGATCAGCCGCCCATCCTCACGGAAGGCGATCACCATTTCGGCCAGCTTTATGTCGTTGATCCCGGTTTTCAGGTGACGATTGAGCGCGTCGATGGTCGATTGGAACAGTGGGTATTCGTATATATCGCCCATCGCCTTTTCGACATTACGGACGAAATGATCAGTGACGAACAATGTGCGCTCGTTGCCCAGATTTTCGAGGAAGCGCTTGAGGCGGTCATAGGTTTTGAAGCGCGCACCTGAGGGGCGGCCGAGCGCACCGTGGGTGGTGCGTTCTTCCTGCATCAGATGTTCAACGCCCGCGCGCACGATGTCGTGGTGGAACGCGGTGCGTTCCAGCGCGGGTTCTTCGGGCGCGCATTCGGCAGCGCGGAGAATGGCGAGAGGGGATTGGGTGAGGATTTCGCCTTCGCGGCTCATCCATGCCAGTGCATCGTTGTCGTCGGGCGTGCGGATATAAACGAGCGCGCCTTCCTTGGCATCGGGGACGGAAGGCGTCGCCTTGGTTGCGAACACAACGTCGGGCAAATCCTCGACTAGCTTTTTGAGCTTGGGGTCGGCGGTGATGGCGTTCTGCCAAATCTGGAAGGCGTATGAGGCGAGATCAACTTCGCCATCATCATCGCCATCAAGGATGCCAGACTTTTCACTGTAAAGGTCCTGGATCGGGTTGTCCTTGTCGTCATCCTCAAAGAAGGCCTCGTCAGAACCCACGACTTCCTGATTTTCCTTCAACCTTGCCCGGACGCGGGCGCGAAGGCGGATGATCCGCTCCACGCCGTCAGCGGGCAGGAAAGAATAGCAATTGATCGTGTCGGCCTGCTGCCCGATGCGGTCAACACGGCCGGCGCGCTGAATCAGCCGGATGATCGCCCACGGCAAATCGAAATTGACGATAGTGGCGCAATCCTGAAGGTTCTGGCCTTCGGAAAGGACATCGGTAGCAACAAGCACGCGAAGCTCGCCCTCGGCCTGCGCGACTTTCTCCTTCTTGTTCGACCTTGGGCTGAATCGCCACGCAAGGCGCGTGGGGTTTTCCGATTGGCCGGTGACGGCGGAGATTGAAGTGATCCCGGCTTGCACCAGTGCCGCCTCAAGGTAGCGTGCGGTGTCGGCAAATTGGGTGAAGATCAGTAGTTTGTCGTTTGGATGATCGACCCGAACGAGATCGATCAACGCCTTCAATTTGGTGTCGCGAGCCTCATCCCAAGGGCCGCAGATACGGAGCACTTCGCGAAGAGCATCGACATCAGATTGTAGGTCGGTCTGCAATGCGCGCTTGAATAGAGCTGCTTTGAGCCATTTGAAGCGGCGTTTTTTGGCATTGCTGTAAACGCTATAAATCAGAGCGGCCTGTTCCCGCTGCTTTTCGATTTCGCTGGTTATGATCTCAGCTTCGGCATCGTCGCCACCGTATTCGCCATTGGCGAACAGCGTTCCCGCCGCCTCGGAGTCTGCGTCTTCATCCGATACGTCGAGCAATTCGGCGTCCTGCGTTCCGATTGGCACTGGTAAATCATTTTCGAGCGCGTGGAGATAAACTAGATTGCGCATGATGTGGCGTTGCAGCGATTGAATGAAGGCAGGGCCACCGCTTTCGAGCCGCTTGAACAGATTTGTTTTGCAGAATCCCATGAGCCGGATTCCGGCACGGCCCAGCCCGTCCATGATCGTGTTTTCGGCGGGCGTTGGCGGATGCGAGGGGTCGGGGTTCAAATAATTGGCCAGCCCGTAACGCGGCAAGGTCAGCCCATCGACGGCCGATACCACGGCATCGGAATAGGCCTTGGCATAAGGATCGTTAGGGTCGGTGTCGTTGATTTCAAACTTGACTGATTTTGGCTGGCGCACAGGAAAATAAGACCGGGTGCCATCGGCGAAGGTGATGAACTTTCGTCCATTGGTGTCATCAGTCTGCGCGTAATTCTGAAGGATGAAGCCGCGCGTCCGGCGGATCATGTAAAGGCGCATTAGCTCGCGCCAATCGTCGGTCTGGTTGCTCTTTTCAAAGGCGGGAATCGAACGCACAGCGCATTGGTGCTTGCGAACAAATTCGGTTTCGCCACCGATGGCACGAATCATCGCCTCGGGGCGAACGCCTATGTCCTGGTCGTCCTCGATGAACAACCGAAGCTGCGAGGACAGGTCGATGAACGATTTGTTATAGGGTGTGGCGGAAAGCAGGATGCACTGGCTGTCATTGGAACGGATGTAATCCTCGATGACCTTGTAGCGCTTACCTTCGCGGTTACGCAGGTTGTGGCTTTCGTCGATCAGGACGGTTCGGTAGCGGCGAAGATCTGGCAATTCGCTCTCGACCCGCGAAAGCGAAACGATCTTGGCCGATAGATTGTAAGTTTCGACGTAATCGTCCCACATTTCGACAAGGTTCTTTGGGCAAATTATGAGGCTGCGGCCGTCGCTATCTTCCAATATCTTCAACAACGCTGATGCCATGATCGACTTGCCCAAGCCAACCACGTCGCCAATTACGACGCCGCCGCGCTTGTTGAGATGATGTGCTGCAACTTTGACCGCGCTGGTCTGGAAATCGAATAGCTTGTCGCCAAAAATGGCCGGTATCCTGAACTCTGATTGCCCAAGTCGCGCTTCTTGGGCGAGGTGATAGGCGATTTTCAGATACACATAGTAGGGTTGAACCAGCGTTTCACCCGCCCAGCTTTCTTCGATGATCGTCGCAAGTTCTTCGGAAATGTCGATGCACCAGCGATCGTTCCAGCGATCTTCGAACCACGCTGCCAGCTTGTCGCAAGCGTCGTGATCCATCACATCGACATTCAACTCGCCCTGGAAGGCCAAGCCGGCAAAAGTGAGATTGCTGCTGCCAACGAAACCAACCTTGGGATTGATCGGGTCGGGCCGGTGCAAAAGATACAGTTTGGCGTGAAGTGGATGGCGAAGGAACAGTTTGACGACAACTTTCCCCGCGCGGATTTGGCGTGCCAGACGCCGCAATCCGGCTTCGTCGCTGTTGGTCGGCGTGCCAAGCGCAAGCTGCGCCTTGAATTCCTCCGCCAGTTCTTTTTTGAGTTCGAGCGCACGGGCATTGTCTATTCCGTCATCATGGAACGCAGTTGCCAGTTTTTCCCGCAAACCTTTTTCAGGTGACTTGTGCATTCCGACTAGAAGGCGACAAGCATTACCATCCTGACCAGACCAACCTTCGATGTGTTCGTCAATTTTGCTCCAACCACGCAAATTGAAGTAACCGACACAAAAGTCAGCACGCTCTGAGACTGACAAGACTTTGCTCAGTTCAGGCAATAAAGCATTGTCGATGTTGTCAAAAATTCTCGGCATAGATTGCTTACTCGGGATTTAGCGGTGATTCCCTGCCTAACAGCAGCGGCTGGATTGGAGAAGCGAGATGATAACGCGCATAACGACGCTCGCCGGTGCGGATCAGCGCTCCTTTTTCAACTAGGTCGGCAAGATCGCGTGTCGCGGTCGCCAGGCTGGCTCCGGTGATTGTCCGGTAGTTTCCGGCGCTCAAACCGCCATCGAAGCCATCCGGCCCTTCACGAAACATGCGGATCAACGCCTTTTCCTGCCGTTCGTTGATCTCGCCCCGCAATCGATCGAGCAGCCGCGTCTTGTCGATCAGGAAACGGATGCGAGTAATCGTCCGTGCCTGCGCCTCAATGACAATATCGGCAAACCATGCCAGCCAGGCATCAATGTCGTTGTTCTGGCTGCCAAGCTGAAGCGCGGTGTAATAGGCTTTGCGGTGCCGGTGGATCGTTTCCGCGAGTGCCGTCAGCGTCGGGGCGGACAGGCTTTGCGCCAGTGCCTTTTCCGCAATGGCGCGCCCGATCCGGCCATTACCGTCTTCAAACGGGTGGATGCTCTCGAACCACAAGTGCGAGATGGCGGCGCGGGTGATCGCCGGAAGCGGGTTCGGTGACGAAGGCGCGCTGTCGTTGAACCATGCGATGAAGCGGGACATTTCTATCGGAATGACATCCGAGGGCGGAGCCTCGAAATGGACACGCGGCGCGTGGAGCGCGCCCGAAACGATCTGCATCGCGTCTTCATGCGTCCGGTAGCGCCCGAAATCTGCAATATCCCGACGTCCGTTCATCAGCATCGCGTGCCACGAGAACAGGGTCTGATCGTCGAGCGACGCAGCATGGTTGCGATAGACATCGGCCATGAGTTCGGCGGCCCCGGCCTCCGCTGCACTTGCGCGGCGCTGGTCGGCGGCAAAGCCGAGGTGCCTTGCGAGCGACGACTGGACACTGGCGCGGTCGAGGATTTCGCCCTCAATGGCGGAGCTATCGACGACCTCCTGCGATATAAGTTCGATGGTCAGGCCATCGCGCTCATCGGCGTCAAGGTGATGCAGCGCACCGACGACAACGCCGGAGCCTTTCAGAAATTGCTCTTCTGCCGCGCGGATGCGATCCGCGTCGAAGCGGAAATCAGGCCAGTCGGGAAGTTGCCAATTCCAGCGCATGATCGATAGACTACCTTTCTATCGATCACGATATAGGCCAATTATGATGGATAAAGCGATAGCCAATCAATCACCAAAGGCATATTGTCGCTTCGCTCGGTCAATTTGTGGCGATGGCCGCAGCCCGGACGGGCTGCAAAGTGCCAGCATGACAATTTCGTTCGATTGTCATTTCGCGCAGCGGAGCGCGGGACGTGCGACCCCAGGCGATCCGCTGATGCAGGCTCCTGTCCCTCGTGCGGTGGACTTTTCGGAGCCTGCTATCATGGATGGTGCGGGCGGTGGGAATCGAACCCACACTCCTTGCGGAACGGGATTTTGAATCCCGCGCGTCTACCAATTCCACCACGCCCGCGCTGCGAGAGGCCTATAGCGAGCCGATCAAAATGTGCAATGTCAAAAGCGAACTACTCACCCTATTTCGTTGGTTTCACAACCTTCTTCCGTGCGGCAACTGGTGCGGGTCGGGCTTTCCGAACATTGACAGCAGACGCGTCAATATTGTTCTTTAGATGACGCCCGTAGTATTTTTCGATCATTTCAACACTTGTTCGGCAGTTCTTCGCGACCTGATAAATGTCTGCGCCTTCGAGCAAGCGAAGGCAGATATAGGTATGCCGCAAACTGTAGCAGGTGCGGATATGCCCATCGCGGTCGAATTTCAGATTCAGTTCGTCTAGAACAGTGTTCATCAACTCGCGCGGTGATTTGCCGAACACGCGGTCGGTCGGTTTGAGCTGTTTGCGCTTGCGAACCCGCTCGAACGGCAGGATCGCACCCGGCATCGACTTGCAATAGCCTACGCCGCGCTTGCCGCGCACTTCAATCTCCAGGATCCGCTCGCCCGTCGATTCGTCGTCCACGATCTTGACGTCGCGCAGCTCAAGCCGCGACGCCTCATCCGGACGCAGGCCGGTGTTCCCCATGAACAGAACATAATCGTGGAAGGTCTCACAGACTTCGCGCCAGCGCGGCTTGGGCGGGTTTTTCGCCCGCTCGCGCGTCGCCTCGTAAAGCATCCGGTATTCCTCGGGCGAGAACCAGGCGCGATGCTCCAGCTTGCCGGAGGTCTTGTAGGGCGCGGACATATCAGGGATCGCCGGAATCCAGCCCTTGCGATTGGCGGTCTTCAAAATCTGGCGCAGCGTCACGATCTCGTGGTGCAGGGTCGCTCGGGCGGGCCGCTTGGGTTTGCCGGTCTTCACATCCATCCGCGACGACTGACGGTGCAACCGATACTCCTGCACCTTGCCAGCGGTGATGTCCTCAAGCGCGGTCTCGCCAAAGAACGGCATGAGATGCACCCGGATGATGTCGGACTTCGATTTCACATATCCGGCGTTGCGCTCGCCGAGGGTGATGACCTCGAACTCATTGGCGAAGGCGGTCGCGGCATCCTCGAAAGTTGGGCCGGTCGGCGTGCGGGGTCGCCCAGTTCTGGCCGACCGGTCGATCGGCAAGTCGGGTTCGACATTTTGTGGCTGGGCGGGAGCGCCAGCCAAGCGGACGCCACCGCGTCGGCGTTGGCGATCTTCGACGCACCGCTCCATGTACCAGTCGCGGGCAAAATCCTTGGCAGCGGCGAGGCTGGTTTCCTTGGTAGTCTGCCGATGATTGCGGCTGCCAAGGTAGGTCGCGCACTGCCAGAAACGGCTGCCCTCACGCCGGTAAACGTGGAGCGCCCCATCCATCAAAACATGGCTTTCAGCGGGCATTTCGAAAACTCCAAAATGTGTAAGACTTGTGTAAGTCTTTTTCGGAGTCTCGACCTTAGCTAAACCATTGGTTTTGCTGGATAATTGCCTACTTTTCTTAGGTATAACCCAATTTTGAGTCGAGCGCGTCTACCAATTCCACCACAGGGGCGCCGGATCGGGTGCGCAGGCTGTTAGCGAGGTGTGCGGCCTGCATCAAGCCTGCTGATGCACAAACCGTAGCAATGTTTCACGCGAAACATTGGCCTAAAGGGGGTCTAGCAGGGGTCTAGCAGGGGTCTAACCACAAGCTAGACCCGCCAAACCGGGGTCTGACAGCGCGTCAGCCCCGCCTGATCCCTATCGCAGTGCGCCCGCCAGAAGCTTGTGCAGCTTGGAATGCAGCGCATCATTCGCCGCCAGGACCTGCCCTGAATGGATCGGTTCGGACCGGCCCCGGAAATCGGTGACAAATCCGCCAGCCTCGCGGACGAGCAGGCAGCCTGCCGCTGTATCCCAGTCGCTCAGACCGCTTTCCCAGAACCCGTCAAACCGCCCTTGCGCCACATAGGCCAGATCAAGCGAGGCTGCACCGAACCTGCGGATCCCGGCCACTTCAGGGCCGATCGCGCCAAAAATTCGGCTCCATTCGGCAAAATCGCCGTGACCAAAGAACGGCACGCCGGTCGCCACCAAGGCATCGGCCATGCGTGAGCGGGCCGAGACGCGCAGCCGCGCATCCTGCAACCATGCGCCGCGTGACTTTTCGGCCCAGAAGGTCTGGTCGGTGATCGGCTGGTAAACCACGCCCGCGACCACATCGCCCCATCCGCTGCCATCAAGCTTGGGTTCCTGCGCGGCGATGCTGATCGCAAAATGCGGGATCCCGTGGAGGAAGTTGGTGGTGCCATCGAGCGGATCGACAATCCAGCGGGGCATACCGGGATCGCCTTCGATCACGCCCGCTTCTTCCATCACGAAGCCCCAGCCCGGACGGGCGGCGAGCAATTCGTCATAGAGCATGCGCTCGGCGCGGATATCCGCCTTGCTGACAAAATCGGCCGGGCCCTTGCGGCTGACCTGCAAATGTTCGATTTCACCGAAGTCGCGGCGCAAACGCCCGCCCGCTTTACGCGCGGCGCGTTCCATGACGCGGATCAGACCGGAAATAGCTGCCATGATCCGCGCTCAGTTCGCTTTGCCAACATAGGCTTGCTCGTACACATCGACGATGATGCGCGTGCCGCTGCCGATATGCGGCGGCACCATGATGCGCACGCCGTTGTCGAGGATCGCGGGCTTGTAGCTTGACGAGGCGGTCTGCCCCTTCACCACCGCGTCCGCTTCGACGATCACGGCTTCGATCTGCGACGGCAGTTCGACAGAGATCGGCTTTTCGTCCCACAATTCCAGGTTCACCTGCATCCCGTCCTGAAGGAACGGGCGGGCATCGCCGAGCAGATCGCCGGGCAGCGAAATCTGTTCGTAGGTGTCGTTGTCCATGAACACGAGATCGTCACCCTCGGCATAGAGGAACTGGTGTTCCTTGGTGTCGAGCCGTACGCGCTCGATCGTATCGGCGCTGCGGAAGCGCACATTGGTCTTGCGGCCATCCTGCAGGTTCTTCATTTCGACCTGCATGTAGGCCCCGCCCTTGCCCGGCTGGGTGTGCTGGATCTTGGCGACCTTCCAGATGCCCTTTTCATATTCGATGATATTGCCGGGGCGGATATCGACGCCGCTGATCTTCATGGGGCTGTGGGCCTTCTGCTTGACGATAAATGGATTAGCGGGCGCAGCGCCTGCGAGGCGCGGACCCGGAAATGATGCGCGCCCATAGCCGAGCCCGCCGGTCCGGGCAAGCGCAGGCACATGTGCCACAAATGGGCACTTCCATGCCACCGTAGCCGAAAGGCGTGGCCAGTTCGCGTGCTGGCTGGTAAAGGCCGCGCCATCATGAAGACGCGTTACGTATTTCTGCTATTTGTCAGCGCCGCAGCGGCAGCGGCGTTTCTGCCGGGCAGCGCGCAAGGGCAGGATCGCAACGCCTCACGCCCGCGAGGAAGCCCGACTAGCGGCACGCTCGGTATTCTGCAGCACGGTGAGTGGCAATGCGCGCTGCCGGGCGATGCCGGCGGCGAGGCCTTTGTCGAGGTTCCGGCAGAAGCCTTCCGGATCGGCACGGCCTCAAGCTACGAAAATCGTGACGGCAACGGGATCTACCTGCTGCGCGGCACCGAACTTGTGTTCACGCGCGGCCCCAAAAAGGATCAACGCTTCCGGGTGCGCGGCGAGAACACCATTCAGAAACTGAACCCAGACCGAAGCCTCAGCAAGCTGATCTGCACGCGGGTGGGCACCAGCAGATAGAATTTTGGTGCAGACGGGGATCGTGGCCGACCCGCTGCGTCCGCTAAAGCTGCTGCTAATTTAAAAGCCGCCGTTCGGCAATCGACCCCATTGTCGCCATTGATCGCGATTGGTAAAACATTGGAATGGAACCCATAGGTTACAATATTCGTGATCCGCGTCCGATAGCGCGTGAAGCCCCCTACACCTACTTTTTGCCGTCACCGGCTGAGATTGCCGCTGTGAGCAAGGGCGACATTGTGATGCTGATATTCAACTATCCCCATCAGATTGAAAAATGGGGGACGGAACGCATGTGGGTGATCGTTGACGAAGCCAATGACGAGGCACTTCGAGGTTCTCTCGACAATGACCCTGATGAGCCAACATCTCCTCTCAAGGCTGGCGATGAGGTAGTGTTCTGGCGCCACCAGATTATCAGTATCAACTGGAAACACCCGGATTCGTCCCCGCCATCAGCCGAATATCGGCAATACTGGGATCGCTGCCTCATCGATCAATGCGTGCTGGACGGACTAGAGCCAGTTGAATACCTATATCGCGAAGAACCAGACATGGCCGCCATTGGCGATAAGTATCCTGACAGTGGCTGGCGCATTCGCGGTCGAATGGGATCAGCGACTGACGTTGAGATCGAAGAGCGCGAAGCTGCCTATGTTGCTATCGGTGCCGTGCTAAATTGTGATGATAGCTGGATAGCATGGATCGACTCGCCCGTAGGCACCTCTCTGGTGCGTGATTTCAGCACTAACGAATACGTTCTGGGCGACTAAAGACTATAAGCCGCCATTCAGCAATCCACCCAACTCCGGGCATTCGTGTCGGAACGCAAACCGCCCGAAAGCCGGCAAACCGCGCGCCGAAGCCACCTAGGGAAGCCCCGGTCTCTACTCCCGCATCGCTTTCGCAAAAGCTTCAACCGCAGCAACCTCATCGCCGTTCCACACCGCGCCTGACACGGCGAGGAAATCCACACCGGCTTCGATCAGCGGCTTGCAATTGTCCGGCGTGATCCCGCCGATGGCGACGCAGGGGATTTCAAAGATCGACGTCCACCACTGCAACAATTCCAGATCGGGCACCTCGGCGTCCGGCGCCTTGTCCTTGGTGGTGGAGGGGTAGAACGCGCCGAAGGCGACGTAATCCGCCCCCGCTTCGCCTGCGTCCATCGCCATGTGGCGGCTGGCGTGGCAGGTGACGCCGATCTGCGCCTCGCGGCCCAATTCCTCGCGCGCGTCCCGCGGTGAGCCGTCGTTCTGGCCCAGATGCACGCCGTCCGCCTTCAACCGCTTGGCAAGCGACACCGAATCATTGACGATGAACGCCACATCATGCGCCGCGCAGATCGCCTGAAGCGGCTCTGCCAGGGCGGCGGCTTCGTGGCTGTCGATGCCCTTCACCCGGAACTGGAACGCGGTGACAAGCTGGCTTTTGGGCCCCTTGCCCGCCACCAGCGCCCGTTCAAGCCGTTGCGGAAAATCGCCATCCACTTTGAGTGGGGAAATGAGATAGAGCTGTGTTTGGATCATGGCCGCGCTCGCTAATCCTTCCGAGCGGTGCTGTCACCTGTTCACCTGCGCAAGGCCGCCTTCAGACGCTCGCGCTGGCGATCTGTTCAATGGCCTTGCCCAGCACCGTGTCGAACTCCGTATCCGACTGGGTCTTGCGCAAATCCTGAAGCAGCCCGCGGCTGAAGCTGGCGATCATGCCGGGGTTCTGGGCCAGGCGAGTGCAGGCATCGTCGGTCGAAAAGCCGCCGGACAGCGCGACGACGCGCAGCACTTTGGGATGCCGGGTCAGCGGCGTGTACAGGCCCGCCGTAGCCGGGATCGACAGCTTTAGCATCACCTGCTGGCCTTCGGGCAGCGCATCAAGATGCGCGTTGATTTCAGCGAGCAGCATCGCCTCGCCTTCCACCCGGTCTTCGGCGGTGATGTCGTATTCCGGCTCGATGATCGGCATCAGGCCAGCGGCGATGATCTGCTGGGCTACCGCGAACTGCTGGGCGACCACGGCGGCGATACCGGCGGTGTTGGCGGACGTGATGACCGAACGCATCTTGGTGCCGAACATGCCGTGCGCGGCCGATTTTTCCAGCAGCGCGGCCAGCTTCACTATCGGCTTCATCAACTGCACGCCGTCCGCTTCATCGGCGAGGCCTTCGTCCACCTTGATGAACGGCACGATCCCGCGCGCCTTCAAGGCGTTCGCGGTGGTCTGGCCGTCCACTTCGCCGTCCATCGTGCGTTCGAACAGGATCGCTCCGATCACCTTGCCACTGCCAAAGCAGGGCGAGGTGATGACGCGGGCGCGCATTGCGTGGATCGCCTGAAACATTTCGTCTTCGCCCGACCACTCGCCGTCGTCCACGCCGTAACCGCGCAGCGCCTTGGGCGTGGAGCCGCCCGACTGGTCTAGCGCGGCAATGAAGCCCTGCCCCGTGGCGATGCGATCAGTCATTTCACGGGTGTTCATTGCGGCGTTCTCCAATGGCGCGAAAGCGGTGCGTGATGCGGCCCTTTGGGGAGCGATGCATAGGTATGCAAATCCCCCTTCCCGAGCCTTTAGCCAGCCATTGCGAATGCTGCAACCGCGAAGGCGGACACAAGGCTGTCAGCGTTTGGAAAGACGCCGGATGATGCCGGTAAAGCTCAGGGCCGGTTGACCATCGCCCGTGACGATCCCGCGAACGAAAATCGTCTTCCCGCCGCCCCGCGTCACCTCGCCCCGCGCCTCGACCAGTGCGCCATCGGCCACCGAACCCAGGAAATCCCCAGAAAGGTTCATCGTCACCGCGTGATCGCCATTCAGAACATCGGTCGCAATCGCGAACAGCGCAAAATCAGCAAAGGTCATCAGGCATCCGCCGTGCATGAAGCCGCCGCCGTTCATGTGACGCGCCTCGGCACGGAAGGCGCTCGTGTAAGAGCCATCATCCTCGCGCCGGTAAAAGAACGGACCGGAGCGGGACTCGAACGGATCGCCCTGCCAGTAACGCCACCCGGCAAATTCACCGCTCTGCATGACGCTCAACGGCCCGTAACTGGTTTCGACGGCCTCGCTCATGATTACTTCCACAATTGCAGGCGGCTGAGTGACGCTGCCAGTCCATCCGTTTGATCCAACCGCCCAAGGCTGCACTCGGCCAGTTTCCATCCGCCGATCGCGCCTTTGCGCCACAGGTCGGTCACCAGAAAGCCGCCGCTCCAGACTTTGGGACCGAGCGCCAGTTCGAGTTCCGCGCCGGCCACGAACCATGCGCTTTTTCCGTAAGGGCGCACAATCACTTCGCGGAACGTAAAGCGCGTGCAGGTGAAGCCGCGCTCCATCGCTGCAAGAAAGCTTGGCCGATCAAGCAATTGTGGTGGCACGCTGCCAACCAGCATCATGAAATCGCGGGCGATCAGCTTCTTCATCGCCTTGGCATCGCCCGCCACCCAGGCGCGCATCATGCCGAGCGAGAGCGCCTCAATTTCCGCAGAAACCTCCGCCACGCTATGCTTCGAGAGCGGCCACGCCCGGTAGCTCGCGACCTTCCATCCATTCGAGGAACGCGCCACCAGCGGTTGAGATATAATTGAAATCATCGGACGCACCGGCCTGCGCCAGCGCCGCCACCGTGTCGCCGCCGCCCGCTACGCTGATGAGCGATCCTTCGAGGGTCAATGCCGCCGCGGTGCGCGCCAAGGCGACTGTCGCCGCATCGAAAGGCTCGGTCTCGAACGCGCCCAGCGGCCCGTTCCATACCAGCGTCCGGCAAGTTTTGAGCACATCGGCAAGCGCTTCGACCGCCTGCGGACCGAGATCGAGGATCATTTCATCGGCCTCAACCTCATGGACGTTGCAGGTGCGCAAGCTCGCCGGATTGGCGGCGAACTCCTTGGCCACCACGACGTCATAGGGCAGGTGGACGGTGCAGCCTGCCTTGTCGGCTTCATCCATGATCCGCGACACCGTGTCGGCCAGATCATGCTCGCACAGTGATTTGCCCACATCGACACCGCGCGCGGCAAGGAAGGTGTTGGCCATGCCGCCGCCGATGATGAGATGCTGCACCTTGCCCACCAGATGTTCGAGCACGGCCAGCTTGGTCGAAACCTTGGCCCCGCCAACAACGGCCGCGACTGGCTGTTCCGGCGCGCCAAGAGCGGCATCCAGCGCTTTCAACTCGGCTTCCATCGAGCGCCCGGCATAGGCGGGCAGGAAATGCGCCAACCCTTCTGTGGTCGCATGGGCACGGTGCGCCGCGCTGAAGGCATCGTTGACGTAAAGCGTGCCATGCGCGGCAATCGCTTGCGCCAGATTGGGGTCGTTCGCTTCCTCGCCCGGCCAGAACCGGGTGTTATCAAGCAACCCTATGTCCCCGGAGCGCAAGATGGTGCCGACCGCCTGCGCCACCACCGGCCCGGTGATCTCAGGGATGAACATCACTTCCTTGCCCAGCACCTCTTCAACATCGCCCACCACCATGCTGGTGGACAGCATGGACGAACGCTGTCCGCCCGGCCGCCCGAAATGCGCCAGCATCAGCACCTTGGCTCCGCGCCCCGAGAGTTCGAGGATCGTCGGCTTCACCGCCTCCACCCGCGTCACATCGGTTGCCGATCCATCTTTCATCGGCAGATTGAGATCGACACGCACCAGTGCCACCTCGCCGGTGAGATCGGCGGGCAGATCATCAAGGGTTTTGAATGTGGCCACGGTCAACTCCGCTGGTGAAATCGGATCAAAGGAACTTCGCCATCACTCCAGCGGTGTCGATCATGCGGTTGGAGAAGCCCCATTCATTGTCGTACCAGCTGACCACGCGGGCAAGCTTGCCGTCCATCACGCTGGTTTCGAGACTGTCGACAGTAGAGGACGCCGGGTAGTGATTGAAATCGCTGGAGACCAACGGTTGATCGGTGAAATCGAGCACGCCCTTCATCGGCCCGTCAGCCGCCGCCTTCAGCGCGGCGTTGATTTCCTGCGCCGTGGTATCGCGCGAAGGGGTGAACACCAGATCGATCAATGACACATTCGGCGTGGGCACACGCACCGACGATCCATCGAGCTTGCCCTTCAATTCAGGCAACACCAGCCCCACCGCACGCGCAGCGCCAGTGGTGGTTGGGATCATGTTCTGCGCGCCTGCACGGGCACGGCGCAGATCGGAATGGATCTGGTCAAGCATCCGCTGATCGTTGGTGTAACTGTGAATCGTGGTCATGAAGCCACGTTCAATCCCGATGGTGTCGTTCAGCAC
The DNA here is from genome assembly GCF_056495765.1 of Erythrobacter sp. 'gip.4 top 5'. NCBI lineage: Bacteria > Pseudomonadati > Pseudomonadota > Alphaproteobacteria > Sphingomonadales > Erythrobacteraceae > Erythrobacter > Erythrobacter sp. 'gip.4 top 5'. The sequence continues at coordinate 1,899,570 of NZ_CP200270.1, read as the reverse complement.
CTTGGCAACCGGTGCGAGGCAGTTCGTCGTGCAGCTCGCATTGGAAACGATCATGTCTTCGCCCGTCAGCGTTTCGTGATTCACGCCATACACGATGGTTTTGGAGACGCCCGTGGCCGGCGCGGAGATCAGCACACGCTTGGCCCCGGCCGCCAGATGCGGACGGCTCGCTTCGTCAGACTGGAAGAAGCCGGTGCATTCCAGCACGATGTCCACGCCCATGTCGCCATGCGGCAGTTTGCCGGGATCGCGTTCCTTGGTCACGGCGATGCGCTTGCCCTTGACGATGATCGCATCACCATCGGCGGTCACTTCGCCGTCGAACCGGCCATGGACCGAATCATAGGCAAACAGCAGCGCGTTTGATTTGGCATCGGCCAGATCATTGATCGCGACCAGTTCCAGATCGTGATCGGTGCGTTCGAGAATTGCGCGTGCAACAAGCCGGCCGATACGGCCAAAACCGTTGATGGCAACTTTGGTAGCCATAAGAAGTGCTCCTGTTTAGCTGTTCAGTTTGTTCAGGATTTGCGGGACGATTTTGTCGACGGTAAAGCCGAAATGGGCAAACAAATCGCTCGCCGGAGCCGAAGCGCCGAAGGTGTCGATGCCGATAGTGAGGCCGCCGGTGCCGGTGTACCGCTGCCATCCAAAAGTGCTCGCCGCCTCAATCGAAACGATCAGAGCGTCGGACGGGAGCAGGTCCGCGCGGTAAGCGTCCGGTTGTTCGTCAAACAGTTCGGTGCAGACCATTGATACCACATCCGCCCCGATGCCTTTGTCTTCGAGCTTCGCTGCACAGGCAAAAGCGAGTTCGACTTCCGATCCGGTCGCCACGAACACCACCTTGCGCGCCGCACCGGCTGCCTTGATCCGATAGCCGCCCTTGGACGACAGGTTCTCACCCGGCTCCAACCGCAGCTGCGGCAGGTTCTGGCGGGTGAGCGCCAGCACAGTCGGCCGGTCGTTCTGACGCAGGGCAATGTCCCAGCACTCGGCGGTTTCGACAGCATCGGCGGGGCGCATCACCAGCAGGTTCGGCATGGCGCGAAGCGAGGCAAGATGTTCGACCGGCTGGTGAGTCGGCCCATCTTCGCCCAGTCCGATGCTGTCATGCGTCATCACATAGATCACGCGGTCGTGCTGCAAGGCGGAAAGACGGATGGCACCGCGAGCATAATCGGTGAAGACCAGGAAGGTGCCGCCATAGGGGATCACGCCGCCGTGCAGCGCCATGCCGTTCATGGCCGCAGCCATGCCGAATTCACGGATGCCGTAATAGACATAACGGCCCGCATAATTGTCACGGTTGAAGGGGCCGATGCCGCCCGCCAGCGTGTTGTTCGATCCGGTCAGGTCGGCGCTACCGCCGATGGTGTCGGCCAGCATCGGGTTGAGCGCACCTAGCGCGATTTCGGACGCCTTGCGGGTGGCAATCTTCTGCGGCGCGGCCATTAGACCGTTGATATGCGTTTCCAGACTGAAGTCTTCGGGCAGGTCGCCCGCCATGCGGCGTTCAAAGTCCGCCTTGTGTGTGCTGGCTTCAAGCCGTCCGGCCCAGGCGCCGTGGGCGGTGCGCCCTGGCTCTCCTGCCATGTGCCAATCAGCGGCGATTTCGGGAGGGATCTCGAAAGGCTCGGCGCTCCAGCCCAGCGTTTCGCGGGCTGCGGCGATTTCCGCCCCGCCCAGCGCCGCGCCGTGCGTGGCGCTGGTGCCCTGCTTGTTGGGCGCGCCCTTGCCGATGATGGTGCGGCAGGCGACCAGCGAGGGGCGCGGATCGGCCTTGGCTTCCTGCAACGCCCGTTCGATATCCACAAAATCATGGCCATCACATTCGGTCACGTGCCAACCGGTTGCGACGTAGCGCGCCTTGATGTCTTCGGAGGTTGAGAGGTTGGTCGCACCATCGATGGTTATGCGATTGTCATCCCACAACACGTTCATCCGCCCGAGACCGAGGTGTCCGGCAAGGCCAATCGCCTCGTGGTTGACGCCTTCCATCAAGCAGCCATCGCCTGCGATCACCCAGGTGCGGTGATCGACCAGATCGTCGCCGTAGATCGCATTAAGGTGCCGTTCGGCCATCGCCATACCGACCGCCATCGCAAGCCCCTGACCCAAGGGGCCGGTGGTGCACTCGACGCCTTCGAGCATGAAGTTTTCCGGGTGGCCTGCGCACGGGCTGCCAAGCTTGCGGAAGTTGCGGATGTCATCGATCGTAGGTGCGGCATAGCCGGTGAGGTATAACAAGCTGTAGATCAGCATTGAGCCATGACCGGCGCTCAGCACGAAGCGGTCACGATCAGCCCAGTGCGGCGCCGCCGGATCGAACTTGAGATGCCCGGTAAACAGCACTGTCGCCACGTCGGCCATGCCCATCGGCATGCCGGGGTGCCCCGAATTGGCCGCTTCGACCGCGTCCATCGAAAGCGCGCGGATGGCATTTGCCATCGGTTGAAGGCGGGCGGGATCCAGGCTAATCGGCACGAAATTCTCCTGCTTCAGCGGCATTCCTCGCAAAGTGCGGGGCGCTGGCCGATCCGGTTTTCCGGTGAGAGCCGCGCAAGAAGCGCGCGATTCGACCCCGGTCGCGGTGGGCAGTGCCATTGCCGAGCCCAAGGGGGAGGTCAACCATGCGCACGCAAAGCGTCGCTCTATCTCGCCCGCGAAGGCGCCGCCCACTTATCAACAGCCCTGCCCAAGCCTTTGCGTGCCATGCATTCTGTTGGTATCGCTCAAGGCCATGAACGCCGACCGCATCGCCACCGCGCTTGCCCGCATCGAAGCTGCGATCACCCGCATTGACGCGGCGCGCAATGCAGATGCCGGCATCGAAGGCAAGACCGCCGCTGGCCCTGCACGGGTGGTCGAGCTGGTGAATGTGCACGAAAAGTTGCGCGAACAAGTCGCGGAAAGCCTGCGCGAACTTGATGACATCCTTATCAAGCTGGAAGACTGACCCGCGATGAGCACTGACCCGCGATGAGCAACGTCACGCTTGGCATCGGCCCCAAAACTTATATCGTCGCCTGCGCCGATGGCGAGGAAGCGCATATCGAGGGTCTTGGCGCGATGATTGCCGAAAAATATGCGCTGCTTGGGGCGGCGCGCGCGCCGTTGGAAGCGCAAAATCTTCTGTTTGCGGCGCTGTTCCTGGCCGATGAATTGGCAGAGGCGCGCAAATCGGCAGTGCGCGCGACGGATGCATCTTCGTCGGAAGCAGACACGCACGAAACCAATGTGCTGCGGGCAACGATTGCCCAGCTTGAAAGCGATCTCGAAACGGCACGCAAGAACGCCGCGAATATTACGCCCGATACGTCAAACCTGGCCGTGGATGAGTGCTCCGATGGCGCGGCTTTGGCCGAACAGCTTGAAGCGCTGGCGGCCCGTATCGAAGCCAGTGCAGCGGCGCTTGAAGCCGGGGCCACAAACGCCTAGATATGTCTGTGGCGGGACTGCCCGGCACGAGCCGATTGAACATCCCTGAGGCTATAAGTAATCCAAATGGGAGCTGTCCCTGCCCTTGTTTGCTGGTTCGTCCGGAAAACTTGGGCATATGGCGCCCACCTGACGTAAAACGCGTCAGAGGATTTCTAGCGCAAACGACCCATGGTGGTTCCGTCACACCTTTTCTTGAAGTTCCTCGCTCACGCGGCCTACGGGCCGCATCGCTGCGGGCGCCCGGTCGGGCTTGCGGCCCTGTAGGCCGGTCACCGCTTTAACACTGAGGTTGCAGAGCGCGTGCCCACAAAATCCGAACTCCGCGCCACATTGCGCGCTGCCCTCAAGACGCATGTCGAAGCCCTGCCCGATCAGATCCGCGGGTTGCTGTTTCATCGCCCCCCTGCGCCTGTCCTTACCCGCATCGCGAAAGATGCGGTGATCGGCCTTTATCACGCAGGGGCATGGGAGGCGCCGACGGGCGCCTATGCACGGTTTTTCCATGAAGCGGGACACATTATCGCCCTCCCCCATTTTGCTGCGCGCGATGCGGCCATGACCTTTCGCCAGTTTGATGATCCCCACGGTGAAAGTGATCTTGAGGTCGGCCCTTTTGGAATGCTGCAACCTTCGGCCAAGGCTGACGCTGTGATCCCCGATGTCGTGTTCGTGCCGCTGATCGGTTTCACCCCGGCGCTGGAGCGGCTTGGACAGGGCGGCGGGCATTATGACCGCTGGCTTGCGGAACATCCGCCCAGGCTGTCCATTGGGATGGCGTGGGACAGGCAAGCCTGTGACGTCCTGCCGACAGAACCCCACGACGTGGCGCTAGATGCCATTGTCACCCCCACACGGATTTACGGAAGCCTCTGATGCGCGAAACCCCGACCTGGCGAATCCCTTTTGGCATCATCGGCCTGTTCGTCCTGCTGATAATCTACGGCGTAGTGATCGCGCGCTATGCCCCCAGCATCATAGGAAACTGGTCGGGCGGCGCACAGACGGTGGTCTATGTCGTCCTCGGCCTGATCTGGCTGCTGCCGTTGAAGCGTTTTCTGATCTGGATGGAAACCGGCCACTGGAGCGCGGCGGCTGCGCTGCAGGCAAAGAAAAAGGCGGACTAAAGCCCGCCTTGATCTGTGCCGTAACGGCGTTCCTAGGGACAAGTGGCGCGAGTGACGGGACTTGAACCCGCGACCTCCGGCGTGACAGGCCGGCGCTCTAACCAACTGAGCTACACCCGCACATCTTGTCCTTTCGAGCGTTCCGGCGTTGCCGTGCCGCTCGTGGAGCAGCGCCATTAGGGCGGTCGCTTCGGGCTGTCAACGCCCTCAAAACCCCCCTGGCCCAATATTTTTCCTCAATCCACCAACAGCAACGCCGGGGTCTCGATCAGACGCTTGATCCCTTGCACAAAGCTCGCGGCATCATGGCCGTCAACCACACGGTGATCGCACGAAATCGAGATGTTCATCAGCTTGCGCTTGGCGATTCGCTCGCCCCCCACACCGTCGGAAATGAACATCGGACGCTCGATAATGCGGTTGGGGCCGATGATCGCGACCTCGGGCCGGTTGATCACCGGCGTTGTCGCAACACCACCCAAGGGGCCAAGCGACGTGATCGTCAAGGTCGAGCCGGAAAGCTCTTCCGACGTTGCCTTGCCGGTGCGTGCGGCCTCGGCCAGACGGCCGATTTCGCGGGCAAGCTGCCACAGGTTGCGGCTCTGCGCATCGCGGATCACGGGCACCATCAACCCTGCATCGGTCTGCGCCGCCATGCCCAGATGCACCGCGCCGTGGCGAGTCACCACACCGGCCTCGTCATCATAGCGCGCGTTGATCATCGGAAAATCGGGCACCATCTTGCAGATCGCAGTGATCAGCAGCGGCAACAGGGTCAGCTTGGGCCGGTCGCCGCGCGCGGCGTTCAATTGCGCGCGCAGTTCTTCAAGCGCGGTGACATCGCATTCTTCCACATAGGTGAAGTGCGGGATGTTGCGCTTGGCGGCGGCCATGTTCTGGGCAATGCGCTTGCGCAGGCCGATTACTCTGATCGCTTCGTCTTCGCGGGCTTTACCTGCAGCGCCAAAACCGCTTCCCGCGTTGTAAGCGAGGAAGGCGTCGAGATCACCATGACGCACGCGGCCATCTTCGGCTGCCTTTACCTCCGCCAGATCAACCCCCAAATCGCGCGCGCGCTGGCGCACGGCGGGAGAGGCCAGCACCTTCGCACCGGGTTTCGGTTCGGGTGCAGGAGTTGGAGCGGGGATCGGCTGCGGGTGAGGATCGGCCGCATGCGCGTCATCCGCATCCGATGCGTCAGGGTTTTCAACCTCAATGCGTTCGGCCACGGTTTCCGGCGTCGGCGCAGACGCACCATCGGCGCCATCGGCGTCCGACATGTCGTCCTCGATCTGCCCGGCAGCCGCTTCGGCGTCTTCTTCCGAGGCTTCACCCTCGCCTTCGACCTCGATTACCAACAGCATCGCGCCGATGGCGATGGTGTCACCCACCTCGCCTGCAACCGCAATCACCGTACCGGCAACCGGGCTTTCGATGTCGATCGTGGCCTTGTCGGTCATCACGTCGACCAGATGCTGGTCTTCCTCGACCCGGTCACCGACCTTCACGTGCCATTCGACGACTTCCGCCTCGGCAACGCCTTCGCCCACGTCGGGCATATTGAATGTGAACTTGGCCATTGTCGGGTCAGTCCTTCAGAAGCTTGTCGATCGCCTCGCCGATGCGGACGGGGCCGGGGAAATAGGCCCATTCGAGACTGTGGGGATAGGGCGTGTCGAAACCGGTGACGCGTTCAACCGGCGCTTCGAGGTGGTAAAAACAGCGTTCGGTCACGAGCGCGGAGAGTTCGGCACCGAACCCGCTGGTGCGGGTGGCTTCGTGGACGATCAGACAGCGTCCGGTCTTTTCCACCGAAGCCTCGATCGCCTTGATGTCGAGTGGCACCAACGTGCGCAGATCGAGGATTTCGGCATCCACGCCCTTCGCCTTGCACACGGCTTCGGCCACATGGACCATCGTGCCATACACCAGCACGGTCAATTCCGCGCCCTCACGAACGGTCCGCGCCTTGCCGAGCGGGATCTTGTAATACCCTTCCGGCACGACGCTGCCTTCATGCTTCTTCCACGGTTCAACCGGCTTGTCATAGAAGCCAGAGAACGGCCCGTTGTAGATCCGCTTGGGCTCGAAGAAGATCACCGGATCATTGTCTTCGATGGCCGCAATCAGCAGCCCCTTGGCATCATGCGGCGTTGCTGGGATCACCGTCTTGAGGCCAGCAACGTGGGTAAACAGCGCCTCCGGGCTCTGGCTGTGGGTCTGACCGCCAAAGATGCCGCCACCAAAGGGCGAGCGCACGGTGAGCGGCGCAATGTAATCACCCGCCGAGCGGTAGCGCAGGCGCGCCGCTTCCGAGATCAGCTGATCGAGTCCGGGATAAATGTAATCGGCAAACTGGATTTCCGGCACGGGGCGCAAGCCATAGGCCCCCATGCCCACAGCCGCCCCGATGATCCCACACTCGCTGATCGGCGTATCAAACACGCGGTTCTTGCCGTGTTTCGCCTGAAGGCCAGCCGTCGCACGAAACACGCCGCCGAAATAGCCGACATCTTCGCCCATGATCACCACATTGGGATCACGGGCGAGCATGATGTCGAGCGCTTCGTTGATCGCCTCAATCATGTTGATGCGGCGTTCTGTCACAGCCGGTTCGGTCACGGGTGCCATATCCTCGCTCATCCGAAGGGCCTTTCGCTACCGAATTTCGTGATGCGTTCACGGATCGCCTGGTCGGCTTGTTCTTCGAGGTTCCAGGGCAACTCTTCGTAAACATCTTCAAACATGGTGTGGAACGGGTGGTGGAGGCCGTGGCCGAGGATGCCGTTCTTTTCGGCTTCCTTGGTGGTCGCCTTCACCAGTTCGGCGCAATCGAGATCCATCGCCGCCTGACGCTCTTCGTCCCATTCGCCCAGCGCGATCAGATGATTCTTGAGACGAGTCACCGGATCGCCCAGCGGCCACTCCTCGCGCTCCTGTGCGCTGCGGTAGCCGGAAGGATCATCGGAGGTCGAATGTCCTTCCGCGCGGTAGGTGAAGTATTCGATCAGTGTGGGGCCATGATTGCCGCGGGCACGGTTCGCGGCCCACTGTGCGGCGGCATAGCAGGCCAAGGCGTCATTGCCATCCACCCTGAGCGCGGCGATCCCGTGACCCAGGCCGCGCGCCGCAAAGGTGGTCCGCTCGCTTCCGGCAAAGCCTGAGAAGCTTGAAATCGCCCACTGGTTGTTGATGACATTCAGGATCACCGGCGCATTGTAGACGGCCGCAAACGTGCAGGCGGCATGGAAATCACCCTCGGCCGTGCTGCCCTCACCCACCCAGGTCGCGGCGATGCGGCTGTCGCCCTTGATCGCCGAAGCCATCGCCCAGCCCACGGCTTGGGGGCATTGGGTGGCAAGGTTTCCGGAAATGCTGAAGAAGCTGTGCTCGCGGCTCGAATACATGATCGGCAGCTGACGGCCCTTCAGCTTGTCAGCCTTATTTGAATAGATCTGGTTGATCATTTCGAGCAGCGGGTATCCGCGCGCGATCAGGATGCCCTGTTGCCGGTAGGACGGGAACACCATGTCATCGCTGGCCAGCGCCATCGCGGGTGCGATCGAGGTCGCCTCCTCGCCCGTGCACTTCATGTAGAAGCTGGTCTTGCCCTGACGCTGCCCGCGGAACATGCGTTCATCAAATGCGCGGACCATCGCCATGTGGCCCAGCATCGTGCGCAGGGTTTCGGGATCAAGCCGCGGATTCCATGGCCCATGCGCCTGATTGTCATCGCCAAGAACACGGATCAGACCGTAGGCCAGATCGGAAATCGCAGAGGGGTGCACACTCTCATCGGGACGCGGCGAGGCGCCCGGTTCACCAATGTCGATATGCGAAAAGTCCGCAACATCGCCCGGCCTGTAGCGCGGTTCGGGAACATGCAGCGCAAGCGCTGGCTGATTGCTGTCCGCCGGTTTCGCTGGTTCGGCCATCCATGTGCTCTCCGCTTGCGCGCACCGGGCCGTGCCGGAGCGATCATTGCTTGAATACGTATTTTTATTTCAACACCGGGTGGTGGTCAAGCGCGGCAAAGGCCGCTTCATCAAACCGCAACAGGTGCGCTGATCGGAGGCATCGGGGCGTAATCATGCACCACAAAATCTTCGATTCCATATCCGAATATTGTTTCGGGCCGGCGCAGGATCTCCAACCGGGGGTGTCCCTGTGGCTGGCGACCAAGCTGTTCTTCAATCAGATGCGCGTGATTGAGGTAAAGGTGCACGTCCCCTCCCACCCAAACCAGCTCGCCCGGTAACATGTCAACCTGCTGCGCGATCATGCGCGTGAGCAGCGCCGCAGACCAAAGGTTGAACGGCAGGCCAAGCGCAACGTCACAACTGCGCTGATAGAGCAGGCAATTGAGCCGTGCCTCGGCCCCTTCACCGGTGACATGAAATTGATAGGTCTTGTGGCATGGGGGCAGCGCCATGCGGTCAAGCTCGGCCACGTTCCAGCCTTCGATGATATGGCGGCGGCTGCCGGGGCTGGTGCGCAGCGATTCGATCACCTGTGTGACTTGATTGATGCCCTCGCCCTTTTCGTAAAGCCCGTCGGACCGGTAACGGAAGGTCGGCCAATCGACCCACTGCTTGCCATAGACCGGGCCCAGATCCCCCCACCGGGATGCAAAGGCTTCATCGTCAGCAATCCGCGCCACGAAGTCTTCAAGACTGAGGGCATCGCCGGTTTCGCGCACATACGCTGCGTGCGGCCATTCATTCCAGATCTTGACGCCTTGCAGCACCAGCGGGCGGATGTTGGTCGATCCTGTCAGGAACCACAGCAATTCTCGTGTCGCGGTTTTCCAATAGACCCGCTTGGTGGTGAGCAACGGCATCGCGCCGCCTGCCAGGTCAAACCGCAACATCGCGCCGCACATCGATCGCGTACCGACACCGGTGCGATCAGCGCGCTCGCTGCCGGTCTCCCAGATGGTCCGCATCAGATCGAGATATTGCTGCTCGGGATGCGGCGTGGTGGAATAAGGATGAGGAATCGCGGTGCTGGCCATGGCGGCCACTATAAGCCGCAATTGCCTGCTTGCCACTGTGCTCATCCACACCTATAGGGCGCGCCTTGCCTCGATCCGCAGGGGGATTTAAGCCCTACGGAGCCGACACGGTCGGGGAGTAGCTCAGCCTGGTAGAGCACTGTCTTCGGGAGGCAGGGGCCGGAGGTTCGAATCCTCTCTCCCCGACCAAATTTTTTGCGCGCTGCTCCTCATGCGCCAGCGCTCGCCGTGGAGGCGCTGGTTCCAGCACCGGGATCAAAAGCTTCAACGGGTCGGTCATTGTAACGCGCGCGGCAATGCTGCGTGTAACCGCACCAAGTTTGTAAGGTACAATGACGAACTGTGTACACGGGCCGTGTACCTTGTACCGAACCAGGTGAAATGATCCTTTACGTTTCTGGACGAAGAGGCACGCTTATTGCCCGATGACAGCAGCAAATTGCTGAGCTAGGGGCTGGCCGAACATGTCTCCGCCCCGCTCCCTTAACCGCAAACGCGCACGGCTGATGCTGCTGTTGCTTTCGGTTGCCCTGGCCATAAAAGCGCTGGTGCCGGCAGGGTTCATGATCTCAGCAAGCGATGAGCGGTTTTTGACCGTGACGATCTGCGCCGATGCCTCCGGCGTGCCAATGCAGATGCAAATCGCAATTCCGGACAATCGCAAGGCCAGTGGTGAGCATGGGCAGGAGAACACCAACGGCCAACCTTGCGCGTTCTCCGGCCTAGGACACCTGGCAATTGGCGGCGCCGATCCGGTGCTGCTGGCAACGGCGCTTGTTTTCATTCTGCTTATTGGCATGGCGCCGTTACCTGTGCTTCCCATCAAGGACGTAAGCCATTTGCGCCCGCATTTGCGCGGGCCGCCCCTCCCCTCCGTCTGACCGCTGCGATCCACCTACCCGCCCAATTGGCGGGTACGCGGACCCATTTTGCTCAGGCGCTGCGCCCCAGTTGCGGGCCGCGCTGACGGATATACGGAAATTTACCATGCAATACATCGCTTTGCGGCGCTCGCTCCTGAGCGCCACTACGCTTGCTGCTGCCAGCATCGCATTCCACGCACCGCTTCAAGCGCAGGGCATTGGCCAGCGCCAAGACGAGATCATCGTCACCGCCAGCATTCAGGGCACGCCCACCGCGCCCACACCGGAGGCCGCGCGCCGCGCGCTTGAACGCGTCCCCGGTGCCACTGGGCTGGTCGAGGACGAAGGCTTTGCCGATATCTTCGCCCAGTCGATCGGCGATGTGCTGGAACTAACCCCCGGCGTGTTCGCTGACACCAGCGCCCAGCGCGAAAGCCGCATCTCGATCCGCGGCTCGGGCCTCAACTCCAGCTTCGAGCGGCGCGGGCTGACCGTGCTGCGCGATGGTGTGCCAATCAGCCGCGCATCGGGCGCAACCGAGTTTCAGGAGGTTGACCCGCTGACCATCCGCTACCTTGAGGTGTTCAAGGGCGCCAATGGCTTACGTTTCGGCGCGGCATCGCTCGGCGGCGCGGTCAATGTTGTCAGCCCGACCGGGCGCACAGCGCGTGCACCCGTTGCCTTGCGCGCCGAAGGCGGCAGCTTCGATACCTTCCGCGCCAATGCCTCGGTCGCCGGCACCACCGGCGATGTCGATTACTGGGGCGGGATTACCGGCCTCACCAGCGATGGCTACCGCGAGCACAGCGACGTGCGCAGCCTTTATGGCCATGCAAACCTCGGCTGGCGGGTGTCAGACACCATCGAGACCCGCTTCTACGCCACAGCATTGTCGGACAATTTCGAGCTGGCAGGCAGCCTTCGGTTGGCCGATGCGCTCGCCAATCCGCGCGCTGCCGGACGGCCGGTAACGGCGGGACCGGTCATCATCGATCCTGGCCCGGTGGCCGACGACTGGGACCGCAATCTCGACGTCTATCGCGTTTCAAACCTTACGGTGATTGAATTGGGCAGCACCGCCTTGGAACTGGGTGCATGGTATGCACGCCGCAATCTGGACCATGCCATAACGCGGTTTGCCGGGATTATCGTGCAGGGTGAGGATGAGGTCGGGGCTTCGGCGCGCCTTTCCGGCGCGTTGCCGTTTCTGGCCGATCAAAGCCGCTGGCAACTGGGTACCATCTACGCCGCGTCCAGCAACGATGCGAAAACCTTCGTCAACGATTCCGGTCAGCGCGGGGCGCTGCGCACCCGGTCGGATCAGGATGCCGATACGCTGACCATTTATGGTCAGGCTGATCTTGGTCTGACCGATGCGGTTACGCTGGTCGCAGGCGGGCAATATGTCCGCGCCACCCGTGATGTTACCGCAGTCCTTAACGCGGTAACGGGCCGGGGCGAATATGACCAGTTCAACCCCCGCATCGGTCTGCTGGTGGATGCTGCCCCTGATGTGCAGATTTTCGGCAATATCAGCCGCAGCTTCGAAGCGCCGAGCCTGTCCGATCTGACTTCGGGCGGCGCCTTCCCGTTTGCCCCCCTTGACCCCCAACGTGCGACGGTGTTCGAGGTCGGCACGCGCGGACAAGCAGGCATCGTCTCCTGGGATATCGCACTTTACCGGGCGGAACTGGAGAATGAATTTCTCGACCTCGCCGTCCCGGGTGCGCGCGGGCTTGTGACGGTGACCACCAACGGGGGCCGCACCATCCACCAAGGTCTTGAATTTGGGCTCGACGTGCGGCCCTTCAAGGCGGCACTGGAAGCAAATGGTCAGGCGCTACGGTTGAGTGCAGCCTACACCCTCAACGACTTCACCTTCAACGATGACGCGGTCTATGCCGACAACCGGCTCGCCGGGGTGCCGCGCCATGTGCTGATTGCCGAGGCGCGGTTTGATAAGGTGAACCGGTTCTACCTCTCCACCACTCTGCGTTGGATACCTGACGGGCCGTGGGCAGACTACGCCAATACCGAACGCGCGCCCGGCTACGAAACCGTCCAGATCACCGCCGGGGTCACGCTGACCGATGGTATCGAACTGTTCGGATCGGTCGAAAACCTGTTCGATACGGTGTTCATCTCCAACGTGACGACCAACGCCAATCAGCGCCTCACCAACGAAGCGATTTACACCCCCGGGCAAGGGCGCGCCGTATTCGGCGGCCTGCGCGCACGATTTTGAAGGAGGGCGCGATGAGCATGAAAAACAAAACGGCGCGTTGGTCCTACTCCAAGCATCAGTGGTTGGGGTTGATTGGCGGGATCAGCCTGCTGGTGTGGGGTCTTTCCGGGCTCACCCACATTGCGATGGTGCTGTTCGGCCCGCAGCAGGCGCAATTCATGCCACCGCCGGCGGCGGTCGCGTTGGAAGGGGCGCGGCCGATTGCCGAGACGCTGGCTGAACAGGGCATCCGTCAGGCGGTGGCCGTCAAAACCGTGCCTGCCGCCGATGGCGGCGTGCTGTGGCAAGTGACCGGCACCACTCTGACCGAGCGGCGCTATTTCCGCCCTGCCGATGGCAGCGAGGTGGCCGGCGGGGACCAAGCGCAAGCGGAATTCCTTGCCCGCCATTACCTGGCGACCGAAAGGCCGATCACTTCGGCCAGATTACAGACTGAATTCGACGCCGATTACCCATGGGTCAACCGCCTGCTGCCCGTGTGGAAACTCGAGTTTGCAGGTGATGACGGCTTAACCGCCTTCGTCCACACTGAGACCTCAAGCCTTGCAGCGGTCAACAATAGCACGAAAGAACGGCTGCAATCCGTGTTCCGCGCGCTTCACACTTGGGAATGGGTGCCGAGCGGTATGGATTGGCTGCGGGTGGTGGTTATCGGCCTGATGGTAGGCAGTTTGCTGGCGCTGGCCCTGACCGGTATCGCCATGTTGGTGACAGTCCGCCGAAAGAAGCGCTTGCCGGGTAGCCGGGGGTGGCATCGGATGGCAGGCTATGTGCTGGCCTTGCCGCTGATCATGTTCTCGGCTTCGGGCATCTATCACCTTGTCCAGTCGGCCCTCGTCCCGCCGGTAAGCCAGTTCACAAGGGGCAAGCCCGTGAATGTGGCCAGCGGCAAGTGGCCGGTCGAGGACGACTGGGCGCTGATCGCGAAGGGGCGCGACGTGGCCTCGGTTGCGCTGGTCGAGGGCGCCGATGGACAGCCGCTTTACCGCATTGGTCTTGCGCCACCGAAAGGTGCGATGGGAGGCGGCGAACACGATCATGGCCCTGCCGCGGCAAAGTCCGCTGACGGTATGGACGGACACGACCATGCCGCGATGATGGCTGCGCAGGCCGTAGCGAATGTCCCAACCACCGATGCGGAAATCCGCGAGGCGCGGTTCGCCGGGATCAAGCCCGATGGCCCGGCAATCTACGTCAATGCGGCCACCGGCGACGTGGCGCAGTCCGGTGACAAGGACCTCGCCCTTGATATCGCCCGGCGTTTCACCGGCGAGTCTGACAGCACCGTGACGGGAACCGAACTGGTCACCCGCTTCAGCCACGAATACGATTTCCGCAATAAGCGCCTACCGGTCTGGCGGGTCGATTATGGTGCGCCGGTCAACGCCAGCCTGTTCGTCGATACCGGGACGGGGGTGCTGGTCGACCGCGTGGCCGATCGCGAGAAGCCCGAACGTCTGGTGTTCAGCTTCATTCACAAGTGGAACTTTCTCTTTCCGATCGGGCGGCTGGGACTGAACCTTGTTGTGGGCACCTTTGTCATCGCCCTGATTGGCTTGATGGCGGTGTTAGGGCTCAGGATGGATATCGTCCGTCGGCTTCGCACGCGCCGATTTGGCCAGAAACGGCGCGAACAATAAGGCACCACGCCCGCTGGCAAATGATGTATCGCGTTCCTTTTTGCCGTTATTCGGGACAGCCTGCTGCGAATAGCGGCAAAGGGATCGCATCAAGATTTTCCGATGAGAGCGAAATTGGTGCGATTGCTGCCCATCCGGTATCGGGATCGTAGAGCGACTTTGCTTTTTACGGGAGATGAGTGGGAACACGACTGTCTGCTTTCCGCGCTTAAATCGTTGCGGCCAGAGGTCCGTAGCTCTTCCAATTACGTCATCGGGGCATCGATCAACTCTTCAAGGAACAAGGCAATCAGTTCCGTCTGTGCTTCGACCCCTGCCTTGGCATAGACCCGCGCAAGCTGCGCACGCACCGTCCCATGTGCCGATCCACGCAGGCCCGCAATCTGGGCAATGTCACAGCCCTTGAGCGCAAACAGCGCCACATCCGCTTCCGCTGGTGTCAGCCGCCATTCGTCAAATCGCAGCCGGATTAGGTCAGCCAGCGCACCTTTGGCGGCGGCGATTGCAGCTTCATCCCGGCGTGCTGCCGCAATCAAACCGCGCACCTGGAGCGCGCCGAGCACCACGGCAGCGATCAGGGCGAAGGCGGCCAGCGCCTCAACGATGATGTGAAAACCAAGCTCACCGCCCAGCAGGTCACCAATCAGGTCAGCGAGGAAGAAGGTTGCTGCCAGGGCTTGCAAGGCGACGAGGATCGTCATCCCCGTGGCCTTCCGCTCCAGCTTGCGTGCTCGTGTGTCCATCGGTTTTGCCTACCGGTGCACGGGCGACATCGCCACCAGAACCTGTTTGCCACTGCGCCGGGTTTCGAACACCACGCCGGCCAGATGCAGCAGGATGAGGATATACAGCAGATTGGCAGCGGTCTCGTGAACTTCGCCCAATATGCCTTCCTCTTCGCCTTCACCGCCCTCCCCGTGATTGTCGTCGCGCTCGTCACCGGTCACTAAGGCCGAAGCTTTGCCATGGGTCTCGGTGCTCTCGCCGGCGCTCATAGGCGGCACGCCTGCCATGGCGATTCCCGTGGCGATGATGGTGAGGAGGCAGCCCCAGATCGCATAGACCATGAACGCGCCCAGCGGATTATGCGACTTGTGATGGCTCGGCGTGCCGGAGCGGATTTCGTGCAGGTGGGCCAGCGCCTTGCGGGGGCTTGGCCAGAACGCGCCAAAGCGCGCTTCAGCCGGACCGATCAATCCCCACAGCAGGCGCAAGCCCAGAATGGCGGCAAGGCCGTAACCGACCCAGATATGCGGGCCGGATCCTTCCTCTGTGAAAACAGCATTGGCCAGCACGGCGGCCGCTATCGACCAATGCGTGATCTTGACCACGAGGTCCCAGCGGCGGCGGTGGACAGGCGGAGCGGTGATCGTCATGGCGGTGCTTCCTTTTTGCGGCGCGCGCCTATTGTCGGATGACGGAAGGCTATTGCGCTTGGGCACCCGGGATGTTGGTGATCACGCCAAACTTCGCGATTGGCGGATCGCTTATACAGGTCGCGATAAGCAGTTGCTTACACGTTCAATGTGCGGCGCCGCGCCTCAGACACTCACGCCAAACAGCCACCCGACCGCAGCAGTGATGGCCATCGCAAAGATGCCCCAGCCCACCACGCGCAGCACCGCTGGCACAATCGGCGCCGCCCCGGCCCTTGCACCCAGCGCGCCAAGAATGGCGAGCGCCGCGACAGAAACGATGAGGACTGCCAGAATGATCGCTGACGCTGGCGCAAGATAGGCCGCCACCACCGGGACTGCAGCCGCCACGCTGAAGGTGACGCCCGATGCCAGTGCGGCCTGCAACGGTCGGGCCGCAAGATGATCAGTCAGGCCCAGTTCGTCGCGCACGTGCGCTGCCAGCGGATCGAGCGCAGACAGCTCGCGCGCCACGATGTTCGCGGTCTCGGCGCTCAGACCGCGGGCCTGATACAGCGCGGCCAGTTCCTCAAGCTCGTGTTCTGGCGTGTCGGCCAGCGCCTGCTTTTCACGGGCAATATCGGCCTGTTCGGAATCGCGCTGCGAGGATACCGAGATGTATTCGCCCGCCGCCATCGACATCGCGCCAGCCACTAGCCCGGCAACTCCAGCCACGAGGATCGCCTGCGGATCGGGCGTGGCCGCCGCCACCCCGAGAATAAGTGAGGAGACCGACACGATCCCGTCATTGGCCCCAAGCACCGCTGCGCGCAGCCAGCCGGTGCGGTGGACGTAGTGAGGATCGTCGGGATGGGCACTTTCAAGCTCCATGGGTAAGCTCCTCCTCTATTTCCAAGCCGAGTGGTAAGGTGCGGATGTTGTAATGTACTGGCCCGCTGCAACCCAGCGCTGCTTTGCAGGCCAGGTCAATCATTCAGCTAAAGGTCGTGCGCATCGATCCGCAGCCTTGCAATTGCAAGCACTGCTCCTGTTCGGGCCTCGGCCTCGATCCGGGAGGCGCCGTGGACCATCTGTTCGCCCAGCAGCAGGTCAGCCAGATCGATCTCGCCAAGCTGAAAGCCGCGGCGCAGTTTTTCGAGTGCTGCCATCTGCTCTGCGACGCTGTCTCGCGCCCGCTGCCTGATCGACCTGTGCCTGGGACGACGCAGACAACCAGTCAAACCAATGACCCGCCAGCAAGAGGGCGGCCCCGTGCTTGGCATCCTCGGCGACGTTTTCAGAGACGGCGATGCCTTGTTCACCAATGGTCCGATCCAGCCGCGCCCTGCCCGAAATACGAATCGGGCGGCTCAAATGCCCGTCATATTCATTGAAGGCAGTGCCCCCGCTGACATCACAACGGGTGTAGCTGCCTTGCACGGTAAACTCGTTAGGGCCCCTGCGAAGGGCATCCCCGAGGGGTTAATCGAAAGCGCTCTCGCGGTCGGAACGCGGCTTGACGCCAACGTGAACGGCTCGGGACTGGACCTCGCATTTGCGCGAGATTTCAGCGCTGCAATGGGCATCAATCTCACTTTGCGCAGAGGCGCTAGCGGTTTGATCGCTGAACTACGCCATTCTCCCGTTGAGGCCGGAACACCTAAGAGCAGTCATGGCTGCTTGCGATGGACGTGCATCGCCTGAAAGGTTCAGCGGTCTCCGCCAGAGGACCCTCGGTTTCGGGCAATCTCACCCTTGACGTGTTAACCGCTAGAGCAAGATTTACGGCGTATCGCACCACTGATTTTCAACACTACTGCGAAGCCGAGGGCTTGTAGCGTCGCGGTTCACATGCACGATTGATCGCGATCCCACCAGCGGCGTTCAGCGCGCCACTAAAAGTCGAAAAGCGCACCTACCTTCTGCGTCGCCGACCATGGCGAAACTTGCTGGTTTCCAATTTGCAAATGAGCTTGGGCCGGCGCGTACGCGGTTTGAATCATCACGGTGCCGCGCGGGGTACGAAAACGGACAAAGACACGCAGGTCAATAAAAAAGCCCCGGTTTCCCGGGGCTTAATGGATTGAAGGCACTCAGGTTTAGCGGCTGCCAAACAGGTGCGACATATATCCCCACATGCTCCACATGATTTTTCTCCTATCAGCGCCAAAGGCTGTAGGATCTGTTTAACACTTTATTAACCTTAATCAACCGTAAATTGCAGTCCGCCCTCCCCCCATCATCGCGAGCAGTTCGGGCATGGCGATCGCTGGAGAGAACAGATAACCCTGCGCCTGGTCACACCCCATCGCGCGCAATGTGGCTGCGACCGAGATGTCCTCGACGCCTTCAGCCACCACGATTTTTCCGAGCGAATGGGCAATTTCGATCGTCGCCCGCACCACGGCACGGCTTTCCTCAGAGGTCGCCATGTGCTGCACGAAACGCTTGTCGATCTTGAGCTCGGAACTCGGCAATTTCTCGATGTAATCAAGGTTCGATTCACCGGTGCCGAAATCGTCGATCGAAAGACTGATGCCGCGCGCCTTCAGCGCAGCAATCGCCGGGGCGATCCGGTGGTCTTCGAGCTTTGCGGTCTCCGTCAGTTCGAGCGTCAGGTTCTCCGGCGGAAAATTGTGCCGGCCGAGCATCGTCATAATGTCGAACAAAAGGTGCGTGTCCGACAGGCTCTTGGCTGACATATTCACCGCCAGCTTGAACCGTGGGTCCAGCGCAAGCGCCTGCTTTCCGTCAACCAGCGCGCTTTCCATCACGACGAGGGTCAGTTCGTTGATCCGGTCGCCCGCCTCTGCGGCCAGCACCAATTCCTGGGGATTGATATAACCTTCGCCCTTTGGCTGCCACCGGATCAGCGTTTCGGCACCAACAATCCGGCCCGAGGCCAAATCAATCTTGGGTTGGTAAGCAACGCCGATATCCCGATCGCGCAGTCCTTTTTCCAACACGCGAAGCAGCTGCAGACGCGTGTTTCGCGCTTCCAGGTGCGCAGCGTCATTGATGATAAATCGAGCCCCGCGGTTCGCGGCCTCTTCCGCTGCCTGCATCGCTTTCTTGATCCGCAACGCCACTGACAGATCGTAATTGGTGTCAATGCCGAGCGCGGGGGCGCTGTTGGACGATTGCCAATCGTAATTGATTGCGGTCTTCAGCATCAAGGCCAAGCCATCGGCGTGACGTTCCAAATCATCGGTGTTCATGCGCGGAGAGAACCAGACCAGAATGTCACGCTCAAAAGCAATATCGCCCGCTTCGCCGGGGCCTTTGACATAGGTGATCAGCGTATTGACGAACTCCCCGATCTCGCGGGCCGACCAATCTTCCGACATTTCCGCCAGATTGGCGATCTTGAGCGCGTAGACATCGCGCTCCTCGTTCGGATTGTCGGAAGCAATCGCATTGGTTGTCATCGCGTCGACATCGCTGCTGTAGTATTTTTTATTGATTTTTTGAAAGCCGAACAGAGCCCAAGCCAGCACCAGAAGAGCGGGCATAACGTCAACATTGATACCAAATTCATCCAGCACAAGCGGTATCACAAGCAGCCCTGCGCCAGTCGCAACAATCAATTGGACCGACCGCGTTCGCCCCAATACCATTGCGCCCATTGCAAGGCCGGCGATGACAAAGGCAGGATACCACATCAGATCTATGGGAACGCTTCGCTCCAGTGTATGTGCGCCCATTATATGAAAATATGCCCCCGGGATTTTCCCATCTCTCAATGGCATCCGGAGATAGTCGGAGGATGCATAAAACGCTTTTCCGACGACCACTTTCTTTCCTGCAAGCAGGTCTGCTGACACCTTGCCACTTACGACATCGATGTAGCTAAAAGTAGGCACAGTACGTGGATCGTAGGCATAATCTGGTCGGTATCCGGCTTCCGGCCCGTCGTAATCGGCTAGCGCCGCAGAAATCGAAGGATACGTAATCCCGTCAAGCTGGACGCTCGTGCGGAAGCGAATTGATAAGCTGAAAGGACTTACGACGCCATTCATGGCGGCAAGCTCAGCATGATGCCGAAATTCGGGACGCGGAACGATTTCCTCAATAACTTGCATCCCCATTTCATGCCTGGGGGCTACACCGAGCCAAACCTTGCCTTTGTGGCGCGCAAGTGTCTGAGCGAAGATCGCGTCAGCCTCGGCACTTTCTGGATCGGCATGGGCACGATCAAACACGATTTTCTTGACGCCAGACTTGATAAGAATGTCGATCAAAGCACTGTCATTCATGCGCGTTGGCTGATTGCGGTCAAAAGTATTAAGCGTCCGGTCGTCGATCGCAATCATCGCAATATCTTGCGGCGCCGGGCGTGATCGAAGCTCAGCGCGAGCGGCGCGATAGAAATCCTCCGCTGGCAGAGGCAATTCGATCACCACAGCAAATGCGCCGAAAAGCAACGCGAATACAACCACCTTGATCCGCTTGCGGCGCAGCAGCGAAACGCCCGAGCGCAACACGTTTTCTTGCGGCGCGCCAGCGACTTCGTCACCAGCAGAGCCGAAAACGCGCCGTATCCTGTCGGCCCATGACTGTAGCGTTCTGTTTATCAAGCGTACGTTCCCGAGGGTAAACCCAAGGGCGAACGTAGTGTGCTTTGGTTAATTCATCGCAAACGAATGGCAGCAGCGAAGCTCTAAGTCCGAAGGCAGACCCGTAATCAGATGATGCGGCCAGCCAGGAATCCCAGAATGATCGTCAGGCCGCCAAGCCCAATCGACAGGTGCCAGCGCAAGCGCAGAAAATCGGGCGCCGCAAAACCGAGCGCTCGGTCGATCAGCGGTGATCCGAGTATCAATGCACCAAGGTAAAACAGCGCCGGTCCGGGCCATTCCCAACCGAGGGTCCAAGGCAAAAACAACGCCACAGCCAGAAGACTGGGCATGACGGCCAAAACATAGGCGCCTGTCGAGGCACGGCCATTGGCCAGTGCCTGGCCCCACCAGACACCGCCCAGGAAGCTGAAGATCGCAGCCGAATAAACAAAGCCGCCAGCCAGCGCCGTGTAGCGCCATTCATGACCCATCAGGATCAGCGCAATGCAAATGGCCTGCGGGATCAAGCCGGCATATCCAAGCAAGCGCGCGGCAGGCGAGAGAGAGGGAGTTGCGTGGGGAGTTTGTCCGTTCATCACGGCACAAGTCGCGGCGACCCCGCCCGGTTCCCGCTGCGCTAAGGAGTATTGACTGGTTCGCCGGGTGTACGAGGTCTTCAAACCCATCCAACGACATCGCACGGGCAAACGGTGTGGCTTGCAAGGGCCACCTGTAAATGGTTCGTCGTGGATAGCGACAATTGCTGCCGCTGCAACGCTTGCCCGTTTGTGAAATCGCTGAGCATTTCCCGGTTGCGTTACGGGCCGCCCGCCCCATTTCTGGTGAAACGCAGGGCAGTGCTGGCCGTTATCTGCAAAAGCCTCTTATAACCGGAAACCTTTGCCCGTGGCTGACAAAGACGACATCCCTGATTTCGACACCCTTCCCGAAGACCGCAATCGTCAGCGCGCTGTCCCATCGGGCCGTATCGCGCGGTTTGGTACGTTTGGACGATTGGTTGGCGGCGTCGCCAGCGGCATGGTGGCGGAGGGTGCACGGCGGCTGGCGAGCGGCGAGGGCATCAACGCACGCGATCTGATCCTCACCCCCGGCAATGTCCAACGGATGACCGACCGCTTGTCCCACCTGCGCGGGGCGGCCATGAAGATGGGGCAGATGATCAGCTTGGATGCCGGCGATTTCTTGCCGGACGAGTTGTCGAAAATTCTCGCGACCTTACGCGATCAGGCCAATTTCATGCCGACCAAGCAACTTGATGCCGTGCTACGCGCCGAATGGGGGCCGGACTGGCGCAAGCAGTTCCGCTGGTTCAACCCCCGCCCGATCGCCGCGGCCAGCATCGGTCAGGTCCACAAGGCGCTGACCCGTGATGGTGAAGAACTGGCGATCAAGGTGCAATATCCAGGCGTCGCCAAGAGCATCGACAGCGATGTCGACAATGTGATGACCCTGCTGAAGGTCGCCGGTTTCGCACCGCCCGAATTGGAAATGGAAAAGCTGATGGCCGCCGCCAAGCAGCAACTTCACGAGGAAGCCGATTACGCCCGTGAAGGCGCGCAAATGGCGCTGTATCGTGAACGGCTGACGGGCACGCCCGGATTTGTCGTTCCCAAGCTGCACGAAGGGCTGACGCGCGGATCGATCCTTGCCATGAGCTTTGAAGACGGCGTTTCGATCGAAGATCTCGGTAACGAGGCACCCGAACGGCGCGACGAGGTGTTCGGTCGGCTAATCCGGCTGGTGACGCGCGAATTGTTCGATTTTGGCGTCATGCAGACCGATCCCAATTTCGCCAATTTCCGCTATCGACGCGAGACAGGCGAGATCATTCTGCTTGATTTCGGCGCCTGCCGTCCGGTCGATCCGGCAGTATCGAATGGCTACCGCAAAATGCTGGAAGCTGGTTTGCGGGGGAACGCGTCTGAAGTGCAGGCTGCCACGATTGAAGCCGGGTTCATGATGCCGATCGTCGCGGAAAAGCATCCTGAACGGGTCAAGAAGATGATCGAAATCGTGATCGGCGAAATGCGCGAGGACGCGCCCTTCGACTTTGGCGACCGGGCGTTCATCCCGTTGCTGCGCGAAGAAGGCTACGCGATCGCGCAGGACAAGGACACATGGGCTTTTCCGCCGATCGAAACATTGTTCGTACAGCGCAAGGTTTCGGGCATCGCCTTGCTCGGGGCACGGCTCAAGGCCAAGGTCAATGTTCGGCGGATCACCGAGGATATTCTGGCGAGCACGGCGCCGCTCCCGCTCGCTGCTGCCTGACCCGCGCCTGACACTGTGAAGCCATTGTTAGACCCCCGCCGGATGCTCCCAAACCTACACCGCGCAGGTTTGCACCAGTGTCGAGATATCTTTTCCGCGAAACCAATACCATAGACGTGGACAGCTTCAGTATTTTCGACTAGCCGGGCATTATGCATGGGGGGTCAAGCAATAACATCAGAGTGCTGTTCGTGTGTCTCGGCAACATCTGTCGGTCACCGATGGCAGAAGGTGCGTTCCGCGCTGTCGCGTCGGAACGCGATCTGTCGTTTGGAATCGGTTCTGCCGGCACGGCGTCCTTTCATGTCGGCAGCCCACCTGACACACGGGCGATCACCGTGGCAGGTCAAAAGGGTATCGACATCGCCGGACAATCGGCGCGGCAGATCGAACGTGATGATTTCTTCAATTTCAGCCATATCATTGCGATGGACCGCGCCAATCTTGAAGCATTGCGGGCTCGCGAACCTCGTGGCGCCACAGCCAAAATGGCCATGCTGCTAGACGCTGTCGATGGCCGCCACGGAGAACCTGTGGCGGACCCCTACTACGGCGATATGGCCGCTTTCGAAGCGGCATGGAACGTCATTGAACTGGGCGCGCATGCCTGGGCCGATCGTCTCATGCGCGAAGCAGCAGCTCTCAGGGTCTGACACACTAGCCCCCGCGAAGTAGTTGTACCCCCCAATCGCGTTCAAACAGATAAAGTAGAAGCCGCGCCGCCTCTCCGCGGGAGCTGGTAAGACCGCCATCTCGCTCCATCAGCAGCCGCGCGTCACCATGCGCAATCGGCAGAAGCTTCTGCATTTGTTCAAGATTGGCGATTCTAAAAGCGGCTTCGCCCGATTGCCGTGTGCCGAGCAGCTCACCGCCGCCCCGCAGCGCCAAATCTTCCTCGGCGATCCGAAATCCGTCCTGCGTCTCACGCATCAATGCCAGTCTGGCCCGCCCGGTTTCAGACAGGGCACCGCCTCGCAGCAGCAGGCAGGTAGATTTCTCCGCGCCCCGGCCCACCCGGCCGCGCAGCTGATGCAGCTGGGCAAGCCCGAACCGTTCAGCCTGTTCGATCACCATGAGCGTGGCCGACGGCACATCGACCCCGACCTCGATCACCGTGGTCGCCACCAGCAGCCGCGCCTGCCCACTGGCAAACCGTTCCATCGCGGCGTCCTTGATCTCGGGACGGAGCTGACCGTGAACCAGCGCAACCGCTTCGCCAAAACGCTCCTGCAACGCCGCATAGCGCGCTTCGGCCGCAGCAATGCCGGCCAAATCGGGAGCACCATCCATCTCGCGCACCATCGGGCAGACCCAGTAGGCCTGCTGGCCGCTGGCAAGATGCCGCTCCACCCCCGCGACAATCTCGTCCATGCGCTCCTGCGGCACCACGCGCGTATCGATCGCCTGCCGTCCGGGGGGGAGCTCGTCGAGGCGGCTCACATCCATCTCGCCATATTGCGCCAGTGTCAGCGAGCGGGGAATCGGGGTTGCCGTCATGGCAAGTGTGTGCGGCGCACGGCGGCCCTTTGCCGCCAAGGCGAGCCGCTGCGCCACGCCAAAACGGTGTTGTTCGTCAACCACAACTAAGCCCAGATCGCGGTAATTGACGGTGTCCTGAAAGATCGCATGGGTGCCGACAAGCACCTGGATCGAACCATCCATCAGCCCCATCAATAGTCCCTCACGCTCGCGCCCCTTGGCCCGCCCGGTCAGCAGCGCGATGTTGACCCCCGTGGGGGCAAGCATCTTGCGTAAGGTTTCGAAATGTTGGCGCGATAAGATCTCGGTTGGCGCAAGCAGCGCGGCCTGCTTGCCTGCTTCGACCGCGATCAGCATCGCGTTCAACGCCACGACCGTCTTGCCTGCGCCCACATCGCCTTGCAGCAACCGCAGCATCGGAGCGTCCTGCGCCATATCGCCCGCGATTTCGGTGATCGAACGGGCCTGCGCACCCGTCAGCGCGAAAGGCAATTGCAATTTCGCCCGCAAGCTTCCGTCACCGCTCAGCGCCTGCCCCTTGCGCCGCCGCCCCTCTGCCTTGACCAGCAGCAACGCAAGACTGTTGGCCAGCAACTCGTCATAGGCGAGGCGATCATGCGCTTTGGTGTCAGTCGTCTCATGCCCCAGATGCATCGCAGCGCGCCACGCCGGCCATCCTGCGCGTGCAAGCTGGCCGGGTTCAATCCACTCGGGGAGTTCCGGAAGCCGTGCGAGGGCCTGGCGCGCAAAATCGCCGATGCGCGGCTGCGTGAGGCCATCGGACAGGCGATAAACCGGCTCGCTCAGACGCCCCATGTTGGCCGCACTGTCGGCCTCGATATGATCGGGATGGACGATCTGGAGCATATCCCCATACCGGTCGAGCCGCCCGGCAACCCAGCGCTTCTCGCCCACTGGCACCAGCTTCTTTGCAGCAAAGGCAGCCCTGCCGAACCATGTCAGCGCGCAGATATTGCCAATCTCGTCCTGTGCCAGCACGCGGTACGGTCCGCGGCTTCCGGCCCGCGGCGCGCGATGCTCCACGGCTGTCAGCGCGATAATCACCTGTTCGCCTTCACCGGCCGAATCGAGATCAGCAATCGCCGTTCGGCTCACGAAACGTTCGGGCAGGTGGTAGGCAAGATCCTTGATTCGGGTCAGCCCGAGCTTTTCGAGCGGCTTCATCAGCTTCGGCCCGACGCCATCAAGCGTCTGGACTTCGGCAAACAGCGGATTGAGAGCCTCGGGGCGCATCGCGCTTCGCTATCACTGCGTCGCCTGCATTGCGAGTTGAAGCAGCGCAAGCCTGTGGCTAGGTGGAGCTTATGACCGACACACCCTCCTTCGACCAACGGCTCGCCCGCGCAAAGTTCCGCAGCTGGCACCGTGGCACGCGTGAAGCCGATTACATGATCGGCGGCTTTTACGATCGTTATCATGCCACTTGGACCGAGGCGGAACTGGTCTGGTTTGAAGCCCTGCTTGACGAAGACGACGTTGATATCATGGCTTGGGCGTTGTGCAGCGCCACGCCGCCAGAGCATTTGGCGGGTGACCTTCTGGAAACTATGCGGCGCCTCGATTACGTCGATATTCCGCGCTGAACCACAGCGTCCTGCGGGAACCGTTTGGTCCCGTGCCGCTTGACTGGAAACCTATGCCCGATCTCAACCGCATCCTCGCGGCCCGTGAACCGCTGACCCTTGCCTCGCTTCCGCGGGGCGGCCTGCCATTGGTGCTGTCCGATCTGGCCCGCGCGGCAAAGCAGCGGGCTGTGTTCATCGCGCCCGACGATGCCGCCATGCGCGCCGCCGCCGAAGCGGCGCACTTCTTCGCGCCCGAGATTGAAGTGGTCGTCTTCCCCGCGTGGGACTGCCTGCCCTACGACCGCGCCAGCCCGGCCCTCTCGATCAGCGCCGAACGCCTCGCCGCGCTGCATCGCTTGCAACAGCCCGGCTCTGCCCAGCAATTGCTCGTCACCACGGTGAATGCCGTGTTGCAGCGCGTGCTGACCCCGTTCCGGGTGCGCGAGAGCGTGCGCGAGTTTCGCGTCGGCACGTCGATCGGCCACAAAAGCCTTGCCGCATTGCTGACCCGGCAGGGTTACGGGCGCACCGACACCGTGATCGACCATGGCGAATTTGCCGTGCGCGGATCGATTGTCGACATCTTCCCGTCCAGTCTCGATGCTGGCCTGCGGCTCGACTTCTTTGGGGACGAACTGGAAAGCCTGCGGCTGTTTGACCCCGCGACGCAGCTCACCGTGGAACGGATCGACGAGCACCTGCTGCTCCCGGCGTCCGAGGCGCTGCTGGACGAAGACAGCATCAAGCGTTTCCGCACCCGTTACCGTGAACTCTTCGGCGCCAACGCCACGCAGGATCCGCTTTACGAGGCGGTGTCCGATGGGCGGCGGCTGGCGGGCATGGAGCACTGGCTGCCGCTGTTTGAAGAGCGGATGGCAAGCCTGTTCGATCATCTGGGCAAGGATGACGTGGTCATCATCGACCAGGGCGCAATCGGCGCCGCCGAGGAACGACTGACGGACATTGCCGATTATCACCAGCAGCGCGGCAGCATCGCCGGCGAGAAGAAGGGCAGTTACCGTCCGCTCAAGCCTGACGCGCTCTATTTGACGCGCGGCGAATTCGACACTGCGCTCGCCGCAATGCCCGCTCACCGCGCCACTGGCTTTGCCGCCGACGA
The DNA here is from genome assembly GCF_056495765.1 of Erythrobacter sp. 'gip.4 top 5'. Classification (NCBI taxonomy): domain Bacteria; kingdom Pseudomonadati; phylum Pseudomonadota; class Alphaproteobacteria; order Sphingomonadales; family Erythrobacteraceae; genus Erythrobacter; species Erythrobacter sp. 'gip.4 top 5'. The sequence goes on along the minus strand of NZ_CP200270.1, from coordinate 1,872,849 downwards.
CAGCGCGAACGTGCTGGATTTCGGTTTCCGTTCGGCCCGTGACTTCTCGCCCGAGCGCGGGCGCGGCGAAAACGTCTACGAAGCCGCAGCGGGGCATTTCAAGTCGACGGCCAAATCGGCGCGCAAGTCGCTGATTGCGGCCTATTCCAAAGGCAGCGCCCGGCGGATCGCCGCGATTCTTGAGGAAGCCGGTGCGCCGACCGCGCTGGCTGACAGTTGGCAGCAGGCCTTGGGCCTGGCGGCCAAGAACTCAACTGCGGTTGTGGTGCTCCCGCTCGAAACCGGGTTTGCCAGCGACACGATGGAGCTGGTCACCGAAGCCGATATGCTGGGTGACCGGCTGGTGCGGCGCAAGAAGAAGCGCAAGGATTCCGACGCCTTCCTCGCTGAACTGCAGGCGCTGGCCCGCGGCGATCTGGTGGTGCACATCGAACATGGGATCGGACGTTACCTCGGGCTTGAACCGATTGCGGTCGGCAAGAGCCAGCACGATTGCGTCGCGCTTGAATACGCAGGCGGCGACAAGCTGTTCATCCCGGTCGAGAATATCGACGTCCTCAGCCGCTATGGCTCCTCCGAAATTGCCGTTCAGCTTGACCGGCTCGGCGGTGAGGCGTGGCAGCGCCGCCGTGCAAAGCTGAGGGAACGGATTACCGCGATCGCGGGCGAGCTAATGCAGGTCGCCGCCGCGCGGGCCTTGCGCCAGGCCCCCGCCCTCCCCGCCGATCCCGCCAGCTTCGGGCAATTCACCGATCGCTTCCCATGGTCGGAAACCGAAGATCAGGAACGCGCCATCGCTGACGTTCTGGGCGATCTGGATAGCGGGCGTCCGATGGACCGGCTGGTGTGCGGCGATGTCGGCTTCGGCAAGACGGAAGTCGCCTTGCGCGCAGCCTTCGTTGCGGCAATGAACGGCCAGCAGGTCGCAGTCGTCGCCCCCACCACCTTGCTCGCCCGTCAGCATTACCAGAACTTTGCCGAGCGCTTCGCCGGCTTCCCGTTGCAGGTTGGCCGCCTTTCGCGGCTTGTGACATCAAAGGAAGCCGCAGAGACCCGTGTGGGGCTGGAAAACGGCCAGGTCGATCTTGTCGTCGGCACCCATGCGATCTTGTCCAAGACCACCCGCTTCAAGAACCTCGGCTTGGTGATCGTGGACGAGGAACAGCGGTTCGGTGTCAACCACAAGGAAAAGCTGAAACAGCTGCGCGCCGACGTTCACGTCCTCACCCTCACCGCCACGCCGATCCCGCGCACGCTGCAAATGGCGATGAGCGGCCTGCGCGAACTCTCCACCATTCAGACCCCACCGGTCGACCGCCTTGCGGTGCGCACCTATGTGATGGAGTGGGACGACATGGTGATGCGCGAAGCCCTGCTGCGCGAACATCATCGTGGCGGACAGAGCTTCATCGTCGTGCCCCGCATTTCAGACATGGCCAATGTCGAGGAATGGCTGCGCGAACACGTGCCCGAAATCAAGTCGGTCTCCGCTCATGGCCAGATGTCACCCAGCGAGGTCGAGGAGCGGATGAGCGCATTTTACGACCGCAAGTATGACGTGCTGCTATCGACCACCATCGTCGAAAGCGGGCTCGATATTCCTTCCGCCAACACCATCATCATCCATCGGGCTGACCGGTTCGGCCTCGCCCAGCTCTACCAGCTGCGTGGACGTGTCGGGCGGGCCAAGCTGCGCGCTTATGCCTATCTGACGCACGAAGCGGGTACGGCCCTTTCGGAAGTCGCGCAAAAGCGGCTGAAGGTGCTGGGCGATCTCGACAGTCTGGGAGCTGGCTTCCAGCTTGCCAGCCATGATCTCGACATTCGCGGCGCAGGCAATTTGTTGGGTGACGAGCAATCCGGCCACATCCGCGAAGTGGGCTTTGAACTCTATCAGGCAATGCTTGAAGAGGCGATCCTGGCTGCAAAGGCCGGCGAAATGGGCCTCGCGCCGGCACGCGACAAGATCACCCCGCAAATCACCGTCGATGCGCCGATCATGATTCCCGAGGAGTATGTTCCCGATCTCGCGGTGCGCATGGCGCTCTACCGGCGCCTGAACCAAGCCGAGGGGCAGAACGAGATTGAAAGCCTTGCCGCCGAAATGATCGATCGCTTCGGTGATCTGCCGCAGCCGACCAAGAACCTCATTCGCCTGATCGAAATCAAACATCAGGCGATCGGTGCCAACGTCGCCAAAATCGATGTCGGTGCACGCGGGACGCTGGTGACTTTCCACAAGGACGATTTCCCCGATCCGCTGGGCCTTCTCGCCTATGTGGACCGGCTCAATGAAGGCGGCAAAGACACAGCCAAGCTGCGCCCTGACATGAAGCTTGTGATCAACCGTGCCTGGGGCGATCCGCAAAGCCGCCTTAACGGTCTGTTTCAGTTGACCAAAGGGCTGTCAGGCATCGTAAAAAAGGCGGCGAAGGTGAAAAAGGCGGCCTAGCGCCAGATGCCCTGCGTTCAGGAAGGATCGGCGGCTGACACTGAGACGGATTGCCCCTTCATCTCCAGCGTTCCAAATGCTGTCAGAAAGGCGACATCGCCAATATCGCGCCCGACTCCAATCAAGGCCGTTGCGCCGACATCGGCCATGCCGGTAGCATCGACCATGTGCCACGCGCCGCCCAGAAACACCTCGGCAACTGCGTGAAAATCGGGGGGCGTGACGCCCAAAGCGTAAACACTCGCGATCCGGGCCGGAATATCGCTCGCACGGGCCAGCGCGATCACCAGATGCGCGTAATCACGGCAGATGCCTTCCTTGTCTGCGTAGGTATCGAGCGCGGTTGTTTCGGCATTGCTCGATCCCGGCACGTAAGACAGATGACCGGCAACCCAATCACAAATTGCTGCAATCAAAGCGCCGCCTTCGAGCCCGCTGAATTGTTCTGCAGCAATGTCCGCGAACTGGTCCGAGGGGCAATAGCGTGACGGCAAAAGATAGGGCACGGCGTCACCCGGCAATTCGTGCAGAGGAACGGCCAGTAAGGCCTTGTAATCCACCTGTTGCCGGTCAATCGCTATGATCGCCTCATAATCCACTATCACCCGCCCTTGGGCCTGAAGCCAGATACGCTCACCGATGTCATCCTGAGCAGAAACCCGCGAGAAATGCTCGATCGGCGCAACATTGATGTGCGCGTGTTCAATCACCTGTCCCAAGGCAGCGGCGGCTTCAATTTGCATAAGGACATCGCAGGTTTGCTCGAACCAGTAGTCGAGCTGGACGTTGATTTTAAGCTTCACGATTATCGATCCATTCGGGAGAGGTTGCGCGCGAGGCGTCACGCACTGCAAAAACCGCCCGAACACCGCTTTGTTTCGTGGCAGATCGTGAAATCGGCGGCGTTCTCATCTGTGCTGCCGTAATGAGCGGTTGAGCGCTGGTTTAGCACAGCGATCAACCGTGCCCCATGCCCCGGGCGGTCCGTGCAAGCGCAAGCACGCTTTCACTCGGCATCGGTTGTGCGCGAAGGAAACCCTGCCAGAAATCACACCCTTCTGCCGTGATCGCAGCGCGTTGGATTTCGTCTTCGATCCCCTCGGCATAGACCGCGAGGCCCAAGGCCTTAGCCAAGGCAATGATCGCGCGCAAAACGGCCAACGCCGTGGCGTCTGCAGGCACACCTTCAACCATCGCCATGTCCAGTTTCAACGCATCCAGAGGAAGCTCACGCAAGTACCGGAAATTGCAGAAGCCTGCGCCAAAATCGTCCAGCGCGGTGCGAAAGCCCAGGCCCCGAAGCGCCTTCAGCGCGCTTGCCGCCTGCGGCAGATTGCGCAGCAAAAGATCTTCGGTGATTTCCAGCATCAGGCGATGCGGAGCGATGACAGAGCGGCCGATCAACGCAGCAAAATCGGCCGCAAACCGGGGATCGCCAAGTTCTTCGGGGGTGATGTTAAGCGAAAGCGTCAGGTTGGCGGGCCAAGTCGCCGCATCTTCCAGCGCGCGTGCAACCACATGGCGCGAAAGCGGGGCGACCAGCGACGCTCGCTCAGCCACGGCGAACAAATCACGCGCGCCCACGGCCCCCAGGGTGGGATGCCGCCAGCGCGCCAGCGCTTCGGCTCCGGTCAGCGCGCCTGTCACGCACGAAAACTGCGGCTGGAACAGCACTTCGATCTCGCGCCTGTCGAGGGCCCGTAGCAAATCCGCCTCCAACACCTCCGGGCTGACACCCGGAAAGCGTCCGCGCGCCGAGCCACGCAACGATGTTCGACCCTGTTCCATCCTGTTCCTTTTACATCGTTGCCTCTTTATCACTGAATACAAACCTGCCCCGGATCAATTGCAATCCGCCCGAAACTGGCACATCAGGACGAACGCCTAGCGATACGCCGGGGATAAAGCGTAACGGCGACCGGAGGGGAAAACGTGGCGACCAACGATACGGGGTTTGAGCGGCTGGCGCTGCTCGCGTCGGATACACCTCGCGCAATAGAAGGCTACGAGGCACTTCGAAGTCAGGGGGACTGGGTGCCGCTGGAAGAGGCCGATGCTGTGGTTGTGCTGGGCGGCGATGGGTTCATGCTCCAGACCCTTCATGCGATGTTGGATGCAGGACGCGTGATCCCCGCTTATGGGATGAATCTTGGCACGATCGGCTTTCTGATGAACCGCTATGACAAGCGGGCCGCCATCGCTGCGCGCGTCAACAAGGCCCGTCATTGGTCGATCGCGCCGCTACGCGTTGAAGCCGAGACACAGGATGGCGCAATTCATGTGATGAACGCGATCAACGAAATCTCGCTGCTGCGCGAAACCCGCCAGACCGCGAAGATCGAAGTCAGCGTGGGCGATCGTGTGCGGATCCGCGAGCTGGTGTGTGACGGCGTTCTGGTGGCGACACCGGCGGGATCGACGGCCTATAATCTTTCAGCGCATGGCCCCATTCTGCCGCTGGGCAGCAAGATGCTGGCCCTGACCCCGATCAGCCCCTTCCGTCCGCGGCGCTGGCGCGGTGCGATTCTGCCGGACCGGATGAAGATCGTTTTGCGGGTGCTCGATCCAGCCAAGCGTCCCGTTTCCGCCGTAGCCGACCAGAAAGAGCTGCGCGATATTGGCGAAGTGCGGCTCGAAATCGCGCAGGATACTGCGCTGACATTGCTGTTCGATCCCGGCCAGAGCCTGGAAGAGCGGATCGTGGCCGAACAATTCATCACAGCGTGATGGATCGGTCAAAACCCCCTTGCAATCGCGCAGCACCCCCCATATACGCGCCTCTCCGCTCTTCCTGAGACCGCTTGGAAGAGTTGCTCCCCGATAGCTCAGCGGTAGAGTAGGTGACTGTTAATCACTTGGCCGTAGGTTCGAATCCTACTCGGGGAGCCAATTTTTACCAAAAACCGTAGATTGATAGGATCGGCGCGTCCGATGGCGCTGGGCATTGGTTGCGACGCCAACCTTACAAAGGTAAGGTCATCCTGCCATCAACCATTGGGTCGATCCATCAATTCGCTGCGGACAACAGGTACGATGCAAACGCGTTGATCCGCGTCCATTCCTACCGAATAGGCGTCAACCGCCGTATTTCACCATTCTCGCCGTCTGTGATGACAAACAGCCCGCCGTCTCGCGCAAGTGCAATGGAGCGGATGCGTGCGCCTAGATCGATCCGCTGCATTTCCTGCGCTTCGATCCCTCGCGTCCGGACCCGAACAATACCGCGCTGTTGCAAACCGGTCAGCAGAAAATCGTTATTCCAATCGAAAAATTCGTTTCCGACATAGCGGAGCATGCCAGCAGGCGCGATGGCGGGCGTCCACGTAATAACAGGCGCAATAAAGCCGTGGTCCGGTGCGTGTCTGCCGATGGTTGAGCCCGAAAGCGTGCCATTCGTTACTGCGGGCCAGCCATAATTCACACCTGACGCGATCACGTTAAACTCATCGCCACCTGTGGGCCCATGTTCAGACGACCACAAAAAGCCGTCAGCCGAGAAAGCCAAACCATACGGATTGCGGTGCCCTCGTGACCAAAGCTGTTGCGCTGCGCCTAGTACATTAAACCAAGGGTTGTCCGTTGGGATCGTGCCATCCGGAAAGATACGAATAATCTTCCCGGTGCCGTTGGCCAAAGAGAACAGATAATTAAAGTCCTCTTCCTGCCGATCCCCAAGTGTCATAAACAGATATCGCCCGTCTGGGCTAAATACGATGCGGGCACCGGGTTGGCCAATCCTGTTCGGCGAAACAATTGGCGCACTGCGGTAGATCGTCTGCACTGTTGCTAGCTGATTGCCGCTCGGCACAATTTGCCGATCGCTACGCCCTCAGCAAAATTGTTTGGGTCGTCAGCACCTCTGCCGATGCGCGGTGCGTTGATATCGCGATACATGTAGCTGAAGTATACAACCCGAGACGCCGCGAAGTCGGGGGCCAATTCGATGTCCAGCATAACAACGGAATCCGGCAAGCCAGACAGACTTGCCTTTGCGCCATCAGGAGAAACAAGCGTCATCGTGCCCGGCACCGTCCGGCTGCTTGCCAGAACACGTCCGTCATCCAGCACAACCAAATCCCATGGCAGAGGAACCTCGGCAATGGTTGTCTGCGACAGTCCAGTGATAGGCGCGGGATTAGGGGGCGTTGGCGTTGGCGTTGGCGCCACAATCATGGGCGGCGGCGGCGCACTTTCATCAGAACCACAGCCCGACATTAGCACCGCGACAAAAAGAAACGCACCCGAAGAGATTTTTTTTATTTGAATTTACTGGTATTTCCACCTCCGAGCGCAACCTGATCCGGATCCACTCAACGCATAAAGTTGTCGGGTGGCCGTTTCGAATCCGATCTCGTTCCGAAGCATTTCAGCGGGGGGGGCGACCTCATGAAATAACCACAGCCCTGCCACCTGTCCGGAACGGCCAGAGGATCCTAGCGCAGGCTCACCACATTGTCGGTCGCTTCGCGCACGCGCGTACCGTTGAACAGGCTCATCATCGGCTCGTCCGCAACCATCACGACCTGAGCGTTGCCATAGCCGTTAAAACCGGTCTTCATCGCCGCGCCATATGCGCCGAGCATTCCGATCTCAATGTAGTCGCCCGCCTGAATGTCCGCAGGAAGCGCAAACGGGCCCTTCATGTAATCGGCATCGTCGCAGGTCGGCCCGTAGAACGCGAAGTCTTCATCGTCCTGGATGAGATCATCCTCAAGCGCCTTGACGGGGAAACGCCAGGCGACATGGGCGGCATCGTAGAGGGCGCCATAGGCGCCGTCATTGATGTAAAGTTCTTCGCCGCGGCGCTTGTTCACCTGAACGATCATCGAGGAGTACTCGGCCGACAATGCCCGGCCGGGCTCGCACCACAACTCGGCATTATAGGCAATCGGCAGGCTCTCGAAATGCTTGGCGATGATCGCGAAGTAATCTTCCATCGGTGGCGGTTCGAGGCCGGGATAGGCGCTCGGAAAGCCGCCGCCAACGTCGATCATGTCGATCACCACCGAAGCCTCGGCAATCGCTGCGCGGGTGCGGTCGAGCGCCTGAACGAAGGCGAACGGCGTCATGGCCTGGCTGCCAACGTGGAAGCAGACGCCCAGCCAGTCGCAATGCTGACGCGCTTCGCGCAGCAGCGCGGGCGCCTCGATCAGATCACAGCCAAACTTGGAGGCGAGACTGAGTTCCGAATACTCGCTCGAAACGCGCAGGCGCACGCACAGCCGCAGATCGCGCGGCGCTTCGCCGGTTTCAGGCGAGCGGCAGGCGTCGATGATCTTCTCAAGCTCTTCAACCGTGTCGAGGCTGAAGGTGCGTACGCCGTGTTCGAAATAGGCTTCGCGGATCGCGGCCGGAGTCTTTACCGGATGCATGAAGCACAGCACGGCCGCAGGCAGAATGCCCCGCACCAGGCGCACTTCGGTGATCGAAGCCACGTCGAAATGGGTGACGCCGCCCTCCCACAACACCGAAATCAGATCCGGTGCGGGATTGGCTTTCACCGCGTACAGCACCTTGCCCGGAAACTTCTCAACGAAGTAACGGGCGGCGCGCCGCGCGGCATGCGGGCGGTTAAGAATTACGGGTTCGTCCGGCGAAAGAGCGCGAACTACAGCCTTAGCGTCAGGAAAAATGTGCAACTCAAGGGACCCCCGAAACGGTTTGATGAAACCATAAAACGACAAGCTGCCTTGCGGTTAGGAAGTCCCCTTGGGGCAGCGGGAGAGGGGCAACTAAGGCCTTGTGGCAAAATTGCAAACGAAAAATGCCCTGAGCCGGGGTGAAATGTTTCTTTTTGAAGACGATGACGTCTGCGCGACCGGAGTATGACGAACATCTGAAGAATCCAGCCGTTCAGAACCCGATTTTCGGCATGTGCTCCACAATGCGATACTCGCTCGCATCAAGCCGGTGAAGATCGGCATCGGCAAAACGGTGGGCGCCTGCAATCACAATCGCAGGGAAAGACACGCGCGCGAGAAGTTCTGACGGGCCACGGCAGCGTTGAGCGCCCGGCGCGCGGCAGCCAGCTTGTCCTCGATATCGCCAAGCTGATTCTGGAGCAATTAAAGCTTCGCGGTGGCCTTCAGATCGCGAAAGGCTTCGTCCAGAATTGGCAGATTATCGAGCGCGCCGGGCAATTGCACATCGTTATCGGCGACACCGTGCCGTGCGCTCTGCCTTTGCCCGGCAGTTTGTCAGCATCGCGGCCGGCACGCTGATCGCGTGGCCGGGTTTGCCCTCGCGATCAGTCAGAACGAACGCGGGCAGGTGCTTGAAAGTCACCTGCCACGCCCGGGCGACTTCAGCTAAGCCGGTCGCGGAAGTCGGAATACTCGAACCGCTTGATGCATTCGAGTGCGTCGGTTTCGGAATCCCACATCCAGATCGACGGCAAGGCGACTCCGTTGAAGGTGTTGGTCTTGACCATCGAATAGTGCGCCTGATCGAGAAACGCGAAGCGCGCACCCGGTTCGGCGGGCACCGGCAGACGGTAATCGCCGATCACGTCGCCTGCGAGGCACGACGGCCCACCCAGCCTAATCGGGATAACGTCCTCGCCAGCCATCTCGCCCAGCATGGCGGGACGATAGGGCGCTTCAAGCACATCGGGCATATGGCAGGTTGCGCTGATATCACTGATACCGATGGGCACTTCATTGAACATCGTATCGAGCAGCGTGCCGACCAGAATGCCGGCATCCAGCGCGACCGCTTCGCCGGGTTCCAGAATGATCTGGCAGCCGGTATCCTCCGCCGCGTCCTTGAGAAACTCCACCAGTTCCGCGCGCTGGTAGTCGGCGCGGGTGATGTGGTGACCGCCGCCCATGTTAATCCATTTGAGCTGACCGAAGAACGGCTCGATCACGTCGAACACCCGGTCCCACGTGGCCTTCAAGGGCTCAAAATCCTGTTCGCACAGATTGTGGAAATGGATGCCTTCCACCCCCTCCATATGCTCTTCAGTCAGCTGGTCGAGCGGGAAGCCGAGGCGTGAGCCGGGAGCGCTGGGATCGTATTTGGCGACCTCGCCTGTGACGATTTGCGGATTGATCCGTAGCCCTACGCTGACGCTCGCACCATTCGCCACCGCGTGTTCAAGGATCAGCCGCGCCCGCTGGTGCTGGAACGGCGAGTTGAAAATCACGTGATCCGACAGGCGGCAGACCTCCTCCAGATCCTCGGGCTTGAAGGCTGCGGAATAGGTCGCGATCTCGCCATCGTAGAACTCGCTGGCGAGCCGCGCTTCCCACAGGCCGGAGGTGGAGACGCCATCGAGATATTCGCCGATGATGGGCGCAGCCGACCACATCGAAAACGCCTTGAGCGCCGCGAACACCTTGATGTCCGCGCCATCAGCCGCTGCGGCATCCCGCACGCCCGCCAGCACGCGGCAATTGTCACGCAGCTTGGCCGCGTCCACCACGAACGCAGGACTATCGACACGCGACAGATCGAAATGGGCAAAGGCGCCCGGATCACCGGCTTTCGTTTGCATCAGAACGCGACCGGCCCGTCCATTTCCTCAACCGTCCAAGGCAGGCCGTGGGCGTTCAGCATCTCCATGAAGGGATCGGGATCCATCTGTTCGATATTGAATACGCCCTCCCCGCGCCAATCGCCGCGCACCATCATCGCTGCGCCGATCATGGCAGGCACGCCGGTGGTGTAGCTGACGGCCTGATTGCCGGTTTCCTCGTAAGCGGCCTCATGCGAGCAGATGTTCTTGATGTAGAATGTCTTTTCGCCGCTGCCATCCAGCGCCTCGCCCGTGGCGATCACGCCGATATTGGTGTTGCCCTTGGTCGTCTCACCCAGCGATTCAGGCTTGGGCAGCACGGCGGCAAGGAATTGCAGTGGGATGATGTCGCGGCCCTGATATTTGACCGGCTCGATCGAAGTCATGCCGACATTCTGCAGCACGGTGAGGTGGGTGATGTACTGATCACCAAAGGTCATCCAGAACCGCGCGCGCTCCAGTTCGGGCACGAATTTGGCGAGGCTTTCCAGCTCTTCGTGGTACATGAGGTAAGCGTTCTTCTTGCCCACCGCTTCGAAGTCGAACTCGGTCTTCACCTGCATTGCCGGCGTTTCCACCCATTCGCCATTCTCCCAATGACGCGCAGGCGCGGTCACTTCGCGGATGTTGATTTCCGGGTTGAAGTTGGTGGCGAAATGCTGACCGTGATCGCCGCCGTTGCAATCGAGAATGTCGAGCTGGCGGATGGTCTTGAGCTTGTGCTTCTTCAGCCACATGGTGAAAACGCTGGTCACGCCGGGATCGAAGCCGCTGCCCAGCAACGCCATCAGGCCTGCTTGGGCGTAGCGATCCTGATAGGCCCACTGCCAGTGATATTCGAACTTGGCCTCGTCCTTGGGCTCGTAATTGGCGGTGTCCATGTAATCCACGCCCGCTTCCAGGCAGGCGTCCATGATCGGCAGATCCTGATAGGGCAGCGCGAGGTTGACGACGAGGCTTGCGCCGGTCTTGCGGATCAGGTTGACCATCGCCGGGACCTCCTCGGCATCGATCTCGTAGGTCACCACATCGCGCCCGCAGCGTTCTTTCACGCTGGCGGCAATCGCATCGTACTTGGATTTGGTGCGGCTGGCGAGGTGGATTTCAGGGAAGATGTCCGGGTTGAACGCCATCTTGTGGACGCAGACCGAGCTGACCCCGCCGGCACCGATAACGAGCACCGTAGTGGATTTTGCAGCCGACATGATAGGAGCCTTTCGTAATGCGAATCTTGCGTGCGCCTTAGGGCAACGCGGACCGGGGGACAAATGATCCAGACAGATGTCAGAATGCCGACCGCCGATGGCGTGCGGGCCGCAGCCGAGGCCGTGGCCGCGATCTTGCCCCCCACCCCACTTCTGCCGGTAGAAATTGGCGGTGTGCGGGCATGGGTCAAGGCCGATAACCTGCAACCTATCGGCGCATTCAAGATCAGGGGCGCGTGGTGGCGGCTCGTCAGCCTTTCGCCCGAGGAACGCGCCGGCGGCGTGGTTGCGGTGTCATCGGGCAATCATGCGCAAGGCGTGGCGTGGGCGGCAAAGCGGCTTGGCATCCGCGCGACGATCGTCATGCCGCACGATGCGCCCGCGGTGAAACTTGCCAACACCAAGGCGCTGGGGGCCGAGGTGGTGTTGTATCAGCGCGCTCCCTTAGAACAGGGGGGAGAAGACCGCGATGCCGTCGCAGCGGCGCTGATCAAGGAGCGCGGCGGAACACTGGTCCATGCCTTTGGTGATCCGTGGGTCATTGAGGGACAGGGCAGCGCCGCCATCGAAATCACTGCGCAATTGGGCCACGCCCCTGCCCGCATCATCGCCTGCTGCGGCGGCGGGGGACTGGCGGCGGGTCTTTCGCTCGGCGCACCCGATAGCGCGATCTATCCGGTCGAACCAGAGGGCTGGGACATGGTCGGGCAGGCCATGGCGACCGGCGCCATCGTGCAGGCCGCGCCCGATGCCCCCAAAACAATCTGCGACGCACTGCAACCCAATGCGACCAAGCCGGTCAACCTCGCCGTGCTGAAAGGCCGCGCCGAATCCGGCGTTGCCGTTACTGATGCCGAGGTGCGCGTGGCCCAGCGCTTTGCCTTTGCCCAGCTTCGGCTGGTGGTCGAACCGGGCGGCGCGGCGGCGCTGGCGGCGGCACTGGCGGGCAAGGTGCCGGTGGACGCAGACACGGTCATCATGCTCACCGGGGGCAATGCCGATCCGGCGGCTTTCGCAGCGATGCTGACGGGCCCGGATTGAGCCTGTGGATACCGTCACATAGCCGACATTCTCCGGCCATATGACAGACGCCTCAAGTAACGGGAAAAAGGTACCCCGGTCACATGGCGACACAGGCAAAAGGCATCATTGAAGATGCGGTGATCCGCAAGGACGCAAAGGTCAGCGATAAGCTGCTCGACAAGGCTTTCGCGCTGGCCTTCAAGGGCCTTGTCTATGCCCAGATCTGGGAAGACCCGGTGGTGGACATGGAAGCGCTTGATATTCAGCCCGACAGCCGCCTCATGTGTATCGCCAGCGGCAGCTGCAACGCGCTGTCCTATCTCACCGCGAACCCTGAAAGCGTGACCGCGGTGGACCTGAACCACGCGCACGTCGCACTGGGACAGCTCAAGATCGCGGCCATCAAACACCTGCCCAATTACGAACGCTTCCACCGTTTCTTCGCGCACGCCGATCACAAGGAAAACGCCGAGGTCTACAAGACCATGATCGCGCCGCATCTTGATCTGGTCAGCCGTGCCTATTGGGAAAAGCGCGACATTCACGGTCGCAAGCGTATTTCTTACTTCACGCGCGGGATTTACCGCAAAGGTTTGCTTGGCAATTTCATCGGCTTGGCCCATGTTTTTGCGAAACTTTACAAGATCGATCTTTCCAAGGTGCTCGAAGCGCAAACCCTGGAAGAACAGCGCGCTGTGTTCGAGCGTGAGCTTGCCCCGGTGTTCGAGAAAAAGTTCATCCGCTGGCTGACCGATCAGCCCGCCTCGCTGTTTGGCCTTGGAATTCCGCCGGCACAGTTCGAACATCTCGCCGGCGATGAACGCATGGCCGAAGTACTGCGGCGGCGGCTGGAAAAGCTCGCCTGCGATTTCGAGGTGAAGGACAATTATTTCGCCTGGCAGGCCTTCGGGCGCGGATACAGCCGCGCCGAAAATGCGCCGCTGCCGCCCTATCTTCAGCGCGCCAACTGGGAGGCGATGAAGGACCGGATTGACCGGCTGGATGTGACCCGCGCCAATATGGTCGACTGGATCGGCGCACGCGAGGAGGCCAGCATGGATCGCTTCGTGCTGCTCGACGCGCAAGACTGGATGAACAACTCGCAGCTGGATGATCTGTGGAGCAAAATCACACGTGCCAGCCGCCCCGGCGCCCGCGTGCTGTTCCGCACTGCTGCCGAACCGAGCCTGCTGACAGGACGGTTGGACGATGCAATCCTTGGGCGGTGGCGCTATCTGGAAGAAACCTCCGCTGATTGCACCCGCCGCGATCGTTCGTCGATCTATGGCGGCGTGCATGTGTATGAGCTGGCCTGATGACGAGCCTCAACCCCTCCCATGCCGCGTTGATGGACGAGGTCTATCGCGGGCAACGCCATATCTATGACCTGACGCGCAAATATTACCTGTTCGGGCGCGATACGCTGATCGGCGGGCTAAATGCGCGGCTCGGTATGCGTGTGCTTGAGGTCGCCTGCGGCACCGGGCGCAACCTTGCCAAGATCGGCAAGGCGTGGCCGGACGTGCGCCTCTTCGGTCTCGATATCTCCGCCGAAATGCTGAAAAGCGCGCGCGCGGCGCTGGGGGCTGAGGCGCGGCTGGGTGCAGGCGATGCCTGTGCGTTCGACCCGCTCAGCCTGCTGGGCGAACCTGCGTTTGAACGGATCGTACTGTCGTACTCGCTATCGATGATTCCCGATTGGGAAAGCGCGCTTAATCACGCGGCAGGCCAGTTGACCGATAACGGCCAGCTGCACGTGGTGGATTTTGGTGATCTCCAGGGCCTGCCCAGACCGCTCCAGACCCTGCTCAGGGGGTGGCTTGCAAAGTTTCACGTGAAACCCCGCGCCGCCTTGCCTGCCGCCGCCACCCGTATTGCCCATGCACGGGGGCTGCGACTGGAAAGCTGGCGCGGCCCGCTGGGATACTATCAGCTTCACGTGCTGAGCGCCTGATCACAGGTCGAATCGCTGGATAACCCGGCATCGTACCTTTGCCTCACGGCCCCGCCGCCCTAACCCCATGGCGTGAACGCGCATATCGACATCGGCCAGGACGCAGGGCGGCACACGGTTGCCATCGACCTCGAGGAACTGCTCGCCACGCGCCTGCTGGTGCAAGGCAACTCGGGGTCCGGCAAATCGCACCTGTTGCGCCGCTTGCTGGAGGAGTGTGCCGGGCAGGTCCAGCAGGTGGTGATCGATCCGGAAGGCGATTTCGTCACGCTGGCCGATGCTTTTGACCATGTGGTGATCGACGGCGCGGCCTATTCACCGCGCGAGATCGAAGAACTAGCCGCCCGTGTGCGGCAGCACCGTGCTTCGGTGGTGCTAACCCTTGACGGACTTGAAGTGGAGCAGCAGATCCGTTGCGCTGCGCTGTTCCTGACTGCGCTGTTCGATGCGCCACGGGAACACTGGTATCCCGCCTTGGTGGTGGTGGACGAAGCCCAGATGTTTGCGCCCGCTGCGGCAGGCGAGATGAGCGATGACACCCGCCGTCTGACGCTTTCGGCAATGACCAATCTGATGTGCCGCGGTCGCAAGCGCGGGCTGGCCGGGATTGTCGCAACCCAACGCCTTGCCAAACTGGCGAAAAACGTCGCAGCCGAAGCGAGTAACTTCCTGATGGGGCGCACGTTTCTGGATATTGATATGCAACGCGCCGCAGACCTGCTGGGCATGGATCGGCGCCAGGCTGAACGCATCCGCGACCTTCAGCGTGGGCAGTTTCTGGGGCTGGGCCCCGCGATCAGTCGTCGTCCGGTGGCCGTCAATGTTGGCCCGGTGCGCACCGGAGGACGGGGTGGCGGCGCGGGCCTACTTCCTCTGCCGGACGCCGATGGCGATGCGATGGAGGCTTTGCTGACAGATCGGTTATCCGAGGCGGCCAGTGATACCGTAATGCGGCGACCTCCACCCCCGCCGCCGCGCCCCGCAGTCGACCTCGCGCAGGCTTTGCGCACGGCGAGGCCCTTACCGCCGCCACCTGCGCCCAGAGATGAGCCATCAGCGATTGCCGCGCCAGCGCAACCCTCGCCCTCGCCCTCGCCTGCGTCTACCCCTTCCGCGCCAGCCGCAAGCATCGAAGACATCGTGCGAGACATTGCCGCCAGCGAAGGCGCGACCTTTCGCCCGGCAACCGCGCTGTTCCGTGACTTTGCCATCCGCTGCCGTCAGCAAGGTGTCGCCAGCGCGCAGGTTGACCTTGCCCGATTCCGGCGTCTGTTTGCGTGCGAAATCGGCGGATTGTCGCGGCTCAGCGGCACACGGCGCTCACAGGTAGAAGCCATGATTTCGGCAGTCGATGACGATGTGCTTGCGCCCTATGTCGCGATGGTGATCGCCGAAGTGCTGCGCGAACCCATGCCGGACGAAGAGGAGCTGGCACGACTTTACGGCAGTTCCTCCCCCAGCCGAATCCGCCGCCTGCTCGATCATCTTGAGCGCAGTGGATTGATCGTGATCCGAGAGGAGTTCGGCGGCGACCGCATCATCATGATCCCCGGAATCCCGGATCCTGACGAAGCCACCAAGGTCGCCTGACCTCTTCGCAGAGGCAGCCGTGCGCGTCAGGCTTGCCGGACGCTTTCCATCCGCGTTACCCCGCCCGCCCATTCCGGGTCTTGCACCGCGTCAGCCAGCAATCTTGCAACATCGCCGCGTGCAGCCTCGCCCTGCGGATCGACAGCGTCACCCAAGCGAACGTCCCCGCCACCGTCAGCACTCGTCAGCGCGACGGGACGCAAGATGGCATATTCGAGGGGGGCTGCCTTCAGGTGTTCGTCGGCCGCGTGCTTGGCCTGGAGATAATGCGCCAGATCGCTGCCGGGAGCGGGATCGCCGGCGCCTACGCTGCTGAGCATAACGAAGCGGCGCACACCCGTTTTGGCGGCGATATCGATCAGATTGATCGCACCATCACGGTCAACCTTGTCGGTCATCTCTTCGGATGAACCTCCGCCGGCACCCGCGGCAAAGACCACCACGTCACAGCCTTCGGTTACGTTGTCATTCAAGTCGGTCAGATCGCCTTCGCGCTGTTCCACCATCTCAGGCAGGCCCGAGGTGTCCGAGCTTTTGCGCACAAGCGCGATGGGTTTGTGGCCGCGGGTATGCAGCTCTTGCACAAGCCGGGTTCCAGTCTGGCCGGTGGCACCGGCGATGAGAATGTTCATGGATTATCTCCGAATTTGTATTGTGGGGGTGTGGCCGGGGGCCGCACCTCAAGACGGAAGGAAGATCGCCTTGGCGTTCACGAATTCCATCATCCCAAATCCACCATGTTCGCGCCCGTAGCCCGAGTTCTTCACGCCGCCGAAAGGCATTGCGGGATCAGCCGCACCGAAGGAATTGATGCGCACCATGCCCGTGTCAAAATGATCGCGCGCAAGGCGGACGGCCTTCTTCTCATTACGGGAGAAGATACCGCCGCCAAGGCCATAGCGGCTGGCATTGGCGATCCGCAGCGCGTCCTCGTCATCCTTAGCGCGGATGATGGCGGCGACGGGGCCAAAAACCTCATCATCGTGTGCTGGCATACCCGGCTTGCAATCGGCAAGGACGGTTGCGGGATAATAGCAACCCTTGCCGCCCTCCGGATCACCGCCACACAGCCAGGTTGCACCTTTTTCGAGGCTCTGCTGCACTTGGCGTTCGATCGTCTCGAACTGCTCACGGCTTGCGAGCGGACCCAGCTGCGTGTCATCAGCCGTGGGGTCACCCATCTTGATGGCCTTCATCTGCTCCACAAAGGCCGAAACAAAGTCATCATAGACGGCAGCGGTCACGATAAAGCGCTTGGCCGAAACGCACGTCTCACCATTGTTGAACAAGCGCCCTTGCACACTGGTCTTCACAGCAAGCTCAATGTCGGCGTCTTCCAGCACGAGATAGGCGTCGTTTGATCCCAGTTCGAGCACCGTTTTCTTGAGGTTCTTGGCCGCAAGCTGACCGATATGGCTGCCTGCACCATCGCTGCCTGTCATGGTGACAGCGCGCACAAGATCATGCTCAATCACCTTGTCTGACAAATCATGGGACGCAAGAATGACATCGAACAAGCCCTTGGGCAGACCTGCTTCCAGGCACACATCCCGCAACAACAACCCGCTGCCGGTGCAGATTGAGGCGTGTTTCAGGATGACCGCATTGCCCGCCATCAGGTTTGCTGCGAGCACGCGCACCGGTTGATAGACCGGGAAATTCCACGGTTGCACTGAATAGATCACGCCGATCGGGGAATAGGTCACGATCCCCCGCTTCTTTCCGCCGCTGTGCGTGCGCTCTTCATCGGCGAGCATCTTGGGCCCGTTGTCCGCCGTGTATTCAAAGATGCGCGCGCACAATTCGATTTCCATCTTTCCGTCGCGCAGCAGTTTGCCCATTTCGCGGGTCATCAGATCCGCGAACTTATCGGCATTTTCGCGTAACGCCGTGGCGATCTTGCGCAGGGAAGGTGCGCGCTCTTCATGCGATTTGTGGCGCCAATCGAGATATGCAGCCTGCGCCGCTTCGATCTTGGCGAAGACCTTGGCTTCGTTATCAAGCGGATAGGTTTCAAGCTGTTCGCCTGTGGCGGGATTGCGTGTCGTGATGACTGACATATGTCGTCCTCTTGCTTTTTGAAAATTGAGCAGCTGCGAAGACGCGTTGGCGTCTGCAGCGCGGCTGCGACGTGCAGCTTGATAAGAAGAGCGTGAAAGAAGGATCGATGTTCCATCGCCAGGCACGATGATTCGACTGGCTAAGCCGAGCCGTGCGTCAATCAGGATGCGTCCGCAAAGGAGCCCGAAAAACCAAGCTGGGCCGCGCTTTCAGTCTCGCCCGCCGCAATGGCGTAGTGCCAGACCAGCGCCGACAGGCTGAGCCACGCCGTGAACATGATCAGATAGGGCCACCGACGCGGCAACAGCCTTCTGACAAGCAACGTCGCGGCGGCAGTGCCGCCAAGGGCAAGCAGAACCGTAATGGCCGCGCGGGTGCCCGTACCGGTAAGCGCCATCTGGATCGCCACACTGGCCCATTGTGCAGGAAGCAAGACCAGAAGCCACCTCGGCAAGGCGCCCGGAATTGCTAAGGCCGTTGTCAGCATGGCCGCCTCACCCGCAACCACTGCGACGGCGATCCACCATCCTTTGTCAAATGCGCTGCGGGCGAACAGAGCGCCGCGTGCGGCGAAACTGAGACTAGCGATAACGACGGCAAGCAAGAGCGAGAGCGGATGCCTCACCGGCGACACGTCCAAGCCATAGGCGACGACAATGGCGCCCGCGCCTGACAAAAGGGCCAGTAGTACGCCAACCCACAAGCGCCCGGCCGCTGCCGCGCCGATCATGCCAGCCCCCATCATCCCGACCGACACAATCGCGCCAATAAATGAAGCCTGCGCGGTCGAACCGTGCGACGCAGCGACCATCACGCCCCCGATTGGGAGCGCCGCCCCAATCATCGCCGCGACAAACCATGCGAAATATGCCTGTGCAGGCCTCTGCAACTCGGAAGCGGGCGTCATAGTGGCGACAGTGGTCCAAGGGCTGGTCCATGTCGAGAAGCTAAGGCCTCCTATTTTCACCAATCGTGCCGCAGGTTTGCGCGGAGGACTCACAGCCCTGCCAGCAGGCGTATCCCGACCACCAGAACCAGCAGAGCTGTCAGCCACCGAATCCATTGCGGCGGAAGCAGGCGCGCTGCCATCAGGCTGCCGATCTGTCCGCCAATCACAACCGCAAGCATTAGCGGCAGTGCCGCACCGATGGCCTGGCCGAACAAGCCAGGGCCATTCTTGAGCAGTTGCCCAGCCAGCCCGAACAGCGAATTGACGAGGATGAACAGGCTCGCCGTGGCCGCGATCCCGCGTGGTTCGCTCCACCGTGCCAAATGCAGCAAGGGTGCCAGAAATATCCCGCCACCGATTCCCACAAGCCCCGCAAAATAGCCAAGCGGCGCTGCGGCGATCGGCATCCAGCGTGCGAGCATCGTTGGCGCGCCGTCCATGTTTTTGCGCAAGGGGATAAGCATCGACAGGCTCGTCAGTACGAGACTGGCACCAAGCAGGGAGAGGAATGTCACCTCCTTGATAGGCGTTAGTCCGCCCACAAAGCTGGCCGGTGCGCCAAGGGCCACGATCACAAGCGCCTTTTTCCACGGGACCAGCCCCGCACGCGCAAAGCGGATCGAACTGCCGACCACCACCAGAATGTTGCACGCCAGCGAAACCAGCGGCAACAACCGATAATCGAGCCCCGATAAAGCGAGGAGCGCCGAGTAGGTCGAACCGCCGCCAAAACCCACGCTGGCATACAGCAAAGCGGTGACAAGAAAGGCGAGCGCCAGAAGCGCCGGAACCGCCCCGATCATCACCGCCCCATCCTAGCGCGCCTCAGCGCCCGTCAGGCGATTTGCGGTGCGCTGATTGCGCCATGGCAATGCTTGTACTTGCTACCCGATCCACATGGGCACGGCGCGTTGCGGCTGATTTCCATGTTTGCATATGGATTGTCCGTGTTTGCCCCTCCCGGCCCCGATGCGGCGCGGGTGCTGCCCGCAAGCGAGCCGAACAGTTCTGGCCGCAGTTCCGAACCATCACCATCAGCCGAATTGTCGAGCCCAGTGAACGGATCAATGTGGCCGGTGAGAAAGTCAGGCAGATCGGGCAGGTTCTCCGTCTGGGGCGCTTCGATCCGTAATTCGGCCCGGAACAACACCTTCGTCACTTCCTCGCGCAGGGTTTCGAGCATCGTCTCGAACAGCGCGAACGCTTCCTGCTTGTATTCGTTGATCGGCTGCTTTTGCGCGATGCCGCGCATCCAGATCACCTGGCGCAGAGCATCAAGCGTGGCGAGGTGTTCTTTCCAGTGGTGATCAAGCTGGCGCAACAAAACATCCTTTTCGACCACGCGCCAGATCCCCGGATCGGATCGCGAAACCTTGGTCTCCGTCAGCTCGTCGGTCAGCGTGCGCAGCTTTTCTTCGATCAGATCGGGTTCGACTTCATCCTCGCCAAGCCAATCGTCAATCGGCGGCTCAAAGCCGAAAACCTCTTCGCTGCGCGCCTTGAGGCCAGCAACGTCCCACTGTTCGGGGTAGGAGCCGGGCGGGCACGCGGTGCCGACGATGGCATTTACCGTATCATGCCGCATATCAACCACCACATCGTCAACCGCCTCGGCGTCCATGATTTCGGCGCGCTGTTCATACACGACCTTGCGCTGGTCATTCATGACATCATCATACTGCACGACCTGCTTGCGCATGTCGTAGTTGCGCGATTCGACCTTCTTCTGCGCGGTTTCGATCGCTTTCGAAAGCCACTTGGACCCAATCGCCTCGCCATCGGCGAGGTTGGAGTTCATCATCTTGGAAAACAGCGTGTCCGGGCCAAAGATGCGCAGCAAGTCGTCTTCAAGGCACAGGTAGAACCGTGACAGGCCCGGATCGCCCTGACGACCCGAACGGCCGCGCAACTGATTGTCGATCCGGCGCGATTCGTGACGTTCGGTGCCCAGCACGAACAGCCCACCGGCCTGCTTGACCTGTTCCTTCTCCGCCGAAATCTCGGCCTTGATACGCGCTTCGGCTGCCTCGCGTTCGGGGCCTTCGGGCATATCGCCAAGTTCATCGAGAACGCGGTATTCTAGGTTGCCGCCCAATTGAATATCCGTCCCGCGGCCCGCCATGTTGGTCGCGATGGTCACCGCGCCCAACCGGCCAGCCTGCGCCACGATGCGCGCTTCCTGTTCGTGGAAGCGCGCATTCAGCACGGAATGTTCAACGCCTTCCTTGTCGAGATACTGGCTCAGCAGCTCGGACTTCTCGATCGACACGGTGCCGACCAGCACTGGCTGACCGATCAGCTGCTTTTCCCTGATCGCCTTGGCAATCGCGCCGAACTTGTCAGCGATGTTCTTGTAGAATTCGTCTTCATCGTCGATGCGCGCGACGGGAAGGTTGGTGGGGATCTCGACGACGCCGACCTTGTAAATGTCCCAGAACTCCGCCGCTTCTGTCGCGGCCGTTCCGGTCATGCCGGAAAGCTTGGGATACATCCGGAAATAGTTCTGGAAGGTGATCGATGCGAGCGTCTGGTTTTCCGGCTCAATCCGCACACCTTCCTTGGCTTCGACCGCCTGGTGAAGCCCGTTGGACCAGCGCCGCCCATCCATCATGCGGCCGGTAAATTCGTCAATGATGACGACCTTGTCATCCTTGACGATATAGTCGGTGTCCCGCTTGCGGCCGAAGTTGGCGACCAGTGCTTGATCGAGATGGTGGACGACCTGCGTGTTCTCCACATCGAACAGGTTTTCGGTGGCGAGCAAGCCCTTTTCAAGAAGCAGCTTCTCCACCTCTTCCATGCCATCTTCGGTCAGCTGGACGCGCTTGACCTTCTCGTCGATGTCGAGCCATTCGACCGGGATTTCGCGTGCCACCTGATCGAGCGAAACATACAGGTCAGACTTGTCCTCAGTCGGGCCAGAGATGATGAGCGGCGTGCGCGCTTCGTCGATCAGGATCGAGTCCACCTCATCGACAATCGCGAAGTTGAATGGCCGCTGCGCCATGGAGGCGCGTTCGTGCTTCATGTTGTCGCGCAGGTAATCGAAGCCGAATTCGTTGTTGGTGCCGTAAGTGATGTCGGCATTATAGGCATCGCGTTTGTACTCTTCTGGCATACCCGGGACGATCACGCCCACTGTCAGGCCAAGCCAATTGTAAAGCTTGCCCATCTCGGCCGCGTCGCGCCGGGCGAGGTAATCATTGACCGTGACGACGTGTACGCCCTTGCCTTCCAATGCGTTGAGATACACGGCCAGCGTCGCCATCAGGGTCTTGCCTTCGCCAGTGCGCATTTCGGCAATCTCGCCGCGATGAAGCACCAGGCCGCCGATCAACTGCACATCGAAATGCCGCATCCCGAAGACACGCACCGATGCTTCGCGCACGGTGGCAAAGGCCTCGGGCAAGATCTCCTCGAAGCTCGCACCCTTGTCGATCAGGCCGCGCAGCTTGACGGTCTGGTCTTGAAGTTCAGCATCACTCAGCGCCTGAAGCTGCGGCTCCAGCGCGTTGACCTGCGCGATCACCTTGCGCGCTGACTTGATGTAACGATCATTGGACGATCCAAAAACCGATTTGACGAGGTTGTTCAACATGATGGCAAACCTTTGATGCGGACGGCAGCCCGGCCAGCGGGCCCGAAACGGAGTATGGGGGATCGGCGCGCTGCCCTGAGGCACGGCGCGCCGGAAATCACGAGGCGATCACGAACAGCGCGCCTATTCGAAGGCGCGTTCGATCCCCATCAGGACTGGCAAGCGCAGCGATCCTGACTTGGCTGGCAAGGAGCGTGGCACTTCGATCGCACGCGAAGCGCTGATCGTGGCAGGCACTCGCTGCACCGCAACGCTTTCGCTCGCCGACATCTGCTCTCCGGCAGCAGCAGCAATACTCGACCCGCACGCCAGCGCCTCGGCCAGCGACGCCTGTGCTGGACTGCCGAACGCAGTCAGACCAGAAAGCAAGGCCAGAAAAGCGAGAATGTGCCGGGTCATCGCCAACCCAAATAGGCAATTTTGCGCGTTTCGTCCACCAGCTTTGCCGATTTACTGCGCGCACTCTCGGGCCTAGAGGCGTCCGCCATGCAGATTGATCGTTCACCGCTGGCCCGTCCCTTTCCTGAACTGCCCGCAATTGCAGGCGTAACTTTGCGCATCGCCCGCGCGCACTACAAAACCTGGGACCGTTGCGACCTCACCTTTGTCGAGCTTGCCGAAGGCACCAGCGTTGCGGGCGTCTTTACCAAAAGCGCCTGCGCGTCCTCCGAGGTTGAATTGGGCCGCGTGGCGGTCAAGCAGGGCCGTGCAAGGGCGCTGATCGTCAATGCGGGCAATTCTAACGCCTTTACCGGATGGCGCGGGCGAGAAGCTGTCGAAGCAATCCAGGCGCAGGTCAGCGATGCTTTGAATTGCCCACATGATGAGGTGTTCGTTTCCTCAACCGGTGTGATCGGCGTGCCGCTGCCCATCGACAAGGCCCGCGCCGGGATCGTCGCAGCCCTCGTAGCCGCACCGTGCGGCTGGGAAGAGGCCACCAACGCCATCGGTACCACGGACACCTTCGCCAAGGGCGCGGGCGCATCGGCGATGATCGGCGATACCCGCGTCGAATTGGCCGGGATCATCAAGGGAAGCGGCATGATCGCACCTGACATGGCCACGATGCTGGGCTACATCTTTACCGATGCCAATGTGGCGCCAGCGTTTCTGCAAGAGGCGCTGGAGCGCGCCAATGCCGCCACGTTCAGTTGCATCACCGTCGACGGCGACACCTCTACCAGTGATACGGTGATGGCGTTCGCTACGGCCAAGACAGGCCATGCCCGGATCGAGAGCTGGGACAGTCCCGGCGCCGATGCCTTTGCTGCGGCGCTGGCCGATGTATGCCGCAATCTGGCGCAACTGGTAGTACGGGACGGCGAAGGTGCGACCAAGTTCATCACCATCCGCGTGAGCGGCGCGTCAAGCGATGACAGCGCCCGCCGCGTCGGCCTTAGCATCGCAAACTCGCCGCTGGTGAAAACCGCGATTGCGGGCGAAGACGCCAATTGGGGCCGGGTTGTCATGGCAGTCGGCAAAGCAGGCGAGCCGGCCGACCGCGACACGCTTTCCATCGCGTTCGGCGGCGTCTGGGCCGCTCGCAATGGCCTGCCCGTGGAAGGATATGACGAAACCCCCGTCGCTGCGCATCTGAAGAGTGAGGAAATCGACATTGCGGTCGATCTGGGCCTTGACGCTAACGGACAAGAAGGAGGGCGGACCACGGTCTGGACCTGCGATCTTACGCACGGCTACATCGCGATCAATGCGGACTACCGGTCATGAGCCTCTCCGCGCTCGACGCCGAGATTCACGATCTGATGCGCTTTGCCGCGCAGCGTTCAATGCTGCCGCGCTTCCGCAACCTTGCCGCAGGCGAGGTGGAAATGAAGGGCATGGATGATCCCGTCACCATCGTCGATCGCGAGGTCGAAGCCTTCCTCACCGAAGCTCTGACGAAGCTTGCTCCCGGCGTGGCGGTCGTGGGTGAGGAAGCGGTTCACGCCGACAAAGCCGTGCTCGATCATCTCTCCGGCTCGTGCTGGATCATCGACCCGCTGGACGGCACCGCCAACTTCGCAGAAGGCAAAGCGCCGTTCGGGATCATCATTGCGCTGGCCGATGCAGGCGAAGCGGTCGCGGGGTGGATCTACGATCCGCTCAAGGCGCGATTTTGTCACACCCGGCGCGGCGAAGGCGCTTTCGTAAACGGCGATCCGATTGCCGCGCGCACCACGGGGCACCAACCGCCCGTCACCGCTGTAAGCCGCATCTTCCTCACCCCGGAGGAATCCGCGATGGTCGATGCAAAGCTCGCTCCGCATTACACGCTGGTCGATATCCCGCGCTGCGCCGCTGAACAATATCCGCGCCTCGCCTTGGGCGAGAATGATGTTTCCAGCTTCAAACGGACATTGGCGTGGGATCACGCAGCCGGCGTCTTGTGGCTTAACGAAGCCGGCGGGAAGGCCGCGCGGCTCGATGGCAGCGCCTACCGGGTGGATCAGCATGGCCGCGATGACACCCTAGAAGGTCTCGTCGGCGCGTCCAGCCCGGCAATCTGGGACGAATTCGTGGGCCGGGCTTTGGCCTAGAACGCTTTCCTACAGGCGGCCACGCTGCCAGCGTCGCCCGCATGACCCGCCCTGCCCGCTTTCCTGCCCCGATCAGCGCCGCTGACCTGAGGGCAGGATTTCCGCTTCAGGACAGTGTCTCATGTGTCTCCAACAGCCATGCGGTCAGACACAAAAGGGCAGCCGCAGGTCATGATTCAGAGTTCGCTTTCGAGCCAGGCCTTCAGCTGGCCCTTGGGCGCGGCGCCGAGCTTGCGGGCCACGGCCTCGCCATTCTTGAACAGCACCATCAGCGGGATCGACTGCACGCCCATCTGCGCCGCGATATCGGTGTTTTCCATGATGTCGATCTTGGCAATCTTCACCTGACCCGACAATTCGTCGCTGATTTCCTCCAATGCAGGAGCGATCATTTTGCACGGACCACACCAATCGGCCCAGAAATCCACCAGCACGGGCGTGTCGCTGTCCAGCACATCGGCCTGAAAGCTTGCATCAGTTACGTTGACAGTTGCCATAATCGTTATCTCCTTGTCCCGGCGGCCATTGCAGCGCCAGTTGTCTGATTGCAACTTAATGCGCGTGCGCGATCACTCAACATCGGGCAGTGACAAGGATTGCTGCGTGGTCTGCAACGCCTGCTTGTGCACGCCAAGCTTATCGGGCGGCAGATCGAGCATCATCGGCGCATGGGTGTAGAGCACACCAGCGCGCACTTCGCGGCCCGGATAGATCGCTTCCAGCGCCGCGACATAGGCCGCCATCTGGCGCAATGTCGCGATGGGAACTTCGGCGAGGCTCGCAGGTGGACGGCGCGTGGTCTTGAAGTCGACAACCGTAACCCGTCGTTCCTCGATCAACAACCGATCGACCGTGCCCGCAACCACCACACCATCGACCGTCGCCGCAAGTGGAACCTCTGCCAACGCCATGGGCGAGAACAGGGCAGCGAATTTCGGATGATCGAGCACGCCCAGCGCCGCGGCCAGCATATCCTCGCGCATGGTTGGGCCAAGATCAGCCGCCTGTCGTTCGAGCCATCCGCGCGCCAAAGCCTCGCGGTCCGGTCCGGCAACATCGGGGAGGCGTTCCAGCAGCTTGTGGATCAGGCTTCCGCGCCGGGCGGCGTGACGCGCCGCCTCGGGCGGCAGCGGTGGGGCTGCGCCGCCGTCTTCGCCCGCGCTCGACGGCGCGAGCGGGCGCGGCGGGCGCGGTTCGGGGCCAATCGGCGTTGTCATCCAGCGCGGCAGGACAGGTGTCACACCCTCCCCCACGGTGGCAGCATCATTCGGCACCAGCGGTTCGGCACGCTCGCCCCATTCCTTGCGCCAAGCCCACACGGGGTCGGCCAGTTCTTCGCCCTCGAACAGCGGTGCAAGGCGCGCATACCAGCTGTCATCATTCGGCACGCCCTTCTTGGCCTCGTTCTTGTTAAGCGAGCCGCCGATAAACAGTGCTTCTTCCGCCCGAGTCAGCGCCACGTAAAGCAGCCGCCAATGCTCCTGCAGTGCATCCGCCTTCTTGATCTCTTCCGCTTCGGCGATCCGGCCTTTCTTTTCATCCTTGCTGAGCGGCGGCAGCGGCACAGCGCGCTTGCGATCATTCGCGATCCCGAGCGGATCATCCTCCAACGAAAGGTCCCCCGGGTCACCCGGCGCACCGGTCGCATCGGCGAGGATCACGATCGGCGCCTGAAGCCCCTTGGAGCCGTGCACGGTCATAACCCGAACCTGACCGCGCGCACTGTCCGAATCACGCTTCAGATCGCCGGTTCCGGCATCGAACCACGTGAGGAAGCCGGCAAGGCTGGGCCAGTGTTCAGCTTCATAGGCGAAGGCTGCATTGATCAGTTCGTCAAGCGGGTCATTGGCTTCGGCCCCAAGCCGTTCGACGAGGCGCGCACGGCCCTCCCACGGACCGGTCAGCAGCCATGCAATCAGCGCCTGAGGAGTCTGATAATCGGCGCGGCGCAGCAGATCGCGCAGGCGTTCGGCGGTTTCGGCCACAAAAGGCGGCGCGTCACCGCGGCGCAGGTGATCCCACAGTCGGATCTTTTCCGGCCTTGGCACATGGGCGAGAATATCGTCTTGCGTCCAGCCGATCAGTGGCGAGGCCAGCAAATTGGCAAGCGAAAGATCATCCTGGGGTTGCGCAGCAAAGCGCAGCGCCGCCAGCACGTCTTTCACCACCAGTGGCGCGCCCAGTCGCAACCGGTCAACGCCCGCCACCGGCACGCCGCGCGCGTAAAGCTTGGCGACGATCTGAGCGGCAAGCTCCTTTCGCTGGCGCACCAGCACCATGATGTCGCCTGGCTGCGCATGGCGGCAGCTGCCCTTTGCAAGAACAAAGGGTTCCGCGCCGCTGACCCAGCGCTGCACCTGATCCGCGATGTTCTGCGCCAACAGCGTATCGTGACGCGGCAACCAATCACGATTGTCGCTATCGTCCGCGTCATCCGCATCCTCCGCCGCCTCGCCCTGCTCCGGGGCGACGGGAGGCCACAGCGTCACCAGACCCGGTCGATCGGCACCGACATGGCGTGCCGGCTCCTTATCGAGCCCGAATTCTGCGAAACCGAGCATCCCGATCATGCGATTGACGAAGCCGAGCACAATGTCGGCCGTGCGGAACGAACGACCCAGATCAAGATCCTGCCAGCCGGGCGCACGGCGGTTTACGCGGCCTTGGCGTATGCCGTCCTGCGCCGCTGTGATGCGCGCATGGACACGGGCCTTGGCGCTAGCGAAGTTTTCCGGGCTGGTGCCCTGAAAGCCGAAGATCGCCTGTTTGTAGTCGCCCACCGTGAAGATGGTGCGCAGCTTGTCCCCGCGCCCGCCTTCGCCTGCGAAAAAGTCGTCAATCAGCGCTTCGACAATGTCCCATTGGCTGCGATTGGTGTCTTGCGCTTCGTCGATCAGGATATGGTCGAAGTTCCGATCGAGTTTGTAGCGGATCCAGTCGGCTGCCTCGGACTGGTTGAGCAACGCGGCCGCCTTGCGGATCAGGTCGGAGAAATCGAGCAGGCCTTCGCGCGCCTTTCTCGCCTCCCAGCGGACGGCAAAGGCCCGGCCGATTTCGAGCGCGCTGGTCACGATTTCAGCGCAGGCGAGCAGAGAGCGCCGGTCTTCGTATTCTTGCAAAGCTTCGGCGATGTCACCCTGATGGCGCGGGAAATCCGGATCGTTCTTCGCCGCCCCCTTCATCTCGCGAGAAAGCCCATCCGCTTTCAGGATGGTTTTGCGGAAGCCCGATGCCGCCGCAACGCGCGCCGGCAGATCGAGCGGGAGCCATTGGCGGATGAATTTCGCGGCTTCCTCGCCGGTCTTGGCTTTCCAGCCATCGAGCGCGGGAAGCATCGCCAACAGAATATCATCAGGGAACAGGTCGGGATCAAGCGGGTCGCTCGCCCAAGACTCGTCCGCGTCGGCGGGCATTCCCAGGGTTTGGTGAACCCGCGACGCCATCGGCGATTGCCAGCCCGACGGCCCAGCCCACAGATCCTGCGCCTCGGCTGCGCGCATCAGCCACTTGTGCAGAGCCGCAGGGTCTTTGCGGGTAGTAAAGAGCGCAATGCCATCGAGAATGCGGACATCATGCGTGCGTTCAGCCTCTTCGAACAGATCGGTCAGCACGTCGCGCGCCAACAGTTCCCGGCTGCGATCGTCGAGCACCCGGGTGCCCGGAGCAAGGCCCGCTTCCTCGGGGAAATTGCCGATGAGGAATTGCGCAAAAGCGTGAATCGTATCGATCCGGAGGCCGCCGCCGGGGCAATCGAGCACGCTGGCAAACAGGCTGCGCGCCCGATCTTGCGTGGCTGGTCCGATGTCCGCACCCAGATAACCCAGCTCCTTGGCCAGCATCGTCGCTGGCAGCCGCACCCAGCGTGCCAGCACTGCGTTAATGCGGTTCGCCATCTCGGCGGAACCGGCCTTGGTGAAAGTCAGACACAGGATTTGCGACGGCGCGACATCCTCACGCAGCAGCAACCGGAGCACACGCGCTGACAGAACCTGTGTCTTGCCTGTCCCTGCCGAGGCTGAAAGCCAGACATTGTCTTCAGGGTCCGCCGCCAGCAGTTGGTTGTCCTGGAGCGGGAAAACGAGGCCACCTGCGCCGCTCATGTCGCGTCCTCGCCATGCTTGTCGGAACCTGTCATCCGCACCAGCCATTCGTCCAGCCGCATCAGTTGATCGTAATCGGTGTAACCCTTGTAATCGGGGTTTTCGCGGGCTTTGAAAGCGTCGGTGCCCTTGATGAAGCGACGGATGGCTTCGGAAAGCTTGGCGGTGTGATGCGGGAGGAACTGTTCGGGGAGGAGGCCCTTTTCCCTCGACGTGAGTTTCATGGGGCTCTGGCGCTTGCCGAACCCATCGTCCTTCTTCCCGAAGGACCAGTATTCGTATTCGCTCGACGCGCCTTGCACGATATCGCCCGTTTTCCTGTCAGCAAATCGTCCGTGCTGCGCAATGAGGCCTAGCAATCCAAGTTGCAGGGCAAAACCTGCCTCAACTTCGGCTTTGGTTGGGACGCGTCCTGTCTTGTAGTCAACCACGGCCAACGTTCCGTCGGCCATGCGATCAATCCGGTCCGCGCGGCCCTGCACTTTCACCCCGTCAAAGGTCATTTCCCCATCAATCTCGGTGGCCAGCACAGTCCGACCCTTGTCCGCGGCGTTCTCTGCCAACCAGTGATCGAACCGCTCCAGCGCCGCGATCAGTCGCGGTTGCCACAGTGCACGGAACAGGGGATGGACGCGCTCGTCAGCGAAATGTGCAGCGGCAAAGGGCACAAGCGCGAGGTGCGGGTCATCCCGCTTTGTCCTATGCCACTTGTCGAGAAGGTCGTGCACCAGCGTGCCGCGCAGCGCCGGATCGCTGAAGGGATCGGCGGCGAGCGGCTGCAATTGCCGCAGATTGAGGATTGCCTGCGCGTAAAACTGGTAGGGATCGCCCAGCAGCCGGTCGAGCGCCGTGACCTTGATCGGCACATCGCGTTGTCTTGGCGAAGGATCGGGCGCAGGACGGGGGTATTCCGGCGCGGCCGGGCGCATCCGATCAAGGTGCGGCAAAAGTGCCGAGATCGCGCGCTCGCGATGCTCTTTGTCCAGATCATCGCCAAGCAGCGCCTCGACCCGCAGCAGAAAGCGTGACGGCAGCGTCGGCCCTTCGGCATCGCGTGCCGCGCGGCTCAGCACCACCTCTGGCGCGCCCATGGCTCCGGCGAGATCGTGGGCGGCCAAGCCAATCCTGAACTCTGCTCCGGGTACGCCCAGCGCCCGCAATATTGCAGGCGCCAGCAACGCATCAGCGCCGGGCGGCTGCGGCCATGTGCCTTCGTTGAGCCCACCGCAGATCACCAGATCAGCGCGGGCCATGCGCGCTTCGAGCAAACCGTAGATGGCAACGCGTGGGTGACCGCCGTAGCCGGGACGCACCGCAACCGCCTCCATGCAATCGCGAAGTATGCCTGCCACATCGGCAGTTTCGATTGTCGTCCCCGCGGCTAAAGCCTGTCCGCGCAGTTCTTCGATCATCGCGCCGAGTGCGCGGCCATCTTCGCGCTCCCATACCAAGGTATGGGCGAAGGCCTCAGCCGCATCTGACAACGAGCTAAGCGCATCAGCCAGCGGTATGTCCTGCGGCCAGTCAAGCAGCGGTTCGAGTAGACGTTCAGCCTCAGCCCACCAATCGTCAATCCCGGCCTTTGCGGCAATCTTGCGCAAGCTGGCCATGCCGGGTGCCGGCGAAGGCCCGCGCAAACGGCGGTCAAAGGCACGTGCGCCCGTGAGCCACGCCTGCCTCGCCTCGGTATCGTGGCCGCGTACGAGCGGATGCGCAAAGGCCGCGACAAGATGAGAGGGATCCGGGCCGTTTGCAGCAATTTCGGCAAGCAAGCCAAAAAGCCGGCCAGCCGGGGTCAACGCCAGCGGGCGCCAGGCCGAATCGTCGGCGGTGATGTTCCAGCGTTCCAGATGCTGCCCCACGCGTCGGGCAAGACCGCGATCTGCCGTGACAACCGCGATGCGCTTTTCAGGTTGCTCCAGTGCCTCGCGCACGAGCAGCGCAATCGCCTGGGCTTCTTCCTCGATCGTGGCATTGGAAAGCAGGCGCACCCCGGCCAACCGCCGCCGATCAGATCCCAGGTCGATCCAG
This sequence comes from Erythrobacter sp. 'gip.4 top 5', assembly GCF_056495765.1. Taxonomy (NCBI): domain Bacteria; kingdom Pseudomonadati; phylum Pseudomonadota; class Alphaproteobacteria; order Sphingomonadales; family Erythrobacteraceae; genus Erythrobacter; species Erythrobacter sp. 'gip.4 top 5'. Next base: position 1,841,830 of record NZ_CP200270.1, on the reverse strand, counting down.
GTACGGCTCGCTTGCGGGGGAAGGAACAGCGAAGAAATTGCGCGAGTTCGTGCCGGTTCTGCCGCCGCGGCGCCGCGTCGGTGCCACGGCAGAACCTCGGCACGGTTCACGCCCATGCGATTGAGCAGCAATTTGAGATGATATTGCGGATGGCTGAGCGCATCGCCGGATGCGAAGACCGTGCCGCCGGGTTCCTCGGACGCCCCGGCAAGTCCAAGCTCGGCCCACGCGTCGTCATCCATCGCCAGATCGAGATCGGGCAGCACCACTGCGCCTTCGGGCAGTTCCGCGACCACCCGCAACAGCCGCGCAAGGGAGGGCGCCGCGCTGGTCACGCCTGCGGCAACAAGCGGGTGAGCCGGCGGCGTATCTCTCCATCGGCGCGCGGCGCGATCAAACAGGAGGTTACGCCGGGTTGCCGCATCGACTTCACCGCGATCGGCCAGCGCGGTCTGCCAACGGGCATTCACGCGCGCAAACAGGCGGATCGAACGCTTCCAGTGATCGGCCAGATTGCCGAGCTGATCGAGCACAGGATCGGCCCACAGATCGTCCGGAGCTTTTTCTTCAACCAGAAGACGATCCATCGTTCGCGCCATTTCACGCGCAAGATTAAGGCGTGCGCAGCCAGGCAGCGGGTCCATGCCCTCAGCGGCGCGCTCTTCTGCAATCAGCCGATCGAGCATAAGCCAGCGCGCCATGGGATCACACGCCGGCGGAATATCGCCCGCGCCCAGCGGATCGAGCGCCGCGCCCAGCTTTTCGTCCAGATCGAGATCGCCCACGGCAATCATCCGCGGCATCAGCAGGCCGCCCTCGCCCGTTTCCCCGGCGTGGCGAATGAAAGCTTCGGACAATGTGCGCGCGGCGCGGCTGGACGGAACCAGCAAGGTCAGCCGCGCAAGACCGAAGCCAGGTTCGCGGTATCGCGGCACAAGGCCTGCCACCAGCGCATCAGCGAAGCCCCGGTGAGCGGCGATGGAATAAACGAGCGGGCCAATCCTGCGCGGTTCAGCCACCTTGCAACGCCTCCTCGGTCGGCCGAATGGCCTGCGGCGTGCCGACTTCGAACCACCGACCGGTAAAGTTGAGGCCGTAAAGCCGCCCCTCATTGATGGCTCGGTCCCAAAGAACGTTGGTGGAGAACGGTCCATCAGGCGGATCGCGCAATAGGCGGTGGCTTACCAATTGAATGCCTGTGAAGATGAACGGCGCAATCCGACCATCGCTGCGGCGGGAAATCCGTCCGAGTGGGTCCATGTGAAAATCGCCAGGGCCATGGAAGTTGGCTGCGCGTGCATGGGGAACGACCAGCAACAGCGCATCCATCGCTTTAGGATCCCAGCGGCGCGACAGGTCGTGGAAGGCATTTTTTGGGCCGTCCAGCCAGATGTTGTCAGCATTCAGCGCGAAGAACGGATCGGGCAGGTGCGAGAGGGCCTTGACCATTCCAGCCCCGGTTTCCAGCAACACCGCACGCTCGTCCGACACGGTCACTTTCGGGGCAGCGCGGGCCTTCACGTGGGACTCGAGCGCGTCGGCGAGGTAGTGGACATTCACAACCGCGCGCGCCACGCCGGCTTCGTCCAGGCGGTCCAGCGCATGATCGATAAGCGCCTTGCCCGCCACCCGCACCAATGGCTTGGGCTGGCTCGCAGTGAGCGGACGCATCCGTTTGCCCATTCCCGCTGCAAGGATCATTGCCGTGTCAGAGGCGAGCTGGCCGGAACTCATGAGCCAAAGGCACCATTGGCGGTGCGAAGATCATCGGGGATATTGGCATCGAACCAAGCCGCAACCGGGGCAAGTGCGGGATGCGCCAAGTCGCGTTCAAGCGCAGCCCAGACCCTCGGGATCATCGTCAGATACTTGGGCTTGCCATCGCGGCGGTTCAACCTGGTGAAAATGCCGATAATCTTGGCGTTTCGTTGCGCGCCAAGCGTGGCGTAATCAGCGAGGAATGCAACGCCGACTCCTCCAGCCCCTTCGACATAATGCAACAGCATCGCGTCCTCGAGTTCAGCCGGCACATCGCGCCTCGCATCTTGCAGCAGCGACACCAGATCATAGGCCGGGTGTCCCACCATCGCGTCCTGAAAATCGATCAAGCCCTGCGGCGCGGTGGCTTTGCTGCCGAGCAACATGATGTTTTCGGCATGATAATCGCGCAGCACTGTGACGCCGGGCGTTTGGCGCGAAACAACCGGCAGCAGCACCTCGTTCCACGCAGCAGCGTAACCTACCGCATCAACCGCAAGCCCCTGCGCAGGGCAAAACCAGTCGGTGAATAGCGCCGCCTCGCGCTGATAGGTCGCCATATCATAGGGCGCAAAAGGTCCAGGTGGCAGCCGGTGCAATGCAATCAGCGCATCAATCGCGGCGGTGTAAGCAGACTCCTCATCGCTGGGAAAATCATCAAGCCAGTCGCGCATCCGATCATCACCGAAATCCTCCGTCAGCACCCATCCTTGGACTGCGTCTTCTGCCAGAATTGCCGGCGCGCGCATCCTGTTGGCATTGAGCCAATGCGCCACATCGAGAAAGGGTGCGGGGTCTTCATGCGGCGGCGGCGCGTGCATGAGCATCGCGGTGTCATCCCCGCGCGCAAGCCGGAAATAACGACGAAACGAGGCATCGCCCGGCAATGGGGCAATCTCGGCGTCATCCCATCCGGCTCGGGCAACAAACTCGATTAGGCCTTGGGGAAGTTCACTCATGGCATCCGCCCTACCCAATCCGCGCCCCCGCGGGCAATTGCAATCCGCCCGCCTTCCCCGCTTTCTCCAACGGGTTCAAGGCTGACAGACAAACACCCTGGCTCATGTGCAAAGCCGCCCGCGTGATCAGGCCATTCTGCCAGAAGCGCCGCGCCCTCGCGATAATCATCCAGTCCGATTTCAGCGAGTTCGGAAGGGTCTTGCAGCCGATAAAAATCGGCGTGAACAACCGGCAGCCTCAGCGACGGCGATTCATAGGTTTCGATAATGGTGAAGGTCGGCGAAGGAACCTCGCCATCATGGCCGAGAGCGGCAATGATCGCACGTGCCAGCGTGGTTTTGCCCGCCCCCAACCCGCCGGTCAGCGCCACCACATCACCGGCCCGCAACCGCTTGGCGATTGCTGCGCCGTAAGCCGCCATAGACGGTAGGTCGGGAAGGCTAGACTGCAGCTCCGTCACGGCAAGCGGATCGTCGCAGTAGTGCCCGCGCCCTTGCGGCTGTCGATCTCAAGCGTCCCGTCATGCGCGGCGATGAGTTGCCGGGCGAGCGGAATGCCAAGCCCTGTCCGGCGCTCAGGCGTGCCTTCGCTGATGGGCTTTACCCCGCCCTGCGCCCGAGCAAGCTCCTGCGAGGTCATGCCACGGCCATTATCGGCAATGCTGATTTCCATACCCCAATCGGTTCCTTCAGAGGCCTTCCTGATCTCGATCACAATACGTCCGCCTTGAGGTGTGCCGACCACCGCGTTGTCGATCAGATTGCCAATGGCGCGGCCCAATTGTCGTGGATCCGCCTCTATGACACGTCCCCGGCGGCCCTTGAGATCAAGGCTGAGCGCGGCCGCAATAATGGCGGTTTCGCGCTCACGCACCAAGGTCGTCAAGAAATCGAGAACATCGAGGCGCTCCTTGCGGATCGGCAGCAGCCCTGCCTCGCTTTGCGAAAGGTCGAGCACGTTTTCCACCTGTTCGGTGAGACGAACGACCGCGCTGAGGATCGCGTCGACGTATTCGCTGGCAGCTTGCGGATCGGCGGCAGCGCCGCTTTTCAGCAATTCGGCAAAACCGCCAATCGTCGTCAGCGGCGTGCGGAATTCGTAAGACATATTAGCGAGGAAGCGAGCCTTGACGGCATCGGCTTCCTCCAACGCCTCGGCGCGCTCGCGCAAGGCCTGCTCAGCTTTTTGCGAAGCGGTAATATCGAGCACTGTCAGAAGTCCGTTGCCATCGGGCAATGGAATACCGGCAAATCGCAGGGTCCGGCCATCGGCGAGTTCCACCTGCCCACCCTTTTCGCGGCGATCGAGCGTCGCTGCGCGCACAGCGGCACCGATCAATCCTGCATCGTCGGGACGCACCAGATTGAGCCCGATCGCACGCAGCAACTCATCTGCGCTCGGGTGGAGATCGAGAAATTCGGGCGTCAGGCCCCATGTGCCGGCAAAGCTGCGGTTCCAAAGCTGAACTGATCCATCGGGAGCGAAGATCGCGAGTGCTTCGAACAGGCTGTCCAGCGTTGCTGTGCGCGTACGCAACAGCGTGTCGCGCACAGCAGACAGGGCAAGGCTTTCTGTCCGATCTTCGGTGAGCAGAACAAGACCGCCATCAGGCATAGGCTGGGCGACTATGCGAAGGTGTGTGCCACCGGGCAGAGGCCATGCCTCTTCGAGAGTGTCCTGCATGCCGAACCAGGCGGTACGCTCACGCCGCCATTCGGGGAAATCGCGCACCTCAGGCGTACGCCCACGCTCACGCGCCTCGGCAAGAAACCTCTGGAACGGAGTATTGGCATCGACCGCTTCTTCGGCGAGAGAAAACAACCTTCGAAACGGGCGATTGGCAAAGGTCAGGCGTTCTTCGCTATCAAACAGCGCGACTCCGACCGATAACTGATCGAGAAGGGCTCGCTGCGCATCGCGGAACGCGCGAAATTCTCGTGCGACCTGCTGTTGTTCTTCAATGTCGATGGCGTAGCCTGCCACACCTTCCGGCCCAAGCGGAAGATCGCTCACTCTTAGCGTTCGGCGTGCGCCGTGGATGGTGGCGGCGATGATTCGTTCGGATTTATCTTGACTTTCCAAGGTGCCAAGGGCGACATCGGCGGGAGATTTCCCGTCTTCGGGCTCAAGCAATTCGATTTGTCCCTGTACGACTTCCGCGGCAGTAAGCGCACCGACGGCATCGACATAGGCTTGATTGACCAATTGGAGGGTCAGGTCCGAACCGCGAAACCACATAGGCATAGGCGCTGCCTCAATCAGTCCCACCAGCGCAGCAAAATCGCCGGTCGCGCGCGCGGCTGCCGAACGTAGGCGCGCCATTTCAGCATGACTGTCGGTAAAGTCGAAGACCCACACAAGCGCCGCGCCGCCAGGAGAGACCTGCGGATCCGCTAACGTACCGTACAGCGCCAGGCTGCGTTGCGCATCTGGGAGATTGATCGCCATACGAAAAGGCGTCGCGCTTTTCTGAGTGATTTGGACCTTGGCCCAAAGCTGATCGATCTGCGCCTGCGTGAGACCGCCACCTTTGGGCTTTCCCACAGGCGTGGCAAGCTCGGACAAATATCGTGGCATCGTGGCCAGACCGAGCATCCGTGCTAATTTATCAGGCGCTTCAAGACGCCCATCGACACGTACCAACAAAGGCAAAGCTGGCGCCACATCGAGCAGTACCTGCATCCGCTTGAGACTGGTCCTCATCGCCTTGGAACGCTTCACGCTCTGATTGGCGCGCAACACAATGATCGCCGCCCCTACCGCCCAGGCAGCCAGAACGAGTGCAAACAGCACCAATGAGAGAGGCGAAAGTTCCATCACCCAACCGCTATGCGGGCGCGGGCGGGAGTGCAACGGGGGATAGCATTGTCCGCCCCCAGCCCCGTGATAAATCGGGGTGGAAGCGGACAATGGACATCACTTAGTAGCGGTAGTGATCAGGCTTGAAAGGTCCAGCCTGCGGTACGCCGATGTAACTTGCCTGCTTGCTGCTAAGCTCGGTCAGCTTCACGCCAAGCTTTTCAAGATGCAGCGCTGCGACCTTTTCGTCGAGATGCTTGGGCAGAACGTAGACATCGTTCTGATATTCGTCTGCCTTGGTGAACAGTTCGATCTGCGCCAAGGTCTGATTAGTGAAGCTTGCGCTCATCACAAAGCTCGGGTGACCAGTGGCACAGCCAAGGTTCACCAAACGGCCTTTCGCAAGGATCAGGATCGACTTACCATCGGGGAATGTCACGAGATCAGTGCCTTCCTTGATTTCCTTCCAATTGTAATTGGAAAGCGCGGAAATCTGGATTTCACTGTCGAAGTGACCGATGTTGCAGACAATTGCCATCGGCTTCATGTTCATCATGTGATCAGCGGTGATCACGTCTTCATTGCCGGTGGCCGTGACGAAGATGTCAGCGCGCTTGATGGCGTCTTCCATGGTGACAACTTCAAAGCCGTCCATCGCTGCCTGAAGCGCGCAGATCGGGTCGATTTCCGTCACCATCACACGGGCGCCGCCGTCGCGTAACGAGGCTGCCGAACCCTTGCCGACATCGCCATATCCGGCAACGCAGGCAACCTTGCCGGCGAGCATGACATCCGTTGCGCGGCGGATCGCGTCGACCAGCGATTCCTTGCAGCCATAGAGGTTGTCAAACTTCGACTTGGTAACGCTGTCGTTTACATTGATCGCCGGGAAAGGCAGCTTGCCCTGCTTGGCGATCTGATAAAGCCGCATGACGCCGGTGGTGGTTTCTTCCGAAACGCCCTTGATCGCCTTGACGGTCTTGGTGAGGTAGCCCGGTCGTGCAGCCACAAAGGCCTTCAAGGCGCGCTGGAATTCAACTTCTTCATCGTTGGTGGGCTTGCCCATTTCCTCGCCCGCTTCAAGGCGCGCGCCCCACAGCGCGAACATGGTGGCATCGCCGCCATCGTCGAGGATAAGATTGCAGGTGAGGTCAGGATTTTCATCGGTGGCCCAATCGAAGATGCGGCCAACGTAATCCCAGTAATCGGCCAGCGTTTCGCCCTTGATTGCGAACACCGGAATGCCGCTTTCGGCGATCGCGGCCGCTGCATGATCTTGGGTCGAGAAGATGTTGCAAGTCGCCCAGCGCACTTCGGCGCCCAGCGCGACGAGGGTTTCGATCAAGACTGCGGTCTGGATCGTCATGTGAAGCGAGCCGGTGATACGCGCGCCTTTGAGAGGCTGAGCAGCGCCGTATTCGTCACGCAATGCCATCAGGCCGGGCATTTCAGTTTCAGCGATCTGGATTTCATCGCGGCCGAAACGAGCCAGCGCGATGTCCTTGATCACATATTCATGTGTGGGGGCGGCAGCGAGGGTAGCCATAAATCATATCTCCTTAGCGCAGCGCCGCACAAGTGATTGCAGCAGTCTGCTTACGACCCAGCTCCTAGCGGTAAGGGCAGTCCGAAGCAAATATAAACTTATCTTTATATGTCTAATTGTTGCCCGCACGGCAGCACCCGTTATAGAGATCGTCTGGCACATCGCAGATATGAGGATACCCAAACCATGACGATTTCCGTTGGCGACAAAATCCCCGAAGTCACACTTGTCAAAGCAACTGCCGAAGGTCCGCAGGCCGTCAAGTCGTCTGATTATTTCGCCGGAAAGCGGGTCGCGTTGTTCTCGGTCCCGGGCGCGTTCACCCCGACGTGTTCGGCTAAGCACCTTCCGGGCTTCGTCGGTAAGGCGGGTGACCTCAAGGCCAAGGGCGTTGACGAAATCATTGGGACTGCAGTGAATGATGCCTTCGTCATGGGGGCGTGGAACCAAGCCTCGGGCAGTGACGACATCACCATGCTGGCGGATGGAAATGCCGAATTCGTCGACGCGATCGGTCTAACCATGGACGGCTCGGGCTTTGGCATGGGCAAGCGCGGCCAGCGATTCTCGATGGTCATCAATGATGGTGTGGTCGAGCAGCTCAATGTCGAAGCGCCGGGCGACTTCAAGGTGTCAAGCGCCGATCACATGCTCGGGCAGCTCTGAGCCTCTCGACCTTTTGATTTTAAAGGGGGCGCTTTTCAAAACCGGAAAGCGCCCCCTTTTCATATTAGGTGAGCGGCGGCGCGCCGTATGTCAGCCACAGCGTAAAGCCGAGGGCAAGCGCAACGGCCAACGTCGCCCGCCCCCATGGTGTCGGCCCGATCCCTGTCACGTCTGGTATGGGGGGATGGTCGCCGCTGACCATGGGGCTCACGAGATCATTGCCCCTGATGGCATAAAAACTGATCGCCGCGAGGTGCAGCGCAATCAGTCCAATGATAACCCAGAAAAATGTCTCATGCAGTTCTGTAAGCGTATCAGCGGTCATCACGCCGACAAGCGGATTGAGGGGTCCGGTCATCCCATCATAGGGATCGCCTGCAAACAGTCCCATGCTGACCTGCAGTAGCATCGCGCCCAGCAGCGCAAGCGTGCTCCATCCGCCCAGAGGACTGTGTCCGATCTGCGGGGCCACATCGGTTACCTGCCTACGCAAATAGACAATGACTTCACCTGGCCCCTTCACAAAGTCCGAAAATCGCGCCGTTTGCGGGCCGAGGAAACCCCACAAGATCCGAAATGTCAGCAGACCAAACAGCACCAAACCGGTTTGGCGATGCAAGGCCCACTTCGAATTTTCCGCCGTCCACCACATCATCGGAATAATCAGTAGGAAGCTCCAATGCGTTATGCGAAGCATGGGGTCCCACACCCGAACATCGCGCGCCTTTTCGGCAGAGGGAATAAACGGCGCCGTCATCCTTGCCTACTTTTTGTCATCTAGCCGAAACTGATCGTGACAGCCTTTGCACGTGCCACCCATCGTCACCGCTTGAGCTCCGGTTGCGGTTTTGTCGCCCTGCCCGGCGACTGTCACCAACTTGGCGCTCTCATCGACAAGCTTTTGTGCAGCGGCTTTAAATTCTTCGGGCTTCTCCCAGATCGCAGGGAGAGCTTCGGTATCATAGCCATCATCTACGCTGGTGCCAGCAGGGAAATGGCCTTCGATATTGGCTGCACGAGCGTTGATATCGCTCGCCTTGGCAGCAATGAGAGTGAAATCAGGCGTACCTTTTTCAAGCTCGCCACGCACCGCTTTGAACGCAGCGCCGATCCCTTCATAATTGTCCTGTCGCTCCTTGATGATCGGCGGAACCTCGCCTGCCGATCCGGTGCCGGTGGCGCCTTCGCCCGAGCAAGCGGCAAGCACACCAGCCAACGTGGCGGCAATGAGGACACGGGTGACAGGGCTGCGCAACATCAGCAATCTCCTTTTGCAAGGCCATTATACTGGCCTGCGGTGAGACTATTCCGCTTTGCAGCTGATCGCAAACACGAAAAAGGGGCGCCTTCTATGCAAAAGGCGCCCCGCATTGATGCGCGTTATTTCAGTGATCAACCGTCACGACGGGTTTTCAACGCACTTTCAGCTTCAGCGACGATAATGGCGCGGTCCTGTTCAATAACCGCTAGCATTGTGTTGCGAAATGTTTCGCTGTGGTTCTCGACCAATCGATCAATTGCTTTGGTCTGTGTCTTGCACCATCCCGAGCGCGAACCGCTGGTAACATCGTCGCGCGTCAGGCTGCGACGCGACTGCATGACATCACCGACCTTGGCGACCCGTTCGACGTTCAGACTGGCGGTCCAGTTGCACCGCAGCGTATTGGGGCGGCCAGCAACCCCTGGGACACCGACCTGTTTTGTTTCGATTTCAACCGAGCCTTTGTAATCGGCGGCGATTGGCCCAGACGCGTGATCGATCACGACGTCGTGCTCCAACGCCACCGAAGGCGAAGCGAGTGCCGCGGTCATTAACCCGGCGAGGAAAAATTTTTTCATGATGGTATCTCCTGCATGATCCCGGTCGTTGAGACCGTTGATGGTGAAATTATACCATTAGACCGCGAGATTTCCAATCAAACATGGTGCAGAATTAACACATCCAAGGAAAAAATGTCACACTTTGGCATGCGCTGCAACTTTGTCGATCAGTAGCCCATCAGGCTCATCACTTCCTTACGGCTGCGGTGATCATCGAGAAAACAGCCGAGCATCCGGCTTGTGATCATGCCAACACCCGGGGTCTTTACTCCGCGACCGGTCATGCAGCCATGCTGGGCTTCAATCACCACGGCTACGCCTTGCGGCTCAAGGTTATCCCATATGCAACTGGCAACTTCCGCCGTCAGTCGCTCCTGAATTTGCAACCGCTGTGCAAACCCATGCAAAACCCGCGCAAGCTTTGAAATGCCGACCACCTTTTTGTTGGGCAAGTAAGCAATCGCCGCCTTGCCGATGATCGGCGCCATATGATGCTCGCAATGTGACTGAAACGGAATGTCCTTCAAAAGCACAATTTCATCATAACCGCCGACTTCTTCGAAGATTCGTGACAGGTGGATCGCAGGATCCTCCTTGTATCCTTCGCAATATTCCAGCCACGCACGCCCGACGCGCTTGGGCGTATCGCGCAGTCCTTCGCGCGCAGGGTCATCGCCTGCCCACGCGATCAGCGTGCGGATCGCATCTTGGACGTGATCGGGCACTTCGGGCTTGCCCATCGGGTTTTCCGGATCAAACGTGTCATCGTGATCGTGGGCCGCGAGATAATTCATGGTCTGTCGTCTTTCTTTACGCAATTGCCCTGTCAAAGGCGCTATCCTGTCGATCCGAAGATTGATGAACCCGCAAGTCAGCGATGGGTTCCGAACCGGCACGGTAACCGCGCCCGGGGTGCATCTCGTGGGCCTTAACACATGTAAGTATAAAAACCGGGAAATCACCCCCAAGGGCATCGGAAAGGACGTCAATTTTGCACACGCCGAGCACCGCCGAATTCGAAACTGCTGCCATTGGCGTGCTGTCTCGCATTCCGGCACCGTTTCGTGATCAGTTGCATGATGTGGTTTTGCGGGTCGAAGAATTTGCTGCGCCCGAGCAGCTGCACGCTGTTGGCATGACGAACCAATGGGAATTAACCGGTCTTTACGAAGGTGTTGCGCTGACGGAAAGATCCCAGTGGGAGAGCGACGGTCTCCCGGCGGTTATAACGCTGTTCCGTCAGCCGCTCTTGGCTGAAATGCAGGAGACTGGCGTGAGTTTTGCTGCGCTGATCCGGCATGTGGTAATCCACGAGGCAGGCCATCATTTCGGTTTGTCAGATGATGATATGCACGCGCTTGAAGACAGCGATGAAAACTGATCCTGCGCCAGAAACCAACAACGCCCGCCCCTTTTTCAAGGGACGGGCGATGGTGGTGCACCCGGAACGATTCGAACGTCCGACCCCCAGATTCGTAGTCTGGTGCTCTATCCAGCTGAGCTACGGGTGCGCGCTAGGAGGCGGCACATAAGGGGGTCCATCAGGCTTGGCAAGCGCCGTTTGGCGTGAATTCATTTTTTTGAAACAGGCGCTCTGCAAGGCGCACATCAAGCGGCGGTTTCGGCAAGGCCAAAGCTTCTGATACGGTGAACCAGCCGACACTGCCGCCCTCCTGCGATTGCGGTTCACCATGCCAATCGCGGACGGTGTATAGTAGAAGAACAAGACTTTGACCGCCGTGATCAACGGCACTCTCAGCAAAGGTTGCGGGATGGCACTGGCTTTCTGCGACCGCAATCCCGAGCTCTTCCGCCAATTCCCGGCGCAAAGCCTGAACGGGTAACTCGCCGTCCTCCACCTTGCCTCCGGGGAACTCCCACAAGCCTGCGTGGTGCTTTCCCGGCGGACGGCATTGCATCAGCCACCGGCCATCACTGCCTAGCAACGCGCCCGCAACTACCATCATCAGGGTGCTCGTCATGTCGGAATATTTTCCACTCTGGCCGTGGTCATAAACTTTTCTTTAACCCGAATGGCCGATTTCTAGTGTCGTCAGGACACAGGAGGTGGGGGATTTCCCAATGTCGACGACTTTGTTTCAGAACCTGGTCGACGACGATGCGGGGGCCACTGCCATTGAATACGGCCTGATCGTTGCTCTCATTGCACTTTCCATTATCGTTTCGTTTCAGTCTGTTGCTGGCGAAAGCTTCGAACTGTGGGGCATTGTTGAAGACGAAGTGACAACTGTGAGCGGCAACACCTTAAATACGCCGCAAGCGGATTAGGGAAATATCAATAGTTGCCGATTAATCACAAATCTGTCGGACGCCAGGGGGCGAACGGCTCGGGTACCAAAGACCATATTAGGAGACCATACATGACCTTTTTCAAGAACCTCATCCGCGACGAGCAGGGCGCAACCGCCATCGAGTACGGCCTGATCGCCGCTCTGATCGCTGTCGCTGCCATCACCGCGATGACCGCCGTGGGCGGTGAAGTTGCGGATACATTCAATGTTGTCGACACCAAGCTCGACGCTGCCAACAAGACCGAAACGCCTGACACTGATTAATCCGCGTCGCATTTTCAGACAAAGAACGGCGGGGAGCAATCCCCGCCGTTTTTGCATCTGCTGTCATCAACTTCGGCCACGCGGCCAAATAACCGTTCAAATGTTACCGCGCCCGCACGACCAGCTTGACCTTCTGCCCCGGCGTTAAGCTCGCGCTACTTCCCAGCGCGTTCAGCACCCGGAACCGCTCTTCCTGCGCCGCGGGATAGGCCATCCGGCGTGAAAGGCTCGTCACGGTATCGCCGCGCGCCACAGTCACAACCTGAACTTGCTTGGGCACCACCGATGTCGCTTCGGTCTGCGTGATCCGGCGCATCGACTGGAACATCGAATTGAACGTGCCTGCACGACCCGCAGGCGCAATCGCGGTGAAGTGATACGCACGATCACGCGCAAATTCGTACGCGAAAACAACGATATCAACCTGGCTTTGGCCATTATTGACCCGCGCCGTGCCGTAAACCGCAGGCAGGCCATTGACCGTCGTGCGTTCCAGCTGCGCAGGTGCCAGATTGTTGTTCTGTCCACCGGCGGCGGTAAACTGCTGGCGCACATAGGTTTCCAGATTGCCGTTGTAGGCCGCCAGCGTCATCTGCGCCTGGCCGCCCTGCCCGTTGATGCTGACCGCGCGGGTGCCATTCACCATGTAGAAGCCCTGGGGCGCGGTGAAAGCAAGGCGAAGTTCGGGGTGGATGAAGGTGCTGCCCTCGATCATGCCCTGCGCCGGATCGTCCCCGTACAAAAGGCCATCAATCCGCGAAAGGAAGGTGTCGCGATTCGTTACACCGCCCGCCGCGGCCTTAGAAAGCGCGCTTTGCACCCGGCTGGCGGGATCGGGGTGGGTCGACGCCCATTCCGGAACACTGGCATTGCGTCCTGCAAGCCGCGCATCGAGCGCGTTTTGCGCCGCAAGGCTTGCGAGCACCGTGCCCATCGCGCGCTGATCATATCCCGCCTTGGCAAGGTACTGGATGCCCAGATCGTCCGCTTCGAGTTCCTGCTGGCGCGAAAAGCTGAGAGTCAGCATCTGCGAACCCTGAAGAACCCCGCGTGAAATGGTGTTGCCGAGGCCCGAATCGCCCAGCAAGATCCCCGAAAGGATCGCCAATCCGCCGCCCAGAAGCGAGTTCTGCTGCGCGTTCTGCTGACGCCGCTGCGAATGGCGGGCGGCAACGTGGCCCACTTCATGCCCCAGCACGCCGGCCAATTCCGCCTCGTTGTTCATCAACGTGACAAGCTGACGAGTGGTGTAAATATAGCCCCCCGGCACCGCGAAGGCGTTGTGCACCGGCGAATTCAGCAAGCTGACGGTGAACGATTCACGCGCATTGCCGAGGCCTGACTGCACCGCGATGTTCTTGCCCACCTGCTCGACATATTGCGCGTGCGTGCCTGTCATCGCGCCGCCGAATTCGGCCAGCAACTGCGGATGATACTGCGCGCCTTGCTGCGCTTCGGTTTGCGTGATCGGCGTGGAGGCCGATGGGATCGGTCCACCCATCCCTGCGCATCCGGCCAGCGCGATCGGCGCGGCACCCAGCACCAGAAGTCTGCGTGAAATTCGAGCCATGTTGGTTTTCTCCCGCGAAGTGTGGCCTGTCGGCCAAATGATGTCGAACAACGTCGCGCATCACTATGTTGCGGGAGGCCTTAACCTCCGATGGCGAGGAAACGTTCCTCTCGGGCAGCAATTAGTTGCTTGGCGGTCTTGCTGGAGAGCGTTTCAATCTCCTCAGTCAACGCGGCGCCGAGCATTCGCGCCGCGGCTATCGGATCACGATGAGCGCCGCCAACCGGTTCCTTCACGATCCGATCAATCACATTGTCACGCTTGAGATGCTGGGCGGTGATCTTCATTGCCTGCGCCGCTTCGGGCGCCTTTTCCGACGTACGCCACAAGATCGATGCGCAGCCTTCCGGCGAAATCACGGAGTAGACGGCATGCTCCATCATCAGCACCCGATTGGCCGCAGCAAGCGCCACAGCGCCGCCCGATCCGCCCTCACCCACGACTGCCGCAATCATCGGCACTTCAAGCGCAAGACAGGCTTCGGTCGATCGTGCGATGGCTTCGGCCTGGCCGCGCTCCTCCGCCTCAATCCCCGGAAACGCGCCCGACGTGTCCACCAGCGTCACGACCGGCAGGCCGAATTGGCTGGCCATTTCCATCAGCCGGATCGCCTTGCGGTAGCCTTCGGGCTTGCCCATGCCAAAATTGTGGCGGATGCGGCTTTGCGTATCGTTGCCCTTTTCGTGTCCGATCAACATGATCCGCCGCCCATTCAGGCGCGCAAAACCGCCCATGATCGCCAGGTCATCCCCGTAGAGGCGGTCCCCGCCCAAAGGTATGAAATCGCTGAAGGCATGCGCGACATAATCGCGGAAATGCGGCCGCTGCGGGTGGCGGGCGACTTGCGTCTTCTGCCACGGCGTAAGCGACGCATAGGTTCGGTTGAGCAGTTCGATGCTCTTGGCCTCAAGCCGCCCGATCTCACTGGCAACATCAACATCATGCAGCGCATTCACGCTGCGCAGCTGGGCAATGCGCTCTTCAAGGGCGGCGACGGGCTTCTCGAAATCGAGGTAGGAAATCATGGGGTGGGGCTAGTCGGATGTTGGCCGGGTTGCAAGCGGGTGGCGGGAATTGACCAGAGCAACCAACCGCGCACTGTCCACATGGGTGTAGATTTGAGTCGTTGAAATATCCGCATGGCCGAGCAGGGTTTGGAGCACGCGCAGATCTGCGCCGCCTTCAAGCAGGTGGGTTGCAAAGGCATGGCGCAGCACATGCGGGCTGACAGTGGCAGGGTCGAGACCGGCACGCATCGCCAGTGCTTTCAACAGTTGGAACAGGCGTACCCGGCTGAGCGGCTGGCCCTTGCGAGAACAGAACAGGTAACGCGACGTCGGCTCCTGCGGCCGCAGCGCCAGCCAGCGCGTGAGGGCATCCAGCGCACGCCCGCCAACCGGCACCAGCCGTGAGGCTCCGCCCTTGCCCGTGACAGTCAAGAACGGCGCATCACGGGGCACCGCATGAAGCGGCAGCGTCACCAGTTCACTTGCGCGAAGGCCTGATCCATAAAGCAATTCGATCAAGGCAAGAAGCCGGACTGCCTTGGGATCATCGCTTTGCGCCTCGTCTTCTGCGCGGGCGAACAGTGCCGCGATCTCATCATAGGCCAGTACCTTGGGCAGCGGCCTGCGGGCGCGCGGGCGTGGCAGCGCGCCTGATGGATCGTCACCGCGCCAACCCTCATCAACAGCGAAGCCGAAGAATTGTCGCAACGCCGACGCTTTCCGAGCCACGGTGGATGGCGCAAGGTCGGTCCATTCCCCTGCGAGGCTGGCAACCCCATCGCGCGGTGCCGCAGCGAGATCGCCGATGGCTTCTTCCGCTTGATCGAGGTCGCGTCGGTAAGCAACAAGGGTGTTGGCCGCTGCCCCGCGCTCAGCGGCGAGCATGGCGAGGAAAGCCTCTGTCGCCGCAGACATCAGCGCATCTCAGCCGCGCGCCACGGCCTCGGCCGCGATCATCCGGGCCTCGGCCTGCATTCCCACCCGATTGAGCGCAGAAGTAATGTGATAAAGATGCAAGGGGGTCATCTGCTGCCAGCTGGAGCCCTGCATTCCTAGACCTGCAAGGAACACCACCATCGCCGGATTGCCCACTTCGGCCGCACGCGCGATTGTGCGGCTCCAGCGAGTTTG
The DNA here is from genome assembly GCF_056495765.1 of Erythrobacter sp. 'gip.4 top 5'. Taxonomy (NCBI): domain Bacteria; kingdom Pseudomonadati; phylum Pseudomonadota; class Alphaproteobacteria; order Sphingomonadales; family Erythrobacteraceae; genus Erythrobacter; species Erythrobacter sp. 'gip.4 top 5'. The sequence goes on along the minus strand of NZ_CP200270.1, from coordinate 1,825,996 downwards.
GCGCGCCAGATCGAAATTGAGACCACCAGCAAGCGAACGGGCATCGCCATCGCTCAGGCGTCCCAAACCGGCGAGACCTGCGACGAGAAATGCCGATTTGCGTGCGCCATCGCTTCGGTCATTCCCGGTGAAGCTTTCGACGGCGCCCTGCCCCACGTCACCACCGCGCGGATTAGCCACCGCAATCAGCGCCCACGCGAGCGAACCTTCCTCCACTACACTGGCCCAGCGCGCAGCATTGGCATCGAGCCCGGCCGTCAGCATCGCTGCGATCAGATCACCGGCGGCATCCGCATTGGCTGCATCGGCAGGAATGCGCGCTGCGGCAAAAGCGGTCAGCACCCGTGCACCATAGCCATCCCCACCACCCAAAGACGACCCCGCCGACCAGAGCCTTTCCATCGCGGCGATGCGGGCTGCGGGATCACTGGCCAGATAGGCTTCGCGCAGAGCGGTCGCATGGGTTTGAGGATTTCCGTTCGCGCCAGTGCCAGCGTAGATCTCGGAGTACAGATCAACCATCGCACTGGCTGACAAGATGCCTTCGCGTGCGGCGCGCCCGGCGAAGGCAGCGCGCTCTGCTGCGGGCAGCATGGGAAGCAAGGCGCCCGCTCGTGCGTAATAACCACCATCCGCAGCGTTCAACGCGCGATCAAGCAGCCCTTCAGGCAACGGCTCGCCCACCGCGGTCGCAAGGCCGAAACGCCAGGGGTTCAGTTCCTCAACACCCTGCCACTCAATCTGCACGCCGCGCTGGCCGCGCCCCGCAGACCCGGCAAGCCGCCGCGCCAGCAACACGTCGATACGGGGGGCGGCCCCGCGAAACAGCGCGCGATCAAGCTGAGAGGCGGCCAATGCGGTTTCGCCCGCATAGGCATTGCAGATTGCCTGCCACATCTGCCACGCGCCATCATTGCGCGAGGAGCCTTGCAAACGCACGGCGGGACAGGCGCCCGTTATATCGCCGCTGGCGAGGTAAGTGGTCAGAGCCTCTTGCGTCAGGCTCTGCGACCATTCGGCGCTGTCGATATCCTGCACTACCGCGCGGGCGAGCGCATATTCGCCTATGCCATTGAGCACGCCGACACGCAGCGCAGCAAATTCAATTGGGTCCATACCCAGCGGCGCGGCAAGGCGGCTGGCCAAAGCGCGGCGCAGCAGAATATGTCCCCACCGCGACACCATCGGCCTGCGCGTGCCCGCCAGCACCGCCCGGACCAGCTTTTCCGGTTGACTAGCCAGCGCGATCGGCGGCAATCCGCCCTCGTCGGTGGCCAGTACGCCTACCCGCGTGAGGGCGCGCTGCGCACCTGCAGGAATATCGGATTTCGGCTTGAGGCCGAGTAGCTGATCGAGCTCCTCGGTCGACATATTCTCCAGCTGATCCAGGGTCGGCAACCGGGCATATTCGCTTCGCGTGATGCTGGGTAAAGGCGGCAAGGCGACTGGCGCAGCGGGCACGCTTGGAAAAGGACTAATTCCCGGCGGTGCAGGTGCCAAAGGAGCAGCCGGCGGCGCAGATGACGGCGCAGCGCTGGGCCGGGGGCTTGGGGCAGGTGCAGGATCGTCAAACCCCGGCGGCAGGAGCGATTCGGGCTTCCCTTGCGCAAAGGCAAGTCCCGACAGCCCCGATCCGCCCAGCACGCCTGCGACACACAGTGCCAGAATGCTTACCGAAACCCGCTTCACATTCCTTGCTCCTGCTCGGGCAGCGGCACTGCCTCGGCAATCAGATGAAGCGGCTCTTCGCCGCCGTCGAACCATGCCAGCGCCAACAAACCAGCCGTAACGATGAACGCGAACGCCGCCCACCGCACTTTGCCCGATATCCGACGACCAGGCGTTTCCTGACGGCTGGATGGAGAGAGATGCGAGGGGCGCAGGTTTGCCATATTGCGTGTGCCCTAGCCCATCTATAGGCCGTGCGGCAATGTCCGCATCGCCCGCCCCTCCGCATGATCCCGACCTTTTGGCGATTGCTGCGCGCATCACGCGTCCAATCGTGCTGGTTGGCCTGATGGGCGTCGGCAAATCGACCGTCGGACGAAAGCTCGCCAACCTCTTGCAACGCGATTTTGTTGACGCCGATGATGCGATTGTCGCAGCCGCTCAGCGTTCCATTCCCGAAATCTTCGAGACCTTCGGCGAGGCCTACTTCCGCGACGGCGAGCGGCGCGTGATCGCACGCCTCATGGACCAAGCCCACGGCGTGATCGCTACCGGCGGCGGCGCGTTTGTCGACCCGTCGACCCGCGCGATCATCCTCGAACGGGGCGTCGCGGTGTGGATCGACTGTGACACCGACACGCTGGTCGAGCGGACGGCGCGGCGAAGCAATCGCCCCTTGTTGAAGAATGGCGATCCGCGGGAAATCCTGACCCGGCTGGCGCAGGAACGCGCGCCCTTCTACGCGCAGGCGCATATTCGCGTCGTCAGCGAGAACGGACCCCATGCGAATACAGCGCGCACCATTATCGAAGGTATTGAACAATGGCTGTAATTTCCGTCGCGCTGGCCGGACGCAGTTACGACGTCGCGATTGAAGAAGGCCTGATGGCCCGGTTGAGTAAAGCCGCTGCGCCATTCTTCGAAAGCTTCGGGACCGCGCGGCCCGTGCCATTTGTCGCCGACAACAACACCCATCGCCTCTTCGCTGCGGGGATCGACAGCGACCTGGCCGCGAATGGCATCGCTGCGACATGGTTCGTGGTCGAGCCAGGCGAGGATGCAAAGACCTGGAGCGTGCTCGAACGCCTGTGCGACTGGTTGCTCGGGCTGGGGATCACACGCAAGGATCATGTCTTCGCGCTAGGCGGCGGCGTGGTAGGCGATCTGGTCGGCTTTGCCTGCGCCATTCTGAAACGCGGCTGCGGCTTTGTGCAATTGCCAACAACGCTGCTGGCACAGGTTGATTCCTCGGTTGGCGGCAAGACCGCGATCAACACGCGCGCGGGCAAGAACCTCATCGGTGCGTTTCACCAGCCCAGCCTTGTGCTGATCGACCCGCTGGTACTGAACACCTTGCCGGCCCGCGAAATGCGCGCTGGCTATGCCGAGGTGCTGAAGTACGGCCTGCTGGGCGATGCCGCGTTTTTCACCTGGCTGGAAACCCATGGAAACAACGTCATGGCGCGTGATCCTGCCGCGCTGGAATACGCGATTGCCACCAGCATCGCGATGAAGGCGAAGATTGTAGCCGAGGATGAGCGAGAGACCGAGGACCGCCGCGCGCTGCTCAATCTCGGCCACACCTTTGGCCACGCGCTGGAGGCTGAAACCGGTTTTTCTCAACGTCTGCTGCATGGAGAGGCGGTCGCGCTCGGCATGGTGTTGGCCGCACGCTATTCCGCCCGGCGAGGGCAGATTTCCGGTGCCGATTCCAACCGCGCCGCACAAGCGATTGCGGCGGCAGGGCTGCCGGCCAGCCTTGCAGCGCTGGGACTAACGTGTGACGGCGCGGCACTGGTCGAGCACATGCGCCACGATAAAAAAGCGGAAAGCGCCACCCTCCCCTTCTTGCTGCTGCGGTCATTGGGAGAGGCCTATGTCGCGCGTGACGTCGATCTCGCAGATATTGCCGCGTTTCTCGACGCCGAACTGGTGGCGTAGCGCCTCCGACACACCCGGTCCGGGCCAAAGCCGGTCCAGCAGAGGTCTACAGAGGGCCTAGAAGGGGTCTGGAAGGGGTCTGGAAGGGGTCTGGAACGACCTAGACCATGCCTGAAAGCGCGCGTGTTTCGTATATTTATTCAATTTATCATAGAGTTCATCATTATCGGAGCGATTTCGAACAGAATATTGCCCTGCCCTGGCATTTTGCCCCTTATGCTGACCGTAGGAAAGCGTCTCAGGGCACCGTGGCCAGCCGCACGCTCACCACCTGCCGCACCGATCGTGCGCCCCGCATATCACCCGCAACTGCCACCCGGAATGGGCCGTCCGCTTCTCCAAGCAGCACGCCGTTGCAGCGATCAGCCAGCACGACCTGTGCCTTACCCAGCAGCGGATCAAGCTCCCCCAGCGTAAAAGCCACGCGGTAGCCATCGCGCGCTTCTATTACGACCGCCATTCGCAAGGCATCACCGCGAATATCGCTGCCTGCCGGCGCGCCAATCCTCGCCACCACATCAGCTAACAGCGGTCCGGTGCAAACCTGTGTTTCGCCATGAAAATCGAGCGTCACGTCATGGGTGGGCAAATCCGCGACCAACGCCGGTTCAACTGGCACAACCAAATTGAGCACAAGCGCTTCCAGCATCGCGTTATTCCAGCTCGAGAATCACGGCATCCACAGCCAGGCTTTCGCCCTCGGCAGCGTTGATCTTGGCGATCACGCCTTCCTTTTCAGCCCGCAGGATGTTTTCCATCTTCATGGCCTCGACCGTGGCAAGCGGCTGGCCGGCTTGCACCGTCTCGCCTTCACCTACGTGCAGCTTCACCAGCATTCCGGGCATCGGACAGATCAGGAACCGCGACAGATCGGGCGGCACCTTTTCAATCATCAGCGCTTCGTGCTGCGCCAGCCTGAGCGGAAGCACCAGCGCAGTGTGGCCTGCGCCGCGGGTGGTCACTTTCCACTGGTTACCGATCCGCTCAACGATCAAGCCGAAGCGTATTTCCTCGCCATCCTCGACCCGGCCCGTGGCTTCGGCCTGCACCATACCGGGCAACCAGTTGCAGGTGCCCTCCACGCGCACGCCGTCCACCATTGCATGGCCATCGCCGAGTTGGACGTTGAAGCGTTCATCACCCAGCTTCACCAGCCAGGCGCTGGTCACCGGCAAAGGCCCATCAAGCTGGCCCGAAATCTGCCGCGCGCGGCTCTGCAAGCTGAATTCGTTGCCGGCACACACCGCCGCCAGAACGCGCCGGAAATCCAACGTGGTCGCGGCGCCCTCGAATCCATCGGGATATTCTTCGGCAATGAAGCCCGTGGTCAACTCGCCCGAGCGAAAGCGCGGATGCTGCATGATCGCGCTGAGGAAATCGATATTGTGGCTCAAGCCCTTGATACGAAAATTGTCGAGCGCTTCGATCTGCAAATCTGCCGCTTCATCGCGGGTCGGTGCCCAGGTGATGAGCTTGGCAATCATCGGGTCGTAAAAGCGCGAAACTTCGCCGCCGTGATACACGCCATCATCCACCCGCACGCCGCCAGCGCCGCGGGCAACCCCGCGCCGGGCCTTGCCGCCGACGGAATCATCCGCGCTCCAGCCGGCAAGCGGCGGGGCGTATTCCACCAGCCTTCCAGTGCTGGGCAAGAAACCGCGATAGGGGTCTTCGGCATAGACGCGGTTTTCGATCGCCCAGCCGTCAATGCCGATATCATCCTGCGTGAAGGCGAGCTTTTCGCCATAAGCAACGCGGATCATCTGTTCGACCAGATCAATCCCGGTGATCGCCTCGGTCACGGGGTGTTCGACCTGTAGCCGGGTGTTCATTTCGAGGAAGTAGAAGCTCTCCCCCGTCGGGTCCGCGCCGCTGACGATCAGTTCGACCGTGCCCGCGCTGTAATAGCCCACCGCGCGCGACAGAGCGACGCATTGTTCGCCCATCGCCTTGCGCATTTTGGGCGTGACGAAGGGCGACGGCGCTTCTTCAACCACCTTCTGGTGGCGGCGCTGGATCGAGCATTCGCGCTCGTTAAGGTAGAGAATATTGCCGTGCTGATCGCCAAGGATCTGGATTTCAATGTGGCGCGGATTGAGGATGAACTTCTCGATGAACACGCGGTCATCACCGAAGGAATTGAGCCCTTCGCGCTTGGTCGCCTCAAACCCTTCGCGCACGTCGGCTTCGCTGTAAGCAAGGCGCATCCCCTTGCCCCCGCCGCCTGCCGAAGCCTTCATCATCACCGGATAGCCGATCTCGTCCGCGATCCGCACCGCGTGTTCGGTATCCTCGATCTCTCCGACAAAGCCGGGGACGACATTGACGCCCGCTTCCTTGGCGAGCTTCTTGGATTCGATCTTGTCGCCCATCGCGGCAATCGCGTTCACGGGCGGGCCAATGAACGCGATGTTTTCTTTCGCCAGAGCTTCCGCGAAGGAGGTGCGTTCCGAAAGGAAGCCGTAGCCCGGATGCACAGCTTCGGCCCCGGTCTGCTTGCAAGCAGCGATAATCTTGTCGGCGATCAGGTAGCTTTCCGCCGCAGGCGACGGGCCGATATGCACCGCCTCGTCCGCCATCGCCACAAACGGCGCGCGCGCATCGGCATCGGAGTAGACCGCAACGGTCTTGATCCCCATTTTCCGGGCAGTGGTGATGACGCGGCAGGCGATTTCGCCGCGGTTGGCAATCAGGATCTTGGAAAACAAACGAGGCAACCTCTCTCCAGGGGCGTGACGTACGGAAAGCTATGCCGCCGGATTGCGCCGCCTGCAAGCTATCGGAGTTGCGGCGTCAACCGGGGATTTCGACCAGTTCCTTGAGTTCCGCTGTGCGCAGACGCGTCAGCCGGGCTTTGCAGCTCAGAACCAACAAGGGCTCCATGCTGCCGCCGCGCGCGTTGTAGCCATCCACCCGGCACTGGGCATCGCGATACCGCAACCAGCCACGCTGGGCTTCGAGCAGGCTTTCGAACCAGCCTTCACGGGTGTCGTATTCATCCGCACCATAAGCGAGGAAATCGGCATCGCGCGCCTTCATCGCGGCGGCGGTGACCTTCCATTGCTGGTTCAATTCGGCGTCGGCCGCGTGATAATCCTGCCCGGCACACCAGTTCATTTCCTGCTGGAATTGCGGGTCGTCGCAGTTCCATTCAGGCACCGGCGGCTCGGCGGCCTGCGCAAGCAAGGGGAGGATGAACGTGGCGATCATGCAGCGCTCCTTTGCGCAAAAGCGACGAGGCTGTCAGCATAGGCGGGCGCGCCCCTGCGGTCACCCTCGCCCGCGACAAGGTGTTGCACGGCCTTGCCCAGCATGGCGATATTGGCGGGAGAGAGGTTGCCAAGCGGCTCGACGTAAATGCCGATCGTGAACAGGATCGCACCGGTCTGCGGCAACCGCCGGAGCGTCTGGCGTTCGGAGCGCACGAACAGGGTCTTGCCTGCATTGTCCGGCGTGACATGGCCGAAGGCTTCGTGCGGCGGCTGCTGCGGAAGCCAACGGCGTTCGTGCGTCGCGGCGATGAACCAGTTGCACCGCGCGTAGATCGGGCCGGGGCGCAGCGTCTCCATGAAGCGGTCGACCCCGGTGGCGAGTTGCTGCTCATAGCCCGCGATGGGCGCGTGGAGCGCGCGCAACGGCAAACCGATCTTTTCGGCGGGGTGCCAGTCCGAAGGCCAGGCGACCGCCGCGCCTATCAATCGGTAGACCTCTTCATCGTCACGTTTTGTGAGCAGGCATAGGTCTTCGTGCGTCGCGAGCGCGGCTTCGGGCAGCGCACCAGAGACGCCGAGCATTGCGGCAAGTTCACGGCCAGGCGCGGTGACTTGGGGCGTCAACTGCACGCCTTGCGGCCAATCGGCGAAGCCCGCCGCCCGCGCCGCCAGATCGGGCGCTGGATCAAGCCAATCGCGCTCCTCCAGCTTGACTAGCCCCATCCGCAACTGCCCGCCTCCACGCGCCTTGGGCAGCAAAGCGTTGACGGAAAAGCCGAGGGTCAAGCCAGCTTCACTCCGCCGCCACCGCGCTCTTGCAAGCGCGCGCCGGTTCCTCGCCCTTCAGCGCAGTCAGACCCAGTTTCGCAAACAGCGCCCCGTCGCTGTCATCGCCGGCATTGGGTGCGGTCAGCAGCTTGTCGCCGGTGAAAATCGAATTCGCGCCGGCAAGGAAGCACAGCGCCTGTGTCGCCTCGCTCATCGACTCGCGCCCGGCCGACAGCCGCACCATTGATCGCGGCATGGTGATACGGGCGACCGCGACCGTGCGGACAAATTCGATATCGTCGATCTTGGCCAGCGGCGTATCGGCCAGCATATTGCCGAGCACCGTGCCCTTCACCGGCACCAGCGCGTTGACCGGCACGCTTTCCGGATGCTGCGGCAAGGTGGCGAGCGTGTGGATGAACCCCACCCGATCCTCACGCGTCTCGCCCATGCCGACGATCCCGCCCGAGCACACGTTGATCCCCGCCTTGCGAACGTGATCCAGCGTATCGAGCCGGCACTGGAAATCGCGGGTGGAGATGACGCGCTCGTAATATTCAGGGCTGCTGTCGATATTGTGGTTGTAGTAATCGAGGCCCGCTTCCGCGAGCATGGCCGCCTGATGCGGTTCGAGCATCCCCAGCGTCATGCAGGTCTCCAGCCCCATGTCGCGCACGCCCTTCACGATCTCGACAATCGCGGGCATGTCGCGATCCTTGGGATTGCGCCACGCCGCGCCCATACAGAACCGCTGGGAGCCTGCATCCTTGGCCTGCGCCGCGCGTTGGAGCACGGCCTGCACGTCCATCAGCTTGGTAGCTTCCACGCCGCTATCGGCGCTGACCGATTGCGAGCAATAGCCGCAATCCTCCGGGCAACCGCCGGTCTTGATGCTGAGCAAGGTGCAGAGCTGCACCTGCGTGGGCGGGTGATATTCGCGGTGGACGCTGGCGGCCTGGAACAGCAGCTCGGTGAAAGGCAGGTCGAAGAGCCCTGCGATTTCGGGGCGGGTCCAGGTGGTGCGGGGGTGGGTCAATCTTTATCTCGCATGAAGTGTCGGATCATCAGTATCCCAATGCCGACAAAGAGGATCGGAACACCGGGCAGAAGAATGAATTGAACGACGGGGTTAGGATCGCATTCGGGGCAAGAGCCAAGAGCCGCGAGAACTGTAGCAACGAAGGTGACAAGTATCCCGATAGCCGCAATAATCGCGCATCCGAATTTCTGACGTAAGATAACCAACGGTCGATCGCTGAAACTCACGCTACCCTCCCCTTTCGTCATTGCGCGGAGCCGCAGGCGACGCGGCAATCCAGAACAACCCGATAACCGTTCGGGCTGAGCTTGTCGAAGCCCTGTTCTTTCTTCTGGCGCAATCGGAAAAAAGGAAGTGCGGCCCTTCGACAAGCTCAGGGCGAACGGAGTTGGGGAAACCCTACTCCGCCGCCTCGTCCAGCCCCTCGCCCAGCGGCGGCATATTATGCCCGAGCAGCACCAGAATATCCGCCGCGCATTCCACCACGTTCGATCCCGGCCCGTAGATCCCCTGCACCCCGGCTTCGCGCAGATATTCGTAATCCTGCGGCGGGATCACACCGCCCGCCGTCACCTTGATATCGCCGCGCCCAGCTTCCCTGAGGAGACGCACCAGTTCCGGGATCAAGGTCTTGTGGCCCGCAGCCAAGCTGGATGCGCCCGCCACATCGACATCATGTTCCAGCGCCATCGCGCAGGCTTCCTCGGGCGTCTGGAACAGCGGGCCGGAAATGACGTCAAAGCCCATATCGGAGAACGCGCTCGCGATCACGTTGGCGCCGCGATCGTGGCCATCTTGACCCATTTTGGCGACCATGATGCGGGGCGTACGGCCCAAGCGGCGGCCCACGGCTTCGACCCCGTCGGTCACCTGTTTCCAGCGCCGGTCGAATTCATAGGCGCTGGCATAGACACCGCTGACCGGCGCAGGCTTGGCATCGTGGCGGCCGAACACCTCTTCCATGGCCGAGGAAATCTCGCCCAAGGTCGCATCGTGGCGCGCAGCTGCGACTGCGAGCGCCAGCACGTTTTCGCCCGCACTGCACCCGGCCGTCAAAGCCGCCAGAGCCGCACGGCACGCCGCCTCGTCACGGCCCTCGCGCACTTTCGCCAATCGCGCGATCTGGCCGGTGCGCACCATCTGGTTATCGACCTCCAATGTCTCCATCGGGTCTTCGCTATCCTTGCGATACTTGTTGACGCCGACGATCACGGTCTCGCCCTTGTCCACGCGGGTCTGCTTTTCCGCCGCCGCACGCTCAATCGCGGCCTTGGGCGCGCCGGTGGCGACATAGGCGGTCATGCCGCCCACCGCATCAACCTCGGCCATCATCGCCTCGGCCTCGGCCACCAGCGTGGCGGTCAGCGCCTCGATATAATGCGAGCCGCCGAGCGGATCGACGACGTTGCAGATGCCGCTTTCCTCCTGCAGCACCAACTGGGTGTTGCGGGCGATACGGGCGCTGAAATCGGTGGGCAGCGCAATCGCTTCATCCAGCGCATTGGTGTGCAGCGACTGGGTGCCGCCCAGCACCGCCGCCATCGCCTCCACCGTGGTGCGGATGACATTGTTGTAGGGGTCTTGCTCCTGCAACGACACACCGGAGGTCTGACAGTGGGTACGCAACATCTTTGAGCGTTCGTCCTGCGCCCCCAGATCGTCCATCACCTTGTACCACAGCGTGCGCGCGGCGCGCAGTTTAGCGATCTCCATGAAGAAGTTCATGCCGATACCGAAGAAGAAGCTGAGGCGGCCAGCGAAAGCGTCGATATCCAGCCCCGCCGCCATTGCGCGCGCCGCATATTCCTTGCCATCGGCGATGGTGAAGGCGAGTTCCTGCACCGCCGTCGCCCCGGCTTCGTGCATGTGATAGCCGCTGATCGAAATGCTGTTGAACTTCGGCATGTCGGCCGAGGTATATGCGATGATGTCCGAAATGATCCGCATCGATGGCTCGGGCGGGTAGATGTAAGTGTTGCGGACCATGAACTCTTTTAGAATGTCGTTCTGGATCGTGCCTTCGAGCTTGTCCTGCGACACGCCCTGACGTTCCGCCGCGACGATGAAGAACGCCAGCACCGGGATCACGGCACCGTTCATGGTCATGGACACGGACATGGCATCGAGCGGAATGTCGCTGAACAGGATCTCCATGTCCGCGACCGTATCAATAGCGACTCCCGCCTTGCCGACATCGCCCACCACGCGCGGGTGATCGGAATCATAGCCGCGGTGGGTGGCGAGATCGAAGGCAACGGAAAGCCCCTTCTGCCCCATCGCGAGGTTACGGCGGTAGAAGGCGTTGGATTCCTCGGCGGTGGAGAAGCCCGCATATTGCCGGATCGTCCACGGCCTCCCTGCATACATCGACGCTTTCACACCCCGGGTGAAGGGCGCGAAACCGGGCAGGCCGGGGTCGAAGCCGGCGTGATCTTCAGCCGTGTAGAGCGGTTGGACTGCAATACCTTCGGGCGTGTGCCAGGTGAGGTCGCGCCCCTTCACTTCCTTGGTGGCGAGGGCTTTCCAATCGGAGACGGTGGGTTTTTGGGTCATGTGCACAGCCTAATCCGTTCGGGCTGAGCTTGTCGAAGCCCTGCCTTTTATATTGAGCAACGCACCTGACGAAAAAACAGCCCTTCTACAAGCTCAGGTCGAACGGGTGCGAGGTTGTCGGGGCGCTTACGCCCCCTTGAACTCTGCCTTGCGCTTCTGGAGGAAAGCCATGCCGCCCTCCATGGCGTCCGCCGTCGCGCCCGCCGTGCGCTGGGCCTCAGCCTCGGCCAGCAGCACCATTTGCAGGTTGGTATCGAGCGCGGTGGCCAGATTGCGTTTCATCTGGGCGTAGGCAATCGTCGGGCCGTTGGCCAGATTTGTCGCCAGCGTGCGAGCCTCGGTCATAAGGTCGGCATCATCGACGCATTTGTAGATCAGGCCCCAATCCTCGGCCTGTTCGCCCGAAATTTTCTCGCCCAGCATGATCATCCGCGTGGCACGGGCGCGGCCGATGGCGCGGGCCAGCAGCCAGGTCGATCCGCCATCAGGCACCAGGCCGATGTTGACGAAGGCTTGTAGAAAATAGGCGCTGCGGCCGGCGATGGTGAAATCTGCCGCCAGCGCAAGCGAGCAGCCGACGCCCGCCGCAGGACCGTTGACCGCGCAGATCACCGGCACTTCGGCCCGGATCAGCTGGCTTATGGCAGGATTATAATGATTGATCAGCGCCTCGTGGCTACCGCCCTTGCTGCCGAGCGCGCTCCCCGCACCCCGCGCCGAAAGATCGGCGCCTGAACAAAAACCCTTGCCCTCGCCTGTGATCAGCACCGCGCGCGCATCGCCCAGATCATAGAACGCCTGCCCCAATTCGTCCGCCATCTGCGGCGCCATCGCATTGAGCCGCTCCGGGCGGTTGAGGGTGATGGTCAGCAGCGGGCCTTCGCGCTGGGCGCGGATGGTTTCGTAGGACATTTCTCTCTCCGGTATGTGGCGTCAGTTCGACCAATGCGCATCCTCGCGCGGGGTCTCCATGATCTCGGTAAGCATCCCGCCCATGTCCTTGGGATGGACGAAAAAGATAGGTGTACCGTGCGCGCCGATGCGCGTGGGGCCGAGGATGCGCTTGCCCTGTTCTTCAAACGCGGTGCGCGCTTCCGCGATATCGGGCACTTCGAAGCACAGATGGTGCTGCCCGCCCAATGGGTTCTTGGCGAGGAAGCCGGCGAGCGTGGAGCCTTCCCCCAGCGGCTCGATCAGCTCGATCTGCGTTCCGTTCATCGCGCCATCGGCTCCCGGGGTGTCGACGAAGCAGACCTTCACGCCCTGCTCCTCAAGATCGAACGGCGTGTGGATTTTCGTCGCGCCCATGACGTCGCGATAGAACGCGATCGAGTCCGCGATAGAGGGCGTGGCGACCCCGATGTGGTTGAGACGGCCGAGTTTCATTTTGAGTTCGCCTTTTCTATCTTGAACTCTGAGTCAGGTGGACACCACAAGGACGCGTGATCGTCTTCAAGATAGACCTCGAAATCCAGCGGATTAACCAGATCTATGAGTTCCTTGACGCTGGCAGTCCATTGCAGCACGTCACCCGGCTCAAGTTCAAACTCCTCACACCAAGGCTCCGTCAAAATGTGGAGCTTCCGGTTGCTCCGGTTCGTCAATCGAAACGCCATGCGCAACGGTTTAGAGCGGAATATTGTCATGCTTCTTCCAAGGGTTCTCCAACTGCTTCGTCCGCAGCTTGCGTAGCCCCAGCGCAATCCGCCGCCGCGTCGAGTGCGGGTGGATCACCTCATCGATATACCCGCGCGAGGCCGCCACAAACGGATTGGCAAAGCGGTCTTCGTATTCCTTGGTCTTCTCCGCGATCTTTTCCGCATCGCCGCGATCTGAGCGGAAGATGATCTCCACCGCGCCCTTCGCGCCCATCACCGCGATTTCGGCCGTGGGCCAGGCGTAGTTCAAATCGCCGCGCAGGTGCTTTGATGCCATCACGTCATAGGCCCCGCCGTAAGCCTTGCGGGTGATCACGGTGATCTTGGGCACGGTCGCCTCGGCATAGGCGAACAGCAGTTTCGCGCCGTGCTTGATGATCCCGCCCAGTTCCTGCGCGGTGCCGGGCAGGAAGCCGGGGACGTCCACAAACGTCAGGATCGGGATTTCAAACGCATCGCAGAACCGCACGAAGCGCGCGGCTTTCTTCGAGGAATTGATGTCGAGCACGCCCGCCAGCACCATCGGCTGGTTTGCCACCACGCCGACGGTGCGGCCTTCCACGCGGCCGAACCCGCACAGGATATTGCCCGCGTGCATTGGCTGGATCTCGAAGAAATCGCCTTCGTCCAGCACCTTGGCGATGACTTCGTGCATGTCATAGGGCTGGTTGGCATTATCGGGGATCAGCGTGTCGAGGCTCATGTCGATCCGGTCCCACGCATCGCTGGTGGGCAGGATCGGGGCGTCGTCACGGTTGGACAGCGGCAGGAAGTCAAAGAACCGCCGGGTCGCCAGCAATGCCTCGACATCGTTCTCGTAGGCCAAGTCCGCCACGCTGGTCTTGGTGGTGTGCGTGATCGCCCCGCCCAGTTCTTCCTGCGTGACCACTTCGTTGGTGACGGTTTTCACCACCTCCGGCCCGGTGACGAACATGTAGCTGCTATCCTTCACCATGAAGATGAAGTCGGTCATGGCGGGCGAATACACCGCACCCCCTGCGCACGGCCCCATGATGAGGCTGATCTGCGGCACCACGCCGCTGGCGAGCACATTGCGCTGGAACACCTCGGCATAGCCGCCAAGGCTCGCCACGCCCTCCTGAATCCGCGCCCCGCCCGAATCGTTGAGGCCAATCACCGGCGCGCCGACCTTCATCGCGGCGTCCATCACCTTGCAGATTTTCTCGGCATGGCGTTTCGACAGCGAGCCGCCGAACACGGTGAAATCCTGGCTGAACACATAGACCAGCCGCCCGTTGATCGTGCCGCTGCCGGTCACCACCCCGTCACCCGGAATGCGCTGCGTCTCCATGCCGAAATCGGTGCAATCATGCTCGACATAGGTGTCGACCTCTTCGAAGCTGCCTTCATCGAGCAGCACGTCGAGCCGTTCACGCGCGGTCAGTTTGCCCTTGGCGTGCTGGGCTGCGATGCGCTTGGCCCCGCCGCCCATCCGGGCAGCTTCACGGCGGCGTTCCATTTCGGCGATGTTGGCGGACACGGCGTCGCTCCTCTCTCAGCAAGTCTTCTTGCCCCCTGCGTTGCCTTACCATGCCCGCAGCGTCAACGTGGCAAAAGCGGCCGTCAGAACCCCAGCGTCATCCGTCGCGCCAAGGCAGGCGAGATCGAATCGACGATGCGCAGCAGCTTGGTCATGCCGATATTGGCTTCGTCGCGCCCCTGCGTGATCGCGGCAATGATCTGACGTGCACATTCTTCGGGCGACATCTTCTTCATCGCGGTTCCATCGTTCATCTGGGTATCGACCACCGGCGGGAGCGCCTCGATCACCTGCACGCCGGTACCCTTCATCTGCTCGCGCAGCGCCAGCGTGTAGAACCGCAAGCCTGCTTTGGTCGCGCAATAGACCGGCTGGCGCGCCGCGGGCGAAATCGCAAGACCGCTGGTGACATTGACGATCGCAGCCTCGGGGCGCGCGCGCAGTTGCGGGAGCAACGCGGTGATCAGCCGGATCGGCGCGGTGAGATTAGCATAGATCCCGGCATCCGCTGCATCGGCGTCAGGCGCGGCCTTGCGAAAATCGTGATCGACCAGTTGCCCGGCGTTGTTGATCAGAATGTCGATCGCCTTGTCAGCAACCTGCGCCACCAAAGCATCGACCCCGGCTGCGTGGGACAAATCGGCAGACACCGTTTCTAACCCCTCTGCCCGCATGGCAGCAAGTCTTTCCGGATCGCGCCCCGTCAGGATCACCCGCGCGCCCTGGACCTGCAACTGCCGCGCCATGGCACGCCCGATCCCGGCGCTGCCGCCGGTGAGCAAAACCGTTTTTCCTGCAAGTTGCATGACACACCCCCTATCGCTGACGGGCGTATGGAGACATTGTCCCGCCCGCAATGCAATAGGCGAGAACGGTGGGGATGGAACGGGCCGATTTTCTGGTGATTGGCGCAGGGATCGCGGGGCTTTCGCTGGCTGCGCGGCTTGCAGCGCATGGCCGGGTGGTGGTTCTGGAAGCGGAAGGCGCCCCGGGCTACCACGCTTCGGGCCGCAGCGTGGCCTTTGCGCATTTCGGCTTGGGCGAAGAGCGCGTGCGAACGCTGACCGCGCTGAGCCTGCCCGCCTTGGCAGAATTTGGTGCGCGGCACACGGCGCTGCATATCGCGTCAGCGGGGCAGGCCGAGGCACTGGATGCGCTGGAGGCGGTGCATCGGCAATTCGGTTGTGATTATGCGCGGATTTCCGGTGCGGATGCGCAGGCGTTGCTGCCGGCGTTGAAGATCGGGCCCAAGCATTGCGATGCTGCGCTGATCGATCACGGGTCGCTCAAACTCGATACCAACGCGATGTTGCAGGCGCACCTTGCCACGCTGCGCAGCGCAGGCGGCGTGTTGGTGAAGGGGGCGCGAGTTAGCGCGATTGCCCGGATGGGCAATGGCTGGCGGGTCGAGACCTCCGCAGGGGACTTTACCGCGCCCATCATCGTCAATGCCGCGGGCGCCTGGGCCGATACCATCGCACGCCTTGCCGGCGTCACCCCGATCGGCATCACACCGCGCCGTCGCACCATTATCAGTTTTGCCGGACCGGAGGGACAGGATGTCCGTTACTGGCCCTTCACCAAGACAGTGGGGGAAGGTTTCTACCTGCTGCCCGAAGGTCGGGGACAAGTGCTGGCGTCGTCGATGGATGAAACGCCTTCAGGCCCTTGCGATGCCGCGGCTGAAGAACTTGATATCGCTGTCGCCGCTGAACGAGTGCAGAAGGCGACCACCTTGCCCATCCGCCGGATCAGCCACAGCTGGGCAGGCCTGCGCAGCTTCGCGCCCGACGAATTGCCGGTTATCGGCCACGCGGCGGGTGCGCCGGGTTTTGTGTGGTGCGCAGGGCAAGGCGGCGCAGGGTTTCAGACCGCCCCCGCCCTGTCACGCATCGCCGCAGCGGCAGCGCTGGACCACCCCTTCCCCGAAGATTGCGCCGCGGCGGGACTTTCGGCGTCGATGTTCAGCCCTGCGCGGCTTGGGGCCTGACCGCTATTTGAACAGAACCAGTTCTTCCGCCATCGTCGGGTGGATGGCGACGGTCGCGTCAAAATCCGCCTTGGTCAGCCCGGCCTTCACCGCGATTGCCGCAGCCTGCATGATTTCCGGCGCTTCGGGACCGATCATGTGAATGCCCACAATCCGGTCATTCGCCGCATCGACGATCATCTTGTAAAGACTGCGCTCGTTCCGGCCTGCCACCACGTTCTTCATCGGGCGGAAATCGGATTGGAACACCTTGATGTTGCCAAGCGTGTTGCGCGCCTCGCCTTCGGTCATACCGACAGCGGCGATGGGCGGGTGGCTGAACACGGCGCTTGGCACGCAGGAATGATCGACCGCGTAGGGTTCGACATCTCCGAACACACTGTCGGCAAAGGCCTGGCCTTCGCGGATCGCCACCGGGGTTAGCTGCACACGGTCGGTCACATCGCCCACCGCATAGACATGATCGACATTGGTGCGACTGAAGGCATCGACCACGATCTCGCCCCGCTTGCCGATTTCGACACCAATGGTCTCCAACCCAAGCCCTTCGACATTGGGCATCCGGCCTGTCGCCACCATTACGGCGTCGTATTCGCACGCGTCCTGCCCCGTCAGCTTGACCAGCAGCGTGCCATCCTCCTGTTTTTCGACGTTTTCGAATTCGGCGTGGAACAGGAAGTTGATGCCCTTCACCATCGAGATCTGAAGCAGCCGGTCACGAATGCTGGCATCATAGCTGCGCAGGATTGTGTCAGACCGGTTGGCAATCGTGACCTTGCAGCCGAATTCGTTGAAAATGCCGGCAAACTCGTTGGCGATGTACCCGCCGCCCGCGATCAGAATGCGGCGTGGTAGGGTTTCTAGATGAAACGCCTCGTTCGAGGTGATGACATGCTCGTTGCCCGGAAAATCCGGCACGAAAGGCCGTGCGCCCGTCGCAATCAGGATGTGTCCGGCGGTGACCACCTTGCCACTCGCCAGCGTGATCTCATGCGCGCTGGTGATGGTTGCCCGCTCGTTGAAAATGGTGACATCGTGATTGCCGAGGGTTTGGCCATACAGGCCTTCGAGGCGCGTGACGTCAACCTGCACGGAATCGCGCAAGGTCGCCCAGTCAAAGCTCTTTTCCCCGATGGTCCAGCCGAAATGCTGCGCGTCGACCAGATCTTCGGCAAAATGCGCGCCATAGACCAGCATCTTCTTGGGCACGCAGCCGCGAATGACGCAGGTGCCGCCGACGCGGTATTCCTCGGCCACAGCGACCTTGGCTCCATGGGCCGCCGCGACCCGGCTGGCGCGTACGCCGCCGGAACCTGCGCCGATGGTGAAGAGGTCAAAGTCGTAATCGTCGGCCATCATACGCTCCCGTGGTGTCGGCCACGCATATGGCGGCGCGCAGCAGGGGCGACAACCGTGCTGGCACGAAAAGACTGAATTCGGACAAACAAAAGGCGGGGGTTTGTCGCCCCCGCCCTGCTGTTGTTATTCTGTTTTGGCTGTCAGACGCTGGCAGCGCGCGGACGCCCGCCGCCACCGCCGCCGCCGGGACGGCCGCGGCCACGACCGCCGCCGCCGCCATTACCGCCGGGACGTGCGCCGCCGCCGGGGTGACGACGATCACCGCCGCCATTGCCGCCGGAGCGCGCCTGTCCACCGGACTGACCCTGAGCATTTTGAGGCTTGCGATCACCCTGCGGGCGACGTTCGCCTTCGGGGCGACGCTCACCGCGATTGTCACCCTGCGGCCTGCGCTCACCCTGAGGGCGCTGGCCGAGCGGGCGCGGATTGACGCGCTTCATCGGCGTACGGGCAGCGGGCTTGGTCGGGCCTTCGCCTTCCACCACGGCACGGAAGTTTTCCGGCAGTGCCAGACGCTCAAGCTCGGCGCCGGTGACCTTGCGGATATCCTTGAGGTAGGCGCGTTCGTCCTCGGCACAAAAGGCAATCGCGATGCCGCTTTTGCCCGCACGCGCAGTGCGGCCGATGCGGTGTACATATTGTTCCGGCACGTTGGGCAGCTCGTAATTGATAACGTGGCTGACACCGGGAATGTCGATTCCGCGTGCGGCCACGTCTGTGGCGATCAGCACCGGCACGCGGGCCTTGCGGAACTCCTCCAGCGCGCGCTGGCGCTGCGGCTGCGACTTGTTGCCGTGGATCGCATTGGCCGGAATGCCGGCCTGTTCCAGCTTCTTCACCACGCGGTCTGCGCCATGCTTGGTGCGGGTGAAAATCAGCACACGTTCGACCGCGCCGGGGACTTCGTGGCGACCCTTGAGGACCATTTCGAGCAGACTCAGCTTTTCGTCCTGCTGGACCATGAAGAGATACTGGTCGATCCGTTCCGCGGTGGTGCTTTCGGGTGTGACCGAAACCTGCACGGGATTGTTGCAGAAGCCGCTGACCAGCTCCTTGATCGCCTTGGGCATGGTGGCGCTGAAGAACAGCGTCTGGCGATCCTTCGGAGCCAATTCGCGGATCTTGCGCAGCGCGTGGATGAAGCCGAGGTCCAGCATCTGGTCGGCTTCGTCGAGCACGAGCACTTCGATGCCGGAAAGGTTCAGCGCCTTCTGGTCGATCAGATCGAGCAAGCGGCCCGGCGTGGCCACCAAAATGTCGGTGCCACGGTGCAGCTTGTTGCGATCCTTGCCGACCGATGTACCGCCAACGATGCATTGCACCTTGAGCCCGGCAAGCGCGCCGTAATCCTTGGCGCTATCAGAAATCTGGACCGCAAGTTCACGCGTGGGGGCGAGTACCAGCATCCGGCAGGATTTGAACGGTATCTGTTTGTCGGCTTCGCGCAAACGATCAATGCTGGGAAGCATGAAGGCAGCGGTCTTACCGGTGCCTGTCTGCGCGATGCCGAGCAGATCCCGGCCCTTGAGCACGGCCGGGATGGCCTGTTCCTGGATCGGCGTGGGCGTGGTGTAACCTTTGAGGTCAAGCGCTTGAAGAACGGGCTGCGACAGTCCGAGTTCGGCAAAAGTTGTCATAGAAAAAACTCGCAAAAAGTTGCGACGCGCGCTGCCCAATCCCAAACGGATGGCACGCGCGGCGCGGGGGTTGAAACCACCCGCGTGAAAAGGGAAGTCTTGAGATAGAACCGAAGTGCGGCCGGGGCGGATGTTTTAGAAATACCGCCGCTTCACGCATGGCCTGCGCGCTTCGAAGCATTGGCAGTGGGCGGGAATTGCGGGAAAGTCAAGCTTGATCCGCCCTACCCCAGCCCTGCTGCCGCCATCAGCGCCCGCGTGCTCGCATCGAATTCGCCCTCTCCGCTCTCGATCTGCTTGGCAATCGCCTTACCCAGCTCCACCCCGAACTGGTCGAACGGGTTGATCCCCATCAGCACCGCATTGGCAAAAGTGCGGTGTTCGTGGAAGGCGATCAGCGCGCCGAGCGTCTCGGCGTCGCAATCGTCGAGCAGGAAGGTAGTGGACGGGCGATCCCCGGCATAGGCGCGCGCGGGATCGTCTGCTGGCTTGCCTGCCATCAGCGCCGCGCCTTGCGCAAGACAGATCATCAGCAGGATGCGGTGATGCGCCGGATCAAGCTGATCGCCGGGCGCGATGCTGACAAGGAAATCGACCGGGATGAGATGCGTACCCTGATGCAGGAGCTGAAACACCGCATGCTGCGCGTCCGTTCCCACCCCGCCCCACGTAACCGCCGCTGTCGGTCCGTCAACCGGCGCGCCGGTCACCGTCACGCTTTTGCCATTTGACTCCATTTCGAGCTGCTGGAGATAGGACGGCAACAGTGCGAGACGTTCGTCATAGGCAAAGACTGCGCGGGTCTGGCAACCGCGCAGGCGCGTGTAATATTGGTCAGCAAAGGCGGCCAGCAAGGGCGCATTGGCGCGGCCTTCGGTTTCGCGGAAGTGATCGTCCACGGCCTTGGCGCCCGCCAGCATCGCGTAAAACTCGTCCATGCCAATGGCCAGCGCGACTGGAAAGCCGATCGACGAAAACAGCGAGTAGCGCCCGCCGACGCTGTCAGTGAAAGGAAGGATGCGGGTTTCGTCCACGCCCCACTCCACCGCCTTTTCGGGTGATGCCGTGAGAGCGATGACCCGGCCGCCGGGGTCCTCCACACCGTTATCGGCCAGCCATTTAAGCGCGCTGTTGGCGTTGGTCAGCGTCTCGATCGTGGTAAAGGTTTTCGACGCGACCGCGATCAGCGTCGTGGCCGGATCGCAGGCGGCAAAGGCCTGCTCCAGCGCCAATCCGTCAATGTTGGACACCACGTGGACATCGACCATCGCCCCGTCCCGGGTCAGCGCGTCGATGGCCAGTGCCGGGCCAAGGGCCGAGCCACCAATGCCGATGGCGATACAATGCTTCACCTCGTCCAGGGCGCCTTCGTGGATCGCTTCGACCAGCATTCCCATCCGGGCGAGCAGTGCCTCGGCCTCTTCAACCTGCGCAGGCGTGCCACTGCCCCGCAGCGCGCCGTGGGTTGCAGCGCGGCCTTCGGTGACGTTGACGATCCCGCCATCAAACAAGGCATCACGCGCCGCGCCAAAGCCGGCCGCTTGCGTCAATGTTTCAAAGGCCACCAGCAGGTCATCGCTCAGGTGGGTCTTGGAAAAGTCGATCAGCATTCCGGCCTGCGCCGTGCTGCCGGGTTCAACTGGCCAACCGATGCGCCGGGTCAGTGCCGCAGGGCGACCCGCGTCCGCCCCGAACAGGTCCGCCAAGGTGGGCTGCGGTAAGGCGCGCAAAGTGCGCCACGCGCTCGCAACGGCAGCTTCGCCTGATTGTCCGTCTGCAGTGCTCATCGCCGTTCCCCTTTGCGCAAGTGTGCGGCTGCGAGTAAGGGCAGAGACAATGGATGTTAAGACCCAATCGTTTGAGGGAACCCAGCCCGCCGCAGATGACGCACGCACGCGTGAAAGCTGGGGGGGGTTCATCTGGTTTCTGGTCAAGCTGTTGGTGGCGGTGCTGGTGTTCCGGATTTTTGTCTTCTCGCCCTTTTCAATCCCCAGCGAGAGCATGTTGCCGCGCCTGATGAACGGCGATTATCTGCTCGCGGCCAAATGGCCTTATGGCTATTCGCGACACTCCCTGCCCTTCAATCTGCCGCTGCCCGATGGGCGGGTGCTGGCGCGTACGCCGGAGCGCGGCGATATCGTGATTTTCAAGCACCCGGTTGACGGGCGTGAATACATCAAGCGGGTGATCGGCCTGCCCGGTGATCGCGTCGCGGTTGTGGACGGCGCCGTCATTTTGAACGGTGTGCAACTGCCACGCGAACGCTTGGCCGATGTGGCGCTGCGGCAATCGGCCAATACCGGCTGCGCCTGGGGCGGCAATCTTGGCCCGGCGCCGGGGATTGCCAATGCCTGCCGTTACACGGCTTTTCGTGAAACCCTGCCCGGCGGCAGTTCTCACACCACGCTCGATTTCGGCATGACCCCCTATGACAGCTTTGCCGAACAGGTCGTGCCCGAGGGGCGGTTATTTGTGATGGGCGACAACCGTGATTCGTCGCGTGACAGCCGCTTCGCCGCCGTGGCCGGTGACGGGGTCGGCATGGTGCCCCAAGACCTGCTGGTCGGGCGCGCAGCGATTATCGTCTGGTCGACCAACGGGAATTCCGATTGGGGCAAGCCCTGGACGTGGTTCACCGCTGCGCGCTGGGACCGCATTGGAGACACGCTGTGAGCGGGCTTGCGCCGCCAGCGCGCGACTGGCTCGAACGACAAGGCTTCGCCATCGTCAATGAGGCCACGTGGCTCGAAGCGCTTACCCACGGCAGTTTCAACGGCTCCGGCGCTGAAGCGGCCGATTACCAACGGCTTGAATTCTTGGGTGACCGGGTGCTGGGCCTGTCGGTTGCCAGTTGGCTATTTCGCGCCGGTGACGCCCCGGAAGGACGGCTTTCGCAGCGGTTGAACGCGCTGGTCAGCGGGACGACCTGTGCGCGGATCGCACGGGCGGTCGACCTCCCGGCCCACATCCGCCTTGGCAAGCAGGCCCGCGATGATGGCGGGGCGGACAGCGACAAAATCCTCGGCGATGTGATGGAGGCCCTGATCGGCGCCTGCTTCATCGAAAACGGTTTCGACGCAGCGCAGGCCATGATCTACCGGCTATGGGCGGACGAGCTTGAAGGGGATGAAGGCAAGGCCAAACACCCCAAGAGCGCGCTGCAGGAATGGGCTGCGGGCAATCGCCGCGCGCCGCCGCTGTATGAAGTGATCGACCGCAGCGGCCCGGACCACGCTGCCCGCTTCACCGTGCAGGTCAGCGTGCGCAATATCGGCGCGGCCGAAGCCACCGCTACCAGCAAGGGCGAGGCCGAACGGTTGGCGGCCAAGGCATTTCTGGAACAGTTCGGGTAACACCCACGTCAGACATATTGTTACCGATGTTCTTGCAATGTTTCACGTGAAACACGGCAATCCAGACGGCAATTATGAGGCTGGAGGGGGTCTAAAGAGGGTCTAGCCGGGGTCTAAACCGCATGTGGAGCCTATCTGATCAAGCCGGGCGCGCACCAAATCGCCGCCAGACCCACGCGGGGCTTCGACAAATGCGAGGCTGATCGCTATGCGCGTGGCATGACACAAACACCCCCTACTCCGTCTGCCGCAACCCGCTGCGGCATGGTTGCCGTGATTGGCGCGCCCAACGCGGGCAAATCGACGCTGGTGAACCAGCTTGTCGGTCAGAAGGTCGCGATCACCTCGGCCAAGGTGCAGACCACCCGCGCGCGGATGCTCGGCATTGCGCTGCATGAACTGGCAGGTGTGCCGGTGCAGATGGTGCTGGTGGACACGCCCGGTATCTTTGCGCCCAAGCGGCGGCTTGACCGCGCCATGGTAAGCGCCGCGTGGGAAGGCACTCAGGCAGCCGACGCGGTCGTGCTGCTGGTCGATCCGATCAAGCAGCGCCGACATGAACTGGAGCCGCTGCTGGAGGGCCTTGCGGGCCGCCCGGAACGCAAGATCCTGGTCATCAACAAGGTCGATCGTTCCAAGAAGGAACCCATGCTGGCGCTGGCGCAGGATCTGGCTGGAAAGGTCGATTTTGCCGAGATCTACTTTGTCTCGGCGCTGAACGGCGAAGGCGTTGACGAATTGAAGGATCACCTCGCCGGCATGATGCCGGAAGCGGAATGGATGTATCCCGAAGATCAGGTCTCCAACGTCTCCGAACGCCTGCTGGCCACGGAAATCACCCGCGAACAGCTGTATCAGCAGCTTCACGAAGAACTGCCCTATGACAGCGCGGTGCGACCTGAATCCTACGAAGTGCGCGCGGATGGCAGCATCGAAATCCACCAGCAGATCGTGGTCGCCCGCGAGACGCAGCGCGCCATCGTGCTGGGCAAAGGCGGATCACGCATCAAGCAGATCGGCGCCGCCGCCCGCAAGGAATTGAGCGAAGTGCTGGGCGTGCCGGTGCACCTCTATCTCCACGTCAAGCAGCTGGAGAACTGGGCCGAGGACAAGGAGATTTTCGAAGAAATCGGGCTCGATTGGGTGCGGTGAGGGAGTCCGCTATCCGAATTTTCGCGCCGAAAGCTGCCGTTCGGGAAGCGACGCCTTTGAGGACATCAGCGCCTACCTCGTCGTCCCGCGATTTTAGTCGATTTCAAAGGCTACCAACACGTATCAATCTTACAGTACCATTCACATGTTGAATTGCCGCAGGCTAAGTTCTCTGACATTTTCCGGATCATGAGAAACCAGCGACAAATTGAAAGTTCACATCGCGCACCATGGCCGATGGACGAGTTCCAGGGTGAATTTGACAAGATAGTGCACGAAGCCCGCGAAGCCGGTAACGCGCTGACTGAGAGGCAATTGTCGAAAGTTGCCGAAAGTGTAATTAGCAGTTCAGGAGCGGCAATCTATAAGACGTTAAATGAAACAGCATCGGATATGCTCGCAGAGCGGCGGAAATTACAAAATGGATTTGAACTGCGAAACTATCGGCGCTGGAAAAAAGCATTTGATTTATTAGAAATGATTTGGGTGTCCTGCGAAGAAGTTGGGGCTTCTTTCAATGGCCATTGCCGCTCACAAGCTGCCAAAGAGCAAGACTACGTTTTTGAGGCGATGACTCATCTTCATGCCAAAGCGTTGCTTGTCACATCTGAAATCATCTGTTTGCTTAGAGGCGGATTTGCCGACGGAACACTAACGCGGTGGCGTACTCTTTTCGAAACGAACGTCGTTGCAGCCTTGATCCACCAAGAAGGACAAGAGCTCGCCCTAAGGTATCTCGCTCACTCACGTGTTCAAACTTGGAACAGGATGCGCGATCAGGCTGAAAAAGATGAGGAATATGAAAACATTAAGGCGCGCGCCGAGTTTGCAATCGAAAAATTCGGAGACGAGTTGAACCGACGAAATGGATGGGCTTGTGCAATTACAGGTCAAAAGCGCCCAACCTTCGAGAAATTAGCTGAGCTTGCCAACAGGAAGTATAGCAAATCTCTATATAACCACGCATCGCTTCATGTGCACAGCAACCATCGTCCCTTGGATGATCTATTGGGCATGTGTGAAGCCCAAGAGGATGTATTGCTTGTGGGGCCAAGCAATTCGGGAATGGTTGGGCCGTTGACGCTTTCGGCCATAAGCATCGCCGAAGCGACATCATTGCTTCTTTTGACCAAACCGAATCTAGATCGCATAATACTTGTAAATACGATCTGGCGCTTGGCAAAGCGGATGGAAAAACTCTCAAAATCAATTGAGAGGCGAGCGTTCGAAGCCGCCAAGAAGCGAAAACAATAGAAGTAAAAATTCCGGCATCAGTTTTACAGAATGACGCTTCTGACCTAGGCTGGTCGAGCGGTTGGAACCTCGTGACAGCAATCCACCCATTACCGGTCGTTGACCCAAGCACGAGCAAGTCCTGAAAGCTGACATTCCCAACTGAGATAACGCGCAGCAGGTTGAAGCCCATTCATCAGAACTACAGTCATGGATTGCTTCGTCGCCAGCGGCTCCTCGCAATGACGAAGGGATCGATTCCCTGCTACCACCGCTTGCAACCCGCCCTCAAACTCGGCACATCATTGCCATCAATCCGGGGGTATATATCCATGCGCTTTGCTCTTGCCTTTGCGGGCCTCGTTCTTGCTTTTGCCCCGCCGGTAATGGCCCAGACAGCTTCAAGCCGTGCGCCGGTCGCGGCCCAAGGTCCGCAGCCGGTCGCCACGCTCGAAAACCGCAACTTGTCGACGAGAGAGCTCAACGAGAAGCTGCGCGCTGGTGGCCTGGTCATCCTGATGCGGCATGAACGCACCAATGTGCCCTCCCGCGGAGATGACTATTCGCGTCCGGCCAATGATTGCAACGCGCAGCGCAATCTCTCGCCCGCAGGCGTGGCGGGCGCGGCCGAGACCGGCGCAGCCATCAGCGCCATCGGCTGGCCAATCGGCCGCGTTCTTTCCAGCGAAATGTGCCGCTCGACCGAGACTGCGCGCTTCATGTTCGGCCGCTACGAAATTGAACCGCGGCTGATGCACCATGATAACACCGCCGAACGGACAGTGACGGTGTCAGGGCAGGAATTGAACGCTCTGCTTGCCGACATCCCGCGTGTCAGCGGCGAGAATACGGTGCTGGTCACCCACATCGGCAACATCTATTTCGCCATCGGCCTGCGCGTAAGCGAAGGCGAGTTTGCCGTGCTTGAGCGGCAGGAGGACGGCAATTACGTCATCCTCGGCACTTTCGATCCCGGCTACATCAGTGCCCATGCACGCCAAGCGCAAAGTGAGGCCGAGCAAGCCGCGAAAAGCGCGCCGAAGTAACGCGATGCCATGATATTGGGCGCGGCGGTCGAGGGCTTAGCCCCGCCCCAGCTTCTCCAGCTTCGCCTTCAGCGCCGCTTCGTCGAACGGCTTGACGATATAATCATCCGCCCCGGCCGCGATGCCATCGTGGATGTCCTTCGCTTCACCGTTAGACGTGCAGAACACCACCACCGGCTCCTTGGGCGTAGGAATGGAGCGCAGCTTCGTGACGAATTCGATGCCGTCCATTTCCGGCATGTTCCAGTCCGTCAGCACCAGATCGGGCATCGACTTCTTGCAGCGGGCCAGCGCTTCCTCACCATTTTCGGCTTCGACCGGTACGAAGCCCAGGCTTAACGCGATTTTGGAGGACACCTTGCGGATCACGCGGCTGTCATCGACAATCAGGCAGGTCTTTGCCGTGGACGCCGGCGCAGCCTGCCCGGCATAGCGATCTCGCATCGCCTTGGCCGCAGCCACGATGGCGGCGGTATCATCGGATTCGGCTACGGGAGAAGGCGCGGGCGGAGCCGGCGCGGCTTCAGCGCCGAACGTGACATCTTCCGCCGCCAGTTTCGCCTCGTTCTGCGCCAGCTTTTCGGCCAGCGTCTTGCCTTGCATGCCGGTGCGGCGGTTGGGACCGGAATTGCGCTTGATCAGATTCTGCATGATTATCGCGCTCCGCCTACAGACGAAAAGCTTGATTCGTAGGATCTTGCGGCGAAATCATCTGAAAAAGGATCAGCTTCGTCCAGCGTGCCGACCGCCTCGCCCGGCGTCATGCGGATATGCAGGTACGGCATCCACACATCGCCAAATTCGGCCTTCTGATACCACACGTCGAGCACATCATAGCTTGCCCACATGCCGTCCGGCTCGCGCAGGCG
Source organism: Erythrobacter sp. 'gip.4 top 5' (assembly GCF_056495765.1). Taxonomy (NCBI): domain Bacteria; kingdom Pseudomonadati; phylum Pseudomonadota; class Alphaproteobacteria; order Sphingomonadales; family Erythrobacteraceae; genus Erythrobacter; species Erythrobacter sp. 'gip.4 top 5'. The sequence goes on along the minus strand of NZ_CP200270.1, from coordinate 1,799,017 downwards.
TATCCCTTCCCCGATGCGCGGCACCGCAGCAAAGCGGATGCGGCTCTGGGTCTGATGGGTCTCGTTCTGGATTTCGATTTCTATCACGGCGGGCGCCCTTTTTCCGAGTACCGTGGTAGAGACCAAATGCTTTATTATTTACAAACGAACGCGGCCCGGCGTGGCATTTTGCACCGCGCCGGGCCTCGGTTCGTCGTGTTGTCAGGCCTTCGCGGCGGGCGCCTTCGCCTTGGCGGGGGCTTTCTTGGCCGCTGGCTTCTTGGCGGCAGCCTTTTTGGCAGGCGCTTTCTTGGCCGCAGGCTTCTTCGCCGCCGCTTTCTTGGGCGCGGCTTTTTTCTTGCCCTTTTTGGCGGGCGGGCCCTTGGCGATGCGTGCGTCGATCAGTTCGATGGCCTGTTCGATCGTCACCTCTTCAGGCTTGGCATCGCGCGGAATCGTGGCGTTAGTGGTGCCATCGGTGACGTAGGGGCCATAGCGGCCCGGCATGACCTTGATCTCGCCCCCGCTGGTGGGGTGTGCGCCCAGCGTGGCGATGGGTTCGGACGCGGTGCGCGTGCCCGGGCCGCGATTGGCGGCCTGGGCCAGCAGATCAACCGCACGGTTCATCCCCACTTCGAACACCTCGCGGGTGTTGGTGAGTTTGCCATACTTCCCATCATGCCGCAGATACGGCCCGTAACGCCCCAGATTGGCTTCGATTTCCAGCCCTGTGTCCGGATGCGCGCCGACGATCCGGGGCAGATCCAGCAGCTTGATCGCCCAATCCAGATCGAAATCGTCCAGATCCTTCGGGATCGAAGCGCGCTTGATGGTCTCGCCTTCGCCCATCTGGACATAGGGGCCAAAGCGCCCCGTCTTGCGGTGGATGTCCTCGCCCGTTTCGGGGTGCTGGCCCATGACGCCATCATCCGCGCCGTCCGCACCATCCGCGCCCGGCTGGGCGAAGCGGCGGGTAAATTTGCACTCGGGATAATTGGCGCAGGCGACAAACGCGCCGAACTTTCCGCCACGCAAGGCCAGCCGGCCGCCTTCCCTGCCCTCGTTTGCGCACAGCGGGCACGCCCGCGGATCAGCGCCATCGGCCTGTGGCGGGAAAAGGAAATCGGACAGGTATTCGTCCAGCGCCTCGGTCACTTCCGAAGGCAGCTTTTCCATCACCTCGTCAGCCTTGGGCTTGAAGTCCTTCCAGAACCGGGCGAGCAACAGCTTATAATCCTCGCGCCCATCGGAAACGACGTCGAGCTCGTCTTCCATTCCGGCGGTGAAATCATAAGCGACGTAAGTGGGGAAGAAGCGTTCGAGAAACGCGGTCAGCAACCGCCCCGACTCTTCGGCAAAGAAGCGGTTCTTTTCCATCCGCACATAGGCGCGGTCCCGCAGGGTCTGGATGGTCGAGGCATAGGTGGAAGGCCGCCCGATGCCCAGTTCCTCCAGCCGCTTGACGAGGCTGGCTTCGGAAAAGCGCGGCGGCGGTTGAGTGAAGGACTGGGTGGCATCAACGCCGTGTTTGGCCGGCAGGTCACCTGCCTTCATCGCCGGGAGCAGGCTGCCATCTTCATCGTCGGAGTCGTCAAAGCTCTCCTGATAGACTGCGAGAAAGCCGGGGAATTTCACCACCTGCCCCGTGGCGCGCAGTTCGTGCTGGCCAGTGGCATCGCGCAAGGTGACAGTGGTGCGTTCAAGTTGCGCGATTGCCATCTGGCTGGCCATCGCGCGCTTGAAAATCAGGTCATACAGCTTGCCTTCGTCGCCTGCGCCCACACGGTCACGGGTGAAATCGGTCGGGCGGATCGCTTCGTGGGCTTCCTGTGCGTTCTTGGCCTTGGTGCTGTACATGCGCGGCTTTTCGGGGCGGTTATCCTCGCTGAAGCGTGCCGCAATGGCATCGCGTGCAGCGTGGATCGCGCTCATATCCATCTGCACGCCATCGGTCCGCATGTAGGTGATCGCGCCTGCTTCATACAGGCTTTGCGCCAGCCGCATGGTGTGCTGCGCCGAATAGCCCAGCTTGCGCGCGGCTTCTTGTTGCAGGGTCGAGGTGGTGAATGGCGGCGCCGGGTTGCGCTTCAACGGCTTGGTTTCGACGCCTTCCACGGTGAAGCGTCCGGCTTCAACTGCCGCCTTGGCCTCCAACGCAATACCTTCGGCACCGAGGCTCAGCTTTTCCAGCTTATTGCCGCGGAACCGCACCAGCCGCGCATCGAACGCGGTGCCATCGTGCTGCATCCGCGCAACGACGCTCCAGTATTCATCCGCCCGGAACGCCTCAATCTCGCGTTCGCGCTCGACGATCAGACGCAGTGCGACCGATTGCACGCGCCCCGCGCTCTTGGCACCCGGCAGCTTGCGCCACAACACGGGCGAAAGCGTAAAGCCGAACAGGTAGTCCAGCGCACGCCGTGCCAGATAGGCATCGATCAACGGCTGATCCAGCTCACGCGGGCGGGCCATTGCTTCAGTCACGGCCTGTTTGGTGATCGCATTGAAGGTCACGCGCTGCACGTTGGCAGGGACGCTCTTTTTCTTCTTCAGCAATTCCAGCACGTGCCAGCTGATCGCTTCACCTTCGCGGTCAGGGTCAGTCGCCAACACGAGGCGGCTTGCCCCCTTGGCCGCGTCGGAGATTTCCTTGAAGCGGCTTTGCTTGTCGCGGTAGAGTTCCCACTCCATCGCGAAATCGGCATCGGGATCGACGCTGCCGTCCTTAGGCGGCAGATCACGGACATGGCCGTAGGAGGCCAGAACCTTGAAGTCCTTGCCGAGATATTTTTCAATGGTCTTCGCCTTGGCTGGCGATTCTACGATGACAAGCTGCATGGTGGTGCCGTGGTGTCCCTTACGTGTGTACGCGCGAGGGTGGAGCGCGTGGCGTTCTGGCGTCAAGCAATGAAATACGCCTCTCCGTGGCTGACAGGCGGTCGCAAGGCAATGGCAAAGCCAAAAACACAAGCGACATTGGCGTCCTTGAATAGGCTGACAAAGGCGCAGGCCCCGCCGCCGCTTTCGGAACAACCGCATGCCCAGCGGCTTATACCGTGCAACATCAAGGAGAATCCCGATGAGCTCTTCCCATCTGATCCGCGCCCTTGGCCTTCCCGCCATCGCCCTGCTGGCCGCGGCACCGATTGCAGCGCAAGCGCCTGCTGAGTCCCGGACAGCAAGCATGACAACAGCCGATGGCAAGGATGCCGGAACTGCCATTTTCACCCAGACGCTGCATGGCGTGATGGTCGTGCTTGATCTCAAGAACCTGACGCCGGGCCCGCACGGGCTGCACCTGCATGAAAAGGGCATGTGCGCGCCCGATTTCAAGGCGGCTGGCGGTCACTACAACCCCTTGGGCGCCGAACATGGCTTCATGACGAAAGGCGGATACCATGTGGGCGACCTGCCAAATGTCGAAGTGACCGCTGACGGCACCGCCAAGGCCGAAATCTTTGTGCCGCAGATCAACGTGGGCGGCGCGGATAACAAGCGTTATCCCTACACCCTGGCCGATGCCGATGGCACGGCTGTGATGATCCACGCAGGGCCCGATGATTACATGGCCATGGCGTCAAGCGGTGACCGGATGGCCTGCGGCGTCGTGGTCCCGCCTGCCTCGTAAAGGCCTGAATGCGGCGAGGCGGCGCTTACGCCCCTCGCCGCACCAATCCGCTGCCTTCGCGCTCAATCTCGCCGGCGAGTTCCAGCTCCAGCAGTGCCATGTGAACCTCAGCGGCGCTCGCCCCTGATTGCCGGATCAGTTCGTCAACCGCGATGGGCGCCTTCGTCAACAGGTTGGCAATATCCCCGCTGAGATCGGCGCGCGCCTCGCCCCATTGCAGTTTGCTCAATTCCGCATAGTCGAAATCCGCGCCTCCGTCTGACACGCGAAAGCGGGATCGCGGCGCTCCGGTGAAGCCTTGCAGCAATTCGATCACTTCGTCGGGTGTTTGCACCAGCACCGCGCCTTCGCGGATCAAATGATTGCACCCCGCTGCGCGGGCATCCAGCGGCGATCCGGGGATCGCCATGACCTCGCGCCCGGCCTCTGCCGCCAGCCGCGCGGTGATCAGGCTGCCCGATTGCGGCGCGGCTTCGACCACCAGGGTTCCCAAAGCAAGGCCTGCGATAATGCGGTTGCGTGACGGGAAGTGCCGGCCCCGCGGCTCGGTGCCCGGCGGCTGTTCCGCGATCAACAAGCCTTGAGTGGCGATGCGTTCCTGCAGATCGGTGTGCTGCGGCGGATAGGCGATGTCGATGCCGCTGGCGATCACGCCGATGGTGGCGGGAAACGCGCCTTCATGCGCCGCTCCGTCGATACCTCGTGCAAGACCTGAAACAACGGTAATACCTGCCTCAGCCAACGCGCTGGCGAAATCGCGGGCCAGCTTGACCGCTGCGGCGCTGGCGTTGCGCGCCCCGACCAGTGCAACGCAAGGCGCGCTCGCCAAAGGCAATCGCCCGCGACACGTCACGATGGGCGGCGCTGAGTCCAATTCGGCCAGAAGCGTCGGGTAATCGGGCTGGTCATGAAAAAGGTAACGTCCACCCGCCTTGCGCAAGGCAATCACCTCGCGCTCGATACTATCGGCGCTGGCCGGGCGATACGACCCCCGCCCCCGGCTGACGAGGTCGGGCAGCGCGTCCAATGCCACCGCCGCCGTGCCGAAGCGCGCCATAAGCTGCCGATAGCTCACCGGGCCGATGTTGGGCGAGCGCAGCAGGCGGATGCGTGCGAAGGCTTCTTGTTGGCTGAGCACCGGCTGCGACCCCTGCTGCTCCATCAGATGCCCCTCTGCATTACGGCTTGCCGGAGGAGCCGATGCGCGGCTCCTCTCCTCGCATCAGCCGGCCAATATTGGCGCGGTGCTGAATGATAACGATGGCGGCAATCGCAATCAGAGGCGCAATGACGTGCGAATAGCCCAAGCCCCAGGCGACCAGGGGCGCAGCGATGACAGTCACCATTGACGATACCGAGGAAATCCGGCTGACAAACAGCGTGATCGCCCATATCGCGGCGCAGGCCAGCATCGCGGGCCAGGCCAAGGCGGCCAGTGCCCCGGCGGCGCTGGCAAACCCCTTACCCCCTTTGAAGGCAAGCCACGGCGTGAAGCAGTGTCCAGCCACCGCCGCAACGCCCGCCACGCCTGCGATGCCTTCCGTCCCTGGCCACACAGCCCCCGCCACCAGCACCGGCACGGCGGCCTTGGCGGCATCCAGCAGCACTGTCGCCGCCGCCAGCCCCTTGTTCCCGGTGCGCAGCACGTTGGTCGCGCCGATCGAGCCACTGCCGATATTGCGCACATCCCCGAGGCCCGCCGCGCGTGTCAGGATCAGGCCAAAAGGGATCGAGCCGAGGGCAAAGCCAAGCAGCGCGGCCAAAACCAATTCCATCAAAACCCCATTCCGTTTGCGCTGAACGTGTCGGCAGCGTCGCTGGGCATTGCCCAACCTCGGCAGTTCTTCTAACGCCCGCTATGCCAAAAGGAAGACGACCCTTCGGCAAGATCAGAATGAACGGAGGTTTTTTTGTCGGATAACCCGTCCTCCCCCATTCTGCTGTTCGATTCCGGTGTCGGCGGACTGACGGTTTATGACGCGCTGCGCCGGGTGCTGCCGAACGCGCCGGTTGTTTACGCGGCCGATCTTGCCGGCTTGCCCTACGGGACCAAGACCGAAGCCCAGATCGCCGCGCGGGTTTCTGGCCTGCTTGGGCGCATGGCCGAACGGTTTCGTCCGCGGCTTGTCTGCATTGCCTGTAACACCGCCAGCACGATCGCATTGGGCATGGTGCGCGATGTGCTGGAAATCCCGGTGGTTGGCACGGTGCCAGCGATCAAGCCCGCCGCCGCCCTGACGCAGACCGGCACCATCGGCCTGGTCGGTACCGAGGCAACCATCCGGCAGGCCTATGTCGACAGCCTCGAAGCCAGGTTTGCGGGCGACAAGCGCCTGTTGCGGGTCGCGGCCCCCCGCCTTGTCGCTGCCGCCGAAGCCAAGTTGCGCGGCGAGGCCGTTGATCCGGCGCTGTTCGCGGATGTTCACGCGCGGCTTGCCGCGATGCCGGGCGGCGAGGCGATCGATACGTTGGTGCTCGCCTGTACCCACTTCCCGCTGCTTTCCGCAGCAATTACCGCTGCTTTCGGAACTGACGTGCGGCAAGTCGACGGCGCGGAAGGGATTGCTCGCCGGATCGCCGATCTGCTCGAAGGGCAAAGTTTTGGCAGGCTTCAGGCCAATCGCTTTGTCGTTACCGGTCCGCTCGCCGGCACCGCCGGGCTTGAGGCCGCGCTCGCGCAGCGCGGCTTTGGAACTGCCGAAGCGTTCTGATTAGGCACTCTGACAGGCAACGCCTTGCGAAGCGCTCGCAAACATCGCTGTGGCAAATGCGATTACCCTGACCTAAAAACACACGAAACGTTTAGGCGCTTTGTGGGTTAAGAGCGCAGACGTTCGGAACAAATGCGCGGGTCAGGATCAGACATCCCCCGCCCCAGTACAAAGAGTCGCGAGTGAACTACGACCAGATCTTCGATTCCGCGATCGACCGTTTGCACGAAGAAGGCCGCTATCGCGTCTTCATCGACATTCTGCGAAACAAGGGCGCCTATCCCAATGCGCGCTGTTTCCACGGTCACAACGGACCCAAACCGATCACCGTATGGTGCTCGAACGATTACCTGTGCATGGGACAGCATGACAAGGTGATCGGCGCGATGGAAGCCGCGCTGCACGATGTGGGCGCAGGGTCCGGCGGCACCCGCAATATCGGCGGCAATACGCATCTGCATATCCAGCTGGAAAACGAACTTGCCGACCTGCACGGCAAGGAATCAGCGCTGCTGTTCACCAGTGGCTATGTTTCGAACGATGCGACGCTGTCTACGCTCGCCAAGCTGTTGCCGGGCTGCGTCATTTTTTCGGACGAATTGAACCACGCCAGCATGATCGCCGGCATCCGCAATTCGGGCTGCGACAAGCGGGTGTTCCGCCACAATGATGTCGCGCACCTTGAAGAACTGCTGGCTTCGGTCGACATCGACACGCCCAAGCTGATCGCCTTTGAAAGCGTCTATTCGATGGAAGGCGATGTCGCCCCGATCCACGCGATCTGCGACCTGGCCGACAAGTACAACGCACTGACCTACATCGATGAAGTCCACGCGGTCGGCATGTATGGCGCACGCGGCGGCGGTATTTCCGAACGCGATCATGCCGCACACCGGATCGACATTATCGAAGGCACGCTGGGTAAGGCCTTTGGCGTCATGGGCGGCTATATCGCGTCGAGCAGCAAGGTGGTGGATTGCATTCGCTCCTACGCGCCGGGCTTCATCTTCACGACCTCGCTTTCGCCAGTGCTGGTGGCGGGCGTGCTCGCCTCGGTTCGGCATCTGAAGGGCTCATCGGTCGAGCGCAACGCGCAGCAGCGCGCCGCGGCGATGCTCAAGCTGAAATTTGCCGAAGCGGGCTTGCCGGTGATGGACAGCGTCACGCACATCGTCCCCCTGATGGTGGGCGATCCGGTGCGTGCCAAGAAGATCAGCGATATCCTGCTGGCCGAATACGGCGTTTACGTGCAGCCGATCAATTACCCCACCGTGCCGCGCGGCACCGAGCGTTTGCGCTTTACTCCCGGCCCGCACCACACCGATGCCATGATGGACGAATTGACGCTGGCGTTGGTGGAGATCTGGGACCGGCTGGAAATGAACCTCGCCAAGGCCGCCTGAGCCGCCTGCGAAGCTGTAACGGACTTTGAGGCGTGCCCGCCCTGCGCTAACCCCTTCCCGAAACCAGATTCGGGAGAGACATCATGGGCGGCACGCCTGACCAGACTTACGCCGAGATCGTCCGCGGCCGGCGCAGCATCCGCGGATACCTCGACAAGCCCGTACCGCGCGCGCTGATCGAAGAGGTGCTGAGCCTCGCCATGCGCTCGCCCACGTCGATGAACACCCAGCCTTGGCACTTTCACGTCATCACCGGCGAGCCGCTGGACCGCATCCGCAAGGGCAACACCGACAACATCCTCGCCGGCGCCCCCGACAGCCGCGAATTCCGCCGGGGTGAGGCCTTCGCCGGCGTCCACCGTGATCGGCAGGTCGAAGTTGCCAAGCAACTGTTCGGCGCAATGGGGATCGGACGCGAGGACAAGGACGCGCGGCAGGACTGGGTGCTGCGTGGCTTCCGCCAATTCGATGCGCCAGTGTGCGTGATCGTCACCTACGACCGCGAGCTTTCCGGCAGCGACGATACCGCGTTCGATTGCGGCGCGGTGACCACGGCGCTGGTCAACGCGGCATGGTCACGCGGGCTTGGCTGCGTGATCAACTCGCAAGGCATCATGCAATCGCCGGTGGTCCGCGAACATGCTGGCATCCCGGAGGATCAGGTGATCATGAAAGCGGTCGCGATGGGGTGGCCCGATCCCGACTTTCCGGCCAATGCGGTGGTGTCGTTGCGCAGGCCGGTGGATGAGACGGCGCGGTTTGTGGGGTTTGATTGAGCGGTGACCGTCCGGTTTTAGGGACGACTGCAGACCGCTTGAACGTCCGATAGTGGGTGGAAAACGGGCATTAAATATCGAAAGTAGTTTTCGTGCTGATGAGTGTTGCATGAGGAGGTTGGCACCAATCATTTAGGCTCTTTGCTGTTCGATGCCCGCATATATTTTCTAACGCGTCAATCGGTGAGCGAGGCAGATATACCTGCACGAATTTCGACGCTTTTGGCCAAGCCAAGTTTTGCTCTTCCGCTCGCGATTTGATTTCTTCGAATCCGACGCGCTCATCGTTGATAGCAAGCCATAGCCTACAGTATCTGGCCACGTAATCGTCGTCTGCGCTTTCTTCGGGCTTCGCGATTTCCAAACATTCCTGAAAGCGGGCCATAGCGGGTTGAAGGCGATCTTCTTTGATCATCAGGTTGCCGTCAAAGGCGAGAATGAGAGCTTCTGGTTTGGCTGTGGAAGCGAGGGCCAGATCCATTCGCTTCCTTGCTTTGCCCACCCTTCCTTTCCCCCTGTGGAGCCAAGCCAGATAGAGGTGCAACGACTGCTTTAATGTGCCAAAAAAGGAACTCTCGACCATGGCGCCAATATCGACATCTAGCGTAGCGTGACAAGTCTCATCGGCGCATCCAGCACCGAAATCATCATGGCAGCTATGGGGTCGGTAGCTGAAAGGCAGGAATTTTGCAGTAGGGAGGCGAAGCTGCCGTGCCGCTTCCAGAATCGCGAACTGGTCTTGCTCATGACTGGTGATGGGTGGATTTCTGCCGCTAGAGGATCACGCCTTGGCGATAAGCCAGCTTCGCACTCCCACGTATCTTTGTGCCACGTTTAGTGACTTCAAGGCTTATCTGCCGTCGATCGATGCGGGTTAGGAGCACACCGAGACAGTCATACTTCCGCATGTCCATTTCCGCGTCAGTCTCAACGTGAAGCTCTAATCGATCTGCATGAGGCCCATAGTTGCGGACAATAGCGTCAAGTCCGTAGAAACGTTCAACCGCTTCCTTGATGAACTCGCGTTCACCAGCACGGAGAGGCGCGGGTGTTCTTTCAGGAACCGGCGGTGAGGCAACAGGCATGGCGCCAAATAGCGCTTTCACGAATGGCGGCAAAGGGGTCGCTTCCCGAACGGCAGCTTTTGGACAAATTTTCGCGGAAGCGGACCCTACTCCCCTCACCGTGGAAGTTCGCTGACCCCCATCAGCGCCTCGTCCACCGCCCTCGCCGCCTGACGGCCTTCGCGGATAGCCCAGACCACAAGGCTCTGCCCGCGCCGCATATCGCCGCAGGCGAAGACGCCCGGTTCGCTGGTGGCGTAGCGTTCGGTGTCGGCATCGACATTGCCCCGCGCCGTCAGCGTCACGCCTGTCTGCTCGAGCATTCCGGACTTTTTCGGCCCGACAAAGCCCATCGCCAGCAGGATCAGATCGGCCGGGATCACGAATTCGCTGCCCGCCATTTCCTGCATCTGACCGCCTGCCCATTCCACCCGGACGCATTCGAGGCCGGTGACTTTTTCACCATCACCCATCACCCGCTTGGCCAGCACCGCCCAATCGCGCTCCACGCCTTCCTGGTGGCTTGACGAGGTGCGCAGCTTCATCGGCCAATCGGGCCAGGTGAGCGCCTTGTCTTCCTTTTCCGGCGGCTTGGGCATGATTTCGAGCTGCGTGACGCTTGTCGCGCCCTGCCGGTTCGACGTGCCGACACAGTCGCTTCCGGTGTCCCCGCCGCCCAGCACAACCACATGCTTGCCCGTCGCGGTCAGGCTACCGCGCGGCGCGGCGCGCACTTCATCGTCGCCCGCCACACGCTTGTTCTGCTGAGTCAGGAACTCCATCGCCAACCGCACGCCGTTCATTTCCGCGCCCGGAATGGCCAAGGCCCGCGCATCTTCCGCGCCGCCCGCCAGCACCACAGCATCGAAATTTTCCTGCAGGGACTTGAACGACACGTCGACGCCGACTTCCTTCGATGTCTTGAACGTCACGCCTTCGGCTTCCATCTGCTGAGCGCGGCGGTTGATGAGGTGCTTTTCCATCTTGAAATCGGGGATGCCGTAACGCAGCAACCCGCCCAAACGGTCGCTCTTTTCAAACACCGTCACGGAATGGCCCGCCCGCGCCAATTGCTGCGCGCACGCAAGGCCCGCCGGACCGGACCCGACCACCGCCACAGACTTGCCCGTCTTCTTCGCCGGGATCTGCGGTGTGACCCAGCCCTCCTTCCACCCGCGATCAATGATGGCACATTCGATTGACTTGATGGTGACCGGCTGATCGATGATGTTGAGCGTGCACGCCGCCTCGCACGGTGCGGGGCAGATGCGGCCAGTGAATTCCGGAAAATTGTTGGTGGAATGCAGCATCGCCAGCGCGCGCTTCCAGTCCGCCTCGTAAACGAGGTGATTCCAGTCCGGGATCAGGTTGTTCACCGGACAGCCGTTATGGCAGTACGGAATGCCGCAATTCATGCAGCGCGATGCCTGACCTGCCAGCGTGCCTTCATCCGGCTGGAGGATGAATTCGCGGTAGTTCTGCAGTCGTTCCTGCGGATCGAGATAATCCCGCTCGCGGCGATCCAGCTCGAGAAATCCGGTTTCCTTACCCATGGTTCAGTCTCGTTCCTGACGTTCTATTCGGCAGCGACGCTGGCGGCTTCGTGGCGCTCGGCCTCGAGCTTTCGTAGCGCCGTTGCGTAATCGCGTGGCATCACCTTGATGAAGCGGGTGAGCGCCGTGTCCCAATCGGCCAGCAACGCACCCGCCAGCGCGCTGCCGGTGTGAAGCTGGTGGAGTTCCACCAAGATACGCAACCGCTCGGCATCGTGACGCAGCATGTCACCCATGCCGAAATCATTGACACCGCGGGCACGCTGAGCAGGGCGTCCGGTTCCCTCGTCCGTATCGGGCGTGCCCGAAATCGACAGCAGGTCGACCTGCGCGTGGTTCACCAAGTCAGTGAACTGCCCATCGGGGTCATAGACATAGGCAACCCCGCCGCTCATCCCTGCGGCAAAGTTGCGTCCGGTTTTGCCCAGCACCACAACCACGCCGCCGGTCATGTATTCGCAGCCGTGATCACCGGTGCCTTCGACCACCGCGATGGCGCCCGAATTCCTGACGGCGAACCGTTCGCCCGCGACGCCGTTCAAATAGGCCTCGCCCGCAATCGCGCCGTACAGCACGGTATTACCGACGATGATATTGTCCTGCGATGCACGCGGGGCTTCGGCCGGCTGGCGCAGAATAATGCGGCCTCCCGAAAGGCCCTTGCCCACGTAATCATTGGCATCGCCGACGAGATCGAGCGTCACGCCGTGCGCAAGCCAGGCGCCGAAGCTCTGGCCAGCCACGCCGGTGAGGTTGATGCGGATCGTGTCGGTCGGCAGACCTTCATGCCCATGCGCCTTGGCGATTTCGCCCGACAGCATGGCGCCAACCGTGCGGTTCACGTTCCGCACCTCGTAGGCGAGTTGTACGGGCTGCTTGGTGTCGATCGCGTTGCGGCAATCGGCGATCAGCCGGTTGTCGAGCGCGCCTTCTAGCCCATGATCCTGGATCCCGCGCTGACGCAGCGAAGCACCCTCTTTCAGTTCGACCCGGTGCAGGATCCGGCCTAGATCGATGCCCCGCGCCTTCCAGTGACGCTCCATCCGGTGGGTGTCGAGCAGATCGACGCGGCCCACCATTTCGGCAACGGTCCGGATTCCCATTTCGGCCATGATCGCCCGCAGTTCCTCGGCGACGAAGAACATGTAATTGACCACGTGTTCAGGCTGACCGGTGAAGCGTGCGCGCAGCACCGGGTCTTGCGTCGCCACGCCGACGGGGCAGGTGTTGAGGTGGCATTTGCGCATCATGATACACCCGGCCGCGATCAATGGCGCGGTGGCAAAGCCAAACTCGTCCGCGCCCAGCAGCGCGCCGATGGCGACGTCGCGCCCGGTGCGCAGGCCCCCATCAACCTGCACCGCGATCCGTTCGCGCAGATCGTTGAGCAGCAGCGTTTGCTGCGTTTCGGCAAGGCCAATCTCCCACGGGCTACCCGCGTGCGTCAACGACGTCAGCGGCGAAGCGCCCGTGCCGCCGTCATAGCCTGAAATCGTTACATGATCCGCGCGCGCCTTGGACACGCCCGCCGCCACCGTGCCAACGCCGACTTCGGACACCAGTTTCACCGAAATCCGCGCCACCGGGTTCACGTTCTTGAGATCGTGGATCAGCTGCGCCAGATCCTCGATCGAGTAGATGTCGTGATGCGGCGGCGGCGAAATCAGGCCCACACCCGGCGTGGAATGCCGCACCGCGCCGATGCGCTTGTCGACCTTGTGCCCGGGCAACTGGCCGCCTTCACCAGGCTTTGCGCCCTGCGCCATCTTGATCTGGATATCGTCCGAATTGACGAGATATTCGGTCGTCACGCCAAACCGGCCCGAGGCCACCTGCTTGATCCGGCTGCGCATCGAATCGCCGTTCGCCATCGGCGTGAACCGGAACGTCTCCTCCCCGCCCTCGCCTGTGTTTGAGCGGCCACCGATGCGGTTCATCGCAATCGCCATGGTCGAGTGCGCTTCGTGGCTGATCGATCCGAGGCTCATCGCGCCGGTTGAAAACCGCTTCACGATTTCTGCCGCCGGTTCAACCTCTTCGAGCGGGATCGGCTCGGCGGCCTTCTTGAACTCCAGCAAGCCGCGAATGGTCAGCAGCCGTTCGGACTGCTCGTTGATACTAGCGGCGAACTCAGCGTAGTTTTTCGGGTCATTGCCGCGCACCGCGTGCTGCAATTGTGCCACGTTCTGCGGCGTCCAGGCGTGCTCCTCTCCGCGCAGGCGATATTGGTAGATCCCGCCGACATCGAGCATCCCGTCGTACAGCGGATTGTTGCCATAAGCCTGCCCGTGGCGACGCAAGGCTTCTTCGGCAACTTCGGCAAGGCCGATGCCTTCAATGGTGGTGGCCGTGCCGGTGAAATACTTTTCGACAAAGGCCGTCGACAATCCGACAGCGTCGAAAATCTGCGCCCCGCAGTAGGATTGGTACGTCGAGATGCCCATTTTGGACATGACCTTGCGGATGCCCTTGCCCACGCCCTTGATGAAGTTCTGCTGCACCTTGGCAGGCGCCATATCGGCGTGGCGCTTGACGCGCAGGGCTTCGATCGTCTCGAAGGCGAGGTAGGGGTTGATCGCTTCGGCGCCATAGCCTGCCAGCACACAGAAATGATGCACCTCGCGCGCTTCGCCGGTTTCGACAACCAGGCCGGACTGCATCCGCAGGCCTTGCCGCACAAGATGATGATGCACCGCTGCCGTTGCCAGCAACGCCGGCATCGGCACCCGCGCCTCGCTTTGACCGCGGTCAGACAGGACAAGGATGTTGTGATCCTGCAGCACCGCTTCGGTCGCAGCCCAGCACATTTCCTTCAGCGCCATTTCAAGGCCCTCGGCCCCGGTACTGGCATCCCATGTCATGTCGATCGTCGCGCAACGGAATGCGCCGTCAAGCGCTTCTTCCACCGAACGGATCTTGGCCAGATCCTCGTTGGTCAGGATCGGCTGGTGCACTTCAAGCCGTTTGTGCGTTCCGGCATCGCGGCCCAACAGATTGGGACGCGGCCCGATCATGCTGGTGAGGCTCATCACCAATTCTTCACGGATCGGGTCAATCGGCGGGTTGGTGACCTGCGCGAAGTTCTGCTTAAAGTAGTCGTACAGCAGGCGCGCCCGGTCCGAGAGAACGGCGATCGGCGTGTCGGTGCCCATAGATCCAATCGGATCATCGCCATCAACCGCCATCGGTTCCAGAAACCGGCCAATATCTTCCTGCGTGTAGCCAAAGGCTTGCTGGCGTTGCAGCAGCGTCGTTTCCTGATCCGGAATCGCGGCGAGTTCAGGGACGATGTCGGTGATGTCTTCCAGCTTGTACTGCGCCTGATGCAGCCATTCCGCATAGGGTTCGGCTGCGGCCAGATCGGCCTTCAACTCGTCATCCTCGATGATCCGGCCCTGATCGAGATCAATCAGCAGCATCTTGCCCGGCTGCAGGCGCCATTTGCGCACGATGTCTTCTTCGGCAAACGGCAACACGCCGCTTTCCGAAGCAAGGCAGACAATATCGTCTTTGGTGACGCAGAAACGTGCCGGACGCAGGCCATTGCGATCCAGCGTCGCGCCGATCTGGCGCCCGTCGGTAAAGCACACCGCTGCCGGGCCGTCCCACGGCTCCATCAGCGCGGCATGATATTCGTAAAAGGCGCGCCGGCTAGCGTCCATCAACGCATTGCCGGCCCAAGCCTCGGGGATCAGGATCATCATCGCGTGGGCGAGCGAATATCCACCCGCGATCAGCAGTTCGAGCGCGTTGTCGAGGCAGGCTGTGTCCGATTGCCCGTGCGGAATAATCGGCCACATCTTGTCGAGATCGGGGCCGAGCAGTTCGCTTTCCATCGTGCGGCGCCGCGCATTCATCCAGTTGACGTTGCCGCGCACCGTGTTGATTTCGCCATTATGCGCGATGAACCGGAACGGGTGCGCCAGCCGCCAGCTGGGGAAGGTGTTGGTGGAAAAGCGCTGGTGGACGAGGCCCAATGCCGACACGCAGGCCGGATCGCGCAGATCGTCGTAGAAGCTGC
Source organism: Erythrobacter sp. 'gip.4 top 5' (assembly GCF_056495765.1). NCBI lineage: Bacteria > Pseudomonadati > Pseudomonadota > Alphaproteobacteria > Sphingomonadales > Erythrobacteraceae > Erythrobacter > Erythrobacter sp. 'gip.4 top 5'. The sequence goes on along the minus strand of NZ_CP200270.1, from coordinate 1,783,882 downwards.
CCACTTGCGTCGCCAGCAGCAGGCCCTTGTAAACGATGGTGCGGGTCGAGAAGCTCGGAATATAGGTGTCAGTGAGGGCGGGCAGGCCATGCTTTGCAGCAAGGCTCGCCAACGGGTTTTGCACTTGTTTGCGGATGGTCAGAAGCTTGCGTTCAAACCCATCCTGGCCCGCACAATTCACGCCGCGCGCAATCACCGCCATCTGGATCACCGGCATCGAGGCGATCACTGCCGCGCCGAGGCCATCCATGGTGGTCGGCACTTCGCGCCAGCCGATGAAACGCTGGCCTTCCTTGACGGTGAAGGCCTCCATGCGCGCTTTGACGAAATCGCGTGCGGCCTCGTCCTGCGGCAAGAAGCACATGGCGATCCCATATTCGCCGGGTCCAGGAAGATCATGGCCCTGCGCCTCAGCCCAGCGGCGAATCAGAGCGTCGGGGATCTGGATCAGGATGCCCGCGCCATCGCCCAGTAGCGGATCCGACCCCACCGCGCCGCGATGGTCCAGTTTTTCAAGGATCTCCAGCGCCTGCGCAATAATCGCGTGGCTTTTCACGCCCTTGATGTGCGCAACCATGCCCACGCCGCAGGCATCATGTTCATTGGCGGGGTCGTAAAGACCCTGGGAGGAGGGGTATCCCATGGCAAAGATCCGATCTGTCAGATGCCGACAGGCGCGCATCTTGCGGCAGACAGGCTCACGCAAGGGACACGCCTGAAGGCAGGTCACTCAGGCGTGCTTAACCCTTTTCAGGTTTGCTTTCGCCCGATTTCGGCCTCTCATGCCGACAGGAAGCAGATTTGGCAATGGGCTTGCGCGAAGCAATATTTCTTGCAGACCTATTCAGACTATCGTTACATTGCGTGCCATGCATCCCAAACCCGATTGGGTTGCACGATTTGCGTCGGATCGACCGGTCAGGCTGCGCCGCGCCGGGGTTGCAAACCGGCCAAGGCGGACCGCAGGGGTTCACGCGCATTATCGCCCAGACTTTCTCCGCTCAACGCAGCGAGCGCTTTGAGAGCTTCAGCCAGCGCGGCCTCACGCGCAGCCAGATCGGCCGCAGACACCGCCTTTGAAGGCGGGCTGCTGCGATGTTCGTGAAGTGCGCCTGCAAAGCGTTCAACCATTTCCACAATGCTGAGTTCGCTGGGTGCCACCGCACGAAGCCGGGCGAGCGCTGCCGTTCCGGGATCGGGCAAAGGAGCAGATTTGCGCAGCGAAGCAACAGGCGTGCCGCGTGTCGCCATCTCGGCAGCGCGCTTCTCCGTAGAGTTCTGATACGCACCGGGGATCATGTGCGTCTCAGGCTCGCCCTGAACCCAGACGGCATCGCGCCCAGGCAGTTCAGCGAAAGCCGCAAGATCCAATTCAAGTGGGGCCGCATCGGGCTTCTGCACCGATTCGGCATTGCCGGCCTCGGCGTCGGTGCCGGTGTCGGTGTCGGTGTCGGCGTCCAACTCGGCTGAGGCGACAAAGGGCATCGCAACAAGCGGGTCATCAAGGCTGCGGCTGCCCAGATCGCGGACAGGATCGATCGGACGCATGGAGCGGATCGTCCATGCGGCCAGAGATGGCGTTTTGATGGCGCGCCGTGCGCGGCGATGCACGCTGGTTGCGAGGATATACAGCCCGCCGCCAAGCAACAGCGCCGCGAAGCCCGCAGCCATAGCCTGTATCGGGAGGCCGCCAGTCGCCATCCCCGCTGCGTTGATAGCCCCAGTCACCAGCGTCGCCGGAAGCACGATGACCGTCAGGCCGCCGAGCATCGCACCCCACAGCCCCAGCATAGGTGGAAAGGCCCGGTGCCCTGCAAGCGACCGCGATGTCCGCCGCGGCGCGTTACCAGATTTGCGCTGTTCCGCCCGATCATGCCGTTCGAACTTCATGTGTCCGTTATCCTGCCCTTGCCGCCGCACGCCCCTTTGCGCCGCCCTGTGTCGGCGCTAGCAACAGATGGTAAACAGAGAGATAATCGCGGGCGTTCTTCGCCCAATCGTGGCGTGCTCGCACATGAGCGACAGCGCGATCCTTCATCGCGCCCCATTCCTCGCGAGAATCGAGCAGCCCGGCGAGCGCAGCCGCGCAGGCGGCGGGATCATCGGGCGCAAACAGCGTGCCGGTGTCGCCATCGGTCATCAGTTCACAGTGCCCGCCCACACTGGACGCTGCGACCAGCCGCCGCTGCGCCATTGCCTCCAATGGCTTTAATGGCGTGACAAGATCGGTGAGGCGCTGGGCCTTGCGTGGGTAAGCCAGCACATCAACCAGCGAGTAATAGCGTTCTACCGCCGCATGCGGCACGCGTCCGGTGAAGATCACAGCGTCAGGTTCAGTCAACCCCGCTGCCGCTGCACGCCAGCTTGCCTCCATCGGCCCTGCCCCCACCAGCAAGAGCCGCGCATCGGGGTGCGAGCGCCTGAGCAGCGGCATCGCAGCGATCAGGTCATCAACGCCTTCATAGGCATAGAAACTGCCGATGTAGCCAATTACCGGCGCGCCCGCAGCAAGGCCCAGTTCGGCTGCCAGGGCTGCATCGCGCGGCGGTGGATCACCAAACAGTTCCAGATCGACGCCATTGCGCATCACGTGGATGCGATCGGCCGGAATACCGCGCTGCGCGAGATCGATCTTGAGACCCTTGCAGATCGTGAACAGCGCGTCGGCGCTCCTGGCGACCTGCGTTTCGAGAGCGCGGGTCAGGCGGTATTTGATGCTGCCTTGCGTGCCGGTCAGATTGCCAACCGCTGCGTCCTCCCAAAAAGCGCGAATCTCGTAGACGAAGGGGATGCCCAACGCCCGCGCCGCACGCTGAGCTGCTGCGCCGCACAACGCCGGCGAATGGGCGTGGATGATGTCGGGTCGCCACTCTGCCGATAGCGCGTGGATGGCCGCTGTCAGCGCCTCGATCTCGCCCATTTCGCGCAAAGGAGGCGGGCCAGATGGCGTGCCGGGCGTCCGGTGGAAGATAAGCCCGTCTGTTTCCTCAGCCGAGCCGTTCAGTGCAGCCTCACGATTATGCCGCTGCCCGGTGATCCCGCGCACCTCCAACCCCAGCCCCTCTTGCGCCTTTAAAATGGCGCGGGTGCGGAAGGTGTAGCCGCTGTGGAGCGGCAACGAATGGTCGAGCACATGCAGAACGCGGGTCATGTCCTGCTATCTATCGCAGGCGTGCTTAACGCCGCGTCAACTCGCTGCGGGTAAAGCTGCCCGCCAGTATGATCGATCACATCGCACTTGCTATTGGACACGGCCTCATGGCCATCGCTTTGCTGCGGCTCGTGATGCGCGCTGGGCTGGACGATGATCCGCTGATCGGCACCCTCAAGTCCGAAGCAGATAACAAGCGTAAGGCGAACAGCAGGGCGGGCCGGAATGCTGCACGTCGGCGGGGAACCGACAGCGGTATCAACGGTGACGAGCACGAGCCGGTAGCGCACAAGAATGCTTGATCTCGCCTTCCTTGCTTTTATCGGATTCGTGCTGGCTCTTGGGCTTAAGCGCCCATTTTTATGGGTGCTGCTGTATGTCTACATCGACATTCTGGCGCCGCAGCGGATCGGCTACGCACTGATTACCAGTCTGCCGCTGTCCATGATCGCCTTTGCCGCCGCATTCGGAGGCTGGTTTGTGCTTGATCGCAAGGAAGGCGCACGGTTTACCCTGCGACAGGGGCTGATGGTGCTGTTGCTGCTCTACTGCTTTTGGACCACCAGCAGCGCCGATTTCCCCGAGGATGCGCAGACCAAGTGGGAATGGGTATGGAAGGCGCTGCTGTTCGCCATTTTCCTTCCCCTCACCCTAACCACCCGCGCGCGGATCGAAGGGCTGGCGCTGGTGCTGCTGCTATCGGTTGCGACCATTGTAATCGGCACAGGAATGAAGACGGTACTGGGCGGCGGGGGGTATCAGAACCTCAAGTTTTTCGTGAACGACAATAGCGGCATCTATGAAAGCTCGACGTTGGCGACGGTAGCGATCGGGCTGGTCCCGATGCTGTGGTGGTTCGTCAAACACGGCACGATCTTCCGCCCGCACTGGCTGGTGACGGGGTTCGCCGTGGCGCTGACTTTCGCCTGCCTATTGGTGCCAGTGGGCACCGAAGCGCGCACCGGCCTGCTGTGCATTGCCACGCTGGGCGGTCTGATGCTGCGCTACACGAAGCGCCGCATCCTGTTCATCGCGGGCGCGGGCGTGCTGGGGTTGACCGCCCTGCCCTTCCTGCCGCAATCTTTTTATGACCGCATGTCCACCATCGCCCAGCCTAGTGGCGACGAAAGCGCCTCGACTCGGATGGCAGTGTGGCAATGGACGCTCGATTATGTCGCAGACAAACCTTTTGGCGGGGGGTTTGATGCTTATCGCGGCAACCGGTTCAACTATGTCATGCCGATCACCCAGACCGATGGGAACACCACCACCATCACCTATCAACCGGTCGAGGACCGGGGCCGCGCCTACCACTCCTCGTTCTTTGAAATGCTGGGCGAACAGGGCTGGCCCGGGCTGATCCTGTGGTTGGCGCTGCACGCTGTGGGTCTTTGGCAGATGGAGATGATCCAGCGCCGCTGGCGGGCCGCCCAGGACGAGGCGACCCGGTGGATCACGCCCTTTGCAGCGGCCTTGCAGATGAGCGCATTGATCTATCTGGTGGGGGCGGCGTTTCAGGGGATCGCCTATCAGCCGGTGATGCTGATGCTGGTTGGCCTACAAATCGGGCTCAACACCTACTGCGCGCGGATCGATTCGGCGCGCGGGTCGCTGGCGCGCAGCGCTGGGCGCAAGGCAGCTATCGCAAACACAATGCGCGGTGCCGTAACGGCATAGCTGCGGGCGTTGCACTGCCCCTGCTGATGCGCCATGTAGCCCGGTGAAACGAGCGCGGCGGGCACGGGATTCCGCCGGCAAAAACGAGGAGGAGCCCCCATGACACCGCAGGAATTGGCCGCCAAGGTCGGCGAAAATATCGGCACCAGCGAATGGGCCGAAATGAGCCAGGAACGCATCAACCAGTTCGCCGAGGCGACCGGTGATCACCAGTTCATCCACATCAACGAAGAAATGGCCAAGATGACCCCGTTTGGCGGGACCATCGCTCACGGATTTCTGACGCTCTCGATGATCCCCTATCTCGGTGCAAACGGCGGCGCGCCGCGCATCGACGGCGTGAAAATGGGCGTCAACTACGGCGGCAACAAAACCCGCTTCATCGCGCCTGTACGCGCCGGCAAGCGCATCCGCGGCCATTGGAAGCTCACCGAAATGGTCGAAAAGCGCCCCGGCCAATGGCAGCAGACCTGCGAAATCACGCTCGAGATCGAAGGCGAGGATAAGCCCGCCCTGATGTGCGAGTGGATCACGCAATACTTCGTGTAATTCCGGTTTTATCTTGAGCGTCACCCCGGCGAAGGCCGGGGTCCAGAGACATCAGCTCCGCCCTCGCGATCTATGGGTCCCGGCATTCGCCGGGATGACGGGATGGGGCGAAACACAAAGGATACCCTCAATCATGGCACGTGACGCCGTTATCGTCTCCACCGCCCGCACGCCGATTGGCCGTGCATACAAGGGCGCTTTCAACGCCACACCCGGCGCAACGCTGGGCGCCTACAGCCTTGCTCCCGCGATCGAACGCGCCGGTATCGAAGCCGGCGCCATTGACGACGTGGTGTGGGGCGCTGTCCTCAACCAGGGGACGCAAGCCGGCAACATTGCCCGTCAGGTAGCCCTGCGGGCCGGTTGCCCTGTTACCGTGTCGGGCCAGACCATCGACCGCCAATGCTCATCGGGCCTCATGGCGATTTCGACCGCAGCCAAGCAGATCATCGTCGACAACATGGATATCGTTGTCGGCGGCGGTCAGGATTCGATCTCGATGGTGCAGACGCCCGAAATGCGCGTGTCGATGGATAAGTCGCTGCTCGCCATGCACGGCAACGTCTACATGCCGATGCTGCAGACCGCCGAGACCGTGGCCAAGCGTTACAGCATCAGTCGCGACGCAATGGATGAATACGCCTACCAGTCGCAGATGCGCACTGCCGCGGCGCAAGCCGCCGGCAAGTTCGACGACGAAATCGTTGCCGTCACCACCACCATGAACGTGATGGACAAGGAAACGAAGGAAGTCAGCCAGCGCGAATTCACGCTGACCAAGGATGAAGGCAACCGTCCCGAAACCACGCTTGAAGGCCTGCAAAGCCTCAAGCCGGTGATGGGGCCGGACATGTGCATCACCGCAGGCAATGCCTCGCAGCTGTCTGACGGATCTTCGGCATCCGTACTGATGGAAGCCAAGCTGGCTGAACAGAAGGGCTTGCAGCCGCTTGGCCGCTATGTCGGCATGGCCGTTGCCGGCACCGAGCCTGACGAGATGGGCATTGGCCCGGTCTTCGCGATCCCCAAGCTGCTCAAGCAAACCGGCCTCAAGATGGATGACATCGGTCTGTGGGAACTGAACGAAGCCTTCGCTGTGCAGGTGCTATATTGCCGCGACAAGCTGGGCATCGATAATGATATCCTCAACGTCAACGGCGGGTCGATTTCGATCGGCCACCCCTATGGTATGACCGGCGCACGCTGCACCGGCCATGCTCTGATTGAAGGCAAGCGCCGCGGCGCGAAGTATGTGGTCGTCACCATGTGCGTTGGTGGCGGCATGGGGGCAGCCGGTCTCTTTGAAGTCTTCTGATTCGGAACATTTTTCCGCGTCGGCACTATGGCTTCATGCAATTAAGCAAGGAGAAGACCCATGGCGACCGACGCGGAAATCCGGACCAAGTTCTGGAAGGCTCTCAACAGTGACAGGACCATGTTCCTGGGGATCGCCGAAGGGGAAGGCGGCCATGCGCGGCCGATGACGGCGCAGCTCGACGATGACAGCTATGATGGCGGCGAATATCACGGCCCGGTGTGGTTCTTCACCTCAACCGACAGCGGTCTTTATAACATGATCCAACAAGCCGAACTGGCGAACACCGCGCCCCGAGCGATGGCGCATTTCGCATCGAAGGGTCACGATGTTTGGGCTACGGTGAACGGCACCCTGTCCACCACACGCGATCCGGCAACGATTGACCGATTGTGGAATCGTTTCGTAGCCGCCTGGTTTCCCGGCAAAGATGACTCCAAGGTCGCCCTGATCCGGCTCGATCCTGAAACTGCCGAAATCTGGATTGACGCATCCTCCATCGTGGCGGGCATCAAGATGCTGCTCGGCCTCGACCCCAAGGGCGACTACGAGGACAAGGTGGCTGAGGTTCGGCTCTAGATCCAACATCTCTCTATGACGACCAAGCGGCGCGGGAACATTGTTCCTGCGCCGCCTTGCTTTTGCAAAGCAACAAATCCATCCCCCGGCGCATGTCCGCCGTTAGCAATCGATTTTGATGAAAAATGGTAGCGGAGGAGGGACTCGAACCCCCGACACGCGGATTATGATTCCGCTGCTCTAACCAGCTGAGCTACTCCGCCCCGTGGGCATCCGGCGCTTCAATGAAGACCGGATTCGACCCCGGGTGTCGGCCCGGGCGAAGCGCGCAAATACGGCGAGTGCGGCGCAGGGTCAAGCCCTGTTGATACACCTTTCAGAGCCGCGCACGCCCGCGGAATGTGAAGGTTTTAACGGGCTCCCATGGCCCGCCGCAGTAGCGATGCAGTTCAAGGGCAGGAAACGCAAACCGCCCCTTGGCGATCCATGGCCCAAGTGCTGGCAAAAGGCTGGCCTGAAGCGCCCTCGCCTCAGCTTTTGTGACTTTGTTCTGGATGGTAATGTGGGGTCGCGGATCGTGGAGGTCCTGCGATGTCAGGCTGCCGTGGAAATGATCGGCAATGAGAACGCGCAGGGCTAGAAGTTCAGGTGCCTCAAGCGCAATGGCCGTGCCCTTGCCCAGATCCATCACGCCCTTCACGGTGCCGTGGGGCGCGGCAAATTCGCCCGCCAGCTTCGGAAGAAAGGCGCGCAGATCCTCAAGCAGCGATGGCGCAAAGGCGTGGAACAGCGTCACGTGGGCGTGGAGATGGTTCCTCTCGGCCGGAAAATGCGCACGGCGCAGGCCTTCGGCATAGCCTGCCAGATCGGGCGGCAAAGCCGCGGTGAGGATAAAGGGGTTCGCCACGGATACCCGGTTACATCTCGCCTCGTTCGCGCCGGATTGCATACCACTTGGCCACATTGGCATTGTGCTCGGCAAGGGTGTTTGCAAACCAGTGTCCGCCGGTGCCATCAGCGACCATGAACAGCGCTTGCGTGGCTTCCGGGTTGAGCACGGCGGCAATGCTGGCGCGCCCCGGATTGGTGATCGGCCCTACCGGCAGACCGATGCGGGTATAGGTGTTGTAGCCATTGACCGCTGCAATCTCGGACTGCTTGATCCGCCGCCCTAAAGGTTTTCCCTTGGTCACGGGATAGATGATCGTCGGATCGGCCTGAAGTTTCATGCCGGTGCGCACGCGGTTGGAATAGAGGCCGGCAACCATCCGTCGCTCCTCTGCCTTGCCCGTTTCCTTTTCGACAATCGAAGCAAGGGTCAGCGCATCGCGCATGGTGTCCACCGCAATACCGGGTTTGCGCGCAGCCCATTCCTCGGCCAGCGCCTTGTCCATGGCGGCTTGCATCTGTTCCACCAGGCTCTTGCGTGTCTGGCCGCGTTCAAAGGCATAGGTATCGGGCAGAATTGAGCCTTCGGGCGGCACGTCGACGGTGCCGATCAACAACTCCTCGGCCATCAACCGCTCCCACACGAGGATCGAGGGCATCCCTTCAGGGATCGTGACAAATCGCCGAATGACATCGCCAGACTGGAACGCGGCAAGGATATCGCCTTGGCTCATGTCGGGCGTCAGCAAAAACTCGCCTGCCTGGATCGGGCTCTCGGAGCCAAAGATGCGGGCCTGAAGGACAAAGCCGGATGCCGAGGAAACCAGTCCTTCGGCCTCAAGCTTGTCCGCAACCGAAGCCACCGATGCGCCTGCGGGAATGGTGAAGCTAGTATCCTTGGACACTGTTGCCGAACCCATAAACATCCATGCCAGCACAACGGCTGCCAGGATGGCGACCAGGCCCGCCAGGGCAAGCCTCACCATTCTCACCGGATCAGTCGACCTTCTGCATGATGATGGAGGCGTTGGTGCCGCCAAACCCGAAAGAATTGTTGAGCACGGCGCGCACTTCGCGCTTGCGGGCCTTCAGCGGCACAAGGTCGATGCCCTCCGTGCCGTCATCGGGATCATGCAGGTTCAGGGTCGGGGGGACGACACCGTCGCGCATGGCGAGGATACAGAAGATCGCCTCCACCGCGCCTGCGCCGCCCAGCAAGTGGCCGATGGCCGATTTGGTCGATGACATTGACGCGCCGCCCAGATCATCGCCCAGCACGCGTTTGATCGCGGCCAATTCGATGGTGTCGGCCATGGTCGAGGTGCCGTGGGCATTGATGTAGTCGATGTCGCCCGGACCAAGGCCCGCCTTCTTCAGCGCCATGCGCATCGCAAGTTCCGCGCCGCGGCCTTCGGGGTGCGGCGCAGTGACATGATAAGCATCGCCCGACAGGCCGTAGCCTGTAACTTCGGCGTAGATCTTTGCGCCGCGGGCCTTGGCACGCTCGTATTCCTCCAGCACGATCACGCCCGCGCCTTCACCCATAACAAAGCCATCGCGGCCCTTGTCATAGGGGCGGCTCGCTTCGGTCGGGCGGTCGTTCATGCTCATGTTGAGTGCGCGTGCCTGCGCAAACCCGGCGATGCCGAGGGGGCAGATCGTGCCTTCCGCGCCGCCTGCCAGCATGACGTCAGCATCATCCGCCATAATCATGCGCGCCGCGTCACCAATCGAATGTGCGCCGGTCGAACAGGCGGTTACGACAGAATGGTTGGGGCCCATGAAGCCATATTTGATCTGTACCTGACCAGTGATGAGGTTGATAAGCCGCCCATGCACGAAATGCGGCGACACCCGCGAAGGGCCGCGTTCGTGGAGGTTGACGCTTTCCAGCTCGATCCCCGGCAAGCCGCCGATCCCTGAACCGATGGAACAGCCGGTGCGCTCCTTTTCGGCCTGAGTCATATCTGTAAGGCCTGCATCTTCCAGCGCCTGCCCAGCGGCGTCGATGCCGAACACAATAAAGGGATCGACCTGCCGCTGAACCTTGTGATCCACGCGCTTGTCCGGGTCGAACCCCCAGGGATGATCCTTGCCCTTCACCTCGCAGGCGATGGTGCATTTCTGGTTGGAGGCATCAAAACGGGTGATCTGCCCCGCTCCGCTCTCCCCAGCGATCAGGTTGGCCCACGTCGTTTCGACGTCGCCTCCGAGCGGGGTAACAAGACCAAGCCCGGTAACAACCACACGGCGCATTCAACTTCTCCCAAAACGCAAGACAGGCTCAACCCGCTGGGCTGAGCCTGTCAAAATCCCGAATTTCTACCGTCGCCATGCAAGCACAATGAACGGCCCTAGGATCCTTCGACAGGCGCAGGACCAGGGACAGACGGGATGGCCGGGCCTTAGCCCTTGTGTTCTTCGATGTACTTGGTTGCATCGCCCACGGTGGTGATCTTCTCGGCCGCATCGTCAGGGATTTCGACGCCGAATTCCTCTTCGAACGCCATAACCAATTCGACGATGTCGAGGCTGTCTGCACCGAGGTCGTCGATGAAGCTCGCATCCTGAGTGACCTTGTCAATTTCGACGCCGAGATGTTCTACGACAATCTTGGCCACCCGGTCGGCAGTATCGCTCATAGTATTCCCTCTTGAACTGGGGTTAAATATCTCGCCTCCGCCCTAAAGAAGGCCGTGGGCAAGTGCAAGTGGGCTTGAGGCACGCTGCCCACAAGGGACATGACGCGCCGCAGACCCGGTGAAAAAATCAGGCGCTGTCCTTCTTGGGCGGCTCGACCACGCGCATATGAAGTTCGCGCAAGGAGCGGGGCTCAGCCGGGCTGGGTGCCCCCATCAACAAATCTTCGGCGCGCTGGTTCATCGGGAACAGCGAGATTTCGCGCAGGTTTTTGGCACCGCACAACAGCATGATGATCCGGTCCACGCCCGCAGCCATACCCCCGTGCGGCGGCGCGCCGTACTGGAACGCGCGGTACATGCCGCCAAACCGCTCCTCCACATCCGCCTTCGACAGGCCGACAATCTCGAACGCCTTGACCATCGTTTCGGGCATGTGATTGCGGATCGATCCGCTCGCGATTTCAAAACCGTTGCACACCAGATCGTACTGGAACGCCTTGATCGTCAAGGGGTCTTGCCCGTTCAGCGCATCGATCCCGCCCTGCGGCATCGAGAAGGGGTTATGGCTGAAATCGACCTTCTTTTCGTCCTCGTTCCATTCGTAGAAGGGGAAATCGACGATCCAGCACAGCGCAAAGCGGCTTTCGTCGATCAAGCCCAGTTCCTCGCCCACGCGAATGCGCGCTGCGCCCGCCAGCTTGGCGGCTTCGGCCTCCTTGCCGGCAGCGAAGAACAGACCGTCGTTTTCGCCAAGGCCGAGTTCGGCGTAGAGTTCCGCCATCCGCTCGGGCCCGTGATTTTTCGCAATCGGTCCACCAAATTCGCCGCGCTTGCGGGTGACATAGCCAAGGCCAGCATAGCCTTCCCGCCTCGCCCAATCGTTCATCTCGTCGAAGAACTTGCGGCTCTTTTCGTGGGTGGCGGGCGCCGGAATCACCCGCACCACGCCGCCGCCGCCGACGATCTTCTCGAACAAGCCAAAGCCCGACTGCGTGAAGTGTGACGACACATCGCTGATGACCAGCGGATTGCGCAGGTCGGGCTTGTCGCTGCCATATTTGAGGATCGCCTCGTCATAAGGGATGCGCGGGAACTCTCCCGCCGGGGTCACAGCCTTGTCCCCTGCGAAAGCAGCGAAGGTGCCCTGGATCACCGGCTCCATCGTCTCCCACACTTCTTCCTGCGTGACGAAGCTCATTTCCAGATCGAGCTGATAGAACTCCCCCGGCAGGCGGTCAGCGCGGGGGTCTTCGTCGCGGAAGCACGGCGCGATCTGGAAATAGCGATCAAAGCCTGCGACCATCAGCAATTGCTTGTACTGCTGCGGCGCCTGCGGGAGCGCATAGAACTTGCCCGCATGAATGCGGCTCGGCACCAGAAAGTCGCGCGCACCTTCGGGCGAGGATGCGGTCAGGATTGGAGTCGAAAACTCGTTGAAACCCACCGCGCCCATCCGCGCCCGCATATCTGCGATCACCGCCACGCGGGTCATGATGTTCTTGTGCAGCGTCTCGCGCCGCAGGTCGAGGAAGCGGTACTTTAGCCGCACGTCCTCGGGATAAGGCTGCTCGTCGGCCACCGGCATCGGCAGTTCTTCAGCGGCGCTCTGCACCGTAATGCCGCGCGCAAACACTTCGATGTCACCGGTGACAAGACGCGGGTTCACTGTTTCGGCAGCGCGCGCCTTGACCTCACCTTCGATGGTGATGACGCTTTCCACCCGCAGCCGATCAAGCACCGCCAAGGCGGGCGAATCCGCGTCGGCCACGATTTGAGTGATGCCGTAATGATCGCGCAGATCGACAAATAGCACGCCGCCAAAGTCACGCTTGCGATGGACCCAGCCCGATAGGCGAACGGTCTCGCCTACATTGGCGGAAGAAAGCTGTGCGCAAGTATGCGTGCGATAGGGGTGCATCTAAACTCTTGTCCTGTTCACGGCTATGACGCTAGTGCGCATTCGCGCGGCGCCTTCGGAAGCACTGCTTCGCCGTCGGCGCGCTAACAGGGGAAGCCTTGCGCTTTGTCAAGCCGCGCTTGTCAAAGAAGGCAGGCTCATCTGGGTTCAAGCCCGAGGGCGGCACTCCGCCCGCAACGCGAAAAGATGACATGAAAATCCACCCGCTGATTACCACCACCGAAGCCCTCTCCGACCTCTGTGCGCGTCTCGCCAAATCCGAATTCGTGGCGGTCGATACCGAATTCATGCGCGAAAACACCTATTGGCCCGAATTGTGCCTGGTGCAGATTGCCAACACCGAAGAAGCCGCCGCGATCGATCCCATGGCGGATGGCATCGACCTTACCCCGCTGCTCGATCTGATGTGCGAGAATGAAGACGTGCTCAAGGTTTTCCACGCGGGCGGGCAGGATGTCGAAATCATCGTCAATTTGACGCAGAAGACCCCGCATCCCATTTTCGACACCCAAATCGCAATGATGGCGATCAGCCAGTCCGAACAGATCGGCTATGCCAATCTGGTTGAAACGTGGATGGGCCTCACCATCGACAAGGGCGCGCGTTTCACTGACTGGAGCCGGCGCCCGCTGACCGACCGTCAGATTGAATATGCCATTGGCGACGTAACGCACCTCGCGACGATCTTCCCCCGCATCCTGAAAAAGCTGATCAAGACCGGGCGCGGTTTGTGGCTGAACGCCGAAATGGAAAAGCTCGCCGATCCGTCCAATTTCATCACGGATCCCGGTCAGGCATGGAAGCGCATCCGTCAATCGGGCCGCAATCCGCAGGTACTCGGGCGGATGAAGGCGCTTGCTGGCTGGCGCGAGAGCGAGGCGCAGCACAAGAACATTCCGCGCGGCCGGATTATGCGCGACGAGACGCTGGCCGATATCGCTGCACATCCGCCAAAAAATCAGGCCGATCTTGCCAAGGTGCGTGGGCTAAGCGCTGCGTGGCGCGATAATGATATTGGCAAACGTCTGATGAAGATCCTTGCCGAGGCGGAACCGCTTCCCAAGAGCGAGATGCCCGAAAAAGCCAAGCAGGGAGCCCCGCTTGGCAAGGAAGGCGCGCTTGTGGCGGACCTTCTGAAACTGCTCTTGAAAATCCGCGCCCGCGAGATCGACGTTGCGCCCCGCTTGCTGACCCGTGCGGACGAGATGGAAGCCCTCGCCGCCGGAGCGCGCGATCTTCCGGTACTGCAAGGCTGGCGGTTCGATGTGTTCGGAAAAGACGCGCTCGATCTGGTCGAGGGAAAGCTCGCATTTGCGGTCGAACGCGGGAAGCTCAAGATGACCCATATCGACGATGTCGCGGTGCCCGCCTCCCCGTCCGAAGCCGAGACGCCGGGCGAGGCGGACAGCGGTCCTGACGTGTTGGCCGCAGAATAGAGCGACCCGGTGTCCACCTATCTCCCCACAATCAAGCAGCTGCAATATCTCGTGGCGCTTCACGAGCACGGCCATTTCGGTAAGGCCGCTGTTGCAAGCTTCGTGTCGCAATCGACGTTATCGGCGGGCATCCGCGAGTTGGAATCGCTGCTGGGCGTGACGTTAGTGGAACGCTCGCGCCGGGTGGTCCGCTTCACGGCCTTGGGCGAACAGGTGGTGGCCAAGGCCAACCGGCTGCTGCGTGAAGCAGAGGAACTGGCCGATCTGGTTCAGGCCTCGGGCAAACCGCTGTCAGGCGAATTGCGCATGAGCGTGATCCCCACCATTGCCCCTTTTCTCTTGCCCCGAATGTTGCCGCGGCTGAAGCGCGAGCGGCCTGACCTCAAGCTGCTGCTGCGCGAAGAGACCACCCACGATGCGCTCGAATCGCTGAGCCATGGCCGGGTCGATTGCGTGCTTTTGGCTCTGCCCTTCGATACCGGCGATGCAGCTTTCGCGCACATTGCTGACGACCGGCTGTTTATTGCCTTTCCCAAGGACGATCCGCGCGATCCTCCTGCCAGTATCAAGCCCGAGATGATCGATCAGGGCCGGTTATTGCTGCTAGAGGATGGCCACTGCTTGCGCGATCATGCGCTGGCGGCCTGCAACCGCGCCGAACTGCGTGCGAGTGCCGCCATGATCGGCACGTCGTTGCACACGCTGGTGCAATTGGTCGACAATGACTTGGGTCTCACGATGCTGCCTGAAATGGCACTGAATGCAGGCATTCTGGCTGGAACGCAGGTGGTGGCACGCCCGGTGGACAGCCCAACCGCCAAGCGCGAGATCGTGCTCGCCTGGCGCCGAAACTCTCCGCGTGAAGCCGATTTCCAGCTGCTCGCCGAAGAACTGCGCGCAGGATAATTGCAGCCGTTGGGTCAGGCGGCCTTAGAACTCCGCCAGCGCGAGGCTCATAAACAGGCTCGCGCCCAGCGCCATGCGCACCCGGCGTGATGGCAGCGCAATGCGCGGATGATAACGCGGCGATTCCGGTAGTGGCATCGCTCTGACATCGTAAGCGGTGATGGTGGCCAAGCCACCAATTTCGTGTCGCTCAATATCACTGACGAGGCTGTGGACATCCTCGGCAAGTAGCTCGGCATCGCCGATCAAGGCCGAAGCACGGGTGTAATGGCCCTGTTCAAAAGCGCCGCGCGCCTCGTTCTGAAGCCGCTTCGCTTCGTCAGCAAGCAGACGGACGTAAGCACCCGACGGAGGCGATTCCAATGGTCCCATTGGATAACATTGTATAGGAACCAAAAGGCACGTTCCAGCCTTAATCCATGTGTTTGAGACCAACACGCAGGTAATCCCAGCCGGTCACACAGGTCAGCACCGCGGCGGTCCACAAGCTGACAAGTCCCAACAGATGCACCCAGGATTGCCCCACCGTCCTGCACATGTCTCCGACAGCTTGACACGGCGGCCCATGCACAGCCCCGCCCAAGATCAAAGCGCCGAGCGAGACGAGTTGAAAGGTCGTCTTCCATTTGGCCAATTTTGACACCGGTACCGATACCTGTACCCCGCCCAGAAATTCTCGAAGGCCCGATACCGCGATCTCGCGCACGAGAATCACAAGGCCCGCTATGACATGGACATCGCCTGCGTAGGGCCCCCGCAAAAACCCTTGCGCGGTGAGCACGAGGATCACGGCAGCCACCATAATCTTGTCCGCAATCGGATCCAGGAACGTGCCCATCTTCGACACGGTTCCTTGCGCACGGGCAAGATAACCATCGAGGTAATCGGTCAAGGCGATCACGCAATACAGCCCGAAGCCGACCAGATAGCCTAGCCGCCATTCCGGCCACCACAGAAAGAACGCCAGAAGTGGCACCGCGAAGATGCGTGACAGGGTGAGGATATTGGGCAGACTTGACATTTATTCCCCTTCCCTAGCGCCAGATATGAGGCGACAAAAGCCCTGCTCGGCCAAGTCCCCGACAATGATACAACCGGTTTGCGCTCTTGTGAAAGCGCCCCCTCTCGCTATGTGCCGATCAACCACAGGGAAGCACCAGCGCGACATCTGCATGACAACATCAACCCACTTGATGCGCCAGCGGCGGTTTCTGCCTCTGTTTCTGACCCAGCTTCTCAACGCGCTGAACGACAATCTCTACAAAAACGCGATGGTGCTGTTCGTGGTCTATCAGGTCTACGATTCGCCGGAAATGGAGACACTGATCAGCGGGGTCGCCACGGGCCTGTTTGTTTTGCCGTTCGTGCTGTTTTCGGCGACTGCTGGCCAGCTTGCCGATATGCGTGACAAGACCACGATCATCCGCTGGATCAAGTTTGCCGAAATCATCATCATGGCTGTGGGTGCCACCGGCCTGTTGCTAGCGGCGCGTGGCGTACAGATCGAAGGTCTTGCGATCCCTTTGATGTTTGTCGCGCTATTTGCGATGGGGGTGCACTCCACGTTTTTCGGGCCGATCAAATACGCAATTCTTCCGCAGCATCTCCACAAGGACGAAGTGCTGGCTGGCACTGGCCTCGTGGAAGCGGGCACTTACGTGGCGATTCTTGTCGGCATGATGCTCGGCGGCGCAATGCCGATTATGTATTCGATTGTCGCGGTAATCGTGATTGCGCTGATTGGTTACGCCACTTGCCGCTGGGTGCCGCCTGCACCTGCACAGGCCGCCGAGACCAAAGTGGACTGGAACCCGATCCGGGCATCCAGAGCATTGATCGCGTTTTCAATGAACAATCTGGAACTGCGCTATTCGGTGCTGGCAATCAGTTATTTCTGGGCCATTGCCGCGATCCTTTCGGTGCAGTTCATTCCGCTCGCCAAGAATGTGCTACTGGCCGATAAGCAGGTTGCCGCTGCTTTGCTGGTGGCGTTTTCTGCGGGGATTGCGATCGGCTCGGTTTCAATCAATACGCTGCTGAAGGGCGATATTTCCGCGCGCTATTCGGCGCCTTCCGTGCTTGTGCTGGGTGCATTGCTCATCACCTTTTACCTGCTCTGCCGCATGTGGAACCTTGAACCTGCCGGCGAACTGTTCACGGTCTGGGAGTTTCTGGCTCAACCGCTTGCGCTGCTGCTGACCGCCAATCTGCTGTTGATCGCGGTGGCAGGCGGAATGTTCGTGGTGCCATTATATGCTTTCCTGACCACTCGTGTCGACAAGTCAGAAGCATCGCGTTCGGTCGCAGCAAACAACTTCATTTCTTCGGTCTTCATGGTAATCGGCGCAGGAACTGCCGGAGCGCTCGGCTTCTTTGGCATTCCGTTGGAAGAACAGCTTTTGTTCAGCCTGGCCCTGTGCCTCGCCTCGGCCAGCGTCGCACGTAAACTGCACCGGGTCGAAGCGCTGCGTTCGCCCGATTTCCGTTAAATGATAAAGGCAAATATCGCTAAGGTCATTGCAACATAAGTGCTGGCAACGCCGCGGACATCGGCAAGCGTAAGCTGCCACAACGCTTCGGCTGGAATAGGAATGAGATCGTGCTTCACATGCGGCGGCAGAGTCGCCCGAAACCAGTGGCGTGCGGTTTCATCGGTCAAAACCAGGCTGCGACGCATCTGCGATTCTCCTTCGTCAGAACGTCAGACTTTAAGACTTTCTTAACCTTTGAAAATAGTTTGCGGCCAAGCTGTCGCAGCGTGGGACAAGGCGAGTGTGTGTTGGAACACTGACGCATTTGCACGCCAGCACGCCCGCCTGTAGGGGCGCGTCGTGCGATGATGCGAGAGGTACAAATGAACGATTTCACCCGTAGCGCCGCCGCCCTGCTGGTCGATTGCCTCGCCGCGCAAGGTTGCGATCGAATTTTCACCGTGCCCGGCGAAAGCTTTCTCGCCGTGCTCGATGCCCTGCCTGATCGCCCCGAGATTGATGTGGTCACCTGCCGGCAGGAGGGCGGGGTCGCCTTCATGGCCTGCGCGGATGGAACCATGAATGCTGCAGGGTCCGGGCGCCCCGGTATTGCTTTCGTCACGCGTGGACCGGGCGCTACCAACGCGAGTATCGGTGTTCATGTCGCCCAACAGGATTCGCAACCGATGATCCTGTTCGTGGGCGATGTGGCGCGCCCGATGCAGGGACGCGAAGGCTTTCAGGAGGTCGATTTCCCGGCCTTCTTCGGCCCGATCTGCAAATGGGCCGCCCGGATCGACGATCCGCTGCGCATCCCCGAATATATCGCCCGCGCTTATGCGGTCGCCATCAATGGCCGGCCGGGCCCGGTTGTGCTGGCCCTGCCCGAAGATATGTTGGTCGAGCAGGTATCCGCTGCCATTCAGCCCCGCCCCTTCGTCACCCGCGCCGCGCAGGCCACCTGCCCCGATGCGATGCAGGCCCTGTTCGATCTGATCGCCGATGCTGCCAGCCCCATCGCCATTATCGGCGGCGCAGGATGGAACGCCAAGGCGCGAACGTATTTTCAAGCGTTTGCCGAGCGCATCGGGCTTCCTGTAGCGACAGCTTTTCGACGCCAGGACGCGGTCGCACCGGATAGCCCTGTCTACGCCGGAAACCTCGGCTACGGCCCTAACCCCAAACTGTTGGAGCGGGTGAGAAACGCCGATCTCATCATCGCAGTGGGTGCGCGGCTCGGCGAAGCGACGACCGACGGGTATCAGGTGCCGACGCTTGAGCACCCCGGCCAGCGCCTAGTCCACATCCATCCCGATCCGGAAGAATTGGGCCGTGTCTATCGCACCGATCTGGCGCTGTGCTGTTCGATGGATGAATTTGCCGAATGCGCTGCGCTGTGGGAGGATTCACACATCATTCCCTTCGATGCGGGGGTCGAAGCCCACCGTGAATGGCGTGACTGGGCCACTCCTGATTCTAGCGATGCAGTGCTTGATCTTGCCGCCTGCGTCGCTGCAATGCGCGCAGATCTTCCCTCCAACACGATTATTGCCAACGGCGCGGGCAATTTTGCCGGATGGTGGCATCGCTATTGGCAATACGCGGCCTACCCTGGGCAATTGGCTCCAACCTGCGGCGCAATGGGATATGGCGTTCCTGCGGCGGTGGCTGCGGCGCTGCGTTTTCCTGATCGCATGGTCATTGCGGTGGCAGGCGACGGCGATTTCCTGATGAATGGTCAGGAACTCGCAACTGCTGCGCAATATGGCGCCAACATGCTTGTCGTGGTGGTCGATAATAGCGCTTATGGAACTATCCGGATGCATCAGGAGCGTGAATATCCCGGCCGGGTGTCGGCCACGTCCCTTACCAACCCTGATTTCGCCATGCTCGGCGCAGCCTACGGGGCGTGGAGCACGCGGGCCGAAACCACGCAGCAGTTCATAGCAGCACTGGAGGACGCCAAATCCCGTACCGGGCTGCGGCTCATCCATGTGCTCACCGATCTTGATCGGATTGCGGCCAGCGGCGCCACCATTACCAATCTTCGGGCCCGCGCGAGTGCTGGAACCTGATACAAAAAAGGCCGCCCCTAATGGAGCGGCCTCTTCTTAAATGTCAGCAAACAGTACGATCAGATGTCGTCGCCCAAGGCGCCCTGCACCTTGCCCTTGACCTTCTGCGCTTCACCCTTGAGTTCCTGCGCCTTGCCTTTGGCCTGGGTTTCAGGATCGTTCGACTGCTGCTTAACCTTGCCAATGGCTTCATTGGTGGTGCCTTTGATGTTTTCTGTGAGCTTACCCATTAGATTTCTCCTTTAAATCAACGGCTACATGCACGCTGCTTGCAGGGGATAAGCGAAATGGGGAGGCGATGTTCCGTCTTGCCATCTGGTGACCGTTGAAACGTTGTTTTGCTGCGACAAAAGGCGAACAGCATCCTCATTCGACTTTCGATGAGACTGTCATCACTCTTTTGCTAGGCCACCTGCCATCTCGCAGATCACCTGCCATTCGGTCGGCGAAACTCCGCACACCGAAAGGCGTGACTGTTTGACAAGCTGCATCTCATCCAGCCGCGGTTCGGCCTTGATTGCAACCAGCGTCACCGGCTGCGCCAATTTCGCCTTGGGCTTTATCTTGACCGCCGCCCATTTACCGGACTCGTCGGTCGGGTCGGTTATTCCTGCGACGCTGATGGTGCAGACACCCACAACCTCCAGCCCTTCGCGTGAGTGATAAAAGAACGCTTCGTCTCCCACCTTCATCGCTGCGAGATTGTTGCGCGCCTGGTAATTGCGCACGCCATCCCATGTGCCCTCACCCTCAGCGACGAGATCGTCCCAGCTGTACTTGAACGGTTCGGATTTCATCAGCCAGTAGGCCATGCGGACGGCGTGCTCCCTTTAAGCCAAACAAAAACATCCCGTAGCCCGCCCCGGCCAGCCTCGCCAACCCCTGATCCGTTTCCGCCCGCACGTGCAACCGATTAACCCGATCTTTAGTGCGTTATGCGAAAGATCGCGGGACGGCGCCAAGGGCATTATATCCAATTGATATGCGCCAAACGGACGAGGCAACGATTTTGACTGAGCACAAGCCCGACAACCCACTGCAAGCTGCGGATCGCGATATCGTTGCGCTGGGCATTGCCGTGGCAGCCATTATCCTGCTGATTGGCACGGGTGGTGCGGTGCTACCCAAAATCATGGACGCAACCTTCGGCAATGGGCAGCGCCCCGATATCGTCCTTACCAATGCTTTGTTGTTGAACATTGCGTTGATCATTTTCGGATGGCGACGCTACCGCGAATTAACGCGCGAAATCATTGAACGGCGCCGGGCAGAAGAGCGTGCGCATCTGCTCGCCGCCACCGATCCGCTGACGCATTGCCTCAACCGACGCAGCATGTTGAGCGCCACAGAAGATCTGCGCGCGCGGGCGGCAGTGCGCGGCGAGGCTGTGGCTTATTGCATGATTGATCTCGACAACTTCAAGCAGATCAATGATATGCACGGGCACCCCGTAGGCGACGCGGTGCTTGTTATGCTGTGTGATCGCGTGCGTGCGCAACTGCCGCGTGATGCCCGTCTTGCACGTCTTGACGGCGATGAATTCGCCTTTGTCATGCCATTTCCTGCCGGTCACGCCGAACGAATTGACGATCTGGTCATCCGGCTTTTCGAAAGTCTTGCACAGCCGTTTTGCCTACCTGATTTGACGGTTGAACTGACGTTGTCGATCGGCCTTGCTGCCGACCACGATCCTGACGGGACCATCGGCGTCGTGGTCGATGCCGGTACCTTGATGCAACGCGCCGACATGGCGCTGTATCACGCCAAAAAACAGGGACGGAACCGCTACTTCTGGTTTGAGCCGAGCATGGAAAGCGAATTGCGGTTTCGCAACCAGTTGGAGACCGGCATCCGGCGCGGGCTCTCGCAGGGAGAATTTGTACCGTACTACGAACAACAGGTCGATGTCGACAGCGGTGAGCTGGTTGGGTTCGAAATGCTGGCCCGCTGGCGTTCCCCCCAACTTGGCGTCATCAGCCCCAGTACGTTCGTTCCGATTGCCGAGGAAATCGGCCTGATTAACGAAATGTCCGAGCAACTGATGGAACAGGCTTTCGCTGATGCGAAGGAATGGGACGACAGTTTGACACTGTCGATTAATATTTCACCGGTTCAGTTGCGCGACCCATGGTTTGCTCAACGCCTGTTGAAAAAACTGGTCGCGGCAGGTTTCCCGCCGCAGCGCCTCGAAATCGAAATCACTGAAAGCTGCCTGCATGAGAATATCGGCCTCGTTCGTTCGATGATCATGTCACTGCGCAACCAAGGCGTGCAGGTCAGTCTCGATGATTTTGGTACCGGCTATTCCAGCATCGAACAGCTGCGCAACCTGCCGTTCGACCGGATTAAGATTGATCGCAGTTTCGTGAGCGAACTGAGCGAACTCGGAGGCCGATCACGGCTGGTAGAAGCGATCATTTCGCTGGGCCGAGGTCTCGATTTGCCGCTGACAGCAGAAGGCGTGGAAGACGAACAAATTTTGCAGGCGTTGAAATCGATGGGGCGGCTGAAGGCCCAAGGCTATTTCTATGGCCAGCCCGAAGACGGCGAAGCCGTGCGTGCACGGCTCAAGGCGGCAGGGCGGCTGACAGGGCTACCGGGCCAGACCCTGCCCCCGCCGCATACCGACACAGACGGCAGTTCAGACGTCTACCGTCTTTCACACAACTGACCTTTATCGCTCACGCCGCGTGGGACTGGACGCGAGGGCCTGACGGGCATAGACGCGCACCGGTGACGCAGGCTGTTTCCTTCATCAAGATGCATGGGCTGGGCAACGATTTCGTCGTGCTTGATGCGCGGACGGCGTCACTACCAAACATGACGCCGGACATCGCGCGAGTCTTGGGTGACCGGCGCACCGGGATTGGCTTTGACCAACTGGTTCTGTTGGAACAGAGCGAAACGCATGACTTTCGCATGCGGATCTTCAATTGCGATGGCAGCGAGGTCGAGGCCTGCGGTAACGCCGCGCGGGCGGTTGCGCTGCTGCATGGCGCTCCAGCCGTGATCGAAACCGGCGGCGGTCCGATTGCGCTGGAGCCGCATGACGGGGGCGCTCAGGTCGATATGGGTGCGCCGCGTTTTGATTGGCAGGCGATCCCGCTGGCCTTTACAATGGATACTGCAGCCATGCCGGTCGGATGGGTCGAAGGCGAATGCAATCTTGAATCCCCGATGGCGGTAAATGTCGGCAATCCCCACGCGGTGTTTTTCGTGGATGATGCTGATGCGATCCCGCTCGATATAATCGGCCCCGTGATCGAGCATGACCCGCTGTTTCCTGCGCGCGTCAACGTCAACGTAGCCAGCCTCGTCGGACCGGATCACTTACGCTTGCGGGTGTGGGAACGCGGTGCGGGGCTAACGCGGGCGTGTGGAACCGGCGCTTGCGCGACAGCGGTTGCAGCGATCCGGCGCGAGCTTGTGCAGAGCACTGTACGGGTGACGTTGCCCGGGGGCGATCTCGAAATTGCATGGTCTCCTGGCGGAACCATACTGATGCGCGGCCCTGCTGCGGAAAGCTATCGCGGCACCTTTCTGTGGGACGATTACGCAGCAGGAGCGCCGGTTTGAACGCGGCCCGGATTATCAGTCTCGGCTGCCGCATGAACATCGCGGAAAGCGAACGGATGCGCGCCATGCTGGCAGGTGAGCGCGATCTTGTGGTGGTCAATTCCTGCGCCGTAACAGGTGAGGCGCTGAGCCAGACGCGCAAGGCGATCCGCCGTGCGCGGCGTGATTATCCGGCGGCCCGGCTGGTCGTGACCGGATGTGCAGCGGAGATCGATCGCGCGGAAATCGGCGCAATGGACGAAGTCGATGCGCTGATCGGCAATGCGGTCAAGCTTGACCCGAAAGCCTGGAACGTCTCTGCAGATGCTCCGCCGACAGCCCCTGCCCGCACCCGCGCCTTTGTGGCGGTGCAGAACGGTTGCGATCACGACTGCACCTTCTGCGTCATCCCGCAAGGGAGGGGGCAGAGCCGTTCATTGAGCATCGCCGGAGTCCTACAGGAGGTTGGAAATCACCTTACGGCAGGCGCAAAGGAAATTGTCCTTACAGGTGTCGATCTTACAAGCTGGGGACATGATATTGCGAATACTCCGAGTCTCGGCACGCTTGTTCGGGCCATCCTAGATGAGTTTCATCAACTAACCCGCCTACGCCTGTCTTCGGTCGATGGGATCGAGATTGACGGCGGGCTATTCGACCTGCTGGCACACGAAATACGCGTCATGCCGCATCTGCACCTGTCACTTCAGCATGGTGCCGATCTGATCCTCAAGCGCATGAAGCGCCGCCATCAGCGCCGCGATGCGGTGGACCTGGTCGCACGGCTGAGGGCGCAGCGGCCCGGCATCGCCATCGGCGCAGACCTGATCGCCGGCTTCCCGACCGAGACCCCGGCGCACCACGCCGCAAACCTTGCCATCATCGATGATCTCGACATCGTCCATGCCCATATCTTCCCGTTCTCGCCCCGTCCCGGCACGCCTGCGGCGCGGATGCCGCAAATAGCGCGAGACGTGGTGAAAGACCGTGCGGCCGAGCTTCGGGCCCGCGCTGCTGCGCGCCGCGCCGCGTGGCTTCAAAGCCTTGTGGGCGAAACGCTTCCCGTCCTCGCCGAACAAGACGGCACAGGCTATGCCCCCAACTATGCCCGCGTCGCGTTGCCTGCACAGGCCGCAGCAGGCAACGTCATCGAAGTAAATATTCGCGAGGTCAGGGAGGGCCTGCTCGTATGAGTGAAACCAGCTGGAGCCAGCGACTGCTGGGCGGCTTTGCCAAGACGTCCGAACGCCTCACCGCAAACCTTGCCAGCGTCGGCGGAAGCGCGAAACTTGATGATGCGACCCTAGATGAGGTCGAAGATGCGCTGATCATGTCGGATCTTGGCCCGGCGGCAGCGGCGCGCATTCGCACGCGGCTTTCGGACAAGCGGTTCGGGCTTGAAATTACGACCCGCGAACTGAAGGAAGCTGTGGCGGAAGAAATCGCTGCAATCCTGCGTCCGGTGGCAAAGCCTCTGGAAATCACAGCCTTTCCGCGACCGCAGGTAATTCTGGTGATCGGTGTGAATGGCAGCGGCAAGACCACCACCATCGCCAAACTCGCTAACCTGTTTCAGGAAGATGATTATGGCGTGTTGCTGGCCGCTGGTGACACCTTCCGGGCTGCAGCCATCGGGCAACTCGCCACGTGGGCAGAACGCATCGGCGTTGATCTGGTGCGCGGCCCGGAAGGCGGCGACCCAGCGGCCATCGTGTTCGATGCGGTGAAGCAAGCGACGGATACCGGAATTGATGCCCTGATCGTCGACACCGCAGGGCGCCTCCAGAACAAGAAGGAATTGATGGAGGAGCTGGCAAAAATCCGCCGCGTCCTTGGCCGGCTCAATCCCGAGGCACCGCATGATGTCGTGCTGGTCCTCGATGCAACCAATGGCCAGAATGCGCTCGCTCAGATCGATGTCTTCAAGGAAGTCGCGGGCGTCACCGGCCTCATCATGACCAAGCTTGATGGGACCGCACGCGGCGGTGTGCTGGTCGCAGCGGCCGAGCAATACGGCTTGCCGATCCACGCCATCGGCGTGGGCGAGAAAATCGAAGACCTGCGCCCGTTCGACCCTGATTTGGTCGCCCGCGTGATTGCCGGAGTGGCGTGATGAGTGACAATGAAACCAAGAAGGCCGCATCCAGCTGGCTCAATGTCGCAGTCGATTATGGGCCGCTTGCGGTGTTCCTCGGCGTCTATCGCTGGAGCGCGCCCGAAGAGACGAGCGCAACCGGCGAGATTGGCGCGATCATCAATGGCACGGGCGCCTTCATGGTGGCCGCCGTGATCGCGCTTCTCGTGTCCAAATGGCGGCTGGGCAGGGTTTCTCCGATGCTGTGGTTTTCGACCGCGCTGATTGTCGGCTTTGGCAGTCTGACGATTTTTTTCGGCGATCCGACCTTTGTGCAGATTAAGCCAACAATCATCTATTCGACCTTCGGGGTCGTGTTGCTGGTGGGGTGGTCACAAGGCCGCGCTCTGCTGAAAATCCTGCTCGAAGCCGCGTTCGAGGGCCTGTCGGATAAAGGCTGGCTCAAGCTGTCGCGCAACTGGGGGATGTTCTTCCTGGCACTGGCGATCCTCAACGAGGTTTTGCGCGCGCAGATGGATTTTGAAGGCTGGCTATGGGCCAAGCTGTGGGTGTTTCTGCCGCTAACCTTCCTGTTCACCTTCAGCCAAATCCCGATGCTGCTGAAGAATGGACTCAGCTTTGAGGATAAGGGCGAAGTCCTCAAGGACGAACCGCCAACGTCATAAGGCAGCACCCAAGGACAAAGCGGAGCGGATCAGATTTCCACTTGGCTCCCTAGCTCCACCACCCGATTGGTCGGAAGGCGGAAAAATGCCATCGCGCTTGCTGCGTTGCGCAGCATCCAGGCAAACAGCTTTTCACGCCAGATGGCCATACCCGGCTTCGATGACGGCAGCAGGGTCTGGCGCGAAAGGAAAAAGCTCGTGTGCATCATGTCAAACTTGCCCCCGCAAAGGTCGAGCGTGCCGAGCAACCGAGGCACGTCGGTTTCCTCTAAGAAGCCACAATTAATAGTGACCCGGTAGAACCCGTTGCCCAAATCCTTGCATTCGTATCGCTCTGCTTGATCGACATAGGGCATCCCCTGTACCGCCACGGTCAGGATCAACACGCGTTCGTGCAGTACCTTGTTGTGCTTGATATTGTGTAGCAGCGCAGACGGAACGCCCGAGTTTGTCGAGGCCATGAACACCGAAGTGCCCAGTACGCGGGTCGCCGAATTCTGGGCGCTTTTGGCGAAAATTTCGATCGGAAGGGCGCTTTCGGTCATGCTTGCCCGCATCAGCTCGCGCCCGCGCGACCAGGTGGTCAGCAGCGTGAAAATGACAAAGCCAATCAGCAACGGCACCCACCCGCCCTGGGGCACCTTGATGAGGTTTGCACCGAAGTAGGCGATATCCACGATCAGGAAGACGATCACCAGCGGCAACGCCTTCCAAACAGGCCAGCGCCATAGTGCGAACAGCACGGCGGCCAAGAGCAGCGTATCGATGAACATCGCGCCCGTCACTGCGATCCCATAGGCCGCGGCCAGATTGCTCGATGACTGGAAGAACAGCACCAGCAGGATCACCATGACCATCAGGCCCCAGTTGATTGCCGGGATGTAGATTTGCCCTGCAGCCGATGCGCTGGTATGGTGAATTTCCATGCGGGGAATAAAGCCCAGCTGGATAGCCTGCTGGGTCAGGCTGAACGCGCCTGAAATCACAGCCTGGCTGGCGATGATGGTTGCAAGCAAGGCCAGAATAATCACGGGCACCCGGACGATATCGGGGATCATCAGGAAGAACGGATCCTGGATCAGCGCCGTGGCCGCTTCGGGCGATGTCTGCGACAATATCAGGGCGCCCTGCCCCATGTAATTTAGCATCAAGGCCGGAAAGACAAAGCTCAGCCACGACAACGCGATCGGCTTGCGCCCGAAATGCCCCATGTCGGCATAGAGCGCCTCAGCACCGGTCACCGCCAGCACGACACTGCCCAGAGCGATGAAGGCGACAAGTCCATCTGTGGCAAAAAAGCGCAGCGCGTTAAGCGGATTGATGGTTTCCAGAATGATCGCGGGATTGGCGCTCAGGTGCATCACGCCCAAGACTGCCAACATTGCGAAATAGGTCAGCATTACAGGACTGAACAGCTTGCCTACTCGTTCGGTCCCACGCGATTGGATCGCGAACAGGCCGAACAGGATCGCAACGGCAGTTGGCACGATCCACGGCTTAAAGCCCGGCACGATGTATTGCAGGCCCTCAGTCGCGGAAAGAACCGAGATTGCCGGCGTGATCATGCTGTCGCCATAAAACAACGCCGTTGCGAATACACCGAGCAGCACCAGCGGCGCTGTCCATCCGGCCTTGTCCGAGGTGCGCTTGATCAAGGCGAGCAACGCCAGACTTCCGCCTTCACCCTGGTTGTCAGCGCGCATGATCGTGAGAACGTATTTCACCGTCACCACCATCATCATCGACCAGAAGACAAGGCTCAATACACCATGGATGTGCTCGGCATCGGGCGTAATGCCCGGAACCCCGTTGTGCGAAGCGAAGGTTTCACGGAAAGCATACAGCGGGCTGGTGCCGATATCGCCGAACACCACGCCAACAGCGCCGATCGCGAGGGCACCTGTCGACGCACGGCGCCCGGTTGCGTGTCCATTCCCAACGGGCGGGTCAGCGGGGTCGGCTGTGCTGTTCATGTCGATCGGATTTCCCGTATCACGCGATACCACCCGTCCTGTCAGAACGATTTAGACCGGTAATGCGGCGCGCCTAGCACTGCGCGTTCGCACCTGCAACAATACCGGCATACGCAGCGCGTGCCGGCGACGGGTCATCACTGCCCTTGCAACATCGGTGCGCGCGCAATCATGTCATCGAGCCGCGCGACCTCGCCTTCAAGGCCTGCCCGCCAAGGCGCATCGAGAGGCGAATTTTCGAGGAGATTCGCCCAAACACTGCGTGCTGCAGCAATTTCACCGCTCTGAAGATAGGCGAAGCCCAGAAAATATTCAGCGCCAGGATGGCGCGGATCAACCGCCTTTGCCCTGCCAAAAGCTTGTACGGCCGCAGGCGTAACAAACCCATCGGCATGGCCAACCAACGCAAGACCCAGCGCAAGCCAGCTTTCGGTATCACGCGGGTTGGTGATCAGGCCCCGTTGCAGCATCGCGGCAGCATCGGCAAACTGCCCACGGCGGGCAAAGGCATCGGAGGTAACCAGATAGTCGGGCGCTGGAAGCGTGCGGGAAAAGAGCGCGGATCGGCCCTCAACCATCGCTTCGCCTTGACCGGAGGTTTGGGCCAGCGAGGTCTTGGGCGCTGAGGCCTGTCCTGGCGAGCCTTGCCACGTATACCCTGCAAGGCCGATTGCCAACACCGCGCCAAACAAGCCCATGCCTTCGCGCGGCAATTTCAAAGCCAGCAAGGCCAGCGCGAATGCCGCCAGTGCCAAGGCGCCCACGGCCAGCCAGCCACCGATCATGCCGCGTCTCCTGCATCGCTGCGCCGCTTGCCCAGACGCCGCAAAAGGACGCCTGTTACGATCAGCAACAGCAAGACAGGCCCGGCAAACAGCGGCCATGTCGTCGCACTGACTTCAGGCTCGTAGCTCACGTAATCGCCGTAACGAGCAATCAGCCAGCTGCGAATTTCGCCCGGGCTTTCGCCTGCGAGAATGCGGCTGCGCACCTGATGACGCATATCGCCAGCCATTGGCGCGTCGGAATCGGCAATGCTTTGCGACTGGCACTTTAGGCAGCGCAAACTGTGCATCAGCTCTGTGGCTTCAGCCTCCAAACGGGGATCGTCGAGCTGATTATAGGCATAGGGCGCAGGCGGCAGCGAATCTTGCGCCCGCAGCGGAACGACCAGCACGCTAGCCAGAAGAACCAAGATCCATCCGATCACACGTTGGAGGATCATCGCGCCTTCTCCAGTTCGGCAAGCAGCATGGGCACATCATCCTGCCGGATATCGCCGATATGCTGATAGCGGATCACACCGCTTGCATCGATGACGAATGTTTCAGGCACGCCTGAAGAACCGATCGCCAACTGTACTTCGGAAATCTTGTCACTACCGATGGCGGCGTAGGGATTGCCATATCGACCTAGGAAGTTTGCAACGTCTTCGGGGCGATCACGAATGGCGATGCCGATGATCTCGATGCCCTCGGCCTCGAGAGCCTCCAACTGCGGCGCTTCGGCGATGCACGGCAGGCACCAGCTCGCCCAGATATTGAGCAGCCTTGGCTTGCCTCCGACGAAGTCTGCCTTGGTCGCACCTGGAAGGCTTTCGACGGCTGGCTCAAGCGCAAATTGAGGCAGCATTTCACCGATCATCGTGCTTTCAACGAATTCGGCCTTCTCTTGGGTCAGCATATATCCTGCAATGCCCGCAAAGAAAGCGAACAGCGCAAGCGGCACCCAAAGAAATACCCGAGAACGCATCATCCTACTCCGCCGGGACCGGCGAGGCAGCATCCAGCGCCTCTAGATCGGAACGACGGACCGCTCCCTTGGCAACCGCCCTGCGGCGGCGGACATCAACGTTTACGCGTCCTGCAATTGCCAGAATGCCGCCCAGTCCGATCAGCAGGCCGCCGTACCAGATGAATGTCACAAAGGGTTTCCACCAAACGCGGATCTGCCAGCGACCATCTTCGGCCTGATTGCCGATGACGGCGTAAAGCTGCCCATCCCAGCGCGTGAGCAGCGCGCTTTCGCTGGTGGCTTGCGCCGGTGACCAGAAGCTGCGCGCCTGGGGGCTCAGGATGACAGGCTCGCCGCCATCCTTGCTGATTGCCAGCCGCGCTTCGATGGCCGTCCAATTCGGCCCTGCGACAGGTGTAACGCTTTCAAGCGTAAAGCTGAAATCGCCAATTTGCTCGGTTCCACCAGGTGCCACCGCGGCAAGACGCTCCTGCGAAAACGCGCCTTCGCAAGCCATGCCGAACAGCGAAACCGCAACACCGAAATGCGCGATGACCATGCCCCAGGTTGCGACGGGTACGCGTGAGATCGCACGTCCGCGCAAGGGCAGGAATGCCGCCACGCCTAAGGCTGCTGCGAGGCCAAGCCCAAGCAACGGCAAAAGCGGGAATTGCCCGAAGAAGCTGACCGCCGCGATAACGCCAATGAAAAGCGCTCCCATGAGAGCCAGCTCGAACTGTAGCCGAGCGGGCTTATCGCTCTTCCAGCGCAACAACGGGCCGACTGCCATGACAAGGAACATCGGCACCGCGAAGATGGCCGAAGCCGGATTGAAGTACGGCGGCCCAACAGAAACGCGCACATCGAACATTTCGGTCAGCAAAGGATAAAGCGTACCGAGCAAGACGATCGCCAAAATCGCCGAAAGCATGACATTGTTGAACACCAGTGCGCCTTCGCGGCTGCTGACTGCAAATCGTTTTCCTTCTGACACTGCACCGGCGCGCAGAGCAAAAATTGTAAAGGCCCCGCCGATATAGAGCGCCAATAAAATGAGGATGAACGCTCCACGTTCAGGATCTACGGCGAAGGCATGAACGCTGGTCAACACGCCGGACCGAACAAGGAAGGTTCCCAACATCGACATCGAGAACGCCAGAACGCCCAGCATGATCGTCCACGTCCGCAACGCATCTCGCGCAGCCAGAACGCTCACCGAATGCATCAGCGCTGTCGCTGCAAGCCACGGCATCAACGAGGCGTTTTCGACCGGGTCCCAGAACCACCAGCCGCCCCAGCCCAATTCATAATAGGCCCAGTAGGAGCCTGCAGTAATGCCCAGAGTCAAAAGTACCCATGCCCCCAGAACCCACGGGCGCATCACACGGGCAAAAGATGGATTGACTTCGCGGGTCAGCAAAGCTCCCATCGCAAGGCTGAAAGCGACCGATAACCCGACATACCCGGCGTAAAGCGTTGGCGGGTGGATCGCGAGGCCGATATCCTGCAGCAGGGGATTGAGCCCAGTGCCTTCCGCTGCTGGGACAGGCAACCGCTTAAACGGGTTAGAAGACAACAGGAGAAACGCATAGAAGCCCAGCGCCACGAAGCCCTGGACAGCAAGCGTTGCCCCCATCGTCTTCTCAGGCAACCGCCTTTCAAATGCAGCGAGCATTCCACCCGAAAGCGCCAGCACACCAACCCACAGAAGCATTGACCCTTCATGGTTTCCCCATGTCCCGGTCAATTTATAAAGCATCGGTTTCATCGAGTGCGAATTGCTCGCCACAAGCTTGATCGAAAGATCAGTGATCGCGAATGCCCAAAGCAGCATGAGAAAGGCCAGCACGGCAAGGAATGCTTGCACAATGGCTGCAGGCCGCGCGTACATCGCTAGCGGATTGACTTCACCATCTGCGGCCTTGAGCGCAAAAGCGCCGGAGGCGATTTGCAAAACCGCCAGTGCGGCGGCGAGCCACAAGGCAGCCAAACCGATTTCGGGAATCATGACTTGGCCCTCATTTGTGCCACAAGGCTAATTCAGCCCCACCGTTGTTTCTGCAGCCATCTTGGCCGCCTGAT
Organism: Erythrobacter sp. 'gip.4 top 5'; assembly: GCF_056495765.1. Classification (NCBI taxonomy): domain Bacteria; kingdom Pseudomonadati; phylum Pseudomonadota; class Alphaproteobacteria; order Sphingomonadales; family Erythrobacteraceae; genus Erythrobacter; species Erythrobacter sp. 'gip.4 top 5'. The sequence goes on along the minus strand of NZ_CP200270.1, from coordinate 1,752,231 downwards.
CCGTCCCCATACCCTCCAGTTCCCTGGGTACGTAATTCTCGTCATGCTTAGCCAGCAGGTTTGTCGCGAGAAACACGCCATCGGAGCCAAGACTACCCTCCGCCACGACGCCGGAATTTTCCACGAACAGATCGGGCAAGATACCACTATACTTTACAGGGACCGCATCGGCCGTGTTGCCGGTCACCATGAAATTGACGGTGATGCCATCAGCCTCGGTCTTGATTGAGCCAGCCTGCACCATCCCGCCCAAGCGCACCGCCTGACCCACTTCGGGCGGCTCGGAAGCCATCTGCTCGGGCAGGTAAAAGTAGTTCGCCTGATTACGCAGCGACCATGCGGCAAGCAATCCCGCCCCGACAATCGCAACGAGGGCGATAATCACCAGGACCAGGCGTTGATGTTTTGCTTTCATCGCACGATTTCCGTTCAACGTCGCCGCGTCGCATCGCGCCGCGCTTCAGCGCGCGCCATGGAGCGCCACGCCCAGATAATGAGGAGCGCCAGCGCAATGCCGCCGACGCCATAGGCGAGCCATACAAAGTCCCATTGGTTCAGGTCTTCACGCATTACGCCTGCTCTATCGCTGGAGCTACTTGCGGCACATCGTCATCAAGAGCGCGACGACGCAGACGCGCTTCGATCTGGCTCTGCGCAATCAGGGCGCGCATCCGCATCAATACGATCGCGCCAAACAACAACGAGAACCCTACGACTGCAACCAGCATCGGCACAAGAAACGTCGCCTCAATGGCGCTTTTTCCAGCTGTGATGCTCGGTGGCTGATGGAGCGAGTTCCACCAGACGACAGACCGATTGATAATCGGAACATTAATCGCTCCAACCAGCCCGAAAATCGCAGCAATCTTGGTCGATGACCGTTCGTGCTGAGCTGCTTCGGTCAGCGCAATGTAGCCCGCATAAAGAAACAATAGCACCAGCATTGAAGTCAGGCGCCCGTCCCACTCCCACCATGTTCCCCAAGTAGGCCGACCCCAAATAGAGCCCGTAGCGAGACAAATTGCGCAAAACACCATCCCCGGCACAGCAATCGCGCGTGCCGAGAGTGCTGCAAGAGGATGCTTCCAAATGAGGAGCATCGCAGATGATAGCGCAATACCTCCCCAGCCGCCCATTCCGAGCCAAGCGGCGGGCACGTGGATAAACAGTATCCGCACGGTATCACCCATCAGGCGGTCGGGTGGAACCATGAACAGGCCCCACGCAACTGCGCCTAACGACAGCACAAGGCCGCTCCAAAACAGAAGCGGCATGAGCCATCGTGCAAGGCTCAAAAAACGGGTAGGGTTCGCATAAACGTGCATGGTTATATGTATCCAAGCGGGCTTGTAGCCTGACACCCACTCTGGACAAGACTGCAATTCATGCAACGGGGCTTTCGTTCCAGGCCATGCACCTGCCTCAGCCGCGCCCGATCAGCTTCTGCGCCATGCGATCAGCCACCACATCCGAAGAAATGCCGGTGCTTTGGCTTTGCTGCCAGATCGATTCCAGGCGCTCGGGGATCCTCTCGACCAGCGTGTTTACCTCGGCAACGTCTCCTGAGTTACCCTTGCGACGCGCGAGATATTCAGTCGCGACCGAGATAATTCCGCCAGCGTTAATGACATAATCGGGCGCGTACAGAATGCCGCGTGCGGCCAGCGCTGCACCATGCTCTGGACGGGCAAGCTGATTATTGGCACCTCCTGCGACAATTGCGCAGTCGAGCGCCGCAATGCCGGCATCATCAAGCACAGCTCCCAATGCATTTGGGCTGAACACGTCACACGGCGTTCCCATGATAACATCTGATGAAACCGCCGTGCCGCCAAGCTCTGCAGCCAACCCTGCAGCACGTTCAGCATTGATGTCGGCCAGCGTCAATTTTGCACCGTCACGCGCCAGCAGGCGCGCAACGCCGCCACCGACGGAGCCTGTGCCCTGAACAGCGATACGCACACCAGCCAGATTATCCTGACCCAATTTGTGCCGCACCGCGGCTTTGATGCCGAGATAGATGCCGTACGCCGTGAAGGGCCCCGGATCGCCGCCCGCCCGCCCTTGGCCCGTAACAGGAAGTCCCGACACATGAGCGGTACGCTGCGACACGGCAACCATGTCAGCTTCTGAAATGCCAACATCCTCGGCAGTAACGTAACGTCCGCCCATGCCTTCCACAGCGTCACCGAAAGCCGCAAGCATTTCCGGTGTTTTGATGCGTTGTTCGTCGACAAGGATCACGGCTTTACCGCCACCCATCGGCAGACCGGCCATCGCGTTTTTGTAGCTCATCCCACGCGAAAGACGTAAGGCATCGCGCATGGCAAGGGCCGGAACGTCATAATGCCAGAACCGGGTGCCACCGGCTGCAGGCCCGAGGTGGGTTGAATGAACCGCGATAATCGCGGTCAGCCCGCTCGCCTGATCGTGAACCACCTGCACCAATTCGTGCGCGTCAAAATCAGGCTCAGCCCAAAAAGCTGTCATGTCATCTCCCCTGTCAGGCGCGGCACTGCCAAGCAGCAAGGGGGAATTGGGGCGACCAACGGGGTTCGAACCCGCGACCTCCGGTACCACAAACCGGCGCTCTAACCAACTGAGCTATGGTCGCCACACGCCCCTGCTCGCATACCACCATTTCGGTCGCTGCCAAGCCCGCGCGAAGAAGCGCGGTTTACGCATGGCAGACACTCCGTCAAGCGCGCTAACGAGGACGGCCGGCCTCTTGCACAAAGACCTGCCGTGGGGAAGTGAAAACTGCTTCACGGGATCACACACGCAACAATATTACGCAGCCCAGTGGATCTTTTATAAGCCCCCTTCCGCATCTATCGTCACACCCACCATGAAAAGCTTATGCGACTCAATCGCCGCGCGGATCGCGGGTCACCCAAACGTTCAACGCGTTCCCACGATCAAAGCGACCGTCTTCCAGTGTAAGCGTTTTGTACCCGCCACTCTCGCATCGGCTCTCATAACACTCATCGATGCAGGCCGCCGCCCGTCGACCATCGCGGACGACAATGGCGATGCCTATTTTCGGACCAGCGAAACCTGCGATTTGCCACCTGATGCGTTGCCTGTGCAGAGCATAGAAGCACGACTCGCCGAGCTGTCCGGCATCGACCCATCTTACGGCGAGCCGCTACAAGGCCAACGCTACGCCGAGGGGCAGGAATTCAAGCCGCACACCGATTACTTTGCCCCCGATGGGCGTGATTTCCAAAAGTTCTGCGCGCTATCGGGCAACCGCACGTGGACGTTCATGGTCTATCTCAACGATGTCACCGCTGGCGGTGCGACGCGCTTCAAGCTGCTCAACAAGACGTTTCAGCCGGAGCTCGGCAAGCTCTTGTGCTGGGACAACCGCCTGCCGGACGGCGGGATCAACCATGCGACACTTCACCATGGCATGAAGGTCAGGCGGGGGGTCAAATACGTCATTACCAAATGGTATCGCGAGCAGCCCTGGCAGGGCTAACCTTGCAGGAAAAGGAAAAGGGCGACCCCGTCAGGCCGCCCTCCTAACGCAGCCCGAAGGCCGCGAACTATAAGGCGCGACCACCCGGCCGCCCCTGATCTGCAATCACTTCTTGAGGCTGAGACCACCAAAGCGCTTGTTGAACTGGGCCACACGACCGCCTTCCTGCACCTGCTGCCGGCCACCAGTCCACGCAGGGTGGCTCAGCGGATCGATTTCGAGCGCGAGCACATCGCCTTCCTTACCCCAAGTGGAGCGAGTCTGGAATTCCGTACCATCGGTCATCTTGACCGTGATCATGTGGTATCCGGGGTGACCTTCGGCCTTCATGGTTATGTCCTTTGCAGCATGGTGCCGGTACCGACCGGCGCAGCTATGAATGGGAAGCGGCGCGGTTAGGCGGGAACGCTACGCAATGCAAGCTTTGATCGCTGCCCGATCGATCAAGCTGGGGGGTCTGTCATCATCGCGGTGAATTCCACTTCGCAGGTGGTCTTGCCTTCAACGCTCGCGACACCTTTGAACTTGTAAACGCGGCTGCGCTTCTGCGTAAATTCCACGTGAAGATCCAGCAGGCATCCGGGCGTCACAGGAGCGCGGAACTTGGCGCTTTCAATTCCCATGAAAATCACCAGCTTGCCGGTGCCGGCCAATTCCATCGTTTCAATTCCGAGGATGCCGGCCGCTTGCGCCAGCGCCTCGATTTGAAGAACACCGGGCATGATCGGGGCGCCGGGAAAATGCCCCTGAAAAAACTGCTCGTTCATGCTCACAGCCTTCACCGCATGAATGCGGTCACCAAGCATGATCGACTTAACCCGATCAACCAGCAGTAGCGGGTAACGGTGCGGCAAGGCCTTGAGGATCTTGACGATGTCGTAATCCAGCACCTCGGCTGACACGTTACCCGCTTCGGTCATTGTTTAATCTCCGCGAAAAATCAGCGACCAACCGGCGCGGCAGTATTGTCCGGCTGCGCAGCTTGCTGCTGCTGCGCCTGCGCGTATTGCGCGGCGAGCAGACGCTGCTGGATCTCTTGATACAGCTGGGCACCTTCACGGCTCGGTTGCCAGCCCGCAGGCGGAACCACACCAACATTCGGCACGCGGGTATTCAGCGCGGCTGTCACCTTTTGCGTAATGTCGGCTTCGGGAACAGCGTAAAGCACCGTTGCGGGATCTAGGATAACCTTGATCTGATTAGTGGTGGCCACCTCCTGCAAAGCCGCACCATACTGAACAATGATCTGCTCGATCGCATAAACGCGTGCGCCATCGATCTGATTTGAGAGTCCCTGAATTTCCTGCTCAAGGGTTTGCAGCTTGGGCATGTCAGATGACGCCTGCATCGCTGCCTGCTCGGTTTCGTCGACCTGCTTGTCACCATTCTTGTCAAACTTGGCGAGCATCGCCTGCCGCTCCTGCACCTTGGTGCGTCGCAGTTCATTCTGCTGAGCATAAGTTGTGTTGACCTGCTCGTACGCGGTCTGAAAGGCGGTCGTACCAATAATCGTCCGCGTAACGTCAACTGAAGCCATCCGGCCATCAACTTGGGCCTGAACAGGCAGCGCGACGGTGGCAGCCAGCACAAGGCCAACCGGTGCGAGAAGCTTTGTAAGACGTGTCATCAGAATTGGGTTCCTACGTTGAATGTAAAGCGTCGCTCATCGTCGCCCTCAACCTTGCGAATGGTCTGGGCAAAGTCGATGCGGAACGGTCCGAAGGGCGAGTTCCAGTTCACGCCGATCCCGGCGGTGATACGTGGGCTTGGCGAATTCCCCAGGAACAGTTCCTGAATATTGGTACCGCCCTGAATTTCCCGGCAGTTCGGTGAACCATCCGCTTGGGTCGGGCTGGTCGTAACGACACGATTGGATGAACTGCAAGATCCACCCTCAGGCGGCGTCGTGAAAAGGGGCAGCCCGGCTTCGTTGACCAACTGCGTTCCACCAGGATTAACAGTCAGCACCGGCGTCTCCACGCCCCACAAAGCCCCCACATCAGTCCAGATCGATGGTCGCAACCCGAGTTCCCGAGCCCCCGTGCCAAGCGGAATTTCAATCTCCGCACGGCCAAGGTAGTAGTTACGCCCACCAATTGCATCGTCACGGACGTTCCGGCGTTCCGTGATAAAGGTTGGGTTGCCGGCAGCATCCAGTACGGGACGATTGAATTCGTCTAGGATCGACTGCTGTGTCAAGATACGCGGACCGACGCCGCGGATGGCAAAGCCACGAAACTGAGGTTCGCCAAGGAAAAAGCGGTCAGTCAGCAAGACGTCGTCGACGCCAATTCCGGGGCGCTCTTGCAGCGGAATGATTGTACCGCCCTCGGCGAGGATCGAAAAAATGAAGCCCGAATTGCCGAGGTTCCAGAACTGCTGTGCACGTCCACGGAACCGCGCATATCGCACATCCCCGCCAAGTCCCGCAAATTCGCCACTAAGCGCGATCGTCTTGCCCCGCGTTGGACGAACGCGCGAGTTCAACGAATTATAATTGAGGCTGAGGCCTACAATCGAACTGAGCCGGGTGCCAATGGCATCGCAAAGAAAACGGCCAGCGCGAATCGGATCGCACTCACGGATGCCGTCGCCGTTTGTATCCGAGAAAAACAGATTCTCGTCGAGCGACACATCTTCATAGTTGAGCGTGTAGCTGCCGACCAACGACATGTATTCGGTCAGTGGCACGCCCGCACGCATCGAAAAGCCCGTCGTGGCCTGTTGGAATGTCGTGTTGCGATCGTTGCCCGTGAAGTTGAAGCTGTTGAAGTCCCGGCGATAGATATCGATGCCGCCTGAGATGTTGCGGTCGAAGATGTAAGGGTCAGAAAAGCTGACCTGCGCCGAACGCGAAAATTGCGAGTAATTGAGGCTTAGCCCAATCGTTTGCCCGCGCCCGCGAAAGTTACGCTGACGAATGCTTCCAGCAAGAATGAATTGCTCGATCGAAGAGAAGCCGGCCGAGAATTGCAATTCTCCCGTCGGGCGTTCTTCAACATTGGCCTGAAGAATGATCCGGTCTGGCGCACTGCCCTCGACCTGTGTGACCTCGAAGTTTTCTTGGAAATAGGCGAGCGAATTGATGCGCGCGGTGGTCCGCAAGACGCCCAGCGAATTGAAGGCATCACCTTCTGCCAGACGAAACTCGCGCCGGATCACCTTGTCTTGTGTCAGCGTGTTACCGTTGATATCGACCCGCTCGACATACACGCGCGGTGCCTCGCGCAGAACGAACGTCACGTTCATCTTGAGATTGTCGGGATCGCGATTGAAGCGCGGCTGCACGTCGGCGAACGCATAGCCGTATCGGCCCGCCAGCTCTGTCAGCTGTTCAACCGTGTCTTCGACCGTTTTCGCGTTGTAAAAATCGCCCTCTTTCATCGGCAGCTGCGTGCTCATCACGTCGCTGTCGAAGTCACGCAACTGGCTATCGACCTTGACGCCACCAAAGGTGTACCGCTCGCCCTCCTCCACCACATAGGTGATGATGAAGTCCTTTTGATCAGGCGTAAGTTCAGCCACCGCCGAAACGACGCGGAAATCGGCATAACCTTCGGTCAAATAAAACTGCCGGAGTTTCTGTTGATCGAATGCCAGACGGTCAGGATCGTAGCTAGTGTTGGAGCTGAAAAAGCTGGTCAGCCGCGCCTGTTTGGTCACCATTTCACCGCGAAGATCGCCGTCAGAGAATTTCTCATTGCCGAGAATGTTGATCTGGCGAACCTTGGACTTGGGTCCTTCCGTGATTTCGAAGACGATATCGACCCGATTTTGCGGCAGCTGCACCATCTTCGGCTCGACCTGTGCGGCAAATCGACCCTGCCGCTTGTAAAGCTCGATAATGCGGGCAACGTCAGCGCGAACCTTCGACCGGGTGAAAATCTGGCGCGGCGAGAGTTTGATCTCGGGCAGGATCTTATCGGGTTTGAGGCGCTCGTTACCTTCAAGCACGATGCGATTAATCACCGGATTTTCGGTGACGGTAATCACAACACTGCCGTTTCTGTTGTCGATTGCGTAGTTGGCGAACAATTCCGTCGCGCCAAGATCCTTCAGTGCTTCATCGGCAGCAACGGCTGTGTATTCTTGTCCTACCCGCAAGCGGATGTAACTCAGGATCGTGGTCGGCTCGAGCCGCTCGGCTCCAACCACAGCGATGCTGCGTATGGTATTGGAGCTCGGTGCTAGTGCAGGCGCGTCAGCAGGCGCAGCCGTTGATTGCGCTGCTGGTGCTGCGACAGCATCCTGCGCGCTTGCCATAACTGGAATGCCTGCGAGGATGGACCCGCAACATAAGACTGTCGCCAGTCGCATAGGAGCGCGCGACAAGGAAGGGGTGCAAATGACCGGCACCAGGCCAGTCTTGCTCAATCGGTTCATGCAGTAAAAATCCCGTTTCCAACCCTGCGGCCCACGTCGTCAAGCCTTACCAGTCATCACTTGCGCCGAATTCAATCGACCCTAACCCCGCGAAACCGCATCTGCCCTATGTCCCCACCGCAATCAAGCCGAGTGGTCGCTGCAACAGCGCACCCCATCGCGCTGTATCGCCCAAAATGCCGCATTAGCGCGCAAAAATGTCGGTTCCGCGCTCAGCTGCCAAAAATCGGGAGTGAAAAGACATCATTCACCGTCACCACCACCATCAGCATTAAAACCAACGCGATGCCTGTTTTATACGCCCATTCTGTCACCTGCGGGCCTACCGGCTTCCTGCGGATCGCTTCGGCCGCATAGAACATCAGGTGACCACCATCGAGCGCCGGGATTGGCAAGAAGTTGATGAATGCCAAATTAAGCGAGATCAACGCCGCAAAATGAATGAACGCCGCGGCGCCCATACTCATCTGCTCGCCCGAGTATTTCGCAATCTTGAGCGGGCCGCCAAGCTCATCAACTGATCGCTCCCCCGTGACGATCTGCTGGATGCCGGTAATCATCATCCCCAAAAAGTCCCAGCTCTGCTTCACACCGAGCGGGATCGCCTCAAAGATACCAACTTTTTCAAGCTCGTACTTGCCGCCTGCAGGCGCTACGCCGATCAATCCTTCGGTGCTCACATTGCCGAAATTGTCCGTGCGTTCGATCCGCGCGGTTGTCACCGGATAGTCGATCGTATCGCCAGCGCGCTTGACCGTGAAGACCATTTGCTTGCCGGGGTGAAGAGCAACCCTGGTCTTGAGGTCGGTGAAATCGCGGATCGGGCGGCCGTCAATGGATACGACAATGTCACCGATTTCTAGCCCCGCCACTTGCGCAACACTGTCTTCGGTAAGCGCGCCGATGGTCCGCGAATCCTGTCCGCCGACGATTACAGGCTTGCCGATTATAGCGAAGAACGCTGCAAAGATCGCGATGGCGATGACCAGATTTGTGATCGGCCCAGCCGCAACGATCAACGCCCGCTTCCATAATGCGGCGTTCTGAAAGCTGCCTTCCTCTACCGGTGCATCGGCGTCAGGCACGCTTGCAGGGTTCATGTCGCCTTTGAATTGAACATATCCGCCAAGTGGCAAGGCCGAAAGCTTCCAACGGGTACCTCGCTTGTCAGTGAAGCCTGCCAGTTCCTTGCCAAAGCCAACCGAAAATGCATCAGCTTTCACGCCGAACAAGCGGCCGACCAGCAAATGTCCTAGCTCGTGCAACGTGACGAGCGGCCCCAAAAGCAACATGAAGCCAACGACGTACATCCAGAAAGGGGGCGATTCAAACAAGGGCGTTGGTCTCCAACAAGTTCATCGCCTGCATCCGGCCGGACTGGTCGACAGCCAGTACTTCTTCAAGATTGGCAGGACGCGGGGCATCATTCGTACGCGCTAGCGTCTCTTCCACCAATGCAGCGATCCGGGTGAACGTGATCTGACCGGCGAGGAAAGCCGCGACGGCGACTTCATTGGCGGCATTGAGAATAGCGGGGGCCGAGCCACCCGCACGAATCGCTTCACGCGCAAGGCGCGTTGCCGGAAAACGCGTCTCGTCGGGCGCCTCGAAGGTCAACGTACCGATGGTTGCCAGGTCGAGCGGACTGAGAGGCGTTTCCATCCGCTGCGGCCAGGCCAGACACGAAGCGATCGGTACGCGCATATCCGACGGCCCAAGCTGCGCCAACGTCGACCGATCACGAAACTCGACCATGGAATGGATCACGCTTTGCGGATGCACAACAATGCCAAGGCGGTCGAGGCCGACCGGGAAAAGGTGGTAGGCCTCGATGTATTCGAGGCCCTTGTTCATCATCGTGGCGGAATCAACGCTAATCTTGGCCCCCATCGACCAGTTGGGGTGTGCAACCGCTTCGGCGGGCGTGGCAACGGCGAGGCGCGCGGCGCTCCATGTGCGCAATGGCCCGCCGCTTGCGGTCAGAGTGATCCTGGCGACATCGTCTATCCGATTTCCGGACAGACATTGGAAAATTGCATTGTGCTCGGAATCCGTCGGCAGCAGCGTCGCGCCATGCTTGGCAACTGCCTGCATGAGAACCTCGCCTGCGGAAACCAGCGCCTCCTTGTTGGCAAGCGCAATCGTGCCACCGCGTTCCACCGCCGCCATAACGGGCGCGAGGCCCGCACAGCCGACAATCGCCGCCACTGTCATGTCCACCGGTCGCGATGCTGCCTCGATCAACGCCGCACGGCCACCTGCAGCCTCGATTCCGCTTGTGCCAAGGGCTTGGCGCAGTTCAGGCAAGCACGCCTCATCGCCAACCACGGCCAGCTTTGCGCCGAATTCAATCGCCAGCGCCGCCAATTCCGTAGCACTGCATTGCGCGGTCAATGCATCCACCTGCCACGCATCGCGATTGCGACGCACCAGATCGAGCGTCGACGCGCCAATCGATCCGGTTGCGCCAAGCAGAGTAATCGAACGGGTCATTACCACATCATCCCAGCAAAGTGGTTGCCGTGGCAATCACAAACAGCACAAAGAAGACCGAGATAAACCCGTCGAGCCGGTCAAATAACCCGCCATGGCCCGGTATCAGGCGGCCTGAATCCTTGACACCGGCCCGCCGTTTCATCCAACTTTCGAAAAAATCGCCGCTCTGCGCGAGGACCGCAATCAACAGTCCCCCCACCAAGGCCGTCACAAGGCTGATCCAGTTATAACCGGGCACGGCGGCTGGTCCGAAGTCAGCCATCTCCACGCCAATACCTACGACCCCTGCGAGAAGTGCGCCGCCGCCGAGCCCCGCCCAAGTTTTGGATGGACTTATTCGAGGCGCGATCTTGGGCCCGCCAATGGCTCGCCCCGCAAAATAGGCACCAACGTCGACGGCTACGACGGGAAGAACAAAGCCGACCAAGACCTCAAGCGGGCCATAACCTGACAATTCAGGATCAAGTGGAAGGACCTGCCGCCCGTTGCGCACAGCCATAATCGCAGTCGCGGCGCCGCCGATATAAAGCACGCCAGCAAAAAACCAGATTGTTTCGCCCAAACCTGCCATGCCGAACTGCTCGATCAGCCTGTTCCATTCCCATATGATACCGCAGGCGATCAGAACCACAAACACGGTCCAGAACCATCCGCCCAGCCACAAGGCTAACCCTGCCAAAACAAGCATCACGATTGCGGACGCCATCCGTACCGGCAGATCGGTTATTCCCGCCTTGGGGTCGCGCACCCGCGCTTCACCGTCCGCCATATCGCCGCTCCCTCCGGGCAAAATCGTCGAGGGCCTGATTGAGATGCGCAGGTTCAAAATCGGGCCATAAGGTATCCACAAACAACATCTCGGCATAAGCTGCCTGCCACAGCAGGAAGTTCGACAGCCGAATTTCTCCGCTTGTGCGGATCAGCAGGTCGAGCGGTGGCAAATCGGCCGTGTCGAGCGCGGCCGCGATGCTTTCTATCGTAACGTCACCAACAGCAGCTGCTTTTGCCGCTGCCCGCGCGATTTCGTGCTGTCCACCATAATTGAGCGCCACCGCCAAGGTCTGCTGGCCATTAGCCGTCTGGGCCAACGCATCTTCAAGCATGGCGACAATATCAGGCGCCAGCGATTGCCAATCACCGATAATCTTCAGCTTGACGTTATTCGCTATAAATTCGGGCAAGTCGGTTTTGATGAACCGGCGCATCAGGTTCATCAAATCATCGACTTCATCTTCGGAACGCTTCCAGTTCTCCGAGGAGAACGCATAAAGCGTAAGGCATTCAAGACCAGTCGGCGCAAGGCTGCGTACAAGGCGCCGCACCGCCTCGACGCCGCGCTGATGGCCGACTGCTCGCGGTAAGGCCCGCTTCTTGGCCCAGCGGCCATTGCCATCCATGATGATAGCCACGTGTCTGACGCGCGATTGATCCAAGCTTGTTTCCTAACATCCCGAACCGGAAGTCACTGCGTCAGGATTTCCTGTTCTTTCTTGGCAGCGGCCTCATCGGTTTCCTTGACGTACTGATCCGTCAGTTTCTGCACCTGCTCTTCGGATCGCTTGCGATCATCCTCGGAGATTTCCTTTTTCTTTTCGTCAGTTTTTAGGCTTTCCATCGCGTCACGGCGCACGTTGCGGATCGCGATCTTGGCCTTTTCGGCATATTGGCCCGCCAGCCTGGCAAGTTCCTTGCGGCGATCTTGAGTGAGATCGGGGATCGGGAGGCGCAGAGTCTGGCCATCAATGATCGGATTGAGACCGAGGTTGGCGTGGGCAATACCCTTTTCTACCGCCGTCATGTTCGATTTGTCCCACACTTGCACGCTTAGCATTCTGGGCTCTGGTACAGTCACATTGGCGACCTGATTGAGCGGCGTCATCGAACCATAAACCTCGACCACTACGGGATCGAGCAGGCTGGCATTGGCACGGCCGGTGCGCAGGCCTTGCAGATCGCTTTTGAGAGCTTCGACAGCACCCTTCATCCGGCGTTCGACATCGGCCTTGTCATATTGCGGCATGGCTTAGGTATCCTTCGATTTCAGCTATCTTGAACAATGGTCTGCACGCCCTCACCCGCTAACACGCGGGCAAGATTGCCCTTCTCGCGAATAGAGAACACCACAATCGGGATTTTATTATCACGGCACAAGGCCACGGCAGAAGCATCCATGACCCTGAGATTATCGGCAAGCACGCGGTCATAGCTGACCGTGTCGAAGCGAATGGCCTTGGGATTATATTTGGGATCGCTGTCATAGACCCCGTCAACGCTGGTGCCCTTAAGCAGCGCGTCACACTTCATTTCTGCTGCGCGCAATGCGGCGCCGCTATCCGTCGTGAAATATGGTGCACCAACGCCTGCAGCGAAAATTACCACGCGACCTTTTTCAAGGTGACGTTCAGCACGGCGCCGGATCACCGGCTCGCACACCTTGTCCATCTCAATCGCGGACTGCACGCGGGTCTGAACGCCAAGCTGTTCCAGCGCGTTCTGCATGGCAAGCGCATTCATCACGGTTGCCAGCATGCCCATGTAGTCCGCTTGCGCCCGGTCCATCCCTTGCGCAGCCCCTGCCATGCCGCGAAAGATGTTACCTCCCCCGATGACCAGGCAGATTTCAAGTCCGGTTTCTTTGGCCGACTTCACCTCTTTGGCAAGATCGGCAACGAAGGACGGGTCGATCCCGAATTGCTGGTCTCCCATCAGCACTTCACCCGAAAGTTTCAGGAGTACGCGCTTGATTGTGGGGAGGGACATGTCGGGGGCGGCTCCGGATGGAATCTCGGGAAAGTGATCTGGAATGGGCGCACTTAACGGGCAAAGTGCTATTCCGCAAAGGGTAAGCTGGCAGAGCCCCCAAGGAAACAGCCGCCGCGGCAAAGTGCTGCGACGGCCGTATCAGGATTACAGTTAGAAAATCAGCCTTTGACAGCTGCAGCCACTTCTGCAGCAAAATCGACCTCTTCCTTTTCGATGCCTTCACCGAGCTGGAAGCGCGCATAGTCCTTAAGCACGATCGACGTGCCTGCCGACTTGCCGGCCTGCGCCACGAGATCGGCGATGACTGTCTTGTTATCCATCACAAAGATCTGACTCAGCAGTGCGTTTTCCTTGGCAAACTTCTTCACCGCGCCATCAACCATCTTGGCTTGCACGTCTTCGGGCTTGCCAGTTTCAGCAGCCTTTTCGGCGGCGACTTTGCGTTCACGTTCGATCACGTCGGGATCAAGCCCTTCAGCGTCGAGCGCCATCGGGAACGCGGCAGCCGCATGCATGGCCAGTTGCTTGCCCAACGGCTCGAGTACGTCGACACCGGCATCACTTTCGAGACCGATCAGCACGCCGATCTTGCCAAGACCTTCGGCAGCGGCGGTATGCATGTACGAAATCACCGCACCCTTATCGACCGCAACAGTCTTGATGCGACGGATCTGCTGGTTTTCACCAATGGTAGCGACATTGTCGGTCAGCTTGTCAGCCACGGTTCCGCCATCCGGATAGGGCGCAGCCTTCAGCGCTTCGACATCGTCGGCGCCGAGTTCGAGAGCTACAGCGGTCGCATTGCGGACAAAGTTTTGAAACTGGTCGTTCTTGGCGACGAAATCGGTCTCCGAGTTTACTTCTACCGCCACGCCGCGGGTGCCCTGTACCAGCACGCCAACCAAGCCTTCGGCGGCTGTACGGCTTGACTTCTTCTGTGCAGTGGCGAGACCTTTGGCGCGCAGTGCATCAACCGCAGCTTCAATATCGCCGCCGGCTTCTGTCAGCGCCTTCTTGGCGTCCATCATACCAGCACCTGTGCGCTCGCGCAGCTTCTTCACGTCTGCGACGGAAAAATCGGCCATGAGATAATCCTTTTCATCTGGTGTTCGGGCGCCCGGCTTGCCGATCCCAAACGGGAGGGCAACGCCGGGCGCGCTAAAGCATTAATGTGACGGGTCTTTGACGAGAATGACGGCCTATCAACAGCCATCCAAGAGCCCGCGCGAGATCAGGCTTCGGCGGTTTCCGCCGCTGGACCATCAGCAATAACGGCTTCGGCTGGCGGTTCGGCCATCGCGCCAAAATCGCTCGATACGTCAGCCTGGAACTTGCCCTTACCAGCCATCGCAGCCTCGCCAACTGCCTGACAATACAGGCGAACAGCGCGGCTCGCATCGTCATTACCCGGGACCGGGAAGGCGATGCCGGAGGGATCGACGTTGGTATCAAGGATACCGATGACCGGAATGCCAAGAACATTGGCTTCCTTGATCGCCAGATCTTCCTTGTTGGCATCAATCACAAACATCACGTCCGGGATGCCGCCCATATCGCGGATGCCGCCGAGCGACGCTTCAAGCTTTTCGCGCTCGCGCGTTAGCTGGAGAACTTCTTTCTTGGTCAGACCCGAGGTGTCGCCCGAAAGCATTTCCTCAAGCGCTTTCAAACGCCGAATCGAACCCGAAATCGTTTTCCAGTTAGTAAGCATCCCACCCAACCAACGATGGTTGACGAAATGCTGGCCTGCCATGCGCGCAGCTTCCGCAATCGGCTCCTGCGCCTGACGCTTGGTGCCAACGAACAGCACCTTGCCGCCCGAACGAACGGTCGATTCGACAAAATCGAGCGCGCGCGCAAACAACGGCACGGACTGCGACAGGTCAATAATGTGAACACCGTTGCGCGCGCCGAAGATATACGGCTTCATCCGCGGGTTCCAGCGGTGGGTCTGGTGGCCGAAGTGTGCGCCGGCCTCAATCAATTGCTGCATCGTGACGACAGGTGCCGCCATAAGTAATTCCTTTCCGGTTGTTCCTCTGGAAGGCTGGAACCGCGTAAGCGGACATCCCGCAAACGGCACCGGTATGAGCGCCTTCCATGTGAATTTGCTTCGAACAAAGACAAAAGCCCGGCCCCGAAGCAAGCGGTCCCTTAGTCGCCACGCAGGCAGAAATCCACCCTTGATTGCGCGCATCCAGCAAAAATCCATTCACACATGCCGGAATGCGCGCTTGACAGGTCGGAACATGTGGTGAACAAAATGGCGGAACAAACAACGAACGACTGCGGAGGTTACGTCATGTTCACTCTCACCATTGCTCTGCTGTTCACGCTGACCGGCGTGGTTGCTGTCACGACAATCACGCATTGCTTGCTAGGCGCACGTACTGCGTATGCGCAGCTGTTGCAGGAACGCGATAGAATTCGGGCAAACTACAGTCCCCAAGTAGCCGCATTGGACTTGCAGGCGCGTCCGTTTACGCGATCCGCTTCCCTAGGTGTCACACCGATACTGCGCTCGGCTCCATATGAGTGGTGTCTCGATCAAGTGCGCGCCGCCGCTTGATCCGCCCGTATCTGACAAGACCGTACGGCATCAATGCCAGATAGAATATGCTGATGGCCGCCATGGTCCACCACGGTTCAACTAGCAAAGCAGCAAACGCCAGCCCGGTGAAAGCAATTAACGGCAGCCTGATCGAGCGACGCGGGCGCAGGGCGCCCCAACTTAGCGTTGCCATGTTCGAGATCATTAGAATCGCTATGATCGTTAGCCAGGCTGCCATCAAAATGGGTTCACGAAAAAGGGCAATGTTTGTTTCTTGCCACAGATAAAACGGAGTGAAAGCCAGCCCTGCCCCGACAGGCGCCGGCACGCCTGTTAGAAAGCCTGCTGATTTGTGCGGTTGCTCATCAGTGTCGATCTGTGCATTAAAACGTGCAAGGCGTAATGCGCAGCAAATCGCGAAAGCAAGCGCAGCAAACCAGCCGAACTGCGGCCAGTCCTGTAACGACCACATGAATAGGATCAATGCAGGAGCCACTCCGAACGATAGCGAATCCGCCAGACTGTCAAGTTCCGCGCCAAAGCGCGATTGCGCGTTAAGCATCCGCGCTACCCGTCCATCCATTGCGTCGAGCACACCGGCCAGCAATACCAGTGCGATTGCGTAGCCCCACAGCCCCTCCGTCGCGAAGCGGATGCCTGTCAGACCCGAACACAAAGCCGCAGCCGTGATGGCATTGGGCAGCATTGCCCGCAGGCTAAGTCCGCCCCCGAGATTTCTCGGCGCAGAAACAACATCTTCGTCCTCGGCCGCCTTTGGCCCGAGACGCGCGGGAAAAAATCGCGCGCCGGGAAGTTTGCGCCCACTACGTTGCGCCGGTTTATCATTCATTGGGCAATTCCTTCGATCAGCCCGCGCTGGCCGATCTGAGCGATCACGGTCTCGCCTGCTATTGTGGTCTGGCCGATCATCACACTGGGATCAGTGCCAGTTGGCAGGTAGATATCGACGCGACTGCCAAAGCGTATCAGGCCAACGCGTTGGCCCTTGGCAACCATATCGCCGGGCTTGACGAAGGGGACGATCCGGCGCGCAACAAGACCTGCGATTTGTGTGAACCCGATTTTTATGCCGTCGGCGCGCTCGATGAGAATGTGCTGGCGCTCATTCTCATTGCTTGCCTTGTCGAGTTCGGAGTTCATGAAACGTCCGGGGATGTAGACCACCCGCCGCACCGTTCCGCCGACCGGCGTTCGATTGATGTGGACGTCGAACACGCTCATGAAGATCGAAATACGGGTCACCACGCCTGCTGAAAGACCGGGGAAGCCGGAACCATCGTCAACCTGCAATTCCAGAGGCGGCTCCACCTCTTCAATAAGCGTAACAATCCCGTCGGCGGGCGCGATGACTGACGCGTCATTCTGCGGCACAATGCGCTCTGGATCACGGAAAAATGCAAACACGCCGATGCTCAGAAAAAGCAACGGCCAGCCGATGATCTGCCATTCGAGAATGAAAAGAAAGAACAGGCTTGCAGCAACTGCGATCAAGCCGAACTTGCGGCCCTCTGGATGGATCGCTGGCAATTCCCAGCTAGCCACGCCACGGCCTTTGTTATCGAGAATTTCGCCTGCCATGCCCGCGCTTCTAGGTGGTGATCCACGTGGCGGCAAGCGACACGGCCCTCACTTTGCCCTTCGCACAAACACCGTACCCGCGGAATAGCCCGCGCCAAAACTGCAAATCAGACCCGTATCACCTGCTGCCAAATCGTCGTGGTGCAGATGAAAGGCAATTATTGAACCAGCGCTTGAAGTGTTGCCATAGGTATCGAGCACGGTCGGGCTTTCGTCCTCGCTTGCCTCGTGGCCGAGTACCTTTTGTGAAATCAGCCGGTTCATCCCGGCATTGGCCTGATGCAACCACAATCGCCGCAGGGCGTGCGGATCGAGGCCCAGTCGCGCTGCTTCTTCAAGAATCATTTGCGCCACCATCGGCACAACCTCTTTGAAGACCTTTCGGCCTTCTTGGACAAACAGTTTGTCAGCGGTGCCCTCGGTTTCAGGGGATGCGCGATTGAGGAAGCCAAAATTATTACGGATGTTGTTAGAGAATACGGTCTTCAGTTTCGTGCTCAGGATCTCCCAGTGCTGAACCGGCGCAATGGCTGCATCTTCGACGAGCACAGCCGTTGCCACGTCACCAAAGATAAAGTGGCTGTCCCGGTCGCGCCAGTTGAGATGGGCTGACGTAATTTCGGGGCTTACCACTAATACCGAACGCGCATGGCCAGCGCGAATGTAGTCTGCCGCTGTCTGGATACCGAAGGTAGCTGACGAACAAGCGACGTTCATATCAAAGCCAAAGCCATCAATCCCCAAGGCCTGTTGTATCTCAATAGCCAATGCCGGGTAAGCGCGCTGCATGTTTGACGCCGCACACAAGACTGCGTCGACATCCTTAGCGTCACGACCTGCGCGCTCCAGTGCCTGCCGTGCCGCTGCGACGCCGATCTCGGCCATGATTGATAATTCATCGTCCCTGCGTTCAGGCAGGCGCGGGCACATGGTTGCCGGATCAAGAATGGCTGCCTTGCTCATCACGTGACGCGCCTTGATCCCGCTCGCTTTTTCGATGAACTCAGCCGAGGATTGAAGCATTGCCTCCATGGTCCCTGAAGCAATCGCATGCGCGTGATCCGCGTTGTATTGATCTGCGAAGGCGTTGAAGCTGGACACAAGTTCCGCATTCGAAATGCTTTCTACCGGCGTAAACAGTCCGGTGGATGTGAGAACGGGACGCCCGGTTAGCGAAGCTTGAATTTCCTGCATGGCTCTTTCTTATGTGGAAGGCGGGCCTTACTGCCCAGTCGTCACCGCCGCAACCCCGCCGCTTCCCCGCCGCTTATGGATCACGATCGAGTGCCCTTATCATGCCAAATGAACAGCAAGGCTGATAACACGGGATTGCAGCATGCATCAGATTTCCTCCACGCACGCACTATCGTCGAGGGACAGGCCGCGCTGCCCTTGCAATCCTTCCAAGAAGGCGCTGGTTTGCTTTTGGTCACACAACCTGCAGCAAGGAAATGTTACGCAGCGGACAAAATCGGGTCTGTTGATTGTTGGCATTATCGACTAGAGGCTTGCGCCGCGTGTCGAACCCGCGCCCGCAAAGGGTGCGCACGTCATCGGCGCCAGGGCCCGGATGCCTCTTTTGAGCCCGGCCTCTGACCATTACCCACACGCGCCGATTTGCGATACGCATTTTGGCAGGAGCAAAGACACATGAAGGGCTACAAGCCGCCAAGCTTTCAGGACCGGGCTACAACATCTGCCAAGGCAAAGGACAAGGCATTGGCCAAGTTAAAGGCCGTGCCACAGCTTACTGAAGAGCAGTTGGCCGAACAGACGGCCCGTCGCGCCGAGCGTGAGGCCGCTGCTGAGGCCAAGGCGGCCAAGGCGCGTCAGGCGCGCGAAGAGAAGCAGCGGCTGGCCGAAGAAAAGAAGGCCGAGGCCAAGCGCGAAGAGGCTGCTCGTCTGGAAGCCCTGGCGCCACCTCCGAAGAAAAGCGAAGCTGAATTGAAAGCCGCTCGCGATGCGCGTTACGCCGCACGCAAGAAGCGCAAGTGATAACTAAGGGGCTTACGTTGCAGGATTTTAATCCTGCGGCATTTTTGCGGGATTATTGGCAAAAGAGGCCACTTCTGATCCCGTCCCCGTGGGCTCAATGGTCCAATCCGGTCAAACCAGACGAGTTGGCCGGCTTGGCGTGCGAACCGCTGGTCGAATCGCGCATCATCACGCGACGCGATCATGCATGGGAGCTGGAACACGGCCCGTTGCCGGAAACCCGTTTCGCCCAGGAAGCCCGCGATCCGTGGACTTTGCTGGTGCAATCGGTCGACCACCATTTTCCTGCAGTGGCTGCCATGATTGATCCGTTCCGGTTCGTCCCCAATTGGCGGATCGACGACGTGATGGTCAGCTATGCCGTCGACGGCGGCGGGGTCGGCGCGCATTTCGATCACTATGATGTATTTTTGGTGCAGGGACTTGGCCAGCGCCGGTGGGAACTGGGCGCGCTTTGCGATGAAGACACGCCTTTGCTTCCGCATGATGGTCTTTGCCTGCTTGCGGATTTTGAAGCCACTGAGGAATGGATCCTCGAGCCTGGTGACATTCTCTATATTCCACCACGCTATGCCCATCGCGGCACGGCCGTTGGCGATGATTGCATGACGTATTCGATCGGCTTTCGTGCGCCGTCGCGCGCAGAGCTGGTCGAAGCTTGGGCCGACGACATGGTGCCCGATCTGACCGACAGCGACCGCTACACCGATCCGCATCTTGCCCAGCAGGACAATCCCGGCGAAATCAGCGCTGACGCAATCACCAGCTTGCAGGACATGATCGCCGAGACACTTCTTGACCGCGCTAGATTCGCCCGCTGGTTTGGGCAATTCAACACATCTCCGAAGAACCCCGAGATCGATTGGAGTCCGGAGCACGCAGCCGAGGCCCGCGAGATCAAACAGCTACTGGCGGCGGGTCACTCCTTGATACGCAACCCCGCAAGTCGGTTTGCCTACCTGCGCGAAACGGACACATCTCTCATGCTGTTCGCAGACGGAAACTGTTTCTCATGCACGGCTGACGAAGCCACCTTTGCGCAAGCAATCTGTCACAAAACGGAGCTAGCGCTGGATGACGACATTTCCTCCGAAACGCTTGAGTTGATCGCAACGCTCTACAACGCAGGAGCTTTGGGCTTCGACACTGATGCGTGACACGTAGCACTGTAGTCAGGCGGAGATTTCCACAAACTGGCCGGATGCGATGGCGGCGACGGTCCAATCCCCGATTGACCATCGCACCAGCCGCAAGGTGGGCAAATTTACCGCCGCCGTCATCCGCCGTACTTGTCGATTTCGTCCTTCACGGATTGTTATCTTCAGCCAATTGTCAGGGATTAATTTGCGCTGACGAATCGGCGGGTCGCGCGGCCACAAATCCGGTGGATCAATCGGCTCAACGGTCGCTGGTAATGTCATACCGTCCTTCAGCCGCAATCCATTGCGCAGAGCCACGAGGGCGTCTTTGTGTGGATCGCCCTCCACTTGAACGAGATAGGTCTTGGGCAGCTTGAACCGGGGATCAGAAATCCTGGCCTGAAGCTGCCCGTCATCACACAAGATCAGCAGGCCCTCGCTATCACGATCAAGGCGTCCAGCCGGATAAACTCCCTTCTCTTTTATGAAGTCTGATAGAGTCGCGCGCGCAGTTGGTGATCCGCGATCGGTGAATTGCGAAAGAACGCCGTACGGTTTGTTAAACAGGATCAGGCGTGCCATCGGGTCGTCCTTATCGCGCCGCAAGCGCCACGTCTTTCTGCGTCTTACCGCGAGGATGGCCGCTTAAACAGAAGCTCGCCAATTGACCAGCACATGCCTGCGCAATCCGATAGTCGGGGGAGCGAGAGAGCGAGAACGCAAAGGTCAAGCGGCTACTGGCTGACACAATTCTCGGCAACGTGGCACTTGCGGAGCTTCTTTCAAAAAAGTGGTGACGCCCGCCGCTATGGGGGGAACGTGCCTGTCGTCCGCGTATATATCGGGCTTCGCATTTTTGCGCCGTTTCGTAACGTGGTGCCCTTCATCCTCGCCAATATCATCGACCCGTAGGCCAGATGCCTCGCCGTTTCGAAGCCCATGGAACAAGCAGAGCAATGGAACCCAGAAATCTCCAGCCTTGCGCTTGTCGTTCTCCCATGAACTCGCCCTTGAGAAAAGAGGCGACGTCAGTCGGCCAACGCTTCCGCACCTGCCATTTGGCGGACCCGGCCCTGCGGGACCGTTTGAACATCTCTTCCATGCCTTCCGTGTAGCACTTTTGTGTAGCAGTCGGAAGGAATAAACCGTTGTTTTTCAGGCTTTTCAGCGTCCTAAAGGGGCGTGGTGGCAGGGCTTGTATCGAACCAGAATACTTAAATACTGATAAGTAGCGTGATTTCTGATTGATAACTCTTTTGCCCCACATTTTACCCCACATAATTACAACTCGATCAAAAATTCGATGGCTTTGGCAAAAAGACAAGCGATCAACATTTTTCAGCGCAAGGTTGCCTTCGGGGTATGGGCACAGACAATCAGTCAGTGAGCTTCCGATGTGGCATTGAATAGACTGAGTCGGTCGCCTCGGCGATCCGCTGTTGCACCTCTAAAGCGAGGTGAACAACAGCGCTCGCCAAAGAGACCGGTTCGATCATCGCACGCCAGATGTGATCATGAGATTTGTCAAGTCGACCATTTTCGACAAACATTTGCTGATGCGCCCACCATAACCAATCGCTATTTTTTCCCTCTGCATGAAAAATTTCAGCGTGAAGCACTTTCCAGATCCTCTGGGCATTTGCTTCAGTCAGGTTCGAACCACGGCGGCGACAAACACCAATGGTAGCTGCGTTTTCGCGCCCCGCTATTTCAAACGCAAAGACGACCGGAAATCGGCTGCCAAAATCAATCGTAAGGTAATGATAATTAGCGATCTTATTGCCGGGCCGCTCGGACGGATCTGTCGAAACGGTCCAGTCATCTGGTGCGAGACTAGTCATAGCCTTTGCGAACCTCACGTAGAGCTCCTCTTCAAGCGCTCTCGAACCGTCTCGAATGACTAATGCCGCATCCATTTTATCAGTATCATCGCGCACTAGGCTGAGCAGCATTTTCTGCGTTTCCATATCACCCTCTCCGATAACATGCGTGGCCATGTGATCTCGCATTTGCTCGATAAAACGCCTCGATACGCAGTTCGTGGTCTTCTTCGCACATGCATCAAGCCATGTTACAAGAACGCGATAATCGGTGTCGACAAAGCCAGCGTCGTCAGCAGCCGCGACTCGTTGATCAAACGGGACCGAACCGACCCAACCCTTCAACGCAACAAGCACAAATGGCTTACACGTTTTGGCGAGATGCGCGTGGTAATGTGGAAGCTGTTCGAAGCCGAACGCTGCGTAAGGCTTGTTTTCAATCGCAAGAGTAAAGCCGCCACAGCTGACCACGATATCGATGCTGCGGTTTTCAAATGTCCGCACTTCACATTGCGCTTGGACCAGATCGAATTCTATTTCCTTTTCGATCCCGAAAATATCGAAGAACAGGCGAAGGAACGTATCGCCTTCCCCATGGGTAGCGCTTGTCCGTCGTCAGAACATTTGGCGCAATGTGCGGCGTAGATTAGCGGAGTGCGGGCCTCGTCTGGGGTTTGGTTTTAGGCGGCGAGCTTGCGGTGTTGCAAGCGCCGATGTTCGATGGTCTGTCGCTTGATCCTTTCGCGCTGTTTGATGATGGCCGGTGCCCTGCCGAAGTAGACGTCGGCGGGCGTCACGTTGCACAGCGCTTCATGGTAGCGCTGGTGGTTGTAGTGCTCGACGAACGTCTCGATCTGGGTCTCAAGGTCGCCGGGCAGGAAGTAGTTTTCCAGCAGGATGCGGTTTTTGAGGGTCTGGTGCCAGCGCTCGATCTTACCCTGGGTCTGCGGATGCATCGGAGCGCCGCGCACATGGCTCATCTTGTTGGCCTCGATGTATTCCGCCAGTTCGCCCGCGATGTAGCTGGGGCCGTTATCGCTGAGCAGTCTGGGCTTGTGCAGCACCGTTGCACTGTCGCATCCTGATGCGGCGAGCGCCATGTCCAGCGTGTCGGTCACATCCTCTGCCCGCATGTTGGTGCACAACTTCCAGGCGATGATGTAGCGCGAGAAGTCGTCGAGGACGGTCGATAGATACATCCAGCCCCACCCGATAATCTTGAAGTAGGTAAAATCGGTTTGCCACATCTCGTTCGGGCGGGTGGTCTTGGTGTGGAACTGATCGGCAGCCTTGATCACGACGTAGGCCGGGCTCGTGATCAGATCATGGGCCTTCAGCAGGCGGTAAACCGTGGCTTCGGACACAAAGTATTGGCGTTCATCGGTAAATCGCACGGCCAGCTCGCGCGGTGACAGCTCGGACTGCTCCAGCGCCATTTCGATGATCTGGTCCTGCACCTCGGGCGCGATGCGGTTCCACACCCGGCTCGGCGCTGACGGTCGATCCGCGAGCGCCTCCAGGCCACCATCGAGGTAGCGGTCATACCAGCGGTAGAACGTCCGACGGGCAATGCCGAGCTTATCCAGCGTCCGCTTGGCGGGCAGGTGCGACTGCTCGACGATCCTGATGATCTCCAGCTTTTCAGAAGCAGGATACCTCATTCGTCGTCGCCCCCATCCGCGATCATGCTTTTTTTAAGCAGGCGGTTCTCGAGCGTCAGGTCAGCTACGCATTCCTTCAAGGCGCGGGCTTCGCGGCGCAGATCCTGCACCTCGCCGGTGGTCGCGGCACGGGCGGTGTCGCCGGCCAACCGGCGCTTGCCGGCTTCCATGAACTCCTTCGACCAAGTGTAATACAGGCTCTGAGCGATGCCTTCCTTGCGGCACAGCTCGGCAATGCTGTCTTCGCCGCGCAGGCCGTCCAGCACGATGCGGATCTTGTCTTCGGCCGAGAAGTGTCGGCGGGTTGCACGCCGGATGTCCTTCACCACTCGCTCAGCAGGGGCCTTCTTGGGAGGGGATTTTTTCAAGGAGGATTGGGTCTTCATCTTCGTTCCTTCGTCACTACGACGAAGCCCCAACCCTCCTTAAATCACAACCTCAAATCTGTGCCATTGGTGCTGACGGGGGACACATAATTACGGGCTTCTGCTCCGTACGTGGCGAAGAGCTTTTGCGCGGCTCGCCAAGACTGGGTGTCCTTACTAAGGTAACCAAGAATGAATGCGAACTTTCGTGCCAATGCTAAAGAATGGCCGTGCTTTTCTAAGAGTATCGACGACGCCGCTAGTATCCCAACGTCGTCTCCGTCTACGATCTTTCTGTTAAGATTATCGAGACAGCGCAGAGCCTCGCAGACCTGTTGATGACACCGCTCGGCGCGCATGACCACGTAATCGACCCGCGCCGCCTTTCCCGGTATTGGGACGAATACGCCTGCCTCTAAAAACGGGGGTGCCTCTCGCGGAAACTCGGGAGAAAGCGTTAAGTGAGCGAAGAGCGGGTTGTGTCTGAGGTTGTCATCGAGCGCCACAATGTCTCGCTTGTCCGCGCTCTCCATAAGGCGAAGAAAAGTCGCACGCGAAGCAGTGCCAGCGTTCTTCTGGAGTAATCCCCGCAAAAGATCCCTGCTTCTGGTGTTGGTGATGTCTTGCAGTTTGGGCGTGCGAGTTGTCATAGGATCTGGCACTGCGGGACCTCAAGCGTTGAATAAGAGTTGGAAACTAGGGGGCAAGCCGCCGATTGGCTAGCGCATGGCACGACTTTATCGACACCAACAAAATACAGTTGCCAATTAAAGTCGAAATCACGTGTCTTTACCCGCAGACAGCAAAGAAAGTCTTTGAAGTGGCGCGGCTGCGTGCTAAAAAAAGTCGAACGCTACATGCCTCACTTTGCCGTTAGACCGCACGGCTGGTGCCTCGGTAAGCTGTGGGCAGTCGCCAAAGGCTTCCAGCATGTAAACAGCACCCGCAGAGTCCGGAATCGAGTGGTGACAGTTTGCTACAAATGGGCCGGGTTGGGGCGCCGCCAATTGACCCGCAAACGCCAGCATACAGTCATGCAGCGCCGTGCATGTCAGCCTGGCTCAGCACCTGGAACATCTTCGTCAGGTAATCCCATCCATTGCTATCCATGAAGAGCACGTTGCGTGCTTCGAGGTCGGCGCGGTTTAATCGACGTAAATTTAGCAGGTCCCCAACCTGAGTTTCGGATAAGATAAAGGCATTTAGGCTCAGAGCGCCGCCACCGATCTCATCCTGAAGCTTTTTCACCTCCTTCGATAGGCCGAACTTTGGGTCATCAAGGTCGAGGTTGCGGATGCCCTTGGGATCCACAAAGCTAAGGCTCTGGTGGCCAGTTTCATCATCGACCAGCCAAAGCAAAAAGTCCGGGTAGAAATTTCCAGCTAAAGCGAAGCCTAGGCCCTTTGCCTTGGAGTCGGCATTGCGCAGCAAGTAGAGGCTCCGTGTCCCGATTGCCTCGCGACCCGCGTCGGTCTGGTAGAAAGCCATCAGGTCCTGCACGAACCTTATTTCACTCTCCGCGCCCAGCCCGAGCGGCCGCATTTTCAACGGCAGCGCCGCGTCTTTCACCGGGCAAAGCAGCGGGTAAAACAGGTGCTGATCGAAGCTGATCGCGACCATATTGGCCGCTTGCCACTTGCTAGCTTCGCCGATGTTCCCCGCCGCAACAATCTCCTGCAGCGCGGTCAAACGGTTCAGGTAGGTTTCGCCATCGTCGCTGTTCTCAACCTCGAACTGGTATAGCTTGAGCATTGAGCCATGCTCTTCCGTCACCTCGTCGAGATCAAAATACTGGCCCTCATAGGCCGCTTTCAGACCCTGATAGAAGCGGTCGGTGTAGTCACACAACAGTTGAAGCAGCACGTCCTGAAGCTTAAGGATTGTCGTAAAGCCCGAGAATGTCAGCTCGCTCGCTGGCATGAACAGGGTGTACCAGTCATCGTGGCTCTCGCAGAATTCGCGAAGCTGGCCCTTCTCGAGGCGTAGGTTGCTCCAACTCTTCTGTAGCTTGTACTGCTGCAGTGACAGGAAAAGGCGATCCCAATCGAACATGGCCATGATGGCTCGGTCGATCTTGCCGGCGTGGCGCGCATTACGGTCATCTGCCTGGCCCTTGCCATCTGAGGCCATAGCCTCAACGCGTGGGTAAAGGTCCAGCGAGACATGCGGCGGCTTGATCTTGCCTTCGAATTCCGCGGGCACTTCGTAGAGCCATGGGAAATGGACCCGCTTGAAGCCTTTGGCCTGATTGTCCTTGTAACCATCGCGAAGCTTGAGCGTTTTCAGGCGCCGGCCAGTCGGCAAGTTGCTGCGGGTCGTGAAATCCAGAGTGATGATCTCATCGCTCGGAGTGATGCCTTCCTCGATGAGGTATTCGCGGAAGGTGGCCATGTAGTCGGCGCGCACCCCGAAGATGTTGAGCGCCTCCAGCTTTTCGAGGTGGCTTCCCTTCGGCCGTTCGATCGGCAGCGACCGCTTCAGCGACATGCCGCGCCCCTTTAGGCGAACGCCGCGGCCGAACAGCTGGATGATCTGGGAGCCCTCACCCCGCCCCATATTGAGCAGGCCCATTGTCGAAACGCGCCAGCTCGACTATCCACCGTCAGATAGGGCTGTGCTTTCAGCTCCGCGACCGTTCCGGGCGCTATGCCATCGCGCATCCCCAGATCGTGCCACTGCGCCCATTGGGCGGGGTTCGCCGCAATCCGGTCATAAAGCGCCTCCGGAACGCGATCGAGCGTGACGCAATAGTGCGCCGCCACAACGAACTTCTTCTTGAGCCACAGCTTCTTCTGAAAATCCTCGATGCTGGCAAGGAAGGTGATCAGATCCCGCGCAATGGCGCGCAGGCACTGGATCATCCGCAGATTGGTTTCAATCGCGGCAAAGCTCATCGCATCCTGCACATCATCGAGGTTCATCACCTCGTTCTTGATGTAGAAATCCAGCTCGCGGCGCAGGAATGTGCCGAGGTCTTTGTGGACGAAATAGTCGGCCGTGTTCTTCTGGGTGTAGGTCGTCAGGTGCTTTTCCAGCACGGTGCGCTGCGGGTTCTTGTCGGTCGGTGCGCGGGTGGTCAGGTCCAGCCAGCTCGTCTTGACCGCCTCGTCGGCCAGCACCGCTTGCACCGCAGCATCGACCATCGTCTCCTGCTTGGTCTTGGCCGGGAACGCCCGGTATTCGAAGCGGATGACCAGATCGCCGTTTTCTTCCGCGATGGGGACGATCTCGTCCTCGAAAGGCTCGCCCTCATCATCGATGCGCGTGACGGTCCGGGCCTCGGCCAGCGCGAAGCGGCGGTCTTTGTCGTTGTCCTTGCGGTTATCCTTGGCGGTATCGGCGGCGATCAGCTGGAACCGGACGGCGCGGGGCTCCTCACCATCTCTGGCTGGCAGCTTGAAGCCATAATTGCTGAACGCCTCGCCGGACTTGGTGTAATACTGGTCCTTGTTGGCCCAGTGCAGCACCACCTCTTCCCCGGCATAGGGAATGGCATAAGTATCGCCTTTGTACCGGCGCTGGCTGATGAAATCGCCCTTGTCATAATAGCGCGAAAAGAACGCCAGCAAGTGCGAAAACACCGCGTTTTCGTGATCCGACGTGCCCGTTGATGCGGCGGCGATGGCCGCGCGCAGGTCTTTCACCTTGGGCGCGGCTTCGGGATCGACGCCTGCCGAGGTCAACGCCTTGACCGTCTCATCCAGCTCGCGCTGCTGCGCTTGCGTGTTGGCGGCAGAACCGCTGGCCAGCGCTGCTTCAACTTGCGCCTTCAGCCGGGTCGACAGATATTCGTTGATCTCGTCCGCGCGGGCATTGAGAATGCGGTAGACGCCGAAATCCAGCTCCGGCCGGTCAATCTGGAAAATCTCGCGCAGCTTGGTGACGAGTTCGTCGAATTTAAGCGCTGGACATCACTCTTCTCCAGCACCCTCGCGGGTTGCCGTGCCATTCAAAATTCCAATGCCATGATAGGGCGCACGCCAATAGCAGCGCGCCACATAAGCATAGCCACAAAACGCGGCTTGTCAATTTATATCTATTTTTCAGTGTTTTAGATGATTTATCGGCTCACTCAAAATAGACCGTTTTTGCAGTCGATGCCCGCGATGTATTCCCCCAGCCTACCTGCGCGTGGGCGCTCGGCATCCGAAGGTTCAAAGACCCGTGCTAGACTTCGTTTTATGTGTTTCGGTTTTTTTGCAGTAGGCGCGTAGTACTGGCCAGACCGGCCGCGCTGCCCACGCAAAAATGCCCCCAAGCGTCCATTAGCTTGACGCGCGCGCCAGGCTGCCCTGGTGTGCCAAGATAGGTTGTCCGCCGATAGGCCGCTTGCACAGCGTCGGGCGTCTTGTGAGCCAGCGCCGCTTCCACTACAGCATCGGCAAAGCCTTCATTAGCGGCCCAATCGGTTAGGGCGGAGCGGAAACCATGCACGTGGAATGGCTCACTCATATCACGCAGCACCTTGAGCAACGTCATGTCTGACATCGGCTTGCCAGCCATGCCAGGGAACACGACATCACTCTCAGGCATCCGCAAGGCATTTGCCTTCGATAGCACCGCGACAGCGGCTTCAGATAGCGGCACGATATGCGCCTTTCTCCGCTTCATATGATCAGCTGGGATAGTCCACAGACGCACCTCCAGATCAAATTCGACCCATCTCGCCAGCCGGACCTCCTGGCTGCGAACACCAGTGAGTATAAGAAGCTCAAGCGCTAGCCGACCATAGGATGGTTTGCGCCGAAGTGCGGTGATGAAGCCAGGCAGGGCAACATAAGGCATAGCTTTGCGGTTCTCGCGCGCCTTCACTTGGCGCGGAAGGCCTCGTCCCGCTTTGAGGCTGCCATTGCCAGACGGAGCCTCGCGAGAGCGCCAGCCCTTGGCATGGGCATAATCGAGCACCGCGCAAATCCGATTGCGCACTTGCCGTGCGGTTTCGGGAATTTCCTGCCAGATCGGCGTCAGTACAGTAATGATGTCGGATGTGGTGATACTGCCTGTTGGCATGTCACCCAGTTTCGGAAAGGCGTAATTTTCCAGACTGGCGAGCCACTGACGCGCATAAACCTTACTCTTCCAACCAGACTCATTCTCTGTGTGATACTGACACGCGGCATCGCGGAACGTCACCTTGGCCGCGGCATCGTCCTTGCGTTCCGCCAAAACGTCGCGCTTTTCCACCTTCACGGCTTTGCGCAACTGCCCCGCCCTTTCACGCGCCTCTGCCAGCGTAAGCAGTTTTGCGCTGCCCAATCCGATATCGCGCCGCTTGCCATCTTGTTGGACCCGCACCAGCCATGAAGCTGCACCACTTTTCCCCACCTTCAGAAACAGCCCGTCCCCATCCTGATAGGTGCCTGGATTCGCAAATGCGGCCTTGACCGCGACTGCTGTGAGCTTGCCCATTTCATTCCCCACACTTTCGAAGCGCAAATCAGAGCACCTAAGTGTGGGGAACAATGATGCTGTCCCCACACCTTCCCCACATTCGCTGCCAGCTGCACGCGAACGACAGCGAACCCAGGCAACCCTTAAGGGGCACATTACACGAGGGAAAAGGACAATTCTACGGTCATTCGCGAACGCCGACGAATAAGGAATTGGTGGACAGGGCTGGATTCGAACCAGCGTACGCTTGCGCGGGCAGATTTACAGTCTGCTGCCTTTAACCACTCGGCCACCTGTCCACACAGTCCCCTCAGTCGAGGGGGGCATTCTAAGTGTAATACACTCTGAAATTGCGCGTGTCCGTTTCCAGACCCGTTCCGAGAGGCGCCCCTTTGAAGAAGCACTGCTTGCCTGTCAATGCCCCTGCTGGCAGGGGGCGCGCTTGATGCTGCCATGAAGGAGCAATGATGGCCAAGGTTGAACGTAAACGTGCCCTGCGAGGCCGCGCGGGGCGCATGAAGGGCGGCCGTGGTTCTGGCCGCGGCAGCGCAGGACACGTACGCCTTTGGGGCCGCCATGCTGTTGAGGCTGCTCTCAAGAACTCTGAACGCCAGCATCGCAAGCTGTGGGCCACGCCAGAGGGCCTCGAAAGCCTCGATGGCGAGCTACCCGCTGGTTTCCCGGTCGAGCACGCCCAGGCAGCCGATCTTGCGCGCCTCGTTGCTAAAGATGCGCCACACCAAGGGCTCGTATTGGAGTGCGCCGCACTGGAAGACGTGTTCCTTGATGAAGTCGCAGATGGCGACGCGGCACGTCCGATCGTCGTGCTCGATCAGGTTACGGATCCGCACAATGTCGGCGCGATCTTGCGTTCGGCTGCCGCTTTCGGCGCCGCAGCAATCGTTACGCAAGACCGCCATGCGCCAACAGAAGGCGGCGTGCTGGCAAAGGCTGCTTCGGGCGCGCTTGAAACTGTACCGTGGGTGCGGGTCGTCAATCTGGCACGCGCGCTCGAAGAATTGGCAGAGGCCGGATATTGGCGCATTGGGCTCGCGGGCGAAGCCACTGCGGTCCTTGCCGACGTTATGCCCACTGGACCGCTGGCCATCGTGGTGGGCGCTGAGGGCGAAGGCCTACGCCAGAATATCGCAGCCCATTGCGATGTCCTCGCCAAATTGCCGATTTCGTCGGCAATCGAAAGCTTGAATGTTTCTAACGCTGCGGCAATTGCGCTTTATGCGGTGGCGACGCGAGCTTAGATGCTCGGGCAAGGGGTGCGTTTCCATGTCCACCCCTTCAATTATTCGCGTTTGCGCCATGCAGTGCT
This sequence comes from Erythrobacter sp. 'gip.4 top 5', assembly GCF_056495765.1. Taxonomy (NCBI): domain Bacteria; kingdom Pseudomonadati; phylum Pseudomonadota; class Alphaproteobacteria; order Sphingomonadales; family Erythrobacteraceae; genus Erythrobacter; species Erythrobacter sp. 'gip.4 top 5'. Next base: position 1,721,257 of record NZ_CP200270.1, on the reverse strand, counting down.
GACTGGCTTTGCGCTGGCATTGCCCGGCTGCTTCAGATCGTCAGGAAAGTTCAAGTCCGAACTTGCCGTTACCGAGCCAAACGGCTTTACCTCTCGCCCCAAAAGGGAGACCTTTTTAGCGGTCAAATAAACCTTGCGCAAATGAGCACGGGCATTTCGCCAGTTGCATCGAAAAATACAATGATAACTTGGCCCGTCTCGTCGCTGAAGCGCCAAGTCCCGACCAATCTGACTGCCGACACGCCCGGATATCGAGGGCAAAGGCAAAGAAAAACCCGGCCAGCCACAGGGCAGACAGGGTTTCCTTGCCTTTTCGAACAGGCAGCCGATTGGAGAACGGTTTAGTTGACTGCGTCCTTCAGACCCTTGCCGGCCTTGAACTTGGGCTGGTTCGAAGCCTTGATCGTCATCGGTTCGCCGGTGCGTGGGTTGCGTCCGGTCGATGCCTTGCGCTTGGCAACCGAAAAGGTGCCGAAGCCGACCAAGCGCACTTCGTCACCCCCCGAAAGAGCCTTGGTGATTGCGTCAAAGACGCTCTCTACGGCATTCGAAGCATCGTTCTTTGACAGACCGCTCGCGGCTGAGACTTCGCTGATCAGGTCGTTCTTGTTCATCTGGGAACCCCCTCACTTCAGGATTTCATTGATCGTGATGAATCGCGCATCTTGGAAACGGACAGACTGAAACGTTTTTTGACGGGCTGTCAAAGGCAAATAGGCGAGCCGATCAGGCCTTGCAGACAGCCGAAATTGTCTGAGCGCCCAACGTGAGTCAAACGCTCCTCAGTATGATGAATGCCGTCTCCGGAAAGGCGTGACCCTGCCGCGAATCACGGCAAGTGGACGCCTTCTAGCGGCTCAATGCGCAGTTGGCACCTCTGAGCTTGCCGGATTTACTGCGGGCTGAGCAGCTACAGGCTGGCTCGCAAGATCATCGGCTTCGGTCCATTCGATTGCCTCAAGCGGCTCGACCAATGCTCGCGCGAGCACCTCGTCAACATGAGACACGGGCACGATTTCAAGCCCCTCTTTGGCATTGGCGGGGATTTCGGCCAAGTCCTTCACGTTATCCTCGGGAATGAGAACGATCTTTATGCCGCCACGCAGCGCGGCCAGCAGCTTTTCCTTCAATCCGCCAATAGGGAGCACCCGGCCTCGCAGTGTGACCTCACCAGTCATCGCCACGTCCGGGCGTACCGCGATCCCGGTGAACGTTGACACAATCGAGGTAACCATCCCGATCCCGGCGCTTGGCCCGTCCTTGGGCACCGCGCCTTCGGGGAGATGGATGTGCACATTCTTACGATTGATCAGGCTGGGCTTGATGCCATAGGCGGGCGCCCTGGCCTTCACAAAACTGAATGCGGCCGAAACGCTTTCGTTCATCACCTGGCCCAGCTTGCCGGTGGTCTTCACCTCACCCTTGCCCGGCGTGGTGACGCTTTCGATAGTCAGCAATTCGCCGCCCACCGATGTCCATGCAAGCCCGGTCACTGCGCCAACCTGCGCCTCCTCCTCCGACACACCGTGCTTGAAGCGACGCACGCCGGAGAAATCACCCAGATTATCTGCCGTGATGGTGACACTGGTCGCTTTCTTTTCAAGAATCTGGCGCAGGCTCTTGCGCGCCAACTTGGCGATTTCGCGCTCAAGCGTCCGCACACCGGCTTCTCGGGTGTAGTAGCGGATAAGGTCGCGAAGCGCCTCTTCCTCCAGCGTAAACTCCGATTTTTTCAAACCATGGGCTTCGACCTGCTTTTCAACGAGGTGACGCTGGGCGATTTCGACCTTCTCGTCTTCGGTGTATCCTTCGAGCCTGATGATCTCCATCCGGTCAAGCAGCGGCTGCGGCAGATTGAGGCTGTTTGCCGTGCATACGAACATGATGTCCGACAGGTCGAGATCGAGTTCGAGATAGTGGTCCTGAAACTTGGAATTCTGTTCCGGATCAAGCACTTCAAGCAGCGCCGACGCCGGATCGCCGCGGAAATCCTGACCAAGCTTGTCGATCTCATCGAGCAGAAACAGCGGGTTTGACGTGCCGGCCTTCTTCAGGTTGGCAACGATCTTGCCCGGCATTGAGCCGATATAGGTCCGGCGGTGGCCGCGAATTTCGGCTTCGTCCCGCACCCCGCCCAGCGATTGGCGCACAAATTCGCGCCCGCACGCCTTGGCAATCGATTTGCCAAGCGAGGTCTTGCCGACGCCCGGAGGTCCGACGAGGCACAGGATCGGTCCCTTCAGTTTGTTCGTGCGCGCCTGAACAGCAAGATATTCGACGATCCGATCCTTCACCTTCTCCAGCGCGTAGTGATCGGCATCGAGCACCGCTTGCGCCTGGGCGATGTCCTTCTTCAACTTCGACTTCTTGCCCCACGGCAGGCCGAGCAGCACGTCGAGATAGTTGCGGATCACGGTTGCCTCGGCGCTCATCGGCTGCATCGACCGCAGCTTCTTGAGCTCCGCGTGAGCCTTGGCCTTGGCTTCCTTGGAAAGCTTGGTCTTTTCGATCTTCTCGGTCAGCTCGGCAATCTCGTTGCCCTCACCTTCGTCCCCTCCGCCAAGCTCGGACTGGATCGCTTTCATCTGCTCGTTGAGATAATACTCTCGCTGAGTTTTTTCCATCTGGCGTTTGACCCGGCCGCGGATCTTGCGTTCGACCTGCAAAACCGACAACTCACCTTCCATGAACGCCATGACAAGTTCCAGGCGCTTCAAGGGGTTACCTTCCGTCAACAACGCCTGCTTGTCTGAAACCTTGGCACTAAGGGCCGCCGCGATGGTATCCGCCAGTTGCCCGGCATCATCGATGTCCGAAAGATCAATTGCGGCATCTTCTCCCAGCTTCTTGTTCAGCTTCGCATATTCGCCGAATTGCTCCGTGACCTGACGCATCAATGCGGTTACTTCGCTGCCCGAAACAGTTTCGGGATCAACGTCCTCCACCTCTGCCAGCAGATACGTGCCAACATCTTCAAGCGCCGAGAGCCGGGCTCGCGACTTACCTTCGATCAGCACGCGCACGGTTCCATCGGGCAACTTCAGCAACTGAAGCACCTGCGCAATTACGCCCACATCATAGAGATCGTCGCCGTCGGGATCATCACAACCCGGATCAAGCTGAGCAAGAAGAACGATATCCTTGGAAGCCTCCATGGCCGCTTCGAGCGCTGCGACCGACTTATCGCGTCCTACGAAAAGGGGAACGACCATGCCGGGGAATACAACAATATCGCGCAGCGCGAGGAGGGGGTAAGTCTGAGTCATGTTTCTGTATCCGCGGTGCTCCCCGTTATCGGGTGAACGAGAGCGCCTTTGCGCAGAATATGGGGAGGGCCTCCGAACCCCGCAATGACTTTTTCGGAAGAAGCTGTGGAGCAAGAGGCGAGGCGTTAACGCTCGTGCGTTATCCTCTGCCATGGATTGATTGAGGCAAACTATGACGACCGCAGTTTGGATTCTCAGCGGGCTTGCTTTGACCGGCTTGGCCGCGCTGCTCAGCCAGTCCGAAACCGCGGGAATCGGCATGAACTTCGGCTTGTCGGGCTATCTTCCAGTACTGATCATTGGAAGTCTGGGACAATATTGCTTCTGGCGTGCCTTGCGAAGCGCAATCGGCGATGTCTGGGTGGTGACTAGGGGCCGAAATCGCAAGGTCGAAACACCCCCGGCCGCTCCGAGCGCCAGCGTTCCATCCGGGACAAAGGAATTGCCTCCGCTATCGGACTTCGATGCCGACGCGGCATTTGCGCGTTACATGGCGCGACGCGAGGGCGGCATGGCGCAGGCACAGAACGATGCAGCGACAGGTCTTATGCCCCGTCATAACCGCGCCCGCACACACGGCGGATTTGGCCGTAAGGTGGTCTAGCATTCGCCGGACCACCCAGACGCTTCCTTTCAACCAAGTCCCGGCAAATTGAAGCCTGGCGGAAGACCCATCGAGCCTTGCATCTCGCGCATCTGTTGCTCCGAAACCCGATCAGCCCGGTCGCGCGCGTCGTTGAAAGCGGCTGCGACGAGGTCCTCGAGGATCTGCTTGTCGTCAGGCACTATCAGGCTGTCGTCAATCGCAACTCCAAGGATTCGGCCCTTGGCGCTGGCACGGACCTTCACCAAGCCGCCACCCGCCGAGCCTTCGACCTCGATCGAATCCAGCTTCACCTGCATATCGTTCATCTGCTTCTGGATGGTCTCTGCCGCCTGCTGGGCGGCTGCCATCATTTCTTCCATCGATTTCATCGCGGGGGAACTCCTCAATTCCAGGGGGGATTGCCAGCGCCGGCACGTGCGGCGCGGCTGTGGGTTGTGATCAATTCGGCATCGGGAAAGGCCTCGAACGTGGCCTTGACCAATGGGTCGGAGCGAATTCGGGCGTCCTTTGCGGCGACTTCGGATTCCGCGATCTCGCGCAAGGATGGCCGGGCCTCTCCGGTGCCACGCTCAATCGACCAACGCTTGCCCGTCACCTTGAATAGCGCCTCACGAATGTCGGGCGCAGGGTCATCGGGAAAATTGTCAGCTTGCTGATAAATCAGGCGTTCCGGAGCGATCTCGATAACCCGCACCCGATCTCGCATCATCTGCGCAACGCGCAATTGGCCGGCCGCATCAACCGCATCGACAAGCTTGGTCCATTCTGGCGCGGGTGACGCTGCGGCGGGCGTTGGGTTAGCCGCAGCGCTTTCGTTTGAAGCGCCAGCCGCCGCGGGGGCCGGACCGTTTGCGGCCAACTCTTCGATCCGCCGGGCAAGCTTGCCCGGATCGGGCATTTGCGCCGCGTGAAGAATACGCAGCAAGGCCATCTGGAGCGACACCAGCGGATCAGGGGCGGTGCGCACCTCGTCATGGCCCTTCAGCAACAATTGCCACAGCCGGTGCAGCTCTCCCGCGCCGAGCCTCGTGGCAAAGTCACTAAGCGCAGTACGTTCATCCTCTGCCGGCACGTCCGGCTCACTACCCGAGACCTGCGACAACGTCACGCGGTGGGTCAAATCCATCAGCGCGCGCATCAGCGCCAACGGCTCCACACCTAGAGCATACTGCTCGTCAACGGCAGCAAGCAACGCCTTGGCATCGCCGGACAAAAGATGTCCGAGCACGCGCCTCTGCGCGCTTTTGTCGGCAAGACCCAGCATGTCACGCACCCGGCTGCCGGTCACCTGGCCCTCACCGTCTAGATCAGCATGCGCGATGGCTTGATCGAGGATCGAAAGCCCATCGCGGACCGATCCCTCAGCCGCCGCAGCGATGATGCCGAGCGCCTCCCCTTCGGCTTCGACACCTTCCAGAGCGCAAATCCGTGCAAAGTGTTCGGCCAGCATCGGTGCAGGGATGCGGCGCAGATCAAAACGCTGCGTCCGGCTCAACACCGTGACCGGCAGTTTGTCGACTTCGGTCGTAGCGAACAGGAACTTCACATGCGGCGGCGGTTCCTCAAGTGTCTTAAGCAAAGCATTGAAAGCATTACGCGACAACATGTGAACTTCGTCGATAATGTAGATTTTGTAACGCGCCGAAACGGCAGTATAGCGCACCTGCTCGATGATCTCGCGCACGTCATCGACGCCGGTATTGGACGCGGCGTCCATCTCGATAACATCGATATGGCGCCCTTCCGCGATAGCCACACAGGGGCCACATACGCCGCAGGGATCGATGGTCGGCCCGCCTTGCCCATCCGGCCCAATGCAATTCAGCGCCTTGGCGATCAGCCGCGCAGTCGAGGTTTTGCCGACCCCGCGCACACCCGTCATCAGAAACGCATGTGCCAGCCGGTCCCGCGCAATCGCGTTGGCAAGAGTACGCACCATCGCTTCCTGCCCGATCAGTTCGGAAAAGGTTTGCGGGCGATATTTGCGCGCCAAAACGCGATAGGGTTGCGCTGATGCGGCGGTCTGGGCCGGGTCTGGCTTGAGCAAGGTCGGGTCTAACGGCGTCAAAGCGGGGCCTGGCTGAGGCAAGACCGGGTCTGGCGCGGGCTGCGCGGGGTCATCAAACAGCGCATTCTGACCTGCCGATTCCAGTTCGACCGCCGTGGGGGCATTGCCAGTCTGCTCAGGCAGTTCGGGATCGGAATCGGTCATCTCGACAAGCTAGGCGCTCGGTGACGTTTTGTCATGGTGCGCGAGGCTGCGAATACGTGCAAAAGAGGAGCCGAGCGACCCGCCGCAATTCACCTGGGCTGCTTCCTTCCGGACCTGACCCGGTGAGCGAACGCAAACGTCCACCCGACTCCCGGCGTATCCTATGGCGCAAGGATAGGCGGAAATCAACTCAGCGAAAATTATCCGCGTAGGCCTGCAGCTTCAGCCGCTTGGGCGGTGTCGCGTAAACGCGCGCGGCTATGCCATATTTTTCGGCATAGGCTTTGGCCGCGTCCTTCGAGGGAAAGGTCAAGTGCACCTGCGACTGCGTATCGCCCGATCCGGTCCAACCCATTAAGGGGTCAGCAAAACGCGCCTCGGAATGTTCAAATTCCAGCACCCACTCATCCGTGTGCGCCTTGCCGGACTGCATGGCGTGCTTGGGCTTCTGAAAGATGCGTGCGCTCATGCTTTATCCTTTAGATCACGAATGGCTGCGGTTGAAGGCGTTTTTGGTCTTCATGCTCGGCTTTTCCAACCACGGCTGATCTGGCCAGCGGTGCCTAGGATAGCGGCCCTTCATGTCCTTGACCACATCGCGCCAGCTACCGCGCCAGAAACCGGGCAGGTCGCGAGTCGACTGGACCGGACGCCCGCCGGGGCTGGTCAGCTTAAGCAACAGCGGAGTCATGCCGATCATCGGCTGCATATCCAGCCCGAACAGCGCCTGCACCCGCACCTCGACACTCGGCGCATCGTCGCCCGCATAGTCGATGGCATGGCGCGTATCAGCGGGCGAGGTAAAATGCATGGGCGCAGCCCGATCAAGCGCCGCTTTGGCATTCCAGTCAAGCAGGCCCAGCGCGGCATCCGCAAACCGGTGCGGCGGCAAATCGCAGTCGCGTCGCCCGGCCAGCACCGGCGCGAGCCACTCCCCCGCCCGTTCCCGCAAAGCCTCAGGTGAAAGCACTTCGACCCCGGCGAACCGCGCGCGCGCAAGAAAGCCGTCCGGCAAAATCGTCCCCAGCCGCTCCACAGCCTTGCCCACAAGGATATCCACAAACAGCGCAGGGTCTGGCGCGGGTTCCGGAACGCTGGTCAGCACGATCGCGCCGAGCCGCCGTTCGCGCCGCGCTTCGACACGATCCTTGTCATTATTCCAGCGGGTTGAAATGCGTTCCTGCAATTGCTTGGCAAATAACACCGCAATGCGATCGGCGGCAATTTTAGCCCCTGCTGTGATGCGCGCGCCCTTGGCCTGCCCCTGTGCGTCGCCAATCACGATCCATTCTGCGCGGGCAAGCGGTGAGGCTGGATCGAGCACATAGCCCCGCCCGCCTGCACTGACCCAGTTCTCCCCAGCGGGGTCGCGGCGGCGCGCGACAAAGTCCGGGCGGGCAAGCGCCAGTGCTTCGGCTGCATCGTTGGCAGGACTGGAACCGATGACGCTTGTCAGCTTTGCCGCTTGCTTGGCCCACCCCTCGGCGATGCGCTGTGCTGATATGCTGCGCGGCGCGCGATCACCGCGCCAGCGGCTGAGGCGTTGAACCAAATCCTCGCTCCGCCCGCCTAGCCCGCGTTCCTGCAACAGCATCACCAATCGCGCCGCATCCGCGCCGCAGCCTGCCTGCGCACCGTGGAGCACGGCGGCGGCCTGATCAGGCGCCATCGGCAGCGCGGCAATCGCCTCGCCCAGCGGCGTGATCCGTGCGCCTGCATCCAGCGCGCCCAGCGCCTCCAGCGCGGTCCGCGCCGCTGCCAGCGAGGCTTCGGGCGGCGGGTCTAACCATGGCAACGCCCGCGGATTGATCGAGCCCCACTTGGCCAGCCGCAGCAGCAAGGGTGCAAGATCAGCCTGCAGAATTTCAGCCGGTGAGAACGCCGGACGGCCAGCATGGCCTGCCTCCTCCCACAAGCGATAGGCCACCCCCGGCCCCTGCCGCGCCGCACGCCCGGCCCGCTGCGCCGCCGACGCCTGCGACGCGCGCCGCGTGACAAGATGCGTGGTGCCTGCCGCACGATCAAACTCCGCCAGCCGCGCCAAGCCGGAATCGACCACCACGCTCACCCCGTCGAGCGTCAGCGATGTCTCGGCGATGGCGGTGGCCAGCACGATGCGGCGGCGGCCTTGCGCATCGCGGCGAATGGCAGCGCGCTGGGCTGCCGGTTCGATCTGGCCGTGGAGCGCGTGGATCGGCACGTCGGTGAGGCGCGGCTCCAGCCGTTCACGAAGCCGCTCGATTTCGCGAACACCGGGCAGAAAGGCGAGAATGTCGCCGCTTTCCTCACGCCATGCGGTCAGCACGGCAGCCGCCATCCGGTCTTCGATATTCTGTGCCGCATCGCCGCCAAGCCATTTGATCGACAATGGAAAACTGCGCCCCTCGCTTTCGATCACCGCCGCGCTGTCCCCCAAAAGGTGCGAAAAGCGCGCACCATCGATGGTGGCAGACATCACCAACACGCGCAGATCCTCGCGCAGCACGGCGCGGGTTTCGAGCGCCAAGGCCAGACCGAGATCGCTATCGAGGCTGCGTTCATGCGCTTCGTCAAACAGCAGCGCAGAAACGCCGGGAAGCTCCGGATCGTCCACCAGCCTATTCACCAGGATCGCCTCGGTCACGATGAGGATGCGGGTGCGCGCTGAAACCTTGCTGTCCAGCCGGGTCATGTAGCCCACGGTTTCGCCCGGCTTTTCGGCCAGCACTTCGGCCATGCGCTCCGCTGCGGCCCGCGCAGCAACGCGCCGCGGCGAGGTGAGAATGATCTGGCCTGTGCACCATGGCTGAGCCAGCAGACCGGGCGCGACAGCGGTGGTCTTGCCGGCCCCCGGCCGCGCAATCAGCACGCCTGCGCCCTGCCCTGCGAGCGCGGCGCGGATCGCGGGCAGGACGGCGTGGATGGGGAGGTCTTGGCTCACACCAACCGGCTAGAAGAAGGGCAGCCTTTGCACAACGCCCCGGTTCGCTTCCGACAAGCTCAGGGCGAACTGAGGGTCGGTCTAATGCCCGCGCGCTACGGCGAATTGCGCCGCTTCGGCCATGGCCGAACGGGCCTTGCCGTCAGGGAAGATCGAAATGGCATCGATTGCCCGCTGCGCGAAATGACGAGCGCGCTCGCGGGTTTCTTCGAGCGCATTGTGCTTGCCAATCAGCGCGATGGCGTGGGCAAGGTCCGCGTCTGACGTGCGATGCCCGATGATCGCGTCTTGCCAGAACTTGCGTTCGTCCTCGTTCCCGCGGGCATAGGCAAGGATCACCGGCAGTGTCATCTTGCCTTCGCGGAAGTCGTCGCCCTGGTCTTTGCCCATTTCGGCGGCATCGGAATCATAATCGATCGCATCGTCGACGAGCTGAAAGGCGACGCCCAGGTTGCGGCCATAGGCTTCGAGCGCGCGTTCCTGATCGTCCGAACATTCCGCTACCACGGCGCTGATCTGGCTCGCGGCGGCGAACAGGGCCGCGGTCTTGGCACCGATGATGTGGAGATATTGTTCTTCGCTCGTGGCGATCTGGCGCTGGGCGGAAAGCTGCGAAACCTCGCCTTCAGCAATGACCGCGCTGGCGCGGCTGAGGATGGCGAGAACGCGCAACGATCCGTCCTCTGTCATCAGTTGAAACGCGCGGCTGAACAGGAAGTCGCCCACCAGCACGGTGGCCGGATTGCCAAAGATAATGTTGGCCGCCGCCTTGCCGCGCCGCAATTCGCTGCCATCAACGACATCGTCGTGTAGCAATGTGGCAGTGTGGATAAACTCGACCGCCGCCGCCAGTTTGTGATGGCGCGTGCCCTTGTAGCCCACCAGTTCCGCGCCGGCGAGCGTCAGCATCGGCCGCAACCGTTTGCCCCCGCCCGAAATCAAGTGCCCGGCCAGGCGTGGGATCAGCGGGATTTCGCTCTGCATCCGATCAAGGATCACAGCGTTGACGGCATTCATGCCGTTAGCGGTCAACGACAGCATCGGATCGAGTGTCGGCGCCTTGCGCGGCAGGGGGAGAATGTCGGCACTCATATCCCGCAGGCATTAGGGGGTGGCCGACATGCTTGGCAAGCGCAGAATTGCTGCTAGCTTTGCGCATTATGCAGCATGATCCGCACGCCCACCTGGCACCTGATCCGGTGCTCACCGCTTTCCGCAAAAGCATCGACAACATCGATGCCGCGCTGATTCATATCCTTGCCGAGCGGTTCCGGATCACGCAGGCGGTAGGGGAGTACAAGGCGAAGGCAACCTTGCCTCCGGCCGATCCCGATCGCGAAGCGCGCCAGATCGCGCGGTTGAGAAAGCTTTCGGAGGAGGCTGATCTGGACCCGGAGTTCTCCGAAAAGTTTCTGCGCTTCATCATCGAGGAAGTGATCCGGCACCACGAACGCGCAGCGGCGGGTTAAGGCTTATCATGATCTGGTGTGGGAAGCGTCGGCTCCGATGGCGGTGGTAGTGGCGGCGAGGTCCGCGCAGCTTCGATTAACTCGGCGCGTTCGCGCAGGATCCGCGCCTGTGCTCGGGTAAGACGAACATTTTCACCTTTGCCAAGCGAAGCCTGGCGGCCCTGTCCGGAATAAATCAACGATCCGCTCAGACAGGTCGCATCCCGGCCAAAATTGACATCGCATTGGGGCCCGATACCGCGCCGGTCGATTTCCGGCAGAACATGGGGATTACTGAACACGGTGCGCTGACCATCTAGGCTGTCACCTGAAGCGCATCCCCCGACTAAGGCTGCGACAGCGACAATGCTGGTTCGGAATAGGATCATGCCGGAGTTCCTCAAAAAACCAAATCATATTAATCACTTGACCATCCACCAGACGCCTGCTGCGTTGCAGATGAACGATGGCGAGATTGGCCACCACCCAGCTTGTCCAGCCTCCGAATCGTACGTTTGGCGCCGCCGGACTACCAATCAGATACCTTTCGGCAAAAACCGCGGCATGGCGTATCATCGCCCAGCGTACAGCTGAGCTCTCCCGCGCGGCCAACCGATCCGCCACCGTTGTGGCATCGACCGGGCAGAAAACGGGATTAGCGGTGGTCAGAGGCGCGCCATTTACAGTCATCTTGCGTGTCGGAAATGCCCTGCCTGCGTGAGACTCAGGCCTAATTGTTGCACATCCAACGAACAGGAACGACAAACCCTTCGCGAGATGTCTGTCGTCAATTTACGCGCGGCAGTCGCAGTTCGACCAGCAGGCCGCCCAGATCCTCGCTGGTGCCAAGCGTGACGCTGCCGCCATAGATTTCCGCCACATCGCGCACAATTGCGAGGCCAAGTCCGGTCCCAGGCTTGTCGGTATCCAGCCTCGCTCCGCGATCAAAGATGCGGACGCGCTCGGCTTCGGGGATTCCGGCGCCGTCATCTTCGATCCAGATGAGGCACATTTTGGCATCACGCGGCGCCTCGCACTCATCGGGGTCAATGGTGACAAAGACGCTACCACCGCCGTATTTGGCGGCATTTTCTATGAGGTTGCCAAGCAGTTCGTCCAGATCTTGCCGCTCCAACGCAACGGTGGCGGCCTTGCATCCGGCAATGTCGAGCCGGCCTTCGGGATAGAGCCGCTCGACAGCGCGGCGTACGGCCTGCGCGCTGTCCATCACATTGGTGCGCGCATGGCCCACCGCACGACGGCCCACGGCGCGCGCACGGGCAAGATGGTGGTCGACATGGCGCTGCATCGTGCGGGTTTCGCGCATCACCGCCTCGCCCAGATTGGGCGCACGGGCGGTGGCGGCATTGGTGAGCACAGTCAGCGGAGTTTTCAAAGCGTGAGCGAGGTTGCCTGCATGGCGCCGGGCCTCCTCTGCCTGACGCTCGGAATGTTCCAGCAGGGCGTTCAATTCCTCCACCAGCGGCTGCACTTCGAGCGGCAACGGCTCGGTGATGCGGTTTGCGCCGGTTGTGCGCAAATTCTGGATTGCGGCGCGTACGCGGCGCAGAGGCGAGAGGCCGTAGCGGATTTGCAGCAACGTCATCACCAGCAGGCCAAGGCCCAGCACGGCAAAGCTCCAGATCAGGATCAGGCGCACTCGCCCGACCTGCGTGTCCATCTGTTCCGTCGCGCTGGCAACGGCAAAGGTCCAGCGGGTTTCGCTGCCGGGAAGGATCACCGTGCGTTCGGCAATGCGCAACCGCTCGCCAGCGAACTGGTCCGAGTGGAAGAAGTTGACTTCGCTATCGAATTGCTCGCCCTGTGACGCAGCGCTCTGCAACGTCAGCGTGCGATCCCACAGACTGCGCGACGGCCAGGGCTCGTAATTTCCGCCGCTGATCTGCCAGTAAAGTCCGCTGCCTGGCTCCAGAAACCGTTGATCGCCAAGCGTACGGTAGAAATAGACCTCACCGCTCCCATCGATCTCGGCCGAAGCGATCATGGCGGTGAGGATGTAATCGAGTTGTTCGTCGAAATTGGCCTCAACCTGCGTGGTCAGCGTGCGTTCAAGCGCAATACCGCCACCAAGCAGAAGGACGAAAATCCACCCCGCCGCAATGATCCCCATACGCCGCGCAAGGCTGGCGCGTGGTTGTTTGGCATCAACACTATCGGCCAGGTCGCCAGGCACTGCTCCGCCCTCACCCGCAGGCAGGAGCGTAGGCGCGTCGCCGCCTTGAACCGCTGCCTCAGGCGCGCGGTTGGTCGGCAGGGTCGTCGAGGCTGTAACCGAGGCCACGGATGGTCGTTATCACGTCTGCGCCAAGTTTCTTGCGGATGCGGGTGACAAACACCTCGATCGTGTTCGAATCGCGATCGAAATCCTGATCATAAATGTGTTCGATCAACTCAGTGCGGCTGACCACCTTGCCTTTGTGATGCATGAGGTAGCTCAACAGCTTGTATTCCTGCGCCGTGAGCTTGACCGGTTCACCATCCAGCGTGACCCGGCCCGAACGGGTGTCCAGCCGGACATCGCCTGCGGTCAGTTCCGACGAGGTGTTACCCGAAGCGCGGCGGATCAGCGCACGCAGACGAGCGATCAGTTCTTCAGTCTGGAACGGCTTGGCAAGATAATCGTCGGCGCCGGCATCCAACCCAGCAACTTTGTCTGACCATGAATCGCGCGCGGTCAGAACCAGCACCGGGAAAGCGCGCCCCTCGCGCCGCCACATGCCAAGCACGGTCAACCCGTCGATTTCCGGCAGGCCCAGATCGAGCACGACAGCATCGTAATCCTCGGTCGAGCCCATGAAGTGCCCGTCCTCGCCATCGACAGCGAGATCGACGGCATAGCCCTGCCCTTCGAGTGTCGTTTTGAGCTGCGCGCCAAGGGTCGGTTCGTCTTCGACGATCAGAATGCGCATGATCCACCATTTCCAAGCATTGTTTCGTTGGGGGTCGTGCGCTTTTGACGGGCCAGCGTCAAGCAACCGGGCCAACCTTGAATAAGGGCTTTCCCCCGCGAAACACGCATCCCAGCCGGTCCGTCAGCGCGAACGGCCGATGACACGCCCTGTGCGTGCATCGACATCGACATGGGTGACACGGCCTTCTTTGATGAACTTGAGCCGGTAGGCTCGTGCGGTCGAATCATAGGCAAAACCCAGATATTCAGCGCCCTTCATCATCGGCAGGATTTTGGCTTCAATCTCGCCAGAGCGCATGATGTTACCCGCCTGCGCCTCACGCCGCGCCTCGCCCTGATCGCCGCGCACCTGTTCCTGCGCCGCAGCGGGCGCATGGGTCAGAACGAGTGCGGCAGACAGGCCAAGAGAGAGCGAAAAGAAGCGTTTCATGACAACATCATGCCTAGTCCGGTTCCATTGAACAAGCCGTGAATGGCTTTATTGCGCCGGCTCAGCGCCGTTGCTGACCAGCTCGTATGTGATTGCGACGTTCACCCCGGCCTGCACCATGCCGGGCTGCACCGGCGCGGCATCCGCTGACTGGAGCACGATCCCGCGACCCTTGGCCATTTCCGGCATCGGCCCGTTTCCGGCCATGCTTTCATTGATGGCAAGCACCTTTACCCCGTCGTAGCCAAGCATGGCAGCATAGGACTGGGCCTGCGCCTTGGCCCGCTCAACTGCGCGCGTGCGGGCCGCAGCCTTGGCGACCGTATCATCGTCGATGCTGAAATTGGGCCCGCTGATATCATTCGCTCCGGCCGTGACCAGCGCATCCAGGACGCGGCCCGTATCGTCAATCTTGCGCAGAATCACGCTGACCCGGTTCGATGCCTGATAGCCACGGAACACCTGACGCTGCGTCGCCTGATCGTAATCATAGCGGGCGTTCACGTTGATGCCGGTCGTCTGAATATCCTTCTCGGCAATCCCCAGCGCCTTGATCCTTGCAATCACCTTTTGCATCTCTGCCGAATTCTGTCGCAGCGCCTCGGTCGCCGTTGGCGCTTCGGTGGAAACGCCTGCACCAATGGTAGCAGTATCCGGGGCGACATCGACGCTTTCATAGACGTTGAGTTCAACCACCGGGCCGCTCGAATCGATCTCGATGTTGGCGGCCGCAAGTCCGTTGGCAGGCAGCGTGAGTGCCGAAGCGGCCATAAAAACGAGTGCAGGTTTCATCATGTGGGTCGTCCTCCAATTGGTCGCGCCTCTGGACCTGTTCAGCTTTCGCGGGACTGAACAGTTGCAGGCATTGCATCACACCCCGATGCTGCGTGGGGCTTGTGGCGCGCAAGCTCTGCCCTTACTTGCCGCGCTCCATGGCACAGCCCCCTATCTTTTCGCTTGAAGGCATCTCCCTGCAACAAGGTGGGCGCTGGTTGTTTGGCGGCCCGAAACCGGCAAGCGGCGCGACCCCGATTGATCTGCACGTCATGCCAGGCGACCGGCTGGCGCTGATCGGCCGGAACGGCGCGGGCAAGACCACCTTGTTGCGGATCATCACCGGCAAGATCGAAGCGGACCGCGGCCAGCGGCGGGTCAAGCCGGGAACGCGGATTGTGTTCCTCGAACAAGATCCGGATTTCTCGCGCCATGCGACGCTGATGGATTGGGCGCTGAGCGGCGAAGATGCGCCGGCCGCGCATGAAGTCGATGCCATCGCTGGGCAGCTCGGCATCGAAATGAACCGTGAAGCCGAGACCGCCAGCGGCGGGGAACGGCGCCGCGCCGCCATTGCTCGCGCTCTGGCGCAAGACCCCGATCTCATCCTGCTGGACGAGCCGACCAACCACCTCGATCTGGCCGCGATTGATTGGCTCGAAGACTGGCTCTCGCGATATCGCGGTGCTTTCATCACCATCAGCCACGACCGTACCTTTCTCACCCGTCTCACCCGCGCAACCCTGTGGCTCGACCGCGGGACGATCCGCCGCAAGGAGGTGGGCTTCGGCGGGTACGAGGCGTGGGAAGACCAGGTCTACGCCGAAGAAGCCCGCGCAGCAGAGCGGATGGATGCCAAGTTGAAGCTGGAAGCACATTGGCTCGAACGCGGGGTGACGGCGCGGCGCAAGCGCAACCAGGGGCGGCTGGAGAAGCTTTATCAAATGCGCGCGGCGCGTGCCTCGATGATCTCGGGTGCGGGGACGGCCAAGCTGAAGCTGGCGAGCGATGATGACTTCAAGTCGAAATCGGTGATCGTCGCGGAAGGCATTTCCAAGTCCTATGGCGACCGCCCCATCATCAAGCCTTTCACCCTGCGCATCCAGAACGGTGATCGCATCGGCATCGTCGGATCGAACGGCGCGGGCAAGACCACCTTGCTGCGGCTGCTCACCAAAGAGCTGGAGCCTGACACCGGCACGGTCAGCCATGCCCGCACGCTGTCAGGCGTGATGATCGATCAGCAAAGATCGCTGCTCGAACCCGGCGCGACCGTGCGGCAGATCCTTGCCGAAGGGGGCGACTGGATCGACGTTCGCGGGGTCCGCAAGCATGTTCAGGCGTATCTCAAAGACTTCCTGTTCGATCCCGGCCTGGTCGATACCAAGATCGGCATTCTTTCGGGCGGCGAACGATCACGCCTGCTGCTCGCGCGCGAGTTTGCCCGCACGGCGAACCTGCTTGTGCTGGACGAGCCGACCAATGACCTTGATCTTGAAACGCTTGATCTGCTTCAGGAAGTCATTGCCGATTTCGATGGCACCGTATTGATCGTCAGCCACGACCGCGACTTTCTCGATCGCACGGTCACGGTAACGCTTGGCCTTGATGGGTCGGGCAAGGTGGACATCGTGGCGGGCGGATATGCCGATTGGGAGGCCAAGCGCAAAGCTCCGCTTACGCCGGGCAAGACCGGGTCTGGCGGGGGTCAAGCGCGACCAAGCGACCTGCAAACAGACACCGGCAAAGCCCCTTTGGCCAAGCCCGCAGCCGCCGCCAAACTCACCTACAAGGACCAGCGCGATTACGAAATCCTGCCTGACAGGATCACGGAACTCGAAACCGCCATCGCCAAGGGCGAGGCCTTGCTGAACGACCCGGAACTATACGCCAAAGACCCGCAACGCTTCGCGACGATCAGCAAGGGCATCGAAAATGCACGCGCGGAAAAGGACGCGGCTGAGGAACGCTGGCTTATGCTGGCCGAACTGGTCGAAGGGTGAGCGCCCCCGCACTGGGGGACACGATCGAATCCTTGCGGGCGCGGATCGCCGCCTGTACCCTGTGCGCCGAAAACTTGCCACTTGGCCCGCGCCCCATTGCCCTGTTTTCGGCCACCAGCCGGTTGCTGATCATCGGTCAGGCACCCGGCACCAAGGTTCATACCAGCGGCGTGCCGTGGGACGATGACAGCGGCGATCGGCTGCGCGATTGGCTGGGGCTCGACAAATCCACCTTTTATGATCCCGCACAGGTTGCGCAGATGCCGATGGGCTTTTGCTATCCGGGCAAGGCGAGCGGCGGCGATGCCCCGCCCCGCAAGGAGTGCGCCCCGCAGTGGCACGACGCGGTGCTCGACGTGCTGCCCAAGGATCGCCTCACCTTGCTGGTCGGTATTCATGCGCAGGCCCGCTATCTGCCCGCAACACGGGAATGGTCGATGACCGAGCGCGTGCGCGCCTTCGGCTCCTTCGACAAGGCCATCGCCCTGCCCCATCCGGCGTGGCGATCGCGTATCTGGATGGGGAAGCATCCTTGGTTCGAGCAGGACATCCTGCCTGGCCTGCGGGCGCGGATCGCGGCAATGTTCGGGTCTGTTGGAGACACATGAGACACTGTCCAGAAAGCGAAAATCACACCGTCGGCATCAGGTGATCCGGTAAAACTCCGCCACCCGTTCCAGCGCGATGCGCAGCACAAGCTTGCCGCTGCGTGCTGGCCAGCCGAGGGTCTTTTCCGCTTCGGGCAACGCCTCGCCTGCACAGACCACGCGCCATAGTATGTCCTCAAGCCCCCTTCCCGCAGCCATGATCGCCCCGTCGAACCGCTGGCGCGCTGCAACCTGACGCTCGCTCGGAGCCAACCCCCGATCTCCCGTCGATTTCACACGCACCGGATCCCAGCGCATCGTGACATTGGGTGAGAGCTGTGCGCGTTCATAATCGGTTCTGATACCAAATCCCGATGAGGCTGACTCATGGGGGATTTCCAAGGCGCTGATTTTCTGATTCACCGGAGCAAGCACGAGGAGGCTTGCGATGGCGACGGCGATTGGTGTTCGATCAGATTTCACTTCGCGGGATTTGAGCCGATTTTCCCGACGATGTGACGATCCGGATCAGGTACGGCGGTTGTTGGCGTTGGGCTTGATCCTGGACGGCAGCAGCCGGAGCGAAGCGGCCAAAGCGGCTGGCGTGACGCTGCAGGTCGTGCGGGATTGGGTGATCCGCTTCAATGCTGATGGCCCGGACGGGCTGATGTCACGCAAGGCCCCCGGCAAAGTCTCGATTCTGAGCGATGAGCAGCGCCGCGCTCTTGCGCAGCAAGTTGAAGCAGGCCCGATTCCTGCGGCGCACGGGGTTGTCCGCTGGCGTCTCATCGATCTGGCGCAGTGGGTGTGGGATGAGTTTGGCCTGTCGATTACCAAACAGACGCTGAGCCGTGAGATGCGCGCGCTGGGCTTCCGCAAGCTCTCGGCCCGCCCTCGTCATCGTGGCCAGAAAGCGGATGACATTGCCGATTTTAAAAAAACTTCGCAGGCCAGTTGGCAAAAATCCGACTATCCTTGCCGCACGGCACCGCGATAGAACTGTGGTGGCAAGATGAGGCGCGCATAGGCCAACAGACCAAGCTCACCCGCCGCTGGGCCAAGCGCGGAACCCGGCCCTGTGCGCCCAAAGACCAGCGCCGGGCCTCAGCCTGGATCTTCGGGGCCATCTGTCCCGCCGAGGGCAAGGGTGCTGGCATCGTCATGCCCCGTTGCAACAGCGAGGCCATGAGCATGCACCTCGAAGAGATCGCCTTCCACGTCGCGCCGGGGGCGCATGCCGTCTTGATCCTCGATCAGGCCGGATGGCATGGCTCGGCGGAACTGGTCGTGCCCGCCAACATCACTCTCATGCCGCTGCCGCCCAGGTGCCCGGAGCTCAACCCCGTCGAAAACGTCTGGCAGTTCATGCGCGACAACTGGCTCTCCAACCGCATCTTCTCATCCTACGACGACATCGTCGACCATTGCTGCTTCGCTTGGAACAAGCTCGTCGATCAGCCCTGGCGCATCATGTCCATCGGCATGCGCCAATGGGCGCATGGGTTCTGATCAATGGGACTTGGTATGAGTGCCTCTCCTGCATCAAGCAACCGGTCGGACAGGTGTCCGCGCGAATGGAGCCAGACCAGCGGGCTTTCAGCAAGATTGACCGTCACTGTGCGCCGCGGCGTGGCAGGACCCTCGCTGCCACCTCGGCGCGGGCCTTCAGGGGTAAGTTCGCGTTCGACCAACTGGCGTTTCATGCTGATTTCCTTCGCTGGATGAGAAAAGGCGACTTGCCAAGCGCGCACATCTGTAGGAAAGAAAAAACCAATACGGTTAAATTGAGCGAGACTCCATGATCAATCGCATCCGCGACATCCGCAAGGCCAAGGGGCTTACGCTGGCCGACCTGGGGGCCGCCTGCGATCCGCCCACCACCGCGCAGACCATCGGGCGGCTGGAGACCGGAATGCGGCAGCTTTCGCTGACGTGGATGAACCGAATTGCTGCGGCACTCGGCGTCGAACCTGCCAGCCTGATGCGCGCCGACTCCGCCGCGGCGGCGCAAATCGTGGCCGAACTCACCGCCGCCACCGGGCCGGAAGCCCTCACCATGCCACGCGAGGCGGTGATGCCGAATGAGTTGAGCCGCGAGGACGGCCCTGTTCCGATGGTGCTGACAGTGAAAGACAGTGTCGGAGAATACCGACCGGGCGATCTGGTCTGGTTGCGCCCGCTTGATCCCGCAAACGCTTCGGGCGCGATCAATCGCGATTGCCTGTTGCCCCGGCCGGGCGGACGTTTTGCCTTTGGACGGCTGATTGACCGGCGCGGAAAGCTTGTCGGCCTGCTGCCACCAGGTGCAGGGCAAAAGCAGGTGGTGGTTGATAATCCGGCCTGGATTGCGGTTGCCTTCATGCTGGTCAGGCCGCTTTAATGGCCTCGGTTTAAGGCAGATCGCCATGAAGCACGTCCTTGCCCTCTCCACGCTCTATCCCAACCCGGTCAATCCGCGGTTCGGCACCTTTGTCGCCCGCTCGCTGGAGGCGCTGGCCAAGCGCGGCGATTGGCGGGTCACAGTGGTCAGCCCGATCGGCCTGCCGCCGCTTGCGCTGGGGCGGTACCGCCCGCTGGCTGACCTGCCTGCTCAAAGCGAGGATGGCGACGTTCGTATCCATCGGCCGCATTTCACTCTGATCCCCCGCATTGGCGCACGCCGCAATGCAAGCGCGATCGTCCGCGCTGTCTTGCCCTTGGTCAGCCGCATCCACGCAGAAACGCCGATCGATGTTCTCGACGCGCAGTTTTTCTTCCCGGATGGGCCGGCTGCTGCCGAGCTCGCCAGGGCCACCGGCCTGCCACTGTCGATCAAGGCCCGTGGGAGCGACATCAGCTTCTGGGGCGATCACGAATTTGCCCGGCAGCAGATCCTCGCAGCGGCGAGCACAGCCACGGGCTTGCTGGCTGTCAGCCATGATCTCGCCGGGCAAATGGCGGCGATGGGCATGGATGCCGCAAAGATCACGGTGCATTATACCGGGCTGGACCGAGACCGTTTTCGCCCCTTTGAACACACCCAGTTACGCGCCCAACTGAGCCGAGAACTTGGTTTCGACATGCCCGACAATGCGCCCTTGCTGGCCTGTGTGGGCGCACTGATCCAGCGCAAGGGGCAGGACATCGCCATCGCCGCGCTGCGCGACATTCCCGGCGCGCGATTGGTGTTGATCGGCAAGGGTGAAGACGAAGCACGGCTGCGCGCCTTTGCCGCCAGCGAAGGCATGGCGCACCGCGTGCATTTTGCCGGCTCGATCGATCACAATCTGATGCCGCTGATCCTGTCCGCCGCCGATGTGATGGTGTTGCCCACGGTCAGCGAAGGACTGGCCAATGCCTGGGTCGAAGCGCTGGCCTGCGGGACGCCGGTGGTGACGAGCGATGTCGGCGGCGCGCGCGAACTGATTACGAACGATACCGCCGGACGCCTGGTGGCCCGCACCCCCCATGCCGTGGCCGCCGGGATTAACGCTGTGCTGAACAACCCGCCAACGCGCGAAGCTGTCGCGGCGCTGACTGAGCATTTCAGTTGGGACGCCAACGCAGAAGCGCTGGCGGCGCATTACGAAAGGTTGGCGGCCGGCGGGGCATAAGCGCCCCGCCCTGCCAATTCGACCCCGCGCTTACGTCTGACCGCGGGCAATCTTTTCCTGCCGGTCCGCCGCGCTTTCAGTCGGCACGAAGCTGTTCGACGTGACCCCCATCCAGATCAGCAGCGGCCCTGCCATGTAGATCGACGAATAGGTGCCGATAAACAGGCCGGCGGTGATCGCGGCGACCATGCCGAACAGGCTCGGTGGCCCGAAGATCAGCAGCGGGATCAGTGCGATGAATAGCGTCAGCGATGTCATCACGGTGCGTGCCAGGGTTTCGTTGACCGAAAGATCGAGCAGCTCTGGCAGCGGCATCTTGCGGAACTTTTTGAGGTTCTCGCGGATACGGTCATAAACCACGATGGTATCGTTGAGCGAATAGCCGATGATCGCCAGGATCGCCGCGACGATCTGCAGGCTGAACTCCAACTGCGTCAGCGCAAATAGGCCCACAGTCACCGAAACGTCGTGCACCAGCGCAAACATCGCGCCGACACCGAACTGCCATTCAAACCGGACCCAGATATACAGCGATACCGCCGCCATGGCCGCCAGAAGCGCGAGGATCGCCTGATTACGGAACTCGCCGGCAACCTTGCCCGAGACGGTGTCGTTCCCGTCCTTGCGTGCATCGGGATATTGCTGCGCAATCGCGTTGATGACTGTGTCGCCGATGGCGGTGGCCGCGCCGGGGGTGTCCTCAGCCCCTTCGGGTAGCGCAACGCGGATCGACACCTGGTTGGGCGCGCCGAATTCCTGCACCACCGGCTCGCCATAGCCAAGACCGCCGACCAGCTCGCGCAGCTGCGGGATCGGCGCGATGTCGCGCTGCGCAAAGGTCATGCGCACTTCCTGTCCGCCGGCAAAATCGACTCCGAAATTGAGGCCGTTGACGGCGACCGCGGCCCAGCTTCCCAGGATCAGCACAATGCTGAGCACGAAAAACGGCACGCGCAGTTTCAGGAACTTGATGTTGGTGTTGTCGGGAACGAGCTTCAGGAGTTTCATCGTCTCGTGCCTTTCAGATTGTGATGTCGTTGGGCCGCGCCTTGCGGAGCCATCCGGCGACCATCATGCGGGTCAGCGTCACCCCGGTGAACACCGACGTGATGATGCCGACGACCAGCACCACGGCAAAGCCCTTGACCGGGCCCGAACCGAAGGCGAACAGCGCCAGCCCGGATATGACGTTGGTGAGGTTGGCGTCAAAAATCGCGCGGCTGGCTTCTTTGTAGCCGGTCTCGACCGCGGCGATGACTCTGCGGCCCCGTGCGCGTTCTTCGCGGATCCGTTCGTTGATCAGCACGTTGGCATCAACCGCCGCGCCGATGGTGATGACGAAGCCTGCAATCCCCGGCAGCGTCAGCGTGAATCCACCCAGCGCCATCAGACCCAGCAGCATCAGCACGTTGAACACCAGCGCGATGGTCGCATAGACGCCGAAACGGCCATAGGTCGCCATCATCAGCGCGATCACCGCAATGCTGCCGATCGCCATGGCGAGCAGCCCTTTGCGGATCGAATCCGCGCCGAGATCCGGACCGACCGTGCGCTCCTCAACGATGGCCAGCGGCACCGGCAAAGCACCGGAGCGCAGGGCAATCGCCAACTGGTTCGCGCTCGCCGGCGTAAAACTGCCGGAAATCTGCGCGCTGCCGCCGATGATCGGCCCATTAATGTTGGGAGCAGACAGAACCTGACCATCAAGAATAATGGCAAAAGGCTTGTTTACGTTTTCCGTCGTCAATTTGGCAAACTTGGCCCCGCCTTGCGCATCGAAACTGATGTTGACGACGCTCTGATTGGTCTGGGGATCGACCCCGGCTTGCGCGCCGGTCAGGTTTTCGCCGCGAATACCGCCGAGGCGGCGGACAGTGACAAACTGCCCTTCAAACGGCGTCCCGGCCGCATAGGGGAAAATCTCGGTGCCAACCTGCGATCCGGCGGGATCGGCCACCAGCTTGAATTCGAGCTGCGCGGTCTGACCCAGCAGTTCCTTCAATGCCTGCGGATCCTGTAGGCCCGGCACCTGCACCACGATGCGGGTATCGCCCTGCCGAATGATCGTCGGCTCACGCGTGCCCAATTCGTCAATCCGGCGGCGCACAACCTCGGTCGCGCTGGTCATGGCATCATCGATCGCCTGTTCGACCCCGGCCTCGTTCTGGGACAGCACCACGCGCTGGCCATCCACCACCTGAAGATCCCACTCACGCACGGTGGTCTGGCCCTGCATCACAGGTTCGATCAGTCCGCGGGACCGATCGATATCGGCGGCGTTTTCAAGCATGAAAGACAATTGCCCGCCTGCGGTCGACACATCGCCAATCCGGATACGGGGGGTGGCGCCGCGCATCAACTGGCGCACGGTTTCTTCCATGTTGTCCAGCCGTTGGCTACGCACGTCGTCGGCGGTCGCTTCCAGCAACAGGTGCGATCCGCCAGCCAGATCCAGCCCGAGATTGACCTGCGGGTTGGGCAAAGCCGAAGGCCAGTCCATCCCCGCGACATTGAACAGCGAGGGCAGCGCAAGCAGCGAAGCGGCCAGGGTCAGCCCCCACAACCACAGCTTTTTCCAGAGCGGGAATTCGAGCATTGCGTCAGGGTCTCACGCGCAAAAGGTCAGGATGATCGTAGCCTTGCGGCGCTGATCAGTCGTTGGCGGGCTTGCCGCCCGGCAGGATGATGTCACCCAGCGTCGCCTTGACAGCCTTAACCCGGACATTGGTGCCAAGCTCCAGTTCGACGTAAGTTTCGTCGACTTTCATGACCTTGGCCACAAGGCCCCCAGCCGTGACGACCTGATCGCCCTTCTTGACGGCGGCAATCTTGGTCTGATGCTCTTTTTGTCGCTTCATCTGCGGGCGGATGATCAGGAACCAGAAGATCGCGATCATGCCGATGATCGGCAGAAAGCTGATCCAGGCTGGCGGCGCACCGGCGGCGCCCGCTGCAGCGGCGGCAAGAAGGTCGAATGTCATGCGATAAAGCCTGTCAGGATCTTGTTGAAGATATGCCAGGGGCGCGCCCGTGGCCGTTCAAGTGGGCGCGCCTAGCAGCATTGCAAGCGCCCCGCAATTGCGTGGGCACCGGGAGGCGGAAAGGGGGCAGCAAGACTTTGTCCCAAACCGGCTTGCCAGCCCCAAATGCTCCCCCTATAGGCCCCACTCCACTGGTGTCGGGACGTAGCGCAGCCTGGTAGCGCATCACACTGGGGGTGTGGGGGTCGGAGGTTCGAATCCTCTCGTCCCGACCAGTGGACCCTCTTCCTCAGAGCAAGACCGCAGAATTCCTCAACTTTTGAGGAATGATGCGATGCCGTTCGGAGCCTTGAGTCCCAAAGCGTGCACCAGCCTGTGCACCTTTGTGTGCACCAGTGTTCGTGCCCAGCCTAAAGGTCGTTCACAAAACTCGCACGAGAGATCGCAATCAAGTGGCAGCGGCCGATGAGTATCTATCGGCGCGGTGCCGTGTTCTGGTGGTGACGCCGGCTCTCCGTGAACAATCTTGATGCGCGATGTGTGCCAGCGGCGCCCGCTTTGGTTTCGCCTACTGCGCGATCTAAAATGCTCCGCATATCGCTACGGACCGCTGACCGGCTCGAGGCGAGACGCAGGGGATTGTCCCTCGACGTGGAGTTGGAAATGGTAGCCATTACGATGCCCGAGAGGGCAAGGGATACGACGGTGATCGCTTCCGGGAGACCTTGCTGGTCCGGGGCATCCTGCCGATCATCCCGCCCCGTTCGAACCGCAAGGTGCCCGAGCATCCCGACTATCGCCGCTACCGGGACCGCAACCGCGTCGAGCGCATGTTCGGAAAGCTCAAGCAGCAGCGCCGGATCGCCACCCGCTAAGACAACACCTTCCTATCGTTCGCAAGCTTCCTCAACATTGCCGCCATTCGCCTATGTTAAATCTTTTACCAACACGGCCTAGAGAGTCAGAGCCCTAAAAGATCTGCTTATTGGCTGTGGCCACCTCGCTCATTCTCTCACCCGATCGCTAACGACCACGCCTGCTGAGATTTTATTCGCAATTTCAACGCAGAACCTGGGACTTAGCCGCCACTCCTAAACGGCACGTCAAACGTCGTGTCTCGCCAGAAGCCGACAATCAGAGTTCGCTCAACCGGACCGGGAAAGCGACAAGAACTGTGCTGTTGGCGGATGGCGGCATCTGGCAGCTTTTCTAAGGAAGGCGTGTCTCTCTGTTCTTAATTCCGATTGGCCGGGGCAGCGCAAATTACGCAGTCATGCAAGCCCTACTCTGCTAAGCACTGTAGAAGGTGTTGAGCGGGTGAGGTCTCGGAGCTATCCCGTCACGATGAACATACTGGTTTTCCTCGGATCTGCCCGTGACAGCACTCCGCCCCACCCGGCCCGCCTTGGTGCGCGGGTCAGCGCGATGTGCCGCCGTCTGCTCACAGCCCGCGAACACGAGGTGCACCCGGTCGACCCGCTGGATTTCGAGACGTCCGGCGTTTTCAAACCCCACTTCGCCTATGCCGAGGGCCGTGCGCCGCAAGCGCTTGATGATCTGGCCAAAGCGATCACCAGTGCCGATGGCTATGTGATGGTCAGCCCCGAGTATAATCACTCCATGTCGCCCGCCCTTGCGCATCTGCTCAATCATTTCGGAGCCTCGCGGTTCGCCTGGAAGCCGAGCGCAATCGTCACCTATTCGGCAGGGCAATGGGGCGGCGCGCGGGCGGCAATGGGGATGCGCGGGTTCTTGTCGGAATTGGGATGCCTGCCCGTGTCAGCCATGGTGCACCTTCCCAAGGCGCATGAAGTGATCAGTGAGGAAGGCGCATGGATCAGTGATGCGGAGCGCTGGGACGGTTACGTGAGCCGCACTTTTGCGCAACTGGAATGGTGGGCAGAGGCTGCCCAGCGCCAGCGGGCCTTGTCATCCAATGTTACACCCGCTTTTGATCGCGATCCATCCGAGCGAAACGCGCCCTGATCATTGGGAGACGAAGCGGCCACGACGCCATTTTGTCGGCTGCCAACGTAGCCCCGTCTAAGCCGTGTATGGGGACTATCCTAAGTTCGTTCCTCCAGACCTGAAATTCGCAAACCGACCCCATGCCAGCCACTCACCAAGGTCAAATCTCAATCCTCGCCAAACCGCAGCCGAAACCCAGCGTTCAGGATGAACCCTTCGAGCGGTGCCCATGCGTCGACGGTCCATTGTCCGCTCGGCGCACGTCGGGGGAGCAGCAGCGGGTCGGTGCGCGATTGGCGGACATCCAGCAGGTTTTCGGCGTTGGCGAACAGGCTGAACCGCCCAAGCACTATCTCACCGAGCGCGCCGAGGTGCAGATAGGGGCGTGAGCGGGTGCGGAACGGGTTGTCTTCGAGCGACTGGCGGCCAGTGTAATAGGCTTCGATCCCGATCCGGCCTTTGCCGTGCTCCTCCCACATGCCGATCAGCCCGGCTGTGTGTTTGGGCGTGAGTGGCACTTGCCGCCGGCCCAAACCGGAGGGATTTGGCTCGCTTGAAGCCACCAAAACGTAGCTTCCGGTCACTGTGAATCCATCCTGCCGCCAGCGCAGCAGCAATTCGGTGCCGCGTAGTCGGATGGTCCCATCAATATTGACCAGCCGCACCCGGTCGGGCGCGATCGGCTCGATCCGCGTGGCGTTGCCGATGTCCGAACCGAACAGCGTCAGGTTCGCCTCCCACGGACCCCTTGCATAGCCAATGTCGAGCTAGGCTGTGGTCGCGGTTTCGGCCTCAAGATCGCCAAGCGGCTCGAGCCGCGACAGACCCGCCGCCTCGATCTCGTCCACGAACGGCGTCGGGCTAAAGTATCCGCCGCCAACAGAGGCTCGGATCGTCCACAAGCCCGGCTTGTAGAGCGCGGAGACACGCGGGCTGAACTGCGTGCCGAAGGTGTCGTGGAAATCGACCCGCGCACTGGCCGCAAGGGTGAGGTCGAGCGCCGCCTCTTGCTCCACCTGCGCGAAGACGCCGGGCACAGTGTAGGTGTAATCGAAAGCGGGGAAGGTTTCTGACCGGAACCCGTCAGACTGGAACGCCGCACCTGCCACCCATGCGGTCGTGCCGCTTGCTCCCGCCAGTGTCGTTTCGGCGAATAGGCTGGTGTGGCGGTCAGCCCTGATGCGGCAGGCGGTAGAACAGCACGTAGGCGGCAAACCCCCGCGCTGCCAGCCAACGGGCCATTTCAAACCCTTCCTTGTCGATCACCACATGGGAATAACCACCGCCCGGCGTGATCAGCACGCCAGCACCGTTCGGGCGGGCGGGCCGGAATACCACGATGCGTGGGCGGGCAATGGCCTGCATGATCCGGTCGGGGAATTGCGGATCGGCCGATCGTTCGACAATGCGCTCGGCAGGCATCAGGCCTGGCGCACCCGGCGGAACACCGGGCCACAGGTCGATCCACTCGGCCGGCTCTGCCATGCTAAGACCTACCCCACCCTGAACCGCTGCGCCAGCCAGAGTGGGAGCGGCAACGCCGATCCCCAATCCGGCCAGGGCAGTACGGCGATCGAGCATGGGTAATTCCCGGGCAGGTTCGATGAAAACGCAAGGCCTTGCGCCCCAATGCGGCGGCGCAGGGCCTTGGGCGGTTAAAGCGAGAAGCGCGCGCCGACCATGATCACCCGGCCAAAGTGATTGTTCTCGTAATTGCGGCGGCTGGGATCATTGACCCAGCGTTGGCGATAATCGTCGGTCAGGTTGGTACCTTCGAGCGCAAGTTCGATCCCTTCGGTGACGCGGTAACGGATCGTGGCATCAAGATTAAGGCTGCTGCCAAACCCTTCGAAGATGTTGCGGGTTGCGCTGACGCCGTCGATGAAGCCATCACGATACGCCACTGACGCGCGCGCTGAAAACTTGGCGTCCTCGTAATACACGGTCGCGTTGGCGGACTTTTTGGCAAGGTCAAACAAAGGGCGCGTGAAGGTCTCGGGCGTCCCGCCGGTGGGATTGCCGCTGCTGTTGATCGCGGGCGCCGGGCCGAGCAGCAGATAGTCCGCGTCACTGTCGATGAGGGTCACGTTGCCCAGCACCCCAAAGCGGCTGAGGAAGCCTTCGGAGAAAACGCTGAAGGGCAGGTTGAGCTGGAGCTCGACGCCCTTCAGGCTGCCGCCTTCACCATCGATCTGAGTCCGGAATTCGATCGGAACCGCCGGATTTTCGCCGCCAACGACGGCGGTGTGCAACGGTGTGCCGGGAACTAGCAGCGAGGTCGGCAGCTGGCTGTTGGCATAGGTGCCGTAGAAGCTGCTGGCGATCGGGAAGCTCTTGATGTCCTTTGCGAAGAACGCGACCGATGCAATGGCGCCGGGCGCAAAATACCATTCGAGGGCGGCATCGAAAGCATCCGCCCGGAACGGCGAGAGGAACGGGTTGCCCGATGTGATGCGGAAATTGAACGGGTCGATGGTGCCGCCCGGCGTGAGGTTGCCGAGGCCGGGGCGGGTGATCACCTTGCTCCAGGCACCGCGCAGCACAAGATCATCGGTGATGAAGGCGTTGAGGTTTATCGCCGGCAACCAGTCATCATAGTCCCGCACGACTTCGACTTCGGTTCCGGAAACCAGCCCGGTGGAGGCCTGATCGGTGCGGACATAGCGCAGGCCCGCGTTTCCGGTGACCTTCATTCCACCAATTTCGGTGTTCCAGTCGACCTGCGCATAGCCGCCCTTAACCTCTTCCGTCACGCCTCGGTCAGAGCCTTGGTTCAGAACGGCGGGACGATCAAACAGGCCTACCGCATTCGCAGCCGCTTCTATGCTGGGGATCAGCCAAGATGTGGTGGTGCCGGCCGGCTGGCCAGCATTGCCGAGGTTGAAGATTTCGGAAATGGCATCGTTAACCTGCAGGCCCACCTGACCCGGAGCGCAGGCAAAGGCTGCGCAATAGGTGGTGTCACGCTGGAACTGGGCCGTGTCGAAGGTGAACTTGCGATACAGCGCGCCGACCTCGAAGGTGATTCCGTCGAACGCCTCCCATTGAACGTTGCCCGAAATGGTTTCGAACGTGTTGGTGACGTTGCTTGGACGGTCGCGCAACTCTGCCAGCTGGAACTGCGCCGGGTTGCTGATCCCCGCACCACCGAAGGTGATCTGCGGCGAGAACATGTCGGTGTAGTCGTAGCTAAAGCCGTTAAATCTACGATCATCGAACACGATCGTGGCTTCAACCGGGCTATCGGCATCGGATTTCGAGGTACCGGCCAGCAGGGTGACGTTCACCCGGTCTGAGAGCCGCTGCTCCAGGCGGCCTGAAATCTGGTAGAATTCGGTATTGAGCTCGCGGCGGAAACTTTCCGTGCGCACCCACGCATTGTTGAATGTGCCGGAAATCAGATTGTTGTTCTGGTCGATTTTGTAGTCGACCACATCAATGGTGCGCTCGTTCGACCGGAACAGCACTTCGCCCCAAAGCTCGTTGCGAGTTTCGTTGAAGGTTGCGTACAGACCGTCGATTGAAAGCTTGGTGTTCTCGCTGGGCGCCCATTGCACTGCGCCGGTAAGGCCAAGGCGTTCACGATTGTGTTCGATCAGACCATAGCGCGGAATGCGTGGGTGGAAGGCGAGCGCAACTTCGTTGCAGCCCGCACTCGGCACGTAGGTATTGCCCGAAAAGCACGGCGTCCCGGCAACCGAGCGAAACGCGCCCTGCGTCCAGCGAACGGTATTATTGCCGAGCTGCGGGGTGACATATTCGCTGTAAGCGGCCGAAACCGAGGCACCAAACGTGCCATCGGCATTGGTCCACCCCAGCAAGCCCGAAAGGCGCGGGCCAGCATCGTCATTGAGGTCATTGTATCGCATCTGCGCTGAGGCGACGAAGGTAATGCCGGAATCCAGCGACAGCGGATTGCCCGTGTTCAGATCGATAACTGCGCCAAGCGAGCCTTCGTCCAGCCCGGCTTCGGCGGTCTTGTTAACGACGATCGAATTAAACAGCTCCGAAGCGAAGATGTTGAAATCGAAGCCGCGCCCATTGTTGTCCGGCGAGGTCGCGATGGTTTCCATGCCATTGACGCGCACGCGGGTAAACTGCCCGCCAAGGCCGCGCACGACGACCGTGCGCCCTTCCCCGGCATCGCGCTGAATGGCGATGCCCGGAACGCGCTGCAGCGATTCGGCAAGGTTGGTGTCGGGAAATTTCGCGATGTCTTCAGCGACGATCACGTCGACCTGGTTGTTGGAATTGCGCTTGGCCTGGATTGCCGCAGACAGCGAGTCCCGGAACCCCTGAACGACGATCGCCTCGCCTTCATCTGTCACAGCAGCGTCTTCAACGGTGATCTGCGCATCCTGTGCAAACGCGGCTGCAGGCATGAACAGCGCGCTAACCAGCAGCGCCGACTTGAAACGATACAAATTGGAAATCTGTGACACGCCGCCTTCTCCCTCTTGATCCCCAGGAAGACTGACACCGGTTTCCGCTGACGCCGCAAAGCATCAAACGCACCCCTGCTCACTCTCCCGCCCCGATTTTTGGTAACCGGTGTCATTGCGAATTCCCACTTGCTGCCCTTTCTGTCAAGCAACTAGCCTGGCTTTGGGAGTGTGACAGAAATGCTCGGATTTTTCGCTTGGATTGCAAGTATCGCACTGCTGATTGTGGCCTTGCCGCAACAGGCTTACGCCCATCCGGTTGACCCGACGCAAGGTGGAGCGGGCGGGCAAATCATCCGGGTGACGACCTTGGCCAAATCCGGCCCCGGCAGCCTGACCGAAGCGCTTGAGGCTGAGGGTCCGCGCATCATCGTGTTCGAAGTCGGCGGTATGATCGACCTCGGACTTGAAACCCTGGCCATCAGCAATCCCTATGTCACGATAGCGGGCCAAACCGCGCCTTCTCCCGGCATCACGATTATTCGTGGCGGGATTGATGTCCGAACGAATGATGTGAAGATTTCGCACCTGCGGGTTTTGTCCGGCGTTTCCGGACAGACAGTGAAGAGCGGCTGGGAAGCGGATTCTTTCTCGACCGTGGCCGCACACAGTGTCGTCATCGAAAACAGCACGCTTATGTGGGGCGTAGACGAGAATATGTCCGCCAGCGGCCCGCGCTTTACGGGCAACACCGTCGAGGAATGGCGCAATGGCACCAGTCGCAACATCGTTTTCCGGCTGAACCTGGCGGCGGAAGGTCTGGCCGAAGCCAGCCATCCCAAGGGCGAGCATTCCAAAGGATCGCTGGTGCATGACAACGCGACCGGCATCGTGTTCGACCGCAATATCTGGGCCCACAATGTCGAACGCAGCCCGCTGGTGAAGGGCGGCGCGCAGGTGCTGATGGTCAACAACCTGATCTACAACCCGCAAAAGCGCGCGGTGCATTATAACCTTATGGACCTGGAATGGGCCGGGCAAGCGCCGGTGACCGGCGAGATCACGGCGGTCGGCAATGTAATGCGCGGGGGCGAGGATACCGATCCCGGTCTGCCGTTCCTAATGCTGGGCGGGGTTGGCGATCTAGCTTTTTTCGGGCGCGACAACATGGCCGTCGACCGGATGGGCAATCCGCTGCCGATGTTCGGGCGTTATGGGGTGACGGGGGCCAAACTGATCGAAGCCGCAGCGCCGCTCGCCAGCCTTGATCGGTACGACATCATCCCCACCCGCGACGTGGAAACCACTCTACTCGCGACAGCCGGGGCGCGCCCGTGGGATCGCGGTGCGGAGGAAATCCGGGTGCTGTTCTATATCGCTGAAGGGCGCGGCCAGATCATCGATTCCGAAGACGAGGTTGGCGGCTATCCGAAGCTTAAGCCGACCGCTGCACCCTTTGTCGACGCGGAGTGGAATCTGGCCACCATGACCCCGAATTCGGGCGTCTATCCGAGCCAGAAGCCGGGGGCCCAGGAGCACCTTTCGCCGCGCGACCGGGCGATGCGGGCGAGCGGGCAATGATGATCGCTGTGGCGGCGGCCGCGCTGCTGCTGAGCACGGGGACGCTGGTCGATGATACACCCACGCCAGCCCCGCCCATACCAGCTCCTCCCATGGTCGTGATCCGCGAGGCCGACACGATGCGCGAGGAGCCCCCGCCGCACGGCGCAATCGGCATGAGCACCGCGTTCCGCATTTCCGACGCCGTGCCCGCCCCGCGCGCCATGGAATTCCGCCGCCGCGTGCTGCACATCGGTGCTGCTATCGGCGAACACCCGATCAATCATGACGAGGTTTACTACGTCCTCTCCGGGCGCGGCGAAGTGGTGTCGGACGGGGTGAAAGCCATGCTCGAATTCGGCATGGCAGCCTATCTCTATCGCGGTGCGGTGGTCGGGATTGTGCAGCTTGGTGAAGCCCCACTCGATCTGATTATCAGCTACCCCAACCCGCCGATACCGTAACTCAGGTGCCGGGCTGCACGTAAGGCGCGCGGGCAAACAGCTCGCGCTCCCACGCGCGCGGACTATCGACCACCCGGCTGTCGGTATCAAACACCATCGTTGCGCGGCGCGTAAGGTCATAGGCGGGCCATCCTGGATCGCCGGTCCGGGCAAAACGGACGAAGGCGTCCATCACCACCGCGCTCATTGCCGCCTGCGCCCGGCTGGGATCAGGCACGGTGCCGAAGGCCAGACCGATATCGTCGGTATGGGCCGCGTTTTCGAAATCGAGCTGATAGACGAAGGTGTTCGCGCCGCCGCTGCGCGCCCGCGCCTCAGCCTCTTCGACCTGCCCGCGCCAGCTGCGCGCAGGCGTCACAATGCGGTGGAACAGGTCAAGCGGAGCGGCGTCTGGGTAGCGCGCACGGAACTGCGCCACGACCCAATCAGGCGCAATATCGACCTTCATTTCCGGCGCGATC
Source organism: Erythrobacter sp. 'gip.4 top 5' (assembly GCF_056495765.1). Classification (NCBI taxonomy): domain Bacteria; kingdom Pseudomonadati; phylum Pseudomonadota; class Alphaproteobacteria; order Sphingomonadales; family Erythrobacteraceae; genus Erythrobacter; species Erythrobacter sp. 'gip.4 top 5'. The sequence goes on along the minus strand of NZ_CP200270.1, from coordinate 1,688,669 downwards.
CGGGCGGCGAGATTATCCCACGCCAGCCCGCCCAGCACCCGGCCATCGGCGGGATAGAACGCCCGCGTTTCAGCCACGGTATTGCCCAGCAGCAACGGGATCTGCGACGATTGCGGCGGCGCATCGGGCCAGAACGGATGACGCGGCAGGCTGCGCATATCCAGCACCGGCCCCATATAGACCCGTCCACCCAGAACTGGATCTTTCGCGTCGAGCGCTGCAAGTAACGCCTCCACCGGCGCAGTGGCAGGATCGACGCCCTCGCCCAGCGCCGCCAGAAATGCCTCGGTGCGCTTGCCTGCATTGACCGGCCCGGAAGCGGTCACCTGCTGCCCACTCATGGTGATCGCCTTGTGAAACAATCCCACTGCCGCTGGCATCGCCATCAGCGTCGCAATCTTCGCCCCGCCGCCCGATTGGCCGAACAGCGTGACATTGCCCGGATCGCCGCCAAAGCTAGCGATGTTGCGCTGTACCCATCCCAGCGCGCAGATCAGATCAAGCTGCCCGGCATTGCCGCTGTCGGCGAAGCGATCGGGCAGGTAGAGATATCCCAGCGCGTTCAGCCGGTGGTTGACCGTTACCACCACCACATCGCCCCGCGCCGCCAGCGCTGCGCCGTCATTCAGCGGGTCGGTGACGCTGCCGTTGGAATAGGCCCCGCCGTGAAAATAGACCATCACCGGACGCGGTGCGGCTGCCGGTGCAGGCGGTGTCCAGACGTTAAGGAACAAGCAATCTTCCGACTGCGGCTGGTAGGCTTTTCCCGGTTGCGGGCACGCTGGACCAAAGCCGGGAGCCTGCTGGGCCATAGCCACGCTTGCAATGACCGGAACTGGCGGTTCAAACCGTGCGGCACGGGCATAACGAATGCCGACATAACGATGGGCGCGCACCGTTACGCGGTCGGTCGGATCATAGACGACGCTTCCGACATATTCGCCCCAGGCGCTGCGCACTTGCGGCACGCATATTGTGGTTGCGCCCATCGGCAGCGCGATCGCGCCAAGCGCCCCCGCGCCGCCCGCCAGAACAGCGCGACGGCTCCAGCGGTCAGCGGAGGACATCACCTGCACCAATCCTGAAACTGTCGAGCATATGCCGGCTGACCGGGGACATATCGCCTACGATCGTGTGCTTGAGCGCTGCCAGCGCCAGCCCACGCTGCGCCATCAGCGTCAGATCGCCACCTTCAAGCCAGCCATCAAGCACGCCGGCGGCAAAAGCATCCCCAGTGCCGATCCGGTCGATGATCCCAGTCACGTCGACCTCCTCGGTCTGATGATAGCCTTTCGTGCTATCAACCCGCGCCGAAATCCGGTGGTGAGTGCTCGTTACCAGATGTCGCGCAGTCGATGCGATCAGTTTGAGGTTTGGGAAAGCATGGAATGCAGCTTCGGCCGCTTCACGCCGTCGCGTTTCACCCTCGCCCGAGAAGTCGCGGCCCAACAGCAGCGAAATGTCGCGGTAATTGCCGATCAGGATCGTTGCATCAGCAACCAACTCGCACAGGATCGTACGGGGGTCGCTATCCCACGCCGACCAAAGTTGCGCACGGTAATTACCGTCGAAACAGATGGGCACCCCCACTGCGCGGGCCGCCGCTTGCGCCGCTTTGGCCAGTGCAACGCCATTGGGGCCGAGTGCGGGCGTGATACCTCCGCAGTGCAGCAGCCGCGATCCGGCCAGCGCGCTGTCGAAATCGATGACGTCCGGACTGGCGCAGGCAAAGGCGCTGCCCGTCCGGTCATAAGTGATCGCCGCAGGCCGCGGACCAGAACCGGTTTCGAGGAAATAGAGCGCCATCCGGCCCGGTGCTCGCGTGACGGAAGCCGTATCGATCCCGCAACCGCGCAAAGCCGCCAACGCACGTTCGCCGAGCGAATTGTCGCTCACCACACCCGCAAACCTCACCGCATGACCGAGCGTCGCCAGCGCCGAGCCAACATTGGCCTCCGCTCCGCCGACCGCGAGATCGAACCCGTCTGCCTGCACCAGCAACCGCCGGTCAGGAGGCGAGAGGCGCAGCAGCACCTCGCCAAAGCAGGTGATCGTCATGCGCGAGGTCTACCGCGCCAGCCAGCCGCCGTCGACCGCCAAGATCTGGCCGGTGACATAGTTTGCCGCGCCCGAAGCGAGGAATACCGCTGCTCCGGCGATATCGTCTGGCCTGCCCCAGCGCCCGGTCGGGATGCGTTCCAATATCTGGCGATTGCGCACCTCGTCCGCCTGGAGCGCGGCGGTGTTGTTGGTGGCAATGTAGCCCGGCGCGATGGCGTTGACCTGCACGCCTGTGGGTGCGAGTTCATTTGCCAGCGCTTTGGTCAGCCCTGCCACGCCCGATTTTGCCGCAGCATAGCTCGGCACGCGGATACCGCCCTGAAAGCTGAGGAGCGAGGCGATATTGATGATCTTGCCCGATCCTTGCGCCACCATCACCTTGGCTGAGGCCTGGCTAAGGAAGAACAGCGTCTTCAGGTTGGTATCCACCACCGAGTCCCAGTCTTCTTCAGTGAAATCGGCCAGATCGTTGCGACGAATGATTCCGGCATTGTTGACGAGGATATCGAGCCCGCCCAGCGCCGTGACTGCCTGATCGACCAGATGCTGTACCGGCGCGATGGTTGACAGATCGGCGCGCAGATCGACCGCGCGGCGCCCGGTCGCGGCAATCAGCGCCAACGTCTCATCCGGCGCACTGCGCCCGGCCAGCGCCACATCCGCCCCCGCATCGGCGAGCGCGACGGCAATCGCCTGCCCGATCCCGGTATTGGCCCCGGTGACCAGCGCGCGCTTACCGGTCAAATCAAAGGAAATCGCCATGTCAGTCGCCCCTCTGGATCACAGCGCCTTCAGGTAAGCGGCGATGCCATCGTCCTGGCAATTGGGGTAGAAATATTCGGCGAACTTCTCGCCTGCAATCGCGGCGCGCAACAAGTCCTGATCAATGGCCCCGAGCACGCTCAGCATATCGTGGCAGCTCGCCGCCTTCAGATCTGCCAGTTTGCCGCGATTGGTCGCCATAATCGCGGCGCGTTCCTTGGGATAGCCAGCGCCTGGCTCGCCTTCGAACAGCTTGCGGTAACAATCCTGCAGGTTCAACTCGGCCGCCCAGCCAAAGCCCTTGGCATAGGGCATCGAAATCGCATTGCCGGCATTGATCTGGCTGAACAAGAACGCGTCGGTCGGATCGATCACCAGCCCGCAGAACACGCCGGGCATGGCGTTGCAGGCCAGCATCGAGCCCATGCCCGTGCCGCAGCCGGTGACGACGAAATCGGCGGCCTTGCTGTTCAGCAGAATGCCGGTCAGCACCCCGTTCATGACATAGGTCAGCGAGGCGGAATCTTCAGCCGAATACATCCCGTAATTGAACACCTGATGCCCCAGCGGCTCGGCCACGGCGGTCAACGCTTCATGGATGATGGCGTTCTTGGCGGCTTGGCTGTTTTCGGTAATCAGCGCGATCTTCATATGCTCTCTCCGGCGCGGGTCCGGCCCATTAGGAAACCGGTGTCATGAATGACATAGCCGCAATGGCCCCAAGGTTTCAACCATAGTCTTCATCCGTGTGGCGGAGCGACAGACAGTCGCTTCACCAGCTTGGCGGGGAAGCGGAACGCCTGCGCGGCCGGATCATCGGGCGCGATCAGTTTCAGCGCGGCGGCGCGGCCCATTTCGCGCACCGGCCAGCCGACCGTGGTCATCGGCGGCCAGATATGCGCGGCAATCGGCGAATCATCGAAGCCGATAATCGACAGGTCATCAGGCACCTTCAGAGCGCGCAGCCGTGCGGCATGGAAAGCCCCGGCGGCCATTTCATCATTGCTGGCAAAAATCGCCGTCGGGCGGTCCGCCGCTTCCAGCAAGCGAGTCGCTGCCGCCATGCCGGATTCGAAACGATAGGTGCCCTGCGCGCGCCATTCGGGCGGCACTGCCAGCCCATGCGCCTGCATCGCAGCCATGAACCCTTCACGCCGTTCAAAAGCAGACCGGAAGCCGTCGGGCCCTTCGATCAGTGCAATCTTGCGATGCCCTATCTCGACCAGATGATCGACCGCCTGGCTCACCATCTCGCGATCATTCGACGCGACGATGTGATCCTCGTCATCCAGCATTGCCGAACCCATCCGCACATAGCCACAACCCATTTCCAGACAGAGCTGCGCCAGCGCATCATTCTCGGAAATCGGCGGCAGGATCAGCACGCCGTACAATCGCTGCAATTCCAGAAACCGGCGAATATCATCGAGCAACGTCGGCGAATGCCGATCGACCGGACGTACCACCAGTGCAAATTCGGTTTCTCGGATCGCGTCGAGCACGCCTTCCTGAAAATTCAGCACGGTCTGCGCGTTGGGGTTGTCGTGCAGCAGTCCAAGCAGGAAGTTGTGCCGCAAGGCCAGCGCTCGCGCCTGCGGATTGGGGACATAGCCCAACTCGGCGATCACCTGCTCAACCTTGGTACGGGTATTCTCGGTCAGCAAGGGCGAGCGGTTGATCACCCGGCTCACTGTCTTTTTCGAGACACCCGCCAACCGGGCCACATCATTGATCGTTGGCGTCTTGTTCGATTTGGGCATCGCTGGCTTTGTACATCTTTCCTTGAACCGCGTCCCTTCTAGAGAGCAATTGCGCGAATGCAAAAGCACGACACCCGAAGCCACGCGTCCATGTCCAACAAAGCTTTTGACACCGGTTTCCTTTTTCGCCAAGGCTTAGCCGCGTGGGGCCTAAAGACGAGAGGGAAACTGTGCTTTCGGAAGCTTGCGAGATCGCCGGTGCGTTTGTCGCTGCGCGCCGCAGCGGGGACGCAATCAGCCAATTCCCAGGCCGCCATCCCCAAGATTTGACCAGCGCCTATGCCATCCAGGATTGCGCGCTATCTCTTTGGGATCGCAAAGTCGGTGGCTGGAAGGTCGGACGGATTAACCCTCCGGGCGATGCGCTGCTGGGGGCGGATCGGCTGGTTGGTCCGGCGTTTTGCGATGCCATTATGTTTGACACTGATGCGCCCTGCCGGTTCGCCATCTTCCACGGTGGATTTGCGGCGGCGGAGGCTGAGTTCATGCTGCGCCTGGCGCCGCAGGACGGGCCGCTGCCCACCAGCCATGCTCAGATGATGGACTGGATCGATGAAGTCCGCATCGGCATTGAGATCGCCTCCTCCCCCTATGACCGGATCAATGCCGATGGGCCGTGCGTGACAATTGCTGATCATGGCAATAATGCCGGGCTGTTGTTGGGCCAGATCGTCGAACGCGACGACTGGGCGCGACTTGATGAGATTGAAGTATCCCTCGCCATCGAGGGCCGTGAGGCGGGCCGGGCAACAACCGCGACGATGCTCGATGGCCCGTTTGGCGCGGCGCGTTTCTTGATCAGGAATCTCGCGAGCCGCGGCATCGCGCTTGAACCAGGCTGGTGGATTTCCAGCGGCGCGATTACCGGTGTTCACGAAGTTGCACCGGGCTGCATGGTCACGGCCAGCTTTGCCGGGATCGGCTCGGTCGAAGCACTGATCACTTGAACCGGCCATAAAACCTCTGCGCCTTACAGCGCCTGCATTTATGCGTTCGAACGATGGATCATGCGACGCGGTGTAGCGCAACGGGATTGCGTGCGACGGATCATTACCCTAGTCCACGCTCCAATTTCTTGAACTTTCGGTGTTTGGGTTATGCGGTTTCTGATCACGGGCGGCGAAGGGATGCTGGGGCGTGCGTTTGCTCGGCTGACCCCGCAATTGGAACGATCATCGGTATACGCACCCGGCAAGGGTGAACTCGATGTCCGTGATACTGACGCGATGTTGGAGGCGGCAGTACACGCGCAAGATGGGTGGGTGGTGCACTGCGCCGCGATGGTCAATGTCGAAGGCTGTGCGCGCGATCCAGACAACGCGCGAGACATTATCGTCGGCGGTACCAAGAACGCCATAGCCCTCGCGCGGGCGGCAGGTGCCCGGCTGTTTTATCCGCAGAGCTTTCTGGTGCACGACGGGCAGCACAATCCCATCCCCGAAGACGAGACGCCCCGCCCGCTCGCGCTGTACGGCGAACTCAAATATGAATGCCAGCGCCTGATCGAAGACGCGTTTGATGATGCGCTGATTGTGACCATGGCTGGTTTTTTCGGTGGTGAAGAAGCCGACAAGAACTTCGTTGGACGGATCATTCCGGCAATGCATGCCGCGATCCTGCGCGGCGAAACCCGATTCTCGGTTGGAGACCGGGTCTGGCAGCCCACCTGGACTGACGATCTAGCCTTCAATGCCCTGCACCTGATGCAGGCCGGCTGCAACGGACGCTACCAGATGGCCTGCCATGGCGAAGCAAGCTTTGCTGCAATCGCATCCGAGATCGTGATGGCGCTCGGCTGGGCTGATCGCCTCACGATCGATCCGGTTGATGCAACGACAGTCTCAGCCAATGAACTGGGTCGCCGGCCCGATCGAGCAGTGCTCTCTTGCGATCGACTTCGCGCCGAACGGTTTGATCTACAACGCGATTGGCAAGCGACCTTGCACGCCTATCTGCGCCATCCTTTCTTTGATAAATACCGTTTTTCCTGAGAGACCCTGCATGACCAAGCTGTTTCAGCCGCTAGAAAACCCTGCTTTTATTCGCTTGCGCAACCGCACTGTGATGTCGGCAATGAGCCGCAGTTTCGCCGATAGCGAACGCCGCGCGACCGACGATATGGCCGCCTATTACACCCGGCGGGCCGAAGGTGGTGCCGGTCTCATTCTGACAGAGGGCACCTTGATCCATGCTTCGGGTGATGGATGGGCCAACGCGCCCTACATCGCCGAAGCCAAACATGCTGACGCGTGGCGCAAGGTTGTTGACGGCGTCCATGCCGAAGGCGGGGCGATCGCCTGTCAGCTTTGGCACATGGGTCGCATCAGCCACGAGGACTTTACAGGTGATGCACCTGTCAGTTCCACTGACCGGGCAGCGGCGGGCATGAACCGTCAGAACAACAAGCCTTATGGAACCCCGCGCGCGCTCTCGGCAGACGAAATGCCGGGGATCTACGACCTGTTCGCCGACGCGGCCGAACGTGCGCTGGACGCCGGCTTCGATGCAGTAGAACTGCACGTGGGCCACGGATACCTGCCCGATCAGTTCCTTGACGGCCAAGTCAACGATCGCACCGATCAATACGGCGGATCTGTCGAGAACCGCTGCCGGTTTGCGCTCGAACTGGTCGAAACGGTGACCCGTCGCGTACCTGGCAGGCAGGTCATGGCACGCATTTCGCCCTCACGGATGATGGGGGGATTATACGAATGGCCCGATCTTGATGCGATGATTGCCCACCTGATTCCGGCACTTGGTCAGCTTGGCCTGGGTGCCCTCGATGTCAGCTGCGCCAATTCGCCATATGCCGAGACCGCGGGGCGCATGGTCCGCAAGATCAGGCCGCTGTTCGATGGCGTCATCGTGGCTGGCGCATCGCTCACCCCGCAAGAGGCGGAAGCAGAGCTGGAAAGTGGTTTCGTGGATGCGATCACGTGGGGCCGCGCGTTCATCGCGAACCCCGATCTTCCCCGCAAAATTGCGGCGAACGAAGACCTTGCGCCGTTTGAAGACACGATGCGCAACACGCTGGTGTAGCGCGAAACGAAGTGACTTTTCCCATGAAACCAATCGCCGCGCCAAATCCGATGGGGCGGCGCGGCAAAGGTGCCATCCTGCTTGTGGTGCTGGCCTTTGCAGCGGCGATAAGATGGTACGGCGCTGATTTCGGACTTCCCGCGCTTAACGATCCTGATGAGTTGATGTTTGAGCTCGGCGCGGTGCGTATGCTCACCACCCAAACTATCAATCCAGGCTGGTTTGGCCACCCTGCGACAACGACCATGTACGTGCTCGCGTTCGTCAACCTTGCGGTTCTTGGAATCGGCGTGTTGACGGGACAATATGGTGGGCCGGCGGATTTCATGCAGGCGGTCTATTCCAATCCGGAACTGTTGATACTGCCCGGACGCGCCGCGATGATCAGTTTCGGCGTTCTTGCGGTTTGGCAGACATGGCGCATCGGCAGATTGCTGCGCCCCGGTGAGCAAGGCTGGCGGATCGCTTTGTTTGCCAGCCTGGTGCTCGCTGTAAGCCCTGTGTTTGTGCAATATTCGCAGATCATTCGTTCAGACATGATGGGCACTGTATTCACGCTCCTGTGCCTTGGCGCAGCCCTGCGGATTGCAGATGAAGGGCGGCGTGCCGATTTTGCGTGGGCCGCGCTGTGGCTGGCGCTAGCAGTCGCGTCAAAATGGCCCTTTGCCATTGCTTCCCTGTCGGTTGCGGGGGCCTGGTTTCATTTTCTACGCACACATGGCACGGGCGATTGGCGCAGGCAGTTTGTGCATATCCTAAGCTTTGCAGTACTCGCGCCGCTGCTGCTTATCTTCATCTCGCCATACCTGGTTCTTGCCTTTGATACGGTACTGGTAAACCTGAGCGGTGAAGCGCGCCCTCGCCACCTCGGTTCAACGGGTACGGGTTTTATCGGTAACGTTGCTTGGTATTTTGGCGGGCCTTTGCACGCCGGGCTTGGAACCGGAGCGTTTGCTCTTGCCGTCGCAGGACTGGTCATGATGGTGCGCGATGCGCGGACCCGTTGGGTGCTGCTGCCCTTTCTTGCTGTGCATTTTGTGATCATCTGCCAACATGATCTTCGCTGGGAACGCTGGGTCGTGCCAATGCTGCCAATCGTGGCGCTCGCCTTTGGAATGGCCGCAGCGCGGGCCTTAACGGCCATGGAAGCGCAGCCTCGTTTTGCGCGAGGTTTTGCTTGGATAGTTCTTATTGGTATCCCGCTTTCGCTCGTCCCGGCGACCGTCAACGAAGCGCAAGCGCGGATGAATGACACTAGGCAGCAGGCATCCCGCTGGCTGGACCGCCGCGCCAACCCAACCGCAACAATAATGATTGAGAACTTCGCGTTCGACATGGTGCACCGCGCACCCACTGTCTCGTTCCCGCTGGGCGACATTGGCTGCGTCAATGCCCAAGCGATGATCGATGGACGGATTGATTATTCGCTAGTGGAAGGCGCGCGCAAAGGTCGTTCCAAATTCGATTATGGCACGATGGAAACGGCGGTCCGGCCAACGTGCATCTCGGATTACCATATCGTGACCGAAATGAACCGTTACGCCGCCGAGCGGACAGACTTTGCGAAGGAATATGCCGCCTACGCTGCCCTTCTGGAGGACGGCGACATCATCGCCACCTTCCGGCCCGAAGACGGCGTCAGCGTAGGGCCGGTGGTGAACATAATCGCCCGCCGTCCTCAGTAATGGTATAACGCCATACCCAAAGGGCTAAGCGGCTGGCGGGTCGAAAACCAGCAAGGGTACATCGGAACCGAGCTGTGGCACTTCACGGTGCGTATAGCCAAATTGCTGCAAATCCCTCGCAACCTTCCCACTGCTGAGCTCGCCATCGACAATATGCGGCTCCATCACGATCTTGGGTCGAAACCGCGCAAAAAACACCTGATCGCCGAAAATGAAGGCTTCACCGCCTTCAATGTCTGCCTTGATATAGTCCACTTTCTGCAGGCCAAGTCGATCGGCCAGAGTTGCCAGCGTAAATGACGGGACCTGCACCGTTTCCCCTCGCCCCGCACCGACAATGTCGGCCGCAGACGATCCCACGCTACCTTCGGCCGAAAAGGTCAGTCCATCGTCGTCCTGCCAGACTGCACCGAACACCAGTTCGACTGTCTGCGCGGTAATGGAATGATAGAGCGCCAGATTCCGCTCAACTGCGGCCAGGTTCTGCCGGTCAGCCTCGACTGCTACCACGCGTCCTTCACTTCCTACGACATCTTTGAATGCGATCGCGCTCAGGCCGGAATAGGCACCCAAATCAATCGCGACATCGCCATGCTTAATTTCGCCGAGTTCGATGTATTGGCGAGTGGTCACAAACGGCTCTGACAGAGACGGAAACAAGATCGGATGGCGATCATACTCGAACACTTCATGAAACGAAGGTCGTGAGTAATCGACAATCTGGTCTCCACCGACCTGCGCAGGCTTGATGGAATCGAAATAATAATCAAAGGACCCGATAACGTCGAAGGCATAAAGAATATGACGTCGCGATAGTCTAACGACTTTGTGGCCCCTTCTGATTTCAATAAGTCCACCAAATGTTTTGGCACTTAAGTCATGCTTGCTCGCAGCCATCTTTATCGCAAGGCCTCCACCGATCGCGAGACTTGCTGACCGCAATTGCGGATTTCGTCTCAAAGCGTCCTTAAGACGCTCTGCAAGACCGGAAGACGAGGCAGACATTACAAAAACTCCATTTTTCAATACCAAACGCAAGATCATTTAGAACTGTTCAAAGCCATAAAGTTTTCAGCATTTCACGATTCTAAACTGCATTTGGCAACGGTGCAGACGTATTTACCCTATCCATCACCCTGACGCCGCTGCGCCAGAGATCCGCAATCGTTACCAGCGACATTGCCCACGCAACCGACATAATGAGCAAGGGCCTTACTAATGGGCCAAGCGAAATATCGAACGAAATCAACGTCACGGTTTCAAAAAAATAGGTCGTTCGGGGCACTTCAGGAAGGCTATCCAGTGGAATATCAAACGGCATTCCAAGGATATAACACGCAACAATGGCCCACTTTCGGCCAAACCCCCTCCACGGTTCAGTCAACACAAAAATGATGAAAAAGACTTGAGTATACATACCGGACTCGGCTGAAATCAAAGCCATCAATGTGCCCAAGCAGACTGCACGGTAATTGGTGAAAAGGCCTGGGCGGTACCAGATGGCAACCGCAGCCGCGATTATCAGAAATTGCGTAAAGCGGAGTAGCAACGGCAAAACGACCTCAAGGATCTGCACCCACCTTGACCCGATTATCGAACCTAAAGGGAAGGTACCAAGTTCAATCACCGAAAGCAGAGCACCATAGGTCATGGCATGCCAAGCATCGAGGATCTGTGATGGCGCGCCTTGGGAGAAGGTACGGATGTTTGCCAAGATCTCAAATGGCGTACCATATCCAAAGATTGCCAAAGACACGAGATAAACAAGTATTGTAGAAATAACGAAACCCTCAAACCATAACCACTTTTTGCGGAGAAGAAGGGCAACGAAGGTTCCAATGAGATAGACTTTAAAATTTATGGCAAGAGCACCGAAAAACCACCTCAAACGCGCCGACTTCAAAATTGGACCCAGAGCCAAAAGCATACACGTGAACGCAATCATCAATAGATTACCGCGCTCCAGCGCGTCTAGCATCGGCATTCCCAGCGCTACACAAATGGTGCGCGGAATAGCCGTTGTTTTATCCAACTGGCGTAACATCTTTAAACTCAGAAAGAGATTAAGGCAAAAAATCGCCAGCATTGATGTCAAAGAAAGCCAATCACACCCACGCGCATCCAGTCCCGCGCTTGGGTCAAATGGACGTATTTCGGGATAACAGTAACCGAGGCTGAAAAGTCGAACAAACAGAAAGGAGAGCGGCGGATATATGGTGCCCCACGTGTCGAAGGCACCTTCCTGACGTGACCAAAAGGCCGTATTGAACCAGTCTGCAAACGTATCGGAAGGCTCGTAGAAGAACGGCGCAGGAAGGTAGCCGTTGCGCATCACGTGGATAAAGCAATATCCGATGCCCAGCATGATCGTCGCTGCGAGCAGCGACTCCAAAATCGGCAGACGTCCCTCACCTCTATGACCTGTCATGAGGCGTTCACGCCTTCCGGCTCAGCAAGATACCGGAACACCCATTTATTCAGCACGAAGAAATTGAAGATCGAAAGGACAACTGCGGCCGCAAAACCTGCAATATAAGGCGATGACACGATTTGCATCGCCAACCATAGCAGCAGAACACCCACGCCGTAATTCACGATATACGACACAACAAACAGCAGCTTGCGGCCACGCCTTTCCGAAAAAGCGATGCGGTCGTATGTTACGAAATTGAAGGCCACACCAATCACGTATCCGATTGCCTGGGCAACAAACACTTGCAGGCCGAGCCAGATCAAGCTTGCAAACAGCAAGTACCCAAACGCCAGATTGAGCGCCGCAGCCGAATAATAGCGCGCGAGTCGAAGCCACTCACTGCGGGGCGGAAGACGCTCCATAATCATGCTTCGGGCGGGAAATTCACCCGTTCCCGTTCCAGCACCAACGCCTGGTTACGAGTTCGCTCAGAAATGAGTTTTATCTGCACGCCGATCAAACCGAGAAAACCGAAGATCATGCAGAATTGCGCCTCAATGGCGGCAGCGAATAGCCAGAGCTGCACCGAGCGGCCGAAGACTGCAGCAAACACTGCGCCACCAAGGCAAACCAGGGTCAACAGTCCCATGAAAAAGGCCACATACAATGGGGCGCGCAGCAGTTTCTTTGATGACCCCGCAAGGCCGTTGAGCGCGAAGTCGAGCAGTGTAAAAAAATTGTTGTTCGACTTCCCCCCACCACGCGGCGGGCGCGCGTAGGGGATCGTTTCGATATCGAAGCCAGTTTCGACCAGCAAGCCGCGGAAAAACGGCTCGGGCTCGTTCATGGCCTTGATCGCCTCCACAACCTTGCGATCATAAAGGCCAAAGCCCGTTGCGTTGGGGATTGTCTGATAGTCGCCAAAAGTTTTTTGGAGCAGATACGACAGTTCCCGTACGCCGGTTAAAATTAAGCCCGATTTTTCCGACTGGCGTACGCCCAGCACGATTGGTGTACCGCTCCGCCAGCGTCGGACGAACTCCGGCAGAAGTTTGGGGGGATCCTGAAAATCAGCACACATCCCGATCACGGCTTTCCCGCGTGCTGCGTAAATCCCATGTGTGGGCGATCGCATTTGCCCGAAATTTCGACTGTTGACGATCAGCCGGATGCGCGGGTCATTCGCGCACATCGCACGGATCACCTCGACGGTGCGATCGGTTGACGCATTGTCGATGAAAATGATCTCGAAACTTTCGGCATTCAGTTCGAGCTGTTCAATAACCGCGTTGGCAATCAGCGGCGCGTTACTTTCTTCATTGCGGCACGGAATCACCACCGAGATTTCGGGCACCGTCAGATCAAGCTCGATGCGCTGATCAAGCACTTCCGGGCTCCTTGAGACGCTCAGACCGCGGTGCCCGTACACGATAAGCCTCCATCGCCATCCAAAGCAGAAAAAAAGCAATGCCGGCAGCCAGGGCCGGCAGCCAATATTGCCGCTTGGTAATCACGTGCGGCACCTCGATGATCCGCATATTGGCGTCGGCAGTAAGGTCTTCCACCGTGGTGCCCCGCAGAAATCGCAGATAGCCGTTATAAAGCGACTTGGCGATTTCAAGATCACGTTCCAGCCGGTAGAGCTTGCTGGAATCTTCAACAACCTGCCGCACATTCTGCTCGCCATTGACCGCAACCGACCTGTCATCAGCCAATTGCCGACGCAGCGCGCTGAGTTCGGCTTCGATTTGGCGGACGTTCAGGTTGCCGTCAGCAAAGATTGCGCGTGCCTTTGAAAGATCAATTTCTTTCGCACGGATAAGGCTTTCCATAGAGTTGACCCGGCTTCCAATGGAATCAATTCTGCCGCGAGGGTCGGGGTAGCGGTTCTGTAGGCGAAACGCATCGTAAGCAGCTTCAGCCACGGCCAGCTCCTCGGAGGCATCCTTGACCAACTTCGTCAGGATCTCGCGCTTATATGCCGTTTGCCGCCGCGCCACGCGCGCCAATTCCGATTCGATCGAGATTTCGAACGCGCCAACAATCTTCGTGGCGAGTTCCGGATCGGTGGCCTGCATCTCAATCAGAATGATGCCGCCTCGCAGTGATCTCACTTCGACCTTACGGCGCAAGTAGCGCTGTAATTCGACACGATTTTCGATCCCCAGATCGTCCGCCAAGGATGTCTTGCTTATCACCAGATCGCGCACAGCATCGCTATTGCCAATCCGAAGTGCGACCTCGACTGCGGCCTGATTGCCAAAAATATTACCCGCCGCCCCAAGCTGACCCAATGTCCCCGCAAGTCCCAGCGCCTCACGATCACTTGGCGTAAAGGACGCTGTAGCCAGATGGCGTTCAGGAAACAGCGTAAGAAACGCTGCAACTCCCACAAGGCTGCCGAATACAGCCGCCCGCCCGCCGAATGTCCGGAAGACGCGCAGATTCACAACGCGGCCCATCAAGCTGTGCGGACGGTTCATCGAAGCGACTCAATAACTGCTGCGGTCAGGCCAAGCTGGAAAACCACTCCGGCGATATCACGGATCTGCGCCCAGATATCATTGGTCCGGGTCCGCACAGGCATGAACACCACATCACCAGGCAGTGCCGGTTGGTTCAGCATCCCACTCGAACGCGTCACGACCTCGCCATTTGCTCTAACAACAAAAACGCGGCGGCGATCCGCCGAACGCAGTGGACCGCCAGCCTTATCGATATATTCGCGCAGCTTGAGCCCGTTTCCCTCGACAAGGAATGATGCTGGCCGATACACGGCGCCAAACACTCCAATCGTGCTGGGGCGTGCGGGTACGACAATGCGGTCATTCTGTTCGAGAAGCGTCGCTGTTGGCAGCACGGTGGATTGCGGGGTCAGATCAAGGACAATTCGACCATCGGGTTCGCGCTCTTCAAGCAAATCGAGCACCTGCTTGGCGCTCTCCGTTTCGGCCGCGCGGCGCGTTGCACTTTGCTCTGTTCCACCTTCAAGTGGGGCAGCGGCCAGAGCGAAACGGAATTGCTCCAATGCCTCGGTGTACCCTCGACGCTGCTGCTCGCGCACGGAGTAACGCTCCAGCCGGGTGCCAAACAAATAGCCGCGCTCTGTCAATCCGCCAGCCATCTGAAGCACTTCATTTAGCGAGGTGTTGGGCGCTACGTAGTAGTTGCCCGGCCGCGCAACTTCGCCTTCAATCCGTACAACCAGGGATTGTTGTGCGATCGGCTGGATGAGCGACCCAACGGACAAAACCTCGATTATGTCGCCGCCAATGACGGGCTGAGAGCCGGAGTCAGTAAAGTTGACCGCAACAGGGCCGGCATTTTCCGGACCGGAATTGCGGTACAAGATCAACCGGTCCTTTTCGCCCAGGACATTCGCGCCGCCTGCGAAGCGCAGTGCATCGGCCAAAGTTTCCCCGGGACGCATTTCGTAGATTGCTTCTTCCGAGACGCTGCCGATAACGGCGACCTGTTCTCCGGCTGGCGAGATGAACAGCACATCCTCATTCTGAAGCACGATGTCGCCATCGCGGTTACCGCCGCGCAGCAACCGATAAAGGTCGAAATCACCGACCTCACGCCCGTTTCGATAGACCTTAACCGAACGGAAACTTCCGCCGGCGTTCGGGCCACCTGCCTGCAGCACCGCATTGGTGACTGTTCCAAGACTGGACAATGAGAAGGCGCCCGGATTATTCGCAAATCCGGTCACATAAACGCGGATGCCCCGCAAAGCGGCAATCGTGACGTTGACATCAAAGAAACGATATTCAGAGCCTATCGCCCTGAATAACGTGGAGCGTAGATCGGCATAACGCACACCGGCAACCTTTACGGTACCAACACTCTCAAGATATATATTGCCATCATTGTCGATTTCACGCTCAACAGCACCATCAACGGCTCCGGTGAGGTACAATACCACGGTATCCCCTACGTTGAGACGATAATCGGGAGGAACGGTGGCCGTGGCCGGCGCTGCAAAATCCCGGCTCGCATCGAGAAGCAGTTCCTGGCCAAAAGGGCGCAATTCGCGCCCGGTGACACTCTGCACGTAAATTTGAAATTCGTTGGGTTCAGGCGGGGGACGCAGCCGATTGTTGCGTCCTAGCAAATCAGACTCGCGATTCTCTCGGTCTCGTTCTTTGCTGGACTCTAGCCGTAAAGGATCAAAAAGCGGCGACTGCCGTATTTCGGATTCACGGGAGTCACGGTCTTCTCGATTTTCGCGAGAAGGTGGCGCTGAATTTTCTTCATCGCGAGGTTGTTGAGTTTCACTGCCTGGAAACTGTTGTGCATTAGCAACATCGAAAATTGGCAACAGCGCCAGCAAGACCATTGCCGAAGCAATAACAGATAAACTTCCGATAGTTCTTAAAAATCTGGTCATGGAGCTTCTTACTAAAATTCAACGTCTTACGCGACTAATTGAAATGATTTTGCAAAATCCGAAACTAAGTCCCTCGTTGGTACCATGGGGCATGGCGAGCAACAAGCAAGCCACTCAAGCGTTCCTTGCAGGCCACATCAAATTACCGGCTCTGCAGCAATTCTCACCAATCCGCGGGCCAACGCGCCGAAATCATTGTGGACGCTACAATTCCGCGGCTTCCACCCTGCCGCAGCATAGCCATACGTGAGGAAATGGAACGGTATGCCGCGGGCCGAAGCAGCCTGATGATCGACCTCACTATCTCCGACAAAGACACAACGTGATGGATCAGCGCGAAGCTGGAGCAGAACCAAATCAAGCAGATCTGTTGCAGGCTTTGGATTAAGCCCGGCTCGACCGCCAACCACTACGGTAAAAAACCCTTCTAACCCGATATCGTTGAGCACCTTCTCGCACAATTGCTGCGGCTTGTTCGAGCAGATCGCCAAAGTGCAGCCTTCGGCTACCAGCATAGCCAGACTTTCAGCAACATTCGGATATAACGCATCCACGCAGGTTGTTGTCGCAGCATACCGTTCGCGAAACTCGAGCAAGTCCTGCGCGGGGTCAATGCTAGCCGCGCCTAACAGGCTTGTAACCATCGCTTCCCCACCGCGATTCATGTAGCCGCGCGCATAGTGGATATCGATCACATGATCGTGCCCGCGTGCGATGATCATGTCTTGCAGGATCGCGCTACAAACGCCGCAGCTGTCGACAAGCGTGCCGTCCAGATCGAATATGATCGTCTTCATTTCCGAAGAGTCTCACATGGCTCCATTGCCTCTGACAATTCTTCGTCGCTAAGAAACGGCAAGAGATCCTCAAGCGGCGAGGACACCATCGACCCATCCTCCAAGCGTCGCGACGAAAGCTTCGGTGCAAATTGCTGACGTTTGTCGATGATGACCTCGCACAAATGCGGGCCGTCACTATCAAGGGCCGCGCGAATGGTGGGCGCCAGTTCGTGATCCTTTCCAGCAAACGAGGACGGGATGCCAAAACCGGCGGCGAGCCGCTGGAAATCGGGGAATGTCAGCCCACTATCGGGGCCGCAACCCACTATATTATCAGCAAAATGGTTCTGCTGCGCCTGCCTGATCGAGTGATATCCGTCATTGTTTAGGACGAAGATCTTGATCGGCATATTGATGCCGACAATGGTCTGCAATTCCTGAAGGTTTTGCATGATCGAACCGTCGCCAGCAAGGCAGATGATGCGTTTGGCACCCGCGCCGCTGGCATACCAAGCACCAATCGCTCCTGGTAAGTCATACCCCATCGAGGCACAGCCCGAATTGGTATAGAGACGCTGCCCAAGCTTGATCCCGGCAACCTGGAAAACGGTAACGCAGGCTGTACCATCACCGGTTACGATGATGTCGTCTTCGTCCAGTTCTTCAAACAGCACATGACCGAAAGTGTAGGGATTGATCGGCCCCTCGGGCGCGGCATATTCGGGCAAAAGCACGGGATATCTAGCCGCACGAGCCTTGCTCCGATCCAGATAAAGCGCGCGCGCATCGGCGCGATCCTCACTTGGAAGAAATGTCTTTGCAGCCGCCACAAAAAAATCGCGCAGATCGGCATGAACCGGACGATGCAAGGTCAGAGTAGGCTTGGCAAGTTCAGCGCTGTCGATGTCCACCATCGCAACCCGCGCATTGCGGGCAAAGCTCTGCCAGTTGTAGCTGACCTGCCGGACATTGCAGCGGCAGCCAAGCACTAGCACGTAATCAGCAACTTGGACCGCGAAGTTTCCGCCGCGATCACCCACCGATCCGGGACGTCCGATGTAAAGCGGGTGCGAATTGGGCAATACGTCGTGCGCGTTCCATCCGGTGACCACCGGCACCCCCAGACGCTCTATAAAAGCGAGGAACGCCTCGTGCGTACCTGACAAACGAATCCCGGTGCCTGCGAGCACCACCGGCCGTTCTGCCGAACACAATTCGGCAATCAGTGCCATCACCTCGGCATCTAGCTCATCACCCGAGAGCGCTCCGGTCTCAGCTCGGGTGTTAGGTGCCTCACCAGCGTCGTCATCCGCATCAGGATCGTAGGGCGCGAGATCATCCCATTCTACCGGCGCCGCCTGAACATCAATTGGCACATCAAGCCATACAGGGCCAGGCCGGCCACGCAGCGCCAGCGAAAGCGCCTTTTCGGTCACTTTTCGCACGTCGCGAGGATCATCGAGAACTACGGCATATTTGGTGATGGGCTTCACCATTGCCACAATATCGACTTCCTGATCGCCAAGCTGGCGCAGCGGAATATCATATCGGAATGCGCAGGTTTCGCGCTTAACCTGTCCTGAGACGATAACCATAGGAATGGAATCGACGTAGGCACCATACACACCGTTAAGTGTGTTAACTCCGCCTGGCCCAGTCGTGACGTTCACGAGCGCAGGGCGCCCGCTCAATCGTGCAAAGCTTTCCGCTGCGATCGCCCCACCCTGTTCGTGGTGCGTGTAGACCTTCCGCATTCCGGTCTCCCGGCCAAACGCGTCGTTGAGATACATTGCGCCCCCGCCCGTAAGCATGAAACACGTATCCACTCCACCTTCGGCCAGGATTTTGGCAACTGCATCGGCTACACGCATCTTCGCCATGCTCAAGCTGCCTTCGCGCTCTGGCGCTTTTCCATCATGGCGATGCGCTGTTCATCTTCAGAAGCGATCGTCTGATAGTAATCGCGCTTATTCTTGAGCCAAAGCAGCTCAAACTCGATCGCGAGTTCAATGCCGTGCGCGGCGTCATCGCCGTCAAGGATCGCGGCATCGAAAATCACCTTCCGGGTCTCGAATCGATCAAGGCGGACTTCGCGGACCTTGCGCAATGGATTGATTGAATCTGGGCTCACACCGCCGCCAACAACCAGTTCAAGATCGTGGCGCTTAGCAACGCTAGCAACATCGCAAACGTAAGAAATCATCTCGTCCGTATTCACGAAATCGCGCTGACGGCCCATGGAACCTGCAAAGTCGACCCGGCCAAAAACCATGCCGACATTGCCCTTCCGAGCCACTTCGCCCAGCGCCTCAAGCTCGTCATAGGTTTTGCGAGTTTCAACGTTGAACAGGAAACTGACGTCGCCTTGTTCGTCCTTCGGATAGAACTTGTCCTTGCCAGCCACATATTTGCTCAACGCATAGGGCGTTTCGATCATTGGAGCGATGATGTAATCCGCGCCATACAGACGGCATTCGATCAGATCCCGGATTGCCTCGCATCCGCCAATCTTGATACCTACCTTGACGTTGGCCTTACGTGCAATTTCCAGCAAACGAAGCAGTTCATCGACTCTGGTGCCTTCCGCTTCAAATTCCGCCTTCACGGCAACAACTCCGTAATCAGCGCGGGCACGGGAAAGTATATCCAGCATCTGCTTTTCGTAGGAATTCACTGTACTCTCCTTTTGGTACTACGCATTGGCCAATTCACGGGACCCAAACATGATTCTGTATAATTTCTGGTCGATTATCAGAATTCTACAATGATTGCCGGATCCATTCGACGGTATCGCAAACTTGTGTCGCTGGATCCGCGAGTGCGAGATCAAGTTGCATGGCAAGCACCTTGGTGTCTTGTGGACAGCCAAGATAGTCGGATCGGCTGGAAAAGTTCAATTCCGGCCGACGTATCGACACATGCGATCCGATTTGAGCTGCAACCAACTCTGCAATATCGGTCATTTCCAAAACAATGTTCCCACACAAATCTACCGGTGTAGCCTTGCCATAACGACCTCGTGACGCTCGCAGGATCAAACGGCACAGATCGGTCACGTGCAGCAATGAACGAAATACCGGTTGACTTGCCTCAATCTGAATCGCGCCTTGCGTTAGGGCTTGCACCGCGAAGTTCGAAACAGCGTAAGCGTGGTGTTTGTTGATATGCGGACCGGTGACATTAAAAATTCTCCCGCATAGCACGGGCACATTACGGGTAGCGCCATAGCCTAAGAACCGCACCTCTTGCTCAAGCTTCATCATCCCATAAGGATGCAAGTCAGAACCGACTTCAGCCATGTGTGCAGCGCCCGACGAAGCGATGAACAAGCTTGCCGGAGCAACCGCATCGATGGCTTCAAACAACGCCTGGTCAATCGCATCATTACCAAATCGGAACGCAGCTTCTCCAAGCTCTGTCACCTTGTCTTTGGTAAGATAGGCCAGATGAATCACGTGCGAACCAGCAACGTCTGCAGGGCCAATCTCGCTGAGAGGCCGCACCGGGAGTGACGGGCCGTTTTCGACCGCCATAATGCCGGTGCGAGAGCCGAACAGCAAGATTTCCTGCCCTGTTTGCTGCCCATCGCGCGCATCATTGCTGGTCAGCAGATCGAGCAATGCTCTGCCGATCCAGCCGGTTGGCCCGGTGATGACCCAGCGTTCCATACGTTGCGCCTGATTGCTCACTCTGATCAGTTTAACGCCGAACGAACTTGGCAATCGTCTCAGCTGTATAACCGATCTGGCTCTCGGTAAGGCCCGGATAGATACCAACCCAAAAACACCGCTCTGTGATGATATCCGCATTGGTGAGTTCGCCGACCACGCGATAATCGCGGCCCTTCATATAGGGCTGCCGAGTGAGGTTGCCGCCGAACAGCAGGCGGGTGCCGACCTTCATGTCGTTGAGATGGGTCACAAGATCATCGCGCGAGAACTTGGTCCCTTCGCGCAGGGTGATCGGATAGCCGAACCAACTCGGTTCGCTGTTGGGGGTCGCTTCGGGCAGAATTAGCACGTCTTCCAGCGGGCGCAGCAATTCAGTCAGCAAGTCGAAATTGCGACGCCGTGCGGCGACGAATTCGTCCACCCGGTCCATCTGTGCCAGACCAACCGCAGCCTGCATGTCGGTAATCTTGAGGTTATAGCCGCAGTGACTGTAAGTGTACTTATGGTCATAGCCGAACGGCAGATCGCCAAGACGGCGGCAGAAACGCTTGCCGCAGGTGTTGTCGACGCCGGGCGCGCACCAGCAATCGCGGCCCCAGTCGCGCATCGATTCCATCACCCGCTTCAGCCGCGGCTTGTCGGTGAACACCGCGCCGCCTTCACCCATGGTGATGTGGTGTGCGGGATAGAAGCTCAGCGTTCCCATGTGCCCCATCGTGCCAACATGCTGACCGCCATAGGTCGCGCCGAGCGAATCGCAGCAATCCTCGACCACGAAGAGATTGTACTTTTCCGCGACCCGCATCACTTCTGCGAGGTCAAAGGGATTGCCGAGCGTGTGGGCCAGCATGATCACTTTAGTCCGTTCGGTGACCGCAGCCTCGATCATTTCGGGCTTGATGTTGTAGGTCGGGATATCGACGTCAACGAACGCCGGGACAATGCCGTATTGCAGCGCGGGGTTGACCGTGGTGGGGAAGCCGGTCGCCACAGAGATCATCTCGTCGCCCGGCTTGACCGCGTCGTTGCGCAGGTAATGGCTGGTGAGAGTCGAAAAAGCGACGAGATTGGCCGAAGATCCCGAATTGACCGTCAAGGCGTGCTGGACGCCGACGTAAGAAGCCAAACGCTTTTCAAATTCGTCATTGAAACGGCCAGTAGTCAGCCAGAAATCGAGGCAGCTTTCCGCAAGATACTGCATCTCTTTGGCGCCATAAACCTTACCGGATACCGGAACGGCACCGTGACCAGGCTCAAACGCGCTAGGCACGTGATGCGCTTCGGCGTACTGGCCAACAAGATCGACAATCAGTTTACGGAACTCAGGCTCACCAAGTGCGCGCAGCTCTTCCGGGGACGTAGGCAGAGGACGGTTCATGTTCTTTCGCTTTCCTGAAGCGCGGCATTCATCCGCAAGTGGTACTCTGAGAGTTGATCACGCGACACGCCCAAGGCGTCCCTCCCTGCCGCGTGGGCTTTGTGCCAATCGATAATTCTATCGATTGTGGCATTTAAATCGAAGGCCGGGCGCCATCCAAGCTCTGCCTGGGCCTTTGAACAGTCAAGCTTCAATAAACCAGCTTCATGCCGCCCGTCATTTCCGGTCAATTCGTAAGAACCGCTACCCCAACGCGCAATCATCCGCTCGACAATCCAGCTTACTGGGCGCGCATCCGAGGGCGAGGGGCCGAAATTCCAGGCGGTAGCAAAACGGGCTTTCCCTTGTGCTAAATGTTGGGCGATCAGAAGATATCCCCCTAGTGCTTCGAACACGTGCTGCCACGGCCGCACCGCATGGGGTGAACGGACCATGACGGGTTCGCCTGCCACGATGGCACGCACGATATCAGGGACCAAGCGATCTTGCGCCCAATCGCCCCCACCGATCACATTTCCAGCCCGGACAGAAGCCAACAGCGCCGCGCCCTCCTTCGAGAAAAACGACTGGCGGTACGACGCGATCACGAGCTCCGCCGCCGCCTTGCTGGCACTATACGGATCGTGCCCGCCCAGAGCATCGGTCTCCCGGTATGGCCAGTCCCATTCGTTGTTGTGATAGCACTTGTCGCTTGTCACCGCGACAATTGCCTCAAGCCCGGCAACACGCCGGCAGGCATCCAGCACGTGCGCTGTACCCTGCACATTCGTCGCGAAGGTTTCTCGCGGTTCGTCATAGGACAAACGCACAAGCGGTTGCGCGGCGAGATGAAATACCGTCTGCGGTTGTGCCTCAGAAATAATTGAGTCTACCAATCGAGCGTCACGGATATCGCCCTCATTGTGACGGACAAGGCTTTCGCCCCCGATTTGGCGGAACAGGCTGGGGTCTTCAGCGCAAAGCGAAAAACCTGTCACATCGGCGCCCATTTCAGACAACCACAGTGACAACCAGGTCCCCTTAAAGCCTGTATGGCCTGTCACAAACACCCGGCGACCGGCCCAAAATTTACGGTCTACCAGCATTTCCACGGCGCACCTTGACTCCAGAGTTCCTCAAGATGGATCTTATCGCGCAGGGTGTCCATCGGCTGCCAGAACCCATCGTGACGATAGCCATGCAGTTGGCCCTCTACAGCCAGCCGCTCCATCGGCTCGCGCTCCCAAGTGGACTCGGGACCGTCAATATAGTCGTCAAGGACAGAGGGATGCCCAACAAAGAACCCGCCATTGATCAGGCCGCCATCACCCGCAGGCTTTTCGCGAAACCCCATCACAGTTGTGCCGTCAAACTCGAGAGCACCAAAACGCCCCGGAGGCGCAACCGCGGTCACCGTCGCCTTCGCCCCATGTGAATGATGGAAATCAAGCAGGGCGCCGATGTCGATATCAGCGACACCATCACCATAGGTGAAGAAAAATGGCTCGTCGTCATTGAGATACGATCGAACCGCCTTCAGCCGGCCTCCCGTCATCGTATCGGCGCCGGTATCAACCAATGTAACCTTCCAACCCTCGTTGCGGTTCCGATGAACCTCGATGCTATTGGCCTCAAGATCAATGGTCACGTCGGCAAGGTGAAGGAAGTAGTTGGCAAAGTATTCTTTGATGAGGTAACCCTTATATCCAAGGCATATCACAAATTCTTTGACACCATAATGAGAATAAATCTTCATTATGTGCCAAATGATCGGCATGCCGCCGATCTCCACCATAGGCTTCGGCTTTATCGCGGTTTCTTCCCCCAAGCGCGTCCCAAGGCCGCCCGCCAAAATCACTGCTTTCATAATGCTTTCACGCTCAAATAGAGATCGGCATTCTACCGATACCGCCGCCCCCAGGCGGTCAGCCCAAATGTCCGATTGTGAGTGGATGTTTGAGTTGCGCCCTACATTCCGTTGCCCGACGCGCTAACGCACTGGAACCTGGAGCACAAGATCAATTTCTGAAGTCCGGCAAGGCGTTTTTTTGAAGCGATAAACCGCGAATTGACAGCCGCGTTTTTACAACAGACTAGCAAAATTTAGGTCTGCGAATGGCTTAAGATTGAATGAACAAAAAAGCCGCAATTCTGAATCAAGTGGCAACGAAATGAGGATGGTGAGGTTATGAGCGGAGATACGCCTTTGATATTCGCAAAAATATGACCTCTTTGGCGGCCTTGTGTCGAAAGGACGCAGCATTGCGTGCGATGTTCACGTCGACTACGTGCGGCAGCGTCATTTTTTAAAGAAGTATTTGCATATGAGCTGCTGTCACCTTTCCTCATCAGCCGATGATATTCGCGCGGCATTGCTAGCCAACAACCCGCTACCCAAACGCATAGCACTTGCCACCTTAGTCCAGGTCGACGGACCATCTCCGCGCGATATTGGAGCACAGATGCTCGTCACAGACGCCGGAGAATGGGGGTTTTTGTCCGGTGGCTGCATTGAAAGCGATGTGGCGGCCCATGCTCGCGAGGCGCTGATTAGCGGTCAGTCACGCCTCCTGCGCTATGGTCAGGGCAGTCCATGGATCGATATCAAGCTCGCTTGCGGATCAGGGATCAGCGTCCTGGTCGAGCCTGTTGCTGTGAATGAAGCGGCCGTCACCACCTTGCTGGATGGCTGGCGAACGCGACAGCCGATATTGTGGTCGAGCGACGGGCACACGCGCTCCGCGGCCGTCAGTGATGAGGCGCACGCCGATCGCTGGAACGGAAAGCACTACACGCGATTGTTCGCACCGCCCCTGCGATTGGTGGTAATCGGTGAAGATGGCGCGGCGCTGACCGCAGCCGCGTTGGCGCGGACGATGGGCTGGGAAGTAGTGTTGATTGCGCCGGGTGGGCGGGAAGCACCGTCATACCCTGATATCACCTACCATAACGGCGATCCTGTTGGTGCGCTTACCTCCATCGGGATCGACCGCTGGACCGCCATTGCCGTGCTTTCGCACGACCGCGAAGATGAAGAGCGCGGACTGGCAGCCGCTTTGCAGAGCGAGGCGTTCTATGTCGGCGCGATCGGCGCGCGCACGCGGATCGAAGCGCGCATCGGTTTGCTGCGAGGGCACGGTGTCAACGAAGCAGCGATTGCTCGCCTGCACGCGCCAATAGGGCTTTACGGGTTCGGCAAGGCCCCGCGCGATGTGGCGCTTTCGCTGGTGGCGGAAGTCGCGCAAGGCTTCCACGCGCGTCTCGCAGCGGCAAGATCATCCGGCGTATCAATGTCGAGCAGCGCGCCGCTGTCTTCGGTGTCGCAGTAAGCCACGTCCCCATCGCGCTGGCGCATCAGCGCGGTTGCGCCTTGATCGCCTGTCAGCATAAGCAGATCGGGGTAGGCTGCGCGCATGAAGGCGACCGGGTGGCAGGGCTTGCCATCAAACCTCGGCCGCGCAGCATAACCGGCCAGGCTCGCTGCCTCGGCAAGCCGCGTGCAAAGCCCCACGGGCACCAGCGGCATATCCCCGAGGAACACGCATACGCCGATCGTCTCGGGCAACAGCGCAGCAATACCGCAGCGCAAACTCGCGGCCATGCCTTCGGCCCAGCCGGGCGCATTGATGATGCGGGCATCGATACCGGAGAGCGCCGCGCGGATCCGGGCGTCTTCCGCGCCAGTCACAACGATCACTTCAGCGAAGCCCGCCACAGCAACCGCCTCGGCCACGCGCCGGATGACGGGTGCGCCCGCCAGATCAGCCAGCAGCTTGCCTCCGCCAAAGCGCCGTCCCGCACCCCCGGCCAGGATCATCGCCGACCAGCCGTGCAAATTTATGCCTTCGTCTGAGTCAGCATGGGCAGGTTGCGGATGCGCTTCCCAGTCGCTGCCGCAAGAGCATTGGCTAGGGCCGGCGATGCAGGCGGCAGGCCCGGCTCCCCGATGCCTCCGGTTTTGGCCCCGCTTTCGATGAAGTGAACGTCCACTTCGGGCGGCGCGTCAGCGAGCTTGAGGATCGGGTAATCGGGGAAATTGCTCTGCACCACGGCGCCTTTGTCGAGCGTGATCTGTTCGCCAATGGCGGAGGACAGCCCCATGATCAGACCACCCATGATTTGCGCGTCGGCATTCAAGGGGTTCACCGTCGTGCCGCAATCCACCACCGCCCAGGCCTTGAGCACCTTGGGGCTGCCATCGGCCTTTACGGTGGCCTCGATCACTTCGGCGACGATCGTGCCGAAACTCTCGACAATGGCGATCCCGCGCCCGACGCCTTCGGGCACCGCCCCGCCCCAGCCTGAACGCTTCGCCACCATGTCGAGCACGGCCACATGCCGCGATCCAGCGGGCAGATGCTTGCGCCGGAACTGGTACGGGTCTTCGCCCGCGGCCGCTGCGAGTTCATCCATGAAGCTTTCGGTATAAAACCCGATCTGGGTCGCATTCACGGAACGCCACGGCCCGTCGATCTGGTTCGACTGGTAAGCAAAGTGGCGGCGCGCGGTTGCAGGAATGGCGTAAATGAACGGCACCTCCCCTTCGGCATTGCCGCTTTGGGCGTAATCCATCTGAAACGCCGTGATCTGACCGTCTTTCAGTGAGGCCTTGAGCCCTGCCGAGGACTGCGGACGATACGTGCCGTGGCGAACATCCTCCTCACGGCTCCAGATCAGCTTGACGGGATAGGGAAGCTGCTTGGCGAGCACCGCCACCTGATCGATAATTTCAACCATATCGGGGAAACGCCGGCCAAAGCCGCCGCCCATGATCATCGGGTTAAACACGACTTTATCCACCTCCAGCCCCGCCGCCTTCGCCGCCTTGGCGCGGGTGCTGAGCGGATCCTGCAAGCCGCCCCACAGATGCAGCGTTCCGTCTCTGAAGTGGCCTGTGAGCGCGAAGGGCTCCATCGTCGCGTGGTGGAGGAAGGGAACGCGGTATTCGGCCTCGACCATTTGGACGCCGGCTGCGCCAAAGGCGGCATCGACATCGCCTTCACCACCTTTGTTATCCGGCTTTTCGGCGGTTTGACGCAGCTTCGCCTGGGCCGCGTAAATCGCCGGAGTGGAAACGGCCGTATGTCCGCCGTCGGAGAACGTCGGGGAAAGCGCGGCAAGCCCTTTTTGCGCAGGCCAATAGCCTTTGGCGACCACGATCACCGCATCGTCAAGCTTCACGACTTTTTCGACGCCCTTGATGGCCAGTGCGGGCGCTTCGTCCACCGATATGAGCTTGCCACCGCGCACCGGCGCTGCCGCAATGGTGGCGACGCGCATGTCGGGCAAGGTGAAGTCGATACCGTAAACGGCGCTGCCATCCACCTTGGCGGGGATGTCACGGCGAGGCACCGGCTGGCCGATCAGCTTCCACTGGTCGCGGGTCTTGAGCACGGGATCGCCGCGCAGCGAACGCTCTGCTGCGCCTGCCGCCAGCGCGCCGTAACGCAGCGATTTTCCTGATGTGGCGTGGATGACTGTGCTGTCCGCCGTGGTCAACTCGCTCGCCGGAACGCCGAGCCGGTCGGCCGCTTCCTCAATCAGCGCCATCCGCACCGCCGCGCCGGTCTTGCGCATCCCGACCTCGCCTGTGAAGCGGATCGCGGACGAGCCGCCAGTGATCATCAGCGGCAATGTGCGCGCCATCATGCCGATAATCGCGTCCGGCAGCAGCCCCGCGACAGTCTCGCCGACCATTTCGGGCAGAAAGCCCTTGGCCAGCGCCGCATTGGCGAAGGCAAGATCGGCCGGCGCCTGCTCGATCCTGACCTTGTCCCATGCGGCATCCAATTCATCTGCCAGCATCTGGCCGAGCGCCGTGTGTGACCCCTGCCCAAAGTCGATATGCGGGGAGAATAGCGTGACCGTGTCATCCTCGGCGATCTTCATCCACGTGAGGAAGCCATGCTCGCCTTCACCCACGGTGAGCGCCTTGGCCTTGGCTTTGACACTGCTGTCGGTCCACCATACGCCAAAGATGCCGCCGCCCACCAGCAGCGCGCTTCCGGCAAGAAAGATGCGCCGCTTCACGCCCTTCTTCCTGGGTTTAGTCTCGGGCTGGGCGGTTTCGGGGAAATCGAGATCAGGATTGGGGTTGTCGGCCATCAGGCGTCTCCCACTTGCGTCGCTGCGCCGGTGGCAGCAAGAATGGCCTTGCGGATGCGCGGATAGGTGCCGCAACGGCAGATATTGGTCATCGCCTCGTCAATCTGGGCGTCGCTGGGCGTGCCGACCCGCTCGATCAGCGCCACGGCGGCCATAATCTGGCCCGACTGGCAATAACCACATTGTGGCACTTGCGCCTCGATCCACGCGGCTTGCACCTTGTGGAGCACGCCATCGGCGCTTTTGAGGCCCTCGATCGTGGTTACGGCCTTGCCCGCAATATCGCTCAACGGAACGCTGCAAGAGCGTGTGACTGCACCATCGACATGGACCGAACACGCCCCGCAGGCCGCGACGCCGCACCCAAACTTGGTGCCGGTCATGCCGAGATCGTCACGCAAGACCCACAGCAGCGGCGTGTCGGTCTCTGCCTCCACGCTCACCGGCTTCCCGTTGACTGTAAATGCCGTGGCCACAGGCGGCTCCCCAAAAATTGCTTACACCTCGTTATATAGCAACCCGTCGGCGCGCCTCCTAACGGAAAGACAAGGCGGTGCGAGGCATCGGGCAAATGACGCAGGCTTGCAGGTCGCGGTGGCGCTTCGTAAGCGCACAGCAACGACGAGAGGAATGTTTCATGGCTCATACCGTCCCTGCCCCGCTCCGGATGCGTTCGTGGCTGTTTGCGCCTGGCGATAGCGAGAAAAAGATGGCCAAGGCGATCGCCGGTTCGGCGGATATTGCGTTGCTGGACCTCGAAGATTCTGTCTCGCCAGAGAACAAGCCTGCGGCGCGCGCGCTGGTTTGCGAACAGATTGCCGCGTCGGACAATCGCCAACGTCTCTGGGTGCGAATCAATCCGGTTTCCACCAGCGATTGCATCGCTGATCTCGCGGCGATCATTCCCTCCCGGCCCGGCGGCGTATTTCTGCCCAAGGCGGAAGGCGCAGCGGATATCACACAGCTACACTATTATCTGACCGCACTGGAGGCTGCGAACGGCTTGCCGCCGGGTCGCACGCTGATCGCGGCCTTGGTGACTGAGACTGCCGCCGCCATGTTTCGCACCGGCGAATATGCCGGCGATTATCCGGGTCGCCAGCGGCTGGTAGCGATGAGTTGGGGGGCAGAGGACTTATCCTCTGCGCTCGGTGCGCGCGAACAGCGGGGCGCAAACGGCGAATATGCGCCTACCTATGAATTGGCGCGCAGCCTGTGCTTGATCGGCGCTGCGGCAGCAGGCGTCGCGCCGATCGAGACCGTGCAGCCCGAATTCCGCGATCTTGCGGCCTTGGAGCATCGCGCGAAGTCCGTGCGGGCACAGGGCTTTCGCGGGATGCTGGCGATCCACCCCGCGCAGGTCGATCCGATCAACACCGCCTTCACGCCGAACGCCGAAGAATTGGCTCACGCGAGCGCAGTAGTGCAAGCCTTTGCCGAACATCCGGGGGCCGGCGTGGTGGCGCTGGACGGCGCCATGCTTGATCGGCCGCATCTGGTTCTAGCACAGCGGTTGCTGGCAGAAGCGGGTGAGCAATAGGTTAAATCGCTTTCCTACTTTAACCTGATTGGTCATCTGTGGGGGACTCGAGCCTTCAGGAGCGCACTATGTCCCTCGTTGATGTCCTCATCGGTCCCCTCGCCTCAATCATCGACAAGATCATTCCCGACAAGGAAGCCCGCGCCAAGGCCAAACTAGAGCTGATCGCGCTCGAAGGCAGCCAGGAAATGCGGATGATCGAGGCGCAATTGCAGGCCATCGTTGCCGAGGCGAGCTCCGCCGATCCCTGGACCAGCCGCGCCCGGCCAAGCTTCCTTTATGTCATGTACATCCTGCTGCTCGCCGCGCTGCCGATGGGGGTGCTTAGCGCGTTCAATCCAGCCGCCGCGCGGGACATTGCGGCTGGGATGAACGCTTATCTCGCTGGGCTGCCGGAGCCACTTTATGCGCTGTTTGGTACGGGCTACCTCGGTTACACCGCCGCGCGCCAATGGGGTAAGGTGAAGGGCGTGGATCGGTAGGCCTTTCGCCATGGGCGCAGCAACGCTAAGCCCGCTTCCATGACGAACCTTATCTACGTCCTCAATGGCCCCAACCTCAATCTGCTCGGCACGCGCGAGCCTGAGATCTACGGCACCACCACGCTTGATGATATTGCCGGGATGCTCGAAGACCGCGCCCGCGAATTGGGGCTCGAAATCGAGATGCGCCAGACCAATCACGAAGGGATGCTGGTCGACTGGCTCCATGAAGCGCAAGCCGAAGGCGCGCGCGCGGTTCTGCTGAACGCGGCAGCCTACACCCATACCTCGGTCGCATTGCTGGACGCGATAAAGGCGATCCGCACGCCGGTGATCGAAGTCCACCTCTCCGATCCCAAGACCCGCGAGACCTTCCGCCATCTCTCCTATGTCGGCATGGCCGCTGCCATGACCGTTGAAGGCCACGGCGCGGATTCCTATCGCATCGCGCTCGAAGCCGTAGCGTCGGGACAAGTCTGACCGTAGTTTTTTATCGTCACCCAACTTTCACATTTTGCACCCTTGCCACTTGCCAGCCGCAATTGGTGTGAATAGGTCGCGACAGGTAACGGGATACCAATCACCAAGGGGCTTTCATGTCGAACGACGACGGACACGGCAAAGACGGCAATAAGCGCAAGCCGGGGGGCATGAATATCGACACCGCACTGGTGCGTGAGCTTGCTGAATTGCTTAACGAAACCGGCCTGACCGAAATCGAGGTCGAAGATGACGACCGCAAGATCCGCGTGTCACGCGCAGCCGTTGCGGCGGCTGCGCCAGCCTATGCCGCGGCGCCCGCTCAGCTCGCCGCCGCGCCTGCGCCGATGGCCGCGGCGCCAGTTGCACCCGAAGCTGCAGCTGGCTCTGACATGACGAATGCAGTCAGGTCACCGATGGTCGGTACCTGCTATCTCACCCCGGAACCGGGGGCTGCGCCGTTCGTCACCGTCGGCCAAGCGGTTAAGGAAGGCGACACGCTGCTGATCGTCGAAGCGATGAAGGTAATGAACCCGATCACCGCGCCGCGCGCCGGCACCGTCACCGCAATCCTGATCGAAACCGCCCAGCCGGTCGAATTTGATCAGCCCTTGGTGATGATTTCCTAAACTCATGGCCATCAAACGCATCCTGATCGCCAATCGTGGCGAAATCGCCCTGCGCATCCACCGTGCGGCGCATGAAATGGGGATCGAGACAGTCGCGGTGCACTCCACCGCTGATGCTGATGCCATGCACGTGCGGCTTGCCGATCACGCGGTGTGCATAGGCCCGCCGCCTGCCGGTGAAAGCTACCTCAACATCGCCAACATAATCTCGGCAGCCGAAATTGCGCAGTGCGATGCGATCCATCCAGGTTACGGCTTTTTGTCCGAAAACGCCAAGTTCGCTGACATCGTCGAAGCACATGATATCATTTGGATCGGCCCCAAGCCCGAACACATTCGCACAATGGGCGACAAGATTGAGGCCAAGCGCACAGCGGGCGCGCTCGGTTTGCCGCTCGTCCCCGGCTCAGATGGCGCTGTTTCCGATATCGCCGAAGCCAAGGCGATTGCCGAAGCCGCTGGTTATCCGGTGATCATCAAGGCTGCCAGCGGTGGCGGCGGGCGCGGTATGAAAGTGTGCAACGGCCCAGATCAGCTCGAAACGCTGATCCAGCAGGCCGGCAGCGAGGCAAAAGCTGCGTTCGGCGATGCCACCGTCTATATCGAGAAATACCTCGGCAATCCGCGGCACATCGAGTTTCAGGTGTTCGGAGATGGCAATGGCAACGCGATCCACTTAGGCGAGCGCGACTGTTCGCTCCAGCGCCGCCACCAGAAGGTGCTCGAAGAAGCGCCATCCCCCGTCATCACGCCCGAAGAACGCCACCGTATGGGTGAAATCTGCGCGCAGGCTATGCGCGACATGGCCTATCGCGGCGCAGGCACGATCGAGTTTCTGTGGGAAAACGGCGAGTTCTACTTCATCGAAATGAACACTCGCCTTCAGGTCGAACACCCCGTGACCGAAGCGATCACCGGCGTCGATTTGGTACGCGAACAGATCCGGATCGCGGAAGGCAAGCCGCTATCGGTGACGCAGGACGAGCTTGATTTCCAAGGCCATGCGATCGAGTGCCGGATCAACGCCGAGGATCCGTTCAATTTTGCGCCATCGCCCGGCCTCGTCACTTATTATCACGCAGCAGGCGGGATGCATGTGCGGGTCGATTCGGGACTCTATGCGGGATACCGGATCCCGCCTTACTACGACAGCATGATCGCCAAGGTCATCGTCTACGGACGCACCCGTGAAGGCTGCCTCATGCGTCTGCGGCGTGCACTTGAGGAAATGGTCGTCGAGGGCGTCAAGACCAATATCCCGTTGCATCGCGAATTATTGCGGCAAAAGGATGTGATCAATGGCGGCTATTCGATCAAATGGCTGGAAAATTGGCTTGAGGAGCGCGAAGTCTGAGCGCGCCTGAACTGAACCGCGACGGGGCCCAATTGTTTTGGGGCGCCGCCAAGACAGTTCTGCAAACCTTGGCGAAATGGTACGACAGCAACTTGCCTGCGCCGAGGATACGGCTTCGCGCGCTTGGCCCCTTTGCTCGTTTCCTGACAGGCGAAAGCCCTATTTCCCTAATTGCCAAGCAACACCTTGGAGCGTCGGCTCGCCCCGTGCGTGCTGTGGCCTTCAACAAGTCAGCAGCCACAAACTTGGCATTAGGCTGGCATCAAGACCGGACGATCAGCATCGTCAGTTGCGCAGAACTAGAAAGATTTGGCCCCTGGACCGTAAAACAGGGCCAGAATCACGTAGAGCCGCCCTTCACACTGGTCCAACGAATGTTGACCCTGCGTGTCCATCTTGACGATGTAGCCCATAACAATGCCCCGCTCGACATCGCCCTCGGCTCGCACTTGCTCGGCTATATCCCTGAGGCGAGCGTGCCTGAAGTGGTCTCAGCGAGCGAGGTTTTTTCCTGCCGAGCGCAGGGAGGCGATGTGTGGGCCTACGCGACGCCGATCCTTCATTCCTCGCGCCGTTGAAACAGTGATAGCACCCGCCGTGTCCTCTAAATAGACTATTGCGCAGAGCCCCTGCCCTTCCCGCTGAATTGGGCGCTGAGCCTTTGATCTAAAACGAGCATAACCGCTCTGGCCTTTGTGCGCCGCTCGTTCTATGTTGCACTGCAGCACACTGCGATCGGTTTGCATGATTTGGCGCGATTTTGTTCTGCGATCTGGCTAACAGAAGCGCAAAATTGCGCAGCGCAGTTGCGCAGAGGAGTATTGGATGGACCGCAAAACCCAGATCGTTGTTGTCGGCGGCGGCGCAGGTGGGCTGGAGCTGGTTCGTAGGCTAGGCGCAAAATACGGGCGCAAGGCGCATGACATCATCCTGGTCGACAAGAATCTCAG
The DNA here is from genome assembly GCF_056495765.1 of Erythrobacter sp. 'gip.4 top 5'. NCBI lineage: Bacteria > Pseudomonadati > Pseudomonadota > Alphaproteobacteria > Sphingomonadales > Erythrobacteraceae > Erythrobacter > Erythrobacter sp. 'gip.4 top 5'. Next base: position 1,655,209 of record NZ_CP200270.1, on the reverse strand, counting down.
CCATATCTGGAAGCCGTTGCTGCATGAGGTTGCCGCAGGATCGCTGGATGCCAATCTCGACGAGGTCGGCTACCGCGGACACTGCTACCGCTGGGGCTATCGCTTCTTCCAAGGCAGCCTCGACGGGATTGACCGAACTGCCAAAACCATCAGCCTGGCGCCGGTCAAGGACGAAGATGGCAGCGCGTTGATCGAAGCGCATACCATTCGTTATGATATTCTCGCTTTGGCATTGGGGTCGGTGTCAAACGATTTTGGCGTGCCCGGCGTCAAAGAGCATTGCCTCTATCTCGACAGCCGCGAGCAAGCCGATCGGTTCCGCACCCGACTGCTTAACCACTGTCTGCGTGTCAGCCGTGCCATGATGAACGATCCGGGCGCGAATGAACAAGTTCGCATCGCGATTGTCGGTGGCGGAGCGACGGGCGTGGAGCTCGCTGCGGAACTTTACAACGCAGCCGGTGCGCTCAGGCACTACGGGCTCGAAGTGTTCGACGAAAGCCGGCTGCATGTCACCTTGCTAGAAGCTGGCCCCCGCATCCTTCCCGCGCTGCCTGAAAAACTGGCAGCGGCGGCGAAGCATGAACTTGGCGTGCTGGGCGTTCAGGTGCGCCCAGACGTGCAAGTGATAGAGGCCCGTCCGCGCCAGCTTATCACCAAAACCGGTGAAGTGATCGAGGCCGATCTGATCGTCTGGGCGGCAGGCGTAAAGGGTGCGGAGTTTCTGTCAGGTCTCGATCTTGAAACAAACACGAGGAACCAGATTCTCGTCACCGATACGCTTCAAACCACGGTCGATTCATGCATCTATGCGCTGGGTGACTGCGCCAGCTACACCCCGCCGGGTGAGGATCGCCCCGTCCCCCCGCGTGCACAGGCCGCACACCAGATGGCCGAGACCGTGTTCACCAACATCTGCCGGATGCAGAAGAACCTTTCGCTCCGGCACTTCGTCTATCGCGACAAGGGTTCACTCGTTTCGCTCAGCCGTTTTTCAACCGTGGGCAGCCTGATGGGCAACCTTGTGGGTGGTCGCATGGCAGTTGAAGGGCGGCTGGCGCGGCTGATCTATGCGTCGCTCTATCAATTGCATCTTATAGGCATCCACGGCTGGATCAAGGCGACCTTCCTGATGCTGGTAGGCCGCGTGAACCGCATTGTGCGACCACGCCTCAAACTTCATTAAAAGTCGATCGTCAATCGCACGTGTCCGCCATTGGCATTGAAACCGCCAACGGGCATGTTGTGAACATTGGCTTCGGCGGCAGCAGTCTCGGACAGCTTGATACGTGCCCGGGGGATGGCGCTGCCAAGCCCTCATCCCGCTGGCCGACGACCGAACCGAGGCGCTGGTTTGTCGCGCTTGGCGCACACACCACGATTTCGGTAATGAGCGGATTTGGGGCATCTGCGCCACAATCGGACACAAGAGGCGGCACGAGTTGCGTCAAGTCGATCACGGTTGGCCCGTCGGCGCCTATCTGGATTAGTGGTGGCGACGGGACTTTAGCGTCTGGCGCAACAGGGGTGGCTTCCAAGGGCTGCGCAGGCGGCAAGTCAGTCATCAGCAGTCCCTCACACCGGAAAGATCAATCGAAGCTGAACCCTTGCGCCATTGCCTCAGCGATCACCTCAGGCCCGGTCAACTTCGAACTTTCCTGAGCAATATCATACCAATCGGGCTTTTCGTCGACAAAAATCTGTTGTTCAATCCCAAAGCCCGGCGGCAGATCGAACAAACCCGCGAGAAAGCTGCGGTTGCCGTTGGGAAGAAAGCGATACCACAAGTTGCTACCGCAGGTTTTGCAGAAGGCTCTCTCGGCCCAGGGGCTGGAACGGTACAGGGTGATCGTATCTTCGCCGTTCACTTGTGAGTGCTCACCCTTCACGCCAGCATAGAAAGCTCCACCCCACCGCTGGCACATTGCACAGTGGCATATATCGACTTCGGCCTGCATTGCTTGCACCGTGATTGTCACCGCCCCGCACAGGCAATGGCCAGTGACAGGATCGGCAAGGCGCAATACGTCTTTCACAGCGGAACGCCGGGTTCCTGCTTAGCCGTGCGGATCGTGAGCGATGTCTTTACGCTTTCCACATTCGGCGCAGGCGTCAACTTACCAGTGAGAAACTCTTGAAAGCTTTGCAAATCCTTGCTGACAACCTTGAGGATGAAGTCAATCTCGCCATTGAGCATGTGACATTCGCGCACTTCGGGCAATTCGCGCATGTGCTCCTCGAATTCGCGCAAGGATGCTTCGGCCTGGCTTTTCAGACTTACCATGGCAAACACCGTGATCGCAAAGCCAAGCTTCGAAGGGTCGAGATCTGCGTGATATCCACGTATGACCCCGTCCTCTTCAAGGCCCCTAACACGGCGCAGACATGGCGGCGCAGTGAGACCGACGCGCTGGGCAAGTTCAACATTCGTCACTCGGCCTTCCGCCTGCAATTCTGCCAGCAAACGGCGATCGATATCGTCAAGATTGGCCACTTGGTTGAAGCTCCCCTGCACGGCCCCATTTACCCGGCGGCAGCGCATGCAATACAGTCTTAATGAAACATGACGCGCGCCGACTGGCTCGCTAGGCTAATATAATTAGGTCTGCCAGCAATTGTCCCGCTTTGCAACGCGCCTTTAGCGTTAGGCAGTGACTATTGCGTCATCGCCATAACACGCACATGTCGATGTGTAGTTTACGCGTGTTCAGTTCACGCCGCTCGGCACGATTCGGTCCATATCAACCTGCTTAAGGAGACGTTTCTGTTCTTCGATGACCGCCTTGCCACCGTGCTGCGCCAGCGCGCCATTGGCGAGGTGAGCTTGCGCACGCAGTACCGGCAACTGCTCTATCTGTTGGGTAATGACCGCATGCGTTCATTTGGCACCGACCATAGCCTTCTGGCTGCCGCTTGGCTGAAGATGGATGCTTTGGCGGAGGCAATACCCGCTGCCGCACGCGCGCGCATGATTCGTGAGCCAGGGTGGCGCTTTCGCAGTCCTGACCTTGCTACTCATTTGTGCGATCACGAACCTGAAGTTGTGTCGGCGACGCTGTTGCGGGCGGAGCTTTCCTCGGAAGATTGGATCGCGCTGATCCCGCGCATTCCTATGCGCGCCCGCGGCTTCCTGCGGTTGCGCCGCGATTTGCCGATTGATGTAGAGGCGCTCTTGGCGCGACTTGGCGTCCACGATCGTGGTCTGCCGGCGCCTGCGCATGCTTCTATTGCTGTTATTTCCGACGAGGCTCTTCCAATTGTCGCTGACGCTATACCTGACTCCAGCACCAGCCAGCCCGTTGCCTTCCCGACGCTTGTAACGGCATCACCTCGCAAGGTCTCTGGCGCGAGGGAACCGCATCGTGCCCGTGACGACAGTGGTCGCACCGAGATTTCTGCCTTGGTTGAACGGATCGCCCAATTCCGTCGAACGCGCGGCGACAGCCCACTTGATCTCGAAATATCGCCCCGTTTGCCGCTTGGTGAAGTACCCGAACGCTCAACCCGGTTCATCAACAGCTTCGGTTTCACAGCTGACGCGGCAGGGCGAATCGGCTGGGCCGTCAGCGACGTTGCGGCAATGGTGGTCGGTACCCGTCTGTTCGCCAACGATGCACGACTTAACGAAGACGCCAGCCGCGCCACGCGTGATCGTGCTTTCGCTCGCCGGCAGCCAATCAGAGGCGCAAAAGTGAGCTTGCTTGGTGCCCCCGCCATTGCCGGAGACTGGATCGTCAATGCCGAGCCGCGATTCAGCGAAGAGGGTCACTTCGTTGGCTATTTCGGGCGCTTCGTCCGCGTACCTGATCCTGCTGCAGCTGCCCTCGGCAATGAAGCACGTGAAGCGGACCGCATCCGCCAGCTTCTCCACGAACTGCGCACACCCGTGACTGCGGTGCAAGGCTATGCTGAAGTGATCCAGCAACAGTTGTTCGGCCCCGCTCCGCACGAATACCGCGCGCTTGCTGCGGCCATTGCTGCTGATGCCGCACGCATCCTTGCAGGATTCGAGGAACTCGACCGGCTGGCCCGTCTGGAAACCGGGGTGAGCCGTATGGAGCCGGGCGAAGCTGATTTTGCAGCCCTGGTGCAGCGAACAGCAGCCAAGCTCGAACCGGTACTAGATTCTTTTGGCGCCGGACTATCGCTCAACGGCTTGAAAGAAGCTCCGCTGCTGATCGGGCTCGATCCCGAGGATGCCGAGGGACTCGTTTGGCGGCTGCTCGCAAGTGTCGGTGCGGCCTGCGCCACCGGGGAACGTATCGCCATTACGCTTCATGAAGTGACAGGCACGAGCTCCGAAAATGCACAACTGACTTGCACCCTGCCGCCGAGCCTGGCTGTTAAAGATAACATCTTCGCTGCTACCACCCGCACGGCTGACAGCGCAATCAACGCCGGGCTTTTCGGGACGGGCTTTGCGCTGCGCCTTGCGCGGGCCGAAGCGCGCGCAGCGGGCGGCACCTTGCTACGCAAAGGCGACGCTTTAATACTAACTTTGCCACTCTTGTTGCAATTTTCGTCCCTGCCTAGCGCCGCTGAAGCCTAGGGCAAGGCGCACAAGGGACGCCGGCAGATTATGACCACAGCATCGATGCTCGACATACCCCGTGCCAGCCGTGCGGCGGCCTTCTCCGCCGACTTCGGCCAACGTGTGCTCTTGACTGTAGATACTGAGGAAGAATTTGACTGGACCGGCCCCTTCCAGCGCGCGGGGCATGGGTTGAGCCATGTCAAAGAGATCCCGAAGTTTCAGGCATTCTGTGAAACGCTTGGCGCACATCCGGTCTATCTGGTAGACTGGCCAATCGCCCAGGATGAGCGCGCCGTTGAGAACATCGGTGACGCTGTGCGACGCGGGACGGCAGATGTTGGCGTGCAACTCCATCCCTGGGTAAATCCACCGTTTGACGAGGATGTATGCGTGCGCAACTCCTTCGCTGGTAACCTGCCGAGAGGTCTTGAGGCGGCAAAGTTCATGGCCTTGCGAAATAGAATTAAGGAGGCCTTCGGTGCAGCTCCGCTTATTTACCGAGCCGGCCGCTATGGTGTTGGCCCCTTTACCGCCGAGCTGCTCAAAAGCGCAGGAATCCGGATAGATACTTCTGTGCGACCGCTGTTTGATTATAGCAATCAAGGGGGTCCCGATTACAGTCGACACCCTCTCAATCCTTATTGGATAGACGGTGCGATGCGCCTGCTCGAATTGCCTGTCACCTCCGTGCATACCGGTTTAATTCGTAGCGCAGGGCGACATGTGCAACGCGCGACTTCACGTGTTCCACGTGGCATGGGCGCATTGGCACGGTTGGGGCTTTTGGAACGCATTGCCCTTACGCCTGAAGGTGTTTCCATTGAAGAGGCCATGCGCGGCATCGACATCGCACTCGGTTTGGGCCTTCCGGTATTGGTCCTTTCGTTTCACAGCCCGACACTTGCGCCTGGCCACACGCGCTACGCACAGACCGATGCGGGCGTAGCGGCGCTCTATAGCTGGCTAGATGCGGTCTATACTCACTTGGCGGCCCGCGGTGTAAGAAGCTGCAGCGTTGCCGACATCATTGGTGCAACCGGAGGTTAGATCAAGGATCAGATTGTCTGCTTGTCTCGCACGCAGTGGCAGAGTAGGGGCAGGGCGTCGCGTCGCTTTCCGGTGTCTTGCTTTCACGGGGCCTGTAGCTCAGCGGTTAGAGCTGGCCGCTCATAACGGCTAGGTCGCGGGTTCGAATCCTGCCGGGCCCACCGGAGGCATGGGCGGAATCGGCGAGACAGAAAAAGAGTCGGGGAGTAGCGCAGCCCGGTAGCGCATCTGCTTTGGGAGCAGAGGGTCGCAGGTTCGAATCCTGTCTCCCCGACCAATTTTTCAAGCACTTAGCCGGATTTTCCTGTTGGACTTCCAACACGGCTTTTGTTGGAATTCCAACAGCTATTCTGGCGATAGCCGCTCCCGGCGCTCGGTCGACGTTTCCCCGCACGCAAAATCGCCGCCCAAATCATTCAGGCTTCGGCACACCCGCACGCTCGCATCGGCAACCCGGTCGCCCCAGCTTTCGACCGCGGCGTTGTGCTGCGCGCGGAAAACCGGATCTGTGACGATCGCCACACCGGGCCGGGGCTTGTTGGTGCCAGCGTTGTACGTTGCGCCGCTGCCGATGCCGTCAATCAGGGCGAAGTATGCCGCGTCGATGACATTCGGGTTGGAGATTGCAGCCTCCCATCCGTAAATCACATGGCCCGTAACCACGGCCTCACCGCTTGCCCCCTTGGCAGTGGTAAAGTTCCGCAGTGCCTCAAGATCGGACCAGTTGCGGCTTGTGTCAGCATCATTGATTAGCGCCAGCGGAGACGTGCCGGAAACGGCATTAGCGCGGACCAAGTAGGAACGCTGCGTCTTGCTGCGGATGTAATTGATGACGCCCGATGTTCCATCCGACAGCCAGCCCGTTTGCTCCTGCGCAACGTAGAGGTGCTTTTCATTGTTGATCGCACCGAAGTCTGCGAACACCAAGGTTTCGGAATTGGCTGGCAAGGTATAGCCCAGCGTTGGAACAACACCCTGAAGCGTTGCCCCTTGGCGAAGCGCGTAAACCCCTTCAGACTGCGCGTGCACCTCGACAATCGGGCCTGCCTGCGCATCGCTGTCAGACGTGGCAATGATGTCGGGGTTGCCAGAGAAGCGTTCCTGCAAAGCAGCTTTGCCGACAAATTCAGGGCAGGACACGTAGCCCACCACAGCACCGCCTGAAGGCGTGATGCCACTTTTTGCCCAGCCCGTCACCTCGTCGCCGTTGCGCCTGACGAAGCGCCATTCGTGATCGCCGGTCATGTCTGCAAAGGTAGTGTTTATTCGAACACGCGCGTTTGTCTCCCCATTTTCAACAGGGAAATGCTCGGGATGCGAGCGTTGCGCAGGGACAATCCAGCGTGACGCGCTTTGCCGGTGCATCGTTTGGCCGGGGAAGATCGCGCCTTGCTGCGTCAGGCTGATGCCGGTGAAGCTTTGATTGACCGTGGTGCTAATCGCGCCGCCGCTGGTCATCGGGATGTGAACGTGAACCGTCGCGCCTGCAAGGGCGCGGACGCGCCCGCGAAGGGACAAAATCCCCATGGCTAAATTCACGATCCCTTTCCTCGTAACGAAACGCCACAAGAACGGCACCGCCTCCTACTACTGGCAGCCCAGCGCCACGCTCGCCCGCGAAGGCTGGCGTGCGCAGCCGCTTGGCAAGGATGAAGCCGCCGCGATCGACGCGGCCCGTGCGATCAACAAGCAGGTGGAACAGTGGAAGGCCGGGCAGGCGCAGCCTGATGTGCGCCCCCATCGCCCTGGTGACACCTTCGGCGCGCTGATCGCCCGCTATCGCCGCGAATGGCTGGAGGGCAAGAAGCCCAGCGGCGCCCCGCGCCTGAAACCCAAGACAGCAGCGGTCTATCAAACCGGGCTCAAACGGCTTGAAGAATGGGCGGGCAAGCATCCCGTCGCCTTCATCACGCCCGCACGGGTCAAGGCGCTGCGCGATCACACGGCCAAGCCGATCGACAAGGGCGGGCTCGGCCACGCCGCTGCGTTCAACCTGCTGCGCGTGCTGCGCCAGGTGCTGGCCTTTGCCGAACGCGAAGGCGTGATCCCGCGCGGATCGAACCCGGCCGGCCAATTCGATCTGCCCAAGCCGCCGGCCCGCCGCGCGGTGTGGACGGTGGAGGATGAAGCCGCCTTCATCGCCAGCGCCTATGAACTTGGCCTGCCTTCAATGGCGCTGGCGTCCGAGCTGGCGCTTTACACCGCCCAGCGCGAAGGCGATCTGATCGCCTTTACCGAACCACAGCTGGTGCAGCTCGATATCTTTGATCGCAGCCTGCATGATCGGCTTGCCGATGCGGATGGGATTGTATGGGGCTGGTCGCTGGAACAGGCCAAGACCTCCACCGAATACGCCGCCCGCGCGCTGGAAATCCCGCTGGAACCCAGGCTGGCGGCCAAGGTCCGCGATGTGCTGCGCGTGAACCGCGCCCGCGATCGCGCCGCCAAACCGCCGCGCCTGATAAGCTACGTCCTGGTTGACGATCGCACCGGCCTGCCCTGGAAACAGCGCGCCTTCATCGAAGCTGTCACCAAGGTGCGCGATCACGCGGCAAAGCGCACTGGCCGGGAGAACATGAAGGCCCTCGTCTGGCACGATTGGCGCCGCACCCGCGTCGTCCGCCTGCGCCGGCAGGGAATGCCCAAGGAAATGATCGCTGCCATCACCGGCCACGATCCCAAATCGATCGACGAAATGCTAAAGGTGTACGGCCCGATCGACGCCACAATAACCGCCGCCGCCCTGGCCAGCGCCTTAGACGCAGACCGCGCGGCCGAGGCACGAGCCGAGAAGAAGGAGCGCGAAGCGTGATCTACGGCAAAAGCTACCACGAGGTGCCGGCCGACGCTGACGAACACCGCAACTACAATTCTGTCCACGTCACCGTATGCGGGCAGTCGACCAGTATTAAGCAGGGCAATGATTTGATCCAGCTATCATGGGGCCAGATCAGCGTACTCATCGAAGCGCTCGCCAAAGGCATGATCGAACTCGAAAACAACCCTCTCAACTTGGGCAAAAACGGCGTGCCGATCCGCAACCCCGGCGCTTGCATCCTCAACGACGACTGCGGGAACCTAATGCTGCTGAATGCCTATGAACGCGCCATGATGACTTCCAACAAGCCCGCCTAAAACTGCGCAAGTTTGAAGGATCATGCGGCAAAAAACCGCAGAAAACCGTCAATGGCTAGGCTTTGGGAGCAGAGGGTCGCAGGTTCGAATCCTGTCTCCCCGACCAATTTCGGCACTTTAGTCCACCAAAATCACGCGATTCCCCCGCCTTCCTCCACTTGAGGAAATTGGTTGGGAATCAATCTACACAAATTGTGCCACAGATTGTGCAAGACTGTGACCACCAAGACCCTCCCAAACGGGGCTAGGCTGCCGTGGCAATCTATCGGCGAGGAAACGTCTTCTGGTGGAAGGCCCGCTTAAGTTTCTCTTTTGTTCCTCTGCAGGCTATAATGATCAGAATGTCGCTGCGCACAGCAAGCCCGAGTGAGGCTCGCTCGCGCAGCACCCGACTCGATCTGGTCAGGAGTGCAATGATGGAACAGCTGGCCGTTCTTCGCCGCCAAGTGAAACCCAAGGACCTGCCGGCGCTGTTCAAGCGCGCCTTCGAGCGAGAGCTGGAGCGTATCACCTTGGCGCAGTTCCTCGAGCCCAGCGCAATCGGGAATATCCCCCCGATCATGCTGGTAAACTCAGCCGGTGCAACCAGCCCACCGGATCTGGGAAAGGCGGAAAACTCTAGACCCGCGTGGTCCGAGGTTGGGTAGCAGTGCAGAAGGAGCGAGACTCTACCTCTGACTAGGCCGTGTTGACAGTAAGCGGTGTTTTCAGCCCACGTGAGCGTGCGGCAGGAGCTCTTCGATGCGCGATGCGGGATGACCATTGGCGAGGCTGGTTAGCGTTGCGGTCAGCCAGGTGTGCGGGTTGATGCCGGTGAGTTTGCAGTTTTCGATCAGCGTGGCGATCACCGCCCAGTTGTCGCCGCCCTCGTCGGAGCCGGCGAACAGCGCGTTCTTGCGGTTGAGAGCCAGCGGGCGGATGGCGCGCTCGACGACGTTGTTGTCGAGATCGATGCGGCCATCGTCGAGGAAGCGTGTCAGCCCATCCCAGCGTTTGAGGGCGTAGCTGATCGCTTCGCCGAGCTTCGCCTTGGCGCTGACCTGCCGACCGCGTGCTTCGAGGAACCTGTGCAGGTCGTCGATGATCGGACGGCTGCGCTGATCGCGGACGTCGCGACGTTCGTCAGCAGGTAGCCCGCGGATATCGTCTTCGATGGCGTAGAGGGAAGCAATGTGGCGCAGCACGTCGGCGGCCACGGGCGAGCTCTCGGCCAGCTCATAGAACTTGCGGCGCACGTGCGCCCAGCAGAAGGCGAGGCGGATCTGTTGATGACGCCGGGCAAGCGCGGTGTAGGCGCCATAGCCATCGACCTGCAGGATGCCTGCGAAGCCCCGGAGATGCGCTTGCGCTCGCTCAGCCTTGCGATCGGCGGCATAGACATAGGCAACCATCGGCGGGTCAGCGCCGCCCCATGGCCGATCATCGCAGGCATAGGCCCAGATCTGGCCGGTCTTGGTCTTCTTGCGCCCCGGCTCGAGCACGGGCGCGGTGGTCTCGTCGGCGAATAATCGCTCGGATCGTCGCAATCGCTCAAGGATGTGATCGCGGATGGGCCGCAAATACCACGCCGCCCGTCCGGTCCAGTCTGCAAGGGTGGAACGGTCTAGCTGGATGCCCTGCCGGGCATAGATCTGCGCCTGCCGGTAGAGCGGCAGGTGATCGGCATACTTGGACACCAGCACTTGCGCGATCAACGCTTCGGTGGGGATGCCGCCTTCGACGATCCGTGCTGGCGCTGGAGCCTGCACGACCGCGCTCTCGCACGAACGGCAGCCATAGCGCGGACGGCGGGTGACCAGCACGCGGAAGGTGGTGGGGACGACATCGAGGCGTTCAACCACATCCTCGCCGATCTGGTGGAGCGCGCCGCCGCAGCACGGGCAAGCCTTATCTTCGACATCGACGATATGCTCGATCCGCTCAAGATGGGCGGGCAGCGATCCGCGGTTGGTCTTGCGCGGGCGTTCGCCCTTGGACTTGGGCACTGCGGCATCACGCGCAGCCTGCGCGCTGCCCAGCGCGGTCTCGATATCCTCCAGCGCCAGCTCGAACTGATCAGGATCGAACTGCTCAGACTTGCGGCCGAACCGGTGCCGCTGGAACGCTTCGATGATCGCCTGCAGCCGTTCGATCCGGGCATCGGCCTTGCCCTTGGCATCGCTGAGATCGGCCAATGCGCGGGCCTGTTCGAGGACGAGCGCACGCAGCGCATCAACGTCATCGGGAAGGTCGGCTTCCATCAGCATATGCAGGTTGAATCAGGCTCGGTGCACCCCGTCAAGCAGCAATCTGGGGTGCGATCGGGCGGCGTCCGCCGTGCACTCTGCGCCAGTCCAGACCCTCGAGTAATGCGCCCAGTTGCGCCGCAGTCAGCCGCATCACGCCCTCCTGGATCCGGGGCCACTTGAAAGCACCTTGCTCTAGCCTCTTGGCCATCAGGCATAGGCCTGTTCCGTCCCACCAGACGAGCTTGATCCGGTCCGCGCGCTTGGCGCGGAAGACATAGATCACGCCGGAATAGGGCTTGCCGCCATACTCTGCTGCCACCAGCGCGGCGAGCGAGTCTGCTCCCTTGCGGAAATCCACAGGACGCGTTGCCACCATCACCTTCGCGCCGGGCGCCGGGCCGATCATCGTGATGCTCGAAGGGCGGTGATTACCGCGGCGATCGTATCTGCATCAGCGCTGCTGCCGACCCTGACCAGCACGCCGCCGATCTCCAGCTCGATCGCCGCGGGCTCGGCCCGCCGACGTCGACGTGGTCTGACAGGGTCAGGCGCGATCACCGCCGGCACGAATGCAGGGTCTTGCCGTTCCAAGGCAACTGAAACAGCCACACCGTGATCCCTGCACCGCCTGATCAGCGCTTTGCGCCATCCGTATATCTGGGAAGGATCCACTGCGTGCCTGCGAGCAACTGCAGTGACCGGCTCGCCGCCAGGCCAGCACTCCGCAATGATCGAAGCCTTCTCCGCGTCGGACCAGTCGCGGCGCTTGCCGGCGCCAGTGAATACCTCGAACCGCTGAGCGCCCTTGCTCACAGGATCATCACCAGAGATTATCATAGGAGCAGCGCCTCACCCAATATCAGGGTGCAGAAACTCGGCGCTTCACATCAACCGCGCAAGGTGGGCTCGGGACAGCGCTTACTGTTGACAAAAGGGATTCCCAAATCCGCTTTGTTCTGATTGTGCTTTGCACAGCTTCGCTTCCAAGACTGCTTTTTGAGGAGCAGTCATGGGTCGCGGAGACTTGTCGGATGCGGAATAGGAACTGATCGGGCCGCTGCTGCCGCCTGAGCGGGGACGCTGGGCGCGTCCCGCCGGGGATAATCGGCGCTTTCTCAATGGTATGCTCCACGTGCTGCGGGTCGGCTGCCCTTGGCGCGACATGCACGAGCGCTACCGCAAGTGGAACTCGGTCTATGTCCGGTTTCGGCGCTGGGCCGAACAAGGCGTCTGGGATGCGCTGCTGGCGGACAAGGGATACGACGGTGATCGCTTCCGGGAGACCTTGCTGGTCCGGGGCATCCTGCCGATCATCCCGCCCCGTTCGAACCGCAAGGTGCCCGAGCATCCCGACTATCGACGCTACCGGGACCGCAACCGCGTCGAGCGCATGTTCGGAAAGCTCAAGCAGCAGCGCCGGATCGCCACCCGCTACGACAAGACCGTCCTATCGTTCAAGAGCTTCCTCAACATTGCCGCCATTCCCCTATGGCTGAAGTCTTTTGTCAACACGGCCTAGTAACAATCAGGGGAACACGTCACCATCAGTCGTTATTCTCCCAAAGGCGTTAGCTGACATGATGACTAGCGAACGCCGAGGATGCAATTGGCTGAGTGGATGGTTCGCATTGGGTCCAAATTCAGGCACTCAATCACGCTGCTTCAGGCGCGGCTTCTATTCTGAAGAGCGTCGGTGTCGTATCTGAATGCCGCAACTCTATGTCAGCTCTCATCGGGCTGATCCTCGCTGTCGCAATCCTCACAAATCCTGAGGTAGCCAGAGTCAAACAGCGCTTGCCGCTTGAGCTCTCGCAGGTCCAGGATCGTAAGCTGTCGCCCGTCCAGCTTGATCAGACCGTCGCGACGGAGTTCCTGCAACGTTCGATTTACATAAACCTGGGTCATGCCCAACGCCTCTGACAATTCCGACTGTGTCAGAGGAAAAGGGCACGATGCGCCATCCGACATGCCTGTGTTTTTCAGCCTGACGACAATTTCACACATCAAGTGCGCCAGACGCTCTCTCGCGTTGCGCTGCCCCATGGACACAGTCCACTCGCGCTGCGTGGCTGCTGCTACGTGAAGGTCGCACCACAGATTTTTCTCGAGCTCGGGGTAATTGCCCCGCACGACGTCCATGAAGTCGTCTTCAAGCATCGCAATTTCGACATTGGTGAGCGATGCGATGCTGTGATCCATATACTCGGCAGAAAATCAGTTCAGATCAAAAAGATCGCCCGGCAAAATGAGGCCGATAATCTGCCGCCTGCCATCCTCCACAGTTTTGTAGCGGATCGCCCATCCCTGAAGCAAAATATACATCGGACCAGAAGGCCCACCTTGGCGCAAAATGTCCACGCGCGGTGGGAAAGCTTTGATTGAGCGTGTCAGATCAGCCAGCCACTTGTCGGTTTCCTCCGAAAAATCGCCGTAATTTCGCAACTTCAGCGCAATGCTTACCACGTAATCCTCATTAATTGCCGGGAAGAGTGTCGTGCGCCTCAGCACGAAACTCTCGCTCTGCATAGATCGACAATAACGATCTTCCGATACCCCACCGGAAAGAACGGATTATAAACTAGTATATCGACTACATCGGAGGGACATGTGAAGTCAAATTCCGACAGTGGAACTTGCAATCTTAGAGCGTTTCTATGTGAGCGACCAAAATCATGGGCTGTCGTATTTTCAATGGGATCAAGGATTTTAAAAAATGAATAATTCTCATGATATTTCGACACTTAACTCGCTGATCGCCACCACTATTGATAGTGTAGACGGCTACGCTGAAGCTGCCAAAGATGCCGATAGCAGCCGATTTTCCACGATCTTTTCCGAACGCTCCGCGGAGCGTCGTTCCGTGTTGACGATGCTTCAGGCCGAAGTGTCCCGTCTTGGCGGTGATCCAGAAGATGACGGAACCGTTCTTGCCGGCGCGCACCGGATGTTTCTCAACCTGAAATCGGTCGTGACAGGCAACGATGATAAGGCCATCGTCGACGAGGTCGAGCGCGGCGAGGACCATATCAAGGCCAAGTTCGAAGAGGCCTTGAACGATCAGGCATTGGCACCGGAAGTGGCAACTGTGATCCGCGAGTGCTTTGTTTCAGTCAAAACCGGACACGACCAAATGCGCGATATCAAGCATTCGATCGAAGGAAAAATTTGATCGTTTGATCGGTCAACGCCAATGTTTCACACTTTCAGATAGGAGAAAAGAATGAATACCAGAGGAATTATTGGTCTTGTTGTGACCGTTGTGATTATCGTAATTGTCCTGCGGGTCTTGGGAGTTTTGTGACGGGCGATCCTGCTTCACGAAATCCGACACTACGATATGAGTTTATAATCAAGGGCGCCGCTGCCGCGGCGTCCTTTTTTGTGGAGTTTCATGAAGCTTTAATCTTGACGCCACGAACCGTACTTTTCCGTCGGCTCACAGCTTTCCGCTTTTCCAGTGGAAACCTACAGCGTCAAAAGCGGTCGCCCTTGCCTAAAACCGCATAATGATACTATATAACATCTGTCCAGCACTCCCTTCCCGTGGTGCATAGGATCAGGGGCGGCGCAGCGCCCCAGTTTCAGCGCCGCCCCGTTTCGCCATTCCGATAAATTCCCTCAACACCCACGGCAAATTTAGGTCAGCGGGGTATCAACTGGTTTATAGCGAATCGTGTGGAGACTTATGAAAAGAGTAAGCCCTTGACCCAAGGCTTCTCACAGCAGGCCGCCAGTTCGTCCCCCGATTTGCTGGCGGCCTTTTTTCAACCTCGTCCATCTTGGCACGTACCTTCAATCTGACCGTTTGCCCACCCTGACGCCGAGCTTCTGGCAACTCAGCAAAACGCCGCAGGTCCGTTGTACCAAATCACGTTAAAATTCGTCTGATACCTTGGAAAAAACCATCATGAAGATTCACGTTTTTGTAACTGCAGATGAAGAAGTCACCCGGTTTGAATTTGTAAGTGACGTGGTTCCGCCCGTCGGATCGGATTTTCGACTTCGTGAAAAAGCAAATTTAGATTTCGCGGTCGAGCGGGTTATTTATTTGGCTGAAGATGGCATAATCGTGCCGCAAGTGTGGCTCAAGGAAACAGGACCGCAGGACGTTGCTGGCTGGGTTACGTCTTGGACCGATAAACTTTAACCTCCCAAGGCCCAGCCTTATCCACCACGGTTTGTGCCGATATTTTTCGCGTCGCAGCCGTCAAGCGTCATCACACAGCTTGTAGCTAATCTTGCGCGCTTGGCGGCTTGGGAAATCTTGGGCGGATCGGCCAGCATTACGTGCGCGCAGCCATCAAACTGTCATGCAACTTCAATTGCTTGATCGCCAAAGCCGGACGTGCAGAAGGCGGCTGTGAAACTGCAACCCTCTAAGGATCTAAGGCTCCATTTTGTTGGGGATGGACGAGCACTTTGATAACCGCCAACGGTGAAAATGTAATAATCATGCAGATTACTTTGGATTGATCCGTGACGACCAAAGCCGAAACACTCAAGCCGCTGCTGTGGCATCCGGAAAATCTTGTCCGTGCCATCGATGCCGCTGGCGTGACGCTGTGGTCTTGGAATGTGGAAACCGACGCTCTGGCCATGGACGATCGCGCCTATGACCTGTGGGGAATACCACGAAGCACTGAAATTCGTTTCGAAGATCTGTCAGCCCATATCCATCCGGCCGACCGCGATCGCGTGCGTGCTGCCTTCAATGCCACCCGGGCCATCATCGGGCCTTACGAAATTGATTTTCGCATTATGATTGGTGACGAACTGCGATGGATTTCCACCCGCGGTCAGGGCGATGATGAGGGGATCGTTCGGGACGTGATGTTCGGCATTTTCATCGATGTGACCGGGCGCAAGCAGGCTGAAGAGGGCCGTGAATTGCTCGCAGGAGAGATGAGCCACCGGGTCAAAAATATGCTGGCCATCGCATCGGGCCTCGCCCACATTACGGCGCTTTCCACCAAAACCACAGGCCAAATGGCGTCAGAACTCACGCGGAGGCTGATGGCGCTCGGCCGCGCACATGACCTTGTGCGACCTGTCCCGGGACAAACCAAGGCGCCTGCCTCGCTGCTCGGCGATTTGCTGTCTGTCTTGCTGGCCCCCTATGACGACCTGGGTGCATTCAGCGGTCGCATTCGCGTGTCTGTGCCCCGGATGCGGGTTGGCGATACCGCGACGACCATCTTTGCACTTATCGTCCACGAACTGGCGACAAATTCTCTCAAATATGGCGCGCTATCGGTCGACAATGGCACGTTGGATGTCTCCAGCACGGCGCGCGATGAAGCGGTCACGATCGTCTGGACAGAAAGTGGCGGGCCCAAGGTAAAGCCGCCAACGCACGAGCCGGGATTTGGCACCAAGTTAATCGAGCAAAGCATCGTGGACAATTTGCACGGTTCTATCGAATACGATTGGGTGGAAACCGGACTTGTCGTCACAATGAAGATCAGTCCCCCTCGTCTCGTTTTCTAACGTCCCGAATTTTCGTATTGAAGCCGGACCGGTCCTGATTGCAGGTAATCGATGTTCTATCCGCAATCAGTTACGAGCTAGGTCGCTGCATGATCCTGAAAGGTATATGACGGCTTCAGGCAAATCCGGACGTTCAATCTGTCGATCATGAACGACCGCCTTTGGTCGACAGCTGCCCCCGGCATACTCTGGCCGCAGATGATGGCTTTGCGAAGTTCATTTCGTAAAGTCCGGCATGCTGGAGTCGACTTCAGAACAATCATTCGACAGAGATGCGAAAGGTGCTCACGGTCATTCTACAGGGTGAACTCTTCAACCGCGCAAAATGATTATTTCTCTCTCGATTAACGGAACCAAAGCGCCAAGCTTACGATCGTGGCTCCTGCCAAAATGGCCCCTGCAGTCCAGTGCGCCTCGGAGGGCGAAGCGGTCGGTGCAGACGGGCATGACACTTGAGGTGATGATTGGTTTTCCAGCCGCTGGATTGCCGCCCGGATGAGCCGAGGCGCGTCGTCGCCGATCTTCATCAGTTTCCAGGCCACCGATTGCAAAACTGGCGCCCAATGCTCGGGCGATAGCCGCGCGCTAGCAATCCGGAGCGATGAGTGCCGAATTGCCTGCGTCAAGTCAAAGTCGGGCTCGATCCTCGACAACACACCGTCAATCGTGACCAACGCTTTGAAGATCAGCAAGAGGTCAGCCCGCAGCGTCATGTGTTCATCACGCACTAGAGTGAAAATGTCGTAAGCGCTGTCCCGAGCCCACCTTGCGCGGTTGATGTGAAGCGCCGAGTTTCTGCACCCTGATATTGGGTGAGGCGCTGCTCCTATGATAATCTCTGGTGATGATCCTGTGAGCAAGGGCGCTCAGCGTGTCCCCCGTCAGCACCAATGGCACAGATTTGAGGTTGTGATTTAAGGAGGGTTGGGGCTTCGTCGTAGTGACGAAGGAACGAAGATGAAGACCCAATCCTCCTTGAAAAAATCCCCTCCCAAGAAGGCCCCTGCTGAGCGAGTGGTGAAGGACATCCGGCGTGCAACCCGCCGACACTTCTCGGCCGAAGACAAGATCCGCATCGTGCTGGACGGCCTGCGCGGCGAAGACAGCATTGCCGAGCTGTGCCGCAAGGAAGGCATCGCTCAGAGCCTGTATTACACTTGGTCGAAGGAGTTCATGGAAGCCGGCAAGCGCCGGTTGGCCGGCGACACCGCCCGTGCCGCGACCACCGGCGAGGTGCAGGATCTGCGCCGCGAAGCCCGCGCCTTGAAGGAATGCGTAGCTGACCTGACGCTCGAGAACCGCCTGCTTAAAAAAAGCATGATCGCGGATGGGGGCGACGACGAATGAGGTATCCTGCTTCTGAAAAGCTGGAGATCATCAGGATCGTCTAGCAGTCGCACCTGCCCGCCAAGCGGACGCTGGATAAGCTCGGCATTGCCCGTCGGACGTTCTACCGCTGGTATGACCGCTACCTCGATGGTGGCCTGGAGGCGCTCGCGGATCGACCGTCAGCGCCGAGCCGGGTGTGGAACCGCATCGCGCCCGAGGTGCAGGACCAGATCATCGAAATGGCGCTGGAGCAGTCCGAGCTGTCACCGCGCGAGCTGGCCGTGCGATTTACCGATGAACGCCAATACTTTGTGTCCGAAGCCACGGTTTACCGCCTGCTGAAGGCCCATGATCTGATCACGAGCCCGGCCTACGTCGTGATCAAGGCTGCCGATCAGTTCCACACCAAGACCACCCGCCCGAACGAGATGTGGCAAACCGATTTTACCTACTTCAAGATTATCGGGTGGGGCTGGATGTATCTATCGACCGTCCTCGACGACTTCTCGCGCTACATCATCGCCTGGAAGTTGTGCACCAACATGCGGGCAGAGGATGTGACCGACACGCTGGACATGGCGCTCGCCGCATCAGGATGCGACAGTGCAACGGTGCTGCACAAGCCCAGACTGCTCAGCGATAACGGCCCCAGCTACATCGCGGGCGAACTGGCGGAATACATCGAGGCCAACAAGATGAGCCATGTGCGCGGCGCTCCGATGCATCCGCAGACCCAGGGTAAGATCGAGCGCTGGCACCAGACCCTCAAAAACCGCATCCTGCTGGAAAACTACTTCCTGCCCGGCGACCTTGAGACCCAGATCGAGACGTTCGTCGAGCACTACAACCACCAGCGCTACCATGAAGCGCTGTGCAACGTGACGCCCGCCGACGTCTACTTCGGCAGGGCACCGGCCATCATCAAACAGCGCGAAAGGATCAAGCGACAGACCATCGAACATCGGCGCTTGCAACACCGCAAGCTCGCCGCCTAAAACCAAACCCCAGACGAGGCCCGCACTCCGCTAATCTACGCCGCACATTGCGCCAAATGTTCTGACGACGGACACCCAAGCGTATGTCGGTGATCATGTTCGATCATGCCCAGCTTAAGGGGGCCAGCCTCGGTCAGGTGGCCGATTTTGCCTCACTTTACATTCTGGGCATGCCGCGGCGCCAAATCGATTTCGATAATGTCGCAGTTACTTCGGTTCTGTCGCTATTCGCCGATAGTCCGCAATCGGCTCCAACGCAGATGACAGAGTTCGACAGCGCCTACCTCGCCGGTCTTTACAAGATGCCGCGCAACAACCGCCGCACCGGGCTCTACTCGGCGGTGGTGCGCGCCTACGAGAAAGAATGCGCCAATCGCGATGTGGCATGTCAGGTGCGGTTGACGAAGTAAGACGACAGAACGCAGGCCACCAGTCGTTCAATCTAGCGATCGTGAGAGACCGGGTCGGGGGCGGAACCTGAAGGACAGGAATTTTTTGGCAGCTGGCGATGGGAAACATGGCTGACCGCCAAGGCTGGGCACCGTAAAAATGGACACACAGTGGCCGTCTGAGACTACGCAGTTGATGATGCGCTGATCCACCCAGCCTTCAGTTTCTGGACAAGCCTGACCGCCCCGCCCGCTTGGAAATTCGACCTTGCACCGGGATGTGTGGCGTGTCACCTGCTGGTTTACCCGCTCATCCGGGCGTGCGCAAAGCCGCGGTTTTCTGGGCTATGTAGGTGGTCGAAAAAGTGGACTCGCATCCTCTCTCCTCGACCACTTTTTTGATGACTTGGGAAAAGCCTCTTTCGTAACGGACAGCAGAGGCCGTGCTGTCCGTTCAACTTCTTTTTTGCTCAAGCAGCTTTCTTTGTTGCGATCTCAGCGAGCATGATGGTTCGCGGGCATTAGCTAAAGCGCCACGGGCATTTAAGTCCGCAAAATGTCTTTATCGAGGGAGAGATCAGTTTACTCGTGGCCGAGTGTCGACAAGTCGGCAGAAGCAAGATGCGCAAGAATTCGCGTCAACGCCGCGATGCTGCTTTCATCATCTGCGGTTTCGAGCGCCTCTTGCAGCACTGATCGAATGTCGTCCGCCTCAACGTGCTCCATTTCCCAATGCGGGTAAAGTCGCTCCCGTTTCTCAGTATTTCGATCAAGAGTTACAATGTCGTGATGCCGCCCATCGCTGTAAAGGTTTGAAATCAAATCCTCAACCTCCGCAGGCGGACCTTCGATCCATTGGAAAAAAACGCCGCTGCCGAACACCAGAACGCCGGTAATGCCCCGAGCCACGTTGCGCGCCTGCGAAAATTCAATGATGCGACTGACTTCCGCAGCATCAATGCTCTCTGCTGCACGGCTGCAATACACGAAAGTTTCCAGTGTGATCGCTTCAGGCTCGAGATCATCGTCATGAGAGGGGTTCATTTCATCAAACATAGGCAACTTCAATTTTCCTTCAAAGATAGGCGTAATTAATGCCGGACAGTCCGGCTTGCCGAAGCTCGCATACCCTACCGAGCACCATCAACCTGGTTCTAGCACCAACGCAAACAAGTCGTCGAGGTTGGCTTGTATATCCTGAACGTGCAAATTTTCAGCATATTGGGGCAACCCCAGGGGTAGGCTCATACTTTCGTGAACTGCGGACACGTCGGCATCATTCAAAAAACCGCGCTTACGCAGGATGTTGGCGATACTGACGATTCCGTTGATCGCGGAAATGTCAGATGCCTTGTGCGCCTCAAGGAGGTCGCGTGCGTCGATGCTGCCGGCGTCGATCATGTTGTATCCTTTGGTGATGTCACCTCGGCTGGCGCGCGCAGTGGCGTCGATCGGGCCAGACAAACGCTGTCGCTCATGCGAGGCGGATAGGGGCGGTAACGTAATTAGCGTTCGGAAATCATCATGTTTTCAACCGGCATCGATCCGACCGAAAGACACCGTCACTGTGCGGCTATTTAGGTCGACACTTTCTTGCTATTTGTCAAACTCTAACGTTTTGGCTTTGCGTACGAGAACAGCGGCTATTTGGTGTTTGGCGCTTGGTCGAATTTCCCGCCGGTCAGACGTGGGCGATTGCAAAGCTATCAACATTTGTGATTTCGGTACGTCGCGTCTGTCGCCAATAGCCCAGCCAGATCATTACGAATTGCCGCGACTTCCAAGACGCTCGGTCAAGACAAAGGGGCCCTCGGGTTAATGCCGATTGCATGCTTGTCACTTGACGGACTCGCGTGAATCGAGGATATTTCCATAGAGCGACCGAGTGAAAAAAAGGCCGCGTAATGCAATGCCTCCATCCCGTTTTTTACGGGAGCGTTGCACTTATAGTGGCGGATGGGGATCATCTGCCTGGTGTTGCTGGCCGTGTTATCTCCCGTTCAGACTTGCCGTTGATCCCCGCCCCTTTCATCGAAGGGACATGAGGATGTTGCAAAACTCGCCAAACAATTCGACCAGCGAGGGCTGGATCGCCTGCCTAACCTACAAAAGCCTCGCGACCGCCTCGCCCAGCACATCCGACTTGCAGGTGCTGGTTCAAAGAGCACGGTCACGTAACCGACAGCTCGGCGTCACAGGAATGCTGATTTACGAAGGGGGCTCCTTTCTCCAGACACTCGAAGGTCCGACGGACAAATTGAATGGCTTGTGGTCCTCGATTAAAAAGGACACACGCCATGACCATATCGAAGTTTTGAGCGAGCATATCGTCCCGTCCCGATTGTTTTCGGACTGGGATCTGATGCTCCACAGCCGTACAGACGATGCGCCCGCCGGCACAAAAGCAAAACGGCAATCGCCGCGGGCGATCAAATCGCACATCGAAAATCTGATCGGTCTGGCGCTGAATGCCGACGATATTCGCATCAACACCTTCATCGCTTCGCTTCACGATGAAGGATGGACCAGCGATGCCATCGTGTTGCTGCTGATAGAGCCGACCGCACGGGCGCTTGGGGACGCATGGTTAGCTGATGAATGCAGCGAGTTCGATCTTACGATTGGCCTCAGTATGCTGCAACTGGCTGGTCATGCAGTGCGTCACTACAAGAACGCAAATGCGATTCAAAACACGCAGTACAAGATCCTTCTGGCAACCGCACCCGGCGAACAGCATATTCTCGGCACAACCATGCTTGCAGACCAGTTCACCGACGCCGGTTGGCGTGTCGACATGGCCTTTCCCGACACAAAGGAAGCCCTAGCCAATCAGCTGAGCGCGCAGCACCCTGACGCGCTCGACATCGGTCTTTCGGATGCCATGCCGCGGCACCACGTTGTGCCGCGCCTGCGCGCAACAATTGATTACACGCGGCTGGTGGCCTCCGATCATCCCACAGTCATCTCCGTAGGCGGGAGACTGTTTGCCGAGGCCGCCGCAACGGCTGGCTCGGTCGGTGCCGATCACGCGCGCTTGACCGCTGCAGGTGCCAGCATCCGTATGGCCGAGCTGGTACGCCAGAGCCGGGCGCGACGGGCAATGTCTGCGCAGGCCTAGCGAGATCCGCATCACGCCTCCTTTGCTGCACGGCACGTTGCGCGGTAGCTTGCCGCAATCAGTTCGATTTCACTAGGCCCCTGCGATCGATTTCTCGCGCATCATGCTCGGCGATACGCAACACCTGCGCTGCCCACTTGATGGTCGGTCCTTGTAGCAGACTGGACAGCAGCACGACAAAAAACACGATATTGAAAATGGCAAATGCGCCCGGCACCCCGGCCACCATCGGGAAAGTGGCAAGCACGATCGGTACTGCCCCGCGCAGGCCGGCCCAGGAGACAAACAACTTTGCACGCCAGCCGAATTGACTGAAGGGCGCAAGGCATAAAAACACGCTAACCGGGCGGGCTACGAAAAGCAGAACCCCGGTCGTCACCAATCCAGGGATGATTACAGGCTCAAGCTCTGAAGGGGTTACCAGCAGGCCGAGGGTCAGGAACATCGTAACCTGTGCCAGCCACGCCATGCCGTCCTGAAAGCTGGAAATGGTTCGCTTTGCGGCATAGCTGCGATTGCCCGCAACCAATCCTGCAAGGTAACTTGCAAGAAAGCCGTTGCCTGACAAAAGATGCGCAGTGCCGAACGCGATCAGCGCCGCGGCGATTGAGATCACGAACGCCAGCCCGCCCTGGCGATACCCACCCCGCTTGAGGAGCAATGGCATTGCGAAGCCGATGGCGAGGCCAACCACAGCCCCCATCGCCATTTGCACCACAAACTCAGGGACAAGAGCCAAGGGTGATGCATCTTCGGTGGTGATGAACATCAACACCGCACCGACCAGAAAAATGGCCATGGGGTCATTGCAACCGGACTCGACTTCAATCAGAGCCGGCACATCACCGTGCAGATCCAGCCCGGTCGAACGCAAAATTGCAAAGACGGCGGCTGCATCGGTCGATGCAATGATCGCGCCCAGCAGCGCTGCCTCATAAACGCCCAGGCCCAACAGCCAAATCGCCGCGACAACCACGATACCCGCACTCACCAGAACGCCAACCGTTGCCAAGGCCAGGGCGGGCGCAGCGACACGGCGAACATCTCGCCACGAAGTATCCATACCGCCGGAAAACAGGATGAAGATCAACGACGCGGTTCCCA
Organism: Erythrobacter sp. 'gip.4 top 5'; assembly: GCF_056495765.1. Lineage (NCBI taxonomy): Bacteria > Pseudomonadati > Pseudomonadota > Alphaproteobacteria > Sphingomonadales > Erythrobacteraceae > Erythrobacter > Erythrobacter sp. 'gip.4 top 5'. Next base: position 1,631,843 of record NZ_CP200270.1, on the reverse strand, counting down.
CAGACTGGGCTGTCGAAAAATTGCTGAAGGCAATACCTCCAGGCCCTTCCACGCCTGCCAGCATCCCAAGGCCGAGAAAGCCGATCAAGGCCGGAAGCCCGAAACGGCTGGAGAGGGTTCCAGCCAAAACCGTGGTCAACAGCAGTATGCCAATCAGGAGCAGCGTCGCTTCGGTATCGAGAAACATCATCGACGCCCATTAGCATGGCAATTTAGCCAGTCAGTCCCTCCTAGGCGAAAACGTTTGAGGGCCTCCCAGTACTCTTGCCTGCCGTACGACATGTGTTCTTGTGCCAACGCGCCGCTCGACGGATTCGCAGCCTATAGCTTCACAAGCCCGGCAGCCTCCGTAGGCGTTTCTACCGGCTCGTCTCGCTCCTTGCGCTCGGAATAGCGATGAACCAATTGGGCGGCGTGCGGGCGCGTCAAAACGGTGAATCGTACCAACTCCTCCACCACATCGACGATCCGGTCGTAATAGCTTGATGGCAGCATACGCCCTGCTTCGTCGAACTCCTCGTAGGCCTTGGCGACCGAGGACTGGTTCGGGATCGTAACCATCCGCATCCATCGCCCCAGAATCCGCAGGGTGTTGACGGTGTTGAAACTTTGCGATCCGGCGCAGACCTGCATAACCGCCAGCGTGCGCCCCTGCGTGGGTCGCTGGCCTTTATAGGCTAGCGGCAGATGGTCGATCTGGGTCTTCATAAGCCCGGTGATGGTGCCGTGGCGTTCGGGACTGCACCAGACTTGGCCCTCCGACCACAGCGAATGCTCCCGCAATTCGTGCACAGCCGGGTGATCATCGCCCGCGACTGCGTCAGGCATCGGTAGCTCACGCGGATCAAAGATGCGGGTCTCGCATCCATAGAATTGCAGCAGCCGCGCGGCTTCCTCAACCACAAGGCGCGAGAAAGACCGTTCTCGCAGCGAACCATACAACAGCAAGATGCGCGGTGGCGGATCCATCGGACCCAAGCCAAGCGCAGGACGAGTATGCACGTATTCCGGCTTGAGCGCGGGCAGATGATCCGCATCAAACAGCGTGCGTATGTATTGAAACTGCGGCATTCTAGGATGGTTCCTTCACGTGGCTCGCGACGCGAACAGGATCACGGCTGCGCCAACCAGACTGGTCGCCGCGCCAAGCATGTCCCAACGATCCGGCGACTGGCGTTCTACCAGCCACAGCCACAACAGTGACGCCGCGATATAAACACCGCCATAGGCAGCATAGGCACGCCCGGCTGCGTCTGTCGGCGCGAAGGTCAGCAGCCACGCATAGAAGGCGTAGCAACCGGCAATCTCGAAAAAGGCAGCCGCACCGAAGATCGCCAGGCCCCCCATGGCTGGCACTGTCACATCGCTTCTCCAGCAAAGCGGTTGCGCGTGCGGTTGGCGAAAGCCACCAGAGACAGCATCACCGGCACCTCGACCAGCACGCCGACAACCGTCGCGAGGGCGGCACCACTCGACAACCCAAACAGGCCGATAGCAACCGCGACAGCCAGCTCGAAGAAGTTGGATGTGCCGATCATCGCGCAGGGTGCCGCGATATTGTGTGGCACCTTCCAGGCAAACGCCCAGGCATAGGCAATCGCGAAGATGCCGTAGGACTGAATAATGATCGGGATCGCAATCAGCACAATCAGCAGCGGATTGGAAATGATCGTGCCCGCCTGAAAGGCGAACAGCAAAACGACAGTCGCCAACAATCCAATAACCGACCACGGCTTCAGGCGCGCCGTGAAGGCATCGACTGCCGTGTCATCCCCGCCATGCGCCGCGATGACACGGCTTCGCGTCACAGCGCCCGCGATCAGAGGGATCACCACATAAAGCACCACCGATAGCAGCAGGGTTTCCCACGGCACGATGATGTCGGTGACACCCAGCAGCAGCGCCACAATCGGCGCAAAGGCGATGATCATAACCAGATCGTTCACCGACACCTGCACCAGCGTATAGGCCGGGTCGCCTTTGGTCATCTGTGACCAGACGAACACCATCGCCGTGCAGGGCGCCGCGCCCAGCAGAATCAACCCTGCGATATATTGCTGCGCATCGCTGCGGGGCATGATCCCCACGTAAAGATAATCGAAGAATAACACCGCAATTGCCGCCATCGTGAATGGTTTGACCAGCCAATTGATCACCAGCGTGATCACAAGGCCTTTGGGTTTGCGGCGTCTGTCACGAATGCTGCCGAAATCGACACCGACCATCATCGGGAAGATCATCGCCCAAATCAGCACGGCCACCACCAGATTGACCGAAGCCACCTGCAGAGAGGCAAGCATGCCGATGGCACCGGGCACGAGATTGCCAAGCACGATGCCTGCCGCAATCGCCAGTGCGACCCAAAGCGATAGCCAGCGTTCAAACAGCCCCAGCGGCGATGCGGCCTGCGTCTCTTGCGTCATGGTTCAGCTTTCCAACGCAATGCGACTGCCAGTCGCATCAACGATCTGTTCGCCGTCTTCCTTCGCAAATGCGCCGCGCTGTTCGGCCGGGATCAGATCGAGCACCTCCTCGGACGGGCGGCACAGCTTCACGCCGAGTGGCGATACCACCAGCGGGCGGTTGATCAGAATGGGGTGCGCGATCATGGCATCAATCAGATCGGCATCCATTAAATCGGGGTTATCCAGCCCAAGATCGGCAAAGGGCGTGCCCTTTTCGCGGAGCAAGGCGCGCGGGGACATAGTTGCGCGGTCAATCAGACTTTCCAGCAGGGCACGTGATGGCGGGGTTTTGAGATATTCGACGACATGCGGTTCGATCCCTGCATTGCGGATCATCGCCAGCGCATTGCGCGATGTACCGCATTCAGGGTTATGGTAGATCACGATATCGGTCATGCGCTTGGCCCTTTATTTGGCGACATGTTTGCTCGCGATTTGAGATTGCCGGGGGGCGCACTCAAGGCTGGCGAGAAGATCACCGCACATTTCCGGCGCCCCCTGGCAGCAATCCTGCATCAGGAACGTCAGCAGGCGGCGCATACCCGGAAAATCGGCGCGGTAATGGATCAAGCGGCTTTCCCGCTCGGACTGAACCAGGCCAGCGCGTTCGAGGGTAGCCAGATGATGCGACATGGTGGACGGCGGCACACCCTGACGCTCGGCGATGGCGCCTGCTATCATGCCGTCATGGCCGGCCACGACCAGCATTCGAAACACACCCAGCCGCGTTTCATGCGCAAGTGCTCCCAGCGCATCGACGGCCCAGATTTGTGTAGTGGCCTCACCCATTTCGCTACCTTTCGACAATTATCGAAATAGCGGCAGCGTGGTCTCAGTCAATCGACAATCTCAAAGGTTTCGAAACAGCCGCAAACAACGTCCTTTTCAAATCCGCTAAATGGTGACGGCGTTTGTCTGTTCGAGAACCCATTCGGGAATGGCCTCCTGCCGAAGATCGGCGAGTGCGAAGCCTTGTGCGCGCACAGCGTCATAGCGGTCGCGCGGCGCGTAGTCGGCGGGGCGCTGAACAAACACCTTGCCCTGCGTCTCGGCCAGGATCGCAAGGCCTCGCACGCCATCGGTGCCAATGCCGGTAAGCAGGCCGCCCAGCGCCGGCAGACCACTGCGCGCAAGGCTGCCCAGCAGTAAGTCTGCAGAAGGCCGGTACCCATTGATTGGATCGCGATCCACCAGTCGCAGGCGCGGCGGATCTCCCGCTTCTACCACCACATGGCGGGTCGAATCATGGGCTAGCCACACCTTACCGATTTCCAACGAGACGCCGTCCACCGCGTCGCCTAACTGGCAGGCAAGCGAATGACGCATGGCACGCACCGCGTTTTCCACCACAGCGGGCTCGGCATCGAGCAGGACGATGGTGGGCGGACAGGCAGCATCATAAGCGGCCAGCACCTGACGCGCCCCTTCAATGCCGGCGGCTCCACAAGCTAACACCACGATTCGCCCGTCGCTGCGATAGCGCGCCCCGCCCTCGCCTTCGCCAGCGTCCACACCGCTGGCCGCCAATTCGCCCGCCGCCGCCCTGATCACAATATCGCCCAGCTGCCGCACGGTCGCGTCAAACTCTTCGCGTGAGGTGTGCAAAGGTTTTGGAAAGCAATGCACCGCGCCCAGCTCGAGTGCTCGGCGCGCTGTGCCAGTTCCGGCCTGGGTAATGCTGGAGAGCATGATCACCGGCATTGGCCGGGTTTCCATCACCTCTTCGAGAAACTCCATTCCGCTTTTTCCCGGCATTTCGACATCCAGGGTCAGCACATCGGGCTTGAGCTTTTCGAGTTGCTCGCGCGCGTCATCGGCGTTCTTTGCCGTTCCGCACACGGTCACACCTTTGGCATTGTCAAGAATGTCGCAAAACAACGCCCGCATCGCGGCGGAATCGTCGACCACCAGTACTCTCACGTTGGCCATGATGCGCTGAGCCTTTCATTATTGATCGGGATGGGGCCTTGGAAAGCCCGGCACGCCTGCCCACGCGCGCTCTGCCGCTGTTGTAGAGTGTGAGGCGCAAACAAATTCGCGCCTGCAGATTAAGGGCTTGCGCATAGGCGCGTGGCCGATTGGTGCGGTGCGTCATTCATGCTTTGCGATCGTAAGCGACGGCGACCCCTGCTGGTTTCCAGATCAGTGAAGTTCATACCGGTTCCGACCGGATACCTCGCATGAGCGGCCTGAACGCCTGGGTAAGGGCTTGCTCCTAGTCCTTCGGCAAACAGCCTTTCAGAACCCGCCGCTACTACGCTCAACCAGACCGCTTTCGAGGATTGCGCCATGATCACTTGGTTCCAGAAAAACGCTCCGATCCGCCAGAAGTTTACCGTACTGATTGCTGTAACAGGCATCACGGGCCTTGCGAATCTAATCGGAACCTCTCTGTTGCTGTTCGGGCTAATCAGTCCAACCTTGATGATTGGGGTTTCCCTTGTTGATCTGCTGATAACAACTGCGCTGATGGTGAAGGCCAAGGAACTGATTTGCGCGCCTTACGTCAACACCGTGGTGCGAATGGAGCGGCTTGCCGCGGGCGATATGACATCGCCGATCAAACACACCGATCATTTCGATTGCTTGGGGCGAATGACCAAGGCGATGGACACTTTCCGCGCCAATGCGCTGCGGGTGCAGGAAGCCGAGTCCGATCAATCGACCAAGGTGGTGGAGACACTCAGCGCCGCGCTTGACCGGTTAGCTGAGGGCGATCTCACGCATCGCATTACGCTCATGCCCGCAGGCGAGCATGAGCGTTTGCAGCAGGCTTTCAACGCGTCTGTCGCACGGCTTGAAAGCATGATCGGCGCTGTGCGGGCGACCGCCACCGGCGTACGCACAAGTTCCGACGAGATTCGCGCGGCTAGCGAAGACCTGGCCTTGCGTAACGAACAGCAAGCGGCCAGCCTTGAAGAAGCGGCCGCCTCGGTGGGCCAGACCACAAATCTCACGCGCCGATCTGCCGAAAGTGCTATTTCTGCCCGCACCGCGATTGCGCAAACGCACCAGCGCGCCACCGAAGGCGGGGCCGTCGTAGGCAAAGCCGTCGCTGCAATGGGCGCGATTGCGCAATCGGCGCGGGAAATCACCCAGATCATCGATGTAATCGACGGGATCGCCTTTCAGACCAACCTGCTCGCTCTGAACGCAGGCGTCGAAGCGGCGCGCGCGGGCGAGGCCGGTAAGGGCTTCGCCGTAGTTGCCAACGAAGTCCGCGCCCTCGCCCAACGATCGGCCGACGCCGCCCACGACATTAAAACACTTATCGACAAATCCACCGCTCACGTCGGCGACGGCGTTAATCTGGTGGGCGAAACCGGCACGCTACTGGCTGAAATCGTCGCGCAGGTCGGTGCCGTAACGGAGCAGGTCAACGAAATCGCCGAGACGACGGCCACGCAGACCAGTAACCTTGAACAGGTCAATATCACCGTCGGCACGATTGATCGGATGACTCAGCAGAACGCTGCAATGGTCGAGCAATCAACTGCTGCCACCCGTAGCCTTTCAACTGAAGCACAGCGGCTCGGCGAGATGGTTACGCAATTCCGGGTCAGCGGTGCCGAGCAGCCGGCAACATCACCTGCTTTTGTCGCGCCGCGGGTGCTCCAGAACATCGCCCCGAACACGGTCATAAATACGGCCCCGAGCAAACCGGCAAGCAAGCCAGCGCGTGAGCGCAAAACCGCGCTTCCCCAGCCTGCCTCACCTCCGCCAATGATCGGTAATCTTGCGCGGAAAACCGCACCGGTTCCGCTTCCAGCTTCGCTCACTGATGAAGACGACTGGAGCGAATTCTGATTCCCTGCCGCCGTCGCTGCTCGCCCGCCCATTCGCAAGAGGTCTGCCTCAATGATCACGCTACCCCCTAACTGCGACCGCAGCGCAGCTATCGCAATGTATCCCGAATTTGCCGAATCGTTGGGACCAACGCCCCTGTCGGTTGATGCGAAGCGTGTCGAACGGATCGGTCAGGCCATGTTGCAACTGATCGTCTCGGCCGCACGCAGCGAAGGCGGGATCGCCATCTACGAACCCAGCCCTGCCTTCATCGCTGCCCTTGCGTTGGCCGGGCTCAATCATGTCGTTATGGAAGGCGTAGTTGCATGACCGAAGACGATATCAAGCAGATCTTCTTCGTCGAGTGCGAAGAATCGCTCGAAGCTGCAGAGAGCGGCCTTGCGGCCTGCCGTGAAGCCACCCACGATGCCGAAACGATCAACGCGATCTTCCGCGCGGTGCATTCGATCAAAGGCGGCGCGGGCGCATTCGGACACACGGCGCTGGCCGCCTACACCCACGGTTTTGAGAACCTCCTGGGCGAGATCCGCGAAGGCAAGGTGCCACTCGAGCCGGAACTGGTCGATCTCTTGCTGCTGGCGCTGGATTGCCTGCGCGATCATGTCGAGGCAGCGCGTGGCGAAGGTAGCTCCCCTGACGATGCAGACCTGTTGGCGAAGCTCGAAGCCGCGCGAGCGGGCGGCAACGGCGGTGCGACCGCCGAGCACGTGCATGCGTGTGCGCCCCTGGAGAAAACACCCCTTGATGATCTCGATGCGCTGCTCAACGAATTCGCCGTTCCCGCCCCTGACATCGCACATACGCCTGCATCTGAAAGCTGGCTGGTCCATATTCGGCCCTATGCCGACGCAATGACAAAGGGCACCGAGCCCTTGTTATGGCTGCGTGAGCTTACCGATCTCGGCGGCACCTGTGAGGTGTGCGATATCGCAGCGATCCCCACGATTGAGCGCATGGCCGTGGCGCAAGGTTATCTGGGCTGGACCTTCCGAATGCCCGGCCATGTCTCACGCGAGGCGGTAGCCGAGATCTTCGACTTTGTTGGAGAAGATGTCGGCATTGCTTACGGCCCCGATGGCGTCATGCCGCCGGCGCGGATCGCAGCCCCCTTTACCGCCCTTGGTGCGGCCGAAGCACCAGCTGACCCTGTCAAAGTCAAACCTGAGCCTATCATCGGTGCGTCCCCGCACCCTGCCGCCCCTGTTGCGGCTGCTGGTGCCTCGGCGGCGGCTCCCTCGAGTCAGTCGGTACGGATTGATCTGAGAAAGCTCGATATGCTGATCGATGGCGTGGGCGAGTTGGTGATCGCGCAAGCCATGCTGGCTCAGCGGCTTACCAACGAAAACCTCGCTCATGTGGAGGAGCTGGCGCTGATAGACGGTCTGGTTCGCGACATTCAGGAACACGCAATGGCGTTCCGCGCCCAGCCGATCAGCTCTGTGTTCGGGCGCGTGCCGCGGCTGTTACGCGAACTGGGCACCAGCACCGGAAAGCATGTAAAGCTGGCAGTCGCCGGTGAGATGACTGAGCTAGACAAGACCGTGATCGAACGCCTGTCCGAACCGATGACGCACCTCATTCGCAATGCAGTGGATCACGGGATCGAGCCTCCGGAAGAACGCCGCGCTGCAGGTAAAGACCCCGAAGGCACGCTGTCACTAACGGCCGAACAAAAAGCCGGGCGCATAATTATCCGCATTGCCGATGACGGGCGCGGGATTGATCGTGACCGCGTACTGGCCAAAGCCATCGCTAACGGCCTTGTCGGTCCAGATGCGCAGCTTTCCGATGAAGAAATCAACCTCCTGATCTTCGCCCCCGGATTTTCTACTGCGGCGCAGGTTTCCAAAATATCGGGCCGCGGCGTCGGCATGGATGTGGTCAAGCAGAACGTGAAGGAACTCGGCGGGCGTATCACCATCGTAAGCACACCAGGAAAAGGCACGACCTTTGCGCTGGCCCTGCCGCTCACACTCGCGATTTCTGACGGGATGATTGTGCAGGTTGGCGATCAATCGCTGGTAATCCCACTGACTCACGTGATCGAAAGCCTCAGGCCCACCTCGACCGATGTGAAAGGGATGGGAACATCCGCGCAAGTGCTTAACACCCGGGGCAATTTCGTGCCGATCATCTCGCTTGGCCAGCTGACCGGCGCGCATGAACCGGTAAGCAATCCATGCGAAGGCGTGCTGGTGCTGGTGGAAACCGAAGGCCACGGCCGCGCCGCGCTGTTGGTGGATGCAAACACCGATCAGCGCCAATTTGTCATCAAGGCGCTCGATACGCATTACCGCCAGATCGATAGTGTGGCGGGCGCGACGATCCTAGGTAATGGCAAGGTCGCTCTAATCGTCGATGTCGATTTCATCGCCAGTACGGCCGCGCGAGCTTCTGGGTTTGCGGCGCTGGCTGCAGCTGCCTGATCATGCGCGCACCGTCTTCTGACATTACCACCGAAAACATGGTGCCCGGCGTCAGCCCTGTGATCTACAACGAGGCCGACTTTCGTCGTATCGCCGCACTGATCTATTCCGAAACCGGCATCGTGCTCGATGAACGCAAGCGAATGCTGGCCTATTCACGCCTTGCCCCTTTGGTGCGACGCAGCGGGCTGACCACCTTCGGCGCCTTTCTCGACACACTGGAATATGATGCCGAGGCGCTGACAGAGGTGAGGACCGCGCTTACTACCAATCACACCTACTTCCACCGCGAGCCGCATCATTTCGATCATTTTGAGTCCGTCCTGCGGGCTGATCTGGTGGCCCGTGCGCTGGCGGGTGATGCGGTGCGCATCTGGTCGGCAGGCTGTTCAAGCGGAGAGGAAATCTGGACGCTGTTGATGGTGCTGCTGGGTACTGATCGCGATGCGGGTCTGAGGATCGCCCGCAGCAAGATGCTAGCACTGGCCAGCGACATTTCCGTCACGGCGCTGGCAGGCGGACGAGCGGCGACCTATCCGGTAAGCGCGCTTGACGCGCTGCCAGAATCCTTGCGTCGGCTATGGTGCATGCCGGTGAACGATAGCGGCGAGCAGCGCCTCGTTATCGATCCTGCGCTCCAAGCTATGGTGCGGTTTCGCACGCTTAACCTGCTGGGCGATTGGCCGATGCGCAGCGCCTTTGACGTCATCTTCTGCCGCAATGTGATGATCTATTTCGATGGTCCTACCAAAGACCGATTGGTGGAGCGGTTCGCGCGGCATCTCGTCCCAGGTGGCTATCTTTACATCGGCCACTCCGAACGGGTCAGTGGGCCTGCCACCGCCCTGCTCGAGCCGGTTGGCCCGACCATCTACCGCAGGAGAGTGGCGTGAGCATACGCGTGCTAATCGTCGATGATTCCGCGTTGATGCGCGCTTTGCTTCAGCACCGGCTGGAGCGCGAAGGCGATATCACAGTCATCGGCACCGCCGCCCATGCGGCTGAGGCACGGCAACTGATGAAGGCGCTCGATCCCGACGTCGTGACGCTCGATATCGAGATGCCAGGAATGGACGGCCTCTCCTTTCTCGAAAAGATCATGCAGCTTCGCCCGACGCCGGTGATCCTCGTTTCCGGCGCAACCGAGGCCGGTGCAACCGCAACTGCGCGCGGATTGCAACTGGGGGCAGTCGGCTGCATTGCCAAATCCCAGCTCAGCATGGCCCCAGGTGCCAGCGATGACGACGCCTTGATCGAGTTGGTGCGCGAGGCGGCCAGGGTCCGCCCAGGCCGCACCCAACCCCGCCCTGCCCCGCGTTCGCGGGCGTATGGGACTGCCTCAGCCTTCATCTCATCGGCACTGCCCGAGGTAATCGTCATCGGCGCCTCGACCGGCGGCGTGGAGGCGCTCCACACGGTGCTTGGCCAGTTTCCGCGAGATTGCCCACCGACATTGATCGTCCAGCACATCAACGGCTGTTTTGCGGGCGCCATCGCGCAATCTTTCGATCGTGCCGTACGCCCGCAGGTAAGGCTGGCGGAGAGCGACATGCCATTGGAGCAAGGAACTGTGGTGTTTGCACCAAGTAACGACCGCCATCTTCAGGTCGCCGGAGGCGGGGCGCTCGGCTTGAGATGCGTTCTGCGCGAGGGTGATCCCGTCAGCGGCCACCGCCCCAGCGTGGATCGGCTGTTTGCCTCGCTTGCCACGACGCTCGGCGCGGAGCGAGGCAGCCGGGCGACTTGCATTCTGCTGACAGGTATGGGGCAAGACGGGGCACAAGGTATGATGCAGCTTGCCAGCATTGGGGCGCGCACCATTGCGCAGGATCAGGCCAGCTGCGTCGTTTTCGGGATGCCGCGCGCTGCCATCGAACTGGGTGCCGCCCGCGAAGTACTTGCGCTCGACCGGATCGGCGACGCAATCTTTGCGCCCGCCAAGGTGGCCCTATAATGACCGCTCTGCCCTCGCGCGGATTAGGCTTCGGCGCTCCACCCGAAATGGTGCGCATGACCATTGTTCAAGGCGAGGCCAAAGCCAGCGCCGATCCGCGCGTGGAAATGAGCACCATCTTGGGAAGCTGCGTTGCCACCTGCCTGTTCGATCCGGTTGCGCGCGTGGGCGGCATGAACCATTTTCTTCTTGCCGAACCCCCGGCGCACGTGCGCAGCGAGGCTTTCGACAGCGATTATGGCCTGTTCCTGATGGAATTGCTGATCAACGAGATGCTCGGTCTTGGCGCGCGCAAGAACCGGATGCGGGCCCGACTATACGGAGGGGCCAATCTCAACCCCGATCTCAGCCCAATCGGCACCGCCAATGCCGCCTTTGCGCGTCAATTCCTTGATCGCGAAGCCCTTCCTTGCGTGTTCGCGGATCTCGAAGGGACGCAGGCACGCCGCATCCAGTTTCGTCCCGTCAGCGGGCAGGTCCGTGCCCGGCTGGTCCCATCCGAAACTGCCCCTACGCAAAAACCTCTGGGGCGACCGCAATCGGCGCTTGGGACAGTCGAGCTATTCTAGACTCAAATGGAGCACATCATGGAAGCCTGCAATTTCGCCACCATCCGTGTCCTCACGGTCGACGACAGCGCCAGCATGCGCGCCTTGCTACGCGGCGCACTGACTTCGCGCGGGTTCGCGGTCGAGCAATGCGAGGACGGTCAGGAAGCGCTCGAATGGCTCGCATCGAACGAAGTCGACGTGATCATTACCGATATCAACATGCCGCGGCTCGATGGTTTCGGCTTGATCGAGAAGCTGCGCACCAGCGCGCTTCATGCCGAACGACCCATCCTCGTGCTGACCACAGAAAGCTCTGACGAAAAAAAACAACGCGCCCGCAGCGCCGGAGCGACCGGCTGGATCGTCAAGCCCTTCGACGCTGACAAGCTGACCGCCGCGTTACGCCGCGTGATCCACTGACCCGACCCGCCAAGCCCTGAAGCAACGGAACCCGTCCCATGCGCCACGAACTCATCACTTTCGGCATCGCTAGCCAACGCTTCGGCATCGACATCATGACCGTACGTGAAATCCGCGCCTGGTCGCCCGTCACCCGCCTGCCGCGCGTGCCGGATTATGTTGCGGGCGTCGTCAATCTGCGCGGCGCGGTGCTGCCTGTCATCGATCTGGCCGCGCGGCTCGGCTGGACGCCAACCGACGCGACCCCGCGCAACCCGATCATCGTGATCGAGCACGAAGGCCAGATGCGCGGGCTGATCGTGCACGACGTGGCCGACATTGTCTCGATCGAAGCAGGTACGCTCCAGCAGCCTGATGCGATGGGCCACGAAAGCATCACCCATTTCCTCGTAGGCATCGCACCTTTGGGTGAGGACATGGTAATGGTGCTGGATTTGGCGCGCCTGATGGCGGACGAGCCGATCGAACTGGCGGCCTGAGTATGGATTATCCCGCTCCGCGATCCAGCGCATTTCATTCGACCGTACTGCTCGCAGGTATCGCCAAGCAATTGGCGAACCTTGCTGAAGAGGCAGAGGATTTCGGTTTCGTCCTATGCAGCGATGCCGAGGTTGCAGGGCGGTATCTTGTGCAGTTGCAGCAGATCGACAGACTGGCGCAATCCTTGCGCGAAATCGCGGCGGTGCTGTCTGCCAGCAATCCGGACGCTGCCGTGTCGGCGATTCGTCTCGGGGAATTGCGCGAAGCCTTGGAGAACGGCGATGCTGGGTGATCGGGCTATGATCGGTCTGCATAGCGGGGCCACAGCGCTCGCACTGGTCGCGGCGCTTGCGTGGCCGCGCACAGGCGAAGCAGCCGTGATGGTGCCTCTTCGCAGCCATGATCTTAGCGCTGCGCTGCACTGGGCCGACCGCGAAGGCGCCCGGCTCGTCACCATCGATACAGTCAGCGGACGAGTCGTTGCCCGCGCACCTTCGCACCGCAGCCTCATCAACGCGCTGAACGCCGGGCTGGTCCCCATAGCTGTGGGTTCAAGTGGCTGCCAGCCGAACCGTAGAAAGGTGATGCCGTGATATCTGACGAAATCCAGATTCTGCGCGATAAAGGGATGCGCTTGCTTGCAGCGTTTGCGGGCGCGCTTGGCGTGATCCTGGTCACATGGGGCGCAGCAACGGGCGAACCTCTGATCGCGGTCAGCGCGGTCCTGCTGGTGGCGGCGCCTATTGGATTTGCGCTTCAGCGCCGGTCCGACCATACGGCGCGCATGATAATCGCGGTCACTTTCCCGTTGTTGGCGGGACTGTTGCTCGCGATGGCACGATCAGCCGACTGGTTGATTGATGTGCACATGCTGTTCTTCGCGTTTCTCGCGGTGCTGGCGATCATGGCCGATTGGCGTGTGATCCTGGCCGGCACTGCAACCACAGCCTTGCATCACGTGCTGCTTAATTTCATCGCTCCGGCTTATGTTTTTCCTGACGGTTCGGATTTGTGGCGGGTCATCTTCCACGCGGTGATCGTGCTGGTAGAAGCAAGCGTGTTGATAATCTTGTGCGTTAGGTTCGAAACGCTGATCCAACGCCTAAAGGAATCGTCCAAGGCTCAGGCCGTGCTCGATGCCGAACGCCATGCCGAGCGTGAAGCCGTCGCGGCCGAACAGCAGGCGGTGCTGACCGCCCTTTCAAACCGTCTGCGCGCTCTTGCATCGGGCGATGTGGCAAGCCAGCTGCACGCGCCCTTTCCTGGCGAATACGAAGCGGCGCGTACGATGCTCAATCACTCCTGCTCCGAGCTCGATCAACTAGTCGGTGCCGTGGCGCAAACCGCGATCCGCGTTGCAAATGGTGCGCATGAGCTGCGCGAGGCGTCGACTCATCTCGCTAGCAAGACCGAAGAACAATCGGCCGCGATCGAAAGCGTCGCACGCACCGCCGGCACCATGGTGCGCGCTATCGAAACCGACGCAAACCTGTGGGCCGCCACACGCAGCACCGCCATCGAAGCCAAGGCCGATGCTGACCGCGGCGCCGCCGATATCGCTGGCGCAGCCGAAGCGATGACCCGGATCGAGGCATCTTCGGCCAAGATCGGGGAAATGATATCCTTTATCAATGACATCGCCTTCCAGACCAACCTACTTGCTCTTAATGCGGGTGTTGAAGCTGCCCGCGCAGGCGAAGCCGGCAAAGGGTTTGCGGTGGTCGCGGGCGAGGTGCGGGAACTGGCCCAGCGTTCGGAGCAATCGGCCAACGCGATCAAGCAGCTGGTGGCCAATTCAAAAGATGAAGTGGCTTTGGGCGTTGCCCGTGTGCAGCACCTCGTCAACCTGCTCGAGTCGTTGGTCGCTCGGTTTTCCGACATTGCCGGGCAAGTGGATCGCATCACATCGGGATCGCAAGGGACGCTTGATGCTGTCCGCCAGATTGATGCCGCGATGACTCTGCTCGATCAGGCAATGCAGCAGAATGCGGCAATGGCCGAACAGACCAGCGCTGCCGCTGTCGAACTTCTGCGCAGCGCCAGCGATCTTGACGGTCAGGTCGCTCCCTTCCGTCACGATGACTCCCGTACCTTTGTTCCGTCAGTACGCCGCGCCGCTTAAGAATTCCGGCGTTACATCAATCGATTGAAATCCCTGCTCATCCCCCTTTGCTCAAGAGCATCATCATGTCTGCCAACCCGTTAAAGGAGCGTCTGGATTACTACGGTCTGGACCATATTCCCCAGGACACACTGACCGGCGTCAGCCGGGCACTCGGGCGTCAGCTCGATCCTGCGCTCGATGCGTTTTACAAGGTCATTGCCCAGCGGCGGGAGCTTTCGTCCCATTTTGAAAGTCCGCAGCAGATGGCACGGGCCAAGGCCATGCAGGCCGAGCACTGGACTGCGGTATTCCGGGACGGGGTGGATGATCGCTTTTATCAGCGCGCCACGCGGATAGGAAACGTTCACGCCCGGATCGGTCTGGAACCGAAATGGTATGTGGGCGCCTATGGATTGGTGCTCGAAGAGTTGATTGCAGCAATTATTGCGCCGGGCTGGCAGCGTTGGTTGCCGTGGCGGAGGTCCAAAGCGCGGCAGGTTACGACGCTGGTCAAGATCGCGCTGCTCGACATAGACTTGGCGCTATCGGGCTATTTCCAGAATTCCGAAGAACGCGTGCGCGCCATTGTCAGCGACAAAATGGGGACGGCGCTCAAGCAGGTGTCGGCCGGCGATTTAACTACCCGGATCAATGGTTTTCCAGCAGAATACCAGCAGGTCGAAACCGATTTCAATGCGGCCTTCTCGATCCTCTGCCAGACGCTCGGCAATCTGATGGCCGGGATGGAATCAATGAGCAGCGGTGCAACCGAAATCCGCTCTGCCGCAGATGACCTGTCGCGCCGGACCGAGGAGCAGGCCGCCAATCTGGAGGAAACCGCCAGCGCCATCACCGCAATCAATACCAGCGTGCAGGATAGCGCCGCAACCAGCGCGAGTGCACGCAAGACCATTACCGAAACTACCACGCGCGCAAATGACGGAGCGCAGATCGTGTCCGAAGCGGTCGGTGCGATGCAGCAGATCGAAAGCTCCTCGCAGGAAATCACATCGATTATTGCTGTAATTGAATCGATCTCGTTCCAGACCAACCTGCTCGCGCTCAACGCTGGGGTGGAAGCAGCGCGGGCTGGTGAGGCGGGTAAAGGCTTCGCTGTGGTCGCCAACGAAGTCCGCGCACTCGCGCAGCGCTGCGCCGATGCGGCGGAAGAGGTAAAGGCGCTGATCTCTGCCAGCTCAGTTCAGGTCAGCCGCGGGGTGGACCTTGTGGGACGCAGTGGCGAAGCATTCGCAGCGATCACGCGCGATGTCACCGCGCTATCGGGCGCAATCCAGACGATTGCGACGTCAGCCGCAGCGCAGGCAGAGAACCTGTCACAGATCAATGCGGTCGTGGGCGAGCTTGACCGCTCGACGCAGCAGAACGCAGCTATGGCCGAACAGTGCACCGCCGCTGCCACGTCACTCACTCGCGAAGCGAGCCTGCTCAACGATGCCTTAGCGAGCTTTTCGGTCCATGAGGGCACGAGGTCAGTCGGCTCTCCGATGGATCTGCGCTTTGGGCAGGCCGCCTAACGCGCGCCTATTGGCTCTGCATGATCGGCGGCGCCGAAGGGATCGGGCCGCCGGTCAGTATCGATGTGCTTTCGCCCGCAAGGATGCCGACCACCTGCGTCCAGACGGCGACGTTCTGGCGCAGCTGGGCAATGTCGATCTTGTCGAGCGTGTCGTCAGGCGTGTGGTGCAGGTCGAAATACCGGGTACCGTCCTGCTGCAGATCGACCAGCGCGCCTTTCTGATCACGCACGACATTGAGATCCGCGCCGCCGCCTGCGACATCGGTGCCGCTCGACACACCGAAGCGGGCAATCGCTGCAGCAATGCGTTTGTGCAAAGCGGGGTTGGTCTCTCGGAAGTTCGAATCGAAGCGCCAGATTCTGTCCGCACCGAAATCGCTTTCAAGACCGACGGCGATCGGCTCGTCGATATGGGCCTCGCTGTAGGCCTTGCTGCCCCACAGTCCGGTTTCCTCAGCGCCCGCCATCAATACGCGGATCGTGCGCAGCGGTTGACCAGCCTTAGCCGCGTTCAGCGACGCTGCAGCGATGATCGCGCAGCCCGCGCCATCATCGAAAGCGCCGGGCGAATTCCACCAACTATCAATATGGCAGGCGAGCAACACTGGCGGGAGCATCGGATTGCTTCCAACAATCTCACCCACCACGTTGCCGCTGCGCATCTGGCCGATCTGGCGCGGGTTCATCTCTAGCCTCAACGTGATCGGCCGTCCGTCTGCGCGAGCGAACATACGTTCGAGATTCTCGGCATCGGGCAGGCTTAACGCACCGGCCGGGATCGGCGTGACGCCGGCAGGAAAGCTGGTGCCACCTGTGTGCGGGTTGCGATGGTGATCGGTGCCGACCGACTTGATGACCGTTCCGATTGCTCCCTTGCTCGCCGCGATGCCTGCGCCGACCCAGCGTGCGGGGCCTGCAAATCCGTAATGCGAACCGTCCTGCGCGGGCCGCATCTGGTGGCTAATATATACGATCTTGCCCTTGAGACTGCCCGCGGGCGCTGCACGCAAGTCATCAACCGTGCGGAAAAGCACGACCTCAGCCTCGATCCCGCCTTTCGGGGTTGCGGCAGAATTGCCCAGCGGCAGCACCGTCAGATCCTGCGCAAACGGGGCAGTCACGCGCGCGCGCGCGACGTCGCCCGGAACCCACGTGTCCATCATAAAGGCTTCGTCTGCGACATTGGCAAAGCCGTGTTCCTGCAACCACGCCATCGCCCAGGCGCGCCCGCGTTCCTCAGCCTCGGTTCCCGCCTGACGTGGGCCGACTTCAGTCGTAATTCCCTCGACAAAGTCCCAAGCGAGTGTGTCATTATGCAGTGCCGCGTCTGCCTGGGCTTCGAGCGATGAAGTCTGGGCCGATGCGGCGGTTGAAAGAAGAGCGAGCGAAAGCGCGGCAAGCGCGGGTCTGATGCGGTTCATGCACGCGGTGCTATCCCTGCCATGCGCGCAAGTCTAGCCGCTTGCCCTGAAGTCTTACCTTCCCTATCTGCGCACCCAACTTCCAGACCCATACTCCGATCCCAAAAGGACTGATCCGATGGCCGCGCAATATGCCTATGTCATGAAGGACATGACCAAGACCTTCCCCGGCGCCCAGAAGCCGGTGCTCAGCAACATATCCTTGCAATTCTATCAGGGCGCCAAGATCGGGATCGTCGGTCCCAACGGCGCAGGCAAATCGACCCTGATCAAGATCATGGCCGGGATCGACAAGGATTACACCGGGGAAGCCTGGCCGGGCGAGAACATCACCGTTGGCTATCTGGAACAGGAGCCGGAGCTCGACACCAGCAAGACCGTGCTCGAAAACGTCAAGGACGGCGCACGCGAAGTCGCCGATCTTGTCGATCGCTTCAACGCGATCTCAGCAGAAATGGGCGAGCCCACTGACGACACCGATTTCGACGCGCTGATGGAGGAAATGGGCGACCTTCAGGCCAAGATCGACGCGGTCGATGGTTGGACGCTCGACAACCAGCTTGAAGTTGCGATGGAGGCCCTGCGCTGCCCGCCCGGCGACATGGGCGTGCAGAGCCTGTCAGGCGGGGAAAAGCGCCGCGTCGCGCTGACCCGGCTGCTGATCCAGAAACCTTCGATCCTGCTGCTGGACGAACCGACCAACCACCTTGATGCAGAATCCGTGCAGTGGCTGGAAAACCACCTTAAGGAATATGCCGGCGCGGTGCTGATGATCACCCACGATCGTTACTTCCTTGATAACGTCGTGGAATGGATCCTCGAACTCGATCGCGGGTCGTATTATCCGTACGAGGGCAACTATTCGACCTATCTGGAAAAGAAGGCCAAGCGGCTTGAACAGGAAAGCCGCGAGGAGTCCGGCAAGCAAAAGGCTCTGCAACGCGAGCTTGAGTGGATCAGACAGACGCCCGCCGCCCGACAGACCAAGTCCAAGGCCCGCGTCCGCAAATTCGAAGAATTGCAGAACGCACAAGATAATCGCGCTCTCGGAAAGGCGCAGATCGTCATTCAGGTGCCCGAGCGGCTGGGCAGCAAGGTTATCGAAGCCAAGGGCCTGACCAAATCTTACGGCGACAAGCTGCTGTTTGAAAACCTCAGTTTCATGCTTCCCCCGGGCGGGATCGTCGGCATCATCGGCCCTAACGGCGCGGGCAAATCCACGCTGTTCAAGATTATCACCGGTAAGGAAGTGCCCGACAGCGGCACGATCGAGATCGGCAGCACGGTGCACCTCGGTTATGTCGACCAGAGCCGCGATCACCTGAACCCAGCCAACAATGTGTGGCAGGAAATCAGCGACGGGCACGATTACATGACGGTCAACAAGCAAGAAACCTCGACACGCGCATATGTGGGCGCGTTCAACTTCAAAGGCGCAGATCAGCAGAAGAACGTCGGCAAGCTTTCGGGCGGGGAACGTAACCGAGTCCACATGGCCAAGATGCTCAAGCAGGGCGGCAATGTACTGCTGCTTGACGAGCCGACCAACGATCTCGACGTGGAAACGCTCGCCGCGCTTGAAGACGCGATCGAAAACTTTGCAGGCTGCGCTGTGGTCATCAGCCACGATCGCTTCTTCCTCGATCGGCTCGCTACCCACATTCTTGCCTTTGAGGGCAACAGCCATGTCGAATGGTTCGAAGGCAACTTCGAAGCTTATGAAGAGGACAAGCGCCGCCGGTTGGGCGACGCGGCAGACCGTCCGACCCGCTTGGCCTACAAGAAGCTGACGCGCTGACGATGCAGCGATTTCGGCATATTTCGAGCATGAAATCGAAAGGTGGGCGTCGACTTTTACGATCCCTTAAGTAGAATTACGTCAATCTTCCTGAAGATAAAGTGGTCGCACAGGGAATCACGGGGCGTGATAATGGGGATTGAGATACCGCTCGAATGGGCGGTGCTATTAAGCGCGGCTTGTGTTGCTGTGGGGATGTGGGTCGGTCAAAGTCGCGCAAGACGTACGCTTGGCTCGCAGCACGTCCCGAAGCGCAAGGTGGCGCAGCCCACGGCCCGCGAAGACGCAATTGACATTGCCACCCGCCGCGATGCTCGGCGCCAAGGGTCTTATGCGGTGCTGCATGGCCAAATCGATCAGCTTTCCGGACGAAATCCGGGATGGAGTGCCGACACCCGCGATCAGGTGCGTGAGCATGTCGCCGCTGTGATGCGCGCTGGCCTGCGTCGCGGCGACAGGGTTGTACTGGGCACATGCGATGGTGGGAACGATGGATTTACGATCCTGATCCCCGGCGCGGATGAACGCGCGGCTGTACGCATTGCTAACCGGCTTCGGACGATCCTTACCCGTTTTAGGATGCCGCAATTGGGCGACGATGGGCGCCTGACAGCCAGCTTCGGCGTTGCTGCGGATCGCTTTGGAGAAACCGGGGCAGGTCTTGAGTTTCGCGCGCAGGCAGCGCTTGGAGCGGCGGTGGAAAAGGGACTCGATCATGTCGTCCCGGCCAGCGAGATTGAAGATGTGCTGTTCTTGCCCGCCCCTGCGCTGCCCGCTGCTGCCACGGCTGCGTGAAAGCAGTACTTGCGCTTAGGGGGAAACCCAGCGCCCAACCCATTCTCCTGGTGCCTCCCGCGCAAACTGCGCGCGCACATGACCAGTGTGCGCCAAATAGAGCCAGTCGAACGCCGTCAAGGTGATCCGCAGCAACGCGAAATTGTCACGGGCCGGCACGAGTTGCGAGTCATCGGGTTCGGCGCCCTCAAATTCGGGGGGCAAGCCTGACGTGGGTGCGTCCGATCCTGTCCCCGGCCCTTCCCCCAGATAGCAGCGCCGCGCGAAATTGGTGCCGGCAGACCATGCGGTATCGACCTGTTCGCCGGCCGTAAGGATCGCACCCGTACCGCGCGCGCGGATCTGTATCTTGGATCCTTTGTCGTAAAACAGCACAGCGATGCGCGGATCGGCGGACACTACCTGCGCCTTGGGCGCACGCGCATCGGTATGGAGCCGCAGCGCCCAATTCT
This sequence comes from Erythrobacter sp. 'gip.4 top 5', assembly GCF_056495765.1. Lineage (NCBI taxonomy): Bacteria > Pseudomonadati > Pseudomonadota > Alphaproteobacteria > Sphingomonadales > Erythrobacteraceae > Erythrobacter > Erythrobacter sp. 'gip.4 top 5'. The sequence goes on along the minus strand of NZ_CP200270.1, from coordinate 1,611,633 downwards.
GACTGTCGAAGGCGCGCAGCACCATCACACGCGCATCGACATCGCTGGTCACGATCACCGGCGTATGCATCGGCGACTTTCGATCGCGGGGCGCGCGGATCAGACGGTTGCGGCAATCGGTCAGGACATCATCAAGCGTTTCGAACATGCTCCAAGCCATTGGCAACAATGCTCTAGGCGTCAAGCATCCGTATGCCTGTTCATATTTTACGCAATTTTTATGAATGTCGATGGGTTGGTTCATGCCTGCGACAGTCTGCCCGGCCTAACCAATCTCCTATCAACAAGCAGCTTGTGGTGGGCTGGCGTTTTGGAGGCAGTTACAATGATGACCTTCTTTTCAAGAGGCGGATCGCTGGCGGCTTTGGCCGTTGCGCTTACGCTCTCCCTGCCCGCCGCACCTGCTGCCGCGCAGGATTATCAAAGCGGTCGTAGTGAAGCCCGTTCGCAGGCCACGATGGAGCGTCAGCAGACGCGGACCCAAAACCGCGGTGGTCAAGCGCGTCAGCGGGTCGAACGGACCGCATCTCCGCGTGCGCAACGTGTGAACGCACCGCGCCCTGACCGGGCCATCGCCGTCCGCGCGCAAGCCGCCAACCGCCCTGATCGCCGCAACGATATCCGCGCTGAAAGGATCGATCGGCGCAGCGAAGTTCGCGCCAATCAGGTAGACAGGCGCAGCGAACGCCGCGCAGACGTCATTGACAGGCGGAGCGAACAGCGCGCCAACCGCGTTGAGCAACGCGGCGATTTCCGCGCAGGCCAGCTTGAGCAACGTGGGCGTGATGCCGCCGCTGTTCGGGTGGACCGTCGCACTGAGGCGCGTGCGAACCAGATTGAGAACCGCGGCGATCGCCGCGCGAATCAGATTGAAAATCGTGGTGACCGCCGTGCCAATCAGATTGAGAACCGCGGTGACCGCCGGGCTGACCGGGTGAGTGGTCGCACCGAAAATTGGCGTAATGGCCGGGATGTCCGGAATGACAATCGCGGCGGGGTCTTCACCAATCAGGTTGGCGAAATCAGACGCGATCTGCGTCGCGCAGGAGTGCGCGATGACTTCCGCGGCCAGGCGATCCGAAACAATCGTAATTGGCGCCAGAATGATTGGCGTCACGGTTGGAATGGCCGGCCGGGCTGGGACAATCGCGATTTCCGCCGGTGGAATAACGGCTGGCGCAATGACAGGCGCTATGGTTGGACAGACTTGCGGCGCACCAACCAGTTCTTGTTTCGTCCCGGTCCCTATTATGCCCCGTTCCGCTCGCATCGGTACAGCCGTCTGCAATCAGGCTTCTTTCTCGACAGCCTGTTCTTCCAACCGCGCTTCTTCCTGAACGATCCGTTCCAGTACCGCCTGCCCCCGGTTTATGGACCGTATCAGTGGGTTAGGTATTATGACGATGTCGTGCTGGTGGATATTTATACCGGCGAAGTGGTTGACGTGATCCACGATTTTTTCTGGTAGGTCTTCGCCAGAAACATCGAGCCCCGTCGGAGCAATCCGGCGGGGCTTTTTCGTCTGTGTGGTCGCAGCTTGGCCCTCGATCGGCGGATTGCTACAAAACCCCGGATGATCGCGGACATTCCTGATATGCAGGCGCTTGCGCAGTTTGGCGCGCACGTACGCAAGCGCCTGGCGGGCAATGCCGCAGTCTACCGGGTGCCTTCCGACGCGGTCGAGCTCTTCGCGATCGGTGACTTTCTTAGCGGTGATGAATGCGTCCGGCTTTGCGCCATGATCGATGAGGTTGCGCGGCCGTCCGCCTTGCACGAAGTTGATTATGAAAGCGGATTTCGCACATCCTATTCAGGCGACCTTGATCCACATGATGCGTTTGTGGCGGGTATCTCTGGCCGCGTTGACGATGTGCTGGGCGTGGAACCGGCATTCGGAGAAGCGGTGCAGGGCCAGCGCTACCACCCGGGCCAGCAATTCAAGCCGCATAATGACTGGTTCTACACTTCGGAAGGCTACTGGCCGCAGGAAGAAGCGCGCGGTGGACAGCGCAGCTGGACCGCAATGGCCTATCTCAACACTGTCGAAGCGGGCGGCATGACAAATTTCACGGCGCTCGGCATTCAGATTGAGCCCAAGCCTGGCGTTCTCTTGCTATGGAATAACGCCCTGCCTGATGGCCGCCCGAACGAGGCGACCCTTCACGCAGGGATGCCGGTGGAGCAGGGCGCGAAATACGTCATTACCAAGTGGTATCGCACCCGGCAGTGGAGGTAAGGCTGCCGGCTCAAGCCTTGGCCAGCGCCTCGGCAATCAACGTGCGGGTTGGTGTAATACCATACAGCGCGATGAAACTGCCCATCCGCGGGCCTTGTTCACTCCCGAGCAAAGTTTCGTAAAGCGCTTTGAACCAATCGCGCAGCGATACAAAACCGAACGCTTCGACCTTACCGATCTCGTAAACGAGTGTCTGCAAATCTTCTGCGCTAGTGCCGGGGTCAGCGTCGGCCAGCAGTTTATCAAGCGCCTGTAACGCCGCAACCTCATTCTCTAAAGGAGCGCGCTTCATCAACGTCGGTGCAACGAAATCGCGGTTATACGCCAGCGCCTTGCCCACCAGTGCATCAAGCGCCGGATGCGCGGTGGGATCGGCGCCTTCGATATAATTGCCAAGATAGGACCATACCGCATCGCGCGTCGCGCCTGCGCCCAACACGCCCACCAGATTAAGCAGCAGACTGAAAGGCACAGGCAATCTATCGCCCGCGCCCGGAGCCTCGGCGCCGTCATGGCGCTCATTGGTGCGCAGCAGGTGCCACACCGGGTTGCCGAGCTGCTTGTCGATCGCCTGCTCCGGCAAAGCGGCGCGGAACTGCCAGTAATCGTCCACCGCCTTGGGGATTACGCCGGCATGCAGCTGCTTGGCGCTGCGCGGGTTGGCGAAGATGTAATAGCCAAGACTTTCCTCGCTGCCATATTGCAGCCAGTCTTCGATCGATAGGCCATTGCCCTTGGACTTGGAGATCTTTTCGCCCTTCCCGTCGAGGAACAGCTCGTAAATCAGACCTTCGGGCTTCGCGCCGCCCAGGACGCGGGCAATCTTGCCCGACTGGATGCCGGAATCGGTCAAGTCCTTTCCGTACATTTCGTAATCGACGCCCAGCGCGACCCAGCGCATCGCCCAGTCAACCTTCCACTGGCACTTTGCCATGCCGCCCAGGGCTGATTGTTCGACTGTGCTGCCATCTTCATCGGTGAAGCGGATAATGCCGGAAGCGGCATCCACCACCTCAATCGGCACCTGAAGCACCGCGCCGGACGTGAGCGAAATCGGCATGACGGGCGAATAGGTCTTGCGCCGTTCCTCGCCCAGCGTCGGCAGCATGATGTCGAGAATCGCCTGAAAGTTTCCAAGGACACCCTTCAGCGCCGCATCGAAGGTGCCGCCGCTGTAGCATTCAGAGGAGCTGACGAATTCATATTCAAAACCGAAGCGATCCAGAAAATCGCGCAGCATCGCGTTGTTGTGTGCAGCAAAGCTATCGAACTTTTCGAACGGATCGGGGATACGCGACAGCGGCTTGCCAATGTGCTGGGCGAGCATTTCACGGTTCGGCACATTGTCAGGCACCTTGCGCAGGCCATCCATATCGTCGGAAAACGCCACCAGCCGCGTCGGCGCGCCGCCGGTCAGGGTTTCATAAGCGCGGCGAACAAGCGTGGTGCGCAGCACTTCCTGAAACGTGCCGATATGCGGCAGGCCAGAGGGACCATAGCCGGTTTCAAACAACACGCCGCCCGGCTTGCCTTCGGGCAGGCGCTTGGCAAGGCGCTGCGCCTCCTGAAAGGGCCAGGCCTTGGAGGTTTGTGCTGCGGTGATGAGGGCGTCGGTCATCATGGTCATGGTCCCTGCGCTATTAGGGATGGCGGACAGGCATGCAAGCGTGCGTTTACAAGTGCGCCGCCCTCCCCCATCTATCGCGCTGTGATCCTCCCCCCGCCTCTGCCCGACGCCCTGCCCCTCCCCGCGCTCCATGCGAGCCACGGCGGGCACTGGCTGCGCGATGGATCGGACCGCACCACCGCCGTGTCAAAGGGCGACGCGATCATGGCGGCCGCCGATACCCCGGTGCTGATGATCAACGCCCCGCTCGTGGCGAACCGGTTGGGCTATCCCGATCTGTCGGGGCTGGATCTGCTGGAGGCTTTCGCCTTCATCCACCCGGCGCGCTTTTGTGTGCCGACCCCGCGCGGGCTGGCCGAAGCGCTGGGCCTGCAAGTGCCGGAAAATGACGCCGATGTGCCAGAGATGCTCCAACGCGCCGGCGGGGCGCTAATCGCGGCCTGTCAGGATCCCGAATGGTTTGAGCGTGAAGGCGCGTGGAGTGCAGTGCAATCGCTGGAACGTCTACGGTGGCCATGGGCGCAGGTGCTACGGCCGCATATCGCGAAGCCTGAAAAAGCCGAACGTTGGCTGTTCGCCAAGCTGCCCGAATGGGAGGAGACAGGCGAGCGCCCCGCGCCGCGTCAGGTAGAATTGCCCGCCCCCGCGATCGCAGCGCAGCTGGCGCGGCTGACCGGCGAAGGTTCCGAACAGCGCGATGGCCAGCGCGCCTATGCCAAGGATGTGGCCCGGATCTTTGCTCCGCGGCAACGCGAAGGGCGTCCGCATCTGGCGCTGGCGCAGGCGGGAACGGGGATTGGCAAAACCCTAGGCTACCTCGCCCCGGCATCGCTGTGGGCGGAGAAATCGGGCGGCACGGTGTGGGTTTCAACCTTCACCAAGAACCTGCAACGGCAATTGCGCGCGGAAAGCCGCCGCGCATGGCCTGCCCGGCGTGCCGATGGCTCGCCCCCGGTGGTGGTGCGCAAGGGACGGGAAAATTACCTCTGCCTCCTCAATCTGGAAGATGCACTGCAAGGCGGCTTTGCCGGACGCGCCGCGATTCTGGCGCAGCTGGTGGCGCGCTGGGGCGCCTATACTCGAGATGGCGACATGGTGGGCGGCGACCTTCCCGGCTGGCTGGGCACGCTGTTCCGCAAGCGCGGGATCGCCGCCCTGACCGACCAGCGCGGCGAGTGCGTCTATGCCGGGTGTCCGCATTACCGGAAATGCTTCATCGAGCGCGCAGCCAGAGACAGCGCGCAAGCCGATCTCGTGATAGCCAACCATGCGCTGGTGATGATCAACGCTGCCCGTGCCCGCGATCCGAATCAGCGCCCCACCCGGTTGATCTTCGACGAAGGCCACCATGTGTTCGATGCGGCAGATTCCACCTTCGCGGCCAACCTGAGCGGCCAGGAAACCATCGAACTGCGCCGCTGGATCATCGGCCCAGAACGCGAGGCGCGCGGGCGCAGGCGTGGTCTTGCTGCGCGGCTTGCGGATATTGCCAGCTATGACGAGGCCGGCGCGGAAGCCATCGCCGCCGCGTGCAAAGCGGGGCAATTGCTGCCGTCAGACGGCTGGCTGCAACGCCTTGGCGAAAACGCGCCCTTCGGCCCGGTTGAAGCGCTGCTCGCGGCTGTGCGCGTGGCAACCTATGCGCGCGACGAAAGCGGCGGGATTGATGCAGGCTACGGGATCGAGACCGAAGCTGCTGGCCTGCCCGGCGAGGTCATCGAAGCCGCCAACACCGCTGCCGAGGCGCTAGCCAGCATCCGGGTGCCGCTGATCCGGCTGGGCGGGCGGCTGGAAGCGATCCTGGCCGATCCGCCCGATTGGCTCGATGCGCAAGGCCGTGCACGGATAGAAGGCGCACGGTTCTCGCTGACATGGCGGATTGATCTCATCGCGGCGTGGGAAGCGCTGCTGACGCGGCTGGGCGGACCGACAGACCCCGATTTTGTCGACTGGCTCGCGGTCGATCGCTCCGACGCACGCGAATTCGACGTGGCGATCCATCGTCGCTGGCTTGACCCGATGAAGCCCTTTGCCCGCGTAGTGCTGGAACCCGCGCACGGCGTCATGTTGACCAGCGCCACCCTGACCGATCGCACCACCACGGATGACGTATGGGCCAGCGCAATCCAGCGGTCGGGCGCCGCCCATGTCGAGGTTGACCCGCTGCTATCGGCGGCGGAAAGCCCCTTCGATTACGCAACCCGCGCCGAAGTGCTGATCGTCACCGATATTGCCAAGGGCGATCTGCCCGCGCTGGCGGGCGCCTATGCGCGGATCATCGAGGCGAGCGGCGGCGGCGTGCTGGGGCTGTTCACCGCGATCCGGCGTCTGCGTGCGGTGCACGGTCGCATCGCCGACCGGCTCGCACGGGCTGGCCTGCCGGTCTACGCCCAGCATGTCGATCCGATCGACACCGGCACGCTGGTGGACATCTTTCGCGACGATCCCCGCGCCAGCCTGATCGGAACCGACGCGCTGCGCGATGGCGTGGACGTGCCGGGCCATTCGCTTCGTTGCGTAGTGCTGGAACAGGTGCCGTGGCCGCGGCCCGATATACTCCACAAGGCACGCCGGCTGGCAGGTGGCGGCAGCCAGTATGACGACCGCATCATCCGGGCCAAGCTGGCCCAGGCTTTCGGGCGTCTGATCCGGTCGAAAGATGATGCGGGGCATTTTATCGTGCTTTCCCCTGCCTTCCCCTCGCGCCTGCTCAGCGCCTTCCCACCCGGTACGCCAGTACTACGCGTCACACTTGATCAGGCTTTACAACGCGTCGCGGCTGGTGTTTCGCGAGGGGATACCGTTCCATTGCAAGGTGCCCTGTTGCCATGAAGATTCTCGGCCTGTTGCGCCACGCCAAGTCCGATTGGGACGACACCAACCAGCGCGATTTCGACCGCGGATTAAATGCGCGCGGGCGCAAGGGCGCCGAGGTGATTGGCAAGCATATCCGCAGCCACGGCGTGAAATGGGACCGCCTGATCGCTTCGCCTGCGGTGCGGGTAAAGCTGACATTGGAAGGCGCGCTACCCGATGTGCCCGTGATTTATGACCAGCGGCTCTACCTCGCCAGCTTCGACACGATCGTGGAAACGATCGAGGCCCATGCCGGCAGCGGCGCGGATGAGGCGAAGTCCATCCTGATTTCCGGCCACAACCCTGGGCTTCAGGACGCGCTGCTGGAGCTTGTCGCGCCGGGCAAGGAAAACGCCCTGTTCAAAGAGGCGGTCGTGAAGTTCCCGACCGCCGCCTATGCCGTGCTGGAATGCGAGATTGAACATTGGGCCGATCTCAAGCGCTACTGTGCGCAACTCGTCCACCTCGCCCGCCCACGGGATCTCGATCCTGAACTGGGGCCTGAAAGCTGACATGACAGCTTCGGACTGATCCTCACGTTAGAGCAGTCCTCTCTGGCTTGCCGACCCCTTGGCCCAAGGCTGATCGGTACGGTCGATTGACAGCGGCCCGCTCCATGGTCGGCACACGGCTAGCGCCGCGTCGGAAGGCCCGCTCAGCCACGCTGCCTGCCCCTCGGCTGTCAACAGCACCGGCATTCGGGTGTGGACAGCGGCGGCATCCGATCCTTCGCTGTCCGTCATCACCATCGCATAGGACGCGCCCCATTCCTCGCTTTGCCGCCACACCCCGGCAACGGCGAACAACGGTGCATCAGGCACACAAAGCCAAGTCCGCGTCATGCGCCCCTTGGCACCCTCAGCTTCGGCCCATGCGTTCAGCGGTATGAGGCAGCGGCGTTCCTCGAACGAAGATCGCCAGAAGAACGTCGCGAGCTTGTCGGTGCGGGCATTATTGACCGGCTTGGGCTTCAGCGGCTGACCCTTCGCGCCGTTCAGTACCAGCGGGAATCCCCAGGTCATGGCTTTCAGCGCGCCGTCTGCAACCACCAGGCCGGGGTAGCCCGGATAGACCTGTGCAGCACAGTTGGCCCCTTCCACCGCTTCCACCGCATTGAACCACGCAGCCACCTCACTGGCGGGCATCGTCATGCGATAAAGATTGCACATCAGGCGTTGCCCACCACAAAACACGCCGCCGCCATCAGCGCCCCGGCCCAGCGGTTTGACCGGAAGCGGGCGAGCGGATTGTCGGGATCGCTGGCGTTCAGGGTCGCCACTTGCCACGTCAGATGCCCCGCGACCGGCAGCAGTGCCAGCAAGGCCAGCGGATCGGAACGATAAAGCCAGAAGCCCAGCCCCCACAGCCCCACTGCACCCGCATAAAAGCCCGCAATGCCTGCCTGCACCCGGGCGCCCATGGCCAGCGCAGACGACCGAATTCCGACCATTGCGTCATCTTCGCGGTCTTGCAGCGCATAGATCGTATCGTACCCGATCACCCAGCAAATACATCCCGCGTAAAGGCAGGCTAGCGCCGTCCAATTATCATACCGAAGCTCGGTCCAGCCGACCAGCAGACCCCAGTTGAACACCATCCCCAGCCACGCCTGCGGCCACCAGGTGATGCGCTTCATGAAGGGATAGGCCGCCACAAGCGCCAGACTGCCAAAAGCGACCAATTGCGCCTCCCACCGAAATTGCAGTAACACCACCAACCCGATCAGGCACAGCGCCAGGAGCCAGCCCCACGCGACGCGCTTCGACACCCGCCCGCTCGCCACCGGACGCAGCGCGGTGCGAGCGACCTTTGCATCCAGCTCGGCATCAACGATATCGTTGTAAACGCAGCCCGCCCCGCGCATCGCGATGCTGCCAAGCAACATCCAGCCGAGCAAGGCCCATTGCGCTCCGGCCCCAGCCAGCCACACGCCGAACGCGCAGGGCCAAAACAGCAGCCACCACCCGATCGGCCGGTCAAACCGCGCCAGCAACGCCAGATCACGCGGAAGCTGCGGCAGGTGGGCTACCAGCCCGCGGTGCTCACTATCAGGGACGATGTGTTCGCTCATGACTTGCTCCCTAGCGCCCGCAGCGCCTAGAGCAAAGTCATGCCCGCTACCCCCGCCTGGCCTCCGAAAAGCGCGCCGCGCCTGTTTGTCGCTGAAACGCTGGCCGCAGGCGCGCTTGTGCAGATTGAAGGGAACGCCGCGCATTATCTTGCCCGCGTCATGCGCGTTGCGTCTGGTGATGCGGTGGTCTTGTGCGACGATGTCACCGGCGAATGGGCGGCGCGGGTCAGCGACGCGGGCAAGCGCGATGTCATGCTGGAGGTCGTTAAGCAGCTTCGCGCGCGCGAGGCGGTGCCTGATCTGTGGCTCTGCCCCGCCCTGCTCAAGAAAGACCGCTTCGACTTGATCCTTGAAAAGGCGACCGAGCTTGGCGCAGCCTGCATTCAGCCGATCATCACGCGGCGCTGCGTCGCGGACAAACTCAACCTCGACCGTGCCCGAGCGATCACAACCGAGGCCGCCGAACAATGCGCCCGCACCGCCCTGCCCAGGCTGGGCAAGCCGGTAAAGCTCGACGCGCTGCTGGCGAATTGGCCCGAAGATCGCGCGCTGTATTTCGCTGACGAGAATGGCGGTAAACCCGCAGCCGCCGCTTTCGCTGCTCATAAAGGCGCAGCGGCAATTCTCACCGGCCCAGAAGGCGGCTTTGACGAGGCTGAGCGCGCTGCGATCCGCGCCCACCCGGCTGCGCGCCCCATCACGCTCGGCCCGCGTATCCTGCGCGGAGAGACCGCCGCGATCGCGGCGCTGGCTGCATGGATGGCGACCGCCGGAGACTGGTAGACGGACCTCGGTGCAGACAAACGCGTTTTCGCTTCCCACCGGCATTTGGGTTTTCTAAGGCAACCGGCCAGAGAGGGCCCCTTTGCGATGAGCACACGCGACGCTTCCACTGCCGACGATCCGGTGATCGAAAGCATCGACCAACTGGTCGCCCCCATGGTCGGCGGCGAAAAACCGCCCGAGCGTTGGCGCATCGGCACCGAGCACGAAAAACTGGTCTACAAACGTAGCGATCACCGCGCCCCGTCTTATGACGAACCTTGCGGCATCCGCGATCTTTTGGGCGGGCTTGAGCAATTCGGCTGGGAGCCAGTCGAGGAAGGCGGGAACGTCATTGCGCTAAAGGGCGAAGACGGCGCGGTCAGTCTTGAACCCGCAGGCCAACTTGAACTGTCGGGCGCGCCGCTGGAAAATCTGCATCAGACCTGCGCTGAAACGGGCCGGCATCTGGTGCAGGTCAAGCATGTCGGCGAGACTTGCGGGGTCAGCTATCTTGGCCTTGGCATGTGGCCCGACAAGTCCCGCGCAGAGCTGCCGATTATGCCCAAGGGCCGTTATGACATTATGCTGAGGCATATGCCGCGTGTCGGCACGATGGGCCTCGACATGATGCTGCGTACCTGCACGATTCAGGTCAACCTCGATTACCGTAGCGAAGCCGATATGGTGAAGAAGTTTCGCGTCGGTCTGGCGCTGCAACCGCTGGCGACCGCGCTGTTCGCCAATTCGCCCTTCACCGAAGGTAAGCCCAACGGGTTCCTGTCCTACCGGTCACATATCTGGTCAGACACCGATCCGGCGCGCACGGGTATGCTGCCCTTCGTATTTGAAGACGGTTTCGGATACGAACGGTGGGCGCGGTACATGCTTGATGTGCCGATGTATTTCGTCTTCCGCGACGGCAAATATATCGATGCAGCAGGGCTTTCGTTCCGCGATTTCCTTGATGGCAAGCTGTCGGTTTTGCCCGGCGAACGCCCGACGCAAAGCGACTGGTGGGATCACCTTTCGACGGCCTTTCCCGAGGTGCGGCTCAAGAGCTTCCTTGAAATGCGCGGCGCAGATGGCGGGCCGTGGAACCGGATTTGCGCGCTGCCCGCCTTCTGGGTCGGGCTGCTGTATGATCAGGGCGCGCTTGATGCAGCGTGGGATCTGGTCAAAGCGTGGACGATGGAGGAGCGCGAACGGCTCCGGAATGACGTGCCGCGCCTGGCCCTTGCCACCCGGTCTCCGGATGGCGGAACCTTGCAGGATCTAGGGCGCGAAGTGCTCAAGATCGCGCATTCAGGGCTCAAGGCCCGTGCGCGGCTCAATGCCAGCGGCGACAATGAAACCGGCTATCTCGAAATTCTCGATGAAATCGTCGCCAGCGGCAAGGTTCCCGCGCAACGCCTGCTTGATGCCTATCACGGAGAATGGAACGGCGATATTACAAGGGTGTACGAGCAGTCGTTCTGACGCACTATTCAGCTGGAACCGCTTGCGCCTCAGTCACGCGGGGCGCGGGATTGCCGATGACCATTCGCTTCAGCCGAGCCAGTGGCGCCGTGATCAAGCCGTGCTCTTCCATCCAACCGTAATACGCACGATACTTCGGGTCTTCGGCAAGCAGATGCGCTTCTTCGGTGCGGGCGCGCCAATAATATATGCCGTTGACTACCAACAGGAAAACGCTGTTGCGAATGGCATCGGCGGTTGATCCGTTGCTCACCATGAAGGGCAGTACGGACGCCCACCAGAACAGGTTTTTCGACAGGTAAGCGGGGTGCCGGGTGAAGCGGTACGGTCCGTGGGTCAGGACGCCGCGATAGGTGAGGTTGGAAAAGCGGATGCCAAACACGACCGTCGCCCAAGCGTAAATGGCTGTTAATACAACCAAAAACCCGCCCCACACCCAGATCAGCGCCGCGTTCCCCTCCAGCCAATATGCCCAGCCCGGTGTCGCGGTCTCGTAACTCAGCACTGAATTGTCTGGCCCGATAATCCCCCACACAAAGGGTGGATAGCACAGCAATGCCGCAAGCCAGCCCGCCAGCAGCGGGTTGCCTGAGCGGATGTGCGAATCCAACGGGCGCAGCGTCAAAAGGTAGCCCACGGTTCCGATCTGCACATCGATCACGAACAGCAGCGTCACCAGCAGCATGATAAAATCAATTGGATTACCAATGATCTGCGCGGGGTCAGCCTCGACAATCTGCGCAAATCCCGGCGGCAGGATCGAAATCATAAAGGCCCCGAAGAAGCCCTTGATGGCCCAGGCCCGCCAATGCCTGGCCAGCCCCGCACGGTCCCATTGCTCGCGCCCGATCACCCCGGCACCAAGCACGAAAGCGCCGAATTGGAAGCACCCGTCGCGCAGGTCCACCAGATAGCGATCCAGCCAAATTACATAGGGAACTGAAAGTATTACCAGCGGCAGAATGGCAACGCTGAGCACCTCCATTGCGAACAGATAGTTGCCATTCCAATACCACCGCGCCAGCACGTAGAAGGCCGACAGCAGCGCCCAGGTCGCCCACAGTCCGCACAGTTTGACGACGGAAACCGGCAGCGTTTCGGCCAAGGGCCGGGCGCATTTCCAGTCGATGCCGGTTGAGGGGCGCAGGTGAACCTTGTCGATCAGCACCGACCACGCCGCCATCGGCAGCGCGGTAAACAGCATCGCGGCCAGCGCCGCGTAAGGGCCGGAGAGAACGCCCCGCTCCCCTGACAAACCACCGCTCAATCTGAGTGCGCTGGCGATGTCGGGGTAGGATCGGCAGACAGCAATCCATACAAACAGGCCGATAAGACCCACCAGCCCGACGCCCGTCGAAACGTCGCTTTCCGGGCGGCACAGCGGCGGCGCGGGGCGCTCAGTTGGAACGGGCAAAGGCGGCGCAATCATGACCGCACTGCCCTACAGCAGAAGGGTTAACAGCTTCGCAAAACGCCGCCACCGACCGTCTAACCGGGGTCTAAAGCAGGCTAGAGGGGGTCTAGGACGGGGCTAAACCCCCTCTGCCGCAAACCCCCGGTTGGAACCTACCTCCAGGCGTGAATGGTGCCCGCATCGTCCAACAGATACAGCATCCCGTCCGCCACCACTGGTGGCAAGCTGACCGGCTGACCGACATCGGCAAACAGTGAAGACGATCCTTCACCGGTGCTCACCTTCCACACTTCGCCGCGTGAGCTTGCCACCCACAGATGGCCGCCTGCCAGCACAGGGCCTGTCCAGAAGATCGGGCCTTTCTTGTCTTTTTCATCTCTGTAACGCTGCAGTTGCGTGATCCAGCGCACGCGGCCCGAGGAGCGGGCGATGGCGAGCAAGCGCGCGTCATCGGTCAGCGTGAAGATCCACTCGCCCGCAATGGCCGGTGTGGAAATGCCCGCAAGGTTCAATTCCCAGATGCGCTGGCCCGTGACCAGTTCATAGGCTGCCATGCGGCCGCCCTGGCCCAAGGCATAAACCCGGCCCGAATCAATGATCGGATCGGCGTCGATGTCGGTGATAGAGCCGACCGTGGTGGAGATATTGGTGCGCGCCAGCGCGTCCGACCACAAGGTGCGGCCATTTTCATAGCGATAGGCCGACAGTTCGCCGCTGGAATAGCCGGCGACAATGCTGCCCTGCCCGGCTGCCGGCGCGGCGACGCCGAACACGCCGGCTTGCGTGTTGGAGCCCGATTCGTCCCACACCAGTGAGCCATCAGTGATGTTGAGCGAGATGATCTGGTTGTCCTGCGTCATCACGAACAATTGACCAAAGGCAATCGTGGGCGATCCGCGCAAGGGACCAGCAGGCTTCACCCGCCACATCAGCTCGCCGGTCTCGGCGCGCTTGGCCTTGACGTAGCCGGCACCGTTGGTGGCATAGACCACGCCGTTGTCGTAGCTGACCCCGCCGCCAAAAGCCGAAGGCATTTCATCCTTGGTGATTTCAGTGTCGTTGCGGGTCCAGACTTGTGCGCCAGTCTTTTTGTTAAAAGCATGAACCGTTCCGTCAGTGCCTTCGACGTAAACTTGGTTGCTGCCGATGACAGGCGCTGCGGCCAGCCGTACCCGGTTGGTCGAACCCGCGACGCGGGCGGTCCAGACCTTTGTCGGATTTTCGGACAATGCCAGGTGACCATAGGATTTGCTCGCCGATCCGCCGGCCTGGCCCCATTCGGCATTGGCGCGGGCGGGCGGCATAACCACTGAAATCGCTGCGAGCGCCGGATCGACCTCGGTGCCCTTTTCGATCTTTGAAAGGATCGGCATTCGATCGCCCACGGTGGGCGTGGTCTTATCATCCCCGCCGCCGAACAAGCCGCCTTTGCAGCCCGTCAGGCTCGCCGCGACAAGACCGGCCATCAGGGCCGCGCGTGCAATTTTCATATTGGTCATTCCCGTCCGTCCTAAACTTCGCAGCCTATTCAGCTGCACTGGAGCCGGGGCGTGCGCCATCAGCCGCGATAACCCCTTGGTCCTTCAAAAGCTGTTCGACATCGACCACTGCGTCGACACCCATCAGACCTGCCATCTGGCGCGCACGGCTGCGCAGGCTTTCGGGCAGGTCTTCATCCTTGGCGATATTGGCAAACAGCTTGCCCGCTTCGGCGCGATTGCCCGCTTCGAGATGCGCCATCGCCACCAGTTCCCCCGCCGAGCCGAACCAGGCATTGTCAGGCGTGGCCAGCGGGCCGAGCTGCGCGATCACATCGGCAGGCTTCATGCTGTCAAAATTGATGGTGACCTCGCGGATGCGGGCCAGATCGCGCAGCGCCGGCGGCGTGTTGCTGTCTGCAGCGATGTCCTTGTAAAGACCGGTGGCCTTTGCGGTATCGCCCTCTTCCAGAGCCGCGCCCGCCTGAAGGAAGCGCGCCGCCGCGCGGGCACCAGATGATGCATCACCTGTCAGCAGCGGAGCAACCTTCTCGGCCGCCGTCTTGAAATCGCGCTGATCAGCGTAGTCGAGCGCGGAGATCAAGGTTTCTGACTGCTGCTCCAATGCGGCTTCGGCGTAATGGTCCCACACCAGATAGGCGGCCAGCCCGGCCAGCCCAAGCAGGATCGCGGCCAGAACCTTGATCCCGTGATCGCGCATGAAGGAATAGAGCGCATCTTCGCGGACAGCCTCGTCAATCTCGCGGATGAGGACATCGTCCTCGGCCGAGGGTTTGGCGTTGGCGTTGGCCGGGGCCAGGGTTGTCTTCGGCGTGCGCGCCATGGGGCCTCGTAATCCTGATGTTAGTTTTGCACCGCGTGTTGCGGCGGGAAGCGCGCTCTTTAAGCAGGTGAAGCCCGCCGCGCAATGGGAGGGCGAATGCAGCCGTAGCGCGTGAAGGCACCGCATGGCCGCGGCGGATTGAACGGGGGATGAAGCGCGCTGCTATTAAAACCCGCGCCGCATCGCGCCAGCATAGACGGCGGTGTAGCGCGCCAGCATGGCCACCAAATCGAAGGCGTCACGGGCGCGGGCCTGATTAGCAGTGCCCAATCGTCCGCGCAAAGCGGAGTCCCCCGCCAATTGCACCAGCGCCGCTGCCAGCGCCGGCGTATCGCGCGGGCGGGTGATGAAGGCGCGGTTGGGTTCTGACAGGATCGCGGCAATATCCCCCACATCGGGCGCGGCTACCGGCAGGCCCGCGGCCATCGCTTCCACCACTGAAAGCGGAAATTGCTCCGATGCCGATGACAGCGCGAAGATATCGAACAGGCCAACGACACTTGCAGGATCGACTGCGCCTGGCAGGTGCAGGCGATCGGCCATGCCGTGCCGTTCAGCCGCGGCCAGAATCGCGCCGCGTTCCGGCCCGTCCCCGCAGATGACGAGGTGCCAGTCCGGCGGCAGCGCGGCGCACGCCTCGACCAGCGCCGGAAGCTGCTTGACCGCACGCAGCCCGGCCAGCGTGCCAACCCAGCGCTGCCCTTCGGCTTTGGCAAAAGGCAGCGCGCCAGGCTGCGGCGGGGCGGCAAAGGCGGCGGTATTTATGCCGTTGGCGATGCGCTCGACCTTGGCTTGCGGCTGGTGCCAGTCCTCATGTGCGATCCGCTCCAGCCCCGTCGACGGCACGATCACCCGCGCCGCTGTCCCCAGCGCGACGCGGCGGTAAAGGTTGCGCGAGGACTTGAGACGCGCAGCCTCATCCTCGTTGAAGCCGTCCTCGTGATGGACCAGAGGCGCAAGGTGCAGGCTGCGGGCAAAGGTACGGTGCGCCATTACGCCATCCATTGCGCCCCAGTTGTAGGTGCAAATGAGGTCAAAGCCCTGCATCGCTCGCGCAAGACGGGCCAGCCTTCTAGGTGTGGGCCTGCCTTTGAGCGACGGGAAGTCGTGCGGAAAAGCAACGGGAACGTCGGCGTCGATCAGCGCCGCTGCGGCCATGGCTTGCGGCTCGGCAGAGATAATGGTGTGATGCAAGCGCGCACCCCATGCGTTCATCAGCCGCGCGCAGCGCACCTCCTTGCCGCCGGCACTGAAGGTTGAATGCAAGTGCAGTACACGCGGCGCGCGCGTGTCCGCCGGCTGGCTCACTCCACCTTGTCCAGCAGCGCGTGGATCGCGGCGCGCACGTCGGGCTCGTCCAGCGTCGGCGCATGGCCCACCCGCGGCACGGTGATGGTGGTCATCCCCGGATTGCGCACGCCCATCTGCTTGACCGTGTCGGCGCTCAGCAGATCGGACAGGGCGCCGCGCACCAGCAGCATCGGCACCCCGCGCAAAGCCTCGAAGGCGAGCCACAGATTGGCGGGCGCCGCGTTGCCGGGTTTGGCGAAAGGTTCGGCAATGGCCATGTCGTAATCGAAGCTGATGCGCCCGTTCTGCGTGACGGTCATCGTCCGCTTGGCCAGATCAAGCCATTGATCGAGATCATAATCGGGGAAGGCCGCGCCATGCGCCTCGCATAGCCCGCGCGCCGCATGGACCCACGTGGGATAACTGCGCCCCTGCCCGACATAGCCCGAAATGCGCGCCAGACCCGCCGCATCGACCTCCGGCCCGATGTCGTTCATCACCACGGCTGCCATGCTTCCGGGCGTGGCTTGTGCCATCAGCATTGTCATCAGCCCGCCCATCGACGTGCCGATCACCACGAAGCGCCCGATCCCCTGTTCGGCCAGCAACTTTTCCACATCCCTGACGTAAGTGACCGGCGAATAGGTGTCTGAGTCCGGAGCGTAGTCGCTCTCCCCACGCCCGCGCATTTCCGGGACGATCACCCGGCGCGTGGTCGCCAGCGCCTCTGCCAGCGCCGCGAAATCCCGGGCGTTGCGGGTGAGGCCATGCATGCACAGCACCGGCAGCTTGTCCGAACCATCAGGTCCGGGATAATTGCGATAATGCAGATTGAGCCCATCGCTGCTGGTCCAGAAGCGATCTTCGTAAGTGGCGGCCATAACCGGCGATATTCCCTTTGATGCAATTGGCGCGCCGCTTGCGCTGGCCCGCGCTTGTCCCCACTATCGCGGGATGAACGAGCCTGTGCAACCATCGCTTTCGTCTGTCCCCTATCGCGGCGATCCGGCGATCCTTACGCTGGCGGATTGGTTGGGTGATCCCGTTGCGCCCGCTGACTTTCCGAAGACCGCATTGCGCTGGCGCAATGATCGCGCGGCGGAAAGCGTCGGGCTGGCGTATCTGACTGACGACGAATGGACAGCGCATTTCGGGCGCTTCCAACCGCTGCCCGATAACCTGCCTCATCCCCTGGCACTGCGGTATCACGGGCACCAGTTCCGCGTGTACAATCCCGAGATCGGCGATGGGCGCGGGTTTCTGTTTGCCCAGATGCGCGATGCGCAGGCGCGGTTGCTGGATCTGGGCACCAAGGGTTCAGGCACCACCCCGTGGAGCCGCGCGGGCGACGGGCGGCTGACGCTGAAGGGCGCGGTGCGCGAGATTCTGGCGACCGAGATGCTCGAAGCGCTGGGCGTCAACACCTCCAAGACCTTCAGCGTGATCGAGACAGGCGAAAAACTGTGGCGCGGGGACGAACCCAGTCCCACCCGCTCAGCCGTGATGGTGCGCCTCAGCCATTCGCACATCCGCATCGGCACCTTCCAGCGGTTGCTGGCACTGGAGCAGGCCGACGAGATGGAGGCGCTGATCGATTACTGCCTCGCCCACTTCCCCGGCCCGCCCCCGCCCGAAGACGCGCCCGCGCGTGACGAGCCCGCGATCCGGCTGATGCACTTGTGTGTCGAGCGCATGGCCGATCTGGCCGCGAGCTACATGGTCGCAGGCTTCGTCCACGGCGTGCTCAACACCGATAACATGAACGTGACGGGCGAAAGCTTCGATTATGGCCCGTGGCGCTGGCTGCCCGAATGGGAGCCGGGCTTCACCGCCGCCTATTTCGACCACGCGGGCCTCTATGCCTTTGGCCGCCAGCCCGAGGCGCTGCACTGGAATTGCGGGCAGTTGGCTGTCGCGCTCCGGCTCCATGCCGATACCGCGCCGCTGGTCGCGGCGCTCGAACGCTTCGGGCCGCTCTATATGGAGAATGTCGCGCGGCGGTGGTGTTGGCGGCTGGGGGTTGTGCCGCAGGGCATCGAAGCGGATACGCAGCTTGTCGCCGCGTGCGAGGCCGCGATGCGCGACAGTCATGCGCAGCCCGATGCGTTCTTCTTCAAGCATCGCGGCGGCCGCAGGCAGGCGGACGGGGCTTTGGGCGAGGCTTTGGCGGCCTACCAGCCGGTGTACGACACCCACCCCTACTGGAGCGACCCTGCACCCCAATCCTTGCTGATCGAAGAGGTCGAAACGATCTGGACAGCTATCGCGCAAGAGGACGATTGGACGCCGCTCCATTCCAAGATCACCGCGCTGCGCCGCATCGCGGATGCGCATGGAACCGCGCCGGTACCCGCCGGACATGCGTAGTCACCCCCGACTCTTTCCTTTCCGTCCTTGCCGCGATAGGGCCAACAGGTGTCGCGGCGACACGACAAAAAGGCAGTCAGCATCATAATGGACGGCGACGCGACCGACAATTTCCTGATCTCCACCGCCCCGGCGAGCGGCGAGGAATTATGGCGCGGGCCGATCAGTGATGTCGAGGCGGCCGTCAGTACCGCACGCCGCGCCTGGGCCGCGTGGGCTGCGCGGGCACTGACCGACCGGATCGGTGTGATGCGCAACTTTTCCAACATCGTGCGCCGCGACGGAGAAGAACTGGCCGAACTCATCGCGCGCGAAGCGGGCAAGCCGCTGTGGGAAGCCCGCGGCGAAGTGGACGCCGTGGTCAACAAGGTCGACATTGCCGTGCAGGCCTACGCCGAACGAACCGGCAAGAAGAAGTTCGACGCCGGGATCAACGGCAGCGCCGCGTTGCGGCACAAGCCGCATGGGGTGATGGCGGTGCTTGGCCCCTACAATTTCCCCGCGCACTTGCCCAATGGCCATATTGTCCCCGCTCTGATTGCCGGGAACGCGGTGCTGTTCAAACCGTCGGAAAAAACCCCGGCTGTGGGCGAGGCGCTGGTATCCGCCTTTCACCGCGCCGGCGTGCCCGAAGACGTCATCCAGCTGGTGATCGGGGGGCCGGATGAAGGCCGCGCATTGGTGGCCCATCCGGGGATCGATGGCGTGCTGTTCACCGGGTCTGCGCAGGCCGGGATCGCGATCAATCGCAAGCTTGCGAGCAATCCGGGCAAGATCGTTGCGCTGGAAATGGGTGGCAACAATCCCATCGTGGTGATTGACACGCCCAAGCTGGCCGACGCCGCCACACTGATTATCCAGAGCGCCTTTACCAGTGCAGGCCAGCGTTGCACCGCTGCGCGCCGCCTGATCGTGAAGGACAGTGTCTATGACGATCTGATGGCCGAACTGGTACCGATGACGCGCAAGATCATGGTCGGTGATCCATTGGGAGAGCCGCAGCCCTTCATGGGGCCGGTGATTGACAATGACACCGCCGATCGCCTGTCGGAAAGCTTCCTTGCGCTGATTACGGCAGGCGGCCGCGCCCTGCTGCATATGCGCCGCACCGTGCACGATCTGCCGTTCCTGAGCCCCGGCATCATCGATGTCACCGATATCCCTGACCGTCCCGACATCGAGCTGTTCGGCCCCTTGCTGCAAGTAATCCGCGTGCCCGATCTCGACAGCGCGATTGCCGAAGCGAACAACACCCGCTTCGGCCTTTCGGCTTCGCTGATCGGGGGCAGCCCCGATGATTACGGGCTGTTCTGGGCCAATATCCGCGCCGGGATCATCAATTGGAATTCGCCCACCAACGGCGCATCGTCCAAGGCGCCATTTGGCGGGATCGGGCTTTCAGGCAATCACCGCCCAGCAGCCTATTACGCCGCCGATTATTGCGCCTATCCGGTCGCCAGCACCGAGATGGACCAGCCGCGCGCAACGATCATGGTCGGGATGCGGTCCTGATTGAAGGACGCCGAGGCGCGCGGTAGATCAGCGTCACGCCCGTCAGACCGTGCGCCGTCGTCCGCAGATGGACAAGCAGCGTCTCACCCCCTGCTCCGGTCGCTGCAATACTGTCTTCCGGCGCATCATAACGCCGCGCACGCAAGCCTCCGCGAAGGGCGCGCACATAGTGATATTGCAGCACGTCCTCGCTTGGCGCGGGGGTGTGATAGCGGATGATGCGCAAGCCGCAGCGCGGCGTATCAGCGCCGCCTGCCTGCATAACCATGCCGCGTGGCGGAAGGGCGGCGACAGACGGAAGGTCCACCGCAAACGCGAAGTTCTGCCGCAGCGCAGGAAGGCAATCCGCAGGAGCCCCTACTGTAGTCAGCAGATCGGCAGGGCTCGTCAGCGGGCTTAGCGCGGGACCGCCCGTACCCTCATGCGGTGGCGGCAGGTCGAGGATCGGACCGGTTTCGAGCAATTCCAGCCGCATCTCCTGCCGGGCGAGACTGGCGGTTTCGCGTGTGGCGGCGATCACCGGAAGCGCCGACGAATCGGGAAAACCGATGACAGCGTTGGCCTCGTTACGGCTGGCAAGATCGGGATCACTCATCAACGGATCATTCAGCGCACGGGCCAAGACCGGGTCTTGTGCGATCAGCGCCGCATCGCTTGCCTGATCACCTTCCGGATCCGAACAACCCACCGCCATGAGGCACATCAACAGGATAGACTTGCCACGCATCGGCCTCGCTGTGCCACAGGATGGTTAACGCCTGCCTTAGCTACACATGAAAACGCCTCCGAGATCTTGCGATCCCGAAGGCGTTTTCCACGGCGGCGTATTGCCCCCGCGCTGGCGGCCACTTGGTGGGAATGGCCGCAAGTCCGATGAAACCTGTCCCCGTGCCATTGGGCCGCAAGTCGGTTTCCAAAATGCTGTTCACATATACGATGTCGAATCTGAACAGAATGATGGCAAATCCGACAGCCGCCATTCATTCGCGAGGCCATGTCCAGGCCGCTTGCGCAGGAACGCCGCGGCCCCTAACGCGGCCGGACCATGAACAGCTCCGCCCCTGCCCCAATATCCGCGCCGGCTGTCTCAGGCCTTGCACCGGCTTTGGGTGCCTACCTAATCTGGGGCTTTTTGCCGCTTTATTTGCTGTTGGTGAAAACCGTCCCGGCGTTTGAATTTGTCGGCTGGCGGATTATCTGGACCCTGCCGCTGTGCCTCGCCATCGTCGCCGTTCGCAGGCAATTTCCTGAATTGCTGGCCGCGCTTAAATCACCGCGAACGCTGCTGGCCTTGTTGGCAAGCGCGCTGCTGATCGGGGCCAACTGGTTCGCCTATATCTGGGCGATCATGGCGGGCGAGGTCTATGCAACCAGCATCGGCTACTATCTCAACCCCTTGCTCAACGTGCTTCTGGGGACACTGGTGCTGGGAGAGAAACTGTCCCGCCGCCAATGGATTGCGGTGGCCATCGCGGCTGTGGCCGTGGCTATTCTGGCAGCGGGCGCCATCACCAGCTTGTGGATCAGCCTGACACTGGGTTTCAGCTTTGCGCTTTATGGCCTTGTGCGCAAACAGGTTGCAGTCGGATCGCTGCCCGGCCTGACGATCGAAAGCGCGATCCTGCTGCTGCCCGCCATCGGCATTGCCGCATGGTATGCCGCCAGCCCGCAAGGGTCGGCCTTCGGGCAGGACGCGTGGATAAGCGGTCTCATCATCTTTTCCGGCGTCGCCACCGCCGTCCCGTTGCTGCTGTTCGCCATTGCGGCGCGGCGGATGGACTATTCGACGCTCGGCTTCCTGCAATACATCGCGCCGACCATCGTGTTCTTCCTGGGGCTGTTCGTGTTTGAACAACCGCTGGCGCCGGTCAAGCTGGTGAGCTTTGTGCTGGTGTGGGTCGCTGTTGCGATCTTCGCTTCGGATCTGTGGGCAAAACGACGCGCACCGGCCCTAGCCTAGGAATGCCCAGCCTAGCGTTTGCCCGCCGTGCCACGGCACGATCTCTTCGCCGGTGACGTGCAGGCACGCCGGAACCGCCACCGCGGCGCGTTCCAGCGTCACGGTGTCTTCGTTGACCGGCAGTTTGTAGAACGCAGGCCCATGGAGCGAGGCAAAGCCTTCGAATGCGTCCAACGCGCCTTCTTCGTCGAACACCGTGATATAGCTTTCCAGCGCATAGGGCGCGCCGAAAATGCCTGCGCAGCCGCACGCGCTTTCCTTGGCGCTGCGCAGATGCGGCGCGCTGTCGGTGCCAAGAAAGAACTTGGGGCTGCCGCCCGTCGCCGCCGCGCGCAACGCCAGTCTGTGGCTTTCGCGCTTGGCCACGGGCAGGCAATAATTGTGCGGCTGAATCCCGCCGACCAGCATGGCGTTGCGATTGATGTGAAGATGCTGCGGCGTGATCGTGGCAGCAACCTGCGGCCCTGACTCCATCACGAAGTCCACCGCATCGCTGGTGGTGATGTGTTCAAACACCACGCGCAAGTTCGGAAAGGTCGCAACAATGTCGCGCAAATGCCTGTCGATGAACGCCTTTTCGCGGTCGAAAACGTCGATCTCGTGATCAGTCACCTCGCCGTGGATGCACAGCACGATATCCGCGGCCTCCATCCGCGCCAGCACCGGATAGAGGTTTGCGATATTGGAAACGCCCGCAGCCGAATTGGTGGTGGCGTTGGCGGGATAGATCTTGGCGGCAGTAAACACACCATCCGCCGCGCCGCGCACCAGATCATCGGCGTCGGTATTGTCGGTGAGATAGCAGGTCATTAGCGGGGTAAAGCGGACGCCTTGCGGCACGGCCGCCATGATCCGGTCGCGGTACGCAGCCGCCAGCGCCGCCGTCGTCACCGGAGGCGTAAGGTTGGGCATCACGATCGCGCGGGCAAACTGGCGGGCGGTATAGGGCACCACCTCGCGCATCACCGCGCCATCGCGGAAGTGCAGATGCCAATCATCGGGGCGGCGGATCGTGAGGCGGTCGGTCATGGGTTCCCCTTAGCTTTGCGCGTGCCTATCTGTCACGCATGATGGCCACCCACCTGACCGCCCGTGCGCTCATTCGCCTGTCCGCTCTTGACGAAGGCGAGGATATCGCCGCCTTCATCCAAGGACTGGTGACCAATGACGTGAAGGGCCCGCTTCCGTGCTACGCGGCGCTGCTTTCGGCGCAGGGCAAGCACCTGTTCGATTTCCTGGTGTGGGAAGACGCCGCCGGGCTGCTGCTGGATTGCGAAGCGGCCCTGGCCGATGACCTCGCCAAGCGCCTGTCGATGTATCGCCTGCGCCGCAAGATCGACATCCGGCGAGACGATTCGCTGGGCGTTCACTGGAGCCCCGTCGAACAACCCGGCGCCGAACCCGATCCGCGCCTTCCTGACCTTGGCTGGCGCTGGCTGGCACCTTCGGAAGAGGGCGACAGTGCCGACACCGCATGGCGTGCCCACCGCTTGTCGCTGGGCGTACCGGAGGGCCGCGCCGAACTTGGCGATATCCTGTGGCTGGAAACCAACGCGGTCGAACTGAACGGCGTCAGCTTCACCAAGGGTTGCTATGTCGGGCAGGAAAACACGGCGCGGATGAACTGGCGCCAGAAGGTCAACCGGCGGCTGGTGGTGGTGGCGCTTGCCACGTCGGACGAAGCGCGGCGCGTGGCTGCCTATCCTGACCTTGATCTCGCGATAGACCATCTGCGGGTCGATAGTCTTGATCCCGATGCCCTGCCGCCCTGGCAGCGCGCAGGCGTCCTCGCGCCCGAGGCTTAAGGCGTCAGGTGTTCGGCAAGGCTCGCTTCGAGCATTGCCGTCGCCCGTTCACGCGCTGCATCACGCGGCAGTTCGAGCGACTTTGCCAGCGCTCCGCCAATCAAGGCATCGCCTAGCGCCATCAGCACCAGACTGAGCGTTTCGCGGTGCAAGCGTCGTTCGGCAATGCGCTCGGGCGGTTCAGTCGGAGTCAACTCGTCGAGCAGATCGTGGATCGTCGAGATGATCGGATCGAGCGCGTCTTCATTGCCGGTCAGCAGCATCCAACTGGTGAGCGCGCCCGCCCCTTCCCGGTCGAAGGCATCAAAAGCCAGATCCACCACCTCGCGCGCCGATCCCAACCCGGCGCGGGTCGCGTGGACCGCTTGCAAGATCGTTTCACATACCGAACGCGCAAGGTGCTCAGCCAGCGCCTTCTGCAACCCGGAGGCCGAGCCGAAATGGTGCAGGAGATTGGCATGGGTGCGCCCGATCCGGGCGGATACCGCTTTCAGTGTCACCGCCTGCGGCCCTGTCTCGATCAGCAACTGGCGCGCAGCAGCGAGCGCGGTGCTGCGGGATTCCTCGGGCGTTAACCGTTTGCGACTGACCATAGGAACGCGGACGTAGTCGGTTTTGCAGTGGCGAACAAGCGGCCCCGCCTGCCCCGGATCGTCACGCGGCGTGGGCGATCGGGGCAGGATCCACATCAATCGCCAGATCGCACACATATTCGACCGATTCGACCGCACATCCCCGCGCCAGACTGGTGCGGCGACCCATGCGTCCAGTCGGAAGAAAACCGAGCTTGCGCAGGACTTTGCCGGACGCGGGATTATCGATGAAATGACCGGCCGTCAGCCGACCGTGGCCCAATACCCGTGCCATCTGTAGCACCGCGCCTGCTGCTTCGGTGGCGTAGCCCTGCCCCCAGTGCTGGCGTGCGATCCAATAGCCGAGTTCGGGCGCGCCATCATGTTCGCCAAGGCCTGCAGCCCCGATCACGCCTGCGCCGGGCAAAGTGACAAGAAAACGGGGCAACCGCAGATCCTGCGGCAGCGCGGCAAAGCGGCGCGCATCCTCGATGCCATAGGGCCACGGCGCACGCGCCAGATTGCGCACCACGCCTTCATCCTGGATGCCGGCCAGGATCGCCTCGCTATCCTCAAGGAATGCGGGCCGCAGAAACAGTCTTTGTGTGCGATGGAACACGAGAGTTCTCCCTACCTCGCTGCGCGCACCTCTAGGGTCGACGCATGACAATTCCATGGCTGCGAAACTATATGATTCAACAACCTGTGAGGGAGAAACGAAAAAGGGAGACGGACCCCCTCAATTGAGGACGGTCCTGTCTCCCTCTGATGGCAGGTCTTGCACCTGCCGGGACCGTCCTTGCCGGACGACCCCTTGGATGAGTCGTCCGCTTATTCGGCGGCTTGCGCCACGGCGTCGACCGATACGTATTTGCGACCGAGCTTGCCCGAATGGAAACGCACCACGCCTTCGCTGAGCGAATAGAGCGTGTGATCGCGGCCCATGCCGACGTTGACGCCCGGATAGACGCGGGTGCCGCGCTGACGGATGATGATGTTGCCGCCGATCACTTCCTGACCGCCGAACTTCTTCACGCCAAGGCGACGACCGGCCGAATCACGGCCGTTACGCGACGAACCGCCTGCTTTTTTATGTGCCATGATTCAATCGCTCCTTATTCAGCCGATGCGGCGGCTTCTGCCGGCGCTTCGTTCGTGGTCTTCTTGGCAGCCGCCTTCTTGGCGGGCTTGCTGTCTTCTGCGCCAACGGCAGTGATGCGCAGCAGAGTCATCTGCTGGCGATGGCCGTTCTTGCGACGATAATTATGGCGGCGACGCTTCTTGAAAACGATCACCTTCTCGCTCTTGGCCTGAGCAATGATTTCCGCCGAAACGGTCACCTTGGTTGCGTCGGCGAGATCGTCGCCTTCGCCCGCCAGCAGGATGTCACCCAGCGTGATGGTATCACCGGCTTCGCCAGCGAGCTTTTCAACGGCAATCTTATCTCCGGCGGCAACGCGGTACTGTTTGCCGCCAGTGCGCACTACAGCGAACATGGCTTTATACTCTCGTGTCTGTGCAGATCCGGTTGAGCGAGGAAACGCCAAGCTTACCGAACGGCAATGCGAGGCGTGCGACGATGCAGCCCCGGAAAGATGTTGGCCGGTAGGGGAAAGGCGGTGCCAAGTCAACGCCCGCTTGATCGGAAAGCATCGCAAAAAGCATGACGGCGAACGGCGGTGCGCGTCTTTGCCATTGCCCGCCATCATGCTAAAAGCGCAATATTCTTATGCAGGAAAACTCAAAAAATTCACTGGGCATCGTGCTGCTGATTGCGGCGCTGGGAGGCTGTGCCGGAGATTCGGGACGCTATCCGTCCCTCGCCATTCGTCCGTTTGAAAGCGGGCCGATTACGCAAACACCGGCGCCGTCTGTTCCGATTCGCCCCGCAACATCGGCCACCCGCCTCGCAGAACTGCGCGCGGCCGCCACGACTGCGCATACAGCGTTTCTGAGCAAGGAAGAGGCAGCCGCGCGGCTCGTTCGGGCAGCGTCCGGCCAATCGTTCGAAAGCCGGTCGCGCGCAGCAGCCATTGTCGCGCTCGCCGATCTCGATGCCAGACGCGGCGCGACGGCAGGAACGCTTGCCACAGTCGACGCGCTTGCTGCCGAAGCAGCCACCGCGCTCAGCGCAGAACCGGCGCTTGTTGCCACGCAATCCGACATTGCGGCTCTGCTTGCTAGCGAAGATGCGAGCATCGCACGATTGTGGGAAACGATGGGATCATGAACCTCGCGTGCCAAACCTGCCCGGTCAAGGAAACCGCCGCCTGCGCGGTTCTGACGCCCGAGGAGCGCGACGCAATGGCCGCGGCCGGACGCACCCGCGTCCTGAAACGCGGCGAAATGCTGTTTGCGGCAGGTGACGAGGACGCGTCGTGCGCGACGCTGTTGAGCGGCGCGCTGAAAGTGTCAGCCATAAATGTGGATGGCAACGAGCAAATCCTTGCGCTGGTGCACCCTGCGGGCTTCATCGGCGAATTGTTTGCGCCCTTTGCCCATCATGATGTGGTGGCTTTGACGGAAAGCAGCCTGTGCACCTTTGCCAAGCGCGATATCGAGCGCGCGATTGAAGACTATCCGGCGCTGGCCCGCGCGCTGCTGCGACGTAGCCAGGCCGACCTTCTGGCGACGCGCAATCTTCTGGAATTGACGGGCCATGCCAGCGCTGAAGCCCGGCTAGCTGCGCTGCTTCACGATTTCGCCGTCGCTGCGAGCGAAAGCTCATGCCATCTCGCTCAGCACTTCGAACTGCCGCTAACCCGTGGTGAAATCGGCAATATGCTCGGCCTGACCATCGAAACCGTCAGCCGCAAGCTTGGCGAGTTGGAGGATCTCGGCGCGATCCAACGCAGTGGCAAACGCGGCATCATTTTGCGCAACCCGGAAATGCTGCACGAGATTTCGGGGCGTTAGGCCTGCGCTCACCGGTCCGGCCCGTCTGGAACCAATCAGACAACTACCGCTGCGATGACCGCTACAGCGAGGCCCCACACCACCAGCAACACCGGCAGGATCAGCACCTGAATGGTCGCATCGCGCGGCGCCAGGCGTCCGGTGCTGGTCATGATGCCGTTGCGCTCAAATTCGCCCAGGGTCTGCGGCGCCGTGGTGTTGCCTGCCAGCCGTGTCCAGATGGCCGGGACGCCAAAGCCGGCCACGATGAACAACACAAAAATCGCCATGGGGATGGCAAGGACGGGATTGGCAAAGGCGGTGCCAACGATCACCAGAAAGCCGAGATAGCACCCTACGGTTGCCCCATAGAGCGCGGTCGGCAGACCGAAATTGCGGTCGGTTTCGTGCGGGATACGCGGCGGTGCGACGACGGGAACAGCAACGGCAACGGGCTGAGCAACGATGCGGGCATCACCGCGGGCGATAAGGTCGTTAGCAATGTGGCGCATGGGTAATCCTCCTTGATGATGGAGGCATGATTACGGCCAAATGCACTGCGCGACTTTGATGCCGATCAAATCAGCTGTGCCAGCGCGCCAGATCGCGGTGGTCGTCGCTGCGCGGCTCGATCCAGTGCCACGCGCTCCCGTGGGAGCCGGCCCGCTGTTCGCGTTTCCAGAACCACGCCGCGCTTTTGAGATGATCCATGCAGAAATCCACCGCGTCGATCGCGTCGCGGCGATGGCGGGCGGCGGCCGAAACGCAGACGATCGGCTCGCCCGGACGCAGCATGCCGACGCGGTGAACCATCAGCAGGCCCATCAGATCAAATCGCGCAAAGGCCCGGTCGGCCAAAAGATGCATTCCCGGCAAGGTCAGGGGTTCATAATGGGTGAGTTCCAGCGCTTCCACGCCTTCATCACAGCGCACTTCGCCCACGAAGGTGCACACGCCCCCCAGCCCCGGATTGGCCTGCGCGAACGGCCCGATCAACGTGCCGGGAATGAACATCCGGTCAAGCAGGCGAATGTCGCGCATCACCCCCCCGAGACGGGCGGCAGCAGCGCGATTTCGTCACCTGCGCCCGCTTGCAACACCGATTTGTCCGCCAGCAGCGCGCCGTTCAGCGCGACATGGTTGCGCGGATCATCGAGGGCGTTCGCAAGCGATGCGGGCAATGCCGCCTTGAGCCCCGCCCAGTCGAGCGGCGCCGCAAGGTTCAGCGATGGCGCCCCGCCAAGATCGGCAAGCTTACCCAACAGGACGACCGTGATCATCTCACCCCCCCGTCATCGACATGTGGCGCGCCGTCGCGGGACCAGCCCCGCGTGCATCCATGCGAAACTGGTGCTTTTCCGGCTTGATCCGCAAGGCTTCGTCGAGCGCCGCGGCAAGGTTCACGTCCGGCGCGTCAGACCGCAGCGCGGCGCGCAGATCAACCTGCTCACCCCCGCCGAGGCAGGGATAAAGCTGTCCGGTGGCCGTCACCCGCAAGCGATTGCAGCTTGCGCAGAAATTGTTGGTGTGCGGCGTGATGAGGCCCAGCCTACCGCCGGTTTCAGCGACCTCCAGATAACGCGCCGGGCCGCCGGTCGACACCGCAAGCGGCGTCAGCGTCCAGCGCTGTTCCAGCGCGGCCTGAACGGCATTCAGCGGGAGATATTGGTCAAGCCGCTCTTCCTCGACATCGCCCAGCGGCATCACTTCGATCAAGGTCACATCGTGGCCCTGCGCGTGGCCCCAGGCGATCAGGTCGGGCAATTCGTCTTCATTGACGCCCTTGAGCGCCACCGCGTTCAATTTGACCTTCAGCCCTGCTGCGTGGGCCGCCGCGATGCCTTCGAGCACCTGTGGCAACAGGTCACGCCGGGTCAGCTGCGCAAACTTCGCCCGGTCGAGCGTATCGAGCGAGACGTTCACCCGCCGCACCCCGGCGCGGGCCAGCGCCTCGGCATGGGCGGCCAACTGCGTGCCGTTGGTGGTCAGCGTCAGTTCGGCCAATCCCCCGTGGCCTTTGAGACCCAGCTTGCGCCCCAGCGCCGTGAACAGCTCGATGATGTCACGCCGCACCAGCGGCTCGCCGCCCGTGATGCGGATTTTGGTGACGCCGCGAGCGATGAAGCTGGAGGCGAGATCATGGAGCTCCTCAAGCGAAAGCACATCTTTCTTCGGCAGAAAGGTCATGCGTTCGGGCATGCAATAGGAACAGCGCAGGTCGCAGCGGTCCGTGACCGACAGGCGCAGATAGGTGATCCGGCGCTGGAAGCCGTCGACCAGCGGCGCGGGACGTGTCGCCCCGGCCCGCGGCTGGATCAGATCGGGCGTTCGGGGTGGCTGGATCGGCACGCCATCATTCATGGCACATGAGATACTGCCCTGTCACGCCGGGCGCATCAGACACGAAGCGTAATGTCGATTCCCGCGACTCGCCCGGCAAGCCGGCAATCACATTCACCCGCTTGGGCGCGGCCTCCCGCGCCAGATCGCGGGCCAGCGCCAACCGCCAATCGCGGTGGTCATGCGCCGCTGGAGGCAAGATGATTGCAAGCGCGCTGCAATCCGCCTCGCCCAGCAGCGTTCGTGCAACTTCGAGATGGAAGGCCATGAAAGCGGTGCTTGCGTCCAGCGCGTTATCCGGCAGCCGCCCGACCTCGATCCGCCGCATCATCGCGTCAACCCCCGTGAGCCGCGGGCCGTTCACGGTGGAGGGTGATGCCGATCTGTTCATTCGCTTCGGCAATGGCGAGCTTGACGATCTTGACCGTCACCGCCTCCACCCGCACATCCTGCACAAACAGGGTTTCGCAGATATGATCGGCCACCGCTTCGATCAGCTTGAAATGCACGCCCTGCGGCAAGCCGCCACTGGCAGCGAACTTCAGGTCCATGTAATTCTTGCTCGCATCAAGCGGCGTATCGGGATCGTAAAGATCTGCCATTTTAAGGCGCGCTGCGATAGAAATGCGCAGCGGTTGGGGCTTGCCGGTTTCCTCGGAATAGATGCCGGTCAGGACATCGACCGCAAGATCGTTCACTTCAAGGGTAAGGGTATCGTGCATCCCGAGGCCGTTGACAGGATGGGACGCACAAGTCCAGCACTGCCGCGCCCCCTGCCCTGCCCCACGTCGTGCAGCCCTGTGCCTAGCGGCTCCAGCGCGCAAAAATCGCGGTGGGGAGCAGGCGGCCGCCGCCATTCTCCTTTGTGCCTTCCTCGCGCACGGCGAGGTCGCCATGTTCGATCCGGCCCGGCAGATGCGACAGTGCCTCCTCCAGCAGACCCGCAATCGCAAGGCTGCTCATCCGCACGGCATAGACAGTGAGGAACAGGAAGCGGCTGTCATTGTCGAGCAGCCGGGCGCAATCAGTGACCAGACCTGCCAGGTGTTCTTCAAGCCGCCACACTTCCCCGTCGGGCCCGCGTCCGAACTTCGGCGGATCGAGGATAATCCCATCATACCGCTTTTGCCGGCGCACTTCGCGCGCGGTGAACTTCGCCGCATCGTCGGTGAGCCACCGGATCGGGCGGTCATCCAGCCGGGAGAGCGACGCGTTCTCCCGCGCCTGCGCCACGGATTTCTTCGAGGCATCCACATGCGTCACCCGCCCGAACCGCGACAGCGCCAGTGTGCCAAGACCGGTGTAGCCAAACAGGTTCAGCGTCTCGGCATCGGTCATGCCATCCAGTTGCGCGCGCATCCATTCCCACACCGGCGCCATATCAGGGAAGAATTGCAGGTGCCGGAACGGCGTGGGCCGCACAGTGAAGCGAACCTCATCCCATGCCAGAGGCCAGCCATCATCCGGCAGGCGTTCGCGAAACTGCCAGCGTCCGCCGCCATCCTCGTCAGAGCCGGGGACAAACTCACCCGCAGCGGGCCAATCGGGCAGGCGCGGATGCCACATGGCCTGGGGTTCGGGGCGAATGAAGCTGCGCTGGCCAAATGCCTCCCACTTGCGTCCCAGGCCGCTATCTAGCAGGCGATAGGAATCCCACCCGGCACATTCCATCACCAGCGGCTGCTGGACGAGATCGGCCATTACCCTGCGCCCATATCCACCGATGCACCCGCCGCATTTTCGAGCACGTGGTCACGAGAGGTGGCGTAATCACCGGCCAGCTCGATAAAGCTTTCCTTGCGCCCGAACAGATCACCCACCCGCGAAGGGAGCGAAGGCCGCACGCCGATGGCACGTTCCACAGCGTCAGGGAACTTGGCGGGATGCGCCGTGGCGAGCGTGACAATCGGCACGCCGGCTGGCAGGCGAGCCGCCACCGCCTGTGCACCGTGGAGGCCCACGCCGGTGTGCGGATCAATCACCTGCCCCGCAGCGCGATAGGCCCATTGCAGTGCGCGAGCGGTTTCGGTTTGATCGGCACGGGCGCTGATGAACAGGCCCGCGGCGCTCGTCGCCTGCGCGTTGGTGAGTTGCATCGCCTTGGTCGCTTCAAAGGCGTGCATCTGTGCAGCCATTGCCACCCCATCACGCCCGCCTGCATCAAACAGCAGGCGTTCAAAGTTCGACGACACCTGAATGTCCATCGAAGGCGTGATCGTGGCCGTCACCCCGCCCGCCGAGTAATCGCCGCTGGACAGCGCGCGATGGAGGATGTCGTTGATATTGGTGGCAACGATCAGGCGCTCGATCGGCAAGCCCATCCGGGCTGCGACATAGCCTGCGAACACATCGCCAAAATTGCCCGTCGGCACGCTGTAAGCCACCGTGCGGTCCGGCGCGCCGAGTTGCAGCGCGGAGGCGAAGTAATAGACCACCTGCGCCATCAGCCGCGCCCAGTTGATCGAATTGACCGCGCCGAGGTTCAGCGTGGCGGTTACGTCATCATCGTTGAACATGCGCTTCACATGGGCCTGCGCATCATCGAAGCTGCCTTCGATGGCGAGGTTGTGGACGTTTGGCGCACGCACCGTGGTCATCTGGCGGCGCTGCACGTCGCTCACCCGGCCCTTGGGGTGGAGCATGAAAATCTCGACCCGCTCGAGCCCGGCGACGGCCTGAATGGCGGCGGAGCCTGTATCCCCGCTGGTCGCACCGACGATGGTCAGGCGTTCGCCGCGGCGCTCAAGGAACGTCTCGAACAGTCGGCCCAGCAATTGCAGTGCCACGTCCTTGAAGGCGAGCGTGGGGCCGTGGAACAGCTCCAGCAGCCAGTGTTGCTGATCGAGCTGGACCAGCGGTGCGACCACCGCGTGGCCGAAATCGCCATAGACCGTGTGGCACAGCGCCAGAAGCTCGTCCTCGGTCAGGCTGGGCGTCACGAAGGGCGCCATGATCCGCGCAGCGAGATCGGGATAGGAAAGACCGCGCATTGCACGGATCTCTGCCGCGCTGAAGCGTGGCCAAGTGGCGGGCAGATACAGGCCGCCATCGCTGGCGAGGCCCGCCAGCGTAACCCCTTCGAAATCGAGCGCTGGTGCGCGCCCTCGTGTCGAGACGTATTGCATGGGGACGCCGCCTAAACCCGCCGCCGCCGTAATGCCAGCACGTAGATGATGAAGGCAGTAAGCGCGAAGAAGAACCACTGCCCCGCGTAAGCCAGGTGATTGTTGGGCAGATCGCCGGGATCAGGCTTGGCGAGAGGTTCCAGGCCGGCCTGCGGGGTTTCAGCCACCAGGCGCACGGTCTCGCCATAATTGGCAAGGCGTCCGGTCACCGGACCGCCGGCCCATTGCGGCGAATCGGGTGAACGCGACCAGCCAATTGTGACATCGGCAACCCCGCCACCGGCATGACTACACCGTGCGATGTGCACCCAGCCCGATCGGCCCGTCGCAGACTTGCCGCCAATCGGATCGATCCCGCGCACGTCCAGGCAATCGACTGTAGTACGTCGGAACAGATCGCGCTCATATTCTGCCGGCATCGGCCAGGGCACAACCGTGCTGTCGCCAAGCGCCGTTTCATAACGCGCGATCAGCGCCTCTTTCTCAGCCTTGCGTCCGAGCTGCCACACGCCCAGCGCAATCATCGTCGCCACAGCCGCCAGTACGATGATGGTGGCGAGGATCGGCACACGGCGGGTCATGGTTGCTGGCGTTCCTCGTATTGGTGGTAAACCCACATAGTCTTGTACAAGCGCAGCCCGCTGACCACTGCGCCCACAGTGAGCGGTGCCCAGATCAACAGCGACAACCACAGCGGAGGACGCAGCCATTCGTCCATACCCATCGCGGCCAAAATCAGCACCAGCGCCAGCAACATCGTTACCACGCCAACAAACCGCCCGCCGCGCTCCAAGGCGATGATGTCCAGACCGCAGGCGGGACATTCATCGGCAAGCGCCGCCGGCGCCGCAAACAGCGTCCTGGCGCCGCAACGGGGACACAAACCGGAAAGGGCAGCCGAGACAAGTCCCGGCTGCCCTTTGTTTTGCGTCGGACTTTCGCCCGGAAGCATCAGTGGTAATCAGCGCCCCACCCGCCCCACACGTAGATGGTGACGAACAGGAACAGCCACACCACGTCGACAAAGTGCCAGTACCATGCAGCGGCTTCGAAGCCAAAATGCTGGCGCGGGGTGAAGTGGCCGAGATAGGCGCGGTAAAGACAGACACCGAGGAAGATTGTGCCGATCACAACGTGGAAGCCGTGGAAGCCGGTCGCCATGTAGAAGGCCGAAGAATAGGTGTTGCCGCCAAAGCCGAACGGCGCCGCCGCATATTCGTATGCCTGAATCCCGCTGAACAGCACGCCAAGCGCGATGGTGGCCCACAGACCCTGCTTGAGCCCTACGCGGTCGCCGTGGATCAGCGAGTGATGCGCCCACGTCACCGTCGTACCCGAACACAGCAGGATCAGCGTGTTGAGCAGCGGCAGCGCGAAAGGATCGAGCACTTCGAGACCTGCGGGAATGAAGGCTGCTACCGCGCCCGCTTCGCCAAACAGGCTGGTGGTGGCGCCGGTCGCCTCGTCATAGGTCAGCGCGGTCGGGAACAGCGCAAAATCGAAGAAGCTCCAGAACCAGCCGACGAAGAACATCACTTCAGACGCGATGAACAGGATCATGCCATAGCGCATGTGGAGCTGCACCACCGGGGTGTGATCGCCGCGCTCGGCCTCGACCACGATGTTCTTGAACCACATGAAGAAGGTGGCGATTAGGCCCGCAAGGCCGGCCCACATCACGATGCTGGCTGCACTGCCGAACAGATCAGGGTGGAAGCTGAGCACCATCCCGCTGGTGAAGGTCAGCGCCGAAGCCGAACCGACCAGCGGCCAGATATCGGGCTCAAGAATATGATAATCGTGGTTTACTTTGCCAGCCATTGGTCGTTCCCGTCCCTGGGTTTTGCGTCAAAGGTTCAATTGGTGCGCGGACTGGTCGGGGTTACCGGGTCTTGTGCGCGGTGGAAAGTGTAGCTGAGCGTGATCTGCTCCACGCCCGCCATGTTCGGATCATCCAGCATTGCCGGATCGACATAGTACAGCACCGGCATGGTCACTTCCTGCCCCGGCTGCAAAGTCTGCTGCGTGAAGCAGAAGCACTGGATCTTGTTGAAATACTTGCCTGCCTGCTCCGGCGTCACGTTGAACGTCGCCATGCCGGTGATCGGCTGATCGCTGTTGTTGCGGGCGACATAGGTCGCAATATCGCGCTCCCCAATGGCGATGGTGTCGGTTGGCTGACTGGGTTGGAACGTCCACGGCATATTTGCGGGGACCGAGCCATCAAAGCGGATCGAGATGGTCTCGCCAGTCGCAAGTGACGCCGCGCGGGCCGCCTGGCTTTCGCTGGCAACCATCGTGGTGCCACCAAAGCCTGTGACCTGACAAAAAAGCCGGTACAGCGGGACCGAGGCATAGCCCAGCCCCAGCATCGCCAGTGCGCCCGCGAACGCCAGCAGCCCAACCCGCAGATTGCGGCGGGCGGCATCGTCCGAAACAGGCGGCATTGTGGCCATCAGCCGGGGTCTCCGATGCGCACGATGGTGATGGCGTAGAACAGCACCACAAAGAACAGCAGCGCACCGGCCACAACCCAGTTGCGGGCCTTGCGGCGGCGGAGAAATTCGCGTTCTTCCTGCGGCGTCATGTGATCAGTCCCTGATAGGCGGCGACACGATCGGCCACCAACGCAGCGAACAGCACGAAGAGATAGACGATCGAGTATTTGAACAACGCCTTCTCGGGCGTCATGGCATCCACATCAGCGCGGGTTCGGGTTGCAACTGGAAGAGCCAGAACAACGAACAGCGCCGAAAGCACCACGGCAACCGAACCATAGATCCAGCCTGTCCCACCAATGTACCACGGCGCAATCGCGATGGGGGTGAGCAGCAGCGTGTAGATCATGATCTGGCGGCGCGTCACCTTTTCACCTGCAACCACCGGCAGCATCGGGATACCAACTTTGGCGTAATCAGACTTTACGAACAGCGCGAGCGCCCAGAAATGCGGGGGCGTCCAGAAGAAGATAATCGCGAACAGCAGGATCGGCATGGCGGTGATCTCACCCGTCACAGCCACCCAGCCGATCAGCGGCGGAAACGCGCCCGCGCCGCCCCCGATCACGATGTTTTGCGGTGTGCGCGGCTTGAGCCACATGGTGTAAATAACCGCGTAGTAGATGATCGCGCCAAACAGCAGTGATGCCGCCAGCCAGCCAATCGCCACGCCCATCATCCCCACAGACACCGCCGATAGGAAAATCCCGAAATCGCGCGCATCTTCGCGCCGCATCCGGCCGCCGGGCAGCGGCCGGTTCATCGTGCGTTTCATCCCTGCGTCAAGATCGGCTTCCCACCAGTGATTGAGCGCGGCCGAACCGCCTGCCCCCATCGCGATGGCGAGGATCGCGGTAAAGCCCAACACCGGATGGATAGACCCCGGCGCTGCGAGCACGCCGCAGATCGCGGTGAAGATCACCAGCGTCATCACTCGCGGCTTGGTCAGCGTGAAGAAATCACGCCATTCCGTGGGCAGCATCGCTGTGGTCTGGGGTGCGGTTGAGGCCATGTGTGTCTTGGTTTCCATCGGCAAGGAGCGCGGCTCTTGCAAAGCCGCGCCCCCGCTTGTGTGTTCGTCCGGTCTATGCGGCGTGGCTGTCATCAGCTTAGCCGACGAGGCACCATCAGGCCGTGACCGGACGATGATCGTGATAGTCGTGCGCGTCGGTGATCACCGGCAGCGTTTCGAACTGGTGATAGGGCGGCGGGCTTGGCAAGGTCCATTCCAGCGTCGTCGCGCCTTCGCCCCACGGATTGGCTGCGGCCTTCTTGCCGGCCAGCAGCGCGTAAGCGATGTTGACGAAGAAGAACACCATCGAACCGGCCATGATGTAGTACCCGTAGGTGCTGACCTGATGCCAGAAGGTGAAGGCTTCCGCGTAATCGGGGTAGCGACGCGGCATCCCCTGCATCCCAAGGAAATGCTGCGGGAAGAAGATCACGTTCACGCCGACAAAGAAGGTCCAGAAGTGGATATGGCTGAGCAGTTCGGAGTGCATCCGGCCGCTCATCTTCGGGAACCAGTAGTAGAAGCCAGCGAACATCGAGAAAACAGCGCCCATCGACAGCACGTAGTGGAAGTGTGCGACCACATAGTAGGTGTCGTGCAAGTTATCGTCGATCCCGCCATTGGCCAACACCACGCCGGTCACGCCGCCCACGGTGAACAGGAAGATGAAGCCCATCGACCAAACCATCGGCGACTTGAAGCTGAGGCTGCCGCCCCACATCGTCGCGATCCAGCTGAAGATCTTCACACCGGTTGGCACCGCGATGACCATAGTGGCTGCCGTGAAGTACATCTTCGTATTCACGTCGAGACCCACGGTGTACATGTGGTGCGCCCAGACGATGAAGCCGACCACGCCAATCGCAACCATCGCATAGGCCATGCCGAGGTAGCCGAACACGGGCTTCTTCGAGAAGGTTGCAATGATCTGCGAAATCATGCCGAAGCCCGGCAAGATCATGATGTAGACTTCCGGGTGACCGAAAAACCAGAACAGATGCTGATACAGCACCGGATCACCGCCGCCGGCCGCATTGAAGAAGGTCGTGCCGAAGTTGCGATCGGTCAACAGCATGGTGATCGCAGCGGCCAAAACCGGCAGCGCCAACAACAACAGGAACGCTGTCACCAGCACCGACCACACGAACAACGGCATCTTGTGCAGGGTCATCCCCGGCGCACGCATGTTGAAGATCGTTGTGATGAAATTGGTCGCCCCCAAGATCGAGCCTGCGCCTGCAAGGTGCAGCGAGAAGATCGCGAAATCAACCGCCGGACCAACCGATCCGCTGGTCGAAAGCGGGGCATAGACCGTCCAACCCGTACCTGCACCAGGACCCGTGCCACCGGGCACAAAGAGCGAGAAGAGCAGGCTGAAGAAACCGGCAACCGTCAGCCAGAAACTGACATTGTTCATGCGCGGGAACGCCATGTCGGGCGCGCCGATCATCAGCGGCACGAACCAGTTGCCAAAGCCACCGATCATCGCCGGCATCACCATGAAGAACACCATGATCAGGCCGTGCGCCGTGATGAACACATTCCACATATGCAGCGCGGTGTTCAGATCATTGGCACCGCCCATGAACTGCGCCCACCACTGAAGGTACTGGATGCCAGGCTCGGCGAGCTCGACCCGCATGATCCCCGAAATTGCGCCACCCACAATCCCTGCGATGACCGCAAAGATCAGGTACATCGTGCCGATGTCCTTGTGATTGGTCGACATGAACCAACGGGCGAAAAAGCCCGGCTTGTGATCCGCGTGATCGTGGGCATCGTGCCCATGATCCTGATGGATGTCGAAGCCTTCTGCGGTGGTTGCCATGGTCAGCTACTCTTCTGCTTCTGTGTCTTGTTCAATATCAGCGCGCTGAAGCCAGATCGGCAACAGCAGCGTCGGCGGTGGGTTCGGGAGCGGCAGGAGCCGCGTCTTCACCCGGCATCGTGCCGCCCTGCTCCCTCACCCAAACGGCAAACTCTGCCGGGGGGAGCGCTTCAACAGCGATCGGCATATAAGCGTGCCGCGCGCCGCACAGTTCCGAACACTGGCCGTAATAAACGCCCGGTTCAGGGATGGTCAGCATCTTTTCGTTCAGACGGCCCGGCACGGCGTCCATCTTGAACCACAATGACGGCACGGCGAAAGCATGAATCACATCGCTTCCGGTGGTCTGAATGCGCAGCGGCACGCCTGCAGGCACAACCATGCGGTTGTCCACGGCAAGTTGCCCCGGTTCCCCCCGGCGCACAGCTTCGCCTTCGTCCAGCATGTTCGAAATCACTTCGAAGTCGCCGTGATCGGGATAGTTGTAACCCCAATACCACTGATAGCCCGTCGCCTTGATCGTGACGGCATCAGCCGGCGGCGTTTCGTACTGGCGGGCCAACAACGTGATAGAAGGCACTGCGATGATCACCAGAATGATGACCGGGAGAATCGTCCAGACGACTTCGATCGCCGTGTTGTGCGTAGTCCGCGACGCGACCGGATTGCGGCGGCGATTGAACCGGAACACCACGTACAGCAGCAGACCCAACACCAGCACGCTGATGGCCGTGATTACCGGCATCAGGATCGCATCATGCATCCACTGGGCATACTTGCCGTTTTCGGAATACTGATCCTGGAACGTCATGCTCTGGAGCGCGCCGTCCTCATAGGAAGTTGGCATGCCTTTGCCCTTGGTCGGAGCCATCGGCGTGTAGGCGCCTTCGGCGGCAGGTGCGACCGACGCTTCGGCAGGCGTAAGATTGCCCGCTCCAGCCTCTGCACCCGGCGCGGTCTGCGCGCCTTCGACCTGACCGGCTTCCGTTGCAACAGGTGCCGGCGCAGCCACATCCTGCGCCGCTACGCTTAGCGGTGCGAAAGCCGCGAGACCGGCAGCAAGTGCCGTCAGGAATACTTTTTTCATACGGGTGTTCTGACCCATCACATGTGTCCAAGTGGTTCTAATCTGATCCCATACAGCCCGTCGCTTGGTCTATGTAGACCCGCTTCAGACTGCGTTCGCCTAACCTTAGGGTTGGCTTCGATCCTGCCTTTAGCCCTGCTTGCCGAGGGCCTCAAGCGCTTCTAGGGAGAAAATTATGCAAGGCGCCATGTCTGAGGCGCAAGTCGGCGCTTTCTTTCATGTTTTCTGGGGGTTTTTGCACGTGACACAAGACGAGGTTCTGGCCGAATTCCGCCATTCTGGAGCGTTACTGGAGGGCCATTTCAAGCTCTCTTCCGGTCGGCATAGCGGCCACTACCTCCAATGCGCCAGAGTATTGATGAACCCTGCCCGCGCTGCCCGATTGGCGCACGCGGTGGTGGCTGGCATCCCGGCGGAAGTGCTTGATCAGGTTGACCTTGTTGTCTCTCCGGCGATGGGCGGAATCATCATCGGCCACGAAGTCGGACGTGCGCTCGGCAAGGATGCGCTGTTCCTCGAACGGCCCGACGGTGTATTCCACCTGCGCCGCGGCTTTGCACTAGCAAAAGGGGCCACGGTGCTGATGGTGGAGGATGTCGTCACCACCGGCCTTTCGAGCCGCGAAGCCATTGCAGCAGTTGCGCGCGAGGGCGGTCACGTCATCGCTGAATGCGCCATAATCGACCGATCTTGCGGCTCGGTCGATCTGGGCGTGCCCTTCTACCCGCTGCTCGCCATTGATTTTCCGACCTATGCCGAAAACGACATCCCTGACGGTTTGAAGCGCGTAGAAGTGACGAAGCCCGGCAGCCGCAAGGAATAGCACAGCATGATCCGCATTGCCGTTGCACTCCTTGCCTTGGCCACTCCCGCTTGGGCCGCGGCACCGGACGATTTTTCCGAAGACAGAGTGCGGACTGTGATCGCAGACGCCAAGTTTGATGGCGACATTGCGATTTCGACCAGAATCGATGCCGCACAGCCACCGCGCTTCCGCCACGTTGGCGCATTGCCGCAGGCCTATCGCGGCAGCGATGATGGGCTGACCTGGCGCTGGGCCTCGATCACCAAGCAGATCGTGGCGATCCTTGTGATGCAGCAGGCTCAACGCGGCGTGATTGACCTGGATGCCCCCATCGCAACCTATCTTCCCGCCTTTCGATCGCCCAATGCAGGCTCCGCGACGGTCCGCAATCTTCTTCAGCACCGCGCTGGCTTGCCCAATCCCGAAACTGATGACGGCGCCTTCTATTCCACCGATTTTTCGGGCAGCCGCGATCCCATCACCGGCTTTTGTGCCGGCCCCGGCACATCCGCGCCCGCTGGCAACTGGGCCTATAACAACTGCGACTACATGGTGCTGGGCGCGGTTCTGGAAGCGGTAGCGGGGCTTGGCTGGGACAAACTGTTCCTGCGCGACATCGCAGGACCGCTCGGATTGGAATACGCCGGCGCTTACCCAGGAGAGCCGTTTACCCGCTGGGGCACGATCGATGGCCTGCGCGAACCGGAGATTGATCTTGCCACGTTCGGCGCCTCGGCAGCCCTTTATGGCAAACCCGACGATATTCTTGCTATCGACAATGCCCTGATGCGCGGAGAACTGCTCGGCCCGGAAGCCTTGGCGGAAATGTGGAGCGGCGATCCTGCGCTG
Organism: Erythrobacter sp. 'gip.4 top 5'; assembly: GCF_056495765.1. Classification (NCBI taxonomy): domain Bacteria; kingdom Pseudomonadati; phylum Pseudomonadota; class Alphaproteobacteria; order Sphingomonadales; family Erythrobacteraceae; genus Erythrobacter; species Erythrobacter sp. 'gip.4 top 5'. Next base: position 1,570,921 of record NZ_CP200270.1, on the reverse strand, counting down.
GGCTTCATGGCGCTGGGCCAATGGGTGTTCACAGCACCGCTCGAAGGCTGCGCAGCGCCGGTACGGATTGTCGAACGGCGCGGGGAAATCGGCGCAATCGAACTGCGCAATTTCATCCTGCCTGACAACGAGATGGCAGTGGTCGCCTTCTCGCAATCCAAACCGTTCGATTTTGGCGAGGTATGGATGGGGCGCGGGTTTTCATACGATTTGCTTTCCGCTGCTGCCTGTCCACAAGGAACACCATGAACCAGACCCCCCACCCGCGCCCGCTTCGTCTCGGCGTGAACATTGATCACGTTGCCACCATTCGCAATGCCCGCGGCGGGGATCATCCCGATCCCGTGCGTGCCGCGCAGATCGTTGCCGCTGTCGGCGGCGATGGCATCACTGCCCATTTGCGCGAAGACCGTCGTCACATTCATGACGAGGATCTGGCACGCATCCAGCAGGCCACCAATCTGCCGCTCAACTTCGAAATGGCAGCGACCCGCGAGATGCTCGAAATCGCGCTCAAGCATATGCCGCATGCCGCCTGCATCGTGCCGGAAAAGCGCGAGGAGCGAACCACCGAAGGCGGTCTTGACGCGGCGGGGATGCACAACACGCTTGCCCCGATTGCGGAAGAATTGCGCAGTGCTGGCATCCGCCTGTCATTGTTTATCGAAGCGGACGAGCGGCAATTGGACGCGGCCCTTCGGCTGGGCGCGCCGGTTGTGGAATTCCACACGGGCGAATATGCCCATGCCATGCTTGATGGAGACCGTGACCGGGTTGAGCGCGAACTGCGCCGCATCACTGATATGGCCGCGCTCGCCGCCAAGAACGGGATCGAGCCGCACGCGGGCCACGGCCTCACCTTTGAAAACGTGCAGCCCATCGCCGCGATCCCGCAAATCGCAGAACTCAACATCGGGCACTATCTGATCGGGGAAGCGGTATTCGTCGGCCTTGAAAACGCGATCCGGCGGATGCGCGAACTGATGGATGACGCGCGCTAGGCATGACCGAACCGGATCTCCCCACGCTGACCGGCGCGCAGAAGCGCTGGGCGTTTGCGGCGGCCGCGCTCTTCCTCGTGGCCATCGGGTTTCTGGGTTTCGCGCTGAACACCCGGGTGATGGTGGTGTTTGCGGTGGGCTGGATCACCTTGCAGATTTTCGGATATGTCGGCGCGCTGAGGATCGCCAAGGGTGATTTTGCGCATCCCTTGTTCAAAAGCCAGGTAATGCTGCACGTCACGGCGCTGATCTTGCTTGTCGCTGTCGGTATGAAGGCGCTGAAATGATCATCGGGATGGGTTCGGACCTCTGCAATATCGAACGGATCGCAAATTCGCTTGCCCGTTATGGCGAGCGGTTCGAGAACCGCGTGTTCACACCCACCGAAATCGCCAAGGCGCGGCGCCGGCCTTTCACCATTGCCGGCACCTACGCCAAACGCTTTGCCGCAAAGGAGGCCTTCAGCAAAGCGGTCGGCACCGGGTTCCGGCGCGGCGTGTTCATGAAGGATATTGGCGTGGTCAACGCCCCCTCGGGCGCGCCCACGCTGGCGTTGACCGGCGGCGCGGCTTTGCGGCTTGAAGAAATGATCCCGAACGGCCATGAGGCGCGCATTCATCTCACTCTCACCGATGATCACCCGTGGGCGCAAGCCTTCGTGATCATCGAAGCCCTCCCTGTGTGACAAGCGCCCCTGTGGCCCGCATCGAAAGCCCGCACGTGACCGACAGCAACGCCTCTGAAAAGGTCAATTGGCTTGCCGAAATCCGCGGTCTCGGGCTGATGCTGCTTGCCGTGCTGGCATTCCATAGCCTTGTCGCCAAGCCTTTCTACATTCCCTCAACGTCAATGATGCCGGGTCTTTGGGTGGGTGACCGTCTGGTGGTGAGCAAGTATCCCTATGGCTGGTCCTGGGCCTCGGCCAGCTTCCACATTCTGCCACGCGCAAACTGGCGCGTGCTCCCATCGACCCCGGAATATGGCGATGTCGTGATCCCCGTCCATCCGGATCAGGATGTCGATTACATCAAGCGAGTCGTGGCGCTGCCGGGCGACACGATCGAAGTTCGCGGTGGGCAGATAATTTTGAACGGCCAGGCGATCCCGCGCGAAGTTGTGCCGTCCGTCCGCCTGCCGTTCGAGCCTGAACTGATGTGCAGCAGTTACAGCGGTGAACAACCCTGCCTTCAGGCGTTCGAAGCCTATCGCAAGACCGGCCCTGATGGCGCGCTCTATTTCGATCCGCCAACCTGGCGCGAGACCCTGCCGAATGGTGCGACCTATCTCACCATCGATTACCGCGATCAGGATCTCGACAATTATGGCCCGGTTACCGTGCCCGAAGACAGCGTCTTCGTGATGGGTGACAATCGCGATCTATCGGCTGACAGCCGTGCACTGGCGATTGCCGACGGGCTTGGCGGACCGGTGCCAATGGCCAATATCGGTGGGCGCGCGGAGTTCATCACCTTCAGCCTTGACGGATCGACCACCTGGAACCCGGCGAGCTGGTTTACCAGCTTGCGCGGTGACCGCGCCTGGACCACGCTGCGTCCCGCTTTGGCCGAAGGCGCCGGAACCAACGCGAACGCCAAAACTGGCGCCCCATAATTTAAGGTAGCGAAACACGAATGGCTCGCAAGTTTCTCTATTTCGTCGCTTTCTGCATCGTTCTGGTGATTGGCGGGCGCATCGCGTACGAGCTGTTTCAAGATGAACTGGCGGAAATCGCCCTGGTGCCCTCCGCCGCCTTCGCGCCGGTCAGGCCGCTTGAAGCCAACGCCTATGAAGACACTGCCCTATGGTATTCGCGGCCTGGGATCGGTGTGAACGATCCCGCACGCTGGCAGCCGACCTATGCCGGCGAGGACGTCCCATCGCCCGTGGTGGCCAAACCACCCCAACCCTTTGCCGTCTTCTTCGTTCATCCCACCAGCTACCTCAACCGCACCCAATGGAACGCCCCGCTGGACGACGGCGGCGATCCGGATGCCGAGCGGATCGCACGGATTTACCTTCGCGGTATGGCGAGCCCCTTCAACGCAGCCACGGAAATCTGGGCGCCGCGCTACCGGCAAGCGACTATGGGCGCGTTCCTGACCGATCAACCCGAAGGCAGGCAGGCGATCGACGCAGCCTATTCCGATGTGCGCGAGGCGTTCCGCTTCTTCCTCACCAGCGTCGCGCCCGATACGCCGATTGTACTGGCAGGCCATTCGCAAGGCGCGCTGCATCTCAAGCGGCTGTTGGCCGAGGAGGTCAAAGGCTCGCCCGTCGCAACGCGGCTGGTGGCGGCCTATGTCATCGGCTGGCCCGTTTCGGTCGAACATGACCTCCCCGTTATCGGTGTTCCGCCGTGCCTCGCGCCTGACCAAGCCGGCTGCCTGATCAGCTGGTCAAGCTTTGCCGAACCTGCGGACCCTTCTTCCGTGCTGGAAGCTTACGGCAAGGCGAGCGCGCTCGATGGCAAAGCGCCCGGCAAGACTCCGATGCTGTGCACCAACCCACTGACGGGTCTTGTTGGCGGCACTGCACCCGCCAGCGCCAATCTGGGCACGCTGGTGCCCGAAGACAGCATGGAAAACGGGGAGCTAATGCCAGGCCTGGTGCCTGCGCGCTGCGATGCCCGCGGACTGCTGTTGATCGGCCCGCCGCCTGAAATGGGCTCCTACGTGCTGCCGGGCAATAACTACCACGTCTATGATCTGCCGTTGTTCTGGGCCAACACCAAGGCTGACGTGATCCGCCGGGCCGAGGCATGGAGCGCCCGTTGAGCCCCGTGGGCGCGTTGATTTTCGAGGACGCGCGCGGCTTTGTGGATGCACTGGGTGAAGGCGGCGTGTTGCTGGGCCTTGATCTTGGCACCAAGACATTGGGCACGGCAACCTGCGATGGCGGCTGGCGGTTTGCGACCAACGGAATCACGATCCAGCGCGGCAAATGGGGCCGCGACCGGGAAACTCTTGCGGCGTTGATCAAGAGCCGCAGCATCAAGGGCATCGTCCTTGGTCTGCCCCGCAACATGGACGGCTCGGAAGGGCCGCGCGCGCAAGCAAGCCGCGCCTATGCCCGCAATTGTGCCGACGCGTTCGTCCTGCCCATCCTGTTGTGGGACGAACGGTGGTCCACGCAGGCTGCCGAAGCGGCCATGATCGGACAGGACATGAGCCGCGCCAGGCGTGCCGCCGCCATTGATGCCCACGCCGCCGCCATCATCCTGCAAGGCGCGATCGACCGGCTGGCTGGCGGCGTGCTTTAGAACCGGCGAAAATCTCCGTTGCAAGGCAGCAGCGCCCGCCCCTATGGCGCGCAGCATGAACACACCCCCTGCCCGCTTCGATGCACGCGAAGCATCGAAATGGTTTTTCAGCCACGGCCATACCGGCTGGCTCGGCCTCAAATATGCCGATCAGGGCGACAACTGGGTCGAGCTGGAACTGCCGTGGCGTGAAGACCTGCTGGGCGAAGCCAGCCGCCCGGTGCTTGCCTCGGGCCCAATCATCAGCCTGATGGACATGGCAAGCGGCATGGCGATCTGGCAGGCCAGTGGCCATTTCACGCCCGTGGCAACGCTCGACCTGCGCGTCGATTACCAGCGGGCTGCCCGCGAACGCGCCAGCGTGCGCGGCCGGGTCGAATGCTACCGCCGCACGCGATCCGCTGCCTTTGTGCGCGGCATCGCGCATGATGGCGATCCCGATGATCCGGTGGCCCATGTCGCCGGCGTGTTCATGACCATCGGGGCCGATCCACGCGCCGGCAACCCGGCCCTGAAAGGCGAAGCAAATGGCTGACCGGTTGGAACTGCCCGCCTATGCCCGCTCGCTCGGCATCGCGATGACCGGAGAGGACGCCGGAATGCCGGTGCTGTCCGTTGATTTCGGACCCACGGTGGAAGGGCGTCCGCAGCATTTCCACGGCGGCGCGACAGCCGGTTTGCTGGAAAACGCAGGCTACGCTGCGCTGCGAACGGCTTTGCTCGCCGCCGGGCGCGATCCGCAATTGAAGCCGATCAACATAACCGTGCAATATCTCGCTGCAGGCAAAGCGAAACCCACTTTTGCACTGGGCCGCATCACCCGGCTGGGGCGGCGCAACGCCAATGTCGCGGTCGAAGCGTGGCAGGATGACCGCAGCCGTCCAATCGCGACCGCCGTCATGAACATCCTGATGGTTTAAGGCGGGGACGCCGGCGCAGGGGTTGGTGCTGGCTGAACCACCAGCCCCCCTTCGCCCAACCGCATTTCAACCGGCACGCCTTCCTGCCGCAGGATCACCCCGTCACTCTCGATTGTAAGCGTCGCCCCGTCCTGACCCAGCGGGATTTCTTCGCCTTCCAGAACATCGAGTGGCTGCACCGGACCTTCGGGATCGGGCGAGGTGTCCGCCTTTGGCGCAGGCGCAGCCTCGATCCGCAGCGCGCCGCGCATGAAATCGCGCCAGATGCGCGCGGGCGTGCTGCCGCCCGTGACACCACCCAGCGGGGTGTTGTCATCATTACCGACCCACACGCCCACCACCAGATCGCCCGCATAGCCCACGAACAGCGCATCACGGTAATCCTGGGTCGTGCCGGTCTTGCCGTAATTGGCGATTGGCAACACCGCGTTGCGCCCCGTGCCCCGGTTGATCGCCGCACGCAGCATATCCTCCAAGTCCTCGTGCGTGCCCGACGACATGGAATCCTTGGCCGTCGTCAGCCATTCCCACCAGCTCTGCTCGCCGCGCGCGAACGCATGAGGCTCGACCGGATAGTCATTCGCCGCGATCCCGGCATAAGCGGCCGTCAACTCCATCAAAGTCAGTGATGAGGTGCCAAGGGCAAGGCTGGGGTCGCCCTCGGTCATCGGCGCCGTGATGCCTAGGGCCCGCGCGGTGCGGATCACCTTTTCGCTGCCCACCGCCTGAAACAGGCGGACAGCTGCGACATTGCTCGATTGTGCGAAGGCATCTTCAAGCGTGATCTGTTCGGAATATCGTTCCCGTCCGTTCTTGGGGCGATAGCTGCCTTGCGTGATCGGCGTGTTGGGGATCGTATCATCCGGCTCCCACCCGGCTTCCAGCGCGGCAAGATACACAAAGGTCTTGAACGTCGATCCCGGCTGGCGGCGGGCCTGCGTCACCCGGTTGAAGGGCGACGTGCTGTAATCGCGCCCACCGACCATCGCGACCACTTCGCCATTGCGCCGCATCGCCACCAGCGCCACCTGCGCGCCGCCCAGGGGCGCACGGGCAACGATCCGGCCGGCAAGCGCCTGAAGGCGCGAATCGAGCGTGGTGGTGAACACTTCACGCGAATAGCTTGCCTCCATGCCCTCGCGCGCCAGCGGCAAAGCCCAATCCGCGAAGTAGGTGCCGGTCGGCAGGTTATCACCGCGGTTGCGCACGTCGATGCGCGGATCGGGCAAGGCAGCAGCCTCGGCGGCGGTCAGATAGCCGACATCGACCATCGACTGGATCACCAGCTCCATTCGCTTCTTGGCCCTGTCGTAATGCTTCGTGGGCGCATAGCGTGACGGTGCCTGCAGCAAGCCGGCCAGCATCGCGGCCTGTTCGGGACGCAGCTTTTCGGGCTGGCGGTAAAAATAGTGCAGGGACGCTGCCCGAAGGCCATACTGGTTGTCGCCGAAATAGGCGTTGGAAAGGTAGCGTTCGAGGATTTCGTCCTTGGTCAGCCATGTCTCCAACCATACCGCGATCAAGGCTTCTCGTGCCTTGCGGGTGAGCGATTGTTCGGGCGTCAGAAAGGTGAACTTGGCCAGCTGCTGCGTGATGGTCGATCCGCCGCCATAACCCGTCCATGCCGCCCGTGCGATGCCGCGCGGATCGACGCCCCAATGCGAATAGAACCGCCGATCTTCGATGGCGATGAAAGCCTCGACCACGTGAGGCGGCAGATCGGCGACCTTGACTGGAGCCTCAACGACGGCGCCCTGCCGTGCAATCGGCGTGCCATCGCTGGCCAGCAACGTGACCTGCGGCGGAGCAATGGGTTCAAGGCTTTTGGACAGCGGCGCAGTGAAGGTGAGCCATCCGATCAACAGTGCAAGCACCGCCGCTGACGCCATGACCCCGCGCCCCGTCCACCACAATTTGGAGCGCGAACGCCAGTAATCGCGCTGCCACCACCGGAAGCGGCGCTTTTCCGTCGCTTCAAGCGCGTCGTCGATCTGGCCAAGCTGCGCGTCCCATGCGTCGAAATCCGGCGTTCGCGCTGCGCGGGGGCGCGCGATGTCGTCATCGTCGAGTGGGCGGCTCGATTCGTAAAGCGGGTAGAACCCGCCTGGCGACGCGTCGCCGGCGGCTCCGTCACCGGTGCGTGAGCCTTTCCAGAATCGATCAAACAGAGCCATGATGGCAACCGTATTACCAGCCTAAGACACTTGGTAGCAAGGTCAAGGATGCTCGCTGCGTCAATAGGGCTGGCCAGTTGCAGGGGGCACGGTCATCAACTCGCCCGCATCGAACGCCGCCATACAGAGCCGCGAAATCACGGAGTCGCTGGTGCCTTCTCGGTGCGTACCAATCCTGATGCCGACGCCATTGTTGTGGAGGTCCATCGCCCGCTCGCGCGGCGGGTTGGCCGAATAGGCCTCATGCGCGTTGGTGAAAGTTCGTGCATTCTGCGCGCCCAGATCGCGCGCGAGCAGCGCCGATGCAAAGCAGTGGCGGAAAGCATCGCCTTCCCCGTTATGCTGGCCTTCGCGAGGAAAAAGGCGGCGCGCCTCGGCCGATGCCTTATCCCTGACCTCCATTATCGTGCCAACGTGATGCGGATGCGTCATCAGGTAGAGCTTTTCGGCTGGCGTCAGGCCTGACAAAATTCCGCGGATAATCGGTCCATCGGTCATGACCTTGCCCCCTTCAGTCCGTCACGATTTCCGAATTTTCGAACGTCCCGTCGGCATCGAAGTCTATGATCAGCCACTGCGAATCCACGGCCGAAAATCCCTCTTCTGGCCCCAACCAGTACACAAGATCATGATCTGCGAAATACGGGGTATCCGTCGGCGGTCCAAGCAGAGCGATCACGTCCGCCCGTGACATTGACGGCACGAGCAAACGCGCGCGCACATCCTCAACCATCTGGCGGCGCGGGTATGGTGCCTCGTACCAAGCGTCTTCATCAGACCACACCTTTGGATCGAAGGTCATCGCCGTTCCATCGCCTCTGTAAGATTGCGCATCAGATGCCGGATAGTCACCAGGCGTGCACGCGATCGTGCAGCCGAGCGCCACAAGAGAAAAGCTGAGGCTTGATATGAAGCGTTTTAACAAGACCATGGCCCTGCAACCTCCTGCGGGCCGAGCGTGTGCCGAATTGCTTCAATTGTAAATCGAATTACCGCTTCTTCGCAGCGCCTTCAGGCAAGTCCTCACCAAAAACGCGCTGATAATACTCGGCTACCAGCGTACGCTCTGCCTCATCACACTTGTTGAGGAAACTGAGTCGGAACGAAAAGCCTGTCGATCCGAAGATCGCCGCGTTCTGCGCCCAAGTGATGACTGTACGCGGGCTCATCACGGTCGAAATGTCGCCGTTGATGAAGCCCTGTCGGGTCAGTTCCGCGACCTTGACCATATCGGCAATCAGCTTGTCATCAGCCTTCGGCGTCTTCGACTTCACGATCTGCTGTTCGACTTCAGGCGCAAGGTAATTGAGAGCGACCACGACATTCCAGCGGTCCATCTGTGCCTGATTGATCGCCTGCGTGCCGTGATACAGGCCCGATGTATCGCCAAGACCGACCGTATTGGTGGTGGCAAACAGCCGGAACCACGGATTGGGCGTAATCACCCTGTTCTGATCGAGCAGGGTCAGCCGACCATCAAATTCGAGGATGCGCTGGATCACGAACATCACGTCCGGGCGGCCCGCGTCATATTCGTCAAAGGTCAGCGCCACCGGATGCTGAAGCGCCCATGGAAGGATGCCTTCCTTGAATTCAGTGACCTGCAGCCCGTCTTTCAACACGATCGCATCGCGCCCGATCAAGTCGATCCGGCTGATATGCGCGTCAAGGTTCACACGAATGCTCGGCCAGTTGAGGCGCGCGGCGACCTGTTCGATGTGGGTCGATTTGCCCGTGCCGTGATAACCCTGCACCATGACCCGGCGGTTGTGCGAAAAGCCGGCAAGGATCGCCAGCGTCGTATCCGGATCGAAGACGTAAGACCCGTCCGTTTCGGGCACGTGTTCATCGCCGTGCGAGAAGGCAGGCACTTGCCAATCGACATCAATGCCGAAGACCTCGCGGACATCGACCGTCGTGTCGGGCTGGTTGGGCATGGCGTTATCGCCGGTGACATTTTTGTGTGAAGCAGAAGTCATCGCCGTTTCGGTTAAAGCGCAGACGCCGCATCTGCAAGCGGTGGTTTGGCAATATTCGCTCGCAATTTTTGCATCCCCGTTCCCCTCGGCCCGGATCCTTCCTATATCGGCAAACATGGCCGATCCCGTTGAATCCCTGCGTCTCAAACTGGTGTCCCAGGTGCGCGGGATGTTCAACGACACGGCGGGCGGCGAGCAACCTGTTCCCCCTTCGGATGATGCACTGTTTGCCCGCGATACGCCGATCCGCCAGGTCCACGCCGATATTGTCGGGATGATGACCGGCGGGGTGCGCGCGCTGCTGCTACAGATGCTCCACCCCCATGCGCTGCAAGGCGTGCTCGATCATTCCAATTTTCGTGAAGATATGCACGGGCGGCTTCGGCGGACCGCGCGATTCATTGCCATCACGACCTTTGGCCACCGCGATGATGCAATGAAAGCGATTGACCGGGTCAATCGCATCCACGCCAAGGTGGGCGGCACCTTGCCCGATGGCACCCGTTACGAAGCTACCAATCCGCGGACACTGGCCTGGGTTCACGTGACCGAAGCACAAAGCTTCTTAGCGGGATACATCCGCCATGTGCGGCCCGATATGCCGCTGGCCGATCAGGATGAGTATTATCGGCAGTTTGCCGTGATCGCCCGCGCTTTGGGCGCCGATCCGGTGCCAGAAACCCGCGCCGAGGCCGAAGCAATTATTCGCGAACTGCGCCATGACCTCCAAGGCTCTGTAGCAGCGCGTGAAATTGCGCAACTGGTGTTGAGCCAGCGGCCGAACGGCTCCCCGCAGGCGGTTCAGACCATGATTACCGCCGATTCGGTCGCCATGCTACCCGACTGGGCGCGCACGATGTTGCGGTTGCAACGCCCGAGACTGACCGCTTTGCCCGCCCGTGCGGCGACTTGGGGCATGGGACGTACGCTGCGCTGGGCCTTCCGCCAGGACGCCCCGACGCCACGTCCTTAGGGAGGCGTCGGCGCCGCGCTGATGAAACGCGCGCCAGGTCAGGTCAGCGCCCTGCTGTTCCTGAGCAGTTGGTAGGCATCTACCACCGCGGTCAGCCTGTCCTCGTGCCGCCGATCGCCGCCGTTGCGGTCGGGGTGAAACCGGCGCACCAATTCGGAATAGCGGCGCCTGAGCCGTGTGCGGTCGGTGTCGGAACCCAACCCCAACGTTTCGAGCGCCTGCGCTTCCTCCCGCGAAAAACGCCCCGTGGATGCCATTCGCGCTTCGCGTTCGGCGCGGCTGCGAATGCCCCGCGCACGCGCAGCAATGGCATCGAGCGGATCGGCATAATCGGCCCAGCGCGGAATGCCATCAATCCCGGCATCGGGGCGAAACGCGCGGGTCTCAGGGCGCCACCCTGCAATCGGTGACTGTGCGGCGAGGATTTCCTCGTCGCTCATTCCCTTGAACCAATTATAGCCGGCATTGAATTCACGCACGTGCTCAAGGCAGAACCATCGCCAATCGCCCGGTCCATCGGCGCCATTAGGCCGCCCGCCGGGCGCACGGAATTCCCCCGCGTCGCCGCAGCCCGGCGCCTCGCATTGGCGCCCCGCGCTCTCGACGCGGCCGTGAAATCGTGGTGAACGCATAGCCTTTGCAAATGGCGATTGGGCTCCCAAGTTCCAACCCTGAATTGCCTTTGCCAGACTGCAAAAAAGGAATGCCGTGATGACTGGACGTGTTGCCGAAGAAATGCAGGCCCTGTTGACCGAAGCGTTTGCGCCCACGCGGTTGGCCATCATCAACGATAGCGCCAAGCATTCCGGCCACATGGGCGACGACGGATCAGGCGAATCGCATTTCACCATCGAGATCGACGCACCAGCCTTTGCCGCCATGAACCGGCTGGCCCGCCAGCGTGCAGTGATTGCAGCGCTGGGTGACATTGTCGGCGGGCGGGTTCACGCGGTGGCGATCAAGGCGGGCGTGCCGGCAAAATGAGCCTCAACCCCTCCCCTCTCAACCCCACGCTGCGCCTGCGCCGGGCGGCGCGGCTTATCGTGCTCGATCCTCAGGATCGCGCGCTGATGTTCCGTTTTGATGTGCCGGGCCGCGACCCTTTCTGGGTAACCGCAGGCGGCGAGTGCGAGCCGGGGGAGAGTTTCGAGGATGCGGCACGGCGCGAATTGCTGGAGGAAACCGGCATTGTTGCTGATCCCGGCCCCCAGATCGCGCAGCTCACGCCCGAATTCATCACGGTCGAGGGCGAACCGGTGCAGGCAGACGAACGCTTTTTTCGCGTTCGCGTGTCCGAGGCCGTCATCGACACCACGCGGCACACCGCAACCGAGCAACGGCTGATGACGCAGCACCGCTGGTTTACCCGCGCAGAGCTTGCCGATTGGCACGAGGCGGTGTTTCCCGAAACCATCCTCACCATGATCGATCAGGACAGCGGCACATGATTACCCAGACCATCACCCCGGTCACCCACGACCTTGGCGAATTTACCGTGCGCCGCGTTCTGCCTTCCAAGGCGCGCAGCATGGTTGGGCCATTCATCTTCGTCGACCAGTTCGGGCCCGCCGATCTGACGGGCGAAGGCGTGGCGGTCCGTCCGCATCCGCATATCAATCTGGCGACAGTGACGTGGCTATTCGATGGCGCGATCGATCACCGCGACAGCTTGGGCACCTGTGCCACGATCCGTCCCGGTCAGGTCAACTTGATGACCGCCGGGCGCGGGATCGTGCATTCCGAACGCAGCCCCAAAGGCGAATTGGCCACCAATCCGGGGCTATTCGGAATGCAGACGTGGCTCGCGCTGCCCGATGGGCGCGAGGAAATTGACCCGGCCTTTGAAGCGATTACCGATCTGCCCGTCATAGCGGACAAGGGCGCCAAGGCCTGGGTCATCATGGGCGAATTGTGGGGTGCCAAGGCGCCGACCACCACCCATGCCGCCACGATCTATGCCGAAATCCTCCTTGAACCGGGCGGTTCAATCCCGCTGGACGCTGAAGCGGACGAGCGGGCGGTGATGCTGGTGAATGGGAATGCGCAGGTCGATGGCATCGCCTTGGAGCAATACCAGCTTGCGGTGCTAGCACCCGGACAGGCGATGCGTCTTGCCAGCCAGATCGGCGCGCGGGTGATGCTGCTGGGCGGAGAGGCCTTCACTACCAAGCGGCACGTGTTCTGGAACTTCGTCAGCTCTGATCGTGATCGCATCAATCAGGCCAAGGAGGATTGGCGCGAGGGCCGTTTCCCCATAGTGCCGGGCGACGAGCACGAATTTATCCCCTTGCCCGACAAGCCCAAGACCGTCAGCTATCCCTGAAATCATATTCGGGAGAGAGTAATGGATTACGCCAACAGTTTTGGGGGCAAGGTGGCATGGATCACCGGGGCATCATCAGGCATCGGCGCGGCACTGGCACAGGAATTGGCGGCACGCGGCGCCCATGTGGTGCTGTCGGGACGCGACGAGGCGCGGCTTGCCGAAGTTGCCGCGACCTGCGGGGAGAGCCTGCTGCTCCCCTTCGATGTACGTGATGACGCTGCGCTGGCCGACGCGACGGCGAGAGCCATCGCGTGGAAAGGCGGTGTGGACATCGCCTTTGCCAATGCCGGTATCTCACAGCGCAGCCGCGCGCTCAAGACGTCCATGCAGGTCTATCGCGATATCATCGATGTCGATCTCACCGCGCAGATTGCATTCAGTCAGGGGCTGATCGGGCACATGGCCGAGCGCGGGTCAGGTGCGCTTGGGTTCATTTCCTCGATCGCGGGCAAGGTCGGTGTGCCGATGCGCACGGCCTACTGCGCGGCCAAGTTTGGCCTCGCCGGCTATGCAGATGCGCTGCGGGCCGAACTGACGCAGAACGGCGTCAGCGTCCACACGATCTACCCCGGATCGGTCGCCACCAATGTTTCGAAAAACGCACTGACCGCGCAAGGCACTGCACGCGGGCGCTCCGACAAGGCGATCGACGAAGGCATTCCCGCCAATGTCGCCGCACGGGCCATGCTGGATGGTATCGCCGCGGGGACGCGCGAGATCATTGTGGCGGAAGGCGGCGAATTGGCCATGGGCGAAGCGCGCCGCACGCCCGAGGCGCTGCTGGATCAGATGGCGGGCATGGTGGCCAAGGGCTACATGGAAAAGCTGGAGCAGCAGTGATGGACCTCGATCTCAAACGGGTGCAACTGCCCAATGGCATCAGCCTGAATATCGTCGATGAAGGTCCGGTCGATGCGCCGGTGTTGATTTTCCTGCACGGCTTTCCCGAAAGCCACCGCACCTGGCGGCACCAGATCGCGCATTTCTCCGATCGCTTTCGCTGCATCGCACCCGATCAGCGCGGCTATCGCGGATCGTCCAAGCCACAGGCGGTTGAAGCCTACACGCCTGACAAGCTGATCGGTGACGTGTTCCTGCTGGCCGATGTTCTCGGGATCGGCAGCTTCACCATTGTCGGGCACGACTGGGGCGGCGCGTTAGCTTGGGGCGTGGCGCTGGGCGGACAACACGCACGGGTTACACGCGCGATCATCGCCAATGCGCCGCACCCGTCGATCTTTCAGAAACTGCTCTACACTCACCCCGGTCAGCGCGAGGCGAGCCAGTATATCCGAGGCTTCCGCGATCCGGCCAATGATGCGCTGGTCAAGGAGCATGGCCTGACGGGTCTGCTGCTGAAGGAGGTCAAATGGGACCGCCCTAACGCGATGGAGCCGGAAGAGCGTGATGCGCTGCTGCGCGACTGGCAGAACCGCGATGCCGCCTTCGGGATGCTCAACTATTACCGCGCCAGCCCGATCGACGTGCCGCTGATGGACGCGCCGTTCGAAGTGCCTGCAGGTTACTCCCCTCCGCAGTTGCCCAAGCTGACAATCCCGACGCTGGTGATCTGGGGCTTGGACGATCTGGCCTTGCCGCCTGAAAATCTCGATGGGCTGGACAACATCATCGAACCGCTGACCATCGTGCACGTGCCCGATTGCGGGCATTTCGTGCCGTGGGAAGCGCCCGAAGCCGTTAATGCGGCGATGGAGGCGTTTCTGGCGAGCTGATCCCGCCAATCCCATTGCCCTTTTGGCCTGCGATCCTTAAGTGCGCGGCCAATCATGAGCAGAAGCGGTATACAAGACAATCCCGGACAGCTGACCTTCGCTGTCCCCAAGGGGCGCATCCTCGACGAGGCGTTGCCCGTGATGGCGCGCGCCGGCGTGGAACCTGACGCCGAGTTCCACGATCCCAAAAGCCGTGCGCTTGCCTTTGCGTGCCTGCGGCCTGACATGCGTCTGATCCGGGTGCGCGCCTTTGATGTCGCAACCTTCGTGGCCCACGGCGCGGCGAAAGTCGGGATCGTCGGTTCGGACGTGATCGAGGAGTTTGATTACGCCGATCTTTACGCGCCTGTCGATCTTGGCATCGGGCTGTGCCGCCTGTCGGTTGCCCGGCTCGCCGGCGACGCAGAAGAGCCCGGCAGCGTCAGCCACCTCAGGGTTGCAACCAAGTATCCCAGCCTCACCCGCCGCCATTTCGAAGCGGCGGGCGTGCAGGCCGAATGTGTCAAACTGAACGGCGCCATGGAGCTTGCTCCCTCGCTCGGCCTTGCACGACAGATCGTCGATCTTGTTTCGACCGGCCGAACCCTCAAGGAAAACGGCCTGGTGGAAACCGAGGTGATCCTTGAAATCTCGGCCCGGCTGATCGTCAACCGCACCGCGCTCAAGACCGATGCCCGCGTGGTCGCCTTGGTCGATGCTTTCCGGCGCGAGGCCGACATGCGCAGCAAAAGGGCCGCCTGATGATCAATATCCTCTCCACGCTGCAACCCGATTTCGCGGCCAAGTTTGACCGGATTGTTGACGCCCGGCGGGAATCGGACAGCGATGTTGCTGGCCAGGTTGCTGACATTCTCCGAACGGTAAAGCTGCGCGGCGACGGGGCATTGGCCGAATATAGCAAACGGTTCGATGGCTACACATTGGCGCAGGACGCCGATTGGTTCATCCCGCGTGAACAATGGGAACAGGCCTATAATGACCTCGCCCCCGACTTGCGCGACGCGCTCGAACTCGGTGCGGCACGCATCCGCGCCTATCACGAAGCGCAGCTCCCGCAGGATCGCGATTACGTGGACTCAGCCGGCGTGCGGCTGGGTGCGATCTGGCGCCCGGTCGATGCGGCGGGCCTGTATGTGCCCGGCGGCCGCGCCGCCTATCCGTCCTCGCTGCTGATGAACGCGATCCCTGCAAGGGTTGCGGGGGTCGAGCGGCTGGTGGTGGTGACGCCGACGCCCAAGGGTGTTTCAAACCCGATGGTGCTGGCCGCCGCGCACATTGCAGGCGTGGATGAAATCTGGCGCGTAGGCGGCGCGCAGGCGGTGGGCGCTCTGGCCTATGGCACGCAGCGCATTCGCCCCGTCGATGTCATCACCGGCCCCGGCAATGCCTGGGTGGCAGAAGCCAAGCGCCAGCTTTACGGCGTGGTGGGCATCGACATGGTGGCCGGCCCTTCGGAAATCCTCGTAATTGCGGATGGCAATAATGATCCGGACTGGATCGCCGCCGATCTGCTCAGCCAGGCTGAACACGACCCGACCTCGCAATCCATCCTGATCACCGATGATGCGGGCTTTGCACGGCAGGTGGAAGATTGCATCGACTTGCAGATCGGGCAGCTTTCCACTGGCAAGACCGCGCGCACCAGCTGGGACGCGCACGGGGTGATGATTGTGGTGAATGATCTGCTGGCCGAGGCCCCTGCCCTCGCCAACCGCTTGGCCGCCGAACATGTCGAGATCGCAGTCGATGATCCCGAACCCTTTCTGAAGGCGATCCGCCATGCCGGGAGCATCTTCCTTGGCCGCATGACGCCCGAAGCCGTGGGCGATTACGTCGCCGGGCCGAACCACGTGCTGCCCACCGGGCGGCGCGCCCGCTTTTCGAGCGGGCTTTCGGTGCTCGATTTCATGAAGCGCACCAGTTTTCTGGGGCTGGATGCGGCGTCCTTTGCCGCCATCGGCCCCGCCGCTGCAACCCTGGCCCATGCCGAAGGGTTGCCTGCCCACGCCAAGTCCGTGGAACTGAGGATCAGATGAACCAACCCGCCCGCTCAAAAGCCCGGTCTGCTGCGCGTCTCGCCGCCGTGCAGGCGCTGTATCAGCAGCACATGGAAAACACCGCGCTGGCGCGGTTGCTCGATGAGTTTCACCAGCACAGGCTGGGTCGCACCATCGATGACGATGATTTCGATGATGCCGAGTATGCCGATGCCGAGGTACCGTTCTTCGACGACATCGTGCGCGGCGTCGATGCGCGGCGTGACGAGATCGATGATCTAGTTGGCGATAAGCTCGCTTCCGGATGGACCATCGCGCGGCTCGACAAGACCATGCTGCAAGTGCTGCGCGCGGGCACTTACGAATTGATCGCCCGCGCCGATGTGCCGCCCGCCGTCACGATCAACGAATATGTCGAGGTCGCCAAGGCGTTCTTCGATGATGGTCAGGCCAAGTTCGTGAACGGCATTCTGGATGCCGTGGCCAAGGGTGCGCGCGCAGGCTAGACCATAGCCTGCACCATGACCGAAACCGATTTCATCACCGCCTTGCGCGCCCTGCCGCTGCACCCTGGCGCGCGCGGGCTGGCGGATGATTGCGCGGTGCTGACCATCGGCGCCGAAACCCTCGTCATCACGCATGACATGATGGCCGAGGGCACGCATTTTCGTGCCGATGCCGATATGGCGGATGTGGCGTGGAAGCTGGTCGCCACCAATCTGTCCGATCTTGCAGCCAAGGGCGCCGAACCTGTCGGTGTGCTGCTGGGCCATGTGCTCGGACGTGATGATGCGCGCTTTCTGGAAGGGCTGCGCGAGGCGCTGACCGCTTTTGGCGCACCGCTGCTTGGCGGAGACACGATTGCCGCACAAGGCACGCGCAGCTTTGGCCTCACCGCCATCGGACGGGCAGTTCATGTGCCGGTGCCGTCACGTTCGGGCGCGCAGGCGGGGGATGCGATCTACCTCACCAGCCCGGTCGGCCGCGCGATGCTTGGCTTTGAGGGCGAGACTGAACATCTCACCGCCTTTAATCGCCCCATGCCGCGCCTTGCCGAAGGACAGGCGCTCGCCCGCCATGTCAGTGCGATGATGGATGTCTCGGACGGGTTGCTGCTCGATAGCTGGCGCATGGCCGAGGCGAGCGGCGTGACCTTCGCCATCGACCCCGCAGCCGTGCCAGTCGCCGACCATGGACGGCCGGACGCCTGTATGCGCTGGGGCGATGATTACGAACTGCTATTCACCGCATCGCCTGGCGTCCGCTTGCCGGTCGAGGCGCACCGGATCGGCACCGTCCTGCACCGCGCTGCCGCCCCGCTGTTGCTGGGCGACGCGCCGCAGGCAAGCGCCGCCACGCTCGGCTATCAGCACGGCTGATGATTTCCGGTTTCTTGGCCGCTAGGCGGTGCCGGGAACTTTCGTAGACGGGCGTCTTTATTGATGGCTCAGGGGCGATGGCGCAATCACTGGCGAAGGCTTGCGCTGGCCACCTTTATCTTTGCCGCTGCTCCTGTCCCTGCATCGGACAGCGCCCTGCCACGCTGAGGCTTTCTTAAGCGCCTTATGTCATGACCATGCCCCGGCGCCTGGATCAGCGCTGCATGGCAAGGTCAATGGTAATGGAAATGGGACGTGCGGACAGCTTTCGCATCGGCGGCACGCCCCTTGCTCCGGCCCCGTGTGCGCTGGGCGAATTGCATCTGCTTGATTTTGAGCAGGTTTCCGCGCCAGCCTTCATCACAGCTTGGGAACGTCTCGTCACCCGCGCGACCGAGCCCAATCCGTTTTTTGAACCGTGGTTCCTGATCCCTGCGCTCCGCCAATGGGGTGCAGACAAACGAGTCATCATCAAGGCGTGGTATCACGACGGGCAACTGGCAGGCCTGCTTCCGGTGGTTCGTCGTACCCGATATTACCGCCACGTCGTCACGCACGCCAGCGGCTGGCTCCATGCCAATGCCTTTTGCGGCGTGCCCCTGATTGCCGCCGGGCATGAAGAGGCGTTCTGGCGCGACATCCTCGCCCATTTTGACCGCCAGGCGCGGCGCGCGCTGTTCTGGCACCTGCCAATGCTGCCAGAAGGCGGCCCGGTTAACGCCGCGCTCGACCGAGTGCTCGCCGACCGGCCCCGTGCCAATTACGCCGTGGCTGAACAAAACCGCGCGCTGCTGACCGGCGACGCATCTGCCGAAGCCTATTTCGAAGCATCCATGAGCGCTAAGAAGCGCAAGGAACTGCGCCGCCAGCACAACCGCTTGGCCGAAGAAGGCGTGCTTGTTTTCGAACGGCACCACAACGCCGCCGATCTGGCGGATTGGGCCGCCGAATTTCTGGCGCTGGAAGCCGCCGGATGGAAAGGCGCGGGCGGCTCCGCCCTCGCCAGCGCACCCGATACGCATGCCCTGTTCGAACAATCGCTGGCAGGCGCTGCCGCCGCCGGTCGGCTGGAACGTCTTGCGCTGCGCCTTGATGGCCGCGCCGTCGCCATGCTGGTGAACTTCATCACACCGCCCGGTGCCTATAGTTTCAAGACCGCCTATGACGAAGCCTATGCCCGCTTTTCGCCCGGTATGCTGCTGCAATTGGAAAACCTCAGCCTGCTGGAACGGGTGGACATTCAATGGGCTGATAGCTGCGCGGTGGAAGGCCATCCGATGATCGAACGTCTTTGGCGCGACAAGCGCCGCATGATCAGCCGCAATATCGCCATTGGCGGCCCCATCAGGCGCGGTCTGTTCCGCCTGCTGATGGCTTACGAGACCCGCCCAAGGAGCCCCCGATGAACGCCCCTGCCCGCTTTGCCGACGCGCACGCCGCTGGCGTTTTCGCAGAACCGGCGCGCCGCCGCTTTGCCGCGAATTATCCCGAAACGCCGCATATCCTGACCCACACCTTGACCAGTCACCCGCTGCTGGAGATCGAGGCGCTGGCGCAGTTAGCCGAGCGTCTGCCCATCACATCGGTTGAATATAATCGCGGCGATCTGCCTATCGGTATCGATGGCAAGCCCGGCTCCAACGGTCTGACCATTGCTGAAACCATCCGCAAGGTAGCCGAGTCGGAAAGCTGGGCGGTGCTCAAGAATATCGAGCAAGTGCCCGCCTATGAAGATCTGCTGCTGAGCCTGCTGGATGAAATCCGCCCTGAAATCGAAGCCGCGACGGGCGCGATGCTGACCCCGCAGGGGTTCATCTTTGTCTCCAGCCCCAATTCCGTCACGCCCTTTCACTTCGATCCGGAGCACAACATCCTGCTGCAAATCCGCGGCACCAAGGTGATGACTCAGTTTCCCGCAGGCGACACCCGCTTCGTTCCCGACGAAAGCCATGAAACCTATCATTCGGGCGGCCCGCGCGAATTGAAGTGGGATGATGCTTTCATTGCTCACGGAACCGAATGTCCGCTCAGTCCGGGCGAGGCGCTGTTTGTGCCGGTGATGGCACCGCATTTCGTGAAGAACGGCCCCGCGCCATCGGTGTCCCTCTCGATCACCTGGCGCAGCGAGTGGAGCTACCGCGAAAGCGATGCACGCATCTTCAACGCAATCCTGCGTGAGCGTGGCTTGGCCCCCGCCGCACCGGGCCGCTGGCCGCATCAAAACTTTGCCAAGGCCTATGCCTTCCGGATCATGCGCAAGCTGGGATTGACGGGGACGTAACCCCGCAGCATGGCCTTGCTGTATGAGCGAGACACCCACGAAAAAGGAATTGGTCGCCGGCCTTGTCGGGCTGCTGACCGTGGAGAAACGCGCGGCTGACGTTTTTGCCGGGCCACCGCAGGTCGACGGGATCGGCCGTGTCTTCGGCGGTCAGGTCCTCGCCCAGGCGTTGCAGGCTGCGCAAGCCAGCGTGGCAGATGGCAAGCGCGCCCATTCGCTCCATGCCTATTTCCTGCGCGGTGGGCGCGAAGGCGCACCGATCGAATACCGCATCGAACGCGACTTTGACGGGCGCAGCTTCGCCAATCGCCGGGTGGTCGCCGCGCAAGAGAATGATGACGGCATCGCCATGCCGATCCTCAACCTCACCGCCAGTTTCCAACTGCCCGAGGATGGTCTGGAACATATCGATTCGCCAATGCCCGATGTGCCGCGACCCGATGATCTGCGGTCCGACATGGAGCAGCGCCGCGAGATTGCCGAACAATGGGGCGACCGGCTCAGCGATGCCCAGCGCCGTTTGATGCTGCGCCCCCGCCCGATCGAGATGCGCACCACCGATCGCCTGCACTGGATGAGCAGCGAACCACGCGAACCGCGTGCGCATTCGTGGTTCCGGGTTGCCGCCCCCATCACCGGCGCGGACGATACGCCTGAACTCCACCGCGCCATTATCACCTACGCCAGTGACTACACCTTGCTTGGCACCAGCGCGCTACCGCATGGCCTCAGCTGGATGCGCAACGAACTGGTCGGCGCGAGCCTTGATCATGCATTGTGGTTTCACCGCGATGCGCGGGCGGACGAATGGTTGCTCTACGCCACTGATGCGCCGTGGTCAGGCGGTGGGCGCGGGTTCAATCGCGGGCGCATCTTCAACCTCGCCGGCGAACTGGTCGCCAGCGTCGCGCAGGAAGGCATGATGCGCAAAAGGGTCGCGAAGACCTAAGGCACCACGATGCGCAGCGCCGCAAGCGCGACCGCGCGCCCGCAGCGACGCGACCTTCAGGTCGCGTGAGCGAGGACACCGCAGCCCGGAGGGGCTGCGAAAATCATCAATGCCCCAGCAAGATCGGCATCTGTGGCACGCTCAGCATCCGCCGTGTCACTCCGCCCAGCAGCAATTCCGCGAGGCGCGAATGGCCATAGGCGCCCATCACCATCAACCCGCATTCGCGCATCTGCGCGGCCGAAAACAGCGTGTCGGCAATGCTCGCCTGCCCGCGTGGGATTTCCACGATCTCGCAGTCGATCCCGTGGCGGCTGAGATACTTTGCACCATCGGTTGACGGCAGATCCGCTTGCGCCTTATCGCTGTCCTCGGTAATGCTCGCCAAGGTGACCTTGCAGGAACATGCCAGCAGCGGCACCGCAGCACGCAACGCGTGGGCGGCTTCTGCCGAGCCGTTCCAAGCGACCAGCATTGGCGCGCTGACGTCAAGGCTGGTCGCACTTTCCGGCACCACCAGCACCGGCAGTGATGCCTTCAACACCACATCGCCCACCAAAGCCGACGGCCCGTGCCCATCGGCCCGCGCTTCGGCCGGGCCGAGGATCACGACATCGGCCATCGGCGAAGCTTCAAGCAAGCGGTGCGCCGCGACGCCATAGACAAACCGCCAGTCCCACACCGCGCCTTCATGCTCCAGCTCTGTCTCGATCTGGCGGCGCAGCTTTTCCGCGTTCTCCTTGATGATCGGCATCGCCGCCGCGATCGCTGAACCGTAAATATCACCCGGCGCGAACACGTCGTAGCTGACCGCCTGAAGGCAGGTGATGTGGCCATTGGTGGCACGGGCAATATCGAGCGCGACCTGCAAGCGAGCGCGCATGGCGGTGTCGTGATCAATGTGCAGCAAGATGGATTTCATGGCGTGTCTCCCAATCATGATACTTGTCATCGGCGCAAAGCGCCTCGTTTGCTTTGATCGGGATCAAGTTTGCGCGCCGCAGCTTGCCACCCTGCCCGCTATCGCGCATCTTGGCGGCAGGGAGAGACCGTCATGCAGATCACGCGCCACCCACCGGTAAAGACATCGCTGGAGCCGTCGAACCATCCTTATCTGACAGGGCCTTGGACGCCGCTGCATGAGGAGATGGATGTTGCCGAGCTGCCGGTGATTGCAGGCGAAATCCCTGCCGACATCGACGGCATCTACCTGCGCAACACCGAAAATCAGGTGCACCAGCCGCTGGGCCGCCATCACCCATTTGATGGGGACGCGATGATCCATCAAGTCAACATCAGCGGCGGCAAGGCAAGTTATCGCAACCGCTTTGTGCGCACCCATTGTTTCGAGGCGGAACAGATCGCGGGCCGCAGCCTGTGGGGCGGGCTGATGGATCCTTGGGGCACCAGTGTGCGTCCCGGCTTTGGCGCACATGGCGGGCTGAAGGATACCGGCTCCACCGACATTATTGTTCACGCCGGCACCGCCTATGCGACGTTGTACCAATGCGGGGAGGCGTGGATGCTCGATCCGGTCACGCTGGCCAGCCGGGGCAAGGCGCCGTGGGTGCCGCTGGACGGCATCTCGGCCCACCCCAAGGTCGATGAGGCGACCGGGGAGCTGATGTTCTTCAATTATTCCAAGCACGCGCCGTTCATGCATTATGGTGTGGTCGACCGGACGGGGAGCCTCGTGCACTACACGCCGATCCCCCTGCCCGGCCCGCGCCTGCCGCATGACATGGCGATCACGCCAAACTGGTCGATCCTCAACGACATGCCGCTGTTCTGGGACGAGGAACTGCTGGGGCGCGACATCCACGCCGCGCGCATTCACGAAGGCCTGCCGACGCGCTTTGCCTTGATCCCGCGCCACGGGAGCGCGCAGGACATTCGCTGGTTCGAGGCATCGCCAACCTACGTGCTGCACTGGACCAATGCGTATGAAGTCTCTGGGTCAGAAGGCGACGAGGTTATCCTCGAAGGCTATCACCAGGCCAAGCCCATGCCCGATCCGTTGGAAGCCATGGGCCGTTACAGCCATATGATGGCCTATGTTGACGAACACTCCTTCCAATCCCGCTTGTACCGCTGGCGCTTCAACCTCAAGACCGGCGAAACCCGCGAGGAACGCTTGACCGACCGGATCGTCGAATTCGGGATGATCAACCCGGCCTACGCCATGAAAAAGAGCCGCTACGTCTGGTCCACCACCACGCGGCCGGGCTGGTTCCTGTTCAACGGCTATGTCAGGCATGACACCGAAACGGGCGCGGAACAGGTCTTCCAACTGCCCGAAGGCGTCTACGCCAGCGAAAGCCCGATGATCCCGCGCAAGGGCGCCACGTCCGAAGATCACGGGTATCTGGTGACCTTCCTGATCGATGAGAACGCCGGCACCTCGCAATGTGCAATCCTTGACGCAAGCGACATCAGCAAGGGTCCGATCTGCCGTCTCGCCCTGCCGCACAAGCTGTGTTCGGGTACCCATTCGGTCTGGGTCGAACACGATCAATTGCGCGCGGATGCAGCCTTCCACGCGCGCCGGTTTGCGCAAGGCTGACGTCTCCGGTCGAGCTGGCTTGATCGCTCGTCACCAGCACGCTTGCGCCAAAAGTGTCTGAAGCCTAGCGCCCGGCCGTTGGCATCTTGCCTCTGGGGACCGTTTACATGACCTTGCGCCTTGCCCTTGCTGCATCGACCGCACTGCTGCTGACCGCCGCACCTGCCTTTGCGCAGACTGCTACCCAGCCGGTGACCGCCGCCGTCGAGACATCGGAACACGACAGGCTGTTCGCTCTGTTCGCTGATGCGGACGCGCGCGAACTGGCGCTCAATCCGCTGTCGCGGCTGTTCCGGGGCGAGGAAGAAAATGCCGACCGCCTGGGCGATCTGCTAACCGACTCCGCCTTCCTTGCCAGCCGCACCGACATCAAGCTCAATCTGGCGCTGCTCGCCGCGATCGACCGCGCCAAGCTCTCTGAAACCGACCAGCTGGCCTATGACGTGTTCAAATACACGCAGGACAACACGCTTGAAGGCTACACCGATGAAATGCGCGCCCTGACCGAAGTGCGCCCGCTCAATCACTTCTTCGGGCTGCACACGTTTTACCCGCAATTCGCCAGCGGCACCGGGGTCGCCCCGTTCAAGACGCTTGCGAATTACGAGGACAACTTGTCGCGCCACGATGACTACATCGCCTTCATTGACCGTGCGATCGGCAAGT
Source organism: Erythrobacter sp. 'gip.4 top 5' (assembly GCF_056495765.1). Lineage (NCBI taxonomy): Bacteria > Pseudomonadati > Pseudomonadota > Alphaproteobacteria > Sphingomonadales > Erythrobacteraceae > Erythrobacter > Erythrobacter sp. 'gip.4 top 5'. The sequence continues at coordinate 1,546,721 of NZ_CP200270.1, read as the reverse complement.
TTCGGGAAGGCATGGCCAGCGGGGTTCTGGAAACCAAACTCACGGTCGGCATCATGGTCACCCAGCTCGACACGCAGCTGAAAACCCCGCTGGCAGATTCGCAGTTCATGGCGCCGACCAAGGCCTTCCCTGACACCATGTCCGATGCCGACGAGGCGCGGCTTGCCGCCGAATACGCCGCCAAAACCGCTGACATTTACGAAGCCAACACGCGTCTGCGTGATTTTCTGCGTGACGAATACCTGCCGGTCGCTCGCGACAGCATCGGCCTTTCCCAGATGAAAGGCGGGGCCGAACTTTATGCTCGCCTGGTCGAGGATTCGACCACGCTGCCGCTCGATCCCGAAACGATCCACCAACTTGGCCTATCGGAAGTGGCGCGGATCAAGGCGGATCTGGAAAAGCTGAAGACTGAAGTGCGGTTCAAGGGCACGCTCAACCAGTTCTTCGATTATGTCCGCACCGACCCCAAATTCCAGCCCAAGACTCGCGAAAGCTTGACCCAATCCTATTACGACATCGGCAAGCAGGTCGACGCCAAGATCGGCGACTACTTTTCGCTGATCCCCAAGTCGCCGCTGGAAATCCGCCCCTATGACACCTCGACCGAGGAGTTTGAGGCGGGCGGTTCGTATCAGTCAGGCTCGGCTGACGGGGAGCGTCCGGGGGTGTTCTATTTCAATGCGTATGACCTGCCCAGCCGCCTGACGCCGGGCAATGTCACGCTGTACCTCCACGAAGGCGCGCCGGGACACCATTTCCAGATTAGCCTTGCGCAGGAAAACGAGGCTCTGCCTGCCTTCATGCGGTACGGCGGCACCACGGCCTATGTCGAAGGCTGGGCGCTGTATGCCGAGACGCTGGGCTACGAGATGGGCTTCTACAAGGACCCTTGGAACCGCTACGGTACCTTGCAGGACGAACAGCTTCGCGCGATGCGTCTGGTGGTCGATACCGGCATCCACGCCAAGGGTTGGAGCCGCGATCAGGCAATCGACTTCATGATGGACAATTCAGGCATGACCCGCACCGAAGTCGTGGCCGAGGTGGACCGCTACATCGCCATCCCGTCGCAGGCGCTGGCCTACAAGATTGGCGCGCTGAAAATCCAGGAACTGCGCCAGCGAGCCGAAACGGCGCTGGGCCTCAGGTTCGACATCAAGGCTTTTCATGCGGAGGTGCTCGATACCGGCGGACTGCCGCTGACGGTGCTGGAAGCCAAGATTGATCGCTGGATTGCGAATCAGACCTCGGACTGACGACCGCCGCAGGCCACGATTTTGCCTCAATTCGTCGCATCTTGCGCCCCGGTCGCCCAATCATCGGGTAACCGGGGCTTCGTCGTTCATCTGCGAGCAAGGCGCCGATCAACAACCACGCGGCGCGACGCATAGAAATCACGGGCCACCTCACGGGATCGCGGCCCAAAACCGGAGCAAAACCACTGTGACCAACACCATCCGCACGGCGCGCAAATTCGCGCTGATCGCTCTTCTGGGCGCTGTTTCTGCCACAAGCCTTTCGGCGCAGACGCAGGTTCCTGCCAATGACCAAGGCGAGGTCCTGACCACCGTCTACAGCTCGCTCCCGCCGCTCGCAGAAATGACAGAAGGCGCCAAGATCACCGGGATCATCTCGGCACGCAGAGGCTCACGCTTGCAAGTGACCGCCGATGATGGCACCACCACCATGATCACGCTCCACCCCGAAACCGAAATCCGCACCCGCGGCGGCTTCCTGGGGATCGGCAACAAGGCGTTCGATCAAAGCGCGCTTATCAACGGCCTGCCGGTGATCGTGAAGACCGCGCAATATGGCGAAGGCCTTGTCGCCAGCGAAGTGCGTTTCACGAACGATGATCGCCAGATCGCGGCGATGATCCGCGGTGGCACGCAGCAGCAGTTTGGCGAACAAGGCGCGGCCATCCAGCAGAATGCCGCCGCCACCGAAGCGCTTCGTGGTCGCCTTGGCGATATCGACAAGTACAATCTGAAAAGCACCACCAATGTCTATTTCGACACCGGCAGGTCGATGCTGACGCCCGCCGCCAAGGCCGAACTGTGCGCAGCGGCGCAGAACGCCAATGCGAACGAAAATTCGCTGATGCTGGTGCTCGGCTACACCGATTCGACCGGCTCGCAGGAGGTCAACCAGACCTTGTCCGAAAAGCGCGCCGCCGCGGTGGTCAATCACTTGCAGCAGGTGTGCAAGTGGAAGCCCTACCGGATGCTCACCCCGACCGGCATGGCCACCGCCGATCCGGCAGCCGACAACACCACCGCCGCGGGCCGCGCACAGAACCGCCGCGTTTCGGTGAATGTGCTGGTGAGCAAGGCCCTCGACGGGCAGTAACCGGCCTGCCAGCCAGAGGCGCTACCCGCCCGCGTGATAGAAATCATAGACCTTGCGCGCCACCAACGCGCTGACACCGGGCGCGCGTTGCAGATCTTCCAGCGCGGCGGCGCGCACCTTGCTGGCGGTGCCGAAATGTAGCAGCAGCGCGCGTTTGCGAGCCGGGCCGACGCCGGGGATTTCATCCAGCGGGCTGGCCGTAATCGCTTTGGACCGCTTGGCGCGGTGCGCGCCGATGACATAGCGGTGCACCTCGTCGCGCAGGTTCTGCAAGTGGAACAGCAGTGGCGAATTGACGGGGAGCATCTTTTCGCGCCCATCGGGGAAATGAAACACCTCGCGCCCGTCGCGCCCGTGATGCGGCCCCTTGGCGACACCGACCACGGCGACCTCGTCTGCGATGCCGATGTCCTCCAGCACGCGCATCACGCTGGAAAGCTGGCCCTTGCCACCGTCGATCAGCAGCAGATCGGGCAGCACCGTTTCGTGCCCGCCCGCTTTCGCCTCCGGATTTTCCTCACCCGGCGCAAAGTTGCGGAACCGGCGCGCCATCACTTCACGCATCATCGCAAAGTCATCATTGGTTTGCGCTTCGCGGATATTGAATTTGCGATATTGGCCCTTCTCGAACCCGTCCGGCCCGGAAACGACCATCGCGCCTACCGCCTTGGTGCCCTGAATGTGGCTATTGTCATACACTTCGATCCGCTGCGGCGGGGTGTCGAGCTCAAGAAACTCCGCCAGCTCGCGATTGAGCCGCGCCTTGGTGCCGGTTTCGGCCAGCCGCCGCTCCAGCGCCTCTATCGCGTTGCGCTGCGCCTGCGCCATCAGCTTGCGCCGGTCGCCGCGTTCGGGGATGGTCACACGCACCTTGCGGCCGGCAAGCTCGCTCAAGGCCGCTTCGATCAGCTCGCGCTCCGGCAGTTCACGGTCCACCAGAATGGTGGGGGGCGGCGGCACTTCTTCGTAGAATTGCAGCATCACATCGGCGAGCACTTGCGCTTCGTCGACATCATTGGTGTGACGCGGAAACAGCGCACGGTGGCCCCAGTTCTGCCCGCCACGGATAAAGAAGGACTGCACGCTCATCTGCCCGCTCTTGGCCGCCAGCGCGAAAATATCAGCGTCACCCAGCCCCTGCGCATTGATTGCCTGCGACCCTTGAATGAAGGTCGCCGCGCGCAACCGGTCGCGCAGCATCGCCGCGGTTTCGAATTGCAGGTTCTGCGCCGCATCCGCCATCTGCCGCTCCAGATCGGCTTGCACCGCGCCCGATTTGCCCGACAGGAAGTCCTTGGCCTGCCGCACCAGCGCTTCATAGCCGCCCGCGTCGATCCGCCCCACACACGGCGCCGAACATCGCTTGATCTGATACAGCAGGCACGGCCGGTCGCGGTTGTTGAAGAAGCTGTCGGTGCAGGACCGCAGCAGAAACAGTTTCTGCAGCGCGTTCAGCGTGCTGTTCACGCTACCCGCGCTGGCAAATGGCCCATAGTAATTGCCTTTGGCCCGGCGCGCACCGCGATGTTTCTGGATGCGCGGGAAGGCGTGATCGGCGCGCAGTAGGATGAAGGGGAAGCTTTTGTCATCGCGCAGCAGCACGTTGAACGGCGGACGGAACCGCTTGATCAACTGCGCTTCGAGCAACAGCGCCTCGGCCTCGGAGTTGGTGGTGATGATCTCCATGCTGCGGGTCTGGCTGACCATGCGCTGCAACCGGCCCGAAAGCCCGGCAATCTGGGTGTAATTGGCGACGCGGGCCTTCAGGCTGCGTGCCTTGCCCACATACAGCACCTCGCCGCGGGTATCGAGCATCCGATACACACCCGGCACGGGTTTAAGCACCTTCACCGTATTACGGATCGCCGCGACCCCGCCTTCCAGATCGGGCTGGGCGCTGGACACGGTGTAGGCGGCACGCTCTTCGTTGAATCGCTCTGATCCCCCAGGGCCTTGGGGCGGATAACCGGGAGTGCCTGCGGGGGTCTTGGCCATGGCTGCCAGATAGGGATTGCGCCGCCATCTGTCCAAGCCGGAAAGCTCGCTCATCGACAGGCATGATGGGTCAGCATAACGAAAAAGGGGCGCGGGTGTTTAACCCGTGCCCCTTTTGTTGAGAGCTACGAAGTGATCAGGCCGCTGTAATGGACTGTTCGATGTCTTCGATAGAGTGACTCGTCAAAGCCTTGCCGACTTCACCGACAAGACGCTTTTCAAGCTCGCCATGATAATGCTTGCGAATTTCGCCAAGCGAACGCTTGTCCGCCACCACGATCAGGTTGTCGATCTTGTTGGTGAGCACCTGATGGTTCAGCCATTCCGCCACCGCTGCGACATGCGCAGACTCGTCGAGATCGCTTTCGTTGCCTTCTGCGTTGTTGCCTTGGCTGCGATTGGTCGGGTCAAGTTCGGGCGTACCAATCAGGTCAAGCTGCGGGTGCGTTGCATCACCCTTGTTGCGCAACCAGATGAAGCGTTCGCCATCAACAACGGCCACATGCGTGCCTTCGGGAATATCCATGCATTGTCTTCCTAGATTTGGGGATTGCTTAGCCGCGGTGACGGTCGGCTTTGCCGAAAACCGAATCGAGGCGCTCGACCAGAGTGCCGAGTGCGGCGTTGACTGCATCAAACGGTTCGGCAGCCCGGCCGGAAACCGCAATCGGCGCTCCGTTTTTGGGGCGCGCTTCCAGAGTAGCTTCTACGCCATCGCTGCGATTGCTATCGCCATCGACGTCGCGGACGTGCACTTCAACCCTCGTCAGACGTTCACCAAACCGGGTATTTAACCGTTCCGTGATCCGTTCGCGGACCTGTTCGGCCATTTCGGCCGTACCTTCGATAGCGTTGTCGGAATTAAAGCGGATATCCATAATCAGCGCGCCTTCCTGCTGCGTTCCAGAACAGGGCGCTGACCTTCAGCATCGAAAGCACCCGACACGGGCTCGTTCTGATTGCGTTCGGCAATCGGACCGTCGCCTGCGGTGTCTTCCTGGCGGTTCAAATGATCCTGCGCTGGCGCGTTGTCGGTTTTGAGTTGCATGGCCTTGTCGGCGATGTCTTTCTGAGTCTTATCGGTCATGTTGCCACGTCCTCCTTCTTTATCATTATCGTCCCGGGCGCTCAGGCTGAGCGCTCGGGCTTAGGTTATTCAACAGCAAACGATAGGCTTATGTTCCATCTGCGCTGCCCAAGGCGGCAGGCTGAGCCTTTCGCGGCGACGGGGCACCAACACCGGACATGATTGGCAACGGCGCACGCAGGCCCTATCGCGGCGTGGTGATTATGCATGATGTCATCATTCTCGGCGCGGGCGCGGCGGGGCTTTTTGCTGCCGGACAGGCCGGACAGCGCGGGTGCAGGGTTGCTTTGCTGGAAAAGGCCGATGCGCCGGGGAAGAAAATCCTGATTTCGGGCGGGGGGCGCTGCAACTTCACCAATCTGGGTGCGGGGCCTGACAATTACCTTTCGGCCAACCCCCATTTCGCCAAGAGCGCGCTGGCGCGCTACACGCCAGCCGATTTCATCGCGCTGGTCGAAGCCTATGGGATCGCGTGGCACGAAAAGACGCTGGGGCAATTGTTCTGTGACGGATCGGCCAAGCAAATCGTGGCGATGCTGTTGGATGAATGCCCGCCTGACACAGTGGCACTGACCTGCGAGGTTGATGTGGCGCAAGTGGCGCGGGATTCCGTTGGCATGTTCACCGTCACCGCCGCAGATGGCCGCGTATGGCGCGCACCTGCGCTGGTGATTGCCACTGGTGGCCCCTCGATCCCCAAAATGGGGGCGAGCGACTTTGCCTATGGCCTTGCGCGGCAGTTCGGACTGAAGGTTGTGGAACCTCGCCCCGCCCTCGTCCCGCTGACACTGGGGGGCGAGGATGCGCTGTTTCGTGAATTGTCGGGCGTCGCTGCCCCGGTGCGAGCGCGGGCCGGTGCGGGCAAAGCGAAGGCCGAGTTCGCCGAGGCTGCGCTGTTTACGCACAAGGGGCTATCGGGTCCGGCCATCCTGCAAGCCTCGTCCTATTGGCGCCGTGGCGAGGAGGTCGGCATCACGTTCCTGCCCGATGCTTCGACCGATTGGCTGCTGGAGGCCAAGCGTGACCGCCCCCGCACACACCTGCGCACGCTCCTTCGCGAACGTCTACCAGCGCGCCTTGCCGATGCCTTGGCCGATCGGCTGGCCCTGGAGCGCGAGCTTGGCAATGTTTCGGATAAGGATCTGCGCACGGCACAGTCGCGCCTTTCCGATTGGCGCTTCGCCCCCAATGGCACCGAAGGGCTTGCCAAGGCCGAAGTCACCGCAGGCGGCATCGCCACGGCGGAACTTTCCAGTCGGACGATGGAAGCCACCAAGGTTCCAGGACTCTATGCCATCGGTGAAGCCGTGGATGTTACCGGATGGCTTGGCGGCTACAACTTCCAATGGGCCTGGGCGAGCGGCTTTGTTTGCGTCGAAGCGCTCGCCCAGGCGCGGGATTAGAACAGCTTTCTAAGGTCGATCCCAAGATAGAGGCCCAAGGGATCGATCACGAAGGGCTGATAATTGACCGGCGTTATGCCCGCCGAATCCTGCACGTTGCGCTGTGCGTCGAACAGATTGTCGGCCACAAGCGAAACGCGGAAGTCCTTGAGGACGCCTTCGTTCTTGCCCGTCACTTCGCCCATGTTAGCAAAGATGCGCAGGTTGAAAGTGGCGATATCATCAAAGAACAGATCGCTGGTGCCAACGGCGCCGTCGAGCCGGGTTTTGCCCGTGTAGATGCCCGAGAGACGGAAGCCGACACCCTTGCCGAACAAGCCTGCCTCCAGTCTGCTGGAATGGCGCGGCTGGCCAAAGGCACCGGTGGCCTGCCCGTCAAGCTGATCGAGCGGCGCGAGGCCTGGCGCAATCAGGATCTCGTTGGCAAGTTCGATCGTGTGCGTCAGGTTGAAGAAATACCGCCAGCCGGGGAAACTGCGCTGGGCCAAGGGATTAAACGCAGGTCCACCCGCAGGCGCGCCGCCGCCAGCCGCCGGGGGACCGCCTGCGCCGCCCGCGGCGGGCGTGGCTGCACAAAAGCGCTGCTGGAATTGCGCCAGTGCTTCGGGTGGGATTGTCCCGTCGGGCAAGCGCGACCGGTCCAGCGCCATCTTGATGAAGGCAGGATCAATTCCCGGAAGATCGGCCGAGACATCTTCGCCGCGGTCAATCCTGGCGACGAGGTCGGCAATCACGGCCACGCCGTCCGGCCCGCACGCGCGCTCTCGAAATGCCGCAAATTGCGGCGGGAGGGTTGCCGGAGTACCGTTACCGCCCGCAGCCGCAGACATTGTCGCCGGATCAATGGCGCAGATGCGTGTGCGGAACTGCGCCAAACGTGCCGGATCGATTGTCCCGTCATCACCCCGCAAGCGCGCGAGCATTGGGGCAAGGCGCGCCGGATCAATGCCGGGAAACTCGGCCGAAATGTCCGCGCCGCTATCGATCGCGGCAACCAGCTTTTCAAGAAACGCCTGTCCGTCGTCGGCGCACAAGCGTGTGCGGAAGGCCATGAACTGCTCGCGCTGTTCGGGTGTGGTTGCACCGCCTGCGCCAAAGCCCATGCCGCCCGCTGGCCGTCCGCCCAGCGCTGCTGGCCCAGCGGGGACGGCATCAGGGGTTGTGCCGGTGGTCGGGGGCGCGGGAACAGGTGCGGCCGATGGCGTGGCTGCCGGAGCGCCGCCGCCAAATCGCCCGCCACGACCGCCGCCCTCGCCCCCGGCCGGGGCACCGATGCTGCCGTTGGTGGAAAAGGTGAACTGGATCCGGTCTGCTCGCGTCTCGGCAAAGCTGACCGAACGCCGGTCAATCGCGATCAGTCGGCCATCGGCGTCGCGCGTCACACGGCCCGGAAAGGCTGCCTCGATATCGGACGTGATCTGCGGGAATCCGCTCACCACATTGTCCGATCGGTTGCGGATGTAATCCACCCCCAACCGCGAATTTTCCCAGAACGGCAATTCCCAATTGGCCGAGAACTTCCAGTCGCGCTGGGTTTCGGCCGGAAGATCAGGATTGCCGCCGGTCAGCACATCGGCCAACACCGTCTCGCCGCGCACGAAATCGAACACCGGCACGTTGAAATTGGTGATCTGTGGATTGCCCAGCGTTGCCAACCCGGGCGCGACTTCGCGCAAGATATAGGTCGCCGAAAGGTCGAGCCCGTCGAAGGGCTGCCACGTGATGCCTGCGTTCCAATCACCCAGGAGACCGAAATCGCTGAGATCCTCGATCCCTGCCTGAAGGTTGAGCGTGAATGTGCCGAGCGCGTCAGCAAATTCCTCTCGCCGACTGGTCAGCGGTATGACAAGATTGGCGCCTGTCGAAAGCTGGCGGCGGGTTAAAGCCACGTCGGTCAATGAGCGCGTGTCCGCACTTTCGATTCGCTGCCAGTTCAGGCCGACATCGAAGGTCGCGAGCACTTCGCCCGCAGGAAGCGAAGCGACCGGTCCTTCCAGCGTGGTCAGCGAAGCGCCATTGAGCGAGCGGCTGCGTGCCACGTCGAAACCGTTGGCCGTATCGCTGGGCAACGGCCCATCGACAGCCAGCGTTCCGGCAAGCGCCGCGTTTTCGAAAACCTCAAGCTGATCCGGTCTCAGACGCCGGTCGATCTCTGTCTCACTTTCGGCAAACGATCCGTCGAACGTCGTGGTGAGGCGGAAAGCGTTCACCGGCTTTGTCAGCGAACCTGCGGTCGAAATCGTGTCCGTCGAAGAGCGCCGGGCTAGCGGCGTATCGCCGCCGAAGGTGCGGAAGGTTCCGGCGCCCGTGTCATCGGCGCTCAGCACGATGCTGTTCAACCCATCAAGGCTGCGGTTTTCGCTGCGGTCATAATTGAGGTTGGCGCTAAGCGACGTGCCGCTGTCGATGATGGCCTTGGCCCACGATAGGTTCGCTTCCAGCCCGAAGGTATCGGCCAACAGGCTGCGGAACTGCGCGGGATTGGGATCACCCGGCACCTCTGAAACCGATCCTTCGGTTTGACGGATATTACGCTCATCCTCGGTCAGAATAGAGGTATCCTGCACCTCAATACTGGCGTTGATGCGTCCGCCATCGGCAATCTTGAGAATGCCAAGCTGTTGTTCCGTGCGGGCGTAGCCCCCGCGTGAAGGCGCCTGAAACTCCAGATCGACCTGACGATTGGAGTAGTTGTCTTTGAGGATCAGGTTGATGACCCGCCGATCAGGCGCAAAGCCGAACCGCTGGGCGACTTCTTCGGGGAAGACTTCAACGCGCGCGAGTGCTTCGGGCGGATAATTGGCGAATTCGCGGAATGATCCGATTCGGATGCCATTGACGAGGATCACCGGCTGGCCGCCGCCGCCGCGACCACGTGCCGATCCGGTACGCGCGCTGATCTGGGCAATGAGATCGGTGATCGACGTGACCCCTTCGGCGGCAATCGCAGTTTCATCGAGCTCAAGCAAAGGTGCCTGATCCACGAACAATTGCCCGCGCAGCCGGCCCGACCGGACGATGATCTCGTCTCCTGCGATGTCGCTAGCGCTATCTGCCTCTTCCTGTGCAGGCGCATCTGCCGGATCGGGCTGCGGCTGCGTAGAGGCGCTCGCCGTTGCCGACAGGGGCCCGGCAAGAACAAAGGCGATAGCGCACGTGCCAGCGCGCAAACCGGCGCGGGAGAGCGGGGAGAGGTTCATGGAGTCCCTTTGTTTACAAGTCGTACCGAAGAGCGGCATCTTACCGCTTCTTCGGGGCCGGGCGTTTTCGCAGATTGGCGTTGCCGAGATGCACGATGCACCCTGAACCAGGCCTGCAAATACCCGCTTATCCTGCGCCTAACGCACGAGCCTTCCCTTTTGGTTCCCGCATCGCTAAAGCGCCTCCCCACATCGACGGGCGTATTGTGCGCCGCAAAATATCCAAAGGAATTACATGGCCAAGGAAGAACTCCTCGAAATGCGCGGGCGCGTGGTTGAATTGCTGCCCAATGCGATGTTCCGGGTGGAGCTTGAAAACGGCCATGAGGTGCTCGGGCACACCGCCGGCAAGATGCGCAAGAATCGCATTCGTGTGCTGGTGGGTGATGAAGTGCTTTGCGAGCTGACACCTTATGACCTCACGAAGGCGCGGATCACCTACCGCTTCATGCCGGGTCGTGGCGGCCCCGGCCCGCAGTAAAGGCTGGCGGCCCCGATGGGCGCCCCAGACACTTCTGCGCAACTGACATTGGCGTCAGCCTCGCCCCGCCGGCGCGAATTGCTCGCACGGCTTGGGTTGATGCCTGACGCAATTGTTCCTGCTGACATCGACGAAACCCCGAACAAGGGTGAGCTTCCCCGTGCCTATGTCATGCGGATGGGCCGTGAAAAGGCGCTTGCGGTGGAAGCACCGGGTCATGTGCTGGCAGGCGATACGGTTGTGGCCGTCGGACGCCGGATCCTGCCCAAGACCGAAACGGAAAGCGAGGCGCGCGCCTGCCTTGATCTGATGAGCGGACGGCGGCATCAGGTGCTCACCAGCGTCGTGCTGCTTGCACCGGATGGCACCCTTCGCGAACGCCTTTGCGAAACCATTGTCCATTTCAAGCGGCTCTCTGCCGAAGAAATCGCCGCCTATCTCGCCAGTGGCGAATGGCAGGGCAAGGCAGGCGGATACGCCATTCAGGGTGCGGCCGAGGGACTAATCGAATGGATCAGGGGCAGCCATTCGGGCGTTATGGGTCTGCCGCTTTATGAAACACGTGCATTACTGAAGGCGGCAGGGTTTCCCATTGCCTGACTGGCTGATCGAGGAAGGCATTGGTGAGACCCGTGCCTTGCTGATCGAAGGCGAACGGGTCTTGGCGGCCAAGGTGTTCTGGCCGGGCGAGCGGCGCGCCGGGCAACCCGCAAAGGGCAAGCTGACCGCCAAGCTGAAGGGATCGCGGCGCGGCGTCGTGTTGCTGGAAAGCGGTGCGGAAGCCTTGGTGGATCACCTGCCGCCGACCGCAACTGAAGGGCAGACGCTCAATCTGGTCGTCACCCGCGCCCCAATCGCCGAGCGGGGCCGGCTGAAACGTGCGCAGGCTCGGGTGATGGCAGCTGATGCCCCTTTGACAAATCCCCCCTTGCAAGGTGGCATGACGGTCCGCCGATTCGCGTCAGGTCTGTGGGAGGATGTGTGGCAGGCTGCTGCTTCCGGCAGTCTCGATTTTCCCGGCGGAGAGGTGCTGGTCAGCGTCACGCCGGCCATGACCGTGATCGACATCGACGGAATCGGTGCCCCGCGGGACGTGGCGCTGGCCGCGGTCTCCGCGATTGAACGCGCCTGCGCGTGGTTCGAGATTGGCGGGAACATCGGGATCGACTTCCCCACGCTGACCGCCAAGGCTGATCGCCGTGCGGTGGACGCGGCGCTTGATGCGGCGCTGGCAGGCTGGCCGCATGAACGCACCGCGATGAACGGCTTCGGCTTTGTCCAGCTGGTCGCGCGACTAGAAGGCCCATCGTTGCTGCATCGTTTTGCGGCCGACAGACTGGGCGCAGCGACGCGCATGGCGCTACGGCGGGCGGAACTGGCAACAGATAGCGGCACGGGGCGAACGCTGCTGCTGACGGTTCACCCTGCCCTCAAACCCAAGCTCAAGCCGGAATGGCTGGGTGAACTGGCGCGCCGGACCGGGCGGGTGGTAGAAATAGCGGTCGATCCGGCCCTTGCGATCGAGGCTGCAAGTGCCCAACTTCTGTTATTATGACGTTCGCCGCAACCAAGCCCTGCCCCATCTGCCGCAAGCCGCGTGCCTCGCAATTCCACCCCTTCTGCTCGCAGCACTGCAAGGATCGCGATCTGGCGCGCTGGTTCTCGGATTCCTACGCTGTCCCCGGCCCGCCTGCCGACCCGGAGACGCTGGCCTCGGAAGACTGGCGCGAGCAGGATTGACCAAAGCGCAATTATCTTGCGCGCGGGACGCAAAAGTCCCTTGCCAACCCCCGCCGCCTTCGCCATAGGGCCGCTCTCATTTGCTCGCCGGGGCGGCCGACAGGCTCAACCCCGTCGCTGGCAGCGAATGCCCGAGTAGCTCAGGGGTAGAGCAGCGGATTGAAAATCCGCGTGTCGGTGGTTCAAATCCGCCCTCGGGCACCATTCGCTAAAAAAGGGCCATTAGTCTAAAGGGAAAGTGCCAATGTCCCGCCGCACCAAAATCTATGAAGGCAAGGCCAAGATCCTTTATGAGGGTCCGGAGCCCGGCACGCTGATCCAGTATTTCAAGGATGACGCGACCGCCTTCAATGCCGAGAAAAAAGGCACGATCAACGGCAAGGGCGTGATCAACAATCGCATCAGCGAACATGTGTTCACCCGCCTCGCCCATATCGGCATCCCCACCCACTTTATCCGCCGCCTGAACATGCGCGAGCAGTTGATCCGGCAGGTCGAGATTATTCCACTGGAAGTGGTGCTGCGCAATGTCGCCGCCGGTTCCATCAGCAAGCGCCTCGGCATCGAAGAGGGTGAGCCGCTCCCCCACACGCTGATCGAATATTACTACAAGGATGATGCGCTGGGCGATCCGCTGGTATCGGAAGAGCACATCGCCTGCTTCAACTGGGCCACCAACGAGGAAATGCACGACATTTCATCGATGGCGATCCGCATCAACGATTTCCTGTGCGGAATGTTCGCCGCGATCGACATTCGCTTGGTGGACTTCAAGCTGGAGTTCGGGCGGCTTTACGATGGCGATTACAGCCGCGTGATCCTGGCCGATGAAATCAGCCCCGATGGCTGCCGCCTGTGGGATATGGTGACGGGCGAAAAGCTCGACAAGGATCGCTTCCGCCGCGATCTGGGCGGGGAGGAAGAGGCTTACCGTGAAGTCGCCCGCCGCCTTGGCCTGCTGAACGCCGAGGACAATGGACCGGGTGAGGTTTTCGACCTGTCCCACGCCCGCTCACGCCTGCGCGGGACCCCGCCCCTGAAGAAATGAATGGCGCAGAAATAGGCTGACAGACGGGATCGACGCGCTAATCTTGCAGCGCTCATCAACGATCCAAGAGATGTCTGATATTGATCCGGAATTTCCCTGTCGCTGCCGGCCTTCTCCTGGCCTTATCGCCGCTTGCCTTTACCACTGCCCTCGCTGCGCAGGATGCGCCCTCCGTCCAGGGACCGGCTGAACCGCCCGCACCGACGTGGGCTTTCGAGGAAAGCGATGTTCCGGTTGATACCGGCTACACATTCGGGCAGCTCGACAACGGGATGCGCTATATCATCCGGCGCAATGCCACGCCTGCTGGCACGGCGCTGGTGCGGATGCGGATCGATTCGGGCGCGCTGGAAGAAACCGACACCGAACGCGGTCTTTCCCATTATCTCGAACATATGGCCTTCAACGGATCTAACGGCATCCCCGAAGGCGAGATGATCAAATTGCTCGAACGCGAAGGGCTGGCCTTTGGCGCGGACACCAATGCCTCGACCGGGTTCGAAGCGATCACCTATCTGCTCAACCTGCCGCGCAATAACGAGGCGTTGCTGGGCATCGCGCTGATGCTGATGCGCGAAACGGCGAGCGAGCTTACGATTGCGCAGGACGCAGTCGAGCGCGAACGCGGTATCATCCTGGCCGAGCGGCGCGACCGGGCCGGTTTCCAGCAGCGCAATTACGAAGACAACGCCGCCTTTGTCGCGCCGGGTGCGCGCTATACCGAGCGTTTGCCGATCGGCACGATCGAGGTGCTTGAGGGCGCGACCGCTGCGCAGATTCGTGCGCTTTACGAGCGCACCTATCGCCCATCGAACACCGTAGTGGTGGTTGTCGGCGATTTTCCGGTCGACGTGGTCGAAGCTGCAATCCGAACGCGCTTTGCCGACTGGGCCCCTGCCTCAGCCCCGGTAAAGCCTGTCGCCGGACCGATCGATGTGACCCGCAAAGGCCTGACAGATATTCACCTCGACCCCGCCTTGCCAGAGAGCGTCACCATCAGCCGCCTCGCACCGTGGCGCGAGGAGCCGGATACTATCGCCAATCGCAGGGCCGGGTTGTTGCGCGGTGTTGGCTATGGGGTCATCGGCCGTCGCCTTGCACGGCTTGCTCGCGGTGCCGATGCGCCATTTCGCGGAGCGCAGTTTGGCTCGGGCGACATCTTCGAAGATGCGCGCATCACCAGCCTTTCGGTCAGCAGCGCTGATGGCGAATGGCAAAAGGGCGTGCTGGCCGCGACGCGGGAGGTCAATCAGGCGCTGGCTTTCGGTTTCACCCAGGCCGAAGTTGACGAACAGCTCGCCAATATCCGCACCTCGCTGGAAAACGCGGTGAAGTCCGCAGACACCCGCAGCAACAGTGCCTTTGCGAACGCGGCGCTTGCGCTTGTCGGCAATGAGCGTGTCCCGGTGACACCCGAATGGCAATTGGCCGAGTTTGAGCGGCTTGCTCCTGAGATGACCCCGCAGGCGCTGTGGGAGGCTGTCAAAGCCGATGCTGCGCCGCTGGAGAGCCCGCTGATCCGCTTTGTAGGTCGCTTGGCACCCGAAGGCGGAGAGGCGGGCTTACGCGCTGCCTTTGAAGACGGCATGGCGCTTGCGATCGCTGCCCCGGTCGATACCGGGCCCTTGGCCTTTGGCTACAGCGATTTCGGCACGCCAGGCACGGTGGTATCTGACAGCGTTGAGGAGCGGCTCGGCATCCGGCGGATCGTCTTTGCCAACGGCGTGCGGCTTAACCTCAAGCGCACCGATGTGCGCAAGGACCGCATTTCCGTCGCCTTCGCGATGGACGGCGGCGATCTGATGAACACCCGCGATGCACCACTTGCCACCTACCTCACCAGTTCATTGGCGGCAGGCGGGCTTGGCAAGCATAGTCAGGATGAGATTGCGAGCGTGCTGGCAGGCCGCAGCGTCAGCTTTGGCTTGGGCAGCGCAACCGACGTCTTCACCGCATCCTCCCTTACCACCCCGCGCGATCTGCTGCAGCAAATGCAGGTGCTGACAGCGACACTGACCGATCCGGGCTACCGGCCCGAAGGCGTGGAGCGGTATCGCAAGAATATCGACAACTTCTTCAACACGCTCGATTCCACCCCCAGCCGAGCGCTGTCTTTGGCAAGCGGTGCGATCCTTTCGGACAATGATCCGCGCTTCAGCCTCCAATCCAAGGAGGCGTTCTTCGCGCTCGATTACGATGGCTTACGGGCTGCCATCAGCGATCGTCTGGCGCGCGGCGCAATCGAAGTCGCACTGGTCGGCGATCTTGATGAAGACACAGCGATCGCCGCGGTCGCCGCCACGCTGGGTGCACTGCCCCAGCGAGAGGCCGCGTTTAATCCGCGCACCGAGAACCGCATTCGCACGTTCACCGATACAAGGGGTCAGCGCATCCTGACCCACAAAGGCGAGCCCGATCAGGCCCTGCTGCAATGGTACTGGCCGACCACTGATGACAGCGATCTTGGCGAAACACTGCGGCTCGATCTCTTGTCGCGCATCGTGAGGCTGGAACTGACGGACCGTCTGCGCGAGGAACTTGGGCAGGCCTATTCGCCTTCTGCCGGCTCGCAACCCAGCCGTTATTACCCCGGTTATGGCAATTTCATCATCAGCACGTCCGTGGCAGCCGACCAGGTCGAAGCGAGCCGCGCCGCGCTGCAGGGGCTGATTGCGGATCTGCGCAAAGGCCTGCTCGATGCCGATGTGCTGGAGCGGGCGCGCAAGCCCTATCTTGAAGAATATAACAATGCGCTCAAGGATCTGGGCGGCTGGACCGCGCTCACCGCACGCGCCCAAAGCGAGCCGCAACGGCTGGATCGCTTTCTTGCGATACCATCGGTAATGGCCGCGATCACACCCGAAGACATCTATCGAACCGCGCTTGAATACCTCGCGCCCGAGGACGCGGTCGAATTTAACGTCCTGCCCGAAGCGAAAGCGGAATAGCGATCAAAGAAAAAGCCGGCAGGTCGCCCCCTGCCGGCTTTTTCCCCTTCGGTTTTTCCTTCGCGAGGAAGGCTCGCCCTTAGTACTTAACGCCGAAACTGACGCCGATGATCCGCGGATCATTGACGAAGGCGGTGTTATTATTGAAGTCGATGACGCCTTGCACGTTGTCTTCATTGGTGATGTTGCGCGCAAAGGCAGCCACTTCCCACTGCCCGTCGGCGCCCGAATAGCCGACCCTCAGGCCGCCTTCGATCCGGCTCTTGGCGTTGAATTCGCGGCTTTCATACAACAGGAAATTGGTGTCCCCCAGGAACACCCAGTCTGTGAAGACGAAAAACTCGCCCGCGCTGCCCACCGGAATGGCGTAGCGGGCGGTGAAATCGCCGCTCCATTCCGGGGCATTGGGGAAGGGGTTTCCGTCAATCGCAGCAAATGTGACCGGACCAAAGGCCCCGGCCACTGTGCGGGTCGGATCGGTCACAGTGCATTGCGCACAGGTGCCGACTTCGAGATTGCGATCCTTGATCTCGGTATTGTTATACGCAACGCCCAGCGTCACCAGAAACGCAGGCGTAATCTGGAAGGCGCCATCAAATTCGACGCCGTATCCCTCACCCTTGTTGGCGTTGATAAGCTGCACGAGGTTGCCCGCCCCGCCAACGGCCGTGAACTGCGGATTTTCGACCGTGTAGTAATAGACTGCCCCGTTCAGACGCACCCGGCGATCAGCCAATTCCGTCTTGTAGCCCACCTCGTAGGAGGTGATATTCTCCGATTGCGCCACTGACGGCGGGTTGAAGAAGGCCACGTCGCGGCCCTGAATGGTCGGCCCACGGAAGGAATTGGCGATCTTGCCGTAAACGCTCACGTCAGGCGACAGGTCGGCGAACAGGCTGACATCCCAGTCGAACTGGTCATCCTGCACGCTGCGCGGCTGCGGCGCGGCGCCCGAACGAACGAAAAAGTCCTTCTGATCATCGGTGTAACGGATGCCCCCGGTGGCGCGCAGCGTATCGGTCAATTGATAGCCCACCTGACCGAACAGCGCCCATGCTTCGTTGGTGTGGTTGACGGTCACCGGCGGGGGGAAGGTAAAGCCCACCGTGGTCACATCAAAATCGCTTTCGAAATAGAACCCGCCAACCTGCCAGGTGAGCGGTCCGCTGCCGTTTGAGGCCAGCCGTACTTCCTGTGTGGTCTGCTTGAGATCGATCGAATCCTGCGTGTCCGATGCGAACGGAATGAATCCCGGACCCGCCAGATTGCCGCCATCGACATCGCCGCGGCTTGACCCTTCGCTGGTCCAGCGGCTGGTGATCGAGGTCAGCGTTGCGCCGTCGAATTCATAGGCCGCTGTCAGCGTGGCGCCAAACTGCTGATATTGTGCCACGTTGCCGCCGCCGGCGTCATAAAAGACGGTGTTGCGATCATAATTGTTGTTGAGCCGGTTATTGCCGGGCCCAAGAATGTTGGCGCGGAAGATGGTGGACGAGCCATCAAGATCGCGGAAGTTGACCGCGGCCAGAACGCTCGCACGCTCGGTTGGCGTAAACAGCAGCTGCCCACGCATCGCGATATCGGTGAAGCCGCCGAGGGCGTCATCCTGACCGGTGAAGCCGTTGTCAATCCAGTCGCTGCGGCGCTGAAGCTGCGCCGAGGCGCGGAACGCCACCACGTCCTCAACAATTGATCCGCCGACCGCACCATTGAGCGACACCGTGTCGAAGCTGCCATATGAAAGCCCCGCAACCACGCTTGTATCATGGCTCGGTTTGACCGATTCGATCTTTACGATACCGGCGGGTGTGTTGCGGCCAAACAGCGTGCCTTGCGGACCGCGCAGCACTTCAACCCGCTCGACATCAAAAATCGGGAAGCTTTTGAGCGTGACGTTTTCCAGCACGACATCGTCAAGCAGCACCGAAACCGGCTGCGATGCGGCCAGATCGAAATCGGTGTTGCCAAGCCCGCGGATATAGAACCGCGGCGCAACGCGGCCGTTGGAACTTTCGACATTAAGGCCCGGCGCAGTTCCGGCCAGCGCGGTGATGTCAGCCGATCCGCTGAAGATTGCCGCGACGCGTTCAGCATCGAGAATGTCGGCAGATACCGGCACGTCCTGGAGGCTCTCCTCACGCCGGTTAGCGGTGACGATGATGGTGGCAAGCTGCCCTTCGCTCGCCTCAGTGGTTTCGCTGTCCTGCGCGGCGGCAGGTGCGGCGACACCGAAAGCTACAGCCGCCGCGAGCGCCGTAGAACAGGAATAAAGCGTACGAAATGCATCGAGGCGGAGAGACATCGGACAACCCCTTCAGGTTTGAACGGACCAAGCATGTGTTCGCCGCGCCGGTGACAGTATTGTCCGATTCGCGCGATAAGGGGTTTGTCCAATGTTGCGCCAAGATGCCGGTTTGAAGGCGTTATTGGGACAGTTGTTGCATCCAAGTTACAATCATGGGCAATTGACGACCGCAATGTGACAGGAACGCTGCGCCCGGGCTTGGGGCGCAGGAGCGAACAGCGTGATTGCACACGCGCACCGGAACGTTATAGCGGCCTGAAATCGCGCCCCCCTGCGGTGCGGACCGAAATGGAGTACCAATCATGCAAGTGCGTGTTCTTGTCCGATTGAAACCCGGCGTGCTCGATCCGCAAGGCCGCGCGGTCCGTCACGCGCTTGAAGGCCTGGGCTTTGCAGAGGTCGAAGACGTGCGGATCGGTCGGCTGATCGAGCTTGATCTGGCCGACGGCACTGATCACGACACGATCACGGCAATGTGCGAAAAACTGCTCGCCAACACGGTCATCGAAAGCTTCACGATTGAAACGGGGACCGCAGGTTGATGGCGTTCCGGGCGGCGGTCATCACCTTCCCCGGCTCCAATTGCGACCGGGACATGGCGACAGCGCTGGAGGCAGTATCGGGCCAGCCTGCGCTGCGCGTATGGCATGGCGATGCCGATCTGCCAGACCGGCTTGATCTGATCGCATTGCCGGGCGGCTTTTCCTACGGCGATTATCTGCGTTCGGGCGCGATGGCGGCAAACAGTCCGATCATGCGCGCAGTTATGGCCGCATCCCAGCGCGGTGTGCCGGTGCTGGGCGTGTGCAACGGCTTTCAGGTGCTCACTGAAGCGCGGATGCTACCAGGGGCGCTGCTGCGCAATGCCGGTCAGCGCTTCATCTGTCGCACCGTCGATCTTACGGTCGCTAACACCACATCACCTTTCACAGCTGGCTTTGCCGCGGGCGAGACGCTTCGCGTGCCGGTCGCGCATCATGACGGCAATTACTACGCCGATGCCGAAACGCTCGACCGGATCGAAAGCGAAGGCCGTGTCGCTTTCCGATATGCGACTGCTTGCAATGGATCAGCGCGCGATATTGCCGGGGTTTTGAGCGCCAACGGCCGAGTACTGGGCATGATGCCGCACCCTGAACGCGCTATTGAACCTGCTTCGGTGGAGGCACTGGGCGGGGCTGACGGGCGGCGTTTGTTCGCCAACATCGTAGAAGCCTTCGCCACCGTGTGATCTGGCACCTGATCTGGCGCGTTATGCGCGCTGCTGCTGCATCACGCGGAACAGGCCGCGGGCATCGTCGGCAGGCATCGGCCGACCAAAATAGAACCCCTGAATCTTGTCGCAACCCAGATTGCGGATCAGTTCGGCTTCCTCCGCCGTTTCGACCCCTTCTGCGGTGGTCGTCATCTTCAGGCTCTGAGCCATCGCCACGACGGCGTTGATAATGGCGAGACTTTCGGCACTGTTCTGTGCCGCGCCTTGCACGAAGGTCCGATCGACCTTGATCGTCGAGAACCGCAGTTTGCGTAAGTAACCCAGCGATGAATAACCCGTGCCAAAATCATCCAGCGCCACCGAACAGCCAAGCGCCATGACCTGCTCCAGCGCGTTGCGCGCCACGCTGGCATCGCGCAGGAAGATGCTTTCCGTCACTTCGATCTCAAGACGTTCGGGATTGAGCCCGGTTTCAGCCAGGGTGCGCACCACATCTGCATGGAAATCGGGTTCAAGCAGCTGTTCGGGCGAGACGTTGACATTGACCTTGATGTGTTCCGGCCAATGGCACGCCTCCTCGCACGCCTTGCGCAGCACCCATTGACCAATCGGAATAATCAGGCGGGTGTCTTCAGCCAAGGGGATAAACTTGCCCGGTGAGACAAAGCCGTGCTCTGCGCTGTTCCAGCGTACCAATGCTTCGAAACTGACCACGCTTTCGCTGCGGGCATCAACCACAGGTTGATAATGCAGCACCAGCTCGTCGCGTCCTAACGCCTTGCGCAAGGACGCCTCCAGCGAACGGCGTTCTTCTGCTGTGGCGTGGAGTTCAGGCTCAAAGCGGTGATGCTCGCCACCGCCGTCATCTTTGGCCTGATACAGCGCAAGGTCGGCGTTGCGCATCAATTCTTCCACCGTTGTGCCATCGCGCGGACCATCGGCAGACCCGACGCTGGCTCCCACATAAAGCGTGTGATGATCGACTTGGTAGGGCTCGGACAAACGCTCGATCACGCGGCGGGCCAAACTCCGCACGCAGCCAGGTGTGCTGGCATCACGGATGACGATAGCGAATTCGTCGCCGCCCAGGCGTCCGACCAGTTGGTTTTCGCCCATCAACGATTGCAGCCGGGCCGCAACCTGCCCCAGCAGCTTGTCACCCGTCATATGCCCCAGCGAATCATTCACCGACTTGAACCGATCAAGATCGACCATCAGCAATGCGCAGCGGGTGCGCCATTGCACAGCGTAGCGCAGCGCTTCGCCCAAAGCCTCGGTCAGATGCAATCGGTTAGGCAGTTGCGTCAACGTGTCATAACGCGCGAGATAGGCAATCTTCTCCGACGATTTGCGCTGTTCAGTCACATCCGAACCCACGCCGCGAAAGCCGATGAACCGCCCTTGTTCATCGCGCATCGGCGCGCCGGACAGCTCCCACCAGCGCTCTTCACCCAGAATCTGGACCTGTACCAACATGGTCGAAAAGTTTTCGCGATTCTTCAAACGCTCAGCCAGATCGTGGAGGCTTGGGGGAAACTGCCCGCTTGCCCAGTTGCGGCCAGAGATCATCTCCAGCAGGGGTTTGCCTTCGATATCGGCCTGCGCACGGCCCAGTGCAAAGGCGAAGCGCGGTGAAACCGAACGGAGCCGACGGGCGGGATCAACTTCCCACAGCCAGTCGGCCTCGTTCTCCTCGAATTCGCGCAGCAGCAGGGACACCACGGCGTCCTTTTCGATCAAAGCAGCTTCAGCCAACCGCGCCTTGACGAAGGTTGATCGCACCTGAATCGTGGCGACAAGACTGGCAATGGTGAACAGGATCACGCCGCACGCCGCGTGCCATTCGCCCTCGATTGCCAATGCGCCTGCCGCGCCCATTCCGAGGATACCGATGTAGATCAGCACACTGAGCGGTGAGGTGGAGAACACAAAGGTTGATGAAATCATCAACACCAGCACAACCAGCAACATTGTCAGCGCCTGCGCGCCGTCGGCCAGCCAAGGAAACACTATCAGCGCCGCGATCCAGCAGACGGAACTGGCAACGGCGTTCAGGTTCTGCGACCGTTCAACCGCGGCGGGCCCGGCCCGGTGGCCCGGATCGACCAGCAGCAGATCGGTTTGCCGGGATTTGTAAAGGATAAGGGCCAATGTTCCCGCCCAAGGCGCGACATATGCCAGCCCGATCAGTGGCACGAACACAGCGGCGACGAAGACCGCCACAATCGCATTGGCCATCATCCGATTGCGGCTGGCCTGCGCCAGTTCGCCATATTCGTCCCTGCGCAAGCGGGTAGGATCAAACGCCGGTTTGCGCGACAATCCCAGAATGTCGGACAACGGCAATTGAGCCACTAGCGGCGTCGGCAAGGAGGCGGGATGATTGACCACGCCCGATGGCATACATGCCAATGGTTAGGTTGCGGTAAAGGAACGCTGCCGCTTGTCTGCTGAATAAACCAGATCTGGCGCCTCTATTCTTGCCCGCACTTTCGGCTATTCCACGGTCACGGATTTCGCGAGATTACGCGGTTGATCAACATCGGTGCCTTTGACCACCGCCACGTGATAGGCCAATAGTTGCACCGGAACAGCATAGACCATCGGCACGATCAGCGGATGAACCACCGGCATCTCGATCGTGGCGATACAGCCCTCGCCCGCTTCGGCAATGCCTTTGGCGTCGGAAATTAATACCACCTGCCCGCCGCGCGCACGCACCTCTTCCATGTTGGACACGGTCTTTTCGAACAATGGCCCTGACGGTGCGATGACCACCACAGGCACCGCATCGTCGATCAAGGCAATGGGGCCGTGCTTCATCTCGCCCGCTGCATAACCTTCAGCGTGAATATAGCTGATTTCCTTGAGCTTCAGCGCCCCTTCCAGCGCGAGCGGATAATCCTGCCCGCGGCCCAGATACAAAACGTCGCGCGCCGGGGCGACGAGGTGCGCCATCGCGGCGATATCGTCATCATGCGCAAGCGCGGCGTTGAGCGCGGCTGGGGTCTCGAGCAGATGCCGCACAATCTCGGACTCCGCCTCGCGCGACAGACGACCCTTCTTGACCGCCATGTGCGCGGCCAGCGCGGCCAACACGGCGAGCTGGCAAGTGAAGGCCTTGGTCGACGCCACGCCGATTTCCGGACCGGCATGGGTTGGCAGCAGAAGGTCTGCCTCGCGCGCCATGGTGCTGGTCGGCACATTGACCACCACGCCAATTGTCTGGCCGTTGGCCTTGCAGTGCCGCAGGGCGGCAAGCGTGTCAGCCGTCTCCCCGCTCTGCGAGATGAACAGGGCCAGCCCGCCATCTTCCAGCACGGGATTGCGATACCGGAACTCGGATGCAACATCGATATCCACCGGCACGCGGGCGAATTGTTCGAACCAATATTTTGCCACCATCCCGGCGTAAAAGCTGGTGCCGCAGGCCACGATGGTCAAGCGACGGATGCTCGACAGGTCGAAATCAATCTGCGGCAGCGCCACCGAATTGTCGGAACGCCGCAAGTAGGAGCTGAGCGTCTGCGCCACCACAGTGGGCTGCTCGAAGATCTCCTTTTGCATGAAGTGGCGATAATTGCCCTTTTCCACCGCCGCTGCTGAAGCGCCCGACGTGCGGATTTCGCGGGTAACAGGGTTATTCTGCGCATCGTAAACCTGCGCAATATCGCGGCGCACCACGACCCAATCGCCTTCTTCCAGATAGGCGATGCGCTGTGTCAGAGGCGCAAGCGCCAGCGCGTCAGAGCCTAGATACATTTCGGCGCCTTCGCCTTCCGGCCCGTAGCCCAGCACGAGCGGCGATCCGAGACGCGCACCGATCAGCAAATCGGGATGCTGGCGAAAAGCAATGGCGAGCGCAAACGCACCGCGCAGGCGCGGCAGCGCGGAACGGACGGCAGCGACCGGGTCGGCCCCCGCCTCAACCTCGGCAGAGATAAGGTGGGCAACCACTTCGCTATCGGTCTCGCTTTCAAAGGTGCGACCATTTGCGACGAGTTCGGCGCGCAATTCCTTGAAGTTTTCGATGATCCCATTGTGAACGATGGCCACATCCCCCGTGGCGTGCGGATGCGCGTTGGCCGCGGTTGGCGCGCCGTGGGTGGCCCAGCGGGTGTGGGCGATGCCAACCAGGCCCGGCGCAGGGTCATCGACCAGCACCTTCGCCAGATTGACCAGCCGCCCCTCGGCCCGGCGCCGCACCAGCGCCCCATCATGAAGCGTGCAGATCCCGGCGCTGTCGTACCCGCGATATTCCATCCGCTTGAGACCATCGACCAACCGATCAGCGACACTGCTGTTGCCCACAATCCCGATGATGCCGCACATAGTATGGAAATTCCCTCGATAACCGTCCCCTCGCCCGCTCTAGCCGACCGCACATCAACGGCAAGCCCCCCGATCACACGTCGCATTCCGTTTTGTCTCTGATACGATCCGCCCCAGCGTTTTGGCCGGGATCAGCGCGAGGCCAGTGCGGAAACAGGGCCGTGGGCGGGGCCGCCGCGCTTAAGAAAGAAACAACCTTTCCATTCTATTCACCATGCTTCGAGACGTACCCTTCGCATGATTGCGCCGAGGTACGCACATAAATTGAAAGCCTCGGGGGCTGGGAATGAGCGCATTCGGCAAAAAGGGCAATGCAGGCGGACTAGGGCCGGGCGGAAGGCCCGCGTTTGGTGTCGCACGCCCGATGAAGGGCTCTGGCAGCTCCGCAGCGCGTGGCGGCGAACAATTTCCACCAATCCCCGGTGAAGGCGCTGCCGCGCCCGCGCCATCATCATCCAGCCGCCCGACCTCCACCGCCGACGCGATGGACCGCCTCAACGAACGAATGACCGCCATCAACACCGGCGATTCCGAAGTCGGCGGATTTGAAGCCAGTGTTCACAAGATCAAGGAACAGGTGCTGCCGCGCCTGCTCGAACGCGTCG
This sequence comes from Erythrobacter sp. 'gip.4 top 5', assembly GCF_056495765.1. Taxonomy (NCBI): domain Bacteria; kingdom Pseudomonadati; phylum Pseudomonadota; class Alphaproteobacteria; order Sphingomonadales; family Erythrobacteraceae; genus Erythrobacter; species Erythrobacter sp. 'gip.4 top 5'. The sequence goes on along the minus strand of NZ_CP200270.1, from coordinate 1,522,009 downwards.
ATCCCGAAGCGGCAGCAACCTTGTCCAAGGAAGAGCTGTCCGAGGAATTCCGGCCCATCATCCTGGAAGTGCTGGCCGAACTGAAGGTCACACTGAACCGGCGCGAACAGTTTGCACTTGAAAAGGTGCTGATCGACGAGCTTCTCGGCTTCGGTCCGCTCGAAGAATTGCTCAACGATCCGGATATCACTGATATCATGGTCAACGGCCCGGACCAGACCTACATCGAAAAGAAGGGCAAGCTGATCCTCGCTCCGATCCGGTTCCGCGATGAACAGCATCTGTTCCAGATCGCCCAGCGGATCGTGAACATGGTCGGCCGCCGCGTTGATCAGACCACGCCCCTGGCTGATGCCCGCTTGAAAGATGGCTCACGTGTCAACGTGATCGTGCCGCCACTGTCCTTGCGCGGCACGGCGATCTCGATTCGTAAGTTTTCCGAAAAGCCGATCACGCTCGATATGCTGCGCGACTTTGGTTCGATGTCGGACAAGATGTGCACCGCGCTGAAAATCGCGGGCGCGTGCCGGATGAATATCGTCATTTCAGGCGGTACGGGTTCGGGTAAGACCACCATGCTCAACGCTTTGTCGAAGATGATCGACCCGGGCGAGCGCGTGCTGACGATCGAAGACGCGGCGGAACTCCGCTTGCAACAGCCGCACTGGCTGCCGCTGGAAACCCGCCCGCCGAACCTGGAAGGTCAAGGCGCGATCACCATCGGGGACCTCGTGAAGAACGCCCTGCGTATGCGTCCTGACCGCATCATCCTCGGGGAAATTCGCGGCGCGGAGTGTTTCGATCTTCTGGCCGCGATGAACACCGGTCACGATGGTTCGATGTGTACGCTCCACGCCAACAGCCCGCGCGAATGCCTTGGCCGTATGGAAAACATGATCCTGATGGGCGACATCAAGATCCCCAAGGAAGCCATCAGTCGCCAGATCGCCGAATCCGTCGACCTGATCGTGCAGGTGAAACGTCTGCGCGATGGTTCACGCCGCACCACCAACATCACCGAGGTCATCGGGATGGAGGGCGACGTGATCGTCACGCAGGAATTGTTCAAGTTCGAATATCTCGATGAGACCGAGGACGGCAAGATCCTCGGCGAATTTCGCGCTTCGGGATTGCGCCCCTACACGCTCGAAAAGGCGCGCCAGTTCGGCTACGATCAGGCGTATTTGGAGGCCTGCCTGTAAGGCAGGCGGATCGCTAACCAGCCCGGCGAGCGTGCAGGTGTGCTTCGCACGTCTGCGCCTTCGGCTTCGACTCCGTGCTTGTGACGCCTGCGGCATCGTTCACGTGCGTGTGAAATCCTAGCCGGCTGCCAACCCGCCGATTACAACCGGCAGGCTCATAGCCAGACATCCGCCGCCCGCAATCGCGGCGAGCATGAACAGGCCGGTCCACGGCACCCAGCCGACCTGTTCAAGCCGGGCAACATCGCGCCGCTTGCCGCGACGGCGCTCCATAATGCCTGCGAACGCCGCAATGACCCACAATGCGGCGCCCGCCCACGCAAGCTGCGCGGCATCGCTGAGCAGGGCGAATTGGGCGATCATCTCCATGAAGCCTCGCCTGTACCTGCGCAGGCGGCTTGCGCAATCCCTGCCGCTCGGCCAAGCGAACCTGCGATGGATGGCTCGATCGCTCGCCCCCGCCCTCTGCTTGCGCTCGGCGTGCGACTGCTCGCTGCGCTGGCGCTGGCGACGATGGGAATGCTGGTGAAACTGGCAGGCGATCGGGGCGCGCATCTGATCGAGCTGATCTTCTGGCGACAATTGCTCACGGTCATGCTGCTGGGAACGGGGCTGGCGCTGACCCGGCGGCTGGCCATGCTCAAAACGCAGCGCCTCCCCGCCCACGCCCGGCGCGCCGCTACCGGACTGGTCGGCATGCTGTTCACCTATGGCGCCGTACTGCTGCTGCCCTTGACCGAGGCGACGACACTCGGCTTCACCGCGCCTGTCTTTGCCGTACTGATTGCCATCGTGCTGTTCCGTGAACGGATCGGGCCATATCGCTGGGGCGCGGTTGTGATCGGTTTTGCGGGCGTGATCGTGGTGATGCAGCCCTTTTCCGGCCTGCATGAAGGCGTGACGCTGGCGGGCGTGGCGGTGGGCCTTGTTGCGCCGTTTATGGTGGCGCTGATCAGTTTCCAGATCCAGGATCTGAACACGACCGAAAATCCGTGGAGCATCGTGTTCTGGTTTGCCGCGTTGAGCCTGCCCGTCGCCGCCATTGCGCTGCCGTTCGTTTTCGCCGCGCATGATCCGCTAACCTGGGCGCTGATCCTCGGGATGGGGCTGGTTGGCGCGGCGGCGCAAATGCTGCTGACGACATCGCTGCGCTTCGGCTCGGCGGCGGTGATCTTGCTGATGGACTACACCGCGCTGATCTGGGCAAGCCTGTATGGGTTCTATGTGTTTGACCGCGCTGCACCCGCTAGCCTGTGGGTCGGTGCGCCCCTGATTATCGCCGCTGGATTGTTGATCGCGTGGCGGGAGCGGCAACTCGCCCGATTGAGGGTGCATTCCGGCGAGTAGAATGGACCTTTGATGCAGGTGAGACGGTACTTGGCCACGTGACAATACCAAGGAATATCACCATGATGACACGAACTTTGATCCTCGCTCTTGCTGCCGTGCCCGCCATTCTGGCCGCAAGCGCCTGCAACACCGTCGAAGGTGCGGGCGAAGACCTCCAATCCGCCTCACGCGAGGTTGAAAAGGAAATCTGATTTCTTCGGGGAGGTCGGTGCTTCACGTCATTGTCAGGAAAGATTATGCAGAACCACGCGTTGATCGAACGCGATCGACAAAAAGGAACTGATAAATGATTCGCAATGTACTTGTTGCTGCCGCCCTTGCCGCACTCACGCTGACCGTTTCGGCCTGCAACACAGTCAAGGGCGCAGGCGAAGACATCAAGTCGGTGGGCCGCGCAGGTGAACGCGCCATCGACTAATGTGATCAATAAAGCGGCATAATATTCTTGGCCGGTACCGGGTGGCGTGCGTTGCGGGCCACCCGGTACCGGGTAAAATCCTATCCGCGTGCCTGATGATTTGCGTCCCCACTGGCGTTACTCCGCCTAGAAACTGACGTTATATTCGCGGCTTAGGGGCGCAGTTTTCCAACCTTGCCCAAGCAATAGGCTGCGCCATTTCGAGACATCGCGTTGATGCCCATTAAACGGGCAGCTCTCCGGAAAGGCCCTTAAAGGCTTTCCACAGGATAGCCTGGCTACGCTCACACGAGGCAGGCAGAAACAGGTCCGCTCTCCGGCCCCCGCCATTGTGATCCGCAGAAAGTAGCTGCCTTTCGTGAGCACGGTTGTGCCGGCTGCGCGTTCTTGCGACTTATGTTAATGTGCGCCCTTGATGAGCGCGTAACGCTTCATCACACAGGAGTTTATTATCGACCTGGGATTTGGAGAGAGCCGACATGAAGAAAATTAATGCAATCGTCGCGGTATCATTGGCAAGTCTTGCGCTGATGGGTTGCGGTTCCGGCTCCGACACGGCCAGCGAACCGACCACGCAGCAGGACGGTGGAACGTCCGAGATGATGGGCGGTGATAATGAGCAGGATGTCGAAAATCTGGGCACCGCAGAGGGCCAAAGTGTCGATGACGTTGACGTCAAGACGAACCCGAACATGCAGTTTCCCGAAGAAAAAATGACCGGTGCTGACGAAGTTGAGGAACGTCGTCCCGAGCAAGAATGAACGGGTCTCGCGCGGCCGGAAGCACGGACGTCGATGGATCGCGTTCGGGTAGGCCGCGCAAGACGTTACGTCTGGCGCCGGATGGTTGGCAACGCGGCCAACCCGCTATGACGAGCCCTTGCGATAGACCAGCATGAGATTGTTGGCGGGCATCTGGTATCGGCTGGCGCGCACAAATCCATGATCGGCTGCCACGTGGTCAACAGCATTGAGGTTGCGCAGGCCCCAGGCCGGATTGCGCGCCTTGAGCGATCGGTCAAATTCAAGATTGGACGGTGCTGTTGCAACACCGTCCTCCAGATACGGCCCATAAAGGATGATCGGTGCCGCCTGCGAAAGCACGCGGGCGCACCCTTTGAATACTCCGATGGTGGCGTCCCAAACGCTGATATGGACCATGTTGATGCAGACACAGGCATCAAAATCCCGAATGCCAGCGAACGGCCAGGTATCTGGCGCGGCAGCATCGAGCATCAGCGGCATGGCGAGATTATCGCCCGCATAATCCTGCCGGTAGGCGGCGATCGACGCAACAGCTTCCGCCGAAGGGTCGGTCGGCTGCCAACCCAGCGCAGGGAATTCGCCCGCGAAGAACACCGCATGCTCCCCCGTGCCTGCTGCAATTTCGAGCACAGTGCCGGATGACGGCAGCTCGCGCGCGAGCACCTCGGCGATGGGTTCGCGATTGCGTTCGGTTGCGGGCGCGTGTTGTTTTGCCGTCACGAAAGCGCCCTCATGAAAGCATCGTCATGAAACTTGGCGCTCCTGCCCTTCCCAATACGGCCCGCGCAGTTCGCGGCGCAGGATCTTGCCGCTGGCGTTGCGCGGCATCATCGGGATGACATCGACGCTTTTGGGCGCCTTGAACCCGGCAATCCGCGCGCGCGCCCAGGCGATCACATCGTCAGCGTCGATCTCATGGCCCGGTTTGGGCACCACGCACGCCTTCACCTCTTCGCCCCACTTGGCGCTCGGTATGCCAATCACGGCGACTTCCGCGATGGCGGGGTGGCCGTAAATCGCGCTTTCGACTTCAGCGGGATAGACGTTTTCTCCGCCAGAGATGATCATGTCCTTGATGCGATCCTGGATATAGATGTAGCCATCATCGTCCATGATCCCGGCATCCCCGGTGTGGAGCCAGCCATCAGGATCGATGGTGTTTGCCGTGGCTTGCGGCAGGTTCCAGTAACCCGGCGTGTTCGAGGGTGAAAGCACGCAAACCTCGCCAATCTCGCCGCGTGCCAACTCCTGATTGTCAGGCCCGCGCACTTCGATCCGTACGCCCGGGCACGCCTTGCCCGCTGAACGCATCCGCCGGTTGCCTTCCAGCGCGTGGTCCTCTGCCGGAAGGTAGGACACCGTACCTGTCGTCTCGGTCATGCCATAGGCTTGCAGAAACCCCGATTTCGGCATCGTTCGCACTGCTTCCTTGAGCAGTTCGAGCGGCATCGGCGCAGCGCCATAAAGGAGGTATTTGAGTCGGCTGAAATCAGTGCTGGCCGCCCGCGGATGCTGCACCACCATCTGCAACGCAGCAGGCACGATGAACATGTGCGTCGCCCCTGCGTTGACCGCGTCGATCACACCATCAGGCGTGAACTCGGCCAGCACCAGCGAACGCACGCCGTTGGCAACCGCGATGTTGACCAGGCCCGTGCCGCCGATGTGGGCGCAAGGCATGGCCACCAGCATGCAATCGTCCGGCTCATAAAACTGCCATTCCAGTCCTGCTGCCAGCCCCGCAGCGCGCAGCCCGAACAGGTTGGTGTTGGTCAGCATCGCCCCCTTGGGATTGCCCGTGGTGCCCGAGGTGTAAAGCTGCAGCACCGGATCGTGTGGCCCGGGCGGCGTGTAATCGGCCGGCGCAAGACCGGCGGCTTCAGTGCGTGCGGTTTCGGCTTCGATCACTTCGGGCTTGGCGGGCAGATCACCCGCGACCTGCCGGGCCATGTCCATCAATTCGGAATCGGCAAACAGCAGCTTTGCCCCGGTATCCCCGAGGATATAGGCGATTTCGGGCGGCGCCAGCCGCCAGCCGATCGGCACCATCACGGCGCCCATGCGCGCCGCAGCGATATAGATCATGTAATAGATGTCGCGGTTCTTGCCGAGCCATGCGACCCGGTCCCCCTTGCCCACACCGCGCCCCTGAAGCAGCGCGATGATCTGACGGGTCAGAACATCTGCTTGCGCATAGGTCGTCACCCGTCCGTCCTGATCGAAGGCGGGGCCATCGGGCCGCGCCGCGGCCCAAAAATGCAGGATCGCATCGAAGGTCGTGTGATCGTGGTGAGCGGTGTGCGCCATGGTGTGCTCTCTCCCAAAAGCTGTTTGGCGAGGAGAATAAGCCGATGCGCCCGTGCGGGTCTAGCGAAACCGCCCCTGCCGCCGCGCAATCGGCTCACGCAGGCCCAGCCACACCAGCAGACCCAACGGCCCCGCCATGAACGTCGCCAGCAAAACCGGCGCCTGAATCAACCGCGAAATGTTCTTCGCATCGCCATCGCGTGCGATCCACAGGCCCACAAACAGGTCGAAGGCCAGGTAATGCGTCCAGCCGATCGTCACCCCGGCATCGCTGCCAAAGATCGCGCGTACGCCCGCAATCGTGGTAAAATCAGCCCCGCCGCCGCCGTCATTGGGGATCAATCCAGTCAACAGCCCGATCAGTCCGGTGGCGTAGATCAGGCACAGCAGGCCCACGCCCAAATACAGAATGGCCGATAGCAACGCGGGCCAGCGCGGCAGCAGGATCAAAGCTACCCACGCGATCAGCGCCAGCAGGTTCACCGCGCTGAAAACAAAAGCCCAATCCATTATGCCGCCTCTCCTGTCTCGCCCACGCGGCGCCATTCACGGGCCGCACGGCGCATCGATTCGCTGTCGTGCGTAAAGCGCCCGCCCGCACGGCGCAGCGCAAGGCCCAGCGCAGCCTCGGCCACCAGCCCTGCGTCGATCGAACGGTACCGCGTCCATGATCCCGACAGCAGCGGGTCGATCAACGGCGCGGCCAGAATGGCAGCGCGCTCGGCAAAGCGCAGATCGCCCTCACGCTCGCCGCGCAGCAGACCGGGATGGAGGATATCGAGCCGCTTGAAACCGATCCGCGACAGCGCGTTTTCGGTCTCGCCCTTGACCCGCATATACAGCGTCTTGGACTGCGCATCGGCCCCAGCGGCGCTCACCAGCACCATGTTGGGCACTCCGGCGCGCTTGGCCGCTTCGGCTGTGGCGATCACCAGATCGTGATCGACTGCGCGAAAGGCCGCCTCATCGCGTCCGGCCTTTTTCCAGGTGGTGCCGAGCGCGCAGATCAATGCCCGCGGGCGCACGGCATCGAACACATCGCCCCACTTGTCCGGCTCGGACACGAACATCTCCATCCGCGCTCCCGGTGGCAGGGCGGCTTCACGCCGGGCGATGCCGACGATCCGCACGTCATCGCCCGTGCTGGACACCTCGATAACGCGGCGCCCGACCAGCCCTGTTGCACCAACCAAGGCGACACGCACCGGCCCGATGGGGCGCGGGTCAGACATTGGTGAGACCCAGGGGACGTTCGCCATAAATCTGGTTGACGGTCTGCATCGCAAATCGATCGCTCATCCCTGCGATAAAGTCGGCGATCACGCGCGCGCGCTCCGGATCGCGCCCGGGCAGGCGAGCCTGCCAGTCAGCGGGCATCAGGGTCGCATCCTGCGCGTAGGCTGCATAGAGCCGCGCCACCACATCACGCGCGCGGGTAGCGGCGGCGACCTGTTCGGGATGGTAGTAAAGCCGTTCGTACATGAAGGTCTTGAGCCGCCGTTCCTGGGCAGCCATCGCGGGCGAAAATCCCGCAAGCTGCTGCCCTGCCCCGCGCACGTCGGCCACCGACACGCAGCCTTTGGCCTGCGCTGCCGTGTGTTCAATCACATCATTCACCATCAGGCCGATCTGGTCGCGGATCATCTCCCGCAGCAGACGCTCACGCGGGGCCTGAGGAAAGCGCTTTTCGACACTCCGCCATTGGTCTGCGAGGAAATCGAGGGTGAGCAGGTCATCAAGGCTGAGAAAGCCTGCGCGCAGGCCATCATCAATGTCGTGATTGTCGTAGGCAATGTCGTCCGCCACGGCGGCAACCTGCGCTTCGAGCGAAGGCCAGGTGGCAAGTTGCAGCGGGAACGCCGCGTCCAGTTCCGCCAGCGCCCAATTCGGCGCGATGACCGGGCCATTGTGCTTGGCAAGGCCTTCCAGCAGATCCCAAGTGAGGTTCAGCCCGTCATGCTCGGGGTACGGGCACTCGATCCGCATCACCGTGCGCAGCGCCTGCGCGTTGTGATCGAAACCACCGTGACGCTCCAGCGAGTCCGACAGCGCCGCCTCGCCTGCATGGCCGAAGGGCGGATGGCCCAGATCATGCGCAAGGCACAAGGCTTCGGTCAGATCCTCGTCAAGGCGCAAAGCGCGGGCGATCACCCGGCCAATCTGCGCGACTTCAAGGCTGTGGGTCAGGCGGGTGCGGTAGTGATCGCTATCGGGCGCGATGAACACCTGAGTCTTGGATTTCAGCCGCCGGAAGCTCATCGAATGGATGATGCGGTCCCGGTCACGCTGAAAAGCGCTGCGGGGGCCGCGCTGCTCGCCGTCGCTTGCTCTGGCAAATTCACGCGGGCCGTGAGCCTCGGGGTCGGCGGCATAGGGAGCGCGGGTCATCACAACCCAGGCGATTAGGGGAGCGAGGCCAGGTTCTCAACGGGAACGGGGCAGGAACACCGCACAAATCGTGCAAGATACCGACACTTTAGCATGATGAGATATGGGGCCGCCCTCCGGTGATTGGGGGGGAGGAGAACGGCCCCAAGGGCCCATCGGTGCGACCCGAAGAACCCGGATAATGCCTGATACGTTTCCGTGACAAAATCCTCGTGCTCCGTAGACGCGACATTTAACAACATGCACCCCTTGCGGTGCCACAACGCGGCAAAGTGCCCGCATGAACGGATGAGTGGAGGATTATCCCACCGCGTCCTGTTCCAGGATCCAGTCGGCGGCGGCCTCACAGTGGATTCGCGTGCTGTCAAAGATGGGTAGCACGTTCGCGTTCACATCCACCACCAGATCAAGCTCGGTGCAGGCCAGAATGATCGCTTCGGCCCCCTCCTGCGCCTTGTTGGTGATGATAGTCTTCATCGTGCGTTCGGCCTCGCGGGTGACTTTCCCCACCATCAGTTCGTCATAGATGATCTTATCCATCATCTCGACGTAGTCGAGATTGGGCGGCAGCAGGTCGATCCCGTGCGCGACCAGACGTTTGCGGTAGAAGCTTTCGGTCATGACATTGCGGGTGCCGAGCACGGCGGCATTGTTTATCTCAAGACGCTTCACCGCCAGACCGACACATTCAGCGATGTGAAGGATCGGAATGTCCACCGCCGCGGCAACATCATCATACAGGCGGTGCATGGAATTGGCACCGATGATCAACGCTTGTGCGCCGGCGGCCTCAAGCCGGCGCGCGCTGTCGGTCAGCACGCCGGCGGCACGCTGCCAATCGCGTTCCTCGCGCAGCGCGTAAAGCTGGCAGAAATCGAGGCTTTCGATCAGCAGCGGCGCGCTGGCCATTGGGGCAGCGCGTTTCTGGATGATGCGATTGATGCGTTCGTAATAGGTCGCGGTCGACACCCAGCTCATGCCGCCGATGATCCCGAGTTTGCGCAAAGCCGCGGCCCTTTCGATTTGGTGTGCAGATGCGAACGACTGTAGGGCAGCCGCGTTCCGGGCGTCCAGTGCGCGAGCGGGTGCGGGCGGGAATTACCGGGGTTTTGTTGCCGATGCGTGTTCGGCAAGCCACGGCACGAGATCACCAAGAGTCGCCGCCACGGCCTCCTCATGCGGCAGATGGCCGATGCCCGGATAGACCGCCAGCGTGGCATCGGGCATCGTCTTGGCCAGCCATCGCCCCGCCTGAACCGGGATCAGGCGGTCTTCCTGGCCCCACAGGATCAGCGCCGGGGTAGCGATCGCGGCAATTTGTGCCTCGGTCAGCGGATCATAGGGATAGCCAAAGCGCTTCAGGGTCGCTCGCCGGTTGCCGGGATAGCGCAACAGCTCCCAGTACCGATCCACCGCCGCTTCGCTTGCCACCGATTTGACCGAGACCGATTGTTCAAGGCTCTGCGCGATCAGGCTGCGCGGCGTGATCTGTTCGACCAGCCGGTTGATCCCTGGCGTCTGGGCGATGGCAAAACCGATATTGCCGCCGCCGCTATCCTCGGCAGTGTCCACCTCGTCCGTGAGCGTATCGCCTTCCATCTTCAGCATCGGCCCGCCGCTGGCATCCACCAGGACCAAACCGGTCAACCTCTCAGGGTGCGCCACGGCAAAGGCCAGCGCGTGCTTGCCGCCCATCGAATTGCCGGCGAGGATGAATTGCCGCAAGCCCAGCGCATCGGCCACCTCAAGGATATCGGCCACATAATTGTCGCGGCTGTAATCATGACGGGGGTCAGGCCCGGTCAGGCCATGGCCGACCTGATCGAATCGGATCACCCGGTATTGCCCCTTCAGCGCCGCCACCCACGGCTCCCACGTGTGCAGATCGGCGTTGGACCCGTGGAGCAGCAGAATCGCAGGCGCGTCCTTTGGCCCCTCGTCACGCAAGTGCACGGTTACACCATTGCCAATGGCCACGAATTGCGATGGCGGCCCGCCATATTTGGCGCGCATTTCATCCGCATCGGTATCGGGCGTGCGGAAGATCAGGAAGGCGATCACAACGATGCCGAAGAGCGCGAGCAGCCCGCGCCAGACCCATTTCATGGCGTATCCATCTCCGCAATCCAGCGTCGCACCACGGCAACGCCCTGTTTATCAACGCTCGATTTGCCGAGTTCGGGCATGGCGATGCCCGGCTCTGCGCTGTTCATCCGGTAGAGCACGATGGATTTGTCCGGCTGCCCCGGCAAGACCGAGAATTCATGCCCGCCCGCCCCGCGGCCCGCCGCGACGGGGCGTTTCATGATGCCGAGCGCGGGCGCGCTGTCCTGCTCCCAGCGCAGATCCAGCCCCGAATTGGACGCCGCCCCGCCCGGCTGGTGGCAATGCGCGCAGTTCACATCGAGATAGGCGCGCGCCAGCGGCGCAGCAGGGCCGCTGGCGTGGGTGCGCCAGTCCGGCAAGCGGTCACCGCCGGCGATGTCCCCCGCAAGCCAGCCCTTGCGCTCCATATCGCCGAGCCACGCGCGCGAAAGATTGCGCGCTTTGGGGCCAATCGGGATCACCGCACCATCCTTGGCATGGCAGCCCTTGCACTGGTTCTTGTTGGGGATGGCATAGGAAATCGCTTCACCCGCCGGAGTGACGAGATCCACCCTGCCGCCCGTCAGCGCCAGTGTCGCCTCGGTCTGTTCGTCATTCCAGCGATAGGGCAGCGCGGTCCAGCCATCGGCACGGTGCAGCAGCACGCGGGTTTCGATCAACCGGCGGTCTGCCCCTGTCCCATAGGCAAAGGTCTTGATGATCGCCGCGCCCACCGGGAATTGCAGCAAGCCCTCTCCATTGGCGGTCAATTGCGTGCCTTGCGGCAGGTAGATGAAGCGCAGCTTGTCTGCGCCGTCTGACCACAAGGGCGTATTGAGCGCGTAAGGCGTCACCCCGACCGCAGGCGCCTGTGCGCGGGCATCGTGAAAGAAGCCATAATCGCTCAAGCGCTTGGGAAAACTTGCGTCCAGCACCGCCGCATCATGGACCAGCGCAGGCGGTGCCACCGTGGCATGGGCGAGGACCGCGCCAAAGGTGGCGCAAGCGCCCAGCAGAAGGCCGACACTGCGCCTCATTGCAACCGCGCTTCCATCTCCGCTGGCGCGCCGGGATTGGCGCGGGCGGCGCTTTGCATCGGCACGCCGAGCTGAAGCGGCGCCGGGTTGGCTTTGTCAAAACTCGCGCCTTGCGCGGGCAGGTTCAAGGACCACGCGCGCGCATCCTCTGATCCCAACGCCGTCGGCGCATCACCCAGCCCGTCCCACATCATCGGCGGCAGCTGCCCGCCAAACGCCGCAAGCAGCATCGGGGCGCCCGCCAACTGCGGATCATCGCCGTTCCGGCCAAAGGCGTTGTTGCTGATGAACACCTTGCGCGGTGTGGGATTATAGCGCGCATCATCAAAGGCGTTGGGGTAGCTGATGACCATCACGGCCGCGGTCGGATTGCGATCAATCCGGTTGCGCGCGATCACGACATTCTCGTTCGCCATGACCATGATCCCCGTGCCCCGCCGCACGCCGGCAACGATATTGCCCGGAGGAGCAAAGTTGGTGGTATCATTGTCGACCACCACATTATCGGTGATGACGACATTGCCCCCGTTCATCACGGGCAGGCCGGGCAGATCGAACACCAGAATGCCCCCAGTGTTGCGGGTCGCCAGGTTGTGATGGACGATCGCATCCCGGCTGTTTTCGATCTCGATCCCGGCAACATTATAGTCGACAACGGAATAACGGACCGTGATGTCCCTGGACTGTCCGACATAAATACCGGCATCCGAAGCGCCCGAAACCGTGCAACCATCGATCAGCACGCCGGTGCTTTCGACAGGGTAAATGCCGTATGCCCCATTCTCGGCTTTGGGCCCGCCGGTCCACGTCACCCGGACGCGGTAATAGATGATGTTGTCCGCGCCCTTGGACTTGATCCCGTCACCCTTGGGGTTCTCGACCGCGAAATCGCGCAAGGTGACGTTGTCGGAGGTGACCAGCAGCCCCTCGCCCGCGCCCGCCTGCGTGGTGAAATCGAGCACGGTGGCGCCCATGCCTGCGCCCCGCACGGTTACGCCATCGACATCAAGACTGAGGCCGTCGGTCAAGGTGAAGCGCCCTGCGCCCAGTTCGATCACATCACCCGGCGCGGCCAGGATCAGCGCCTCCTGCAATTGCTGGCTCGCGCCCTCGCCCGGCTCCACCCGGAGCGTTTCAGCGGCGAGCGGCGCTGCGGCCCAGCCTCCCACGGATGCGAGCAGCGCGGCGGACGCCCAGGTATGCAGGGCCAATCGGTTCATAATCTTCTCCCTCTCCGTGCGCAGTGTGGCGCATCGCGGGGAGAAATAGCAAGTCTCAGCCTAGCCCCACGGCGCACAGCGCGGCGGAACTGCTGGTCACGGCCAGCACTTCGGCATCGCCCACCCTCCGAACGCGGTCGATATAGCCATCCAGCGTTGTGGGCCGGGCCGCTTCACCATTGCGCGCCTTGAGCCCTTCAAGCTTGCGCAATTGGCTGATGGTGAGCCGGTCGACCATCCGTTCTGCCATACAGGTGGCATTCTTTTCGCCCAACCCGGCGTCGACCAGCGCGCTTTCGACCCGGCTTTTGGCGATGGTCTGCGCGCAGGCAGACAGCATGACCGCGCCCAGGACCAGCGCGCCAATTCTGCCCCCTGCACGAGTTCGGTTGCGCAATCCCATCATCTTCTCCTGTCGTTTGCTGTCCCGAACGCGAAGTGAGTGCAATCAATCGAGCGACTTGACGATTTCCTCGACCATCTTCTTGGCGTCGGCCAGCAGCATGACGGTCTGGTTCATGTAGAATACGTCGTTATCGACGCCGGCATAGCCCACCCCGCCCATTGACCGCTTGATGAAGAACACCTGCTTGGCCTTTTCCACATCGAACACCGGCATCCCGTAGATGGGTGAGGATTTGTCGGTCTTGGCGGCGGGGTTCACCACGTCGTTCGCACCGATGATGAAGGCGACATCGGCCTGCGCGAATTCAGAGTTGATGTCTTCCAGTTCGAACACGTCATCATAGGGCACGCTGGCTTCGGCCAGCAGCACGTTCATGTGCCCCGGCATCCGGCCCGCGACCGGGTGGATGGCATATTTTACCTCGACACCCTTTTCGCGCAGCTTGTCACCCATTTCACGCAAGGCGTGCTGGGCCTGCGCCACGGCCATTCCGTAGCCTGGGATGATGATGACCTTTTCGGCCTGTTCCAGCATATAGGCCGCGTCTTCGGCGCTGCCCTGCTTGTAGGGCCGCTGTTCGCGTGCGCCGCCGGCACCAGCCGCTTCCGGTGCGGCGCCAAAGCCTCCTGCGATCACCGAAATGAAGCTGCGGTTCATGGCGCGGCACATGATGTAGCTGAGGATTGCGCCGGACGAGCCGACCAGCGCCCCGGTGATGATCATCGCCGAGTTGCCCAGCGTGAAGCCCATCGCCGCTGCCGCCCAGCCCGAATACGAGTTCAGCATCGAGACGACCACCGGCATATCCGCCCCGCCGATGGGAATGATCAGCAGGAAGCCGATGATGAAGGCCAGCAATGCGATGACAATGATCATCCAGCCTTCGCCAGCGCCGCCGTCGGGTGAAATGGTGTAGAGCCCGATCAGCGCCAGAATGGCGACCAGCGTGCCAAGATTGAGGATATGCCGCCCCGGCAGCATGATCGGCGAGCCACCCATGCGGCCCGAAAGCTTGAGAAACGCAATGATCGAGCCAGAGAACGTGATCGCCCCGATGGCGATACCGAGGCCCAGTTCCACACGGCTGACCGCCATGATCTGCCCTGCGGTGTCGACAATCCGGAAGGATTCAGGGTCAAGCCACGCGCCAAAGCCCACCACCACAGCCGCCAGGCCGACAAGGCTGTGGAAGCCCGCGACCAGTTCCGGCATCGCGGTCATCGCGATGCGACGGGCGATCACGACGCCGATGGCACCGCCGATGCCGACCGCAATCAGGATCTCGGTCATGTTGGCGATGTCATGCGTGATCAGCGTCGTGGCGACCGCAATCGCCATGCCGATCATGCCGTTGCGGTTGCCCGTCTGGCTGGTGGCCGGGCTGGACAGCCCGCGCAGCGCAAGGATGAAGAACACGCCCGAAACCAGATAGGCGAGCATCGCCCAGGCCGGGGTGGCCGAGGCGCCTGCAGCGCCCGAGGCAAGGATGGAGAAGCTCATCGCTTACTTGCCCTTCTTCTTGTACATCGCGAGCATACGCTGCGTCACGGCGAACCCGCCGAAAATGTTGATGCTGGCCAGCACCACCCCGAACAGGCCGAGATACTTGGCGGCCGGGCTGTTGGCCTCGGCACTCGCAATCAGCGCGCCCACGATAATCACGGAGGAAATCGCATTGGTCACCGCCATCAGCGGCGTATGCAGCGCCGGGGTGACCGACCAGACAACGTAATAGCCCACAAAGCAGGCCAGTACGAAGATCGAGAGAATCGCAATAAAATCCATTTGCTTACGCATCCTCGAACATAAAGGAGAACCGATACTTTTTGAGTTTCAGCGAAGGAATTGCACGAACACCGCTTTGGCAGCTTTTGTCAAAATCAGCCGCAACAAGAAATCCTCGGACCAAAGTTTCGGGCTCTTCCGCCATCAAATCAACCATATAGCCAGCGACTTGGCCAATTGCTTCGCGTTTGGCTATTCCTGCTTTGAGCTCAATGACGACTAATGCCCCGGTCGCGTCGCGGGCTAGAATATCTATAAAGCCTGACTGAACGCTGCGCTCCATACCATCGTCTATAATCGTGAGATCAGGCTCAAGCTGTTTGATCTCCTTCCGCAAACTATCTTGCAAATGGCGTTCAAGTTCAAACTGCTTGGCTTCTTTCTTATCTGATAATGCGGCAGCGGCGATCTCAATCGCGGAATCCGCGACGACCTTACTCTCACCACCCTCGTCACGAAAAAGGCAGTACGTGCGAGCGCCTGTCCGAAAATTACTCAGTTGATTATATCGGGGACCGACTATTCCAAGTTTGCTCGGATCTGGCTTGTCGGCTCGTGCATCTGCGGTCGAATATTCCATATTTGCGATCGCTGTCGCTAAACGATCCCTGTCAAAGAGATCATCTAAGTCGCCGTAGGCTTCTTCTATGCGCCGTGCATAACCGAGATACGAGGCAGCCACGCTCGGCTTGGGGTATCGTTCCGCTAACCAAGCCCTAAACGCCTGCTCCTTCATCCCAGCAGCCGTTCGTTCACAACCTTGCCGCCCTGCGTCAGGCGGATCGCATTGCCGATTTCCTCATCGAACACGGGCTTGCCCTGCTCCTTGTCCCAGAACGCCTGGAACATGATGAAATGGTTGCGCGCAAACAGCGCCGAGGCATCGGCAGGCAAGTGCGCGGGCGTGTTGGAAAAGCCGATGATCTTGACGCCGTGGCGGTCCACGACCTGATCCGGCACCGACCCTTCAACATTCCCGCCCTGCGCCACCGCGAGATCGAAGATCACGCTGCCCGGCTTCATCGTCGCAATCTGCGCGTCGGTGATCAGGCGCGGCGCGGCGCGGCCCGGGATCAAGGCCGTCGTGATGACAATATCCTGCTTGGCGATATGGCTGGACACCAGTTCGGCCTGCGCTTTCTGGTATTCCTCACTCATTTCGGTGGCATAGCCGCCCGAACCTTCGCCTTCGATCCCGGCGACATTTTCGACAAAGATCGGCTTGGCGCCGAGCGACTGGATCTGCTCCTTGGTGGCAGAGCGCACATCGGTCGCCGAAACCTGCGCGCCCAGACGCCGCGCTGTCGCAATTGCCTGAAGGCCGGCAACGCCCACCCCCATGATGAAGGCGCGCGCGGCCTGCACCGTGCCCGCGGCCGTCATCATCATCGGAAACGCGCGGCCATAGGTATCGGCGGCGGCCAGAACGGCCTTGTATCCGGCGAGGTTGGATTGCGAAGACAGCACATCCATGCCTTGCGCGCGGGTAATGCGCGGCATGAACTCCATACTCAGCGCTTCCAGCTCGGCAGCGGCATAGGCATCGACCACATCGCGCCGCGTAAAGGGATCGAACAGCGCCGCCACCATCGCGCCCGGCTTTGCCCCCGCCAGCAGGGCTGTGTCCGGCGCCTGAATCGCGATCACGATATCGGCGTCCTTCACTGTCGCGGCGGCATCGGCCACCTGCGCGCCGGCTTCGGCATAGGCATCATCGGGGATCGAAGCGATCACCCCCGCCCCTGCCTCCACCGCGACCGAGCAACCCAGCGCAGCAAACTTCTTCACCGTTTCCGGCGTGGCGGCAACGCGCGTCTCGCCAGAGGCGCGCTCCTTCAAAATGGCGATTTTCACAGGGACGGCGGCTTAACTGGCGATCAGCGCGACAACGATGAACGCGATGACCGCGATCACCGGCACAGCCCATTTGAGCGTTGCCATGAAGCTGCCATAGGTGGCTTCAGCCTTTTCCATGTCGTGAACAGTCATACGTCCTCATTCCCCTTGGGCTCTCGAACGCGGCCTTGCGCGTTGGGTTGCGCAGTGGTTGCCGCAAAATTGCCGGGGCCGCAACCCGGCTGTGCCGTCGTTCCGTATCGAAGCCCCAAGGCGATCTCAAGTCACGTTGCGCGTGGGGCGCGCATGGGGCGCGCATGGAGCGCGGATGATCGCGGTCTGGGCCTGCGAAAACCACCTGTCCCGGTCCGGCACAGTCTTAATCCCGTTTTTACCTTCCGCCGCTATGCCTACGGCTTGTGCTGGACCGCTGCGGCTGTCCGGCAATTCAGGTGAAAGCGAGCGGCAGGACCGATGGCGGATATTGATTGCCTTCCCGAAGCGCAGAATGATGCGCGGATCGTCATGCTCATCGATGATGAGCCAGCGCAGTCGCGCCTCATCACCGCGATTGCTGCGCGCGATGGCTGGCGCACGATCGTCGCCCCCGATGCCGAAACCGCCATTGCGATGCTTGGCACGCATGAAGGGATGCAGTTGTCCGCGATCCTGCTCGACCAATGGGTGCCGGGGGATGATGCCTGCCAGCTGATTGCGGAACTCAAATCGCGCCGGCCGGCGCTTCCGATTTTGATGCTGACCACCAGCGCATCGCCCTTGCTGGCGGTGGAAGCGATGCGCGCAGGCGCTTCGGATTATCTCGTCAAACCCGTCTCGCCTGACCGGTTGATGGAGGCGCTGCGCACTGTCACCACCCGCGAATCGCCGCGCAATGAATTGGCGCCGCTCACTGAAAAAATGTCCGCTCAGCTCGATTTCGATGCGATGATCGGCACCGCCCCGCAATTCCGCACCGCGCTGGCGCAGGCGGCCAAGGCGGCGCGCGGCCACGGCCATGTGCTGATCGAAGGCGAAACCGGCACCGGCAAGGAAATGCTGATGCGCGCCATGCATGGCGCCTCGCCGCGGTCGAAGGAAACCTTGCGAATCATCAACCTCGCCAGCGTGCCGCCTGCGTCGATCGATTCGGTATTGTTCGGGCATGAACCCGGCAGCTTCCCCGGCGCGTTCGATCGTCAGATCGGCGCCTTTCAGCACTGCGACGGCGGCACGCTGATCCTCGACGAGATTGACCGCCTCAACCCCGTACTCCAGCAACGCCTGGCCGAAGCGCTCGACACCGGGATCATCCGTCCCGTCGGCGCCAGCTATGGCTTTCGCGTCGATGTGCGGCTGCTGGTGACCAGCAATGTCGGGCTGGACCGAATGGTGCAGGCCGGACAATTCGATGCCAGCCTCGCCGCAAAGCTGGGCGCGACGCGGATCGTGCTGCCGCCCTTGCGCGAGCGCAGCGGCGATATTCCCGCCCTGACCCGCCATTTTCTGGCCCGCATCGGCGAACAGCCGGGCCTTATCCACCTGTCTGTCTCAGATAGTGCCCTTGCGCTGCTGGCGGCTTACGATTGGCCGGGCAATGTCCGCCAACTGCAATCAGTGCTGTTTCGCGCCGCGGTGTATTGCGAAAGCAATTCGCTGGGTGCCGACAGCTTCCCGCAATTGTCCGAACTGCTGGGCGAACAGGGCAGCGTCACCGTGGCCAGCGCGCATGAAGGCGTGGGCGTCATGCTCTACACCCCCGATGGCAACCTGCGCCCGCTCGAAGAGATCGAAGCCGATGTGATCCGCCTTGCCATCGGCCATTATCGCGGTCGCATGACCGAAGTGGCACGCAGGCTGGGGATCGGGCGGTCAACGCTGTATCGCAAGCTGTCCGATCTGGGGATTGATAACGCGGCTTGATCGGCACAGCCTGCGGGCTTAGCCACAGCGCCATGACACACAATCAGGATTTCGCCGGGCGCACGGCGCTCGTCACAGGGGCGGCATCGGGTATCGGCGCGGCCTCTGCCAAGGCGCTGGCGGCACGGGGGGCTTCGCGGCTGTTTCTGGTCGATATCGATGCTGCAGGGCTGGATCGGCTGGATCTTCCCAAGGGCTCCGAAAGCGAGGTTCACCGCATCGTCGGCAGCGTCGCGGACGAGGCGCTTTGGCACAGTCTAGAGCCCCGCTTGACCGGTCTAGACCACGCCGTGGTCAATGCAGGTATTGGCGCAGGCGGGCCAATTGCGTCGATTTCGCTCGCAGAATGGCGCCGAGTGATGGCGGTCAATCTTGATGGCGCGTTCCTGACGCTTGCCACCGCGCTCAGGGCAATGGGCGATACCGGCGGCAGCGCGGTGGTGGTCGCCTCGGTCACCGGATTGAAGCCCGTACCCGGTATCGGCCCCTATGGTGTGTCCAAGGCCGCGGTCGCCCACATGGCGCGGATCGCGGCGGTCGAGAATGCCGGAAAAGGCATCCGCGTCAATGCGATAGCCCCCGGCGGGGTCGATACCGCGATCTGGGAAAGCGGCGAGGATTTCCAGCGCTCGGTCGCCGCAATCGGGCGCGAAGCGACGCTGAAGGCGATGGCGAAAACCACGCCCTTGGGTCGTTTCGCCTCGTCCGAGGAGATGGCCGACAGCATCCTTTATTTGCTCAGCGACGCTGCTTCCAACATTACCGGCCATGTGATGGTCTCAGACGGCGGCTTTACTCTCTGATTTTCCGCGACATTTTCGCGCAATTCCAACCCGGCCAAAAATGTTTCACGTGAAACATACGCAGAACATCCTTGGCCGGGTGGAAATCCGTTCACCAGTTATACGTCTGGCTCGCCAGTGTCGCGCTGGTATTGCCCTTGAGCGTCATGGTCAGCGCTTTGGCCTTCCAGTCGATATCGACCAGACCGTAGTTTTCTTCCGAAAAGAACTTCGTCACCCGCGCCGCATCGGGTTCACGCTCAGTGCTGCGATCATTGTCATTGCCGAAAGCGAGGTTGAGCGAGGAACTGGTCAGCTCCCACATTGTCTCGCCCTTATGCGCGGTAGTGTAGATGCCCGCAGCGTGGCGATCACCCGACAGAATCACCATCCCGCTCGCCTCACGGCGGCGCAGCATTTCGAGCAGCCGGTTGCGCTCGACCGGCATGTTGGTCCAGCCTTCAAACTGGTGCGCGGTAGTGATCACCTGCGTTGACGATACCACGATCCGCAAGTCCGCCGGCTTGGCCAGTTCCTGTTCCAGCCATTGCCACTGCGTCTCGCCCAGCATCGTCTTGTCGAGGTTTTCATCCGGCAGATAGCTGCCGAGTGGCGGGCGATCCTTAGTCCATTCCGCCCGCTTCAGATCCGAACGGAAGTAGCGCGTATCCAGCATAATGACCTGCACGCGGCGCCCCTCCGGCCCGGTGATGCGGCTTTCATAAACGCCGGGGCGCGAACGGACCGCGTCGGACGATCCCCAGAAGGTTTCGAACAGCGTCTCGCCCCACTGCCGGAACGGAAAGCCGCCGCCGGCATCATTGAGGCCGTAATCATGGTCGTCCCACGTCGCCATCATCGGCACCTTGGCACGGAACCCTGCGAATTCCGGATGCGAGGCCTGCAGGGCATAGGCGCTGCGCAGGCTTTCGAGACCCGCGTCAAAATCCCAGCCGCTGTCCCCATAGACATTGTCGCCGATCATCAAGAACAACTGGGGCTGCTGAGCCGCGATCTGCGCCCACATGTGCTGCGGCGCGCTCTGGTGATTGCAACTGCCCACCGCGATTCGAGTCAGCGTGGTGGTGGCGGCCAGCGCTGGGTTAGGCCCCGCCACCGGCATCTCGACCTGCTGGGCGAGCGCCGCGTAATAGGGCGCGAGCAACTGATCGGGCGTCAGGCTCACCGCGACAGGCGTGGCCTTGACCGGCGTCGGTTCATCCTCATGCGCCATGGTCGGTGCAGCAAAAGCGGTGGCGGCAAGGATAGTGGCGGCAAGCAGCGAAAGGCGCATGGGTTGGCTCCTTGAGGGGGCAGATCGGGGGTTTTGTGGCGATGCTTCGTGACACAAGCATGGCAACAGGGAAAGACTGTCAGAGCGGTGCCAACGCGCTGAAATCGGTTAGCGCCGCATCGCGCAGGCCCCGCCACACATTGCGCGCCTGCACCGTCTCGGCCACGTCATGCACGCGCAGCAAGTGGACGCCCGCCTCCATCCCCTTGATGGCGAGCGCGACCGAGCCGGCGAGGCGCTGATCGGCGCTTTCCTCTGCGGACAGCGCGCCGATCATCCGCTTGCGGCTCACGCCCAGCAGCAGCGGACTGCCGAGCGCGTGGAACAGCGGTAGGGCATTCAGCAAAGCGAGGTTTTCGCTCAAGGATTTGCCAAAGCCGATACCGGGATCAAGGATGATCCGGTCTTCGGCAATCCCTGCGGCGACAGCGCGCATGCGCGCGGCCTTCAGGAAATCAAATACCTCGCTGACCACATCGGCATAGCGGCCACCCGCATGCAGGTCCTCGCCCGCGCCCGGCGCATGCATCAGGACGACCGGACAAGCCGCTTCGACCACCACCTCGATCGTGCGAGGGTCATAGCGCAACGCAGAGACGTCGTTCGCCATCTGGGCGCCCGCCGCAAGGCCTGCGGCGAGCACGCCTGCGCGCCGTGTATCGAGGCTGATCGCGGCGCCCATGACAGCGCAATATTCAATCGCCGGAACGACCCGGCGGATTTCCTCGTCCTCGAACGTGGCAGAGGCGCCCGGACGGGTGCTTTCCCCGCCGATGTCGATAATGGCCGCCCCGGCTTTGAGCATGGCGGCGGCGTGTGCGCGGCCTGCCTCTGCGGCGTCATGCTGGCCCCCATCGGAGAAACTGTCGGGCGTGACATTCAGGATGCCCATTACCTGCGGCTGATCAAGGCGGATGGTGCGCGCGCTAAGGTTTAGCGGCGGGTGGACCTTGGCGAGGTTTGCCCATTGCACCGCAGCATCTTGCGCCAAATCGTCCGGCAGATCGGCAATCGCAGCGACGATTGTTTCCGGCAGGCCGACCACCCGCTGGAGGACCGCCCCGCCCCCGCGCACCACCAGCGCGAATTCGCGGGCATAGACCATGCTGCCGCCGAGCCGCACTGCGTCGCCCTCCACCGCTTGCGGACCGGACACAAGGGTGATCGGATGGAGATAGACGCTGTCAGCCATGTCTCATGGACTACCCGCCCGCGCTGTTCGCGCAAAGCCCTTCCGGCCCGTCTGCCAACAACCGCGCCCATAAAAAAGGCCGCGCCCGATCACGGACGCGGCCTTCTGCGGTCAATCAGTCGCAAACCAGCTTATTGGCCAAGCTTGATCCGCACCCCGGCCGAGACAATCGACTGGCCGGTTTCCACACCGAGATTGGCGGGCAGCAGGTTCAACGGCACGGTGGCCGTATCCGTGCGGTCGCGCCAGGTGTATTGGCCAAACACCTCCGCCCGTTCGGACAAGGCGAAACTCGCACCCGCCATCAGCTGATAGGCGAAGCCGCCATCATTGGCATCGGCCACATCCACGCCAGACGGGCGGTACTGAATATCGGCCCACTGGTATCCAAGCCCCGCGCCAACGAAGGGCTTGAAGCTGTTCCCGGTATTGAGGTCATAGAAGACATTGCCGAACAGACCGAAGTTCGTAACACGGCCCTGTCCGTCGGCGAGCACCGCGCCGACAGTGGGGTTGCCCGCTGCCGGTGAACCACGGGTCAACACGGCCACGTCCACCCCATCAATATTCGCGCCACCAACCGTCAGCCCGGTATGACGATCAACGTCATAACGGGAGTAGGCGCCTTCCAGTTCTACCCGGAAGCCATTGTTGAAGGCGTAACCGACCTGGCCGTTGATTGCGTAACCGGTATCGAATTCTGTCTTCCAGCCCAACGAGGTATCGGCCGGGATCGCGCCGAAATCATCGGTTGCGGGAACCGTCGCATCAAAGGCACCGCTGTTGTTGCTGTCGTTCGGGAACGCGAGGCCCCCGCTGACGCCGATGTAGGGTCCTTCCTGCGCCGCTGCCGCTGCGGGGAGCGCTGCCAGAGCGGCAGTGCCTGCTGCGACCAGGGCAAATCTATTCTTCACGTTCATGCTGTTTCCTCATACTTATGGGGCGAGCCGTTCATAGGGAACGGACAACCAGCCATGGTACGAGGGGGGCGCGAAACGGTTTCCGCAAATTGCGACAGATTGTGGCGGTGATGCGACTACCTGAAAGTCAAGGTAAGCCGTTCATTTTGTAGCAATGTTTAGCCCTTGCAGGCCTTAATCTTCAGAGGCCAGCAGGTACAACTGGCGGGCAGCATCAATCGGCTTCACCTTGCCCGCATTTTCGTAATGCCAAAACAGCCAGCCATTGCAGGAAGGCGCGTCTTGCAGATCCTTGCCCAGCCCGTGGATCGAACCGGTTTTGCTTTCGCACTCAAGGCTACCATCGGCGCGTACCGTGGCGATCCAGCGGCGCTTCTTGTCGAACACCTGACTGCCGGGCGGGATCAGCCCGCCTTCGACCACCGCGCCAAACGCCACCTTCGGCGCAGAACGCGCGCTTTGCATTGTGGTCAGCGCGCTTTCATCGAGCGGCAGTTCTTTGGCGATGCGCCGGGTGGCGATCTCGCGGTAGGCATCCTCGCGCTCGCAACCAATCCATTCGCGGCCCAACCGCTTGGCCACCGCGCCGGTGGTGCCGGTGCCAAAGAAGGGATCGAGCACGACGTCGCCCTTCTCGGTCGTGGCCAGCAACACGCGGTACAGCAGCGCCTCGGGCTTCTGGGTGGGGTGCGCCTTCTTGCCGTTTTCCTTCAGCCGCTCTCCGCCAGAGCAGATCGGCATGACCCAGTCCGAGCGCATTTGAAGTTCATCATTCAGGGTCTTCATCGCGCGGTAATTGAACTGGTACCGCGCCTTTTCCCCCATGCTGGCCCAGATCAGTGTCTCGTGTGCGTTGGTGAAGCGGGTGCCCTTGAAATTGGGCATGGGATTGGTCTTGCGCCAGACGATGTCGTTCAGGATCCAGAAGCCCAGATCCTGAAGGATCGAGCCGACGCGGAA
Source organism: Erythrobacter sp. 'gip.4 top 5' (assembly GCF_056495765.1). Lineage (NCBI taxonomy): Bacteria > Pseudomonadati > Pseudomonadota > Alphaproteobacteria > Sphingomonadales > Erythrobacteraceae > Erythrobacter > Erythrobacter sp. 'gip.4 top 5'. The sequence continues at coordinate 1,498,143 of NZ_CP200270.1, read as the reverse complement.
GATATTGTGATAGCTGCCGATCACCCACAGGGCGCCATCGGGCTTCAGCACGCGGCGTGCTTCGGTCAGCCATGCGCGGGTGAATGTGTCATAGGCCGCCATGCTGTCGAACTGATCCCAGTGGTCAGTCACAGCGTCGACGTGGCTGCCATCCGGACGGTTAAGATCGCCGCCCAGTTGCAGGTTGTACGGCGGATCGGCGAACACGAGGTCAACACTGGCAGTGGGGAGCGAGCGCATGGCCGCGATGCAATCCCCGGGCAGAATGCGGCCCAGCGGCAAATCATGCGTGCGCACGGTTTCCGGCGCTTTAACAACGCTTTTTGCCCGCGACTTCACCTTTTCTATCACGCCCACTGCTTTGGTCCCGCCTGCTATGCATTCCACTTATCCACAGGCATGAGTCTTTGAAGAGTCCCCGTCAAGCGCCTAATTTCGCGCATTTTATGGTTGACAGGGAGTCAGGAGCACAAGGCTTATGCGGAACGAAACAAGACCGGCACAAGATGTTGAGTCCTGTGGTCGCAAGGGGACTCGATATGCAGCGGTGTGGCGCGCAGGACTCACCTCGCACGCCATCCTTCTCGCATAATTCCGATTACAGCAGGCTGGCCTGCGCAACCGGGGCGCAGCTGCGGCGATGCAGTGGCGTTGGGCCATGCACCCGGAGCGCCGCCATGTGCTCGGCCGTGCCATAGCCCTTGTTGCGCTCCCACCCGTAATGCGGATGGTCCTGCGCCGCTTCCAGCATCAGCCGGTCGCGCCATTCCTTCGCAACGATGGAGGCAGCCGAGATGCACGGTTCGATCCCGTCCCCGCCGACAATCGCACGTGCAGGCCAGCACCATTCGGCGCAGCGGCTCTGCGGGGTCATGTTGCCATCAATCAGCACGTTGCAGGCTTCAACGCCCAGTGCGGCGGTCAAACGGCCAACAGCGCGGGTCATCGCCAGCATGGTCGCCATAAAGATGTTCACACGGTCAATCTCGTCAGGCTCGACCACCGCGACCGCCCAGCCGCAGGTGCCACGGATCGCTTCGTCCAGAACGGCACGGCGCTTGGCCGAAAGGCGCTTGGAATCATCGAGCCCGGCAGGTATCGCCACTCCAAGCACAACTGCCGCGGCCACCACCGGCCCGGCGAGCGGCCCGCGCCCCGCCTCGTCCACCCCGATGACCAGCGGAGCGCCTGTGACCGTAAAATCTGGAGCAACCCCAAACATGATGCGTTCTGCCCGTTTCCTCATCACTCTTTCCCTGCCTACGCTGATGCTGGCAAGCTGCACCAACGCGCAAATGGGGGAAACCACCCAGGCTTCGGGAGAGATTTCGGCGGCCAATGGAGCGGCCACCCCGTTCCGTTCAAGCGACGTTGCCACGTTCGAAGAACCCTGGGCGCTGGCCTTCGCGCCCGGTACCGCCATGTTGTTCGTCACCGAAAAGTCTGGCGCGTTGAAGCTTGTCGATACCGCCACCGGACAGATCGCAACGGTCAGCGGAACGCCGACGGTTGATTACGGCGGCCAGGGCGGTCTTGGTGACATTGCCTTCCTGCCATCCGAAGCAGGCGCTACAATTGGCAGCCGGACGATATATCTGAGCTGGGCCGAAGCGGGCGAAGGTGACACCCGCGGCGCGGCCGTTGGCAAGGGCACGCTGAACTGCGCCCAGCCCACCACCTGCACAATCCAGGGCCTCAACGTCATCTGGCGCCAGACGCCGAAGGTCTCGGGCCGGGGTCATTATTCCCACCGCCTTTCGATCTCGCCCGATGGCAAGTATCTCTACGTTGCCAGTGGTGAGCGGCAAAAGATGCAGCCGGCGCAGGATACCTCGAACACGCTGGGAACGATTGTCCGCCTCAATCTCGATGGAACGCCCGCCGCTGGTAACCCGATGGCCGACAAGGGCGGCGCCACGGCGGAAATCTGGTCTTACGGTCACCGCAACATCCTCGGCATGGACTGGGATGCGCAAGGGCGCCTTTGGGAGGTCGAGCATGGCCCGGCTGGCGGTGACGAATTGAACCTCGTCCAGCGCGCAGCCAATTATGGCTGGCCGGTCCGCTCGAACGGAGAGCATTATAACGGCGATCCGATCCCCGATCACAGCGCGGATGATGGCTTTGCCAAGCCCGCCGCCTTCTGGAACCCGGTTATCGCGCCGGGCGACATGCTGATCTACACCGGCGATATGTTTGCAGGTTGGAAGGGCCATGCCCTGATGCCGGGTCTGGCCACAGAGGCCCTGATCGACGTGGCGATTGATGGCCAGAACGCCCGCGAAGTTGCGCGCCATGGCTTTGACAATCGCCTGCGTGCCATAGCGCAGGGACCGGATGGCGCGATCTATATCGCCGAGGATGGCAAGGGCGCCAAGCTGCTGAAGCTCACCGCCCGCTGATGGCCACCACGACGGCGACGCTGATCCCGCTTGAGGCTGTCGACCCCGCTATGATTGAGGCCGTGCTCGACCGCGCGTTCGGCCTCGATCGCCACGCGCGCACAGCTTACCGCATCCGCGAAGGCATGGACTGGCTGCCGGGCCTGAGCCTTGCCGCGCTGGACGAGGACGAGATGCTGGTCGCCACCATCCAGTGCTGGCCGATCGCCTTGCAGACCAAGGCAGGGCAGGTGCCGCTGGTGATGGTGGGGCCGGTGGCCGTGGTGCCTGAAAGGCAGGGTGAAGGCTTTGGCGTCGGACTGATAAGTGCAATGATTGCAGAGGACGCCCGCCTTGCCGCTGCCGGTGGCCGTGCTTTGCCGCAAGTGCTGATCGGGGACGCGGACTATTACGGGCGCTGGGGCTTTTCATCGGCGATGACAGGCGGTTGGCGTTGCCCCGGGCCTTATGAAGCGCACCGCCTGCTGGCACGCGGATCGGCACTTGCTGCGCTGCCGTCCGAAGGGATGCTGGCGCCGTGGGAAGGTTAGCCTCTTCACCTTCGGCGCTTCATCTGCCAACGGTGCCTTTATGCCTTATGAACCACCGCCCTATCTCGCCAGCCTGACTCTCGCCCAGATCGCGGAACTGGTGGAACAGCGCAAACTCCCCCCGGTCGAAGGCTGGGCACCGCAGCAGATCGGCGAAAGCCACATGGTGATCACCGCTGACGGACGCTGGTTCCACGAAGGCGGCGTGATCCGCCGGGAAGCGATGGTGCGCGCTTTTGCAGGCCTGCTCACCCGTGACGGTGAAGGCCATCACTGGCTGGTCACCCCGTTCGAAAAGCTCAGCATCGAAGTGGAAGATGCCTGCTTCATCGCCACAGACTGCGTGCGGGCGGATGATGCGCTGGCCTTCCGGCTGAACACCGACGACCTCGTCATCGCCGGATCGGATCATGCCTTGCGCGCGACCGGCGATCCGGAAAATCCGGCGATTTACCTCCACGTTCGCCGGGGCTGCGAAGCGCGTCTGAACCGGTCGACCTGGGCGCAGCTGGCCGAAATCGCCCTGGCCGAAGGTGCGGACAAAAACGGCTGGCAAATCGCCAGCAAGGGCGAGACCTTTCGCCTCCTCCCATGACCCCGCCGCCTGCCGCCAGCATCCATGATACGCTCGCGCGGGCCTTTGCCGACGGCCATGCGCGCACGATTCCCGACTTGCTCAGCGATGCGCATTTTGCTCGCGATGGCCGCGCCACCCCTGCCGCGGTGCTGATTGCGATCACCGATGTGCCGCATGATCCGCAGGTGATTCTCACCCAGCGCCCCCGCGCCATGCGCGATCATCCGGGGCAGGTCGCCTTTCCGGGCGGAAAAATCGATCCGGGCGAGGATGCGATCACTGCTGCGCTGCGCGAGGCCGAGGAGGAACTTGCCTTGCCGCGTGAAGCCGTCCGCGTGATTGGCACCAGCGACCTCTACCACACCGGCACCGGCTTTCTGGTGACGCCAGTGGTGGGCGTGGTGCCGCCCGGTCTCACCCTCATCCCCAACCCCGCCGAGGTTGACGCGTGGTTTGAAGCGCCGCTGGCGATGCTGCTCGATCCATCGAGCTGGACCAGCAACGAAGTGTTCTGGCGCGGCGCCAACCGGCGCTATCTTGAACGCGAATGGCAGGGCTTCCGGATCTGGGGCGTAACCGCCGCGATCATCGCCAACCTGTCGCGGCGGATCGATTTGGAGGCTTTGCGCAATGCTGCGTGATCTTGCTGAGGCCGATTGGACGCGCCGCGCAGGACTAGCCGCGCTGACCGCTGCGCTGGGCGCGGACAATATCCGCTGGGTCGGCGGCGCGGTGCGCGATGGGCTTTTGGGCGTTGCAGTTCATGATGTCGATTGCGCCACCCGGTTGCTGCCTGATGAAGTAATCGCGGCTTGCGACCGGGCGGGCATTCGCACTGTGCCAACCGGGATTGACCACGGCACCGTCACCGCGATCCTGAAGGACGGCCCGGTCGAAGTTACCACCTTGCGACGCGACGTGGCCACCGATGGCCGGCGCGCCACCATCGCCTTTGCGCACGACTGGCACGAGGATGCCGCACGGCGCGATTTCACTATCAACGCGCTTTATGCGCACCCTGAAACGCTCGAAATCCAGGATTATTTCGGCGGTCTGGATGATCTGCGCGCAGGCCGCGTGCGGTTTATCGGGGATGCACGCCAACGGATTGCCGAAGATCACCTGCGCATTTTGCGCTACTACCGCTTTCAGACCCGCTTCGGCGCGGCGTTGGATGACGAGGCAGAAGATGCCTGCGCGGACCTCGCCCACACACTGAAGGGTCTCAGCCGGGAACGGATTGCGGCGGAACTCCTGAACCTGCTGGCCCTGCCCGATCCCCACGCCACGCTGGCCCGGATGAAAGCGCGCGGCGTGCTGGGCGTGATCCTGCCCGAAGCCTGCGCCACGCAACTGGTCGCGCTGGGTCGCCTGATTGCGGCGGAAAGCGCGCAACGTATCGCCGCCGATCCGGTGCGCAGGCTTGCAGCACTGCTGCCGCCCTCGCCCGAGGTTGCCGAGACGGTCGCCGCCCGCCTGCGCCTGTCAAAAGTCCAGCGCACCCGGCTGGTCAGCGCCGCCGAGCGCAGCGCCAGCGACGCTGCCGATCCCCAGGCGCTGGCCTACCGGTTGAGCCTATCGCTGGCGATCGACCGGCTGTTGCTGATCGGTGCAGATGCAAGGGTGCTGAATGACTGGAGCGTGCCGGTGTTCCCGCTGAAAGGCGGCGCGATCGTCGCGCGCGGGATCACCGCCGGGCCGCAAGTCGCACGGCTGCTCCACACTATCGAAGGGCGCTGGGTCGCCGAAGGCTTCCCCTCAGCCGACCGCGTCAACCAGATGCTGGCCGAGGAACTGGGCACCAGCGCCTTCAATTTCGATTAGTCGAAGCGGTTGTCCTTGGGGAAGCCCTGGGGTGGCATCCGCCCTGCGGCGCCTCTTGCCACCTTCCACATGCGGATTTCGGTTTCGGTCCGGGTCCGCTCACCCGATCCGCCCATCTGCCAGCTAAGGCCATCAGCCAGAACAAAAGTGGTCGCGTCGGACATGCCGCCATCGCGATAACGCTGCAATTGCACCCCCTGGCCGCGGGTCATCACCGGCATCTCTTCCAGATTGAAGACCACCAGTTTCCGATTGTCGCCCACGCAGGCGACATGATCGTGCTGTTCGGGGATCGGGCGGATCACCTGTAACCGTGCCCCATCCTTCAGGTTCACCACCTGCCGCCCCTTGCGGGTTTCAGCCAGCAGCTCGGTCATTTCCGCGACAAAACCCTTGCCGTGGTTGGAGGCCAGCAGCAGGCGCCCACCGGGGCGATGCACCATCATCGCGCTGACATTGGCATCGCTTTCCAGGTCGACCATCGTGCGTACCGGCTCGCCAAAGCCGCGTGCGCCGGGAAGCTTGTCACAGCCCAGCGTAAAGAACCGCCCGTCGCTTGCCGCCAGCAGCAGCTTGTCGGTGGTCTGCGCGTGGAGGATGAAGGCGAGCGCATCGCCTTCCTTGTATTTGAATTCCTGATCCAGCGGCACGTGCCCGCTCGCCGCACGGATCCAGCCTTTCTGACTAAGGATTACAGTGACCGGCGCTTTTTCAATCATCGCGTCCATCGAGAACTCAACCGTGGCGGCAGCTTCAGCAATCAGCGTGCGGCGTGCGCCCAGCGGCGTGTCTTCGGCATAGGCCTTGCGTAGGGCGCGCAGGTCGCGCTTCAGCCGGGTGCGCTGCTTGGCCGGGCTTTCGAGCAGCGCGTTCAGGTCGGCTTCTTCGGCCAGCAGCGCGTCCTGTTCCTTGCGCAGCTGCATTTCTTCCAGCTTGCGCAAGGACCGCAGCCGCATGTTGAGGATGGCCTCGGCCTGCATATCGCTGAGGTCAAATTCGGCGATCATCACCGGCTTGGGCTCGTCCTCGGTGCGGATGATTGCGATCACCCGATCGAGGTCGAGGTAGGCAATGATATAGCCGCGCACCAGTTCCAGCCGCTTGGCAATCTGCGCCAACCGGTGCCGCGCGCGGCGCTGAAGGATGTCGATCTGGGCGAAGGTCCAGCTTTCCAGCAATTCCTTCAGCCCCATCACCATCGGGGTGCGCCCAAAGCCAGGGCGTTCATCCAGCACGTTGAGATTGAGGCTGAACCGGGTTTCCAGATCAGTCAGCTTGTACAGGCTTTCCTTGAGCAACTCGGGATCCACGTTGCGACTTTTGGGCACGATCACGATGCGGATCGCCTCGTCGCTTTCGTCGCGCACGTCTTCAAGGATCGGCAGCTTGCGATCAGCGATGGCGGCGGCGATCTGTTCGATCAGCTTGCCCTTGGGCACCTGATACGGGATTTCCGAGATGACCAGCTGCCACTGCCCTGCGCCCAGCCGCTCGATACCGGCGGCAATGTCATCCGCCTCCTTGGCTTCGGGCGCGTGGAAGCGACCGCGCAGGCGGAAGCTCCCGCGCCCGGTGAGGTAAGCCTGTGATATGGCAGCCGCGCTGTCGATCACCTGTCCGCCTGTGGCAAAATCCGGGCCATGGAACAGCGCCATCAGTCGTTCATGCGTGACTGCGGGATTGTCGATCAGTTCCAGCGTTGCATCGATGATTTCCGCGACGTTATGGCTGGGGATGCTGGTTGCCATACCCACGGCAATCCCGCTGGCGCCATTGGCAAGCAGATTGGGGAACAAGCCGGGGAAGATGACCGGCTCTTCTTCCTCGTTATTATAGGTCGGGATGAAGTCGACCGTGCCTTCATCCAGCCCCGCCATCAGCTCCATCGCGGTGCGGGTCAGGCGGCATTCGGTGTAGCGATCGGCCGCAGCGTTATCGCCGTCGATATTGCCGAAATTGCCCTGCCCTTCGATCAGCGGATAGCGCAGCATGAACGGCTGGGCGAGGCGGACGAGCGCGTCATACAGCGCCAGATTGCCGTGCGGGTGATACTTGCCCATCACATCGCCCACCACGCGCGCGCATTTCTTGAAGGCGCTGTCGGGCGTTACCCGCAGTTGGCGCATCCCCCACAACAGGCGCCGGTGAACCGGCTTCAACCCATCGCGCAGATCGGGCAGGGAGCGCGCCGTGATGGTGGACAGCGCATAGACCAGATACCGCTCGGACAAGGCGGCATCGAAGGGCGCATCGACGATCGCGTCAAAGCCATCGTCCGGCGCAGCGGTGGTCACAGGATCGGTCATCGTTGTGGTCTAGCAATCCGCTGGCTGGGCTGGGAGAGGGGTTTCCACAGAGTTTAATTTGGTGCGCGCGTGATTGCTTGGGCAAGATCGGCCAAGGCACACGTCTTGATCGCCTCGCACTGTCCGCTCAGGTGCAGAAACTTCACCGCAGACTGGCTCAACCGCATCTGCACTTGCGCGCTTCCGCCGCCTTCGAGCAACAACGCCGACGGATCGAGCGGCACAGGAAAGGCGCGCGCCGACGCCGCATCGAAGGCGGGATAGTTGCCCGCGTACAAGGCAAACGATTCGCCGCGCCAGACCATTTGATAGGTGGTAGAGTCCGCAGGCTGTTCAGTGCCAACAATCACCACATCCTCAGGCAGGCAGAACCCGTCCATGCATTGCGCTTTCTCGCCCGCGCTGCATCCTGAAATGATCGCCACGCCAGCAGCCAGCGCAAGAAGCCGACTACATCCGCTGGGCATCATGGGCCTCACCCGGCACATTGACGGTCAGGCCGTCCATGTCACCGGTCAGTTCGATCTGGCACGAAAGCCGGCTGGTGCGCCGCACCCCTGCGGCGAAATCGAGCATGTCTTCCTCCTCGTCAGTCGCGGCGGGCAAGCGGTCGAACCATTCCGGCGCAACGATGACGTGGCAGGTCGAACAGGCCATCTGTCCTTCGCACGTACCTTCCAGCGGCAATCCTGCCGACTGCCCCACCCGCAGCAGCGTATCGCCTGGCTCAGCAGCCGCTGAGACAGGGTTCCCGCGTGGATCGACAAAGGTGACGGTGATGCTCAAAGGCCCTGCTCCCTGGCGGCGGCAATGATCACTTCCGCGGCGGTTTCGATGTCCTGACGTGTTGTATAGCGCCCAAAGCCGAGGCGGATAGAGGACTTTGCCTGAGCGTCCATCAGGCCGATCGCTTTTAGAACATGGCTGGTCCGGCCTGACCCGCTGGCACAGGCTGACCCTGCGGAAAACATGATCTGCCGACAGTCACTCATCAGTCGGGCGACGTCCAATCCCTCTCGCCGAATGTTGAGATTGCCTTTCCAGCGATCATCTGCGCTGCCGTTCAAATCCCAGTCCGCAAACGCTGCCCGCCCTATGTTCCATAAATGTTCCACGTGAAACAATTGCTCGGAAAAGCATTCTGCCGAAAGCTGCGCGGCTGCGCCGAAGCCTGCGCAAAGGGCGGGCGAGAGGGTGCCTGACCGCAGGCTGGCCTCCTGTCCACCGCCATGAAGCAGGGCAACCGGGGGTCTGGCGTCGCCGGCGATCCACAGCGCGCCGATGCCTTTGGGGCCGTGGCATTTGTGGGCCGAGATCGCGATGTAATCCGCCGCCACCTCCACGGGCACTCTACCATAAGCCTGGACGGCATCTACCAGCACCCTGGCCCCGACCTGCCGTGCACAAGCGACGACCGCGTCAAGGGGGTTGCGAACGCCAATTTCGTTGTTGATGGCCATCACTGCGACCAGTCCGGTTTCGGGCGTGATCGCCGCTTGCAGCGCCTCCAGATCGGCGCGCCCATCGGACTTAACCGGCAGCACGGTAAAGCGCCGCCCCTGCGCCTCGACCGCTTTTGCGCAATCGAGCACGGCGGCATGTTCGGTGGCAAAGGTGATGACATCTCCCGGCGTGCCCAGCAGCACCATGTTAAGCGCTTCGGTGGCGCCAGAGGTGAAAACCACCTGCCCGCCTTCAGGCAGCAGCGCCGCAACGCGTTCACGCGCCGTTTCCACCGCGGCAGCAGCCATGCGGCCCATGCGGTGAGGTGCGTGGGGATTGCCAAAGGTGTCGCTGTCCGGCCCGCCGAGCCAGCGCAGCATGGCTTCGCGCGATTCGGGCGCGAGCGGCGTGGTGGCTTGGTAATCGAGGTAGATCATGTGAGCAAAGCCCACGCTTTTGCAAACCGATCCAGTTCCTCGGGCGTGGTGTTCCACCCCAAACTCACTCGGATTGTGCGCGCCGCCACATCATCGGGGACGCCAAAGGCATCAAGTACCCGACTTTTCTTGAGCGTGCCCGAAGAACACGCGCTGCCCGCCGACACGGCAAAGCCTTGACTGTCGAGCCGGATCAGCAGGGCCTGGGCCGAAATGGTGGGGTGGGCGACCGCAAAAATATGCGAAGCCTGCGCCCCCGGCGCAATCAGTTCGCCCGACTGGGCCAGCACGTCACGTAAATTGAGCCGTTCGGCTTCAGTCGTGGCCCAGTCTTCTGCGCCTCCGGCCTCCAGCGCTTTGGCCATACCCAGCGCGCCGGGCAGATTCTCGGTCCCCTGGCGATAGCCGCGCTCGTGCCCGCCGACAGGTTCCAACAGATGGAAATCGCGCACCAGCAAAGCCCCGATACCAATCGGACCGCCAAACTTGTGAGCGGAAACCACCACCATGTCGGCATCGGGCAGCGCCAGCTTGCCCGCACTCTGGGCGCAGTCAGACAGCACCAGTGCGCCGGTTTCCTTCAAGGCTGCAGCCATGTCGCTGACCGGATTGATCGTTCCGGTTTCAGAATTGACGTGCTGGACGGCAATCAAGGTATCGGCATCCAGCGCCTCTACGCCAGTAAATATGTCCGCATCAGGCGCAGCCCGAAACACCGCGTCATGCTCGACCGCGCTTACGATCCGGCGCATGGCTTTGGCCCGGTTCAGCGCAATCCACAGCGCCTCGCTCGCGCCGCTGGTAAAAATAAGTTCCCCTTCCCACCCCAGCGCCGCCCTCACGCGCTCGCGCGCATCCTCCAGCGCGGCCTTCGCCTTGCGGCCTTCCGCATGGGGCGACGAGGGGTTGGCCCATAGCCGGAACCCCTCCTCCATCGCGGCCTTCGCCTCGGGACGCAGGGGCGATGTGGCAGCGTGGTCGAGGTAGATACGGTCAGGAATGGGAGTGCCTCACAAAAAATTGCGAAAATTGCGTCGCCCCGTATATAGAGACCGCTTTCGCACGCGCCACCCGGCGTGGTGCGGCTCCTCATTCGCAAGGTTTGCCCGATGCCCTCAGTCATCTTTCCCGGCCCTGAAGGCCGCCTCGAAGGTCGTTTCTCGCCCCCGCCACGTGCCCGTGCGCCCGTGGCGATGATCCTGCACCCGCACCCCGAAGGCGGCGGCACGATGAACGACCGGATCGTGCAGCGGATGTACAAGACCTTTGCCGACCGCGGCTTTGCCACGCTGCGGTTCAACTTTCGCGGCGTGGGCCGTTCGCAGGGCAGCTTCGATAGTGGCATCGGCGAATTGTCCGATGCAGCTTCGGCGCTGGATTGGGTGCAATCGATCCACCCTGAGGCGCAAAGCACGTGGATCGCAGGCTATTCGTTTGGCGCGCTGATCGGGATGCAGTTGCTGATGCGCCGCCCCGAAGTGCGCGGCTTCATCTCTGTGGCGCCGCCGGCCAATATGTATGACTTCAGCTTTCTGGCTCCCTGCCCCGCCAGCGGCATCTTCGTGCAGGGCGCGGCCGATACGGTGGTGCAGCCCAATGCCGTGCAAAAGCTGGTCGACAAGCTGCGCACCCAGAAGCACATCACCATCCATCACGAAGAAATCCCACGCGCCAATCACTTCTTCGAAAACGAGCTCGATGAATTGATGAAGTCGGTCGATAATTATCTGGATTTCCGCCTGTCTCCGGAATGCCCGATCAAATAACGCCGCCGCTCTAACCTTCTTCGGCGGCCCTGATCTGCGTGATCGGGGCCTCGCCATCGGCTTGCGGCAAGGTCCAGATCAGCACATTCACCACTGCGATCACGGCGAGCAGTACCATCAGCGCGGGCTGTTTCAGCACCCCCGTGCGCCGCCACAGCACAACGGCCCCTGCCGCCAGCAAAAGCGCAGCCAGCATCACGATCGACAGTACGATATCGGTCATGGCGGTGTAAGGCTCCAAAGCAGCAAGCAACAATTCCCACCCACGTCATCGCGATGGAACATCGATGACGGTAAGGCGGTATGGCTGATGCTATCAACAGGAGCCTCTTATGGGAATTTTTTCGTCGATCAAGAATGCGATCTGGGGCTCGGATGAAGACGAAGCCAAGACCGCCGCGCCCGCAACCCCTGCGGCAGCGCGTGCTGCGCCGGTGACCGCCCGTGTCGCCCCTGCCGCGCCCGACCCGATCAGCGAAGCCGACATGAAGGCCCGGATCGCCAATCTGCCCGGCGCCAATGATCACAACTGGCACACGTCGATTGTCGATCTGATGAAGATGGTCGGCGTCGATCCCAGCTATGCCAATCGCAAGGAACTGGCCGAAGAACTCGGCATCACCGATTACGAAGGCACAGCGGAGCAGAACATCGCGCTCCACCATGCGGTGCTGAACATGCTGGCCGCCGAAGGTGGCACGATGCCGGGCATGCTCAAGGATTGATCGCGCGCGCGTGATTGACACGTGATTTGCGCCCCGCCACACCGGGGCATGCAAGAGAACCAAGCCCAAATCACCCGCCGCCGGGCCCTTCAGGGTCTTGGCGGCGTGTCCGCCTTCGCGCTGTTGCCCGCCTGCGCGACAAGCAAGCCCGCGGTCGTTTCCCCCGGCATTCCACTTGGTTCAGACGCCCAGCAATATGCGGACGTCAAGCTTCAGGACATTGCTTACCGGATGCTCGCACATGAACCGGGCCGTGCCACCGGTCTGGGCGTGGATACCGGCAAATATGCGGCTTGGCGCAGCACCTTCGGCACGCCGGTTGAAGCGGGCCGTGCGGCCTATGCTGCCAGCCTGAAGGACATGATTGCCGAGGTTCGCCGCCATCCCAAGGATGGTCTGACCAGCGATCAGCAAATCGGGTTCGAAGTGGTGGAAACCGCTTTCACCCGCGCGGTCGAAGGCATGGCCTTCCCTTATGGCGATGTGGCCGTGGGCAGCTGGCGCAACGCGCCTTATGTGGTGATCCAGAATGTTGGCGGCTACATTGATCTGCCGCGCTTTTTTTCCTCGACGCAGCCACTGGCGAGCGCCGATGATGTCGGCGCCTATATCGACCGACTGACCGAGGTGCCCGCGTTGCTGGATGGCGAGCGCGATCGGGTGCGCGCCGCGCGCGGCATGGGTGTGGTGCCGCCTGCCTTCCTGCTCGACAAAGCAATTGCGCAGATGGAAGCCAGCATTGCCGAGGCCACGGCAAGCTATGCCGGCCCGCTTGAAAAATCGGACATGGCGGAGGCCAAGGCGGCCGCCGCACAGGCGAACCGGACTGCTGCCAGCGGTATCATCCCCGCCTTGGAACGCCAGCTGGCAGAGCTGCGCACCCAGCGCGCAAGTGCCGGGGACAAGGCCGGCATCTGGGCACAGCCGATGGGCGAGGAATACTACGCTTGGGCACTGGGCGCTTCGACCACCACCAACCTTACGCCCGATGAAATCCACCGTCAGGGCCTGGCCGAGCTCGACGAACTCCACGGGCAGATGGACCCGATCCTGCGCTCCATCGGCTATACCAAAGGCAGCGTAGGCGAACGGATGCGCGGGCTGGCCGAAGATCCCCGGTATCAATTTGCTGAAGGCGATCCGGGGCGCAAGGAGATCTTCGCGTTCATTGATGAACGCCTCACCTGGATCAAGGCGCAGATGCCCCGCGCCTTCACGCAGGTGGTCAATCCGCGGCTTGAGGTCGTGCGCCTGCCGCTCTCCGAAGAACCCGGCGCGCCGGGCGCTTACGGCGGGGCAGGCAGCAAGGATGGCAGCATTCCGGGGCGGTTCTGGATTAACCTGCGCACCACCGATCTGCACCGCAAGTATGATCTGGCCGACCTCACCTTTCACGAAAGCATCCCCGGCCACGTGTGGGAGGGCGAATTTTCCAATCGGCTTCCGCTGATCCGCTCGATCCTTGCCTTCAACGCCTTTTCCGAAGGCTGGGCGCTGTATGCCGAACAGATCGCGGATGAACTGGGCGCGTATGAGGGCTTCGAGGTCGGACGGCTGGGCTTCCTGCAGAGCCTCGCCTTCCGGGCCTGCCGCTTGGTGGTCGACACCGGCCTGCATTCCAAACAATGGACCCGCGAACAAGGGCGTCAGTTCTTTGTCGAACGCAACGGATCGAAGGTCGAGGAGGTCGCCTCTGAAGTTGACCGCTATTGCAGTTGGCCGGGACAGGCCTGCGGTTACAAGATCGGCCATTCCCAAATCCTGCGGCAACGCGAACGCGCCCAGAGGGAATTGGGCAGCGAATATGATTTCCGCGCCTTCAACACCGCGCTGGTGCTGGGCGGCAATGCACCGCTTTCGGTGATGGCCAACACCGTCAGCCGCTATATCGCCAGCGCAAAGGGCTAAACCGCTAACCTGCGCCCTTCCCGTGCAGATGCGGCGGGGGTAGCCAAGCGCCGAATTGCAAAGCCCGGCACCTGATCCCATGTTGCCTTCTGCCGACGCAAGGAGGGCCGCATGGAAACGCTGGGACAAGACCTTGAAACGATGCGCCGGGTGCCGCTCGCGCCCGAACACGTCGCCGCCATATGCGAAATCGGCGAAGAGCGGCGTTACGCGGCGGGCGATATTGTCATGGACATCGGCGAGCCGATGGACCGCTTCGTCTATGTTGTGGAAGGCGAGATCGAGGTGGTCGATCCCGCCACCGGCGAAAGGCTGCTCCCCTCCAGCCTCGGGCCGACGCAGTTTCTGGGGGAAATCGGCTTCCTCAATGGCGGCACCAACATCATGCGGATGCGCGCGGCGGTCGACACCAAGGTGATCGAGGCCCCGCGCGCGCCAATGCTGGCACTCATGAGCCGGGTGCCGGAACTGTCGGATCACCTCATTACGGTGTTTGCCGCAAGACGCCGCAAGCAATTCGACAACCGCAATGACACGATCAAGGTCATCGGCGCCGATCGCGACGGCGCCGTGCAGGCGGTCGAACGCTTCCTGTCGCGCAACCGCATCCCGTTCCAGAGTTACGACATGGACGCCCCCGACCGCGAGACGGCAAGCCTGTGCGACCTCACCGGCCACGAACCCGGCGTCATCCTTGCGACCAAGACCCGGATGATCGACCCCACCCCGCGCAAGGTGGCGCAATATCTCGGGCTTGATCTGGATGTCTGTTCCCAACGGACCTACGACCTGCTGATCGTCGGCGGCGGGCCTGCGGGCGTGGCGGCGGCGGTCTATGCCGGGTCTGAGGGGATCGAGGCACTGGTAATCGAGGATACCGCTGTGGGCGGACAGGCCGGCACGTCGAGCCGGATCGAGAATTACATGGGCTTTCCAACCGGCATCAGCGGCACCGACCTCACATTCCGGGGTCAGGTGCAGGCGATGAAGTTCGGCACGCGCTTTGTCATGCCACGCCGGGTGGAGGGCCTTTCGCGGCGCGAGGACGGGGCGTTTTGTGCGACGCTGGACGCCGGTGACACCGGGGCTGATGAAATCTGCGCCCGTGCGGTGCTGGTAGCGACCGGCGTGCAATATCGCCGCCTGCCGCTTGCCAAATTGGAGGCACTCGAAGGCGCCGGCATCTTCTATTCGGCAACCGAAATGGAAGCGCGTTTCTGCGGCAAGACCGACGCTGTGGTGATCGGCGGCGGCAATTCGGCGGGGCAAGCGGCGATGTTCCTCAGCCGCGCGGCGACCCACGTGCATTTGGTGGTGCGCGGCGACAGCCTGGCCGCGTCCATGTCAAGCTATCTGTCGCAGCGGTTGGAGGCCGATCCGCGCATTACCATCCACTACCACGCCGAAGTCACCGCGCTGCATGGCGACAAATGGCTTGAAGCGATCACGTTGAAGGCGGGCGATGGCGCGCAGCAGATCGTCACCCGCGCGCTGTTCATCATGATTGGCGCGGCGCCCAACACTGGCTGGCTTTCAGGCCTTGCCGAAACCGACGCGAAAGGCTTCGTGCTGACCGGCGCTGCCGCGGGGCAGGCGGATGATTACGCCACAACCGCGCTCGGTATCTTCGCAGTTGGCGATGTGCGGGCCAATTCGGTCAAGCGGGTGGCCAGCGCGGTGGGCGAAGGATCAGTGGTCGTCAGCCGCATCTGGCAATATCTGGAAGAGACACGCCCTGCGGGCGATTGAATTTGCTCTTCTTTTTTTCGCAAACCTATGGTCAAGCGCAAGAACTTCGATAATCTGAACCAGATTTGGCGTGCCGTCGCACGAAACGCAGTAGGGTGTTCGACATGATTTCCGGGATTTTTCGCCTTGTCACAGCAGGCCTCATCCTGGTCGCAGCGCAGCCTGGCTGGGCCGAATGGCACGAAGCGTCGAGCGATCATTTCGTGATCTATGCCGACGACAAGCAAGCTGACCTGCACAAATTCGCAGAGAACCTCGAACGCTATCACAGCGCGATGGCAGTCCTGACCGATCAGAAAACTGAAAAACCCAGCCCGTCCAATCGTGTGACGATTTTCGTTGTCGGCGATCAGCGCGACATGCGCGCTCTGAGTGGAAGCCGCAACATCGGCGGCTTCTATATTCCGCGCGCAGGCGGCAGCCGTGCTTTCGTGCAGGAAATTCGCAACCAGAAAGGCTATCCGCACTTCTCCACCATCGTGATGCTGCATGAATATGCGCACCATTTTATAATCTCCGCATCGCGCTTTCCCATGCCGCGCTGGTGGAACGAGGGTGCGGCGGAGTTTTTTGCCGCGGCGACTTTCAACGATGACGGCAGCCTGCTGATCGGGCGCGCAGCGCAACACCGAGGGAATGAGCTGGCCTTTGCCGATCCGGTCCACGTGCGCGAGTTGCTCGACCCGGAGCTTTATGAAAAGCAGAAGGGAAAGAGGTACGACGCCTTCTACGGCAAAAGCTGGCTGCTCTATCACTACCTGACCTTCTCCGACGAGCGAGCCGAACAGATGGGGCAATATCAGCTCAATCTTATCAACGGAATGGAGCCGCTGGCTGCCGGGGAAGCGGCTTTCGGCGATCTCAATGTGCTGGAGCGCGAGTTGAAGGCATATGCGCGCGGCCGGATGTATTCCTTTGCCCTCACGCCTGACAAGCTGACAACCGCACCGATCACCTTGCGCAAACTGCCAGCTGGCGAAGCCTTGGTAATGCCGCTCGTGATCCGATCTCAGCGCGGGGTTGATGCCGAAGAAGCCGCAAAACTTTTGCCAGAAGTCCGCGCCGTCGCGGCAAAGTACCCTGATGATGCAGGCGTGCTCGCCGCGCTGGCCGAGGCGGAGTATGATGCGGGCAATAACGCTGAGGCCATCGCTGCTGCTGACCGCGCCATCGCCGCTGAACCTTCGCGCACCAACCCTTATGTCCAGAAAGGCTTTGCCCTGTTTCGCGAAGCGGCGAGCGCCGAGGACAAGCAAGCAGCGTACGAGGCGGCGATGATGCCGTTCGAAGCGCTAAACGCCATCGAAAACGATCATCCGCTGCCGCTGATATACTATTATCGCAGCTTTGCTGAGCGCGGTGTGACTCCGCCCGAAAGCGCCCGCGCCGCTCTGGAGCACGCCTCGCGGCTCGCGCCCTTTGATCAGACCTTGCAGCTCAACACGGGGATGATGCTGATCAAGGAGGGCAAGCTGGACATTGCGCGTGACTTTCTATTGCCGGTTGCGGCCAATCCGCACGGAGGCGGCGCAGCGGAGCGGGCCAAGCTGATGCTTGACCTGCTCGCCAAGACTCCGTCTGGGGAGACGATCACACTCGATGTCGAGACGGGTATTGATGCTATGTCCGGCACGCCTGAAGCAGGGGAGTGATTTCCCCCGCTCCCGTGCCCGCCTGTCTGAACCTGCGTCAGCTCTTGCCGAAAAGACCCTTGGCCATGCCCATAATATCATTGACCGGACTGCCATCGCCGTCGCGGTCAAGGATCGACGCGAAGTTTGCCACGGATCCCTCGCCGCCAATCGCGGTGACGATCTGATTGAGAATATCGGGGCTCATCCCCGTCTTCTCTGCCGCCAGCGTGACGGTGTCGCCGTCCATCGTGTGCGTCTTGCCAAGCGTGGCAATCGCCTGCTCGACCAGCTTGGGATCAATGCCGATCTTCGCCGCAAGGTTCACCACATCGTCCGGCGCGCCGCCAATGTTCTTCAGGATACCGTCGAGAATGCTCATGGTGTGTCTCCTCCGACTCGGTACGGGCCGGTCTGTCTAGTGAGGCTAGGCCATTTCATGGAAAAAGCCCCGCTCCGATCTTACGCCGGGCGGGGCTTCCCTCTCCAACGGGTTTGGCGCGAGTCAGGCGGCGACAGGCGCGGGCGCGGCTTGCAGGACGCCTTCGTCGACATAAGCCTCAAATTGCGCGAAATTGGCGATGAACAATTCGACCAGCTTCCTTGCGGTCGCATCATATTCGGCAGCGTCGGCCCAGGTGCTGCGCGGGTCGAGGATGGTTTGATCTATCCCGGCGTCGGCCAGCACCGGCACGTTCACCGGCACGTCAAAACCGAAGTTCGGATCCTTGCGGAATTCGACATCGTCCATCTTGCCATCCAGCACGGCGTTGAGCAGCGCGCGGGTCGCCTTGATCGGCATCCGGTTACCGGTGCCATACTTGCCGCCGGTCCAGCCGGTGTTGACCAGCCAGCATTCGGCGCTGCCCTTGGCGATGCGATCTTTCAGCAGATTACCGTAGACGCTGGGGTGACGCGGCATAAAGGCCGCGCCAAAGCAGGTGCTGAAGGTCGCTTCCGGCTCAGTCACGCCGATTTCCGTGCCAGCGACCTTCGCGGTGTAGCCAGACAGGAAGTAATACATCGCCTGATCGGCGGTCAACCGCGCAATCGGAGGCAACACGCCAAAGGCATCCGCAGTCAACATGATAACGTTTGACGGCGCGGGGCCGAGGTTTTTGTCGGACGTGTTCGAGATGAACTCAATGGGGTAGGCGCCGCGGGTGTTCTCGGTCTTCGATGAATCCGTGAAGTCGAGTTCGCGGGTATCCTCGTCCATGCCCACGTTTTCGAGGATCGTGCCGAACATCTGCGTAGTGGCGTAAATCTCCGGCTCGCCCTCGGCCGAAAGGTTGATCATCTTGGCGTAGCAGCCGCCTTCAAAATTGAAGACGGCGGTGTCCGACCAGCCGTGCTCGTCATCGCCGATCAGCGTGCGGGTGGCGTCAGCCGACAGCGTCGTCTTGCCCGTACCCGAAAGACCGAAGAAGATCGCGGATCTGCCATCCGCGCCGATATTGGCCGAACAGTGCATTGGCATCACGCCTTGCGCTGGCAGGAGGTAATTCAGCAAGCCAAACACGCCCTTCTTCATCTCGCCCGAATACTCAGTGTTGCCGATCAGAATCAGTTTTTCGGTGAAGCTGACCGCGATCACCGTGTCACTGCGGCAGCCGTGGCGTTCGGGATCGGCCTTGAAACTGGGCAGGTTGATAATGGTGTATTCGGGCGCGAAGCTGGCGAGTTCCTCAGGCGTGGGGCGCACCAGCAGCGTGCGCACAAACAGGCTGTGCCATGCCATCTGGGTGATGACCCGCACATTCACGCGATATTCGGGCTGCGATCCGCCGAACAGATCAGCGACGTAAAGCTCGTCCTGGCCCTCGAGCGCTTCGAGGAAATCGGCCTTCAGCGCGGCGAAATGCTCCGGGCTCATCGGCTGGTTGATCGGGCCCCAGTTGATCGTCTCCTGCGTGGAGGCATCCCGCACGATGTACTTGTCCTTGACGCTGCGGCCGGTGAACTTGCCGGTCTCCACCAACAATGCGCCGTGCTTGGTCAGCTTGCCCTCGCTCCGGGCCAGCGCATGTTCGACCAGTGCTGCGGTGCCCAGATTGCCGTAAAGGCGCGCACGAGTGACAAGGTTCTGAGCGGACAGCGGGGTTGCGAGCGAGGTCAACATACGTCTCCTGGGCGGGGCAGCAGCAAGATAGGCGGCAGCGTTCTATTCAGCAGGGACGGCCCGGCGAGCACCGGCGAATCCTGTTCCTTGCCTGTCACCCCGTAGCACCTGCGCATACGTATGCAACCTTGGGTCGTGTTCGTTTGCTCCATCGGAAAGCTTACGGCGCATGCGCTGTCATTCACCACTTCCGCGCACCTGACCGCGGTCATCCCAAACCTCGTCGTCTTTGGCTGCCATTGCGGTCAAGGCGGGTTCGCGCTACCGCTTCGCATCATGCAGATCACCGGGGGAGAGAGGATTGAAACCGTGTCCGACAGTATCACCGAACCGGCTGCTTCGCTCGTGCCGCCCCTTGCACCGACATCGTCACTCGCAGGAAATGGCGAAGGCGATGCCCGCAAGGTCCAGATTGCGTTGGTGGACGATGATCGTAACATCCTGACCACTGTATCAATCGCTCTGCAGGCAGAAGGCTTTGCCACGCGGCTCTATTCCGATGGCGACACTGCGTTGAAAGCCTTGCTTGATAATCCGCCTGATCTTGCGGTGTTCGACATCAAGATGCCCAACATGGACGGGCTGGAACTGTTGCGCCGTCTGCGCGCCCATTCGCCAATGCCGGTTATCTTCCTAACCAGCAAGGACGATGAACGCGACGAGGAAGCGGGTCTTGAGCTAGGGGCCGATGATTACATCGCCAAGCCGTTCAGCTTGCGCTTGCTGATCGCCCGCATCCGCGCGATCCTGCGCCGGGCCGAGCCGCTGGTTGCCGGTACCAGTCCCGACGCAGCGCCTGGGCCAGCGCCCGCCACACTCTCCCGCGGACGCCTGTTCATGGACCCAGCGCGGCATCAGGTGACATGGGACGCGCAGGCCGTGAGCCTCACGGTGACCGAATTCCTGATCCTCGAAGCCCTCGCCATTCGGCCCGGTGTCATCAAAAGCAGAAACCAGCTGATGGACGCTGCCTACCCGGACGATGTTTTCGTGGATGATCGGACAGTCGACAGCCACATCAAGCGGATGCGGCGTAAGTTCAAGGTGGTCGATCCCACCTTCGATGGCATCGAAACGCTCTATGGCGCAGGTTACAGCTTCACCGATGGCTGAAGGCGCACGCGCCGGCGCCAACAGCGAACAGCTGATCAAGACTGGCCGGTTCGCGCTGACTGCGCGCATTCTGGTGGTCAACATCCTGCCTTTACTGATCCTGGGCGGGGGCTTGTTCTATCTCGACAGTTATCGAACGCAGCTGATCAATGAGCGCTTTAAGCTTGCCCGGATCGAGGCACAAATCACCGCCGAGGCGCTCGCGGGAGCGACCCGTCAGCGGCAGGAGGCTTTGCTCGTCCAGATCGGGAAGGAACAGCGGATGCGCCTGCGGCTGTTCGATATCGAAGGCAAGCTGACCGCCGACAGCTTTGCCCTTGCCGAACCCGCGTTCCGTTTCAACGACATCAACGATGATGACTGGGAGCAACGCTTTGCCCGCTGGATTGATCGCACCGTCGATGCCATCGTCAGCGCTGAAGCTGTGCAGGATTATGTCGAACCCGAAGCACAAGAAGCCGACGCTTGGTCAGAGCTTGCTCGTGCCCGAGAACTCGGCCTCAGCCAGGTACGGCTTTACGACTGGGCTGACGGCACCCCTGTCATCACTGCCGCCGTACCGGTGGGTTTGCAGGGCGCAACATTGTTCACGGTACGCAACGCGGTCGACATTACTGAAAGCGTGCGTGCGGCGCGCTCGACTCTGTTCATCGCAATGCTGCTGGTCATGGCCGCTTCGGCGCTGCTGTCACTGTTTCTGGCGCGCACGATCGTGACGCCGCTGCGCCTGCTGGCGCGGGCCGCAGTGCGCGTGAAGCAGGGGCGCGATCGTGAGGTTGAAGTGCCGCGCCTGCCGCAACGCAGCGACGAGATCGGCCTGCTCGCCCGCGCTGTTTCGGACATGACCGGCGCGCTGCGGCAACGGATCGACGCGGTCGATACCTTCGCGGCTGATGTTGCGCATGAAATCAAGAATCCGCTCGCCAGCTTGCGCAGCGCGATTGATACGCTGCCGCGTGTCGAAGACGCGAACCTGCGCACAGAATTGATCCAGATTGCCACCCATGACGTACGCCGAATCGACCGACTCGTCACAGAAATCGCCACCGCAAGCCGGGTCGATGCCGAGATCAGCCGCGCTACGCTGGAACGGGTCGACCTCGCGGATCTTTTTGCCAATCTCGTCCGCAGCCGCGAAGAACGTGCAATGAACGCAGGACGCCAGATCATTCTCGACAGCGCGCCGGGCAGCCACACAGTCATGGGCGTACCAACCCAGCTCGAACGCGTCGCCGAAAACCTGATCGATAACGCCGTATCGTTCTCGCCTGCAGAAGGCATCATCAGTGTCTCGATCCGCCGGGCTGAACGCCAGATTATCACCGATGTTTGCGACGAAGGCCCCGGCATCATGCCTGAACGGCGCGAAGATGTGTTCCGGCGCTTTCATTCCGATCGGCCCAAGGAGGAAAGCTTCGGCAATCACTCTGGCCTCGGCCTCGCCATCGGTCGTGCGATTGCCGAAGCGCATGACGGTACGCTCACGGCAGAAAGCCGCCCTGATGCCGCTATGGGTGCCTGTTTGCGGCTAAGCCTGCCCGCTGCGTCATGAAGCCGACTGAGCCTTTGGTGATGCAGGCAACCGCAGTGGAAATCGCTGGGCGCGCCTTGCTGATCGAAGGGCCACCGGGCAGTGGCAAATCCAGCCTCGCGTTGGCACTGCTTGATCGCGGAGCCGGTCTGATCGGCGATGACGGCGTGACACTGGCAGCCCAAGGTGACCGCCTGATCGCCGCCCCACCCCCGAACATTGCAGGCCTTCTGGAAGTGCGCGGCGTCGGTCTTGTAAGACAACCACTCGCTGGCCCAGCGCCGGTTGCGCTGATCCTGACCCTCGGCGGTCCAGCGCCGGAACGCCTCCCGGCAACGCCCTTGCTGCCGCGGGCGATCGCGGGGATCGCTGTGCCTGTCCTAGCCTTTGATCCCGGCACGATGGCCCCCGGTCCTCGGGCGGAATGGGCGCTGGCCGTGCATGGCCTCACATTCAAACCGGCTTCCCTTTGCCGTGCAGACACGTCAGATAATGAGGCATGACCGAGCCCCAAGCCCCGCCAGCGCAACGCGAGTTGCTCCTTGTCACCGGCCTCGCTGGCGCGGGCAAATCGACCACGCTAGCCGTGCTCGAAGATCTCGGCTGGGAGACAATCGATAATTTTCCCGTGCGAATGCTGAAAGGCCTCGTCACTGCGCCTGATGACGCGCGCGGGCCCCTTGCTATCGGTTTCGATTCGCGCACCCGCGGCTTCGTGCCAGCGGCCATCATCGCGCTGGTCAAAGACCTTGCAACGCGGCCCGATATCGCGCTGACTTTCCTGTTTCTCGACTGCGCAGGCGGCGAGTTGGAGCGCCGCTTTAACGAGACACGGCGCCGCCACCCGATGGCGGATGGGCGTCCCGTGATGGAAGGCATTGCAGCCGAGCGCGAGTTGCTTGAACCTTTGCGGCGCTGGGCTGAGGTGATGATCGACACCACAGCGATGACCAGCAATGAATTGCAAACCCGGATCCGCGAACTCTTTGTGCGGACCGCCGGCGATCCGGCACTCACACTGACACTTTCCAGCTTCGGCTTCGCCCGTGGAATGCCGCCGCTGGCCGATCTGGTTTTCGACATGCGGTTTCTGGACAATCCACACTGGGTTCCGACCTTACGCGAACAGACAGGGCAGGACGCGCAAGTCGGTGAACATATCGCGCGCGATCCGGCTTTTGCCGAGGCGTTTGATCGTATCCGCGACCTGCTGGTTGCACTGCTTCCGCGCTATGCGGCGCAGGGCAAGCCCTACGTCCACGTCGCCTTCGGATGTACTGGTGGGAGACACCGGTCGGTCTACACCACAGAGCGGATGGCTCAGGCCTTGCGCGACGCGGGGTTTTCGCCCACTGTCAGACACCGCAATCTGGGTTCGCGCGCGGCCGATACCATCGAACGGGATCGTCGCTAGCGCCAGTCTTCGGCAATTGAGCGTCATGATGTAAGCGCATTGTTCCTCACGGTATAAACGCGTAAGCCGCCATTTCGGCTCGCAGCTAACGGATCCCTATTTTCGCATGATCGGTTTGATCCTGGTAACCCATGGCCGCCTCGCGGACCAATTTGTCGAAGCCATGGAGCACGTTGTCGGCCCACAAGAGGGGATCGTCACTGTGTGCATTGGTCCCAACGACGATATGGAGCAACGCCGCGACGAGATCGCCGACGCCATTACGTCGGTGGATGCAGGCCATGGTGTCATCATTTTGACAGACCTATTTGGCGGAACGCCCTCTAATCTGGCGATCTCCTTGCTCGAAGCGGGCCAAGTCGAAGTTATTGCAGGGATCAATCTGCCAATGCTTATTCGCCTCGCAGGCGCACGAAAGGTTATGCATGTGACCGCCGCCGTCCATGCAGCACAGGCCGCAGGGCGCAATTACATCACCATCGCGAGTGAACTGCTCGGACAGGTCGCCGTACCCCCGGCACGTGCCAAAGCGTAAAAGCAGGGCCGCAGCATGGAAGAAGCACGGCACAGTGTCACCATCGTCAATCGCCGGGGATTGCACGCAAGGGCAAGCGCGAAGTTTGTCGGCGCGGTTGCAGCACTGCCTGATGGTATCAAGGTGACTGTCACAAAGCCGCCACATAGCGCGGCGGGCGGCTCGATCCTCGGCTTGATGATGCTAGGCGCTGCCAAAGGTGACACGGTCGAGATTGCGGTCGAAGGCGAAGGAGCGGAAGCCGTGCTGGCCGATCTGGTCGCGCTGGTCACGGATGGTTTCGGAGAGGATTGACGCTGGCGCCTGAAACCGGCAGCGCTTCACCATGCGCAAGCACATCACCGGCTTTTCCAACCCCACCGTCAAATATCTGCGCAGCCTGCGCGACAAAAAGCACCGCCGGCGTTCGGGCCAATTTTTGGTTGAAGGACTGCGGTTGCTTGAAGATGCGCGCGCATCGGGCCGGGTGCCGCAGACGCTGGTCATGGCCGAACACCGCATAGCGCACGATCTGCTGGCGCGCCTGGAAAACGATGTGCTTTCCTCCGGCGGCGAGGTGATCGTCACCGCCCCCGACATTCTGTCCAAGATCACCGGCAAGGACAATCCGCAGAGCGTTGCGGGCGTGTTCGAGGAATGGGACACCTCACTGGCCACTGTGGATCGCAGCGCCGCGCCGATCTGGCTGGTTGCACAGGCGCTGCGCGATCCCGGCAATCTGGGCACAATGCTGCGCACCTGTGACGCAGTGGGCGCCGGCGGCCTGATCCTGATTGACGATTGCGCCGATCCCTTCAGCGCCGAGGCCGTGCGCGCCAGCATGGGCGCAGTGTTCACCGTCGGCCTTGCGCAGGCGCGGTGGGATGAGTTTTTGCCATGGCTGCGCGGCGGACCTGGGCAGTTGGTCGCAGCGAGTTTGCGCGACGCAGTGCCCTATCGCGGCGGCGCCTATGCTGCGCCGTGTTTCATCATGGTCGGCAACGAGTCGCAGGGGTTACCCGAAGCGTATGAAGCGGCCTGCGACCTGCGCGTCACCATGCCCATGCGGGGCCGGGCTGACTCGCTGAACGTTGCAGTGGCAGGCGCGGTGCTGGCGTACGAGGTGCTGGCAGGGCTGGAGGGGTAGCTATTCTGCGGCGTCCTTGCGGATTTCGAGCGCCGGATACTCCGCCTCGACCGCATCGCCATCGGCGGCGTTGTACCGGGGTGCCGACTCAACCAGCGGGACCGCTTCGATTTCACGTTTGCCGATTTCGACGCCCTTTTCGGCGAGCCGCCGCCCGGACGACAACACATTGCGTTCAAAGCTGCCGACGAACTTGTTGTAATTGTTGACCGCGCTTTCCAGGCCCCCGCCGACTCGCTTCAGGTGCTCAGCAGCAGTGGCAAGCCGATCATACAATTCCGCGCCCATCCGCCCAATTTCGGCGGCCTCGGACGCCATCTTGTCCTGCCGCCACACCTGCGCCACCGTTCGGGCGATCGCCACAAGATTTGTGGGGGTCGCCAACAGCACCTTGTTGCGGAAAGCAAAATCCCACAATTCGGGATCATGTTCGAGCGCAGCGGCGACGAAATGCTCGCCCGGCACAAACATCACCACGTAATCGGGCGCGTCCTCGAACTGGCTCTGGTAGCTTTTCGATCCCAAGGTCTGCACGTGATTGCGCATGGATTTGGCATGGAGATCGAGATGCCGCTTGCGCTCCCCTTCATCGTCCGCCTCGAACGCGGCCTGATAGGCGTTCAATGACACCTTGGCGTCGATCACCAGCTTCTTCTGGCCGGGCACATTGACGATCGCATCGGGGCGGAGGCGCCCTTCATCCGTGTCCAGCGATTGTTCAAGATGAAAATCGGTGTGCTGCGCCAATCCGCATTGTTCGAGCACGTTCTGCAAGGCCCGTTCCCCCCAGCGCCCCCGTGCCTTGGGGGCATTGGTCAACGAATTGCCAAGCCGTCGCGCTTCCTTGCGGATTTCCTCCTGCCCTTCCCGCATTGACTGGATCACGCCGGTGAGTTGCCCGAACGCATCGGTGCGCTTGGCTTCAAGTTCGGCGACCTGCCGCTCGTAACTCGCCAGCCGATCACCCACGGGGGCGAGCAGCGCTTTCAGCTTTTCCTCGCTTGCCTTTTCGGAATGGCCCAGCCGTTCCTCGGCACGGCGGAGGAATGCTTCCTGCGCCCTGCCCAGCACGGCCGCACCGGCGTTTTCGAACTCCTTGCGCAAGGACTCCTGCGCCACCAGCAAGCCCGCCTTCTGTTCGGTAAAAGCCTTTTCACGCTCAGCCGATGCGCTCTCCAGCGCAGCCAAGCGTTCGGCCAGTGCCGACCGATCAGCCTGCACAGCGTCGAGCCGGGTCAGCAGACCATCGGCTTGCCCCGCCCGCTCCTTCAATCCAGCAACTTCGATCCGCGCTTCGCCCAATTCGGTAATGGCGCGAGCAAACTTCACCTCGCCCTCAGCCACGGACGCCTGAGCATCTCCAAGTCGGGTGCGCAGATCCGCCAGCGGTCGCGATGCGAGAAACCACGCTGCCATACCGCCCAACACGGCACCAGCGATCAAAGCGATAAGCGGGAGAATCGATATGTCCATCGCGTCAGCCTATACAGAACGTATGGTGAACGCCAGCGTCGTTGCTTTGCTCTCGACGATTTTCGCGGGATCCCGACCTTCGCCAGAACGTCAAAGGCTGAAGGCGATGCGGTCGGCGATAGCGTAGCAGAGGCGACGGGCTTCACACCACTGCATTTGCTCGGCATGAAACGTCGCAAGGACGGCCCCGCAGACGCGGGTCTGAAAGGCAAGTTACGCTGCTTGCCGGATCTTCTTCAGCTTCTTCAGCGCCATCGCCTTTTTCAGGCGGCTGAGGTGATCGATGAACAAGATGCCTTCCAGATGGTCCATCTCGTGCTGCAGGCACGTCGCCATCAGTCCTTCGAGCGCCTCTTCATGGGTGTTCCCGTCCAGATCCTGATAGCGCACCCGGCACGTCGCCGGACGGTCGACATCGGCGTAGATTTCGGGGACCGACAAGCAGCCTTCCTGATAGGTCGAAAGCTCCGCTGCCGGATCGAGGATCACCGGAT
Organism: Erythrobacter sp. 'gip.4 top 5'; assembly: GCF_056495765.1. Taxonomy (NCBI): domain Bacteria; kingdom Pseudomonadati; phylum Pseudomonadota; class Alphaproteobacteria; order Sphingomonadales; family Erythrobacteraceae; genus Erythrobacter; species Erythrobacter sp. 'gip.4 top 5'. Next base: position 1,471,037 of record NZ_CP200270.1, on the reverse strand, counting down.
TGATGAACACGCGCGGATCGTTTTTGGTCGCAGGGTGTGTGTGCGAATGGCCATCATGCGCGCATTCGACCGGCTCGGCATCCGGGTCATCGGGTTGCAGATCAATTACCAGCACCCGCTTGGGCACGCCGACCTGAATTGCGGCGAGGCCGATGCCGGGCGCATCATACATCGTTTCAAACATGTCCCCGACAAGCGTACGCAGCTCGGCGTTGAACTCGTGCTGTTCGACCGGGGTCGAGATGATTTTCAGCCGGGGGTCCGGCACTTCAAGGATTTCGCGGATTGCCATGCGCGCTACTTAAGCGAGCGCAACACGGATTTCAACGCGCCGCGTGCTATCCCACCGGACGACGTGCGCGCAAAGCCTGTGCCAGCGTGCCTTCGTCAAGGTAATCGAGCTCGCCCCCCACCGGCAGCCCGTGGGCCAGTTGGGTCACCCGCAACGGATATGCCTCCAACCGTTCCGCGAGGTAGTGCGCGGTGGTCTGGCCCTCCAGCGTCGCGTTCATGGCCAGCACCACCTCGTCAATGCCGCCAGCTTCGACCCGCGCGAGCAGGCTGGCGATGTTGAGGTTTTCCGGCGCGATGCCGTCAAGCGCGGACAGTTTGCCCCCCAGCACGTGATAGCGCCCCGGAAACAGTCGCGCCCGATCAAGCGCCCAGACATCGGAGACTTCCTCCACCACACACAGTGACCGCGCATCACGGCGCGGATCGGCACAAATAGCGCAAGGGTCCCGCGTATCGACATTGCCGCAGGTCTGGCACTCGACGAGCGTTTCAGCCACGCCCGCCAAGGCTTCAAGCAGAGCCGGGAGTGCGCTTTCGCGGTTCTTGACCAGCCACAGCACAGCGCGGCGCGCCGAACGAGGCCCCAGGCCCGGCAGACGGGCCAGCGCGGAACTCAATGCCTCGATCTCTTGCGATGCCATGGGGGGCAAGATAGGGGCTGCGCATCGCTTAACAAAGGCTGCGGGTCACGCTTATGCGCATCATCTTCATGGGAACGCCCGATTTTGCGGTGCCGGCCCTGCGTGCGCTGCATGCAGCGGGGCACAAGATTGCGTGCGTTTACACCCAGCCGCCGCGGGCGGCGGGCCGGGGCAAGCAGTTGCGTGCATCGCCCGTGCAGGCGGCGGCAGAACAACTGGGCCTGCCAGTGCGCTCCCCCGCGTCACTCAAGAAAGCTGAAGCACAGGCCGAGTTTGCCGCCTTGAAGGCGGACGTGGCTGTGGTCGCAGCTTACGGCCTGATTCTGCCGCAACCCGTTCTCGACGCGCCGGTGCACGGCTGCCTCAACATCCATGCTAGCCTGCTGCCGCGTTGGCGCGGGGCGGCACCGATCCACCGTGCGGTGATGGCGGGCGATGCCGAGACCGGCGTCACGATCATGCAGATGGAAGCAGGGCTGGACACCGGGCCGATGCTGCACACCATCACAGTGCCGGTGGGCCGCAAGACGACGGGCGAACTGACAGACGCTCTGGCCGCGATGGGAGCCGACGCGATGGTCCGGGTGCTGGCCGATCTTCCTGCATTCGCGCCCGAACGTCAGGACGACGCGGCGGCGATCTACGCGCCAAAGATCGACAAGGCCGAAGCCAAAATCGACTGGACTGAAAGCGCCGAGGTGATCGAGCGAAAGGTGCGTGGCCTCGCGCCCTTTCCTGGCGCATGGTTCGATCTGGAGGCAGAGCGGGTCAAGCTCCTGCTTGCTGAAGGGGTGGACGCAAGCGGCGCGCCCGGCGCGGTCCTGGACGACGCCTTCACCATCGCCTGCGGGCATGGCGCGATCCGGCCCATTACGCTCCAGCGCGCAGGCAAGCCTGTGCTGGAGCGGGCCGAATTCCTTCGCGGACGCGCAGTCGTGGCGGGGACAATGCTCGCTTGACCCGTTTCGCGCTTACCCTTGAATTTGACGGCACGCCGTTCTTCGGTCTGCAACGCCAGTCCCACGGGCCGAGCGTGCAGCAAGCGGTTGAGGGCGCGCTGGAACGGATCACCGGAGAAAAAGCGATATTACATAGCGCCGGGCGCACTGATTCAGGCGTGCACGCCTTGGCGATGCGCAGCCATGTCGATCTTGAAAAGGACATTGCCCCGTCCCGGCTGATGGCTGCCATCAACGCGCAGGTCAGGCCCGAGCCCGTTGCCGTCATCGCCTGTGAGGTGGTGCCGGACGATTGGCACGCGCGCTTTTCATGCACCGGGCGGCGCTACCTGTATCGGATCGCCAATCGCCGTGCGCCGCTGACACTCCAGCGCAACCGCGCATGGCATCTCGCGCCGCCGCTGGACGAAGGCGCGATGCACCGCGCCGCACAGGCGCTTGTCGGCCGGCACGACTTTACCACCTTTCGTTCGGTGCATTGTCAGGCCGCCGATCCAGTCAAGTCGCTCGATCTGCTCGACGTCGAACGGGTCGGCGAAGAGATTCACATTCACGCCGCAGCCCGATCGTTCCTGCATCATCAGGTACGATCAATGGTAGGATGCCTCAAGCTGGTGGGTGCAGGGGCTTGGACCGAAATCCGAATGGCCGAAGCACTGGCCGCACGCGACCGCAATGCGTTGGGGCTTAACGCGCCTCCCCACGGCCTCTACTTCGTCGAGGCAATCTATCCCAATTCACGAGAGGAACCATAATGACCACCACCGGAAAACAGCTGTTCACCACCCTCACTGACGACGGCAAATTGACGCTGGAGGTATCGGAGAGCACCTTTCCCGTCCCCACCGGCAATCAGGTGCTGGTCAAGATGGAAGCCGCCCCGATCAACCCTTCGGACCTCGCGATCCTCACCAGTGCGGCCGATTTCGACAGTGCCGAATACACCCCTGGCAAAGTCGTCGCGCAGATGCCCGAACCCTTCCTGAGTGGAAACCGCGGTCGTCACGGCCAGCGTTTGCCTGCCGGTAACGAAGGCGCGGGCACGGTGATCGCCACAGGTGACGGCGACATGGCCAAGTCGCTGATGGGCCAGCGCGTTGCCTGCGTGCCGGGCAGCGCCTTTTCGCAATATGCCATCGCCGATGCAATGATGTGCCTGCCGCTGGGCGAGCATTCGTCCGAAACCGGCGCGTCGAGCTTCGTCAACCCGATGACCGCGCTGGGTTTTGTCGAAACCGCCAAGATGGAAGGCCACTCTGCCATCGTCCACCTCGCCGCAGCATCCAACCTTGGCCAGATGCTCAACCGCATCTGCGTGGAAGACGGGATGAAGCTGGTCAATATTGTCCGCAAGGACGAACATGTCGAACTGCTCAAGTCGCAGGGCGCGACCCACGTGGTGAACTCGTCTGCAGAAACATACATGGCCGACCTGCGCGCCGCGATTGCCGAAACCGGCGCCTTCCTTGGCTTTGATCCGATTGGCGGAGGCAAGGCCTCCGACAGCGTGCTGAAGGCGATGGAACAGGTCGCTGCCAGCCAGATGGGCGAGTTTTCGCGCTATGGATCAAACCAGCAAAAGAAGATGTACATCTACGGTCGGCTTGACCTGTCAAACACGATCCTGACGCCGTCCTACGGCCTGCAATGGAGCATCGCGGGATGGCTGCTGACGCCATTCTTGCAGCGCGCCGGTATGGAAACCGTTGGCCGGATGCGCGGTAGGGTGCAGGCGAACCTCACCACCACCTTTGCCAGCCATTACAAGGCCAAGGTATCGTTGGAGGGAATGCTGGAGAAAGACGCAATCTGCGATTACCGCCAGATGAAGACCGGCGAAAAGTATCTGGTTACGCCTTGGGCATAGGTCATGTGTGCGCCCCCGCTCAGGCGGGGGCCGCCATCTGACTTGGTCGGAAATCCCGTCTTGCAACGTGGAACTTCGGCACGAATTGCGGCAAGTGGGTGCGAATGCGATTGACCGCTTGCGCAGGTTCGCTGACCCTGTCAGCAGCTAGATCGTCGAGCTTCCGAACGACTCTTTTTAAGCTGCACACTTTCATTTCGATACTGGCCACACTTTAGTCCGAGATCACCAGTGGATGCGTTCAATCTCTACAAGTTCATCCATTTCCTTGGGCTTGTGTTGTTGATAGGAAACATCACGGTAACAGCCGTGTGGAAGGTCTTTGCTGATCGAACGCATGACGTTTCGATTATCGCTTTTGGCCAGCGGTTGGTCACGGGCACGGATTTCGCCCTCACGGTTCCCGGAATCGTGCTGACGATGGTCGGCGGGTACGGCGCGATGTATGAAGCACAATATGACTTCCCCGGCCCTTCCTGGCTGCTCTGGAGCCAGGTCTGGTTTGTCGCTGCCGGTGTGATCTGGTTATTTATCCTGATCCCCATCCAGATAAAGCAAGCCCGGATGGCGCGCAAATTTGTCAGCGGAAGCGAAGTCCCTGACACGTACCGGATGTTGGCCCGCAAATGGATTACGTGGGGATTGATTTCGACCGTGCCCTTGGTTTCTTCGCTGTATCTGATGATCTTCAAGCCCGGTTGACGCCGTTTGTGGGCAGCAATTACGCCTCGTCAAACGCTGCCTGCAACGCCGCTGCATCGGTAATCCCGTTCGCGATCAGCACCATCAGCAGGACCCTTGCGCGGGCCGGACCAAGTGCGCGGGCAGCAACCAGTCCCAGGGCATCATCGTCAACCTCAACATTGCGGTCGACCAGCCCTTCATCGACGCGGGCAGAGCGCACCACGGGCACACCCCGCGCTGCCGCTTGGGACAGGGCCGAAAGGACGCTGGCGGGCGCGTTTCCTTGTCCCATTCCGGCAAGCACCACGCCCTTGCAGCCAATTCCCAGCAAGGCCTCAACCGGCTGCGCATCCATCCCCGCCCCTGCCGTGAGGATCGCTACACGCGGCAGGCTTTGCGGAAAGGCGTAGCGCGCCGCTTTGCCGGAGCGGTGCGACGGGCCGAACCAGTCGAGCGTGGCCGGCGTCACCCGGGCCAAAGGCCCACGCGGGAAACTGCGGAAGGCGTCAATCGCCGACGTCGCGGCCTTGCGCGCATCGCGAGCCGAGAGCACCGCGTCGCCCATCACCAGCATCACGCCGCGCCCGCTTGCCTCTGGATCGCTCACCACGTTCACCGCATTGGCGAAGTTGCGCATCCCGTCCGCGCCGACCGCATCGGCGGCGCGCATCGCACCGACCAGCACGATCGGTTTGGCCGTCGGGAGCGTCAGATCGAGCAGGTAGCCGGTCTCCTCGGCTGTATCGGTGCCATGGGTGATGATGATTCCATCCACCGACGGATCCGCCATCGCCGCCGTGCACGCTGCATGGAGCGCCCGCCATTGTGTCCAGCCGATATCCTGCGATCCGATCCGCGCTACGTCCTGCGGCACCAGATCCGCCGCCAGCCCCAGCGCATCGAGGTGCGCAATCAGGGTGCCCAGCGCGAGGTCGCCCGGGCGATAGGCGGCGCCGGTCGCACCGCTGCCTGCACCAGCAATCGTACCGCCGGTGCCGAGCACGAGAATGCGAGGGCATGTCATGTCTCACGCTCTAGCCGCTGGCGCCGCGCACGCCTAGCCCGCGGCAGCGTCGAATCTAGCCCGCCGCAGCGTCGAATTGCGCGAAGACCGATGCCAATCCCGGCACATCCGGATATTCCCGCAGCGCCTTCAGTGCCTCGGCAATGTCGATTTCAAGCACCGAAACCCCGGCATCGTAACCGACACCCGCCGCACCGAGCGACCGGGCAAAGGCCAGCGCCGGACGGTTTTCAGGCAGGATGTGAACGGCGAACTGGGCCAGTCCTTCGCGCGCGCAATCCAGCAGCAACACCGCGGTCAGCAGTCTCGCCAGACCGCGCCCATGATACGCATCGACCACTGCCACGGAAAACTCCGCTGTTTCCGGATCGTCGGCATCGCGAAACGCATGAACTACGCCCAAGGCCGGAAGGCCGGGCAGATCGGACCGCAGTGCACCCCATGCGATATGATCATGTCCGTCAACTCTCACCAATGCAGCCAACACCTGCGGCGGCGCTTCCCGCATTCCAGAGAAGAATCGCAAATAGCGCGACTGCGGCGAAAGCTGCGCAATGCCCTCGCGCAACCGTTGTTCATCTTCGGCGCGAACCCGGCGGATGCACACTTGGGTGCCATCGTTTAGCTTCGTTTCGATCATCGCGGATACCTCGGGGTCGCTACGGACGCGGCCAACCTAACACCACCAATGGGTTACGATCAAATGGACAAAGGCCGCTTGACCGCCGCCCGTTCGCCGCTAAATCCGCAACACGACGCGCCGTGGGGCGGTTAGCTCAGTTGGTAGAGCATCTCGTTTACACCGAGAGGGTCAGCGGTTCGAGCCCGTTACCGCCCACCACATTCAGCCACAGCCGGCCAACTACGGAGTGGCTTTGCTTCGGAACGTATTTGTGCATGCAAAGGCACGACGCTTGCACCGCTGACCTCAGCCTGACACAGCTACGCCCATGTCCTCAGCCTTCATCGCGCTTCAGCATATCGTCCCGCAACATGCGCTTTCGCGCTTTGCCGGGAGGCTGGCAGCTAGCCGCCAGCCATGGCTGCGCGATCAGTTGATCCGGCGCTTTGTTGCGGCGTTCGACGTTGATCTGTCGGAGGCCGCGCGCGGCATGGGGGAATTTGCCAGCTTCAACGACTTTTTTACCCGCGAGCTGAAACCCGGCGCCCGGCCGCTGGCCGATAGCAATACCTTCATCCTCTCGCCCGCCGATGGCGCGGTCAGCCAATTGGGGCCGGTCGCGGGCGGGCGTATCATCCAAGCCAAGGGGCGCGATTACAGCGTCGGCGAGATCCTCGCGTGTAGCGCAGCCGAGGCCGCGCGCTTCGAAGGCGGGCGGTTCATGACGATCTACCTCAGCCCCAAGGACTATCACCGCGTCCATATGCCCGCTGCTGGCACCTTGGCGGCGACGAGCTACATTCCGGGCGATCTCTACTCGGTCAACGTCGCAACCGCAGGCGGGGTCGACCGGCTGTTTGCCCGCAACGAGCGCCTGTCCTGCCGCTTTGACGGGCCCGATGGGCATTTCGCCAGCGTGATGGTGGGTGCGATGATTGTCGCAGGCATCGACACAGTATGGCCCAACACCTTCCGCACACATGGGGCCAGCGTGGTTCAGGAGGATTTCCATCGCGATCCTCACGCTTTCGCCGCCGGGGACGAAATGGGCCGGTTCTACCTCGGCTCGACGGTGGTGCTGCTGCTCGAACCCGGCCGGATCGAATGGCTTGATGGCTTCAAACCCGGCGATACCCTGCGCATGGGTCAGGCGATTGCGCGGCGACTGACCGCCTGAGGTTACTTGGCTGCCAAGCTGTCACGCACCAGCGCGGCGGCCGCAGGCTTTCCCCAGTCGTAACCGCCTTGCACCCGCAGCACCTCCATGCCGGCCGCATCAAACAGAATTGTCAGCGGCAGCACGCCTTCGGGCGTGAACTGAGCGGAGAGCTCGGCATCGGGATCGAGCCAGGGTTCGAGCCGCGCAAAACTGTTCTTGACGAAAAACGGCGTCACCACCTCGGCCCCGCGCACATCCTGACTGATGGTGATGACTCGCACCTCGCCTTCCAATTCACCGGCCAGGGCATCGAGCTGCGGCATTTCCTTGACGCATGGCGCGCACCATGTGGCCCACAGATTGATCAGCACCGGCCCGTCCTGCGCGGCCAGATCGAGCGTGCCACCTCGCGCATCGGCAAACTGCATCGCGGGCAACGCCGTTCCGGCAAAGGTCCGCACCACTGCACCCGCGGGCGTGGGCGCTTGGGCCTCAACCGGTTGCGCCGGGGGCTCGTCCGCCCTATCGCAGCCCGCAAGCAGCAGGAGCGGTAGTGCCAGAATGAGCGATGATCGGGACATGACGGGCTCCGGAACAGGGGCTGCGACCAACGCGATGTGGGGCGGGCGCTTCGCTGACGGCCCTAGCGCGATCATGCGTGAAATCAACGCTTCGATCCCCTTCGACAAGGCGCTGTGGCGGCAGGATATCGCCGCGTCCAAGGCGCACGTGGCGATGCTGGGCACAGCCGGGATCATCGCGGCAGACGATGCACTGGTAATCGCCAATGGCCTTGACGCTGTTGCCGCTGAATACGAACGCGACGGCGTGCCCGAGGATTGGGACCGCGAAGACATTCACATGACCACCGAAGCCCGGCTGGCCGAGCTGATCGGGCCCGTGGCCGGACGGCTCCACACAGCGCGCAGCCGCAATGATCAGGTGGCAACCGATTTTCGCCTGTGGGTGCGCGATGCAATTGTGCAGATGGATGATGGCCTGGCGGCCTTGCAACGCGCGCTCGTCACTCGCGCTGGCGAGCACGCGGACAGCATCATGCCCGGCTTCACGCACCTGCAAACCGCACAGCCGGTCACATTGGGCCATCACCTCATGGCTTATTACGAGATGTTCCGGCGTGACCGTGCACGGCTGGCCGATGCGCGCACGCGGATGAACGAGTGCCCGCTGGGCAGTGCGGCGCTGGCTGGCACCGGGTTCCCGATCGACCGCGAGGCAACCGCTGCCGCGCTTGGATTCGACCGGCCCACCGCCAATTCGCTGGACGCTGTCTCCGACCGCGATTTCGCGCTGGATTTCCTGTGGTGCTGTTCGACCACCGCACTCCACCTGTCGCGACTGGCCGAGGAGTTGATTCTGTGGGCAAGCCAGCCGTTCGGCTTCATTCGACTGCCCGACAGCCTTTCGACCGGGTCGTCGATCATGCCGCAGAAGAAGAACCCCGATGCGGCCGAACTGGTGCGGGGCCATTCCGGCAGGGTGATCGGCGCGCTGACCAGCCTGATGATCACCATGAAGGGCCTGCCGCTGGCCTATTCGAAGGACATGCAGGACGATAAGCCCCCCGTGTTCGAAGCCGCCAGCCTGATGGCGCTGAGCATCGCGGCAATGACCGGCATGATTTCAGGTGCCACCTTCCATACCGATCGGATGCGCGCTGCCGCCGAACTTGGCTATGCCACCGCGACTGACCTTGCCGACTGGCTGGTACGGGCCGCAGGCATCCCATTCCGTGAGGCGCATCACATCACCGGAACGGCAGTGAAAATGGCAGAATCGCGCAAGGTTGCGCTCGATCAGTTACCCCTCGCCGATCTCCAGGCGATTGATGCGCGGATCGACGAAGGCGTCTATGCTGCGCTTTCGGTCGACGCGTCGGTAGCGGCGCGGGTCTCTTACGGGGGAACCGCGCCCGCGCAGGTCCGTTTGCAAGTTGCTCGCGCCGCAAGTGCGCTGGGCATGGAGGAATGATGCGAAGATTCGCTGCACTGGGATTGGCTGCCGTGCTCTCGGCGTGCGGGACGGTGTCCCCCCTCACACCCCCCGAAGGCGCAAGCCTGCCCGACACGCCTTACGGCGCCGCCGACACGCCGACTGCTAACGACTTGCTGCGCCGCGATGCTCTGGCTGCGCCCGAACGCAGCGTGGAATTGCGGCGCCGCTCGGAAGAGCGCGCAGATGATCCTTTCGACCTGCCCCCTGAATAGAAGCGAACACCGTGGACCATTTTGCCTATCGTAATGGCGTGATGCACGCCGAGAATGTGCCGTTGCCGCACATCGCCGAAGCTGTCGGCACCCCTGTCTACGTCTATTCCCGCGCCACGCTGGAACGTCACGCCCGCGTGTTCCGCGAGGCACTGGATGCCGTGTCCGACAAGCTGATCGCCTTTGCGGTGAAATCGAATCCCAATCTGGCCGTGCTGAAAGTGCTGGGGCGGCAGGGCATGGGCGCAGACGTGGTCTCGGTGGGTGAAATGCGCCGCGCGCTGGCCGCCGGGATTGCGCCGGGCATGATCGTGTTCTCAGGCGTGGGCAAGACCGCCGACGAAATGGTTGCCGCACTGGAAGCGGGCATCGGCCAATTCAATATCGAGAGCGAGGAAGAAGGTGTCGAACTGGCCGCGACTGCCGCTGAACGCGGTATGACGGCGCAGTGCACCTTGCGGATCAATCCCGATGTCGATGCCGGCACGCATGACAAGATTTCAACCGGCAAGGCCGATAACAAATTCGGCGTGCCGATCAGCGAAGCCGGGCAGATCTTCGGTGCACTGGCCAGCTTGCCGGGGGTGAACCTGCGCGGCGTTGCAGTGCATATCGGCAGCCAATTGGCCGATCTTGCGCCCTTGGAAACCGCATTCGAAAAACTTGGTACCCTGATCACGGCGTTGCGCGGCGCGGGCCATACCATCACCCACGTCGATCTGGGCGGTGGGCTGGGTGTGCCTTATCGGGTCGGCGAAGTGCTGCCTGCTCCTGCCGAATATGGCGCGATGGTCGCACGGGTGACGAAGGACTGGGGCGTGAAGCTGATCTTCGAGCCCGGCCGCGTCATCGCCGGCAATGCCGGCGTGCTGCTGACCCGCGTGGTTCGGGTCAAGCGCGGGATCAAGGATCCCTTCGTGATCGTCGACGCCGCGATGAACGATCTGGCCCGGCCCGCGCTGTACGGCGCCTATCATCATTTTGAAGCGGTGGCGCCGTCTGGGGCTCAGATGACGGCCAATATCGTCGGCCCGATCTGCGAAACCGGCGATACCTTTGCGATGGGCCGCGAATGCGATGCGTTGGAGGCGGGCGCACTGGCAGTGTTTCGCACCGCGGGAGCCTACGGCGCGACCATGGCCTCGTCCTACAATTCGCGCGGGTTTGTGGCCGAAGTGCTGGTCGATGGCGACAAGTTCGCGGTGGTTGCCGACCGCATCGAGGCAGGCGCCATCATGGACGCCGAACGCGTGCCCGAATGGCTTTCCTGAGCGGTCAATGATCCGATCATGAGCACCATCGCCAGCTTGCCATTGTTTCACCAGATCACCGGCCAGAACGTGCTGGTTCTCGGCGATGGCCCGGCAGCGGAGCCCAAGCGCCGACTGGTCGAACGGGCCGGCGGCGTCATCATCGACGAATTGGCGCGCGCGGTGGATGAAGGGGTGAGGATCGCTTTTATTGCCTACGACGATGCCCGCGCTTGCGAAGTGGCGGCGATCAATGCGCGCTGCGCAGGGATGCTGGTCAATGTCGTCGACCGCCCGGAATTGTGCGATTTTACAACGCCTTCCATCCTGGATCGTGACCCGCTGCTGGTGGCGATTGGCACAGGCGGCGCTTCGGCAGGGTTGGCGAAGCATGTGCGGCTGCGGCTTGAGCGGGTGCTGCCCGCCACGCTGGGCCAGCTCGCCAAGGCGCTGGAAACTGCGCGACCGGATTTGCGGCGGCGGTTTCCCGATGGTGCTGATCGGCGCCGGGCTGTGGATGCTGCCCTGCGTGAAGGGGGCGTACTTGATCCTTTGAATCCTTCATCCTTTGAAGAGGTTGATAGCTGGCTTGAAGGCGCCGATCGCCCTGTTTCTGGCGCGACTTATGCGATCACGCTGTCCAGCAAAGACCCTGAAGATCTGACCCTACGACAGGCGCGGTTACTGGGCGAAGCGGATGTCCTGTTGATCGATGGCGCCGTTCCGCGTGCCATTCTGGCGCGTGCCCGGGCCGATGCGGTCCGTGAACCGTTGCGCGATCAAGTGGCCGATCTGGAGGGGGTCAAGGCGGGGTCTGGCGCGACCAAGGCAGGGGCAAGTGCGACCAAGACGGCACCTGAAACGGGCAAAACCCCACCTGGAACAGGCAAGGCCGAGTCGCGCGAGCAAGCCGCTACGCCGCCGATCACTGGCCTGACCCTGATTCTGCATTGGCGACCCGAAGCCGCAGCCTAGGCGGTCTGAAACGCGGGTGCGCGCAGGCTGGCGAAATACCCTGCCATCGCCGCAATTGCCTTGTCGCTCAGCGCGATGAAAGCGCGACGACGGTCAGCCGGATCGGGAACGCGACGGAAAATGCCGGTTTCCACCATCTGGGTGAGCCAGCGCAGCGCGGTGGTCGCCGGAACGCCAGCGGCAATGCACAGCGATGTGACCGAAACCTGCGCGCCTTCCCCATGCGCGGCGGTCAGATCCAGCAGCATGTCCCACGCGGGATCGCCGAACAATGCCGAATCGAAGAACCGGCCACGGGCCTGACGGTTGGCGATAATCTGGCGCACGATCTGGGGGTCGGGCAACGGCGTACCCGCAGTCCCGAAATTGCTGGAAAACGCAGATTCCGGCCCATGATAATCACGCTTGTATTCGCCAAGTGCAGGCGCGTTTGAGGCTGTGGTTTGGCCAAGCCGATCAAGCGAACTTGCAATGGCCTCGACCTGTTGCGACAGCCGCAGCAAGGCCACCCGGTCTTCCTCACCCATTTCGCGCAACCGCCCCGCGCTCGCTTCACCCATTGCGCGCCCGACCGCAATCACACGTTCGGCGCGGCTAGGCGACACCAGTATCTGCGGGTTGGACTGATCGAGCACCGCAAACACATCATTCAGGCCATCAAGACTGGTTGCCACGATCAATTTTGCGCCCGACCGCGCCACCCGCATATCGAGCCGCGCCAGCCCTGCCAGCATCATGCCGTCAATCCCACGCTTTCCCGTGACCGCGCAATCGACCACCACGACATCACCCAGCAGCGCAATCGGCCCCTCAAGCAGCGCACGCAAACTGCCGCCATCAATGCAGCGGAACCCCGCACCATCAAGGTCTGCGCCGATCTGTCCGCGTACCCCTTCATCTTGGGCAAAAATAGCCACCCGCGCCGGCAGGCCCGCGCCGTCATCGACCATGTCGTAGGAAAAATCAGCAGGAGGGAAAGCATCGTTCAGCATCGAATCGACTCCAACAATGTTGGAACGATAATAGAACAAAACCGGATCAGGTCAAGTATACTTACCTATGTGTGTCAGAACATCTGCCGCCCGCCTCTTCATCAGGGCCGTATTTCGATAACCGTTCCATCGGGGACGATCTGCCACAACTCTTCGATTTCCGCGTTGGAAAAGGCAATGCAACCGTCGGTCCAGTCCCCCGGCACCCGTCCGGAGACCAAGCCATTGGGCTGGCCATGCAAAAAGATATCGCCGCCCGGCGACCGTCCGAACTGGCGCGCAAAAGCGCGATCCTGCGCGTTGGGGTATGAGATTTTCAGGCTCAGGTGAAACTTGCTGCCAGGGTTGCGGCCTTCTATCACATAGCGGCCTTCGGGCGTGCGCTCGTCGCCTTCGAATTGCTTGTGCCCCAGCGGCGCATCGCCGAATTGCAGGCCGCGCCATGCCTTGACCGGTTGGCCCCCGGCATAGGCGATCATCAACCGCTCGGACTTGTCGACGATCAGGTAATCGACAGTGCTTAAGCGCCGCGGCGGCACGATCCGCGCCGCCTCGCGCGCCAGCGGCGGTTGCGCAGATGGCGCCCCGGTCTGCTTCACCGACGGCGCGGCGCAGCCAGCCAGAGCGATGAGCGGCAGGAGAGCGAGGCGTTTCACAGGTGTGAAGATAGCCTTGCCCTGCCCCAGCAATCAATCCACGAAAGGATCACGCATCAGGATCGTGTCGTCGCGCTCCGGCGAGGTCGAAACCAGCGCCACCGGGCATTCGATCAATTCCTGGATACGCTGGATATACTTGATCGCGTTGGCCGGAAGGTCGGCATAGCTTCGCGCACCTGCAGTGCTTTCGTGCCAGCCGGGCATGTCTTCATAAATCGGCTCGCACGCGGCCTGATCGGCGGCGTGGCTGGGGAGGTAGTCATAGACCTTCCCGTGCAGGCGGTAGCCGGTGCAGATGCTCACCCGGTCCATCCCGTCGAGCACATCGATCTTGGTCAGCGCGATGCCGGTCACGCCGCTGATCGCGCAGGACTGGCGCACCAGCACGGCATCGAACCAGCCGACCCGGCGTTTGCGGCCTGTTACCGTGCCGAATTCATGGCCGCGCTCGCCCAGTCCCTGGCCGATGGCGTCCTCCAGCTCCGTGGGAAACGGGCCGGAGCCGACGCGGGTGGTGTAGGCTTTAACGATGCCCAGCACGTAGCCGGTGGAATTGGGGCCGAGGCCGCTACCACTCGCCGCCGTACCGCTGACGGTGTTTGACGAGGTCACGAACGGATAGGTGCCGTGATCGACATCGAGCAGCACGCCTTGCGCGCCTTCGAACAGGATCTTGGCGCCTGCGCGGCGGACCTTCTTCAGACGCTTCCACACCGGCTGGGCAAAGCGCAGCACGAAAGGCGCAATTTCGCGCAATTCGTCGAGCAGTGCCGCGCGGTCCACCGGCGGCTGGCCAAACCCGGCACGCAGCGCATCGTGATGCGCGCAGAGGCGATCAAGCTGCGGCTCGAGGCTTTCGAGATGCGCGAGGTCGCAGACGCGGATGGCGCGCCGCCCGACCTTGTCCTCATAAGCAGGGCCAATGCCGCGCCCGGTCGTGCCGATTTTGCCTTTGCCCGCCGCCGTTTCGCGCAGGCCATCCAGATCGCGGTGCAGCGGCAGGATCAGCGGGCAATTGTCCGCCACAGCGAGGTTTTCCTCGGTAATGCTCACCCCCTGCCCTTCGACCTTGGCGACCTCATCGCGCAAGGCCCACGGATCCAGCACCACGCCGTTGCCGATTACGGACAAGGTGCCCGACACGATACCCGAAGGCAGCAGGCTGAGCTTGTAGGTCTTGCCGTCGATTACCAGTGTGTGGCCGGCATTGTGCCCGCCCTGGAAGCGCACCACGGCATCGGCGCGGCTGGCGAGCCAATCGACAATCTTGCCTTTGCCTTCATCGCCCCACTGGGCGCCGATAACGGTGACGTTGGCCATTTGCTTCCTTACAATGCTTGGGAGAGACCGCCGGGACGCCTAGGCGGTTGGGCCTGTCAGGGCAAGGGCGCGAAAACAGGCGACGCGGGGGACCAAGGGTCGAAATCGGCAGCACCTCCCGGCACCTTCCCGCGAGGGCACGCTGAAATCAACTGCAAGCTGGGCAAGCCTGCTTACCCGGCGCCCCTGTTATGGACGCGTGGCTAAAGAAGGTGTTCGCAGGGTAGCGGGTGCAACTTAGGAACGGCGGCTTTCGGCACACGCACTGCTACGCGCCATGACCGGTCTTGGGTGGTATCCAGATAACTGAAGTCTACGGGCTTGCTTCGTATTCGACCCGCTCCGCGATCCAGCAATCATCGCCCGATAGGTTTTCTTTCATGCACTTGTCGAACAATTCGAAAGTGACCTGATCGCGATGTAGCTGCCCTTCTTCAGAACTCTCAGCGATCGACCAGAGTGCCTGATGAAACGCCCAGTTCGCTAGGTTCGTCCACTCATCCTCTGGAGTCCAATCCTCT
Source organism: Erythrobacter sp. 'gip.4 top 5' (assembly GCF_056495765.1). Classification (NCBI taxonomy): domain Bacteria; kingdom Pseudomonadati; phylum Pseudomonadota; class Alphaproteobacteria; order Sphingomonadales; family Erythrobacteraceae; genus Erythrobacter; species Erythrobacter sp. 'gip.4 top 5'. The sequence continues at coordinate 1,455,842 of NZ_CP200270.1, read as the reverse complement.
GTTGGCTCACCGTCGGCTTCGATGTTGCCATAAACGTCGACCAAACATGGGTTCGCCTCGAAGCATGGCACCCCATCCTTGGGACGGATGTGCACGTTAAGCGGCCAACGGTCGCGCGTCCGCTCAAATAGTTTGATTTTCTCAAGTGCCATCGCGGCGAATGAACATCAAAATGCTTTGTATGGAAAGGGGTCGTTTCCCGAATGGCAGCTTTTGTCGCGCAAGCACGGCAAAGCCGCCGCTTGGCGCATCAGATCGGTTTCGGCTCGTCGCCGTCCAGCACCCAGCCGCAGCCCAGCCCCGCCGGATCCTCGCCCTCGGCCAGTTGCGCAACGGTGCGCCAGCCTTCAGCCCGCAGCCGCGCCGCTGCCGCGCGGTCATGGCCTTGCGGCAGATACACCATCCGCGCCGCCTCGGGTTGAGGCGCGGCATCGGCGAGGCGATCTAGGTAAAGCGTGAAGCCGGTGGCCGGCTCGTCGCTTCCGGCAATGCGATAGGTGCCGCCACGCCCTGCCGCATGGCGTAGGCCCTCTGCGTACAAAGTGAAGCCGAACCATGACTGATATTCAAACCCGTGCCGCTCGGTCGGGTCGAGTGTGATCCGTGCTGCATCGCCGATATGGGCGGCGATCTGCGCCAACCCGTCCAGCCGTGATTTCAGCGCGCCGCCTGCGTCAACATCGCGCAGCGCCACCAGTGCCGTTTCAAACGGCCCGGTCGCGTAAAGCAGCGGCAGATAGGCTGCGCCGCCAGCGGCCTTCAACCCGCCCGCATCCTTGGTATCGAGTTCGCTACGCACCGCTTCGATCCGGTCCGGCGCAAGCGGAAAGGTCTTGTCTGCAAGCGTATCGACCAGATCGGGCAGCGTGAAGTCCACCGATATGCCGGTGAGGCCCGCCGCAGTCAGCGCTTCGACCGCCAGCATCACCATCTCGCTCGCAGCTGCGACACTGTCCGCGCCGATCAGTTCCGCACCCAATTGCAGACGCTCACGCGCCGGATCGAGCTGGCTCGCCTTGATCACCACGGTGTCGCCGCAATAGCCGAGCCGTAGCGGGCGCGGCGCGGTCTTGAGGCTGGTGGCAGCAATCCGCCCGACCTGCGGGGTCATATCCTGCCGCAACGCCAGCGTGCGAAGGCTCGCAGGGTCGACAAAACGGAACATCGTCCGCGCCTCGCCTGCAACCGCACCCGCCATACGCCCTGCCAGCGAACCTTCGAATTCGAGCAGCGGTGGGCGCACCCGGTCATAGCCGTGAGCGTCCAGCACATCCAGGCAGGCGCGCATGGCCGCTGTGATGCGCGCCGCTTCTTGCGGCAGGCGGTCCTCGAGGCCTTCGGGGAGGAGATCGTTGGCCAGGATATTGTTGGATGTTGTCATTGTTTCTCGCGCGTCATCCCGGGGCAGGCCGGGATCAAGTCCCGACCGCGTCTCTAGGCCCCGGCCTTCGCCGGGGTGACGAAAAAATGCAAGGTCGGTTCGCACAACGAACCGCAAGCGCAAATGCGCGTCGGCCGAAAGGCCGCCCCCTCGGCAGGGAGGCTGGCAACGCCAGCCTCCCGCGAGAGATTAGAACGCCAGTGCCTTGACCAGCTTCACGCCATCAAGCTTTTCCGCCTCGGCGATCACCTCGGGCGTCAGGGCTTCGTCGAGGCTGAGCAGCAGCACCGCTTCCCCGCCCGCTTCGCGGCGGCCGAGGTTGAAGGTGCCGATGTTGATCCCATGGCTACCCAGCAGGGTTCCGATGCGGCCGATGAAGCCCGGCTTGTCATCGTTGACGATGTACAGCATGTGGCCTGCCAGTTCCGCTTCGATCCCGATCCCGAAGATTTCGACCAGACGCGGGGTTTCGGTGCCAAACAACGTACCGGCGACCGAACGCGGGCCTTGTGCCGTTTCCACCGTCACGCGCACCAGCGTGTTGAACGCGCCATCGCGGTCATGACGGATTTCGCTGACATCCAGCCCGCGCTCCTTGGCGAGGAACGGCGCGTTGACCATGTTCACCGTGTCCGAATAGCGGCGCATGAAGCCCGACAAAACGGCTGCGGTGATCGGCTTGCCGTTGAGGCTGCTTGCTGCGCCTTCACGCTCGATGCTGATGTGGGTGAGGTTGCCGTGGGCCAGCTGACCGACAAGGCTGCCAAGCCGTTCCGCCAGCGCCATGTAGGGCCGCAGCTTGGGCGCTTCCTCGGCGCTCAACGAAGGCACGTTCAGCGCATTGGTGACGCCGCCGTTGACGAGGTAGTCGGCCAGCTGCTCGGCCACTTGCAACGCCACGTTGACCTGCGCTTCCGTGGTCGATGCCCCCAAGTGCGGGGTGCAGATGAAGTTGGGCGTACCAAACAGCGGATGATCGGCGGCAGGCGGCTCGGTCTCGAACACGTCGAGCGCAGCGCCAGCCACCTGGCCGCTGTCGAGGCATTCTTTCAGGGCCACTTCGTCAATCAGGCCGCCGCGGGCGCAATTGATAATGCGGATGCCTTTTTTGGCGTTTTCCAGCCGTTCGCGGTTGAGGATGTTGCGGGTCTCATCAGTCAGCGGTGTGTGCAACGTGACGAAATCGGCCCGCGACAGCAGCGTGTCGAGATCGACCTTCTCAACACCCATTTCGACCGCGCGTTCTTCGGTCAGGAAGGGATCATAGGCGATCACCTTCATCTTCAGGCCAAGCGCGCGGCTCGCCACGATCGAGCCGATATTGCCTGCGCCAACCAGCCCGAGCGTCTTGGCGGTAAGCTCCACGCCCATGAACCCGGCTTTGGGCCACTTGCCCGCTTGCGTCTGTGCATTGGCTTCCGGGATCTGCCGGGCCAGCGCAAACATCAGCGCAATTGCGTGTTCGGCGGTGGTGATCGAATTGCCGAACGGGGTGTTCATCACCACCACGCCCTTGGACGAGGCATAGGGGATGTCGACGTTATCAACGCCAATGCCCGCGCGGCCGATCACCTTGAGGTTGGTGGCAGCATCAAGGATCGCTTTGGTCACCTTGGTCGAAGACCGGATGGCAAGGCCATGATAGTCGCCAATGCGCGCAATCAACTGTTCGGGCGTTTCGCCGGTGATGACATCGACATCGCAGCCGCGCTCTTCGAAAATGCGCGCAGCGTTGGGATCCATCTTGTCGGAAATCAGAACTTTGGGACGGGTCATTGGAAAATACCTTCCGGTCGTCATCCCGGACGTGATCCGGGATCGCGCGCAATATGCGCCGAGCAATTGGGGAGAGCGGCCCCGGCCAGGTGGCCGGGGCAACGCCATCACGAATGATTCAAATCAGCCGTTCTTGACCTTGTCATAGGCCCATTCGATCCACGGCAGCAGACGCTTGATGTCTTCCTGCTCGACCGTGGAGCCGCACCAGATACGCAAGGACGGCGGCGCATCGCGGTAGCCATTGAAGTCGAAGCCGATATTGCGTTCTTCGAGCAGCTTGACGATCTTCTTGGGCACAGCGGCCTGATCGTCATCCGAAAGGCTGTCATACCATTCGCCCTGGAACACCATGCAGACGCCGGTATTGGTCCGCTGCGCCGGATTGGGCACCATGTTGCGAAGCCACGGGGTGGTCTCGATCCAGTCCTTGACGAGGTCAGCATTGGCATTGGCGCGTTCCACCAGCGCCTTGCGTCCGCCGATCGACTTGGCCCATTCCAGCGCCGCGATATAATCTTCGGTCGCCAGCATTGACGGCGTGTTGATCGTCTCGCCCGCAAAAATCCCGAGGTTGAGCTTGTCGCCCTTCTTCATGCGGAACAGCTTGGGCATCGGCCACGGCGGATCGTAGCTTTCGATCCGGGCGACCGCCTTGGGACTGAGGATCAGCATCCCGTGCTGCGCTTCGCTGCCCATCACCTTCTGCCACGAATAGGTGGTGGCATCGAGCTTCGACCAGTCCATTTCCTGCGCGAAAATCGCGCTGGTGGCATCGTTGATGGTGATGCCTTCGCGGTCCGGAGCGAGCCAATCGGTGTCGGGGATCATCGCGCCACTGGTCGTGCCGTTCCAGGTGAACACCACGTCATTGCGCTGCGGGATGGTGGAAAGATCGGGGATCTCGCCATAATCGGCAGTGAGGACTTGCAGGTTCGGCAGCTTGAGCTGCTTGACCGCGTCCTGGATCCAGATGTTGCCGAAGCTCTCCCACGCAGCAACCGTCACCGGGCGCGCCGGATCGAGCATCGCCCACATGGCGGCTTCGATCGCGCCGGTGTCGGACGCAGGCATGATGCCGATCAGGTAATCATCGGGGATGCCGAGCAGTTCGCGCGAAAGATCAATCGCGTACTTGAGACGCGCCTTGCCCAGCGCCGAACGGTGCGAGCGGCCAAGCGATTCGGTTTTGAGCTTATCCAGCGACCAGCCGGGAAACTTCGCCGTGGGGCCCGAAGAAAAGAACGGGCGGTCAGGCTTGTGCGTAGGCTCGTGCTGGAGCCCGCGTGTGTACTCAGTCATGTATTCTCTCCTTGCAGAGAGCTCGCGCGGCGTTGGGACCGCGTGGCCCGCTCGCCGCACTAGAGTTGCGCCACGAAGAGTCAACGCGAAATGCCACGGATACGACCGAATGCTTCACCGCTGGGTTCAATTGGGTCATCTGCACCACTCGCCAAGTGACGCGAATGTTACTAAACGGGCCATTCCATGGAAACCTCAGACCTCCGCATCGCCCTGTTCAGCGGCAACTACAATTACACCCGCGATGGGGCCAATCAGGCGCTCAATCGGCTGGTGGGATCGCTGCTGGCCAAGGGCGCAGCGGTGCGGGTGTACGCGCCCAAGGTCGCCAACCCCGATTTCGCCGCCACGGGCGACCTTGTCGGCCTGCCCAATGTGCCCATGCCGGTGAAGGGGCGCGGGGAATACCGGATGCCCACCCACCTTGGCGCGGCGGTGAAGCGCGATCTGGAGGCTTTTCGCCCCAACATCGTCCACCTGTCGTCACCCGATCCCGCCGCCCACGCAGCGCTTCGCTGGGCGCGCCGCAACAGCATTCCGGTGCTCGCCAGCGTCCACACCCGGTTCGAGACCTATCCGCGCTATTACAACATGGCCTTCCTGGAACCGCTGATCGTCAAGGGCCTGCGCCGGTTCTACAATCGCTGCGATGCGCTTGTCGCGCCATCGCAATCGATGATCGACGAATTGCTGGCGATGGGGATGCACGACCATATCGGGCTCTGGAGCCGGGGGGTGGATCGTACGATTTTCTCGGCCGCGCGCCGCGATCCCGAATGGCGCCAAAGCCTTGGTCTTGCAGACGACGATGTCGCCATTGTGTTCCTTGGCCGACTGGTGATGGAAAAAGGCCTCGATGTGTTTGCCGAAACCATCGTGCGGCTGCGACAGACAGGCGCGCCGCATAAGGTGTTGGTAATCGGAGACGGCCCTGCGCGTGGCTGGTTCGAAGCGAACATGCCCGGCGCGATCTTTGCCGGTTTCAAGACCGGCGAGGCGCTGGGCCAGTCGCTCGCCAGCGGTGACGTGTTTTTCAACCCTAGTGTCACCGAAACTTTCGGCAACGTCACGCTGGAAGCGATGGCAAGCGGGTTGCCCGTAGTTGCCGCAGGCGCAACGGGCAGCGCCAGTCTGGTCGCCGACGGTGTCACCGGACGCCTTGTTGCGCCTTCGGAAAGCAAGGAGAGCGACGCCGCCGCTTTCGCCGCGGCGTTAGCACCTTACTGCACCGATCGGGCGCTGCGCACCGCGCATGGCGCGGCGGGAGAAACACGGGCCTGCGATTATAGCTGGGAGGCTATCAATCAGGTGGTCGCCGACACCTACGTCCAGCTGATCGGAGAACGTGAGCGAGCCGATGCGGTCATCGGCAAGGCCGCGTAACGCGCTGACCCGATCAACGCAGCACCCCGGCCTGCGCCATCTGACTGGCATAGAACAACAGGAACAGCGTCACCGCCCAGATCGCGATATCGAGCGCCGGGGACCGCATATCCGCAGGCAGCGTAATCAGTACGTGATTGTAAAGCGTCATAACGGCGAGCCCGACCAATGCGACCACCATCGCCGCCACCGCCCATCGGGACCGCAGCAGTAGCAGCAGCGACCCTGCAAACGCGCCCCACACCCCCAGCGCCCAGAAGGCAATGGCCCAGGCGGGATAGCTTTCCATGAACGCGATCTGGGACTGCGTCATCCCCATGTCGCCCAGCATACCCAACTCAGTCGTCGTGTAGCTGATGATGCCCATGGTGTTGAACAGTAGCGTCAGCGCGCCCACCACCCATAAATGCAGCGGTGCTTTGGTAGTGCCAACTAGCGGTTTCGTCATGGGTGCCCTCCCCCGTCCGGTGCGACCCGAACGGGGACGGCATATTCCTAACTTAGATTAGCTGCAACCGGCCTGTGCGATCACAGGCGTTCGATGCGCTTGGCCATCTCGTCGATCATATCGACGATTTCATTGATGGTGCGTTCGTCCAGCTTGCCGCTGCGTGCACGGTTCTTGAGCACCGATCCCAGATTGCCCATCGCCCGGAATAGATCCGGCGAACGGACATTTTCCGCGCGCGTCGCATGGCGGCCCAGACGGCGCATCAGCGCTTCGACTTCATCGGTGCGGGTAGCGAGTTCCTCGCGGCCCTTGTCGGTCGCGGCGAACGGCTTCTTCGCGCCTTCGGCCTCAGCCTCCTCGATCACACCTTCATCTTCGAGCAATTGCAGCGTCGGATAAACCGCGCCGGGGCTCGGGGCATAATCGCCGCCGGTCAGTTCCTCGATTTCCTTGATGAGTTCGTAGCCGTGGCTGGGCTTGTCCGCGATCAACGCCAGCAGCGCGAGCCGCAGTTCGCCCGAAGCAAACATCCGCCCCCGGCGGCCGCGCCGAAACCGACCCGCTTCCGCGCCGCGATCGTCGCCGTCTTCGCCTTCATCACGCCAGCGCGGGTTCATGCCGGGCTTGTCGAACTTCGAACCGGCGAAGTTCATGTTTCCGTTCATGGCCATCATCGCCATCGTTTCGGCAAACTTTTCCCAGCCGCCGCCGCGCCCATATCTATTCCAGGTCATTGCAGGTCTCCTTCGTCTTTCGATACATCCAAGATATATCTTAGACCTATCTTCGCAAGAGGCGCACCTCCCCGATCTTTCCTTTTCCGCCGACAAGCCTATCACGCCCGACGAATGACGGATCTGTTCGGACAAGATGCAACCCCGCCCCCGCAGGCGGCCCCATCGGCTGACGCGCCGCTGGCCGATCGGTTGCGCCCGGCAAGCCTTGCCGAGGTTGTCGGGCAGGAACACCTCACCGGACCCGAAGGCGCGATCGGACGGATGGTGGCGGCGGGCAAGCTCGCCAGTATCATCCTGTGGGGGCCACCTGGCACCGGCAAGACGAGCATTGCACGGTTGCTGGCCGATGCCGTGGGAATGCGCTTTGCGGCAATCAGCGCAGTGTTTTCCGGCGTAGCAGACCTGAAGAAAGCCTTTGCCGAAGCCGAAAAGATGGCCAGTGCGGGGCGCAAGACGCTCTTGTTCGTGGACGAGATCCACCGCTTCAACCGCGCGCAGCAGGACGGGTTTCTGCCCTATGTCGAACGCGGCGTGGTCACACTGGTCGGCGCGACCACCGAGAACCCCAGTTTCGCGCTCAACGCCGCGCTGCTCAGCCGCGCACAGGTGTTGGTGCTCAATCGGTTGGACGCGGCAGCGCTGGACGCCCTGCTGGCGAAGGCAGAAGGCCTCGAAGGCGCCCTGCCCATCACGCCGGAGGCGCGCACAGCGCTGATCGCGCAGGCTGATGGCGACGGGCGGTTTTTGCTGGGTCAGGCCGAGACGCTCTACGCCGCAGAGCTGACCGATCCGCTCGATCCCGCAGCGCTCGGCCACTTCCTGCAACGCCGGGTGGCGGTGTATGACAAGGACCGCGACGGGCATTACAACCTGATCTCGGCCCTGCACAAAGCGGTACGCGGCAGCGATCCGCAGGCGGCGCTTTACTACCTCGCACGGATGCTGACCGCAGGGGAGGAGCCGCTGTTCCTCGCGCGGCGGCTGGTGCGCATGGCGGTGGAAGACATCGGTCTGGCTGATCCGCACGCTCTGCCGCAATGCATGGCGGCGATGGAAGCCTATCGCTTTCTCGGCTCTCCCGAAGGCGAATTGGCGCTGGCGCAAGCGTGCCTGTATCTTGCGACCGCGCCCAAATCCAACGCCGTCTACAAAGCGCAAAAGGCCGCATGGACGTCCGCCAAGGAGACCGGCAGCCTGATGCCACCGATGAACATCGTCAACGCCGCGACCGGGTTGATGGAAGATCTGGGCTATGGTCAAGGCTACACCTACGACCATGACACGCCCGAGGGCTTTTCCGGTGATGATTACTGGCCGGCGGATCTGGAACCCCAAACCTTCTACGCGCCGGTCGAACGCGGGTTCGCACGCGAGATCAAGAAGCGTCTCGATTACTGGGACAAATTGCGAAGCGATCGAGCATGAGCCGCTTTGCCCGCTTCCTCGCGGTCGATTGGTCGGGCGCCAAAGGTGCGCGGCAAAAGGGTATTGCGCTAGCTCTCGCGCAGGCTGATGGCGGCCCGCCGATATTGCTCCCCCCACCCGATCCCAAGGGATGGGCGCGATGCGAGGTGCTGTCCCTTCTCAACGATCTTGAGGTGCCGACACTGGTGGGCCTCGATCTCGGGATTTCGCTGCCATTTGCCGATGCGGGCGCATTCTTTCCCGGCTGGGACCAAAGCCCTGCTGATGCGCGCGGCTTGTGGGCGCTGATCGAAACCCTGTGCGACGCTGATCCGCATCTGGAGGCCGGCGGCTTTGTCACCCATGCGCAGGCCTCGCGCTATTTCCGGCACGGGAAAGGCTACGAAGGTGACCGCTTTCTGCTTCCCGGCGCAGCGACGCGAGAGGGCCGGTTTCGGAAAGCCGAGGCGGCGCAGCGCCAGCAGGGCGTGCGCCCGGTGAGCAATTTCAACCTGGTCGGCGCGGCGCAGGTCGGCAAATCAAGCCTTACAGGGATGCGGATGTTGCACCGCCTCGCTGGGTGCGTGCCTGTCTGGCCCATCGATCCGCTGCCTGACGCAGGTTCGGTCATCACCGAAATTTATACTTCGATGGCGGCACGACTGGGGGGAGTATCGGGCATGGCCACGAAAATCAGAAGTTTTGAAGCGTTGAACGATGCGCTCGACACGATCGGTTCGGCACCGGTCGCCGGCACAGGCGCAATGGATGACCATTCCTCCGACGCGCTGCTCACCGCGGCATGGCTGCGGCGGGTGCATGACAACCGGGATTTGTGGAACCCGCCAAGCCTCACGCACGATATCGCCCGCACCGAGGGGTGGACGTTTGGCGCGCTTTAATGGCTGATGGTGCGATGTGATTACGACCCTTGAGGACGGCCACAAATAAAGCTAGGGCGAAAAATATTGGGCCGGCTTAGCTCAGTTGGTAGAGCACCTGATTTGTAATCAGGGGGTCACGAGTTCGAATCTTGTAGCCGGCACCAGATTTGCGTTGCAGCAACGCAGTCCGAACCCATCGTGGGGACCCTACCCGCCAAACAAAAACGGACGGAACAGTAAGTCCCGTCCGCGTTGGTGTTCGGTGGCCGTTCAGATCGTCGATTTCGGCGGCGTCATGGACGCGGGGGTTGTCGACTGCATCGGTACCGCGCTGCCCGTTTGCGGCGCAGTCTGCTTGTCGCGATAACGCTTCAGCAGGTAACCGCCGGCACCGAACGCGACCATTGTCGGCAGGCTCATCCGCGCGATAACCATGGGTGCAAGCGAACCAAGCACGGCGCCCGTTCCGTTATCAATCGTGGATGTTTTCTTGGCAAGCTGCGCGCCGAGTACGGCGCCGAGGACGTTCTTGATCATTACATGTCTCCTTTGCCCGGGTTTAACCGGGGAAGGATCGCAAATGTTCCTTCGGACCGGATAACGCGATCCCGTCCGCTCATTCCAAACATTCATTCCATGCGGAAATGCAACGTGGCTCGCGCGCCGCGCGCCCCGTGTCCCAAGCCTTCCAGTTCGAGCCTTCCGTTCAGCCCCGAGGCAAGTGCTTCCATCACCTGTGTGCCGAGCCCTGTGCCCTTGGCGGCGCCATCATCCAGACCGACGCCATCGTCCTCAACCTCAAGCCGCGCGGCGCCGTCGTCGTCGCAGATTATTCGGACACGCACCTCGCCCTTCAGATCGCCCGGATAGGCATATTTGCTGGCATTGGTGATGAGTTCGGACAGGATCACGCCGAGCGATATGGCCCGATCAATACTCACGGCCATCTGAGGCGATTGAAAGGTGATACGTGTCAGCGCCTTCTGGCTGGAAATACTGCGGTGCAGATCGCGGACCAGTTCTTCCAGATAGGTGTCGAGCCGAACCGTCCGGATGTCCTGCGAGGTGTAGAGCCGTTTGTGCACCTGCGCGATGGCGTAAACCCGGTTGGAAAAATCTTCCATCGCCGCTCGCGCCGCGCCCTCCGGCAAAACCGCTACTTGCAAATGGGCCATCGAAACCACCAGTGTCAGGCTGTTGGCGACGCGGTGATTGACCTCACGCAAGAGCACTTCGGCCCGTTCGCGCGCGATGACGACTCCGGCCTGCGCTGCTTCTTCGGCGCGTTTCAGCCGGTTGGCTTCAAGCGATTGCTTGAGGATCGCAGCCAGCAGTTCGAAGAACCCCTCGCTCATGTCCTTGATGACGTAGTCGGCCGCACCCGATTTGAGCGCGGTGACCGCAACCTGACATTCATCAGACGCCGTCACATACACCACCGGCGGCGGTTCGGGCATGCTGACGATCCGGGCCAGCGTTTCCTCTCCCGACATACCGGGCATATAGTGATCAAGCGCGATGATATCGAAACTCGCATCATCAAGCTTGGCAAGACCGCTGGCGCCTTCGCTGGCGAGGACCACATCGAAACCCAGCCGCTGCATGTTGCGGCTCAGCAACCGGGCAAAGCCATCGTCATCGTCGATGTAGAGAAGCCGGAGCCGAGCCGGATCATCGGTCACGCAAAATCGTCCGCACCCGGTACCTGCATAACCGCCAGAAACAGTCCCAACTGCCGGATTGCGGTGGTGAAGGCTTCGTAATCCACGGGCTTGGTAATGTAGACATTCGCCCCGAGATCATAGCAGCGCTGGATTTCGCGCTCGTCGTCGGTGGTCGTCAGCACAATCACCGGAAACCGGCGCAGATGGGGATCGGATTTCAGATGCTCGAGGATGGTGATCCCGCTCATGTCAGGCAAATTGAGATCGAGCAGCACGAGGAACGATTTTTGGTCGAGCGTCTGCCCGTGCGCAAGATGTGCGAGCGCGGTTGTTCCATCGATCGCGTGGATCACTTCGTTCATCACACCTGCGCGGCGGATGTTCTTTTCGATCAGCCGTGCATGGCCCAAGTCGTCCTCAACCATGAGGATCGTGACTTGTTGATGTTCCTTTGGCGCCATTGCCGCCTTCTCCTATTGTGCCGCAGGCGACATAGATATCGGCAATGTCACCGTAAAGCAGCTTCCTTCACCAAGCGTGCTGGTAAGTTCGATCTTTCCGCCCATCCGCCGTAGGAGGGCCTGTACGTGCGCCAGGCCGATGCCTTCGCCTGGCTGGTCCTGCTGTCCGGCGCGACGGAACAATTCGAAGATGCGTCGCTGATCTACAGGAGCCACACCGCGGCCATTATCCTTGATCTGGATGATGGCCTTGGTGCCCTTCTTCTCGCCGCTCACCACGATGCGGCCCGGAACACCCGGCTTCAGATACTTGATAGCGTTGTCGAGCAGATTTCCAAAAACCTGTTCCAGCGCAAGAGGATCGCTGTGCACCACTGGCAGCGGCGCGACCGTGATTTCGGCGTTCACCGTATCGAGCTGGCCCGACAACGTATCGTGCAGATTGCCGAACATGGCGCTGAGATCGACTTTTTCGGCCACCATCGACCGGCGTCCCTCACGCGAGATCTGAAGGATTGCCTTGATCAGGCGATCCATCCGCCCGGTTGCCGCGCGGATGAAATTCATCGCTTCGGGCATATCCTCGTTGACGGCGGTACGAACGTCTGCCGGAACTGTGGACGGGTCGGACTGCGCGAGCGTGGCAAGATACGACGCTGCAATTTCCTGCGCATCCTTCAATTCGGCGGTGAAGCCCATGACGTTGACCAACGGGCTGCGCAGGTCATGGCTCACAATGTAAGCAAAGCGCTGGATTTCTTCATTGGCTTCGGCAAGGTCTGCGGTTCGTTCGGAAACGCGTTGCTCCAGGCTTTGTGCAAGCGCAGAAACCTCGGCATTGGCACGTTCGAGATCGGCGGACCGGCGAGCAAGGAAGATGGTCGCGATAACGATGAGCAAGGCGGCGCTTAGCAGTCCGGAAATCACCAGTGTCAGCGCGCGGCGCCCGGTGCGCGACGCGTCCGCCTGCTGCTTTCGCAATTCGGTATTGGCGTAATCCTTGACCGCGTCGATCACGCGCCGGACATCATCAGTCCGGGTTCGCCCAGCCACCGAGATCGCACCTGCACCGGCCACATCGCCCAGCGCAATGCGGCGTTCAATATCCACGAATGTCAGCTTTCGTGCACGGAGCTCGGTTTCAAGCCGGTCGGCTAATTCTGTCGCGCGTGGATCGTCGGAAAGCTGTGCGACAAGCTCTGCCTGCCGGGTCGCCAGCAATCGGCTTTCGTCAGCGAAGCGATCAAGGAATACGCGATCCCGGCTGAGGATGTAGCCGCGCTGCGCGCTGTTCATCTCCAGAATTGACAGCATCAAGGCATCGGCCGTGCCAATCGTGATGAGGGAGCCACGAACCTGCTTGCTGTAATCATCTGACCGGATCACCGTTTGTGTGGTCACGATCCCTACACCCAGCACGATCAGCAAGCCGGCGATCAGCGGGAGCCACGGCCGCGACAGGGACAGCGCCTTGAGAAGTTGCGCTGCCTTTTCGAACGTCAGCGGGCCACGCAGGGAAATCGCCGGGGTCATTGTCACGCAATTCTGTCAGATTGATGGGAAAAAGGACTGCCCATGTCAGTGCCTGCCATGCGCAGGACGCAATCGAACCAGGCATTGTTTCTGTGATCAGGGCAGCCGATGCGAACCTGCATTGGCTGCCCTTTCTTCACAATCAGGCGCACTCCGACATAGCTGCCGTTTCGCGTGCGACGAGCAACGCCTGCCACACGGTCGCAACGACATCGTCGGGGTTGAACGGCTTGCTGATGACGTAAGCCGGCTCGTCACGCTCACCGGTCAGCAACTTTTCGGGGAACGCGGTGATGAAGATCACCGGGATCGTCATGTCTTGGAGGATCTCGGCCACCGCATCAATTCCGCTGGAACCATCGGCCAGATTGACATCGGCGAGGATCAACTCGGGCTGAAGCTCGGACGCAGTCGCAACAGCTTCGTCTTTGGTGCGAACGATGGCGCCCACGTCATTGCCCATCGACATCAACAGTGACTTGAGGTGCAGCGCGATGATCGCCTCGTCTTCGATGATCATGACCTTGGCCGAAAGCATCGAATGGATGGCCTCACGCGCCTGCGTCACAAAATCGTGCACTTCGTTCTGTTCGATTTCGAGAATATACGCGGCCTCGTGCTCGCTGAATCCCTCGATCGTGGTCAACAGCAGTGCCTTGCGCAGCCGCCGGGGCAACGACCCGACGATCGCGCCGGGCGTGTCCATCGGGCGCAAGGACGAATCGGTCCAGATTTTGTGGAAGATTCGATAAAGCTCCTGACGAACATCAGCGTCTGCGCTGAACTCCTCGGGGGCAGCAATCATGGCCTGGAGCGTTTCGCGAACAGCCGCGTCGCCAACGGACTGCGATCCGGTCAGCGTACGAGCGTAACGGCGCAGGAAGGGAAGCTCATGCGCAACAGCGGCTTGGAATGTCATTGGGGTCTCCTAAGTCCGAAAGTAATCGGGGCCGGCAATAAAAGTTCCACGAGCCTTGGAACATTTCTCGCAAGCTTGCGCTATAGCGGTGCCTCCCGTGCAGTCGTGCCCTACTCCTGGCATGTGGCGAGGTCTACAGCTTTACCTTCGGACACGCGCAGAACAGGAAATGACATGACTGATCACAAGCACCAGAAGGATGGGGCAAAAAGCCCCCCAATGGCGTTTGATCCCGTCGACGCGGCTCTTCGTCAGATTTTTGACGATCTAGCCTCGGAAGAGATTCCCGAAGATTTCGCGGACCTGGTCTCCAAACTGACTATGGAACCGCGTACGCCGAAAGCGGATGATAAATAAATGGAATCGCAATTGGCGCCCGACCTCACAGAGGACGAACTCGATCAATTCAAGAAGGACATGGTGAAGCTGGTTCCGGCTCTTCGCGCCTTTGCGCGCGGGTTGTGCCGGGACCGCACCTATGCCGATGACCTTGTGCAGGAAGCCATGATGCGGGCCTGGGCCTCACGCCGGACGTTTCAGCAAGGCAGCAATTTTCGCGCTTGGATGTTTCGCATCTTGCGCAACCATTTTTACTCGAACGCGCGCAAACGCGGGCAGTTTGCCGTCTGGGATCCCGAAGCGGCGGAACGCATCCTGATACAGGAACCCACACAGGAAGCTGGGCTTCACGTCGAAGACGTGAACAGAGCGATGCTCAAACTCCCCGCACAGCAGCGCGAAATGTTGCTGCTGATCGCAGGTGCCGGAATGAGCTATGAAGACGCGGCATTGGTAGCAGGGTGCAATATCGGCACCGTGAAGAGCCGCCTCAACCGCGGTCGCGCTGCGGTCAAGGCTCTGGTCGACGGTTCACCATCCGAAACGGCTGCCTGACACAAGCGCAACGGCCGCCCATTCGTCGGCGGCCTTTGCCACCCCGCAGCGCAGCTAACCTGATTGCCATGAGTCTAGATGGTTTGCATCGTGGGCGCCAAACAAATCGCGTATGGTAAGTCTCGCTGCCCTGCACGGCGATCTTCGACACCCGAACACAAAATGGGCCCGCTTTTTCAAGCGAGCCCATCGGGAAGGGTGACACAATTGTGCCTCGTATTGCGTCACGCCTTCGATGCTGATCAGCGTTTCCTTTCAGCGCCTCACCAAACCCACTTGTTGCAGATTTAGCAGCGCCGAAAGGTCGCTTTGCCAAACGTCGGCCGAATTAACGGACGCGACCGCGGCGAAACAGATTGATCACTGCAAGCAGGATCAATGCGCCGACGAATGAGGTCAGCAACGACATAATATCAAACGATCCGCTTGTGATCGGAGCACCGCCAAGAAGCGGAGTGACCAAGAAACCAGCGATCAAAGCACCAACAATGCCGACGACAACGTTAAGAAAAATGCCTTGCTGCGCATCAGTCTTCATAACAATGCTGGCAAGCCATCCCAGAATGCCACCGACGATAATAATAATAATCAGATTCATTTACCATCTCCTGAGTAAGTACGATGGATAAGCTGATCCTGAGAACATTGTTCCAAACGCAACTGCGATATTTTTTCTTACTTCATATTTTTGACGGCTGCTTTTGCCTTGAGCTTTGGCAAATTTGTCAAGCCACGGCAGGGGCGTTGCGCGTGTGGCCAAACGTAAAATAAAGATGCCCTCACCGAGCGTCTCGGTGAGCGCAAAGTTGAGGGGGCACTGCGGGTCAGTTGCAGATGCGTCGAGTATAAGAGCAACCGCACGCAAATGTTTCACATCGATGGAAAATTTTTTAGAGCGTTATAAACGCACAGCTTTTCTGTGGGCCGCCATCAATTTCACGTGACTGCGCGATCAGCCAAGGGTCAGGAAGAAATCCTCACGCTCCCGCCTAAGCCGTGCCGGGGAAAGGTTTTCAAGTGCGCCCAACTCCCCGCGCAATGCCAATGCCAGCCGCTTGACCGCTTCGTTCGGATTGCGGTGCGCGCCGCCGGTGGGTTCATAGACGATGCGGTGGATGACGCCGAGCTTGAGCAGATCGCCCGCTGTCACCCGCATCGCCTCGGCCGCCGTCGCGGCTTGGGACGCGCTGCGCCACAGGATCGACGCACAACCTTCCGGCGAAATCACGGAATAGACCGCATGTTCAAACATCAGGACCCGGTTCGCCGCTGCCAAGGCGACTGCGCCGCCCGATCCGCCTTCACCGATAATGACCGCGATCAGCGGCACGCCAAGGCTCAAGCACGCCTCGGTCGAACGGGCGATCGCCTCCGCCTGCCCGCGCGCTTCGGCATCGACGCCGGGGAAAGCGCCAGGCGTGTCGACCAGCGTTATCACCGGTAGGCCGAAGCGGTCAGCCAGTTCCATCAGGCGGATCGCCTTGCGGTAGCCTTCGGGCCGGGCCATCCCGAAATTGTGGCGCAATCGGCCCGGCGTATCCTCACCTTTCACATGGCCGATGACCACGATCTTGCGTCCTTCGAAGCGGGCGAAGCCGCCGATGATCGCCTGATCCTCGCCAAAGGTTCGGTCCCCTGCAATCGGCAGGAAATCCGTAAACAGACCCGCCACCAGCCGCTCGAACCGGGGTCGCTGCGGATGGCGGGCAACCAGCGTGCGCTGCCACGGGGTCAAGCGCGCATAGGTGTCAGCCAGCAGGCGATCAGCCCGTGTCGCCAGCATCCGCGCCTCCTCCGTGCCTTCGGCATGGGCGGAAAGCTCCGCCACATGCCGGTCGAGCGCCTCGATTGGCTTTTCGAAGGGCAGATACTGGATCACTGACGCCGCCCCGGCCTCAGACCGTCATCGACATGCCGCGATAGATCCGCGCACGGTACCGCGAATCCTCGGCATCAGGCAGTGGCGCGCCGAGCAGAAGCACGGCTCGCGAGAAGCGCCGCACCTCTTCAAGGTGCTCATCAAGGTCGCGGGGTTCTTCGGATTGAACTCGGCGGGTCAGATTGATCTGGTTGACCGGCACATCGTGCACCAAACGCTCGTTCTCCACCGCCAGCGTTGCGGTGAAAGCGTGCAGCGTGGTCTTGATGAAATTGGCCAGCGCAAAGGCCGGGGACTTGTCACCCATCGGCACATCGGGCGATGTCAGCACTAACTGGCAATCGTCATAAAGCGATGCACGGCGCGACACGCGAAAATGGTGGGTGAGATTATCGGCCACCACCGTGCGGAATTCGTCCGGGGTGAGTGGATCGTCTTGCCCGAACAGCTTACCCGGCAGCGCGGCAAAGGGCGTTGACAGGATCGTGGTCGGCTTGCCCCACAAGGTCAGTGCTTCGTCCATCGCAGCTTCGATGTCGGTGGTCTTCACCAGCGACGTGAGCGAGGCAGCAGTGTCGGAATCAAGCTGCGACTTGATCGCCGCAAAGCCTTCAGCCGTGCGGGTGATCAGCACCACGTTGGCGACGTGCGCGTCCTCAATGAAGGCGCGTGCCGTTTCGGCGAGATAATCGGTAAGATGTTCGCCGATGACCCACACCGTCCGTCCGCGCATCTGGTCGAGCCGTTCCTGCTTTGGCGAGCCGAACAACTCGCGCTCGGTCGTCGACCGCTCCACGGAGAGACCGCCCGAAGGCATGAAGGTCTCACCACTGACCGCCCGGTCAGCCAGAAAGAACACCGTCGCCTGCGCAACGTCGTGCTCGGTCGGCATCTTGCCAAGATAGAGTTTGGACAGAACGCCTGAACCGACCTTGCCCGCTTCCACCGCGATCTTGTCGGCGGGCAGGAACGGCGCGTCTTCGGGCGGCACGCGCATCAGCCAGTCAGCATCGGCCTCGGGCGTGGCGGGCCGATCATTCCATTCGGGCGCGTCAAGGAACAGGCCGGCCTGGCGCAGGCGCGACACAAGCGCTGCAGCGATGGTCGGCGTGAAGAGGTACTGATCCCAGGTGCAGGCACCATCGCCCTCGCGCGCGCACGCCAACGCCAGGTCGCGCAATTCGCGCGGGTTGTTGGTGTCGTGGCTCATCTTGACGGTGTCATTGCGGGCCAAGCGCGCCAGCACCGCTTCAACCCGCACGCCGCGCCGGATTGCCTTGATCGCGGCGGCGTGAACAGCGTTCAGCCGCTTGTTCTCAAGAATCAACTTGCCGCGCCGTTCGAACAGGCCGGGCTTGCCGCCGGTGCCAGACAACCGATCCCCATCGACCGGGCCGGGAGCAATCGCATTGAACTGCACTTCAGGTCCAAGATAGCGCGCCATGCTTTCGACCATTGCACGCTGGCCAGCCTTGGACACCGCGTAATCGGCGCGGTTGGGATAGGCTACCGCCAGATATTTCTCGCCGCCGAAATAGGACGAGACGTTGAGGATATAGCCCGATCCTTGTGCCTTCATCAGCGGCGCGACGTGATGCATCAGGAAGTAGTTCGACACCAGATTTGCATCGAGCGTGTAGTTCCAGGCATCGACTCCCATGTCGACCACCATGTCCTCCGCGCCCGCAACGCCTGCATTGTTGATGAGGTAGTCGATCCGCCCGAAGGCCTTCAGCGTCGCATCGACCGCACCCTTGAGGCTTTCGAAATTGCTGACATCAACGTTGGCGAGGGTCTGCACGCGGCGTTCGACACCGGCAAAGCCGATATCCTCCAATTCACTGACGATCCGCGCACGGGCGACAGCGAGTTCACTCTCGCGCCGGGCGACCATCATCACTTTCGCGCCCGCCAGCGCGAGCAGCCTTGCAACCTGCCCGCCGATCCCGGCCGAACCGCCAGTGATCAGCGCGACCTTGCCCAGATGCAGGCCGGTGATGTTTTCCGAGAAGCCCGGCATCGCCTTGCGCGCACCGGTGGCTTCACCGATGTTGGCGGGGACATAGAGCGTGATCTCGCCAAGCTTGCTTTCCTTCAGCAGGATGCGCGCAGCGTGTCCTGCGGTGAAACGGATGTTCTCCGCCTCGGTATTGGTGAAGCGGACGATCTGGTTGCCCCATTCCGCCTGCCGACGACGCCCGTGGGCGGTGTCGATCTCGGACTCGTCGCGCCAGATGCGGATCAGTTGTTCGGTCGCTGCGCGCAGGATGTGGCCATAGACATCGCCCTTCCCATCACTCGCGTGGCTGACAAAGACGAAGCGCGGGGCCTGCAGCAGATTGTCGTGGCGCTTCCAGTAGCGGCTGAGTGTCCGGGCCAGCGCCATGTTGCCTGCCAGTTCGGCATCCATCAGCGCTTCGACCACGCTATCATCCGCCTCGGTGATGGCACCTGCCAACTCGCCCGCGCTGAGGGCGGGCAGGAACAACGCGCCGCTGACGGGCGTGCCGGCCTTGGTGTAATCTTCCAGCGCTTCTTCCATGCCCGCCGGGTCTTTCCGACTGAAGCGGATGATCGCCAGCTTGTCCGAAAGACCCATCGCCTTGCAGCGCTTCTCGGCGATAGCAACGTCGGCGGCGCGTGGCAGGCCAAGCACAACCTCGGCCCCGCAGGCGAGTTGCACTTGCGCGATTTCCAGCGCCTCATCGAAATTGTCGCCTGCTGCGATCAGCACGGAAAGACCGGTGCCGTCCATCGAGCGCATCGTTGGGCGCGCAAGGTACGTCGAGCGCTGTTCCTTGCGCACGCTCATCCCGTGGGTCACTTCGAAGTCGTGACCATTGTAGGCCGCGCTCTCGTCACTGCCGAGAAACACGCAGGTCGTCGCGATATCGGTCGGCGTGGGGAAAGTCTTGGCCTTGTCGTTGCCGCCAGTCGCCCGTTCCAGGCTCATCATGTCGAAGAACTGCGTAGCGGTGGTACCAGCCTCGTCCCCGCGGGCCGAGTCCATCGCGGCGAAGACATTTCGGATGCGCTCGCTCTCAATCGGACCGGGATAGACGAGATTGACGCGGATACCCTTGGGGCCGAGCTCAAGGCTGAGTTCACGGCTCCACGCGTTCATCGCCGCCTTGGGGACGACATAGGCGGCGCGCGCATAATAGGGCGTGCGGCTGAAAATGGTCGAGACGTTGATGATCGAGCCGCCTTCGGGGATGTGCTCTGCCGCGACCCGCGCAACGTTCCACGCGACACCGAAGATGTTGCGCAGCGCGTCGCCTACCGTTTCGCTATCGGTCGAGCCTTGTTTCTGCAGCGTGGCCAATTCATCGGCGGAGAGGGGCAGGTTTTCAATCGGCTGCTTAGGGCCTGCGCTCCCGGCGTTGTTGACGAGGATGTCGATCCTGCCGAACTTCGCGATCACTTCGGCCATCGCGGCGCGCACCGAGGCAATGTCCCCGCCATCGAGCGCCACAGTGGTAAGCCGTGCCGGATCAGCTCCGGTAGCTTCAAGCAATGCCGTAGCGGCGGCCTGCGTGCGGTCCGGCGTGCGGCCCGTCATCACCACGGTTGCACCTTCTGCAAGGTAGTGCGTGACGATATGCCCGCCAAGGTTCCCCGCCGCACCAGTGACGACCGCGATCTTGCCGGCCAGACGGCCAATTGCGGACTCGCCCGTTGCGGACGCAGGGGTAGCGGCTTTCGACTTGGCCATAGCTCGGCTCCTCATAAAATTGCAGCGAATCACAGTTTCGCTTGCCTGATTGTTCAAACCCTGGGGAGGAGAGCGCAGAACGTTTCAATTATTGCATTGCACGCGTCAAGCCTCTGGTTCGGCAGAACCTTGCTCCGCGCCCGATGCGGCCCACGCTTCGAGCAGCCCATCACGGCTGCGCAGGCCCATTTCCGGCAGTGCGTGGTTGACCACATAGGTCGAACCTGTGTGGCGATTGTCCCACATCGCCTGGTGCGCTTCGGGCAATCCATCCCACGGAACGACTTGCGGTTCGGTCACTTCAAGCAGCCCGGCTGCGATCATGTCGTTCATCCGCGCCACTTCGTAGGCATTGCAGAGGTGCGTGCCGAAAATGTTGGCGGTCGGCATCAGAATCTTGCGCTGCCGGGTCCAGACCTGCGGAGCGTAGAAGGTGAAGCGCGAACCTGCCAAATCCTCAGCAAAGATTACCCGCCCGGTGAAGGGTTTTACCAGTGAGGTCGAGATTCCCAGCGTGTCCTGCCCGGCCCGTTCGAACACCAGATCGGGGTTGCCGCGCGGATTGTCGGAGGAGCGCAAAATCTTGCCCACGGCCGAGCCAAAGGGCTTCATCACCCGGTCCTGATAATCGCGCACCGCCGCCTTGAAGACCTCGATATCGGCTTTGGCATCAGGCAGACGCGGCATGGTGTCGGGCCACAGGAAATTCGCGCCTTCGCGCCGACGGATGGCTTCAAGGCTGACGATCCCTTCGATCGCGTCTTCCAGCCCCAGCGATTGCAGGAACTCGCGCTGGCCATCGGTGGTGGTGGCGATCACCGAGCGGGCGTTGAACCGGCGTGCGGCTTCGATCATTTCCAGACCCGTCTCGTCGAGCAATTCCTTGCTGCCCGGCCCATAATAAATCAGCACCGCTTCACCGCCGCGCAAGGCGGCACGCCGCAGCATCTCTTCGGGCGTAGCCGTTCCCGGCTTGCCCATGAAGCTGAAGTGATAGCCGGACGAGGCACCGTAAAACGCCAGCGTACCGCCCTCGGCCAGCAGCTGGAACGAGCGCGGGAAGGCCGTTTCGCCTGCATGGCTGACGACATAATCGGCCAGCTTGCCGCCATTGAGCGCCTTGTAGGCCTCCACGAGCGGCGCGCCTGCGGCCTCCCAGCTTTGCGCTTCGGCCTTATCTTCCGGCACCACGCCGTAAAGCCCGGCGAAACGCGCATCCTTGCGATTGATCGCACCGACTGCGCCTTGCACATCGGTGATGAAGCCGGCGCGTTCTTCCGAGGACACAAGGCCTGTCACCTGCAATCCGGTGCGCACCGACGAGCGCAACGCATCCAGTCCCGTCCCCGTCGCCGCACCTTCGACGAACAGCGTCCGGCCCGGCGCGATCTGAAGCGTGGTGAACAGGCAACGTGCGATGGTGCCCAAGTTCAGCACATAGCTCCCTGCCTGCTCCAGAGTCAGGTCAGGCGGCACCTTGTGCATCTGCGGCGCCTGCACGGTCAGGAACTGGGCATGGCTACCAGTTTCGGTCTCGTAGCCCTGGATCGAGAAATCGGCATACATCGGATCATTGCCAACCAGCGGGCTGAGCAAATCGTTGGTGCCGGAATAGACCGTCACCAGATCGCCGACCTTGATCCGCCCTTGCGCCCGCGTTTCGGACCCCAGGGCCGCGACCAGCGCGATCCCGCCCGATCCGGTGATCTGCACGTCTTCCTCATGGCTGTCGAACGGGGAAACCGGAATGCCGGTCAGCGCCCAGATGTCGTTAAAGTTGACCTCGCTGGTCAACATATAGAGCAGCGCCTCGTTGGGTGCAGGCTCGGGCACCTTGACGATCAGCTCCTTTTCGTGGCTCGCAGGCGGACCGAAACGCGGATGCCCGGTGTCGGGATCGCGGGCGATTCCGAACGCATATTGATGGCCCGGGATCGGCGTGACGCCGGGGTAGAAGGGCGCGCCCACGGGCAGAAGATCGCCTGCTTCCTCAAGCGCCTGTGCGCGCATCTCGTGCTCCGCATCGATCCACACGCCATCGCGTCGCACCGGGAGCGGCGGGGCAACCTTGTCCATGAATTGGCGGATGCCGGTCTTACCGCCTTCGGGATCGACGATCGCATCGGCAAACAGCGCCGCTTCGCGGGCCAAACCTGCGGTCATCCCCTGCTCAAGGCCGACGCGCACCGCTTCCAGCGCCCGCTGGCCCGCGCCCCCGCGCCCGGCCCAGTCAAGCTGGCGCAGGATGCGCTGGAGGAAATCGTCTGCCATCACCGCGTCGAGCGAAACCTCCGCCGCCGTGTCCCAGCGTTCCGCTGCTGCCTGCCGTTCAGCAAAGGCTGCGCCCAGCGGGCTATCCTCGCCATGTTTTACATAATCGCGCACCGCCGCATGGGCCGCTGACAGCGCATCCGCCGCGCCGTCCACCAGTTCGTCGACAAAGCCAATGGCTTCGGCGGCTTCGGCATCGATGCTACGCCCGCCCAGGATCAGGTCCATCGCATCGCGCAAGCCTTCTTCCCCGCGCCGGTCAATCAGCAGCCGCGGAAGGCGCTGCGTGCCGCCGTATCCGGGCAGCAACCGCAGGCGGATTTCGGGCTGACCGAACCGCGCCACCGGCTCGGCAATGCGGTAATGGCAGGCGAGCGCGAACTCCATGCCCCCGCCCAGCGCCACGCCCTGCACCGCCGCAACGCAGGGCTTGCCCATACGCTCGATCGTGCGGAAGGCGAGGTGCGCGTTGTTAGGCAGCACCAGCGCTTCTTCGCGGGAGTGAATTTCCTCAAGCATCTGGCGAATGTCCGCCCCCGCGACGAAGGACGACGTGCCCTGCCCGGTGAACACCACCGCGGCGACGTTCGGATCGCGGGCCAGCGTGGCGGTGACCAGCACCAGCTCGTCAATCGCGCGCTCGTTCAGCGCGTTGACTGGCGGGTTGGTGACGGTGACGGTCGCCACCTGCTTGCCCGGCGCAACCGTGTTGTATTGCACGAGGAAATAGCGGTGCCGATCAAACAGCGCCTGTTCGTCCGACAGGCGCTGCTTGCGCTGCCAATCGCCGATGACAGAGCGCAATTCGTCCAGCGCTTCCGGGTTGCGCAGCGTGGTGACGTCTCCGACATCATCGCCCACCACCAGCGCGCGCACCATACGGCGCATATACTTGCCCGAGCGGGTTTCGGGGAATTGCGAAACTTCGATGAAGTCTGCAGGCACCGCGACCGCGCCTTTCTCGGTGCGGACGAGATCGAACAGCCGGCGCTTATCCTCGATCGTCAGCTTGCGCCCGGCAACCGGCACGACGAAGGCGAGCGGGGTCAGCCCCTTTTCACGGTGCGGTGCGCCAACCACCAGCACATTGCCGACCGGCGAATCGGGCGCAAGCGCCTTATCCCGCAGCACCGCGCCTTCAATCTCCTCGGTCCCCATGCGATGGCCGGAGACGTTGATCACATCATCGCTGCGCCCGTGGAGCGAGAACGATCCATCTTCGTGCTGGATCGCAAAATCGCCCTGGGTGTAAGCCCATGCACCCTTCCAGCGCCGCCAGTAACCGTCCTGCCACCGCTGGGCATCACCGCGCCATGCGGGATCAACCCGGCCATCATCGACCTTGAAGCCCGCAATATCGCCCCAGATCGTGCGGGCGAGATAGGGATAGGGCGCGGCGATGACGATTTCGCCTTTCTCGCCCATCTCCGCCCGGCGCCACGGCACGCCGCCATCGGCATTGCGCGCAAACGGCACATCGGACACCGCCGCTGCATCGGCATCCTCAATCCAAACGTCGCCCATGATCCACGGCAGCGGATAGGCGTGGGCATCGGGCCGCAGCGGGAAATCCGCGTTCCCGTACATATGCGTCCAGGCGATCCCGCCGTGCTCGGTCGCCCAGTAGGAGTTGATGTAGCGCGGGGTAACGTGCTCCATCCCGTAGGCCTGCACGCTCGGGCTAACCGGCTCGGCACAAAAGGTGGCGACGCGCAGTCCGTCCATGTCGTAGCGTTGCAATTCGGACAAGTTGTCCGGATCGGACATGATCGCTTTCAAGAAGGTGACACCTGCCTTGAAGATCGTGACATTGTGCCGCTCGATCATCGAAGCAAACCGGCCCGCGTGCGGGAACACCGGCGAACCTTCAGCCACCAGTGACGTGACGCGGGTCATCAGAGGCGCGCAGATCAGATAGCTTTGACCGGTGATCCAGCCGGGATCGGCGACCACGAACAGCGTGTCGCCAGGTCGCGCATCGAAACTCACTGCCATCGTCTCGGCCACGCCAGCGGCATAACCATGCGAATGGACGATGCCCTTGGGCTTTCCAGTGCTGCCCGAGGTGTAGATGAAAAACATCGGATAGTCGGCGTCGACCGGCATCGGCTTGGAAGAAGCCCAGATTGCGCGGACAAAATCCGCATCGGGCAGCGCTAGAAGATCAGCGGCGCTATCGACCGCAAATCCGGTTGTGCGCGCCTTTTCCAGCACCGCTTCCAGCGCGGCATCGGTCAGTTCGTGGCTCCAGCGATCACGCTCCTCGCGCCAGATAATGTCTGGCTGCGCGGTGTGGCGACATACAATGACCGCTTCGACACGCGGTGGCAGCGTGACGAGGCTGGAGGCAATGGCAATCCGCACCCGTGCGGCGTCAGCGGTGCTGATCCGCCCCTCGGCACCCAGCGTAATCAGCGCCCGGCCCACGCCGCGCATCACATCCGAACGATCCACCGTAATTTCGCCCGCCAGCGCCTCACGCACGGTCGCGATGATGGTGTCCTGATCGTCCTGCGGCAGTTCCAGTTCCAAGCCGCCAAGAATTTCCAGCGCGGTCGTGACCGACACGAAATTGTCGAGCGCCGGATCGGTGTAGGCGTTCTTGAACGCGGCAACCTGCGCATTGCGGTAGCTGCCATCGGACGTCACGATCACCCGTGCGCCGGTATCGGCGATGCGATCAGACAGGGTCTTGTCGGAGAAACCGCCGAACACTGCGGTATAGACCACGCCCATCCGCTTGGCCGCTTCGGTCCAGTAAATCTGCGGCATGATGTTGGGCATGTTGAGCGCCATGCGGTCGCCCGGCTTCAGGCCCAAAGCATCCAGCGCCACGGCGCACTTGGCGACCTCCAGCAACAACCGCTTGCGGCTGACCGTGAAGCAGTCGATCGGTGCGCCCTTGCCGCCAAGGGCTGACATGTCCCAACGGTCACCTTCGAACACCAGCGCGGCTTCATCGCCGTGGCCTGCCAGCACATGGCGATCGAGCTCGGAGAAAGCGGCATTGGTGCGCCCACCGACAAACCAGCGCCAGTGGGGGGCATCGGAGCCGTCAAATCCGGTGTGCCACGGCATGAAATCATCCGGCAGATCGGGGCTGACGGGGGCCGCCGTTGCGGCATCCCATCCGTGCCAGCCGCCGTCAGCATCCTTGGCGATCCACGCGCCCGCTGCGCCGACATCGCTGACAAACCAGTGCATGTTCCGAGCGGCAATTCCGCCGTGGAAGGCGCCGGGATCGGCCACAGCCGCAGACCGCATGGCGTCCCAGTCAGCGCGGTTGCGCACAGGATTGGTAAGCGCCGGCAGCGCATTCGCAGGCAAAGTATTCACAGAAATGATGCCATCCCCCATCGTCGCATAATCTCGAAGCGCGCGATCCCTGACGCCCGGCGGTCATGCATCAAAATTACACAGCAGCGCGCCTTGGGCAAGACCATGCCCTGGCGCGCCATCCTAACGATCTCGACGACCACTCATAGCGATAAAGCTACGCTTGCCAAACGGTTCCGCACCTTTTCGCGCAATAATCTGCTATCTGCTGGCAGATGGAATATGCAATTGTTAGCGGCGCCCGATTACCGTTCCCCTGCGGCAAGGGCGGGTCAGGCAGCGTTTGGTAAGCCAAGATCGCCGCAGGCAAACGGCATCTTTCCGCTCACCCACTGGTGCGAGCCGAAAATGCAATGCCCAAATCTGTTCTGACCAGCCGCGCGACAAGGAGCCGGAATGCTTCACGTGAAACATCAGCGAAAGCGGGGCTAAACCCACCTAGGAGGGGTCTGGAGCGGCCTAGCCGCGGCCGCGATAGGGGGCCACGCCCTGATCGGGCAGCCACAGATCGACCGGCGGCGCGCTGCTCTGCCAGAATACGTCGATTGGAATCCCACCGCGCGGATACCAGTAACCGCCGATGCGCAGCCATTGCGGGCGCATTTCCTCAAACAACCGCACGCCGATACCCACTGTCACATCTTCGTGAAAGCCGTTGTGGTTCCGGAACGACCCGAGAAACAGCTTGAGGCTCTTGCTTTCGACAATCGTTTCGCCCGGCACGTAATCGATCACCAGATGGGCAAAATCAGGCTGGCTGGTCACCGGGCAGAGCGACGTGAACTCCGGGCTGACAAAGCGCACCAGATAGGTCAGGCCCACCCGGGGATTGGGCACGTAATCGAGCACCGCCTCTTGCGGGGAGGCGGGAAGCGGCGTGTCGCGGCCCAGGAATTGCGGAGTGCCGGCTGGCGTTACGGCGGAGTTTTCGGGTGTGGTATCCATGCCGCGCTGTTGCCCCGATCCGTCGCCTTGCGCAAGCGTTGAACTGGACGCAGGGGCGCGCCCTTCCCTATGGCGACAGCGCAGGTTCACCCAGCACCCTGCACGTCGCCACCTATCTTGCCGCAATCCACCGCTTTACAGATCGCTATCGCGCCATGAACCGCCTGCCCGCTCTCCTTCTGGTCGCCCCGCTCGCGCTGGCTTCGCTCCCTGCCGCAACTTTGGCCGCGCAGGCGCAACCGGAAACCTTCACGCTTCCACCGGCAACCCCATCACCCACGCCCACGCCTGCCGGCCCGGCCGATGAAAGCGCTGGGATCGCAATTCCGCCGCGCGCAGTGCCCACGGCGACCCCTTCGCCGCGCCCGACGGCGGCACCGACTTTGGCGCCGGTCCCTGCCCCGACCCCCTCAGCGCGCCCGAGGCCGCTGGCTACACCGATCCTGCGGCCTCTGCCTTCGGCTTCGCCCACCGCCTCTGCGCCGGTCGCCGCTGCCGCCGATGAGCCCAATCCGAACGATACAGCCGCGCCGCCCGAGCCCGAACCGGCTGAAGTGGCACCGTCCAGCGATGCGCCTCCGCCGCCTCTCCCTGCTGAGGACATTCCTGCTCCTGCATCCGTAACGCCTGACAGCCGACTTAGCCAAACCACCACCTTGAGCTGGTGGCCGTGGGCCGCCGGCGGCCTTGCTGCGATGGGGCTGCTGGTCGGCGGCGCGTTGATCTGGCGGCGGCGCAAGCCCAAGGCGTTGCGTCTCGCCGCGCCGATTGCTGCAACCGGCGCCCCGCCGCCCGCCGCCGACCTGCCCCGGCTCGACCTCACGCTGGACGTCACCGGCGCAACCCGCAGCGTGATGATGTTCACGCTGCAATACCGCCTCACCATCGCCAACCGGTCAGAGCGAGCCGTCACCGATCTCAATCTCGCCGTTCACCTCGCCTGTGCGCGGGCAACAGCCAGCGAGCGCACGGGCAATGCCCCATCCCCCGGCGCGACCCAGGCCTTGGCGACGATCACGCGGGTCGGCCTGCATCAAGCGCGCAGCATCACGGGTGAAGTGCGATTGCCGCTGTCTGCGATCCAACCGCTGCGCCAAGGCAAAACCCCGCTGTTCGTGCCGCTGGTCCACATCACGTTGGAGAGTGCCGGGGAAAGTGGCGCCGATAATGGGGGGCAGCGCGCCATGACGCGCAGCTTCGTTATCGGCACGCCGAGTGCGAATGGCACCGGTCGCCTTCATCCGATCCTGCTCGATCAGCCGCCCGGCAGCATTGTCGGATTGGCGGCACAAGCCATCGCGATCCCGCCCTTTTCGGCGGCAGCATAGCGCGCCCTTGGCAGCGGGGGATTCCGCAGGCTAAAGCACCCGGCATGACCATGCTTCCTTCCGCGCTCGTATCGTGCCAGTGGCTCGCCGAAAACATGGATGCACCGGGGCTGGCGGTGCTCGATGCCTCGCATCACCTGCCCGCCGCCGCGCGTGATGCTGGTGCAGAGTTTGCCACCGGGCATATTCCGGGCGCACGGTTTCTGGGCCTCGCCAACCTGTTCGATGCCGGTTCCGCCGCGCCTTATGCCATGCCGACACCCGAACAGCTTGCAGCGCGCCTCGCGCTACTGGGGGTGGCACCTGAAGATTCAATCGTTCTTTACGATGACAGCGCGATCCGCACGGCGGCCCGCGCCTGGTTTGTGCTGACCGCGATGGGCTGGGACCATGTTGCCATCCTTGATGGCGGGCTTGGCATGTGGCGCGATCAAGGGCTCCCGATTGTGGGCGGCGCGGCGCAAAGCATATCTGCCCCTCCTGCGGCGCTCGCGCCGGCTAGGCGGGTGCGGACCAAGGCCGATATGCTGGCCAATATCACGGCTCCGCGTGAACAAGTGCTCGACGCACGCGGTGCCGACCGGGTTTACGGTACCGGTATCGACCCAGTTCACGGTGGACCCAACGGGCGCATTCCGGGCGCGCATAACCTGCCCTTTGGCGGCGTGCTGAACGCAGACGGCACCTACAAATCTCCCGATGAAATCCGCGCCGCGCTAACCGCCGCCGGAATCGACCTCAACCAGCCCGTGGCCACCACCTGCGGCAGCGGCGTCACAGCCAGTGTGCTGATGTTTGCGATGCACCTGATCGGCAAGGACGACACAGCGCTGTATGACGGCAGCTGGAGTGAATGGGGCGCCGATCCCGATACGCCCAAGCAGCAAGGCCCCGAGGCGTGAGTGGCAGCGGGGGCGATGACAAGCATCTGAAGCCCGCTACCCGGCTGGTGCGCGGTGGACGGCGCAAGGAATGGACCGGCCCGGTGGTCAATCCCCCGGTCTGGCGGGCCTCGACCCATCTTTACGAAAAAGATGCCGATCGCCAAGCGGCGGGCGACAACAATGCCGACGGACAGTTCTTCTACGGCAGGCGCGGCGCGCCGACGCAGTGGGCATTGGCAGAAGCGCTGACCCAGATCGAACCGGGCGCCCACGGCACGCAGCTTTACCCCAGCGGCGTGGCCGCGATTGCTGGGTGTCTGCTAGCGGTGCTGAAACCCGGTGACCGGCTGTTGATGGCCGACAACGCCTATGATCCTTCGCGCAGCATGGCGACCGGGCTGCTGGCGCGAATGGGGGTTACCACGACCTTCTTCGACCCGCGTGACCTGGGCGCCTATGCCGCGCTGTTCGCCGACCCGGTGAAAGCCGTCTGGCTTGAAAGCCCCGGAAGCCTCACCTTCGAGGTCTGCGATGTCCCCGCTCTTGCCGCAATCGCCCGCGAACATGGCGCGGTGAGCCTGATCGACAACACCTGGGCCAGCCCCTTGGGCTTCGCCGCGCTGGAACATGGCTGCGACATTGTGATGATGAGCCTGTCGAAACATGTCGGCGGCCATTCCGATCTGATGATGGGCGCTGCCAGCGCGGGCAAACGCTGGTACAACGCGCTGCGCCGTACAGCGCAGGATCTGGGGCAGGTGGTTTCACCCGATGATGCGGCGCTGGCGGCGCGAGGCTTGCGCACCATGAATATCAGGCTGGAGGCGCAGACTCGCTCGGCCCTCGCCATCGCAGCGTGGCTCGAACGCCGGCCGCAGGTGGCTCAGGTGCTGTGCCCGATGCTGCCCTCTGCCCCCGGCCACGCGTTGTGGGCGCGCGATTTCACCGGCGGATGCGGATTGTTCGCTGTCGTTCTGGCAAGCGACGATCCGGGCGCGGCCGTACGCCTTGCTGATGCGCTGGACCTGTTCGGGATCGGCTACAGTTGGGGCGGGTTTGAAAGCCTGGCTCTGCCGATCACGCCCAAGGTGCACCGCAGCCTGATGGCCTGTCCGACACAGGGCAAGCCCGCGATCCGGCTCGCCATTGGGCTTGAGGATACCGGCGATCTCATCGCCGATCTGGCGCAGGCGCTGGAGCGTGCGGCATGACGATACCGGCGCCGACGCCTGAATCCACCGCGACCGAAGGCGAGATCGCGATCGAAACGCCGGACGCTGACGCTTCGGCGATCCCGACCGACGCACCGTCTGCTTCCCCACCCGCGCCCCCCTCCCCTGCGCCGACCGAAATCGTCAGCGGCGCGGATACCGTGCGCGAGGATCTTTCTGGGCGCAGCGAGACGGTCGGCAGTGTTCTGGACCAGCTTGACAGCTTGGCCATCGCGGTCGGCGATTGGCGCATTTCCGCCTTCGACGTGATGTTCGCGCTTGTTGCCATCGTCATGGTGCTGGTCTTTGCAATCGTTGCCACGCGACTGACGCGCAGCGCGCTGCGACGAATAAGCGGCATCGATAGTACGCAACGCCTTCTTGCGGAGAAGATTGCGCAGATCGTCATCTGGCTAATGACCTTCTTTCTTGGCGTCGATCTGCTGGGCATCGATCTCACCGCGCTGGCGGTATTTTCCGGCGCCTTTGGCCTTGCCATCGGCTTCGGTCTGCAAAAGACCTTCGGCAACCTGATCTCCGGCATCATCCTGCTGATGGACAAGTCGATCAAGCCGGGGGATGTGATCGCAGTCAACGATCCGACCGGGCAGCAGACCTTCGGCCAGATCCGCAAGATCGGCATCCGCGCCATCTCGGTCGTGACCCGCGATGAACGTGAATACCTGATTCCGAACGAAAACCTGATGATCAATCAGGTCGAAAACTGGTCCTATTCCTCGCGCAATGTGCGGGTGCAGGTGCCGGTTGGGATCAGTTACAACGCCGATATGGTGCTGGCAGAAAAGCTGATGCTGCAAGCCGCCGAAAAGGCCAAGCGCGTGCTCGCCACGCCGCCGCCAACCGTGTGGTGGGGCGGGTTTGGCGACAATTCGGTCGATTTCACCATCCACTGCTGGATCAACGACCCCGAAGAAGGCGTGGGCAATATCCGCAGCGCGGTTCTAAAGAACCTTTGGGGCCTGTTCAAGGAACACGGGATCGAGATTCCCTATCCGCAGCGCGACATCAACCTGCGGGACAATGACCAGATGCAGGCGCTGATTGCAGCGCTGCAAAGCCGTGCAGCCCCACCGGCAGACCAAGGCGAATAGTTCCGCTTCGCTGCGGTCAAACCATTCTCGCTGGAACGGATCGGCGCGCTGCCCCATCTGTGCTGGTATGAAGCAAACTGGCACTATCTATCTTGTCGGCGCAGGGCCGGGTCCGGTGGACCTGCTGACCCTGCGCGCCGCCCGCCTGATCGAAACAGCGCGCGTGATCGTGCATGATGGCTTGATCGGCCCCGACATTCTGAGCCTGGCCCGCTCTGACGCCCGGCTCATCAGCGTCGCCAAACAGCGCGCCCGCCACACTTTGCCGCAAGATGAGATCAACGACCTGCTCGTGCGGGAGGCCCTGGCAGGGCATGATGTCGTGCGTCTCAAAGGCGGCGATCCGTTCATTTTCGGGCGCGGCGGCGAAGAGGCGGAAACCGCGCGCGCAGCGGGCGTCCGGGTGGAAGTTGTCCCCGGCATTTCCGCAGCCAATGGCGCCGCCGCCGCCAGCGGCATTGCGCTGACCCATCGCGATGCGTCCAGCATCGTCAGCTTCGTCGCCGGCCAGTGCAAAGGCCTGGCCGAGCAGAACTGGTCGGGCCTCGCAGGCAATGGCCGCACGCTGGTGATCTACATGGGCTTATCCACTGCGCAGCAGATCGCGGAAAAGCTGATGGCCGATGGTCTCGCGCCGGACATGCCCATCGCCGTGATCGAGAACGCCGCCCGCCCGGAAATGCGGGTGCTGCGCGGATTGCTCGCGGCCCTGCCTGATCTGGTGGAAGCCGAAGCGGTGCAAAGCCCCGCGCTCATCATCATCGGCGATGTGACGGCCCGCGACACCATCACCCTCGCCGCGCTTGCCAAGGAAGTCGCAGAATGAAAATCCTCACTGGCAACGATCTGCGCACAGGCGCGGTAACATGGTGGAGCGGCACCGGCTGGTCGCTGTTCGTCGATGACGCTATTGATGTCGGCGACGACGCCGAGGAGATCCTCGCCCGCGAAGTCGCCACGCGCCGGGTCAATGTACCCTATGCCATCGAAGCCTCCATCGACGCGGGCGGCCATGTCCGCCCTGCACACATCAAGGACCGGGTGCGCGCACTCGGCCCGACCGTGCGGCGCGATC
Source organism: Erythrobacter sp. 'gip.4 top 5' (assembly GCF_056495765.1). NCBI lineage: Bacteria > Pseudomonadati > Pseudomonadota > Alphaproteobacteria > Sphingomonadales > Erythrobacteraceae > Erythrobacter > Erythrobacter sp. 'gip.4 top 5'. The sequence goes on along the minus strand of NZ_CP200270.1, from coordinate 1,423,297 downwards.
TCGCCGTGCCGACCGCCGACAAAACCGGCTGGGACTGGGTGATCTGATATGTATCGATATGACCAATATGATCAGGCGATGGTGGACGCCCGCGTGGAAGAGTTCCGCGACCAAGCCCGTCGCCGCCTCGATGGCAAGCTGACCGAAGACCAGTTCAAGCCCTTGCGGCTGATGAACGGGCTGTATCTGCAACTGCACGCCTACATGCTGCGCGTCGCGATCCCCTATGGCACGTTGAACGCGGGCCAAATGGAGGCGCTGGCGACAATCGCGGAGAAATATGACCGCGGCTATGGACACTTCACCACGCGCCAGAACATTCAGTACAACTGGATTAAGCTGGAAGACGCCGCCGATATTCTGGCCGACCTTGCGAAGGTCGAAATGCACGCGATCCAGACCAGCGGAAACTGCATCCGCAATATCAGCGCCGATCACTTCGCAGGCGCGGCAGCGGACGAGGTTATCGATCCGCGCCCCTATGCCGAGCTGATGCGCCAGTGGTCGAGCTTCCACCCGGAGTTCACCTACCTGCCGCGCAAGTTCAAGATCGCAGTGATCGGCTCCGAGACGGACCGCGCCGCGATGCGCCTCCACGATATCGGTATCCGCATTGTGGAGCGTGCCAATGATACTGGGAGCGAAGTGGGCGCGCAATTCTATGCCGGTGGCGGCATGGGCCGCACCCCGATGATCGCCCCGCTGATCCGCGACTTCGTGCCACTCGATCAGCTTATCACCTATGCCGAGGCCTGCCTGCGGGTCTACAACCGCTATGGCCGGCGCGACAACAAGTACAAGGCGCGGATCAAGATCCTTGTCCATGAACTTGGCGCGGCGGAGTACACGCGGCAGGTCGAGGAAGAATTCGCCCACATGCTGACCGTGGGTGTCGAGTCTCCGCGCGAGGAACTGGCGCGGATTGCGACGTTTTTTGCCGATCCGGCATTTGTTGATGGGCCCAAGACGCTCGACCGTTCGGACCCCGATTTCGCGCTGTGGGTGGATCGCAACACCCATCGCCACAAGCATGACGCCTATGTCTCGGCCGTCATCAGCCTGAAGCCCGCAGGCGGAATCCCCGGCGATGCGACCGCCGATCAGATGCGGCTAATGGCGCAATTGGCCAAGCAGTATAGTTTTGACGAATTGCGCGTGATGCACACGCAGAATGTGCTGCTGCCCCACGTGCGCATCGCCGATCTGCACGCGGTGTGGAGCGCGCTCGATGCTGCTGGTCTCGGCAGTCCGAACATGGACACGATCGAAGACATCATCGCCTGCCCCGGCCTTGATTATTGCAGCCTTGCCAACGCGCGTTCGATCCCGCTGGCCCAGCGCATTTCCGAACGCTTTGCCGCGTCGGGCCGCACCGCAGAATTGGGCGAATTGAAGCTGAAGATCTCGGGCTGCATCAACGCTTGCGGGCACCACCATGCCGGCCACATCGGCATCCTGGGCGTCGACAAGAAGGGCACCGAGAACTTCCAGCTCTCGCTTGGCGGGTCGGAAGCCGAAGACGTCAGCCTCGCCAAGATCACCGGCCCCGGCTTTGACGAAGACGGCGTGGTCGCTGCGGTCGAAACGGTCACCGACGTGTACCTCGCCACCCGCACCGATGGGGAACGCTTCCTCGATACCTACCGCCGCATCGGCATGGAGCCGTTCAAGGAGGCCCTGTATGGTTGAAAACGGCCTCAGGACCGCCGCGTGTTCAGCGGCGGCAGTTCATTTCAACAACGTGATCGCGGGCAGCAACGCCCTGAACGGAGGCCGGGATGACCGATAACCTCGGCACCTCGCCTGACGAGGTGCAGTTCCGCTTCCGCGATGATGAGCCGGTCGATCATGGCACGGTGACAGTCGATTCCGCACTGGAACAGACCAACGCCAATGCTGTTCGAATCGAGCCGGGGGACGATGCGCGGCTGCTGCTGCCGTTTCTGGATCGCCTCGCGCTGGTGGAGGTCAACTTCCCCAGCTTTGGCGATGGGCGCGGCTATTCGGCAGCCCGCATCCTGCGCGAAGCGGGCTATTCGGGCGAATTGCGAGCCGTGGGCGATGTGCTGATCGACCAGCTTTCGCACATGCGCCGCTGCGGGTTTGATAGCTTTGCCCCGGACAAGCGCCTCGATGAAGACGATGCGGCTCGCGCCTTTGCGACGTGGGACAATGTGTATCAGCACGCAGCCGATGCGCGCCGAACGATCGCGGATAAGCGCCATGAAGCCTGAAATGACAACCACCAGCGAGCCGCGCACCCGCGATGCGCTCGATCTGGCCCCGCGCTTTACCGAGCATGATGCCGTGCGGCTCAATCGCCTTTTCCGGGGCGCCTCGACGCAGGATATGCTCGAAGCCGTGATCCGTGACGGATTGGCAGGCGATCTGGCCGTGGTTTCCAGTTTCGGCGCGGAAAGCGCGGCGCTGTTGCATCTGGTGGCGAGCGTTGACGCATCGGTGCCGGTTCTGTTCCTCGACACGGGCAAGCACTTTGCCGAAACGCTGGCCTATCGTGACCTGCTGGTGGAGCGCCTCGGTCTCAATCTCGTGGTGCTGACGCCGGATGCGGAAGAACTCGCAAAGCGGGACGAGACGGGCCTGCGCTGGTCCTACGACCCCGATGGCTGCTGCGAAATCCGCAAGGTCCGTCCGCTGGAAAAGGCGCTGGCGGGCTTCGATGCGACCTTCACCGGGCGCAAGTCCTTCCAGTCTGCGACCCGCGCCAATTTGCCGCGGTTCGAGGTGGATACTTCGGATGCGCAGGGACGGCTCAAGATCAACCCGCTGATCGATTGGGATGCGAGCCAGATAGAAGGCTATTTCATCGAACACGGCCTGCCGCGCCACCCGCTGATCGCGCAAGGCTATCCCTCGATCGGCTGCTCACCCTGCACCCACACAGTGAAGCCGGGCGAAGACCCGCGTTCAGGGCGGTGGAAAGGCTGGGACAAGACCGAATGCGGCATCCACAAGCCGGGCGAGGAACCGTTCCTCTAGTCCGTCAGAGCCGCCCCTCGCGGCGATACCATTGTGCTGTCGCCTTCAGCCCTTCGTCGCCTTCGATGCGGGGTTGCCAAATGCCGGGCGGCACCTTGCGGTCCGACCGTGACACCCAGTTGGGGTGCGCCATATAGCCCACCCGGTCAGCGGTCAGCTTGGCCTTGTCACCGCGCAGCATCCGGTCGGCGGTGGCGGCAGCGTCAAGCACGGCGCGGGGCAGGTGGGGGGCAAACACGCTGCGCTTACCGACCGCATGCCCGATCGCTTGGGCCAGTTCCTTGTGGCTCCAACCACCTTCGCGCCCGTCGTCAGGCTCGTAAACTTTGTTCTTCGTCGGCGCAGCGTTGCCTGTCGCAAGCGCAACCAGCAATGCTGCCAGATCATCGGCATGAATGATCGAGGTCGCACCCCCTGGCGGCAGCGGCACCACGCCCCATTTGGCGGCCCGGAACAAATCAAGCATGTCGATGTCGCGCGGGCCATAGACGGCAGGCGGGCGCACGGTGGTCCAGTCCAGCCCGCCAAAACTTCCGGCAGCCTCTACCAGCGCCTCGGCCCGCGCCTTGGACTCGCCATAGGCCGACAGTCCTGGCATCCGCGCCGCAAGTGAGGAGACAAACACCAACCGCGCCGCGCCCGCCTGCTGCATGGCAGCAATGACATTGGCTGTGCCCACAACATTGGCGGTGTCGAACTGCGCCGGGTCCGGCGTGTTGGTGAGGCCGGCGACATGGAGCACGGTGTCGGCTCCCATGACCAGCGCTTCCAGTGCCGCTGCATCGCCCAGATCGCCGCGCACCCAGTCCACCTGCGCACGCACAGGCTGATCGCGGCGCGTGAGCGCCTTGACCTGATGCCCCTGGGCCAGTGCCTCTGCCAGCACCGCGCTGCCGACAAAGCCAGTCGCGCCGGTGATGGCGAGACGAGTCACACCATCACCATGTGATCGCGGTGGATCACGCAGGACCGCGGCAGGTGGCCCAGACGTTCGGCCAGATCCTCGCTGCGCAAGCCCTTGATCGCGTCACATTCGTCCCAGTCATATTCGACCAGGCCCTTGGCAATGACCCGCCCGTTCGGCCCTTCCACCTTGATCACATCGCCGCGTTCGAAATTGCCGTAAACGCCGGTGATCCCCGCAGCGAGGATGCTCTTGCCGCGCCGGAGTGCCGCAACGCAGCCCTTGTCAACCTTGATGCCGCCGCGAAACCGCAGCCTCCCGCCGATCCAGCTTTTCCAGGCATTGTCATCGCGCGTCGGTAGAAACACGGTCCCAAGGCCGGTCGCCATTGCACAGGCAATAGGCAGATCGTCGAGCCCCTTGATGATCGCCAGCGCGATGCCCGCGCGTTCGGCAATCTCGGCGGCGAGCAGCTTTGATGTCATCCCGCCCGAACCCTTGCCCGATGATGATTTGCCAGTGGCCATCTGATGGATTTCATCGGTGACGCCGTGCACCTGGGGCAGGATTTCCGCGTCGGGATGGGCAGGATCGCGATCATAAAGGCCATCGACATCGGTCAGTAACAGCACGCCATCGGCTGAAGCCGCCTGCGCCACGCGCGCGGCCAGCCGGTCGTTGTCACCGAACCGGATTTCGGAGGTGGCGATCGAATCATTCTCGTTGATGATCGGCACTGCCCCGCGCTCAAGCAATTCGCGCAGCGTTTCCGATGCATTGAGATAGCGCCGCCGCCCTTCCAGATCATCAAGCGTCAGCAGCATCTGCCCCGCGACCAGCCCATATTCTGCGAGCAATTGCGCCCAGGTGGCAATCAGGACAACCTGCCCGGTCGCTGCCGCCGCTTGCGCGTGGGCGAGGGTTTCGCGTCCACCGCCCGGCAGGCCGAGCTTGGCCGCCCCGACCGCCACGGCGCCAGAACACACAACGATGATTTCCTGGCCGCGCTCGCGCGCGCCAGCCACTTCGGCGGCCACCGTGCGCAACCATTCATAGCGCAATTCGCCATCGGGGTGGACCAGCAGTGCCGATCCCAGCTTGATGACGAGGCGTGGACATTTCTCAATGTCGCGGAAGTCGAGCAGGGACTCGATTTTCATGGATTCCCCCTTTCTTCAGATCTGTGTGAATGGCTCTGCGATCAGAGCGGCGACCATGCGGCAGCCTCGTCCTCGTTTTCGACTTCAACCGTCTTGGTTTCGGTCGACGTGCGATCCGGCAGGTAGCCCAGCACGGCATCGAGCAATTCGGGAATACCGGCGCCGGTCGCGCCGGACACCGCAAACACCTTGTCAGCGCCAGCGGCCAGCAATTCCTCGCGGAAGTTTTCGACCAATTCGGCATCGGCCAGATCGAGCTTGTTCAGCACAACCAGCCGCGCCTTGTCTTCCAGCCCTGCGCCATATGCCGCCAGTTCGTCCTCAACGACGCGCATGGCCTCGGCGGGATCAGCGTCTTCGGTGCCGGTGATGTCGATCAGGTGGATCAGCACACGGCAGCGTTCGATATGGCCAAGGAACCGGTCGCCGATGCCGACGCCTTCCGCTGCGCCTTCGATCAGGCCGGGGATGTCAGCCAGCACGAATTCGCGGCCCTTGTGGCGCACCACACCCAGCTTGGGCACCAGCGTGGTGAAAGCATAATCACCCACCTTGGCCTGCGCATTGCTGACCGCGTTGATGAACGTCGATTTGCCCGCATTGGGCAGGCCAACGAGGCCTACGTCGGCCAGCAACTTCAGCCGCAGCCACAGCCAGGCTTCGGTCCCAGGAATCCCGTCCTGATGCTGGCGCGGTGCGCGGTTGGTCGAGGTCTTGTAACTCGCGTTCCCACGCCCGCCCATGCCCCCTTCGAGGAAGGTGATGCGCTGGCCGACCTGCGTGAAGTCGGCCAGCACGTCTTCCTTGTCCTCGGACAGAATCTGCGTGCCGACCGGCACCTTGATGACCAGCGGCTTGGCCGAAGCGCCGGTGCGGTCCTTGCCCATGCCGTGCCCTCCGCGCGGCGCCTTGAAGTGCTGCGCGTAGCGAAAATCTATCAGCGTGTTGAGGCCCGCGACCGCTTCGAACACGATATCGCCGCCGCTGCCGCCATTGCCGCCGTCGGGGCCGCCATATTCGACATACATCTCGCGCCGGAACGAGACGGCACCGGGGCCGCCGCCGCCAGACTTTACATAGATTTTGGCTTGATCAAGAAAATGCATGGGCGGCGCATAGGCAATTTTTGCTGCAATTGCGAGGGGAATGGCATTTTACAGCCGCGTTATGAAATCTGTCAGGTGTTCGGGCACTGTGTCAGGCGTGTGGACCAGGCAGGCGAGCACCTCGGCGCTTTCCACCAGACGCGGGCCGGGGCGATTGAACAGGTGGTGCCCGTCAACCGCAAACACCCGGCCGCTCCGCACCGCTTTGAGGCCTTGCCAGCGCGGCTCGGCCAGCAGCGCGCGCGCTTCAGGCAGGGTTTGCGCGAGCTGGTAGCCGCAGGGCATCAGCGCAATAATGTCGGGATCGGCGGCGGCAATGGCCTCGAAGGTGATCCAGTGCGAATGGGTGCCGGGATCGGCCAGCACGGGATCGGCCCCCGCGGCGCGCACCAGTTCAGGCACCCAGTTGCCCGCGACCATCAAGGGCTGGATCCATTCGATGGCCAGCATGGCGGGGCGTGACGCCGGTGCCTCGGGCAGCGCATCCAGTCCAGTCATCATCCGGGCCACCGCCGCAGGCGCGCGTTCGGCTACGCCGCAAGCCTCGGCCACACGGGCAAGATCGCCGAACACGTCCGACAGATCATCAGGCGCAAGCGAGATCAGCACAGGCGGCGTACCCACCCACGCCGCCAGCGCATCCTCCAGATCAGCCGGTGTCACCGCGCAAACCGCACATTGGGCCTGCGTCAGTATCACATCGGGCTTCAACCATCGCAGCAAGGCGGCATCGACATCATAGACCGACAGGCCTTTTTCAACGATTGCCTTCACCCGGTCTTCAATCGCTTGCGAGGTCAGGCCCTTTTCCAGCTTGGTGGAGGTGCATACGGGAAGCGCCTTCACCGCAGGCGGGAAATCGCATTCGTGCGAACGGCCAACGAGGTTCGCCTCCAGTCCCAGCGCCACCGCGATTTCGGTGGCGCTGGGAAGCAGCGAAACGATGCGCAACGGCGCGGTCATTGTGCGCGCTGCCCGTTGGCCAATGCCGGGATACGGGCCAGCACCTGCCAGCCGAGCCACAATCCAGCGAACCACACCGCATCATTAAAGGCGATCTGTGCGATAATCTGCGGCGTGAACATCGCTAGATCACCGAAGGCCAGGGCATAGGCGAGCAGGCTCACTTCAAATGCGGCAAAAGCGGCGAGGAACGCCAGCAGTGGCCCGCCCCGATGGGCCAATCCCCGCACGGCGCCAAAAGCGATGAGGCTGGCTGCCAGCAAGGACAGCCCGGCGGCAAATGTCGGCCCGTCCCATGGAAACCCCATCAGGCCAAAGCCGAGCACCTGATTACCGACCCAGCACAGCGCCACCGCCGCCAACCCGCGCCGCAGCGGCATCGCCAGTGCGGCGATGGCGGCAATTGCAGCGAAGGGCATCATGCACGCGAGCATTACTGTGCCCGACAACGTGGTCGCCGCCAGCACTGCAGGCAGTGCGATAGCGGGGAGTAATTTGGTCATATCGGTCATCATCCAACCTCCTCAAAACCGGGCTTCGACACCCACGACCGCCGAGCGGCCGGGGGAAACAAAGCTGAACACTTGCTCGTATTCCTCGCCCAGCAGATTCTCGACGCGGGCAAAGCCGCTGATGCCATCGGCCAGTCGCGCTCGTACGTTGAGATTGACGAGGGTGTATTCGTCCAGCCGTACCCGCACCGGGACAAAGCTGGGGTCGATGAAGGCATCATCCAGCGCTGCACCATTGTGGCGGACGACCAATGTGGCGGACGCGGCATCACCCGGCGCGGTCCAGGTGAGGCCTGCGCTGGCGATATGGTTGGGGCGGCGCACTTCCTCGACGCCGTTTTCTTCGGCATCGAGATAGGTGTAGGCTGCATCAAGGCTCCATTGCGGACCGATGCGGGCTGTCAGCGAAGCCTCGATCCCGCGCTGCTGGCTCGTCGTGGTGCGGTTACCGGGAGTTGCGATGAAGGTCGGCGGGGGGAAGGTGGTGAAGATTTCGCCTTCCAGTTCACTGTCGAAATAGGTCAACGCGATCCGGGCCGCATCGCTGATGTCCTGATCCAGACCCACTTCCCAACCCGTGGATTTTTCCGGTGCAAGATCGGGGTTGCCGATAAAACGCCCATCAACAAAGCCGTAAAGCTCGAAGAAGCCAGGGTTCTTGACGCCCGATCCTGCTGCTGCCCGCACCCGCGTCGTGTCAGTGACACGATAGCCGGCACCGACGCGGAAAGTGGTGGCATCGGCAAACAGATCATTGATGTCATGACGCAGCGCCGCCGAAAAATCGAAAGCTGCGCCGGCATACCGATATTCGCCGACCAGCCCGACCTGCTCGATTTCGCGCCGCCCGTTGAAGGCGAAACCGCCCGGCGTGGTGTTGCGGAAGCCTTCGACCTCGTAATCAGCGGCGAAAGTCAGATTGTGCGCATCGGCTAGGCGGAAGGCTGAGACATAAGACGCCTTGATCCGATCGCCCTCGCTCCCGCTGGAGATGCCGAAGGGGCCAAAGGTTTCGCGGGTGACATCGGCGACTTGGGCCGAGAGATCGTGCGTCCAGCGCCCTTCCAGCGTCTCGGCCCGTGCGCCGATAAGGGCGTAGCTGGCCTCGTTGGTGAACCCGGTGCCGGGGCTGTCGATGATGAAGCCGAAGGTGGGGCTGGTGGTGTCGAAATCGCTGTCGTTGGACTGACCTTCTGTGCGGATGAAGCGGGCGGCAGCACGCAGTTGCACGGCGTCGGTCAGATCAACGCTGCCCTTGCCCGAAAGGGTGTAGCTATCGCGTCCAATATCTCGCGAACCGCTCCGGGCATTGGGCTGGCCATCGGTGCTGACGACCACAGCGGAAAGTGCAGCGTCCCACGCATCACCTGCCGCGCCATAACGTAGCGCGCCATTGATGGTGCCTTGGGTGCCGCCTTCAAGCCGCGCGGAGATGCCGGGGACATCGCGCCCACTCGCGCTTTGATAGGCGACCACACCGCCGATCGCATCGGGGCCATAGAGCGCAGATTGCGCGCCCCGCAATACTTCGATCCGTGCACCGATGTCGGCCTGCAATGTGCCAATATCGAACTCGCCCGAGAACGGATCGGACACTTCGATCCCGTCAACCAGCACCAGCACGTGATTGGCCTCGGCGCCGCGCAACCGGATCTGCGTCTGCCCCGCCACCCCTGCGACCGCGACACCGGGCACATCGCGCAAGATGTCGGCAATCTCGCGGGTCTGGCGCTGTTCGAGCTGTTCGGCGGTAATGACCAGCGCCGATCCGGTGAAGCTGCCCTGCTCTAATGAACCGTCTCGACTGGCAGAAACCAGGATGAGCGCGTCTTCAGCGCCCGCGTCTACCCCTTGCGCCGTTACCGGCACAGCACACGCCAGCGCCGCTCCAGCGACGCTGCCCAACAATTTCAGATTTATCACGGATTCCTCCCGTCGTTAGCAACATGATGACCGCGAGAAGTTCCCCTCCCCCGGCCCAACGATGTCGCTCACAACGAAAGTGGTTCCGCGCCTGGCCAATCCCTGAGCCGGGCTAAGAGCGACACGCCCCGGTCGGTCTCCTGGCTCGCGGATCAACGCATCCGGCGCTCACCTTCCCAGAGCGTTCCCGCTCCAGTGGCTGCCTCTGCAAACAGAGGCGCGCTACCTGATACTCACCGCTTACAGTTGCAGGGACAGCTGCGGCATCAAACCGCATTCCCGTTACCTTGGCGCGTTTTTGCTTTAGGCGCTCGCCTGCTCCAGCGCAAGGCGCAGCACGCGGTCGCGGTTGCGGCGCCTCGTGCCGTTACAGCGCAATTAGGGAAGTGGGATGGCAACGCCCGGTCTTCGCGGACGATATCAAATATTCCTGGTGGAGCCGAGGGGGATCGAACCCCTGACCTCGTCATTGCGAACGACGCGCTCTCCCATCTGAGCTACGGCCCCGTTCCAGGACTTGACAGCGGACGCTCGCAAGAGATCGTTCGCCGCGCGATTTAGCGAAAAGCGCGGCCCTTTGCAACGGCGGATCGCCGCGCGCGAGCCGCGCCTTTCGTGGTCATTGCCCCGCTTTGGGCTCAGATTGCCCGGCCATCGGCTCAACAATTGGTTGTGAAACAACGCCTTCATTCACTGGAATGATCGGCACCGGCAATCCTGTAACGGGATCAATCACAGTCTGCGTCGCGACCGTCGGCACAGTAACGCCGCTGGCGCGAGCCTGCTGCACAGCGACCCAGCCCGGCTGCGAGGCGCCATACATCGCGCCCCACTTGTCATCCCACGCCGCAGAAACCTGCTGATAGGCCTCGTATTCATTAAAGAACGATTCAAACGGGGCCATCAGCCCGTCGAAATTGGCACGCGCGAAGGCGAGCAAATCGGTCGGCGGAGCGACCAGCGCTCGGTTCGAAAGATCAAGCGCAGCGCGGCAGAACCCGGCGCGGGCGGCCGGCTCGGCGAAGAAGTTGTAGACCCGCGTGGTGTACCCATCGCGCTCAACGATGGCATCGCGCCGGACCCGGAAGCGGCTTGTATAGCTCTTTTCAAGTCGGTCATTCACCGCCTTGAGCGATCGCGTATTCTTCGTCAGTAGGGCTTTGTAACCTGCCAAGATCGGCTCATATTCCGGCGTCAGGCAATTGAGTGCAGCGACATTCCAGGCCGAACGCAGATTCCAGATCAACTGGTCGTCAGACAGGTCGCTGTTCACGGTCACATGCAGACCGTCCGGCCCGCGCGAAGGAATGTCCATGACATAATGTGCGCCGCCCGGCGGAAGCGGACGATAGGGCACGGCTTCGACCACGGCGGGCGGCGGTGGCGGAGGGGGCGGAGGCGGCGGCGGCGCGGGTGTGGCGCAGGCTGCAAGCAGCGCGCCACTGATCGTCAGCGTGGTAATCGACAAGCCAGATGGCTTGCGCATGGTGATGCGATGTTGCGTCGATTGTGGGGATGAAGGCGTGTTAGGGGCCGCGTTCATTAAGGTAACCTCTCCTAGTGCGGGCTGTGCTGCCGTTGGCAAGACGAATGTGTCCGACGCCGGCTTACTGCAGCCTGAAGCATCCCCGATAGCCGCACCGGATAACAAAGCAAATGCCCGAGGCCTATGGAAAGGCCCCGGGCATCTGATATTTCAACATTTCTGCGACAGGGCGTTAGCCCATGCTGCACAATTACTCGCGGTTACCGAGGAAGCTGAGCAGGAACGTGAACATGTTGATGAAGTCGAGATAGAGCGAGAGCGCGCCAAGGACGACAGCCTTGCCTGCGAACTGCGTGCCGCGCAGATATTCGTACTCATTCTTCAAACGCTGCGTGTCATATGCGGTAAGAGCCGCAAAGATGAGCACACCGATCAGACTGATCGCGTAATGAAACGCAGGGCTCTGCAGGAACATGTTGATCACCATCGCCACCAGCAGGCCGATCACACCCATGATCAGGAAGCTGCCCATGCCGGACAGGTTCTTCTTGGTGGTGTAGCCGAACAGCGACAGACCCGCGAAAGCGGCAGCCGTGGCGAAGAAGGTCGTGGCAATCGATCCGCCGGTGTAAACCAGGAATACGGACGACAGCGAAAGACCCATCAGCGTAGCAAAGCCCCAGAACATCAACTGGAGCGTTCCGGTGCTGAAGCGATTGGCACCAAAGCTCATCGCGAACACGATCGCCATCGGTGAGAGCGCCACGATCCAGCGCAGCGCGCCGCCTGTGAAGATGGTTTCGGCCACGCCGCTGGTGAACGCCAGCAAGGCGACAATCCCTGTCAGAAGGATGCCCGAAGACATATAATTGTAAATCGAGAGCATGTGCTTGCGCAGGCCCTCGTCATAGCCCGCGCGGCCAGCGACGTCGCCTCCGGCGCGGGGCACGGAGCCCAAACGCTGCGCATTGCGCGAGGTGTCATTCCAGTCAGCCATTGCGAAACCCTTAGCCTTTCTTAGCGGAGCACGGAAACGCCCGCGCCTTCCAATATTGGGAATATCGGTGTTTCGGCCCCAATTTTCAAGCAAAACCGGATTGCAAACGGTGCAATCGGTTCAGCTTAACCAATGTTAATCTTAACTTCCCTGCGAAAGCGCCGCACCTTTATCGCGTGTTGCGCGCAAGGTATCGGAAAGCAGGCGACGAAGGGCCTGATCTTTGTCAAGCACATCAAGGCCTTCTCGCGTCATGCCGCCGGGGCTGGCAACGCGATCGGCCAGCGCCGCCGGGCCAACATCGGCGCGCGCCGCCAAGGCGGTCGCACCTTCAACGGTGGCCAGAGCGAGACTCGCAGCGGTGGTATCGTCCAGCCCCAGATCAATCGCTGCACCAGCAAGCGCATCGATGAAACGATAGACAAATCCCGGACCCGACCCTGCCAGCGCGGTCACGAGATCGAACTTGCCCTCGTCCGCAAGCCAAATTGCGCTGCCCAGCTTGTCAAACAATGACAGAGCAGCCGCACGGGACGACTCGCCCATACCCGTTTCGCAAAGAATCACCGGTGATTTGTTGATGCGTGATGCCAGGTTCGGCATCACCCGGACATGCGCGGAGGCTGCCGAGAAAGCCTGCGCCAATTGGGGAAGCGTGATCCCGGCAAGCAGCGAATACACCGTCACGCCCGAACCCGTGAGCGGCTGCAAGCCGGGCCCAAGCGCGCCCAATTGCTGCGGCTTGATCCCCAGCATCACGCCGTCATGTCCGGTCGCCGCCGCTTCATCGGCACTGCGATACAGCGCCACGCCATCGTGGGTTTCAGCAAGGGCGGGGTCAAGCACGGCAAAGCGCGAAGGCGCTTCGCCCGCCGCCAGCCATCCCGCCAGCATGGCGCCGCCCATATTGCCGCAGCCGATGATAAGAAGTTTCTGTGTCATGGCTCTAAGCCTTTCAGGCCTCGCCCGCCGCGTCAACCATTGCGGCGTCCAGCGCGGCCCGCGGGCTCTTGTCCCCCCACAGCACGAATTGGAATGCGGGGTAGAACCGATCGCATTCGTCAATCGCGCTTTCGACCAGCGCCTGCGCCATGTCGATGCTGAGCCGCCCATCATCTCCCAACAGCGCGCCGTGGCGGTAAAGCAGCACGTCCCCGCTCGACCAGATATCGAAATGGCCGAGCCACATCTGTTCATTGACGAGGCACAGCAATTCATAGGCGGCTGCACGCTTATCCTCGGTAACGCGAATATCGGGCAGGCACAGGAACTGGAGCACGCCATCTTCCGGCCGCCAAATAGCGCGCAACTGATAATTCGCCCAGCTGCCCTGCACTTCGCCGGTCATCTCGTCATCCGAGACCAACTCGCACGGCCAACCACGCGCTGTAAACAAGCTGGCGAGCATTTCGACGGGGGCGGCATCGTCCTCGGCGGAATAGTCCATGTTTTGCACTCTCACGGCCGGGCGTTCACGGGGAAGGGGGTCGATTGCACCATTGGCGCAACGAATGAACGGTTAGCGGGGCGGTTGGCAATCGCACGGACCAGAGCGGCTGGGGAGAACCATACAGACCTGTGCAAAGCCTGTGCATAGATCGTCGAGGATGACCCGAAATATCTACTTAACCGGCTGAATTTCCTCGCCATCCGGACTGACGTACAAGAAGCTGTCAACGCCGTTGGCTTTCAGTTCGCGCACGAGCGCCTGCGCCTTGTCCCGGTTTTCGACCGGCCCCGCGAGCAGACGGTTTGCCTCCCCCCAAGGGGTGGTGTGCGGTGTGAACTTGGCGAGCGGCGCGCCTGCCTCTTTTGCGATGCGGCGCCAGTCATAGCCAAAGGCCTTGACGTTCTTGCCCGTGGCGACCTGTACCCACACACGGCTGGGATGCACAGGCTTGGGCGGCTCTTTCGGCTTCGCCTTTTCAGGTGGCGGCGCGGGCAATTCTCGCTTCACGGCGATTCGCGTGATGTCGACCGCATCGCCACTCACCCGTGCATCGGGAAGCGGGGCGGTGACCAGGTCGGCAAAAGCATCAGCCACGCGCAGCGGTGCGGCGGGCGGCTGTGCAGGAGGCGGCGACAGAGGCGCAGGCGGAAGCGCGGCAACCTGCGGCAGCGCGGGCGCTGCTGCTGCTGTTGTTGTGACGTTGACCGGCGCCACGGTCGCGACGCGAGCCGGGGCGGATGCGGCTGTGGGCACCGGGTTCGCCGCAGCGGGAACCGGCCGCGCATTGAGCGGCGGCCCGGACGGCGCAAGCCGGCTATCTGCCCGCTCTTCATTGGCAAACCGGGCCAGCCGGGGATCATCACGGCCGATATCAGCAGCGCGAGGGAATATTCCCAAATTGGCGGCGGCGGCCTGCTGCGGCTTGGTCAGGCGCGGCATATAGCCCAGATAGGGCACCAATCGCGTCGACAGATCACGAGGCATAATCTGCTCGACGATCGCGGTCGCACGGTCGCCATCGCCCAGGATTGCCAGGCCAAAGGCGCGTGACCGCTGAGCGGCTGTATCGCGCTGGTCGAGCAGGGGGCGCAATGTCTCTTCAAACCGCGCACGGTTGCCGGAAATCGCAAAGCTGATGGCGAGCCTGCGGCGGGCTTCGTCATTGGCCGGATCAAGCCCGAGCGCCCGCGTGTAAGCTGTCTGCGCGGCCGCTTGATCACCGACCAGGTCGAGCGAAAGCGCCTGATCGCTCAAAATTGTACGCTCATCAACGCCGCCGGACAGCGCGCGCTCGAACTGGAGCAGCGCCTCACCGGCCCGGCCTGCACGCAAATAAACCGATCCCAGCCCCTGCGCGACCGCCGGGTGGCCCGGATCAACCTCTGCTGCGCGCCCGAAAAACCCGATGGCGGCTTCGAGATCTTCGACGCTAAGTGACGCCCGGCCCGCTTCGATCAGCGCATCCCGATCGCGCGGCGTCTTGGCAAGTGAGACGAGTGCACGATTGAGCCGCTGAACCTCCGGCGCGGGAAGTGGTTGAACGACCGGCTGAGCAATCATCTCCTGCGACGCTGCGCCAGTGGAAGCACCGGCAAGCAGCACGGCACCAACAGTGGGCAGAATGGGCGCACGCAACATCATCACGTTACTCTAACGGGCCTGCCGCCCGCCGCCAAGGGCCCGGCAAAACGGCGCGGCGAACAGCACCGCGCACGCGCCGGACGGCATTACGGCGGCGGCCTTACTGGTTGTTCTGCCGTCCAAGAAACCGCGGAATGCTGAGGGCCGGACCGTCATCGCCATCATCGTCTTCCTCATCATCGCGCGCATTGCTGCGTGACAGGTTGGCCATCCGTTCAAACAACGTGCTTCCGCCACCATTGGCGCCTTCACTGGCCGACCCGCCCAGCAACGTGCGTCTGCGGCCACCACCAAGCTTGGCTTCAACCGGGCGATCTTCCGCCGCAAGACGGTCGGCATTGGCAAGCAGATCATCCTGTTCAGGCGCGTATTCGTAGGCGGTGTAGCCTTCACCCAGATCAAGCATTCCAGGATCGTCCTGCGACACCGGAGCGCCGGCGGAACCAAAGCCACTGCCTTCGTCGGCGCCACGCAGTCCGGCCAGCGGATCGACGATGTCATCGACGTCCTCGTCATATTCGCTGCTGTAGCCGTCACCCGCCTGCATCCCGCTGAGTTCAAACGGCGCGGCAGGCGGATACGCTGCATCGGTTGCCTCATCCGAAAGATCGAGCGCGTCGTCATCATAGCTCACGGAAGTAGCGGCAGGCGGGGTCGGTTCAGGCGCTGGGGCCGCAGGTTTGGGCGCCTCGGCGACCGGTGGCAGTTCCATCAGGCCTTCATCTTCCGAAAGCTCGAGAACCGGACGCTTGGGCGCACGCGACTGGCCGAGCGAGACCGATTGCGAGCGATCGACATGACCGATCGCGCTCTGTTCGATCCCGGTGGCGACCACCGAAACGCGAATCTTGCCCTTCAGATCAGGGTTAAAGGCACTGCCCCAAATAATGTTGGCGTCTTCATCCACCAACTCGCGGATGTGATTGGCGGCCTCGTCGACTTCGAGCAGGCGCATGTCTTCGCCGCCGATGATCGAGATGATGACACCCTTGGCGCCCGCCATCGAAACACCATCGAGCAGCGGGTTGGCAATCGCCTGTTCCGCCGCGTCAAGCGCGCGGTTCTCGCCCTCGCCCTCGCCGGTGCCCATCATGGCCTTGCCCATTTCGCTCATGACCGAGCGCACGTCGGCAAAGTCGAGGTTGATGAGACCCGGCATCACCATCAGGTCGGTGATCGAGCGCACGCCTTGCTGAAGCACTTCATCGGCAAGCTGGAAGGCTTCCTTGAAGGTCGTCTCCGCCTTGGCGACGAGGAACAGGTTCTGGTTGGGGATCACGATCAGCGTGTCGACCTGCGTCTGAAGCTCGTCGATCCCGGCTTCGGCTGCGCGCATGCGGCGGGTGCCTTCGAACAGGAACGGCTTGGTCACGACACCTACGGTCAGCACGCCCATGCGGCGCGCAACTTCTGCGATGACAGGCGCGGCGCCCGTGCCAGTGCCTCCGCCCATGCCGGCCGCGATAAAGCACATATTGACGCCTTCCAGCGCCCTTTCGATCTCCGCGACGGTTTCTTCCGCTGCAGCCTTGCCCACCTCGGGGCGCGCACCTGCGCCAAGACCGCCGGTGATGTCCGGGCCAAGCTGGATGCGGCGTTCAGCCGGAGACGTGCTGAGCGCCTGCGCGTCGGTGTTGGCAACGATGAACTCAACACCCTCAATCTCGGCGGCGATCATATTGGCAATCGCGTTGCCACCGGCTCCGCCAATCCCGATCACGGTGATGCGTGGGCGTAGATCGTCGCTCGCTGCGGGTCCGATATTGATGCTCATCAGCTGATCCTCCAGGCGCGGGAATTACGGTTTGCCACCTCTAACCTCGCAATATTCGTTTTTGACATAAACAGGCCACACATTTTATCGCGGCAAAGCCCTTATCCACAACGCTGGGGCGCATTTCTGCGGTGTTGGGCCCGCTTAAGGCGATTATAGGCCGTCAGAAATACTCTTTCGCCGCCCGAACCAGCCGCATCAACAGCGCCATGACCCCGGTTTCACGCGCAAGCACCCGGTAAGCGCCGCCCCGCCCAGCACCCACAGAGCGGATATCGATCGGATCTTCCGCAGCATAAAGGCACAGGCCGGCCAGTGTTGCAAAACCAGGAGCGTGATGCGCTTCTGGCATTCCGGAAATCTGCGGCGGCCGACCGAGCCTCACCGGCTGTCCCAGCGCGCCTTGCATGAAATCCGCCAATCCGGCAAGCTCTGCGCCGCCACCGGTCAAGACCACCTGCCCGGCGCGGCTGCCAGCAAAGCCCATGCCCTTCAAGGCCTTGCCAACCTCACCGGTCAGCACGGCCAATTGCTGCGTCACCACCGCGACCAATTCAGCCCGCAAAATGCGGTTCTTGTCATCCGCGCCGCGGGCCAGGGGACCGGCAGACGCGCCCTCCCCGCCGTCACCGGGGCCGTTGACCGGGATCAGCTCGCGGTGATCCGCCGGACTGGCTACGGCTGACCCGGCGACGCATTTGAGGCGCTCGGCCTGAGAGCGGCGGATGCCAAAGCTGCTGGCAATCGCGTCGGTGATATCAGCGGAGCCCATCGGTACCGCACGCAGCCCCAGCAGCATCCCGCCCGCAAACACCGCAGCATTGGTGATATCTGCACCGATCTCAACCAGCGCAACGCCAAGTTCGCGCTCTTCTGGCGTCAGGCAGGCATGGCCCGCCGCCAAGGGCGCTGCGACCACGGCTTCAACTTCAAGATGCGCGTTCTGCACCGCTTCGGTCAGGTTGCGAACCGGTGCACCATCGGCCAGCATCACGTGGATATCCACGCCGAGCCGTTCGGCGTGAAGCCCGCGCGGATTGGCAACCCCGTGTGCGCCATCAAGCGTGTAATGCGCAGGTCGGGCGTGAAGCACCTTGCGACCGTCCGGCTGGATCATGTCCTGCGCCTGGATCAACAATTGCTCGACATCCTCATCCTCGATCCGTCGGCCGCCGATTTCAATGTCGACCGCAACCACATGGCTGGCAAGACCCGCTCCGGCGCAGGCGATCCACACGCGTCGTACTGGCGTGTTGGCGCTTTTCTCGGCACGCTCGACCGCGTCCCGGATTGCGTGGGCCGCAGCGGTCATGTCGGTGACATAACCCCGCTTGACCCCGGCGCTGGCCCGATGCCCGGAACCCAGCACCTGCAATTCACCGGTCTCGGTTTCACCCATGATCATGGCGGAAATGCGGAACGAGCCGACATTGACGGCAGCATAGGTGCGCGCAAGGCGACGCGGCGCGGCGGCGGGACGGGGCGGAGAGGGACGACTGGTCATCAGGTGGTCTTCCCATCAACGGACTTGGGCTTGGCTACCGCCTCGGGCAGGCGCAGATACAGCCGCGGCGGAGTACGCATGTCGAAGGCCAGCACCTTGCCGCCCAGCAGACGATTCTGCCCGTCAAGCCGCGCAAACTTCACCAACGCGCTTGCTGCGGCGACCTCGCCTTCGGGCAAGGCGAGCAATTGCCCGGTAGCAAAGGTCAGATTCCAGCGGCGATTGCCGACCCATTCAGCCGCCTCGACCTTGGGCGCGAGAGCTGGTGCAGCGGCAAGAAGCGTTTCGAGGTTGCGTGCCTGCTTGCTCGCGCCCGGCCCGGCAAGCCGCAGCATCCCTTTGGCTGTTTCCGCCGAAACCGGCTCCAGTTCGATCCCGGCCGGATCGATCAGCACCAACCGATCCGCCTTTTCCAGCACCGCGTGCGGCGTACGCTCGACAATGTCGATCGCCAGCGTGTGCGGCAGCTGGATCGAAACGCGCGCATCCTTGACCCATGGCAAAGCCTGCAATTCCGCGCGCAGCTTTTCCACATCAACATCCGGCATGGCCTGATTGCGGGTGGCGAGCGCACGGGCATAGACCTGCTGTTCGTCCATCCGCGCTGTGCCGGTCACGCGCACGTGACGCACCTCGAAACCGGCGTCAGCGGCGATCCGCGCGACCTGGGCGTGCGCCAGAGCCGGTACGCCAGCCAGACTGGCAATCACGAAGGCCACGCCGACGCCTGTGCCGATGATCACGGCAAGCCAGATGCGGCTCCATTGGTCCTCGGTAAAGGGCAGAATGCCCATCGCCTTGTCAAGAATGCCGCTCGCCTGCCCTCGCGCGCGCCGCGCGGTCTGGTTGCGGCTCTGCACCTTGGCCGCGCGGCGGACGCCGGAGGTGCCGTTACGCCGGATTTGCTGCGCCATTGCCGCCCCCCTTTGCCTGCCGGGCCGCATGGACCCGCAATGCCTCGGATAACAGCATCTCGACCAGATCGGCATAGGCAATACCACGGCCTGCCGCCTGCTCGGGCACCAGACTGAGCGGTGTCATGCCGGGCTGGGTATTGGTTTCAAGCACGAACAAGCCGTCCTCGCCCGCCTCCTCGTCCCAACGGAAGTCGGTGCGGCTGGTGCCGTGGCAACCCAGAACCTGATGCGCCTTGACCGCATATTGCTCGCACAGCGCGGTGATCGCGGGCGGAAGCTGTGCGGGGAAGATGTGCTCGGTCCGCCCGGCGGTGTATTTGTGTTCGAAATCGTAAAAGCCGCTGTCGATGACGAGTTCGGTCACGCCGAGCGCGCGCGGGCCATCAGGACCATCGAGCACCGCGGCGGTGAGTTCGCGGCCCTTGATAAAGGGTTCGGCAAGCAATTCGGCGAATTCCTGCCACGGGCCTTTGGCTTGCGAAGAGATGGGATTGCCGACATTGCTGCCGTCGGTCACGATGGCGACGCCGACCGATGAGCCTTCGTTGACAGGCTTCAGCACATAGGGGCGCGGCAGCGGATCGCGCTGGTAAAGCTCCTCGCGCGTCACGATGCGTCCGCCGGGCATGGGGATGCCATAGGGCACCAGTGCCTGCTTGGTCAGCTGCTTGTCGATTGCGATCACCGACGTGGCGAGCCCGGAATGGGTATAGGCCAGCCCCATCAGATCAAGCATCCCTTGCACGGTACCATCCTCGCCGGGAACACCATGGAGCGCGTTGAAGACGACATCGGGCTTGGCCTCAGCCAGCCGCAGCGCAACGTCGCGGCCCATGTCGATCCGGGTGACGCGGTGGCCCTTGTCCTCCAGCGCATCGGCGACGCCTGCGCCGCTCGTGAGCGAAACCTCGCGCTCGTTTGCCCAGCCGCCCATCAGGACGGCGACGTGCAAAGGCTTGTCAAAACTCACGGCCGTCCCACTCGCTGGATTTCCCATTCAAGACTTACGCCGGTTTGCGCATAGACCTTGTCACGCACCAGTTCCCCCAGCCCTTCGATATCGGCGCTGGTGGCGGTGCCGGTGTTGATAAGGAAGTTGGTGTGCTTCTCGCTCACCTGCGCCCCGCCCAGCGTCAAGCCGCGGCAGCCGGCTTCGTCTACCAACTGCCACGCCTTCTTGCCATCGGGGTTCTTGAAGGTCGAACCGCCGGTCTTGGTACGCAGCGGCTGGCTGGCTTCGCGGGCGGCGGCGATGCGGTCCATTTCTGCGCCAATCTCGGCCGGATCGCCCGCGTGCCCCGCAAACCGCGCCGAGACGACGATGGCTCCATCCGGCAGCGCCGAGTGGCGATAGCTGTATTCAAGTTCGGCGGCGGTGAGCGTGACCAGTGCACCATCGGGCAGGATCACCGCGCAATCGCGCAGCACATCGGCCACCTCGCGCCCATAGGCACCGCCGTTCATCCGCACGAAGCCGCCCACGGTGCCGGGAATACCGCGCAAGAACTCCAGCCCTGCAATGCCATTGTCCCGCGCAGTGGAAGCCACCAGAATTCCGCTCGCGCCTGCGCCGCAGGTGATTTCATGCGCGCCCGAAACCGCGCAACCTGCAAACGCCTTGCCCAGCCGCACAACCACGCCGGGAACTCCGCCATCGCGCACGATCATGTTCGAGCCGAGGCCGAGCGCCATCACCGGCGTTTCCCCGCCAAGCCGTTCCAGAAAGCTCTTGAGGTCAGCCAGATCGGCCGGTTCGAACAGCCAGTCAGCCGGCCCGCCCGTCTTGAACCACGTGTAAGGCGCAAGCGGCGCCTTGCATGTCAGCCTGCCGCGAATGCCCTCCAGCGGGACAAGCGTGGAAACGCCACCTTCGACCGCGCATGTTGGCGCTGCGCCGTTATCAAATTCATAGCCGTCGCCAGGCTGGTTCATGCCGCCTCCCGCCTGGCGGTGATGGCCGGGGCAAGCGCGGCGGCCCAGCGGGTGATGTCGCCGGCTCCAAGGCACACGACCATGTCGCCGCACACGATTTCATTGGCCAGGGTTTCCGCCAAAGCGTCCTCTCCGGCAATCTCGTGCGCAGCGCGATGCCCACGGGCCTTCATGCCGGCTACCAATGCAGCGTGATCGACACCCGGCAGCGGATCTTCGCCAGCGGAATAGACCGGCGCGACATAGGCGATGTCCGCATCATCGAAGCACGATTGAAAGGCGTCCATCAGATCATTGAGGCGCGAATAGCGGTGCGGCTGCGCCACAGCGATCACTCGGCCATGCGTTCCCGCGACCGCTTCGCGTGCGGCGCTCAGCACCGCGCGGATTTCGACCGGGTGATGGGCGTAATCGTCGATCACGGTCACCGCGCCGCCATCCACGGCGATGCTGCCAACCTTGGTAAAGCGCCGCCGCACCCCGCCAAAACGGGCAAAGCCAGTGCGGATTACGTCATCGCTACATCCCATCTCTACCGCCACGGCAATCGCGGCGAGGGCGTTCTGCACATTGTGGCGGCCCGGCATCGGCAAATGCACGCTTTCGATCCGGCGATCTTCCAATCCGCGCTGGCGCACGATCACATCGAATGTATTGCCGCCTGCGCTGCTGTGCACATTCACACCGCAAATGTCGGCCTGAAGCGAAAAGCCGTAGGTCACGACCTTGCGATCGCGGACCTCGCCGATCACCATCTGCACGACCGGATGA
Organism: Erythrobacter sp. 'gip.4 top 5'; assembly: GCF_056495765.1. Lineage (NCBI taxonomy): Bacteria > Pseudomonadati > Pseudomonadota > Alphaproteobacteria > Sphingomonadales > Erythrobacteraceae > Erythrobacter > Erythrobacter sp. 'gip.4 top 5'. The sequence continues at coordinate 1,401,257 of NZ_CP200270.1, read as the reverse complement.
TCCACACACAGCACCGCGGCGCCATAGAAGGGGACATTGTGGATGAACTCCACAAACGCCTTCTTCACACCGTCAAAATCGCCGTAGTGATCTAGGTGTTCGGGATCGATATTGGTGACGACCGCGATGGTGCCGTCAAGCCGCAGAAAGCTGCCGTCGCTTTCGTCGGCTTCCACCACCATCCAATCGGAATCGCCGAGCCGTGCGTTCGAGCCATATTGCTCGATGATCCCGCCATTGATGACCGTGGGGTCAATGCCGCCGGCATCCAGCAGCGTGGCGATCATGCTGGTGGTGGTGGTTTTGCCATGCGTGCCCGCCACCGCGACCGTGGATTTCAGCCGCATCAGTTCGGCCAGCATTTCGGCGCGGCGCACAACAGGAATGCGGTTTTCCAGCGCTGCGGCAACTTCGGGGTTGGTGCGACGTACCGCGGTTGAAGTGACGACCACAGCGACGCCCTCCACATTCTCACGGGCATGGCCGATATGCACAGTGATCCCGCGCGCGCGCAGCCGTTCAACGCTGGCACTTTCGGAAATGTCGGAGCCTTGGACCGTGTAGCTAAGATTGCGCATCACTTCCGCGATGCCGGACATGCCGATCCCGCCGATGCCGACGAAATGAATGGTTCCGATGTCGGTGCCAACGCCCTTCATGATGCGGTGTGCTCCACTGCATCCCTGGCGGCCTTGCGGGTCGCGGCCTGTGGGCGGGTGGCGGTTTGAGCGGAGCTGCGTGCGCCCTCCCCCACCCGGATCACGTCCATCAGATCGATCCCGCTCATGCTTTCCACCAGATCGGCAAGATCGCTGGCCGCATCGGGGCGTCCGCAATTGAAGGCGCAGTGCGCCGCATTGGCGAGGCTGGCCGGGTTCATCGCCATCGCCTGGATTTGCTTGGCGAGTTCCTTGGGCTGAAACGCCTCCTGCCGGATCATCCGCGCACCGCCCGCCTTGACCATTTCGCGGGTGTTCACCGCCTGATGATCATCGGTCGCGATGGGCAGCGGCACAAGGATCGCAGGCCGGCCCACAGCAGTCAGCTCCGCAATCGTCGAAGCGCCCGCGCGCCCGATGAACAGGTGCGCATCGGCCAGCCGTTCGTGCATGTCTTCAAAATAGGTGCCCAGTTCCGCCGGAATGTCGTGGCTGGCATAACGCGTCCGCACGGCTTCCAGATCTTCGGGACGGCATTGCTGGGTCACCTGCAACCGCTGGCGCAGGGCAGGCGGGAGCATGGCAAGACCATCGGGCACCACGTCGGACAACACGCGCGCGCCCTGGCTGCCGCCGGTTACCAGAATGCGCAGCAGGCTTTCATCGGTGAAGGCCGGGAAGTCCTGATCGCGCAAGCCCAGCACCTCGGTCCGCACCGGATTGCCGGTCAGGCGCACCTTGCCCGCGTGCTTGGGGTTGAGCCGGTCAACTTTGTCATATGAGGTCGCGATCGCGTCCACCCGGCCTGCCAGCAGCCGGTTCACACGGCCAAGCACCGCGTTTTGTTCATGCACAACGCTCGGCAATTTGACAGCGGTGGCGGCAAGCAGAGCCGGCAGTGCCGGATAGCCGCCAAAGCCGACGATGGCGGAAGGCGCGAAGGTGTCGAACAGGCGCAGCGCCATGGCGCGGCCTTCCAGCACCGCGCTGATCCCCGCAGGCCAGCCCAACGGATTTTTGCCAAAGCGTCCGGCGGGCAAGACATGGGCGGTCAGAAAGTCAGGCTTGCCGGGGATCGCCGCGCCGCGCTCATCCGTGATCAGCGCCACGTGATGACCGCGCGCGTGCAACTCTACGGCCAGTGCGAAGGCCGGGATCAGGTGCCCGCCGGTGCCGCCTGCCGCCAGCACGAAATGGCGCGTGGCCCCCTTGGGCGTGCCGGTTGGTGTGGGACTGTTCATGCGGGCGTATCCTTGCGTTCGATCAGATCGCGCAACGTCCCGCCCTCACGGGCGAGGAAGGGATTGCGCCGAGTGATCGCCAGCAATAGCCCAAGCGTGAAGCACACCGCCAGTGTCGATGAGCCGCCATAGGAGATCAGCGGCAAAGTCATCCCCTTCGACGGGAACAGCTTGAGGTTCACCAGCATGTTGATGAAGGCCTGCCCGCCAAACTGGGTGATAAGGCCGGTGGCCGCCAACAGCGCGAACAGATTGTCTTCCCCCACCAGCCGCACCAGCACCCGGAGCACCAGTGCGCAATAGAGCAGCACGATCAGCGCGCAGGTGATAAGGCCGAACTCCTCACCAATTACCGAAAAGATGTAATCGGTGTGGGCCTCGGGCAGGTTCATCTTTCGGATACCCAGCCACAGGCCAGTGCCAGTCCATCCCCCGGCCGTGATTGTGCGTTGCGCCAGGTCGACCTGATCGAAAGCCGTGCCGCCCCCCAGAAAGCCGTCAATGCGGTGGCGGGCGTTATCATAAAAGACGTAGGCCAGCGTCAGGCCCGCCACCACCACGCCGCCGAGCGCCGCCAGCCGCTGCCATGGCATCCCGGCCAGCAACACCATCACCAGCCAGATCCCGCCGAACAGGATCGCATCGCCAAGGTTGGGTTGCAGCATCAGCAGCGCGGCGATCAACGCCATCAAGCCGCTGACATACAGCACCACCGGCAGGCCCGGATCGCGCAGCCGCCAGCTCAGGATCCAGGCGCAGATAATCGCGAAGCCGGGTTTCAGAAATTCGGACGGCTGCAAGCTCATGCCGACATTGATCCAGCGTTTGGCGCCGTTTTTCTCTTCACCGATCAGCGGCACCACGAACAACAGCGCGAGCATGATTGCGCCCACCAGAATGCCCAGACGGCGCGCGGAATCGCGGCTGAGGAACGAGAGCCCGATCATGATTGTCAGCCCCATCAACTGAAAAACGATGTGGCGTTGAAAGAACATGAAGTCGGCAACCCGCTCCTTCGAGGTCGAAAGCTGATCGGCGCTGGCGGGCGATGCAGCGGCGACCGCGACAATGCCGACCGCCATCAGCAGGCCGATCAGCAGCAGCAGCAGCTTGTCGATCTCACGCCACCAGATGCGCAACACATCACGCCAGCGGCGCTGCAGGGGTACAGGCGGCAGGTAATTGCCCGCACCACGCGGCGCGGACGTGTAGGCCGGTGCGGTCATGGTAAAATGCTCCGGTCTGCGGTGTCATCGCCGGTATCGCAGCCGGTGATGGCTCTGACCATCTGGCGGAAATGATGGCCGCGCTTTTCATAGTCGCGGAATTGATCGTAGGACGCGCAGGCAGGCGACAGCAGAACGATGTCGCCCGGACGCGCCGCTTCCGCGGCACGGCGCACCGCTTCGCTGATAAGTTCGCAGCGGTGGGTCAGCACCTGTCGGTCCAGCAGGCCGGCGAACATCGGCCCGGCCTCGCCCACGGTATAGGCTGCGGCGACATGACCGAGGTGGTCGGCGCAGGCACCCAGTCCATCATCCTTGGGCAATCCGCCGACGATCCAATGGATACGCGGCGCGCCCCCGTTGATGGCCGGATCAGGCGGGAACGCCGCAAGTGCAGGCGCCGCCGACGCGGCATTGGTGGCCTTGCTGTCGTTAATGTAGGTCACGCCATCAACATCGCATACCCGCTCCATCCGATGCGGAAGGCCGCGATAGGTCGCCAGGCCCGCCGCGATCTGAGCGTGGTTGAGGCCGAGCTGCCGGCAGATTGCCACGGCAACCGCAGCGTTCTGGGCATTGTGTGGGCCAGCAAGCGAAGGTGAGCGCCCGTTAGCCAGATCCTGCGCTTCCAGATCGGCGGTGACAACCCGAAGGATCGGCTTGCCCTTTGCTGCCAACCGGTCCGCGATCGCGCAGGTCGGCGCATCCTCAGCGCAGATCAGCGCGGTCCCCTTCGCCTGCATCTGGAACAGACGCTCCTTGGACGCTGCATAGGTGTCGAAACTGGCGTAGCGGTCAAGGTGGTCGGGCGTGATGTTGGTGAGCGCCGCGACATCGCAATCGAGCGTGAAGGTGAGATCGATCTGAAAGCTTGACAATTCGAGCACATAAACGCCGCCTTCGGGAAGTGGCGCCTGCCCCAGGATCGGATCACCGATATTGCCGCCCATCACCGCCGGCACGCCCGCTTCGACGAGGATATGATGCACCAGTGCGGTGGTGGTCGATTTACCGTTCGTGCCCGTGATGCCGACCACGCGGTGCGGCGGCAGACTTTTGCGGGCATTGGCGAACAGTTCGATATCGCCGATCACAGGCAGGCCAAATTGCCACACGTGCGGGCCAATGGGATGGGTGTTGAGCGGCACACCGGGCGACACCACAACGCCCGCAAAGCCGGTGAGATCAAGCTCCAGCGGATCAATCAACCGGCAGCGCCCCTCAAAATGCTCGCGCGCATGGGGCTGCCGATCCCAGGCGATCACCTCTGCGCCGCTCGCAATCAGCGCATTTGCCGCCGCCTCGCCGGAACGCGCAAGGCCGAGCACAGCGTAACGTTTGCCAGCGAAGACAGGGGAGGTGATCATCGGCCCCAGTGCCCTACCGCAGCTTCAGCGTGGAAAGGCCGATCAGCGCCAGCACGATGGCAATGATCCAGAACCGGATCACGACCTTGCTTTCACTCCAGCCCAATTGCTCGAAATGGTGGTGAATCGGGGCCATCTTGAACACGCGCCGGCCGGTGCGTTTGAACCAGAACACCTGCACGATCACTGATACCGCTTCGAGCACGAACAGTCCGCCAACGATTGCGAGCACGACCTCGTGATGCGAGGCCACGGCAATCGCGCCCAGCGCGCCGCCCAGCGCCAGCGAGCCGGTGTCGCCCATGAACACCGCCGCCGGCGGCGCGTTGAACCACAGGAACGCAAGGCCCGCCCCCATGATCGCCGCGCAGAAGATCGCCAACTCGCCTGCACCGGGCACATGCGGGATGCCCAGATATTCGGAAAAATCCGCGCGCCCCACCAGATAGGCAATGATCGCAAAGGTACCGCTGGCAATAATCACCGGCATGATCGCCAGACCGTCTAGCCCATCGGTCAGATTGACCGCATTGCCCGCCCCCACAATCACGAAGGCCGCGAAAACATAATAGGCCGGCCCGAGCGGAATGCTGACGCCGGTCAGGAAGGGCAGGTAGAGATTGGTGTTGATCTGGCTGACGATGATCCACGAGGCAACACCGGCCACCACGAATTCGCCCAGCAATCGCACCCGTGCGGACACGCCCGCATGGCTGTTCTTCGTCACCTTGTCATAATCATCCAAGAAACCGATGATCCCGAAGCCGATTGTGACTGCAAGACAGGCCCACACGAATGGGCTGGACAAGTCCATCCACAAAATCAGCGACAGCGTCAGCGCCGTCAGGATCATCAGCCCGCCCATTGTTGGCGTGCCGCGCTTGGCAAGGTGCGTTTGCGGACCATCAAGGCGGATCGGCTGCCCCTTGCCCTGCCGCACGCGCAGCAGATTGATGAAGCGGGGGCCGATAATCAGGCCGATGAGCAATGCCGTCATCAGCGTCGCACCGGCACGAAAGCTTTGGTAGCGCACCAGATTGAGGATGCCTTCGAAGCCAAGCCACTCGGCGAGAAGATAGAGCATGGAATCGTCCTTTGGCGTCCTTCGGCCTGGCCTCAGCCTCCGGTGACGCTTGGTGCACAGGCAACTTCGGTAAAATGCGATATCAGTCGGCCAAGGCCCACCGAATTGGACCCCTTGACCAGTACCGCATCGTCATGCGCAAGTCCGAATTGCCCGAGCGCCGCAATCGCTTCGGCAGGTCCTTCGCAATGCGCGAAGGTGACAGCCTTGCCAAGCGGCGGCGATGCGGCTTTCCCCAACTCGTCTGCAAGGGCGCGCATCTCGGGTCCAACAAGGATCGCGTGAGACACGCCAGCCTCTGCAATCGGTTCGGCCAGCTGGCGATGGAAGCCTTCGGCAAAATCGCCCAGTTCCTTCATGCTGCCAAGCACCACGATCCGCCGGGTGGCGGGCGTTTGCTTGAGCGCTTTGAGGGTTGCACGCATCGAAGCGGGGTTGGCGTTGTAGCTTTCATCGATCAGCACAGCCGCACCACCGCCGGGTAGAATGATGGTGTGGCGCGCGCCGCGCCCTTTCAGACCGCCCATTTCCGCCAGCGCAAGGCCCGCGCTGGCCAGATCGGCACCTGCTGCACGCACAGCGGCCAGCACGCCCAGCGAATTGACGATCCAATGCTCACCGGGTTCGGCAATGGTGTAGCAGATGCGCCGGTCGCCCAGATCAGCCGTGACGAGCGATCCGGAGCCTCCTGCGGCTGGGATCGCATCGAGCAGTCGCACATCGGCGTTTTTCGCGCGGCCGAACGTGACAACCTTCGCCCCGCAAGCCGTGGCATGGCCGATCATGCGCTCGGAAAATTCGCTGTCTGCCGGAATGATCGCAATCCCGCCGGGGACGAGGCCTGTGAAAATCTGCGCCTTTTCATCGGCAATCGCCACGAGGCTGCCGAGGTTCTCGATATGCGCTGGCGCGATGGTGGTGATAAGCGCCACGTGGGGCTGCGCATGGGCGGCCAGCGGCGCGATTTCGCCTGCATGGTTCATGCCCATTTCAAACACGCCGAACTTCGCGCGCGCCGGCATCCGCGCCAGGCTGAGCGGCACGCCCACGTGGTTGTTGTAACTGCGCACGCTGCGGTGTGCTGCGCCCCGGCTCGCCCGGTCGAGACAGGCAAAGACCGCCTCTTTCACACCGGTCTTGCCGACCGATCCGGTGATCGCGATCCGCACCGCGTCCACCGCCCGGTCGCGCGCGGCGTGGGCCAACGCGTAGAGCGCTGCGGTCGTATCGGTGACCAGCACATGCGGGTAATCGACCGGACGGTCCACGATTGCGGTAACCGCGCCTTTTGCAAAAGCGGCATCAATGAAGCGGTGCCCATCCATCGCCTCGCCCTGCAGCGCGATGAAGACATCGCCGGGCTTCACGTCACGCGAGTCCATTTCGATGCCGGCCGCTTCAAAATCGTGGCTGGCGATGCCGCCGGTGGCGGTTTCGATCTCCCCGGCGGTCCACAGCGCCAGACGCAAGCTGTCGCGCAGCGTGACCGGCCATTGGTGCAGCATGGGATGGGCAATCGGCGCGTTCATCAGCACTGGCCTCCCGCACACTCGCGCGCGACTTCGACATCGTCGAAAGCTTCGATCCGCATGGTATCTCCTGACCCGAATATTTGTCCCTGTTCGTGGCCCTTGCCTGCAACCAGCACAATATCGCCTGATGCTGCATCCCCAACTGCGGCGGCAATCGCGGCGCGGCGGTCACCGATTTCGCGGGCGGTCCCGCCTGCACCGGCCAGGATCGCGGCGCGGATGGTTGCGGGATCTTCGCTGCGGGGATTGTCGTCAGTCACGATAGCAAGGTCAGCCGAACGGGCCGCGACTTCGCCCATTTGCAGCCGCTTGCCCCCATCACGGTCCCCGCCTGCGCCAAACACCACGATCAGCCGCCCACCATCCGCCACATGCGGGCGCAGCGCGGCAATCGCGGCTTCGAGCGCATCGGGGGTATGGGCATAATCGACATAGACAGGGGCGCCTGCGGGATTGAGCGCGGCCCGCTCCAGCCGTCCGCGCACTGGCTGGAGCCGGGTGAGCGCATCTAACACGATTGCCGCCGACACACCGGTCGCCAGCGCCAGCCCTGCCGACACCAGCGCATTGGCTGCCTGATAGGCGCCAATCAGCGGGAGGTTGACCTTGTGCGTATCGCCTGCGTGTTCGATGGTAAGCGTCTGGCCAAGCTGGCCGGGTTCACGCGCTGCAAGGCGGAGGAAGGCCCCGCCCTCGCCCACAGTCAGCACCTTGAGGCCGCGTGCCTCGGCTTGCGCAATCGCCTTGGCGGTCCATTCCGATCCGTCGCCCGCATCATGGATCACCGCCGGACTACCGGGCGCGACCACTTGCATGAACAGCCGCATCTTGGCCGCGAAATAGTCTGCCATCGTACCATGATAATCGAGGTGATCGCGGCTGAAATTGGTGAAGGCGCTGGCGACGACGTGCAGGCCTTCGTTGCGATATTGCGAGAGGCCGTGGCTCGACGCCTCATAAGCGACATGGGTCACGCCTTCACGCGCCAGCCCGCTCATATTGGACAGGAACGTGACGATGTCCGGCGTGGTCAATCCGGTCGATACCGAGCCATCGGGCGTCGTCACGCCGAGCGTGCCGATGCTTGCTGCGCGTTCGCCCGCCATGCGCCAGATTTGCCGCGTCATCTCAACGCAGGAGGTCTTGCCGTTGGTGCCGGTCACCGCAACGATGGTGGCAGGAACCGGGCTGAAAAACCCTGCGGCCAATTGCGCGAAAGCCCGGCGCGGATTCGCATCGGCAATGTGGAGCGCGCCTTCGACGGCGGCCTCGGGCCGAGCCACCACGGCAATCGCGCCTGCAGCAACGGCAGCGGGGATGAAACCCTCTCCATTAACCGCCGCACCCTGAAACGCGCCGAACACCGTGCCGGGAGCAACCTTGCGATGGTCGATAGCAAAACCTGTGACGGACCGATCGCCAGCGCTGCCGGGAGCGAGCCCGGCGCTTTCCAGAAGGTCCGCCAATCGCATCAGTGCTTATCCACCAGATAGCGCAGATCGGAGATGTCGACATCGCGGCTCTCATCGGGCTGCACGCCCAGCATCGGGCCGATGCGTGGCACCAGCCGACCGACAACCGGCGCGGCGGTGTAACCCGCCGTGCGCTGGAAGCTGCTCGCCACCGTGCCTTTGGGCTCGTCCAGCACCACCACCACCACGTAACGCGGCGCATCCAGCGGGAAGGCGGCCGCAAAGGAGGACACCAGTGACGTCTTATTGTACCCGCCTGCGCCTGCCTTTTCCGCCGATCCGGTCTTGCCACCCACCCGGTATCCCACCGCGTCGGCGTTCTTGCCCGTGCCGTAGAGCGAGATCATCCGCAGCATCTGACGCATCCGGTGCGAGGTCGATTCCTTGAACACCCGCCGCCCGCGCGGCACATCGCGCGCCGCGATCTTGCGCAGGGTTGCTGGACGCCAGATGCCGCCATTGACCATCGCGGCATAGGCGCTCGCCAAATGCAGCGGCGTGACAGCAAGGCCGTGGCCATAGCTGACGGTCATGTTGGTCACACGGCTCCACGGACCTTGCGGCCAGATCGGCTTGCCCTTGGCGGGCAGTTCGATGAAGGGGCGACGATCCATGCCCAGATCAATCATCACCTTGCGCAGGCGTTCCGGACCAAGCGAATCAGCTACCCGCGCCGTCACGGTATTGGACGAATAGACCAGCGCCTGCGGCACATTCAGCGTTGCGCCTTTGGATTTCAGATCCTTGATGGAACGGCGCCCGACCGCAATCGGAGTCGCATCCCACGCCTTGCCCAGATCGCGCACCACGCCTGCGTCGATCGCAGCGGCGACGCTCAACGGCTTGAAGGTAGAGCCCAATTCGAACACGCCGTTGGTGGCGCGGTTAAAGACGTTCTTCGCCCCGGCCGCCCCGGCGGTGTTGGGATCGAATTCGGGCAGGCTTGCCAGCGCCATGATCTCGCCCGTGTCCACGTCTAGCACGATGCCCGCGGCACCGATCGCATTGGTGGCCAGCATCCCGCGGCGTAATTCGTCTTCAAGCGCACCTTGGGCCCGTACGTCGATGGACAGGGCCACAGGCGCGCTGCGCGTGTCGGGATGGCTGAGCTGCTTTTCGAGCACCTCTTCCATTCCGATCTTGCCGCCCTCGTCCTCGACCACGTAGCCCAGCACATGCGCCGCAAGCGTGCCTTGCGGGTAATAGCGATCCGTCTCCCGCGGGATTTCCAGCGCGATTTCACCAAGGCCAAACACGCGGTTGGCTTCTTCGGGGAGGATCCTGCGGCGCAGATAGCCCGGACGGCCCGAGGCCAGGCGGCGCGCCATGCGCGCTTCGTCAATATCCGGGAAAATGCCTTTCAGATCGCGGGCAACATCGCCGGGCGAACGCACCAGCGGCGCGCCGGTATCGCCCATCGCGCGCGGTTCGAACCACAAGGCATAGGCTGGAAACGCGCGGGCCAGCGGCGCGCCGTTGCGATCCGTGATCTCACCGCGTGGCGGCAACAGCGCATCTTCCATGCTCGTGCGCTGCGGGGCCTGCCCTGCGAGACCGAGCGATGCGATCCGCAGCAGCGCGATCAGGGCAATCAAGCCAAATCCGCCGAGCAGCCACAGCACCCGCATCCGCGCTGTCCACAGCAATTGCTGGCGCAGCCCAATGCTGGGCAGGCGACCAACGGGGATGACAGGGGTGGCGACACGTGCGGCAAACGAGGCCGCCATCATGTTCATTCGCCGGTTCCAGCCGCGTATGTCTTGGCGGGGGGCCTAGGCGTCTCAGCCCGCGCCGGCCGGATCGGTGAGGCTTCGATCAGGAAGTCTCCGAAGGCTTCGGCAAACACTTCGCCCGCGTCTTTCTCGCTGGATGCCGAAGCGAGCGTGACCGTCGCGCCCGACACCGGCGAGCGCATCGGCGCATCGCTGACGACGTCAGCCACATCGGCGGTCTCGGCGCGGGCCAAGCGGATCGGCGAAGGCGCATCGGGGCCAAGCGTCTCACCAAGGCTGGCAAGCTGCCGTTCGGCTTCCAGAAACTGCCCGGCGCGCGGGGCTTCGTAACCGAATTCCACCGTGTTCCATTCGGCCAGTTGACGCTGGCTGGAGCGGGTTTCAAATTCGGTTTCCAGCAGCAGCGTCTCACGCTGAAGCGAAATCAACTGACGCTCAGCCAGCAGCACCTCACTGCGCACCGCATGCACCTTGAAGCTGAGCACCACCACCAGCGCAAAGCAGATCGCCAGAACAGCGGCCCAGCCGAGCGATCGGGCCTGAGAGCGGTTCATCATGCGGCTTGGCTCCTGGGGGAAGCGCCAGTGCGGGTCGCATGGCGCAAGGTTGATGAACGGGCGCGGGGGTTGCGGGCAATTTCGGCGTCTGATGGACGAATAGCCTTGGACACTTGCGCGAAGGTAGGCGGAGGACCGGGGATTTCCCCGGGGAGGTGCCGCGAGACAGAGCGGCCCGCGCCGCTGGCGGTACGCAAAAACTGCTTCACGATCCGGTCTTCAACACTGTGGAAGCTTACCACGGCCAGCACGCCGCCCTCGGGCAGCAAGGCTTCAGCCGCGGCCAGCCCTGCGTCCAGTTCCCCCAGTTCGTCGTTCACATGGATGCGCACCGCCTGGAAGGTGCGGGTCGCCGGATCCTTTTTGTCATGCGGCTTGTGGCCCAGCGCGCGGCGCACTACGCGGGCCAGCTCGCCCGTGGTGGTCAAGGGACGCGCCGCGACAATCGCACGGGCCACGCGGCGCGACTGGCGCTCTTCACCGTAAAGATAGATCACGTTGGCGATGGCTTCCTCGTCCGCGGTGTTGAGGAAATCGGCAGCGCTTTCCCCATCGCGGCTCATGCGCATGTCAAGCGGGCCATCGTGCATGAAGGCAAAGCCGCGCTCGCCCTGATCGAGCTGCATGGAAGACACGCCGATATCCATGACCACCGCGTCGACGGTTGTGATGCCAATGGCGGCAAGTTCAGCGCGCATGGCGGAAAAGCGCGCAGGATGCAGCACAAGGCGGCCTTCGAACCGCTGGACTAGCGCCTGACCTGCGGCAATCGCATCGGGATCGCGGTCGAAGGCGTGGACGGTCGCGCCTGCCTCCAGCAACGCAGCGGTGTAACCCCCTGCACCGAAGGTCGCATCAACGATGGTCATACCCGGATGCGGCGCGAGCGCGGCGACCACTTCATCGAGCAATACGGGAATGTGCGGAGCGCCCTGCATCATGCCGCGCCCTTCTTGGCGGCGGCGACCAGCTTGGCGCAGGCAGCCTGCGCGCCGCGCCATTCAGCGCCCAGCCGGCCGAGCTGTCCAGGGTTCCAGACAAAGAAAAACTCGCCCGCGCCCTGAAAATACAGCCCGTCGTCAATCATGCCGAGATCGCGCAAATGCTCGGGCATGACAAAGCGGCCACTGTCATCGAAGGGCAGCATTTCGTAACCGAACAATTGCCCCGCGCGCACATCGCGGTCAAAGCTGGTGTCGCTCAGGCGGATGGCGCGCTCTTCCTCGCGATCGAGGAGTTCGTTGAGCTTTTCGATGCGGGCGGTGCCGAAGCCGATCAGGCAATCGAACTTGCCATGCGCGGCAAGGCACAGCGTGCGGTTGCCGCCGGAGCTTTCCTTCACGGCCTTGCGGAAGGCGGGAGGCAGGACAAAACGGCCCTTCTCGCCCGCGGGCGAGTAAGCTTGGCCGTTATATCCTCCAAAAGCAGACACGTGCCTGCAACCCCCTCTTACCCCGTGGCAGCCCACCCACATGGGCGCACTGCGTGATGAACAGACACGCCTTCCCTGCCCCGGCCGCAAGCATGCGGAACCGGTGCGCCGACCCCACCAGTCGAACGCAAAACAAACAGGCATATCTGATGGACCCCGCTAATATCGGGGATGAGGCGGGTTTGGAAGGGAATTTTCGGGGAAAGTACGGGAAAACTTGTTAATTACATGATTTAATTACATTTTGCAGTTTTCCTTAGGGCGAATACCCACGTGCAAGTCATCGGAAAAGCATCAGGTTTTCCTGCAAACCGCGGCAATTCCCGCAGAATCCCCGCAGATTCCCCGGTGCGAGCCGACCCCGAGTCCCGCCCGTCCCGTGTTTTCCCGTGCCGGGTCATTCAAGCGCCTGGCCGATCACGGCGCGCAAAGCGTCCCCGCCCTCACCGGCGAGTTCACGGTGTTCGAAGATCGCGGCATCGGCGATCAGCGTGACCTGGCCCTTGCCCACGCCGCAGCGCGCCGCCGCGCCGGACGCAAGCAAGGTGCATTCAGCCGCTGCCGGATCGATGATCGTCACCTCGCCTCCCAGCAGCACCGGAAGCCATGTTCCGCCCAGCGATGCGTCCACCGGCTTGCTGCTTTGCGCATCGTCAAACCTGATTGCCATGCCCCAGCGTGCCACCACCGGCGGGATCAGCGCAGCTTGACTGGGCAGGCGCGGATCGCCCAGCGGAAGATCATAATGTCCCGTCAGCGCCGGATCGAGCACCAGCAGCAATCGGCCACCTTCCCGCACCCAGGTATCCAGCGCGACATTATCGGCCGGCGAAAGCCCGCGCGGCTGAATGATCGCAAGCCGTGTGAGGCTGGCGAGCGGATCTAGGTCGGGCTCGTCCGGGGACAGCGCGGGAATGGGCGATAGCGTATCGAGCGGCTCCAGCGCGAAGCCTTGTTCCAGCGCGTCACGCTGCCACGGCATCTCAGCGCGCCCGGCGGCTATGTCCTGCACCGCAGCACCCAGCGGCCAGTAAAGCGGCAGGCTGGTCATCAACCCCAGAGTGGGATCAACAGCGGCGCTTTCCTGCGCAGCGGGCGGATCTACCGGGGCCGACGCGCTTCCGCAGGCGGTCAAACCCAGCGCCCACGCCGCACGTGCGGCGGCAGCGTATCTATTCCTTGGGCGCAACATTGCCGGAAGGTTTGGGTGACGGCGCGGGCGATGCGCTGGGTTCAGCGGCGATATCGGGCACCACGCCTGCATCGGCGAGCGGGTTGGCCTGGGAGGGCGCGGGCTTGGGTTCCGTGGTGGGGGCGGCTTCGGGAACGGCGAGTTCCTCGTTCATGTCCGCCTGCCCGCCGATGACGCTCGCCAGACCCACGAGCAACACCATCGTCCCGATGCCGAACATCCCGACCTGAAGCCGCTGCACAGCTTCGCTGCGGGTCTGGCTGGCGGTGGAGATTTCCTCGGCCTCGCCCGGATTCTGCGCCGAATTGACGAACCGGCGCACGCCGGGACCGAAGAGACTGCGCTGGTTCAGCCGGCGCAACCGGTCAATCATCGAAGGCTGGCTCATGCGGCGCCTGCTGCCGCAGGTTCATCCGCGCGAACTAGCCAATCGAACACCGGCAGGCCTTTGGCGGCGAGCCATTCGGCATTGTAGAGCGTCGACAGGTAACGGAACCCCGTGTCGCACAAAATCGTCACCACCTGCGGATTGGCGCGGCCTTGCGCGACCAGTTCCTTGCCCAGCGCGATAGCGCCCGCGACATTGATGCCGGATGACAGGCCAAGGCACAGCCCTTCGTCCTTCAGCAACCGCTCAACCCAGTGCAGGCCTTCGGTGTCGCTGACGCGGTATTGCGTGTCGATCGGCGCACCTTCAAGATTGGCGGTAATGCGGCCCTGCCCAATGCCTTCGGCGACCGAGGAGCCTTCCGCCTTCAACTCGCCGTGGGCGTAATAATTGTACAGCGCCGCGCCGTGCGGATCGGTGAGCGCGATGCGGATATTCTCGTCGAAAGCCTTGAGGCCCAGACCCACGCCCGCGATCGTTCCGCCGGTGCCCGCCGCGCAGGTAAAGCCGTCAACGCGGCCACCCAGCTGCTCCCAGATTTCCAGCGCGGTGCCTTCGATATGGGCGCGGCGGTTGGCGATATTGTCGAACTGGTTGGCCCACACCGCTCCCGGCGTTTCTTCAGCCAGCCGGCGCGAGGTGTGGACGAAGTGGCCGGCGTCGGCAAACTTGGTGGGCGGCACCAGCACCAGTTCAGCGCCCAGCGCCCGCAGCGTGTCCATCTTCTCCTTGGACTGGTTGTCGGGCATGACAATGATGGTCTTGTACCCGCGTGCATTAGCGACCAGCGCAACGCCGATCCCGGTGTTGCCCGCCGTGCCTTCAACCACTGTGCCGCCGGGCTGCAATTCCCCGCGCCCCTCCGCATCGCGGATAATCCACAGCGCGGCGCGGTCCTTTACCGAGGAGCCGGGGTTAGCGAATTCGCACTTGCCATAGATGTCGCAGCCGGCCGCAGCGCTGGGTCCGGCCAGACGAACCATGGGCGTATTACCGATAAGCGCGAGCGTATCGCCGTAAGGGCGGGTGATGTTCATGAGTGTAGACCTAGGATCACCCGACCCCGATCGCAAACAAGTTTAGTCTTCAGGGGCAATAGTGACGTGCAGCCCGTCCAGCGCGTCGGTCAGCGGCACCTGGCACGACAGGCGCGAGGTTTCCGTGCGGTGATCCGACGATTCCAGCAGATCATCCTCATCCTCGCTCATTTTGGGAAGCTTGTCTGCAAACGCCGGATCGACATGAATATGACACGTCGCGCACGAACAGCATCCGCCGCACAGAGCCAGCAGTTCGTCAAAGCCATTGTCGCGGATCGCTTCCATCACAGTAAGACCGTCCTGAACGGAAATCTCACTGGTTTCGCCTTCGCGGTTGGTGACGACCAGTCTGGGCATGGATCGAAATTCCTTTTGAGCTATTGGGCGCAAGGATGTGCGCTTCAAGAAGGCACGGCGCTGCTAAGATAATCTTGGCACCAACGCAAGTTAAGGAAAATGGCCATGGGCCTGACAGCGGAAAAATTGCACAGGGATCTTGACGCTTTGGCTGCGCGCGAACCGCATCTGGCATCGGCGCTGGCGCGGGTCGGCTATCCCGATGCGCGCATCCGCGACCCGGGATTTGCGACCATGCTGCGCACCATTATCGGCCAGCAGGTGTCCGTGGCCTCGGCCGCATCGGTCTGGAACAAGCTCGAGGCAGAACTGGGCGCTGATTTTACCCCTGATAGCCTGCTCGCACGCGATTTCGACACGCTGCGCGCTTGCGGCCTGTCGCGCCAGAAGCAGGGCTATGCGCGCAGTTTGTGCGAACTGGCCCAGTCGGGCGCGCTCGATTTCGCGACCCTGCCTGCCGATGATGAAGACGCGATCGCCCTGCTCACGCAGATCAAGGGGATCGGGCGCTGGTCGGCGGAGATTTACCTGCTGTTTGCCGAAGGCCGCCCCGATATCTGGCCCGCGGGCGATCTGGCGGTGCAAGAGGGCGTCAAACGTCTGCTCCAACTGGAAGAACGCCCCGGCGAAAATGTCACCCGGCGCCTTGCTGAACCATGGTCTCCGCAGCGTGGCAGCATGGCGATCTTCACCTGGCATTTCTACGCCAATCCGTCGCTTTGAAACAGGGTCTCGCTTGCAAACCTGGCTGTTGCGTCTTACTCATCCAACACACTAGCTATCACGACACGCGATGGGGGTTTAAGCCATGACACGACTGACCAATATTCGGCGCTTGTGCCTGATTTCTGCGGCCGCTGCCGCGCTGGCAATGCCTGCGGCAGGACACGCCGACAACCACACTGCCAAAAACGGAACCGCGATGACAACCACAGCCGAAACCGCCCCTCTGATCCCGCGTGATGCCCTGTTTGGCAATCCCACCCGCGCTGGCGGCCAGATCAGCCCCGATGGCAAATGGCTCAGCTGGCTTGCCCCCAAAGACGGAGTGCTGAACATCTGGGTCGCCCCCGCCAGCAATCCCGATGATGCACGCGCGCTGACCAGTGCAACCGATCGCCCGATCCGGCAGCATTTCTGGTCACCCGATGCCAGCGCCGTGATGTATATCCAGGACAAGGGCGGGGATGAGAACTTCCTGCTTTACAAGATTGATGTCGCCACCGGCGCGGAAACCAACCTGACCCCGTTCGACAAGACCCGCGTGCAGATCGTCGGCGCATCGACGACCATCAAGGACAAGATCCTGCTGGGCCTCAACAACCGCGATCCGCGGTTCCACGATGTCCATATGCTTGATCTGACCACGGGCGAATTGGCACTGGTGCTGGAAAATCCCGGTTACGCCGGGTTCATGGCCGATGACACGTTGACCGTGCGCATGGCGCTGCGCCAGAACGCGCAAGGCGGGACCGATTACTTCCGGGTCGAAAACAACGTGGTGGCGGCAGAGCCGTTTGAATCCAACGATATGGAAGATTCGCTGACAACCTCGCCGGCCGGGTACACATCGGATGGCAGCACGCTGTACTGGATCGACAGCCGCGGCCGCAACACCGCAGCGCTGATCGCACAGGACAGCGCCACGGGCGAAAAGCGGATCATCGCCGAGGATGCCAAAGCCGATATCGGCGGCACCATGCGCGATCCGATCACCGGGGTGGTGGAAGCCTATGCCGTCAATTACCTCAAGAACGAATGGACCGCGATCGATTCCGAAATCGGCGCGTCGCTCGATTGGCTCGAAAGCCGGCTCGAAGGCCAGTTCGGCATCGCCAGCCGGACCGAGGATAACAGCATCTGGATTGTCGCCAATGATCCGCTGGTGAAGCCGGCAGCGACCTACATCTACGATCGCAAGGCGGAAACGCTGACCCCGTTCTACACCTCGCGCCCGGCGCTGGAAGGGATGCCGCTGCAACCGCTGCACCCCCGCGAGATCACCAGCCGCGATGGCCTGACCCTGCCCTCCTACCTCACCCTGCCGCCGGGCAGCGATGCCAATGGCGACGGCAAGCCTGATACGGCAGTGCCGATGGTGTTGCTGGTGCATGGCGGCCCGTGGGCGCGCGATGGCTATGGATTCAATTCGGCGCACCAGATGCTCGCCAATCGCGGCTATGCGGTGCTCAGCGTCAATTTCCGCGGGTCGACCGGTTTCGGCAAGGACTTCACCAACGCCGGGAACCTGCAATGGGGCCTAAAAATGCATGACGACCTGATCGACGCTGTCGATTGGGCGGTGGGCGAAGGTATCGCGCAGGCCGACAAGGTAGCAATCATGGGCGGTTCCTACGGCGGCTATGCGACGCTTGCAGGCCTGACCTTCACCCCAGACAAATTTGCCTGCGGGGTGGACATCGTCGGCCCGTCAAACCTCGAAACCCTGCTGAAGACGATCCCGCCCTATTGGGAACCGCTGGTCAAGCAATTCCATGACCGGATGGGCAATCCCAACACCGAAGAAGGCCTCGCACTGCTCAAGGCAGCCAGCCCGCTTTACAAGGCAGACCAGATCGTGAAGCCGCTGCTGATCGGTCAGGGCGCAAACGATCCGCGTGTGGCGCAGGCCGAAAGCGATCAGATCGTGGCCGCGATGAAATCGGCAGGAATCCCTGTGACTTACGTTCTGTATCCCGATGAAGGCCACGGCTTTGCCCGGCCCGAAAACAACATCGCCTTCTATGCGGTGGCCGAGAATTTCCTCGCCGAATGCATCGGCGGGCGCGCCGAACCGGTGGGCGATGCCCTGGCGCCGTCCAGCGCTCAGATCGTCGAGGGCGCAGAGCATGTTAAGGGGCTTGAAGCCACGCTCGGCGGGTAGCGGAAGCCTTGCGCCGATCTGCGCTGCTGACAACCCGCCCGTGCCGTTCTAATCAGGTTGCAAATCGCAATCAGAGGGGATCACCATGGCGTTTGAAGGTTCGGGGCAGCGCAGCATTTTCATCACCGGCGGCGGGTCAGGCATCGGCCGCGCGGCCGCGCTCCATTTTGCCAAAGCAGGGTGGTTCGTGGGCGTGGCCGATATCAATGCCGCCGGGATGGCCGAAACGCTCGCACTGATTGCGGACGAGGCCACGTGGTCAGGCCCCCTCGACGTGCGCGACCGGGCGGGCTGGGACGAAGCGCTGTCGTCCTTTGCTGCGGCGGCCGGCGGGCGGATCGACGTGCTGGTGAACAATGCCGGAATCGGCACGGGCGGATCGCTGGCAGACCTCGACCCGGAGGAAATCGACCGCTGCCTCGATATCAATCTCAAGGGCGTGCTGTACGGCGCGCAAGCTGCCTATCCCTATCTCAAAGCGAGTGCGCCGCGATCGGCCATGGTCAACATCGCCAGCGCGGCAGGCATTGCCGGCTCGGCGGGCATGAGCGTCTACTGCGCCACCAAGTTTGGCGTGCGTGCCGTTTCAGAAAGCCTTGATGCCGAATGGGCGCCGGACGGGATCACCGTCGCCTCGGTCTGCCCCGCCTTCATTGAAACGCCGCTGTTGAACGGCACCGGCAACCGCAAATCGAACGAGCAGATCCGCGACCGCGTCACCGCCGCAGGGCTGGAAATCAGCCCGGTTGAGCTCGTCGCCCAGGCGATCTGGGACGCGGTGCACGGCGACAAGCTGGACTATTTCGTCGGCGCCACGTCCAAGCGGATGGCCTTTGCCAAACGCTGGATGCCGGGCAAGGTCCGAAAGCAGCTGCGCGGCAGTGCAGGGCCGCTGGGGCGGTAAGGTAAGCGCACGGCTGATCTCACTAGCGGTGCGACGGTCGCGCAGCGACCGCAAGGCCGGAGTCGAAGCCAAAGGCCCAGACGTGCGGAGCACACTTGCACGGCCGCCCGCAGCGATGCGGCCTTCAGGCCGCGTGAGCGAGGACACCGCACGCCGGAGGGCGTGCGAAATCAAAGAAGCCCGTCAATCGCGCGCGCCAGCTTGGCATCGCGCTGTGAAAGGCCGCCGCTATCGCCGGCATCATGCGTGGTGAGCGTCACTTCAACCTTGGCGTAGACGTTGAACCATTCGGGGTGATGATCCTGCGATTCCGCCAGCAGCGCAACCCGCGACATGAAGCCCCAGGCCTCGGAGAAGTCCGCAAACTGGAACGTCCGCGTGATCGCTTTGCCGTCACGCGCAAGGCTCCAGTCAGGGTGCCGTTCGAGCAGGGTCTTTACTTCGGCGGCGTCGAGTTCGGAGACGGACATGGGGCACTTCCTGAAAAAGGGGTCGCTTGTTTGCTTGGCCCCTTTTCCCTAACGCGGACACGCAATGCAAGTGCCCTCTCCTTCCCTTGCCGCCGATAATCTCGCCTGCCGCCGCGGGGACCGGCTGCTGTTCCGGCGCCTGTCATTCCGCCTCGGCGCAGGCGCGGCGTGCCATGTGACGGGCGCGAATGGTGCGGGCAAGACCACCCTGATCCGCGCCGTCGCAGGATTAACGACGCCCTATGCAGGGACCGTGACACGGGATGGAGCACTGGCGCTGCTGGATGAACGCTCGGGCCTCGATCCCGACCTGCCGCTGGGCCGCGCACTGGCCTTTTGGCTCCAGATAGACGGCGCGGGCGAGGCGGAGGCGATCATGGCCCGGCTGCGGCTGGAGGCCTTGGCCGAAGTGCCGGTGCGCTACCTTTCCACCGGCCAGAAAAAGCGCGCAGCCCTCGCCCGTGTGCTGGGACAGGCGGCACCGATCTGGCTGCTGGACGAGCCGCTCTCGGGCCTCGACACCGCTTCGCAAGGTCTTGTCAGCCAATTGGTGCGCGAACATTGCGCAGGCGGCGGGATCGCGCTGATCGCGTCGCACCAGCCGCTGGACGTGCCGGGAATGACGAGCTTCGCGATCGAGGACTTTCCCCCCGTGGAAAAGGCCGAGACATGATCGCCGCCCTCCTCCGCCGCGATCTGGCGCAGTTCTTCCCCTTCACCGGCACAGGAGCCGCGCTGCCGGTGATGTTCTTCATCGCCGTCGCCATGCTGTTTCCCTTCGCGGTCGGGCCGGACGCCAATGTGCTGGCGCGCACCGGCGGCGGCGTGGTGTGGATCGCGGCGCTGCTGGCGGCGATCCTGCCGCTGGAGAAGTTGGTGGCGCGGGATATTGAGCTAGGCTTCTTCGACCAGCTCAAGCTGCGCGGGATAGCCGAAGAGTCGATGATGGCGGTGCGATTGGTCGCCCATTGGCTCAGCTTCGGCCCGCCATTGGTGCTGGCGACCTTCCCTGCCGCCGCGCTGCTCAAGATCGAGGGTGAGATATTTAAGATCCTGATCCTCGGCCTGATCGCTGGCACGCCGGGCCTTGCTGCCATCGGATTGATGATTGCCGCGCTGACCGCGTCCTTGCGTGCAGGCGCGGCGCTTTCGGGTCTGCTCCTCATCCCGCTGTCCCTGCCAATCCTGATTTTCGGCGCCGGCGCTCTCGCTCGTCAGGATCAAGTGAGCCTCGGGTTCGTTGCAGCCATAAGCCTCGGGCTGGTGGCACTCGCTCCGTTTGCCGCAGGCGCCGCAATCCGGGCGGCAAGGGAGAACTGATGCGCGCACCTGAAAACCACGTTCGCGCCAACAAGCTGATGGGTAACATCGCGCTGGGGCTGCTGGCCTTCACGCTGTTCGCCTTTGCGCTGAAGGCGGCGGCGCACCCGCAGGTTCAGGCGCGTTATACGCCCATCGTGGTTTTTCACGCAGGCTCAATGATTGCCTGGCTCGGTCTGCTGGCCAGCCAGAGCTTCCTCGCCGCAGGCTTCAAACTGTCCGCCCACAAGGCGACAGGCCGCGCCTCGATTGCGCTGGTGGGCGCGATGCTGGTGAGCGGCGCGGTGATTTCCTGGCGCATCGGGCAGGAACTGGGCCGCCCCGAAGTGACGGTGGTCAACCTCGCCGCCTTTGTGACCTTCCTGCCGCTGTACTTTACCGCGCTGCACTTCGCCCGCCGCCGCGACATCGCCGCGCACCGCCAGGCGATGCTGATCGCGACCCTCGCACTGATGACCCCCGCCTATGCCCGCGTGGTGCAGGTGCTGGGTCTGCCCGATCCGGTGGCGATTGCGGTGCAGCCGCCGATCACGATTGCGATTGCGGTGGCGTATGATTGGGTGCTGCACGGGCGGATTACCAAGCCGGTGCTGGCGATGCTGGCGTTTTCGGTGGGGGTCGTAGTGGTGATGGCTGGGGTGTTGGCGGCGTTGTTTTTGTAAGGAGGATGCGATGCGGATCGTGACCCTTTTGATGTGCGCAGCCCTCGTAGCTTGTGATGCGCCCGCAACCGAGACCGCTTCGCCCGCATTTGACGATCGCGCCATACTCGCCTCGAAGATCGAAGCGGCGGTTGGGACAGCATTGCCCAATATCGTCGTAGGACAATATGCACGGTATTACGCTCAGGATGCGGACGGTCGCATCCGCGCGCTCTATGCCCACAGATGCAAATACAGCGAGGCCACCTGCGCCGAAGCCAAGACTATTTGGACCAGTTTGGACAAGCTGCCGCCGCCGGTCATGGACGGGGGCTGCATAGTGGTCCGCGTTGAATATGATCTCGCCGACGACAAGCTGATCGGCGCAAGTTGCAATGGCTTGGCCTAAGGCAGGTTGCGTAAATCAACCGTCGTCATAGCGAGCCGCAGGCGAAGCAATCCATGGCCTGACCTCGCGACCAGCCGCAGCCGCAGTTCATGGATTGCCACGCCGCCTTCGGCGCCTCGCAATGACGAGTGTTACACGTAAGGCGGGCAATCCCGCCCCGTCGGGCTCTTCGTGAAGATCTCGTTGCCCGTTTCCATAATCGCTATCGAGTGTTCGAACTGCGCCGACAGGCTTTTGTCGCGCGTCACCGCCGTCCAGCCATCGCCCAGCACTTTCGCCCAGGGCTTGCCGAGGTTGATCATCGGTTCGATGGTGAAGAACATGCCCGCCTTCAGTTCCGGCCCGGTCCCGGCCTTGGCGGCGTGGACCACTTCGGGCGCGTCGTGGAACAGGCGGCCGACGCCGTGGCCGCAGAACTCGCGCACCACGCCGTAGCGAAACTGGTTGGCGTGCGCTTCGATCGCCGCGCCGATATCGCCCAGCCGTGCGCCGGGCTGCGCGGCGGCAATGCCGAGCATCAGGCATTCATAGGTCACTTCGACCAGCTTCTTGGCTTTGAGCGAAGGCTCGCCCGCGTAGAACATCCGCGACGTATCACCGTGCCAGCCATCGACCAGCGGGGTCACGTCAATGTTCAGGATGTCACCATCCTTCAAAACCTTGTCGCCCGGAATGCCGTGGCAGATCACATGGTTGATCGAGATGCAGCAGCTATGCGCATAGCCCCGGTAGCCCAGTGTGGCGGGGACAGCGCCGGCATCGAGCGTCATGGTGCGCACCGCATCGTCCAGCTGGCCGGTGGTCACGCCAGGCTTCACCATGTCGGCCAGGGCATCGAGGATCTCGGCAGCCAGCGCGCCTGCCTTGCGCATCGCGGCAAAGCCTTCGGCCCCATGCAGCTTGATGGTGCCATCGCGGTAGACGGTCTGATCGCCGTCAACGAGTTGATAATCGTGCATGGCGACTACATAGCAATGCCATGCGCAAAAAGCTACTTTGTGCGGGCGAAAACCGCCGTGTATTCGGGTTTGACCGCCGCAAAAACCGCCGCGTTGACGGGCAAGGTCGCCTCATACGCCCCTTCTGCGTAAGATCCGGCCACGTAAGGCGCGGCGATCAGGCCGATCCGGTCGAAGCTTTGCTTGTCCGATGAACCGACCAGCACGGTCAGATCGGCGATGGGTGGGCAGGTGAAGATGCTGTCTTCGCTGTAATCCGCGCCCAGCCGGGCCTTGCGTTCCGTTTCCAATGCCTTGCACCACGATGCCCCCAGCGCATCCTGCAAGGCGGCAGGCGAGCGGAACATGGCCTTGGGATCGAACGCCGCTCGCGCCTCGCGGTCCCACACCAGCGCGTCATAGGCGCTGTTGCCATGCGCGCCGCCGGTGTAGGCGTAGAAGCTGGCCGAGAGCGAAAGGAAGCGCGGCAGATCGGCGATCACTTCCCACGTCTTTTCAAAGCCCCGGTTGATGCAGGCCACGCAGTCGCTGCCGGCAAATTCGCGCAATGCGCCGTTCCAGTCGGCCTTCTGTTCGGCCAGCAACCGGTCACGCTCGGCGGTAAAGCGCGCGGTCAGCGCGGGGACGGCGGAGACTTCGGCGGGCCAGCTATAGGCGAATTCGCGCGTCGCCTCGCCCTTGCTGGCATTGTCGGTGAAATCGGTCTTGCCCGGTGCTGGAGCGGGCGGAAGGGGCGGAGCCGGGGGGACTGGCGCCGCCGAAGCCTGTTGCGCGCCGGAGCGTTCGGCGACATCGCCGGGCGCGGTACATGCCGCCAGCATAAGTCCCAACATCGCCCCCAGCATCGCCACCGTGCTTGCCCGAAGCAGACCCCTGCCTGTCCGGACGGGCAAGGCGCTTGCCTCCGCCAGACCCCCGCTAGACCCCTTCTTGCCCGGTCTTGCCTGATGTTTCACGTGGAACATGATGGCGCGCATCGTAGATCCCCTGCCTTCTCAAATTGCTGACCCGAATCTGCTGGTGACATTCGGCGTGCGCGGACTATGGAACACAGATGAGCGAACCCAAAGCACTGATCCGGCCCGATCGCGGCGAAGAGGCGACGGCCATTTATCTGGTCAACAAGGACGGTTTTGAAGCCTTCGCCAAAGAGCTGAAAACCGGGCAGTGCGCGGCGTTGGCTGGGCAGAAATTCGATGGCAGCGGCTATCAGGTCGCCATCGTTCCTGACGGGGACGGCTGGTTCGCAGTAGGCGGAGTCGCAAATCCGGAAAGCTTGTCGAGCTGGTGCCTGGCCAAGCTTGCCGAAGACCTGCCCGAAGGGGTGTACCGCGTCGCCAATGCGCAGCCCGGCCCGGCGATGTTCGGATGGATCACCGGCCAATATCGCTTCACCCGCTACAAAAGCGAGGACAAGGGCCAAGGCTCCCGCGTGCTGCTGACCACGCAAGTCGGACAGATCGAAGGTTTGACGGCCGAAGCCGAAGCAGAAAGCCTGATCCGCGATCTGGTCAATGCGCCGCCCGAAGACATGGGGCCAGCCGCGCTCGAAGCCCAGTGCGCAGCGCTCGCCAAGACGCACAAGGCGGAAATGACCGTGGTGCGTGGCGATACGCTGGAACAGGACTATCCGATGATCCACGCGGTAGGCCGGGCGGCGGCGCGGCATCATGACCCGCGGCTGATGCATCTTACGTGGGGCGATCCTTCGCACCCGGTGCTGGCGGTCGTCGGCAAGGGCGTGTGCTTCGATAGCGGTGGCCTGAACATCAAGCCGGGCGCAGGGATGCGGCTGATGAAGAAGGACATGGGCGGCGCGGCCCATGCGCTGGCGCTGGCCGGGCTGATCATGGGTGCGCGGTTGAAAGTGCGGCTGCATCTGCTGATCCCCGCGGTGGAAAATGCCATTTCGGGCGGCGCCTTCCGCCCCGGCGATGTGCTGAAAAGCCGCAAGGGCCTGACCGTGGAGATCGACAACACGGACGCCGAAGGGCGGCTGATCCTAGGGGATGCGCTGACCCGCGCATCGGAGGAAAAGCCCGATCTCATCGTCGATTTTGCCACCCTGACGGGCGCAGCGCGTGTGGCGCTCGGCCCTGATCTGCCCGCAATGATGGCGCGCAAGGCCGCAACCGCGGACGCGTTTCTGGCAGCGGGCAAGGCTCATGACGACGCGCCCTGGCGGCTGCCACTGCACGAGGGCTACCGCGAATATCTCGCTTCGGACATTGCCGACATGGTCAATTCCGCGTCCAATCCCTTTGCCGGGGCAAGCGTTGCAGGACTGTTTCTCGACCGCTTCGTCGATGAGGGGCTGGACTGGGTGCATTTCGACACCTTCGCCTGGACCCCTGCGCCCAAGCCGGGCCGCTCACGCGGAGGCCGCGGTCTTGGCTTGCGCGCATCATGGCACGCCTTGCGCGCCCGGTATGGCCAATGATTGATCGGCCTAGCCTTGCTCCACGGGCCGCTTGCCGCTAACGGCCCTGCCACGCCGACACTGGCCAGTGCGCGAGCGGGACAACCGGGGCTGACGGAACACAGATGAACGGCGCGGAGCGCGACAATCCGGAATACGCAGTGCCTGCGGGCGTGCTGGGCCTGAAAGGCCCGGTCGAAAAGCCTGCGCCCGGCACGCTCCCCCTGCGCGGCGATCTGGCGCACGTCGCGCTCGCGGGCATTCATTTGGCCGCACACTATGTCGTCCCCCAAGTCCGCATGATCAGCGCGACTGGCGCAGGTCTTCGCCTTTCTCCGCGCAATGATGCCGAGGTGTTTGTGCAGCTTGCACCCGAAAGCCGCTTTGAACTGCTTGATGTTGCAGGCGAATGGGTGTGGGGATGTCCGGGGCCGCAAGGGCCGAGCGGTTGGTGTCGGGCGAGTGAACTCGTTCCGGCTGAGGCCTGACGCGCGATGGCGATACGGCTGTTCATCGACGGTGCGGCAGGCACCACCGGCCTCGAAATCCGCGAGCGGTTGCAGGGGCGTGACGAGTTCGAATTGCTGGTGCTGGACGATGCCCAGCGCAAGGATGAAAGCGCCCGGCGCGATGCGCTCCACGCGGCGGACATTGCCATCCTTTGCCTGCCGGATGAGGCGGCCAAGGACGCGCTGACGCTTGTCAAAGGCGGCTCTACACGCATCATCGACGCCTCTAGCGCGCACCGGGTGGCATCTGGCTGGACTTATGGATTTCCCGAACTGATCGGGCACGACGCCATCGCAAATGCGCGTTTGGTGAGCAATCCAGGGTGCTACCCGACCGGCTTTCTCGGGCTGATCGCACCATTGGTGCGTGCCGGGCTGCTACCCGCCGACTGGCCCTTCACTGTCAACGCCGTGAGTGGATATTCTGGCGGCGGCAATACGCTGATTGCACGCTTTGAGGCAGAAGGCGCGCCCGCATTTCGCGCCTATGGTTTTGACATGGTGCACAAGCATCGCGCTGAGATGAAGTGTTACGCCGGGCTGGCGCATGGCGTGATCTTTGCTCCTGCCGTGGTGCCCGCCTATCGTGGCATGGTTGTTGAGGTGCCGCTGCATTTGGGCGCAATGCCGGGTGGCCCGGGTGCCCCGCAGCTTCGCGCGGCATTGCGAGATTTCTACGCCCATTCCGCCATAATTTCGGTCGCCGACGATACGGCCCCGGGAGAGCTGTTGCTGGAACGCAGCGCACCGCCCAGCGATTCAATGACGCTCCATGTTATTGGCAATGAAGGGGGCTGGCACGCCCGGCTTGTTGCCCGGCTCGATAATCTCGGCAAGGGTGCATCGGGCGCGGCGATCCATAACCTCAATATCATGTGCGGTCTGCCGGAGGCCACGGGCCTTCGCTTGTAAGCCTTAAGTTGCTGCTTAAAATTTGGGCAGGCCCCGATCAGATGCTGTGCACCCATTGCGCAGTGCACCATAATGTTGCTACCCATCAAACTCCGGTGAAAGACATCCGGCCCCTTGAGTCTTCAAGCGGCAAGGATCGTTCGCAGCCACAACAACAAGGCTTGGCACGGTTCTTGTTAAGAATCGGTCAGCAATCCAGCCAAGCGCGGATGGGCCAATCGGACGGGGACGACGTGAAAAAGATCGAAGCGATCATCAAACCCTTCAAGCTCGACGAGGTGAAGGAGGCGTTGCATGAAATCGGCGTGTCCGGGATCACCGTCACCGAAGCAAAAGGGTTTGGCCGCCAGAAGGGCCACACTGAGCTTTATCGCGGCGCTGAATATGTCGTCGATTTCCTGCCCAAGGTGAAGCTTGAAGTGGTCGTTTCCGACGATCAGGTT
Source organism: Erythrobacter sp. 'gip.4 top 5' (assembly GCF_056495765.1). Taxonomy (NCBI): domain Bacteria; kingdom Pseudomonadati; phylum Pseudomonadota; class Alphaproteobacteria; order Sphingomonadales; family Erythrobacteraceae; genus Erythrobacter; species Erythrobacter sp. 'gip.4 top 5'. Next base: position 1,374,107 of record NZ_CP200270.1, on the reverse strand, counting down.
GAGCGTGTGGTCGAGGCCATCGCCGCAGCTGCGCAGACCGGACGCATCGGCGACGGCAAGATCTTCGTCACCGCAATTGAAAGCGCGCTGCGCATCCGCACCGGTGAGACCAACGACGACGCGGTCTGATTTTCCACCTCTCCTGCCTGCCCAAAATTGAATGGAATTGGGCAGAACGGTTACGATGATACTCGAAAGGCACACTCAAAATGTCGAACGCAAAAGATGTTCTCAAGCTCATCAAGGACGAGGAAATCGAGTGGGTTGATCTGCGCTTCACCGATCCCAAGGGCAAGTGGCAGCACCTCACCATGGTGGCTGGGCTTCTTGGCGAAGACGAGCTTGAAGACGGCCTGATGTTCGACGGTTCGTCGATCGTGGGCTGGAAGGCGATCAACGAGTCCGACATGATCCTGAAGCCCGATCTCACCGAAACATGGATCGATCCCTTCAGCGCCACGCCGATGCTGATCATCAATTGCGACATCGTCGAGCCTTCGACCGGCGACTGGTACAGCCGCGATCCGCGCACCACCGCCAAGCGCGCCGAGGTCTACCTCAAGTCGACCGGTATTGGTGACACCGTCTATGTCGGCCCGGAAGCCGAGTTCTTCATGTTCGACGATGTGCGCTTTGAAGACGGCTACGCCGGTTCCGGCTTTTCGATCGACGATATCGAACTGCCCACCAATACCGCCAAGGAATACGACCAAGGCAACATGGCCCACCGTCCGCGTGCCAAGGGCGGTTATTTCCCGTGCGCGCCGGTTGACAGCGCCGTCGACATCCGTGCCGAAATGGTGTCGACCATGCTTGAAATGGGCCTGCCCTGCGACAAGCACCACCACGAAGTCGCCGCCGCCCAGCACGAACTCGGCCTGACCTTCGGCACACTGGTGCAGACCGCCGACCGGATGCAGATCTACAAGTATGTCGTGCACCAGGTCGCCCATGCCTATGGCAAGACCGCAACCTTCATGCCTAAGCCGATCAAGGCCGATAACGGTTCAGGGATGCACACCCACATTTCGATCTGGAAGGATGGCAAGCCGATGTTTGCCGGCAATGAATATGCCGGCCTGTCGGAAATGTGCCTGTATTTCATCGGCGGCGTGATCAAGCATGCCAAGGCGCTGAATGCCTTCACCAACCCGACCACCAACAGCTACAAGCGGCTGGTGCCCGGCTTCGAAGCGCCAGTGCTGCTGGCCTATTCGGCGCGCAACCGTTCAGCTTCGTGCCGCATTCCTTACGGCACGGGCGACAAGGCCAAGCGCGTGGAATTCCGCTTCCCCGATGCGATGGCCAACCCCTACCTGTGCTATTCGGCATTGCTGATGGCGGGTCTGGACGGGATCGAGAACAAGATTCATCCGGGTGAAGCGATGGACAAGAACCTCTATGATCTGCCCCCGGCAGAACTGGCTGAAGTGCCGACCGTGTGCGGTTCCTTGCGTGAAGCGCTGGATAGCCTGGCCGCCGATCACGAATTCCTGCTCAAGGGCGACGTGTTCACCAAGGACCAGATCGAAGCTTATGCCGAGATTAAGTGGGAAGAGGTCATGCGCACCGAAACCACCCCGTGCCCGGTTGAATTCGATATGTATTACAGCATGTAAATCGCTTTGCACCGCATGGCAGTGCACGGTCAGGATCGAGGGCGGGGAAAGCGATTTCCCCGCCCTTTTTCGTGCCCTGCCCCTGCGCACTTCACCTCGGGGTGGGCGGGCAGTAAGGACGCAACACGGAACGTTAAACGAGGATATGCATGACCGAATCCCTTCTGCTATTGGCAGCCGGCCTTGTCTTGCTGGCGGTGGGCGGCGAATTGCTGGTGCGCGGAGCCGTCGGCATGGCAGCGCGGCTGGGCATCTCACCCCTGTTGGCAGGGCTGACAATCGTAGGCTTCGGCACGTCAATGCCTGAACTGGCGACCAGCGTGCAGGCTGCGCTGGCCGGATCGCCAGGTATTGCGTTGGGCAATGTCGTTGGATCAAATATCGCCAACATCCTGCTCGTGCTGGGCGTGTCGGCGTGTATCATGCCGCTGGCAGTGAACCCTGCCTCGTTTGCCCGCGATTCCCTCGCGATGGGCGGATCGGCCGTGCTGGCAACCGGCGCGGTGCTTCTGGGCGTGATCGGCTGGCTGCCGGGCGTCGTGCTGATTGCCGCGTTGATCGGTTACATCTGGTGGGCGTACAAATCCGAAAGCGCCGCCCCCTGCCCTGAAGGCGCGCGCCACGAAGCCGAGGTCGAGGATCACCCGGTGCCACCCAACACCGGCCCGGTGGTGTTGGTGGGAATGATCATCGCAGGCTTGGCCGCTGCTGTTTTCGGCGCGGGCTTCCTTGTCGACGGTGCAACCGTCATCGCGAGCGCGGCGGGCGTATCGGAAAGCGTCATCGGCCTCACCGTCGTGGCGGTTGGCACGTCCTTGCCTGAGCTGATCGCCTGTGTCGTTGCTGTGCTTCGCAAGCACGGCGATGTCGCGCTGGGCAATGTGGTGGGTTCGTGCATCTATAACCTGTTTGGCATTCTTGGGGCTACGGCATTGATCACCCCGATCGCGGTTCCCGCCGAGATCGCCGGTTTTGACATCTGGGTGATGCTTGGCGTGACCGCCTTGCTGCTTGTGCAATTGCGCAGTGGCTGGAAACTCTCGCGCATCGAAGGTGGGCTGCTTGTGCTGCTTTATGCAGGATACACCACGCTGCTGGCCATGCGCTGATTGGCTGCAATGTCCCCTATCGCGTGATGCGATAGGCCTGTTTGATCAACCATCATGCGCGTTGTGATGCCATAAAGCCACGGCTACGGGTTTCTATTACTCTGAGATGCTTCGTTCGGTCAGAGGGTTAGTTTGCCGGGTGCCAGCGAGCCATCATCGGCAGGTTTCAGGTCGCAAAAACCCCCGGAGGATCCATGATTGTGCGTGTTGGCCGGGTTTTTCCAGCGCTGATGGCGCAGATCGCCTCGTCATGTTTCGTGCTGGGTGGCGCAAGTGCACACGCTCAGACCAGTGCGGCGGCGTCGGCACCACAGGTGCGACAGGCGGGATCGGTGTGCCGTCAGGCGGTTCGCGCTTTTTCGATCCGAAGCCAGGTTCCAGCTACGGCAGGGCGCCATTTTACCGCCGCTCCATTTTATTGGGACTGGATCGCCCAGAACAATCCCTACTGCTATGTCGGAGCGAAGGCGTGCAACGGAAGCTGGGAAGACGCATCCCATTGGGTGTCCTTGCAGGGCGCCAACTACCGCATCAGCGGCGCAAAGGGAGAATTGGTGACCGGGGTGCCGCGCAAGCATGGTGAAGAGAACCTTGGCACCTCGGGTCAATTTGGTCAGGTCTGCATCCAGGGTCCGGCTGCCGGGACCGGCGTGCAGGGTTGTTCCGATCTTTCCACCGGCGCGTTCACGCCGACGCCGGGCGGCATCGGCATGGCCGACGGCAACCGCTTGGCCGGCGTGGTTCTACGCGACTTCGACGTAACGCTTGACAATGCTGGCCCAGGACACCCGGCAGCACGGTGACAATTGACCGCGTGACACTGCGCGGCCCTGCCGGGCTAAGCGTCGCCGGGTTAGTCGACGGTCTCGGCCGAGCGCACAGGATCCGTAGCGCCACAGATGGGGTATCCGGCGCCTTCACAGCTCAAAGGCTGCCGGCTATCCTCAGCCAATTGTTCACCTATCTGGACGACGCCGTGCTGATGGAAATCGTGGCAAAAAGCTACGGCGCCGTGATCAACCTAGCAGCTCCGTTCAGCGCGCATGCGCGAAATTGTTCGATCAGAACTGTCCAAACGCGGCGCTTGCGGGGCTCTACGATCTCAATTTCGTCACTGCCGATACGATCCGCACTACATTTGCTGCGCTGCCTCCAGTGAACGAACAGGCGGTGCAATCACTTTCAGCGCGATCGCTCAAACTGCGGCAGAACTTCAACGAAGCGCGCTTGCGCATAGCGGACAAGGCGCGCCAGGGCGGCAAGGTGGCTGTCACCGGGCGTCCGCTCGATCTCACGCACATGCGTGTTTCATCAACGGGCTTGCCGCTTGGCAGTGCGCTGATGGCGCTCCACGACGGCGCCAACAGTACTGAAATGACGGAGAGGAGCCTGCCCGACAATGTCGGCATTTTCCGTTCGGACGGCTGTGTCGGGCGCGCTGGGGCTTTCCTATGATCTCGAGAGCCGTTTTGGCACGGTCTCGCCTGGGGTCGAAGCCCGCCACGCAACGGTCGATCTTGCCACCGGCCGGCGTCAGCGGGGCGCCAGCATCCCGCGCCGTCCAACGGCAATGAAGCTCGCCATCAGAACCAGCACGTAGAACAACGTCAGCAGATCAAGTGGCGCGAGCGCGGCGGCGTAACCAAGATGCGCGAGGATCGACCACAGGCCCACCACGAGAAAGACCAGCCCGAAACCCCAGGCTCCGGCCTCGAGATTGATCGCCAGCATCAACTCGTCGCAGGCGCGGTAGATCAACGCGGACAGCACTGTCCCGATCACCAGTCCGCTCGCCGCCACCAGCAGCGCTGCAGCCTGCGGCACTGGGCCACCGGGCGCTGCAAGTGCCAACGCGAGAAGCGCCACACCCCACAGCGTCATGGCCCAACTCGAAAGGCTGAGCACCTTCTTCTGTTCGCGCAGTTCGTCGGCATCTTCGACATTCAGGAACCGCTCGCCAATCTTTGGGTTCGCCGCGCCGAGCGTTATACTGATCCCGATCACGGCATAAAGCACGCCCACTACCGCGGCGATGGTCCCCGATGCATTGAGCCCTCCCACGGCAGAACTATCGATAAACCGCATCATCGCGGCCGTGGCTGCAAACCCCGCAACGCCGCCGATCAGGGCGGGGATCAGCAGCTTGCGCACCCAGCGGGGCATGGCGGAGGACTTGTTGTCGGACATCATGCTTCAGGCTCCCAATGATCGATGAACAGTTCCGGCACGGTAACATCAAACAGACGCGCCATGCGCAAGGCGAGCGGCAGTGACGGATCATACTTGTCGGTCTCGACGGCGTTGATCGTCTGACGCGACACACCCAGCCGCCGGGCCAACTCACCCTGACTCCAGCCGTGTGCCTCGCGATGGTGCTTCAAACGGTTTTCCACGCAATCCCTGACCAGCGAATTATTCACGTGCATCCCAGCCGCGGGAGATTAGGAGGCCTGCCCAAGGCCGAGCCTGACAAGAGCTCTTTACAGTCAAGAACTCTTGTCAGTCAAGACCTCTTGTCACCCCATTTGCATAAAACCATTTTCCTACTGCAAGCGATTATGCGCAATGCGTTCGCCTCACTGCCAATGGAGGCGCATCTCCCATGCCCTATAAGCCGTCCTCTTCGCTGCTTACGCTGATCCGCCGATTGGCTGCTCTTTCCGGAACCACACCACCGGCTCCGCACCGCGTCAGCGCCGCAGGGATTGCCCTGATCAAGCGGTTCGAAGGCTGCGCGCGTCTTCGCACCGATGGCATGGTTGAAGCCTATCCCGATCCGGGCACGGGGGCTGCTCCGTGGACCATCGGCTGGGGCGCGACGGGGCACGATCACGTGAATGGCGGGCGCATCGGTCCCGGCACGCGCTGGACGCAGGCCGAATGCGACACGAGGCTGGCGCAGGATCTGGTCCGTTATGCGGCCGAAGTTGCCGCCGCAATCGGCGCCGCCCCGACCAATCAGGCCCAATTCGATGCGCTAGTCAGCTTTCACTACAACACCGGCGCGATTGCCCGCGCCACGCTGACGCGAAAGCATATTGCGGGCGATCATGCAGGCGCAGCGCGCGAATTCGCCCGCTGGAACCGTGCCGGCGGGCGCGTGCTCAAAGGCCTTGTGCGCCGCCGCGCCGCCGAAGCCGAATTGTATCTGAGTGCGGACTGAGAAAGCTGCTGTAGTCAAGGCGCCTGCTTCGCGTCACGCAAGGGGTGATCGCAGGCCGGATCGCATCTCTACCTCTTAATCAATAATCACGGCTCACCTGCACCACAGCCGAATCGCGCCCGATGGTTGACACCGTCCCCAGCAGTGCCAGCCAGCTTGTGATCCGATATTCGATCTGCGTCGCACTATAGCCACGCCCATCGGTCACCAGTTCAACATAAATGTTGCGGGTGATGTTCTTGCCAATCGCCACGCCCGTGCCGCGCCCGATCAACGGGTCGGCGCTGACAATCCGCAGTTGGTCAAGCCCGATCGAACGGCGCAATTCCCCGATCGGATCAAGCCCCCCACCCCCGCTTTGGAACGACGCCAGCGCCGCAGCCAGCTGCAAGGCATCGGTTGCGGAAAGCGAAGTCACCGATCCACCAAACAGCAGCCGCGCAAGGATCTCTTCCTCGGGCAAGGAAGGATCGCTCGAAAAGGCAATCAAGGGCGACTGCGCATTGCCGGTGATGGCGACATCGACATTGGTGCCGTTTTTCGCGGTTTCGGCCAGCACATCCAGCCGCGGATTGATCGGCTCGTTCACGTCGAACTGGATCCGCCCACGGGTCAATTCAAAGCGTGTTCCGGCAAAGGTGTAATCGCCGCGCACCAGCCTTGCACTGCCGCCGATGCGCGGATCGTCCACCGTACCGCGCAGCGCGATATCGATACCCCATTCGCTTTCAAGCCCAAGACCGTCGACAGCGACCCGGTTTGGCCCGCTGGCATTAACCAGATAGCGCCAGGCGGCATCACGTCCTGATACTTGCGTCCGAGCGCGCCCGTCCTCGCCATTGATTTCCCGCGTGGCAATGCGCGGCAGAGCGGCATCTTCTTCCGCGATCCCTAGCGCCCAAGCCGCCCGATCAATCGTGACGCGCCCGGCAATCGTTCCGCCCAAGCCGTTGGATACGATCCGCAAGGGCCCGGTGATGGTCGCCTCAAGGCCATTGGCATTCAGTATGCGCGCGTTGTTTACGGCTGCGCGCAAGTCCATCTGCGGTCCGCGTGTCGCGCTGATCCCGCCCAGATCAACCGTGCCACTCCCGCTGATCGTGCCGCCACCGGCGGTCGAGCCTGCAAAGCGCACCAGTTCAAGCCGCGATCCGGCAAAGCGTCCGCGCGCATTGATATTGCTGACGCGCGTGCCGGTAAGCGAACTTTCGAGAGTCAGGTCATCGGTTGCGAGCGTGCCGGTAATGCGCGGATCGGCGAGCGTACCGGTGGCACGCGCGGCGATCCGCAACGGGCCAGACAGGTCGAAAACCTCGATAGCGGCAAGGCGCCACAGCGTCTCGGCTGCGCCATCAAAGGTCAGACGCGCGCCCAGCTGGCCCCGCATCAAGCGATCCGTCAGCGCACCGTCTGCGCTAAGACCCGATATCCGCAACGCCACATCACCGCGCCGGTCCTCACCTTCAAACAGGCGCGCTGCCGCAGTGAGCTGCGAAGCTGTCAGATCAATTACCGCCAGCACGTTGACCGGCTTGGACGACAGCACCAAGCCAGCACGGCTGAAACGGTTGATCCGGCCCCGTGCGGTGGCGGTCGGCGGTGCGCGGCCATCCTGACGATAATCGAGCACTCCTGTCAAACGTCCACCAAGGCCAAGGTCAGCCCCCGCCAGATCGAGCAGGCGCAGAGGCATCCGCGCCAGCTTCAGCTCAAGCGCGGTGGTCCCGCCCCCAAAGCTGCCCTGCGCGATGGCAAAGCCGCCGCCAAAACCAACCTGGGTGGGGGCCAGCTGCCAACCATCGCCATCTTCGCGGGCAGTCAGAACAGCGCGTCGTGGCATCGTGATTTGCGCATTGCCATATTGGCCCCGCGCGACCGCTGCGATCCGGCTTGGCGCGACATCAGCATCGAAATTGAGTGCGAAGCGATCCGCACGGCGTCCGGAAAGTGCACCTGTGACCTTGCCTTGACCATTGGCAATCGCAGCCTTGGCTGTGAGATTGGCCAGGTTTAGGCCACCATATTCAAGCCCGGCCGCGGTGACATCGGCATCGACATTGGTGCCGCTTTCAGCATAGCGCCCGGTCGCAGTAATGTCAGCGCTGGCGATGCTGATCGGTGTGGCCCCGCCGAAACTTGCATTGCGGGCCGCCAGATCGACAGCAAAGCCGATGGCATCGACGGGCTGCGGACGGAACGCGACGGTGCCGTTCACGCCGCCGCCTGTCAGTCTGAGATCGCCCGATGGACCTGCGTCCGCCAGAACCACCTCTCCGGTAACAGTGGTGCGATAGACATCCAGCCGATCAATCGCTACGCGCGTCGGCGCATCCGCGGGCAGGATCAGTTGCAGGGCGCCTTCGAACTCTCCGAGCAAAGACTGTCCCGCCACATCCAGACCGAAGCCCTGATCGCTAGGGGCCAACGCAATGCGCACGTCCTTGAGGCCGGCAGCGGGGTAAGGATCGGCGAGCACTAACACGGCGCGCGGGCCATCTGCCGCGATTTCGGCGTCAAAGCTGAAGGGGCCATATTGCGCCTGTCGCCCGCTGCCCGCCAGCACGGTGCGGGTGACGCCTCCACCGGTCACGATCCGGCTATCGAGCCGGGCGTTGAGCCGGGGTGAGGTGATCACGGTATCACGAAACACGATCGCCTCGTTCGCGCCCATGCTGAACGCGCCCCTGAAGCGGACCTGTTCGCCAGCGAGATTGACGAGCGTGGCATTGCCGATCCGGCTGAGAACGCCTGCGAGGTTGGCGCGCAGGCTCCAGGGCACCGATGGGCCGAACTTGGCCAGAATCTTGGCGTTGGCGGTCACATCGCCCGCCCCTTCGATGGCGAGGCGGCTGGCTGTGATCGGGCCTGCGATCGCGTAGGCACCGCTGGCAATGTCACCGCGCAATGTCAATGTGGCGTCAAGCCCGGGGAAGTCGATCTGCGTGCGATCAGCGACGAGGCGTTGGCGCGCGAAGTCATAGGTCAGAAGACCTGTGATACGGCCCTTGACCAGGCGCGGATCGGCAAAGGCATTGCCAGTGGTCACGCGTTCGGCCGTGAGTGCAAGCGGAAGGCTCAGAACCTTTCCGTCGATGCGGCCCACGCCGTCCTGCGCCAGTCCAGTGGCGATAATGCCCGAAGCGGCCAAACGGGCAACGGCGATTTCATGTTTGATCGCAAGATCGTCAAACGCGCCCTGAAGATTCGCGGCCAAGCGTCCGCCTTCGATTTGCAACGCTTCGCCAAATAGGTCGGGATCGCGAAGGGCAAATTGTACCCGCGCCCCGTCAACGACATTGTCAGCAAGATCGACCACGCCGGCGGCGCGCAGGTCCACCGCATCTGAAACAGCGGTCGCGCTCCCCTCGATCACGCTATTTTCCAGCTTGAACCCGACCGCAAGCGACAGCGTCTCCCCCAGCGCACGGGCAGTGAGCGTTTCGCCGGAAAGGCCGGGGCGAAGCTGGCCAATCACACCGTAGCGTCCTGCATCGTTGCTGATCCGGAATGCGGCAACCGGCGGTTGTGCGCTGTCACCGATGCGCCGCGCGGTCGCAGCGCCGCGCCAGCGTGTCCAGGTGCCGTCGCCAACGATGCGCCCGGCATAACCTTCTTCCAGCCCCGCCAACCCCGCCAGCACGCCGCCCGCAGGCGCGCGTACGTCCGCTGCAAGATCGAACCGGTCCCCATCAGGCTCAGCATCAAGTAACAGATTGATCCGGTCTTGCGCCCCCAATTGCGCCTTGGCATCAATCAGCGCGCGCCCTCGGCGGATATCGACTTGCGCGACAAGATTGGCGCGCTCGTCACTATCGGTAGCGACGCCTCGGGCAATCACCAGATTCTCGATCCTGAGCGTGTCGATCCGGATATCAAAATTCGGCAGCAGGGGCGCATCAGGATCGCCGGGGAGCAGTTCCGGCAAGCGGGTCAGGCGCCCGCGCTGTGCGGTGACTTCACGGATATCAAGTCCGCTCCACAGCCAATTCAGCGGTCGCCAATCGAGCTGCATCACGGGAACGGTCAGGAACGCACCCTTAGTATCGCTCACCACCACATTGCGCAGCACGGCCTGCCGGTAAATATCGCCTTCGATCCGTCCGATCGTAAACCTAAGACCCGATGCTGGCGCCACGCTGGCGATCTGATCGGCAATGAAACGCTTGCCAATCGGGGTGGCAAAAAACAGCGCGATCAGCAGCAGTGGTCCCAGGAGGATCGCCAGCGCCCAGCCCAATCGCTTGCGCCAACGCCGCCACACGCCGCTGCCCCGCAGAGGCATAGTCTCGTGCTCACGCTCAGGCGGGATGGCGGTGTCTTCAGTCATCAGAAAGCTTGACCCAAGCTGACATAGACCACCACCGGGCTATCAAACTCGGTGCGGTTGAGCGGCGTGGCGACATCGACGCGGATCGGACCGAAGGTCGTCTTGTAGCGTATGCCAATCCCTGCGCCGAAGCGAATTTCCTCAAAATTGGGCGTCGATCCCCGCGAGACCGAACCTGCATCGATGAAGGGCACGACTTCCACCGCGCCATCGAACAGCGGCGTTGCAATGCGGGCCTCGAGCGCGAATTCCACAAGCGAGGCGCCCCCTGTGGGGATGCCCTGCTCGTCGCGCGGCCCAACGCCCTGGAAGCCGTAGCCGCGTACGGACGCGCCGCCGCCGCCATACAGCCGGCGCGAAGGCGCAATCGCCTCGATCCCTGCGCCCTGGATCGTCGCCGCTCGTACCCGCCCTGCCATCACGGTCGATCCGATCGACTGATAATAGGTTGCGTCTGCCTGCGAGCGCAGATAAAACGACTGCGTCCCTTCCGAGCGTGAAACCTCGGGCGCGACGAAGAGCGTTGCGCGGTAGCCTTGCGTGGGATCAAGCAGATCGTCGCTCGCATCCAGCGTCACACTGCCGAACACTCCGCCGATGAGGAACGCCCGTCTCGGAAGCGTGAGATCCGGTTCGTCGCGCAAGCGACGATTGAAGTTGCGTTCGTCGGTGTAAAGCAGTTCGCCGCCAACCTGGAAACTGAGCGGTTTCTGGAACAGGATGTTGGACACTTTTTCAAAGGTTCCACGCAAGCCAAAGCCGCGCGAATCCACCGCCAGCGTGGTGATGTCGCTGGCATAGAGATCCGCGCTCAGCACCTGATCGCGGCCAAGGAAATTGTTGCGCCGCACCCCCACGCTGGCGAGCGCTTCGCGTGTGCCGAGAATACCGCGCAGCCGCAGCGCGCCTTCGGGCGGAAACAGGTTGCGATGTTCCCACCGGCCTTCAAGCTTGAACCCGTCTTCGGTGCCGTAGCCGATCGCACCGGCGATGGTGCGCAACGGGGCGCGTTCAAATTCGACATCGAGTGCGACTTCGCCGGGCACACCATCTTGCGGGCTGCGCGTTTCGCGCGGCGTGACAGATACGCTGGAGACAAGGCCGGTGGCGATAATCGCACGGCGCAGATCGGTTTCAAGTCTTTGCTGGAATACATCGCCTTCATCAAAACGCGCGATTTCGGCGATGTGCCGACCGGACAGAAAGCGATCATCGCTGCTCACGATCTCGCCGAAAACATACTTGCCACCAGGCACGACCGGCAGTGTCAGATCACCTTCGACGCGGGCGTGATCAATCAGCAAAGCGGGCTCAGACACTTCAGCGAAGGGGTAACCCGTCTCGCCGAGCGCGACGCGCAATTCAAGCTCGCGCTCGATTATCCGATCGGCATACAGCGGATCCCCCGACTTGATCCCGAAGGCTGCGATTAGGCGGGACGCGTCCGGTTCCGGTAGGGCCGGCAGACCGCCCAAATCGACGCGGCCAAAGCGGTAGAGCGCGCCGGGCAGGATATCGAACCGAACGCTCGGTTCACGCGAGGCGGCCTGGGCCGCCTGCTCGGCTTCGGCCGCATCATCATTGCCGTTGCCAGCGCGCCTGCCACCGGAAAGCTGGCGCACCACTTCGCCGTCGTAATAGCCATAGGTGCGCAGGATATCGCCCAACAACACCTCGTCAGCACGCGCCCGGGCAGCAACTTGCGGGCCGGATTCATCGCCATCATCGAGCAAGCGCAAGGTCGATAGATCCTTGAACCGCTGAACGAATTCGTCCTTTTCCGGAAAGGCGTCCTCGGCCTCTGGCATAGCAAGCACTAGCGTGCTGGAGATTTTTGTTTCTGCCAGTTCCGGTAGATCACCCAGCGTCGGCGGCGCTATTGAAGCCAGAGCCTCAAGTTCCGGATCGGGATCAAGCGGCTGGGGATTCTCCAGCGAAAAATCTGCAAAGACGCCATCAATAGCAGGCTGCAAGGCAGGGTCTGGCGGCGGGAGAAAACCCTCCAAAGGGTCGCCTGACGCAGGGCTACCGCCGTCAACAAAATCATTGTCCGACACCACCACTGGAGCAGTATTAGCCACCCCCGCGGCTGCCCAATCTTCGGGATTGGTCACGGCATCGGCCGGGATCAGATCGTCAAGCGATTGTGGCACCGGGGCCGGTTCAGCATCCCCGACCAAAACATCCCCCGGCTCGCCATCGGGCACAGGCCCAGTCTGCGGACGCGAGTCTTCATCGGGCGCCGCCTGCTGCGCTGCAGCCGGAAACGCGCCTAGTGCCAGCGCTCCCTGACCCAATCCGGCAAATATCGCGAGACCGAGCTTGAGATGCCGCTGGATCTCAGCTTGCCGAGAACTTGACAGGTTGGCCATCCTTGCCCCGAGCACCTGCGCCCATTGCGACTAGGCCTTCGTCTTGCGATTGCCGCGGCGCCGTAGCAGCCGCAATCAACCGATGCTGTTCATCCGCTTCCATGCGCTGCCAACCTTCGCGGGTCAGCCGCTCAAGCGGGCGGTAGCGAACCTTGTATTGCATACGCGGACTGCCTTCGACCCAATATCCGAGATATACATAGGGCAATGCCTCATCGGCGGCCCGGCGAATATGATCGAGGATAATAAAATTGCCCAAACCTGCGCGATCCGGGTGATCGGGTTCATAAAAGGAGTAGATCATCGACAAGCCATCACCCTGCCGATCGGTCAGGCAGGCGCCCACCAGCCGCCCTGGCTTGCCGTCCGGCAAAGGCTCTCGATATTCGGTCACGACACTGCCGACGGGCGTGTGTTCGATCATGTCGGCGTAATCGAGCTCATCCATCGCCGACATGCCGCCATCGGGATGTCGCGCGCCAAGATAGCGCGCCAACAGCGCAAATTGTTCATCGGTTGCCCAAGGGCGACATTCATTGACGATCAGATCGGCGTTACGCTTGAGTTCGCGCTTCTGCGTGGCCGACGGCTGGAATTGCGTGGCCAGTACGCGCACCGAAACACAGGCCTCACAATCGAGGCACGACGGGCGATAGGCAACCGTCTGACTGCGGCGAAAGCCAATGCGGCCCAGCGCTTCATTCAGCTGATCGGCGTGCGGGCCTTTCAGCTCAGTGAAAACCTTCCGCTCGCTCCGCCCCGGCAGATAGGGACAGGGCGCAGGGCTGGTCACAAAGAACCGGGGAAAGCGGATCGGAGCCGTCACGGATGGAGCCAGTCCTTCTTGTGTTGAATCGCAAATGGCGAAACCGTTAAGAAAATCTTATGCCCGTACGTGTGCTCCGGTAAAAGTCCTTTAACCATGAAAATATCGCGAATTGCGCAGGCAATCGCGCAACCTGTCGAAAAGGGCGTGTGTGAGGATGCCAGGCGGGACGATTTCGTCCTGTTCCAGCGCGCGGGGTTCAGCCCAGCTCAACCAGCTGGACGATATATCCCTTGGCACGCAGGCCTTCGACCAACCGCTCGACCTGCTCAGCGTCGCGCGCTTCGCATTCGATGTCGGTAATCAGCCCCTTGGCTGGCAGGGTCGTGAAAATCCGCTGGTGATAGATTTCGATGATGTTGACGTTGTGTTCGTCAAACAGGCGCATCACCTTGAACAGCGCGCCCGGGCGATCCTGCAAGGTGATCCGCAGGCGCGCTAGACGCCCCTGGCGGGCCAAATCGCGCAGCAGCACGTTCGCCAAAAGGCGCGTGTCGATATTGCCCCCGCACAGCGCAAGGCCGATGCTTTTACCTCGGAACCGCTTGGGACTGCCCAGCACCGCCGCCAGCCCCGCCGCGCCCGCGCCTTCAACCACGGTCTTTTCAATCTGAAGCAGCAGCGCAACCGCCTTTTCGAGCGCAGGTTCATCGACCAGCAGGATATCGTCCACCCGCTCTGCGATCACCTTGGCGGTGAAATCGCCCGGCTGCTTGACCGCGATGCCTTCAGCCAGCGTATCGCCGCCGCACGGCAGGTTGGCGCCCTTGATCCGATCAAACATGGACGGAAACAGGCCCGCCTGCACGCCCACGACTTCGATATTCGGGTTCAGCGCCTTGGCCACCGTCGCCATCCCCGAAATCAGCCCGCCCCCGCCAATCGGCGTGACGATGCAATCAAGATCGGGCTTCACTTCAAGCATTTCCAGCGCAACCGTGCCCGCCCCTGCAGCCACATCGGGATCGTCGAACGGGTGAACGAAGGTCAGCCCCAGTTCGATTTCCAGCTTGCGGGCGAACGCATAGGCTTCATCGAAGGTCTCGCCTTCGAGCAGCACCTTGCCGCCGACGCTTTCGGTCTGCATCACCTTCACCGTGGGCGTGGTTTTCGGCATGACGATGGTGACCGGCACGCCCAGACGGGTGCCGTGATACGAAAGACCTTGGGAATGGTTGCCTGCCGAGGCCGCAATCACGCCCCGGCGACGTTGCTCGTCATTCAGCAGCAGCAGCGCATTCAGCGCGCCACGCTCCTTGTAAGCGGCGGTAAACTGGAGATTTTCAAACTTCAGCCAGATATCCGCGCCGGTGATTTCTGACAGCGTGATCGAATGCATCATCGGCGTCTCAACCACTGCGCCGCGAATGCGGGCGGCCGCGGCGCGGACGTGATCCAGGGTCAGGTCGGCCGGCGTGGCGGCGGCACCCTTGGGGCTGGCAGAGGCAGGTTGTGTCGACATGGCGACGGAGCGATTAGAGCCTTGGGGACGTAAGGGCAATCGGCCCCGCACCGATTTCGTATGCGAACGAGCCGTTGGCAAGCGTGCGGGAAGGCGATAGGCACCGCGCTCTCCCAGCATTTTCAAGGATTGTCATGCTCCGCACTGTCTCCGCCGCTTTTGCTGCTGTTTCCATTCTCGCGCTGTCTACCCCCGCATGGGCTGATACGCTGGTCGACAATGTCGATGGCGTAACACTTGACGCCGAAGGCAAGGTCAAACGCTTCAGCGCGCTGGTGTTCGACGCGGACGGCAAGGTCACAGCGGTGCTGGACCGCGGCGACAAGCGGCCGCAGGTCGATTACCGGCTGGATGGTGAAGGCCGGGTGATGATCCCGGGCATGATCGATGCCCATGTGCACGTCATGGACATCGGCTTTGCGGCAATGACACTCGATCTGTCGGACACAACCTCGCTTGAAGATGCGCTCGCCAAAATCAAGACCTTTGCCGATGCCAATTCAGGCCGCCCGTGGATCATTGGGCGCGGGTGGAATCAGGAAAAGTGGGGCCTGGGCCGGTTTCCGACGGCGGCGGAACTGGACACGGTGGTGTCTGACCGCCCGGTGTGGCTGGAACGCGCGGACAACCACGCCAACTGGGGCAACACGCTTGCCATCCAGACCGCCGGCGTCACCGCCAAGACCCCCGATCCGGCGGGCGGCAAGATCATCCGCGATGCCAAGGGCGCGCCTGCGGGCGTGTTTGTGGACAATGCGGTCGGGCTGGTGGGCAAGGTCGTGCCTGCCCCTCGCCCCAAAGACCGTGACCTGGCCTTTGCTGCGGCGCAGAAGGCGCTGCTCGCCAAAGGCGTCACCGCAGTGGCCGACATGGGCACCGAAATGCCGGACTGGACGACCTTCCGCCGCGCGGGCGATCAGGGCCGCTTGCAGATCCGGATCATGGCTTACGCTGACACGTTCGAGACGCTGGAGACCGTTGCCGGGCCAGAGCCCACCGCGTGGCTTTATGACGACAAGCTGCGCATGGGCGGGATCAAGCTCTATCTCGATGGCGCGCTGGGATCCCGCGGGGCGAGCTTGAAGGAACCCTATCATGACGATCCGGGCGCACGCGGTCTGCCCCTGCTGACCCCTGCGCAATTGCGCAACCTGATGAGCCGCGCCAGCATGGACAACTTCCAGACCGCCATTCACGCCATTGGCGATGCCGCCAATGCCGAGGTGCTCGATGCCGTCCAGGAGCTGTCAGAAAGCTACACGGGCGACCGGCGCTGGCGGATCGAACATGCGCAGATCATCGATCCGGTCGATCTTTCGCGGCTGGGCCAGCACGGCACCATCGCCTCGATGCAGCCGCTCCACCAGACCTCCGACCGGCTGATGGCCGAAGCGCGGCTGGGGCCGGACCGGCTGGATGGCGCCTATCCGTGGCGCAGCGTCATCAGCGTCGGCGGGCGGCTGGCGTTCGGTTCGGACGCACCGGTGGAACCGGCCGATCCCTTTGCCGGAATGGCCGCCGCGATCAGCCGCACCGATGCCAACGGCCAGCCTTTCGGCGGCTGGTTTCCTGAAGAAACGGTAAGCCGGGAACAGGCGCTGGCTGGATACACCTCCGGCGCGGCCTTTGCGGGCTTTGCGGAAGGTCGCTTCGGCCGCCTCATCCCCGGCGAACGGGCGGATTTCCTGCTGATCGACCGCGACCCGCTGTTCGCGTCGCCCGAAGCCTTGCGCGAAACGCAGATCTTTCAGGTGTGGATTGGCGGTGTGAAAATGACCGGCGCGGAATAGCTACTCTGCCGCAGCGCGCTCCGTCGCTTCCTCGGCCTCGCGCGCGGCCTTGTCCGCCGCGACGGCCTTGTCCTGAAAGCGCATCAGCACCAACGAGGCTTCAAACAGCAGAATCAGCGGCAACGCGAGGATCACCTGCGATCCGGGATCGGGCGGTGTCACAATCGCGGCGACTGCAAAGATGCCAACGATCACATAACGCCGCGCGCCCGCCATTTGCGTGCGCGAGATAATTCCGGCGCGGTGGAGCAGCAGCAGCAGCACTGGCAACAAGAAAGTCATCCCGAAAGCGAGGATAAACTGCATCACAAGCCCGAGATATTCCTCCGCGCTCGGCAAGGCCTGCAAGGTCAGGTTCCCGGCCTTGCCGCCATAGCCCAAAAAGAACAC
This sequence comes from Erythrobacter sp. 'gip.4 top 5', assembly GCF_056495765.1. Classification (NCBI taxonomy): domain Bacteria; kingdom Pseudomonadati; phylum Pseudomonadota; class Alphaproteobacteria; order Sphingomonadales; family Erythrobacteraceae; genus Erythrobacter; species Erythrobacter sp. 'gip.4 top 5'. Next base: position 1,357,049 of record NZ_CP200270.1, on the reverse strand, counting down.
GAAAGCGGTCGGCATGACCACGAAATAGGCCAGCGCCGCGCCGCTCAGGAACAGCACCGGCGTTGCCAGCAGAAACGGCAGAAACGCCTTCTTCTCTCGTGCATACAGCCCCGGCGCGATGAACGCCCATAACTGGTTCGCTATCACCGGGAAGCTGACCATGAAGCCAGCAAATAACGCGACCTTGAGTTCAACAAAGAACACTTCGGGCAGCTTGGTGAAGATCAACTGGCCCTGACCTTCAGGGAAAGCGCGTTCCAGCGGCCACACCAGAAAGCCGAGGATGTCGTTGGCAAAATACAGGCACACGCCAAACCCCACCGCCAGCGCCAGCAAGGCGCGGATCACACGGGTGCGCAGTTCGACCAGATGATCGAGCAGCGGCGCACGGGTCTCGTCGAGGTCGTCAACCTTGAACATGGTCGCCGCCTTTGGGAGGAGTTTCAGGCAGTGGTTGTGCATCGGCCGGCAGGGGCTCGATCGGCGGCGGATCAAACGCAGCGGGCGGCGTTTCGGAGGCAGGCTTTTCGAGTGGTGACTTTTCGAGCGATGGCGGGCCGGTCATCACCGGAGCGCCCGCTTCAGCTTCGGTCAAAGCGGCGGACCGGCGCATGATTTCCTCGTTCTGCGCCTTCCACTTCTTTTCCATGTCCTCCAGTTCGGCCTCCCTCACCATCGTGTCGATGCCCGAGCGGAAATGGCCGGAAATGCGCCGCATCTTGCCGATCCAGCGACCGGCCACCCGCATGGCGAGCGGAAGATCTTTCGGCCCGATCACAACGACCGCGACGATGATGATGACCAGCAGTTCTGCGACGCCGATGTCGAACATGTCAGATGCGGGCGCGCCGCCTCCTCAAGACGTGGATCAGGCGCTGGTGCTGTCGTTCTTGTCCATCACGACCGGCTTTTCGGCCGGCGGCGGCGGCGCGACCGGCGGTTCGATCCGGGCCTTGGCCTGCGGCTCGTCCGGCTCGCTCATGCCCTTCTTGAAGCTGGAGATGCCCTTGCCAAAATCGCCCATCATCTCCGAGATGCGCCCGCGTCCGAACAGGACGAGCACGACAAGTGCGATGATGAGAATTTGCCAGATACCGGGTTGCATAGTTCAAGACTCATGTTGGTGTGACACCCTCTATATAGGGGGCTTATCGTGCGGATGCCAACTTTGGCGACGGATCAGCGCGCAGCAGGCCTAATGCTGGTCATCCCGATGGCCCTCGCTATCAGTCTCATCGGGATCGAAGTGCACCAAACCTTCCAGCGCGGCCTCCATCGCCCCGTCGACCGGATCGAGCAATCCGGCAGCGCGCAATTCGTCGATGCCGGGCAGATCGAGGCGACTGGCGAGGCCGAAATGGTCGAGAAATTCCGGCGTCGTGGCATAAATCACGGGCCGTCCCGGCACCTCGCGCCGGCCGGCGAGGCGAACCCAGCCGGCCTCCAGCAGCACATCCAGCGTGCCCGCGCTGGTCTGTACACCGCGAATGGACTCGATCTCGGCGCGGCTGACCGGCTCATGATAGGCGATGATCGCCAAGACTTCGGTGGCCGCGCGGCTGAGGCGGCGGACCTGTTCCTTTTCGCGGCGCAACAGATGCGCCAGATCAGGCGCGGTTTCGAAATGCCAGCGCCCGCCCCGCTCCACCAGGTGCACGCCGCGGGCGCGGTAGCGGGTTTCAAGGCTGGCCAGCGTCTCGCGCACGTCGCCAAGTGCCAGACCACCCAGATGCGCGGCAATCGCAGCGACGGTCAAAGGCACCTCGGACGCAAAGAGCGTGGCTTCCACTGCACGTTCGCGCATATCCGGTTCTTCGAAATCCCCGTCGTTCATGCCGGGGCGGCATTCTTCAGGCGGCGGATGCGCAAGGGGGCGAAGGCGCCGTCTTGCTCCAGTTCCGCCCGGCCCCGTTTGGTCAGTTCCAGCGCGGCGACGAAAGACGATGCCAGCGCGGAACGCTTGAGTTCAGGGGTGGCATGAGGCGGCAGAAAAGCGCGGATGTCCATCCATTGCAGCGTGACGCCCAGCATCGCGGTGACGCGCTCAAGCGCGCTGTCGAGCGTCATCACCTGACGATTGGCAACGTGATAGATTCGCGGCGCAGTGCGCGCCTTGACCTGGCCATAGGCCTGCATCAGAGTGAAAACATCACTCCGCCATACCGTCTTGCGGTCTGTGCGCAGGCCTTCGGGTGCGCCGCGCAGGAACACATCGCGCCCGATCCGATCGCTTCCCATCAGCCGCGCTGCTGCCTCGCGCATAGCGCCAAGGCGTTGCAGTCGCAGTTGCAGGCGCAGCGCGAGTTCCTCAGGGCTGGGGTCTTCCTGCTCGGCTTTTGGTAGCAGCATCGCAGACTTGAGATAGGCGAGCCACGCCGCCATCACGAGGTAATCGGCAGCCAGTTCCAGCTTCATGGCGCCTGCCTGCTCGACATAGGCGAGGTATTGATCGACCAGCGCGAGGATCGAGATTTGCAACAAATCGACCTTTTGCCGCCGCGCCAGATCGAGCAGAAGGTCCAGCGGGCCTTCCCAGCCATCAAGTTCGAGATAGAGCGCATCGGCCTCGGTCCTGGCCGTGTCGGGCGCGAACAGGAACGGGGCAGGATCCTCGTTCATACCGGCCTACCGGTCAGCGCCAGAAGCGCATCGCGTTTGGCCAGCAATTCGGCGGCTTGCGGCGCAATGGAGGGCGCGATGCGGGTGCCGGCCAGCGCCCGGTCCAGCCGGGCCGTCGTAGCCTCGGACATGGAGGGAAGCACATCGCAAATGCCCCGCATATCATCCATTTTTGCCCAGCAATTCAGCATGATATCGCACCCCGCCGCATGAGCACGGGCGGCGCGCTGCGGGATGGTGCCGCCAAGGGCTTCCATGTCGATATCATCGGTGAGCAGCAGGCCATCGAATCCGATCTGTCCGCGGATCACGTCGCGGATCACTTTTTCGGACAGCGTGGCGGGATTTTCTGGGTCCCACGTGGTGAAGACCAAATGCCCGGTCATGCCGATAAGCGCATGATTAAGCGTCCGAAACGGAAAAAGGTCATTGTCCAAATCGGCTGCCGACGCGGTCACAGTGGGCAGCGCCTTATGGGTGTCAACATCGGTGCGGCCGTGGCCCGGCATATGCTTGATGCAACCCGCCACGCCGCCCGCTGCCAGCCCTTCAAGCACCGCGCGCCCGATTGCAGCGACCTGCATCGGATCGCTGCCGAAGGAACGGTCCCCGATCACGTCATGCGCGCCGGGAACGCGCAGGTCGAGCGGTGGGTGATAATCCACCGTGATGCCCATCGCCGACAGCTCCAGCCCCATCGCAGTCGCATTGGCCCGCGCCGCCTCAATCGCACTGGCAGGCGCAATATCATACAATTTTTCAAAGGCCTGCCCCGATGGATAGCTGGCCCACAGCGGTGGACGCAGGCGTGCGACGCGGCCGCCTTCTTGGTCGATAGAGACCAGCAAGCGGTCGCGTCCATGGATACTCCGCAGATCATCGGTCAGGCTGCGCAACTGATTGGGCTCGACGCAATTGCGACCGAACAGGATATACCCCGTCGGATCCGCCTCACGGAAAAAAGCGCGCTCGTCAGCGGTCAGGTGCGGGCCGGAAAGGCCGAAGATTGCCGGAATCATGGCTTAAACTCGCACTCTGGCGGGGGTCTAGCAAGGGCTAGCGTGGGTCAAGAGCGGGGAAAAGCTCCACCAAAACCGACCTGCCGAACCCTTATTTGACCTGACAATCGACCCCGTCACCTTTGAGCGCAGCGCACAGCCGATCGGCTTCGGCGCGAGTGGCTGCAACCGCCTGCAAGCGATAGACAGTTCCGATATCAACCTTGCCTTCAACCACCCGGTATTTGACGCCGGACAGCACATCGGTGCGGCGGGTGATGTCGGTCCAACCCTGTTCGGCGCGGGCGCGGGTGCCGTAGGCTGCCAGCTGCACGCCAATGCCGGTCAGATCGGCGCCTGCGGGGACCGCGGCAGGCACCGTCGAGATTGAAGGTTTGGGAGCGGCGCTCGGGGCTGGCGCGGGTGCTTCAGCCACCACGGCGGGGCGCGACCCACCCTCACCCACGACCGGCGCGACATTGCCGGTGCCCGCGAATTCCTTGCCGCCCGGATCATCGGGGCGCTGTTTCACAGGGCCTTCGGGGGCAGCGATAACGCTGCCATCGGCGACTACATCGCCGCCCGATGCGCGGTGCGAGATGAACCATACGCCGCCCACAACTGCGCCCAGCACCAGCACCAGCGCCGCGCCGAACAGCATGATCTGGCTGGTGTCGAGCCCGCCCGCCTCGCTGTCATCCTCATCGGATTCAAGCCACGGCAAGCTGTCCGTATCGGCCAGGTCCAGCGCGCTGCCTTCGTCATTCAATTCTTCGTACTCGGCATCGATCATGGCGATCTTTCGCTTCCCCCCCCAAGAGACCAACGACCTCTGGGTTACATGCTTTCCACAGCCTCGACGCCCAAGACGGCGAGCCCGCTTCTGATCACTTGCCCGATTGCGTTGCCGAGGAAAAGCCTTGCCGCTGTCACTTGCGCATCCTGTTCCACGATGAAGCGCTTTTCCGGCCGGTCGTTACCCAGATTCCAGTAGGAATGGAGATCGGCGGCAAGGTCAAAGAGGTAAAAGGCAATCCGGTGCGGCTCTCGCGCACGGGCGGCGGCCTCGATCTCGCGCGGGAACTGTGCAGCGCGGGCGATCAGGGCAAGCTCTTCGGTGCCCAGCCGATCAAGGTTCGCATCAGACGGCGAATGCCCCGCCTCGGCGGCCTTGCGCAGCGTCGAGCGGATCCGGGCATGGGCATATTGCACATAGAACACCGGATTGTCCTTGGAGGCTTCGACCACCTTGTCGAAATCGAAATCCATCTGCGCATCGGGCTTGCGGGTGAGCATGGTGAAGCGCACCACGTCCTTGCCGACCATGTCGACCACATCGGCCAGTGTCACAAAATTGCCCGACCGCTTGGACATCTTGAATGGCTGGCCCCCCTTCAGCAGCTGCACCATCTGCACCAGCTTGACCTCGAAAGGCTTTGCAGTCCCACCGTCCGCGCTGGTCAGCGCCGCCACCGCCGCCTTGATCCGCTTGACCGTGCCGGCATGATCCGCGCCCCAGATATCCACCAGCGCATCGGCGATCTGGGCTTTCTGGAAGTGATAGGCGAGATCGGCCCCGAAATAGGTCCACGCGCCGTTCGACTTCTTGATCGGGCGATCCTGATCATCCCCAAACCTGGTCGAGCGAAACAGCGGCAGCTGCACGGGCTCCCAATCCTCGGGCGGGGCCTTGGCCTTGGGCGCTTCGAGCACACCGTCATAGACAAGGTCATGGCTCCGCAGCCACGCTTCGGCAGCATCAACCTTGCCCGAGGCCTGCAATTCGGCCTCAGAGGAGAACAGGTCATGCTTGATACCCAGCGTCGCCAGATCGTCGCGAATCATGTCCATCATCGCCGCGACCGCGCGGGTGCGGAACAGGTTCAGCCAGTCGCCTTCGGGTGCGGTGGCGTAGCGATCACCGAACTCGGCAGCGAGGGTTTGGCCGATGTCGACCAGATATTCGCCGGGATACAGGCCTTCGGGGATGGTGACGCTTTGCCCCAGCGCCTCAAGATACCGCAGATGCACCGAGCGGGCGAGCACATCGACCTGCGCGCCGGCATCGTTGACGTAATATTCGCGCGTCACCTTATAGCCGGCGAATTCCAGCAGGCTGCTGAGCGCATCGCCTACCACCGCGCCGCGGCAATGGCCCATGTGCATCGGGCCGGTGGGGTTGGCCGAGACATATTCGACATTGACTACGCGGCCCCCGCCCATGGCAGAGCGGCCGTAATCATCGCCAAGCGCGGCGATGGCGCGCAATTCATCAATCCATGCGTCAGGTACTAGCCGCAGGTTGATGAAGCCTGGCCCGGCAATATCGGCGCTGGTGATCGTCGGCTGCGCGGCAAGCTTGGCCGTGATGGCCTCGGCCAGCGCGCGCGGGTTCATGCCGGCAGGCTTGGCCAGCACCATCGCGGCGTTGGTGGCAAGATCGCCATGCGAAGGATCGCGCGGCGGCTCCAGCGTGACGTTGGTGAACGCGGTGCCAGCGGGCAGCACGCCTTCGTCCACAAGCTGGGTCAGCACGGTTTCGATCAACGCCGTGTAAGTGGTGTAAAGGGTAGTGGGTTGGGTCATGTTGGTCTCGTGCGATGTGCGCGGAATATTGCGCCTGCAAGATAGAAAGCGGGGTCCTGGGTCAAGTCCGCGAAGACGTTAGGTGGAATTCACCAAATGACGCGAAGACGTCGCAAGGCCGGAGTCGTAGCCGAAGGCGCAGACGTGCGCTGCACACCTGCATGGCCGCCCGCAGGTACTCCGGCGCGAAGCGACGGAAACGCACCGAGGACGCGGGCGCGGAGGCGCCCGCGCAAACCCTAACGCGTCACATTATACGCCAGCTGCGCCTCGGTCAGCTGGAAACCGACCAGCATTTCAAAACGCGTCCGGGCAATCGCGGCCTTCACTTCGGGGTCGGCCAGCGGATCGAGCGCCGCTTCAGGATCACCGGCGCGGCGTCGCTTCGTGATTTTCTCACGGATATCAGCGGGCAAGGCGGCATCGGCCCGGTTTACGAAGCTGCCGACCTTGCCATTGGCAGTGGCGCGATCCTGCCCGTCGGCAAAGGTCAGCGTTACGGTGCCCAGCCGCTTGCTCACCACGGCGCTGCCACCGCGCAAAACTGTGACAAAGTAGGGCAGTTCAACACTGCGCGCGCCGCGTGCATCGGTGCGGCGCGCGTTCACAGTAAAGGAGGCTTCGGAATAAATTTGCTCGCCGGCGTCGTTACATACGGTCCGCAGATCGGTCATCGCCGCGGACACATCAAGGCTGGCCGTGGTCGTATCCTCGGCGCTGCGAAAAGTGGTGACATCACCGGTGTAGTCCGGAATACCGACCGAGGGACAAAGGGTCAGCACGCTTGTGATACCAACACCCTCGTTCAGCACCAGTTCGCCCTCGTTCGAACAGGCAGCCAAGGCCATGGCGGCGGAAAGAGCAAAAAAAGCGGGTGCGCGAAGCTTCATCAAAGCCATCCTAGCATTTACGTTCTCGTGCGCCCTAGCGATGACGCGGGGAAAGCGCTAGAGGGAGCGATATGAACGCGCCCTTTCAAGCATCCGACGCCGACGCCGCAGCGACCGTGGCGGACCGCCCGCCTCTCAATCTCTTGATAGCCGCCCCGCGCGGCTTCTGCGCCGGGGTCGACCGCGCGATCGAGATCGTCGAAAAGGCGCTCGAACGCTATGGCTCGCCAGTCTATGTCCGGCATGAAATCGTCCATAACAAATATGTGGTGGAAGGGCTGAAGGCCAAGGGCGCGATCTTCGTCAAGGAACTGGACGAAGTGCCCGATGATGCGCCGGTGGTGTTCAGCGCCCATGGCGTGCCCAAAGCGATCCCGGCCGAGGCCAGACGCCGCGAGTTGCTGTATGTCGATGCCACTTGCCCACTGGTCAGCAAGATTCACCGGCAGGCCGAACGCCAGATCGAAAAGAACCGCCACATCATCTTCATCGGCCACGAAGGCCACCCCGAAGTGATCGGCACGATGGGACAGGTCGAGCCCGGACAGATGACGCTGGTCGAAACAATCGAGGATGTCGACAAGCTGCCGTTCGATTCCGAGGAAGAATTGTCGTACCTTACGCAAACAACTCTGTCGGTCGATGACACGCGTGAAGTGATTCAAGCGCTCGAATGGCGCTATCCGAATATCTCCGGCCCGCGCGCTGAAGACATTTGCTATGCGACTTCCAACCGGCAGGCTGCGGTCAAGGAACTGGCGCATGACTGCGAGCTGGTTCTGGTGATCGGAGCGCCCAACTCCTCCAATTCGTTGCGACTGGTGGAAGTATCAGAACGGCTCGGCACCCCCGCCAAGCTGATCCAGCGCGCCAACGAAATCGACTTCGCTTGGCTGGAAGGCGTGGAAACGCTGGGGCTGACGGCAGGGGCTTCGGCGCCCGAGGTGCTGGTGCGCGAAGTTGTCGCCGCGCTCGCACAACACCGTACAATCAGCGAAAAGGAAATCACGGCAACGGTCGAAAAGATGGTGTTCAAGCTGCCCCGCCAGCTGACCGAATAAGGCCAGGGCGCAGGTGGCGGTCTACACCCATCTCGGAGCCGAAGACCTCGCCCGGTTGATGGCACACTACGATGTGGGCGAACTGGTTTCGGCCAAGGGCATTGCCGAAGGCGTGTCCAACTCCAACTGGCTGGTGGAGACAACGGGGGGTTCAGGCGGCACCGGTGGTTCTGGCACACGCTTTATCCTGACGCTGTATGAACGGCGAATCGATTACAGCGATTTGCCCTATTTCCTCGATCTGCTCGATCATCTGGCCAGTAAGGCCTGCCCTGTGCCGCGGACGATGCATGATCGCGATGGCGCGTCGTATCGGACGGTCGAAGGCAAAGCCGCCGCGCTCATCGAATTTCTCCCCGGCGTGTCTCCCACCCGGCCCACACCGGCCCAGGCCCGCGCCGTGGGCGAGGTGCTGGCGCAGTTGCATCTGGCGGCCCGCGATTTCCCGCGAACCCGCGCCAACGCAATGGACTTTGCTGCCACGGCGGCGATCCTTGATGCCTGCGGAGCGCCAGCCTTGGCCACGATTGACGCTGGGCTGCCCGCCATGCTGGCCCACGCCCATGCTGCCGCTGCGCTTGATCTTGCTGCCCTTCCGCAGTCACAGACACACACCGATCTGTTCCCTGACAATGTCCTGATGCTGGGCGACCGCGTAACCGGGCTGATCGATTTCTACTTCGCCTGCACCGGGCCGATGTTGCTCGATCTGGCCGTCACGCACGCGGCGTGGTGCTTCGATAGCGCCAATGCCTACCGCGCCGATTGCGGCGCGGCGTTGATTGCGGGCTATCAAAGCGTCCGCCTGCTCGAGGCCGCTGAACGCCAGCTGTTTCCCGATGTCGCCAAGGGGGCGTGCCTCCGGTTCGTGGCCAGCCGGGCCGAGGACTGGCTGGATACCCCTGACGATGCGCTCGTAACCCGCAAGGATCCGATGCAATTCGTCCAGCGCTGGGAATTCTACCACCGGGCGGGCGAAGGCGTGCTTGCAGCCTGATCGCTGCCGCGCCAAAGCATCTGCCATGAAACAGGTCGAAATCTACACCGACGGCGCGTGCAAGGGCAATCCGGGCCCCGGCGGCTGGGGCGCGCTGCTGCGCATGGGCGCGCACGAAAAGGAATTGTCGGGCGGGGAGCCTGATACCACCAACAACCGCATGGAAATGATGGCCGCAATCAAGGGGCTGAATGCGCTGATCGAACCGTGCAAGGTCGATCTGTATTCCGACAGCAAATATGTGCTCGACGGGATGAACAAATGGATTCACGGCTGGCAGCGCAATGGCTGGATGAACGCATCAAAGAAGCCGGTACGCAATGCCGATCTTTGGCACGAGCTGATCGAGGCGGCACGCCCGCACCAGATCACCTGGCATTGGGTCAAAGGCCACAATGGTCATCCCGAAAACGAACGGGTTGATGCGCTGGCCAGCACCGAAGCGTCGCGGATTGCGGCGGGAGGTTAAATCCCGCCGCCTGCGCGTGATCAGCTGTTGTCCTGAACCTCGGCGCCGGGGCCGTTTTTCTTGATCGAATCAATCGCGTTCTGCGCACTGGCTTTGCTCGAATAGCCTTGCGTGGAGAACATCACTTCGGAATTGTACTTGAACCGCACGCGGAATTCGCCCGCGTTATCCTTGTAGATTTCGAATGTGTGCGCCATCGGCTGCCCCTCCCTTGTGGTTCAACAAGGTTAGAAAATGACAGATTGGCCCGCCGCTGGCTAGGCCGACTGCGCGGCGCGGGCGGGGTGGAAACGCGCAGGCGCATAGGCGGCGGGATCAATCTTGGCGGTCATCGCGTCCCGGCTCTGCCCCAGCAATAGTTGCGCTCCCAAACGCGCGGCTGCGGGCGCCGTCTGGATACCAAACCCGCCCTGCCCGGCAAACCAGAACACGCTTGGGTCGTGCGGATCGCGGCCATAGACCGGCAGCCGATCAGGCGCGAAACTGCGCAGGCCCGCCCAGCGCCGCTCAACTGCCGCGATGCGCCAATCGGTCACGCTCTGGAAGCGGTCAATGGCGATGGCGACATCGAGTTCTTCGGGTGCGGCGTCGCACGGCGCAGACGGTATCTCGTCATGCGGGCTTAGCCACAAACGGCCTGCATCCGGCTTGAAATAGAACCCGCCATTGATGTCGAGCACCAGCGGCAGATCGGCAGGTGCTTGCGGTTCGACGCGCAGCACGGCGACTGTGCGGCGCAGCGGATTGATGCCGATGGGGCGCACGCCAGCCATCTGCGCAACGCTGTCCGCCCAGGCCCCGGCGGCGTTGACGATGGTGGCGGCGCGCCAGGTTTCGCCGCGTTCAGACATGATGCGCCACGCCCCGCCCTCGCGCACCAATCCGCTCACTTGCGCACGGCAGGCGATGGTGACGCCATGGCGGCGGGCCGTGGCAAGGTAATGCTGGTGCAACCCCGCCACGTCGATATCGGCGCAGGCAGGCTGATGCAGAGCCTCGCTCCATTCCGGACGGATATGGGGCACCTTGGCAGCAAGGCCAGCGGGCGACAGGCGTTCGATAGTGACGCCGGTGCCGGCAAAGGTTTCAACGTGGGCGTCCATCGCAGTGCGGTCCTCGGCGCGCCCGACATAGAGCGCGCCGCGCGGCGTGAGAAAACCGTGTTCCTGAAGATATGCGCCTGAGGCGAGCGTCAGCGGAACCACACCGGGGCCGCCATAGCATTCCTCCCAGAACGCGGCCGATCGCCCGGTCGCGTGATAGCCCGGCGCATCTTCCGCCTCCAGCAGCAGCACACTGGCATGAGGAGCGAGTTCGGCGGCGATGCTGGCGCCAGCCATCCCGGCGCCGATAATGGCGAAATCATGGATCATGCGGGGATTGTTTCTCCGGGAGCCACGCGGTCGAGGAAGGTCGCAATCGCTTGCATGACGCTGTCGCGGACAACGTCAACCTCCCGCAGCACCTCGTGATGCGCTTCGCTGCCCAATGCCAGCAGTTCGCCCCTCGGCAGGCGAGCAGCGGCTTTGAGGTTGGCAGGGTGGCTGACCAATTGGTCCGTCGCAGTGGAAATCAGCAGCACCGGCACGTCCACGGCCTCCAGCGCGCCAGGCGCATCAAGCACCCGCCACGAGGCATAGGCCCGTTCGACCCAGCGCCAGCTGGCCGGGCCCATCACAAGCTCAGGCCGGTGATCGCGCCACCATTGTTCGTCGGCATAGCGGTCAGGATCGTGGGTGAGGAGATCGGATCGGGCAGCGGGAAGCTCACCCGGCTTTTCGCTCCACTTCCACGCAGGCCGCATCGGATCACCCACCCGGCACATCGTCTGCGCGACCGTGTGGAGCAACGCCAAGGGCAAGGCTGGCCCGGCAATGCCCGTCATCGGTGCGCTCAGTACCACCGCGTCGGGGTGGATACGCCGGCTCGCCAGCGCCCGCAACGCCAGATGCCCGCCCATCGAATGCGCGGCGAGCACATGGGGGCCGGGCGTTTCGACGATCCAGCGGTCCCACAGCGCCGCCAGATCATCCACCCAGATGCCGAAATCCGCGATGTGGCCCGTGACCGGATCCTTGCCCAGCCGCCCGGATCCGGCCTGCCCGCGCCAGTCCGCCGCCGTCACCCGCCACCCGGCGCGGTGCCATTCTTCCAGCGTATCGAGATACTTTTCGTAAAAATCGCCGCGTCCCGGCAGAAACAAAATCGACCCGCGCGGGCCATCACGGGTGTCCGCTGCGCCCCGCCAGTCGATGCGGCGCACTGCATGACCGTCAGCCGCGGCCCACAGGCTTTCTTGCGCGTGAGACGGGATGCTCCGGCGATCGATCATGGGCGCATTCCTTCAACACACGGCCGCAAGCCGTTAAGCGTGGTTACTATTTGGTAAGTCATAACCTGTAGCAGTGTCCCGATGAAGGACGGCCCGCGTTTCCTGCGAGGCCCGCCCCGGGGGCACGAAGTCGATGAGTTCCATTTCCTACGGTTTGCTGATCGCGTTGGCAATTGCGCTGGTCTTTGCCGCGTTCACCGATTTGCGACGGCGCCAGATCGCCAATTGGCTCAATGGCGGCATCGCTCTGGCAGCGCCGGCGTTCTGGTGGGCGAGCGGCTTGTCGCTATGGCCCGATGTCGCCATCCAGCTGGGCGTGGCGCTGGCGGCTTTCGCGCTGTTTGCCGGATTGTTCGCGCTCAAGATGATGGGCGGCGGCGATGTCAAGCTGCTGACTGCTCTGGCCCTGTGGGTGAGCCCACAGCATTTCGTCGAATTGCTTTTTGTGATGGCATTGGCAGGCGGCGCGCTGACGATCGTGATGGTCGGTTGGCACACGATCCGCCGTCAGAAAGACAGGATTGCGATCCCCTACGGCGTGGCCATCGCCTTTGGCGGATTATGGGTGCTCGCATTCAATTATTGGCCGGCTGGAACGCTGGCCGTCACCAGTGCGTGAACCCGATCTTAACCAGTCACAGCTTACGCATCGCAACCATACCTGCCCGCTAACCAACCAAGGGCATATACGAGGGGGCTTATTGAGCCATGGATAGGAAGAAACTGGTTCTGCTGCTCGGCGCGCTGATCATCGCGATCGGGACGGCCTTTGCCGCACGGAGCATGTTTGCCGGAAGCTCGGCTCCCGTTGCTGAAGCAGCGCAGCCCACCGGGCCACGCGTGCTTGTTGCAAAGCGGGCTCTGACGGCGGGGACAATCATCACCGCCGATGCGCTGGGGTTCCAGCCTTGGCCCACCGAATTGGTGCAGGACGTCTATTTCATTGATGGCGAAGCCGATATGAACACGCTGCTCGGCACCGTGGTCCGCTATCCGATCACTGCAGGTGAACCGGTCACGCAAGGCTCGCTGGTCGCGCCGGGCGATCGCGGCTTCCTCGCGGCGGCGCTCGGACCGGGCATGCGGGCGGTCACCGTCCCTGTGTCGGCAACGACGGGCGTTGCAGGCTTCATTTTCGCAGGTGACCGTGTCGATCTCGTCCTGACCCAGAATGTGGCGGGCGAAGGGGACGGCGAATCACTCAAGACGGCGGAAACGGTGCTGCGCAACTTGCGGGTGCTGGCAACCGACCAGACCGTCGAGAAGACCTCCGACGAGAACGGCAAGACTGTGGTCAACCAGTTCAGCAACGTCACCCTCGAAGTGACGCCCAAAATCGCTGAAAAGGTTGCGGTGGCGCAGACCATCGGAACGATCAGCCTGGTGCTTCGCTCGCTTGCGGATAGCCCGGCAGAGCTGGAACGGGCCGTGGCCTCAGGCGACATCCAATTGCCTGCCAACGCGACACCGGAGCAGGAAGAATCGATGCTGAAGGCGGCCATGTCGCGGCCGATCGACAAGGGCACCACCTATGTCACTGGCGGCGATGTTTCGCGCTTCCAGCGCACGACGGTCCCGTCCAAGCCGCAGCCAACCGCCAATAGTTACAATCAGGCGCCGGCACAGGCCCGCTCCGAAGCGCCGTCGGGTGGAAACGCCGCACCTGCCTACTCCGGCCCAAGCGTGCGGGTGACCCGTGGCAAAGACACCGAAGACACGCCGGTCAGTGCCAAGGCTAACAGCACGTCGATCCTCTCCAGTCAGCAAAGTGGTGTCCGCCGCGCCGGGAAAACGCTCCCAGCTGCTGGCATGACCGTGATCAACTAAGAGGCATCGGACCCATGTCAAACATCATGACCTATCGCTTGCCTGCTCTTCAGGCTCGCCGTGGCACACCCGAAGGGGGGCAACCCATGACACGCACATTCAAGATGAAGCTGCTGGGGGCTGCGCTGGCCGCAGTACCGATTGCAGCAATGCCGGCGGCAACCGCCACCGCGCAGCAGATCGTCAGCCCGGCGCAGGAAATCGTCTTGTCGATCGGCAAAGGTGAACTGGTGACAGTGCCTGGCACCATGGCGGATGTTTTCGTTGCCAATGACTCGGTCGCCGACGTTCAGGTAAAGTCGCAGCGCCAGCTTTACGTTTTCGGCAAGGCAGGGGGTGAAACCACCATCTATGCCAGCAATGATCGCGGCGATGTGATTTTCTCGGCGAACATCCGGGTGGGCTCGAACATCGGCAGCATTGATCAGATGCTCGCAATGGCCATGCCCGATGCCAAGGTCAGCATTTCGACCATGGGCACCAACACCGTGCTGCTCACCGGCACCGTGGCCGCACCCGAAGATGCCGCCGAAGCCGAACGATTGGTAACAGCGTTCCTAGGCGAAGAGGCCAATGTTATCAGCCGCCTGAAGACGGCAACACCGCTTCAGGTCAATCTGCACGTAAAATTTGCCGAAGTCAGCCGCAGCCTGGTCCGCGAGATCGGCGGCAACCTGACGCAGATTGACGGGTCAAGCGGAATGCAGATCGGCGTCGGCACCGGGCGTACCGGCTTCTTCAACAACATCCGACCGAATTCCGCTCTCGGTACGGGAAATGACGTCCTGGTGACGGTCCCCGACATCAACAACCCTGGTCAGTTCATCGAGGTGCCCGGAAACCAGGTGACACAGGCTGCCGGTAGCACGACGCTTGCAGGTATTGGTCGTCTGTTCGGTATCGATACGCTGGGCGCGCTCGATCTGTCGGAACGGCTGGGCCTGGTGACCACTATCACCGAACCGAACCTTACTGCGCTCTCTGGCGAAACTGCCACGTTCCTGGCGGGCGGCGAATTTCCGATCCCGCTGGCCCAGGGCCTCGGTCAGGTGACAGTGCAGTTTCGCCAGTTCGGCGTCAGTCTTGCCTACACCCCGACAGTTCTTTCCAACGGTCGCATTTCCATGCGTGTCCGCCCCGAAGTCTCCGAACTTTCAACGCAGGGCGCGATCACTTTGAATGGCTTTCAGGTGCCTGCCATCACCACCCGTCGCACCGAAACGACTGTAGAGCTCGGCTCAGGCCAAAGCTTCATGATTGCCGGCCTGATGAGCGCCAACTCTCAGAACTCGCTCGAGAAGGCACCGGGTCTGGGTGATGTACCGATCCTTGGCAACCTGTTCCGCAGCCGCAGTTTCCGAAAAGGCGAAACCGAGTTGGTGATCATTGTCACCCCCTATCTGGTCAAGCCGGTGGACGCCAAGGACATCAAGCTGCCGACCGACGGTTATCGTTCAGCCAACGAGTTTGAGCAGCTTTTGGGCTACCAGAACAACGCCGGCGTATCGGGCCAAGAACGTCCCGGCCCTGTCGCCGCACAGCCCGATGCACCGCAACCTAACGTAAGCCAAGCCGATCCGGTCGGCATTGTCCCGATGCAGCCCGAACAACCGCGCCGCGCGGGCAAGAAGGACCGTCGTCAGGAACGTGAGGCCAGCGCCGCAACCCCGGGCTTTAGTCTTTAACGTGAGAAAGGTGACCACGATGCCGATTGCACGACACACCACGCTCGCCCTCGCACTCACGCTGGGCCTCGGCCTCGCCGGGTGCGGCGGGATGCCCACCAATACTTCGCTTTACTCGACGAAGGTTCCGGTGGTCGAACGCACCAACATGGTGCTTGACGTGAACACCACCACGGCTGGCCTGCCGATTTCCGAACAACAGCGCCTTAACGGCTGGTTTGAAACGATGGACCTTCGTTACGGCGATCGTATCGCGGTGGAAAATCCGGGCCAGAACCCTGCCGTTGACAATGCGATCCGCGATCTTGCGGGGCGTTATGGCCTGATGCTCAGTGAAACGGCGCCGGTTACCGCAGGGTATGTCCAGCCGGGTCAGGCCCGCGTGGTCATCACCCGCACCACCGCCAGCGTGCCAGGCTGCCCGGACTGGTCGGCCAAATCCGACATGAACTACACCAATGGCCTCAGCCCCGGCTACGGCTGTGCGGTCAACAGCAATCTGGCAGCCATGGTCGCCGATCCGCAGGATCTGCTTGAAGGCAAAAAGGGCGCCAGTGAAACCGTGATCGCCACCTCGAACAAGGCGATTTCGACCTATCGTGAAACACCGCCCACTGGTGCGGGCGGCTTGCAGGCGGCAGGAACCGCTGGCGGCGGAGGAGGTAACTAAGCCATGAATGCTCCCTGGAAATCCGGTATCCCCGGAAGTCGCGATCCCTTTGCCGCCTATATCTGCGACGATGCTGCGCTGGATGTATTGCGCCCGGTGGTGATCGAACTCGGCTGGCAGCCGGAAAAGTGCAACAAAGGCGGCCTACGCAATGCCGTGCAATCGCTTTCTGTCAGCGCCAGCCCGGCGATTCTGATCGTCGATCTATCGGAATGCGGCGATCCGCTGAACGATATCAATGCGCTGGCCGAAGTGTGCGAGCCAGGAACAGTTGTGATCGCCATCGGCCAAGTCAACGATGTGCGCTTGTACCGTGACCTGCTTTCGAGCGGGATTCATGATTACCTGCTCAAGCCGCTTTCGGCCCAGCAAGTGCATGATGCGCTTAGCCAGGCGCTGGCGGCGTTCATGTCACCCAAGGCAGGTGATGCTGATGCCGCCAAACGCCATATCTCCACCGCTGTCGTGGGAACCCGCGGTGGTGTTGGTGCCTCGACGCTGGCGACTTCCTTAGCCTGGCTGTTCGCTGATGAACACAAGGCGGCCACCGCGCTGCTTGATCTGGACATCCATTTTGGCACCGGCGCGCTGGCGCTGGATCTGGAACCGGGCCGCGGCCTGAGCGATGCAATTGAAAACCCGAGCCGAATTGATCCGCTGTTCATTGAACGTGCGATGGTGCGGGCAAGCGACAATTTGTCAATCCTGTCCGCCGAAGCGCCGATCAACCAGCCATTGATGACCGATGGAGCGGCTTTCGTGCAACTGGAGGACGAATTCCGTCAGGCGTTTGAGATGACGGTCATCGACATGCCACGCAACATGTTGATCAATTTTCCGCAGCTTCTGGCTGACGTGAACCTAGTGGTGCTGACGTGCGAACTGACGCTTGCGTCTGCGCGCGACACGATCCGCATTCTTTCATGGCTGAAATCAAACGCGAGCCATGCACATCCAATGATTGTCGCGAACAAGGTGCAGCCGGCGCTGGCCGAAATCAGCAAGTCCGATTTTGAAGCGTCGATCGAACGCAAGATCGATTTCATGGTGCCTTATGACATCAAGGCGGCATCGAACGCAGCCAAGCTGGGGCAGGTTTTGGTCGACGCCAATCGTTCGAGCAAGGCGACCGCTGCGATAAGGCAGATTGCCGAGCGCGTGATGGGTGTGAGTTCGGAAGATATGGCAATGGCCACCGGGGAGAAAAAGTCGCTGCTGGGCAACTTCGACTTCAAGGCCATGCTTTCCAAAAAGCCCAAGGTCGACCTGACCAAAGCCGACTGACCGCCGGCAGCGTGGGGGATGCGGCGTGCCACGGCGGCCCGCCCCCTCGCTAGGCGACACAGCATTAACCCGCTGCAACCCGGCGGACCGAGCCAGGAACCACAGACATGGAATTCATTGAAACCCTGTTCATCACGCTGGTGATTTTCTCTGTGCTGGTCTTGGGCTATGTCGCGGTTTCCGGTTCTGGTTCAGCCAAAGCGCAAAAGCGCCGAGTACAGGCCTTGCGAGGCCGCCACTCGGAAAGTGTCGATGCCAAGGTTGATGCCCAATTCAAGCGCGCTGTCGCCGCCCGCAAGCCGAAGGCTTTCAAGGTCGCAGGCTCAGGCTCGCGGAGTGAGGCGCTCGCGATCCGCCTCGACCGGACCGGCAAGGGCTGGACTGTTTCCCAGTATCTTTACGCCTCGATCGGGCTGGCGATGGTGGTAGCGGTGATTGTGTTCGTGCTGAGCCGGACGCCGATGCTTTCGCTCGGGGTGGGCCTGTTCATCGGCGCTGGACTGCCGCACATGGTCATTGGCTACCTCATCAACAAACGCACCGACCAGTTCATCACCAAGTTTCCGGACGGGATCGAATTGCTGGTGCGGGGCCTGCGTTCTGGTCTGCCGGTAACAGAAACACTCGGCATCATCGCGACCGAAGTGCCCGGCCCGGTCGGCGCCGAATTCAAGACTGTCATCGACCGCATCAAGGTCGGCAAGACCATGGAAGATGCGCTTCAGGACACCGCCGACAAGCTTGGTATTCCCGAATTCAACTTCTTCACGATCACGTTAGCGATCCAGCGTGAGACAGGCGGCAACCTTGCCGAGACTCTATCCAACCTTGCCGAAGTGCTACGCAAGCGGGCGCAAATGAAGCTCAAGATCCGGGCGATGAGTTCGGAATCCAAGGCATCGGCCTACATCATCGGCGCGCTGCCGTTCCTGGTGTTCGCAGCGATCTCATACATCAATCCCGAGTACATGGGCGGCTTTTTCACGGATGATCGTCTGATCGTTACTGGACTTGGCGCCGGGGTGTGGATGGGCTTGGGCGTCTTCATCATGTCCAAAATGATCAGTTTCGAAATCTGATGGCAGGGGGCGTAACAGCATGATCAACCAACCCACCGGACCGACCCTGCTCGGCTTCGATGTCCTCTTCGTCGGCACCTTGCTCGCTGGCTTTGCTGCGTTTGCGGTGATGCTCGCGATCTATGCCGCGGTTACGATCCGCGACCCGATGGCCAAGCGCGTCAAGGCGCTGGAGGCGCGGCGCGAACAATTGAAAGCGGGGATCGTCGTGGCTGGCGCAAAAAAGCGCTCCAGCCTGGTGCGCCGGACCGACACAACCGACAAGGTCAAGGACAGTCTTGGCCGTCTCAACGTGCTGCAGGAAAGCCAGATCAAGGCGATCCAGCAAAAGATGGCGCACGCCGGTTATCGCAACAAAGAACTGGCCGTTCTGATTATCGGCATCCGGGCAATCCTTCCGATTGTCCTGGGCATTTTCATGGGCGCGCTGATTTACGGCATTGAATTCTGGCCAGATTGGGGCCCGATGAAGCGTTTGGCCGTGTTTGCCGGCACGGTGTTCATGTCCTACAAAGGACCGGAAATTTACCTCAGCAACAAGGCGGGAAAGCGCACCAAGGAAATTCAGAAGGGTCTGCCCGATGCGCTCGACTTGCTGGTGATCTGCGCTGAGGCCGGTTTGACGGTGGACGCCGCGTTCAATCGCGTCGCCAGGGAACTGGGCCGCGCCTATCCTGAGTTGGGCGACGAATTCGCCTTGACCGCGATTGAACTGTCGTTCCTCAATGAACGCAAAATGGCGTTCAACAATCTGGCCTACCGCGTCAATCTGGACGCGGTGAAGGGCGTGGTGACAACCATGATTCAGACCGAACGCTATGGTACGCCGCTGGCTTCGGCGCTGCGGGTGCTGTCTGCCGAATTCCGGAACGAACGCATGATGCGCGCTGAGGAAAAAGCGGCCCGTCTGCCTGCGATCATGACCGTGCCGTTGATCCTCTTCATTCTGCCGACGCTGTTTGTTGTCATTCTGGGGCCTGCAGCCTGTTCAATCTCGGACAATTTCATTGGCGCCAGTGGCTGATCCCTTTTGAACGACACAGGGCCGGAGCAGAATCAATCCTGCTCTGGCCCTTCATGCGTCTGACGGGCCAGCCTGAGCGCCCGCGCGCGCAACGCAGCCAGCAGGTCGCGCAACGTATCCTCTTCTCCCGGCGCAAGGTCCGCCAGCAATTCGCGTTCTGTCGCGCGAGCCAGCGGCATGACCTCAGCGTGGATCGCCCTGCCCTCAGGCGTTAGCGCCAGCAGGTGTGAACGGCCGTCGCCCGGATGGGGCACCCGAGCGATCAAGCCACGTTCTTCCAGCACCTTGACCGCGCGATTGACCGCGACCTTGTCCATCAGGGTTGCCGCCGTCAGCACGCGCTGCGTCAGACTGCCGCGATCGCCCATCACCGCCATCACCCGCCATTCAGGGATCTTCAGACCGAACCGCTTGCGATAGCGTTCCGCGATCAGCCCGCTGACCGCGTTGGAGGCAACCGAAAGCTGATACGGCAGAAACCCGGCAAGCTCGCCGGCATCGTCATTCATAGGTGCGCGCGTCCCACCACGGATAGAAATCGGGCATGTCGGCGCTAACCTTACCGGGATACATCGCTTTGCGTTTTTCGAGGAAGCTGGCGATGCCCTCCTTGGCGTCGGCTCCGCGGCTGAGTTGGTAAATCGCCCGGCTATCGATCTTGTGCGCCTCCATCGGGTGATCGGCGCTCATCAATCGCCACATCATCGCCCGCGTCATGGCGACAGACAGGGCCGAGGTGTTGTCGGCGATCTCGCGCGCCAGGGTCTGCGCGGCATGAAGCAGATCGGCGGGCGCATGGACCGACCGGACAAGCCCGCCCGCCTTGGCTTCGGCAGCATCGAAGATGCGGCCCGTGTAGCACCACTCCAGCGCCTGCGCGATCCCGACAAGCCGCGGCAGGAACCAGCTGGACGCCGCCTCTGGCACGATCCCGCGCCGGGCGAAGACGAAGCCGTAGCGCGCTGTCTCGCTGGCAAGCCGGATATCCATTGCCAGCTGCATCGTTGCTCCCACGCCCACTGCCACACCGTTGCAGGCCGAAATCAGCGGCTTCTTGGATTCGAACAGCCGCAACGTCAGCAACCCGCCGCCATCGCGCACCTTGGGATCGGACAGGTCGCCCACCTCGGTCGGATCGGAGAACACGTGCCCTCCGTGATCCGGCGTCAGGTCTGCGCCCGCGCAAAACGCCCGCTCCCCCGCACCGGTAAAGATTACCGCGCGCACGCCATCATCGGCGTCGATATCGTCCATCGCCGCGATGATCTCGGCTCCCATAGTGCGGGTATACGCGTTCATCTTGTCGGGACGGTTCAGCGTGATGGTGGCGATGCCATCAGCTTTTGTGACGTTGATCTGGGTGTATTGGGTCATAATCGTCCTCTCATCCTTATCGCCACTGTGATGCCATGGCCCGCATAAAAGAAAACCCCCCGCAAATGCGAGCGCCGCTGCTGCGTTAATCTGGCGGTTGCAGCCGTTGTTCGTGGCTAGTACGCGAAGACGATGACCGAAACTCGTCCGATTTCCGCCATAGATCCGCGCGCGCGATTGCGCGATCCGGCCTATTTTGCGCTGCATCTTCAAGCAGCCAAAGCCATCCGCGAAGTCGATCAGGTGCATTGGTATGATTCGCAGTTTCTACGCCGGTTCGAAGTCGCCAAACGCTATGTCAAAGGGGTGCGGCCCGATGCGTTGGCCGATTTCCTCGCGGGGTTTGACGCGATCAAACCTTCACCAACCTTCACTGAAACGCTGATCGAAGATGTCTTCGATGCAGCCACCCGCGAAGCAATCATCGCCGTCAGCCGAAAAGTCGAGGTCGAGAAATCCGGTCAGCAGGATAGAGAAAACGCCGACTTTGGCCGGGATGTGGTCTGGGACCACCCGTTCTTCCTTGAACTTCAGGATCAGGTGCGCCCTCGGATCGAAGCCATCGTCGGCTGCCCGCTGACATCGAGCTACAATTTCCTCAGCCGCTATGGCGCCAAAGGCAAATGCGATCTTCACATGGATCATCCCAATGCCATGTACACCTTCGACTATTGTATCGAACAAGACGCAGCGTGGCCGATTCATGTCAGCCGAGCGGTCGAGTGGCCCACAGCCGAGTTTGCGCGAAGCTTCGATCCCGAAGCGATCATCGCCGATCCGGCCTATGGTTTTACTGATTACCTGCTGCAGTCCAATCAGGCGCTGCTGTTCAACGGCAGTTCGCAGTGGCACTATCGCCGCCCGAAAATCGCGGGGGGATTTTGCCACTTACTATTTTTCCATTACGTACCAGCCGGTTGCGAGGCGCTAGTCGATCCGTATCGCTGGGCAGAGCATTTCGCCGTTCCCGAGCTTCAACCGCTGTGCGACTTGTTCGTGCGACCCGAGATCGACGGGCTGGCATAGCCCCTCTCCGTTCTGATTGAACGAAGAGGGGCTGATCGGATTAACGCGGCGCCATGCGGATCGCGCCATCAAGCCGTACGTCTTCACCGTTGAAGTAGCCGGTTTCGATCATGCACATGGCCAGCTTGGCGTATTCGGTCGGCACGCCCAGACGCTTGGGAAACGGCACCGATGCCGCCAGCGCATCGCGCACGTTTTGCGGCGCAGCGGCCAGCAGCGGGGTATCGAAGATGCCCGGCAGGATGGTGTTCACCCGGATGCCTTCGTTCATCAGGTCGCGCGCGATGGGCAGCGTCATGCCGATCACGCCGGCCTTCGACGCAGAGTATGCAGCCTGCCCGATCTGGCCGTCCTCGCCTGCAACCGACGCGGTGTTGACGATCGCACCGCGCTCGCCATTCTCGTCCAGCGGCTCCAGCGTCATCATGCCCGCAGCCGACTTGGCGATGCAGCGGAAGGTGCCGATCAGGTTGACCTGAATGACGAAATCGAACGCGCTAACGGGGAAGTGCTTGATCGAGCCATCTTCCTTGGAACGGCTGGCGGTTTTGATTGCGTTGCCGATTCCGGCGCAGTTGACCAGAATACGCTCCTGCCCGTGAGCTTCGCGGGCCTTGGCGAAACCGGCATCGACATCGTCATCGCTGGTCACGTTGACCTTGCAGAACACGCCGCCGATTTCCGCCGCGAGCGCTTCGCCCTTTTCTTCGTTCATGTCGAAGATCGCAACCTTGGCGCCCTTGGCAGCCAGTGCGCGGGCCGTTGCCGCGCCGAGGCCCGAGGCTCCTCCGGTGACGACGGCGGGGGTATTGGCAGAAACTTCCATGATTCTCTCCTAGATCACAAATCCGGTCGCCCTGAGCTTGCCGAAGGGCTGCACTTTCTAAGGTCCCGCGTCCCCCCAAAAAGGACGGTGCTTCGACAAGCTCAGCACGAACGGGTTCTTCGCAAGGTGCTCGTTCAAAGCGCCTCGATGATTGTCACGTTGGCGACGCCGCCGCCTTCGCACATGGTTTGCAGGCCATACTTCTTGCCGTGGCGGTGCAGGCCGTGAACCAGCGTCGCCATCAGCTTGGTTCCCGACGCGCCCAGCGGGTGCCCCAGCGCAATCGCGCCGCCGTGGACATTAAGCTTGGCCGGGTCAGCGCCCGTATGCTTGAGCCATGCCAGCGGCACCGAAGCAAAGGCTTCATTGACCTCGTAAAGGTCGATATCGTCAATGGTAAGCCCGGCACGCTGCAAGGCCTTGTCGGTCGCAAACAGCGGTTCTTCCAGCATGATCACCGGATCGCCCGCCGTCACGGTCAGGTTATGGATGCGCGCCAGCGGGGTGAGGCCGTGCGCCTTCAACGCGGCTTCGCTTACCACCAGCACCGCTGAAGACCCATCGCAAATCTGGCTGGCCGACGCCGCCGTCAACGCGCCATCGGGGCTGATCAGCTTGACGCCCGCGATGCCTTCGAGCGTCGCATCAAACCGGATGCCTTCGTCGACGGTGTGGAACTGCGTGCCTTCTGCCGTCTCGACCTCGATCACCACGATCTCGCGCTCGAAGGCACCGGCCTTGGTCGCGGCGATCGCCTTCTGGTGACTTTCATAGGCGAAACGGTCCAGATCGTCCTTGGAGAAGCCATGCTTCTGCACGATCATCTCGGCGCCGACGAACTGGCTGAAATTTATACCCGGATACTTCGCCTCGATCCCGGCAGCCTTGCTGTAGAGGCCTTCCTTCATGTGCAAGGTCACATTGGAGCCCATCGGCACGCGGGTCATGCTTTCGACGCCGCTGGCGATCACCACGTCCTGCGTGCCGCTCATCACGGCTTGCGCCGCAAACTGGATCGCCTGCTGCGAAGAACCGCACTGGCGGTCGATAGTGACGGCGGGGGTGGACTGCGGGAGATGCTTTGATGCCAGCACGCCCATGCGCCCGATCTGCATGGCCTGCTCGCCCGCCTGGCTGACGCATCCGGTGACCACATCGTCGATAGCCTTGGGGTCGATCCCGCTGCGCTCAACGATCGCATCGAGCGATTTTGCCAGCAGGTCGACCGGGTGGACCCCGGCCAGACGTCCGCCGCGGC
Organism: Erythrobacter sp. 'gip.4 top 5'; assembly: GCF_056495765.1. Classification (NCBI taxonomy): domain Bacteria; kingdom Pseudomonadati; phylum Pseudomonadota; class Alphaproteobacteria; order Sphingomonadales; family Erythrobacteraceae; genus Erythrobacter; species Erythrobacter sp. 'gip.4 top 5'. The sequence goes on along the minus strand of NZ_CP200270.1, from coordinate 1,333,044 downwards.
GCCCGCCCGCAATGCGAACGGCCTCGACAATATAAGCTGTGGTCATGTCTCTCTCCCGGCATTGGTTATGCGTTCACACGTTGGCGCCAAATCAGTTTCATTGCGCCACCTGCGTCCCTCGAACCGCCTATTGAAGGCATCCCATCAAATCAAGCTGACAAAATGATGACCGGTCTGGCCGCCCTGCGCTTGCCTTGGCGCGAGCACAGCGGCCGGCATCTCCTAACTTCGGGCGACGAAGACCCCGACCGACCTTAACGCAGCGCTTGATCGCAAGGCGCTTGCAGCTCGTTTTGCTGCGGCAGGACGCGTTCATCTGCGCGATGTTTTGACCGGAGCGAGTACGCGCAAACTGCTCGCTCGCGAGACCCCTTGGTGAGTGCCGATAAGCAATGGCGAAAGAACACTTCGCAGCGCGCACGAAACTCTATGCAAACACATCAATGTATCCGCCTTCATGGATTTCACGGGCGCCATGACTGGACTTGATCTCACCAAGTCCGAGCGGAAGGCCAGCAGGATTTGGCCCCATGCACTATCTTGGCCGCCCTATCGGAACCCAAACTTGCGCATGATGATTGGCACCCAGCCTAGGGCGAATACCCGCTGTTCTTTGATGATGAGGACGAAGTTGGTGAACGCTCTAAGCCGCGCTTTAATGCATGAACCCTGCTTCCTGTGCCGCGAGCTGCACTGTGTAGATTGTGTCCCGCCATTTGTGTCCATGGAGCGGCCGCTGATGCGAAGGCCATTGCAGAAGCGGCCCACCGCGATCTTCCGGGTGACGCTCTGCGTGCGGGTGCGGCGGGCGAATTGGCGCCAAAAGCGGGCGGCTCCAAGGGGGTTTAGGCGCATTTCGCTGGCGCCTGCGTGCGCTTCACGACTGGGCACGGGTTGAACCAAAGGCGGAGCACGTGATGCCGTGGCACGATTTGACCACGCGTTAGTAAGAAGCCCGGACGATGCTGAATGCGGGTTGGCGCGATACGTATTGGTGGCTCACGCGTTTGCGCTGCTTCATCGGCTCCACAGGGCGGTTTCAATAAGGCTTGGCCAGTCCTTGCGCGGCGGCACCCGGAAGTGCTGCCCCCTATTTCACCGCACCGAACCGGTGGGTGCTGAATTACACGCGGCAATCAATGCCACGCTTGCAACCTATCAGGCCTAACTGACGCAGCGCACCAGAACCCGCGCCATGCTTCGCCTTGCGCGACCATCGCCGATGGCTTGTCGAATGTCTAAGCCACACGGACAAAAGTGTTGCATTGAGGTTACAATCGGCTTGCGATCCGTTGTTACAGCTCGGGAAGAGCTTGGCTTAAGGAGAGCCATTCGCCAACGGGTGTCGCTGCGGGGTGCGCTTTAACTCGACCCCACGATTACAGGCTGGATGTTTGCTCCCTCTGATAGGGAGTTGATCAAGCAACACGGAGGCCTTCAGAAGGTCTTCGGCCATAAGAGGGAACATGACCAAAATGAAGATTTCAACCAAACTCAAGCTTAGCGTTGGCACAGCCACGCTTGGGCTTGCGATGGCAGCAACGCCTGTGTTTGCGCAAGACGCAGACCAGAGCACAACCGAAACACAAGCTGACCAAGCGGCGGGCAATGCGATTGTCGTGACCGGTTCGCGCATTTCGAACCCCAACCTTATCCTTTCAAGCCCGGTTTCAGTTGTTACCGACACCGAACTCAAGCTGCGCCAGACCAACACGGCAGAGCAATTCCTGCGCGAACTGCCCTCCGCAGTGCCGAGCATTGGGTCGGCCGTGAACAATGGCAACGGCGGTGCATCTTTCGTCAACCTTCGTGGCATTGGCGCGCAACGTAACCTTGTCTTGCTCGATGGACGCCGTTTTGTGCCAGCTGATCAGTCGGGCATCGTCGATCTTAACAACATCCCGCTTGCTGTGATTGAGCGGACCGAAATTCTGACAGGCGGCGCAACCACAACCTATGGTGCCGACGCAATTTCTGGCGTGGTGAACTTCATCACGAAGAAGAATTTTGAAGGCGTTCAGTTGGACGCCAGCAATCAGATTACCGAACTGGGCGATGGCCTAACCCAGCGCGTCGATTTGACGATGGGCGCAAATTTCGCCGACGGTCGTGGTAATGCCGTTTTCAGCCTTGGGTATCAGAACACAGACGGTGTTTTCCAGGGCGACCGCTCGTTCTCGGAGTTTAACGTCGACTCCTTCACCGGCCTCGCCGGCGGCTCATCCGCCGCGGTTCCCGCATTCATCGTCGGCCCGGCAGGCCCCGGACCGGCAGTGTCTGGTCAGATCAATGCTGCAGGGACAGATGTCGGCCCGTTTGACCGTCCGTTCAACTTCAACCCGGCCAACATCTTCCAGACGCCGTTTGAACGGTACAATATGTACGGTTCAGCAAATTACGAAGTGTCCGACGCGCTTGAAGTCTACGGTCAGGGCGTTTTCTCGAAGCAGACCGTATCGACGATCATCGCTCCTGGTGGTTCGTTCTTCAACACCTATCAGATCAACCTGAACAACCCCTTCATCCCTGATGCGATCGCACAGCGTTTTGGCGATCGTCTTGGTTTGACCCCGGCGCAGTTCACCGCGGCGCGCAACACGCAGTTCGGCCCGACCTTGGCCAATGGTGCTGCGAACCCGGATTACGTGCAGTTCGGCGCCCAAGTGCGTCGTCGGTCGACCGAAGCGGGTCCTCGTGTCTCCGACTTTGACACGACCTTGTTCAACATGGTTGTTGGTGCTCGCGGCGGGATCACGGATGATATCTCGTGGGACCTGTCGGGTACCTACGGCGAATCTGAGCGGATTCAGCAGCAGGGCGGATTTGCCCGGCTCGATCGCCTGCAGCAGTCGGTCTTGGCTATCCCCAACGGGACTGGCGGGGTCCAATGTATCGATCCTTCGCGGAGCTGCGCACCGCTGAACCTGTTCGGCACTGAAGGTAACCTCGGCTCGCCAGAGGCACTCGCCTTCGCGTTTGATTTGACGCAACAGGTGATTGATGTTTCATCGATCAGCACGGTCAATGGCTTGATCTCCGGTGATCTGCCCTTCGCCATCGCCACCACTCCAGTCGCTTTCGCTATCGGCGCTGATTACCGCAAGTATCAGGCGTCCACGTCATCCGACGAAGCATCGCAAACTCCGGGCGCCGTTGTTGGCGGCGGCGGGGCCAGCCCGAACTTTGAAGGCTCGTACACGGCTGTTGACGTATTCGGCGAATTGGTGGTTCCTTTGCTTGAAGGTGTACCGTTCTTCGAAAGCCTGACGCTTGAACTGGGTGGCCGCTATTCGGACATCAATATCGTTGGAACCGAATACACGTGGAAGGCAGGCGGTTCTTGGGAACCGTTTGATGGCTTGAAGTTCCGCGGTAACTATTCCCGCGCCGCACGTGCACCGAACATCAGTGAACTGTTCTTCCCGGAAACGACCCAGCTTGATAGCCTGGCCAATGACCCGTGCGCTGGTGCAGCACCTGTCGGTAACGCGCAGCTTTCGGCCCTTTGTCAGGCACAGGGTTCACCCGCTGGCCAGATTGGTTCGATCTTGCAGCCGGCGGCTGGCCAGATCAACGTAACGACAGGCGGCAATCGGAACCTTGATTTCGAAATCGCTAATACGTGGACGGTTGGTTTCGTTGCCACTCCGGCATCCGTGCCCCGTCTGTCGCTCTCGGTCGATTACTTCAACATCCAGCTCGATGGCGCAATTGGCACCCCGGGTATCGGTGACGTGATCGATGGGTGCTATCAGGGTGAACTGAACTTTGCGGCCAACCCTTTCTGCCAGCTGATCGCGCGTAGCCCCACCACCGGCGGCCTCGATGGTTCGCCTGACGAAGTTCGTGGTTTGCTGCTCGGTCTGTCCAACCTCGGACGCATCAAGACCGATGGCATTGATGTCTCTTTGAATTGGGGTACATCGCTCACGAACTCGATCGGCTTTGATCTGGGTGTAAATGGTACCTGGACCAACCAGAACCGTTTCCAGGCCATCACCGGCTCGGCTGACTCGCCGTTCCGTGATTGCGTCGGGTTCTACTCGGTCAACTGCGGCTCCATTCAGCCAGAGTTCGTGGTGGATACCCGCGGTTCACTAACCTTTGCTGACGATGCGCTGTTGTCGTTGCGCTGGCGCTACCTCGACGGTGTTGAGCAAGAGCCTCTGGATGTCGCCTCACAGGGCCCGGCATTTATTGGCAACACCACGCTGTTTGGCGATGTCGACTTCACGCAGATCCCGGCGGAAAGCTACTTCGATCTGACGGCGCAGTTCTATGCGCTGGAAAACTTGACGTTCACCTTCACTGTGCAGAATTTGCTCGATAACAAGCCAGCAGTTGTCGGTTCGACAATCGGGACGACCGCGTTCAACAGCGGCAACATCTTCCCGTCGAGCTACGACGCCCTTGGCCGTCGTTACGCAGCAGCACTCAGCCTCCGCTTCTAATTCGGACGCTGATTAATAAAAATTGGGGGCGGGCCGAAAGGCTCGCCCTTTTTTTCTTTGGAAAAGCCTGTACGCTTTCTGGGTATTAGGATTGTTGGAGAAGATTTATGTTGCTGACTCTCACCGTGGCGGTCCCCTTGCTGCTGCTTCAGGCGGAGCCAGCAGCAGCGCAAGATGCGCCAGAGCAATCGGCGGGCCAGCAAGCGGCAAAAGCTACCGCTTCTGCAACCCAAGATACGCCAGCAACCACTATCCCCGTATCAACCAGCGCGGTCTCTGACAAAAATCATCCGGATTTCGTCCGCTGCCGCACTGATCGCGTGATTGGTTCACTCGCCAAGCGCACAAAAACTTGCATGACAAACCGCGAGTGGGAAACTGTTGCACGCGTCGGTAATCGCGGCGCGCGTGACATCGTCGAAAGTCAGCAAGTTGGTATGAACGGCCAATAATTGCATTCTTGACCGGCTTCATCCTCCCTTGGTCGAACGATTAAACGCGGACGCAACGATCGGAAAACCAGCTATCTGGCTAAATGGTCTGTTCCACGATTGGTTTTGTCCGTCCCGCATCACGGACCGTTCGGGCGCAGGCATATCACGCAATCAGCTTGCGCCAAATTAATCACGAACGTCCAGCAACATAGTCAACCGCGCAACATTTGCGGCTCGCATGTTCGTGACCAGACGGACAAGCAAACCAGTGTGTTGTCAAAACGATGATTACTTTTGCAAAACAGGAGAAAGCCAAGCCATGGCGATTTTCCAACGCAGGTCGTACGGATAAAAAAGTCGGCAAGGCGCCACACAGTCCACGCATCAGAACGAACAAACAATAGTCCGGTTCGGTTGGTCTTGCCAAAGCCTACAGAAGCGACGCGTTCGCCGCCTACGCAATCGCGGATGTCCGCTACACCTGCGAGCGCTTCGGGATTGATCGACAGGTTGTGTCTGCCCAGCTTCGCAATGCCGCGATCCTAGTCCAACCAGTACAAGCGCCGGTCACACCGCCGACTTTAACGCTGGTGCGTGTGAGAAATTTCTTGCTCAAGCACATAGTGACGCGCCTTTTCCTGTTCATCGTATTGAAGGCGTTCCATCTTTGCGCCCGGACTGATTGCCGCAACAAACGTGTCGTTGCCAGGAATCGGTGGGTCTGGACGCCCATCATGCCGGCATTTTCGTCCTGGAAAACTTTCTTGCCAACTCGGTAGGGTTCAAAATCCAGTTGAAACAGCGCAGCCTTTTCTTCGACCTCAGCCCCGTTGATGAAATGGCCGGCACGCGAAAAAAGACCTGCAACTCGTGCGATACAGGATTGATGCTGTGCGTGAATCGCGCATTGCCTTCAATGTCGAAAGGGACCCCCAGATGCATCCCGACGTGCGCAGGACGGGCGAACGCGCCCCATTTGATAATTGACGTTATCGTAGAAGCGAAGCCGAAATCTGACGACGACATCGCTCTTGGTCGTATCAGTCACCGCTACAACCGTGGGCACGAGGATCGAGTCCAGATCGTTTGGCAGTGTGTTCATCAGACAAATTGTCACCAAGCCGGCTGAATTTGCTGGCTTCAACGTGTTATGAGGACGAGGCGTAGCTGCGCATATTCTTATCCTGGTTCTTCACGGCTTTGCGCAAGACCTGCTACATTGTTCGGCAGGTCTGCGCACCACTTACCAAAGTCGCTGAAACAATCTCCACCGGATTGGCCATTACGCGACACAGAGGCTGGGAACGATCATTATCCTTGAAAATCCAGGAATTTATTCGCTTCTGCGGCTTTCCATTTTGGATATCACCAGATCCTTTCCGTTGAGCGAAGCCTTGACTGACTTGATCACATCTCGGAGCGCCCCGACATCAAACGGCGTGGCATATTGCGCTTTTGCGGCAACGGGAGGGCCATGGCGCGTTCAGCAGCTATTTCCCACGCATCAATAGCCAGAAGGCGGACAGATCACCGGGTCCCGCCGGGGCTCCGCCTGCTGCATGACAATAGGCGGGAGACAGTCTTCAATGGCCGTGCCCTTTGAGTATGTGCGACAGGCATGCCCGACTCTTGCGAAAACCCGCTGGCCCATGGCATCCTCACCGCAGGAGACCTAACCGAGCGACAATGTGACCATTGCGGGAAAATGTTGCAAAATCGCCACTGCCCGTAACTTAATTGCCTTATACACCCTGAGAGTAGCAACTCGCCGTTGCGACCGCCGGCAATATCCCTTCTAAAAGCCAAATGGCGCGAGTGTGTGGTGCTCGTGCTGAGTTTCGCTTTTTACAAGGGGCATTACGTAATGAAGAAGTTGAACGGCTTCGGTCCTCGGATCGGCCTTTTTGCAACAGCGGGCATCGCCGCTCTTGCAATCGCATCGCCGGCGGTGGCGCAGGACGCGGACGTTACGACGGATACAGGCGCGACTGCAGCCGGCGACGATCGCGTGGCGGACAACGTTGCAAGCGTAATCACTGTGACAGGCTCGCGCATCTCGCGTCCTAACCTCGATTCGACGATCCCGATCGCTACCATCCAGGCACGTGACCTGATTGAGCGTGGCTCGCTTTCACTTGGTGATGCGCTGGCGGAATTGCCACAGCTCGGGTCTACCTTCACGCAAGCAAACTCGACCCGCTTCATCGGCACTGCCGGCATTAACCGGCTCGACCTTCGTAACCTTGGCACCTCGCGCACCCTGGTGCTGCAGAACGGTCGCCGTCATGTGACATCGTCGCCCGGCACCTATGACGTTGACGTCAACACGATCCCGTCTGACCTGCTTGAGCGCGTCGACATCGTGACCGGTGGTAACTCTGGTGTTTACGGCTCGGACGCTATTGCCGGCGTCGTGAACTTCGTGATGAAGACCGACTTTGAAGGTCTGCGCATCAATGGCCGTGCCGGTATCTCGGACGAAGGCGATGCGGGCAACCAGTTCGTCAGCGTAACCGCTGGTAAGAACTTCATGGACGGCCGCCTGAACATTTCGTTCGCTGGTGAATACGCCAATCAGAACCAGCTCTTGATGCGTGAACGTGATGGTCAAACGGGTGCGCTTACGGGCACCTATGGCTTCACCACGACTCAGCCGGTGAGCACATACAACCCGCTCACGCGGACAGTGACCCCCACTCCGAACCGCAACTTCGACGGCGTCCCCAACACCACCTTGGTGAGCGGCATCCGGTTCCCGCAGCTTAACGAAAGCGGGATGCTGCAGACAGTCTGTCCGAACCTCAGCGATGCGGCATGGGCTGCTCTCACGCCGGAAGCGCGCGCTCGCACCACACAGCAAATCCAGCTGAGCTGTGCGTCCACCGCGACCCTTGGCGGCCCGAACGGGCGCGTTGTTCCGGGCACCTTCTCGCCAACCGGCGGCGGCATTAACCACTTCTGGGCGTTCGACCCCACCGGCACCCGTCTGGTGCGCAGCGTGCCCGATGCGGACCTTCGTCCTGTCGGCGGCAGCGTTTTGGGCGGTCTTGGTTCGACCGGCATCGAGGAAGCTCAGCTGCTTCCTGAACTGCAGCGCTATGTCGCCAACGTGTTCATCAACGCGGACATTAGCTCGGCCTTCCAGCCGTTCCTCGAAGCCAAGTATGTGCGCGTCGATTCGATCCAGACCTCGACCCAGCCGACCTTCAGCACTGGTCTGCTGCGCTCGACCTTCCGTCTCGACAATCCGTTCCTGACCGACGAAGCCCGCCAGCAGATCATCGCCATCAACGGCCTCGATCCTAACAGTGCGGCAGTCCAGAACGGCTCGGCAACCTTCTCCTCGTTCCGGTTCAACTACGACCTCGGTACGCGTGCGGAAGATCACCGTCGTGAACTTTACCGTGTTGTTGTCGGCGTAAAGGGCGATCTGTCCACGACCGGAAACCTGCGCTACGAAATCGCCGGTAACTATGGTCGTTCAGAAACTTTCTACGATACCGGCGGCAACGTAAACATTGCCAACTACAACCGTGCGAGCGATGCGGCGCGTGATGCCAACGGCAACATCGTCTGCCGCGTTAACCTCAATCCGGCCACGGCTGATCCGAACTGCTCGCCGCTGAACCCGTTCGGTTTCAACACTCTGAGCCAAGCCTCTAAGGACTACGTCCTGTCGACTGCCTCGCGTGAACAGTGGGCTGAACAGATCAATGTGGTGGGCTTCCTTTCGGGTGACACGACCGGCCTGTTTGAACTCCCCGGTGGCCCGATCGGCTTCGCCGTGGGCGCGGAATACCGCCGTGAAGACGCCTTCTCGGCCTTCGATTCGTTGACTGTCAGCGGCGCGACCTTCCTCAATGCCATCGGTGCGTTCGATCCGCCGGCGCAGGAAGTCCGCGAATTCTTCGGCGAACTTCGCGTTCCGCTGCTGGGCAACATGCCGTTCGTCGAAGAACTCACGCTCGAAGGGTCGTTCCGCGGTTCGGATTACAACACCCTCGACAAGCTCGTCTGGGCCTACAACGCCGGTGTGATCTACTCGCCGTTCGATGGTCTGCGTCTTCGTGGCAGCTATGCCCGCGCTGTTCGGGCACCGAACATCGGCGATCTTTTCTCGACCGCTTCCGAAACGTTCCTCAACGGCTTGGTTGACCCTTGCGGTCAGACCGTGATCAACGACAACCCCAATCGTGCGCGTAACTGCGCGGCCGCTGGGGTTCCGACCACGATCCAGATCAACGGCGAAACCCGTCCGTGGACGAACGTTGCGGCTTCGGGGATCTCGGGGATCAACCGCGGTAACCCGAACCTCAGCCCTGAAACCAGCGACAGCATCACGATCGGGGCTGTGTTCCAGCCGCGCTTTGTGTCGGGCCTGAGTTTCTCGGTCGATTACTACAACATCAAGGTCAACGATGTGATCAGCGGTGTGGCTCCGCAGGCCATTATCAACCAGTGCTATGATGACCCTGTAGGCCTCGACAACCCGTTCTGTGCTGCGACCTTCCGGCGTACCACGAATGATCCGCTGACCAACCTGACCTTTGCTGGTCAGCTGAACCGCCGGTTCGACGGCGTGCCAGATATTCAGATCGAGAACATCGGCCCGTCGTTCATCAACCAGCCGTTCAACTACGCTCAGCTGCGGGCTGAAGGCATCGATGCGTCGATTGACTTCGTCACCGACCTGTCGGCCGACCTGCGGTTGAATATGCGCGGTGTGCTGACCTACAACCTCAACCGTGTGAACTTCACCTTCATTTCGGAACCTGAGCGTTCGGAACGTCTGAATGGTACACTTGGCCTCCCGACTATCGCGGCTAACCTGTTCACGACGTTCGAGTACAAAGAGTTCGATCTGGGCTACAACGCACGCTTCGTGGGTCGCCAGACCGTGAACAGCTGGGAGACACAGTTCTCGCACCAGGGTCGCGATCCGATCAACCCCGATGCCACGCCGTTCCGTTACTACCCGGATATAGTGTACCACGATCTGCGCTTTGGCTTTGAGCCCGAAGGCACAGGTTTCCGGTTCTACGGCGGTATCGATAACGTGCTTGATCAGCTGCCGCCGCAGCCGCTCGATGGTCGCGGTGAAGGTAGCGGGATCTTCCCGGTTCTGGGCCGCTACTTCTATGCCGGCGCGGTGCTGAGCTTCTAATCGGAAGATCAAGATAAACAGAAAAGGCCCCGGGAAACCGGGGCCTTTTTTGTAACAACGCACCGTAGCGGGAAACTGGCTTAGCTGACCTGCATGCTGAGTTGCCCGTCTCCTTCATCAATCGCGAGCGTTGCGCCATCGGGCAGATTGCCCTCCAGCAACATTTCGGCCAGCGGATCCTGAAGGTAGCGCTGCACCGCACGCTTCAACGGACGTGCGCCATAGACCGGATCATACCCCACCCGGCCAAGCCAGCGCAGCGCTGCTTCGGACAGGTCCAACGTGATCTTGCGATCACTCAGCAGCTTTTGCACGCGGCCCACCTGGATTTCCACGATCGGGGCCATGTGTTCCTGCGCGAGCCGGTGAAACAGGATGATCTCGTCCAAACGATTGAGGAACTCGGGCCGGAAATGCCCGCGCACCACCTCCATCACATCCTTTTCAACCGTGGCGGGCTCAGCCCCGTCGGGCAGGTTGGCGAGGTACTGACTGCCAAGATTGGAGGTGAGGATGATCAGCGTGTTGGCAAAATCCACAACGCGGCCTTGCCCGTCGGTCAGGCGGCCATCATCAAGCACTTGCAACAGCACGTTGAACACATCCGAGTGCGCCTTCTCGACCTCGTCGAATAGTACCACCTGATAGGGGCGGCGGCGCACGGCCTCGGTCAACACGCCGCCTTCTTCGTAACCGACATAGCCCGGAGGCGCGCCGATGAGGCGAGCGACCGCGTGCTTTTCCATGAATTCGCTCATGTCGATACGCACCATCGCGCTGTCATCATCAAACAGGAAGCCCGCGAGCGCCTTGGTCAGCTCGGTCTTGCCAACGCCCGTGGGGCCGAGAAACAGGAAGCTGCCCAGCGGGCGGCCGGGATCCTGCAAGCCCGCCCGCGCGCGGCGCACGGCTCGGGATACGGCCGCAATCGCCTGGCTCTGGCCGATCACGCGCTTGCCCAGAATGCTCTCCATCGCCAGCAGCTTTTCGCGCTCGCCCGCCATCATCCGGTCAACCGGGATGCCGGTCCAGCGGCTTACCACCCCTGCAATGTCTTCTTCGGTCACTTCTTCGCGCAGCATGGCGTTGGCAGCCTGCCCTTGCGCTTCGGCCAGTTGCTTTTCCAACGCAGGAATGGTGCCGTAAGACAGCTCGCCCGCCTTGCCCAGATCGCCTTCGCGCTGTGCCTGTTCCAACTGCAGTCGCGCGCCATCAAGCTGCTCCTTGAGCTTGCCTTCGGCCTCAATTTTGTCACGTTCGTTCTGCCAGCGGGTGGTAAGTTCGGCGGACTGCTGTTCAAGGTTCGCCAGTTCTTCGCGCAGGGCGATTAGGCGATCTTTGGAATTCCGGTCGGTTTCCTTGCCAAGAGCGCTTTCTTCGATCTTCAGCTGGATGATCCGCCGGTCCAGCGCTTCGATTTCTTCAGGCTTGCTCTCCACCTCCATGCGGATGCGGCTGGCGGCTTCGTCCATCAGGTCGATCGCCTTGTCGGGCAGGAAACGGTTCTGGATGTAGCGGTCGGACAGCTTCGCTGCCGCCACAATCGCGCCATCGGTGATGCGCACGCCATGATGGAGTTCGTACTTATCCTTGATCCCGCGCAGGATGCTGATGGTGTCTTCCACGGTGGGTTCGGCAATCAACACCGGCTGGAAGCGGCGCTGGAGCGCGGGGTCTTTTTCGACATACTTTTGATATTCGTCGAGCGTGGTCGCTCCGATGCAATGCAACTCGCCGCGCGACAGAGCCGGCTTCAACAAGTTCGAGGCATCCATCGAGCCTTCCGAGGCGCCCGCACCGATAAGGGTGTGCATTTCATCGATGAACAGGATGATCTGGCCCTCGGCGTGCTTCACTTCGTCGAGCACAGACTTGAGCCGCTCCTCGAACTCGCCGCGATACTTCGCACCTGCGATCAGCGCGCCCATGTCGAGCGACATGAGGGTGCGGCCCTTCAGGCTGTCGGGCACATCGCCATTGGCAATCCGCAGCGCAAGTCCTTCGGCAATCGCGGTTTTTCCGGTGCCGGGTTCGCCGATCAGGGCGGGATTGTTCTTGGTCCGCCTGGCAAGGATCTGGATTGTGCGGCGGATTTCCTCATCTCGGCCGATGACCGGATCAAGCTTCCCGTCGCGCGCGGCCTGGGTCAGATCGCGCGCGAATTTCTGCATCGCATCATAGGTGTTTTCGGCGCTGGCTGAATCGGCACGCTTGCCGCCGCGCAATTGCTCGATGGCGGTATTCAGGTTCTGCGGCGTGACGCCTGCAGCTTTCAAGCCCTCGCCTGCGGCCGTCTGCGACAAGGCAAGCGCGGTCAGGAGGCGTTCGACTGTGACATAAGCGTCACCGGCCTTTTCCGCGATCTGTTCCGCCTGATCCAGCAAGCGCACCGCATCATTATCCAGCCCTGGCGTCGCCTGCGCGCCACTGCCAGTCACGGCCGGGATCTTCGACAGCGCGAGGTCAATTGCCGTCACGGCGAGCGGCGCCTGCCCCCCTGCGCGCTGGATCAGCCCCGCCGCCATGCCCTCGCTGTCTTCCAGCAAGGCCTTGGCAATATGCGAAGGCGTGATGCGCTGGTGATTCATGCGGATCGCAACGGTCTGTGCGGCTTGCAGGAAGCCCTTGGCCCGGTCAGTGAATTTTTCCAGATTCATGTCGTCAAACCCCTCCAAAGGTTGCCGGCAGGACATGGTGTGACCTATCGGCAACACAAGCCCTGTCCTGCAAAAATCGCAATCGGGTGTGTTACTGGACTAGGTGGGTTCATAATCTGCGCAAGGCAAGAGGCTGATGATGCGAAAGGGGGCGAGCCTTGACCTTGCTGCGCCCCCGCGCAATGAAGCGGCCATACGATTTGGGAGAGAAATCGGAGATGACGTGGGTCAAGCGCGGCGCCATTGCGCTGGTCGTGATGCTTTTGCTGGCTGTGGCGGCGCTTGCCACGTGGGAGCCCTTCTTTGCGAGCGCCGGCACGCCGCCCACAGCGCGGGCGTACACAGCCGAAATCATCCGTGACGATTTTGGCGTGCCGCATATCTACGGCGCCACCGATGCCGACACAGCTTACGGCGTCGCCATTACCCATGCCGAGGATGATTTCTTCACACTGCAAGACGTGGTCGCGATGGCGCGCGGGCGCTACGGCGCCATCGCGGGCGAGGACGGCGCGAAGGTTGATTATGTCTATCACCTGATCGATGCGCGCGGGACAGCGACCCGCGAATATCCCAAGCTGCCCGCCGATACCCGGGGCCTGTTCGAAGCCTATGCCGCAGGCCTCAATCAGTTTGCCCAACAGCATCCGGGTGAGGTGAAGCTGGCCAATTTGTTTCCGGTCAACGGCCTTGACGTGGCAGCGGGCTTTGCGCTGCGCCAGCCGTTCTTCTTCGGGCTGGACGCTGTGATCGGGCCATTGGTGGCGGGCGAGGATCTGCGCCGCGAACACGGCCCCGACATCCCCGGCTTCCCGCGGGAGCCCCTGCCGGTTGCGCCGCCGGGCGATCGTGCGCCCGCCCCCACTCAAGCGCGCACGCTGGTGCTGCCCTTGGGCGAGGATGCCGAGCATCTCGGTTCGAACGCCTTTGCGGTCGCGCCGGAGAAGGGCGGCGGGGTCACCACCCTGATCTCGAACTCGCACCAGCCTTTGCGCGGCGGAGTCGCGTGGTACGAACTGGTCGTCGAAAGCGGTGAAGGCTGGCATTTTGCGGGCGCAAATTTCCCCGGATCGCCCTTCCCCTTTCTAGGCCATAACGAGCATCTGGGCTGGACTAACACAGTCAACACAGCCGACATGATCGACGTGTACGAGCTGGAGCTCGACGAGACCGGTAACCGCTACAAACTCGACGGGGCATGGCGCGATCTGGAGAGCGAATGGGTGACGTTGCCGGTGAAGATCGGCCCGGTCGTCCTGCCGATCCGGCGCGAAGTGCTGCGCTCCGCCCACGGCCCGGTGATCCGCAATGCCAAGGGCGCCTTTGCCATCCGCTATGGCGGGATCGGACAGCTTGGTCAGTTGGATGCCTATTACCGCATCAACAAGGCGACCAATTTTGCCGAATGGGAAGCGCAGATCGCGCGTCTTGCCATCCCGAGCACCAACTTCATTTATGCTGATGAAGCCGGGACGATCGCCTTTGTCTACAATGCCGCCATCCCCAATCGGCCAGAAGGCGTGACGGCTGACTGGCGCACGGTCCTGGCCGGCAACCGTTCGGAACTGATCTGGCAGGGCGCGATCGATTACGAGACTCTGCCTCGCATCGTGAATCCGGCGAGCGGGTGGGTCTACAATTCCAACAACACCCCCTTCACCGCCGCTGGCGCCGGCAGCGATCTTGATCCTGCCGCGTTCTCGCCTCTGATGGGTATCGAACTGAAGCAGACCAACCGCTCATGGCGCGCTTACAAGCTCCTGTCCGAAGCCAGTGTGCTGGACCGGGCGACGCTGGAACGCATCAAGTATGACACCGGCTACGAACGCCGTGGCTATGTCGACCGACTGTTCACCGAGTTGGAGGGTCTGAAAGCTGAGGGCAAGCTGGCTGAAGCGCGCGATCTGATGCTGTCGTGGGACTTCACCGCCGACAACGTGGGCAAGGCCGATGCCATCGCGCTGTTGATGATCCGGGATTTCATGTCGGCCGATTACAACCAGAAAGCCGTTCCCGATGTGGGCGAAAAACTGCAAGCGGCCGCCGATCACCTCACCACCCATTTCGGCCGGCTCGATCCGCCGATGAGCGATCTTCTGCGGCTGCGGCAGGGCAATATCGACCTGCCGCTGGACGGCGGCTCGGACACTTTACGCGCTTCAACCACATGGGACGTGGCCGAAGACGGTCGCCTCAGCCTCAAGCATGGAGACAGCTTCATCATGTGGGTCGAATGGCAGCCGGGCCAGAAGGTGAGATCGCGTTCGATCCAGCCCTTCGGCGCGGCAACAACGCGTCCCGCCAGCCCGCATTACACCGATCAAATGCAACTCTTCGTCGATCACAAGCTGAAGCCTGTTCACTTCTGGCGCGATGATCTGCGGTCAACTGCCAAAGATCGGCGCACTGTATCGACCACCACCGCCGCGCGCTAACCGGCGCTATACCTTTGCTCGATCCTACCACCGGAGTCTTTTGATCATGCCGTATCGTTTTGCCGCCGCCAGCCTTTCGGCGCTCGCTCTTGCGCTGGCCGCGCCGGTCACCCCGGCTTTTGCCCAGGCCACCGCGCCAGCCGCCGCCCCGCAGGCGACCGCCGACCTTGAGGCTCTGGTTGCACAGGTACAGATCCCCTACGAAGAGTTTACGCTGGACAACGGCCTGACTGTGATCGTCCACGAAGATCGCAAGGCGCCCGTCGTCGGCGTGGCCGTGTGGTACAATGTCGGCTCCAAGGACGAACCCAAAGGCCAGACCGGCTTTGCCCACCTGTTTGAACACCTGATGTTCAATGGATCGGAAAATGCGCCGCAGGATTATTTCCAGTATCTCGCCGAAATGGGCGCGACCGATTACAATGGTACCACCAATTTTGATCGCACCAATTATTTCCAGACTGTGCCCCGCCCCGCGCTGGAACGCGCCTTGTGGCTGGAAAGCGACCGGATGGGCTATCTGCTGGGCGCGGTGACGCAGGAAAAGCTCGATAACCAGCGCGGCGTGGTCCAGAACGAAAAGCGTCAGGGTGACAATCAGCCGGGTGGGCTGGTGTTCTATGAAATCCTCAAGACGCTGTTTCCCGAAGGCCACCCCTACAACCACAACGTGATCGGCTCGATGGCTGATCTGGATGCGGCGTCGATGGCCGATGTGCGAAAGTGGTTCACCGACAAATATGGCCCCAACAACGCCACGCTGGTGATGGCGGGCGACGTATCAGCCGCCGAAGCCCGGGTCTTGGCGCAAAAATACTTCGGCAGCATCGCGCGCGGTCCTGTCAACACCCCGGCGGCGGCCGAGATCGTACCGCTGGCAGCGCCGGTGCGCACCGTGATGAAGGATCAGGTCGCTGCGACCTCGATCAGCCGTTACTGGCCCGCACCGGGCATCACCAGCGCCGATCTCACCGCGCTCAACGTGGGAACCGAAATCCTCGGCGGCCTTGCCTCGAGCCGGTTGGACGAAGTGCTGGTGCGTAACGAACAGCTTGCGGTGGGCGTATCTTCCGGCATCTATGATTTCCAGCGGGTCGGGACATTGACTGTCAGTGCCACCGTCAAGCCGGGCGTGGATCCGGCGGTTTTGGAAGCGCGGCTGGATGCGGTCGTGCAGCAGTTCATTGCCGAAGGCCCGACTGAGGACGAAGTCCGCCGCGCAGCTACCAGCAACCTTGCGAGCACGATCCGCGGACTTGAGCAAGTCGGCGGTTTCGGCGGCAAGGCCGTGACACTGGCAAACGGCGAAGTGCTGGCGGGCGACGCGTCGTTCTACGCCACCCAGCTTGAACGGCTTGCCACGGTCACCCCCGCCGAGGTCAAGGATGCGATGGCGCGTTGGATGACCAAGCCCGCTTTCACGCTGGTGCTTGAACCGGGCGAGCGCGAAGGAACCTATGAAGAAGCCGCTTCGGTCGCAGCCGAAGGCGAAAACGCGTCCGAGCGTGACCGCGAAAGTGAGACCATCAGCGTTTCGGTTGAGCGGCCCAAGCCTGCGATCGATACCATTGCTGAACTCGATTTCCCGGATATCGAACGTGCGACGCTGCAGAACGGGATGAAGGTAACCTACGCCCGGCGCAATGCGGTTCCGGCGACCTATGTGGCGATGGCGTTCAACGCCGGCGGCGCGGCGGATCCGGTGGGCAAGGCCGGGCTGGAAGGTCTGACCCTGGGCCTGTTCGATGAAGGCACCAAAAACCTGACATCTCAGCAAATTGCCGAAGCGAGTGAGCGTCTGGGCGCCAATGTTTCGGTCGGCGGCGGGGATGACCGCTCCACCTTCACGCTTTCAGCGCTGACGGCCAATCTTGCCCCCAGCCTTGATCTGATGCGTCAGATCATGCGTGAACCCGCCTTCAATTCCGAGGATCTGGAGCGAGTGCGCAACCAGACCATCACCGGCATTCGCCAGTCGATGAAGTCGCCCCAGGGCATCGCAGCGCGCACGATCACGCCCGAACTGTTCGGGGAAAACAGCCCCTATGGGAAGGTGAGTACGGTGGACAGCGTCAGCGCCATCACCCGCGATGATCTGCTCGCCTTCAAGGACAGCTGGATCCGTCCGGACAACGGCGAGGTGTTTGTCATCTCGGACAAGCCACTGGCCGAGATCGTGACGGCGCTCAACGCCGTCTTCGGCGATTGGACTGCGCCTGCCACGCCCAAGGGCACCAAGCAATTTGCCGCCAACATGGCGGCCGAAGGCAATCGCATCATCCTCGTCAACCGGCCCAATTCGCCGCAGAGCTTCATCTACGGCGCGCAAGTGACGCCGCTGGACGCAGGCGATCCGGCGTTCCTCGCCTTCAACAGCGCCAACAATTCGCTAGGCGGCAATTTCCTCGCACGGCTCAACATGAACCTGCGTGAGACCAAGGGCTGGAGCTACGGTGTGCGCGGCGGTTCGCAGGCGCGCGAAAATGCGGTCGTGTACGGCATTTCAGGCGGCGTCCAGGCGGACCGCACGGGGGACTCGCTGGCAGAGATGATCCGTGAAACCAGGGAATTCCTGACCGAAAAGGGCGTTACCGCTGACGAACTGGAACGCAATCTCGCGTCAGAAGTCGGTGCGCTGCCGGGCCGGTTCGAAACCTCGCCTGCAGTGCTCGGCGCGATGCAGGGCAATGCCCTGTTCGGCCGACCGGACAATTATCAGGAAACCCTCGCCAGCATCTATCGTGCACAGACCACGGCGAGCCTTGATGAAGCAGCGCGCGCTGCGATCGACACCGACACGTTCGTGTGGGTTGTGGTAGGGGATGCCAGCGTCGTGCGCAGCCAGCTTGAACCGCTCGGCCTGCCGATCGAGCAGCGCGAAATGGGCAGCGAATAAGCCAAAGCGCAGCGCGCTTCAGCCGGAATCCGGTTGAAGCGCGCTGACATGAGTGTAAATAATCGCGTCGAAGTGCCGGGTCGCTCAGGGTCCGCACCCTTGCCAAGGAGTTGGATTATGTCAGTTGCAGGTACCTACAAGACCATCGTGAAAAGCCCGATGGGCGACCAGACCGGCACGCTCACCGTCGTTCCCGAAGGTGACAGCTTCTCTGGCTCGCTGGTCGGTAGCCTCGGCTCGATGGACATCAATGACGGCACCGTCGAAGGCAACACCATCAAGTGGAAGATGAACATGGTCGTGCCGATGCCGATGACGCTCGATTGCGAAGCGACCATCGATGGCGACAATCTGACCGGTTCGGTCAACGCCGGCGCCTTTGGCGCGATGCCGCTTTCGGGCACCCGCGAAGCCTGATTGCATCGCCTTCATTTCAAAAAGCCGCCGGAGTTCGCGCTCCGGCGGCTTTTTTGTTTGCCCCGGATTGTCTGTGTTCAGGATCGCAGGCTATGTGCTGAACGCATCTTTTGGGGAGTTTCAGGAATGACCGTTCGCATCGCCTTTGCCGCCACCGCCGCCACGCTCGCGCTGTCCGGCTGCGCGACGACGACCGTCTCGCACCCGCTGGCGGGGACCGAATGGACGCTGATCGCAATGGATACGAGCGGCAGCACCACCACGCTCACCGCCTCGCTGCAACAGCGGCACACGGTCAGCTTCGGCAATGACGGCGAAATGACGCTCCAGCTCGATTGCAATCGGGGCCGGTCAACCTGGACCGCGGGACAAGCGATGAGCGGCGCCGGCACCATCGCCATTGGCCCCGTCGCCAGCACCCGCATGGCCTGCCCTGACCCGAGTTTCGGCACCGAACTTGCGCGCCTTTCCGAGGCAACCCGCTACACCCGGACGCTCGACGGGCGGCAGCTGGTGATCGAAACGCCGATGCTGCGTTACACCTTTTCCCCGGCCGATTGACGCGCCGAGGCGATCAGGCGCAGGTCCGTCCTCAGCGGTTCTGCCGCCCCTCGATCAGCCGCTCGACCAGCGAAGGATCGGCCAGCGTTGACGTATCACCCAGCGCGCCAAAATCATTCTCGGCAATTTTGCGCAGGATACGGCGCATAATCTTGCCTGAGCGGGTCTTGGGCAGGCCATCGGTAAACTGCAGAATATCGGGCGTGGCGATCGGCCCGATTTCCTTGCGCACGTGTTGTTTCAGCTCCGCCAGCAACGCATCGCCACCTTCCACGCCCGCATTCAGCGTGACGTAGCAATAGATGCCCTGGCCCTTGATATCGTGCGGGTATCCCACCACCGCGGCCTCCGCGACCTTGGGGTGGGACACCAGCGCGCTTTCGACCTCGGCGGTGCCCATGCGGTGGCCCGAGACATTGATGACGTCGTCCACCCGGCCCGTGATCCAGTAGTACCCGTCCGCATCGCGCTTGCACCCGTCGCCGGTGAAATACTTGGCCGTGTAAGTGCTGAAATAGGTCTGGCCGAAGCGTTCGTGATCGCCATAAATCGAGCGCGCCTGCCCCGGCCAGCTATGGGTAATGCACAGATTGCCCTCCGCCGCGCCATCAATGACAACCCCTTCGTTATCGACCAATTGCGGACGGATGCCGAAGAACGGCAGACCCGCACTGCCTGGCTTCATGTCATGCGCGCCGGGTAGCGTCGTGATCATGCAGCCCCCGGTTTCGGTCTGCCACCAGGTGTCGATGATCGGGCAACGGCCTTCTCCCACGACATCGAAATACCATCGCCACGCCTCAGGATTGATCGGTTCGCCAACGCTGCCCAGCAAACGGAGCGAGGCGCGGCTGCGGCTGGTGACGTGGGCATCGCCCTCGCGCATCAGCGCGCGAATGGCTGTGGGCGCGGTGTAGATGATGTTGACGCCGTGGCGGTCGACCACGTCCCAGAACCGCCCGTGATCGGGGTAATTGGGCACGCCTTCGAACACCACCGCGGTCGCCGCGTTGAACAGTGGGCCGTAGACGACGTAGCTGTGCCCGGTGACCCAGCCGATATCGGCGGTGCACCAAAATACCTCGCCGGGCTGATAATCAAAGATGTAGTGGAAGGTCGTGGCCGTCCACACGCCGTATCCGCCAGTGGTGTGAAGGACGCCCTTGGGCTTGCCCGTCGATCCTGAGGTGTAGAGGATGAACAAGGGGTCTTCGGCGCCCATCACCTCGCAGGGGCAATCATCATCGCTGGCGATATCGTCCAGCCAGTGATCGCGGCCATCGACCATCGCGATGTCGCCGCCGGTGTGGCGGATCACCAGCACGCCATCGACCGGCGTGGCGTGCGCGGCAAGGCCGAGCGCCGCATCGACATTGGCTTTCAGCGGCACGCGCTTGCCGCCGCGCAGGCCTTCGTCGGCGGTGATGACAAAGCGGCTGCCGCAATCCTCGATCCGCCCGGCCAGCGCTTCAGGCGAGAAACCACCGAACACCACCGAATGCACCGCCCCCAGCCGCGCGCAGGCGAGCATCGCGATCACCCCTTCGAGGATCATCGGCAGGTACAGCGTCACGCGGTCACCCTTGGCAACGCCCAGCGTTTTGAGCGCATTGGCCATGCGCACCACCTCCGCATGGAGTTCGCCATAGGTGAGGCTGCGGCCTGCCGAAGCCGGATCGTCGGGTTCGAAAATCAGCGCGGTGCGATCGGCGTGCGCGGGCAAATGGCGGTCAACCGCGTTGTGGCACAGATTAAGCGTACCGTCCTTGAACCACGTGATACCAACGGGGTCATAGGACCAGTCCCCACCCACGGTCGGCACCTTGGCCCAATCCAGCCGCTGGGCCTGTTCCAGCCAGAAGGCGTCCGGGCTTTCGACCGAACGGCGATACATCTCGTCATATTGTTCGGGGGTGCAATGGGTCGGCGTTCCTGCGGAACTCTCGGGCCGTTTTACGGCGTGGATCAATGCGACTCTCCCTCGTCTGATACTTTCTTTTTGGCAGGCTACACCGCCTGCTCCTCCAGACAAAGGGCTTACGATCCTCACCAGCACCACAGGACCAGCGATTTATTTTATTAACCAATCTGGCAATGTTTCACGTGAAACATTGCCAGATCAGCATTCGTTGACGGTGGCTAACCGGACCCTGGGCCACCCCTGGCGCGGGCTAAGTCTTGCCTGCGCCAGTGACCAAGCCATCAGAACCGATAGGATAGTCCTGCGCTGATGACCCACGGATCCAGCTTGTGGGTCGTCTCGATCGCCAGCGTGTTGCCGACGAACCAGCGCGCTGTGGTGTCGATGAAGTACCGCTTCACATCCACGCTGAGGCCGAAGCCCGTGTCGTTCACCGGCACATCGAAGCCCGCTTGCAGCGCAAGGCCCAATTCGTTCGACAGGTCCGTATCAGTCACGCCCAGCGGCAGCGTCGCCGCGCCCGGATCATCGGCGACCCACAGGAAATAGGCCGGACCTGCACCGACATAGGGTTTAAAACCGCCCAGATCGAAATGATACTTCGCCGTCACCGTCGCCGGAATCAGCTTGGCATTCGACACCAGTTCGGCGCCCACTGGCAGGCCGGCGGTGGCATCGACATCGTGCTGGGTGATGCCAGCAATCGTCTCGATCGAGACATTATGGGTGACGAAATATTCAATCGCGATGGTCGGCGTCACGTTGTCGCTGGCCTTGGTCTGCGTCGAGGCAGGCAGGCCTGGCAGATTGACGGTGATGTCGGTGATCTTGCCATCGGGCAGCACGGCCGTGGCGAATACCTTGAGCTGGATGTCGCCGGCGCGGTCGTTGTCCTGCGCCATCGCGGGGCTTGCGGCCAGCGCCAAAGCGGCCCCGCCAAGCATCAGAAAAGTCTTCATTATACGTGTCCTCAACGGCAGCAGCGGCCGCCTTGCGCGGCCCAGGATGGTTGCTGCCTGTAAGCGCCGGATAGAACGTGCCGCCCCTTTCGCTCATTGATCCGGATCAAAGACCTTTGCTTTGACCTGCCGCATTGCCGCGTCATCATGGCAACTCTTAGCCCCCCTCCGCCCGCCACGGGCCTTGCCTTCGCCCTGGCCGGGTTTCGGGCAGCTTTGCCACCGGCAAGTGGCGATGCGCTGACAGCCGATCGGCTCTGCGCCATCGGCACTGCGGCGCATCTGGTGCGGGGCGAAACGCTGCCGCCCGATCCGGACGCAGACCGGCTGGTGTGGATCGCGGCCGGATCGGTCAAGCTGGTCGCGCCCCATGCCGCCCCTGCGCCAAGCGGTCAGGTTCTGGCGTTTCATTTCGCGGGCGATCTGGTGTCCGTTCTGCGCCAAAGCGCTCAGGTCGATGGCGCAGACTTCCGGCTGGTCGCGCTCAGTGATTGCGACCTGTTGGTGTTTCCCGCTGATGCGTTTCTCAACACGGCCGAGGATGATCCGGCGGTGCTGCGCGCGGTGCTCACCCGCGCGCTGCAGGCACTGCATCGCAGCCGCACGCGGATGACGCAGATGGGGCACAAGTCCGCCAGCGCGCGGATCGCCGATTTCCTTGTTTCGATGGCCGAACGGCTGGCCGATTGCACGCAAGGCGCCTGCGCCTTTGCCTTGCCGATGAGCCGCCGGGATATCGGCGATGCCCTTGGCCTCACCATCGAAACCGTCAGCCGCCAGCTGACTGAACTTCGCGAGGCGGGTCTGGTGACGACCGAGGGGCGCTCGAAGGTGCGCCTGTCCGATGTCACCGCGCTCGCCGGGCTGGCCGGTCGGAACGTGCCGCACAATGGCGAGGCTTCCCCGAATAACTAACCCGATTTGATCTCGGTCAAACACAATCATTGCGATGGCGCGCTACAAACGTGCCGACGGAAGGAATAATCAATCATGGAAACAGTCGTTAGGCGGCTGGGGGTCTGGGCGCTTGTCCTGATCGCCAGTATCGCGGCCATTGCGCTTACCCCGGACAGCGGGTTTGCCATTCACATGGGCATTGTGGCGCTGAGCGCCGTGATCCTGATTGCGGTCACGGCGACGCGGTATGATCCGCTGGCGCGCGCGCAGGGCATCTTCAAAATGCCGCCCGGCCCATCGCGCTATGATGACGATGTGATCCGCTGGGGCGTGATTGCAACGATGTTCTGGGGCCTCGCCGGGTTGCTGGTGGGCGTGGTGATTGCCGGTCAGCTGGCGTTTCCGTGGCTGAACCTTGAACCCTACCTCAATTTCGGACGCCTGCGCCCGTTGCACACCAGCGCGGTGATCTTTGCCTTTGGTGGCAATGCCCTGATCGCCACCAGTTTCTATGTCGTGCAGCGCACCTGCCGCACCACGCTGGTGTTCCCGCAAATGGCACGCTTCGTGTTCTGGGGGTATCAGCTGTTCATCGTGCTGGCCGCCACCGGCTACCTGCTCGGTATCACGCAATCGAAGGAATATGCCGAGCCGGAATGGTATGTCGATCTGTGGCTGACGGTGGTGTGGCTCGCCTACTTGGCCGTGTTCGTGGGTACGCTGCTGCGCCGCCATGAACCGCACATCTATGTCGCCAACTGGTTCTACCTCGCCTTCATCATCACCATCGCGATGCTGCACGTGGTCAACAACCTGGCCATGCCCGTGAGTTTCCTCGGCAGCAAATCCTACTCCGCCTTTGCGGGCGTGCAGGATGCGCTGACGCAGTGGTGGTACGGCCACAACGCGGTGGGCTTCTTCCTGACCGCAGGCTTCCTCGCCATGATGTATTACTTCGTGCCCAAGCAGGCTGGGCGCCCGGTCTATTCCTACCGCCTGTCGATCATCCACTTCTGGTCGCTGATCTTCCTCTATATCTGGGCCGGGCCGCACCACCTGCATTACACCGCCCTGCCCGATTGGGCGCAGACGCTGGGCATGGTGTTTTCGGTGATGCTGTGGATGCCGTCATGGGGCGGGATGATCAACGGGCTGATGACGCTGAACGGCGCCTGGGACAAAGTCCGCACCGACCCGATCATCCGCATGATGGTGATGGCGCTGGCCTTCTACGGGATGAGCACCTTTGAAGGCCCGATGCTGTCGATCAAGGCGGTGAACAGCCTGTCGCATTACACCGACTGGACCATCGGCCATGTCCATTCCGGCGCGCTGGGATGGAACGGGATGATTACCTTCGCCTGCATGTATTTCCTCGTTCCGCGCCTGTGGAACAAGCCACGGCTGTATTCGCTGCGGATGATCAATTGGCACTTCTGGCTCGCGACACTGGGGATCGTTTTCTACGCCGCCTCGATGTGGGTCGCCGGGATCACCCAAGGGCTGATGTGGCGCGAATACGGGTCTGACGGATACCTCGTGAACAGCTTCGTCGATACCGTCGCGGCGCTGCACCCGATGTATGTGCTGCGCATGGTGGGCGGGCTGATGTACCTCAGCGGTGCGATCATCATGGCTTACAACATCTGGATGACCATCGCCGGGCATCTGCGGGTGGAAGCGCCGATGGGTGACACCCCCCATGATGCGGCCGCCGATCGCCCGATTGTCACCCCTCCCCTCGCCCAGCCCGCCGAATAGCTGCGCCAAGGAACGCAAAATCATGAGCAAGAATGCAAAACACTCTGACGTTTTTGAAAGCCACAAGCGGCTGGAAAAAAGCGTCACGCTGCTCGCGGTCGCGACCTTCGTGGTGGTGGCCATCGGCGGGATCGTGGAAATCGCGCCGCTGTTCTGGATCGATAACACGATCGAGAAGGTCGAAGGCATGCGGCCCTACACCCCATTGGAACAGGTGGGCCGCGATATCTATGTGCGCGAAGGCTGCTACCTGTGCCACAGCCAGATGATCCGGCCCTTCCGCGACGAGGTGGAACGCTATGGCCAT
Source organism: Erythrobacter sp. 'gip.4 top 5' (assembly GCF_056495765.1). NCBI lineage: Bacteria > Pseudomonadati > Pseudomonadota > Alphaproteobacteria > Sphingomonadales > Erythrobacteraceae > Erythrobacter > Erythrobacter sp. 'gip.4 top 5'. Next base: position 1,308,184 of record NZ_CP200270.1, on the reverse strand, counting down.
TACAGCCTCGCGGCCGAAAGCATGTACGATCACCCGTTCCAGTGGGGATCAAAGCGCACCGGGCCCGATCTGGCGCGGGTAGGTGGCAAATATTCGGATGCGTGGCACGTCCAGCATCTCAAAGCGCCGCGCAGCGTGGTGCCTGAAAGCATCATGCCAGGGTACAGCTTTCTGGCGGATACCCTGGTCGATGTGCCTGATCCGGCGGCCAACCTCACTGCGCTGCGCCGCGTGGGCGTGCCCTATTCCGATACCGACATTGCCCAGGCTCGCACCGATCTGATGGCGCAGGCCAATCCCGATGCCGACGCGGGCGATCTGGCGACCCGCTATCCCAAGGCGCAGATCCGCGATTACGATGGCGATCCTGCCCGCGTGACCGAAATGGATGCGCTGGTTGCCTACCTCCAGATGCTCGGCACGCTGGTCGATGTGAACAGCGCCGCAGCGCAAGAGCAGTTGACCAAGGAGGTGGGCCGGTGAGCGCTTACGAAACCCTGCGCCACTTTGCCGACAGCTACGGGCTGGCGGTGATTGTCGCGCTCTATCTGACGCTGTGCCTGTGGCACTTCCGTCCTGGCGCAAGCCCGCATGTGGCGGCGGCCAAGCACTCGATCTTCAAGGATGATGATGATGGTCAATAAACGCGTTGACGAGCCCACCGGCACTGAAACCGTCGGCCATGAACGGGACGGTATCGAGGAGTTGAACACGCCCCTGCCGCGCTGGTGGCTGTACACCTTCTACGCCTGCATCGCCTTTGCGGCGGTCTATGTCGTGCTCTATCCGGCCTGGCCGCTGATCGACAAGGCCACCGCAGGCACGCTGGGCTGGTCGAGCCGCGGCGATCTGGCCAGGGAGATGAGCGCGGCTGACCTTGCCCGCCAAAGCGTTGTCCAGAAAATCGCGGCAACCGATATCGAAAAGCTCCCCGGCTCGCCCGACCTGATGCAGGCTGCCATCGCGGGCGGCGCGGCGGCGTTCAAGATCAACTGCGTACAATGCCACGGCGCGGGCGCGGCCGGGTATCAGGAATTCGGCTACCCCAACCTCAATGATGATGACTGGATCTGGGGCGGCACTCTGACCGAGATCGAATACACCTTGCAGCACGGCATCCGCTGGGAGGGCGCCGAGGAAACCCGCGCCACTTACATGCCGGCCTTTGAAGGCGTGCTGGATTCCGGACAGATTCTCGCTGTCACGAGCCACGTCCTGTCGCTTTCGGGCAAGGGCAAGGCCAATCCCGCCGGCGCGCAAACCTTCGCGGAAAACTGCGCAGCCTGTCACGGCAATGGCGGCGAAGGGATGCCGGCGATGGGTGCGCCTGCGCTCAACGACGCGATCTGGCTTTATGGCGGCACCCAAGCTGCGGTAAGCAAGCAGATCCTTGCCCCGCGGCATGGCGTGATGCCCGCATGGCAGGGCCGGCTCAATCCGGTGACGATCAAGATGCTGGCCGCCTATGTTCACTCACGCGGCGGCGGGCAAAAGGCTGCGCCGGCCCAACCAAACACCCAGCCTGCTGGCGATGTTGCCCAGACTGCCGAGAAGGCCAAAACCGATGGCTGATCCTCAGGACCGCGAACGCGCCGTTCCGCCAGCGGGCAAGACCCGCAACTGGTCCGGCGCGCTCGGGTCTGCAGCCCCGACCGCTGCCCCGCCAGAAGCCGAGGTCGGTTTCCTGGGCAGCGCGCTCTATGAAAAGGGCAAGACGATCCACAACAAGCGGATCGATGGCTCCTTTCGCCGCTTCAAGTGGCTGGTGATGCTGGTGACGCTGGCGATCTACTACGTGACGCCGTGGATCCGCTGGGATCGCGGGCCATATGCGCCCGATCAGGCGGTGTTGATCGACCTCGCCAATCGCCGTTTCTACATGTTCGATATAGAGATCTGGCCGCACGAATTTTACTTCGTCGCCGGGCTGCTCATCATGGCGGGGATCGGCCTGTTTCTGGTGACGAGCGCCGTGGGCCGCGCATGGTGCGGTTATGCTTGCCCACAAACCGTGTGGACCGATGTGTTCCAGCACGTTGACCGGCTGTTTGATGGCGACCGCAATGCGCGCATCCGATTGGACAAGGCACCGTGGACCGCATCGAAGATCGCGCGGCGCACTTTGAAATGGAGCGTTTATCTCATCATCAGCCTGCTGACCGGCGGGGCGTGGATCCTCTATTTTGCCGACGCGCCCACGCTCACGCAGGAATTTTTCACCGGTGAGGCTGCACTGGTGGCCTATGCAACCGTAGCAATCCTCACCGGCACGACCTTCTGGCTGGGCGGATTCATGCGCGAACAGGTGTGCATCTACATGTGCCCCTGGCCGCGCATCCAGACCGCGATGCTCGACGAAAAATCACTGATCGTCACTTACAAGGACTGGCGCGGCGAGGCGCGCGGCAGCCTGAAGACGGCGGCCAAAGACCCTGACGCTTATGGCGACTGCATCGATTGCAATATGTGCGTGGCGGTGTGCCCTACCGGGGTCGATATTCGTGAAGGCCAGCAAATCGGCTGCATCACCTGCGGGCTGTGCATCGACGCCTGCGACAAGGTGATGGCCGACATCGGCCGTCCACGCGGGCTGATCGATTACGCCACGCTGGACCAGTGCGAGGCCGAGGCGGCGGGCGCGCCTGCGACCCCTGCCTGGAAAGCCCTGCTGCGGCCGCGCCTGTTCATCTATTTCGGCGTCTGGGCCGCGATCGGCGCCGGACTGCTGTTCGCGCTCGGCACCCGCACGCACACCGATTTGACAGTCGAGCCTGATCGTAACCCGCCCTTCATGCTGTTGAAGGACGGATCGGTCCGCAATGCCTACACCTTGCGCCTGCGCAACATGGAAGCCCGACCGCGTGATCTGGAAGTGGCAATGCTGGGCCTGCCTGAAGGCGCGGTGATGTGGACCGAAGCGGTCAGCCTCGAAAACGCGGCTCCGGTGCAGGTTATCGCCGTCCCCGCCAACGAAACCCGGATCGTGCGCGCCTATGTCATGCTGCCGCCGGGCGCGGCGGCCGATAATTTCACCTTCCGCCTCACCAGCCTCGACGAACAGCGCGAAACCGATCTGGTCCCCACCACCTTCGCCATGCCGGGAAATGAATGATGACGAGCCAATCGGGCACCTTTACCGGCAAGCACATGGCCGCAGTTTTTATCGGTGGCTTCGGCATCGTGATCGCGGTCAACCTGTTCATGGCCTATAACGCCGTCGGCGGGTTTCACGGCACCGTGGTCGACAATTCCTATGTCGCCAGCCAGAAATACAACGGTTGGATCGCCAAGGCTGAGGCGTCAAAGGCGCTGGGGTGGCAGGTCATGCCGGAACGCCGTGCGGACGGGCGCTTGGTCCTCGAAACGCTTCGTGTGCCCGAAGGAGCGGTCATCAGCGTCACGGCAGAGCGCCCGCTGGGTGAGCGCGAGACACGGGACCTTTCCTTCGCGCCGCAAAGCGAGGGCCGCTGGGTCTCGGCCGAGGCTCTGGCGGCGGGCCGCTGGCAGCTGCGCATCGCGATCCGCGCACCAGACGGCGAATGGGCCGGGGAAAGCGAAATCCGGTGAACGCACCCGCCCCCATTCTTTCTGACGTTGCCAGTCCCCTCACCACCACGCGCTTCACGGTGCCGGGGATGAAATGCGCCGGCTGCATCGGCAAGATCGAGCGCGAATTGCCCGAGGTGGTCGGCATCGCCGCCGCGCGGGCCAATTTCTCCGCGAAACGCGTGGCCATCAGCCATGATCCGGCGCTGGGCGAGGAGGCGCTGACCGCCGCGCTTCTTGGCCTCGGCTTTGAAGCACAGCCGGTCGCTGATAATCCGCTGGGGGTGGAGGATGGCGAGAAAAAGCGCCTCAACCGCGCCTTGGGCGTCGCAGGCTTCGGCATGATGAATGTGATGCTGCTGTCGGTCAGCGTCTGGTCGGGCGCGGACGGGGCAACGCGCGAGCTGTTCCACTGGCTTTCGGCGCTGATTGCACTGCCCGTGATTGCCTATTCGGGGCGGCCCTTCTTTGCCAGCGCATGGATGGCGCTCCGCCACCGGCGCACCAACATGGACGTGCCGATCTCGATTGGCGTCATCCTTGCCACCGCCCTTAGCCTTTATGAAACGACCACGGGCGGCGGCCACGCCTATTTCGAGAGCGCGGTGATGCTGTTGTTCTTCCTGCTGGCAGGCCGCGCGCTGGACGCTGAAATGCGTAACCGAACACGCGCCGGGATTGGCGCGCTGCTGGGGCGGATGGGCAAAAGCGCCAGCGTGATCGCGCCCGATGGCACCACCCGCCGCGTGCCGGCCGCCAGCCTTGAACCCGGAATGCTGGTGCTGGTCGCCGCGGGCGAGGCGTTCGCCGCCGATGGCGAGGTGGCGCAAGGTGCCAGCGCGATCGACAACGCCATGCTGACCGGCGAAAGCGCGCCCGAACCGGTCGGGCCGGGCAGCGCCGTTCATGCCGGCGCGATGAACCTTTCGGCCCCGATCCGGGTGCGTCTGACCCGCGTGGCCGAGGACACCGCGCTGGCCGAAATCGCGCGCCTGATGGACGAAGCCGGGCAGTCACGCAGCACCTATGTCCGCATCGCCGACCGCGCCAGCCGCCTTTACGCGCCGGTGGTGCACAGCCTTGCGGTGCTGGCGTTTGCGGGATGGATGATCGCGGGCGCGGGCGTACACCAGTCGCTGACCATCGCGATTGCCGTGCTGATCATCACCTGCCCCTGCGCCATAGGCCTCGCGGTCCCGGCGGCGCAGGTTGTGGCCAGCGGCGCGCTGCTGCGGCGGGGGTTGCTGGTGAAGGACGGGAGCGCGCTGGAGCGCCTTGCCGAATGTGACGTGGCGCTGTTCGACAAAACCGGCACGTTGACGCATGGCGAACCACGCGCCGATATCACCGCGCTGAATGCCGAAGCCCGCGCCGTGGCGCTGGGCCTCGCCCAGGCAAGCCGCCATCCTTTAAGCCGCGGCCTTTCGGCGGCGTTGCTGCGTGTCGGCGCGGTGCCCGCCGAGATCATCAATATCACCGAGACCAGCGGGCAAGGTCTCACCGGCACATGGCAGGGTCTTGCCGTGGCGCTCGAACGGCCGGGCAGCGCGGATCAAGCGCTCGCCGCATCCTTGCGGATCGGTGACAGCGTGCAGACCATCACCTTCGCCGATCCCGTTCGCAGCGATGCCGCCGCCGCCCTTGCCGCGCTGCGTGGCGAGGGGATCGACGCCAGCATTTTGTCGGGCGACCGATGCGCTCCGGTCGACGATGTGGCCCGGACGCTGGGTATCTTCGCGCAGGCCGAAGCCAGCCCTCAGACCAAGCTGGCTGTGCTCGAAACCTTGAAAGCCCAAGGTCGCCGCCCGCTGATGGTGGGCGATGGCCTTAATGATGGCCCCGCGCTCGCCGCCGCCCATGCTTCGATCGCGCCCGGCACTGCGTCCAATGCCAGCCAGCAGGCCGCCGACGCGGTGTTCATCGGCGAAGGGTTGATGCCGGTCGCGCTGGCGGTGCGGGTGGCCCGCAAGACCATGCAGATCGTGCGGCAGAACTTCGGCTTTTCGATCGCCTACAACCTGCTTGCTGTACCGCTGGCACTGCTGGGCCTGGTCACGCCGCTGGTGGCTGCCATTGCCATGTCGGTCAGTTCACTGGTGGTGGTCGCCAATTCGCTGCGCTTGGCGGGGGCGGCAAAATGACCGGGCTTGCGATCCTTATCCCGATTGCGCTGGGTATGGGACTGCTCGGCCTTGCCGCCTTCTTCTGGTCGATGAAGGACGGGCAGTATGACGACATGGACGGCGCAGCCAACCGTATCCTGATCGATGATGAGGATGAGCCTGCATGACCGCCGCCTTGCCCTTCGTGATCGCGGCGCTGGTGCCTGTGATGCTCGGCCCGCTCCCTTCAGAGACAAGGTCCCTCACCGCAACCCTGTGCAATGGCGGCACAATCACCCTTCCCATAGGGGACAGCGCGCCGGACAGCGACGGCCCGTGCCACCCCACCGGCTGCCACGCCGGATCGTGCCGCGCCAAAAGCGCAGCGAAAGGTCCGAAGCGGGCAATTTGATCTCGCGCAAAGACGCCTTGTAGTGGGTTCGCTATCGCGAACCGCAGACCACCCGCCCCGCCTCCCCACCCGGCCACCAATGATACCATCAGGCTATGGTGGCCGGGTGGGGAGGCGGGGCGGGTGGTCTGCCGCGACGAAGGAGCGCCAGACATAATGTGGACCTATCACCCCAACCTCCTCGCCACGCCGGTGCCGCGTTACACCAGCTACCCCACCGCCGCCGATTTCGGCCCGCTGGAGGGTGGCGCAATCGAGCGCGCCATTGCCGGCGCGACGGGCGATATTTCGCTCTATCTCCACATCCCGTTTTGCGAAAAGATCTGCTATTATTGCGGCTGCAACACCGCTGCCTCGGGCAAGGCTGCGCGGATGGAAAGCTACCTTGCCGCGTTGCATCAGGAAATCGCCAGGGTTGCCAGCCTGTTGCCCGAAGGCACGCGGGTGCGCCGCGTCGCCTTTGGCGGTGGCAGCCCCAACGCGATTGAACCAGTCGAGTTTCTGGCGCTGGTCGATGCCATCCACGCCCATTTCCCGCTGTTCGCGCCCGATTGGTCAATCGAGCTTGATCCGCGCAGCCTGACCCCGGCCTGGAGCGAGGTGATCGGCCATGTCGGCATCACCCGCGCCAGCATGGGCGTGCAGACCTTTGCCGCGCATTGCCAGAAGGCGATCGGGCGCGAACAATCGCTGGCCATGATCTGCCGCAGCGTTGACATGCTGCGCCGCGCCGGTGTGACCTCGCTCAATTTCGATCTGATGTACGGCTTGCCCCATCAAAGCGAAGCCGATCTGGAAGACAGCCTTGAATACACGCGCAAGCTGGGCGCAGACCGGGTTGCGGTGTTCGGCTATGCCCATGTGCCGCATCTGGTGCCGCGTCAGGCGATGATCCCGGAACACGCCCTGCCCGGCGCCGCCGCACGCTTCATCATGGCAGCCGAAGCCCATGCCACGCTCACGTCGCAAGGTTACGAAGCGATCGGGTTCGATCACTTCGCCCTGCCGCATGATCCGATGGCCCGCGCGGCGCAATCGGGGACGCTGCGGCGCAATTTTCAGGGATTCACCGATGATCCGTCCGAGGTTCTTATCGGACTTGGCGCGTCGTCGATCAGCGGCTTTCCCGGCCTGCTCGCCCAGAATGAAAAGCACACCGCGAGCTATCGCACCCTGTCAGGCGAAGGGCGCCTGTCTGCCCGCCACGGGATCGTGCGCCGCGCCGATGATCGCCGCCGCGGCGACGTGATCGAGGCGCTGCTGTGCAAGGGCATTGCCACGGTGCCCGGCGATCTATTGGCTGATACATCGGCGCCGCTGGCGCCTTTCGTTGACGCCGGGCTTGCCACGCTTGACGCAGACCGGCTTACTATCCTGCCCGGTGGGCTGCCCTATGCCCGCGTGATCGCTGCCCTGTTTGATCGTTATCGCGCCTTTGCCCCGCGCCAGTTCAGCACAGCGATCTGACAGCTTCTCGATTCTTTGCGCCCGCCTTGTAGACCTGGCCCGTTGTCGCAATATTATGCCGCAACACGTTCAGCACATACGCGGCCCGACGTAACGGTCAGGCGCACGGAAGGATCCATCATGGCAGCGGCCGATCACGTCGACCTCAACACCTTCATGGAAGGCGTCAAAAAACGCAATCCGCACCAGCCCGAATTTGTTCAGGCCGTGCAGGAAGTGGCACAGGACATCTTCGAATTCATCGAGAACAAGGAAGAATATCACACTGCCCAGATCCTACGCCGCATTGCCGAGCCTGACCGGGTGGTCTCCTTCCGCGTCTGCTGGGAAGACGACGCCGGCAATGTCCGCGTTCAGCGCGGTTGGCGGGTGCAGAACAACAACGCCATCGGCCCGTACAAGGGTGGCCTTCGGTTCCATCCATCCGTCAACGAAAGCGTGCTGAAGTTTCTGGCGTTCGAACAGACCTTCAAGAACGCGCTCACCGGCCTGCCGATGGGCGGCGGCAAGGGTGGGTCGAACTTCAACCCCAAGGGCAAAAGCGTGCGTGAAATCATGCGCTTTTGCCAAAGCTTCATGACCGAACTGTACCGTCACATCGGCCCCGATGTGGACGTGCCGGCGGGCGATATCGGCGTGGGCGGGCGCGAAATCGGCTATATGTTCGGCCAGTACAAACGCATCACCAACCACTGGAACGGGGTGCTGACCGGCAAGGGGTTGGAATGGGGCGGCAGCCTCGTCCGTCCCGAGGCGACGGGATACGGCGCGGTCTATTTCCTTGAATCCATGTTCGCCACCAAGGACGAGAATCTTGACAGCAAGACCGCGATCATTTCAGGCAGCGGCAATGTTGCGATCCATGCGGCCGAAAAGATCGCACAACTGGGCGGCAAAGTGCTGACTCTGTCAGACTCAGACGGCTTCATCCATGATCCCGACGGGATGGATCTGGACAAGATCAATTGGGTGAAACGGCTCAAAAACGACCGCCGCGGGCGGATCTCGGAATATGCCGAAGAGTTCTCCGGCGCGACCTTCCACAAGGGCAAGACCCCGTGGGGTGTGCCGTGCGACATGGCCCTGCCCTGCGCCACGCAGAACGAATTGCTGGGCGATGATGCGAAAACGCTGGTGGAAAACGGCTGCCGCGCCGTGTCCGAAGGCGCGAACATGCCGACCGATCTGGAAGGCGTGCACATCTTCAAGGAAGCGAATATCCTTTACGCGCCGGGAAAGGCCTCCAACGCGGGCGGGGTCGCCGTGTCAGGCCTGGAAATGAGCCAGAACTCCGAACGCCGTTCGTGGAAGGAAGAGGAATTGCAGCAGATGCTGAAGGACATCATGGCCGGCATCCATGAACGCTGCACCCGCTATGGCGATCAAGGGGATGGCAATATCGACTATGTGAAGGGCGCGAATATCGCGGGCTTCAAGAAGGTGGCGGATGCGATGCTGGCGTTCGGCGTGGTGTGATTGTCCAACGGCGAAAATTAGCTCCCGCGTCTGGATGGGCGCGGGGGCTTCTTGAGTTCTGAGGGGATGGCAGCTTCGCGGTGTCGGGCGGAAAATGCTGCCGTTCGGCTAGCGACCCCTAAGCGGACATAACTGGCTATGGTTGCGTCTCAATCACTCGGGCCCGCGACATCGCGAGGAATACAGGCAACACGTTAATCACAGCGCCCACTGATAGGCCCAGCCATAGCGGCCCTATGTTGAACTTTGTCATCATGAGCAGGATCCACCAACCAGAACGCCCCTTTGCCTGAAGCTCGTAAAATGTGGCAACTACTGCGAAAAGATAGAGTGGGATCGCAGGGACCAACAGCAGGTCGGAAAGGCTGAGCAGATTGACCAACGCGGTCGATACCAAAGCGATAGCAACCATAACAGGAACCCTGATGTTGAATGAGCCACGCGCCCAGTCCACAACAGAGGACCCGAAACCGGTCAATTGGTGGCCGTAAGACATTGGTAAAAGCTATCATCTTCGGTTTCCGGTTTCCACCCACTTTCCGTCATTCGCGACCCACAGCCGTTTACCTGAAAGCGGACACGCGGCCTTAGCTGATCCCCAGCCCCGCCGCCTGCGCGCGCAGGTCTGCCGCCGCGCCAGGGTTGGCCTTGACGGCCGCATCCAGCGTGGCCTTGGCCTTGGCAGGTTCGCCCAGTGTCATGCGGCTGCGCATCAGCATCACCCAGCCGTCGACATTGCTAGGCTCCCGCTGGAGCCGCGCTTCAAGCTGCGCGACCATCCCTTCGGCCATCTGCCGTTGATCGCGCGGCGTCATCGCGCCCGCCGCCGCGACATCAAGCGCGCTCGGGCCGCGCAGATTGGGCGAGGCTGCGCCCGGCACTGATGGTGCCGAACTGCGGCGGGCCTGCGCTGCGGCGATGCGCGGGGCGACATCGATGCTGTTATTCTGGCCGACCTGGACGATGGTGCGGATCAAATCAGCCTCCCACGGCGCGCCTTGCGGGCTATCAGCCAGCAGCGCGAGCCACGCGGTCAGCGCACCTTCGTGATCCTTGTCCAATTCCTGCTTGGCCGCCAGGAAATACCGCGCCCGCGGATCGGAGGCGTCCAGCGCTGCGGCTTTGCGGAACGCGTCCAAGGCGTCCGGCGGCATCGGATCGCCCGTGCTCACCAGCACCAGCGTTTCGCCCAAGGCTGACCACAGCGTTGCGTCATCCGGCGCAATCTCGAGCGCGCGGCGATAGGCGGTGGCGGCTTGCGCATATTGGCCCTGCCCGAAATAGGCGAAGGCCAGATCGCCCCATGGCCCGGCATCGTCCGCCGACGCCTCGGCCGCAGCACGCAATTGTGCGATGGTGGCGCTGCCATCACTCGGTGCCGCAGGCGCGTTGTCGTCGCCCTCGCCTTGATAGATATTAAACCCGATCGATCCCGCCGCCAGCAGCAAAGCTGCTCCCAGCAATACCCATCCCGCTTTCGATGCACCGCCACTGGCCGATTGGTCTGTTGTTACCATGGTCACGCCGCTAGCACCCCCCGCCCTACGCGGCAATTCGCGCTGACTTGTGCGAGAGGGAGCAAACCGGGCAACCCGCCCGGCCAGGTCAGCTTGCCGTAGCGAGCATCACCTTGGCCGAAGCCCCGGACACAGCGCCGGGCTCAACTGGAAGCTTAGCGGGACGGGCAGCGCCGGGATAGGCCTGGGCCAGCACGCCAAGGGCTTCGGTGATGCGGGCGTGGGCCGCCGGGTTCTCCGCCTTGATCGCCGCGCCGGATGTGGCGAAGGCCGATGCGGCCACCTTGGCAAAGCCGTAGCCATCAAGATAGGGCTCATACGCGGTGTTCTTTGGCAGTTGGCGATACATCGCACTCGCCCGTTCGATCTGGTCGGCGATAACGCCAGTGGCAACCGTGGCGGCGCTGGCGTTGGACTTCGGCGCCTTGCCCGCTGCGCCGCGCAGGGCAACAATGATGGCGTCATAGGCCTTGTTCACTTCGGCCGCGGGCTTGCCCGCCAGCGCGGCATCTGACGCGGTCGTAAACAGCGGTTTGATGTCCGCAACGCCGAGCGCCGTGAAGGTCGGATCCATTTCAAGCAGCACTTCGCTCACCGGATGCGCGAACATTTCTGCAGCAGCCTCTTTCTGTCCCGCCGCATAGGCATCACGCGCGGCAACAACATGGGCTTCGGCAACGGCAAGGGCTGTGCCGTAGGCGACGGGATTGGTTGCCGCATCGGCCACGGCGACGCCGCCTTCCCCTTCGCCGTCCGCCGTCTCGCCGCCTCCCGTTTCACCGCCAGCTGCTTCGCCGCCTGCCGATTCGCCCCCCTCTCCTTCGCCCGCCGTCGCCGCAGTGCCGGCAGCGCCCGCCTCACCGCTCGCGGCGCCTTCGCCGGCTTCGCCGCCGCACGCAGCAAGCATTCCGCCTGCGACCATCGTGCCAAGGCCAAGCTGTGTCCAGAGTTTGAGGGTGCTGTTCATCGGTAAAGGCGTCCTTTAGGCGGTCTAGATTCGATATTGAACTCCGCCATGGCCGAGATGATAATGGTTCGCAAGAGCCCTTTTGCAAGGCCCGTCCTGTAATGTCGCCTGCCGAGAGCCTTCGGCGGTTTGTCGATGCGGGCAATTGGGGCTTTTCACAAGGCCGCCGTCTGCCCTAACACCGCCGCCTTGCCTTTACGGGCAAAGCCATCTCCCGCCACGCGGCAAAGATCTGCGCGGCACAACCTGAGGGAACGCAAGCCATGAAGACGTTTTTGCTGGCCGGTGCCAGCATCGCGATGCTGTCCACCACTGTCGCTGTCCAAGCCGATGAAGGCATGTGGCTACCGAGCCAGACCGCCGCCATTGCCGATGACATGAAGGCTGCAGGCCTCGAACTTGATGCCAAGACGCTGGGCGATCTTCAGCGCCCGCCACTGACCGCAATCGCGTCGCTCGGCGGCTGCTCGGCTGCGTTCCTTTCGCCGCAGGGGCTGGTTGCGACCAATCACCACTGCGTTGCCGGATCGCTGCAGTACAACTCCTCGCCCGAAAACGACTACCTCACCAACGGCTTCCTCGCCGCTGACCTGGGTGACGAACTGCCCGCCGCGCCCGGCAGCCGCGTTTATGTGATCGAGGATCTGCGCGATGTGTCGGCCGCGATGCTGAAGGGCGCGAGCGCGCTCGAAGGCCGTGCCCGTTACGACCGGCTGCAGGCCAACCGCACCGCGCTGATCGAAGCGTGCGAAAAGCAGGCCAACCGCCGCTGCGATGTGCGCGCCTATTTTGGCGGGCAGCAGTACTGGTTGCAGCAGCAGCTCGAAATCAAGGACGTGCGCCTCGTCTATGCACCCGCGGCGGGCGTTGGCAATTTCGGCGGGGAGAAGGACAACTGGATGTGGCCGCGCCACACCGGCGATTTCTCGTTCTACCGCGCTTATGTGGCACCCGATGGCTCGTCGGCGGACTACGCGGCAGAAAACGTGCCGTTCAAGCCCAAGGCCTGGCTGCCGATCGCCAAAGACGGCGTGAAGGAAGGCGATTTCATCATGGTTGCAGGCTTCCCCGGCACCACCGAGCGCCTTCGCTCGGCCGAAGAAGCGCGGTTCTATTACGAGGAACTCTATCCCTATCAGCAGAACATGCTGGCCGAATATGGCGACATGATCGATGCGCTGACAGCGGGCAATCAAGCGGCAACCATCGCCTATGCGGCGACGCTGCAGGGCGTTGAGAACTACGAAAAGAAGATCGCAGGCCAGATGGCGGGCGCCGATGCGATTTCGTTGGTCGAAAAGAAGGCAGCCGAAGAAGCGGCGTTCCGCGCCTGGATCGCTGCTGATCCCAAGCGTCAGGCGCAATATGGCGCCGCGATGGCTGAACTCGACACGTTGATTGCCACCAGCAATTCCGAGGCCCTTGCCGATGCCAAGCGCGGGATGCTGGGCCGCAGCCAGATGTATGGCGCGGCGCGCAGTCTTTACCGCTGGGCCAACGAACAGGCCAAGCCCGACAAGGACCGTGAACCCGGCTATCAGGAGCGTGACCGCGCGTTCATGACGCAAGGGATGCAGCGGATCGAGCGGCGTTACGTGGCCGACATCGACAAGGCATTGTGGGAAGACGGCATCGCCGAATACCGCACCCTGCCCGTCGAAGACCGCAACGCCAGCTTCGATGCCTTCATGGAAGGTCGCGATCTTGCAGCGTTCTACAGCGCGACCGAACTTGGCGACACGGCCAAGCGGATGGAGTGGATGGGCAAATCGGTCGCCGACTTCAAGGCATCGAACGATCCCTTCATCCAGCTCGCCGTGGCCACTTATGACGAGGCAATGGCCAACGAAGCGGAAGAAAAAGCCCGTTCCGGCTATGTCCAAAAGGCTCGGTCCAAGGTCATGGAAGCGCGCCTTGCCTATGCCGCATCGCTCGGCAAGACGATGTATCCCGACGCCAACGGTTCGCTGCGCTTCACCTATGGCAAGGTGACGGGCAAGGCGGTTGATGGGCAGGTGTGGACCCCGTTCACCACCGCTGAAGGCATCGTGGCCAAGCACACGGGCCGCGGTGAATTCGATGCACCTGACAAGATGATCGAACTGATCAAGGCCAAGGATTACGGCCAGTACGCATCGCCGGAACTCGGCACGCTGCCGGTCGATTACCTCTCCACCGTGGACATCACCAACGGCAACTCGGGCTCCTCGACGCTGAATGCCCGCGGCGAGTTCGTCGGGCTTGCCTTTGACGGCACAATCGAAGGCGTGGTGTCGGACTGGATGTATGACCCCAAGATCAACCGCACCATCCATGTCGACAGCCGCTTCATGCTGTGGACCATGGACAAGGTTGACGGGGCGCAGCGGCTGCTGGCTGAAATGGGCGTGACCGCCCAGTAATCTGAATAAGCCAATAATCTGAATAAGTATGCGGCGCGTGGGATTTCCACGCGCCGCCTGCTATTGCCCGCCCGTCATACGCAATCGGACGGGGAGAGAGTGATGCACGAAGTGGTTGTGGTCGACATCGGCGGCACCCATGCCCGGTTTGCGATTGCCAGCATCGCAGATGACGGCACGATTGCGCTCGACGAACCGGCAACGCTGCACACCGTCGATCACGCGAGCTTCCAGACCGCCTGGCAGCATTTTCGCGATATGCGCGGCGGCACCCTGCCCTCTGCAGTCAGCATGGCAATTGCCGGGCCGGTGGGCAGCCCCGGCAATCTCAATCCGGTAATCCGCTTCACCAACAATCCGTGGATCATCCGCCCGGCCCTTATCGGTGAAAAGCTGGGAGTGGAACGCTACACCCTGGTCAATGATTTTGCCGCCGTCGCCCATGCCGTGGCGCGCGCAGATGACGATCAGTTCCTTCACCTTGCAGGGCCGGACGAGCCACTGGGTCGGAAAGGCACAATCAGCGTGCTTGGCCCCGGCACCGGCCTTGGCGTGGCGCATCTGTGGCGTTCGGGCACGCAATACCGCGTGCAGGCGACCGAGGGCGGGCACATTGACTTCGCCCCGCTGGACAGCATCGAGGACGCGATCCTCGCCCGGCTGCGCAGTCGCCATAACCGCGTTTCGGTGGAGCGGGTGGTGGCTGGACCTGCCATCGTCGATATCTATCAGGCGCTTGCCGCGATGGAGGGGCGCAGCGTGGCGGAACGTGACGCCGTCACGCTTTGGGGCTTGGGCACCAGCGGTGAGGACAGCCTTGCGGCAGCGGCGGTAGACCGGTTCTGCCTCTCGCTCGGCTCGGTCGCGGGCGATCTTGCCCTCGCCCAAGGCGGCTTTGCGGGCGTGGTGATTGCCGGAGGCCTAGGCTACCGTATCCGCGATACATTGCTTGCCTCGGGATTTTCGGCACGGTTCAAGGCCAAGGGGCGGTTTGAAAGCCTGATGGCCGGCATCCCGGTCAAGCTGATCGTCCATCCCCAACCCGGCCTGTTCGGTGCAGCAGCAGCTTTTGCTTCGGAGCATCTTATCGTTCAGGGAGAGCCGGCATGAAAACCGTTGCAGCGCTCGAAACGCGGCTGGGCGATCTCCACCAGCGCACACGGGAAACCCCGCTGTTCAACCCGGTGTTCCAGCTTTCGCTGGACCTGTCCCGCGCGCTGGAGGGGGGCGAACTGAGCCTTGATGACCTGACGGCGCTGGTCGCGGAACTGGAACGCGATGGGCTGACAACACGTGCGGGCAAACTGGGCAAGCTGCTCGCTCCGCCGGCATCACCCGCGCCGCTCGCGGACGATGCCGATGATTTCGAGGCTTACCGCGCCCGCTGGGAACGCCCGCAACTCCATGCCGTTTTCACCGCGCATCCAACCTTTTTGCTTGCGCCCGCACAGGCGGACGCCGTGGCGCAGGCGGCGTCTGCCGTGGGCGAGGCGGTTAACACCATCGGCGCGGTTTCCTCGGAACGCAGCGCGGTCACATTGAACCACGAACACCGCGCTGCGATGGCCGCGATGGGCCGCGCGCAGGAGGCCCGCGATGGGATCGTCGGCCGGCTGCTGGCTGAGGCGGAGGCGCGCTGGCCGCAGGAATGGCGGTCCTTGCGCCCGCTGCCGTTCCGCTTTGCCAGCTGGGTCGGCTACGACATGGATGGCCGCACCGATATCGGCTGGCACACCTCGATCGGCTTCCGCCTCGCCGAAAAGGCCGAGCGGCTGGCGCGGTACACCGCAAGCCTTGCGGCGATTGATCCGGCCCACCCCCTGCTCGAAACGCTGCGCCCCGCTGTCGCCTTTGCGCAAGATCGCGCAGAAGATTTCGCGGCAGACCTGTCGAGCGCCGATGCGCTGGCCACCGCCGCCAACCGGCTTACCACACGCAGCGCCGACAACCTGCTGTCGCTCAAGCCTGTGATTGCCGCGCTGGAGACCGAAGCTGATAGCGTCTCGACCGAACGGGCGATCCGCCTTCTCACCCTCGCCGCTGCGATGCGCGCCGATGGGCTGGGGATGGGCTGGATCCATTTCCGGGTGAACGCCAAACAGCTCCATAACGCGGTCCGGCGCCGGCTGGGCGAAGGCGAGCCGATCGACCTTGCCAGCAAGGGCGCCATCGCCACGCTGCGCCGCATGGTCGATGAAGCCAAGCCTTTGCGCACCAATTTTGCCGCGCTCGCCACCGAAAGCTCGACCGCGATCCGTCAATTCATCGCGATGGCGCAGATCCTGAAGCATATTGATGCCGACGCGCCGATCCGGATGCTGGTGGCCGAATGCGAACAGCCCGCCACGGTGCTGGCCGCGCTCTATTTCGCCAAGCTGTTCGGGGTGGACGACAAGGTCGATGTCTCGCCCCTGTTCGAGACCGAAACCGCGCTGGAGCATGGCGGGCGCTTCCTGGATGCACTGCTGGCCGAGCCTGCCTACCGCGCTTACGCACGCCAGCGTGGACGCGTGGCTATACAGACCGGATTTTCCGATGCAGGCCGCTTTGTCGGCCAGATCCCCGCCAGCCTCGCCATCGAGCGCCTGCAAGGGCGGCTGGCCGAGGCCATGGCCGCCAATGGCTTGTCCGACATTGCCGCTCTGGTGTTCAACACGCACGGCGAAAGCATGGGCCGCGGCGCGCACCCGGCAAGCTTCCGGGACCGGCTCGAATGGCCGCTATCGCCTTGGGCGCGGCGGCGGTTTGCACGCGCCGGGATCCGGCTGGAGCCCGAAGTCAGCTTTCAGGGTGGCGATGGCTACCTGTTTTTTGCCACGCCCGAACTGGCGCTCGCCACGCTCAGCCGCATCGCCGAATTGCGCCCGGCCGAAACCGACCTCGCCGCGCCTGCCGACCCGTTCTACAACCGCACTGACATCAGCCTCGATTTCTACCGCGCCGTAAAGGAGCATCAAGGCGATCACTTGGCCAGCCGCACCTATGCCCGCGCCGTAACGGCCTTCGGTCTTGGGCTGCTGAACCCCACCGGCAGCCGCGTTTCGCGCCGCCAATCGGATATCAATGCCGATCGCGAGATGAGCCTGCGTCAGATCCGCGCTATCCCGCACAATGCCATTCTCCAGCAGCTTGGCTACCCCGTCAATGTCCTTGCCGGGATCGGCAGCGCAGGCGACGCAAACCGCGAGGAAATCGCCGCGCTGCTGACTGACAGCCCGCGTGGCAGCCAGATCCTCAGGCTTGTACAAACGGCCAATGCGCTTGCCAGCATCAAGACCGTGGCGGCGTTTGGCGAGCTGTTCAATTCCGCCTATTGGGCCAGCCGGACCTATCGCGGGACCGAGGATCACCTTGCGGGATCATGCGCGGCGCTGGCGGAGTATCTTGTCGGTGATGACCGGACGGGGGTGTTCCGCCGCCTGGCATCGCGCCTCAGGATCGACGCATTGAAGTTTCACCGCTTGATGGATCTGCTCCCCGACGATGTCTCGGATGATAACCGCGAACACGTCCGGCGCCGCATCGGCGTGCTGCAAGCCTTGCGGCTGGCGCTGCTCCAGCACATGTTTCTCAAAGCGGTCGCCGTCCCCGCCTTCAGCCGCGCCAACGATATCAGCCGCAGCGATGTGATCGAGATGGTGATGACCTTGCGCGTCGAGGAAGCCCTCGCCCAGTTGCGCCGCGCCTTCCCGGTGCGCGTCCCCGGCCCACGCGACTTCCCCCTGGACGAGCCGAGCGATTACCCGGACGGGGGGGAGGAAGGCTATGGCGCAATCGAACGCGATTTCATGACGCCGATCGCCAGAGCGCATGACCTCAACCTGCGCATATCAACCGCCATTGCCAATGAATTCGGTGCGCACGGCTAAGCGGCGTGACGTTTATCGCAAGGTACTGCCACGCGCTATCAGCGATACCGGCACGCGCGTTCGGGCCTTGGCGACGGCGCCGCCCAGCACGGCCTCGACCAGCGCGGCGCCCGCTTCGGCCGGATCGGGAGCAATCGTGGTCAGCGGCGGCCGACTAAAGCGGCCGGCCACCAGATCATCAAACCCCATGATGCCCACCGTTTGCGGCACAACCATATCGGCCGCGTTGAAGGCCTCCATCGCCCCCAACGCCATCGCATCGCAAGCAGCAAAGACCGCGTCGACCTCCCCCTGTTCAATCTGGCCCCGTTCGATCAGGCGGCGCGCCGCGCGGCGGCCTTCCTCCTGGCGGGTGGGGGCGTTGACAGTGGGGGCAAGGCACGGCTCCAGCCCGGCGGCGCGCATTGCCTCGGCATAGCCTTCATAGCGTTCGGTGAACTGCACCTGCGGCGTATTCAGCGCGCCAAGGAAGCAGGGACGGCGGTATCCTGCGGCCAGAAGATGCGCGACGGCAAGCTTGCCTGCGGCGTGGTTGTCCGACCGCACCCAGTCAAGCTCATCAAAGGGCGATCCCCAATAGGCAACCTGCCGCCCTTGGTCTTCGAGGTTACGGAAATGCGCCCATGCCCCCGCATTGGTGGTGGTACCGATCACCACCAGCCCATCGGCACGTCCCTGTTCCTGATAATGGCCGAAGAAATCCGCCTCGCGCGCCTGGAAGCTTACCAATGTCTCGAACCCGCGCGCAGAGGCGGCGACGCAGACCGAACCGAGCAGCGCATAAGCAAAAGGATTGATGCTCGACGCATTGTCGCCTTCGCGGCAGATGACGACCACGGCAAGCGTCCCGGTCGATCCGCGGCGCAGCCGTGCCGCCCGTTCATCGACGAAATAGCCCAATGCCTCTGCAGCCTCGACCACCTTGCGCCGGGTGGCCTCTGCGATGGCGGGCGAACCCGACAGCGCACGGCTGACGGTCGGCTGGCTCACGCCCGCCCGCTCTGCCACATCGAACGATGTCGGCCGTCTGCGTGGTCCCCCTGTCATCGGCATATTCTCTAGGGCCTGTCAGTGGCACCGTGCAAGCCGCACCTACAAAGCTATTCGTACGGGATTTGTGCGCACGGGTCTTGCAAATCGGCGTCACCGCGCAGATTGTGAACGTTAGCAGAAAAAATGCGCGCTATGGGAGAGAGCGACGATGGCAATGGCACCGGGTGTGGGCGCGGCAGCGCCCGTGGGCGACGAGCTGAACGACACGCCGCAGGTCGTTGCGCCAGGCCTCAACTATTTCGTCTTCGCGCTGTTCTTCATTTTTGGCGGCATCACCAGCCTCAACGATGTGATCCTGCCCAAGCTGCAAGAGCTGTTCACGCTCAGCTACACCGAAGCGATGCTGGTGCAGTTCTGCTTTTTCACGGCCTATCTGCTGATCGGCATTCCCGGCGCGGAACTCGTCAAGCGGATCGGATATATGCGCGGCGCGGTGGTGGGCCTGCTGACGATGATGGGCGGGTGCCTGTTGTTCATCCCCGCCAGCCAGACCGCTACGTATGGCCTGTTTCTGGGAGCCTTGTTCATCCTCGCCAGCGGGGTCGTGGTGGTGCAAGTTGTCACCAATCCGCTGATCAGCCTGCTTGGGCCGCAAAAGACGGTCCATAGCCGCCTCACCTTCGCGCAGGCGTTCAACAGCTTGGGCACCACGGTTTTTCCGCGGATCGGATCGGGCCTTATCCTTGGTGGGCTGGCCGGCGTGTCAGCCACCGAACTGAGCGGCGCTGCGCTTGACGCCTATCGTACGGCAGAAAGCGCGGCGATTGTTTCCACCTATATCGGCCTTGCCGTGGCGCTTGCGGTGATCGCTGCAGCCGTGTGGATTTATCGCAACAAGCTGCCCCATGATGCGGGCGCAGCGCGTGATGCGGCCCTCACGACGCCAGCCCGATATTTGATCGGCGTGGTCCCGATCATTCTGGGCGGCTGGCTGGTGATACAAGGGGTTGAACTTCCTGGGATTGCTTTGCTGATCACCGGTCCGGCCTTCTGGTTGTGGGGCAACCCGCTGCTGGCCCGCACGCGGTTCACTTTCGGGGCAGCCTGTATCTTCCTTTATGTCGGCGCCGAAGTTGCCATTGGCTCCCTGATTGTCAGCTATCTGATGCAGGACAGCGTCATGGGACTGACCGAGCGCAGCGCAGGCGATCTTATCTTCCTTTACTGGGGTGGCGCGCTGGTGGGGCGGATCATTGGGTCTGCGGTGCTGCGTTTTGCGAGCCCCGGCCTTGTCCTGGCAGGCGTAGCCGTTGGCGCGATCACGCTGGTCGTCTTCTCCACCAACGCCACCGGCACAATTGCGGGCTACAGCTTGCTGGCGGTAGGCCTGATGAATTCCATCATGTTCCCCACAATCTTCAGCCTCGCCTGCGAAAAATTGGGCGCCAAGGCGGCAGATGGGTCGGGCATCATCAACATTGCTATTTTCGGCGGTGCGGTGATCCCGCTTCTGACCGGCATTCTCGCCGATGCAAGCGGCAGTCTTGGCACAGCGATGCTCCTCCCCATTGCCTGTTATGCCGTCATCGCAGCCTTCGGACTGTATGCCCGGCGGCCCGCCTGATCGCTTCACGCTTGAATAAGTATGCGCCGGGGTGGCAGGCTAGGCGGTGCGCGATTAGGTAGAGCGCACGCCAAGAAGGGGCCGCCTTGCATGAGCTTCACTGCTGACCGCCTGCTGCTATTCGGAGCCACCGGCGATCTTGCCCAGCGGATGCTGCTGCCCAGCCTGTTTGCGCTGGATGCTGATGGGTTGCTGGCCGCCGATCTCAGGATCATCGGCACTGCCCGCAGCCAGAAGACCGACAGCGAGTACCGCAACTTCGCGCGCGCGGCGCTGGAGAAGTATCTTCCGGCTGACCGGCGCGGGCGCATGGCGGAGTTTCTGAACCGCCTCAGCTACCAGCCGCTCGATGCCACCACGCTGGAAGGTTATGATGATCTGGCCAAGAAGGTCGGCAAGCCCAAGCGCGGCCTGGCAATTTTCCTGTCGACTGCGCCCAGCCTGTTTGGCCCCACCATCAAAGGACTGCAATCAGCCGGACTGACGGGTGAGACAGTGCGGATGTGCCTTGAAAAGCCGCTCGGCACCGATCTGGCCTCCAGCTGCGAGATCAACGACGCGGTCGCGGGCGCCTTTCCCGAAAGCCGGATCTATCGGATCGACCACTATCTCGGCAAAGAGACGGTGCAGAACCTGTTGGCGCTGCGGTTTGCCAATCTGATGTTCGAACCGCTGTGGAATGCGGCGCATATCGATCATGTGCAGATCACGGTGGCCGAAACCGTCGGCCTCGAAGGGCGTGTCGCCTTTTACGATGATGCCGGCGCAATCCGCGACATGGTGCAAAACCACATGCTGCAATTGCTGGCCCTCGTCGCAATGGAGCCGCCGGGACATTTTGATGCGACCGCCGTGCGCGATGAAAAGGTCAAGGTGCTGCGCGCCTTGCGGGCTGTGGAACCGCAAGAAACGGTCACCGGACAATATCGCGCCGGTGCGATCGGCGGGCAGGCTGTGCCGGGCTATGACGAGGAATTGGGCAAGCCATCAGACACCGAAACCTTTGTCGCAATCAAGGCGCATGTCGATAATTGGCGCTGGAAGGGCGTGCCGTTCTACCTGCGCACCGGTAAGCGGATGCCCAAGCGCGTGACCGAAATCGTGATCCAGTTCCGCTGCGTGCCGCATTCGATCTTCGCCGGCCCCAGGAGCAAGGGGGGCGGTGCCACAATGCTGCCCAACCGGCTCGTCATCGGCATCCAGCCCGAGGAGAACATCACATTGTCACTGATGGCCAAGGTGCCCGGCCTGGACCGCGAAGGCATCCGCCTGCGTCAGGTTCCGCTCAACATCGCCATGCCCGATGCCTTCAGCGGCGCGGTGCGGCGGATTGCCTATGAACGCCTGCTGCTCGATCTGGTGGAGGGCGACCAAACGCTGTTCGTGCGCCGCGACGAGGTGGAGGCGCAGTGGGAATGGGTCGATGCGATCCGCGCGGGATGGAAGGCGCAAGAGCAGACGCCGAAAACCTATACCGCCGGCAGCTGGGGGCCAAGCGCGGCCATCGCGCTGACCGAGCGCGATGGAGTGACATGGCATGAATAAGCCCCTGAACGACGCCCTTCACCGAGTCACGCAGCGCGTCATCCAAAACTCGCGCGCCAGCCGCGCCGCCTATCTCGATCTGATCCGCCGTGAGGGCGACAATATGGGCGAACGCAGCGCGGTTTCCTGCTCCAACCTCGCCCATGCCTATGCGGGTATGGAGGAGGACAAGGCAGCGCTTGTATCGGCGCGCGGGGCAAATATCGGGATCGTCACCAGCTACAATGACATGCTGTCTGCCCACCAGCCCTATGGCCGCTATCCTGACCGGCTGAAGGTCTACGCGCGCGAAATCGGCGCCACTGCGCAGGTTGCCGGCGGCACGCCGGCGATGTGCGACGGGGTGACGCAAGGCGAAGTGGGCATGGAGCTGTCGCTGTTCAGCCGCGACGTGATTGCGCTCAGCACTGCTGTCGCGCTAAGTCACGCCATGTATGACGGCGCGCTGATGCTGGGCATTTGCGACAAGATCGTGCCGGGTCTGCTGATGGGTGCGCTGCGGTTTGGCCACCTGCCTGCGATCTTTGTGCCTTCAGGCCCGATGCCCACGGGCATTCCGAACAAGGAAAAGCAGCGCGTCCGCCAATTATATGCCGAAGGCAAGGCAGACCGCGCGGAACTGCTCGCTAGCGAAATGGCCAGCTACCATTCGCCCGGCACCTGCACATTTTTCGGCACGGCCAATTCCAACCAGATGATGATGGAGATGATGGGGCTGCACATCCCCGGCAGCGCCTTCATTCAGCCCGGCACGCAGCTGCGGCAAGCCTTGGACCGCGAGGCGGTGCACCGCGTCGCGGCGCTGGGGCGCAAGGGTGATGAATACCGCCCGCTGGGGCTGTGTGTTGACGAAAAGGCGATCATCAACGCCGCCGTCGGCCTGCTCGCCACGGGCGGATCGACCAATCATGCGATCCATCTGCCCGCCATGGCGCGCGCGGCAGGGGTGATCTTCGATTGGGACGATCTATCGGAATTGTCAGGGGCCGTGCCCTTGATTGCACAGGTTTACCCCAACGGCTCGGGTGATGTGAATCAGTTCCATTCCGCAGGCGGCATGGGCTATGTGATCGGGGAACTGCTGGGCGCAGGGCTCGCTCACGGTGACATCCTGACCGTGGGTCGCGGGGATTTCAGCGATTATGCGCGCGAACCCGGCCTTGATGGCGAGAAACTGGTCTGGCGCGAGGTTGGCGCTGCCGGGGATGACACCATGCTGCGGCCAGTTGCCAATCCCTTTCGCCCCGATGGCGGGATGCGGCTGCTCCAGGGCAATCTGGGGCGGGCCTGCTTCAAGACCTCCGCCATTGAGGAAAGCCGCTGGACCATCGAAGCGCCGTGCCGCGTGTTCGAGGATCAGGCCAGCGTCAACGCAGCCTTTGCGGCAGGTGAACTGGACCGCGATGTGGTGGTGGTGGTGCGCTTCCAGGGGCCACGTGCCAATGGGATGCCCGAACTTCACAAGCTGACCCCGGCCTTGGGCGTGTTGCAGGATCGCGGATTCAAAGTCGCGCTGGTCACCGATGGGCGGATGTCGGGCGCCAGCGGCAAGGTGCCCGCGGCGATCCATTGCACCCCCGAAGCTCTTGGCGGCACAGAGGGCGGCGGCGGCCCGCTGGCGCGGCTGCGCGATGGCGATATCGTCCGGGTCTGCGGGGTTACCGGCGCGCTGTCGACCACGGCGGACCTTGCGGCGCGTCAACCCGCCGCCGATCCACGCCCCGAAAGCGGCACGGGCCGCGAATTGTTCGGCATGATGCGCCGCTTTGCCGATGGGGCCGAACAAGGCGCCAGCGCAATGTTAACCACCGGAGGAATCTGACCGATGAATATCGATGCCATCATGCGCACCGCGCCGGTGATTCCGGTGATTGTGATCGACGATGTTGC
Source organism: Erythrobacter sp. 'gip.4 top 5' (assembly GCF_056495765.1). NCBI lineage: Bacteria > Pseudomonadati > Pseudomonadota > Alphaproteobacteria > Sphingomonadales > Erythrobacteraceae > Erythrobacter > Erythrobacter sp. 'gip.4 top 5'. Next base: position 1,284,374 of record NZ_CP200270.1, on the reverse strand, counting down.
CCACGCCGTGCCGCTTGCCGAAGCGCTGGTGGCTGGCGGCTTGCGCGTGCTGGAGGTCACCTTGCGCACGCCTGCCGCACTGGACGCCATTACAGCGATGAAGCAGGTCGATGGCGCGATTGTTGGCGCAGGGACTGTCACCAATCCGCGCCAGTTGGACGCGGCCTTGGCAGCGGGAAGCGAATTCATTGTCTCTCCCGGTCTCACCGAGACGCTGGGCAAGGCCGCGATTGCCAATGGTGTCCCCTTCCTGCCCGGAATCGCCAATGCAGGCGATATCATGCGGGGGCTGGATCTGGGGTTGGACCGGTTCAAGTTCTTTCCCGCCATGGCGGCAGGTGGGCTTCCTGCGCTCAAAGCGCTGGCCGGGCCATTTGGTCAGTGCCGGTTCTGCCCGACAGGCGGGATCACGATTGACACCGCCGCCGAATGGCTCGCCTTCGATCCGGTCCTGTGCGTCGGGGGAAGCTGGGTCTCGCCAAAGGGCGCGCCGGATAAGGCAATGATTGAAGCGCTGGCACGCGAAGCCTGCCAGTTGGGCTAATGCACTTTGGGCCATCGCCGATAAGGCTTGCGTTCAGTGGGCCAGCGCCTCCCGTGCTAGCATCATGGCCCCCACGATCCCGGCATCGCTGCCGAGCCGTGGCCGGATCACCGCGTGGCGGGCGCCGCCGGGCAGATAGCCGGCATTCAGCGCCATTGCGCGCTTGGCAACGCTTTCGACCAACCCCGGCGTATTCGCGACGCCGCCGCCGATGACCACTTCGCCGACGGCAACGCTGGCAAACAGCATATGACATGCCTGCGCGACATAATCGGCAATGATCGTATGAGCGGGATGGTCTGCCGCGAGTTCGGACAGTGACACGCCCCAGCGTGCGATGATCGCCGGGCCACTGGCGAGCCCTTCTAAGCAATCGCCATGATGCGGGCAGACCCCGGCGAAGCCTGTGTCTTGCGGATGGCGGCGCGGGTAGATGTGGCCGAGTTCAGGGTGCGCGATGCCATGCACCGGCCTGCCATCGAGCACCAACCCGCCACCTATGCCGGTGCCGATGGTCAGATAGGCCAGGCTGCCACCCGCCCTGCCCGCCGCCGCATACTCCGCCAATGCCGCCGCGTTCACATCGGTATCAAAGCCGACCGGGACACCCAGCGTCTGTGCGAAATACCCCGCCATATCGCAGGCCGCCCAACCCGGTTTCGGGGTGTTGGTGATGAAGCCCCAGCGCGCCGACTGCCGGTCGAGATCCACCGGCCCGAAACTGCCGATGCCAAGCGCCCTGACCGCGCCCGTGCCCGCGCCTCTGCCCGCGAACCAGTCCGCCGCCTCGGCCAGCGTGGTTGCGGGATCGCGGGTGGGGATGGTGTGGCGCGCGGCAATACGATCAGGCGAAGGGCCGACCGCCAGCACGAACTTGGTGCCGCCTGCCTCAATCCCGCCCAGCATCAGCCGACCCGCTCTGCAATGCGAACCTTCGATTGCGCGCCGTCAAGCTCCAGCTGCAACAGCGGCGCAGGCACGCCGCCAAAGCGCCCATCGGGCAAAACATCGACGAAACTGCACACCGTCAGCGTAGCATCGACGAACCAGCTATAGGTCTGCTGCGGCCGATCGATCGGGTTGGCGAGCACCAGTCCGGTTCCGTTCAACGGCCGCCAAGGGCCAGCCATGCTATCGGCCACCATCCCGTAAAGCCCCCCCGGCGCATGGCGCAGATCGGGCGCGAAGGTTGCGGTCTGCGTTGACCAGAAGGCGTAGTAATGTTTCGCGTGAAACACCAGGTGAGCCCGCTCTAACTCGTTGTTGACGCCCTCTGCGTGGAGGCAAGGCGGGGTCAAGACCCACCCTGAAGCGGTCAAGCGCGCCATCCCGAACGCTCCGTTAAAGGCGCTGTCCGATCCCGCCAGCGACGCAGTGAAGGCGATATATTGCGTGCCATCGGCCGGATCGCGGAACCAGGCCGGATCGCGAAACGCCTTGATCGTGCCAGGCGCGCCCTCGTGCGCGTCGGCGGGCATGTAATGCGGGGCATAACCGTGCACCAAGGGGGTAGGAAACGACCATTGCGTAGGCCAGCCCTTGTCATCCAAGGGTGCGCGCGCCGACCATAATTCCTGCTGGTAGCCGCCCGCGCGCGTCGCGGTTCCGGCGGCTGTGAAGAACAGCGTCACGGCGCCATCATCAAGCAAGGCCGACCCAGCCCATTCGCGTTCGTAAGGGACAGGCATATCCGGAAGCACTGGTCCCAGATCATTCCAGTCACCGCCGCGCCGCTCGATCCAGTGGATCTTCGCCTCGAAGTGACGCAGCGCCGGATCGCCGCGATCAGGCGCGGTCAGCGCCATCCACATCCACCGGCCTGCCAATTGCGCAGGCTGCCCGGTCGCATCTTGCAACGGCCACATGTCCCAATACAGCCGCGCCGGATCGAGGCCCGAGCGATCAGGCGCTTGCACCCCCGGTATCGCGCCCGCGTCCGCCGGCGAGATGCCGTTGACGTGTTCGGCTTTCCAGGCGCTCGTCATGGCAGCGTTTCCATTCATTCTGTAATCAAAAAACGGGCCGGCCGCACCCCAAGTTCGGGGGAAGAAAGGGCGACAGCCGGCCCGTGTGCTTCAGACCGGTTCTTAAACGTCAAACCGGACCGAAGCCAGTATCGTGCGTCCGGCGATCGAGCGTGCGCGCACGATGCCGTTGAGGGGGATTGAACCTTCCTCGGCCTCGGTAAAGCCGGTGACGTTGAACAGATTCTGTGCGTTCAGCCCCACCTCAATCCGATCAATCGGGCGGAAGGCGAGGAAGGCGTTGACCTGCGCGAAGGCGGGCAGCACCAGATCATTATTGTCCTGCGTGAAGCTTTCCGTGGTCCCCACCACGTTCGCGCCCAGCGTGAACATGTCGGCATCATATTGCGCTGTGGCCTGATAGACGAAATCGGCCTGACGGCGCGGGGTGTTGCCGATGGTGCCGGCGGCCAATGCGTCGACGATTTCGGCGTCGGTCCAGGTGACGCCTGCCGAAAGGCTGAACGGGCCGGTGCGATAGGCGCCTTCCAATTCAAGGCCATAGGCTTCAAACTCGGTGTCGAACAATACCACAGGGGCAATATCGACATTGGTCTCCGCGGTCTTGGCAAAGAACCCGGTGGCAAAAAGCGACAGGCCATTGGCCTGATACTTGAGGCCCGCTTCGAACTGGTCGACCGTGGCCACCACGCCCTGGTCGCCGCCCGGCAGACCGCCGTCAACGGCACTGACTGCTGGCGAGAACAGCGAACGATCCGCCGTGTGACGACCGCCCTGGCTGTAGCGTGCGAACACGCCCAGATCATCGCTCAGCAGGTAATTCGCACCGACGGAGAAGCTGAAGTAATCGAACTCGTAATTCACGGGGCGCGCATTGCCCAGCGGCAGGATGCTGGTCTGCGCCTCGGCCGGGCTGATGGCGCCATTACGGTCAAAATCAAAGCTGCCGACGCCGACGCCAAAGCCGGTATCCGAACCCGTGATCGTGCCGCTGGCATCGCCGTAATCATACCGGATCGAAGCGTCGATCGTCAGACGATCAAGCTCCACCGACAGCGAGGCGAAGGGGGCATAGGTGCTGTAATCGACGTCGTAATTCCGGCGACAGCAATTGCCAAAGAAGCTGGCGCCAAAGCCCACGGTGCCGTTTTGCGTGACCAGATCGCCCGCAGCGTTGCGGATATCAACCAGCACCGCCTGGCCATCGCCCTGAATGGTCTGGACCTGGCTGGTCCATACCCAATCGGTGTTGATCGACTGGCGCGACAGGTAGAAGCCGGTGGTGAAATTGGCCGAACCGCTGCCAAAATCGAATTGCTTGTTCACACGGAAATCATTGGTGACATTGTCGAGGCTGTTCAGCCGGACATTGAACACCACCACATTGGCCAGCAATCCATTGCCGCCGATATTGGCCGCGTTGGCGGCCTGCCCTGAATTGGGCCCGGTGGCGAAACTGATCGTCGATCCGGCGCCGCCGATGCCATTGGCAACATTCTGCGCGGTGTCCGCGCCTGCCGGAAAAGGCGACTGGAAGCTGCCCGAATTGTCGGCAAAGCGGAACCGGTTGGTCAGTGTCCACCCGCTGCCGACATCGATCTCGCTTTCAATTCCGAAGGCGAGGCTCTTGACCGACAGCCCATCGCGGAAATCGTAGCTGGCCGGATTGTTATTGCCGTCAAGCGACTGGGCCGGGGTCAGGAATGGGCTATAAAGCGAATCCGTCCGGGGATCGAACCCGGCAATCGCGTTGTAATCGGGGTTGGCGTTGGAGCCGCCGACAAACACCGGCTGCGGCAGAATAGTGGGCGTGCGATCATCCAGATACTTGGCATGGAAGCGCACATAGCCGCCGTCGAATTCCTTGGTGAGGTTGGCCTTGATCTGGCCGCCATCATAGCCGTTGTAGCCGATATCGCGCGGGCCTTCGCCGGTGCGGTAAAAGCCACCGACGTGGAAATACAGGTCTTCCGCCAGCGGCGCACCGTAATCGAAATCGAGCCGGTAGCTTTCGAAATCGAGGCCGACAGAGCCCTGGATCGCGCCGCCTTCCTGCTCACCCGTCTTGGAGATAAAGTTGATGACCGCGCCCGGCGCGTTGGAGGCAAAGGTTGAAGCCGAACCGCCACGCACCGCTTCGACGCGAGCGACGCTGCGGTCAGCGCGCAGGAAATTGTCGGCATTGCCAAACACGATGTCGCCAAATTCCAGGATCGGAAGACCATCTTCCTGAAGCTGGATGTAGCGCGCCCCGCCGGTCGAAACCGGGATACCGCGCACCGCGATATTGGCATTGCCTTCGCCGCCCGATGCTTCGGAACGGATGCCGGGGATCTGGCGGATCAGATCCGCCGCGGATGGCGCGGCCAGATTGGTGATCGCTTCGGCGCCGATGGTGCTGACCGACACCGAGCTTTCGATCCGGTTCTGTCCGCGAGCAACGGCGGTTACGATGATTTCGTTGGTGTCCGCCTCGGCCGAGGCAACGGCGTTATCCTGCGCAAGGGCGGGAACGGTGGTCAGGCAGCACAGGGCCGCACTTGCGCAAAGCGCGTGACGCAATTTCATGGTCTCTCTCCTCTCAAGTGCGCGCTTCTCTGGCGGCAACCACCATACGCCTAACTTTCCTGCAAACGATTGCAACAGAATATTTGCAATCGTTTGCAAGCTACGCAGAATCGTGTCACCCATTCGCAACAGCGTGGCATAGACTGCGCAAGGGACAGGATCGAGGAGAGGTGCACATGACAAGCAAGCCACGGCTTTCGTTGTTAAGAATCATCGAGATGAACATCGGCTTCTTCGGTCTGCAATTCTCGTTCGGGCTGCAGCAGGCCAATATGGGGCCGATCTACGGCTTCCTCGGTGCCGACGAGGCAACCATGCCGCTGCTGTGGCTGGCCGGGCCGATGACCGGTCTGCTGATCCAGCCAATTGTCGGCGCGATGAGTGACCGAACCAACACCCGCATGGGCCGCCGCACGCCCTATTTCCTGATCGGCGCAGTGATCTGCACGCTTTCGCTGTTTGCCATGCCCTATTCGAGTACTCTGTGGATGGCGGCCAGCCTGCTGTGGATTCTCGATGCGGGCAACAACATCACGATGGAGCCCTACCGCGCCTATGTGGCGGACCGGCTCGCGCCCGATCAACGATCAACCGGGTTCCTGACGCAAAGCGCCTTTACCGGCCTTGCCCAGACGCTGTCCTATCTTGCGCCCTCGCTGCTGACCGCGTTTGTGGCGCGCGACGTGCTCGATGCGAACGGTATCCCGGTGATCGTGCGGATCGCCTTTGTCATCGGCGCGGTGCTTTCGATCTCGACCATCGTGTGGTCAGTGTGGCGCGTGCCCGAACTGCCGCTTGATGCGGCCGAACAAGCCGAGCTCGAAGCCAAGCCTCTGACTGTGCGCAGCACCTTGGCCGACATTCGCGATGCGATCCGCGAAATGCCGCGCCCCATGCGCCAGTTGGCGGGCGCGATGCTGTGCCAGTGGTATGCGATGTTCGCGTACTGGCAATACATCACCTTTGCTGTGGGCCGCAGCATCTATGACACCAGCGATCCGGCCAGCGCGCTGTTCCGCGAAGCGACGCTGACCACCCAGCAGGCGGGCGCGCTGTACAATTTCATGGCTTTTGTTGGCGCATTGGTGCTGATCCCGGTGGTCAAGCGGTTTGGTGCGCGCCACGTTCATGCTGTATGCCTCGCCGCTTCGGGCGCGGCGATGCTGATGATCCCGGGCGCGAGCACGCCCGCGGCGCTGTTTGTGCTGATGCTGGGCATCGGGATTGGCTGGGCCGGGATGATGGGCAATACTTATGTCATGCTCGCTGATTGCATCCCTCCGGCGCGCAACGGCATCTACATGGGCATCTTCAACCTGTTCATCGTGATCCCGATGCTTATCCAGACCTTGACCATGCCGCTGATATATCGCCCGTTGTTGGGCGACGATCCGCGTCATGTGCTAATTCTGGGCGGTATCTTGATGCTGGCGGGCGCGCTGGCTACGCTGCTGGTGGATGCCGGGCATCGTGCCCCACGCGAACAGACATTGGCCACGCAGTAAGGCCGCATATCAGGGATGACCATGCCAGATCGGGATACCAAGGGCGCGGTGCGCACCATCACCGATCTGGCACGGATCGCTGGCGTTTCGCCCGGCACGGTCAGCCGCGCTCTGGCGGGCAAGAGCCTCGTCAACACTAAAACCCGCGAGAAAATCGAAGCCATCGCCCGCGAACATGGCTTTCGCCCGAACCAGATGGCCAGTGGATTGCGGCGCCAGAAAACCGGCGTGATCGGCGTGGTCATCCCGCTGGGCCATGACTCCCGCCAGCAGATTTCCGACACTTTCTTCATGACTCTGCTCGGCCACCTTGCCGACGAGCTGACCCGCGAAGGTTATGACCTCATGCTGCGCCGGGTGGTGCCCGGCAGCGATGCCCACTGGCTTGACCGGTTCATCGGGTCGGGCATGATCGACGGGGTGATCGTGATCGGTCAGTCGGACCAGTTCGACAGGATCGAGGACGTCGCCGATGGCTATGGCCCGATGGTGGTGTGGGGCAACCACACTGAAGGCCAGCGTCATTGCGTGGTCGGCACGGACAACCGCCTGGGCGGTAGAATGGCGGCAGAGCGCCTGATCGCAGCCGGCGCCACCCGCATCGCGTTCCTCGGTGACACCACGGCGATCGAATTCGCTGCACGCTTTGCGGGCGCGCAGGACAGCGCTGCGCGGCTGCACCTGCCGCCGATCATCACCCTGCCCACCCACCTCTCGCCCGACCATGCGAGCGAGGAGATTGCCCGGCATCTTGCCGCCCATGCGGGCAACATCGACGGGATCTTTGCCGCCACCGATACGCTCGCTGCACTGTGCCTCACCGAACTGCGCAACCACGCAATTGCCGTTCCTGATGACATGAAACTGGTTGGCTTCGACGATCTGCCGATTGCACGTCAGACCGTTCCCCCGCTCACCACCGTGCGACAGGACATCGCCGCAGGCGCACGCGGACTGGTCGATCTGCTGCTGCGGCGGCTGGCAGGGGAGGAAACCGAAAGCCTGGTCATGCCCCCGCAATTGCTGGTGCGCGCCACGGCCTGAGATGTGCGCCCCGCCGCCGGTATGCAATCGTGCCTGCTTGCGATAAGAAGACGCGCATGGATATGGCTGACCTTCTGCACCGCTATTTCGGTACCCGCGACCTTGACGCAGTCGACGCTGCGGCCCTGCCTGACGGGATCGAGCGGATGCGGGTCGATTTCGGCATGACACAGGACCGGGGCGCTCGCTTTGCCCTCTGGACGCTGCTGATGGTGCTGGGTGATGCGCCCGATCTGGGCGTCGCTTTCCCCCATGAAGAGGACCGTGAAGCGGCGCGCAAACTGATGGACAGGCTCGCCGCCGCCGCGCCTGAATAGCTATGGCGCGCCCTTGCGCAATTTAAACGCAAGCCAAACACCCCAAAACTGTGTATGGGACAATATCGATGCTCTGCGCGAGGCGGCCTTTCGGCCTGATCCGTGCGTCCGACGTCCCCTTTGCCTCCCCGCCTGCCACACCTGGCGGCGCTCTTGCCTGAAAGCCTTCTTTCCATGTCATTTCCCCAAATAGCCGCCGGCCTCGCCGAGGCTTTGACCACGCGCGGCTATGAAACGCTGACCCCGGTGCAGTCCGCCGTGCTTGAACCCGAAGCCCACGGCCGCGATCTGGTCGTCTCGGCGCAGACGGGTTCCGGCAAGACAGTCGCCTTCGGTCTCGCCTTTGCCGATCAGGTGCTGGGTGAGGATGGCCGCGTGGTCCGTGCCACAGGGCCGTTGGCGCTGGTCATCGCCCCGACCCGCGAGTTGGCCCTACAGGTCGCCCGCGAACTCGACTGGCTGTACAAGTCGGCAGGCGCACGCATCGCCACCTGCGTCGGCGGCATGAACCCGCAGGTTGAACGCCGCGCACTGGCGGGCGGCGCGACCATCGTGGTCGGGACCCCGGGCCGCCTGCGCGATCACCTGGAACGCGGCGCGCTCGACCTGTCGGCGCTGGCCGCGGTTGTGCTCGATGAAGCGGACGAAATGCTCGACATGGGCTTTCGCGAAGAGCTTGAGGAAATCCTCGACGCGACGCCGGAAAGCCGCCGCGTGCTGATGTTCTCGGCCACCATGCCGCGCCCGATCGAAGCGCTCGCCCGCCGCTATCAGCGCGATGCGCTGCGCATCCAAACCGGCGGCAGCGAACGCGGACATGGCGACATTGCCTATCAGGCCGTCACCGTATCGCCTCCGGAAATCGAGAATGCGGTCATCAATCTGCTGCGTTTCCACGAAGCGGAAACCGCAATTCTGTTCTGCGCCACGCGTGACAATGTGCGCCACCTTCATGCCACCTTGCAGGAACGCGGCTTCGGGGTCGTGGCGCTTTCAGGCGAACATTCGCAACAGGAACGCAACCAGGCATTGCAAGCCCTGCGCGATCGCCGCGCACGGGTGTGCGTGGCCACCGATGTGGCTGCGCGCGGGATCGATTTGCCCAGCTTGAGCCTTGTGGTTCACGTGGAAATCCCGCGTGATGCCGAAACCCTCCAGCACCGTTCGGGCCGCACCGGGCGCGCAGGGAAAAAGGGCATTGCCGTCATCATCGTACCTTACCCGCGCCGCAAGCGGGTGGAATCGATGCTGCGCGCTGCCAAGATCAACGCTGAATGGATCAACGCACCCAGCCGCGAAGATATCGTTGCGCAGGACCGTGTGCGACTGTTCGACAAGCTGATGCAGCCGGTTGAAGTGACCGAGGGTGACCGCGAACTGGCTGACAAGCTGCTCGAAACCCGCTCACCCCAGGAAATCGCCGCGATGCTGGTGCAGGCGCATCGCGCCTCGATGCCCGAGCCGGAAGAGCTGCTCGCCCAGTCGGTCGATGCTCAGCGGCTTGCGCAGAAGGACCGTCACCGCGAAGGGTTTGAGGATACAGTGTGGTTCCGGATGGATATTGGCCGCCGCCAGAACGCCGATCCGCGCTGGATCATGCCGCTGATCTGTCGCCGCGGGCATATTACCCGCAATGAAATTGGTGCGATCCGCATTGCCCAGGGCGAAACCTATTTCCAGATCCCCCGGGCCATTGCGGGCAAGTTTGCCGAAGCGGTCGCGGCCACTGCCGGGAGCGAAGAAAACGGCGGCTACATTGCGATCGAACAGTCGAACGAACCGCCGCGCATGGCGGCTCGCGAAAACGCTAAGCGCGGGAAGTCCAACGGCGCAGGCCCGCAGCGCACATTCAAGCCCAAGCCCAGCGGTCCGGGTGCTGGCGGTGGTGGCGGGTTCGCCAAGCCTAAGAGTTTCGCCAAGGCTGGCGGCCAATCTCAGGGCAAGTTCAAGGGCAAGCCCAAACCCCGCGACTAGTCCGCTTGCGGCGGCGGCTTCAGCAATGCTGAGCCCTGCGATCTTGACCAATGCGATTGCACGTAATGGCGCCCACCTGCGAGAGCACCATCAGCCGGGCAAGCGGGTTTTCGTTAGCTTCCACGGCTCCGTGTTCGCACCCGATTCGCCGGCGGTTACAACGGATATGCAAAGGCCCCGCTCTCGGATGACCAAGAGCGGGGCCTCGTGCATGGGAGATCGGATGTCTCAGCTCAGCGCGACGTGGCGCTTCATGTGGTGATCGGCATTGCCGAATTCGCTTTCGAAGATTGTCAGGCGCTTGAAGTAGTGGCCGATGGCATATTCATCGGTCACGCCGTTGCCGCCGTGGATCTGCACGGCTTCCTGCCCGATCAGACGGGCCGATTGCCCGATGCCGACCTTCGCTGCCGACACAGCGCGCTTGCGCTCCACCTCGTCCGAGCCGAGCCGCAGCGTCGCCAGATAGGTCAGTGACACAGCGGTTTCGTAGGCGGTGTACATATCGACCATGCGGTGCTGGAGCACCTGGAAGCTACCAATCGGCACGCCGAACTGCTTGCGCTGACGCGAATATTCAACCGTCATGGCGTGCGCGACCTTCATCGCCCCGCAGGCCTCGGCGCACAGCGCTGCGATGGCTTCGTCGGTGACCAGTTCGATCAGCGCCAGCCCTTCGCCTTCCGCGCCAATCAGCGCGTCAGCCGGGACAGCAACGTTTTCGAAATAGACTTCCGAAGCGCGGCGGCCATCGACCGTCACATAATCGCGGGTGGTGATGCCCGCCGCGTCCTTGGCCACCACGAACACTGACACGCCGCTGCGATCCCGCCGCTCACCGCCTGTGCGGGCGGTGACGATCAGGTGGCTGGCCCAAGGCGCGCCGATCACGACCGCCTTGTGGCCGTTGATCACATAACCGCTGCCGTCCTTCTTGGCCGTGGTTTCGAGATCGGCGTAGTCAAAGCGGCCCCGCGGTTCGGCATAGGCGAAGGCGAAGACAGCACTGCCCGCGACGATTCCGCCGATATGCTCTTCCTTCTGCGCTGCGCTGCCGCCGTGCTTCAGGAAGCCGCCCGCACACACTACGGTCGGAACAAACGGCTCGACCACAAGGCCTTTGCCGAATTCTTCCATGATGACCATCGCATCAATCGCGCCGCCGCCAAAGCCGCCATCGGCCTCGGAAAACGGCATGCCGAGAATGCCGAGCTCCGCCAGCTGTGCCCAGACTTCGGGCCGCCAGCCTTCGGCCGTGGCGATGGCCTTGCGCCGCGTTTCCCAGTCGTATTGTTCGCGAACCAGCCGTGACAGGCCGTCGCGGACCATGTCCTGCTCTTCGGTGAAATTGAAATCCACGTCTTCTCTCCCGTCCGCTGCCTTTACAGGCCGAGGATCATCTTGGTGATGATGTTGCGCTGAATCTCATTAGACCCCCCATAGATCGACGTCTTGCGCATATTGAAATAGGTTGCCGCCGCGTGCTGCGCGTGCGCCGGACCGACGGCATATTCGTTGCTGCCGGTGTCATTGGCAATGCTGCCATAATAGGGCGCGCTGTAGGTGCCGACCGCCTCCAGCGTCAATTCAGTCAGACGTTGCTGGATTTCAGTGCCCTTGATCTTGAGGATCGAGCTTTCCGGCCCCGGACCCTTGCCCGCCTGCTCGCCTGCCAGCGTACGCAGTTCGGTGATTTCCAGCGCGGCAAGATCGATTTCGAGCTGGCTGACCTTCTTGGCGAAATCGAAGTCTTTAATCAGCGGTGCGCCGTCCAGCGTCTCGTTTGCGGCGATTTCGCGCAGCTTTTCAACGCCGCGCTTGGACCGGGCAACGCCTGCGATACCGCTGCGTTCATAGGCCAGCAGGAACTTGGCATAGGTCCAACCCTTGTTTTCGACACCGACAAGGTTTTCAACCGGCACGCGCACGTCCGTGAGCCAGGTCTCGTTGACCTCGTACCCGCCATCAAGCAGCTTGATCGGCTTCACTTCGACACCGGGCGTTTTCATGTCAATCAGGATGAAGCTGATGCCTTCCTGCGCCTTCACGGTGGAATCGGTGCGGCACAAAAAGAAGCCCCAATCGGCGTGCTGGGCCAGCGTGGTCCAGGTCTTCTGGCCGTTGATCACATAATGGTCGCCATCGCGCACGGCGGTGGTCTTGAGGCTGGCAAGGTCGGAGCCTGCGCCGGGTTCCGAGTAACCCTGACACCACCACACTTCGCCGCTGCGGATGCCGGGCAGGTGACGGGCTTTTTGCTCTTCGTTGCCGAAGGTGTAGATCACCGGGCCGACCATCGATACGCCGAAGGGCAACGGCATGAAGGTGTTGGCGCGGGCGTTTTCTTCCGACCAGATATAGCGCTGCGTCGGGGTCCAGCCAGTGCCGCCATATTCGACCGGCCATGCAGGAACAGACCAGCCCTTCGTGCCCAGAACCTTGTGCCAGGCGACCATTTCTTCGCGAGTCATGTCCTCGCGCATCCCGAAATCACCCAGTTCGGTGGGGTGGTTTTCAGCAATGAAGGTGCGCACTTCGTTCCGGAAGGCCTGTTCTTCGGGGGTGAATTCGAGGTTCATGAGCTCATCTCTCCGCTTGTGGATTTCTGCCTTGAGTTACGTCTTGTCACGGCGAGCGGACGCGGAAAAGAGGCAATTGCCCCCTCGTGGCCAAGCCGTTGCGCGAACCCGCCGTGCAGTAAGGGAAGGTTTCACGTGAAACATCGGCAAGGCCCGGTCAAGAAAGGGTCTAGCGGGGGTATAGCGCAGCCTGGCGGGGTCAGGAATCGATTCTGCCCCGCTCTGGACACCTCACAATTCAAGCCGGCCGTGCAGGATATGCGGCAGCACATGGCGGGCGAACAGATCGGCTTCTTGCGCATGGGGGTAGCCGGACTGGATGAAGGCCTCGATGCCTTCGGCCTGATAGGCGCGCAGCTTGGCCAGCACCTGATCCCGCGCGCCGATCGGCGCAGGCGCATCGTGCCAGCCGGGGGCATAATCTGCCCGCACCAAAGGTGTCGCCATACGTCTTTTGGCAGATAAACCTTGCGCATTTCCGCCCCCGCTTCGAGCACCGGTGCCACCATCATGTCCGCACCATAGAGGAACTGATCTTGTATGGTGAAGGGTTCGCGGTCTTCGGGATGGTGCAGGAACAGCGTCCGCTGCGCCGGAAGGCCGGTGACCTGCGCGGCGTGAACGCGGCGCCAGCGGACGAACCCTTCGATAAGTTCCGCATTGCTGTCGATCTGGAGGTTGTCATCCGGCCGATTGGCTTCATGCGTGCGCATCACCGGGCTGAAGGCGCCCAGCTCGTACCAGCGGAGCATCAGTTCGGACGTGCGCGCATTGCCGAACAGGCTGGTATAGCCGCCGATATCGGAATGGCTGAAGGCGTTGCCGACCAGGCCCGATGACAGCGCGGCGGTCCTGACGGTGCCGATGCCATCATGGCGGCTGAAATCGACCGACTGGTCGCCTGGCCACAGCGGCGGAGAGTGCGCCTTGCACGCCTGTATGGCCTGCGCGCATGAACCGAAGCACATCGCCCGTGCGCCCACGATACGCAACAGCCCGCGCGTCTACTTCGGCCCAGCGCACCGGCCATCGCCGTTATCGTGATCTGCGATGCGTCCGGTGCAAGTGTCAGCGCCACTTTTGTGCTGGCATCTGCGCTAGCGCCGCCAATGCCGCTGCATGGGTCAAGGATTTCAACCCCACCCCGCTGATGGACGCGCCCAACCCGCAGAACGGCACGCACCCGTAGCTGCCGCCGGATTTCGGCTACACCATAGGCGCGAACGACACCAAGGATCTAAGCGATGCGGCGACCCTTCTCACGACCGCCAAGCCTTGTGCCGGTCCGTATTTTGCTGATGAGGCGCCGATGATGGCCAGTCTCTTTCGATCCTGTCGTCTCGTTTGCGCTAATCGCTGTTTACGGTGCTGTGCATCGCAGGCGTGTTTAACGCCATGGACCGGCCCAACACCGCGATCCCCAGGCCCGACATGACGGCCGACGTCGGGTGGAGCGACAGCGACTTTAACGATCTGGCCGCAGTGACGCAATTCTCGGCCGTCTTGGCGTTCCAGTTCACCGGCTGGCTGGTGGACCGCTTGGGAGTAAACCGCTCGATGCAGGCAGGCTCAGGAACGATTGCGATTCCCTTCGCGATCCCGGCGCAAGCACTGAGCGTGGGTTGCCTTGGCATGGTTCCAATGGCTGCTGCCGGATATTCGCGGTCCGAAAGACGTAGGTTTGCTGCAGGGTTGAGCGCCCCTTTGTGATTGCAGTGGCGAATTGCAGGGCTTCAGGCCATGACCTCACAAGACACAAGCGCGGCAACAGGACGTTTGCAGCGCGCATAATGGGCAAGGCTGCACCGGCATGAAGCGAGGGACCACCCCCGATTTCGAATCTTTCGCTGGTGATCTGTTTGGCGAGATCATGCTGGCCGACACCGCTGCGGAGGCCAAGCCGCGCACCCGCAAGCCGCTATCGCGTTACGTGCCCGGCCTTGCAATCTGCGCCATCGCGGGTGCCGCTGCTGCGTGGCTGAGCCAGAATTACGGGGTGCCGATCGTTCTGGCCGGGCTTTTGCTGGGCCTTGCACTCAACTTTGCGGCCACCGATCCGCGCACGCATGATGGGCTCGACTGGGTGTCGCGCCATGGCCTGCGCGCCGGGATCGTACTGCTTGGCTTTCAGGTTACCGCCATGCAGGTCATGGCGATGGGGGCCGTGCCGTTCATCGGCCTCGCGCTTGTCATGGCGGCGGCACTGATCGCCGCCCACGTCGCAGCGCGGCTGACGGGGCAAAGCACGGCGATCGGTCTGCTGGGTGGCGGAGCCACAGCGATCTGCGGCGCTTCGGCTGCGCTGGCGCTGTATGGTGTGATCGGGCGTGAGCGGATCGATCAGGCGCTGTTTACGCTGACACTGGTGATACTTGCTACGGCCAGCGCCATCGCGCTCGTCACCTATCCGATGCTGGCGAAGATGCTTGCCTTCTCCGATGCGCAGGCCGGATTTGTGACGGGCGCGTCGATCCATGATGTCGCGCAGGCGATTGGCGCCGGATTTGCCGTGTCGGACGCCGCGGGCGCGCAGGCGACCGTGGTGAAGCTCACCCGCGTCGCGCTGCTGGCCCCGCTGGTGACACTTGCCGCGCTGTGGATCGCCAAGGCCGAGCCGCTGCCCGAAGGGAGCGGAAGGGCGCGCGTCCCTCTGCTGCCGGGCTTCATTCTGGCGTTTCTGGCGTTGGTGGCCGCGAATTCGGTGGTCAGCCTTCCCACCGAAGTCGCCGGCCATGCGCTGACGGTGTCAAAGGCCTTGCTGCTGCTGGCCGTGACCGCCACAGCCATGCGCACGCGCACCGATCTGTTGCTGGGGCTCGGCTGGCGGTCGTTGATGCCGGTGCTGGCGGCAACCATTGCTTCGCTGGCAATGGCGCTTAGCTTTGCATGGTGGATGATCTGATGCCCGAACCTGCGACAGCCCTGTTTGACCTTGCGGTCATCGGCGGCGGCGTGAACGGCGCAGGCATTGCGCGTGATGCCGCCGGGCGCGGCGCCAAGGTGCTGCTGCTGGAACGCGGCGATCTGGCAGAGGGCACTTCATCCAACTCCACCAAGCTGATCCACGGTGGCCTGCGCTATCTGGAGCATTACGAATTTTCGCTTGTGCGCGAGGCGCTGACCGAGCGGGAGGTTCTGTGGGGGATCGCACCGCACATCATCTGGCCGCTGCGTTTCATCCTCCCCCATCGCCCCGGCCTGCGTCCGCGCTGGCTGCTACGGCTGGGCCTGTTCCTGTATGACCACATCGGCGGGCGCAAATATCTGCCGTCGGCCAAAAGCGTGGACCTGACGCGCCATCCGGCGGGTGCGCCGCTGAAGCCTGATTACACCCGCGCCTTTGCCTATTCGGATGGCTGGGTCGATGATGCGCGGTTGGTGGTTCTCAACGCCCGCGATGCTGCCGACCACGGCGCCGAAGTGCGCACCCGTTGCGAGGTCACGGCGCTCGCCCGCGAAGACAATCACTGGCGCATCACAGCCGGGGGCGAGACCTTTTGCGCCCGCGCCGTGGTCAACGCCGCTGGCCCGCGCGTGCTCGATCTGCTGCTTCGTGCGGGCGAGCCTTCCGCACAGCGTATGCGGCTGGTGCGCGGATCGCACATCGTGGTGCGCAAATTGTTCGACCACGATTATGCCTATTTCTTTCAGCTGCCCGACGGGCGCATTTTCTTCGCGATCCCTTATGAGGGCGACTTCACGCTGGTCGGTACCACAGATGTCGATCATGACGGCAGCCTTGAAGATGTGCGCGCCAGCACAGCAGAAATCGCCTATCTGTGCGCCGGCGCGTCCGGATATTTCCGCAAAGCCGTCACCCCAGCCGACGTAGTATGGACCTATTCCGGGGTGCGCCCGCTGATCGACGATGGGTCGGGCAAGCCCGAAGCGGCCACGCGTGGCTACAGCTTCGAACTGGACGTCGGCTCAGGCGGCACCGCGCCGATGTTGTCGGTGTTTGGTGGAAAGATCACCAGTTACCGCGAGCTCGCCGCCGAGGCGATCAGCCAGCTTGCCCCCTTGCTCCCGGTGCTGGAAGGCGCAGACTGGACCGGCACGGCGCCCCTTCCCGGCGGCGATTTCGGCCGCTTTGATGCGCCCACCCTCGCCCGCGATCTGGCGGCGCGCTATCCTTTTCTGGATGCGGCCGAGGCCACCCGCCTGATCCGCCTTTATGGCACCACGGCGGCGACCTTCCTTGGCACAGCCGCGTCATCTGCCGACCTTGGCGAAGCCTTCGGCCACGGGCTGACAGCGGCCGAGGTCAACCATCTTATTGACCACGAATGGGCGCGCACCGCCGCGGATGTCTTGTGGCGGCGCACCAAGCTTGGCCTGCACTTTACGGAGGCGCAAACAGCGCGCCTTGGCGACTATATGGCCGCCTATCTCATTGAAAGGATTATCCCCGCATGACCCGAATCGTAGCCCTTGGCGGCACGGTCAATCCCGGCTCCTCTACCGAGAAGGCGCTGCGCCTTGCCGCTGCCACGGCCGCAGAGGGCGGAGCTGAAGTCACGGTGTTCGGCGGCGAATATCTCACCGCCCTGCCCCATTACCTCGGCCCGCTGCACGATCCTTCGCAAGGGGCGGAGATGGTCGCCGCGGTGCGCGCGGCAGATGGCTTGTTGATCGCGGCCCCCGGCTATCACGGTACGATCTCTGGCGTGGTCAAGAACGCGCTCGATTACCTCGAAGACCTGTCGCGCGATGAGCGTCCCTATCTCGATGGCCGCGCTGTCGGGTTGATCGCGACAGCGTTCGGCGATCAGGCGTCGATGAGCACGCTGCTGACGATGCGCGCGATCACCCATGCCTTGCGCGGTTGGCCGACCCCGATGGGCGCGACAATCCGCACCTATCGCGGGTTGTTTTCGCCCGATGGCGAATGCCTGGATGAACGCACGCGAGGACAGTTGGAACTGGTCGGCAGGCAGGTGGTGCTGGGGGCCAAGAGCTTTGCGGCGGGACGGGACCTCTGAGCGGTGCCGATCTGGACGCCGCGCTCAAGGCGGTTGCCGCGGGGCGGATCATCGTGATTACCGGCGACCAACTGCGCGGCGGAAACATCGACCTGATGATTGCCGATGGTTCGACGTCGGCGGACATCCACTCCCCCGGCCATATCTTTTCCGCTGATCGCGCAAAGCGGGGAGGTGCTTGACCGCGCGGCCGCCTGCGAGGCAGCGATTGATCTGGCAATCGTGGCAGGCGCGGATCGACGATCTCGGC
This sequence comes from Erythrobacter sp. 'gip.4 top 5', assembly GCF_056495765.1. NCBI lineage: Bacteria > Pseudomonadati > Pseudomonadota > Alphaproteobacteria > Sphingomonadales > Erythrobacteraceae > Erythrobacter > Erythrobacter sp. 'gip.4 top 5'. The sequence continues at coordinate 1,266,626 of NZ_CP200270.1, read as the reverse complement.
GCCCTGATCGCCCGGCGTGAAGCGGGCAAGGCCTGAGCCCATCGAGAGGCGCATCTGTTCCACGTGAAACATCGGCCTAAACCGGGCAAGGCAGGGACTGGAGCGGGCAAGAGGGGGGCTACCGCCAAGCTTATTGTGGCCCCAAGCCTCTGTCGCATGCCCAAGACGCTTCGTGGCATCCGGGTCCGACTGCTAACATATGTGGGTTTTGCGCGGTTGACGAAGCCATATTGTATAGATTGCCTCATAAGCAGGAGACTCACATGGCTGATAAAATAAAAATCAAGAAATCCCGCGATCTCATTGCGTCCAACGAGGTTGAAGGCACCGCTGTCTATAACATGACGGGTGAGCGGCTTGGCACTGTGGACAATTTTATGGTCGATAAGCGTTCCGGCCAGGCGCAATACGCTGTGATGCAGTTTGGCGGTTTTTTCGGTATGGGCTGCAATTACTATAAGATCCCATGGGAAATGCTTAACTACAACAATGATCACGGCGGCTACGTAGTCGATCTCGATAAGAAGCGGCTGAAAGATGCGCCGCGCTATGCCGACAATGACGCGTGGGATGACAGCGACGAGGATGGCCGGCAGGTTTATTCATTACGGCCTCGCCTAGTGATGCGATAAGGATGGCCCCGCCTCACCAGCGGGCTGAAACTCGTGCGACGACAATGGCCTCGCTCTATCGGCGGGACCGTTACGTTTCGGGGTCGATCGCTTTGGCGACATCCTCTTTCTGGCGTTGCGGCAGCGCGATCATGGCGAGGATGAAGAGCGCAAAACACAGGCAGATCGCATTGGGGATCACCAGCGTCCATTCGCCCTTCAGAAAACCGAAGGTGGTCCACGCCGCAAAGGCGAGCGTGGTGAGCGCAAACATCGCCAGCGAAAGCCCTTTCGTGGAGCGTTCATGAATGATCTTCCAGGCTTGCGGCGTGAAACTGGCAACCGACGCGCAGGCGCCGACCGTCCCGATGATAGTCACCCAGTCGATCATTCCTGTGCATCCTTCGCATCCAGCGTCACACGGTTGCGGTTGAGCGAGCCGGGCAGCCGTTCTGCCAGAGCGCGCACCACCGCCTCGCGCACATCGCAGCGCAGATCGAACAATTCCGATCCGTTGCGCCCGCTCATCAAAACCCGCAATTCCAGCGATTGTTCACGCATGTCGGTGACCTGCAGCGCCGCGACCCGCCCGTCCCACAGGCGGTGACCCTGCACCGCGTTCACCGCAATTTCGCGCAAGGCCTCGATATCGGCGGCATGATCAACATGGATGAACACCGTGCCCAGCAGATCGCTGGTCTGGCGGGTCCAGTTCTCGATCGGCTCTTCGACGAGCTTGGACACCGGGATCACCAGACGGCGCTGGTCCCAGATACGCAGCACCACATAGGTCAGACCGATCTGCTCAATCCGCCCCCATTCGCCGCGATAGACGATCACGTCGTCAATCCGGACAGGCTCGGTGAAAGCCAGCTGGAAGCCGCCCACAATGTTTTTGAGCAGGGGCTGCGCTGCAACGCCCACGGCAAGGCCCGCAAGACCCGCCGAAGCGACCAGCGCCACGCCGATTTCGCGCACCGCCGGGATGCTGAGCAGCATCAGCCCCGCACTGATGACGATGACGATGACCACCGCGATGCGTGCCAGAATATCGGCCCGCGTGCGACGACGGCGCGCATCGAGATTGTCCTCGACATCAATATCCGCCGTTGTGTCGACATACCGCTTGGCAAACCGGATCATCGCAATGGCTAACATTCCCCACAGCAGAGGCATCACCACGCGCGTCGCGCTGACGATCCAGCCGGCGAGCTCTGGACTGGGCAAGGCAATCTGATCGAGGCCGTTCAGCGCCAGCGCAACCATGATCCAGCGCAGCGGCTTGGCCAGATGGTCGAGCAGCAATTCGTCGCTCTGTGCGTGCGTGCGCTGGGCTATGCGGCTGGCGACTAGCATGAACAGCCGATGGGCAACCAACGCCGCCACCACCAGCGCCAGCGCCGCGCCGAGCGTCCAGACCATGGCGATCAAGCTGGCTTCATCTGGCAGGATGGCGCCGATCCGCTCGCTCAACGCCATGTCCGCCGCACAGCCGGTCAAGTCCGGTTGAAATGCAGGTAGTTGGGATTGAACATCGACACGCGTTTCAACCGATCAAGGTCAATGATCCGCAATTGCCGGTCGCCAAGTTCAATCAATTCTTCGCGCCGCATTTCCTGCAACGTGCGGTTGATGTGCACCAGGCTGACGCCATTGGCATCGGCCAGGTGGGTCTGCGTCAGCGGAAAATCAAAGCTTAAACCGGTCGTCAGGCCGACCGCTTGCAAACGATAGAAAAGTTCGACGAACAGATGCGCCAGCCGCTCCACCGGGGAGCGTTGCCCGATCGATAGCAGCCATTCGCGCTGGATCGCCGAGGCTACCATTTCATGATACAATGCGGCACGAAGCAGATTGGGACGCTGGTCCAGAACGTCCTGCATGTGTTGCGGAGCGAGCTCATAATACCGGACATGGGTGAGCGCGCCGATTGAATGGTCAAGCTGGCTCAGGATGTACACATTCTGATCGCAAAAATCGCCCGGCAGGAAAAACCCGACAATCTGCCGCCGGCCATCGGGCAGATCCTTGTAACGGCAGGCCCAGCCTGAAACCAGCAGACGCACCACCGAAGGATTTTCACCCTCGCGTGCAATATCGCCGCGCGCTTCGCACGACAGCATGGGCCCGGACTCCAGCATCATCAACGCTTCACGATCCCCTTGCCCCAGCGGCATGAAGCTGTTGAGCAAACGGAACAGCGGCTCGGTTCCTGCAGCGGTCAATGATGCCATAAATCTCGGCTCCCTCATGAGGACGGCATGATCAAAGCCGCCTCAAGCGGAAACGCATACTACGCAATGCCGAACGGGTTAAATCTCACAGAACGCAAATGTGCGGCTGATCGCCTTGCAAACCCGTTCAGACGAGCAAGGCGGCGTCATCGCCGCGACTCGTTTCAGTAATTGCCGGGGGGATCGCTGGCCGGAAAGCTTTGATCGCTGGCCTCGTCCACCTCGGACCATTGGCGGCTGGGCGCATCGCGCATCGCTTCGGGGCCGGCATCGCGCACATCATCATGGGACCGGCGCGGCTGGCCATCAGCGAAGGCCGCATTTCCGGACGAACTGCGGCCAGCCTTGCGCGTAAGCGCATAGGCAGCGCCGCCGATGGCGAGCAGGCTGAGAATGAACCGCATAAAAATTCCTTCGAAGAAAAATAATATGCCAGCGTTGTCGGCGCTGCAGGTTATTGCGTCCCTATCGTGCGTTAGTGCTGATAGGGTACCTTCATTTAAACCACCTGCTATTAACGCGGCCAACTGCCCGATCGCTCTAACGATTGAGTTTACGAGGCATATTGATGTCGGATCTATCGAACAAGGCGCACGACAGCCTGTTTTTTACCGCTTTCTCGGCTTTGCCTGATGCCGCCTGCATTCTTGAACCGCTCGGCAGTGCTGACGATCCCGAATGCGATTGGCGCTATCTTTCGACCAATCCTGCGTTTTGCCAATTGCTCCAGGTCGATGACCTTGCCGGGGTGTCTTTGCGCGCGCGTTTTCCCGAAGCAGCGCAGCAGTGGTCCGAGCACTTTCACCGGGCGCTTTCCAGTAAGACGCCCCAAATCGTGACTCAGGAAGGACCGGACCAATCGCCGGTGTTCGAGGTTTCTTTGACGTCTCTGGCGCACGGAGAACGCGGCGCGGTGCTGGCGCGGGTGCGCGATGTCACCAGCGAGCGCGTCGCCCGCAAACGCCGGCGCGAGGCCGATGCGCGGTACAAACACCTCTTCAATGCCATCGACGAAGGTTTCTGCATCATTGATGTGATCTTCGACGATCACGGCACGCCTGTTGATTACCGCTTTGTCGAAGCGAACGCCGCTTTTGTCGGGCACACCGGCCTGATCGATCCGATCGGCAAGTCGATGCGCGCCTTGCAGCCCGATATCGAAGACCATTGGCCCGCCATTTATGGCCGCATCGCCATGGGCGGCGTTGCCGAGCGATTCGAAAGCGAATCCAGCGCCATGGGGCGTTGGTTCGATGTCTTTGCCTTCCCGATCGGTGAGCAGGCGCCCTACCAATTGGGGATCCTGTTCGAGGACGTCGGACAACGCAAGGCAATGGAAATTGCGCTGCGCCATAGCGAAAATCGGCTGCAATCGCTGATCGAGGCAACGTCGGATCTGATTTTCCAGATGAATCCGGATGCCACGCAGATGCAGCAGGTCGGCGGCAGGGATCTGTTGGGAAACACCGAAGCCGCAACCAACTGGATCGAGGCATTCATTCCAGATAGCGATCGCGCTGCGGTGCAGGCTGCGGTTGCCGAAGCCATTGGCAATCGCAAGCCTCTCGAGATCGAGCATCGCGTGGTTACAACGGAAGGCGCGCTCAAATGGCTATCGTCGCGCGCTGTTCCGGTGCTGGGCGATGACGGCAAGATCACCGAATGGTTTGGCATGGCGACCGACATTACGACCCGGCGGCAGGTTGAACAGCAGCTGGCCCATGGCGCGCAAATGCTGCGCGTGGCGAGCGAGATCGGCAAGGTCGGGCTGTGGGACTGGGATGTCGAAAGCGGCGAACTCACCTGGTCGGACGAACATTACCGCATGGAAGGTTATGAGCCGGGCGAGATCGTGCCCACTTACGACAAATGGGCCGCGCGCCTGCATCCCGAGGACCGCGCCACCACCGAGGCCAAGATTGCTGACGCGATGAACAGCGGCGGCGAGTATCTCAACGAATATCGCGTGTGCCATCCCAACGGCGATATCCGGTGGCTTTCGGCGCGGGGTCGTTTTCTGTTTGGCGAGCAGGGGCAGGCCGTGCGGATGCTTGGCGCGATCGTCGATACCACCCAGCGCCGCCGCGAGGAAGAATGGCAACGGCTGCTTGTGGCCGAACTTCAGCACCGGGTGCGCAATCTGATCGGGATGGTCCGCTCTGTCGCGCGCTTGTCCGCGCCCAGCCACCGCAATGTCAGCGACTACGTCGACCACCTGATCGGCCGCTTGCAAGCCATGGGCCGAACGCAAAGCACCCTCACCCGCTCACCGGGTCGCAATGTGGACCTGATCGAACTGGTCCGCGAAGAGTTGTTGGTCCACGCCGCCCAGCCCGATCAGTATCATCTCGACGGGCCGACAATTGCTTTGTCGCCACACGCGGCAGAAATCGTCACGTTGGCGATCCATGAACTGGCCACCAACTCAATCAAATATGGCGCGTTGGGTGATACCGGTTATATTCGGATCGTGTGGAAAACCTTGGACAGGGACGGCAAACCATGGATCAGCCTGCGCTGGCAGGAAACCGCGCCGCCGCACAAGACCAAGTTCAATCGCAAGGGATTTGGCCGGCGTCTCATCGAAGAGCGCGTCCCTTACGAATTGCAAGGCGAAGGGCGTTTCGACATTCACGACACCGGCGTGCTGGCGCAATTGGACTTCCCGCTTTCCAATGCTGGCAGCATTCTGGAAACGCGTTCCTGAGCCGGCCACTGCCATGACCGACAGAGCGCTTTCTGGCTGCCGCATCATCATCGTGGAAGATGACTATTATCAGGCCCATGATTGCAAGCAGATGCTTGAGCAGGCCGGTGCCAAGGTGGTTGCGGTGTCAGCCGTTGTGCCGGATCTGGATAGAATTTTGGCTGAGGGGCGGTTGGACGCCGCGCTGATCGACATCAATCTTGGCCAAAGCGACACGTTGGATTTCGCGCGCGAACTCAATACCAGAGCGATCCCGTTTGCGTTTCTGACAGGCTATGATCCGGGAATCCTGCCGGATGATCTGTCTGGCAGCATGTGCATCAGCAAACCGGCAAATATCAATCGCGTGATCGAGGTGATTTCCCGTATCACCGCGCCCTAGAACTCCACTCACACGTGTTGTGCGGACCGTCACGCAGCGACGGCGCGGGGACGTTGCCTTGCCTGCTGCGATTGTGCGCGCGGAGCCAGATACGCAGGATCAAACCCAGCCACCTGTTGCAGCGCACGCAGATCGTGGATCGTTAATTGCTTGCACCGCAGCGTTATCAGATCGTCCTGACGCAATTGCTGAAGCTTGCGATTGATGTGCACCGGGGTGAGACCCAGAACGTCCGCCAGATCATCCTGCGTTAGCGGGAAATGAATCTCATGGCCCTGACCCAGATCGACCAAAGAAAGGCGGTAGTGGGATTCGCAGATCAAATGCGCCATGCGTTCCAATGCGTCACGTCGGCCGACATTGACCACCCATGACGCCAGAATGGCATTTTCCATACAGCCATACGTTCGCATCGCTTCACCAACCGCCGGAAAGCGGTCGATCACCCGGCGCATATCTGCGTGAGGAATGTTCACGATCTTGCAGGGGCTCAACGTGATCACTTCTTCAATCGCGACCCCATCCGGTGATGATCCGAAATAAAAGGCATCGCCCGGAAGTAGCAAACGGGTAATCTGGCGTGCGCCATCGCGCAGGATCTGGTAACGCGCAGCCCAGCCACTCAACACAACAGGAAACGAAACCATTTCGTCCCCGTCGCGGGAAAGATACTTCTTGGCCGCAATATCCTTGGGCTGGCGGCACAGTTCTTCAACTGCGGCCAGCTCCTCATCAGTAAGATCGGAAGCTTGGCTTAAGCGTTGTAGAAAAGCATTGACCATTTTGCCTCCTCCTTTGGATAGTTTCATCCGCGATAATATCGGCCAACTGCTTCTGCTTCTCTCACTCAAAAGATATGCTTGTGATCGAAATGACCTCGCTCTGCCGCGAAAAACCCGCACGCTGACGCCAAACAACAATCTTGGGCACTTAAACAGGCAAGGCTTAAACACCTGCCGGTCGTCTTATAAAATCGACAGGTTTAATCTTACCCCCGCAAAAATGTTCCGGCATTACGGCGAAATACCAAGCCGTTTGTTCGAGGACATTCACAAGACTTTCGACAGCATCCGAAGGGATTGTGATCGTTCAAGCGCTTGATTCCCCCGTCGATCGGCGGCGGCGTCATTGCGAAACATCGTAATTGCGCTGCGTCTCGCGCTAAATAGCGACACTCCAATATAGGTTAAAGCGTGCCTTGGTTGAGGCGGGCAGAGCAGGGGGTACCAGAAGTTCCCGATTCTTCTGGTCCTTGAATGATCTGGCCCGCGCGTGATTTTCAGCCGGCTCGGTCATTGCCCCAATATACTCCCCGCCCAGCAATGGGCGGGGTTTTTTGTCGTATGGCATGGCTGCATCGCGCAGCCGGCAGAACGAGCAGAGCGGCGCAAGACGCTTGCCTCTCTGAGCGCCCGGCGGCAAACGCCTTGCATGTCCTATCACGACTTCCTGCTGTTCGCAGGACTCGGCATATGTGCGGCCTATTGGCTGCCCCGTTTCGTTTCCGGCCGCGAACCCGCCGCTTCGGCGTTGCTGATCGCGGCTGGCGTAGTGTGCGCCCTCGTCATACCCGACGCGCCCACGCTGTTTGACCCGATTGCCGAGCCGGGTTGGTGGGAAACCCTGAGCGAAATGACGGTCATCGTGGCGCTGTTTGCCACCGGCATCCGGCTGGACATTGTGCGCCCCTTCACCCGCTGGCGCGTGACGTGGCGGTTGCTGGCAATCGCAATGCCGCTGACCATCGCCGCGATGGTTTTTGCAGGATTTGCCATCGGCCTGCCCCTCGCCAGCGCGCTGTTGCTGGGCGCCGTGCTCGCGCCAACGGACCCGGTGATGGCAGGCGACGTACAAGTCGGCCCGCCAACCGAAGGCGGCGAACATCCGGTGCGGTTCGCCTTGACGACCGAAGCCGGGCTGAATGACGGACTGGCGTTTCCCTTCGTGTATCTCGCAATCGTGGTGCTTGGCGGGTTTACTGCTGCGGACCTGGGACAATGGCTTGCCTATGATGTGGGATATCGGATTGTGGTGGGGACGCTCACCGGCGCGGCAGTCGGTTGGCTGTTGGGGCAAATGGTGTTTCGCTGGCCGGCGCAAAATGTTCTGGCCGAGACCGGGTCCGGCGTACTCGCTTTGGCGGGCGTTTTTGTGTGTTATGGCGCAGCAGAACTCATTCACGGATACGGTTTCATCGCGTGCTTTGTTGGCGGATTGGTGTTCCGTCAGATTGAGGCCAAGCACAAGTTTCACAGCAATCTTCACCTGTTCAACCTTGCCATTGAACACGCCTTGACGTCGGTGCTGCTGTTGATGACAGGCGCCGCGCTGGGCACCTACGCGGCTTCGATTGCGTGGAGCCATGTGGCGATTGCGGCCAGTTTGGTCTTTGTCATCCGGCCACTGGGCGGCTGGATTGCCTTGGCCGGAACGGGTCTCTCCCCGCGAGATCGGCTTGTCACCGCTGCCTTCGGCGTGCGGGGCATTGGAAGCCTCTATTATCTCGCCTTTGCGGCGGGCATCGCGACCTTGCCGGGCCTTGATGACCTGTGGCTCACCGTCTTGGTAACGATCGCGCTATCGGCTGTGGTTCATGGCCTGAGTGCGGGCGCAGCCCTTGCCGGGATTCGCGCCGATGACGACGCTAAAGCCGAAGGCGACCCCGAAAGTAGCTGTGAGGCCGCGACACAAAAGGCGTGATGATGCTGCCCCACCTATCCTTTTTCAAAACCTTGCCGAGTATAGTGTGATTGTCGTACAAAGCGCCGAAACGGGGGCGAATACAACCGTGACCGAAAGACGCCATGCCCCCATTATCCTCTCGCAAGCCCTGCGATCACGCCGCTGACGGCTTCACCGCTGACATGATTGCGTCTCTGCCCGCCCTGCGGCGCTTTGCACGCTCGCTTTGCCGCCAAAGCGACATGGCCGAGGATCTGGTGCAGGAAACGATGATGCGGGCCTGGTCTTCGCGCCACACTTTTCAGCCCGGCAGCCATTTTCGTCCATGGGTGTTCACCATCCTGCGCAACCAGTTCTACAGCACGGCACGCAAACGCAGTCGGATGATTTCGTGGGATCCCGAGGCGGCCGAACGGATTTTGATCCAGCAGCCCGAACAGGAATCGGATCTGCACGTTCAGGATATCCAATCCGCCGTGCGCAAGCTTCCAACGAGCCAACGCGACATATTGATGATGATCGCAGGCTCCGGCATGAGCTACGAGGAAGCGGCCATCGCGGCCAATTGCAAGGTCGGCACCGTCAAGAGCCGGATCTTTCGCGGACGGGCAGCCATACAGGCCATGATCGACGGCGGTGAAGCGTTGGTGCCGGCAAGTAGATGAGCAAGCGCCATGGCGCGCTTGTCCTGCTCTTCGCAGCACAACGGATGTGCGAATCGTGCAGGTGCGCAAACCGACAAGCCGCCAAGCAATAGTCACAACGGTGTGGCGGATGGTCTTGGCAGCGCGTGATATTGGCGTCACGGGACGATGCAGGCCATTGCATGCGGCGCACACGTCCGAAGGGCAAGGTGCCGGATTACAGGCGTTTGTGCATTTTGCGCACAGATCGTTCAGGATATAACTCTTGACGAAACACGCGTCGCTGATGATGGTCGAGTTCTGGCAGTGTTAGCTGTCAATCAGCGCCTCGACACGTTCGATACACGGAACGTGATCTGGTTTGAGAAATTGGGTGCGCTGAAGGTGCCGTAACACGGTAAAGCGGCGACCAAGGCGGACCAAACCGGCGCAAAGATGCCGGACCACTCGTCAAGGAAAGATATCAAGCGGCGGAGGGATACGCCGAGTCTGCGCGGGCCAAATTGCCTGTGCCGCTCGCCCGGACCCCAAGCGGCAAGGCGTAGTGGGGATCGATGGATGGCCAGAACTAACAACCTTCAATTTTCGCAGGACAACTGGATCGGTTGTTTGACCTATCAAAGCACCGCAACTGTCATGCCGAGTGCCGACGAACTGCGTTCGCTCACCCGGCAGGCCCGTGCGCGCAACCGCAGCGTTGGCGTGACCGGCATGCTCCTGTTCGAAGAAGGCCGGTTCCTCCAGACCCTGGAAGGCCCGCCCGAAGGGCTTGATGCGATCTGGGCATCGGTTGCCCGCGATCAGCGCCACAGCGACATCGAGGTGCTCAGCAAGCACATGGCCCCCGCCCGCCTGTTCACCGGCTGGGACATGTTCTTGAGCAGCAAGACAGGCCACGTATCCAGTCCGGCGGGGATCGTATCCGATCTTCCCCCCGCCGTGGCCGAACATGTCCGCGGTGCGGTCAAACTGTCGCTTGATGGCGATGATATCGGTCTCAATGGGCTGATGGCCGAACTGGCCGAACAAGGATGGACCAGCGATGCGATGGTCCGCATGTTGATCGAACCCTCTGCGCGCGCGCTGGGCGATGCCTGGCTTGCCGACGATTGCAGCGAACTCGATCTCACCATTGCGCTCAGCATGTTGCAGATGGCCGGCCATGCGGTGCGTTATGAGTCCGCACCGCAATCGATCCGCAGCAGCCGGTACAGCATCCTTCTGGCCACCGCGCCGGGTGAGCCGCATATGCTTGGCACCGCGCTCATGGCGGACCAATTCGTCGATGCCGGTTGGGACGTGGAAATGGCCTTCCCCGATAGCGAGGAAGCCCTGCTGAACCAGCTTTGCGCGCAACGGCCCGACGCGGTTGACATCGGCCTGTCCGATGCATTGTTCCGGCAGCAATCGCTGATCGGCCTGCGCAGCGCGGTGGAACATAGCCGCCTTGTGCCAGCCAACCACCCCACCGTTGTCTCGGTGGGCGGACGCCTGTTTGCCGAGGCAGCGGCAACCGCCGCATCGGTCGGCGCAGATCATGCCCGTATGACGGTGGCCGGTGCAAGCGTACGGATGGCTGAACTCGTGCGTCAAAGCCGTAAGTTCTGAAGGTGTTGGCTGTTATGGCTGAAATGATAGTTTCGCACCGATTAACATTGTTGCAGTAGCTTCAACAGATTTCCCAGCTTCCCGTCTTGCTGCAAAGCATGATTCGGGGAGCCAAGGACATGTCGCAACCGAAGCCGAATTCGACGACCGCATCTTTCGCCAACGCTATTCTTCCAGACCACGAACGCCGCGCCGAAGATCGCGTGCACACCGTATTTCGCGTCGCCCGCGTCATCGGTGCCGATGACGAAGGCCTCGCCCGGATCAAGAATATGTCCGACAATGGTGCGGGCATCCGGATGTTGATCCCTGCCGACCTTTCGGACACTGTTACGATCGAACTTGTCGACGGCGTGGAGCTGCGCGGGCATGTCGTCTGGAGAAACGATGACGAATTCGGTCTTCGGTTTGAACAACCCATCAGTTCAATCGATCTGCTGGCTGCGCTCGCGGTCGGATCGCAAAGCGGCCTAACCCGCCCGGTAAGGCTGCGCGTTACCGCAACGGCTTTGGCCCGCAGCGAACGTGGTCTTCGCAGCGTGCGCGTGGTCGATATTTCGCAGCGCGGGCTCAAGCTGCTGCACGATGGCAGCCTGACCGCAGGCCTGGACCTGAAGGTGACCCTGCCCTGCGGGCTCGATCGGCAGGGCATCGTGCGCTGGACGCGCGGCGACCATGCCGGGATCATGCTGCTGGAACCATTGAGCGTCGAGTCGCTCGGTTCGGCACGCAACCTTTTGATACCCTGCGTGCCCTTGATGACATCGGGGGGGCCGGACGAACCGGCCGCGCAGGGATGACCGTCGCGCTCCACCACTTTTCACCGTCCGAAATCAGTAGCGGATCTGCCGGTTCCCATCGGGCACGCCTGCAATCGCGGCGCGATGCGCTTGCACGCTATGACATTCTCGACAGCGCATCGGAAATCCAGTTCGACGATATCGTCACGCTTGCGGCGCGCATCGTCGGAACGCAGGCGGCCGCCATCAGTCTGATTGATGACGACCGTCAGTGGTTTAAAGCGCGCTGCGGTATCGAACCGAGCGAAACGCCGCTGTCGGCGTCCTTCTGCGCCCATGCAATCGAGGCGGATGACCTGTTCGTCATCAAAGATGCGACCGTTGATAGTCGCTTTGCTGATAACCCCCTGGTCACAGGCCCACCCCATGTCCGCTTTTATGCGGGAATGAAGATACTGGCAGGCGACGGCACGCCCATCGCGGCGCTCTGCGTAATCGATCCCACGCCGCGCCCTGCCGGACTGACGCCGATTGAGGAGACCACCCTGCGCACGCTGGCCGGACAGGTCGAAGCGTTGCTGGAATTGCGCCGCCTGGTGCTTGAACGCGAAGCGCAGGTGATCGCGCAATCCCACTTGTCGGATCGGCTGCGCTACGTGGCAGAACATGACGATCTGACCGGCCTGCCGCGCCGCGACCTGTTTCAGCGACGGCTTGTCGCCGCGATGCACGAAGCGGCACAAAACGGCACGCGCGCGGCCATGCTGTTCGTTGATGTCGATCACTTCAAGCAGGTAAATGATTCGCTTGGCCATGATGCGGGCGATGCGCTGCTGTGCGGCTTTGCCCAGAAGCTGCGCACTCTGCTGCGCCAAAAGGATACTGCAGCGCGGCTCGGCGGCGATGAATTTGGCGTCATCCTGACCGGGATTGATCGTGACGAGCGGATCGACGACGTGATGAAATCCCTCAGCCAGCGTCTTCACGAACCGATCCCGCACCGCGGCAGGCTGATCGGCTGCAAGGCCAGTGTGGGCATGGCCATCTACCCCGATCATGCCGTCGATGCCGAAGGGCTGATGAAATGCGCCGACCTTGCGCTCGCCGAAGCCAAACTGACCCGCGGCCGCGTGGAAACCTTCAGCCCGAGATTGATGGAAGAGTTCGACCGTGATGCGCAGATGCTCACCGTCGCCAGAGAGGGGTTGGAAGCGGGCCGGCTGATTGCCCACTACCAACCCAAGATTGATCTCAACACCGGCGCGCTGGTCGGCTTTGAAGCACTGGTTCGGTGCCAGATTGACGAAGATCTCACGATCATGCCGAACAGCTTTGCCCATGCCTTTGATGACCGCGAACTGGCGGTTGCTATCAGTGCCCAAATGATTTCTTCGGTGCTTGACGACATAAGGACGTGGGTCGACCAAGGCCTTGCCTTCGGCCACGTCGCCATCAACACCGGAGCGGCCGATTTTCGGACGGATTCCTTTGCCGAAATGCTGCTTGCTGAGGTCAAAGCACGGGGCCTGTCGCCCAGGATGATCGAACTTGAGGTCACCGAAGGCGTGTTTCTGGGCCGCGGCGCGCAGCATGTGGATCGCGCCCTGTCGACATTGAGCAAGGCAGGCGTGCGAATTGCGCTCGACGATTTTGGCACGGGCTATGCCTCACTCACCCACCTCAAACAGTTCCGCGTGGATGTCCTGAAGATCGACCGATCTTTCGTTAGCGGGATCGGCAAGAACTTTGACGACACCACCATTGTGCGTGCGCTGATTGGACTTGGCAAAAGCCTTGGGATTGCAACAGTTGCCGAAGGGATCGAAACCGCACAGCAGGCAGAATTTGCAAGAGGCCATGGCTGTGATATGGGCCAAGGCTACTTCTTCGGCAAAGCTAGGCCGTCTGCCTTCGTTCCCGCCATGATCGAACGCTTTACCCGCGCCGCATCATTGCCGGTTTCATCGAGATCCGATCGTCATTGAACCTTCTGTCCTTACTTTATGTCAGCCGCAGCACCTTACCGGCTGATTGCGCCCACGATGCGATCGCGGATATTGTCGCAGTATCGCACAGCCGTAACCCTGGCCTCGGCATAACCGGCGCTCTGTTGTTCACCGGGCATCACTTCGCACAGGTGCTCGAAGGCCCGGTCGCGGGCATCGAAAAGCTCGTGGCGAAGATTGCCGATGATCCACGGCACGATGCAATGATCGTTTTCGCACGCGAGCCAATATATGCGCGGCGCTTTGGCGCTTGGGACATGGCCTATTCCGGCCCATCACAATTCGTTGCGAATTACGTCACGCGGCTGCTGAACGATGAGCGGCCCGTAAAAATAGCCCAGTCGGCTGAATGGCTCAATGCGCTGTTATGGGAGTTCACCGAAGGCTCTGCTGCGCGCTAATTCCGCAGCGGGCCGCCAACCTTGGGCGCGCTTTGCTTGCGATCCGGCACAGGGATGGAAAAGCGGAACTCGGCGCCTTGCGGGCCGCTGTCTTCCAGCCAGATGCTGCCGCGATACAGCTCCACGATCGTGCGGCAGATCGAAAGACCGATCCCCATGCCTTCATCCTTTGACGTCGCCGTCCACGAAAAGATGGTTTCAATCTCGTCTTCAGGAACGCCAGGGCCGGTATCGGCAATGCAGACGGTTAGACTGTTAGCATCCTGCATGGCAGAAATCGTGATCAGCGCGCCCTGATTTTCCAGCATCGCTTCGCAGGCATTCTGAAGCAGGTTGATCATCACCTGCTGAATCTTCACCCGATCGGCAATCATGATGGCATCGTCCGCCACGTGATTTTCAAACACGATGCGATCGGGATAGGAACACCGCATCAGCCGCACACATTCATCCACCGCATCGCGCAGTTTGAAATGCTCCCGAGTGGGTTTGCGATGCCGGGTCAGCTGACGCAGATGACCGATGATGGCAGAGGCCCGTTCAGACGATTCCCGGATCCCGTCGAGCGCCTCGTAGACCTGGTCGACATCGGGCGGCTCGCCATGAGAGGGCCTTACGCCTGCGAGATAGTTGCTGATCGATGTGAGCGGCTGATTGAGTTCATGCGCGAGCGTGGCCGCCATCGTCCCCATCGCATTGACGCGCGAGACATGGATCATCTTCAATTCAAGCTCTGCCAGCGTCTCATTCATCAGATGCAAAGTGGTAACGTCATGCCCTTCGCAGAACAGGCCGATGATCGCACCGTCTGCACCGCGCACGGGCTGATACAGGACATTCATCCAGCGCTGCTGCAAACCTCCGGTCGCTGGGTCCAGAATGCGGATCGGCAGGCTGGTCCCACGAAACGGCACGCCCGTTCGATAAACCTCGTCCAGCAACGTGACGAAACCCTCGGCCGCGATTTCCGGCAAGGCTTCCGTCACGGATTGTCCGACGAGATGATCGCGATTCACAAAATTGCGATAAGACCTGTTGGTGTATGCAAAAGTATGGTCGGGTCCGCTTGATATCGCGATAAAGCCGGGCGCGTCGTCGTAAATGTCGGTATCAAGACCATCCTTGTCGCGTGCGCTAAGGGTGACCGGCGCCGCACTGGCAAGATTGACGCTGGAGCCAACCACGCCGCCCTCGGCATCGCAGATCGGCGCGAGATAGATAACCGCAGATTGCCACGCGTCATGTTCAAGTCTGAGTTGCATCTGCCATTGCCCGCTGCTTCCCAGCGTCAGTGCGGTCTGGAGTTGAGACAAGGCAGAAAAGCCCTGACTTTCGCTGAGAAGATCTAGGACTGGCCGCTCCAGAATCTTTTCGCGCGGGCTTCCTGTCGCTTTTGAGAAGGCTTCATTGGCAAAGACAACGCGGTGCCCCGGTGTCAGATTATCAATCAGAACCGTGGGCAAAGGAGACCGCTGAGCGATCCGGGCCGCGGCATTAACCGCAGGATGAAGGCCGTACGCCTTTTCATTCCAACTCTGTCGAGCGCGGTTTGGCATTGGCGAATGTTCCGATTCCGGTTTTCAGACGATCTCCGACGTGCGTCTGGCTGGCTGATAAAAAAGCCGACCCAAGAGTATTCACTGATAAGCCGAACCATAAATCTAACCTGCATCAGGTTCCCGGACTTTTCTTACCATCACAGCAGGCGCGAATCCTTGTCGTAGCCACCAAGCGTCGCCAGTTTGACGACCTCCGCAATGCTTTTGACATCCAGCTTGGCGAGGGCGTTGGCGCGGTGCATCTCGATTGTTCGCACACTCAGACCCAACTGATGCGCCACCTCCTTGTTGGACACACCGTCCATCAGGATCGCGACCGTTTCGCGTTCGCGGGCTGTCAGTTGGCTGATCCGATACCGCACCTGATCCTGCTCCGAGAGCAAATCCTCAGCCCGATCAAGAATATCGAACGCCTGCGCCACGGCCTGGTCCAGCGCCTCAGCCGCGAACGGCTTTTCAAGAAATTCTATCGCGCCAAGTTTCATCGCCTGCACGGCAACCGTGATGTCGCCATGCGCGGTTAGCACAATAACGGGCCACGCCACCGCGCGATCACTCAGAATCTGAAGAAGCTGCAAACCATCAATCTCAGTCATCCGGATATCGAGCAGAATGGGAGCCGGAGACAAGATATCGATCTGATCGAGAAAATCGGCCGCCGATGCAAACGGCCAAACGTTTATGTTTGAAGCCTTGAACATGAAGTGCAGAGATTTGCGCACATCGGTATCATCATCGACGACGTAGATCCGACGCTGCTGCGTTCCTGTTGCTGGCTTGTATTCGTGTGACACAAAGGCGTTACTCATAATCTGCATGACAAACCCATCAGGGTAAAAACTGTTTAATTCTTCAGGATGACTCTATCCCTATACGCATGAGTGTCGGGTGAACCCTCATCGGGGAACGGACGCTGCGAAGTCTGGCAGGCATTGCGGGGCCATTTTTTGTCCGAACACTTCCGCGACCGTGATAACAACCACGCGCGCTTTGCGGGGGTCAATCAGGTTAGAATCGCGCCGCTCCTCCATCGCGAGCCGCGGCGCAACCTGCGGAAACTACGGTCACGACGATCGTAGTTTGGAAAGGCTTTATGGCTGCTGACCTGCCAAATGCAGTGTGGCGAGGCATTGTTACGTATGGCGATCAGCTGCCGGTATCTTCGCGCGCAAATCCTCCGCCAAGCGAAACAAACAGTGTTGCGCGGTTTTGCAACCAGGCTCGCTGCGTGGCGAGCAATTGCTGTTCGGCACTGAAAAGATTGCGCTCGGCATCGAGCACCTCAAGGTAATCGGCCACCCCCTCGCGGTAACGCGCCCGTGCAATGCGGGCGATTTCGACCTGCGCGACTCGGGCCCGCTCGAGTGTTTCGATCTGTTGGGCGAGATATTCCCGCCCGGCCAGCGCATCGGACACTTCGCGAAACGCCTGTTGGACCGTTAGATCGTAGGTTGCGACCTGCTCCACCTCCAGCGCCCGTGCCAGATCGAGATTGGCCTCGCGTGCACCGAAATCGAAGATCGGCAACGAGATCGATGGGCCAAAGCTCCAGCCGAAGCCGTCAGCATCAAACAGGTTGCCGAGGCTGGCCGAGGTCAATCCGGCATTGCCCGTGAGCGAGATCGACGGGAAGAAGGCAGCGCGTGCGGCGCCGATATTGGCGCGCGCTGCACGCAACTGCTCTTCTGCGGCAAGAATATCCGGACGCGCCAGCAGCAGCTCGGACGGAAGCCCCGCTGCGAGCCGGCGTTCGTCCGACTGCGCGGCGAGCGACAGGCCCTGTGGCAGACCTTCAGGCGCCGTCCCGCCCACCAGCACGGCCAGCTGATTGCGCAATTGCGCCAGCGCCAACCGCTCGCTGGCGATTTGCTGTTCGGCCTGCGTCAGCAAGGTTTCCGCCTGCCGATACGGCAGCGCCGAAGTGACGCCGGCATCCAGCCGCAACTTGGCGATCTTCAGGCCTTCCCGGCGGCTGGCGGCGGTCGCTTCGGCCAGCACGATCTGTTCTTCGGTCTCGACGATTTCGAAATAGGTCGTGGCTGTGTCCGCAATCAAGGACAGGTAAAAGGCCCGCTGTGTGGCCACCGATGCGAGGTAACTCGCCCGCGCCGCATCGCTCAGGTTCTTCACGCGGCCCCAGAAATCGAGCTCGAACGCGCTGACGCCGACGCCGATATCATAGCGGTTGAAGGTGAAGGAGGTGGGCAGATCGCCGCCCGCCGCCCCGAACACCGGGTTCCCCGCCGTGGCCTGCCGGGTGCGTGTGCCGCTGGCCGTGGCGACCAGATTGGGCAGGCGGCGGCTGTTCTCGATCCGGAAGCTGGCGCGGGCCTGCTCGACCCGGGCAGTCGCCGCGATCAAATCGCGGTTGTTGGCCAGAGCGGTGGCGATCAGGCTTTGCAAACGCGGATCACGATACCAGTCACGGTAGGAAAGCTGCGATGCCACCACCGTGCCATCGGGCCGGTAAGCGGGGTCGAAGACCGGCGCGGTCGCCAGCGCCGGGCGCGTATCAGCCGGCGCCAGATTGACGCAGCCAGCAAGCGTAGTGGAAGCAAGCGCAAGGGCGATCAGACGGTTCATTGGGCGGTCTCCCCATCGCGTACAGGGCCATAAGGCACGGCGGGTTCGGCGGGCGTGTCGGTGTCCTTGCGACCGATGCCGCGGATCGTCAGATACAGCAGCGGGATCAGGAAGATGCCCAGCACGGTTGCCGCGATCATCCCGCCCAGCACGCCGGTGCCCACCGCGATGCGGCTGGCTGCCCCTGCGCCACTGGCCAGCACCAGCGGCACCATGCCCATCGCAAAGGCAAGCGAGGTCATGATGATCGGGCGCAGCCGCAGCCGGGCAGCAGACTTGACCGCTTCCAGAGAAGACATGCCGCGTTCCTCCTCCTCTATCGCAAACTCCACGATCAAGATGGCATTCTTCGCCGCCAGACCGATGATAGTGATCAGACCGACGTTGAAATACACATCGGCTGAAAGGCCGCGCAGCATCGAAAACAGCACCGCGCCCAGCACGCCCATCGGCACGATCAGCAGCACCGCCAGCGGGATCGTCCAGCTTTCGTACAGTGCGGCCAGCACGAGGAACACGACCACGACGGAGAGGCCCAGCAGCAGGCCAATTTGCCCGCCAGCCTGCTTTTCCTCGTAGGACACGCCGGTCCATTCATAGCCGATGCCTTGCGGCAGTTCACTGGCGAACCGCTCCATTTCGGCCAGCGCCGCGCCCGAGGATTGGCCCGGCGCGGCCATGCCGGACAAAGTCATCGCAGGATAGCCATTGTAGCGGGCAAGGCTGGCGGGCGCAGCGGACCATTCGGCTGAGGCAAAGGCACCGAACGGCACCAGCTCGCCCACCGAATTGGGGATGCGCAAGGCCAACACATCGTCGGGCGTCATGCGGAACGGCGCATCGGCCTGCACCAGCACCTGCAACACCCGGCCTTCGCGGTTGAAGTCATTGGCATAGGCCGAGCCAAAGGTGATCGAGAGCGCCGCGTTCACTTCGGTCATCGAAAGGCCCAGCGCGCGGGCTTGCACCCGGTCAATCTTGACCTTGACCTCGGGGCTGGGCCCCTGATCTTCGGGTCTGAGGTTGGCGACAACGGGACTTTGCGAGGCCGCGCCGAGCATCTGGTCACGCGCGGCGATCAAGGCTTCGCGCCCCACGCCGCCGCGATCCTGCAGCTTGAGCGTAAAGCCGCTTGCTTGCCCGAGCGATTGGATGGCCGGGGGCTGGATGACGAAGGCGGTGGCGCCGTCATTCTGCATGAATAGGCCCATCGCGCGTTGCAGCAGCGATTCCGCGCTGCTTTCCGCCGCAGAGCGTTCTCCCCACGGCTTGAGCGAGGCGAACATCAGCGCGTTGTTCTGCCCCTGCCCGAAGAAGCTGAAGCCGCGCACCACCACCAGGCTTTGCACCTCGTCCTGCCCCATCCAGAAGTCGGTGACGGGCTTCAGCGCCTCGTCCATCCGTTCCTCGGTGGCGCCGGGAGGGGCCTGCACCGCCGTGATCAGAAAGCCCTGATCTTCGGTGGGCAGGAACGCGGTCGGCAAGCGCATGAACAGCACAACCGTGACCGCAATCAGGGCAAGGAAGATCGCCATACCGCGCTTGGGCCGCGACAGAATGCGCGTGTTGGAGCGATCATATTTGCCCTCCATGCGTGCAAACCAGATGTTGAACCTGCCCAGAAAGCGCTTGGCAAACCCGCGCGCCTGAGCCAACCGGCCGCGCCAGCCGGGTTGCCGCTGCTGTGCCACCGGGTCGACCAATGTTTCATCCGGGTGCCCGGCCCCACGCTTATGGCCGTGCCCCTCGCCCGACATCGGCTTCAGGAAGGTCGCGCACAGCGCCGGGGTGAGCGAAAGCGCCAGAAACGCCGAGAAGAAGATCGCGATTGCCAGCGTTACCGAGAACTGGCGGTAGATCCCGCCCGTGGAGCCCGGGAAGAACGCCATCGGCACAAACACCGCGATCAGCACCATTGTCATGCCGATGATCGCATTGGTGATCTGGCCCATCGCCTTGCGGGTCGCCTCCAGCGGGGGCAACCCTTCCTCGCGCATGATGCGTTCGACATTCTCGATCACGACGATGGCGTCGTCCACCAGAATGCCGATCGCCAGAACCATGCCGAACAGCGACAGCACGTTGATCGAAAAGCCGAACAGCCACAGCCCCAGACACGCGCCCGCCAGCGCGATCGGGACGACCAGCGTGGGGATCAGGGTCGCGCGCCAGTTCTGCAGGAACAGGTACATGACGAGGAACACGAGGATCATAGCTTCGACGAGCGTCTTGATAACCTCGTCAACCGACGCCTGCACAAACGGCGTGGTGTCATAGGGGATCGACCAGGTGACATCACCCGGCAGACCCGATGCCAGTTCTGCCATTCGCACCTTCACGCCCGCGGCTGCTGCAAGCGCGTTGGCGCCGGTGCCCAGCTGCACGGCCATCCCGGCCATCGGCACCCCGTTGAGCGTGGTGGAGGTGGCGTAGCTTTGCGCGCCAATTTCGATCCGGGCCACTTCGCCCAGCCGCACTACCGCCGCGCCGGTGTTGGCGCGCAAGATGATGTTCTCGAACTCCTCAACCGTGCGGAAACGGCCTTCGCTGGTGATCGTGGCGGTGATCTGCTGGCCGGCTGCCAGCGGCTTGGCCCCGATGGAGCCGCCCGCGATCTGCGTGTTCTGTTCACGGATCGCATTCAGCACCGCGCCCGGCGACAGGTTGTAGGATGCCAGCGCATCGGGATCGAGCCAGATCCGCATGGCATAGGGCGAGCCGAACAGCGTGACATCGCCCACGCCGGGCACACGCCGCAGCTCGTCGATCACCTGACTGGACGCGATATTGCCGAGATCCGTGCTGGTCAGATCACCACCCGGCGAGGTCAGCGCAACGATCAGCAGGAACCCGGCATTGGCCTGCCGCACGGTGATGCCCTGCTGGCGCACTTCCTCGGGCAACCGTGCCTCGACGGTGCTGAGGCGGTTTTGCACCTCGGTCTGCGCAATATCAATATCAGTGCCGGCCTCGAAGGTCAGCGTGATGCTGGCCGTGCCGTTCGAGGCGCTGGACGAGGCCATGTAGAGAAAGCCCTCAACCCCGTTGAGCTGCTGTTCGATGACCTGCGTGACGTTCTGTTCCAGCGTCTGCGCATCGGCGCCGGGATAGACGACGCTGATCGTCAGCGATGGCGGGGCGACTTCGGGATATTGTTCGATCGGCAACGCCCGCAAAGCGATGATGCCGGCGAGCAGGATACCAAGCGCCACCACCCAGGCAAAGATGGGGCGATCAATGAAAAAGCGCGCCATGAATCAGCGTGCCCCGTTGGCTTGAGCGGGCCGGGTCGCTTCAGGCTGGCGCGCCGCAGCAGCACGGTTGGCTGCCTTCACTGGCACGCCGGGTCGCAGTTTCTGGAGATTGCTGACGATCACCACGTCGCCTGCCTTTAACCCGCTTTCGACGATCCAGTTGCTACCAACCAGCGCGCCCAGCTTCACGGCGCGCGGCGCGACCAGCCCCTTGGCGTCGATCACGAACACCGAACCGCCCTGTTCGGACAGCGTTACCGCGCGTTGCGGAACCACAATGCCCTGCTTCACTTCGCCCACGAACAGCTTGGCCCGCACGAATTCGCCGGGAAGCAGCACCCCGGTGGGGTTGGGAAACTCGGCGCGCAGGCCGACGGTCCCGGTTTCCTCATCGACCGAGAAGGCGAGGAAGTTGATATAACCGGGAATGGGATATTCGCTGCCATCGGTGAAGGTCAGGCGCACCTCGACCCGGTCATCCGCATCGAGCGCGATCTTGCCTTCGGTGATGTCTCGGCGGATCGCCAGAACCTGGCTCGCGGCCTGGGCGAAGTTGACATAGACGGGCGCGGTCTGTTCGATCCGCGTCATCAGCGTGCCTTCGGTCTGGCTGACCAGCGCACCTTCGGTAATCTCGGCGCGCCCGGCCCTGCCGGCAATCGGCGCACGCACCGTGGTGTAATTGAGCTGTAGCGATGCGGCTTCCAGCTGGGCCCGGATTTGCGCGACATTGGCTTCGGCCTCGCGCGCGGTTGCCAGGGCTGCATCATATTCCTGACCGCTGATGGCGTTTTCGGCGACCAGCGGCTTGTAGCGTTCCACCACGGCGCGCGCGTTGCTTTGCGTCGCACGCGCACGGTCAAGCGCGGCCTGCGTCTGGGCATAGCTGGCGCGCAACTCGCGCGGATCAATCCGGAACAGCGGCTGGCCTTCGGCGACATTCGTGCCTTCGGTATAAAGCCGTTTCACCACGATCCCGGTCACCCGCGCGCGCACTTCGGCCTGACGCACCGGCTCCACCCGCCCCGGCAGTTCGATCACATTGGGGATTGCCTGGCTGGCAATGGTGACAGTCTGCACCGGGATCGGCTGCGGCTCAGGCGGAGCCTGCTCGCCTGAACACGCAACCATCAGGAAGCAGGCGGCAAGGCCGGTGCAAATGCGATTCATGGGGAGAGGTCTTTCATTTGGTATTTTATTGCAGGTGCGAAGGTGTAATAACGATTACACCAATGTCAATCATTCCTGCGCTCGGGGAGACGCATTTCATTATGGATTCATCGGCTGACACGTGCCGACTCGACCAGCGCAGAGCAGCCATCATTGCTGCGGCGCGGCATCTTTTTGTCGAACAAGGCTACGAACGCACGACTCTGGCGGAAATCGTCGCCCGCGCCGGGGGATCGCTGGCGACGGTCTATAAACTGTTCGGCAACAAGGACGGACTGCTTGAAGCGGTGATTCGCGAGAACGTGGCATCGGGCGAAACGCTTGTCCGCGACGCTGCGGCGGCGCGCCTCACTCCGGAAGCAACCTTGCGCCGGATCGCGGAAGGGTTGCACGAACGCTTTCTGGAGCCGGAAGTGATCGCATTGGTCCGCATCGTGATCGCGCGCAGCATAAGCGAGCCGCAATTCGCCCGCCAGTTTTTTGAACGGACCGCCAACCAGACACGCGATGCGATTGCGGCGCTGTTTACCCAGTGGCAGTCAGACGGCGTGGCCATGAACGGGACGCCGCAATTTCTGGCCGAAATGTTCATGGGGCTGTTCGTCAGCGACCTGCAAACGCAGGCGATCAGCCACGGTGCGGCCATCAGCGTTCAGTCAGAGCGCCTGCATGACCGCACGGATTTCTTCCTTGTGGCGGCCAGAATGGACGAGCCTCAGCCCGCGTCCTGCCCCCTTTGCGACTCTCGCAAGGGCAGGCCCGCCATCAGCGCCGCGGGCCTGTAGGCTTACCCCGCGTCGCCGTCGGCGTGGCCGCGGCCTTCTGCTGTCGCTTCTGCTGAACCACCCGCACTATTGCCGCCGTTGGCTTCCCACCAATAGGGCAGACGCGTGGCCGTGCCAGTGCCGACCTCGTTCAGGGTTTTGGCGTCATACAGCCGCCCGCCAAGCATCACCTGCTCGATATTATCCGAATTGGCGATGTCGGCGCTGGGGTCGGCTGACAGGATCACGAGATCGGCAAGCTTGCCGACTTCGATGCTGCCGATATCCTTGCCCATGCCGAGCGATTGGGCCGAGGTGATCGTGCCGGCCTTCAATGCCTCGACCGGGGTCATCCCGCCGCGCACAAAGCTCCCCAACTCCCAATGGGCACCGATGCCGGCTTGCTGGCCGTGTGCGCCAATGCTGACCTTAACGCCACGCTGAGCCAGCTTTCTGGCTTCCCGCGCATTGTCATCATCGACAAAGGCCCATTCGGGCGCTGTCGTGCGTCGGCCCGTGTCCGCCAGAAGCTGTTTGGGCGGGGTGTGAACCATCAAGGGGTTTTCCCACACATTGGTCGCCTGCCGCCAGTAGGGATCACCCGCCAAACCGCCATAGGTGACCACCAACGTCGGCGTGTAATTGCTGTTTGACTGGCCGAAGAACTGCAGCACGTCCTCGTAGAACACACCGACCGGCACGTTATGCTCGATGGTCGAATTGCCATCGGCCACCAGGTTCATGTCCATCCCGAACAGCGATCCGCCTTCGGCCACGACCAGCATGTTCTCGGCCGCCGCAGCGCGGGCGACCATCTGGCGCTGTTCGCGGCGCGGCTGGTTGTAGTTCTTGACCGAAATGCCGCCCTGCGCCTTGATCCGCCGCACATGCGCTAGCGCATCATCGTAGGTATCGATCCGCGCATACACGCCCGGCGCCTTGGCTCCGTAGATGATTTCACCGGTTGAGAAGATCCGCGGTCCCAGCGTCAGCCCGGCGCGCTGACGTTCAGCGGTGGCGAACACCGTGCTCGCCTGGCTTGACGGATTGTGAACCGTGGTCACGCCCAGCGCGAGATCCTGAAGCAGTGCCCAGTTCTGCTGCGGGATCAGATCGCCGACACCGTAGGGCCCATGGGCGTGGGCATCGACCAGACCGGGCATGATGGTCTTGCCGCTGGCGTCGATAAAGCGCGTGCCTTCGGGGAAAGCCATTTTCACAACGGTCGCATCATGCACACCGATTATCCGGTCCCCATTTATCACGATCAGGCCGTTTTCGATCACGCCTGCATCATCGGCATCAAGCCCCGCCTTCATCGTCAGCACGCGCGCGCCCGTAATGACCGTGGTGCCGGTGGGCTTGGCCGCTTGCACGGTCACGCCCAGCGCAATGCCCGTTGTCGGCGGGGCATAGTCGCTCGCCTTGCTATCATCGCCTTTGGGCGCGGCGGCGAAGAATTCAGCCACCTGCGCACTTTGCAGGCTCGGACCGATCGACCAGAACAGCGTCTCACCGCCATTGGCCCAGCCGATGTAATCCGCGCCCCCGGCACTGACTTTGGTGACGGGTAGCGCTCCGCCCTTCTCGCTCACATCCACCGGCTTGCCACCGGGGATCAGCGGCATGGCAAACACTTCGTAATTCTGACGGAAGGCGATAGTGCACCCGTCGGGTGAAATCCGCAGATCATTGGCGAGATCGCCCTTGGCGTGGACCCGCTTGGCCTCGCCATTGAGGTCGGTCGAAACCAGCGCCAGCCCGCCCCCTTCGCGCGCTGCCATGAACAAGCGGTCGGTGCCTGCGCCCCATTGCGGAGCGGCCCCGTCGCGGCTGACAAGACGCGGCGCGCCGCCATTCACTGGCATCACATAGATGCCGGCATTGCCGGAATAGTCGCCAGAGGTGAGATAACCTCCTTCGCGCTTTTCGAAGGCGATCATGCTGCCATCGGGCGAGAAGGCAAGATTGCCGAAATGGCCCGGCCCGGTCAGCACACGGCGGTTTTGGCCGCTGGCGTCGGCGATCACAATTTCGCCCAGCGCCGTATCGGTCCAGCGGACATAAGCCAGTTGGCTGCCGTCACGGCTGAAGGCCGGGAAGGCTTCGACTACGTCGGCCGTGTCACCCGTTAAAGGCGCAGGCGCATCCCTGCCGCGCGCGGATTTGGTGTGCAGGCGGCCAAGACTTTCAAACACGACCCGGCTTCCGTCCGGCGACAGCGTGGCAAAGCGCGGCATAGTGGTGGTGAAGGTATCGGGCGCGACCTCGATGGTGGGATGCGGCGCATCGGCAATCCCGCGCGTGTCGTTCACGCTGAAGGGGATCACCGCATGGCCCGAACCATCGCGGTTCACGCGATTGAGCTTGCCGCCCGCCCAGAACACGATCCCCGCACTGTCAGGCAGCCAATCAATATTGGGATAGACGCCCGTGACTGCCCAGGTTTCCTGCACGTCCAGGTCAAGCTTGCCGTAGATCATGCGTTCACGCCCGGTGGCAATATCCTTCACCCACAGCTGGCTCTGATCCTTGTCGCGCCGCACGAAAGCGAGTTCCTGGCCGTCGGGCGAAGGCGCAGGACGAACCGCGCCGCCATAACCGCTGACCGCCGTGCTGACCTCGCCGGTGGCAAGATCGTGGCGCTCGATCGCAAATATCCCTGCGTTGGAATCCTGCGCATATTCGAAGATGTTTCCGGGCGTGGTGTTGCGGGTGTAGTAAACTGCCGAACCATCGGGCGCGAACACCGGCTCGCCCAGTTCCTTTTGCAAGGATTCATTGGCACGCTCGACCACCTGTACGCCCCCGCCCCCTGATACATGGTAGAGCCAGATCTCGCCCGTGCCGAGCGAGCGCCCGGTGGTAAAGTGCTTCTTGGCCGCAATGAAGCGCCCGTCAGGCGACCAGCTCGGCTGGTTCAACAGGCGGAAATCTTCCTTGGTCAGTTGCCGTTTGACGCTGCCGTCGGCGTTCATCACCCAGATGTTGTCGCCGCCCGCGCGATCCGATGTGAACGCAATGCGCGTGCCATCGGGGGAAAAGCGCGGGTGCACGTCCCAGGGGAGGCCATCGGTGATCCGCTTGGGCGTGCCGCCGGCAATCGGCATGGTGTAGATGTCGCCCAGCAGCGTGAAGGCGAGCGTGCCCCCGTCTGGCGACACATCAACATCCATCCATGTGCCTTCGTCGGTGCGGATCGGCACTTGCTTGATCGTCGCGCCCTTGGGCGCTTCGACGCTCCATGCGGCCGCATCGGTTTTGGCGTCCTTGCCCTTGGACTGCGCTGCAAGCGGCGCTGAAATGGTTAGGGCAAAGCAGGCGGCCCCGGCGAGCAGGGCGGCGGTGATGGTGCGCATGAAGTGTCTCCCTCTATTGGCATAGGAGAGTAGCGGCGCGACACCATATTGCTAGAGGGCGACACGTCGTTGGTCGATTTGGACCGGCCACTTCGGGCCGCTGACCGCTAGGGGGCCGCATCCTGGATGATTCGCGAAAGGCAAAAGCTAGCCTGCGAGTATTCTTTCGCTACAACCCCGGCATGAGTTCCCTCCCTACAATGCGCCTTTATCTTCTTTTTGCGTTTGCGGTATCGGTGGCTGGCTGTTCATCTGCGGATGATCCGGCTCCGAGCCGCGAAGTGGCTGTTGTAGCGGAATCAGCCCAGTTTCTTCCGGACGAGAATATTCTTGAAGCTGTAGGCACCGCACGGGCGCTACGATCGGCCGCAATCTTCTCGGAAGTTTCGGGCCGCGTTTCAGCCGTGCGCTTTGCATCGGGCGGATTTGCCCGCGCTGGTCAGGTTCTGGTGGAACTGGACGCCCGCCGCGAACAACTGGCGCTTAAATTGGCACAGGTTCGGGTTGAAGAAGCGCGTCAATTGCTCGACCGCTATCGCCGGATTGAAGATACCGGCGCGCTGTCCGACAGCCAGATTGAATCGGGCGAAACCGCGTTGGCTGCGGCGCAGATCGAGCGCGATCAGGCCGCTGTTGCTCTGGCCGAACGCACGATCAAGGCGCCCTTTGCCGGCCATGTCAGCTTTTCGGAGATCGACCCTGGCGACCGCGTGACGCCCGATACGCTGATTGCGCAGATCGACCAGCGCAGCAGCCTGCTGGTGGATTTCAATGCGCCCGAAGCGGTGTTTCGCCGCCTGACTCCGGGCCAAAGCGTTGAACTGGTGCCAGCTTCTGACCCTGACACAACGATCAGCAGCCGCATCGAGGCGGTGAACACCACGATCGAGCAGGACCAGCGCAGTTATATCGCACGCGTGGCCATCGCCAATGGCGCGGACCGCTTTCGTCCGGGCATGAGCTTCAGCGTGCGATTTACCGATAGCGGGCAAGTGCGTCCGGCTGTGCCGGAGGCCGCCGTCATGTGGACTGGCGAAGGGGCATCGGTCTACGCCGTGCGCGATGGCAAGGCCGTGCGCGTGCCGGTGACCATTACATCCCGCCGCGACGGCACGGTCCTGCTTGATGGGGCCATCGCTGCCAACACGCCGATCATCATCGCAGGCGTTCAGAAGGTTCGCCCGGGTCAATCTGTGCGGCTTGTGAAACAAGTGCAACGTGCGCCTGCCGATGTCAGGGTCAAGAACTGATGGCACGCACCGATCTTCCGCTGCTTGCGGTCAAGCGGCCGCTGCTGATCTTTGTTCTCAACCTGCTGATCGTGATCGCGGGCGCAGCGGCGCTGCTGGGAAGCGAAGTGCGCGAGTTGCCGAATGTCGATCGCCCGATTGTCACCGTCAGCGCAACCTTGCCCGGCGGCGCGCCGGAAACGATGGACTCCGAAGTTACGTCCTTGCTAGAAAATGCCGCTGCGCGCGTCAACGGTGTGCGCCAGATCCGGTCATCGAGCGAAGAAAACAACAGCCGCATCCGGGTTGAATTCAACCCCGGCACCGACCTCGATACCGCAGCGTCGGACTTGCGCGAGGCGGTGAGCCGGGTGACCCGCGATCTTCCCGAACGCACCGAACAAGTGCAGGTCGTCAAGGCGGATCAGGACGCGCAAGCCATCATGACGCTGGCGGTGGCAAGCGACGCCTATGATGTGTCGGAGCTGACCCGCATTGTCGAAAACGACATCATTCCTGAATTGCTGGCCGCAGAAGGGGTTGCCAGTATCGAAACCTTCGGCACGCGTGAGACGCAATTGCGGGTGGCAGTCGATCCGGCGCGTCTTGCCCGTTATCGCCTGACGATGAGCGATGTTGCCGCCGCCTTGCAACAAGCGCCCTTCGATACGCCGGTGGGCTCGTTCCGTTCAGACGCGCAGGAACTGATCGTCCGGGCAGAGGCCACTGCGGACAATCCGAAACGCATCGCCGCCGTGGTGGTACAAGGCGAAGTGACCATCGGCGATGTCGCCGAAACCTATTTCGCGCCTGCTGATGCGACCAGTTACGTTCGGCTCAACGGCGAACCGGTGATCGGGCTGGGCGTGGTCCGGCAGGCCAATTCCAACACCATCGCCATTTCCGGTGCAACGCGCGAAGCCGTGGCCCGGATAAGCGACCGGTTCGATGATATCAGCGTGCAGATCATATCCGACGATGCGACTTTCATCAGCGTGTCGGTGCAAGAAGTTTTGGTGACACTGGTTATCACGGTGCTGCTGGTTATGGGCGTGATCTTCCTCTTCTTCGGCCATCTAAAACCGACCCTGATCCCGAGTGCCGCCATCCCCGTGGCGCTGGTAGGGGTGATCGCCGGAATCTGGGCGTTTGGGTTTTCGATCAATCTGCTCACCTTGCTGGCGCTGGTGCTGGCGACCGGGCTGGTGGTCGATGACGCAATCGTGGTGCTGGAAAACGCGCAGCGGTTGCAGAAAGAAAAGAAACTGGGCCGCAAGGCAGCGGCCGTGCTGGGCACCCGGCAGGTGTATTTCGCTGTCATCGCCACCACCGCGGTGCTGGTGTCCGTGTTCGTTCCGATCAGCTTTCTTCCATCCGAAACCGGGCGGCTGTTCCGCGAGTTCGGCTTTGTGCTGGCCATGGCGGTGATCCTGTCGACCTTTGTCGCGGTGTCGTTGGTGCCTGCGCTGGCCGCCAAGATTGATCTGGCTGGCGACGGCGCTGAACCCAATCCGCGCCTGCAAGCCTATGCCACGCGCGTGGCAGGCCGATACGAACGGGCGGTCAGCCGGTGTATTGCCCGCCCGTGGCTGGTGGTTGGTGCCTCGCTTCTCGCCGTGGTGGGCGCAGGCCTTGCCTACACCCAGATCGAAGAAGAACTGGTACCGGACGAGGATCGGGCGTCTTTCTATGTCTGGGCCAGCGGGCCAGACGGGGTTGGCCTTGCCTTCATGGACCGCGAGCTTGATGAAATCGAAGCCGTGCTCGCCCCGCTTGAGGAAAGCGGAGAGATCCAGTCCACGCTTTCCATCGTGGGCCGTTATGATCCCAACCGTATTCAGGTCACGGCCAACCTTGCAGACTGGGACAATCGCAGCCGCAGCCAAGCGGACATTGTTGCGCAGCTGGAAAAACCGCTCGACGCGCTGCCAGGTTCGCGCGCGTCTGCGCGCGGCCGCTCCACCTTGGGCGGCGGCGGTGGTGGCGGAAGCGGCGGCCTTCAGGTGGCGCTGACGGGCAACAATTACGACGGCATTTACCGTTCTGCGCGAGCGCTGGCAGATGCCATCAGCGCGGAATCCACCATTCTGTCCGACCCCGAGATTTCCTATCAACCCACCCAGCCGCAGATCTCGATTGCAATCGACCGCGCGCGTGTGGCCGAACTGGGTGTTAACCTCGACGAGATTGCGGTGACTTTACAGACGATGGTGAACGGGACCGAAATCGTCGATCTGAATGTCGACGATCAGGCCATCCCGATTTTCCTGACGGCCAAGACCGTTGCGATCACCCGGCCCGATGATCTTGGCAATCTTTATGTGCGCAGCAGCACGGGCGGGCTGGTGCCCATTTCCTCGCTCACGCAATTTACCGAAGTCGGCGTTGCCGCTGAACTCGACCGCGCCGAACAACGCCGCGCCATCGAAGTGGAAGCGGCCATCGCTCCCGGCGTTGCGCTGGCCGATGCCGTGGCTGAAATCGAACGACTGGCCCAGACTACCCTTGCGGACGATATCGATTTGATCTTGCGCGGCGAAGCGGAGCAATTGGAAGAAAGCTCGCAGGAACTGCTTTTGACTTATGGTTTTGCACTGCTGATCGTGTTCCTGGTGCTGGTGGCGCAGTTTGAAAGCCTTGCCAGTCCACTGGTCATTCTCGCCTCGATCCCCTTCGCGCTGGCTGCGGCGCTGTTTGCGCTATTCTTGTCCGGCACGTCCCTGAACATTTATTCGCAGATCGGGCTGGTCATGCTGATCGGACTGATGGCCAAGAACGGCATCCTCATGGTCGAATTTGCTGATCAGCGGCGCGGCGAAGGCGCAGACGTTGCTGCGGCGGTCCGCGATGCCGCGACGATCCGGTTGCGTCCGATTGCGATGACGCTGATTTCCACAGTGCTGGGCGCGGTGCCGCTGGTCGTGGCGAGCGGAGCCGGGGCCGAAGCGCGCCAGGCGATCGGCTGGGTCATCTTCGGCGGACTGGGCATTGCTGCCATCTTCACGTTGTTTCTGGTCCCGGCGCTGTATGTGCTGATCGCGCCGCTTTCCAAACCGCGCCATGTTGATCTGGCGCGGCTGGAGCGCGAATTGCGCGAGGACGAAGACGGGCCAGCTCCCGCGGTTGTCGGACCTGGCGCTGTCGTAGGCGGACCGGCCGAATGACCTTGCGCAAACCTGTCCTTGCCGCATCATTGCTTGCGCTGCTCGCCGCCTGCGCCTCGCCGCGCATACCCGAAGTGGAGCCCGCCTCGGGCGTAGCGCTTGCGCCCGATTACTTCTCCGGTGGCCGGCCCGAACCCGGCCTCGATGACGTGTGGTGGCGCGGGTTTGAAGACCCGGCGCTGGATGATCTGGTGGAACAGGCCCTCGCGCGCAACCAGTCGCTTGAAGCCGCGCGCCATCGGTTGGCGGCAGCGCGGGCCATCGTGGTCGCGGAAAATTCGGATTTCCTGCCGACCATCGATGCCGAGGCGTCGGGTGACATTTTCCTCGATAATGCGGGTCGCACCACCGACGGCGCCGGCGGATCGATCGGCGGGGTTTGGACCATCGACATCAACGGGCGCCTGGCGGCAGAACGGGCCGCAGCGATCGCCGCAGCCGATGGCGCTGCCCATTTGCTTGCCGATCAGCGCCGCTTGCTCGCCGCTGCCGTTGCCAGCCAATATATCGAACGCAAGCGCACGGCCGCACGCCTGCGCTTGCTGGAAGAGTCGACCGACTTGCAGCGCCAGACTTTGCGGATCGTCACCCTTCGGTTTGAAGCGGGGCTGTCGTCCAATCTCGATGTGCGGCGGGCGCGCGCCGATCTGGCGCGAACCGAGGCCCAGCGTGGCCTGCTGGTGCTGGCCCGCGCCCGCGCCGCCAATGCGCTCGCAGTGCTGACAGGAGAGTCCCCCTCTCCGATACCGGCGGTCGAGGAGAACGCCCAGGTGCCAAACTATGCCCGCGGCCCTGCCGTCGGTATCCCTGCCGATCTGCTGCGCAGGCGGCCCGATCTGCTGCTGGCCGAAGCCCAAGTGGCTGAAGCGGCAGCCGTGGTGGGGATCGAGCGTGCTGACCTGCTGCCCGCCTTGGCGTTGCCCGGTCTTCTGACGCTGGGCAATGGGAGCGTGGACGGGCTGTTCTCGTCTGTGGTGGGCGGTCTTTCGGCTGTGCTTGGCGTGCCGATCTTCGACGGTGGTCGCCGCCGCGCTGAAATCAGCGCGGCGCAAAGCCAGCTGGAGGCGCAACTGGCCCAATACCGTCAGTCACTGCTGGAGATTCTGGCCGAAGTCGAAACCGCGCTTACCGGTATCAGCGCGGCTGAGGATCGCACGACAGAATTCCAGAATGCCGTCACCGAAAGTGAAGCTGCCTTCGATCAGTCCAATGCGCTTTACCGCGAAGGCCTCGCCTCATTGTTCGACGTGCTTGATGTGCAGCGCCAGCTCATTTCCGGGCGTGAGGCGCTGATCGATGGCGATGCAGACCTTGCCCAGGCCTACATCACGCTATTCACAGCGGTGGGCGATGATCGCAGCAGCGACAGGCCCTTCGCTGCACCCTGACTGTAACGAAGGTATGTTGACGGCTCATCCCCTGTCGTTTCAACGGGCGGACGCGGAAACGAAATTGACTATCGCGGGCATGACTGCGACGCATTTGGACATGACGATATTGCGCATTGCTCTCGAATGGTTTCTGAACCCCGATCACCTGCCGTTGCTCGCCGCACGCGAACAGTGGCGCGGCGATGGCCGGGAGATCGAATTGGTGGTTCCCGATGACCATTATGATGGCTTTGCCGCTTTGGCAGATGCCGCCGTTGATCTGGTGGTCAACGAGCCATTGCACCTTGTCGAACAGCGAGAATTGCAGCTCATATCGCATGGCTGCTTTTTTGCGACCGATGGCGGCGTGTTGATGCACCGTGAGGCGTTGCTGCGTCTCACAACGGGGGCTCCCGTGCGGATTGCCTCGCCCGTTTCCAACCCGACAACCGACGGCCTGTGTCTCGACATTCTGCGCGGCTGGATGACCGGTCAAGGCGCCGTGCTGAACGACGATCAGGTAAAGATCGAGGCCGCCGGCTTCAGTCATGTCGATAATCTCGCCGATGGCTTTGACGGGGCATGGTTGGCCTTTGCCAATGTCGAAGGTGTTTCGGCGCAGGTGCGCGGGCTGGACACCCAGATGATCACCACCGCCAAGGCGGGGATTCCGAACTTCTCGGCGCTGGAGTTGATTGGCGCAGCGGATGCGACGGCGGATGTGCGCCAAGCCATCGCGGACCTGGTGGCAACGCTGGACCGGGTGACGCCCGGTCTGTGCGCCGATCCGGCTGCGGCGCGGGCGCTGTGGTACCGGGCAAGCGGCGCGGCGCCGGAAGCGGAATCCGATGCGATTGTCGATGCCTCGCTCGCCCGCTTTCTCGCGCCGGTCCAGCGGAGCGCCGACATGTGGCGGCCCATGTGGCGCTACCTGCATGATCGCGGCGGGGATGTGGTGGACGAGGCGACATTCGAAGCGATGTTCGCATGAACATCCCGCCTTCTTCCGATTTCCCGCCTGAGGCCTTTGCCAAGCAGGATGCCGGCGATGATCTGGATTTCTATGCGCCGCCCCGTCTGGTCACCCATATCGACGAGGGTGCGACCGCCGCGCTGACCCGGCTTTATCGCGAATTGCTGCCCGAAGGCGGGCGCCTGCTTGATCTGATGTCAAGCTGGGTCAGCCATCTGCCCGCCGATCACAATTACGCCGACGTAGTGGGCCACGGGATGAACGCGGTTGAACTGGAAGCCAATCCCCGCTTGACGCGATGGTTCGTCCAGAACCTCAATCAGGATCCGCTGTTGCCGGTCGGCGATCGTACCTTTGACGCGGCAGTGTGCTGCGTGGGCGTGCAATATCTTCAGCAACCGCTGGTGGTGTTTGCCGATGTTCGGCGCGCGCTGAAACCCCGCGCGCCGTTCATCGTCAGCTTTTCCAATCGTTGCTTTCCCACCAAGGCTGTGGCGATTTGGCAGTCGCTGGATCTGCGCGGCCATGCGGCGTTGGTCAGGCTTTATCTGGAACGCGCCGGGTTCACGAGCATCAGCGCCCAATTGCTGACCGACGGAACCGAAGGCGATCCCCTGGTAGCTATCATCGGCCGCGCACCGCTGAGCTGACGCGCCACGAATTAACCTTTTGGAAAATCAGCCAATGGCAAAGCACAATCTGGACCAAGCGGCCCTCAGCGAAGTGGTGGAAATGGCGCTGAGCGATTCCGTCAGCTTCGCCAACATCGAAGCCTTGCATGGCCTGACCGCGGACGACGTACGCGCCGTGATGCGGCAAACATTGAAGCCGGGCAGTTACCGGGCGTGGCGCAAGCGCGTTCGCACGTTCTCGGAGCGCCGCGAAACCTACAAATAGAAACGCAGCCGTGAAGACTGGCGGTCATGGAGATGGCGATCGCGATTAAAGTGGTTGTGGAGGTTTCCGCCCAACGCATTACAGGCCACGTCCATCCTAAAACTGTGCACTGCAACGCAACCACGCCTGGCATTTGCACTTTGCAGTCACCCCAGAAAGTCGAACGTCAGAATACTGGAACGCAATGAATTATCGTCATTCCTACCATGCTGGAAATAGCGCCGATGTCCTGAAGCATACGCTGCTAATCGCTCTCGTGCAGGCCTTGCAGCTCAAACCCAGCGCACTGACGCTGATCGACACCCATGCTGGCTGCGGGCTGTACGATATCGAGGGCGAAGAGGCTGAACGAACCGGCGAGGCGGCTCAAGGCGTGTTACGGGCCGTTGCCGACCCTGATGCCAACCTGGACCCTTTGCTCGGCAGTTACCGTGCCGCCGTACAGGCAGTGAATACCGGGGCCGAGTGGCGACTCTACCCTGGATCGCCGAAGATCCTGGCGCAGCTTCTGCGCTCGCAGGATGTTCTGATCCTCAATGAAAAGCATCCCGAAGACGTCGTTACACTGCGCAGCGCGATGCGGGGTGAAACCGTTGCTGTGCATGAGCGCGATGCTTACGAGCTTTGGCTGGCGATGCTTC
The DNA here is from genome assembly GCF_056495765.1 of Erythrobacter sp. 'gip.4 top 5'. Taxonomy (NCBI): domain Bacteria; kingdom Pseudomonadati; phylum Pseudomonadota; class Alphaproteobacteria; order Sphingomonadales; family Erythrobacteraceae; genus Erythrobacter; species Erythrobacter sp. 'gip.4 top 5'. The sequence goes on along the minus strand of NZ_CP200270.1, from coordinate 1,231,648 downwards.
CGCCCAAAACGCCGCGCGGCGTGGTGGTGGTCGATCCGCCCTACGAGCAGACGGACGAACGCGCCCGTATCACGTCTACCCTTGCCGCCGCTCACCGCAAATGGTCACATGGCGTGACGGTGATTTGGTATCCGCTAAAAGACCGTGCTGCGCACAGGCGCTGGACCGAGCAGTTAGGCAGGCTCGGCATCCCGAAACTCCTGTGCGTGGAGCATTGGTTGTATGATTGTGATCAGGCTGGCCTTTATAACGGCGCGGGGCTTTTCATCGTCAACCCGCCCTACGCCTTTACGCAAGGCCTGCCTCCTCTGCTGGAAGCGCTGCGTGCTGCGTTGGCGCCCGAGGGGCATCGGGGCGCGGTCACAACCGAATGGTTGGGCTGTTGACCTACCGAGCGTGCAGCGCCCTATGGCTAATTGCCATCAGCATCGACCATGAAGACCATCGGTTTCCCTCGGGACTCAGGCTCCCACCCGGCGTCCAAGGCTGACTGAACCCCCCTCATCACAATCGCATCGCTGACCTGAAGCCGACCGCGTTGCATCCCTTTGAGCAAGCGCATCGGCGGCGGAAATTCCAGCAAAGCGCCGCGCTGGGTATCTTTGCGCAACAAAGCCACGGTCGTGCCTTTCCAGCCTTCAGACTCGCTCCATTGTGGCTCGCTGCGCAGCTCCCACTCATAGTGAAATCCGCCAACTGTGACGGTACCAGAAAGCCTGTGGGTGTGGGTCATGCGGCCAAGACTAACAGGATAACGACCACAAAACATCAGCCATGCAGACAGCGGTCGCTATCAGTCACGGTCTGTATAGACCTCCGGACGACAAAGGCGCCAGGTTCGGACGGATGAAGCCCTCCATTAAGCCATCACATGACAAGCGGCGCGGCATATCCTGTCAATTCGAGATAACCCCGGCCACCTTCGGTGCGAACGAACCCCTCCCAATACACGGGGAGACCACTGGATCGCGCATCAAGCTCCTGGTCGGCAAAAATCGGTGTCAGCGTCAGACGCTTCTCACCGTCAGGTAGCCTTACGGTCAGGACTTGCGTCACCGGATAGGTCGCTCCCGTGCGCTTCGATAGCCACGTGCGCGTTGGCGTGAAGTTCACATCACCCGGTTTCAGCGTAACGATGGAACCATTTGCGCGGCGATATGTGCCGCCTGCCCAAACGCTGCTGCCCTTTCTGCCCCGAACCCGAAACGCCATCAGCGCATCCCCATTGTCAAAGTTCAGCCCGGTCCAGTCCCAACCGACAGCCGTTGCCCCGAGGAAGCGCGATGACCATTCCCGGTCGAGCCAGCTGCGCCCCGTAACGCTCCCGGTTTTGGTGCCGCGCGTGATCGTTCCTGCCGTAACCAGTTGCGGCAATGAATAGTAATAGCTTGCGGATTCAGGTTGCGGACCTTTGCGGCTATAGCCGCCTTCGCCTTGCAAAAGCGGTCGCTGCGTGGGCGTCAGGACCAGCTTGAGGGCAAACCCGCGCGCGGCGATCTGCGCAGAAAAGCGACCGTCTGCCAGCCTTACCAATCGCCAATCTTTGATGCGCACATCGGCATCACCGATTTTGGCCCCGGCAATACCAAAGCCGCTCCGCGCTGCGCGCTGGTCGTGCAGCAGCTTGCCGACGGAAGGATCTGAAACAGCGGCGTGCGCGAACAGGATCTGTCGCGGCGCAAACTTGCTGGGGTTGCGCGGATCAACATCCGGCCGGTTCCGAAAAAACGTGATCTGGAACCCCAGTTCCTCGCCCTTCGCCGTCTTGACCGTTCCCGTCACATACCACCACTCGGTTCGAAAATCGGGGTGGGCACCGTGATCGGCAGGAAACGAAAACACGCGGCCGGGTTTGACGTCAGGATAAGCGATAGCGGGCGTCTGCGCGACACTGGACGTTGTCAGCGCAAATGCGGCCAAGGCGATTGAAAGCGTGCGGATCACCAATCGGCCCTCACCGCCCGCACCGCATCTATCGACACCGCCCGTCGTCCGGCCAGCATGGCCGTGATTGCCGAGGCGATGACCAATGCGGCGATAACCGACAGCATCAACGTAACGGGCAACCGCGTTGTCATCGTCCAGTTGAACGACTGTGGATTGATCACATGGATCAACACCTGGCTGATCGCCCCGCCCAACGTCACGCCGACCAGTCCGCCGACCGCGCCCAGCAAGGCGCCTTCCCACCCGAGCATCGCGACAATCTGATCGCGCCCCACGCCGATATGGCGCAGCATACCGAACTCGCGCGTGCGTGCGCGGGCCTGCGCTGAAGCTGTGGTCGCAACGCCGGCAAGTCCGACGATGATCGCAATCGCCTCAAGCACATAGGTAATCGAAAAGCTGCGATCAAAAACCGCAAGCGCCATGGTGCGCAGGCTGGCCGGCTCAGCCATCGTAAGGCGTGATTTCAGCACTTCGGGCGCTGCGGCTCTTATCTGCTGTTTGACACGCGCCACATCGGCACCGGGTTCTAGCCACACAGACGCATCATCGCGCACTGCATCGCCTGTCAGCCGCAGATAATCTTTCGCATCGATAATGATCGCGCCTTGCTGCCGAGCGTAATCGCGCCAGATGCCCGCAACAGCAAAGCGCGCGTTTCGTCCAATGGGAAGCCGGATGGTATCGCCGGGCTTGCTCCCCAGAATGCGCGCTGCCGGCTCGGAGAGCCAGACGGCCGTTACGCCGGGCGCCGGTGTAGCCGATTTGCCGAGCAGTTTGAGCGTTGCATCGCCCGATCCAACAGGACGGGCAATCAGGCTCATGGGGGGCTGAGCAGGATCAAGCACGATGGGCAATTGCCGTGTGAACTGGATCGACTTTATGCCAGAAATACCCGTCATCCGGGCCTGGGCTGCCGGATCGAAACCGCCCCAGCCCGGTTCCGACCGGACATAAAGATCGCCCGACAAGATGTCGCCCAGCCATTCATCCACCGCGCCGCGAAAACTGGTCACCATCACCGCCATCGCGATCATCAAAGCTGTGCTCGCCACGATACCGCAAAGCGCGGTTGCGGCAGCATTCGGAGCGCCATGCAAATGCTGGATAGCAAGATCAAATGGCACGGTGCGCCGCGATGCACGTGCCAAGGGCGCAAGCAGCGAGCGCGCAAGCCAAGGCATGGCTGTTATGCCCGCGGCAAGCAAAAGTGCGACAGAGAGATACCCGAACAGCGGCAGGCCTCCGACGGCGGGCAGAAATACGGCCAGCACGCCAGCAGCCAGCAACGTGAGCGGCAACCAGCCCGCGATGCGATCACGCGGATCGACGCTGTCTCCTGCGTTTTTCAACGCGACCGCAGGCGCAGCGCGTGCCCCCTGGAAGGCGGGAACCAGACTGCCCCCAATGGCCGTGGCAACGCCTAGAGCAAAGAAACCGGCGCCTGCCAGCGGCGCAAAGATGAGTTCTGGCGGCGCACCATCAAAAACGCCGTTGCCCAAGCTGCCGGAAATCAGATTGAGCGCGCCGGCAGCAAGGCCAAAACCCAAAAGCAGGCCAATACTGGCCCCAATCAGCCCGAAAAGCGCACCCTCGATCGTTACCAGAGCAATTATCCCGCTGCGTTGCAGACCGATAGTCCGCAGCAAGGCAAAGCTCTGCAGACGTCGCGTCACTGACAGCGATTGCGTGGAGTAGACAAGGAACATGCCTGTAAACAGTGCCACCAGCGCCAGCATCGTCAGGTTGACACGGTAGGCGCGTGAAAGCCCATCGCCTTGTTGGGCATCGTCCTTCTCGTCACTGATCACCGCATCGGCCGGGATCAATGGCGTCAGGCGCGAACGGACAGCGCCGACTTGCGTATCAGCGGTCAGTTTCAGATCGATCCGGTCAATCGTGCCAAGGCGCCCGAACAGCCATTGGGCAGCGGCGATGTCCATCATGCCAACGCGGCGACCATCGGCGATTCCGGGCAGCAGTCCGCGAACGCGCATCGGCCGTGCCCGTCCGTTGGCGTTTATCGTCACACGATCACCGACGCGCAACTGTGCGGCGGCGAGCGCGGCACGCGAGAGGAACAGTGCGTCGCTTACAAAAAGGCTACCGCCGCCCTGCGCGCCGCCATCGCCCGGTCCAGTGGCAGGCGCACCGATCAGGCTGGGCGTTACTTCTGCCGCGCGGATGATATCCAGCCCAAGCAACGTGAAAGTCTCACCGCGCTCGGCTACCGCTCTGAGCGCCACAACCGGGCTTGCATCGGAAACCCCTTCGACCGCGACAACTTTTGCGTAAAGCGACTCGTCAAAGCCGAGACGGCTGGCGGCCTCGATCCGCAGGTCAGCCGCACCGTTGACGGTGTTCACCGCTTGGCCGAACGCCGTGAGTGCCGATCCGTTGATCAGATGCACCGCAAACCCCAGCGCTACGCCGATGGCAATGGCCATCACAGCCAGAGCGATCCGTCCAGGATGTTGGCGTGCTTCGCCTGCGATGAGCCACGCGAGTGCCCTTACCGCGTTCCTAGCCATGGGCCGGAGCCAGCCCATTTGTTGTCATGACCACTGTCCGGTCCGCAATCGCAGCCGCCGTTGCGGAATGCGTAACCAACAATCCAGCCGATCCCGACTTTCGCGTTGAGTCAGCAAAGAGTTGCAAGATCCGCGTGGCGGTTTCGGAATCGAGATTGCCCGTTGGCTCATCGGCGAGGATCAGTGCCGGCCGGTGAATCAACGCGCGCGCAATCGCAACGCGTTGCAATTCGCCGCCAGAAAGATCGCGTGCATAATCATCGCCCCGGCCAGCCAAACCGACGCTTTCCAGAATTGCATTCGTGCGCTCTGCAATCTCGCGGCTTTCACAACCAGCCAGCGCCAGCGGCAACGCCACGTTTTTGCGTAACGTCAGGTAGGGAAGAATGTGAAAAGCCTGAAAGACAAAGCCGATCCGGCGGCGACGCAGATCGGTGAGCGCGCGTTCGTTCATGGAGGCCAGATCTTCTCCGCCGATGAGCACCTGACCTTCGTCAAACCCATCAAGCCCAGCCGCGATGTTGAGCAATGTCGACTTGCCCGACCCGGATTCGCCCACAATCGCCACAAGCTCGCCCGCAGCGATGCTCAAAGAAAGATTATGAAACAAGACACGCCCACCGGGAACGCTTTTGGTGAGCGAGCGCAATTCGAGCTGTGCGGTCAACGCGTTGTTTCCTGCTTTATCAGGCAATAGCGCAATATAGCGCACCTGTGCCCGCACGCTTGCCTTGGCACCATCTCACGCCGGAGGCCAGAATGGTTTGATGTTTAGTCCGGGTCATCGTCCAGAAAAGCAACGTCAATCACCCGCCCGGTCGACAGCGCAGCTAGAATCACAAAGCAACATACGTCGCTTCTCGTTCAAGAGCCTCCGCTCGAATATCGACTTTTTTCTTAGTCTTGAATGGTAGGGGCTTTTCAAAAATTTGCGGCAAAAACGTCAGAATATTCCAAGAAATTTCTTGCGCTTTTCCTTCTCGGGCTTGCCGTTCCCCAGATCATCACGCGCTTCGCCATCTTTGGTGCGCTGCGCTTTGGCGGTTGCGCCGGCGAGGACCGGGCCGCAGGCCGCAGACTTGGCATCGCCGACATCCACAAATGCCAGAACAGCTGCTGGCGGGGCGATAAGCGCGGCCAGACCCAAGCCAGCACCAGCCCGGCTGAGCAATTCCGGAGTGATGACATCAAGTTTTGGCTGCGAGAAATAGCCGCCCAGCCCGACCGGGGACTGCCCGGAGATCAGGCTGAACTTCTTGCCGTCTGCGCGGAACGCCAGATCCATTTGCTCCGTGGCAAAACTGAAGCCGCCGCGCCCCAGAATGACGTTCTTGCTCGTGTCGATAAGGATGGGATCAGCGCCCGCTGCACCATTGCGCACCGAGAAGGCCACCAGCCCGCAATTGATGCGCACCGGCTCCTTCAATCGCCCTTCGAACATCTTTTGCGCAAATGTGCCGAAGTCGAGCTCAGCGAGCTGAATGTTGCGAGTCCAGAAGGTGCCTTGCGGAATAACGAACGCCATTCGTCCACGTGAAGTGGCGAGCGAATCGTGGAGGGTGTCGCCATCGCCCACCAGTTCGATCCGGCCCGCAACCGTGCCAGTGGTTCCCGCTTCTGCCACGCCAAATCCGGCGAGCAACTGGCTCATCGGAGTTGCGGCCAGGCGAATATCATAATCGGTTCTTGCCGGGGTGCGCCGCCAGTCGATCACGATGTCGGTTGCAACCTTGCCGCGCGCCATTGTGAAGCCGAACGGCGACAATGCGAGCAGACCATCGTTAAGATCGACCGTTACCGCCACATCCGATATCGGAACGCTGTCTGACCGCAACCTGGCTGCGCGATAGCGCACGTCGGCATCAAAGGCGCGCAAGCCCTCCGCACGCAGGCTGATGTCCGGCAGCAAACGCGCAGGCGCGGCCCCGGAAGCCGCCGCCGCAGCAACGACGCCCTTTGCGGCCACCACATCCGGATTATAGCCAATGAACGGCGCCACATCGATGATATCAAGCATGCGGGTTGTCAGATCGGCGTCGACATGGATCCGGGGCCTGCCGGTTTCCACTGTGAACTTTCCGGCGATGTCACTATCGCCGAACTGGCCGGTCAATTGGGAAAAGGTGTAACGCGTGCCGCGTTTTACCAGCTGCGCACGCGCCGTGTAGGCTCGTGAGTTGGGCACAACGATCCCGATGATGCCGAGCAGTTCGGCGGCGTTGCGTCCCTTGGCGCGCACCGCCAGCGGAATGTTCTCAATATCGGCGAGGCTCGGCAGCGTGCCGTTGATGTCGATGCGATCAGCCCCTGCGTTTACCTGAATGACCAGCTTGTTAACCCCGTTTGCCAGGGTGGCATCAGGGCTTTGCAACGCGCCTTTTAAGGTGAAATCGGTCGACCGGATTGTGCCATCGCCCGTAAATTGCACGCTTTCGCCAATCTGGGCATCGCGCGACGTGATTGTGGCGAAGTCGAGATCGGCGATAAACTGCAACTGCGGATCGCTGTAATGCAAAGTCGTGGATTGCAGCTTCGCACGATCGATGACTGGCAGGTCGAGCGGCTCGGCATCGCCCCCTGTGTCGAATGTCCACGTGTTGGCGGTATGGTCAGCATTCCATTCAAGCCCTGCTGCCCCCCCTGTCAGGTCGAGCCAGCGCAGACGCGGCTTGCCGAACAAGACAGACAAGGGCGCGATCCGGGTATCAATGCGCTTTGCCGCGAACACATGCGGTTTTTTGGCCCACGCAGGGTTCGCAATCGTCAGATCTTCGGCAACGAACTTGATGTCGAAAGGTGCAAAGTAGAGCTGATAATCGCCCCCGACCGCAACCTCACGATCAGTCATCGCGGCAACAGTGCGTTCGAATGGGCCTTTGAGAAACGCGCCCTTGGTCACAAACAGGATCAACCAGATCGCAAAGATCGATCCAAGCACACCGATGGCGATCTTGCGGACATAGCCAAGACGCCGCTGCACCGCGTCTGGCGCTTCGGGGGCATTCATGGTGTGAGGGGCAATAGAAACATCCTGATCGGGCATGGCGTTCCCTTGTGACGTAGGCATCCCCGTGCTGTCCATCGCCTTAACCCAGCCTGATCCACGCAGCCGACGACCGCCTGCCCGATTTCAGCGAGATGCGCCGAAAAGCCGGCGGGGTTGCTCAGACCATGCCAGCGTCGGCATGACCGTCGTGACAGCCTGCAACGGTTCAGCCTCGCCCCTCGCCGTTCGGAAGCGTGAAGCACACCGAAGCGCCGCCATCAGGTCGATTTGCCGCGCTGATTTTGCCGCCGTGCGCTTCGACGATTGTTCGAGAGATCGATAGGCCAAGTCCCAAGCCTGCTGACTTGGCCGAAGTAAAGGCCTCAAAGACGTCGGCCATGATGGTCTCGGGTATACCGGGGCCCTCATCATTCACGATAACTTCCACATGGGCATTTATGGGCTGTGCGTAGATGGCGATACGGCAGGGACCACCCGCGGCCGCCTCGCAAGCATTGTGGATCAGATTGATCAACACTTGCTGGATCTGGATGCGATCAGCAAAAACACGCAGAGCAGGATCGATTTCACATGACACTGTCAGGTCGGCCACGCCTGCGGTCGCCAGGATCAGAGCCTCCTCTACCAACGACGACAATACGATGGGTGCCTTTTTACCATCGCTTGCCGCCGTCATGGCGCGGACGGAGCGAATGATATTCGCCGCGCGATCAGTGGCCTCCAAAGCGCCGTCGATGCACGCGTTAAAGTCCTGACTGATGCCCTCATGACCCGCCATGCGCCGTGCGGTGGATAGATAGTTGGACAGGGCCGTAAGCGGTTGGTTCAACTCGTGCGCAAGCGTCGAGGTCATAACGCCAATGGCGCTCGCCCGCGACAGATGGATCAGTTCGGACTGGAGAGCCTGCACCTGTTCCAACGCAGCCTTCTCGCTCGTTATATCCTGCTTGGTCCCGAAGATACGAACCGATGTGCCTGCCTCTTGCTCAACTTGCGCGGTCACACGGACCCAGCGAACGTCCCCGTCCTTGCGTCTGATCTGAATGTCCAAAGCGAAGCCCGTGCCCGCGTTTATCGCGTCTGTACGTATGCGCTCCAATTCGTAACGGGAGTGAGGCTCGTAAAGCTCGAGAGTAGCCTCGCGGTCAACAGGTGCACCCCGATCCATTCCAAAGATGTCGTAGACCATGTTCGTCCATGTCAAATGTCCACTGAGAATGTCGTATTCCCACACTCCGATCTTGGCCAAGGTCGAAACCCGTTCAAACATCTTCTTGTAGTGGGCAGCCGGCGCATCTTCGTTCATCGAGGATTCCCCTGACCCGTAAGACCTGTTTCTATCATCAAGAAAACTACGCCTGAAAAGTGAACGCGGTTTGTGACGGGCTTGTGCCATGATCGGCAGCACGCGACGCACAGTTTTGCTTTGCGGCCTTGGCGCCCGCCCACAACCTGACGTCTTAATGTACAGGAGATTTTACTTTCCTGGCTCCACAGCGGTATTCTTCACGTGGAGATCGAACCAGCCGATCATCTCGTAAAGCGTGTGCAGCACGGATTCCCGGCCACGATAACCGTGGTCTTCATGCGGCAGCATCACCAGCTTCGCCGTCCCCCCTGTGCCCTTGACCGCGGCAAACATCCGCTCGGACTGGTCGGGAAAGGTGCCTGAATTGCTGTCGTTTTCGCCATGGACCAAAAGGATCGGTTCATTGATCTGGTTCGCCGCCATGAACGGGCTGAGGCGGTAATAAGTTTCCGGTGTGTCCCAGAACACGCGCCGCTCCGATTGGAATCCGAATGGCGTAAGTGTGCGATTATAGGCCCCAGAACGCGCAATGCCGGCGCGGAACAGATCGCTGTGGGCCAGCAAGTGCGCAGTCATGAACGCGCCATAGCTGTGGCCGCCCACACCCACTCTTACCCCATCACCGAACCCGCGTTCGACGGAGAAATCAATGGCGGCCTTGGCGCTGGCGACGACTTGCTCGATGAAGGTGTCGTTGACCGTTTCCGGATCGGACCCGACCACGGGCATGGCTGCGCGATCAAGCACGGCATAGCCCTGCGTCAGGAAGAATAGGTGCGAATATCCCCCGACCCGGGTGAAGCGATAGGGCGTGTCGCGGTTTTGCCCCGCGGTCGCTGCATCGTTGTATTCCGTGGGATAGGCCCAGACGACTACAGGCAGCTTGTCGCCAGGCGTGTAGTCTGCGGGCAGATAGAGCGTCGCTGTCAAATCAACCCCGTCGGCGCGCTTGTACGTCACCACTTCGCGCTTGATCCCGGTCAATTCGGGATGAGGATCGGGAAAGTCGGTCAGGAACCGGGGGCTTCCGCCGGCATGCAGCCGCACATTTCCAGGGTTGGTCGGGCTTTCATAGGAGGTGACGAAGGCGCTGCCGTCCTCGGACAAGACATCCACCACGGTTTCAAACGCCTCGCCGGAGTTGCGCCACAACTCCTCTGTTTCCAGGGTGGCAAGATCAAAGCGGCGCAAGAACGGACGATAGCCTTCCGGTGTCGCGCCAAGGCCTGACAGCAGCAGCTTGCCATCGACCATGCGCGCCACCTGACTGCCGCGATCGGTGTAAGTGAACAGCGGGCTGCCGGGGTCGTTATAGGCATCCTGCGCATTGCGGATGCCGATCTGGCGCGGCGGCTGGTTCCCGTTCACATCGATCAGCGTTTGGCGGATTTCCCGCGTGTCGCGATCATAGTCATAGGCAATCAGATCGTCTGAACCTTCGATCCCGAAAGCGCCCGAAGCCCGGTCTTCCATCTGCATCAGTAACCGTGCGGCACCGGTGAAAGGCGCGGCCAGCGCCAACATGTTGTCGCGATTGTCGGTCTTCACACGCGGATCGCCGCCGTCCTGCGCCTCGACCCACACCAGCATCGCATCTTCGGTCGGATGCCACTGGATGTTGCGCCGTCCCGTGATCACGCCCTGCACCGGCAGGGCATCGGCAAGCGGTCGCTGGGCGATCATCTCAACCAGTTGTCCGTCGCGGGTATAGACCGCGCTCGACAGCGGAAAGCGTGACCACGGTACCTGATAGGAAAACGGCTTTTCCAGCCATTCCATCAGGAGGTAACGGCCATCGGGAGAGGGGGCAACCGAAGTGTAGATACGCGGGGTCCCAACCGCGCGGCTGGAGCTGCCATCGGCGGCCACGATCACCGGCTGCGTCGTGGTAAGCCACGCAAACAGCGCCTCGTCATAGGGGTTTTCCAGCAAGTCCTGATAGGTTCGCGTCTGCGCTTCCTCACCGCCCGACGCACGCTGGATCGCGGGTCCGCTGGGGGTGAGCGATTTGGTCGGCACTGCGCCGCGACCGGCGGGAATGGTGAGCGCGAGCAACGACCCATCGGGCATCCAGCCTGGCGACTGGAAGATCGGATTGACCCCGCCTGTCATCACCCTGCGCGCCTGCGCGCTGCTGGTGTCGAGCACGTAAAGATCAATGCCATCGGCGCGGGTATTGGTGAACACGACCTTGGAACCGTCCGGTGCCCAGGCGATGCGCGAAAGGTCGGCATCAGCGGGCAAAGCAACGGGTCGTACCGCGCCGCTGGCGATATCCTGCAATGACAGACCCACCTGTGCGCGCGTGCGATACCGATCATTGGTCGATTGATCGAGCCGCAATCCCGCCAGCTTTTCCATCGGCTTGGCCAGATCGGCCACCGGCGGCAGGGCTTCGCGTTCGATCAGGAGGATCTGATCGCCGCCAGGAGAGACCGACGCGCTCGGACTGGGGGCGCGGGTCACAATGTCGGTCACGTTGGCTGGCGGTGTCTGGTAACCGTCCTGCGCGATCACGGGCGACGCGAAGCCAATGGCCAAGCCGCTGGCGATACCGGTCGCAGCGATCAATCGGAACTTCTTGTACAAGGCACTTCTCCCTCGGCGCTGTTCTTGGCGAAGAGGCCCGGCCTGAGCAAGCGTCGCGGGACCGGAAGGGATCAAAACAGGCAGAAGGATGCCCCCCGTCGGTATCACATGACAGGTTGGCGCCAGACAACAGGAGCCCGGTTCGATGCGAGACGACCGCGCAGGCTGGCGGCGCAAAACACGCCGGAAAAAGCCAAGGTCGGCTGATTAGTGGGGCGAAAGTGGCGCATCACCGCCCATATGCCGCGGTTTTGTGCGGGCCCCTTCACTGCCTTCAACGACAGAGAATGCGGTGGGGGTCGTTGGCGGAGCGGGTGGGATTCGAACCCACGATACGCTTGTGACGTATACACACTTTCCAGGCGTGCGCCTTCGACCACTCGGCCACCGCTCCGTCTGCCGGTTAGGGCAAGCACGCGCCACTAGCCGCGAATGGATTGCTTCGCAAGGCGCGTGGTGGCACCAATGTGGGCTATGAGAATTGTGTTGCTCGCCGCCACGGCTGCCCTCGCTCTTGCCTTGCCTGCGCTGGCTCAGGATGAACCCAAGGGCGCGCCTGCGCCGTCCGAGATTGTCGCGGCTGCGCCGGCCGCTGATTGGGTGGGGATTGCGGCGGAGGACCTGCTGGTGATGACGCTTGCACCGGACGCTGACGGCACGCCGCGGCGGGTGGTGATCCAGCTGATGCCCGAGCCGTTCTCGCAAGGCTGGGTGCACAATATCCGCCTGTTCGCGCGCGCCGGCTGGTATGATGGGATTTCGGTGAACCGGGTGCAGGATAATTACGTCACCCAGTGGGGCGATCCCAATTACGACAACCCGGAAGCGACGGGGACGCCCAAGCCCTTGCCGGAAGGGCTGAAGGTGATGGCGGAGGCGGAGTATGTCAGCCCAAGCTGGTGCGGGCATCACGTTTGTCCACCTCTGCCGCCTGTCGGTGCGGTCGGAACCAAACAAGACGACACATACGGAGCCGCCAGTATTGTTCGAGGCTGGCCACTCTCGAGCACCCCGGGAACATCAGAGGTATGGCCCACCCACTGTTACGGCATGGTCGGCGTGGGGCGGAACTATTCACCTGACACCGGCTCTGGCGCGGAGCTATATACCGTGATCGGCCATGCACCGCGCCACCTCGATCGCAATATTGCGCTGGTGGGCCGCGTGATCGAGGGGATGCAGCACCTCTCTTCTTTGCCGCGCGGCTCCGGCGCGCTGGGGTTCTACACTGCAGCGGAAGCGGATAAGCGCACGCCAATTCTGTCGGTGCGGGTGGCGAATGATCTTCCGGCCGATGAGCAACCCATAATGGAATATCTCTCGACCGAAAGCGCCACCTTCGCCACCTACGCCGAAGCCATTGCCAACCGCCGCGATCCGTTCTTCATCACCCCCGCTGGCGGCGCAGACATCTGCAACATCCGCGTGCCCGTGCGCCGCGTGGCGGGCGGCGGTTGAACCGCGCTCTCTTCCCTTACGGAACACGCCGCTTTTCTGGGCGTTTTCCCCCTGGCACCCCACAAGCGCAAGAAAGGACAACCCATGAAAATCGGTGATCGCAAGGAGTTTCAGAGCAAGGCACCGCCGCTCACCTGCACGCCGGACACCATGGTGTTCGATGCCGTCACGCAGATGGCCGACCGCAATTTCGGTTCGGTGTTCATCACCGATGCCGAAAACCGCGTTCTGGGCGTAATGACGGAGCGCGATATCTTCCGCCGCGTGATCGGCGAAAGCCGTGACCCACGCACTACCCCGGTAAGCGCCGTGATGACGACCGAGGTGCGCATGGCCCACCGCGACGATAACGTGCTGGAATGGCTGCAGGTGATGTCGAATGAACGTTTCCGCCGCCTGCCGATCGTGGATCAGGACAAGCGGCTGGTCGCCGTGATGAGCCAGGGTGACTTCGTCGCCTACACCTGGCCGCAATTGCTGGGCCAACTCAGCCAGCTGGCGCAGGCAACGCTGGCACCGGCCTTCAATCCGATCGCCATTGTGGGCGGGATTGTGGTGTATTCGCTGCTCCTGGTCGTGGTGTTGCTGACGTTTATCTGACGATCCGCGAAAACGCGCAAACCTTACCGAGGCCTTCAGGCGGATGGGCGCACTCCACGTGATCCAGTCCGATCACCGCTTACGATGATTCTCCCTATTGCCGCTCCGCCTGCGCCACCGCATCGCTGGCGCGCAGAGCCGAAAGGATCCGGTTGAGGTGCCCCACATCCTGCACCTCGACTTCGACGTCATAGGTAACAAAGGGATGGTCAATCTGCGCCTGGATCAAGGTTTGCACATTCGCCTTGTTCTGCGCGAAGATGCCCGCCATTTCAGCAAGCGTGCCCAGCCGGTCGTAAATCGTCACTGACAGCTTGCCCACCGCGCCAACCGACTGGTTGCCCCAGGCCAGATCAATCCAATCACTATCGACCCCACTGGCCAGTTCCATGCAGTCAATGGCGTGGACCAGCACCGTGTCGCCCTTGCGGCGGATGCCGACGATGCGGTCGCCCGGCACCGGGTGGCAACACAGGGCAAGATCGAACGCGACCCCAGGGGTAAGGCCGCGGATCGAGATTGCACGCTCGCGCCGTTCCCAGTGAATGGTGTCCTCGATCCCTGCCGTGCAGCCGGGAACCAGTGCTTCCATCACGTCGCGGTCGTCGATCTTGGCCGCGCCGATCGCGTACATCAGGTCGTCCGGCTCATCGAGGCCGAGCCGTTCCACCGCAGCGCGGATCGCTTTCTTGCCGATCCTTGCCGGTACGCGTGCGGCGATCTCGTCGAATAGCTTGGCGCCGATTTCAGCCACTTCGGCGCGTTCTTTCAACCGCACCGCGCGGCGAATGGCAGCGCGCGCCTTGCCTGTCACGACAAAGCCGAGCCACGATAGCTGCGGCGAGGCGTGCGGGTTCTTGATGATCTCGACCACATCGCCATTGCCCAGCGGTGTGCGCAACGGCACATGCCGCCCGCTGATCTTCACGCCTGCGGTCTGCAAGCCCAGATTGGTATGGACTGCAAAGGCAAAGTCCACGGCCGTCGCGCCCTTGGGCAATTGGAACAGCGCGCCCTTAGGCGTGAAGGCGAAAATGCGATCCTGATAGATCGCCATGCGCGTATGTTCGAGCAGTTCTTCGGCATCGTGGCTTTGTTCGACGATCTCGATCAGGTCACGCAGCCAGCCCACTTGGCCATCGGCGGTATCGGCCTGCTTGTACGCCCAGTGGGCCGCCAGGCCGAATTCGTTGCGGCGATGCATTTCGCGCGTGCGGATCTGCACTTCCACCCGCATCGATTTTTCGTACACCATGGATGTGTGTAAGGAGCGATAGCCATTGGTCTTCGGGGTCGAAATGTAATCCTTGAACCGCCCCGGCAGGGCCTGCCATGTGGTGTGGAGAATGCCCAAGGCACGGTAACAGTCCTCCTCGGTCTCGGCCACCACCCGGAACGCCATGATGTCGGTGACTTGTTCAAAATTGACATGGCGTTCGGCCATCTTGTGCCAGATGGAAAAGGGATGCTTTTCGCGGCCCGACACCTCGACGCGAAGGCCGGCTTCGGCGAGCCGTTGCTTTACCGTCAACGCAATCGCATCCACCTGCCCGCCGGCCTGATTGCGCAGCATATCAAGCCGGTTGGTGATGGTGGTGTAGCCTTCAGGCTCCAGTTCGCGGAACGCCAGCGCCTGCATTTCTCGCATATATTCGTACATGCCGACCCGCTCTGCCAACGGGGCATAGATATCCATGGTCTCACGCGCGATCCGCTGGCGCTTTTCCGGCGATTTGATGAAATGCAGCGTGCGCATATTGTGCAGCCGGTCCGCCAGCTTGACCAGCAGCACGCGGATGTCTTCGGACATGGCGAGCAGGAACTTCCGGAGGTTTTCTGCCGCCCGTTCATTCTCGGGCATGGCCTCGATCTTGGAAAGCTTGGTCACGCCGTCGACCAGCCGCGCCACCTCGGGCCCGAAATGCGCCTCGATATCGTCAATCGTGGCAAGGGTATCCTCAACCGTATCGTGCAAAAGCGCGGTGATGATGGTGGCCTGATCGAGCTTCAGATCGGTCATCAATCCGGCGACTTCAACCGGATGCGAGAAATAGGGATCGCCGCTCGCGCGTTTCTGAGTGCCGTGCTTCTGGACGGTGTAGACATACGCGCGATTGAGAATCGCCTCGTCGGCGTTGGGATCGTATTCGAGGACTTTCTCGACGAGTTCGTACTGGCGTAGCATTATTCTGGAATATGGGCGTGGGCCCGATGTGGGGCAAGGAATATCGCGCCTTGCCCCACATCGCCGATAGCTGCCTTAGGACCAGGTCGCCCGTGGCGGCAGGCTCATCAGGATCGCGTCGATATTACCGCCGGTCTTCAGCCCGAAGATCGTGCCGCGATCATACACCAAGTTGAATTCGGCATAGCGGCCGCGGTATTCAAACATCTGCGCGTCATCGACAGCATCGAACGGGGTGTTCATCCGCCTGCGCACGATTGCGGGGAACGCTTCGAGAAACTGTTTCCCGATATCCTTGATGAATTCGAAATTGGCGGCGAACCCGGCATCATCGGCGCATTCCAGATGATCCGCAAAGATCCCGCCGACCCCGCGACCGACCTGACGGTGAGGGATATAGAAATACTCCTCGGCCCACTTGGCATAGCGTTCGTAATAATCAGCGCCGTGTGGATCGCAGGCCGCTTGCATCGCGGCGTGGAACAGGGCTGTGTCTTCCTCGTAAGGGATCGGCGGGTTCAGGTCCGCCCCGCCGCCAAACCATGCCTTGGTCGTTGTCAGGAACCGCGTGTTCATGTGGACGGCGGGCACGTGCGGATTGGTCATGTGCGCAACCAGACTGATACCGGTAGCAACAAAACCGGGCGCATCGGCGCTCGCGCCGTTGATGGAACCGGCAAATTCCTTGGCAAAGCTGCCGCGCACGGTCGACACATTGACGCCGACCTTTTCAAACACCTTGCCCTTCATCACGCCCATCACCCCGCCACCGGGATCGGGATTGCCCTCCTCTTCGCGGTTCCAGGGCGTGAGCTGGAAACGGGCATCGGATCCGGCCTCACGCTCGATGCTCTCGAACTCGGCGCAAATCTGGTCACGCAGACTCTCAAACCACACCTTCGCTTGCGCTGTCTTGTCAGACCAATCCATAAATTTCGTTCACCCTCAGCTGGTCGAAGGGTTGTCCTTCGCGTCAACCAGCGGATTAGAAGAAAAGGCGACGCTTCGACAAGCTTGGCATGAACGGTTTTTGTTGCAGGCGGGGAGAAAGCCAGCGATGGACGCGGCATGGTTCCCGCTATGTTCGCCCCTTTCGCCTTTGCCGGGCATGAATTGCTGCTTGGCCAAGGCCGTGCGCTGTACTGGCCGGCGGAGCGGGCCTTATTGGTTGCAGATCTACACTTGGAGAAGGCCAGCTGGTTTGCACAACGCGGGTCAATGCTGCCCCCCTATGACAGCCGCGACACGCTCGAACGCCTAGCCGACGCTGTGCGATTGACCGGCGCGCGGCGGGTGATCACGCTGGGGGACAATTTCCACGATGATGCCGGCGCGCTGCGGCTGGATGCCCATTGCACCGGGATGCTCGAAGCGCTTACCCGGTCGCTCGACTGGGTGTGGATCACCGGCAACCACGATGAGGCTTTGCCCAGAGATTTTGGGGGCACGATTGTGGCGGAATTGGAGGTTGGCGGAATCACGCTGCGCCACCAAGCATGCCCCGGAGAAACCCGGCCCGAGCTTTCAGGCCACTACCACCCCAAGCTGCGCGTGAATGTCCGCAACCGCCATATCGCCCGCCCCTGCGCTGTCATGGGACGCAGCGTCGCCGGAAGTGATCGCAGCGGAGCCGATCGCATGATTCTCCCCGCTTTTGGTACGCTGACTGGCGGCATGGACGCTGGTGCACCGGAAATCTGCGCTGCCCTGCAACCCGCCTTGCGGATCGAAGCACTGATGCCGGCCCGCGGCCAAATTGCGCGGTTTCCACTATGGCAGGCAGCGGTGTAAGACTCCACCTAGCGCCCGGACACGTTTCGCACTATGGAGCGCCCGATACGTAAGCAACGACAGGAGAACACCCCATATCACGTCCACCCCGGCGCTCGATGGCCCCGCCCGTAAAAAGCGGCCCTCGGTTTGATACCATGATCAATGTCCCCAAGGTCCGCGTCATCGATGACGAAGGCGAAAACCTTGGCGTGATGTTCACCCGCGAAGCGATTGAGCAGGCCAATGAAAAGGGCCTGAACCTCGTCGAAGTGTCCCCCAATGCGGACCCGCCGGTTTGCAAGTACCTCGATGTCGGCAAATTCCGCTACGAAGCGCAGAAGAAGGCCAACCTGGCGCGCAAGACGCAAAAGACCCAGGACATCAAGGAAGTGAAGATGCGCCCGAACATCGACACGCATGATTATGACGTGAAGATGCGCAACGTCACCAAGTTCATCGACAATGGCGACAAAGTGAAGATCACCTTGCGTTTCCGTGGCCGCGAAATGGCACACCAGCACCTCGGCATGGATCTGCTGAAAAAGGTTCAGGAAGACGTCGCCGAAGTGGCCAAGGTTGAAGCCTTCCCCCGGCTGGAAGGCCGCCAGATGCTGATGGTGCTCGCACCCAAATAGGCAACGGGCAATTTCATGCGATGAATGGGGGTGGATCAGCACGATTCGCCCCCTTTGTTGTTTTGGTCAGAATCTGATGCAAGCGCATCGTGAACAACATCTTGCAATCAATCGGTGCCACGTAGTCCTCCAACAAAAGGGAACGACCGATTTCAGGTTAAACTCGGCCCCGCCTAGGTCCCGTCTTGCCCCGTCCCGATGGCCTCTAGACCCACATCAGGTGCCCTGCTGGGATGCCTGCCGCGACATAAAATACCGACCTCTGGCCGTTAATGCTCTCACGCCACCTTTGCATCGCGCCAAACCAAGTGGCGCTGCTGGAACGGGCTGCCGCTGAATAGCCAATTCTCCGGCCGCGCACAGCCAAACGGCACAATAGTTGGTTCGCGAAGCCATAGCTTTGCGGCAATATGCTGCTTAATTTCTGACAGATGCCGGAATTGTAAGGAATTTGCCCTTCACATTCGGCGAAAGGCGTTGATCGGAAGGGCTGGCCGGGCGAACCTTGCGGATTGACAAATAGCCGAGTAGCCCAAGTGAGATAAACGGCACGAGGGGAGTTCGCAGCGCATGACAGCACGCCGGATCGGCCTGCTCCTTGGCCCGCTAGCGCTTGTCGTCACCCTGCTTGTCGCTCCGCCCGCTGGAATGCCGCCGGGTGCGTGGTTGGTTGCGGGCCTTGTGGTGTGGATGGCGGCCTGGTGGATGACCGAGGCGGTCCCCCTTGCTGTCACGGCGCTTCTACCCTTCGTGGTTCTTCCCTTGGCAGGCGTGTCGAATGCCAATGATACCGCGAGCACCTATTACTCGCCCATTCTTTTCCTGCTGCTGGGCGGCGCCTTCATTGCCCTCGCGATCGAGCGCACCGGACTTCACCGGCGGTTGAGCCTTGCCATCCTCAGGATGGTAGGGGCGGATGGTGGGCCTGCACGCCTGCTGCTGGCGTTCATGATCGCAGCGGCGCTTTTATCGATGTTCATCTCGAACACATCGACCGCCTTGATCATGATGCCGATGGCGCTGGCTGTGCTGGAGGGGGGGGCACCGCGCTCGGGCAGCGCAACAGGCGGACAAGAGGAGCCGCCGTTCCAAGACGGTATCTTCGGAGCCTTGCCCATGGGCATTGCCTTCGCCGCCAACATCGGTGGCCTTGGCACCATCGTCGGTTCTCCTACCAATGCCATTGCGGTTGGCCTGATGGACGAAATTGCTGGCGTACAGATCACGTTTGTGGAGTGGGCGCTCTACGGCATTCCTCTGGTGATGTTGAGTGTGCCTTTGGCTGCTGCAATCGTCGGCCGGGTGCTTCGGGTGGCAGACCACCCGTTCGATCTTGTCGCCGCGCGCGCTACGATTGCAGATCACGCACCATGGACGACGCCCGAACTGCGCCTTGTACCGTTATTCGCCCTCACCTTCGCCGCTTGGGTTACACAGCCGCTGATCGCACCACTGCTACCGCCCGGATCGTGGACGGACGGCACCATCGCCGTCATCGCCGCGCTGGCGCTGTTCCTGCTGCCCGACGGCACTGGGCGCCCGCTGCTGGTGTGGAGGGAGGCCGAGCGTGCCCCCTGGAGCGTGATCTTCATGTTCGGCGGCGGCCTGGCACTGGCTGCCGGGATGCAGGCTTCAGGCCTTGCCACCTGGGTGGGCCAGGCGCTTTTGCCGCTGGCAGATTGGCCGCTGGTGCTGGTCGCCTTGGCGGTGGTTGCGCTGGTGATCGTGGTGACCGAGTTTGCCAGCAATGTCGCAACGGCCACGGGGATCGTGCCGGTGGTTGCCGCGCTGGTCGTGGCGCTGGGCGCGGATCCGGTGCTGCTCGCTCTGCCCGCAGCGCTGGCATCGAGTTGGGGGTTTATGCTTCCTGCCGGGACGGGGCCAAATGCGATCGCCTGGGCAACCGGGCGCATCAGGATCGGGGCCATGGTCAAGGCTGGCGCTCTGCTGGATGTGGCCGGCATCGTTTTGATCGTCAGCGTGGTGTGGGGGATCGCGGCGGTGGTCTGAGGCGGACCAGGCTAAAAAGGATTGAGCCTGCGCGCCTAGTATCTCGCTCGTGCATCCTTACAATATCAGCCATGCGCTTTCGCCAAAACGACAAACCCCAACGCACGGCTGGCCCGCTGTTCCAGCCGGAAACCTATGTGGATGCCGCCACCCGGCAGCGGCGGCGGGTTCCGGGACTGGCGTTGATGGCGCCTATGATAATCGCTTTCGTCTGGATGATGTGGGAACACGGCGGCATGATCGCATGGGCCGTTTCGCCATCCCGCCTGTCCGAAGGTCGCTTCGAACTGATCGTGCTGCATATCTTTGCCCACGGCGGACTGCTGCACATCGCGTTCAATCTGTTCGCGCTTGCGGTGCTCGGGCCGGTCGTCATGGAGCGCCTCGGCCCCCTTCGGCTAACCAGCTTTGCCTCTTTCATGGTGCTGTTTTTCGGCGCTGGCCTCGGCGGTTTTGCCTTTTGGCTTGCGCTCAATCAGAACAGCGACATCCCCATGCTCGGCGCGTCCGGTGCGATCTTCGGGCTGCTGGGCTTTTTGATGCGTCAGCCTGACCCCCAGGGTAATCCGGTGCCGCTTTTCAGCCCGCAGCTTGCTCGCGCCATGGTCGAATGGATCAAACTTCATGTGCCGCTGCTGGTGCTGTTCGCGATCCCGCTGCTATTTGGCGCCAGCAATTTCGGCCTGGCATGGGAGGCGCATCTGGGCGGCTTTATCGCCGGACTGCTGCTCTGCGGCCCCATGCTGCGATGGACCGGTGGCGGGCCGGATTGGGTGGTGGTCGAGTGAAGGCAGCCTGGTGCCCTATCCGCGCCACTCCCGACGCTCTTCAGCGGCGCGCAAGACTTCATAGCTGGTCTGGATCAGTTGGAACTGCTTGGCAGCATCAGCATCGCCGGGCTTCACGTCGGGGTGTACTTCCTTCGCACGAGCACGGTAGGCCTTCTTCACCGCGTTGAAATCGGCATCCGCTTCCAGTCCCAGGACCTCGAGCGCGCGCATCTCATCGGCGGAACGCGATCCATCGCCTGATCCGGCCCAGCCATAATGCGCCGATTCGGTGTAGCCAGCGCTTTCCTGCCGCTCGGCATTGGCGCGCTCCTCTTTTTCGGCCTTGTCGAGACCTTCGAAGTAATCCCACTTGGAGTTGTATTCGGCCGCGTGCTTCTGGCAAAAATACCATCGGTCACGGCTATTGGGCGCCTTCGGCGCAGGGCTATTGCCCGGTTCGTCACAACCGTGGCGATCGCACATCCGCACATTGGTCGCCTCCTGCGAAGACCCGTAAGGACGCCAGCGCGGGAAGCCCCAGTCAATCGAACGACGCGCGCCGCTCATGCGAAGGTCCGGAAGTGGCAGGGCAGAATGTTGTTGGTCGATTTTTTCACACGCCCAACCTAGGCGCAGTGGCGCGCAATGGGAAGGCGTGAGAAGCGGGAACGGGTTGCGATGTGAAATGTTGCATTGCAGCAAGGTCCAAAAGGACTTGCCGACCGCCGCATACGAAAGATCGCCCGATGAGCCAGCAATTGACCCTTTCCAGCCTGTTCTGCGTCCTTGCGCTGGCCAGTTTGTGCGTCGTTACCGCGGCGCGCGAGCTTGGTGGTGCGAATGCACCGGTGATCGTGGAACAGGCAGCGGTCGCGTCCGGCCTGTTCCACGGCTGACGATCAGTTGATGATGACCGAAGCGGCGCGGCGGTTCTGCGCCCATGCCGATTCGTTTGAGGCGAGAGCGACCGGGCGCTCCTTGCCGTAACTCAGCACCGAAATGCGGTTTGCGTCCACGCCGAGGCTGACCAGATAGGCCTTGGCCGCGTTGGCCCGGCGCTCACCCAAGGCAAGGTTGTATTCCCGTGTGCCGCGCTCATCGGCATGGCCTTCGATGGTGAACGTGATCTGCGGAAAGCGCGCGAAATACTGCGCCTGCGCCTGCAAGGCTGCGGCATCCTGCGTATCGACATTGTAGCGATCGGTATCGAAATAGATCGTGGTTGACGATCCGACCGCCCCGGCGAAGTGCGCCTGCGTACCAACACCGGCGCCAGTGGGCTGCATGGGGCCTGTGGGCTGAGTCGAAGCGGCGGTATCGATCGGAGCCGGCGGAAGCGCTTCGGGTGCCTTCTTCGAACAGGCGGCAAGGCCCGTCGCCGAAGTCAAAAGCAGGATTGTCGCAATCTTCATATTCATCGCTTGTTGTCCTTTCACGTGAGTTATCAAGGCCGGATCGGGCCCCAGGCAGGGTCGGAGGCATCGACCGGGGTTGGCAGGCGCCGTTCGTTCTGACCGGTCAGATCGACCTGCCAGATGCCTGATCGCCCCGTGTTTCTTTCCGTACGGAAGAACTGGATGATGCGGCCGTTGGGCGCCCAGGTTGGCGCTTCGTCCTGCCAGCCGCGGGTCAAAACGCGCATCCCGCCGCCACTGGTGTTCATCACCGCAACGTTGAAATCACCTGCGATCCGCGTGAACGCGATCTGATCGCCGCGCGGGCTCCATTCGGGCGTGGCGCAACGTCCTCCAAAAAAGCTGATGCGCTTCTGATTTTTGCCGTCGGCATCCATCACATAACACTGCTGGCTGCCCGAACGGTCGCTTTCAAACACGATCTTGCTGCCATCAGGCGAATAGCTACCGCCCACGTCGATGCCGGGATTGTCGGTCAACTTGACGCTCGCCCCGCCGGTCGCCGGCACTCGGTAGATGTCGGTGTTGCCCGAGACCGCCATGGCGTAAAGGATCGACTTGCCATCGGGTGACCAGCGCGGGGCGATGGTGGGGTTGCGGTTTTCAGTCACCAGCGTCTGCTTGCCGGTTCCGATGTCATAGACATAAATGCGCGGATTGCCGTCGACATAGCTGAGATAGAGGATCTTGGAGTAGTCAGGCGAATACCGCGGGGTGAGCGCGGTGGCGCTGCCCAGCGTCAGAAAGCGATGGTTTGCCCCGTCGCTGTCCATGACCGCCAAACGCTTGACCCGGCGGTCCTTGGGACCGGTTTCCGCGATATAGGCGATGCGGCTATCAAAGAACGGGCTTTCACCGGTGAGGCGGCTGAAGATGAGGTCGGAACACTTGTGCGCCGCGCGCCGCCAGTCACCCGGCGCGACCACCCAGCCTTCGCGCACCAGTTCGTTCTGTAAGGCAACGTCATACAAGTAGCAGCCGACCACCAGCCGGCCATCGTCGCGCGCGCGGACATAGCCATGCACCAGCATCTCTGCGCTGCGCCCGCTCCATGTGCTGAAGGCAGGCGCCGTAATCTGAGTGAATTCGGGTTGTGGCAGGCTATCGGGGCCGACGGGCTTGAACAGGCCATTATTTTGCAGATTGGCGGTGATGACGCGAGCAACCTCGCGGCCCAGCGCGCCGGTGCCCGCTTCATTCGCGGGTGTGGCGCGGTCGCGGTCGGTAGCGAAGGCGGGGATGGCGATGCCGATGTCCGACCAGGCGCTTTCGTCGGTGACGGTGCCGCGGAGCGGGCCTTCGCCGTCGTCGCCCTCGACAGCCACGCTTTCGACAGGCTGGTCCACACCAATGGGAGCGCCAAGATCCTGTGCGCCAGCGGAGGCAGCCATCAGCGCGACAGAAGTCATCAGGAGAAGTTTTTTTGTCATGTCAAAGCCTTCGATCGAATACCCATTCCAGCGCTTTCCAGCGATCATAGAATTGGTCAGGAAGATTAAAAGGAGCAGCGCGCTGCACCGCCCGGATAGCACGTTCACAATGCAGGGCTGATTGCGGACGATTACTGTCGTTGATACTCGCCGCATCAGTCCGGCAACGGGGCGTGCCGCGCAGTGTCCCGTCGGTATTAAGATCCCAGGATACAGTAGAAACCAGCAATTCCGTGTCTAGCCCGGACGGCGCCGCCCAATGCGGGCGCAATTGGCGGGTAATGGCCGATGACAGGGCGGCACGTTCCGCACTGCCAAATCGGGCGGCTGGTGCGCGGGTTTCCTGCGTGGACGTCGAGGCGCCTTGGCCCTCAAGAAAATCATCCCCGATACGGCTGCCGCCACTGCGTTGAACGGGACGCGCGGGCACTGGACTGCTGGCAGGGCGCGGCGCGGGCGCGGAACTGGCGCGCGCTGCCGGTGCACGCTCTGACCGGGACTGAGCGGGCGCAGGCGCCGGGGTGGGCCGAGCTGCCCGCGAAGGCTGAGGTTGTGGCTGGGCGGCGCGGGTTGGCTGCGCGCGCGGCTGCGGTGCGGGCGCACGTTCGGCCCGCTGGGGCGGGGTTGGCGCGGGTTCGGAAGCAGGTTCAGGCGCGGGCACTGGTGCGGGCACATCCGAAAGGGTGGGCGCAATCGCGGCGCGGCTCTCGGCGACAGGGTCCGGCGCGGTGGCTTCAAGCCCTACGTCGGAGGCAAGACTGACCGTCATCCGCTCTGGATAGACCGAAATCTCGCTCCGCACGGTCTGCATCAACAGCACGGCCACCAGCGCGCCATGGAGCACCACGGCAGCGGCGAGGCCGAGCTTTTCCTCATTGCGGAACGCTATCTCTCCCATCACTTCACCGACTATGGGGCCGAAACTGAACCATCGGTGACCAGCGAAATCGAAGTGAAGCCCGCCCTGCCCAGTTCGCCCATCACGGCCATGACGCGGCCATAATCCAAGCTGCGATCCCCACGCAGCACCACCAGCGGTTGTTCGCCGCCGCGATCAAGCGCTTCTAGCGCGCGCGGGAGGCGGCCAGGCTCCACCGCTTCGTCCTCGATATAGATCACGCCCGCCCGGTCGATCGAGATCGTGATCTGATCGGGTGCCTCCTCCACCGGCGCCGCGCGGCTTTCCGGCAGTTCCACCGGCACGCCGACAGCAGGCAACGTGACTGTCAGCATGAAGATGATGAGCAGCACCAGCATGACATCGACCAGCGGCGTGACGTTGATCTCGGCCATGGCGGCACGGCGTTTGCGCTTTCCCCGGCGGCGGGAGGCCCCACCCTTGCCCATCAGCCCCATACCCATCAGGCGCGGTCCAACTCGCGGCTCAGCCCCGTATGGAGCTTGTCAGCGAACCGCTGAAGCACCGCTTCATAACGGTCCACCGCGCCGCCGAAGCGGTTGTAGGCGATCACTGCGGGGATCGCGGCAAACAGGCCAATTGCGGTTGCAAACAGTGCCTCGGCAATGCCGGGCGCGACCACGGCGAGCGAGGCGCTTTGCTGGGCGCCGATCTGGAAAAAGCTGTTCATGATGCCCCACACCGTGCCGAACAGGCCCACAAACGGCGCCACTGACCCAACGGTAGCGAGGAAGTTCAGCCGTCCTGCCAGCTCATCGGCTTCTGCGCCGATCTGGCTGTCCATTGCAGCGGCAATGCGCTGGCGGGTAGCATCACGGTCGACGGGCTGCTTGGTCGTGGACTTGCGCCATTCATCCAGCCCAGCGGCGGCCACGCGCGCGGCAGGAATGTCCTTGCGCGCCTGTTTGGTGAGCAGGCTGTCGCGATCGCGCTGTTCCCAGAACTCGTCTTCGTAGGCGCGGGATTTCGTCGTCAGCGCCCCGATCCGAAGCGAAAAGGAGACGATGATCATCCACACCCAGATGCTGGCAAGGATCAGGCCAACCATCACGGCCTGCACGATGATGTCGGCCTGCAGGAACAGTTCGACCGGATCGAGCCGGGTGGGCGTTGTAGCAGCAGCAGCACTGAGCAAATCGAGCGTCACAGGTTCAGTTTTCCTCGTTCATGAAAGTCTGAAAAGACTCGCGCCAGGGCGCAGGCTGGCGGCGGGGACGGCCATCCAGAGTGATGAAGCCGACGCGCAGATTCGCCTCGCAAAGCGTCTCTTCTCCCCGGCGCGCAATCTGGTGCATACGGCAGGACGCAGCGCCCAATTCCGTGCAGCGCGTTTCGATCACCACGTCGTCATCCAGCTTGGCCGGGCGCACATATTTGAGATTAACTTCAGACAGCGCATAGGCGCCCATCCCGTTCTCGATCGCAGCACGCTGATCGATACCGAGCAGACGCAGAAGATCGCTGCGTGCGCGTTCAAACCAGCGCAGATAATTGGCGTGGTACGTGATCCCCGAAAGGTCGGTATCCTCATAATAGACCCGCACGGCATAAAGGTGCCGCGGGCCATCAAGGACGCCGCCAGGGGGGTTGGGAGAGATCATCACAGGCCACCTAGCGCAGCGGCGAATCGCTGCAAAGTCGGCAGTTGCAATTTGTCGATGAACAGCGTCGGAACGAGGGCTGAGCGCCTTCAGCGCGGTGCGATCATCGGTCCCAGCGGCTGCCCACCGAAAATGTGAACATGCAGGTGCGGCACTTCCTGACCGCCATGTGCGCCGATATTGGCCATGAGGCGGTAACCCGGTTCCACCAGTCCCCTGGCGCGCGCCACCTCGCCCACGGCGCGCACGAAGCCGACGATTTCTTCGGCGCTGGCTTTGGCGCTGAAGTCGTCCCAGCTGACATAGCGTCCCTTGGGGATCACCAGCGTGTGCACCTCGGCCTGCGGGTTAATATCTTCAAAGGCGAAGGCCCAGTCGTCTTCGTAAACCTTCTTTGCAGGGATTTCTCCGCGCAGGATCTTCGCGAAGATATTGGCGTCATCATACGGCAAGGTCGGGTCGATCGGCATCATTTGCTCCGTGAAGCTTTTTCGGCGAGGCCGGACAGGCCTTCACGCCGGTCAAGTTCAGCCAGCACCTGTTCGAGGGCAACACCCTTTTCTGCGAGCAGCACCATCAGATGAAACACCACATCCGCCGCCTCGCCCACCAATTCGGCCTCGTCACCAGCCAAAGCGGCGATGATCGCTTCGGTCGCTTCCTCGCCCAGTTTTTGCGCGATGGTTTTCAGACCCTTGGCATGAAGCTTCGCGACGTAGCTTTGTTCTGGCGGAGCCTTGAGGCGCTGGACAATCGTGGCTTCTAGACGGGTCAGGGTATCCATAGCGCTCTTTTCGATCAAACGCCGCGCGCAGGCAAGCCTGCCGCTCGCAAGGCGGCGTGCGCTTCGGCGATAGTGTGGGTGCCGAAGTGGAAGATGCTGGCAGCCAGCACCGCGCTGGCATGGCCCTTCGTCACGCCTTCCACCAGATGATCAAGGCTGCCCACACCGCCGCTTGCAATGACCGGAACGCTGACAGCATCGGCAATCTCGCGTGTCAGGGCCAAGTCATAGCCGCGCTGAGTCCCATCCCCATCCATGCTCGTCACGAGTAATTCCCCTGCGCCCAGCGCAGCGACCTTCAGCGCATATTCCACGGCATCGATCCCGGTTGGCTTGCGTCCGCCATGCGTGAAGATTTCCCAGTTTCCGCGAGGGGTCCGACGCGCATCGACACTGGCGACCACGCACTGACTGCCAAAGCGTTCGGCAATATCGCCGACCAGTTCTGGCCGGGCAACAGCAGCGCTGTTCACGGCCACCTTGTCCGCCCCTGCCAGCAAGAGCGCACGCGCGTCCTCCGCGCTGCGCACGCCGCCGCCCACAGTCAGCGGCATGAAACACACCTCCGCCGTGCGCCGCACCATATCGAGCAGCGTGCCGCGCCCTTCGTGGCTGGCAGAAATGTCGAGGAAACACAGCTCGTCCGCACCAGCCGCGTCATAGGCACGCGCCTGCTCGACCGGATCGCCAGCATCTTTTAGGTCGATGAAATTGACGCCCTTGACCACGCGACCATCAGCCACATCGAGGCAGGGGATGACGCGGATGCGGACAGTCATCGGGCAGGGCTTAGGGTGACGGTCATTTCGGGTTCCTTGGGCGCGACGGGGGTATCACGCGACGCGTGGATCGCGGCGGGCCACAGGCAGCTAACGAAGAAGGCTCCTGCCATGCCATAAACCAGTCCGTTCTTGCCGTAGCGCGGCGAGAGGTAGCGATCCGCCAGCAGCGCGAGGCCAAGGAAGACCACAATGTTGATCAGCGCAATGGTGGCCGTCCCGACCGTGATACCGGCAAGGAAGGTGAGGCTGAGAAACATGAAGCCCATCAGGCGCATGATCAGGACCGCGAGCCGATTGCGAGCGCCGCCGCCAGATCGAGCCGTCCTTCGTACAATGCGCGGCCTGTGATCACTCCCTCGATCCCCTCATGCGCGTGCAGAGCGAGCATATGGATGTCGTCCAGCCCTTTCACGCCGCCGCTGGCGATCACCGGGATGTCGACGCGGCGGGCGAGATCGACGGTGGCTTCGATGTTCACGCCCTTGAGCAAACCGTCACGACCGATGTCGGTAAACAGCAAGGAGGCGACGCCTGCGTCCTCGAATCGGTGGGCAAGCTCGGTCACGGGCACATCCGAGACCTCGGCCCAACCCTCGGTCGCAACCATGCCGTCCTTCGCGTCGACCGCGACGACAATGCCGTTTTCCCACTCTCGCGCCATGTCCTTGACGAAATCGGGATTCTTGAGCGCCGCCGAGCCCATCACCACTCGCGCCACGCCAAGGTCGAACCAGCCCTCCACCGCTGCTGCGTCGCGGATGCCGCCGCCCAGTTGCACGTAGCCGGGGAAAGCCGCCACAATCGCCTCCACTGCCGCGCGGTTGCGGCTTTCGCCAGCAAAGCTGCCATCAAGATCGACCACATGGAGGTGCTCTGCCCCCGCATCGGCGAAGATCAACGCCTGCGCCGCCGGATCGTCGCCGTAGATTGTCGCACGGTCCATATCGCCTTCGGAAAGGCGCACCACCTGGCCGCCTTTGAGGTCGATGGCGGGGAATACGATCATGCCAAAATCCTTCTCACGCCAAAATCCTCACGGGCGCCACTCCAGAAAGCGGCGGAGCATGGCCAGACCGAACGCCTGACTTTTCTCCGGGTGAAACTGCACGCCAAGGATGTTGTCCCGCGCAACCGCGGCCACCAGCCCTGCGCCATGGTCGGTCATCGCCGCAACATCTGCGCCATTATCCGCGGCGAAATGATAGGAGTGCAGGAAATAGGCCTCACCTTCGTCGATGACCGCGTGATCGCGTGCATGGGGCATCACCGCGACATCGTTCCAGCCCATGTGCGGCACCTTGATCGCAGGGTCGGTCGGTACAATCAAACGCACTTCGCCCGGCACCCAGCCAAGGCCGGGCGTCGTGCCATGCTCAAGCCCGCGATCCGCCAGCAATTGCATACCCACGCAGATGCCCAGGAACGGCGCGCCTCCGACAAGGACGCGCTCGGCCATGGCTTCGACCATGTGCGGGATCGCGTTCAGACCTTGCGCACAGGCCTTGAAGCTGCCGACGCCCGGAAGCACGATCCGGTCTGCCGCACGCACCACGGAAGGATCGGCAGTGACCGTGACACTTGCATCGGCGGCTTTCAGCGCATTGTGAACCGAGTGTAGGTTGCCCGCGCCGTAATCGACCAAGGCAACGATCTCACCCACCGAGCTGCCCCTTGGTGCTTGGGATTGCCTCGCCCTTGCGCGGATCGCGTTCCACCGCCTGCCGCATCGCGCGGGCAAAACCCTTGTACAGGCTTTCGCAGATGTGGTGATTGTTACTGCCGTACAGCAGTTCCATATGCAGTGTGATCCCGGCCGCCTGTGCGACCGAATGGAACCAGTGCTCGATCAGCTCGGTATCCCATTCCCCCAGTTTTTCCTGCGTGAACTTGGCTTTCCACACCAGATAGGGCCGCCCGGAAATATCCAGCGCCACCCGGCTCAGCGTCTCGTCCATGGGCGAATAAGCCGCGCCGTATCGCCCGATGCCAGCCTTATCGCCCAGCGCCTGCGCGATCGCCTGTCCAAGGGCAATGGCCGAATCCTCGGTCGTATGATGCTGATCGACATGAAGATCGCCTTTCACCTTCATCGTCACGTCGATGAGCGAATGGCGGCTGAACTGTTCGACCATGTGATCGAGAAAGCCAATACCGGTCGACACATTATAAGTGCCGGAACCGTCAAGATTAACGGCAATGGCGATGCCGGTCTCGGTGGTGTTGCGCTCTACCGAGCCAGTGCGGGCGGGGATGTTGGGCATGTGCGGCGCTATAGTCCGCTGGGCTCGCAAGACAAGCATGACGCGCATGTCCCAGCGAAGCCGGGCCAAACCCGTGCGGTGGTGGCGCTTGGGGCTTGACCTCGTGCCCGTGCGGCGTCACCACTTGCCGCGACATGAACAGCGACGCGCCCGATAGCCTCATCCCCTACGACGAAATCGTGCAGGAAGCCCTGCGTGCCGTAGTTGGCCGGGTGCTGGGCTCGATTGTAAGCAGCGGCAGCACCCTGCCCGGCCCGCACCATTTCTACATCACATTCAAGACCGGCGCGCCCGGAGTTTCGATCCCGCCCCACCTTCGTGAGCGGTTTCCGGACGAAATGACCATTGTTCTGCAGAACAAGTTCTGGGATCTTGAAGTTCTGCCGCACAGCTTCTCGGTTGGCCTCACATTCAATCAGGTGCCGGCCAAGCTTTCGATTCCCTTTGCCGCGATCACCGCATTCGTTGACCCAGCGGTGGATTTCGGCCTCCAGTTCCAGGCTGCGGTCGAAGCGCTGGAACCCGAAGTCCATGACGACGCTGAGAACGACGGACCGGATACCGATCCGAATGGTTCGAATGTGGTCTCCGTCGATTTCGGACGGAAGAAGTAGGGCGATGGCGCGGCGCAAGTCTGTTGGCAGGCCCACCGCCGCGCCTCGGAAAGCAGGGGAAAGTCGAATGCCTTCGCCCAATCCCATCACAAATATGGTGATCGTCGACGTCGTTCTGCGAGGTGCCAGCGTAATCCTGCGTCGACGGGTCGAAAAGGGATTGCTGACCAACTCGTTCGCTGCCGATCAAGCGACAAAGCTGGTCGACAAGCGCGGCATTGTCAGCACATTTGCCTTGTGGGGCGCAAGCCGGCTCGCGATGCGCTCACCAATCGGGCTGGCTGTTGTCGCTGGCGGGCTCGCCGCCAAAGTGTTCTACGATCGGGGCAAACTGCTTGAACCCAAGCGTCGCTCCAGCAAACGGGTAAAGCCCGATTCCTGATCGCCGCTTGATTTAGGCCGCTGTGTTGGTGCAACGGAGCCTATGGGCGACATAACAGATCAATCCGAAGATCGGCTTCACCGCCGCGGCCTCATGTTTATTCTGTCCTCGCCATCGGGCGCAGGCAAGACCACCTTGTCGCGAATGCTGCTGGCCAAGGACACCGAGATCAAGCTCTCGGTCTCAGCCACCACGCGCACGCCACGCCTCGGAGAGATCGACGGCGTGCATTACCACTTCGTGAGCGATGCCGAATTCGATCAGATGGTCGAAGAGGACGATTTCTACGAGTGGGCCCATGTATTCGGCCATCGCTATGGCACGCCCAAGGGCAAGATCCGCGCCGCGATGAAGGATGGCCAGGATTTCCTGTTCGATATCGACTGGCAGGGCACGCAGCAGCTGTACCAGAAGGATCAGCAAGACGTGGTGCGGGTGTTCATTCTCCCGCCCTCAATCGACGAACTGCACCGCCGCCTGGCCGGCCGCGCAACCGACAGCGACATCGTGATTGCTGCCAGAATGGAGCGCGCCCGCGCCGAGATCAGCCACTGGGACGGCTATGACTATGTCATCATCAACGATGACGTGAACCTGTGCTTTGAAAAAGTGCACGCGATCCTTGAGGCTGAACGCATGAAACGCGCCCGGCAGACAGGCCTCATCCCGTTTGTACGGGGCCTGATGGGCGGCAACTGATCGCAGCACGCTGACATTCTTCAACGCGCGCAGCAGTACGATCATAAATGCCATTTCGGGTACAGGGCGCTGGGCCCGCGTCAGCGGCCCCAGCAATAATCCCTGATCTCACGAATTTTCAACCGGATTATTCCGGCGGTATCTCATCAGGCCCGCGACCTGGTTCGTCGATATCCGGCGGGGTCGGTTCGGTTTCGGGGGGTGTTGGCTCGACCGGCTCGGTCATGGGCGGCGGCGTTTCGATTGGCGGTGTGACCGGCTCGATCGTGTCGGGTGAAATTGGGGGAATTGAGGCCATGAATTGTCTCCAATGGTTTCGGGACAGTAGCTTGTATCAAGCATTCCGAACGCGGAATGTGCCACGAGCCTCGGCAACTGATCCCACACGGGCGCCGCTTTGGCCGTTGGCGATGCAAAAAGGACCGCCGGATTGCTCCGACGGCCCTTTACCTATTTCCTGGCGAAGGGCGTCAGCCCTTCCCACCGGGGTCAGCAAAGTGGTTCGGCAACAGCGCATTGACGATACCACCATCGACCGTCAGCGTTTCGCCCACCACGTAATCGCCTGCGCGGCTGCACAGGTAGATGGCAGCCGCAGCCATGTCTTCCGCCGTGCCGATACGCTTCGACGGGATCCCGGCCGCGCTGGCATCGGGTGCGTCCTTGGCGGCCTTGTTCATCTCGGACGGGAATGCTCCCGGCGCGATTGAGGTGACCACAATGTTGTCTTCGATCAGCCGCGCCGCCATGCGCCGGGTCAGCTGGATCACCGCAGCTTTCGACGCCTGATAGGCATAGGTTTCCCACGGATTGATCCGCAGGCCATCAATCGACGAAACATGGATCACCTTGGCGGGATGCCCGCTTTGACCCGCTGCAACCAGAAGATCGTGCAACTTCTGCGTGAGGAAGAACGGCGTCTTGACGTTGAGGTCCATGGTGCGGTGCCAGCCAGCCTCGTTGAAGTCGAGGTACGGCTGGCCCCAGGCAGCGCCCGCGTTGTTGATGAGGATATCGAGCTGCGTTTCGCGCGCTTTCAGTTCATCGGCAAGGCTGACCATACCCTCCATCTGGCTAAGATCGGCCGGAATGCCGATCACGCGGTCCGCGCCAAGCTCATCAATCGTGGCCTGCATCTGATCACGCTTGCGCGCCGAGATATAAACCCGCGCGCAGCCCGCCGCGAGCAGGCCTTCGACGAACATCTTGCCAATCCCGCGGCTGCCGCCAGTGACCAAGGCAATGCGCCCTTCAAGTCCGAAAAGTGATTGAATGTCCATGTGTCAGTATCCGCTCAAGGTCGCCACGCGGTTTGCGTGAAAATAGGCATCGCCCAGGAATTCGGCCAAGGCGCGGTCGCGCTTCATGTAGAGGCCGATGTCGTATTCGTCGGTCATGCCGATGCCGCCGTGCATCTGTACGCCTTCCTGCACCGCGAGCCGCGCGGTCTTGGCGACCTTGGCCTTGGCGACGCTGATCATCAGATCGGCGCTGGGCGCTCCGGCGTCGAGCAGTTGCTGCGCCTTGATCGTGGCGGCACGGGCGATCTCGACCTCCGAATAGAGGTGGCTGGCGCGGTGCTGAAGCGCCTGAAACTCTCCGATCAGCTTGCCGAACTGCTTGCGCTGCTTGAGGTAATCGACGGTCATATCCATCGCCCCGCGCGCCACGCCGACACCTTCGGCAGCGGCACCGGCGCGGCCCGCCAGCAACATTGCATCCAGCACGGCGCGCCCGCCGTCGATCTCGCCGATCACAGCATCGCCATCGAGCTCCACGGCGTCAAACCTCGTATGGGTCGCCATCGACGAGTCGACCAGACGAACCCCGTCATGGCTCATGCCGCGCGCGTCCTTGGGGACAGCAAACAGCGTAATACCATCCTCATCATCAACCCCGCCGCTGGTGCGCGCTGCGACCACGATCATGTCGGCGCTGCCACCGTACACAACGTAGCTTTTGGAGCCGGTCAGCTTGAACCCGTTGCCCGACTTTTCGGCGCGGGTGGTGATGCGGCTGGGGCGGTGCTTGGCGGTTTCGTCGATCGCTACGGCAAAAACGCTATCACCAGCGATCAAGCCCGGCAGATAGCGCCCCTTCACATCGTCTGATCCGTGCTTCAGCGCCGTGGCGGCCAGCACAGACGAGGTAAGGAAAGGCGAAGGCGTGAGGTTGCGGCCGATTTCCTCCAGCACGATCCCGGCTTCCACATGGCCCATGCCGAGCCCGCCGTCGGCTTCTTCCACCAGCATCCCGGTGAAGCCCATTTCCGCCATCTGCTTCCATAGCCCGTGGCCGAAACCGTCCTTGCAGTTGCGGTCACGCCAGTGGCGCAGTTGCTTGGCGATATTGCCTTCCTCGGCAATGAAACCGCGCGCGGTATCCGCCAGCATCGCCTGATCGTCGTCATGATACAGGGGCATTGGGTTCCTCTCCCGAATTCTGAATAGCGTCACGGACTTGATCCGCGATCATTGTTATCTGGATGGATGCTAACTTGATGACAGTGGCAAAGCGGCCCCGGACCACGCCCGGAGCCGCCTGTCTCAGGCGCCCGGAAGGTCGAGAATGCGCTTGGAAATCACGTTGAGCATGACTTCGCTGGTGCCGCCCTCAATCGAGTTCGCCTTGGTCCGCAGCCAGCTGCGCGATGGCTTGCCGCCTTCCGTCTCATCGCTCTCCCATTCAAGCGAGCGTGAACCGCCGACCGCCATCATCAGCTCGTGGCGGCGCTTGTTTAGTTCAGTCCCGGCGTACTTCATCATATTCGGCTGCGCCGGGTGCGCTTTTCCGACCTTGATCTCGTCGAGAAACTTCTCGCCCATCGCGGTGTAGGCCAGCGCGTCCACATCGAACATCGCCAGCTCGGCACGCAGCACCGGATCGAGCACGTCACCCAGCTTTCCGGCGTGGCGCTTCATCGCCGCGCCAATCCCGGCGGTGCGATCGCCGCCCTCTGCTCCGGAAATCATCTCGCGCTCATGACCGAGCAGATACTTCGCCACATCCCAGCCGCGGTTGATCTGGCCAACGTAGGCCGGGCAATCCTCGCCATAGGACTTCGGCACCGCGACATTGTCGAAGAAGGTTTCGCAGAATGGCGAGTTGCCGCTGATTAGCAGGATCGGCTTGGTGCTGACCCCTTCGCTCGCCATATCGAACAGCATGAAAGTGATGCCCGAATACTTATCGGCCTTGTCGGTGCGAACCAGACAGAAGATCCAGTCGGCCTGGTCGGCGTAGCTGGTCCAGACCTTCTGGCCATTGACGACCCAGTGATCGCCCTGATCTTCGCCAAAGGTCTGCAAGGACACCAGATCGCTGCCTGAGCCAGGTTCTGAATAGCCCTGACACCAGCGGATCTCGCCGCGCGCGATTTCATTGAGGAATCGCTGCTTTTGGCCTTCGGTTCCCAGATGGAGTAGCGCCGGGCCGAGCATCCAGATGCCGAAGCTGCTGAGCGGCGGACGCGCATTGATGCGGCCCATTTCCTCGCGCAGTACCTTCGCCTCGGCAGGCGCTAGGCCCGCGCCGCCATAGGCTTGGGGCCAGCTTGGCACGGTGTAGCCCTTGGCCACACAGGCTTCGAGCCAGGCTTTTTGCGCGGCGTTTTTGAACGTGGCACGGCGGCCACCCCAGTAGATATCGCTTTCGTCGCGAACGGGTTCCCGCATTTCGGGCGGACAATTCGCCTCTAGCCAAGCACGCGTTTCGCTGCGGAATGTTTCTAAGTCAGCCATTGACCGATTCTCCTCTCGTTCAAGCTCCCACTTGACGCTTACGTTAGTGGCATTTGCGCGTCGCCTGCAAGCGCTGTTCGCCCAATCTGCGATGCCGTAGCGTCAGTCCGTGCCCGATTGACGAGGCACGCAATCGGTCTAGGTTTGCTCTCTAAGCAGGAGAGAACACTTGGCCGAATTCGGCAAATCGCCACGCGGCAAAAGCCCGAAAGTAAAGGGCGGGCGCGGATGAGTATGATTAGCGGGCCGCTTCCAGGTAGGCTCAAATTGATGCACGGTTTTGGTGCCGTGGCCTTCGGGGTGAAGGACGGCGGCTTTTCGTTCTTTCTCCTGCCCTTCTACAATCTGGTGCTGGGCGTCGACGCGGGGATCGTCGGCGCGGCGCTGGCCACCGCGCTGGTGATTGACGCAATCGCCGATCCGCTGATTGGCCACTTGTGTGACCGCACCTACACCCGCTGGGGTCGGCGTCTGCCATGGCTTTATATCGCACCGATTCCGCTGGCGATGGCCTGGGCGTTGCTGTGGTCCCCGCCCTTCACCGGTGTGCCAACCTTCTGGGAAATCGTCGCGCTGGCGGTGGGGGTGCGCTTGCTGCTGTCGGCTTGCGAGGTGCCTTCGATCAGCCTGGTGCCCGAAATCACCAATGATTATGTCGAACGCACGACCTTGTTCCGCTATCGGTTCTTGTCGGGCTGGGTTGGCGGGCTGACGATGTCCGTACTGGCGTTCACAGTGTTCCTCCCGACCCCGGAAGCGCAATTGCAGCCTGATGGCTATGCAGTGTTCGGTATGGTCGGAGCGGTGATCATGCTGGTGTCCGTAACAGGTTCGGCGCTGGGACAACATCGCTACATCGCGCGCCTGCCCGATCACGCGCCGCCGCCCTTTTCGCTGCGGCTGGCCTTCGCAGACATCGCTGATGCCTTTCGTGAGCGTGCATTCGTGATCTTCGCCGCCGGGGCGCTTGCCGCCTATATCAGCCAAGGCGTGACGCTATCGATCACGCTCTACGTCATCCGCTATGTCTGGCAATTCAGCGAACTGGCCTTCAAGCTGTATCCTTTGGCGCTGGGCATATCGGTTGTGGCGATGTTCCTGATCGTCGGCCCGCTGCACCGCCGCTTTGGCAAGCCGGCCAGCGGAGCAGGCGGATCGCTAGCGACGTTAGCCATAGCGGGCACGCCTTATGTGCTGTTGCTGGCCGGGCTCTGGCCGCCGACGGGATCGACGCTTTCGACCGCTTTGTTCATTGGCTTCATGGTTGCGGCCAATACCGCAGGGGTGGTGTCGATCATTTCGGCCACGTCGATGGTCGCCGAAATTGTTGAGGCCTACGAAGAACGCACAGGCAAACGCGCTGAAGGGACATTCTATGCCGGCAACTGGTTGGTACAAAAATCGGCCACTGGCGGCGGCATCTTGTTGACCAGTCTGATCGTCGAAGCCATCGGGCTGGAGCCCGGCACCGCGCAGGCTGCGGTTGCCCCCGACGTGGTGACAAACTTGGCGCTCGCCTACCTTGTCGTTTCAGGAGTGCTGGCCTTGACGGCCGCCTTCTGGCTTGCCCGTTTTCCCATCACGCGCGCCGATCACGAAGCCCGCATCGCGTCGCGCTTGCAAGCCGAACGCACCGCGCCCGCTGTGCCCTAGCCTCCCAAATCAGAGCTTGGCGCAGGAGCGATGCTCTGCCACGGTCTACGCGAGAGTCGATTGCATTTAAGGACGAGAGAGGAACCTCCCTATGGATTTCGAACCCACCGAACGTCAGCTTTACTGGCGCAATCGCGTGCGCGATTTCATCGAAGCGCATGTCCGCCCCAACACGGCCGTGTATAACAGCCAGGAGCATGAAGGTGAGCGCTGGAAGGTGCTCCCCATCGTCGAAGAGACCAAGGCGAAGGCCAAGGAAGCCGGCATCTGGAACCTGTTCATGCCACCGCGCAACGACAGCCATCACCATGTCGATGACAGCTTCGAATTTGAAGGCCCCGGCCTCACCAACCTCGAATACGCCATGTGCGCCGAAGAAATGGGCCGCATCGGCTGGGCGAGCGAAGTGTTCAACTGCTCCGCGCCCGATACCGGCAACATGGAGGTGTTCCACCGCTATGGCACGCGCGAGCACAAGGAAGCGTGGCTGCGTCCACTGATGAATGGTGAAATCCGTTCGGCCTTCCTGATGACCGAGCCAAACACGGCGTCGTCGGATGCGACCAATATCGAAACCCGCATTGAGCGCGACGGCGATCACTACATCATCAACGGGCGCAAGTGGTGGTCTTCCGGCCTTGGCGATCCGCGCTGCAAGATCGCGATTGTCATGGGCAAGACGAACCCGGATGCGCAGCGCCACGCGCAGCAATCGCAGATCCTGATGCCGATCGACACGCCCGGCGTGAACATTCTGCGTCACCTGCCAGTGTTCGGTTATGACGATGCACCGCACGGCCACATGGAAGTGGAAATGGTCAACGTACGCGTTCCGGCAGAGAACATCTTGCTGGGCGAAGGACGCGGGTTCGAGATCGCGCAAGGCCGCCTCGGGCCGGGCCGCATCCACCACTGCATGCGCACCATCGGGACAGCGGAGGAGGCGTTGGAGAAGATGTGCCGTCGCCTTCAGGAACGCGAAGCCTTCGGCAAGCCGGTGTATAAGCATTCGGTCTGGGAAGAGCGCGTCGCGCGCGCGCGCATCGATATCGAGATGACCCGTCTGCTGTGCCTAAAAGCGGCTGACATGATGGACAAGGTGGGCAACAAGGCGGCCAAGCAGGAAATCGCGATGATCAAGGTGCAGGCCCCCAACATGGCGCTGCGGATTATCGACGATGCGATCCAGGCCCATGGCGGCGGCGGCGTGTCGGATGATTTCGGGCTGGCACGGGCCTACGCCAACCAGCGCACCTTGCGCCTTGCCGATGGGCCGGACGAAGTCCACGCCCGCTCGATTGCCCATATCGAGTTTTCCAAGCACGCCCCGCGCTCCGGTCCTACCGCCAACGCGCTGCGCGGGGACCACGGGCGAGCCGCCAATGACGCCACGAGCTTCAGTTCGGGCGACATGGGCGTGGCCCGCTAGGCCAGCGTTCCTTAGGAAGCAGATTGTGAGGGCGACTTTGAACAAGAGTCGCCCTCAAATCCTGCATTGGGCTTCCTGCGGGAACCGCCCAGTGGCAATCTAATACAAGAGAAGAGGAATCGCATGGCCAAGGCAGCCATCCTTGAACAACCCGGCCAGGGCCTGAAAATCGCAGAGGTCGCCTTTGCCGATCCGGCCCCCCATGAGGTGCTGATCGACACCAAGGCGTGCGGCCTTTGCCATTCGGATCTGCATTTCATCGATGGGCATTATCCCCATGCACTTCCGGCTATTCCGGGGCATGAGGCGGCAGGGATTGTCCGTGCAGTCGGCAGCGAAGTGCGCACGGTCAAACCGGGCGATCATGTCGTATCCTGCCTTTCGGCGTTTTGCGGCCATTGCGAGTTCTGCGTGACCGGCCGCATGGCGCTGTGCCTTGGCGCAGACACCCGCCGGGCCAAGGGCGATGCGCCCCGTATCACCTTTGCTGATGGCGGCTCGGTGGCGCAAATGCTCAACCTATCGGCGCTGTCGGAACAGATGCTGATCCACGAACACGCCTGCGTCGCGATCGACAAGGACATGCCGTTCGACCGAGCCGCGCTCCTCGGTTGCGCGGTTACAAC
Source organism: Erythrobacter sp. 'gip.4 top 5' (assembly GCF_056495765.1). Classification (NCBI taxonomy): domain Bacteria; kingdom Pseudomonadati; phylum Pseudomonadota; class Alphaproteobacteria; order Sphingomonadales; family Erythrobacteraceae; genus Erythrobacter; species Erythrobacter sp. 'gip.4 top 5'. The sequence continues at coordinate 1,192,499 of NZ_CP200270.1, read as the reverse complement.
CGGAGCGGGCACGATCTTTAACGCCTGCAAGGTAACGCCGGGCGAAACCGTGCTGGTGGTCGGCTGTGGCGGCGTGGGCCTGGCTGCGATCAACGCGGCCCGGATTGCCGGCGCGGGCAAGATCATCGCTGCCGATCCGCTGCCCGAAAAGCGCGAGCTTGCAAAAGTGCTGGGCGCGACTCACACCGTCGATGCCCTGGCGGACGATGCCGCCAAGCAGATCATCGCGATCAGCGGCGGCGGGGTCGATTGGGGCATCGAGGCGGTCGGGCGGCAGGCGTCTGCCGATCTCGCAGTCGCCAGCCTCAAGCGCGGTGGCACTGCTGTGATCCTCGGCATGATGCCCCTGGACTGCAAGGTCGGCCTTGGCGCGATGGATCTTCTGGGCGGCAAGAAGCTGATGGGCGCGATCATGGGGATGAACCACTTCCCCGTCGATCTGCCGAGCCTGGTCGATTTCTACCTGCGCGGGCTGCTCGATCTCGACACGATTATCGCTGAACGCATTTCGCTGGAAGAGGTCAATGAAGGCTTCAACACCATGCGCGCAGGTCATTCCGCGCGCACCATTGTGGTGTTCGATTAATGGACATTGATTACGACAAGGAAATGGTCGGCACGGTCGAGGTGACCGAGAAAGATCAGCTTGATCTGCCGGTGCTGACTGCATGGTTCGAAGCCAACGTCGAAGACTTTGCTGGCCCGATCAGCTACACCAAGTTCAAGGGCGGCCAGTCGAACCCGACCTATCGGATCGACACGCCGCACGCGTCCTACGTGCTGCGCCGCCAGCCTTTCGGAAAACTGCTGCCATCCGCACACGCGGTCGACCGCGAATACGCGGCAATGACGGGGCTTTATCCCACCGGTTTCCCGGTGCCGCGCACCTTTGGCTTGTGCGAAGACGCTGGCGTGATCGGGTCGAAGTTCTTCGTGATGAGCATGGCCGATGGCCGCTCGCTCTGGAATGGCGCACTGCCCGGCATGGAGCCGGATGAACGCCGCGCGCTCTACCACGCGCTCATCGATACGATGGCCGATTTGCACCTCAACCAGCCCGACGCCATCGGCATGGGCGATTATGGCAAGCCGACCGATTATTGCGCACGTCAGATCGCTCGTTGGTCCAAGCAGTATAAGTTGTCCGAAACCGAGTTGATGCCCGAAATGGAGCGGCTGATCGAATGGTTGCCGCAGACCATTCCGCCGCAGCACGGATCTTCTGTAGTCCACGGCGACTACCGGCTCGACAATGTGATTTTCCACAAGGACGAAGCCCGCATTATCGCGGTGCTCGATTGGGAGCTGTCGACGCTGGGCGATCCGGTTGCCGACTTCAGCTACCTGATGCTCAACTGGTATCAGCCTGCCGATGGGCGCGCCGGGCTGATGGGTCTTGATCTGGAGGCTCTGGGCATCCCATCGGTTGAGGACGCGGTGGCACGTTACGTGGCGCGCACCGGCTATCCGGTGCCGCCGATGGACTGGTATTTCGCCTATAATCTGTTCCGGCTCGCAGGCATTATGCAAGGCATCAAGAAGCGGGTGATCGACGGCACCGCATCGTCCTCTCACGCGCAGGCGATGAGCGAGCGCGTGCGTCCGCTGGCGGAACGGGCCTACCAGTTCGCCTTGGCCGCCGGGATGCCTGCCTGATTTTCAGGCAGATTTGCGAGACTTACGTATGCGTGCCCCTTAAGCGTGCCCCTTAAGCGTGCCCCGTAAGCCTGCAGCGCATGCTTGCCGCTGCCAGCAAGTCAAGCTACGCGCAACGCCGCATTTTGACCGCCGGAGAACGTCATGAGTGACAAGCTGATCGCCGCCATTGAAGAAGCGTGGGAAAACCGTGCCGAGATCGCCCCTGGTAACGAGGTGCGCCATTCCGTCACAGATGCGCTGGCGCTGCTGGACAGCGGCGAGGCGCGGGTGGCTCAACCGGACGGCAATGGCGGCTGGATTGTCAACCAGTGGCTTAAAAAGGCTGTGCTTCTGAGCTTCCGTCTCAGCGACAACCGCGTGATGGAAGGCGCAGCGGCCGGGGAATCGGCGTTTGACAAGGTGTCCATCAAGTTCGCCGGTTGGGGCGATAACCGCTTCAAGGAAACGGGTTTCCGCGTCGTTCCCGGCGCGGTGGTGCGGCGCGGCGCCTTCATTGGCAAAGGCGCGGTGCTGATGCCCAGCTTCGTGAATATTGGCGCCTATGTTGGCGAGAACACCATGATCGACACCTGGGCCACAGTCGGCTCGTGCGCTCAGATCGGCGCGAACGTCCATATTTCGGGCGGCGCCGGGATTGGCGGCGTGCTTGAACCGTTGCAGGCCGAACCTGTCATCATCGGCGATGGCGCATTCATCGGTGCCCGCTCAGAAGTGGCGGAAGGCGTGCGGGTGGGCGAAGGCGCGGTGCTGTCGATGGGCGTCTACCTTGGTGCGTCGACCAAGATCGTCGATCGCGCAACCGGCGAAGTGCACATGGGCGCCGTGCCGCCCTATGCGGTGGTGGTTCCCGGATCGATGCCGGGCAAGCCCCTGCCCGACGGTTCGCCCGGCCCCAGCCTTTATTGCGCGGTGATCGTCAAAACCGTAGACGCGCAAACCCGGTCCAAGACGGGTATTAACGAATTGCTGCGCGACTAGCGTTACGCCGCGCGCCCTTTGCAGGTTCGCTCTATCCCATTTCCGCGTCTGCTTGACCGGTCCGCACGAAACACCGGAACCCTGGCGGACGCAGGCGCTTAATCTTGAACAAGCAGGAGACCTAAGTGCAGAATAACGAGCCCGACAACCGCATCAGCGATACAGACGCAAGCGCAGGCAGCAAAACCGGGACGGTACGCTGGATCCTTCTTATCAGCCTCAGCCTTGCTATTGTTGCGATGACCGTGATCTGGGTGACTGGCGCCTTGACGCAGGACGATGTCGAAAGCCAAGGCACCACCACCGGCCGCGTGGAAGCCGAAACCGAAGCCGGCGCACAAGGCGCTACTGACCCGAACTGATTGGCTCGAATCCGCTCCGCTTGACTCGATTGACCTAACGGAAGACACTTCCCTTACGTCAATCAAGGTCAGGGAGGGCAAAAATGGCCGATCAGGACGACATCATCCGCATCAGTGACGACGCTGCGCGCGGCGCAGTGAGCAACACCGGCCTGCGTTATGTGCTGGCCTTCAGTCTGGCCTTCGCTGTGATTGCGATGAGCCTGGTCTGGATTATCCCGGCTCTCGCCCGCGCTAGCCATTGATGACGCAGCCGCGGCCTAACTGCCGATCAGCGTTTCGATCGGTGGCTCGCCCGCCACGCTTGCGGCAAAAGCTTCCGCCGCACGCATAACGCGCAGCGCGTTGCGGCTTGCGATCATTTCCAGCTCGACTTGCGAATAGCCGCGCCGCGCCAATTCGGCGAAAAGCAATGGATAGCCGCGCACGTCTTCAAAGCCGACTGGCCCTGACGGCAACCCATCGAAATCACCGCCGATGCCGATCGATTCGACCCCCGCGACCTTGCGGATGTGGTCGATGTGATCCGCCATGTGCTTGATGGTGGTGGCAGGCTCAAGATTGGCTTTGTCCCACGCCGCCATCATCGTTTTCACCGTGTCAGGCTGGCCCTGATACAATGCCTTCAGCCGTGCTTCCTCGGCCGAGCGCTTGGCGAACCATTGCCGCCGCTCCTCATTGAGAAAACCGGGCAACGCCACCACCATCACTATACCGCCATTTTCGGGCAAGCGCGCCAGCGCACTGTCAGGCACGTTGCGCGGATGGCCGTTGATTGCTCGTGCGCCCGAATGGCTGAAAATCACCGGAGCGCGTGCCACATCCAGCGCATCCAACATGGTCGTCTCGCTCACATGACTTAGATCGACCAGCATCCCAATGCGGTTCATTTCGCGCACCACGTCCATCCCGAATGCGCTAAGACCGCCATGTATCGGTGTATCCGTCGCCGCGTCGGCCCACGGCGTGTTGCTGTTGTGGGTAAGCGTCATGTAGCGCGCGCCCAGCGCGTGAAGCTGGCGCAGCACCGCAAGGCTTGATCCGATCGAATGGCCGCCCTCCATCCCCAGCAGCGACGCGACCTTGCCTTCATTCATCGTGCGTTCGACCTGATCGGCAGTCGTCGCGAAGCGCAAGGCATCGGGATAGCGGGCAATCAGGCGCTTGGTCACGTCGATCTGTTCTATCACTTGCTGCACCGCTTCAGGCTCGTCGGGGTTGGACGGAACATAGACCGACCAGAACTGCGCGCCCACCTTGCCTTCCTTCAACCGCCCCAGATCGGTCTGCATCACCGCCCCTTGCGGGTGCGCCTCGCCCGTATCGGTGGTATCCGCAAAATCGAACGCGTTGATCTGATTGGCGACCCGCGCGCGCAGCTGATTGGGGACATCATTGTGCCCATCGAAGATCGGCGCGGCATCGAGCGCCGCATTGGCCGTCGCGGTGGCGGCATCGACAGGTGCCTCCTGCGCAGCCAGCGGACTGGCCAGCATGAGCGCGGCGGCAAGGGCGGCAAGCGAAGGCGCGAAAGGTTGCATGGATGAAGCTCCCGAAGCTAGTGCGCCCGCACCCAATGGTGTCATGCAATGACATGGGGCAGGCAAGGACAGGTACATGGATAGCGCGGCTGCATTGATCGAACAATTGGACCTGATCGCTCACCCCGAAGGCGGTTGGTATTGCGAAACATGGCGAGGCGAGCCTGGCGATGATGGGCGGGCGTGCGGTACGGCGATCATCTTCCTGTTGCGCGCAGGCGAAGCGTCGCACTGGCACAAAGTCGATGCTGCGGAACTGTGGTTGTGGCAGGCAGGCGATCCGTTAGAATTGCGGCTGTCGGCGCGCGATGAAGGCTCGGCTCGCGCCATAACGCTCGGCAGCGATATAGCTGCGGGCCAGCAATTGCAGGGCGTTGTCGCACCGCACGAATGGCAGGCGGCGCGCCCATCGGGTGCGTCCGTCCACGGCTACAGCCTTGTCTCCTGCGTGGTGGTTCCGGGGTTCGACTTTGCGGGCTTCACGCTTGCTGCGCCGGACTGGGAGCCAGGCGCATGATGCGCGCTGTCCTGCGGTGGGTGCTAGCCGTGTTCTACTTCGTGGCAGGCGTCATCCATCTTGTTCGCCCTGACCCGTTTCTCACCATCATGCCCGCATGGGTGCCCGCGCCCTATTTCGTAGTGCTGCTGACAGGCGTGGCGGAGATCCTCGGGGCAATCGGACTGGTGCAGCCATTTTCCAAGCGATTGCGGCAGGCGGCAGGGTGGGGGCTGGCGCTTTATGCGCTGTGCGTGTGGCCGGCCAACATCAATCACATGATGATCGACCTCGCCCGTGCAGACAGCGGATTGGGCTTGGGCTATCATGTTCCGCGTATGTTTGCGCAGCCGGTTATCATCTGGCTGGCCCTGTGGGTGGGAGAATGCCTGCCACTGCGCCGCAAAATTGCATGACACCCGACGACGCGATCCTGACGCTGCTGGCGGAACGCGCTGTCGGCGCCACCATTTGTCCAAGCGAGGCCGCACGCCGCCTCGCCGGGGCTGACGGCGATTGGCGCATGCAGATGGACGCCGTACACACCGCCGTCGACACGCTGGTGGCATCAGGCGCGATCAGTTTGTTCTGGAAGGGAGCGCCAATGCAAAAGCGGCGCGGACCCTATCGGATCGCGCGCCGCTGATACGTGGCAAACCGCCGGGCGCTGCACGAGCGCCCGATGGCGTTACGTGAGATGCTTAGAGACCGCTGCGGTCATCTTGAACATCGAGATCTGCTCTTTGCCGATCACCGCGCCAAGCTTGTCATCCGGATTGATCTGACGCTTGTCCTTGGTATCCTGCAGGTTGTTCCCCTTGATGTATTCCCACACCTTTGAGGTCACCTGAGCGCGGGTCATCGGACCCTTGCCAATCACCGCTTCGAGATCCCCCGAAAGCGTCACCGGCTTCTGCAATGCGTTGGTCGTGCCAGCCATCATCTACTCCCTTATGTAAGTGGCAGGTTATTCGAGAACATCGTCTTCCCAACCCGCATCATCATTTGCGCCACCTGTAAAGGTGGCGTGAAGCACTGCGCAGGCCGTAACGGTCCCTTGCAATGATGCGAGCAGTTCCGCTCGTCCCGCGCCGGGCATTAGCGCCAGCGGCAGATCGGTCGCGAACAGTTGAAACAGATAATGGCGCGTCTCACCCTGGGGCGGATCGGGTAGCAGCCATTCGGAATTGCCGACAGCGTTCTTGCCCGTGCGAGGCGGCACTTCACCTTCCAGCAGCTTGCCACGCTGACCGGCCAGACCCCACACAAGCCAATGGCAGGCCGGCTCGGCACCATCCTTGCCCAGCGTCCCGGACGCGTCTTCCACCACCAGCACCAGTTCCTGCGAACCGGGGGGCGGCGCGCTCCATTCCAGCGGCGGGGCGACAGCATCTTCTTCGGTCGCGGTAAAGCTTGGATCCAATGCTTCACCGGCGGCAAAGGCGGGACTGGTAAGCGCGAAACCCCCGCGTGCAAAAGCCTGCGCCGAACCCAGCTTTGCAATCGCGAGTCCGGGGTGACGGGCAGGTACGGGCACGTGGGGTGCAAGCCAGGCGGGAAATTCAGTCATGATTCTGTTGGTTCCTTGCTGTTGTGCTAGTCCGTTCGGGGGCGCGATACGAGACTTGGCGCGCCAATTTTCGGCACTTTCTGAGGAAAACCCTGCAAATGCAGACAAAAAGGTCACGCTTTTATGCGTTTTGGATCTTTTTCGCGGTGCCGTTCTTGCTCTCAACCCCTCGCCATTGCATCCCTATGACGTAGCCCCCTACTCTCCGGCCACGCCATCCCCCCATGGAGTTGCACAGATTCATGAACCTTGGTCGCACTGCTTTGAGCCTTCTCGTGTCTGTCAGCCTGGTGGCCTGCGGTGGCGGCGGCTCTTCACCAACTCCCCCGGCAACCGGCGGAGGCGGAAGCCCCACACCGACACCCACACCAACACCGACGCCGCCCTCAACCGCGTGCGCGCTGCGTGCGCAGCAGGACTTTGCGAATGCCGTGCTGAACGATTGGTACCTGTTTCCAGATCTGCTCGCTCCAGCCGATCCTGCAAGCTTCAACTCTGTCCAATCCTTTCTGAATGCCCGCGTCGCCCCCGCCCGTGCGCAGGGCCGCGATCAGGGCTTCACCTTCGCCACTTCGATTGTCGAAGAAAACGCGCTGGTTAATTCAGGCTCCAGCGCCGGTTTCGGCATACGGCTTTCGTTCGATAACGTGGCGAGACGCCTGTTTGTGGCCGAAGCTTACGAAGGTGCGCCAGGGTTTGCTGCCGGTCTCGACCGAGGGAGCGAGATCACGGCGATCGGCACCACCAGCGCCAATCTGCAGACCGTTTCGAGCCTTATCGCAGGTGGCGGAACGCAGGCGGTGATCAATGCGCTCGGGCCATCGGACGCCGGTGTTACGCGGGTGCTGCGATTTGTGCAGCCAGGCGGCGCCGCGATTGAAAGCAGCGTCGTCAAGAACGACTTCTCGCTCGACCCGATTTCCAACCGCTATGGCACGCTGATCCTCAATGACGGCGGACGGCGGGTCGGCTATCTCAACCTGCGGACCTTCATCGTCGCGGACGCGGCAGACCAGCTGCGGGAAGCTTACGGACAGTTTGGCGCGCAAGGTGTGACCGATCTGATTATTGATCTGCGTTACAACGGCGGCGGGCTTGTGTCCGTGGCCGAGACGATGGGGGATCTGATGGGGCAGGGCCGCGTCGGCCAGGTGTTCAGCCGAACCGTCCTTCGACCTTCGCGCGCATCGGAAAACAGGCAGCGCGATTTCCGCAGCGAAGTTAATGCCATCGCCCCAACGCGCATTGCCTTCATCACGACCGAGGCGAGCGCTTCGGCGAGCGAGTTGGTCATTAACGCGATGCTGCCGTATCTTGGCAACAACATCGCGCTGATCGGCTCGGACACTTCGGGCAAACCGGTCGGACAATTTGCCTTCGATCTGGCCGCCTGCGATCTGCGGGTGCGCGCTGTGACGTTCCAAACCGTGAATGCTGCGGGACAGGGCGATTACTTCTTCGGATTGGGGCCATTCGTTCCCAATACCTGCCGCGCCGGTGATGACGTGACCCGTCCCTTTGGCGACCCGCGTGAAGCTTCGACGGCTGTAGCGCTCGATTTTCTGGCGGGACGCTCATGCTCGGCGTTCCCTACATCGGCTGTAGCTACGCAAAGCGGAGCGGATTTCAGCCAGAGCGGTAGCGGCACGGCACGAATACCAGCGCGGCGGATGCTACAGCCAGACCAGCCGAACCGCGCACAGCAGGACATTCCCGGCCTGTTCTAACGTCTTTGAGAGTAGATCACCTTACGAGATTTCACACCCATACTTCCCATTGTGCATATCGGCCTGGCCTCCGGGGATGCGAGCGCTTGCCTAATTCCGCTTAAGGCGCTTCGCCGCCGGTGAAAGGCTGCTGCGTAGTGTAGGCGCAGCCTTCCAAGGTCGCTGCACCCATGGCGAGCGTGGCCACGTAAGGGAACCGCCGGTCACTCATCCCGTCGCTGCATTCGCCGGGGGTGAGTGTGGCGGTAACGTTCTGGCCATCAAGCGCACCAGAAAAGCCGAGCCCATTGTTGCCAGCAAAGCGCGTGATCGCAAACGGAGTGCCAGACGGATTTTCAGGTGTGGTCCAGACGCCTTCCTCGTCTTCAATCACAAGACTCCAGAACGGCTCGGTCCCGGTGAGCGTGATAACCTCGTCGGCGGCGACATCATCGAAGGTTTTGCCTTGCGGGTCGATCCCTTCGCCAGCCTGACTGCAGGCCGCCGTCAGACTGGCGGCAATCAACAGGGATATGGCAGTAGGGCGTTTGTTCATTGTCATGGCGCGGCTCCTTTGTCTGCGAAGTTTAAGCGCCGTTCGGGGCGATGGCAAAGGGCTACAAAAACAAAAGGCGGGTCCCGCTTTCGCGGCGCCCGCCCTTGTTCAGGCCTCTTGTGAAGCCCGAAGCTTACATCGGCATCAAAACGGTGTCGATCACGTGGATCAGACCGTTGGAGGCTGCCACGTCGGTCGCGGTGACCTTCGAGGCGTTGCCAGCCGCATCGGTCAGCACCACGCCGCCGTCGACGATCGTGGCGGTCAGATCACCGCCGTTGACAGTCTTGACGACATAACCGGCTTCGCCTGCTTCGGTGATGGCAGTGGTCAGCGTTGCGGCATCAACCGAACCTTCGACCACATGGTAGGTCAGGATCGACTTGAGCGTTTCCTTGTCTTCAGTGGTCAGCTTTTCCACGGTGCCGGCGGGCAGCTTTTCAAAGGCCGCGTTGGTCGGCGCGAACACGGTGAACGGACCGGCGCCCGAAAGCGTTTCGCCCAGTTCAGCGGCCGTCACGGCGGTCACCAGCGTCGAGAAATCGGCGTTGCCCTGAGCCACTTCAACAAGCGTGCCAGCAGCGGTGGCATCGTCAGCGACGGCGGTGGTGTCTGCGGTGGTTGTGTCTTCAGCCGGGGTTTCGGCGGCGCATGCCACCAGAGCGATCCCAGCAACCGAAGTGAGCATGACATTGATGATCTTCATAGGGTATTCCTTGATGTAGGCCCGAAAGGCCAGGGATTCCCCGGATGCGTATAGATCCGAGGCGAGCGCGCGTATCGCCAAGGCGGCGCGCACTCATACAAGAACGAATGGTTTTGACGGTTGGATGTTCCGGCCGTTTTATTTTTAGGCCTCCATTCGTCTGGAACTATGACCGGTTCAGCGGGTTCGCCTTTTTATGAACGCAAAAACCACTCGCGCTGCTGCGCTTGAACGCCTCGCACAGTTTCTTCCCTCCGCAGGACGCCGCTATGCCGACACTCGCAATGCCGATGGCGGTCCGGCGCCTGCTGGGCGTGCAAATGTCAGCGAACTTTCACCCTGGCTTCATGCCGGCGTGCTGAGCGAAACCGATGTGCTAGAAGCGGTGCTCGCCCAGCACACCCCGCGAACAGCCGAAAAGTTCATCGCCGAAGTATTCTGGCGCATTTATTTCAAGGGCTATCTGGAACAGCGCCCCGCGATCTGGGACGATTATCGGGCCGGACGTGATGATGCGCTGGCCGCGCTTGCACGCAACGCCGGTCTGCAAAAAGCCTATGCCGAAGCAACCGAAGGCCGCACCGGGATCGAGGCCTTCGATGTTTGGGCGCAAGAGCTGCAGGACACAGGCTATCTCCACAACCATGCCCGCATGTGGTTCGCGAGCATCTGGATCTTCACCCTGAAGCTTGATTGGCGGCTGGGCGCGGATTTCTTCCTGCGGCACCTTATGGATGGCGACGCGGCGTCGAACACGCTGTCGTGGCGTTGGGTTGCGGGGCTGCACACCAAGGGGAAGAACTATCTTGCCCGAGCCGACAATATCGCCCGCTACACGTCCGGTCGGCCAGGCGGAGCCTTGGCGGCGAAGGGGCTGGCAGGCGATGCCGAGCCTTTGTCTGAAGCGAAAGAATATGGCCGGCAAAAGCTTGATTTGCCCGGTCCTGTCCGTGCGGACCATCTGGTCGGGCCGTTTGCGCTGCTGCTGCATGACGAGGCGGCCCACCATATCCCGCTCGCCCTGCCATCCGCACCGTCGCTTGTCATTGGTGCAGCGCGACCCTCAGCCCGCTCGACGGGCTCGGTCGGCGGTTTGGCCCACAATTTCGCCGAAGGGGCCGTTGCCCATGGCATGGCCGACGCAGCCGCGGCCTATGGTTGCCCGACGAGCGAATGGCGCAGTGGCACGTCGCTTGCCCCACTGATGGCTGATGCCGGTGTTACCCGGATCGCCGTTCCATATCTGCCAACAGGCTGGACGCGTGACGCGCTGTGGCCAGATTTGGCCGATCTTGCAGCGCAGGGCCGGGTTGTCACCATTCTGTCCGATCTTGATCGCGCAACATGGCCTCTCGCCAAAGCTGGGTTCTTTGGCGTTGCCAAGGCCATCGAGGGCGTTTTGGGAGAATGTGCTATAACCGGGCACAAGTGAGGCGGTAACGCGCTCTACGGTTGCGTGCGGCCTGAACGCCTAGATCAGAGAAGCTTGTGTGGGGACGCATCATGGCGGTGGCGCTCAGCCTTGCCGAGCACCCGCTCAAGCCGTTCGGCCATGGTGTTGGCAGCGATCCGGGCCGCGGCATCGACGTCGGACGCTTTGCCGGTTACGCCTATCGGGCGGCTGCCGCGCGGCCGCGCCTCAATTGTACAATGCTTGTCATCCGCACCATGCTTGCGGCCATTCACGTCCGACACGTGCACTTCAATCCGGGTCAATCGCGCAGAAAAGCGCTCCAGCCGCTTGCGCACCTGCGCTTCGATCCGCTGGGCGACCTCTTGCGTACCCATCACCGAACTATCGGTGTTGAACTGGAATTGCACATTGCTCATGGGTGTGCTCATGAATATCTCTCCTTTGGCACCAGTATCCGGTTGCTCAAGAAGAGTGTGGTCCGCCGCGTTTCACCAATCCAGCGAAATCCGGCGAAACGTTCAAGACAGGAGTTGATCGCTCGCCCGCTTTTCAGCGCGAACGATGTCAGCCTTCACGCGCTCTTCAGCGGTCTTGCGCGCCTGCTCGGCGAGGCCGCGCCAGGTCTTTTCCGAGCGCAATTCGCGATCACGCACGTTATCGAGCGTTGCTTTATCGGCCAGCGTCGCGGCTTCATCAGCGCGTTCGTTGTAGAATTCGTAAGTCTGGGCCATCGGTGTATCCTGCATTGAGAGGGAGTCGCTGGGGACCAGGTGGCTGGCGGGACGCTGGTAAGCGCCCCGCCCCGCCGGTATTATTTAGGCAGCTGCCAAGTTAACGGCGCTTTCCTTGCCGTTGCGTCCGCGCTCGAGATCGAAGCTCAAACGCTGATCCTTTTCGAGGCTGTGCATACCAGCAGCCTGAACGGCCGTGATGTGGACGAAGCTGTCCGACGAACCGTCGTCAGGCTGGATGAAGCCATAGCCCTTGTCGGTGTTGAAGAACTTTACGGTTCCGGTCTTGCTCATAACGTGTTCCTTTCAAGAACATTGTAGTGCCCCGCCGCAACGCGCAGCAGGGTTAGTGCGTCGTATCGTCCGATGAAAGGAAGTCGTCGTCTGGTTAACGCCGGGGGCCGTGAGGCCAAGCGGCGGAGCGCAAATTTCGAAGTCCGTCGCAAATTTCGACGTCAGCGGGGATCATGTAGCACGCTTTGCCCGGATTACCTAATCACTGCTTCTGCCCGCGCCGTTAAGACATTCGCCAGAGGTCGCTATTATGCTGCGACAGCCATGGCACCGCGCCCCTCCTTTTGCGCCGCGCGCGCTGATTCCGCCCTGCGCTTGCAGCTAGGGCGCACCGGGCTGATCGTGGTTGGCGGATCAGTGCTGGCCTCAACCTCTTTTGCCCATCTCGCCTTCGTCTGGTTGGGCGATGTCGATTATGCCGGCACCATGCTGGTCGCGGTGCTGATCCCGCTGATCGTGGCGAGCCTTGCCTTTGGGTGGATCGCCGCGCTGACCCTGCGGCTCGATGCGTCCCGCCGCGAGCTTGAGCTGCTGGCCTTGCAGGATGCGCTCACTGCCCTTGCCAACCGCCGCGCGGCGATGGCGCAGCTTGACGCTTGGGGGGCGCACCTGCCGGAGGGCGGCATTGCGCTGGCCATTGCCGACATCGACGATTTCAAGCGCGTCAACGACCGGCTCGGCCATGACGGCGGGGATGCGAGCCTGATCCATTTTGCCGCCATGCTCCGCAACCTGCTGCCCGCCGATTGGCTGGTGGCGCGGATCGGGGGGGAGGAGTTCCTGATCGCCGCGCAGGCCTGCGATTTTGCCACCTTCGCCGCCCGGATCGAAGCCTTGCGCGCTGCGGTGGCCGATACGCCGCTGATCACCGCCGCCGGTCCCCAGGGCCTCACCGCCAGTTTCGGTCTGGCCGAGCGGCGCGGGGCTGAAGCGATCGACCGGCTGATCACCCGCGCCGACACCGCGCTTTATGCCGCCAAGCAAGCGGGCCGCAACCGCACCGAACGCGCGGCCTAGAGGGGGTCTAGCGGGGCCAAGAGGGGGTCTAGCGCGACCTAACCCGGGTCTAGCGGAGCCTGGCGCGGGGCTGGAGCGCGGTGTTTATCGGCTATCCCCCCTGAAATTGCGAAGCTTTGAATGTTTCACGCCTGAAAACAATCCCCAGCGTGTCGCGCCAGCGCCTGTGCGGCAGCGGACCTGATTGGCGCGGGCCGGGCGCGTAGGAAAGCGCGCCGCCCTATTTACCGCAAGGCCCCATTTACCGCGAGGCCCCATTTACCGCGAGGCCCATTTACTGCGAAGGGTCTGCACGGCTAAACAGAGGGCATGGCCCCCCTCACCATCCTGATCGACGCCGATGCCTGCCCGGTCAAGGACGAGATCTATCGCGTGGCCGAACGGTTCCGGGCCGAAGTGCGCGTGGTCAGCAATTCGCCGTTCCGCATCCCCGATAGCCCACGGGTCAGCCGCGTGGTGGTGAGCGACAGCTTTGACGCCGCGGACGACTGGATCGCGGACGCCGCCGCAGCCCTGCCCGCCAACACCTGCGTGGTCATCACCGGCGACATCCTGCTGGCCGACCGCTGCCTGAAAGCGGGGGCGCGGGTGCTGAAACACAATGGTGACGAATACACCGCCGCCAGCATCGGCGGCGCCATCGCCACCCGCGCCATCATGGCCGACCTGCGTGCCGGGATGGACGGACCCACAGGGTCAGCGGGAGGCGGCCCTGCACCATTCAGCAAGGCGGACCGATCACGGTTCCTGCAGGCGCTGGATCGGGTGCTGGTGGGGTTGGCGCGGTAATTGGATCAATCGATCCCTAAAAACTTCTTCCGCTTGCCTGTCAATTTTTTGATTGCAACGCCAAATATTTCTTCAAGAACGTTCTCGACAATCGGATCAGAGACGCCTGCAATTCTCTGCTTCAAATGAGATAAGTTTTCAGCCCCATGATAAGCCGCAATATATCCGCGCTTCATTTCTGCAATTCTCGCACCAAGGAAGGGAAGTGTGATATTTTTCTGCAACAAGTTGTCTATGTCACACATTGCTGCCAAGTTTGACTCGACGCCTTGAATAGTCTTTTCACTTACACTCAGTAAGCAACGGCCATTTTTGTCAAATTTCATTTCCATTCCAAGGAAATCTGCAGGCTGTTGAGGAGTATATATCAAGGTCTTCGATCTCGGAGCCCCTATCAATCCCAAGGTTAAATGCAATTCAGAAAGCTTTTCACGTAGATATTTGTCAAAGCTTTCGCACTCAGCTTGAGATCTAAAAAAACCAATGATATCGTCGACATACCTGATTACCGGTAGTCTGCGCTTTTCTAAATCTCTGTCTAAATCTCGCAGAATGATCCCTGCGAAATAAGGCGACAATGGCATCCCCTGTCGCACGCCCTCACCAACCTTAATGCCAGCGGCCTGAACGATTTGCTGCCAGTTAGGGGCGAATCCATCGCCTATCTCGACGTTGACGAAAGCGTCCAAAACGGAATGAAGTGAGCGATCTGCCACCACTCGCCGCAAATCTCTGTGTAGTATCTCTCTCGGGATTCTATCAAAGAACTTTTGAATGTCCGTTTTATAAACGAATTTTCCCGATTCCCTTAGATGGGATGCTCTTAGCCGAGCATCTTGGACAGTACGCGCTGAATGTGCAGTTAGTCCGTAACTTATCTCATTTAAGAGACCCCTATGCTTCAACTTTTCCCGAATCTCAAAGAGTATCGAAAACTGTATGATCCGATCTTCAACGGTTGGGACGCAAATGATGCGATACCCTCGGTCTTTCTTCGGCCTAGCAATTGCAAGCAGAGAATGGGGCAGGAACCCGCCATTCAGACGCCGCTCTTTAATAGAAGGAATGCGCCAAGCGCGTTCGGCACCGTACTGCTTGCCAGATATTCGATCTAAGCCATAGCAACTCGAAAGAAATCGACTCCGCTCCGCGCTCCAAACTTCGTGGAGTTTAGAGCCCGATTCAAAAGTTTGTCATGCGTAGCAGTATCTTGCGGTTCTGCGTGTGAGCATACGGATGCTGGCGATGTGCGCCCAAGCGGTTGACGAGGCGATGGATGTTTCCCAGTCTTTGGCCAATCGGCGACATCTGCCTAGCCAGGCGAAGGTGCGTTCGACGACCCAGCGGCGGGGCAACAGGACGAAGCCTTTGGCGGTGTCGGACCGCTTGATGATTTCCAGCGTCCAGTCTCCATGCCCCCTGAGGGCGTCCCGAAGCTTGTCGCCAGCATAGCCGCCATCGGCGAACACGTGGCGCAGCCAAGGGAAGCGATATCTGATCGCCTTGAGCACATCGACGGCGCCATCGCGGTCCTGAATATCGGCGGCGTGGACGAGAATGAAGATCAGATAGCCGCAGGTGTCGGTGACGATATGGCGCTTTCGGCCCTTGACCTTCTTGCCTGCGTCATAGCCGCAAACCCCGCCGCTTTCCGTGGTTTTGACGCTCTGGCTGTCGATCACGCCAGCGCTCGGCGAGGCTTCGCGTCCCTCGACCTCGCGCAGGTTCATCACCAGCACCGTGTTGATGCTGGCGAACAATCCGTTGTCACGCCATGCGTAAAAATAGCGCTGCACGGTCGACACCGGCGGGAAACATTTGGGCAGCATCCGCCAAGCACAACCACCCGAGCCGATGTACAGCAGCGCGTTCAACACCTCGCGCATGTCGGTGCTGCGTCGTCGGCCCCCGGTTTTGGCGGGCGGAATGAACGGCGCCGTCAGCGCCCATTCTCGCTCCGTCAAATCGCTTGGATACCGCAACCCATCCCGGCTATGTTCTCAACGGGCAATACCAGTCCATGTCATGTGCCACTCCATCTGCTCGCACAGACGGCTGAATCACATATGGCTGGTATTGCTCAACAACTTTCGGATCGGGCTCTTAGACGCATCAAAAACCCGATTAAGAGTATTTCTTCGCTTAGCTGCCGCCAGCTTCACCTAAATTACCCAGACCGGCGGTTCACCAGGAGCCGACCTTCAGCAAGCGGAGTGTCGGTATTTGCCATGTGCCCCAGCACCCGGCTTACGGCCACAAGACCGCGTCGCGCCGTGTCCTGAACCTGACTCTCAGCGAAATCCGCCGCCAGAGTCAGAGCACACCATAGCATCAAGGCCACCGCGAAGACAAGGACGCTTTGGAACAAACCAAGAACGGTGCCCTGACTGGGCGCGGTGGCCCTTGGCGATCCGGCATTGTGCGCCGGAAGATTCGGCTTCCCTCGAGAAGGCCCCTCATGGAATTGGCTCCGAACCTCGCCGGTTCTGGTGGTAAAGCGAGGCATGTGTCGTTCCCTTTCATCAGTCTGACTCCGACCTTCCGCAAGCGGAGTGTCGGTATTTGCCATGTGCCCCAGCACCCGGCTTACGGCCACAAGACCGCGTCGCGCCGTGTCCTGAACCTGACTATTGGAACGGGTGAACCGCATCCACAGGCCAACCCATAAGGAGTCGTCTGCCTAGTCAACTATGCGAGCTTTTGAGCGACTTTCAAGGGGTCTGGCTCAATTGGTCGTGAATGAACCCACATTGACACCTCCCCCCATCAGGCGCACCCCTCGCTCTAATCAACCCACCTGACAGGAGCATCCCATGGCCAAGGGTCAACAGAAGAAATCCAAGGAAGCCCGCAAGCCCAAGGCGGACAAGGGCCCCAAGACCAACGCCAGCCAGCCCAGCCTCAAGGCCGGCGGGATCAAGGGCCTGGAGAACATGAAGAACAGTTGAGGGGTTTCAGCCCCTTCCCTCGGGGGGAAGCGAAGCTGACGCGCTGCGTCAACGGGTTGGGGATGGGTTTGCGACAGTTGCTCTGTCGCGTTGCCTCGTCACCGTTGAGCCCCCACCCCCTGCCCCTCCCCGCCGGGGAGGGGAGTTAAGGGCGCCCCTCCTGTTGCAGGAGAGGATTGTACCGGCGTTTCGATTTATACCAAATCCCGATGAGGCTGACTCATGGGGGATTTCCAAGGCGCTGATTTTCTGATTCACCGGAGCAAGCACGAGGAGGCTTGCGATGGCGACGGCGATTGGTGTTCGATCAGATTTCACTTCGCGGGATTTGAGCCGATTTTCCCGACGATGTGACGATCCGGATCAGGTACGGCGGTTGTTGGCGTTGGGCTTGATCCTGGACGGCAGCAGCCGGAGCGAAGCGGCCAAAGCGGCTGGCGTGACGCTGCAGGTCGTGCGGGATTGGGTGATCCGCTTCAATGCTGATGGCCCGGACGGGCTGATGTCACGCAAGGCCCCCGGCAAAGTCTCGATTCTGAGCGATGAGCAGCGCCGCGCTCTTGCGCAGCAAGTTGAAGCAGGCCCGATTCCTGCGGCGCACGGGGTTGTCCGCTGGCGTCTCATCGATCTGGCGCAGTGGGTGTGGGATGAGTTTGGCCTGTCGATTACCAAACAGACGCTGAGCCGTGAGATGCGCGCGCTGGGCTTCCGCAAGCTCTCGGCCCGCCCTCGTCATCGTGGCCAGAAAGCGGATGACATTGCCGATTTTAAAAAAACTTCGCAGGCCAGTTGGCAAAAATCCGACTATCCTTGCCGCACGGCACCGCGATAGAACTGTGGTGGCAAGATGAGGCGCGCATAGGCCAACAGACCAAGCTCACCCGCCGCTGGGCCAAGCGCGGAACCCGGCCCTGTGCGCCCAAAGACCAGCGCCGGGCCTCAGCCTGGATCTTCGGGGCCATCTGTCCCGCCGAGGGCAAGGGTGCTGGCATCGTCATGCCCCGTTGCAACAGCGAGGCCATGAGCATGCACCTCGAAGAGATCGCCTTCCACGTCGCGCCGGGGGCGCATGCCGTCTTGATCCTCGATCAGGCCGGATGGCATGGCTCGGCGGAACTGGTCGTGCCCGCCAACATCACTCTCATGCCGCTGCCGCCCAGGTGCCCGGAGCTCAACCCCGTCGAAAACGTCTGGCAGTTCATGCGCGACAACTGGCTCTCCAACCGCATCTTCTCATCCTACGACGACATCGTCGACCATTGCTGCTTCGCTTGGAACAAGCTCGTCGATCAGCCCTGGCGCATCATGTCCATCGGCATGCGCCAATGGGCGCATGGGTTCTGATCAATGGGACTTGGTATTAGCCCCGTTTGCGTTTTGTGCGCGCTGTCGTCACGGTGGTGGCATGAGACATTCCGTCACGCTCCGCGCTTCGCTTCGTTCCGCTGCCGTGCTTGCGCTGCTGGCGCTGGGGGCTTGCGTTTCGCCCACGTCAAGCGAGCGCGCTTCGGCCGACGCTTCGGCCATCACCGACGCGCAAGGGGCGTTCATGGCCACGCTCGCCCGCCATTGTGGCAAGGCCTATGCGGGCCGCCTTGTCTCCAGCGATGCTGCCGATGCCGATATGGCGGGCCGCGCGATGGTGGTGCATTTCCGGACATGTTCGCCCACCCGCATGGCGATCCCGTTCCATGTCCAGAACACCGATGGCACGTGGGACCGGTCACGCACCTGGCTGATTACCCGCAACGGTACCGGCCTGACGCTCAAGCACGATCATCGCCATGCGGATGGCTCCGCCGATGTGGTCACGATGTATGGCGGGGATACGGCGGGCAGCGGCAGCGCGGGCGCGCAGGACTTTCCGGTGGATGCGGAAAGCATCGCGCTGTTCCGCGACAATGGCCTGACTGCGTCGGTCACCAATGTGTGGCGGGTGGAGGTGGATGCGACCACCTATGCCTATCAGCTCAGCCGCGAAGGGCGCTTGTTCCGGGTGGCGTTCGATCTGACCCAGCCCGTGACGCCGCCGCCCGCGCCGTGGGGGTGGTAGAAGCGCGCAGCCTAATTGCGCACGATATCCTCGACAAACACCGCCGCAGTCACGCCCAACTGGCTGGCGCGCATGACATTATGGGCGCGGCGGCCATCGGGTGACAGGGTGAGTTCCTGGCGCACTTTGAAGCTGCCTTTGACCGGGAACTCCAGCACCAGCTGGTTGCCATCGACATGGCCCGTCACCGGCCCGATCGCGCTGGACAGCGTGCCCTCGTACATCCCCGGCGCGGTTTCGGTGAGGCGCCACTGGCGTTTGCGCGGGGGCTTGTCCCCTTCATGCACCACCTGATCGAGCACCATCACCCGGCGCGGCGGCGCGGCCCAACTGGACTCGCGAAAACCTTCAGTCACGATTGTGCCGTGGCTTTCCACCCGCACCGGGACCGGATCGGTGAAGGCCTTGGTCAGCACCCCTTCCCCGCGGCTGGTGCCGAGGAAGAAGGTGAAGGGATCGAACTGCGGTGCCTCGGCCCGGGCGATGGGCGCAGGCGCTTCGGGCGCGGTGATGCATCCGGTCAGTAGCAGAGCGGGCACGGCGAGCGCCGCCGCGCCCGCCCGCGCCAAGGCCTTGCGCAGGTCAGTCATGCTCACGGTCGCCTGGGCCCACATAGAGCTGTTTGCCGGCTTCGCGGTACTTGGCGCTCATCTGAGCCATGCCCTTGAGCGCGGCCTGACGGCTGGCCTCGGCGGTGTCAGCGCCCAGCTTTTCCGAGGCGAGGAAGGTTTCGGGGCTGGCGTTCTGCTTGGCGGCAAAGTCGCGCACGTCCTGGCTGATCTGCATCGAGCAGAACTTGGGCCCGCACATGGAGCAGAAATGCGCGGACTTCGCGCCTTCCGCCGGCAGCGTCTGATCGTGATATTGCTCGGCGGTTTCGGGGTCCAAGCTGAGGTTGAACTGGTCGCGCCAGCGGAATTCGAAGCGGGCTTTGGAGAGCGCATTGTCGCGCACCTGCGAGGCGGGGTGGCATTTTGCCAAGTCCGCCGCGTGGGCCGCCAGCTTGTAGGTGATCACGCCGACCTTCACGTCGTCCCGGTCGGGCAGGCCCAGATGCTCCTTGGGCGTGACGTAACACAGCATCGCACAGCCATACCACCCGATCTGCGCCGCGCCGATGCCGCTGGTGATGTGGTCGTAACCCGGCGCGATGTCGGTGACGAGCGGCCCGAGCGTGTAGAACGGGGCCTCGCCGCAGACCTGCAGCTGCTTTTCCATATTCTCCTTGATCTTGTGCATCGGCACGTGGCCCGGCCCTTCGATCATCACCTGCACATCGCGCGCCCAGGCACGATGAGTGAGCTCGCCCAGCGTGTAGAGCTCGGAGAATTGCGCTTCGTCATTGGCATCGGCGATGCTGCCGGGGCGCAGACCATCGCCGAGGCTATAGGCGATGTCATACGCCTTCATGATCTCCGTGATCTCGTCGAAATGCTCGTAGAGGAAGCTTTCCTTGTGATGGGCAAGGCACCATTTCGCCATGATGCTGCCGCCGCGTGACACGATCCCGGTGACGCGCTTGGCCGCCATCGGGACATAGGCGAGCCGCACGCCGGCGTGGATGGTGAAGTAATCCACGCCCTGTTCGGCCTGTTCGATCAGCGTGTCGCGGAAGATGTCCCACGTCAGCTCCTCGGCCACGCCGCCAACTTTTTCGAGCGCCTGATACAGCGGCACGGTGCCGACCGGGACGGCAGAGTTGCGGATGATCCATTCGCGGGTGTCGTGAATGTTGCGGCCCGTGGACAAATCCATGATCGTGTCCGCACCCCAGCGGGTCGCCCACACCATCTTGTCGACTTCGGTGGCGACATTCGATGCCACGGCAGAGTTGCCGATATTGGCGTTGATCTTGACGAGGAAATTGCGCCCGATCGCCATCGGTTCGCTTTCGGGGTGGTTGATGTTGTTAGGGATGATCGCGCGCCCGCGAGCAATTTCATCGCGCACGAATTCCGGCGTAATGATCGTGGGGATTGTCGCGCCCCAGCTTTCGCCGTCGCGCACCATGTCGGCAGCGATTTCGCGGCCCAGGTTCTCGCGTTCCGCCACATATTCCATTTCCGGCGTGATGATGCCGGCCCGCGCATAGTGCATCTGGCTGACGTTCATGCCGGCTTTGGCACGCAAGGGGCGCTTGACCGGATTGGGAAATTGCGGGACGCCGCCTGAACGATCGGGGCCAAGTTGTCCGTTGTCCTCAGGCTTGATCTCGCGGCCTTCGTAAGCCTCGACATCGCCGCGGGCCATGATCCAGTCACGGCGCAGCTGAGGCAGGCCGGCGTTGATGTCGATATGGGCATCGGGGTCAGTGTAGGGGCCGGAGGTGTCATAGACGCGCACGCTCGGCTCGCCGCCCTCAAGATCAATCTCGCGCATGGCGACGCGGATGCCGGAGCCGGTGCGCGCACCGACATGGATCTTGCGGCTGCCCCGGATTGGCCCGGTGGTGACGCCGATTTCGACGGGGCTATTGATGTCGGCCATGTTACGCTCTCTCCTCAAGGCGGAAAGCGAGCGGGGTTTTGGCGCGACGACCAGCCCACTCCCTCCGCCGATGCTAATCGGTTCAGGTTCAACGGGTCGGGCGATGCTAACCGCCCCTCTCAGCGCGAGCGCGCTCCCCGGGGATTGCGCTTTATTAGAGGCTGTTTGCGGCCATGTCGAGGCGATTGCAGGCGCATCAAGCGAAACTTTCCAGTATGGAAACTTATCACTTTCCGAATCGGAAAAAGATGACTATCTCACTTTCCATCATGGAAACTGACGAGCAGCCGCGCCCGGCCAACCGTCCCCTGAAAGGAGCATAGCGTGACCGATATCGACGAAGCCCGCGCCGCGATGGCCGAAATTCGCGCCACCGAGCAGCGCCTTGCGCAGCGGATGGTATGGCCCTTCTGGCGGCATCTGGCTGTGGGCCTTGCCATGGGCGCGCTGATGGTCAGCCAGACGCTGGACAGCGGATTATCGGTTGTCGCCAGCTTTGGAGTGGTTCTGTTTGCGCTTTACCTCAAGAACCACGACAGGAAGCGTTACGGGATGTTCGTCAGCGGCTGGACGCCGGGCCGGACCCTGTGGGTCTCCTTTCTTTTTCTCGCCCTCGCGGTGGCTGCGTGCCTCTATGTACGGCTGGGCATGTCCGAGCCGCAGCGCGAACAGCCGGTGTTCTGGATCCTGCTGGCGGCGGTGATCATAGGCGCCACCGCGCTCAGCTACTTATGGCAAGGGTTCTACGGCCGCGACCTACGGGGCGAAACGCTATGACGGGCGAAATCGACACGGTCCTGCACGCGCCCGCCCGGCTCCAGATTGCGGCTGTGCTGGCGCAGGTCGAGGACGTGGAATTCGCGACCTTGCGCGACATCACGCAGGTCAGCGATTCAGTGCTGTCCAAACACCTCTCGGCCCTTGCAGAGGCGGGCTATGTCACCTTGCGCAAGGCCGCTCAGGATGGGCGGCAGCGGACCTGGGCGGCGTTCACTCCCAAGGGAGCCAAGGCTTTCCGGGCACATATGGCCGCGCTGCAGGCATTGGTCGACAGCGCGCAGGCGGCGATTGGCTAAGCTTTGCGCAGGACGGCCGGTCCCAGCCATGAAGGCATGAAGGACAGCGTGTCACGCCTCACTCGATCACCCGCCCCCGCACCATCACGAAATCGACCTGCTCCAGCACGCTGACATCGGCCAGCGGATTGCCGTCCACCGCGATGATGTCCGCCGAGTAACCTGGGGCGAGCTTGCCGATCTGGTTTTCCATGCCGAGCACCTTCGCCGCGGCAGTGGTGGCGCTGGCAAGGACTTCGCGGTCGGTCATGCCCTGCTTCTTCATCAAGGCCAGTTCTTCGGCATTGCGGCCATGCTGATACACGCCCGCATCTGTGCCAAAGACAACCGTCACGCCGAATTGGCGAGCGCGGCTTACCAATGAGGCCATCAACGGCTGCACGGCGCGGATCTTGTTTTCGACCACGGGGGTGTAGATGCCTTTGCCCAACCCTTCGGATACGCCCTCCAGCGCCATCAGGGTCGGCACCAGCACCGTGCCATTGGCCTTCATCGCGCGGGCCGCAGCTTCATCAAGATAGGTGCCATGCTCGATCGAATCGATCCCGGCTTCGGCGGCCTGCTGGATGCCGCGTGCGCCGTGGGCGTGGGCCATGACTTTCAGGCCGAGCGAATGGGCGGTGTCGGCAATCGCCTTCATTTCCTCGGGGGTGAAATGCGCTTCAAGGCCGCGGCCCTGCTGGCTCAGCACGCCGCCGGTCGCGGTGATCTTGATCACGTCCGCGCCGTTCTGGCTGGCGAGCCGCACTTTGCTCGCACATTCCACCGCGCCGGTGCAGGTAAAGCCGCTGTCGAGCAGTTCGTTGACTTCGGGCCGGAACCCGTTGACGTCGGCGTGCCCACCGATGATCGCCAGCGCCGGGCCGGCGGCCAGGATACGCGGGCCGGGCACCATGCCTTCCGCCGTGCCGCGCCGCAGCGCAAAGGCGGTGTCGCGCCCGCTGCCCGCTTCGCGTACGGTGGTGAACCCGGCCAGCGCGGTCAGGCGCGCATTCTTGGCGCCCACGACCACGCCCCATTCGTCGGCCTCAGTCGCTTCCTTCCAAAAGTCGCCGCCCGGATCGCCGGTCAGGTGGGTGTGGAGGTCGATCAGGCCGGGCAGCACGGTCTTGGTCTTGAGGTCGATCTCGCGGTCAGCGGTTACACCGTCTGCGAGCGGGCCGTGACCCGGCGTGATCGAGACGATCGTGCCATCAGTGACAAGGATCGTGGCCGCGCCCGTGGGATCGGCGGCGGCGTCGGTCAGCACACTGCCCGCGCGGATCGCCACGGTTTCGGCGGCGAGCGGCGTGGCCACCAGCGTCGTTCCGGCCAGCATCGTCCCGGCCAGGGCCAACCCTGCGATAATCCTGTTGCGCACTGCCTGCATGATCGTGTCTCCCCTTGCCATACGGTAACTCGGCCCCCTGATGGCGCGAGTGTATCGGCAAGGCAAGCGGGTCGGGACGAATCGCGGACCGGGGCATAGACACGCCTCGCCTGCCCTACGTCAGCACAGCATCAGAAGGTGTAAGCCAGCCCCGCGCCGACGATGAACTGGTCGGCATCGCCGCGCAGCCGGGTGTAAGGCGTGTTGGCGCTATCACCGATCAGGCGGGAATAGCCGCCGACACCGGTCAGGCTCCACCCACCATTCAAGGGGTTGCGGTCAAGATCATAGGCGAGGATCGCGACCGTGCCGATCCGATTCAATCCGCCATCAGCCCGGAATCCCGCAAGTCCCGTGGCCGCCGCCTGCGCGGATCCGACGGAGAAATAGTAATCGGCAAAATTATTGTCGACGACTTCAGCACTGACCTGTGCCTGCAAGGTGATCGCCTTGCCGACCAGCGCGCGGTAACCGATTTGCGGTTCGATGATCATGCCTTCATGCGCGCCCAGCACATCCCAGCGCGCCTGCACGCCAACGCTGACCTGATCGAACGGCTTGAACACGCCCGGAAAACTGACCGCGACATTGCCGCCAACTTCCAGCGCCGCATCCAGCTTGCCCGCGCGGGCCACCACTTCGTCACGGATGCGGTTGTTGCGATCATTGCGGAAGCGGAAGGCAGGGCCAAAGCTGAGCCGCGGGCCCTTGCGCGGCACAAGGCCGGGCTTGCCGGGGTTCAGGTCGAGCACGAAGCCGGGGCCATTGGGGCTGATCCCCACTCCGCCCAACCGGCCTACAATCAGGGGCAAGGGGAACGCTATGTAATCATCCGACCCGGCATAGCTTGGTACCATGCCGACACCGATGCCGATCGTGGCCCACGTCTCATCAAACACCGGCTTGCTGAATGTGAAAGGCGGAGCACCGGCAGGCGAGGTTTGCGCCGCAGACTGCACCGATACTGCGACCGTTTCGGTATCGGTGTCGGTAGCGGCTGCGGCCACGCGTGTCTCGGTCGTTGCCTCGCCTTCGGAGGCAAAAGCTGGGCCGGCGCAGAAAGTGGCACACCAAAGTGCAACGCCAGCAGGGCCGATAGAGAAACGATGCTTCACGGGTGCGATCCTTGGCAAGGGGGTTTGGGGACAGAAACCCGGCTCCGCTCTATTGTTTCCGCGTTATGTTGCAACATGCAATTTGCGAAGGTCTAGCGTGCGAGCGATTGCCGTATGCCGCGCCCTCGCGTAGGGCATAACGAGATGGTCGATTCACCGCAAACCAATGACACGCCAAACACGGCCCCTCATGACGTTATCATCGTCGGCGGCGGGCTTGCTGGCGGATTGATTGCACTCGCGCTGCATCGTCATGCCCCTGATTGCCGTTTTGTCGTGATTGAGGCCGGGCGCAGCTTGGGCGGGCACCACCGCTGGAGCTGGTTCGAGACCGACATTCGCCCCAAGGCGCGTGGATTGATGGCAGGCTTCGATCTCAATGGCTGGGATGAAGGCTATGACATCACCTTCCCCAGCCTGGGCCGTACGTTGCCGACCGCCTATCGCTCGCTAGCCAGCGCTGAATTCCATACCAAGCTTATGGCCGAACTGCCGGCTGACCGCGTGATGCTGCACACCAAGGCCGCAGCGCTCGACGCCAGCGGCGTGACCTTGGCCAACGGCACGCGTCTTGCCGCGCAGCGTGTGATTGATTGCCGTCCGTTCAAGGCATCGGCAGCGCTGTCGGGCGGCTGGCAGGTGTTTCTTGGCCAGCAATTCCGGTGCGAGACGCCGCACGGCCTCACGCGGCCCATCATCATGGACGCCAGCGTCGACCAGCTCGCCCCGCACGGCAACGGCGCGGCTTACCGGTTTGTCTATGTCCTGCCGCTGTCACCCACCGATGTGTTCATCGAAGACACCTATTATGCCGATCAGCCCAAGATGGATGCCGATGTGCTGAAGGGCCGGGTGGCCGAATATGCGCATCGCAACGGCTGGAAGGGCGAAATTGTCGATTCCGAGGCAGGCATCCTACCCGTGATTTCAGGCGGAGATTTCAATGCCGCGCTGGCCGAAGTCGCGATCCCCGGCGTCGCGCTGGCGGGCGCACGCGGCGGCTTTTCGCATCCGCTGACCAGCTACACCTTGCCCTTCGCGGTGGATAATGCGCTGGCGATTGCACACCTTATCGCCAGCCGTCCGGCGCTGACCGGCGCGGAACTGGCGGCCTTTTGTCAGCGCCGGTCCAAGCGCCACTGGAGGGCCACCGCCTATTACCGGATGCTCAGCCGGATGCTGTTCGAGGCCGCGGAACCGGCCAAGCGGGTGGTGGTGTTCGAGCATTTCTATGCCTTGCGCGGCGCGCTGGTCGAACGGTTCTACGCGGGCCGATCAACTTGGTCTGATCGCCTGCGCATCCTCACAGGCAAGCCGCCCGTAGCTGTTCCGCGTGCTATCCGTGCGCTATTTTCCTCCGGGAAACCCCTGGACACCAAGCCTTACAACATGGAGACCCCGGCATGAACGCCGATGCAAAGCTCAACCTTTCGGGTGCAACCACGGGCAAGGGTGTGAACCCGATCCTTGCCGAACGCTATGCGGGCAAGACCGCCTGCGTGATCGGTTCGGGCTTTGGCGGCATGGCGCTCGCACTGCGGCTGCAGTCCGCGGGGATTACCACTACCGTGATCGAAAGCCGCGACAAGCCGGGCGGGCGCGCCTATTTCTGGGAACGCGATGGCTTCACCTTCGATGGCGGCCCGACCGTGATCACCGATCCGCCCTGCCTTGAGGAATTGTGGCAACTGACCGGCCACGACATCGCCGAAGATGTCGAACTGATGAAGGTCATGCCGTTCTATCGCCTCAACTGGCCCGATGGCACTAACTTTGAATATTCGAACGACGAAGACGAACTCAACGCCGAAATCGCCAAGCTGAACCCGGCGGATGTGGCAGGCTATGCCCGCTTCCTCGAATATTCGGCGCGGGTGTATGAGGAAGGCTATCTCAAGCTAGGCACCAAGCCGTTCCTCGATTTCAAATCGATGCTGAAGGCTGCCCCGGCCTTGATCAAGGAGCAGGCCTGGCGCTCGGTCTATTCGATGGTATCGAGCTACATCGAACACCCCAAGCTGCGTGAAGCCTTCAGCTTCCATTCGCTGCTGGTGGGCGGCAACCCGATGAACACCTCATCGATCTATGCCTTGATCCACAAGCTGGAGAAAGATGGCGGTGTCTGGTGGGCGCGCGGCGGCACCAATCGCCTGATCGCCGGCATGGTGCGCCATTTCGAGCGGCTCGGCGGCACGATGCGGGTCGGCGATCCGGTGGTGCAGGTCCACACGCTGGGTACCAAGGCCACCGAAGTCGAAACCAAGAGCGGGTTTCGCCAACGCTTTGACGCCGTGGCATCCAACGCCGACATCATGCATTCCTACAAGGATCTGCTGTCCGGTTCAGAGCGCGGCAAGAAGATGGCCAAGAGCCTGAACCGCAAGAGCTACTCGCCTTCGCTGTTCGTGGTGCACTTTGGTCTGGAAGGCACCTGGCCCGGTATTCCGCACCACATGATCCTGTTTGCCAAGCGGTATAAGGGTCTGCTCGACGACATCTACAAGAACGGCGTGGTGCCGGAAGATTTCGCGATCTATCTCCACCATCCCACCGTGACCGATCCGAGCATGGCGCCTGCGGGCAAGAGCACGTTCTACGCGCTCGTCCCCGTCAGCCACATGGGCAAGATGCCGCTCGATTGGGACGAAGTCGGGCCGAAGCTGGAAAAGATGATCCTCGATGAACTCGGGCGTCGCCTGATCCCCGACATCCACGACCGGATCGTCACCAAGTTCAGCTACGCGCCGAAGGACTTCAAGCAGGACTTGAACGCCCACATGGGCAGCGCCTTTAGCCTTGAGCCGGTCTTGTGGCAAAGCGCCTACCTGCGCGGCCACAACCGCGATGACGTGATCGACAATTACTACCTCGTCGGCGCTGGCACCCATCCGGGCGCGGGTATTCCCGGTGTCGTCGGCAGCGCGAAGGCAACCGCCGGTCTGATGCTGGAGGATCTGGCGGTCAAGGTGAACGCATGATCGGTGCGCTGCTGGCGCTGGCCGCTTCGGCGGCGGCGCTGGGCCCCTCGCCGCTAGCTGCCGGAAGCCATCAGGCAACATGGAAACCTGTTGCGATCGACGATGCCGGCGAAGGTTGGATCGACTCGGCATGGCATGACAGCGGCGCGGTGGACGGCCGCCCGGTGGCGCTGGTGATGATGCGCATGAACCTGACCGACAGCGACGGCGCGCCGATGGTGTTTGATGCGATCATGGCGGTGGATTGCGCGGCGCAAACGATCGGAATGAAAGAATCCTGGTTGTTCCAGTCACGCTATGGTGACCAGTTCCGGCCTGCCATGACGAAGGTGACAATGGACTTCAACGATACACCGCTCTCGCAGGGCGATCTTGCCATTCTGGCCCATGCCTGCGCCGAGGCAGAGCCGACGAAATGAAACGTCTCGCCGTCTATTGCGGTTCGGCTTCGCCCGAAGATCCGCGCTATATCCAACTGGCCTACGATGTCGGCGCACAGTTGGCCGGGCGCAGAATCGGCGTTGTCTATGGCGGGGGCAAGCTGGGTCTGATGGGCGCGGTGGCGAAGGGCGCCAAGGACGCCGGCGGTGAAGTCATCGGCATTATCCCTGAACATCTGGTCAAGGCCGAAGTCGCCAATCACGATTGCGATGAACTCCTCACGGTCAGCGGGATGCACGAGCGCAAGCAACGTTTTACCGATCTGTCGGACGGCTTTGTCACCATCCCCGGCGGGGTGGGCACGATGGACGAGCTGTGGGAAGCGATGAGCTGGTCGCAGCTGGGCTATCACTCCAAGCCTGTGGGCCTGCTCAACGCGTTTGGCTTTTATGACGATCTGCTCGCCTTCAACGCGAAGATGGCCGCGGTAGGTTTCGTGCGGCCCGCGCATCAGAACATCCTGATCGCAGCGACCTCGATCAACGAACTGCTCGCCAAGATGGCCGATTATCAGCCGCACAGACCGATCTTCCACATGAAGGCTGAGGAACTCTAGGTTCGCACAATGGCGGTTGATGCCACCACCCGCGCCGCGCTGGTCGAACATGCGCGGCTTTCGATCAAGCGCGGATCGCAGAGCTTTTCGGCGGCTGCCCGCCTGTTCGACAAGCAGACGCGCGAGCGGGCTTGGTTGCTTTACGCATGGTGCCGCCGCGCAGATGACATTGCCGACAATCAGGACATGGGCGGGGAACTGGGTGACCAGACCGATCTGGCCGAGCGCCTCGCCCGCATCCGCCGCCTGACCGCGCTGGCGTTTGCGCAGCAGCCGACCGGCGATCCGGCGTTTGACGCGCTGGGCGTGGTGGCTCACGAAGTGGGTCTGACCCCGCAGATGGCCGAGGACGTGATCGCCGGGTTCCAGCTCGACGCCGAAGACTGGCGCCCGCGTACCGAAGCCGACATGCTGCGCTATTGCTATCACGTGGCCGGCGCGGTCGGCGTGATGATGGCGGTGGTAATGGGCGTTTCGCCGGACGATAAGGAAACGCTGGACCGTGCCAATGATCTGGGGCTGGCCTTCCAGCTTTCCAACATCGCCCGCGATATTGTCGAGGATGACGCGGCGGGGCGGTGCTATCTTCCCGAAATCTGGCTGGTCGAGCAGGATATCGAGCCGGGCCAGCACACCAAGCCGCACCACCGCAAGGAACTCGCCGCGATGACCGCGCGGCTGGTGGCGCTGGTGGAAAAGCACGAAGCCGCAGCGCGAGTGGGCGCGGCCAAGTTGCCGTTCCGCAGCCGCTGGGCGGTGCTGTCCGCGGCGCGCATTTACGGCGCGATCGGGCGCAAGGTGCGCAAGCGCGGTCCAGAGGCATGGGCGACCCGCACTTACGTGCCGCGGGCCGAGAAGGCGCTGTATGGCGTGCGCGCGTTTCTTTCGGCGGTGATCAACCGTGAGAAGATGCCGCAAGGCGGGATCGACTGGGGCATCGTGGATTACCGGCCGAGCTAACCCCCATCCATTCATGCTGAGCTTGTCGAAGCACTGGTTTTCTGGGCTTGCGCGCTTGATCAAAAAGGAAGGGCAGCCCTTCGACAAGCTCTGGGCGAACGGTTTTCTTTTGGGGAAAGCTGGACTACTCCCCTCCCATGATCACCAAACTCCTCATCGCCAATCGCGGCGAGATCGCCTGCCGCATTATCCGCACTGCGCGAAGCATGGGGATCGCGACCGTCGCGGTCTATTCCGATGCCGATGCCAAGGCGCTGCACGTGCGCCAAGCGGACGAGGCAGTGCATATCGGCCCCTCGCCCGCTGCTGAGTCGTATCTGGTGGGCGCGAAGATTATTGCGGCGGCCAAGCAGACGGGGGCTGATGCGATCCATCCGGGCTACGGCTTCCTCTCCGAGAATGCCGATTTTGCGCAAGACGTGCTGGACGCAGGCCTCATCTGGGTCGGCCCCAAGCCCGCCAGCATCCGCGCGATGGGCCTGAAGGATGCAGCCAAGGCGCGCATGATCGAGGCGGGCGTGCCGGTGACGCCGGGCTATCTCGGCGCGGACCAGTCGCTCGAACGCCTCACCGCCGAGGCCGAAGCGATCGGCTACCCGGTCCTCATCAAGGCTGTCGCGGGCGGCGGCGGCAAGGGGATGCGCAAGGTCGATGCGCCGGAAGATTTCGCCGCGATGCTGGAAAGCTGCCGCCGCGAGGCCAAGGCCAGCTTTGGCAATGATGATGTGCTGCTGGAAAAGTGGATCACTGCGCCCCGCCATATCGAGGTGCAGGTGTTCGGCGATACCCACGGCAATGTCGTCCACCTGTTCGAACGCGACTGCTCGCTCCAGCGCCGCCACCAGAAGGTGATCGAAGAAGCCCCCGCCCCCCGCATGGACGCGGCCACCCGCGAAGCAATCTGCGCCGCTGCCGTGCGCGCGGCACAAGCGGTGAATTACGAGGGCGCGGGCACGATCGAATTCATCGCCGATGCCAGCGAAGGCCTGCGCAGTACCCACATCTTCTTCATGGAGATGAACACCCGGCTTCAGGTCGAGCATCCCGTCACCGAGGAAATCACCGGGGTCGATCTGGTCGAATGGCAGTTGCGGGTCGCGAGCGGGGAGCCGCTGCCCCTCGCCCAAGAGGAGCTGTCGATCAACGGCCATGCCATCGAGGCGCGGCTTTATGCGGAGGACCCTGCGAAGGGGTTTCTGCCGAGCATTGGTCGGCTCGAAATGTTCTCGATCGACGATGGCCACAGCCGGATCGAGACCGGTGTTGAACAGGGCGACGAGATTTCGCCTCACTATGATCCGATGATCGCCAAGCTGGTGGTTCACGCAGATGACCGCGAAGCGGCGATCTGGCGGATGGAGGACTGCCTCGAAGAACTGCTGGTCTATCCGGTCAAGACCAATGCGCCGTTCCTGCTGCGGGCGCTGACGTCGGATGAATTTGAAGGGGGCCTGCTCGATACCGGGTTAATTGCGCGGCACCCGCACTGGGCCGAGGCGGTTGAACTTTCGCCTGCCGCGATCGATCAGGCGGCCTTGCCGTTTCTTCGGCGTGGGAGCGATCCCGCTGGTCTTGCCCCGACCGGGTTTCGATTAAACGCGACCCCGCGCACGGCCGTGGCAATGATGCATGGCAGCAATGTCGTGATGGGCGATCCTGCGCGTCCGTTCGATGGCGTGCTGCAATATGATGATGGCGCAACGGTGTGGGTCAACGAAGCGGCCGAGACCTTCGCATTGCGCCCGTTCGCCGCACGCGGCACCGGCCAAGCCTCCGCCGCAGACGGCGCGATCATCGCGCCGATGCCGGGGAAGGTCATCGCGGTCGATGTCAGCGAAGGCCAGACCGTCACCAGCGGGCAGCGGCTCATGGTGCTCGAAGCGATGAAGATGGAACACGCGCTGGCCGCGCCGTTCGACGGGGTGGTCGAAGGGCTGTCAGTCACAGCGGGCGGGCAGGTGCAGGTTGACACAGTCCTGTGCCGGGTGGTGCCTGCTAGCGAATAACCACCTCGTCACCCTGAACTTGTTTCAGGGTCCATTTCGCCCCATGCACCATGGCGCGAAGCCGAAGGATGGATGCTGAAACAAGTTCAGCATGACGGGAGTGGGCGTTGAGCTGGCAGAAAGAACTCGAAGAACTGCGCGCCCGCGAGGCGCTGGCCGAACAGATGGGCGGCGCGGACAAGGTTGCGCGCCAGCATGGGCGCGGCAAGATGGACGCCCGCGCGCGGCTTGCGGCATTGTGCGACGAAGGCTCCTTCCGCGAGATCGGCAAGATCGCGGGCTCGGCGAAGTATGACGCCAACGGCGATTTACAAAGCGTCACCCCCGCCCCGTTCCTGTTCGGCAAAGCGCTGATCAATGGTCGCCCGGTCGTGGCCACCGCCGACGACTTTACCATTCGCGGCGGCGCGGCGGATGCAGGCATCGCGCGCAAGATGGTGCAGGCCGAGATGATGGCGCACCAGCTGCGGCTCCCGATCATCCGCATGATCGACGGGACGGGCGGCGGCGGCAGCGTCAAGACGCTCGAACAGATCGGCGCAACCTATATCCCGGCGGTGCCCGGCTGGGGCGATGTGGTGACCAACCTCGATACCGTGCCGGTGGTGGCGCTGGCGCTGGGGCCGACGGCGGGCCTCGGCGCAGCACGCACCGTGGCCAGCCACTATTCGATCATGGTCAAAGGCCTCAGCCAGATCTTCGCTGCCGGCCCCGCTGTGGTCGATGGCTTGGGCGAGGCTTACAAAGGCGGTGCGGCCAATCACGAGGAGGCCAAGGAAGCGCTCGGCGGCAGCGCGATCCACACCCGCAACGGCGTGGTCGATGACGAGGTTGCCAGCGAGGCCGAAGCCTTCGCCCGCGCGCGGCATTTCCTCAGCTTCATGCCCGAATATGTCGGCCAGCCCGCGCGTCGTTCGGCCTGCGATGATCCGGCAGATCGCCGCGAGGAGGCGTTGCTGAGCCTCGTCCCGCGTGACCCCAAGCAGGTCTATTCCATGCGCCGCTGCATGGAGATGCTGTTCGACACCGGCACCATGTTCGAAATCGGCAAGCACTGGGGCCGCGCCGCGATCACTGCCTTTGCGCGGCTCGATGGCTGGCCGGTGTGTGTGGTGGCGAGCGATCCGAGCTATCTGGGCGGATCATGGGAAGCCAAAACAGCTGAGAAGGTCGAACGCTTCGTCCGCCTCGCCGACCAGTTCCGCCTGCCGATCGTGCATCTGGTGGACAACCCCGGCTTCATGATCGGACGCGAGGCGGAAATGGCCGGCACGATCCGATACGGGGTCAATGCCATGAATGCGATCTACCGCGCCACCGTGCCGCTCGCCAGCATCGTGCTGCGCCGCGCCTATGGCATTGCGGGCAGCGCGATGAGCAACGCCGACCGCTACCAGTACCGCTATTGCTGGCCGAGCGGCGATTGGGGAAGCCTTCCAATCGCGGGGGGCTTGGAAGTCGCTTACAAGGCCGAATTGGAGGCCGCCGATGATCCCGCTGCGCTGCTGGAGGAGATCCACGACCGGCTGGGACGCGTAATACCAAGTCCCATTGATCAGAACCCATGCGCCCATTGGCGCATGCCGATGGACATGATGCGCCAGGGCTGATCGACGAGCTTGTTCCAAGCGAAGCAGCAATGGTCGACGATGTCGTCGTAGGATGAGAAGATGCGGTTGGAGAGCCAGTTGTCGCGCATGAACTGCCAGACGTTTTCGACGGGGTTGAGCTCCGGGCACCTGGGCGGCAGCGGCATGAGAGTGATGTTGGCGGGCACGACCAGTTCCGCCGAGCCATGCCATCCGGCCTGATCGAGGATCAAGACGGCATGCGCCCCCGGCGCGACGTGGAAGGCGATCTCTTCGAGGTGCATGCTCATGGCCTCGCTGTTGCAACGGGGCATGACGATGCCAGCACCCTTGCCCTCGGCGGGACAGATGGCCCCGAAGATCCAGGCTGAGGCCCGGCGCTGGTCTTTGGGCGCACAGGGCCGGGTTCCGCGCTTGGCCCAGCGGCGGGTGAGCTTGGTCTGTTGGCCTATGCGCGCCTCATCTTGCCACCACAGTTCTATCGCGGTGCCGTGCGGCAAGGATAGTCGGATTTTTGCCAACTGGCCTGCGAAGTTTTTTTAAAATCGGCAATGTCATCCGCTTTCTGGCCACGATGACGAGGGCGGGCCGAGAGCTTGCGGAAGCCCAGCGCGCGCATCTCACGGCTCAGCGTCTGTTTGGTAATCGACAGGCCAAACTCATCCCACACCCACTGCGCCAGATCGATGAGACGCCAGCGGACAACCCCGTGCGCCGCAGGAATCGGGCCTGCTTCAACTTGCTGCGCAAGAGCGCGGCGCTGCTCATCGCTCAGAATCGAGACTTTGCCGGGGGCCTTGCGTGACATCAGCCCGTCCGGGCCATCAGCATTGAAGCGGATCACCCAATCCCGCACGACCTGCAGCGTCACGCCAGCCGCTTTGGCCGCTTCGCTCCGGCTGCTGCCGTCCAGGATCAAGCCCAACGCCAACAACCGCCGTACCTGATCCGGATCGTCACATCGTCGGGAAAATCGGCTCAAATCCCGCGAAGTGAAATCTGATCGAACACCAATCGCCGTCGCCATCGCAAGCCTCCTCGTGCTTGCTCCGGTGAATCAGAAAATCAGCGCCTTGGAAATCCCCCATGAGTCAGCCTCATCGGGATTTGGTATAACATCACCGTTTCGCTCGGCCGAACGCTTCAATGTCGAAGACATCATCGACCCGCGCGACACGCGCCCGTTGCTGTGTGAATTTGCAGGCCTTGCGTGGCGGCGGTTAGAGAGCGACGGCTGACCGCTACTCGAACACCTTCGCGGCTCTTTGTCCCTCGGCCATGTCGGGCGACGACGCCCCGAACAGCTTGCCCTTTTCGCTGAACAGCACCAGCAGCAGACAGGCAAGCCCGCTTGCCAGCAGCGCCAGCGCTAACGGACGGGCCGTGCCATCAAACGCATAACCGATGCCAGCGCCCAGAACTGCGGCCATTGTCATGCGCACAAAGCCGTGCGCCGAACTGGCCGCGCCCGCGATAGTGAAGAACGGGTTCATCGCAATCGCGCCGAAATTGCTGCCGATAAAGCCCAGCAGCGCCATGTTGATCGCCATCATCGGCACGAACAGCCACAGGCTGTCATTGTCACGAAACGCGAAAACCACCTGCAACGATGCCACCGCGATAAAGGCAAACAGGGCCGTGTGGCTCACCCGGCGCGCGCCGAACCGTTCGACAATGCGTGAATTTGACCAACTGGCAATCGCCATGGAGCCGGCGCAGATGCCGAAGATCTGCGGGAAGATGTCGCCTGCGCCAAAGGTTTCGGAAATCAATTGCTGCGAGGAATTGATGAAACCGAACAGCGCACCAAACACCAATGCGCTGCCAAAAACGTAACCCACCACGCTGGTCATGCTCAACGCGGTTCCCATGTTGGCCGCGATGGCGCGAATTTCGATCTTCTGGCGATTTTCGGGCGACAGGCTTTCGGGCAGGCGGAAATACACCCACGCGCCGATCACCACGCCTTGGATTGCCATGGCGGCAAAAATCGCGCGCCAATCCGCCACCAGCAGAATCAATTCCCCAAGGGTGGGCGCAATCGCAGGCACCATCAGGAAAATCACGAAGATCAGGCTCATCATGCGGGCCATTTTGTCACCGCCGACGCGGTCACGGATAATGGCAGGCGGCAGCGCGATGATCGCCGCGCCAAAAAACCCCTGCATCGCACGGATCGTGATCAATTCGGCAAACGTGCCGGCCAGCGCACTTGCCAGCGACAGCGCGATATAGGCTGCAATCGAGGCCAGCAGGATCGGGCGACGGCCAAACCGGTCGGCCAGCGCGCCGGGCACCAGTGCGCCGATGCCCGATGCCAGCAGATAGGCGCCAATCACGAATTGCCGGTCATTGCCCTCGACCGACAGCGCGACGGCAAGCCGATCAAGCGCCGGCAGGATTGCGTCAATGCCAAACGCCTGCAACGCCATCAACATCGCCATCATCCAGATAAGCTCACGCTCACCCAGCGGCTTGTGCGCCGCATCAGCGGGAGATGATGCCTGGGTCGCCATACCGCCCCCCTTGCCCAATGGCGCACCGCTTGCACAGACTTCTTTTCGCATGTGCAGAAAAGTGATGGAAACCGCAAAGGTTCCGCCCCCGTGGTTTCGTGCAGGCGTGCGCGCCGCTATTGAGGCACTATGGTTTCGCGCAGCTTGGACGAGGATGACGAAAACGTCAGCGGGCACGGCAGCGGGCTCAGCGGCTTGCGCAAGATCATCCATGTCGACATGGATGCCTTCTTCGCCAGCGTGGAACAGCGCGACGACCCATCGCTCAAGGGCAAGCCGGTGGCGGTGGGCGGCGCGGGCGGGCGCGGCGTGGTGGCCGCCGCCAGCTACGAAGCGCGGGTGTTCGGCGTGCGCAGCGCCATGCCGTCGGTCACCGCCAGCCGGTTGTGCCCCGATCTCATCTTCGTGCGCCCGCGCTTTGATGCCTACAAGGAAGCCAGCCGCCAGATCCGCCGTGTGTTCGAACATTACACGCCGATCATCGAGCCGCTGAGCCTGGATGAAGCTTATCTCGATGTGACCGAAGACCGCCTCGGATTTGGCAGCGCAACGCGCATCGCCACCCTGATCCGGCAGGAAATCCGCGCCAAGACGCGGCTGACCGCCAGCGCAGGTGTGAGCTACAACAAGTTCCTCGCCAAGCTCGCCAGCGATCAGAACAAGCCCGATGGGCTGTGCGTGATCCGCCCGGGCGAAGGTGCGGCTTTCGTCGCGGGCCTGCCGATCCGGCGTTTCCACGGGGTCGGCCCCAAGGCGGAGGCCAAGATGCAGGCGCTCGGCATCGCCACCGGCGCGGATCTGGCGGGCAAGGACATCGCGTTTTTGCGCAGCGCCTTCGGCAACATGGCCGATTACCTGTACCGCGCCGCCCGCGGCATTGATCTGCGCCCTGTATCCGCGCACAGGGTGCGCAAGTCGGTGGGCGGGGAGCGGACCTTTTCGGACGATATCGGCAGCGGCGCGGCCTTGCGCGATACGCTGGAGACGATCATCGACATTGTCTGGGACCGGATTGAAACAGCGGGGGCACGGGGGCGCACGGTCACGCTGAAACTGAAGTTCACTGATTTTCAGATCATTACGCGCAGCACGTCGCTGTCTGATTACGTCAGCGGCAAGGCGCAGTTTGCAGGCGTGTCACGCGCACTGCTGGAGGCCGAACTGCCGTTGCGCGGGCCGATCCGCCTGATGGGGCTGACGCTGGGAAATCTGGAAGGCGCGCAAATGGAAAAGCCCGCCCGCGATACGGCGCAGCTGTCGCTGCTCTAGCTTTTATCCCGTTCCCCGCGCCCGCCACGCCGCAATCCGCGTTCGGGTGGTGCGTCCCAGAGGTTCAGGCAGCGAATGCGACGGGAAGAATCGCGCCTCCAGCACTTCGCGCCGATCGGGCTGTGGTCGATGATCACACACAGCGGCAAACACGTGGGCGGTGTGGGGCGATCCGGACAGCACTTCTTCAAGAATGCCGATCGGCTCAATCCGGGCGAGTTCCACGCCCAATTCTTCGCGCACTTCACGCCGGGCCGCGGCCTCCGGATCTTCACCGCGAGCAAGGCCGCCGCCCGGCAGGCTCCAGACATCGGCACCGTAAGAATGTTTCAGCAGCAGGACATCGCCGGTCAGATTGGTGATCACCACGCTGACCCCCGCAATCGGTGTTTTGCGCCAACGCCGCCAGCGATGCCGCACCCGATGCGCGATTGGCATGAGGGCGCGGTGCAGCGCGGCAGGGAGCAGGTTTGCCATCAGGTGAAGACAGTCACCGGGATGCCGCGCGCCTGCGCGGTGCGCAGCAGGCGTGCCACGGGAAGGTCGTTCTCGCCCGCGAGCGCCGCTTCGAACACGGGGCGCTTGTCCGCCGCGCCGCCCAGCGTGAACAGGACTTCGCCCGTCGCCGCAAGCGCGGGGATGGTCAGCGTGATCCGGTCAAACGGCGCGTGTGGGGGAAGCGGATCGGGGGTCAGGCGGCGGATCGCCTGGGTGTCATCAGCTTTGGGATCGGTGTTAGGAAACAGCGAAGCAATGTGCCCGTCCGGCCCCATGCCAAGCCATGTCAGGGCAAAGCGCGGCGGCACCGCACCTTCGCTGAGCGCCATGATCCGCGCGCCCGCAGGCTCCAGCAAGGCGCGCATTTTTCCGGTGTTGGACGCCTCATGCGCCTCGGGCACGATCCGGTCGTCATTGAGCCAGACCTGCCGCCGATGCCAATCGACAGAGCCGCCATCAATCAGCGCACGCATGATCGGAAACGGCGTCGAACCGCCGGGGACGGTGATGGCACTCTCCGCCGCATCTGTCCCGTTCAGCCGCGACGACAGCCATTCCGCAATCGCGGCGTTATCTGCGCCGTCAACAATCGTCACACTTTTCATAGTCGCAGCATAGCAAACGGGCCGCCCCCGGCAAAGGGGACGGCCCGTTTGTGAA
This sequence comes from Erythrobacter sp. 'gip.4 top 5', assembly GCF_056495765.1. Lineage (NCBI taxonomy): Bacteria > Pseudomonadati > Pseudomonadota > Alphaproteobacteria > Sphingomonadales > Erythrobacteraceae > Erythrobacter > Erythrobacter sp. 'gip.4 top 5'. The sequence goes on along the minus strand of NZ_CP200270.1, from coordinate 1,154,159 downwards.
CCGCTAATGCAGTCGTATTAGCCCAGGATTGAGGACAGGAACCACACGCGCTCTTCCGCCATGTCGGTCCAATCATCCAGCAAGCCATCGGTGGCGTTGTCGCCTGCCTGTTCGGCAAGATCCTTCATCGCCTTGAGACGATCAATAACCTTCTGGTTATCGTCCCGCAGTTCGGTGACCATGTCATCAGGCGAAAGCGATGTGCTGTCCTGATCCTTGATCTTGGTGTGCTTGGCGATTGAGCCAATCGAGGTCAGCGTTTCGCCGCCCTGCTTGCGCACGCGCTCACCGATCACGTCAATCTGGTCGCGGATTTCGATGGCGTGTTCGTCAAACAACAGGTGAAGATCGCGGAAGCGCGGGCCTTTCACATGCCAATGAAAGTTCTTGGTCTTGGTATAAAGCGCGAAGTGATCCGCGAGCAGGCCGTTGAGTTCGGCAATCAGCGCGGTCTTCGAATTGGTTTCGGTTTTAGCCATAGGGGGCTCCTGTACGATTATGGCGGCGCCAAAGCATCGGCGCCGCACCGGTGTTGGTAAGAATAAGCGCAAACTTGCGCGAATGTTTCATGATGGGCGCAATTTTCTTCACCCCATCAGCAATCAGTAGGCGGCGAAACGTGCGTTCAATCCGGCGAAGATGGCTATGAGCATCAGGCCCGCAGCCAGCGCCCACCGCACCGGGCGCAAGGGCCAACGGGCAAGGCCCGCAGCACCAGCCGACCAGCCGATCGCCACCGCCGCCGCGCCGCCCAGCGCTCCGCCGATGGCGGCGGTCACCGGCACCACCGTCCACGCGGCGAGCGCGAATACCGCAAAGCGCGCGCCGTCTCCCATCTGGCGGGCCAGCAAGACGATCGCGATGGCCCCCAGCGAACGGGTCGGCTCGCGCGGCGGCGTGATCCGCACCGGCAGCGCCAGTTCCACCGCCGCCACGCCCAACGCGAAGGCGACCAGCATCTGGGCGGCGCGGCGCGGTAACAGGGCGGCAAACTCGGCTCCCAACCACGCCATGGCGCCGGCGCTGAGGAACGCGCAGACCTCGGCGACCACCAGCAGCGCGGTGCTGCGATTCAGGCTGTCCGCCCACTGCGCCACCAACCCCTGATCGCGCCCGCCCATCGCCAGCGAAAAAACCAGCACAAATGCGAGCAGGAACCCGTCCACGCCTAAACGATCACGCCGCCCAAGGCCCCGTGATCGCCAGCGTTGCCGTCGGCCCATAGGCATTGACGAACAGCAACGCGCCATCGGGTGAGAAGCAGGCCCCGGCCAACTCGCACTGCGCGGTCAGACGCGCCAGGGTATAAGCCTCCCCTGCCGGGGTGATGCCGCGAATGTGGTTGTCGACCACGTCGGTATACTGGTCTTCACACACGATCAGGTGGCCGTTGGGGGCAACGGTCAGATTGTCGCCGTAATCGAACTGCGCCTTGTTTTCGCTTTCGAAGAACAGCTCGATCGTGTCGCCTGCCCCGGCAAGGCCCGGAGTGAGCTTGAGGATCTGGCCCAGATGCTGCGCCCCGCCGCTGGTGCAGCAGGCGAAAACGGCGTTGTCCCCCATGTGCAGGCCTTCACCGCGCGCAATCATTGTCGCCCCCTGCATCGCCGCGCGGAGGCGCAGATCATCCTTGGGCGCTTCGGGTTCGTCAAGATCGACCCAGGTGACAGGATAGCCTTTGCGCAGCGGCATCAGCCCGGTCGCCCAATTGCGCGAATCCGGCAGGCCTTCGATCACCATTGCCTGAAAGCGCCCGCCTCCGGCCAGCCTGCCCGGCACCTTGGGGACAAAGCGGTAGAGCACGCCATCGTCGCGGTCCTCGGTCATATAGACGATGCCGGTGGCCGGATCGACGGCGGCGGCTTCATGATTGAAGCGGCCCATTGCGGTCAGCGGCACGGGATCGACCAATCCGCGTGCGGATGCCGGGACTTCAAATACCCAGCCGTGGTCACGCTCCAACCCGTCGCCATAAGGCTGGCCGGGGCCGGTGGGCGCTTCCTCGCACGTGAGCCAGCTGCCCCACGGCGTTACACCACCCGAACAATTGCGGATCGTCCCACCAAGGCTGCGGAACTGGCGCTTGACGGTGAGGGTCGCGGCATCAAGCACGATGGTGGTGGTGCCGCCGGGCACAAACTCGCCATTGCGCTTGCCGAACCCCTTGGCGATTGGTCCGCCCGCATCGTGCTTGGGCTGAAGCTCGTGATTGCGCACCAGCGCGATCTCACCGTTACCAAGGTCGAAGCAGCCCATCCCGTCGGCCCGGTCAGGCACAGTGCCGCCATCATCCATCGCATCGCCCAGGCGCGAAATCACCCGGTAGGAAAAGCCCTCGGGCAGATCGAGAAAGCCCGCCGGATCGCGCACCAGCGTGCCGTAACCCGCAAAGCCGCCCGCTGCGGACCGCGAGGCGGCGCTCGCCGTGGCCGCGCCGCGTGTCATGCACCCGCTTGCCGTCAGCGCGGCAAAAGCGGAAGCGGTCGCGCCGAGAAACCGGCGGCGATTGGGTGCAAATGCAGGAGCCTTGTTCATGCCGCGCGGATTACAGGCCCGCCTTGTGTGCCGCAAGCACTTCGTCCCAGCGGAGGTAAGCGGAAGGTCTGCGTGCAAAGCGGATTGTTCCCGCCCGGCCCGGTTTGGTGCAAGGCCTTTGCGCGGGTCAGCAATGCGCCAGATCGCCATCGTAATTCAAATGCGGCAGATGAGGAGCTAGCGCCGGGCAAACGATCAGGATAGCGATCGTCAAAACACATCGAGGGAGAGAAGTGTCATGAAGATCGAACCCGGCATGGCCGCAGTGGTCACAGGCGGCGCAAGCGGGCTAGGCAAGGCGAGCGCCAAGGCCTTTGCCGATGCGGGCATGAAGGTCGCCATTTTCGACATCAATGATGACGCGGGCGAAGCGCACGCAAGGGATATTGGCGGCACCTTCAACCATGTCGACATCATGGACGAAGACTCGGTCGAGGCAGGGTTCGCCGCCGCCCGCGCCGCCCACGGGCAGGAGCGCGTGACGCTGCACTGCGCTATGGCATCGCGGCGCGGCAAGACGCTGGGGTGGGACAAGGAAACGGGGGCCTACAAGCGGCTCTCGACCGAAGATTACGCCTTCGGCGCGCAAGGCATTCTGGTCGCCAGCTACCGTATCGCCAGCATCTCCGCGCTGGGGATGGCCAATGCCGATGCGGTGAATGATGATGGCGAGCGTGGCTGCATTATCCTCACCGCCAGCGTGGCCGCGCAGGACGGACAGATCGGTCAGGTGATCTATGGCAGTTGCAAGGCCGGCGTGAATGGCCTCGTCCTGCCGATGGCGCGCGATCTGATGGACATGGGTATCCGGATCAATTCGGTGATGCCGGGCATTTTCGCCACCCCGCTGATGCTGGGGATGAAAGGCCGCAACCCGCCGATGTGGGCGCAGCTGAACGCCAGCGTCCCGTTCCCCAAGCGGCTTGGCGAGCCGGAGGAGTTTGCCTCACTGGTGCTGGAAATTTCGCGCAACAGCTACATCAACGGCCACCAGTTCCGGCTGGACGGGGCAATCCGGATGCCGCCGAGGTGATTTGCCATCAGGGTGCGGATTGATGAATAGAAATCTTCAAAGATATTAATATATGCTTATTTATATCTGTAATGATAAGTGAAATTGAATTTGTTTCTTCGGCGCAACAATGAAGCCGTAATGTGACAGCATCCAGAACATAATGAATTGTACGAAGCGCATCTGACGTTATGTCACATTCTTGCTGCGGATGAGGCTCGCTCGAAAGAAAAAGAAGCCAAAGTGCAGCACGCAGGCGGAACGGTCCCACCTCTCTTACAGGAGCGTTCCTTATGACAGTTCGTTTTGCTTGCGCCGCATCGGCGCTGACTTTGGCATCAGCCCTGTCGGCCCCGGCCTTTGCGCAGGGTCCGGACCTGGCCATTGACGCCGCCGCTACCACTGCGGTCGTCACAAAGACGGCCAATGCCGCCGAAGACGATGCCGGCCCATTTGATCTCACACTCGCTGCTGCTCCCGCAAGCCCGGGCATTGCCGTGGGTAATGGCGAAATCACCGTTTCGAGCGCGGCCATCGCCACCGCCGCCGCCGCCGCGGCGCAGGGCAGCGCAAACGGGGGTCGTTCAGACTCCTTTACCGTAACGCTCAATCAGGATTCGTTCTTCGGCTTCTATCCGGCATTCAACGGCCTGATCCCGGTCAGCGAGAGTGTTGATTTCAGCTTTTACGGCATCATCTGGACCACCGACGCCTTCGGCACGGCCCTGGGTTCTGACCTGTGGACCGAATTCGGCGTTGGCGCTGCGATCTACAGCGGCAATTTCGTCATCAAGCCGCAGGTCGGCCTCACCAACGGGTCGCTGCTGTCGGGCGGCGCACGTGACCCCAACGGCGTTCCGAACGGAACGGGCGGCAATTTCGCTGACGGCATCGTGCCGAGCCTCACCGTCAACTATTCTGACCCGACGTTCGAAGCGGAATATTACGGCGGCTATTACGCTGCGCTGCGCAACCGCAACGATGACGCCGCGCTCGACTTCCTGCACACCTGGATCAATGCAGGCTACAAATTCAGCGACAAAGTCTCAGCCGGCGCGCACTACGAATTGCTCAGCAACACCCGCAACACCTTCCCCGGTGGCGCGACTGCGCGCGCGTACCAGTGGCTTGGCCCTTACGTGCAGTTCAAGACCAGCAACGGCTTCTTCGCCCGCTTCACTGCCGGTGCCGACATCGAAAACGGCAACGACGGCGACTTCTACAAGCTGACCGCTGGCTTCACGTTCTGATAAGCTGACAGTTCGACACTACCGGACTCCACACCAACGGGGGCGTTGCGACCGAAATCGGGTCGCAGCGCCCCCTTTTGCCGCGAGGAACAGAAGCACAAGCAAACCACATATCTCCAGATTATTGAATCTTCATATATGCAAACTGTTGCAGCAAAGACACGCAATAAGATAATATGGCAGCCCATTTTCACATAAGCTTTGTGCGCGCATTGCGCTTGGATGATTATGATCGCGGCGTGATGGGGACCCGATCTATCGGACAATAATTCCTGCACGCCGCGCAGGTGGAACGATCCAAACCTCTCTATGGAGCGTTCCTTATGTCCATTCGTTTTGCCTCGGCCGCATCGGCCGTTGCCCTCATCGCCTGCTTTGCCACGCCTGCCTTTGCAGGCGATACGCAAGCCGCCTCCGCTGGCCCGGTTGACGACACTGAAACCGTTCTCCCCAGAAGCGAGCCGACTGCCGCCTCGCAGCGCGCCATCGCGCCGATCGATCTTGCCACCGCCACCGGCCAGGAAGATGCCGCATCCCCGATCACGGTTTCGGGTTCAGCCACGCTCACCAGCGACTACCGCTTCCGCGGTGTATCGCAGACCGATGAAGGCATGGCGGTGCAGGGCGGCTTCACCATCGGCCATAAAAGCGGCTTTTATGTCGGCACGTGGGGTTCCAACCTCGCCGGCTGGGGCACCTTTGGCGGCGCCAACATGGAACTGGATCTCTTCGCAGGCTACGCCATGCCGGTGGGTGAAGGCACGCTGGATGTCGGCCTGACCTGGTTCATGTATCCCAGCGGCGCGGATACCACCGACTTCGCTGAACTCTACGCCAAGCTTTCAGGCGATGTCGGCCCACTCGGACTGACAGCCACGGTTGCCTATGCGCCGCAGCAGGAAGCGCTGGGCAATGTCTTTCCCGTCGGTGGCGGCTTTGATCCGGGCGACAAGGAAGACAACCTCTATCTTGCGGGCGATGCGGTTTATGGCATCCCCGACACGCCGGTCAGCCTGAAAGCCCATATCGGCTATTCGGACGGCAACCCCGGCCTTGGCCCCAACGGCACCAGCATCGCGCCCACCGGCACCTATTTCGATTGGCTGATCGGCGCCGATATTTCGCCGCTTGATGGCCTGACGCTGTCAGTCGCCTATGTCGATACCGACATTAGCGAAGCCGAAGCCAGGCTTTACCGCCCCAACTTTGCCACGCTGGCGGGCAACTCCATCTCGGACGCCACAGTGGTGTTCTCGGTCACCGCCGCGTTCTGATCGTGCCCGCCTGACATAACGGCCTGACAGAAAGGCCTGACAAAAGGGGGCGCCCTGCCATGCGGCGGGGCGCCCCTTTACTTTGCCCGCCCCCTTGCCGATAGGTTGCACACGACAACCGGAAACAAGTGTGCGGGAGAGCAATGATGAAGCGGATGGCGGTTCTGGCAGCAAGTGCGGCTGCGCTGACACTGATCCCGGCAAGCGAGGCGCTGGCGGGCAAGCGTTATGACGCCACGATCACGCGCACCACCTACGGCATTCCGCATATCGAAGCCAAGGACTGGCGCGGCGTGGGATACGGCGTCGCCTATGCCTATGCGCAAGACAATTTGTGCCTGCTGGCCGAAGAGTTTGCGACCGTCGCGGGCACGCGATCGCTCCATTTCGGTCCTGAAGGCACCGCCACGCTGGGGTTCGAGGAAGTCGATAACCTGTCCTCGGACGTGTTTTTCCGCACGATCATCGATCTGCCCGCCCTGCAGGAAGGCGCCAAAACGCTGACCCCTCGGGTACTCGGCCTGTTGGACGGCTATGTCGCAGGCTACAACCGCTTCCTCAAGGATGCCGGCGCTGACGGTATTCCCGCGGATTGCCGGGGCAAGGCCTGGGTCCGCCCGATCACCCGCGACGATATGCTGCGCCTGAATGAAAAGCAGATGCTGCTGGCCAGCTCGCTCAACCTGGCATCCGCCATCGCCAATGCGGCGCCTCCGGGCAGCGCTGTGCCCGCGCCCACGGCCGCCATCACCATGCCCAAACCCGGCGAACTGGGCATGGGCAGCAACGGCTGGGCCTTTGGCGGCGATACGACCGCAGACGGACGCGGCATGGTAGTCGGCAATCCGCACTTTCCTTGGAAGGGCCCCAACCGCTTCTGGCAGATGCACGTGAAGGGGCCAGACGGTTACGAAGTGATGGGCGTGGGCCTGGCCGGCAACCCGATGCCGACGCTGGGCTTCAACAAGGACATTGCCTGGACTCATACCGTGACCGAGGCAAAGCACTTCACGCTGTATCAGCTTGCGCTCGATCCGGCTGATCCCACCCGCTACATGGTCGATGGGCAAAGCATGGCAATGACGCCGCAGACCATCACCGTGCCGATGCCCGAAGGCACCCCGGCGGTGACGCGAACGCTCTATTCCACGCGTTTCGGCCCGGTGTTTGTGGTCCCCGGGCGCGGCATCACCTGGAGCACGGCAAACGCCTTCGCGGTGCGCGATGCCAATCGCGGCAACCAGCGCGGGATCGAGGCATGGTTGCAGATCGGTGAAGCGAAAAACGTCGGTGAGATCAAAGCCGCTGTAAGCGAAACGCTCGGCATCCCCTGGGTCAACACCATCGCGGCCGATCGCTACGGCGATGCGCTGCACGCCGATGTCACGGCGATCCCGAATGTCTCCGCCGAAATGATCACCACCTGCTCGACGCCGATTTCGGGCCTGTTTGCCGAACTTGCGGTGCTGCTCGACGGATCGAAGCAGGCCTGCGACTGGGCCGTGGCGGAAGGCACGCCTGCGCCCGGCCTGATGCCTGCCAGCGATCAGGCAACAACGATCGTGCGCAGCTACCTCACCAATTCAAACGACAGCTACTGGATCAGCAATCCGGCGATCCCGCACCGGCAATTGTCGCCGATCCTGGGCAAGTACGAAACGGCGCGCAGCCTTCGCACCCGGTCCAACTTCACGGAAACCGCTGCGCTGCTGGCGGGCGGCAAGGTCGATCATGCGCGCGCGCAGGCCCACGCCTTTGCGAACAAGAGCCTTGCTGCCGACATGGCGATGGATGCGATCACAACCTTGTGCGCTGGCGACGCTGGGCTGCCCGAAGCAGCGGTGCGCGGCTGCAAGACGCTGACCGGCTGGGACCGCCGCTTCGAGGCGAGCAGCCGCGGCGCGGCGCTGTTCCGCGCCTTCTGGCCCAGGGCAGCCAAGCTACCCGGCTTGTGGGCGGTGCCTTTCGACACGACCGACCCGGTCAATACCCCGCGCAACCTTGCCACCGATGGGGCGAAGCGCGAAAAGCTGCTGGCTGCGCTGGGCGAAGCCGTGGAGGATCTCGAAAAGGACGGAGTCGCGCTTGATGCGCCATGGGGTGATGTGCAGCGGGTGATGGCGGGCAATGACGCGATCCCGATCCATGGCGGCCCCGGCACGCTGGGCATCCTCAACATGCAGGAATCCGTGCCGACACCGAACGGCCTGACCCCACGCCACGGCACCAGCTACATCCAGATCGTCGGCTTTGACGAAAACGGCCCGGTGGCAGACGCGATCCTGAGCTATTCGCAATCGACCGACCCGGCCTCCCCCCACGCCGCCGACCAGACCCGCGCTTATGCCGCCAAGCAATGGCATCGCCTGCCGTGGCACCTTGCGGATATTCGCAAGGCCCGCATCGGCAAGCCCAAGCGGATCGCGCAGTAGACTGGTCACTGGGGACCGGCGAGCCGCTCGGCACGCCGGAAACCACCAACACCCCGCCGCCGCCGCGCCGGCCCACGGAAACATTCTCGGCCTATGTGGCTTTTGTCTTGCAGATGCTTGGGCCTGCGGGCCCAGTAACCAATCTGTTCAAGGATATTATCCCATGCCCCGTATTTTGATGATCGCCACCTCCGCCGACCGGATGACCCCCGGCACCGAACCAACCGGCGTCTGGCTTGAAGAACTGACCACCCCCTATTACGCTTTCCGCGATGCGGGCGCGGATGTGAAGCTGGCCTCGATTTCCGGGGGCGCGATTCCGATCGATGCGCGCAGCCTCAATGCCGACGGCAAAAACGATGCGTCAGTCGAACGCTATTTTAAAGATGAGGCGTTTCAGGCCGAGGTTGCCAATACGCTCGCTTTTACCAGCATCGACACCTCCGGTTTCGATGCGGTCTTCCTGCCCGGTGGGCACGGCACCATGTTCGATTATCCCGATAACGAGGAACTCGCGCGCCTGATCGAGCGGCTTGACCGGCAGGGCAAGATCGTTGCGGCCGTGTGCCACGGGCCGGCCGGACTGGTTTTGGCCATTGGGCCTGATGGCAAGCCGCTGGTCAATGGACGGCGCGTTGCGGCCTTCACCGACAGCGAAGAACGTGCCGTGGGTCTTGCCGAAGCCGTGCCGTTCCTGCTCGAAACCCGCTTGAAGCAGCTGGGCGCCAAGCATGAAAGCGGCCCGGATTTTGAACCCTTTGCGCTGCGCGATGGCAATCTGATTACCGGCCAAAACCCGGCCTCCGCAACCCGCACCGCCGAACTGGTGATGGACGTTCTGAAGACCCAGGCGCGCTGATCATGCACTATCTTCACACCATGCTGAGGGTGTCCGACCCGGACGCTTCGGTCCGCTTCTTTGAACTGCTGGGGCTGAAAGAAACCCGGCGAATGGAAAGCGAAGCCGGACGTTTCACCTTGATCTTCCTGGCCGCCGATGAAGATTATCGCGGCGAAGGCGAACGCGCCCAGGCCGAGGTCGAACTGACCTATAACTGGCCGCCCGAAGATGGCAGCGCGCCGGAAAGCTACACAGGCGGCCGCAATTTCGGCCATCTCGCCTACCTGGTGGACGATATCTACGAAACCTGCGCCCGGCTGCAAGCCGGGGGCGTGACGATCAATCGCCCTCCGCGTGATGGCCATATGGCATTTGTCCGCTCGCCCGATGGCATCTCGGTGGAACTGCTTCAAATGGGCGAACACAAGGCACCGGCAGAACCGTGGGTGTCAATGCCCAACACCGGCGCGTGGTGACAGCGCGACAATCCGTCAGCGCAGTTTGAGGTGCAGGATTGTGGAGCGGGTGAAGGGAATCGAACCCTCGTCGTCAGCTTGGGAAGCTGCTGCTCTACCATTGAGCTACACCCGCATGGCGGCCGCGGCTGTACGCCTGCGGTCACGATCAGCGCCGTTGCCACGATTCCCCGCGGCTGGTCAACACCGGATCGCTGCCCTATCGCTGCCAACGCTCAGTCCTCAAGCCAATGTCGCCACGCGAACCAGCCCATCACGACGGCGCCGATCAGCAGGCAGAAACCCACCACGCCCCAGAATGCCCAGGGGTGAGAGGCAAAGGGAATGCCTTCGACATTCATGCCGAGCAGCCCCGTCACGAAGGTCAGGGGCAAAAAGATAAACGCCGTCACGGCAATGCCCAGACTGCGCTGGTCGATCTTTTCTGCGCGCAGATCGGTCAGCTGCTCGTGCAGCAGCGCGGCGCGCTCGCGCACGGCCTCCAGTTCCTCGGCCATGCGCGCAAAGCGGTCTGCCGCCTCGCGCAGATGCATCCGGTCCTCCTTGCTGATCCAGGCGAATTCCAGTTGCGCCATCGCGCCCAGCGCATCGCGGTCGGGCGCGACAAACCGCCGCAGGACAATCGCCTGACTGCGCAGCCCGGCAATCTTGCGTCGCAGTGCATAGATATCGCCACCATCGAGCATCCCTTCGCAATCATCAAGCTGGTCACCCAGATCGGCCACTTGCGGATCGAGCTCGGTCGAAATCGCCTGCGCCAGCGCGGCCACGAAATCGCCGCCGTCCATCAGCCGCCCGGCGCGCATAGCGGCGTCGACCTTGCCCAGCGCGGCGAGGCGGTGACGGCTGACCGATGTGACCCGCCGCCCTTCGACCCACACGCGAATCGACACCAGCCCGTCGCTGTCCTGCATCGTGTCCGCTGCGGTGCCACGCAGGTTGATGAGTGCGGCCTCGTCCACCTCGTCACAACGCGGGCGGGTCTCCTGCGCCACCAGCGCGTTGGCTGCCATCGGCGGGACATAGGCGGGCAGATCGTCACGGCTGGCCTGCGCCGCGCTCTCGGCATGAAGCCATACGAATCCCAGCCCCGCATAGGTCACAACCGCGTGCGGCGGGATTTCGGTGACATTGCCGTTTTCGGCAACCAGGGCGTGCAGGCGCGGCGCGGCGGACGGCTGTTTCATGCCGCCCGCGTTAGCCCCGGCCCACGGCCAACGGCAAGCGCCGACACACCAGCGCGCCGATCGCGCAAACGCTTGATCCTGCGTTGTGCCTTCGCCAGAACACTGATTTTAAGGCAGAGGGACTTCGGCATGATCGGGCAGCACGTTATTTCCGTAGGCGCAATCGCAGGCCTGCTGGCGGCTGCGGCGGTCCCGGCGGGCGCCCAAGCGCAGGCGCCGCTGACACTCAGCCAAACCGAGGTCGCGGCGCCCGAATTGCCACCAATCCTCAGCCCACGCGCGCGCGCTACACTCGAAAACCGCATCCTGGCCGAGCGGCTTGACACCCTGATCCCGCAGATCATGCGCGAAGAGGGGATCGACCTGTGGCTGCTGGTGGCGCGCGAATATTTCGAGGAACCGGTGGTCGCCACCATGCTCGATGCCGAAAACATGCACGCCCGCCGCCGCACGATCCTCGTGTTTCATGATCCGGGCGAAGGCCAGCCGGTCGAGCGGTTGACAGTCAGCCGCTATGGCCTTGGCGGACTGTTCGCGCCAACCTGGAACCCTGACGCGCAGCCCGATCAGTGGCAGGCCGTCTCCGATCTGATCGCGGCGAAAAACCCGGAGAAAATCGCGATCAATTCCTCCGATCTCACCCAGTTCGCCGACGGTATGACGCTGAGCCAATATGATCGCTTCATGGCAAAGCTGCCCCCTGCCCTGCATGACCGCGTGGTCAGCGGCGAGGGGCTGTCGATCCGCTGGCTTGAAACCCGCACGGCCAGTGAGATGGCGCTGTATCCCACCATTGTTCGCACCGCCCACGCGGTGATTGGTGAGGCATTTTCGCGGGCCGTGATCACGCCCGGCGTCACCACCGCACAAGAGGTACAATGGTGGTATCGTGACCGGCTGATGGGACTGGGCCTTGATCCGTGGTTTCATCCTTCGGTGGCGATCCAGCGCGCCGGCGTGACGGGCATGATCGAAGGCGACGAAGTGATTCAGCCGGGCGATCTGCTGTGGACCGATTTCGGCTTCACCTACCTGCGGCTCAACACTGATACCCAGCATCTCGCCTATGTGCTGAAGCCGGGTGAAACCGAAGCCCCCGCCGGACTGCGCGCTGGCCTTGCGAACAGCAACCGGGTGCAGGATTACCTCACCCGCGCCTTCAAGGTGGGGATCAGCGGCAACGACGCGCTTGCACAGGCCCGCGCCGATGCGATCGCAGCGGGGCTTGATCCTTCGATCTACACCCACCCCATCGGCTATCACGGCCATGGCGCGGGGCCGAGCATCGGGTTCTGGGACAATCAGAACCCCGACCCGCGTGGGCAAGGCCCGATCCGGGCCAACACGGCATGGTCGATCGAGCTAACATCCTATGCGTCGGTGCCCGAGTGGGGCGGGCAGCGGGTCGATTTCCGGACTGAGGAGGACGCCTTCTTCGATGGCGAAACCGTGCGTTACATCGACGGACGCCAGACCGCGATTACGCTGATCCCGTCAGACTAGCGGCTCGACGATCCAATCCCGCGCGCGCGGGTTTTCACGCGGTACACATCGGTCAGCGCGGTGATGTACAGCTCCGACAGGTCCGGCCCGCCCCATGCCAGATTGGTGGCGCGCTTGGGCGTTTCCAGCCGCGCCAGGACGGCGCCTTTGGTCGGATCGACCACGCAGATGCCGCCGGGGCACGTGAACCACACCCGCCCATCCGTATCCACCCTGACGCCATCGACCCGGCCGGGCTTGCTGTCATCGGTCACATCGACAACCACACGCTTGCCCGACGCGGTGCCATCCGCCGCGATGTCATAGGCCCACAGCGTCTGGGTGGCGGTGTCTCCGACATAAAGCACGCGCTCGTCCGGCGAAAAGGCGAGGCCGTTGGGCCGCGAAAGCGCATTGTCGATCAAGGCCATGCGACCACTTGCCTCGTCAAAGGCAAAGACGCCCGAGAAATCCAGCTCTGCCGCGCGTTGGCCAAGGCCGTAGGGCGGATCGGTGAAAAAGATCATCCCGTCGCGGCGCACCACCACATCATTGGGGCTGTTCAGGCGCTTGCCCTGATAGGTGGAAACGATGGTCTGGCGGCCGTTTTCTGGCGTCCAGCGGGTGACTTCGCCACTGGCGTGTTCGGCGTTGATGAGGCGCCCGTCGCGGTCAAAGGTATGGCCATTGGCCATCGCGGACGGCGCATAGAGCACTTTGGGCGCGCCCTCTGACAGGACGAGCGCATAAACGGTGTCCCCCGGAATATCGCTGAAAATCAGCCGCGATCCATCCCACGCCGGACCTTCGGTGAAGGTGTATCCGGTAGCAGCCAGTTCGAGGCTACCGGGTACAAACAGCGCGTCGTCATCAGCGATGGATGCCGGAGGGGAGGTGGGCGGTGATGCAGAAGGCGTCAGGGCGCAGCCTGCCAATGCCGCCGCCATACCGACCATCAACTGCCATGTCTTGCCCATCATCGCTTCCCTCTCGACCTGTTCAGCGCACAACCTGCCCGCCCGCCCCCTTGCGCGCCAGCATTTTCGCGAAGGTCGCAAGACTTGCCAGCGTAGGTCCGCATCGCCATTGGAGGGCCAGAGACAGGAGAGTTCCCCCCCATGACCCAGACCCTGCGTCAGATCGACCACTTTATCGTCGGCGATACGCCCGCCCCCACCCGCAAGCACGCCATCTGGAACCCATCGACCGGCGAAGTGCAGGCCGAAGTCGCACTGGGCGATGCCGCGCTGCTGGCGCAGGCCGTTGCCGCCGCCCGCCGCGTCCAGCCCGAATGGGCCGCCACCAACCCGCAGCGCCGTGCGCGGGTGATGTTCGCCTTCAAGGCGCTGGTCGAAGCGAACATGCAGTCGCTGGCCGAAATGCTGTCGTCCGAACATGGCAAGACCGTGCCCGACGCGCGCGGCGATGTGCAGCGCGGGCTCGAAGTGATCGAATATGCCTGCGGCATCCCGCAGGTGATGAAGGGTGAATATACCCACGGCGCGGGGCCGGGGATCGATGTCTATTCGATGCGTCAGCCACTCGGTATCGGGGCGGGCATCACCCCGTTCAACTTCCCGGCGATGATCCCGATGTGGATGTTCGGCATGGCCTGCGCGGCAGGCAACGCCTTCATCCTCAAGCCTTCGGAGCGCGATCCAAGCGTGCCGATGCGGCTGGCCGAACTGTTCCTGGAAGCGGGCGCGCCTGAAGGGCTGTTGCAGGTCGTCCACGGCGACAAGGAAATGGTCGACGCGATCCTCGACCACCCTGATATTGCCGCGATCAGCTTCGTCGGCTCGTCCGACATCGCGCAATATATCTACAGCCGCGGCAGCGCCAATAACAAGCGGGTGCAGGCCTTTGGCGGGGCGAAGAACCATGGGATCGTGCTGCCCGATGCAGACTTGGATCAGGTGGTGAACGACCTCACCGGCGCGGCCTTTGGTTCGGCCGGGGAACGCTGCATGGCGCTTCCGGTGGTGGTGCCAGTAGGCGAGGAAACGGCAGAACGGCTCAAGGCCAAGCTGTTGACCGCCATCGCAGGCTTGCGCATCGGCGTCTCCAACGATCCCGATGCGGATTACGGCCCCGTCGTCACGCCCGAACACAAGGCGCGGATCGAACAGTGGATCGACGTGGCCGAGGCCGAAGGCGCGGAGATCGTCGTCGACGGTCGCGGGTACACGCTGCAGGGCCATGAAAAGGGCTTCTTCGTCGGCCCCACCCTGATCGACCACGTCACCCCGCAGATGAAAAGCTATCAGGAAGAAATCTTCGGGCCCATGCTCCAGATCGTGCGCGCCAAGGACTTCGAAGAAGCGGTACGGCTGCCGTCGGAGCACCAGTATGGCAACGGCGTCGCGATCTTCACCCGCAACGGCCACGCCGCGCGCGAATTTGCCGCGCGGGTCAATGTCGGGATGGTCGGCATCAACGTGCCGATCCCGGTGCCGGTTGCCTACCATTCCTTTGGCGGATGGAAGCGATCGGGCTTTGGCGATATTGACCAGTATGGCACCGAGGGCCTCCGGTTCTGGACCAAGAACAAGAAGATCACTCAGCGCTGGCCCGATGGCTCACCGGATGGGTCAAACGCCTTTGTGATCCCAACGATGGGGTGATGATCAAAAGCGTCTGCCGCTCAGGCCACCGCATTTGTTGCTTCTGATGCGCCGTCGATGCTTGGCGGGATGCGTGATTTGCGGCAGAGGCTTGCGCGCTATGGTCACCCCGCCCCTGATCGCTTCGGCAACCCAATAAGGCCGTCCTGGACACCGCATGAAGCAGGTCTTCGCAAACATGGGCTGGCTGCTGGGCGGGCGCGGTTTCAACGCGGTGCTCAGCCTTGTCTATCTCGCCATCACGGCGCGCACGCTGGGCACGATCGGCTTTGGCCAATTTGCGCTGATCATTGCGCTGGGGCAGGCGGTCACCGGGTTTTCCAGTTTCCAGACCTGGCAATTCATCGTGCGCTGGGGCGCGAACCCGTTCGAACCGGGGGTCGATATCGCCCGCGCGCGCGAAGCGACCGGGTTCGCCGTGGCGCTCGATGGGGTGTCGATGGCGGTCGGCACGCTGGCGTCAGCGGTGCTGGTGCTCACCGCGCCGCTATGGCTGGATGTGCCGCCCGAACTGATGTGGCTGACTTTCATCTATTGCGTGGTCTCGCTGCTGGCGATCCGCACGACGCCCACCGGGATGCTGCGGCTGCATTCGGAATACGGCAAGGCCGCCGGGGCCGAAGCGGTGCAGCCGGTCATCCGCACCGGGGGCACCCTGCTCGCCTGGTGGCTCATGCCCGATGTGATCGGCTTCATCCTCGCCTTTGCGCTGTCCGAAGTGACAACCGCGCTGACGCTGTGGGTGGTCGCCTTGCGCGTCCAGCCGGTCACGCTGGCCTCGATCAGCCTGCGCGCTATCCCCTCGCGCCACAAGGACGCGTGGAAGTTCGTGTTGTCGACCAATATGTCGGGTAGCCTCGCGGTCGCGGGCAAGCAGGTGATGATCCTGCTGGTGGGCACGTTCGGCGGGGCGTATCTTGCGGGCGGATTCCGTATCGCCAACCAGCTGGGCGTGGCGCTGATCGCGCTGGCGCAGACCATCTCCAAGGCGATCCTGCCCGAACTGGTGCAATCGCGTGACGGCGCGGTGGACATCGCGCGGCGCATGGCAAACATTGCCGCGCTGGCGGGTGTGACCGCCGTGATCACCGCGATCATGCTGGGCCGACCGGGCATTGCCCTGATTGCGGGCGAGGAGTTCACCGGGTTCTATTGGGCGATGATCATCCTCAGCATCGCGGGCGCAGTGGAGCTGGTGGGGGCGAGCCTCGAATCCCTGCTGGTATCGGCAGGCAAGGCGCACGTGGCCTTCCTGGTGCGCCTGTTCCCGACGATCCTTGCACTGGTCATGCTGGAAGCCGCGATCGGCTGGAAAGGCGCGCAAGGCGCAGGCTTTGCCGTTCTGGGATCAAGCGTGCTGACCGTGGTCGGCTTTTATCTGGCAATCATGAACCTCAAGCAGTTCAGGATCGTCGTGGTGCCGGAAAACGGGCCGGAGATAACCGAAGGGGCGGACAACACGCCCGCCCCTCCCAAATCCTGATCCGAACCTAGGTTCGATTACCCCTCATACGCCAGCTTGGGCTTGCGCGCCGCGCCCGTTTCATCAAGCCGCCGCCGGGGCGCGTAATAAGGCGCCTGCTTCAGCGCCTCGTCACCCGCCAGCGCCCGTTCCACGACACTGCGGAAGGCGGTGATGAATTGGTCGATGGTCGCCTTGCTTTCGGTTTCGGTCGGCTCGACCAACATCGCGCCATGGACCACCAGCGGGAAATAGACGGTCATCGGGTGATAGCCTTCGTCGATCAGACCCTTGGCAACATCGAGCGTGGTGTGGCCATTGGTGAACTCCTTGTCGCCAAACAGCGCCTCATGCATGCAGGGGCCAGAGCCTGCGAAGGGCGCATGGAGAATATCTTCCATGCCGCGCAGGATGTAGTTGGCGTTGAGCACTGCGTCCTCTGCCACCTGCTTCAACCCGTCAGCGCCGTGGCTGAGGATGTAGGTAAGCGCGCGGGTGAACATGCCCATCTGCCCGTGGAACGCGGTCATGCGGCCAAAGGTCGGCCCGCCTTCCTCCCGGTTCTCCTCTTCGACGAGGTAGAACGCGCCGGCACCGTCTTTGCGCACGAAAGGCAGCGGCGCATAGGGAGCCAAGGCCTCGGACAAAACCACCGGACCTGAACCTGGCCCACCGCCACCATGCGGGGTGGAAAAGGTCTTGTGCAGGTTGATGTGCATCGCATCCACGCCCAGATCTCCCGGGCGTACCTTGCCAACGATGGCGTTGAAGTTGGCGCCATCGCAATAAACATATCCGCCAGCAGCATGCACGGCATCTGCGATTTCACGCAGATCAGCTTCAAACAGGCCGCAGGTGTTGGGATTGGTGATCATCACCGCTGCCACATCCGGGCCAAGCCGGTCTTTCATCGCTGCCAGATCGACGCGGCCTTCGGGAGTCGCGGGAATATTTTCGACCCGGTAATTCGCAAAAGCGGCCGTGGCAGGATTGGTGCCGTGCGCGCTTTCCGGCACCAACACAACCTCACGCGCATCACCGCGCGCTTCCAACGCGGCGCGGATGCACAGCATTCCGCACAATTCGCCGTGCGCCCCTGCCTTGGGGCTCATCGCGACGGCATGCATGCCCGTCAGCGTAACCAGCCAGTTGGCAAGCTCGTTCATCACCTCGAGCGCGCCCTGCACCGCAGATTGCGGCGCGAGCGGGTGGATGTCGGCAAAGCCGGGCAGGCGCGCCATCTTCTCGTTCAAGCGCGGATTGTGCTTCATGGTGCAGCTGCCGAGCGGGAAGAAGCCCAGGTCAATCCCGTAGTTCTGGCGGCTGAGGCGGGTGTAGTGGCGCACGGTTTCCGGCTCAGTCAGACCGACGAGGCCGATTGGCTCTGCCCGGCCAAGTCCGCCAAGCCGATTGGGTGCGTCCGGATCAACCGCAGGCAGATCAACGCCGGTCACATCGACACGGCCGATTTCAAACAGCAGCGGTTCTTCCAGCATCAGCGCGCGGTTGCCGGTGGTGGTAGTGGGGCCGCCTGCAACTTGGGTGTTGCCGTCATGATCGGCCAATTCCATCGCGGGCTTCCAGCCAGACTTGTTCGGGGCGTTCATTGCACGGTCTCCTTGATGCTGGCTTCCAGTTCCTGCGCGAGGCGCTCGATATCGTCTTCGGTGGTGGTCTCGGTCACAGCAACCAGCAGCGCATGTTCCAGCGCCGCAACGCCCGCATACAACCGGCCCAGTGACACCCCGCCCAACACGCCGCGATCCGCCAGATCGCGCACGATTTCGCGCGCGGGCTTGCCTTCGAGGATCAGGGTAAATTCGTTGAAGAACGCAGTGTTGAGCAGGCGTACCCCCGGCACCTTTGCCAGACGGTCGGCGGCCTGGCAGGCCAGGCGGTGGTTCTCCGCTGCCAACTGGCGCAGGCCCTTTTCTCCCAGCAGCGTCATGTGGGCGGTAAAGGCCAGCGCGCACAGGCCGGAATTGGTGCAGATATTGCTGGTCGCCTTCTCGCGGCGGATGTGCTGTTCGCGGGTGGACAGCGTCAGCACGAAGCCGCGCTTGCCTTCGGCGTCGGTGGTCTCGCCGCACAGGCGGCCCGGCATCTGGCGCACATGCTTGGAATCGCGCACCGCAAACAGGCCAAGGTAAGGACCTCCGAATTGCAGGCCGACGCCCAGCGATTGCCCTTCGCCCACCACAATATCCGCGCCCATTTCACCGGGGCTCTTGATTGCCCCCAGCGCCACAGGCTCGGTGTTGACCACCACCAGCAGCGCGCCCTTGGCGTGCGCGGCTTCGGCCACGGCGGTCAGATCGCTGATCCGGCCCAGAATATCGGGGTATTGCACCACAACGCAGGCGGTGTCCTCGTCAATCCGCGCCATCAGGCCGTCCAGATCGGGATCGGCGCTGATCGCAGGCTGCGCGTCGGCGATGGTGTCCCCGGTGAAGTGCGCCATGGTCTTGACCACTTGGGCGTAATGGGGATGCAGCGCGCCTGACAGCACCGCGCGGCTGCGCTTGGTCACGCGGGTCGCCATCGCCACCGCCTCCCAGCACGCGGTCGATCCGTCGTAAAGCGAGGCATTGGCCACTGCGCAGCCATAGAGGCGCGCAACCTGAGTCTGGAACTCGAACAGGACCTGCAGCGTGCCTTGCGCGATTTCGGGCTGATAAGGCGTGTAAGCCGTCAGGAACTCGCCGCGCTGGATCACTGTGTCAACGCTGGCGGGGACGTGGTGGCGGTAAGCGCCTGCCCCGAGAAAGAAGGGGACGTCGCCCGCCACCAGGTTCTTGGCCGCCAGCTTTTTCATGTGCCGTTCCACCGCCATTTCGCTGGCGTGCATCGGCAGTCCATGGATCGGGCCATCGAGGCGCGCCACTTCAGGCACATCGACGAACAGATCGTCGACCGTGGCTGCGCCAATCTTCGCCAGCATGGCCTGCCGGTCGGTGTCGGTGAGAGGAAGGTAGCGCATGGGAGAGGTGCTTCCGTGGCTGGGGGTGAAAGGGTCAGGCGTGGCCCGCGCTGTGCGCGGCAAAATCGGTGAGCGCCCCGGCGAAACGTGCAAGGCCGCTATGAGTGGTACGTATCCACGGGGCGAGCCAGATGCGATGAACCGCTCTTGCGCCCCTATCAGACTGCCCCGGACGGTCCATTGAGTGGCCACCACCCCGCCAACCCTCCTGCGAGGCGGCGGCGGTCACGCGGGTCGTCAAGGCCGCAAGGTTCCTCACAGGCTTTCGACGAACGCCTTGTACGCGGCGTCGTCCATCAGCCCGTCAAGCTGGCCTGCATCGGCGATGGTCATCTTGAAGAACCAGCCTTCGGCCTCAGGCGCGGAGTTGACCAGCGCAGGGTCTTCTTCGAGCGCGGGGTTGGTTTCGGTCACTTCGCCGGTGATCGGCGCATAGACGTCCGATGCCGCCTTGACGCTTTCGACCACGGCGGCGTCCTTGCCCTTTTCGACGCCGGTGCCCACCACGGGCAGTTCGACGAAGACGATATCCCCCAGCTGGCCTTGCGCATAATTGGTGATGCCGACTGTTGCGACGTCACCGTCAACGTCGATCCATTCGTGTTCTTCCGTGAAATAGCGCATCGGTCAGGTCCCTCGGTGATAGCGGTGGGGTACAAAAGGTGTGGGCGAAACGGCGGCGGCAAGACGCTTGCCCCGGACTTCGACGTCAAGTGCGGTGCCGGGCGCGGCATGGCCACTGGCGACATAGGCCATGGCGATCGGCGCGCCCAAGGTGGGGGAAAAGCCGCCGCTGGTGACAGTGCCGACATGGTCGGCGCCGCTGAACACCTCGGCGCCTTCACGGGCAGGCAGGCGGCCTTCGAGCTTGAGGCCGACCCACCGGCGCGGTGTGCCGTCCGTGATCTCGCGGATGATGCGGTCTGCGCCGGGGAAGCCGCCTTCCGTTCTGCGACGCTTGTTGATGCCGAAGATCAGGCCCGCTTCAATGGGCGAGGTTTCGGGCGTCATGTCATGGCCGTAAAGCGGCAAGCCCGCCTCCAGCCGCAACGAGTCCCGCGCGCCAAGGCCGATGGGCTGCACTTCCGGCTCGGCGCACAGCAGGTCCGCAATCTCGGCGGCAGCTTCGGCGGGGAGCGAAATCTCAAACCCGTCCTCGCCGGTGTAGCCCGAGCGGCTGATCCACACATCGACGCCGGCGCCCGTAAAGGCAAAGGTCGCGCCCTTCATGAAGGTCAACGCGCCCAGTGGTGTGTTACCGGCCACCAGCCGGTCAAGCGCCGCAAAGGCCTTTGGCCCCTGCAACGCCAGCAGCGCGGAATCGTCCATGTGGCTGATCGTCACTTCATCGGGCAGGTGTTCGCGCAGATGAGCGATATCGTCCCACTTGGTCGCACCGTTAACGACGAGGTAGAACCCGTCTTCCCAGCGCGTGACCATCAGATCGTCAAGCACACCGCCGTGTTCGTCCAGCAACAACGAATAGCGTGGATTGCCATGCTTGAGTGTCGAAAGATCGATGGGGAGCACCGCTTCCAGCGCGGCTTCCACCCCTTCGCCGCTGATGAGCAATTGCCCCATGTGCGACACATCGAACAGGCCTGCGTTTTCCCGCGTCCAATTGTGTTCAGCCACGATGCCGCCGTGGGGCCCAGCATACTGGATCGGCATGTCGTAACCTGCAAACGGCACCATCCGCGCGCCGCGCGCCCGGTGCCAGGCATCCAGCGGCAGCGCGTCCAGCGGCAGGTCTTCCAGCTGCTCGTCACTATGGGCTTGGGTATCGTGGTCAGTCACAGAAAATCACCCCGGCAAGCAGAAACGGCAAGGCCAGCGGAGCCGAACGGCGCCGCTATGAACCTGCCCCCTCTGTCGGGTGAACCTGAGAGACTGAACCCGCGACGCAAATCCTGCGCGTGGGCCTTACCCCTTCGGTGGCCGCGGGCGATGGCCCGAGACGCTTTCCAGAGTGTCACGCAGCCGAGCGGTCCGGTGGCCTGAGAGTTTCCGGGGCGGTTGCTCCTTCGGCGCCGCTACTTTAGAAAAGCAACGAGCTCTCCCGCTCGCCTGCCCGAAACAGAATCGCTTCTGCCGCGGAAGACCCCTGCGCGATGCGCGATTTGCTGCACCGCGTCAATCGGGCGAATGGCGGTTATTGCGCGTTCAGCCACAGCAAATAGAGCGCCGAGAGCACAATCCAGCTGCCATCCATGGTTTTCAGCCGTTTTGCCCCCAGCCACAGCGCAATCGGCCGTGCCAGAAAGCCGCCCAACACCGCCGTAGGCGCAGCGAGCAACAGCACCTCCCACGCGATCGTTCCTGCGTCGATATGCCACACCACCCCGGCAATACAGCTCACCGCTGAAATCACGCAGGCTGCGCCGGTGCACAGCAGCACCGGATAGTGGCGGATGAACAGGTACAGCGCGACCAGTTCGCCCATCCCGACCGAGAACAGCGCAGTCAGCACGCCGCCGGGAATGGCCAAAACAAGCAGCACGATCAGATCGCCGCGCGCCAATCCGTTTCGTTCAGGCCGGGCGGCGTTGATGGTCCAGGTCGCGGCAATCAGCGCCAGCCCTAGGGCAATTGAAAATGCCTTGTAGCCATAGAGCACGGTCTGCTGATCGAAGCTGCTGAGCCGCTGGGTCGCCAGCATGGCCGGGAGCGACAACGCCAGCACGCCCAGCACCACTGTGGCAAAGTCTTTCAGCCGCACCTGCGCCTCCAGTGGACCGGGCGCGGGCTGGTGCAACAGTCGGTCAGTCCAGCGCAAGCTGCCCATGGTCATACCGAAGCTCTGAATCGCCATCGACACGCCTACTACGCTGAGCGGGGTAAGTGTCATCACGCCCAATTCGCGCAAAGCGTTGAACACCGGCACGAACACCACCCCACCGCCTGTACCCGACGTGTTGGCAATGATAGCGCCGATTACGCCGACACCGGGGAGGAACCACAGCTTGGCGAGCAACGCCGGATCGGCAGGGACGAGCACCGCAAGCGCGATATAGGCGGCCAGCAGCACCGCGCTGCCCACCCAGACGATGCGCCCGGGCGGCAACACGAGGCCAGGCCGGGTTTCAGCGATTGCGGTCACGGCCTAGTCGTCGCTTTTCGCCAACAGGGCTTGCGCCCGCGCCATCAACGCCTTTTCGCGCTCCGTGAACCCGCCGGTGTCCTCACCGCCTGCCGGGGGCGGGACTTCGGTCGTGAAATAGGCAAAGCCCTCTCCTCGCTCGAAATCAATCCATAAACCCGATTGCAACCCGTAAGCTTCACCCGAATGGCCCATCCGCGCGCGGCCATCGCTGAACAGCTTATCGAGACAACCGTCAGGCACAGCCTCGATCATGTGGACGCCAAGACCGTAGGAGCAGAAGAATTCCTCCCCCTCATTTTCGCGCGCCATTGAAAACAGCCATTCACCGAAAGGAACATCGGACAAAAAGCCGCCACGCGGCCCTGCCATCAGTGCCTGCCCGATCTTTGCCAGATCCATCATCCCGATCCGCACCCCGCCCTGCGGTGAGAAAATCGAAGCATTGGTACCGGGCTTATAGGCTTCAATGTCACACGCCTGCCCTTCAGCAAGCGGGATCGCGCAGTTCGGGGGCATATCCGCCGGATCGTCACGCGCCACTTCGCCGGTGTCACGATAAAGCGTCACCGCGCGCGCTTGCATTTCGGCGTCGCAACCGATCCAGTTGAGGCAGGCCTTCACTCCCAGCGGCGCGAACACCAGCCGCTCCACCAAGCGGTCATACCGCTCGCCCGACGCCGCTTCGAGCGCAGTGGCGACCAACGGCGCGCCCAGATTGGCATATTCAAACGAGTCCCAGTTCGGCGAGCCTGTTTCGCGCCATGCCGCCGGGTCCGACAGCTTGGCCTCCAGACTGTCTCCAAGCGAAATGATATAGCCCGCCCGGTCGCTCAACCCGGCGCGGTGCATCAACAGATGCAGAAGCGTGATCGGATCATCCGGGTTGGAAGGCGCGCGCAATTTCCACCCGAGATAGTCCGAAACATCGCGCTCCAGATCAACCTTGCCTTCGTCCGCTAGCCTAAGCGCGGCGAGCGCCATGATGAGCTTCGAGATCGAGGCGATCCGCACCGGATCATTCGCCTCCACCGCGCGCCCGCTGTCCTTGTTCGCCAACCCTTCGACGATCAACGGGCGAATGGTGTCGCGATCGAAAGCGACCACAACCGTCGCGGGCGGCGGGGCAGCATGGGTTGCGACAGGGGCGAACAACGCAAGAAGGGCGATGATGCAGCGGACCATGCCGTGCAACATCGCCGCCATCCCGTCTGCAATCAATCCAAATTCGGCCGTAGCCAGCGCTCGGCGGTCGCCATGTCGACCTCGCGGCGGCGCGCATAGTCCTCAACCTGATCGGGGCCGACACGGGCAACCCCAAAATATTCGGCCTGCGGATGCCCGAAATAGAAGCCCGATACCGCCGCCGTCGGCCACATCGCAAAGCTTTCGGTCAGGGTCAGGCCGGTGTTCTTGGGCGCATCGAGCAGATCGAACAGGATCGGCTTGATCGAGTGGTCGGGGCATGCAGGGTAACCCGGCGCTGGCCGAATGCCGCGATACTGCTCCTTGATCAGCGCCTCGCCGGTGAACTGTTCGTCCGGCGCATAGGCCCACAGCGTGGTGCGCACGTGCTGGTGCAGCGCTTCGGCAAAGGCTTCGGCAAAGCGATCCGCCAGCGCCTTCAGCAGGATGTCCGAATAATCGTCCTTGTCTGCCTGGAAGCGTTCGGAGTGCGAGTCGATCCCGTGAATGCCGACCGCAAAGCCGCCGATCCAATCGCCAGATGGGTCGATGAAATCGGCAAGGCACATATTGGCCCGGTCACGCGACTTTTTCACCTGCTGGCGCAGCATCGGCAGGCGCACGCCGTTGTCGAGCACAATGTCATCGCCGTCGCGCCCGCATGGCCACAATCCGGCCACGCCGCGCGCGGTCAGCCACTTTTCGGCGATAATCTGGTCGAGCATTGCGTTGGCGTCGGCAAACAATTGCGTTGCGGTTTCGCCCACCACCTCGTCGGTCAGGATCGCGGGGTAATTGCCATGCAATTCCCAAGCGCGGAAAAACGGCGTCCAGTCGATGAAGTCCCGCAGGTGCGCCATGCTCCAGTCGTCGAACACGTGCAGGCCGGGCTGCGCGGGCGCGGGCGGCTTTTGCGCGATATCGCAGGGGAAGGCATTGGCGCGGGCATCGGCGAGGCTCAGCAGCGCGCTGACGGTCTTGCCCGCACGCGCATCGCGCACGGCGATATATTCGTCTTCAACTTCCGCGACGTAGCCATCGCGCTGCGTGTCGGACAGCAGTTTGGACGCGACGCCCACGGCGCGGCTGGCATCAAGCACGTGGATCACCGGGCCTTCATAGGCGGTGTCGATCTTGAGCGCGGTGTGCACCTTGGACGTGGTCGCCCCGCCGATCAGCAGCGGCATGGTCATGCCGGCGCGCTGCATTTCCTCAGCGACCGTGACCATTTCGTCGAGCGAGGGGGTGATGAGGCCTGACAGCCCGATCATATCGACCTTGTTGTCGTTGGCCAAAGCAAGGATCGTCGGCCACGGCACCATTACGCCCAAGTCGATCACGTCATAGCCGTTGCACTGCAACACCACGCCGACGATGTTTTTGCCGATGTCGTGTACATCGCCCTTCACCGTCGCCATGATGATCTTGCCCTTGGCCTTCCGCTCGGCTTCAGGGAGCAGGTCCTTCTCCGCCTCGATATAGGGGATGAGGTGCGCGACCGCCTTTTTCATCACGCGGGCGGATTTCACCACCTGCGGCAGGAACATCTTGCCGCTGCCGAACAGGTCACCGACCACGTTCATGCCGTCCATCAACGGGCCTTCGATCACTTCGATCGGTCGACCACCGGCCTTGGCAATCGCGGCGCGCATGATTTCGGTGTCGTCCACGATATGCGCGTCGATCCCCTTGACCAGCGCGTGCTCAAGCCGCTTTTCCACCGCCCAGCCGCGCCATTCCTCGGCGGCTTTTTCATCCGCAACCGACTTGCCCTTGAAGCTTTCAGCCAGCGCGATGAGGCGTTCGGTCGCATCGGGATCGCGGTTGAGGATCACATCTTCGCACGCGTCACGCAGCGCCGGGTCGATCTGGTCGTAAACGTCCAGTTGCCCGGCATTGACGATCGCCATGTCGAGGCCTGCCGGTATCGCGTGGTAGAGAAACACCGAATGCATCGCGCGGCGCACGGTCTCATTGCCGCGGAAGCTGAAGCTGAGGTTCGACAAGCCGCCAGAATAGTGTGCGTGCGGGCACAGTACGCGCAGTTCCTGCACCGCTTCGATGAAGTCGACGCCGTAGTTGTTGTGTTCTTCAATTCCGGTCGCCACCGCGAAGATGTTGGGATCGAAGATGATGTCTTCAGGCGGGAAGCCCTCGGCCATCAGCAGATCATAGGCGCGCTTGCAGATCTCGATCTTGCGCGCCTTGGTGTCGGCCTGGCCTGTCTCGTCAAAGGCCATGACAACCGCGGCCGCGCCATAATTCATGCAGACGCGCGCGTGCTGGAGGAATTGCTCCTCACCTTCCTTCATCGAAATCGAGTTCACGATCGGCTTGCCGCTGACGCACTTCAACCCGGCCTCAATCACGTGAAACTTGGAACTGTCGACCATCACTGGCACGCGGGCGATGTCGGGTTCGGCGGCGATCAGTTTCAGGAAGGTCGTCATGGCGTGAACTGCATCAAGCAGCCCTTCGTCCATGTTAACATCGATCACCTGCGCGCCGTTTTCGACCTGCTGGCGCGCCACTTCGACCGCCGCCGGATAATCGCCCGCCATGATCAGCTTCTTGAACGCGGCCGAGCCGGTGACGTTGGTGCGCTCACCGATATTGATGAAGTTTGAAGCCGATGTTGTCACGTTCGTCACTGCTTTCTTGAAAACTGCCAACTAATTAAAACCATGCGTTTGCGCGCCATCACCACTGCTTGCGGACAAGGCAAAGGCCGCCTGCCACAACAGCGACCACCATCAGCGGGATGATCGCGAAGGATGCGAACATGGCCGCAAGCCAAGCCCCAAACAGCAATTCGGCCACCTCGGGGCTGGTGTAATAACAATGCGCCCCGCCAAAGCCGACACCGCATTCCAGCACATTGTTCATTCCCGTGAATAATAACGCCATACCAGCGATCACCAAGCTGATCAGAACCGTAACCTTACAGACGCGGCCCGCCCTCGTTTGCGGCCGCAGCAGGCTCATGCCGCAATAAATGCCTCAAGCCCGGCGAGCCGCATTTGCGGTTTGGGCGATGGCACCACGCGCGGGGTCGATTGGGCCACCGCCTTGGCAATTGCACCAATATGCGCCGGACTCGATCCGCAGCAGCCGCCCAGAATATTGACCTGCCCGTGGTCCGCCCAATCCGCCACTAGCGCCGCGGTGGTTTCGGGCTGTTCGTCATATTCGCCCAGCTCATTAGGCAGTCCGGCATTGGGATAAATCATCAGCAGCGTATCGGCGATCTGCGACAGCACCTTGACGTGCGGGCGCAGCTGTTCTGCGCCAAAGCTGCAATTGAGGCCGATCGTCAGCGGCTTGGCGTGGCGCACGGCATACCAAAACGCTTCCACCGTATGGCCCGAAAGGTTGCGGCCCGAAAGATCGGTCAGCGTCATCGAGATCATCAGCGGAATGTCCCGCGCCAGATCATCCTCCAGCTGCTTGACCGCCATGATCCCGGCCTTGGCGTTGAGCGTGTCGAACACCGTCTCGATCAGGATGAAATCCACCCCGCCCTCAACCAGCGCGGCGGCCTGTTCCTTGTAGACCGCGACGAGTTCATCGAAGGTGATCTCGCGGTAGCCGGGGTCTTCGACATCGGGGCTGAGCGACAGCGTCTTGTTGGTCGGCCCGATCGCGCCAGCGACAAAGCGCGGGCGGCCATCCCGGTGCGAATATTCATCCGCCAGCGCGCGGGCGATCTTGCCGCTCGCGATGTTGATGTCCGCGACCAGGCCCTCGGCGGCGTAATCTGCCTGACTGATGCGGTTGGCCGAGAAGGTGTTGGTCGAAACAATATCCGACCCTGCATCCAGATAGGCGCGGGTGATGTCCCCGATTACGTCCGGGCGGGTTAGCGCCAGAATGTCGTTATTGCCCTTTTGATCCGCCGGAAGGCCCAGATCGCCCGCGTAATCGGCTTCGGTCAACTTGCGGTTCTGGATCTGCGTGCCGAACGCGCCGTCGGAAATCAGGACGCGTGCCTTGGCGGCTTCGAGAAGTTGCTGGCGAGCGCTCATGCGGCTTGCTCCGTGCCACGATCGGCGGTGTGAGGGCGTTTGCCGAGCATATGGCAGATTGCATAGGCCAGCTCGGGGCGGTTCAGGGTGTAGAAGTGGAAATCGCGCACACCGCCCGCATACAGGCGGCGACACAATTCGGCAGCCACGGTGGCGGCGACCAGCTGGCGCGCTGCGGGCTTTTCATCCAGCCCGTTGAACAATCCGTCCATCCACGCCGGAAATTCCGTGCCGCAAGCTTGCGAAAACTTGCGCGCCTGCGCCACATTGGTGACCGGCAGGATGCCGGGCAGGATCGGGGCATCAATGCCCGTTGCGGCGCAGGCATCGCGGAACCGGAAGAACGCTTCGGGCGAGAAAAAGAACTGGCTGATCGCACGGGTCGCGCCGGCATCCAGTTTGCGTTTCAGATTGTCGATGTCGGCCTGCGGGCTCTGTGCATCGGGGTGCGTTTCGGGGTAGGCCGACACCGAGATTTCGAAGTCGGCGATTTCTTTCAGACCCGTCACCAGTTCCGCCGCACTGGCATAGCCTTCAGGATGCGGGGTGAAGGGTGCGCCCGGCTCACCCGCATCGCCGCGCAGCGCAACGATGTGGCGCACGCCTGCTTCCCAATATTGTTCAGCCACGTCGCGGATTTCCGCCTTGGAGGCGGCTACGCAGGTCAGGTGCGCCGCGGCGGGCAGACCTGCTTCGCCGATAATCCGCGCGACCGTGGCATGAGTGCGTTCCCGCGTGGAGCCGCCCGCACCATAGGTGACGGAAACGAAGCTTGGCTCCAGCGGCTTCAACTGCGTCACCGCGTCCCACAGCTGTTCTTCCATCTTTTCCGATTTGGGCGGAAAGAATTCAAAACTCACCGCAACATCGCCCGGCAGGCCGGAAAACAGCGGGGTGTCCGTGGCGGTGCGGTATTCGTGAAGCTGGTGAAGGCTAGGCGAAGATTGGGTCGGGGTCATCAGACGGTTTCCGTAAGGCTTGCAGGGGTTTTCAAAGCGGGCGCGGCGCGGCGTTTGGCCGTCCAGATCTTGACGACAAGCGGGCCGCCATCAAGCGCGAGCGGCGGGCTGGAAATGAACCCGGCGGCGCGAAGCAATTCGGCCATCTGGCGATCGGAAAAGCCCAGCCGCACGTGCTGGTGCCGGGTGCGCAGATCTTCGTGATCGTGGCTGGCAAAATCGACAATCGCGATCCGCCCGCCCCCGCGCAGCACCCGCGCCGCTTCGGCCAGGACCGGGGCAGGATCGGGGGCGAAGTGCAGCACCTGATGCAGCACCACCGTATCGAAGCTGGCATCGGCAAACGGCAAGTCGGCAAAATCGCCCTGCACCAGTTCGATCTGTGCGGTGGGCAGATGTTGCAGCTTGGCGCGAGCCACGCGCAGCATTTCGAGGTTCTTGTCGAGCGCGACGACGCGTTCGGCCCGGTCCGCAAACAATTCCGCCATGCGGCCCGTGCCGGTCCCGATATCGAGCATGGCGCCCAACGGCGCGTCGGCCAGGGCTTCGGACAGGCGGCGTTCGACATCGGCGTCAGCGCTATGGAGTGCGCGCAATTCGTCCCAGTCTCCGGCATGGCGGGCAAAATAGGTTTCGGCCGCCGCCTCGCGGGCGTCACGGATCGCGGCAAGTTTGCGCCGGTCGGCATCGCACAGCGCGGCAAAGGCAGGCTCGTCGATCTCGGCGAGCGCGAGCAGGCGCTGCACCGCCTCGATCAGAGGCGCGCTCGATTCGCTTTGGCGCAGGAACACCCAGCTGCCTTCACGGCGGCGTTCGGCCAGGCCCGCATCGCACAGAATGCCAACGTGACGCGACACACGCGGCTGGCTTTGCCCCAGCACCTGCGCCAATTCACCCACGGCCAGCTCCATCGCGCCCAAAAGGCGGGCGATGCGCAGCCGGGTGGGATCGCCCAGCGCCTTGAAGATGTCCTCGATCACCATTGCGAGACCATCATATAAAGATATTTTTATATCTGTAAATCGTCCGCCGAGGAAACACCCTTGCGAAATTTGCGCAACCGCTCTGTTGGCCAGCCCTTGCCCTATCCATGGTGCAACACGCCAAGGCCCAGCAGCATGGAGGATGCCCGGCGATAGCCCCGACATTTTCCTACGCGGCAGCGTCGGTGCTAGCAACGCCGCCGATCGATCAACGCTTTGCCCATTCGCGAATGCCATACTTGGAGTGTTCGGCATGCAGGCAAAGAAAGATGCAGCCGTGTGCTTGCGCGCCGGTAGCACCTAGACCCGCGCTAGCCTCGTCTAGCCCCCCGTTAGACCCCGGCTAGACCCCGGCTAGACCCCGGCTAGGCCCCTGTTAGACCCCCGTTAGACCCACCCTAGCCGTCTTCCAGAAGCGTCCGGTAGTGATCTTCCAGCGTGTCCTGCCCGAATTCCGGGGTGAGATCGGCGGAATAACGGCCGTTCACCGGATCGCGCACCAGCATCGATTCCGTGGCATAATAATGCGCGATGCGGGCATATTCGGCCTTCTCGGCAAACCAATCGGAAAACGGCGCGCCCAGGCTCAGCGCCCGTCCGGCACCGACGAAAAGCCTGGGCGAGATCGCCTTGAACCGGGCGGGTTTGCCTGAGATTTCGAACAGCAATTCGCCCTGCTCGCGCAAGGAAATCGCCGGGCCGGGACCGCCGATGGGCAGGATTTTTCCTGACATATCAACATTATCAATGGCCGAAACGATAAACCGCGCCAGATCGCGATCGCTGATCGGCTTGCAGCGCGTCAGCCGACCATCACCAAAGATCAGGAAGGGCTTGCCCGCCTTCACCCGCTTCACCTGCCCCGAAAGCGACTTGAAAAAAGCCGTGGGCCGGATGATCGTGAAACCGATCCCGCTCGCCGCAAGCGCCGCCTCAAACGCAAGCTTCGCGTGCTGAAACGCCAGCAGCGGCTTTTGCACGCAGATCGCTGACAGCAGGATAAACTGCGTTGCACCCGCGGCTTTCGCGGCCTCAAGCAGGGCAATATTTATCTCGTAATCAACAGCTTGCGCATCCCGAGGCGAGCCCGAGCGTGAGGCAATGCAGGAGATCACGACCTGCGCCTCAGTCAAGGCCGCTGCGAGCGTTTCGCGATCCACCAAAGCGGGGCGGCTTAGCACCGTGACGACGTGTCCTTGCGCTTCAAGCTCGCGTTGCACCGCCTGCCCGATCGTCCCGCTCGCTCCGGCAAGCGCAACACGGCGCGATGTGGTGGCAACAAGGTGCGTCATGCCTATCCCCTTAGCGCGAGCTGGCTGGATGCAATAGTGTTCACCGCCCAATTGCGCCGGGGGGCTCCTGGACCGCAGGCTCACACGGGCCGCCCCAAAAGATGATAGAGGTTAATGCGCGAAGCGGACGGATGCGTAGTCTTTTTTGCAACCGAAGCGCTTCGCCAGACCTATAGGGGGCTCCATGACCATTTCGATCAATGGACACGATTACCCGCTGCCCGCAGATCCCCGCACAAGCCTGCTGGACTTCATCCGCCGGGACGCAGGCCTGCCCGGCACCAAAAAGGGCTGCGATCACGGGCAATGCGGCGCGTGCACCGTGCTGGTCAACGGGATCAGGATCAATTCCTGCCTGTCGCTGGCCGTGACGAACGACGGCGACGAAGTGACCACCATCGAAGGCCTCGGCACGCTGGCGGCACCCGGCGCAATGCAGAAGGCATTTGTGATGCATGACGGCTTCCAGTGCGGCTATTGCACGCCCGGCCAGGTCTGTTCGGCGACCGCGATGTTGCAGGAACTGGCGGTGGGCTGGCCCAGCGATGCCACCGCCGATCTTGAAGCCGCGCCGCAGCTGACAGACGAAGAAATTCGCGAGCGGATGAGCGGCAATCTGTGCCGCTGCGGCGCCTATGCCAACATTGTTGCGGCGATCCGCGACGTCGCCGGAGAACCCGTATGAGGCCGTTCGATTATCAGCGGGCCGAGCGGCTCGCCCACGCAGCGCAGCTTACCGCGCAGGCCGGCACATTGGCGCTGGCCGGAGGCACCAACCTTGTCGATCTGATGAAATTGCAAGTGGAGACTCCCAGAGTACTGGTCGATATTGGACGGCTCTCGCTCGGCGGCATTGAACCTGATGGCGAAGGACTGCGGATCGGCGCGCTGGCGAGCAACACCGAAACAGCGGTGCATCCGCGCGTGCGCGCACACTACCCGGTGCTGTCGCGCGCAATCCTGGCGGGCGCCACGCAGCAGCTGCGCAACAAGGCCACCACCGGCGGCAACCTGTGCCAGCGCACGCGCTGCTATTATTTCACCAATATCGACCAACCCTGCAACAAGCGCGAGCCGGGCTCAGGCTGCGGCGCGATTGACGGGGTTGCGCACATCCATGCCGTGCTGGGCGCAAGCGTAAACTGCATCGCGACCTATCCCGGCGATATGGCGGTGGCGATGGCCGCGCTTGATGCCACGGTGGAGATCGCGAGTGAAACGTCCCGCCGCAGCGTACCGGTGCGCGCGTTCCACCTGCTGCCGGATGCAACGCCGGAGCGCGACAACGTGCTGGAACCGGGCGAAATTATCACGGCAGTTACCCTGCCCGCGCCGGTCGGTGGTACCCAGCTTTATCGCAAGGTGCGTGAGCGTTCGTCCTATGCCTTTGCCCTGTGCTCGGTTGCTGCGGTGATTGCCCTTGAAGACAATCGCTTCACCCGCGCCGATCTCGCCTTCGGCAGCCTGGCGCACAAGCCGTGGCATGATCCACGCATCGCCGACCTGCTGGTCGGAAGCGAACCTTCGCTATCGCTGTTCGACAAGGCGGCAGACCTTCTGCTGGAAGACGCGCAAGGCTATGGCGAGAATGATTTCAAGATCCCGCTCGCCCGCCGAACGCTTGCCGCAGTCCTGTGCGAAGCGACGGGAGTGGACAGATGACCGCGCATCTGAAACAGGATGCGCCTGACAATCGCAATGTGCTCGACACCACCGTTCAGGGGGTGATTGGCGCGCCGCTGCCGCGTCCCGAAGGACTGCTCAAGGTCACCGGCACCGCCACCTATGCCGCCGAATACGAGGTTGAGGGCTGCCTTGAAGGCGTGCTGGTAACGGTGCCGATCGTCCGCGGCGAAGTGCTGTCCATCGACGAAGCGTCCGCGCTCGCTTTTCCCGGCGTTGTGGCCGTGATCTCGGATAGCCGCATGACCGGGCGCGCTGCGCAAGGCACTGCGGGCGAAGCGCCGTTCCAACCTGCGCAAACGGTTTGCTACTGGGGCCAACCGGTCGCGTTGGTGGTTGCCGAGACCTTTGAACAGGCCCGCGATGCGGCCAAGCATCTGGTGATCGAGACACGCAGCGAGGACGCGCCGCTCGATCCTGCTGCGGTGGATACCGAGGTCGAGGAAACCACCCGGACAGGCGATCTGGCGCACGCGATGGCCGAGGCCGCGCACAGCGTCGATGTGACGTTCACGACCGAAGGCCACGCCTCTGCCGCGATGGAGCCACATGCGGCGATCGCACAGTGGGACGATGAAAGCCTGACAGTCTACGCCTCGCTCCAGATGCTCAAGTTCAACCGCGCTGAACTGGCGGACGCGCTGGGGCTGAAGGAAGACCAGGTGCGGCTGATTTCGCCCTATGTCGGTGGCGGATTCGGATCGAAGCTGGGGGTGAGCCAGGAGGTCGTTGCCGCCGCGCTTGCTGCGATGCATCTGGGCCGCCCGGTGCGCGTGGTGATGAGCCGCCAGCAGGTGTTCCAGACGATCATGCGCCGTTCCGAAACGCACCAGCGCGTTCGTCTCGCTGCGGGTAGCGAAGGCCGCCTGACCGGTTTTGGCCACGAGGCGCGCGTGTCGAACCTCCCCGGTGAGAGCTTTGCCGAGCCGGTGCTCCAATCGAGCCAGTTTCTTTACGCAGGCGAAAACCGCCTGCTGCAACTCGAAATCGCGCGCGTTCACCGCATGACCGCCGGATCGGTGCGCGCACCCGGCGAGGCTGTCGGCGTGCAGACGGTCGAACAGGCGATGGACATGCTGGCGGAAAAGGCGGGGATCGATCCCATCGAACTGCGCCTGCGCAACATTCCCGATAAACACCCGGCCAATGGCAAGCCGTTCAGCTCGCGCAAGCTGGCCGAAGCCTTGCGCGAAGGCGCGAAGGCGTTCGGTTGGGAGCAGCGCCCGCGCAGCCCGCGCCACACCCGCGAAGGCGAATGGTGGATCGGCACTGGCGTGGCCAGCGCCGCGCGCGTCCACTCTGCGATGGAGGCCAAGGCCCGCGTCACCCTGCGCCCTGACGGGACTGCGGTGGTGGAAACCGACATGACCGACATCGGCACGGGCACTTATGCGATCCTTGGCCAGGTTGCCGGTGAGATGCTGGGCCTGATGCCCGGCGATATTGATGTGCGTCTGGGCGATACGGATTTTCCAGCCGGTTCAGGGTCCGGCGGCAGCTGGGGCGCAGCGTCCTGCGGTTCCGCAGTGTTCCTCGCTTGCGAAGACCTGCGCAAAACGCTGGCAGGACTGGTCGGCATGGTGCCCGACGCGGTCACCTTCAAGAACGGCTTTATCCGGTGGGACAGCGGCGAAAAGGCACTGTCCGATGTTCTGGCGGGCACGCGGCTGGTCAGCACCGGACATTATGAACCCGGTGCCTCCACCGAGGACAAGGCGATTTCAAGCTACGGCGCGTTTTTCGCCGAGGTCGCAGTCAACCACTGGACGGGCGAGACACGGGTGCGTCGCATGACAGGCGCCTTCGGCATCGGGCGCGTGCTCAACGCACGCACCGCCCGGTCGCAGTGCCTTGGCGGGATGACCTGGTGCATCGGCAACGCGTTGACCGAAGCGCTGATGTTTGACCCTGTCGATGGACACTTGGTCAATTGCGATCTGGCCGAATATCACGTGCCCGTGAACCGCGACGTGCCGGATCTGGAGGTTCTGCTGCTCGAAGAGCGCGATGCCTCGGCCAGCCCGATCCAGGCCAAGGGTGTGGGCGAGCTGGGCCTGTGCGGCGGCGCGGCGGCCATAGCCAATGCGATCTACGACGCCTGCGGCGCGCGGGTGTTTGCCTATCCGATGACGCCCGGCAAAGTCATTGCCGCTATGCCGCAAGACTGATTGCGGGGCG
The DNA here is from genome assembly GCF_056495765.1 of Erythrobacter sp. 'gip.4 top 5'. Lineage (NCBI taxonomy): Bacteria > Pseudomonadati > Pseudomonadota > Alphaproteobacteria > Sphingomonadales > Erythrobacteraceae > Erythrobacter > Erythrobacter sp. 'gip.4 top 5'. The sequence goes on along the minus strand of NZ_CP200270.1, from coordinate 1,119,199 downwards.
GTTGCAGGCCGCCCTTCAAACCAATCGCGCAAGGAGATATTCCAGACCAAAATTTCGCCCTTGCCCACGAGGTTATTGCACGCGGGCCCTGAAGCGGATCGTGAAGCTGGACGGGGCGCTTGTGGAAGCCGCGCGCATCGTGCCGGTTGGCGCGATGCGGATGCCGCGCACATTGCTATCAAACTGTCCGGTGGGCGCGTAGGCGTAGGGTGCCAATCCGCCCGCTTCAGAAGAAAAGCGCACCATCGTTGCGGCATTGAATGCGCTCAGCCCGCTAGACCTGCTGCCGTTGGTGAAGGTTATCGGCGTGCCCGTGGCAAAGGCCATGTCAGGCGGCATGATATCGATGATAACGATCGAGCTTGAATCCACGGAGCGCGTTCCGACGTTACTCACGGTAATAGCATATTCGACGATCGCACCGGGAATGGCCTTCGGATTGACCGTGCCGTTGATCGGATCAGAAATGATCGTGCCGATTTTGTCGACGATCAGAAGGGCCGTGGATGGGCGGGTGTTGGTGATGACACACGTAACGGCGTCGCCGGGGCGAAGCGTGATCGTCCCGCCAACGCTGTCTGGTAATGCCGTAGCCGACCCGCTCGTGGCATTGGTGCAGGCGATGGTTGCGGTGTAATTGCCAAGGGTAGCAGATCCAGCCGCAATCTCGTCGACGGTATAGGCCACGCCGCTGACGACTTGAATCAGGTTGGTGTCGCCTGCGCCAACTGTGCCAGAACTCCCGGTCGTAGTGGAGGACGCTACAACCGTATCTCCATCGCGGATGCGCACAGTGAACTGGTCAAGGCTGAATAAGCGTCCGCCTGATCCCAGCAGCTTGCGCACCCGCAACCGGGGCTGCGCGCCGTTGGCGAAGGTGCATACCAGATATTCTCCAAACTCCAGCGGGCCGATGCTGACGCTGGTGGCCGCCACATTGTTCGGCAGGTTGGCGCGGGTGGTCCCGGCGGTGTTCACGCAGGTCAGCGTCGTGGCGTATTGGGACAGGGTGCTCGCGCTGCCGGACGCCATCACCTCTCTCAACGTGATAGGAACACCAGCAGAAAGGCTGAGCGGCGATGTCGAAAACGGTCCGCCGCCCGATCCGGTGGTGGTGCCACTGGTCACAGTCGCACCGTTTGCCGTGTTGACGATCTGATAGGTGAATTGATCCGCGGCGTTCAGGCGCGCGCCGCTGACCGTCGTCTGAAGCCGGATTGTGGCAAAGCGGATTGCGAACATTATCCCTTGCAGCCCGCCCGCTTGCGTCTGCACCGTAACGCTGGTGGGGCTGTTGCTGCCCAGAATATAGGCGCCGACGGTGCCCGATGCGCCGGTAATGTTCACATTGCTGGTGCCAACTCCGGTGATCGGTGGGAAAGCCGATCCGCCAATGGGTGCCACGGAATCGAGCAATTGCCAGCTTCCCCCATTGGTCGAAAGGCGCAAAGCTTCGTTTTCATTGATGGATTCCGCGTCCGCAACAACGAAGGAGTAGATCGTTGCACTCGCACCTACAGGCGGCGTCACCGTGATGTTCGTCAAGGCGATGGTCCGCGTACCTGCTGCGGCCGTGTACAGCACAGGCCGACCAGGAATGCCAACGAACGCCCCATTGCCGACCGCCGATCCCGTCCACGAAGGCGATGTGACCGCATTATAGGCCGTAGTGGTCCCGCCGGTCACGCGGGCGTTAAAGGTCAAGATCGAACCATCCGGGAGCGTGAAGCTGAGGTTCTGGCCCGCGGCTGATCGTGCCGTGACATCGTTGTAATTGGTGAGGTTGAGCCAGCAATAGGTCTCCCAGCTGGCAGGCGCTCTGCCTTGCACGGTAGCCTGACCGCAATTTTGCGCCTGCACGGCCGGGCTCCACATCAGTCCGCACATCAACACCGCAAGGCCAATCAGGCGGCGCAAGGGGAACGGTGCAGCAATCATCCGTTGGATGTAAGAAAACGTGGTAAATACCGCGTTAGCGCTGAGGCGAAGGCTGGTGTTTTGCATCGCTTAGCGCCCCAATCCGAGGAAGCTGAAGCTGTCGGTATCGAAGGCCATCCGCACGGCGGCAAACGCGCCCTCGCTGGTGTTGCGGGCTGCGCCAAAGTCGCCGTCGCGAAAGCCTTCGATGTTGTATCCTACGGTCACCAACATCCCCTTTGCCGGGACCACGCCGAGCGTCGGGCCAAAGGCAAAGCTTGTGACCTTGTCGGTCAGGTTGGAGCGCACCGTGGCGCTGGCGCCAAGCTCAAAACGCTCACCGATCCCGATGCGTGCATCGGACCCAACCAGCACACTGGTTCCGGAAAACTCGGTATCTTCGAACAGATCGAAATTGTGGCGTGCGCCAAGGAACAGTGCGACCTCATGACGGCGAACCTCGGCTCCGCCTTCTTGACCGCGTGGACTGAAATTGGTGGAAAGGCTGGCGACCATGCGGCGCGCGGTTGCATCGCCACTGACCACCAAGGCGGTCCGCCCGGCACCCGCGCCGCCGCCGATTTCGCCTGCCACGCCGCCCGTGATCTGGTCGCTGCGATATTCAAGCCGCCCCAGCATGGCGAGCGGCGACGCCGATGGGCGGTGTGCGAAAGCGATGCTGGCATCAAGGATCTCAGCCCTTGCCCCGCCAGCAGCTTGTGAAAGCGTCCAAGTCGCCCCCGAACCAACGAGGCTGCCTTCGCCGAGTTGGCGGATCGCGCCGAAGGTGACACCCTTGCGGTCGGCCATTTCGCCATCGCGCAATTCGCCGCGGGCGATGACGCTCCAGCGGTCCTTGCGCCACGCGGCGCCAAAGGTGACTGCGGTGAAATCTTCGAACAACAGCCCACCGGTGATCTGGCCGCCGCTGGCTGTGGGCTGGCCAGGGTTGACGACGCTACCAGTTCCCGGATTGCTGCCAAGTGTGCGATTGCCGTCAATCGTGGCATCGATCGTCAACGCCGGACTAAGAGCAAGCGTCTGCGACAGGCCAAAGGCAGCAAAGCTGCGGTTGCCGTTCTCCCCGATGGTTTCCTCACCCAGCGTGGTGACGACCTGCCCGCCCTGCCACGGCGAAACCTCGATCCCTCCGCGCAGCTGACGCGCCTTGAGGGTTTCACCATCGGCAATCTCGTAAGTGCCGACCAGGCGCACATCCTGCGTCACAGCATAACGCGCGCCGAGCCGGTGCCGCGCTGGTAGATCAAGGCTTTCGGCCTTGCCTAGCGCGACGGCCGTGCCCGCCGAAAGCTCCAGCTTGTTGTCAAACAGTCGTTGAGTCGCGCCGGCCTCCAGCACCGTGGATGCTGCGTGGGTGCCACCGGCCAGACGGTCGTTGAAATGCACAAGGCCAAGCCGCAGGTCTGTGCGCTGGCGAACCAGAAGCAATTGGCCCTGCGCTGCGCGGCGGCGGCTGCTGTCGCCTAGCGTTTCGTCCTGCCACAGGCTGCCGACAAAGCTCAATTCCTGGCTCAACAGCACCCGCCCATCGATACCGGCCTTACGGCGCCCACGCTCAGCGGCGTTCTGCTGGCCGATGCCATAATCGTTGTCGACCTCGCGGGCGTAAGCCAGCAGATCGAGCGTCCCGGTCTGGTGTTGCGCTTCAACCAGCCAGCCGGTTGCAGCTTCCCCCTCGCGGCGGCTGATGCCGAGTTCGGCGCGGATTTCGGTATTCTCGTCTACCCGTGCAAGCACATCGACCGCGCCTAGATCCGTGCGCTGCGCCTGACCGTTGCGTCCTGTCAGACCCGCATCGCTGATTGCACTGGCACCGACGCGGATGGCCCCATCATCGGTGGTCCAATCGGCGCGCACCCCGGCGTTCCATTCCGCATCGCCTGCACCATCGACCTCAAATTCGATCACAATAAATTGCGGATTGAGGTTCTCGTCGCGGCTGAGAACCGGCGCGGCAAAGCTGATCGCGCCCGACAACAGATCGATGTCATAATCGGAAAAGCGGGTCAGCTCGCGGGTTGAAACAATCAGTTCAGGACGGAAGCGGTCGCGCACTTCAATCGTAACGCGTTCGGAATTGGCCAGAATCCGGCGGCTGGCGAGGCTATAGGGGCCAGAGATACCCTGCCCCTGGATTTCCTGACGCTGGAACCGGCTGGCGATCTGGGCGGCAAAGCCCTGCGTCTTGATTTGCCCGATCCGCGCTTCGCCCTTCACGCCCGTGGCGGTGCGGTTGTAATTGGCCAGCAGGGTCTGATTAAAGGCCGTCTGGAAATCGCCGTAGAGCGCGTAGAAGGTCGCGGTTTCGACGCGGACATACAGTTTTTCGCGGCTGGCGGCATCAAAGCGCCGAGCCGATGCATCGCCGAAAACGGTGTAATAGGCCTGCGGGTCGATTGCGCCCAAAACGCGCTGATCCTCGCGCTGCTTGGCACTGTCATAGGCGAGCGTCAGCAGATACTTCCCCAGCACCCGGCCCTTGGCATAGAGCGCAATACGCGCATCATCGCCAAGATCGCTGTCAAACTGGCCGGCCCGCTCCATGTTGTCGGCCACCGAACGCGCGCCGAGCGTGCCTTCGGCCAAGCCCACCACGGTCCATTCGACATCACCGGGCTCGATCCAGGCTTCCAGTTCCTGACGGCGGGTGATGGTGCCATCATCGAAAGCGAAGGCGAGGCGCAGCGATCCGCTGACCATGGTGGGCGCCAGTTCGATCCGGGCAACGCCGTCTTCGCCTTCTACCACCCAGCGCGCGGCCATTGGCGCCATCCCGGTAAGCTGATTGAGCTGCTGGCGATCGATCTGCTCGGCGCTTTCGTAAGGGGCGTTGAGTGTGAAGCTGCCCGAAATCCCTTCGCGCAGCGGACGGCCGTTGCGATCAAGCACACGGATGGCGATCACCGGGCGGGTGCGACCATCGGCAATCAGGTTGGACTGCGCGGGCAGAAACGCGACCTTCGCCGGTGTGCGGGTAAAGAACACCTCGCGCGTGAAGCTCTTGGTCATTTCACCAAAGCTGTTGATAATGCGCGCCTCGATCACCGTGCGATCATTGATAAGCGGCACCCCGCGCCACTGGCTGACAGCAAACTTGCCCTTCTCCGGGTTCTGCGTTCCATCGAAGGCGAGCGGGTCGACAGGCTTGCCATCCACCAGCAGTTCGACGCTTTGCCCGCGGCGATGGCGGATCGCAACGCGTACGGCGGGCGCGCGCGGATTGGCATCTTCGGCCGGAGCGAGGAAGCCGTCTTCCCCATCACCAAGCGCGAGGAGATCCGCAGGAGCGGTAACGCGATCGGTGGGCGCAGCGGGCACGACAGGTGCAGCTTCTGGGGCCGGGGCGGCAGGGGGGGTGAGCGCGCCTTCGGGCAAGGCCACATGGAAATCCGCCACCACCAAGCTGCCACCCTGACCGATCGCGAAGCGGGAAGACGCGCTGCCCGCATTGCGGGTTGAACGCGAGCAATCGACCAATCGTGCGCCGTCGGGTAAAGTGATGCGAGACACCTGCACCAGATGGGAACCCGGCACGACGCCTTCGAAATGGTAGCGGCCGTCGGCATCGGTGATTGCGAAGCTGCCGTCTTCCAGCATCACGCGAATGCCCCCCAGTCCTCGCCTTTCAGCGTCATTAAGGTGGCATGCGCCCGCGGTGATACGACCGATGATGGTCATCCGGTCGGAAATACCATCGCGCACGAGGTCGACCACGGCACTTGCGCGCGACTGACGGCCCAGCGCATCACGCACGCTTGCTGCATTCACCGCACGGCCCGGCCGCGCGTCTGGGCGCACGGTCATGGCATAGGTCACCCGCACGCTTGCGCCACCCGCCACGTCGCCAAGCGCGATGGTCAGCCCGCGACCATCGGGCGATACCGTCACCGCCTGCGGGGCAGCTACGCCGTTGATGCGGATCGTATCGCGGCGCAAACGCAGCCAGCGTGACGGCATATCGGTCAAGACGACATCGCGCTTGATCCGTGCAGGATCAGCGTTGCGCACGACCACGGTGTAAAAAATCGCGTCGCCCGGCGCCGCATTGGTGCGCGAGGCCGACTTGGTGATCGCCAGATCAAGGCTTGGCCGATCGATCGGAATATCGACTTCGAAGGGCACCGGGTTGTCGAGCACGAAGGCGTCACCGAAAGATCCCTCACGGATGACATAAGGGCGCCCGTCAGGCCTGTTGACCCGCGCCAGCAATTCGCGCGGCGCGGCAGATGGCGCGGTGTAAGGTGCAGGCGCTTCAACGGCGAGGCGGAACCGGCCCTGCGCCGTGAGCGGGAACCAGAATTCTCCCGGCCCCATCGGCACAACCCGGCCTGCGCCGTCAGTCACTGCCGTGCCGGTTGTCACCGTTGAAGGCCATGCGGTTATGCCGTCCTCGGCAAACACTGTTGCAGGCGCGCCTGTGGCGGCGTCCACCAGCGTTACGCGCACGTCATCGACCGGCTCTCCGGTCTCGCTGTCAAAGACAACGCCAAAAGGGTCAACCAGCACGCGGATATCGGCCTGAACCAAGACAATGTCGGTGTCCTGGCGCATCGCGGCCACCGTCACGCGCGAATCCGGCCCGACGCTGAGGCGGCAGTCCCCCTGCACCAGTGCCGGAGGCAGGCGGAAGGTGTTGATCACACCGGAGAACACACCACTGTCGAAAGCGGTTTCGAACACTGTCATGGTCTCGCGGTCGCCATCGGCGGAGGTCAGCACCACGGTCAGGCTGTCGATCGCACCCGGATCGCGATTGGCGCCGGCTGCGGTCACTTCGAAATACAGCGGTTCGCCCCCGCGCAATTCGTCAGTCTGCTGAACGATGGCTGTGGTCACGACCGAAACGGCGTTGGATCCGGGGGTTGTGCTGGCCGTGGCGGCACCGCGGTTCAACTGATCGGGCGCGGTCGTTACCCCGCAGCTTGGCGGTCGATAGACCAGTTCGGCGCCGCCACCTTGCGCGCGGCGAAACACCAGTATTTTCGGCGGGTCAAACGCAGCCGCGCTGACATCAAATCGGACCGGATTGCTGACAATCCTGCGGCGTGACCCAGCTTCGTCCCACGTAGCTTCCGCGATGTTGGTGATCGCGCGGATCACCTGATCATCAGAGCTTTGCGCGTTTACTCCCTCCTGGATCAGGCCAAGCGACAACAGCACTGCAAACAGTACCGCAGCGATCCGCCGCCAAGAGGGAGTAACACACAAGACCTAAATCCAGATCGCGATTAGTCGATCACGACTTGGAAGTAGAGCGAGCGGGTCTGGCCGCCAGCGACGTCGCTCAGGTCGCCCGTAACCCGATCTTCTCTGTCCGGGCCTGCTTCGGGTGTGAAGGTTCCGCCAGCGGTACCGTTAGCGCAGTTCGCATCGCCATCGACGAAGATCGAATTGGTCACGAACGTCACGTCGAACGGCAGGTCATCGGTCACGTCCACACCGGTCGCCGTCGCAGCGCCGCTGGCATTGGCCACGGTGATGCAATATTCGACCGTCGCCCCCGGAATCGCCTTGGGATTGTTCGTTCCGTTGACCGTATCACTGACAACGCGGCTCGACTTGGCGACTGTCACCACAGCGCCTGCCACGGTGTATGTACCCGTATCGGAGAACGCACCGTCACGCAGCGCGTCGGTATCGCCCCGCCCGTCAAACAGCACGGTATCGATACCGTCGGTATTGGTAGCGGATTCGACCAATTCGTCACCCAGCGTACCCACAGTATTGCCTGCATGGGCATTGGCGGTGAGCGTTACGCCGAAGGTATCGGCATTGTCCGCGTTGAGGCCGATGTCAGCGAGTACGATGACTGAGATAGTCACCCCCGCGGCTGCCGTGCCAACCTCATCGAGATAGGTGATGGCGCCTGCTTCCGATTCTGCCGCGCTGAGAACACCGTCGCCATCGGTATCACGATAGATGCGGAAATTGCTGATATTGGCTTCTGTCCCGCTTTGAAAAGCGGCCCTCAGATCAAGGTCGACCGTGCTGTTGGACAGGTTGGTGACATCGAACGCGATCGCTGCATTGTTTTGGCCGGGATTCACGGTGGTCGCGGTGCCGACAAAGTTGACGTTCACATTGACGCGCTGGTCGACCATGAATGTATCGGTCGCCGTTTCGGCATTCTGTGTTACGCCGCCGACGTCATAGCTGACGGTGACACTATTTCGAATGGTGGTGCCCGCGCTGGTCCCTTGGGCCAGAGCAGGCGCGCTGGACATTGCGACGAGCGCAAACGCGCTCACCGCACCCAGCAGCTGCTTGGTGGTCTTCATGGTTTTGGTCCTGAGTGTGTGCCCCGCGTGATCATATCCGCCCGCAGGACGTGGCGGTTATCTCCCGCTTGTCAGCGGATGATGGCTGGATAGGTAAGCCTGCCGGTTTCACCGGGCGCGATGCTCGCCAGCACCCAGCGGATGTGAGTCACATCGGCATGTGCGGCGGGACGCACGGTTCCGTCTGGGTTGGTTACGCCCAGCGCGGCCAAGGCGCCAAAGGTCTCGCCGGCGTCGACCGACACCATGAGCGCTGGATCGGCATCAGGTGCAAGGCGAACAGCCGCGGGCAAAGGATTGGTGACGACGAAATTGCTCACCGCTTCGGTCCCGGTGTTGGCGTAATCCGTGCCGAAAACCAGCCGGTCTCCCGGAATAATCGCGGTCGGCTCGACCAGTGCAATGCTTTCCTTGCCTTCTGGACTGATCACGACCTTTTCGGCCATAACGTCGCCAGTAAGCGAGATGGGCGAACTTGCGGTTTGCGCAGCAAGCGGCGAGGCAAGCGTTAAGGATGCGGCAATCACGATTGCCAGCCGGTTGATCCGATTCATGTTTTAACCCCTGATGATATTGTTTTTTGTAATTTATTTATTCAATCGACGATGACGTTGAAGGTGACCCTTTGCGTGACTTCTGCGGCCACCGTCCCGAGCGTGACGAAAATTCCTGATGTATCCGATGCGGCCCCCGCATCCCCATCGGCGGCATCGCTCAAGCCGACACCATCCAACGCCAGTGTGCCCGGCGCATAAGTGGTGCCTTCGGGGATGACGTCGGTGACAATGAGGTTTTCAATCGTGCCGGTCCCGCTGACCCGCGCTTCGATGGTGAAGGTCGCGACTGTGCCGGGCACAGCGCTGGTGCCTCCGAACGGATCGCTCAGAACCACAGACTTGACCAACGCAACATTGGCGATCCCGGCGATCATCGTCCCGCGGGCCGTGGCCTGTGCACCTGTAGCACCAACGATAGCATTGCCGCCGTCCACACCGGCGCCTGCAAAGGCGGTCCCGGGCGCGCCGATCCCGGTTACAGCTTCGGCCGAAAGGGTAACTGCGCTGGTCTGTTGGTCGCCAACGCCATCGGGAACCGTGACCAGCACGAACAGCGTCAACCGTTGATCGGGCGCCAAGACAGCGGTGGTTTGAGGCTGCCCGAGAATTTCGTCGATGCCTTCGTCATAGATCCCATTGCCATTGCTATCGTTTGCAATCGCACGAAATGAAGCATCAAAATCGTTGCCCCCAACGGCCGCGTTAGCGACCAGCCTCAACGCCTCGGGGCCGTTACCCTGATTGGTCAATTCAAATGAATGAACCGCCCCGCCCGCCCGCGATGCGACAGGTCCGGGATCGAGCGAGGTCAATGTGACATTCACGAGTTCGTCGACGCGCACGGTGACCGTATTGGAATTGATGCTCCGGACCACGCCGCCTTCATCATAACTTGTGACGGCGGTGTTTTCGATCAGCGTTCCCGCGGTTACGCCACCTGCAAGTAGAGGCGCAGACACCAGAGTGGTTGCGACCGTGACCCCGGCGAGAGCCGTGGAGAGGAAATGCTGAATGGATGTGTGCGTGTTCATACCACGGTTGAAATACGGGGAGATCGTTAGTTTTTCGTTAGTGACGTTCGCACTTTGATTACCCGCGACTGATCGGTTTGGCCGCAGGCGTATCCAACCACACCCGAGCGAGCATGCATTTTTCTTATTTTCCGGTTAGATGTCAGTTCCTTGCATCGCAAACTGTTGCAAAAGCGCCTCCCTAATCACCGTTTGCAATAAGCGCCTTATTTTAGTCGACCGCGCCCTAGCATTCAGAAAAAATGAAATCTCGAGGTCGGATGGCGGGCCGCGGACGCGCAGAAAACGAATTGCAGCCCTTCGCTCCCAACCCTGCGCACCCGATTCACACTCAGAGAGGGACGGATGACTGGCAACGACAGCGTTCACTGCCGCAGTTCATAGCTTTGCCGCATCAAAAACGGCTCGCCCGCCGCACGCGTCTGCTTTGTAATCCGCAGCCGATTGCTATCACGGGTAAGGATCTTGCGGGCAATCACCTCGCGCCCGTTCTCCGTGCCTGTCCCGTCCAGCACGATAGTGAGCGAGGCTCCGTCGGCAGAGGTGTGGGCTTCGACCACGCGCCATTGCTCGGGCGCGTTGGTGCCGGCGGTGATGGTAAGCATTTGGCCCGCAGCATCAAAGGCCCAGGTCTCGGACGAACGAATGGTCTTGCCCGGGCCATCGTCAAACGTCCAAGCCAGCACCGATCCATTGCTTTGCATCAAGGTGGGCAGCGTTTCACGCGTGTCATCACTGAAATCCCGGTAATCGAGCGTTCCGTTCCAATCGCCCACCAGTGCTTTGGCGACTGCGGCAGGCGTATCAGCGAGGGCGGCCAGCAGGCCTTGGGCAACGGCAATTGTGCGGTCTCGCCCCGCCTCGAAATCGGCCATAGTGGGCACGACAAGCTGGTCGACCGCAACGCCCTTGCCCGGATCAAAGCTGGCTATCGCCGTGCGGTTCCAGGCGTTGGGCACACGCACCTTGATGCCGCTTTCAGGAAGTGTGAACAGCAAGCTTCGCCCCGCGGTCGGCCCTTCGGCACTACCGCCGCTATTTTCCCCGATAATGGTGGCACCTGCTTTTTCCTTGAAATGCGCCATCGCCATGGTGGTGGCAGAGCCAGCGCGAGGGCCGCTGAGGAGCGTGATCCGCCCGCCAAATCGGTTTTCGCTAACAGGCTGCTGTTCGAATTCGGTGTCGCTTTCACTGACCGCGTCACCCTGCATCACCGGGATGCGATCGTACCAGCCGTCCGCCGTTTGCGTGAAGCCATCGAGCGGTGGGTTGAACAACGCATCCCGGTCGCCATAGGCGCTGATATATTGCGGCAGATCGCCGTACCGCACGGCCTTCAATCGCTGTGGCTTGGCCCAGACAAACGGTTGATCGATCAGGTACCGTCCCAGCGCCACCGGCACACTGTCCGAACCACCGCCATTCTTGCGCAGGTCGATAATCAGGTGCTCGGTCCCGGCCTCTTTCATCGCGGCGAAAAACCCCCCGAGAAACGCGGTTGCTTGCACCGGGTTGCGATAACTGACGAAGGTATCGATGCCGAGCCGCGCGGTCTTGCCGTTCATTCTCCAGCTGACACTGTTGTAAAACTCGCTGCGATATTTCGCGCCCGGCGCGGTAAAGGCAGTCCATTGCGCAAACCGGATGGGCTGGAGGGAGGCGGTGGTTGGCTCGGTGCCGCCCACAGGCTTCCATTCGACCCGCCAGTGATCGGGAAAGCCGAACAGCGCCGGGTAGTTCTCGTTGAAATCATCACCCATAAGGTCACTATCGTCGGCAAGCTTGGCCGCAATCGCCTGATCGGTGCTGCCATCATAAGACACCAGCGGAGCGAGCTTGAGCAACAGCGCAGGCACCGCCATGTCATTGATGCCGAGGATCTCGCTCCCAACCGGAGGCGCACCGGCCTGACCGTCGTTCGACACCACGATCATCCGCCCCTCAATCAGTTGGAACCGCAGCGGCAGGTGAGTGGGGTTGGTGGTGCGATAGGCCGTCAGACTGTCTGACATTTCCGCCTTGGTGTGATCGCAATGGATTACGGCGAGCAGGCGGGCCACCTCCGCGTGCAGCGCCAGATCGGTTATCGGCTTGGCGGCGGCCGCTTCGAGACGCGTGAACGCCAACGCGATGTCCGCTTTGGCGGCGTAGCGATAAAGGCCAGGATGCACGGTCTCCAACGCGCGTCGCAGAATGGCAACATCGCTGGTCGCCTGCTGCGCGTTGAGCAGGCGCGGCACAAAACGCGAGGCAACAGGGGTCTGGGCCGCACCCGATTCCACCTGACTGGCGGCAAGCGGCAAGGGCAACGACATGAGCGTTGCGGCAACAAGATAAAAGCATTTCATCACGATCACTCCAAGGGCGAGAACACACCTTGAAGTGACCCAAACACCGCGCCGCCGCGCCTCAATCGTCAGGCAGCCAACGATTTTTGTGATTTGAGCCGCCATGCACTCGGGCTCATGCCAGTAAAATCCTGAAACGCGCGGTTGAAGCTTGCCTTGGAATTGAATCCAACCTCGAACGCCAGCGATAGCAGATCGCGGTGCTCGCCGGGCGCAGCAAGCAAACGCTGCAATTCGGCTACACGGTGGCGGTTGATGATGGCGTTGAAATTTTCACCTGACGCTGCGCTCAGCCCGCGTGACAGATAGGTGGTGTTGGTGCCGATGATCCGCGCAAGACCCGCCAGCGTCAGCGTCGGATCGCGCCACAATTGCTCTGCTTCAATGCGTGTCAGCCAAGCGCTGCCTTGTGCGGTCCAGTCACGCCCGGTTGGCGAGGGCGCTGTCTGGAGCGGCAATTCTGCGGGATCTGGCAGCGCGTCTGGTCGGGGGAATTGCGCGTCGGAATGCCGCCATCCGCCGATGCCAAGGTACAGCACCAGCACGGAAAATCCGAGATACAGCGGGAACTGATCAAAATAGTCGCGCGCCGGATCAGCCCACTTTGCGATCAGGAACCCAGCCCAGATAATGGCGATCAGGCCCAGCGCGGCGAGGAAGTTGCGGATCCAGTTCGGCTCGAAATCAGCGCCGTCTGTACGATTTTCGCTCAACCACATACGGTAAGCGCGGTATCGGTGATAGGCAGCCATACTATATACCGCGATGCTGACCACAGCAGCAACATCCAGCGCAGGATCAATGATCGGCCCGTGCGCCACCACATTCCACCAGTCCTTGGTCGCAAGCGGCAAGGGGAATACGGCAGAATAGGCGAGGAATTGCCCCGCCACAGGTACAAAATGCAGCCACACCACCGCCGGGCGTGCCCCAGTCAGCGTAACCGTGTAAAGAAAAAGTAACGGACCAAAGGCGAGCGTGTAGGAAAATGGCGCAAAGCTCAGCCAAGGAAACTGATCGTAGAACCCTGCAAAACCAATAATGTAAGGCGTCATGAGCGCGGCCACCGCCGCGATCAGCAGCGCCAGGCAACGGTTCGCCGTGCGGTTAACATTCCCCCGCCAAAGCAGGGCCGCCAGAACCAAGCCCTGCACCGCGCATATCAACAGCGTGATGCTTAAGGGCCCGAGCGAAATCATCGTCGCCTCCATGCCGCAACATGAGCGATTTTGAAATGTCGATTGCGTGGTCGCAACCGGGAAAATCCGGCGTTGCTGATATAGCTTGCGTTATGCCAACTCGGCAGGAAAGCCCTCCCCTCCAATCCCAAGCGCCCACCACAGGGAGCCTATGATTTTCCTAAGGAAAGTGCGGAAAAAAGGTGGTGCCGCTTACAGGATTCGAATCTGTGACCCCATCATTACGAAAAAGGCTCTTACTTTCGGTAATTTAGATGCATTTCTTGATCTTGCAGAACCCAATTCACACCAAAAACCGCGCTGCCCAGTTTCTGCCCAAATTCGCTTAGAGCGGCTCGCCGGGAGATCAAGGGGAACGATCGTTCGGAAGGCAAAGCTTTGGTGGGGTGACCCACGCCAGACCCACAATCGGGCAAGGTCACGAGGGAAGCTAAGCCCACGTCGTCTCTGCGCTTTTGCTCGGCAGTGCAGACCATGGAATGAGCAACTTCAAGGGTGAGCCTAAACGGGAAGCTTTGAATTCGTCAGGATCGTTTCAGCCTCGGCAAAAATGCTCTTAGCCCATTGCTGCAGTTCGTGGGCCCTTCGATCGGCGGCTAGCGACAACCGATGAATAGACAGAGAAGCGATAAAACCATCATCATCCTGTGACCAGCCCTCTGGCGGCGGGTGATCAGTCGTAAGGCAACCAGAATCCGACATGATGATCACTGCGAAGTGCGGATGCTCTGACATCAGCAATTCCTGATATCACTGTGAATGCTCAGGAAATCGAAGAGCAAGAGCTATGTACGAACGATCAGGAGTACGATCAGCAACACCATATCTGTATTGCCAAAAGAGCCCACCCTCGATGTGAAATGCTAGGTCGGAGGTCCTCGGCCTAAGGAAACTCCTGCAAACTTCGTCTGCACTCGACCACATGGTGGAGAATGATGAACGCCAGCGTTCCATGGTCGGCAGCATCAATGAGGCTGCAGCCAGATCCGCCGACGTAAAAACTTCACTGTTCAATTTCTTCTCCTTGAGAAAATCGACAAGGTCCCCGGCCAAGCTCTTCCAAGGGGCTAGCCCACTTACGCTGGATTGAGTCTCTGCCTGCAGCCATCGCCCGAAAGCGGCCCACGTCACTTGAGCGCGGGACGCCACGGCGAACTTATCGTCGGCATGGTAGCCCTCCGGAGCCTCGGTCGTACCGGTAATGAGCAACATTGCTCTCGGCCCCGCTTTGTCCGCCGCCGACCTTAGCCAATTGCAATAAGTGGTAACCTGTGTCGCTGGCTGGTCATTGGTGCCATGGTCTTGATACCCGCTCCAAGTCTTGTTCTCGATTACGAGAACCGGCTTGCCACCGACGAATAGAGGCCTTGACCGCACTTGCCGAGCAGGGTTCGATCACAACAACGGCAAAAAATAGACCGTTCCCCCGCCCTCGAACGCGAACGCCAGCAAGGCGAACACATCCGGATCGGGGGCATTGCTCAGGCAGCTTCGGGATGCTTCTGGTAGGTGGCCTGATCGTCACGGTAGCAATAATGTAGCTCGGGGTCGGAACCTGTTAGCGTGCGCAACAGAAGGCCGATGTAGCGCGGGTTGAAATCACGGTACTTCAAGACTTGGATGATGCGCGTGCCGGTATTGATGCCGTGCTCGATGCAGAGGCGAATGCAAATGACAGCTTTGTCGTGTTTGCTGGTCCCCTTGAGGGCCTCTAGGAGGGCATCAAGCTTGCCGAAGATCGCATTGCGGTCCTTGGGGTGCGGGTTTGTAGGGTTCATGCTCATTCCTCCAGAAAATGGGCCGCACGCGCGAGAACGAACGGCCAGGTGGGGTGGGTTATGCGGGGCTGGTTTCGGCATCAGCCGGGGTGGCCCGGCTGACATTCATTTTTGCTGCCCCCGCCTCGACCGCCCGCAACAGCGTTTCGTTGGCAAGATGGAAGTAGCGCATGGTCGATTGATGGTCGGCGTAAGCGAGAATCCGGCCCACGGCGAACAGATCGATCCCAGCGTTGATCATGAACGACGCCGCCGAGTGGCGAAGGTCATGGATCCGGAGCCCATCGAGCCCAGCCGCCTCTTGCGCGGTTTGAGGCCTGCCCCCTCCCCCTGCCCATCCGCGCCAATCGATACCCTGAGGCACGCCGCCCGCGCCGTGGTCAGAACAAGCATTGGTATCTCCAAAACAAAAAAGCCTCCGGAAGTCATCCGAGGGCGTGGTGGGCGGCACCCACTTCGGCGCAGTGCGTCATGATCGGACCGAAGAATTTTGAATCGACAGCGAGGGAGCTAGTAATATAATACTTGCACTATGTTGATCATCTCGCCCCAAGCATATTCGGCGTTCACATCGGCGAAGCAGACTGCCTTCCAGAGAGAGCTTTGCTCGTCTCTATGGGCAGATTTCAAAGCACAGATACGAACACCCGAACTGCTCTCGGACTTTGTCGCTGAACAAGTTGAAGCGGCGAGCCGAATGGGGATTACTTCAGCTCGAACTACCGCGCTTTTCACTTTGGCTGCCCTGCTTTTGGGGACGGAACTAGAAGCCGATTCTGGATTCCAAGACAGGATGGCAGGATTCGGTACAGATGAAGCGGCGAAGGCGGAGTGGATCGCGGCGTTGCTCATCAGCCTCGATGAAATTTTCGCATGAGCGTGATCCTCGGTTGGCTGACGCGGAAGACGGTGGCTAAGATTGCTCAATCCGAGACGGCGAAGATTGCCGGACGGTGGCTCGTGGAAAAGGCTTCGCAAGCCACTGACTACGTCATAAAACAAGCCAAAGCGGCCGCCGACGCAATCGATACTAAGGCACGAGAAGTCGTTCGTCAGACGTTTAACGATATCGGGACCGGCCTTGCAGATACAGCAGGTGAAGCGTCCGAGGCCTACCACGGCGGCAAGGATGCTGCGTTAGCCACGCTCGATCTAGCCAAGCAGACGTATGGCAAAGTCGAAGGCGCCGTCGTTAATCTCGCTAAGAAATTTGGCTATGAACCGGTTGCGAGTCCAATCGGAGAGTGCCCATATGCAGCGGCAGAGAACCCTTCAGCGGGCCCGACCGACGGCGGCTTCTTGGTACCGACAGACTCTTGTCCGGCAGATCATGTGCCGATCGAGCCAACCAATACTGGTGTGGTGGAGGCTCTGGCAAAGGCGAAGGGTTTATCGGCCAGAAGCAAATATGATGCAAACAAACAAAAATCGTCCATTCCACCCAGAGATTGCGGAGCGACAAATTGCGCTGAGGAGAAGAATAAGCTTACCCTTTATGTCAATGGAATTAACACGAATGCCCAAACTCATTGCAAGACATTGCAAGACATTCAGTCGATGACTTGCAATACTGTAGTAGGAGTGCTCAACGACACTGAAGGCGGCGCTGTAGATGTAATGAGGGCAGCCGACGCCAAGCGAAAAATCGCCAAAGAAATAGGCGCGTCGCAAAAGCGGATTGCAGACGAGGAAATCAGGTCATCTCTAGAGGACAAAAAACATCCAAAGGATTATGCCGGTTTTTCTCCGTCAGTGAAAACAATACATGACGCGATTTACTCGGAAATGATAGCCGGGCGCGAACTGAACATAATAGCCCATAGTGAGGGAGGGGCCATCGCTAGCTTGGCAACATTAAGGGCGAAACAAACCTTGAGGCAAACAGGTCACGGTGGCAAAATAGTTAATCTTTCGGTGACGTCGTTAGGTTCGGCTGCACAGGCTTGGACCGATGGCCCTCGATACACACACTACCTTCATGTCGAGGATCCGGTGTCCCACTTCGTTGGACTGTCCGATGCCGCGACACACCCCGGGGCCAACGCGATTATCGAGAGGTTCGGCGGGAAGGAAGGCTCATTCTACAACGACGCTGATCGAACTAAACGCCCATACCTACCAATCGGAGAGGGATTGAAGGGGGCGATTGATCCGCATTTGGCAGACACATCGTACCTGCCTTACATGACCGAAAAACGAGGCAAGGAAGGCAAAATCTGCATGGCAGCGAAGTGAGGTCATTTCAAAAGATTGCGGCGTCGGTACTTTTCGTTCTGGCGATTTGCTCGATCTACAGTTTTGCTGCCGGAAGCCCCAATCAAGGTAAAGATATGACAAATCGCGAAAGGGCAGAGGCGCTCGTCATCCAGGTGGAGAAGCTCCGCGACTACAAAGTGAGAGGCCTATCCGAGCGTGGAACGGTAGCGTATGGCAGCGTCCAGTTCGGGCACGATGGTGACAATGAGTATATATACGTCGCTGTTATGGTTTCCCAGAATTCGCTTTGGAACTCGGTCGGCGAGGAGGTAGCCAACCGTCAGCTTGAATTTGTTAGGGCGCTTAGCGATCAGCGCACCGGTGGCATGTTCGATGACGGGGGCGGCACTTGGTGGTTCGACGAGGGCAGTGGCAAGCTTTTTCTGTTTAGAAATTTTCCGCTGGACGCTCCTCCGAAACAGATTTCCGCTTCGCTGGATGTCCTTCTTGATGTGGCGACGCAGTGGATTTCGGTGTGGACAGATGCTCTAGCCAACATCTTGTTCCATGGTGCTCAGCCGCCCCAGCGGAAAGTGACGGTCCAAAACAATCCATTTCGATGACAGCGGCTGTCACGTATCACGGGCGCTGTGGTCGAAATGAGCATGGGGATTTCTCCAACAAAAAGCCTCACGCAAATCATCCGGTGACCTGGTTCAGGGTGGGAGGTGGCAGCAGCTTAGGCTACTTCACATATGATACCCACGTTTGCGCGGTTACTCCGGCTGGGACACGTCTAAAATTTCGAATGCACCCACCGACTATTTGTGGCTGGATGGTCGATTGGCAATGAGCACGGGATGCCCCACCCTTCCCGGTCGGCGGCCACCGCCTCATAGAGGCCGAGGACGTAAGCCAGGTGGTCGGTAATGGTTTTGTACTTTTTGCTCGAGCCTGCCGAAACCTGCGTCGCGGATCCGCTGGCTTAGTCCGATGAGCCGGAAGACCCTCCGGTCGCTTTCGCGCTGGTTGCCGTGAGCTGCTCAAGCAGCAGAAGATGCTCGCCGTACCCCTGAATTCCCCTGCGTTCGGGTCACGCTGCCGGACCCTCATTCGTGACCCATACCTGCAATGGCGTCGACAGTGGGCTGGGCACCAGCCGCCGTCACACGAGAAATCCCTCGCCGGGGCACAGGGAAGTTGCCTCGCCGGAAAGGCCTACACCGCGCACCCTGACTGTACCCACAGCAAGGAGGAGCAGCAGCGATGGAGCGGATTTACATTTCGATCAGTGAAGCTGGCAGCGCGCTTGGGGTCAGCCGGTCAACGATCTACCGCCTGATGGATTACGGCGAACTGGAAGCGGTCAAGATCGGGCGCAGACGGCTGGTCAAGCGGGAGGAAATCGAAGCGCTTGCAGATCGGGGTTCGATCGACACGACCGCAAAACAAGAAAGGCACTCCCGCCCCACACACGACGGCCCACAAGGCGATCGCGTTCGGGGCGGGAGCTTGGGTCAGGCAACTTCGGGATGGCAGCGCAGAAGGCCGTCAGCGTCGGCGAACCAATGGTCAACGGGAAATGCCAACCGCGGTGCAGCTATGACCCAAGCTCAACCCACTTTGGCGGCTGGTACAAGTGAAAGCCTAGCTGGCTTTAGTGAGCGTATGGGACCAGCCGTAAGTGCCTTCAACAGCACGTTTTGCATGAGTAAGGCTAGCGCCTTTTGGCTCATTTACAGGCTTAAAATGGGTTTGGGCCATTTCAGCAGGCAAAACCGCCCCACCAAGCCCAAAGGCCTTCCACAGGGAGCCTATGATTTTCCTAGGGAAAGTGCGGAAAAAAGGTGGTGCCGCTTACAGGATTCGAACCTGTGACCCCATCATTACGAATGATGTGCTCTACCGACTGAGCTAAAGCGGCATTCCCACAATCGGCCCTAATAAAGAGGGCACGCTCGCGCAAATGCAAAGGTGGAGGCCCGAGCCGGAATCGAACCGGCGTGCGAGGATTTGCAGTCCTCTACGTAACCACTCCGCCATCGGGCCGAGCCTAGGGAAGCCTACGCCTCTCAAGGAAGCGGCGGATTAGCGATTCGGGGGCAACTTTGCAATGCATGTTTCTGCCGCGCGCTTGGGGTGACCTGCTTTACGCAACGTCGGTCTGGACCCCGCGCTCATCTCGCGGCAAAGATTTGCGTATGACTATTGCCAGCCTGCTCGAACCCGTCACCGGCCAGCCCGGACCGATCCACCTCGCCCACGCCGCTGACTGGATGCAAGGCCGAACGCTGTACGGCGGCGCGTCGGCGCTGGTGGCTTACACCATGGCAACACGCGCCTTCACCGGGCTGCCCCCTCTGCGCGCAGGCCAAGTCGCCTTTGTCGCGCCGGTGGGCGAAAAAATTACGATGACCGCCGAGATCATCCGCCAAGGGCGCAATGTCACCCAGGTCCGCAGCGAAATCATAAGCGATGGCAAAATCGCCCTGAGCGCGTTCTGGCTGTTTGCCGAAGGACGCGAGACCAACGCAGAGCAAGCACCGGCGCAGCCCGAAGACTGGCCCGGACCGCCCGAGGATCACGAGGTGGCAACGCACCAATTCGCTCCGCAATTCATCCAAAGCAATTTCGAATTGCGCCGCGGTCAGGCCAAAGGCGCGGACGTAGGGGCGACGATCCGGCGCTGGGCGCGGCTGACCGAGGCTCATGATCTGGATCCGGTGTCCCGCCTGGTACTGATGGGCGATGTGATGCCGCCGGGCGCAATGCGCGTGATGCAACGCAAAGGCCCGATCAGCTCGATCAACTGGTCGTTCAACGTGCTCGACCCGGAAAGCCGTTCACGCGATGGCTGGTATCTAGCCGAGAACGCGAGCCAGCATGCGGCGGCAGGCTATTCTTCGGAGCGGCTGCGGATGTGGGACGCCGATGGCCGTCAGGTGCTTGACGGCATTCAATGCGTGGCGGTGTTTGGCTAACGGCAGACCGCGAGGCGGTCATATGGCGGAAGCATTTGGCTGACCGCGTTTATCTGCGCCGGCTAAACGTACCTGTCACTGCCCGTACAAAGGCCGAAATTAGCGGTGTGTGCTCATGAAAAAAGCCGGCGTCCCGTGACCATTGCCGCGCGTCTGCAAGCGAGTGGTCGCAGCCATCCTAAATGTCCTCGAATTTGGGCGTGCGCCGCTCCATTTCGGCCATCACCGCTTCCACCTGATTGCGGCTGCGCATGATGCCGTGCTGCTCGATGCTTTCTTCGAGCAGGATCGCATCGGTTTCGCGCTCCAGCATTCCGGCCTGAAGGCGCTTGGCAGCGCGGATTGCGTGGGGGTTCTTACTGGCAATCTGGCGAGCGATGGCAAAGGCCCGATCGCGAGGATTTTCGTCCACGTAAGTCGCAAGGCCGAGCGTCTGGGCTTCGGCTCCAGTGAATTCGCGGTTGGTGTAGATTAGCTCGCGCAGCACGTCATCGCGCACCAGCCCCCGCCACAGGGCATAGCCGCCCATGTCAGGGACCAGGCCCCAGCGTAGTTCCATGATCGACATGCGGGTTTCCGGGTGCGCGATGCGGATATCCGCGCCGCTGGCAATCGCCAGTCCGCCGCCAAAGCATACGCCATGCAGCGCAGCAATCACGGGCACGGGCAGCTTTCGCCATTGCATCGACACCTGCTGAAACTTGTTGGCGTTTCCATAGGTGCGCTCGGTGAGGCTTGGTTCGTCCTCAGCGGGCCTGCGCGAGAAGTTCGACAAGTCGAGCCCCGCGCAAAACGCGCGGCCTTCCCCGGATAGCACGACGGCGCGCAGACCCTTCATCCGCTGGAGTGTGCTGCCTGCCTCGATAATGCGCTGAAACATCTCCGGATCGAGCGCATTCATCTTGTCACCGCGCGTCAGGCGTACGTCGGCGACACCATCGTTGCCCAGTTCGATAGCAATGCGGTCATTGGCGGTCGTCGTAGGACTGGCGGACATGACGAGGTAATCCTTTGATGCGTGGTAGAGCCAAGAAGATTACCCATCCATCCCCTCCTGTCCAGCGCCGCCTAATCGGTGCGCAGACCATGAGGCAACGACAGGTCGCTAGCAGTTGTTAGATCGAGGGCGTAGAGGCCATCAGGGCTTTGGGCGATGACGCATGAAAAGCCGCAAGGCGCAAGTTTGGCGCGCAAGCTTTCGATTTGCAGAGAAAGGTTGGGGGTGTCCGGTTCGACACCGAGGCCCCACATCACAGCCACAAGTTGCTCGGGTGCAAGGGCCTTCCCCGGGTCCTGCGCCAGCCGCCACAACAGCTCAAATTCCTGGCGATTCAGGGCGAGCCAGCGATCTTCGACCCGGCCATCACTGTAAAGCAGATCAAGCGTGAGATCACCTGCCTCTCGAAAGCGCGGGGTCGATACGGTATTATCGGTGAATGGGTGGGGGGGCGACATCGCGTTCATAGCACCCCTCCGGCTCGCATCGAATAGGTCTCATCAGTGGTAAAGATCAGATGGTCGATCAGCACGATATCCAGCGCGCAGGCCACATCGTTAAGCCGGCGCGTGGCCGCGATGTCGCAGCCGCTCGGTCGGCAATGGCCCGACGGGTGGCTATGCGCCAAAATCATGCCCGCCGCATCGCGGCGTAGCGCCTCACCCAGCAAGCTCCGCATCCGCACGGTCAGCGCGCTCATGGTTCCAACCCCACAGGGTGCATCGCCGCGCCAGCAGCCCTCACCGTCCACAAACACCGCATGAGCGCGCTCATGCGTTACCGGAGAGGCCAGGATCACATCGCGCAAATAGGCAACCATGGCGCCCGCGCGCTCTTCCTGGAATCGCCCCCGCGTACGCGAAACTGCCCGCGCCAAAGTCGGGATCGGCATTGAAAAAGGGATCCAGCCAACGCGCGCCGTCGCAACAGGCATCTGCAATCTCCCCGATGATTATACCCGCAGCCAGCGCAAACCCGGCGAGGATAGGCGCCAGTCACGATAGGCCCCGAAGCGCCGCTCACGCTGTCGATGGCGCACAAACCCCACAAGCAGGGCGAACAACTGGCAATAGGAAGGCCCGATCACCATGATCGCCAAGGCCAGCGGCGATATGCCGTCAAACATCGTTTCCGCCAGATGCCCCCCCAAAGCGACAAACTGGAACCCGGCGATCCACAGCGGGTAATTGCGGTTCGCCTGCAGTGCGATGGCCGTAAACAGCGAGGCCGCAATCACATCGACTGCAAACGCCATCGACCAATAGGTCGCGACTTCGACAGACCCTAGGCTCAGCCATCGGATCACATAGATCGGGATCACCATCGTTGCCAGGAAGGATCCGATCAGCCAGCGCTCCGGGCCACCGCCCCGTCGCCAGATCGCGCCTGCCAGAAGGATGGCGACGATATGTTGAGTGGTGGCCCGGTACAGGTTGAAGAATTCGACGATGTCGCCCAGCATCAGGCCTGCATACGCTCGGCGATGGCGGGAACCGCATTGAGTTCCGCATCGGGAATTTTGGTGGGCATTCCGGTATCACCCGCCGCATGAACGCGCGCGACCTTGCTCAATTCATCATGCACTCTGAGCAGATTGGACGACATCGCCAGCGCCTGGCTTTCCGCCTCGGTCAGCCGAACCAGTGCGCGCTGTCCGGTATGGACCTCGATCAGCGGGTTTTGCCGCGCGGCGAGCATGGCCTGCTTGAGCCGCGCCATGGCGATGATTGATTCATCGGCAAGCGCTTCGGCTTCACGGATCAGTTTCTTGAGATTGTGCGCGTCAGTGAAGATACGATTTTCCATCAATTTTTCTCCAGCGAACCCGGCGCTCACCCGGCCTCGGCCCCAATTTCCGCGGAGTAGGTCGCCTTGCCGTCGGTTGCTTCGCTGAGCGTCTTTGCGGCCAGTCCCGCAAGAATTACAGCGGCCAAAATGCCCGATGCAATTCCGACGATCGCCCCCAAGCGAAGCAGGGCGGCATGCTCCCCATCGAGCACTCCCGGGACAACCTTTGGTTCACCTTGGCTCAGCCACGGCGCCTGCTGGAACAGAGGCATCGAATCGCTAAGAACAAGGTGTCCCGGATCATCCTGCCGCCGCAATTCGGCCAGAACAGGCGCCTGGCTAATCTGCGAATTTCTGTATGCAGCTTCACTCAAGGGCTTATGCAAACCTGTACCCGCAGAACCGCTCAGATCTATTTCGTCTAAAATATCAATCATTTCGACGCTTAAAGTCGCACGGTAATTTTCGACAAGCTCCCCCAGGCTTCCCGCTTCGTACAGGTTCTTAAGCGCACGAATATGCTGATTGATGCGGGTTTCGGACACGCCGAGATCCTGGGCAATCACCTTGATTGGCACCCTCCGATCAATGCGCTCCATCACGGCACGCTGTCTGTCGGTCAGCCGCCGTGCGGCTCCGGACGTCATGTCTTTCTCCCCTAGTGCCCCTGCGGAACTACAACATGACTAACGCAAATTGGACAAGATTGCTCCCATTTTGGACGAGTAAGCATTTCCGCCCGTCGAATCACATCAAGACAGGGCCGTCAGGCAGCTGAGCTGTTGATGCCCTTGGACTGGAGATAACGCTTGATGTTGCGGGCGGCCTGCCTGAGCCGCTGTTCGTTTTCGACCATCGCGATGCGCACGAAACCCTCGCCGTTTTCGCCGTAACCCACACCAGGTGCAACAGCGACCTGCGCCTCGGTCAGGAGTTGCTTGGAGAATTCGAGACTGCCCATACTCTTCAGCGCAGGCGGCAAAGGTGCCCAAGCAAACATTGAAGCGGGCGGCGCAGGAATGTCCCAGCCAGCGCGTCCAAACGCTTCAACCATCACGTCACGGCGCTTGTGATACAACGCGCGGTTGGCATCCACGATGTCCTGCGGCCCGTTCAGCGCCGCGCAGGCCGCCGCCTGCACCGGCGTGAAGGCACCATAATCAAGATAGGACTTCACCCGCGTCAGCGCTGCGATCAGCTGCTTGTTGCCGACCGCGAAGCCCATCCGCCAACCGGCCATCGAATAGGTCTTGGACATCGATGTGAATTCGACGGCCACGTCCTTCGCGCCGGGCACCTGCATGATCGATGGCGTCGGCTTGCCGTCGAAATAGAGCTCAGAATAGGCCAGATCGCTGACGACCCAAACCTGATTGTCTTTCGCCCAGGCCACCAATCGTTCGTAGAACGCCAGGTCTACGATTTCCGAGGTAGGATTGGAAGGGTAACTCACCACCAGCACGCTCGGGCGCGGGACGGTGTAGTTCATCGCCCGCTCCAGCGATTCCCAGTAATAATCATCCGGCGTTGCCGGCACTGACCGGATCGTGGCGCCGGCAATGATGAAGCCGAAGGTGTGGATCGGGTAGGACGGGTTAGGCGCCAGTACGACGTCACCCGGAGCGATGATCGCTGTGGCGAGGCTGGAGAGCCCCTCCTTCGATCCCATCGTCACCACCACTTCGCTGTCGGGATCAAGATCGACACCAAAACGGCGCGCATAATAGCCTGCCTGTGCGCGGCGCAGACCGGGGATGCCCTTGGACTGCGAATAGCCATGTGCATCGGGCTTTGCCGCCACTTCGCACAGCTTGTCGATGACGTGCTTGGGCGGGGGCTGGTCAGGGTTGCCCATACCCAGATCAATGATGTCCTGCCCCGCCAGTCTTGCGGCATGGCGCATGGCGTTGACTTCGGCGATGACATAGGGCGGCATGCGCTTCATACGGTAGAATTGGTCATTCATCGTCTGTCATCACCTTGTTTCGTGCGGGGTCTTCAACTGGCCCGATCATACCGCCGCGCTGTCTTCCTAGGCTAAACCTGCGGATTGTGGGAAGGCGTTTTCGGCAATTGCGGCTTGGCCCGGTTGCCGACGCTGGTATGACAGTGCGGTAGCAAAGGGATAGTTTGACGCAATGGCACAGGATACCGACCTTACGGTGGCAGCGGGCGAGGGTCTGAAGGGCTTCTTCACCATGCAGGGTGACGCCATGCGCGAAATGCTGTCCGGCAAGGGTTTCGAATCGCTGCCGATAAAGAGTATGGACGCTGGCGAAGTGTCCGAATGGGCGGCAACCGCAACGCAGCTTCAGCAATTGTGGTTCGACTTTGCGACCCATCAGGCACAGGCCGCCGCCGAAAAGGCGGCCAAGGGCACCAACATGCTGGACCCGGCGCATTGGCTGGTCATCTCGCAGTCGATGCTTGGACAAATGCCCAAAGGCATTGTCGAAGCCTCGGCCAAGATGGCGCAAGACCAGATGCAATTGTGGTCGGGTGTGATGCAGAGCTTTGCTGCAGGTGCGACCGGCGGCAAGCTAGCCGAAGCGCCCGACGCCGCCGCCCTGCCAAAAAGCGACCGCCGCTTTGCCGACCCGGCCTGGCGCGAACATCCGGCGTTTGTGTTGCTGCATCAAACCTATCTGATGCTAGCGGACTATTTCCGTTCAAGCGTGCGGCAGATGGACGGTCTCGACCGGGCCAAGCGCCAGCAGCTGGAATTTGCCGTTTCGGCCCTTGCCGAAGCGATGAGCCCGGACAATTTCATCAGCCTCAATCCGGTGGTGATGAAGCGCACAATCGAAAGCCGCGGGGCCAATCTCGTACGTGGGATGCAGCATCTCATCAACGACTTGAAGCGCGGTCAGCTGACCCACACGGATCCCGACGCGTTCAAGCTGGGCGAAAACCTCGCTGCAACACCGGGCAAGGTGGTGCACGAGACGCCGCTGTTTCAGCTGATCCAGTACAGCCCTTCGACCGAGGAGGTGCTCGACGTACCGCTGCTCATCTTTCCGCCATGGATCAACCGCTTCTACATCCTCGATCTCACACCCAAGAAGAGTTTCATCAAGTGGGCGGTGGATCAGGGGCTCACCGTGTTCGTGGTCAGCTGGAAATCGGCTGACGAAACCATGCGCGATGTGGTGTGGGACGATTACATCCGCGCTCAGATGGAAGCCATCGACCACGTCCGTGCGCGGCTCGATGTGCCTGCGGTACACACCATCGGTTACTGTGTGGCCGGCACCACGTTGGCCGCAACGCTCGCGATCCTGAGCCGCCGGGGCGAGGCAGACAAGGTCAAAAGCGCGACCTTCTTTACTGCCCAAGTCGATTTCGAGAAGAGCGGCGATCTCAAGAACTTCATCGATGATGGCCAGATGGAGATGATCGGCCAGCTATCACCCCACGGCTATCTTGACGGGCGCTATCTGGCAGCGGCTTTTAACGCGCTGCGTGGGCGCGATTTGATCTGGAACTATGTCGTCAACAACTACATGATGGGTGAGGATTACCCCGCCTTCGATCTGCTGCACTGGAACGGCGATGTCACCAACCTGCCCTCCAAATGGCACAATGCCTATCTGCGCGATCTCTACCGTGACAACAAGTTGGTGGTGCCTGATGCGATGGAAGCGGATGGGACGCCGATCGACTTGACCAAGGTCACTACGCCCAGCTTCGTGCAGGCAGGGCGCGAAGATCACATTGCGCCGGCGGAAAGCGTATGGCGGATCACGCGACATTTTGCCGGACCGATAGAGTTCCTGCTGGCCGGCTCCGGCCATATCGCGGGCGTGGTCAACCCCCCTGCGGCGGGCAAGTACCAGTACTGGGTTGGCGACAGCGCCGCACCGTCGCTGAAGGCCTTTGTCGAAAGCGCAGTCGAACATCCGGGCAGCTGGTGGCCGCATTGGCTGGAGTGGCTCCAGCGCCAATCTGAAGCCCGCGTTCCCGCCACCGGCAAGCGCGCGCCCGGCGGCAAGGGTGACACGGTGATCGAAGACGCACCGGGAGGATATGTGAAGACGCGATGATCACGTGCATCTTCAGCAAGGGGATTTCAGCGCCAGCGCCAAGCCTCTAATTTTCGGGCAACTTCATCATTATGGTGCAGCGCACAAAAATGCTTGACTTCGCATCCGCATTCACTATTTTGTGCAGTGCAACATGAAGCGAGGTCATCATGCCCGAAACCGAAACCAATGCAGTCCCAATGAAGCCCCCGATCTCCAAGATCGATGCGGCTGCCGAAAAGGCGATTGCGCAAGCAGCCGCCAAGGTGATTGAAGCGCCAAAGGCGGATGCTGTTCCGGCACAGACGAAGGCCCCCGCTTCCGAGGATGTGACGACGGCTTCTTCTCCGAAGGCGATCATCGCAGCCAAGACGGCGCCAGCCGCAAAGACAGCGGCCAGTGCCAAGAAGCCTGTTGCCAAGCCCGCCAAGAAGGTGGGCGCTGCAAAGACTGCTGCGAAGAAGCCGGTGTTGGCCCGAAAAGCTGCCGCCAAAACGGGCAAGCCCACCGCCGCACCCAAGACCAATCCCGTCATCAAGCTGAAGGATACCATCATGGCCACTGCCAAGAACACCGACATCACCGCCACCACCAAGAACGTCATCGCCGACGTCCAGACCCGCGCCAAGACTGCTGCCGCCAAGGGCACCGAACTCGCGTCAGAAGCGACCGAGTTTACCAAGGCGAACGTCGAAGCGGTTGTTGAAAGCGGCAAGATCTTCTTCACCGGCGCGCAGGAACTGCTCAAGGACAACGTCGAAACCGGCAAGACTGTGATCGAAACCGTGACGCAGGACGCCAAGAAGGTCGCCGCCGTCAAGTCGCCGACCGAACTGATGCAGCTGCAGAACGAAATCGTTCGTCGCAACTTTGATGCGATGGTTTCCTACGGCTCGAAGCGCACTGAAGCCTGGGTGAAGCTTTACAACGAAGCCTTCGCACCGATCTCGAACCGCGTCAGCGTTGCCGCCGAGAAGATCAAGACGGCTGCATAAGCAAAACGTTTCTGAACCGGGCCTCTCTCCTCTCTCTCCCAACCCGGTTCACGAAAGAGCGCTGAAAAGCGCGGGCCGAGCAAGCATCGCTTGTTCGGCCCTTTTTCGTTCCGGCGCGGGATACGCCGCGCGCTACCAATGGTCCGGAAAGAGAATCGCATCAAGCGCTTGCGATTACCGGCGCGGTTCCCATAAAGAAGGCTCATGCCAATGCCGCCGCTCCCTTGTCTGCCCGCCCTCGCCGCGCCGGATGTCCGGCTGACCATCAGCGTGCGCGCTGAAGATGACAAGGACGGTAAGGATGGGGATGGTCAGGGCCAGGTCGGCATCGCCACCAAGACCCGCGCCAAGCCGAAGAAGCCCAGCCAGTACAAGGTGCTGATGCTTAACGACGATTATACGCCGATGGAATTCGTGGTGCTCGTCCTGAAGCGGTTCTTCAGCATGGACCTGGAACAGGCCACCCGCGTTATGCTGCACGTGCATCAACGCGGTGTCGGCGTTTGCGGAATCTTCACTTACGAAGTGGCTGAAACCAAGGTCAACCAGGTGATGGATTTCGCCCGCCAGAACCAGCATCCGCTGCAATGCACGCTGGAAAAGGCGTGACGGGGAACAGCGCGTCTCGGCAAAGACTGGGCGTGCGTTGATGCGTCAGCCGCATCACCCCAAACCCGATACCGTCGCCCCAGGTCAGGAAAGCGTGTGGGATTATCCCCGCCCTCCGATCGTTGAGCCAGCAGCCCGCCAGATCCGGATTATCCATGCCGGCATTGCGTTGGTCGACACACGCGACGCTTGGCGCACGCTCGAAACCAGTCACCCACCGACCTACTATATCCCTCAGTCCGATATTGCGATGGCGCATCTTGTGCCCAATCCGGCGCGCTCGATCTGCGAATGGAAAGGTCAGGCGGTCTATTGGGACGTGGTCATCGGTGACTCCGCGATTGCCGCTGCCGCCTGGAGCTATCCTTCGCCCACGCCCGCTTTTGCCGGGATAAAGAATCACATCGCCTTTTACGCGCAGCCGTTCGAACATGTCCTCGTCGATGGCGAACAGATCACGCCTCAGCCCGGCGGCTTTTATGGCGGCTGGATCACTTCGCGTGAAGCGGGCCCATTCAAGGGCATTCCTGGCAGCCGTTTCTGGTAAATCGGCCTATTCGGCTCGCGGCCTGCCGCATTGGGGGCATGACGCCGCCGCGCGACGGCGCTATGGCCGTGTTGCAATCGACGGAAAGCCTCTCTTGTTCAACCTGATCCCCAGCATTGACCGCTACATTTTGCGGCTGGTCATCGTTCCGATGCTGGGCGTGTTCGCGCTGGCGGCGTCGCTGCTGACTCTCGACAAGATGCTGCGCCTGTTCGATTTTGTCGCGGTTGAAGGCGGGCCGGTGGGCGTGGTGTTCAAGATGCTGGGCGCCCTGATCCCGGAATATGCCAGCCTTGCGATCCCGCTGGGGTTGCTGCTGGGCGTGTTGCTTGCTTTCCGCAAGCTGGCGACATCGTCCGAACTCGATACCATGCGCGCTGTAGGCCTGTCCTATAACCGGCTGCTGCGGATGCCCTATCTGATCACGGTCGCCATGGTCGCGCTTAACATTGCGCTGGTGTTCTACATCCAGCCGATCAGCCGCTATTATTACGAACAGATGGAATATGATCTGCGCTCGGGCGCGCTGGGCGCATCAATCAAGGTGGGGGAATTCACCACCATCGCGGATCGCATGGCGCTGCGGATCGAAGAAAGCGAAGATGACGGGCGCCGCCTCATCGGCATCTTCGCCCGCGTCGCCAATGCCAAGGGGCAGGTGTTGTCTATCTCCGCGCGCGAGGGCGCGTTCCTGTCCACCAGCGACAATCCCGACACCATCATCCTGCGGTTGACCGAAGGGACCATCATTCAGGATACCGGCGGGAACGCAGACGGTGATCAGACCCCGCGCGTGCTCAGCTTCAGTCGCCACGATCTGCCGATTGATCTGCCCGCCATCGAGAAGTTCCGCGCGCGCGGCGATGCGACGCGGGAATATATCCTGCCCGAACTGCTGCGGATGGGCTGGGACCGCGACGGTGCGCCCGATCAACGCGATGCGAGCGTCGCCAGTTTCAATTTCCGCCTGGTGGAAGTGCTGATGATGTTTCTGATGCCGCTGCTGGCGGTGGCGCTGGCGATCCCGCCCAAGCGGTCCACCAGCGCGCTTGGCGTGTTCCTGTCCATCGTGATGGTGGTCGCCTATCACAAGGTCAATCAATACGGGGAGGACGTGGCCTCACTTGGTCGGCTTGATCCGATTGTCGCCTTCTGGGTGCCCTTCGTACTGTTTGCGAGCCTGATCCTCTGGATGTATTACCGGGTCGCCTTTGTCCCCGGCGGGCAGGCGATCGGCGCGCTGGAGGCGGTCTTTGCCAAGCTGGCGAAGGGGGTCGGTAGGCTGTTCAGGCGCCGCCGTGCGCACGCCGGCAAGCCAGCGGCCGAAGCGGCACCGGCAGAGTAACGGGGCCATGCAGTTCGACTTCTTCCCGTCGCGCACGCTGACCGTGTATCTTGCCAAGACGTTCGTGGTGCGCATCCTTGCGGTGCTTGTCATGCTGGTGCTGGTGCTGGTGGCGCTCGATCTGCTGTCGGCAACCGGCGATATTCTGGCCGCGCCCGGCAATGGGCAGGCCGAAATCCTGCAATATGCCGGCCTGCGTCTGCCGCAACTGGCCTCACGCTTCCTGCCCTATTCGGTGCTGCTGGCGACGTTAATCACGCTGGTGACGCTGAACCAGAACAGCGAGGTGGTGGCCATGAAAGCCGCAGGCCTCAGCGCGCATCAGGTGCTTGCCCCGTTGCTGTTGACGGCAGCGGTGATTGCTGTCGGCAGCTTCGCCTTCAATGAAAGCGTGGTGACCCGCGCCAACGCGACGCTCAAGGCATGGGAGGCTGCGGAGTTCGGCCCGATCCCCCCTGCGACAAGCGGCGGTGTACGATCCAGCGTCTACCTCACCGATGGCGATAATATCCTGACAGCCGCGACGCTGATCGGAACAGGCCGGGACATCGAGCTGTTCGGCGTGACATGGTACGCCCGCGCGCCCGGCGGGATCATCCGCGAACAGGTGCGCAGCCCGCGGGCCACCTTCGCCGCGCCCGGCTGGACATTGGAAAGCCCCGTGCGCTTCGATGTTGCCGGGGCCATCACTGAACGCCCCGCCACGCTGATCGTCGGCGAAGGCCTGACGCCAGAAGGGATCATGCTGCAATCCTTCGATCCCGATGCACAAAGTTTCTGGGAGCTGAGCGACAGCATTGATACCTACGCCGCCGCCGGCCGCAACACCGATGAGATGCGCGCCAAATGGTGGCACCGCGTGTCAGGCCCCTTGTCTGCCCTGCTGATGCCACTGCTCGGCTCGATCGCTGCCTTCGGGCTGGCGCGATCGGGGCAATTGTTCGTGCGCGCCGTCATCGGCATGGCGTTGGGATTTGCCTACTTCGTGGTCGACAATGCTGCGTTGGCGATGGGCAGCTTTGGCGGGTATCCGCCTTTCCTAGCCGCGTGGGCGCCGTTCCTGCTGTTCTTGCTGTTAGGTGAAACCGTGCTGATCCGGACCGAGGAATGAAGGGCCAATGGTCGCTTCGTCTTGCACGTCTGCCGGATGCCGAAGCGATGCCGGGGATCAAGCGCGCCGCTGCGATTGCCTTTGCCGATGAGCCCGCCATCGCCCCGGAATCGACCCGCGTGAGCGCCGACTATGCTCGCCTGATCCGTAAGGGGCACAGCCTCGTCGCCCATGTCGGCGAGGCAATGGCGGGGTTTCTGGTGGCAGAGCCCTTCCGGCGCGAACTGCACATCTGGGAGATGGGTGTAACACCGGCGTTTCAGCGGCGCGGAATCGGTGCAGGGCTGGTTCGCGCCGCCGTGATCGACGCGCGCAACACCGGCTTTAGCGCGCTCACCCTCACCACCTTCCGCGATCTGGGTTGGAGCGCGCCGTTCTACGCCCGACTCGGCTTTGAAGAAGTCACCGCGCTTGACGCCCATTTGCGCCTATCGGGGGAGCTTGCGAACGAAGTGGATGACGGCCTGCCCGCCGACAACCGCTGCGCCATGATCTATTTCTGCGATTGAGCAAGCGGACGCAGGCTCAGGCTCTCTTGCCCATCGTGCTCTTGGCGATCCGTCCAACCAGCACCAACATACCGGGATGGTTCGCCCCGTCATAGCTTGACCCTGTGCCAAGCTCCCGCGCCAGACGGCGGTGCGCTTCGGGCAGATCATGATAAGGCATCGACGGCATCAGGTGATGCAGCGCGTGATACCGCAGGCCCACCGGCGCCCAGATTTCGGCCAACGGGCCGGGCGGAGGCACATTCACACTGTCAAGGAACTGAGCGGTCACGGTCATCGCCACACCCTCGTTTTCCCACAGGTGGGCAACAAGCGTGCGCAACTGGTTCAGCAGCGCGGTGAGCGACAGGATCGCTAAAGCGATGACAAGCGGCTTCCATCCGATAACGAAGGTGCTGCCAATCAGCGCGACAGCCCATAGGCTTGCGCCCGCCTGTTGCCAGCGCACACGGCCTACAAAGTCACCCTCGGGCGCCTTGCGGCGGAAGACCGGGTTGATCGACAGGGCCGAGAACCGCTCCCATGTGAACGTCCGCACCGCCGGAATCACCAGACCCAGCGGATAGAGCACGCCAAACCGCACCAGCAGGGCCACCGGCGCCAGCAAGGCGACCGCCACAAACAACGGCAGGCTCCACGGCTTCATCAGCGCGAGCGGCAGATATTCCGGATCTTCTACCGTGCCGTATTGCGTGCGCTTGTGGTGGATCGTGTGGACGCCTTCATACATGAAACTGGGGGTGAGCAGCGGTATCCCGACCAGCAGGTTCCAGCCAGTCCGGAAGCCCGGCAGGGCATCGCGGTGAATGTGCGTCAACTCGTGGATGAACATCAGCGCGCGGTACATTGCCAGCGCTGCCACCAGACCTGCCACGATCTGCACCGCAAGATTGACTGAAAGGATCGCGGTCGCAATCCCGCCGTAGCCGACACCGGCCGAAACCAGCATATCGGTCCAGTAAATCGCGGGCTTCGCCTCGCCCAATCCCTTGGTCAGATCACGCGCGGCGCGCAGCATCACCTTGTCATCCGCAGCCATGAACTGGGCGCGGGTTGCCTTGACGGGCGGTGCCGCTTGGGTGCGAGCAGGGTCAATGGTCTGGTGCATGGTCATAATGGGCAATTCCTGGGGCCTGCCCTACTCCAAATCGAGGGCCGAGCCAAACACGCGTTGTTGGTGACAGTGATCGACAGCCTTGCGTCAATGGCCTTGGCGGGACACAGACACCTTGATCAAAAGCAAATACGAGGATGGCACCGTGACGGATGTGGCACGCTGTGACGCAGAAATAGAGATCGAACCCGTCATCGACAAGCAGGGACGGGCCGCTTTCGTCGATCTGGGCCGCGCTTTTTCTGACCGGCTGGCACATTTCGTGCCGCAGATCCGCTCGGAACAGATCGAATTGGTTGATCCGGCCAAAAACCCGTTCTTCGGTCATGCGCGGGTGCAATTGTTCATGGCAAAGCGCGGCGGCAAACCGGTGGGGCGGATTTCCGCCCATATTGATGAACTGGCGCTCGCGATGCCGGCGGATCAGGGCTTTGGGCCCGGCACGGGCTTCTTCGGCTATTTCGATGCTGAGGACGAAAATGTGGCCCGCGCGCTGCTGGCCGCAGCCGAGGCATGGTTGGCAGGCGAAGGCATGACCCGTGTGCTTGGCCCGATCTCGCTCTCGATCTGGGAAGAACCAGGCCTGCTGGTGCGCGGTCAGGATCACGCGCCGATGCTGTTGATGGGCCATCACCCTGCGCATTACGCGGGCTGGATCGAAGCGGCGGGCTTCACCCGCGCCAAGACGCTTTACACCTATAACCTCGATATCACACACGGCTTTGGCCCGCTGGTAGACCGATTGGTTCAAACCGGCAGGCGGAACCCCCGCATTCATCTGCGCCGCGTCGACAAGAGCCGCTGGGACGAAGAGGTTGCAACCATTCTGGCGATCCTCAACGATGCCTGGTCGGACAATTGGGGCTTTGTCCCCTTCACCCCCGCCGAGGTTAGCTATGCCGGAAAGAAGCTGCGCAAGATCATCCACGAGGAGTTGAACGTGATTGTCGAGGTCGACGGGCGGCCTGTGGCCTTCATGCTGACCTTCCCCGATGTGAACGACGCGCTCGCAAAAATCCGGGGCAAGCTGCTTCCCTTTGGCTGGATCCACATGCTGCGTTGGCTGCGCCATCCCAAGGGCGCAGGCATGCGTGTGCCGCTGATGGGCGTGCTCAAGGAGCTTCACAACACCCGGCTCGCCGGGCAGCTCGCTTTCATGATGATCGAAGCCATCCGGATGGAGGCAATCAACACGTTCCATTCGACCCGTGGCGAGCTGGGCTGGGTGCTGGACGACAATCAGGGCATGTTGGCGATTGCCGACACGATCAAAAGCAAGGTTAATCGCGAATATGCGATTTACGAAAGGAAGCGGGGTTGATCGGGTTGACTGTTCGGTAAAGCACAAGCGCTTTGAACGGAAAAAAGGCCTCCGCTCAGTTCAGAGCGAAGGCCTTTCGGGATCGTGCCACCAGCCGCTTGGACGGGAGGGGGGTCGCGGTGGTGACGAAGACATAATGCTCGTGCCAAATCCCAGTTCCCGACCGCCGAGAAATAATTTTGGACGTAACGGAAGCCTCAATTATATCACGGCAGATCAATATATTGACAGATAGCCGCGACGGCGATGCGGAGAACCGCTATGGCGGCACATCTATTGTGTCGTCACACCCATCGAAAGGTGCCTCATGTCTTTAGGAAGCCAGATTGCGGCCCGCCTGCCCTTCCTGCGTCGCTATGCCCGCGCATTGACCGGATCGCAAACCAGTGGCGACGCCTTGGTGCGCGAGATGCTCGAAGCGGTGCTTGCCGACGAGAGCCTTATGGAAAGCGTCGCTGGCGGGCGCGTGCCGCTGTATCGCGCTTTCAGCAAGGTCTGGGCCAGCGCGTCGGGAACGGCGGCGAGTGGTACTGCACCGGACGACATCGCAAGCGAACACGAAGCCGGTGCGCAAGCACGACTAGGGGCAATCACCCCGCCCACGCGTCAGGCGCTGCTGCTCACCACGCTTGAAGACTTTACCACAGCCGAAGCCGCCGCGATCCTTGATCGCACCCCCGCAGAGATCGAACACATGGTCGCCGAAGCCATCGCCGGGATCGAGCGTGAACAGACCACCTCGGTGCTGATCATCGAGGATGAGCCGCTGATCGCGATGCAACTGGAAGATGTGGTCACCAGCATCGGCCATACCGTCAGCGGCACCGCCGCGACACGCACCCAGGCCCGCGACGCCGTGGCAAACGCCATGCCCGGGCTGGTGCTGGCAGATATCCAGCTTGCCGACGGATCATCGGGCCTTGATGCGGTGGACGATATTCTCAGCGTCGGCGCGGTGCCCGTGATTTTCATCACCGCCTATCCCGAACGCCTGCTGACGGGCGACCGGCCCGAGCCGACCTATCTTGTGACCAAACCGTTCCAGGAAGCCGCCGTGCGTGCGGCGATCAGTCAGGCTCTGTTCTTCGGATCGACACGGCCGCTTTAGAGCGGATCGAAGTTCCAGCCTACTTTTCGCGGATTCGGAAGTCGGCAAGGCGGCGCACGGGCACACGCAGCACGCAGCGCACGCCGCCAGGTGCGAAATCCAGCGTGACCGGCTGGCGCAGTTCATGCGCGACGATCTTCTCGATCAACTCAGTGCCGAAGCCACGGCGGCGCTGACCGGCAACGGGTGGGCCGCCGGTTTCCTGCCATTCTACCTCGGCCCAAAAGGCTTGGGCGCCGTGCTCGTCTCCGCGTTTCCAACGCACTGAAACCTGCCCGCCCGCCACACTGAGCGCGCCGTATTTCGCAGCGTTGGTCGCAAGTTCATGCATTGCAAGGCCAAAAGAGAGCGCATCATTGGGCGCCAGTTCGAGGTCCGGCCCTTCGAGCAAAATCGTGTCGTCGATTGCAGAGCGGAACGCCTGGACTTCCGCCTCGATCACGGCGCGGATCGGGGTGGCGCCCCAATCCGTGACGGTGAGCAGGTCGTGCGTTGCCGACAGCGCCCGGATGCGGCCTTCCAGACTGTCAGCGAAATCATCGAGCCCGCTTGCCCGCCGGCGGGTGAGTGACAGGATCGACAGCACGTTCGCCAACGTGTTTTTGACCCGGTGATTAAGCTCGCGGGTTAAGGAGTTGCGGATCGAATGCTGTTCCTCGAACATGGCGAGCCGCGCCTGATCCTCGTACGCCTGCTGGGTCAGGAGCCGCGACAATAACATCAGCAGGCTCGCCAGCGCCAACCCGAACACCAGCGTCACCATCGACAACAAAGACAGCACCTGATGATCGGCCCGTTCGATCACCAGCATCAGTTCGCGATCTGCGATCGTGACTTGCTGCTCAACCGTCTCTGTTGCAGACCCGCCGACAGATTGCGCGACCAGCAGGTGCCCCGTGCTGGACTCACCATCATACAACCGCACGCCAAAGCGGCCCCCGCCCTGCCGATCAATGGCTGCTTCCAGAAACTCGCGGGCCCGGAACGGCGTGTAGACAAAGCCCATCAGCCGCCCCTCGCCCGGCGCGCCCCGCCGGAACACCGGCATATAGATCGCAAAAGCCGGCGCAGTGCCGCTGGTTTCCTGCACCAGCACGATCCGACCGGAGGCCGCAGGACGCAACGTCAGTTCGGCCTCGGCCATCGCAGCGGCGCGGGCGGGGTCGGAATACATGTCGTACCCCAATGCGCGGCGATTATAGGGCGCGGCCGGAGCGAACATCGCCACCGGCGCGACCCGCCCGGTGTTACTGGCAGGCCGGGGAAAAATATCGGGAAAGGCGGGCTGGGTTTGGCGGGCCTCGGCAAGAAATTCGGGCAGCTCGCGCGCTTCCAGCACCGGAATCCACCCGATTCCTTCTGCGCCTGAATATTCAGTATTCAGTTTCAGCGCCCGGACGAAACTGTCGAAGGTTTCGGGGCTGACATTGTCCATGCTGGAAAACAGCGCCGCGCCCGCCCTGAGGTAGGAGGCAAAGCCACTGCCGCTGCGATCCAGCCCCGCCGCCGTCCCCTGCGCATATTCGCGCATCACGGCCCGCTCACGGGCGCGGGCGTTGCTCTCGATGGCAAACACGCTGAGCGCCGTGATCGCGGCCAGTGCCAGGAAGATCACCAGTGGGATCGCACGGGGATACAGCACCAGCCAGCGGCGCGCTCCTCCGGCTGAGGCTGGCGGCGGCGCGGTTGCATTATCAAGGTAAGAACGATGTGCGTGCGGGTCGATAGGTCGAAATCCTGTCAGGATCATGGCGGGAGGCAAAGCACCCATGCCGCAGCCGGAACCAAACTGATAGCGCATCGTTCCCAACCCGTCCAAATACGGGCCAGACGTATGCTCAGATTCTGGCTCGGACTCAGGGCGTGCCAAAGCACCAATAGGCGTGCTATTGCATAGCGAGTAGACGGTGAAATCAGCACCATCGAGGTACTCAAACCACGCGATTAGGAACATACTGCAATATCATGGCCTCAAACCACAGACAGGACGGCAGCAAGGACGGGGGCAACGCCAATCCCCAGCGCCGCACACCAGAATGGGCCGATGGGCTGAAACAGCTTTACGATTCTGTGGTCGAAGAGGCGCTTCCCGATAATTTCAAGGATCTGCTCGACCGGCTCGACGCGCAAGACAACGGCGGCCCCCCGCCCGGTAGCAACGACAATGGCATACGCGTAGCGGGTGACGCCACGTGAGTGACGCGGACGGTCCCGGCGCAAAGCTGTCGGCGATTGACAAGGCGAGCTTCAAGCGGGAGCTCACGCAGGTCGTCCCCCATCTGCGCGCTTTTGCTCGCGGGCTGTGTGGGCGGCCCGATCTGGCTGATGATCTGGTGCAGGAAACCATGCTCAAGGCCTGGGCCGCGCAAGACCGCTTTGAACCGGGCACCTCGATGCGCGCCTGGACCTTCGTGATCTTGCGCAATGCCTATCTCACCGACATGCGCCGCAACCGTTTTCGCGGTGAATATGATGAAGGTGTGGCCGAGCGCATCCTGACAGCGCCAGCCGGGCAGGAGGAACCGATCCACCTGTCCGATCTCCACCGCGCACTACTCACGCTGCCAGCCGAACGGCGCGAAGCCTTGCTGCTGGTGGGCGCCGGCGGTTTTTCCTACGAGGAAGCCGCCCAGATCTGCGGCTGCGCGGTTGGCACAATCAAGAGCCGTGTGGGCCGCGCCCGCGCGGCGCTGACCGAAATGCTTGCCAGCGGTAACATCCCGCGCCGATCGATTGACGATGACATTGCCCATCGCGCGATCCTTGAGGAGTTGGACACGGTGGCCGCAGGCAAAGGCGTCAGTTCGAGGAGCTAGAAAAAATCCGCGCCATTTCGTCATCATGTCCGGACAATAAAAAGGCCCGCCTGCGTCACCGCAGGCGGGCCTTTCGCAATCTCAAGACGATAAAGACTTAGGCGTAGGTCCACACCGTGCCGCGCGCGAGATTCTCGCTGGCGAAGGCCCAGTTGAGCTTGTTCTCAACCACGGCGTCAAGATAGGCAGGACGCTTGTTCTGGTGATCGAGATAATAGGCGTGCTCCCACACGTCGAGCACCATCAGCGGGTTCATGTCGCCATCCGCCAGCGTATCGGCATCGTGGCTTTCTTCGATCGAAAGCTTGCCGCCCTTTTCCGCGAGCCAGACCCAGCCCGATGCAAAGTGGCCTGCGCCACGGTCCTTCAGCTTCTGCTTCAGTTCGTCCACCGAACCAAAGGAGTCGTTGATCTTAGCGAGCAGATCGTCAGACGGCGCGGTGGTCGAAGGGGCCAGCGAATTCCAGTAGAACGCGTGGTTCCAGGTCTGCGCTGCGTTGTTGAATAGGCCATGGTTGCTGCCGCGCGCAGCGGCGATGATCGCTTCGAGCGACGCGTCGGCGTGATCGGTGCCTTCAATCGCCGCGTTGGTCTTGTCGACATAGGCCTGATGGTGCTTGCCGTGGTGAAACGACAGCGTGTCGGCCGAAACGGCGGGATCGAGGGCGTCAGCGGGGTAAGGTAGTGGGGAAAGTGCGAAAGCCATAGTATTCTCCAAGGTTTGGGTGAAATTAGAAGATCTTGTTGAGGTAACGCAGATGTGGCCGTTTTGTTCACGCTTCAAGACGCTGCGTCTTCCAATCTTGCGGCGCGGTCGACGGCGCTGGTCACGGCGACGTTCATAGTGACATTGCCCAGCGTGCGCATGAGGTCGGGTAGCATTTCCACCGCCACCAGCAGCGCCAGCGGCTCAACCGGCACGCCCATCGCCAGCGCAATCGGCCCGATCGAGACCACGAAGCTGATCGATCCGGGCAGGCTGACTGCCGATAGGCTGATGACGCTGGCGATCAGGATACCCGCCACGGCCACGCTCACCGGCACGTCCAACCCTGCCAGCGCGGCGATGTAATAGACCACGGCCAGGTTCATGGCCGCGCTGGTTGCCCGAAAGATCACGACAGCCAGCGGCAGCACGAACTCGGCGGTCGAAGCCTTCAGCCCGAGCCGCCCTGCACTGTCGAGCATCGCGGGCAGGCTGGCGAGCGAGCTTTGGGTGGACAATGCCACCGCCTGCGCCGGCAGCACCGCGCCCGCAAAGCCCAGCAGACGGGTGCGGCCCAGCGCCGCAGCCACGACATAGGCCAGCACAAGGATGAAGGTGCCCATCGCGGTCACGGTAAGCACATAATGGCCAAGCGCGGTGAAGGCCCCGCCTCCGCTCTGCACGCCCACGCCGTACGCTAGCGCAAATACGCCGGCCGGCGCGATGGCTAGCACCCAACCGATAATCAGCAGCATCGCATTGCCCAGCGCATGAAAAAAGCCCAGCAGCCGCTCGCTCTGGTCGCCCGGCAGACGGGTGATGGCGACCGCGAACATCACGAAGAACAGCGTCAGCGGCAGCATCGCGGTTTCGGCGGCGGCGGCAACGATATTGGGCGATACCAGCGACGCCATGAAGTCGAGCACGCCCGGAACCTCGCCCACGGTGTCCGGCGTCTGTGCCAGAAACGCGCTGGCGCCCGCCGGAACCGGAAAAGCGGTCAGCAATGCGGGCATAGCAACCGAGGCGAAGGCAGCGCCTGCCAGTTGCACCGCGACCATGATCAACAGCATCCGCCGCGCCACCGTGCCAACCCGCGCGGCCAGGATCATCTGCACCAGCCCCAGCACCAGCAGCGCCGCCACCAGCGGGATGATCGTCATCTGCAAGGCGCGCAGCCATAGCCCGCCCAAAAGACCCGCAATATCGGTCACAGCCGCCGGCGCATCTGCCGCTGCGCCCACGATGCCTGCCAGCAACCCGCCGATCAGGGCGGCGAATGTCAGCGCCACCGGCAGGCGGATCGACACCAGCGCAAATTTGCCCTGACCGCCCGCGTCTTCACTTTCCAGCAATGGCCTATCCTTAAACGGGCCACGCGCCCTTCACATTGCGCGATAACCGCGCCAGAAGCGCGACACAATCGTTAGAGCGGGCGTAAAGGCGGGATATAATGACACGCAAATTGTTCGGGACCGACGGAATCAGGGGCCGCACCAATGCCGGCGTGATGACAGCGGCAACCGCGATGAAGGTCGGGCAGGCCGCCGGACGCCATTTTGTGCGCGGTGGACACCGGCACCGCGTGGTGATCGGCAAAGACACGCGGCTTTCGGGCTACATGATGGAAAGCGCGCTGGTGGCGGGCTTCACCAGCGTCGGGATCGACGTGATCATGACCGGGCCGCTGCCCACGCCTGCGATCGCGCTGCTCACCCGCGAAATGCGCGCCGACATGGGCGTGATGATCTCCGCCAGCCACAACCTCTTTGCCGATAATGGCATCAAGCTGTTCGGCCCTGATGGCTTCAAGTTGTCGGACGAGGCCGAAGGCGAAATTGAGCGGTTGATGGATACCGACATTCCGCTCGCGCCCGCCGAGCGCATCGGCCGTGCACGCCGGATCGAGGATGCGCGCGGGCGCTACATTCACGCGGTCAAGCAGTCGGTGGCCTCCGAAATCCGTTTCGATGGCCTCAAGGTGGTGGTCGATTGCGCCAATGGTGCGGCCTATCAGGTGGCGCCGTCTGCGATCTGGGAGCTCGGCGCGGAAGTGGTGGCGCTGGGCGTGTCGCCCAATGGCATCAACATCAATGACGGGGTGGGCTCCACCGCCATCGCCGCGCTGCAAGCCAAGGTGGTCGAAGAAGGCGCAGACATCGGCATTGCGCTGGACGGCGATGCGGACCGGCTGATCGTGGTCGATGAAAAGGGCCGCGCGGTGGACGGTGATCAAATCATGGCGCTGATCGCGGGACGGATGCAGGATCGCGGGTCTTTGCGCGGCGGCGGCGTTGTGGCGACCGTGATGAGCAATCTTGGCCTTGAACGATACCTAGCCGGTCGCGGCCTCGATCTGGTGCGCACCAAGGTGGGCGACCGCTATGTGCTCGAAGCGATGAAGACCGGCGGCTACAATATCGGCGGCGAGCAATCGGGCCACATGATCCTGCTCGATCACGCCACCACCGGTGATGGCACGGTCGCGGCGCTGCGGGTGCTGGCGAGCCTGATCCGTTCGGGCAAGCCGGCGAGCGAACTGCTGCACGTCTTCGATCCGGTGCCGCAATTGCTCAAGAATGTCCGCTACGAAGGCGGCACCCCGTTGGGCAATCCGCAGGTGCAGGCCGTGATTGCACAGGCCGAGGCTGCGCTGGCGGGCAAGGGCCGGCTGGTGATCCGCCCGTCAGGCACCGAGCCTGTCATCCGCGTGATGGCCGAAGGGGACGATCAGGGCCAGGTCGAACAGGTGGTGGACGCCATCTGCGCAGCGGTCCACGCGGCGGTCTAGAAAGGCGTACCCCATGCTTGAAATGCGCCCCGATTGTGAATTGTGCGGCATCGGCCTTCCCGCCGACGCGCCGGGCGCCTTCATCTGCTCGCTGGAATGCACCTATTGCGCCGAATGTGCCGAAGACCTCGACGACCGCTGCCCTGCTTGTGGCGGCGAATTGATGGACCGTCCGACCCGCGCGCGGACACTCCACGCAAAGTACCCGCCCTCGACCGAGCGCAGGCACAAAGGATAGGGCAGAGCGAAGGCGTCTGTTGTGACGACGTTTTGGAGATCAGCTGCCGTTTGTGAAGCGACCTCGAAGCTGCTTCCTCCAAACCCCTTCGGGCCGTAAGAAAGAAGACTGAAATCATCAAACTTGGCACCACTCCCAACCGCCGCAAAGAGCCGACGAGGCTTCTGGCGAGCGGACCCGGACAAACAGGTTGCCCACAAGTTCAGTGCCGTCACCGGAG
Source organism: Erythrobacter sp. 'gip.4 top 5' (assembly GCF_056495765.1). NCBI lineage: Bacteria > Pseudomonadati > Pseudomonadota > Alphaproteobacteria > Sphingomonadales > Erythrobacteraceae > Erythrobacter > Erythrobacter sp. 'gip.4 top 5'. Next base: position 1,076,656 of record NZ_CP200270.1, on the reverse strand, counting down.
CGCATTCGGTACCGGACCGATGTCAGTCCGGTGTAGTTACCCGATCGACGAATGGTTAACGCTTGCCCTTGCAGGGTTACAGCCAATGCCGCCGGGTCAAAACTTACGATTTCGGTCAGGGGAGGAGGGTTTGGATCGGTTGCCCCGCCGTCCCGGTCATTACATGTTGGCAAGGGCGTCGATCGTTCTTCGCAACCGTTTAGCGTCAGTTGATAGGATATCACGGTCCTCCCGACAGGGTTACGGGTCTTTTCGACCAATTCGACGTAGTCCGGCGCAGCGAAAAGCGCCCCTCGCGACTGCGGAATGATTTGGCCCAGTTGTGTGGCCATCGCCGTCATTTCTTGCGCCGACAGGGGGGCAAAAGCGTTACTGGCCTCGACGTTTGAGCTTCCCAAAGCCAGGTAATCAGGGAAGATCACATATCGGAAAAGGTAAAGCCATCCACGCGCCGTTGCGGCATCTGAAATGCGAGGAGGGACTGCAGACATGTAGCGAGCTACCAGCTCGGCTCGCCGACGAAAATTGGACAGCGGAAATTCCGAAAATCGACGTTGCAGCAGAAGATCAATATCGTCTGGATTAGCTAAGTCTATGCTGCGCCCACCTTCAAGAGTGCCAGCCACGACCCTCCCCATCGTGTCGAACTCGTATCCTGAATTCAGCGGGTCACCGCTAAACCTTCGCAAGACGCCAGCCAGCGCCACCAGCTGGATGTTCAAGCTTATCAGCCGGCCGGCATCGCGAGCGATAATGGCGTTGCTATTGCCAAGCTCTGCCCAGGGATTGATACCAAGCGCGTCGGTAGCTTGATCAAGGGCAAATGGACCCTGGTTAAGGCCGAGCTGCTCTCTTGCACCAAAACCCCGATAGAACGTGATCGCCGACAATGGTGAAACCACACGAATTAGGTTGGGAGTCTGAAGTTCCGAATAAGACATACCCGTCAATGAATCGGTGCCGTTTAAAATTCGCACCTCGCGCGAATTCACGCGAGGCAGTTCGGATCCGAAACGTGCATCAACCGGAGCGACACCGGGCCCCACTAAACCACCCGCCGAAGTAAATTGCTGAGGAAAGCGATCAGGAATAGTGCTTACGCCTGAAGGCTCTAGCCATGTAAGAGTTCCGATCAACGGCCCACCCGCCATGGCGAAAAAGATCGCAGCTGCCGGTGCAGGAGATGGTGTCGGAGCCGGAGTGGGGGTGGGTGATGGACCCACCGACGCTCCTCCGCCTCCAGAGCCAGAAGATTCGCCTCCGCCGCAGCTGGCAAGAGAAATCGCCAACGCGCTCGCCCCCAAAACGCGCAGCATGTGTCGCGCCAAAAAAGGCTGCATCGAACTCAACATTTCTTACGACCCCTGGAAGAATCTCACTTGAGACGCCCAAACTCACGCGCACTTTCAAAGCACTACACACGGCAGGGGAATACCGGCTGTTCTCTTGGCGGATAAGATCCAATTCGACTGCGGTTGCGTTTTCCTGTGCAAAACCAGTTATTTTGCTTCCTCTTCAACTCCCGCCATTCGAAGCGCCGTTGCGAGATCTGGAAACCTGCCGGGCCGCTCAGCCTACTCGGCATGATCGCCAAGCCTATCGTTCGACCACCTTCCCCGACATCGGCGCGAGTTTCGCCAGCAGGCGGTTCTGCGCGGCGAACGGCACATCGGCTTCGCGCATGGCAGCTTGCAGGTTTTCGACCAGCGCATTCATGTCGGCCTTGGTGACACCCATGTCGGCGTGGGCGGTGCGCATGTCGCGGCCGGAATAGTCGCAGCCTGCGCCCAGGAGATAGCAGAACTGTTCGCCCAAGGTGCGCTTGAGCCGCACCATGTCATGCGCGTCGAAGATTGCGGCGATGCGCGGATCGGCGTGCGATAGGTCCACCGTGCGTGCAGCGATCCGGGCAATGCCATCGCGCCCACCAAAAGCGCGCACCAGCCCGGCGCTGTCATAGGGCGTGGCCCCGGCATTGGCGTTGGACTGTTCGTAAGGGTCAACCGGAAACTCGCCGGTGAGAGGATCGCGTTCCTTGACCTCGACCCCGAACTCTGAGTCCCAATCGATCCCTTCGGCAGGCGTCTGCTGGAGCATCATGAGGGCAGCGGCAGCGGTGGCAGTCAACGGCATGGGAAAGGCTCCGGGGACAGGATCAGAACGCAACCTGCGCGGACACGAAGCCGCCGCGCTGGTTAGGGAAAGTGGCGATTGAGCCGAGATCGACATAGGCCGCGCTCAGCGTCAGATGGTCGGTCAGCGCGTAGGCGGCAAACAAGTCCATCCAGTCATCCTCCCCCAGCCCGAGATTGTCGGGCTTGGAGCGATATTCCGCGCCCACCACCGCACGGCGTGACAGCTGGTAGCCCAGTGACCCTTCAAATTGCAGCCTGTATCCCGCCCCTGCCGCTGACCCGAAGCCAAGCAGGCCCAACTGGTTCGCTTCGGTGTAGCGCAGCGTCGCGTTGACCAGCAGGCTGCGCGCCAGCAGCAGCTTGGTTGCGCTGATGGTGATATCGGTGCCTTCGTCATCGGCAGCGCCCAGCGCGCGCACCAGAGCGCCATCGCGGCTTTGCTTGTGTTCGATGCCGACAGCGATCTGCGGCAGCCAGGCCGCGCCATAGACAAGGTCGCCTGCCACCCTGACTTTGGCGCCGTAGGTGTTGACGTTGAAGGTGTAGCCCTGTCCGATCCCCAGCGCAGCGCCGACATCGCGGGTGTCGAAATCGGCGCGGGCAACGCTCAGTTCCAGCCGATCGCCAAAGCCGATCGCCGCGCCATAGGATCGCCAACCAAAGTCCGGCAGTTCAATGGCGGTGGCATGGGCCGAGGCACCGATCCCGCCCGGCATCTGCCGCCCGGCAATGGTGGCCCAGCGCGCAATCCCGCCGCCGGACGAACCTTCGACGGTGCTGATCCCATTGGTCAGCAGCAGCTTGTCACCACGCACACGGCGGGGCTTGCCGATTGGTTCGCCGTCTTGCTCGCCCAGCGCATTGGTCGTGCCCAACGGCGCCACTGCGCGCGCGGTGGCCTTGGCCGCTGGATCAGGTGCCGGATCATGGGCATCGGGCACCGCATGATAGGCAATCTGTGACGGCTCTTCAGAGCGAACGGTCGCTGTGACCGTGGCGGTTTGGGCAAGGGCGAGGAGGGCGTGCGGCAGGCTCATGCAACACGAGGTAAGCGATCAAGGTAAATGCGCCTTAAAGGATGGTACGACAAATTCTTAAGGTATGGCGCTTATGCGATGCCCCAACATGCCGCGCCCCCGGAAACCTCCTCGTCTGTTTATCCTGGGACTCGTTTCTCTCGTGGCGGTTCCCGGCACGATGGTCGTCGCTGCGGTGGCCGGGCCTGCAAGCCTGCGCGTACAGATTGTCGACGACGCGGGCTTGCCGGTGCGCGACGCCGTGGTTGAACTGCACGTCACGAACGCCGCACCAGGCCCGATCCGCTTTCCGTGGAAAATGGGCATGGCGCAAAAAAACCTGCAATTCACCCCCGGCACACTGGTGATCGCCAAGGGCAGCACCGTGGCCTTCCCCAACCTCGATAATGTGCGCCATTCGATCTACAGCTTTTCCAAGCCAGCTCGCTTCGCGATCGAACTTTATGGCCGCGATCAGACCCGGACCCACACCTTTGCCGTGGCTGGCAGCGTCAAGCTAGGCTGCAATATCCACGATCAGATGCGCGGCTATATCCGCGTCACGGATACGCCTTACGCGGCCAAGACCGATCACAACGGCTATGTCACGCTGTCGGGCCTGGCTGCCGGTGGAGCAAAGGTGACGGTGTGGCACCCGCAGCTGCGCGCGCCCGGCAATGAGACCACATCCGCAATCACGATCAACGGCGCTGCGCACACGCACAAAGTGAAAGTCACGTTACGATGAGCCTCGTCAAAGTGCTTGGCACCCCCGCCAAGGGGTTCCTCGCACAGCTTTCGGATCTGCGCTTTGGTTCTCTCAGTACCCGCATTGCGCTGCTGTACGCCGCGCTATTTGCTTTGGTGCTGGGACTGGTGGTGGCGCTTGCTGCAGGCGCGCTGGTCCGTTTCGGAGAAGCGAGCGCGGCGCGCGATCTCTCTGCCAATGCCCGCGTGTTTGACGAAATTCTCGGCGCGCGCGCGCGCCAAATGGGCGATCAGGCGGGCGTTCTTGCCCATGATTTCGGCTTCCGCGAGGCTGTGGCCACAGACGACACGCCAACCATCGCCAGCGCACTGACCAGTCTGGAAGGCCGCGTCCGCAGCGACATGGCATTCGTGGTAACTCTGGAAGGCGAAGTGCTGGCCGCCGATACCACCGGCGTGCCCGCAGCACAAAGCCTGTGGGCGCAGCTCGATCAGGGCGGCAAGCGCGGAATTATTCTTTCAGAACGTGGCTTTGCACTGGCGGCAGCAGCACCGATCGAAGCGCCCGATTTGATCGGCTGGCTGGTGATCGCTCAACCGCTTGACCGCAATGAACTGGACCGGCTGGTCGAACTCGCGCCGATCGCGCTTGATGCCACAGTAGTTGACGCCGCGCGCCAGCCCGCCTGGCTGCGCGATGCCGGCACCGATACCGTGTTTGAGCGCGATGAACAGGGCCGCTTTCTCTATCACGTGTCCGATCTTGCCATCTTGCAGGATGGCATTTCTCCGCGTTTGGTGCTGCGCCATTCGCTTGATGCTTCGATGGCCGCCTATGCCAGCCTGAAGTGGTGGCTCGCGATTCTGGCATTCGGCGGAATCGTGTTGGTGCTTGGCCTGGGCTGGAAGGTGGCGCGCAGCGTCACCGAACCGCTCCTTCAGCTTGACGAGGCGACCCGTCTGATCGGTGAAGGTCGCGAGGTCAGTCTGACGGTCGGCAGCGATGACGAAATCGGGCGACTGGCGCAAAGCTTCAACACAATGGTTGCCGCCATTGAAGAGCGCGAGCGTGAGATCATCCACGTTGGACTGCACGACGGCTTGACCGGCCTGCCCAATCGCAAGCTGTTCACCGAACAACTCGCCAATACCCTCGCCCGCCGTCGCAAGGACGAACAAGTGGTGGTCGCCTATGTCGATCTTGATGACTTCAAGATGGTCAACGATACGCTTGGCCACCCCGCCGGTGATGCGCTGCTGCGGAAAATTGCAGAACATCTTACAGAGGACCTGCCCGATGCAATGATCGCGCGGCTGGGCGGCGATGAATTTGCGATGCTGTTCGCCGGGATCGATCCCGATCAGAACCTCGCCACCATCGCCGAATGCCTGCAACGCAGCTTTGATCGGCCGGTAACGATCAACGGTCAGGCCGCAAGATGCGGCGCAAGCATCGGTATTTCCGTCGCGCCAACCGATGGCACAGATGGCAACACATTGATGAAGAACGCCGATCTGGCGCTTTACCGGGCCAAACACGAAGGCAAATCAACCTACCACTTCTTTGAACCCGCGCTGGACGAAGCCGCTCGCTGTCGCCGGCAGCTGGAATTGGACCTGCGCGCCGCGATCAAGGAGGGCGGGTTTGAACTCAATTTCCAGCCGCTTTACAGTCTGGCCGAACGGCGTCTGACCGGGTTTGAGGCTCTCATCCGTTGGAACCATCCGACGCGCGGGCGCATCAGTCCGTCCGCGTTCATCCCGCTGGCAGAAGAAACCGGCCTGATCGTTCCCATCGGTGAATGGGTGCTGCGTGAAGCATGCCATCAGGCCACCACCTGGCCGGCCGATGTCTCGGTCGCGGTCAATGTCTCGCCCAAACAATTCGCTGCAACCGGCATCGCCAGCACAGTGTTGTCCGCCCTGTCCGCCAGCGGATTACCGCCAGGGCGCCTGGAGCTGGAAATCACCGAAAGCGTCTTCATCGCCGATGTCGATACCACAATGGCGACGCTTCACTCATTGCGCAATATCGGCGTGCGCATCGCGCTGGATGACTTTGGTACAGGCTATTCGTCGCTCAGTTATCTGCGCTCCTTCCCGTTCGACAAGGTCAAGATCGACAAGAGCTTTGTCGAGGATCTGGGAACCAGTGAAACCGGCCACGCCATGATCCGTGCCATCACGACGCTGGCCAACGCGCTCGGTATGGAAACGCTGGCTGAAGGGGTGGAGGACATCGCGCAGTTCGAAGTGCTCGAACGCGAAGGCTGCCAACATATTCAGGGCTACCTGTTTTCCAAGCCTGTCGCCGCCGATGCTGTCGCCGGATTGCTGCAAAATGGCGCTGGCTACCAGCAGCGGTTGCGATCCTGACAGCGCGCACGTTTGACCCAAACAGTCGCGCAAATTCGGCCTGTCCCGTCTCTTTCTGCTGCGCGGTAACCTTCTTGAACGTGGTCCTTCGACGCCGTGCGTTCAAAAACCGTGACCGGTATGGGGTGGGCTTGCTACAGCGCCAGATATGACCACCCCCATACCACCGCGCATCCTCAGCATTGCCGGATCCGATTCCTCTGGCGGCGCCGGGATTCAGGCCGACATCAAGACTATCACGATGCTCGGCGGTTACGCCATGACCGCGCTAACCGCGATCACGGCGCAAAATACCGTCGGCGTTCAAGCAATCACGGCCATTGCGCCTGATATGGTGGCGCAGCAGATCACGTCATGCCTCAGCGATATCGGGATTGATGCAATCAAGATCGGAATGTTGCACGATGCCGCAGTCATTGCTGCGGTCGCCAAAGCGCTGGAGGGCGTGACAGCGCCGATCGTGCTTGATCCGGTCATGATCGCGACCAGCGGTGCAGCGCTGATTGCACCCGACGCCATCGCTGCCATGCGCGCGCATCTGTTCCCGCGCGCGGCGCTCATCACCCCCAACCTGCCCGAACTGGTCACGCTGGCCGGTCGCCCGCTGACGAGTACCCAAGATATTGCCACAGCCGCTTCGGTGTTGGCGGAAACGACGGGTGCCGCGGTGCTGGCCAAGGGCGGACATGGCGAAGGCGGCCGGATTGTGGACGTGTTGTTCCTGCCAGCAGACGCAGATCAGGGGGAACGCGCCGTCGCCTTCGACCACGCCCGGATCGACACGGTTCACACCCACGGCACCGGCTGCACGCTATCCTCAGCTATCGCGACGTTGATCGGTCATGGCCAATCGCTGGAGCACGCCGTGCGGCTGGGGCGGCAATTCGTGATCCGTGCGATTGAACACGCCCCCGGCCTTGGCGCAGGCCACGGCCCGCTCGGCCATCAGGCGGTACGCAGTCTTGGCTAAGCCGTGATTTCGTAGAAGTCGGCGATGCAGGCCCACGCATCTTCGGCCGTCTCGCACCATTGGAACAGGTCCAGATCGGCTTTGGAGATGGTGCCTTCCTCGGCCAGCGCCTCGAAATCGATCACGCGGGTCCAGAAATCCTTGCCGAACAGGATGATCGGGATCGGCTTCATCTTGCCGGTCTGGATGAGGGTGATGAGTTCGAAAAATTCGTCGAACGTGCCGAACCCGCCGGGAAACACCGCCACCGCGCGGGCGCGCAGCAGAAAGTGCATCTTGCGCAGCGCGAAATAGTGGAACTGGAAGCTCAGGTACGGCGTCACGTAGGGGTTGGGCGCCTGTTCGTGGGGCAACACGATGTTGAGGCCGATCGATTCGCTGCCAGCATCCGATGCGCCGCGGTTGCCTGCTTCCATGATCGAAGGCCCACCGCCGGTGGTCACGACAAATTGGCGCAGGCCGTTCTCTATAATACCTTTTTCGCTGACGAGGCGCGCCAGTTTGTAGGCTTCATCATAATACTTCGCCTTCTCGGCCAGGCGCTGAGCGACCTTCTGGTCATATTCGCTGCCGCTCTGCGCCGCCTCCAGCCGCGCTTCCGCCTGCGCCGGGCTGGGAATGCGGGCCGATCCATACATCACCAGCGTCGACCCCACCCGCGCTTCGTCCAGCAGCATTTCAGGCTTGAGCAGTTCAAGCTGGAAGCGCACCGGGCGCAGTTCATCGCGCAGCAGGAAATCAGTATCACGGAAGGCCAGCTTGTAGGCGGGATGCGCGGTTTGCGGCGTGCGCTCAGGGCCGGCTTCGGCAAAACGGGTTTCTTCGCCAGCGCGATAGAACTTGCGGTCGGACAGATCTTTTTCGGTCATGGGCAGGCCCCTGCCAGACCCCGGTTAGAGCCGCAATAGCCTTGGGGTCGCGCAGTGTTCCACGTGAAACATTTGGCCAGACACCAAGCTGAAATGCGCCAATTGCGAAACAAGCGTGAATGCTTCAGCGCGTTACAGTCTCGCGCGGGCGTTCGCTCCCCTGGACGCATCGTGAACGAAACGGTGCCGCAAACTTGCCTAACACCCTCCGCCAAGTCGTCTGCGTGAATGCTAACCTTTGGTACAGGCCCACTTCTTGGCGCTGCGTATTCACACCGTACAAAAGGTTCAATATCGAAACGTGGCTTCATGCAGAGTTGCCTGCATTGGCCGAGATCAAGCTGGTGTTGCTACACCAAGACGTCAGTCGGCAGACGTCTTCTCGGTAGCCATTATGGCCAGAAGAGAACAATCAAGGAGATGCGGCCGGCGGTGAAGGCCTTTTCGGCCCATGAATTGCCTACTTCCACGGGCACGTTGACGCAGCACGATCAGCAATGCGGACGTTGGATAATGTCATCGCCACTTGGCGACCTTTACCGCCAGAGCGGTGCAGAGCCCCATCACCACCATCGCGATTGCCGAAAGCAGAAAGACCTCTTCTGCCCGAGCATCAGGACCGAGAATCAAGGTGCCGCCCGCCACGATGATCCCGAATCGGGCCGCTTGCGCAAGGATCACGCCGCCCATGCGCCCCGCGCCCTGCGCGGCGAAATAGAGGCACAAGCCAAGCCCAAAGAAGCCAAAGCCATAGCCCGCAATCCCGAGATAGGCATAAGCCGCCTCTCGCACCGGCGCGGCGTCTGTGAACAGATCGACCCACAGGCCAGGCATCCAAGCCATCACGAGGCCGATCATGGCCAAAACGGCAAAGGCCATCGCGCCCGATGTCCACGCGACTTTGCGGGCACGCTCCCAATTGCCTGCCCCCAGCGCAGTTCCGACCATCGGCACGGACGCCACGCCGACGGAAAAGGCGATAGGAATGAGAAGGAACTCCAGCCTCACCCCGATCCCGTAACCCGCCAATGCTGCCGGCCCCACGTCAGCAACGAGGCGCGTCAGTACCAGCACTGAGCCAACTGACAACAGGGGGGAGAGCATGGCGATGCACCCTACCCGCAGCAGAGCCGCAAAATGGGAAGCCTTGAGTGCGTTGGCATCAAACCTGAGACCGACCGTAGCACGTCCTGACCTCAAATAGATGAGCAGGAACAGCGCCGCCGCCCAGAACGCCGCCACTTGGCCCAAAGCCACACCTGCCATCCCGAGTTTCGGCAACGGACCAATGCCAAGGCCTAAAGCCCCGCCCACCGCAACCTGTAGCAGCCCTGCGAGAAGCAGCGTCGACGCAGGAATACCCATGTTCCCCGATCCGCGCAGGATCGAAGACAGCGTATTGGCCAGCCAGATTCCGGGGATCGCCCATGCTGCGACATTCGAGAAGGCGAGCGCCTGATCCAGCACGGCGGCGCTCCCGCCGAGAGCGCTGAAAATGGGCTCTCCGAAAACCCGAACCAGCAGTGCCAATGTCAGGCCTAGAGCGATGCCGATCACCACAGCGCACAGCGCAAGGCCGCGCGCCGCATCGGTGTTTCCCGCCCCCAACGTGCGGCTGATGGCGCCGGAAATCGTGCCGCCCATCGCGCCTGCCGAAAGCATCTGCATCAGCATGAAGATCGGGAATGCCAGCGCGATCCCTCCCAGTGCTGCGACTCCGATGCTGCCGACATAGGCTGTCTCAGCGATCGAAACGATGGCAGACGACCCCAGCGCGATCAGATTGGGCAAGGTTAGCAACAGCAGCGTCGGGACGACCGGTCCGGATTTGAGCATTTCCGCCCGCTTGTCTGCTGGCAAGACGGCCACAGCTACGGGGGTTTGGGAGGGCAAGGGCCGCGTCATAGCGCGTTCGCCTGCACAGCCGATGCTCTTGTCGTCAATCTCTGATGCCTCCACTTTGCTGACCGGCCTCCAGCTCACGGTTCCGCGTCTTCAATGCGCAAAGTCTCGCCCGGTCGCCCTCCGCCGGATCGAAGGCCGCGCCCATTTCCGTCATAAACGCCGCGGGTCGCTGCCAGATCGATATCTTTCCGCTATCCTGCCCCATCGCCATAGCGTCCCTTGAATCACGGCGACGCGGCGGTCGACGGTAGCAGACGCCCCGCACCGCCGTAATGATTGGCTTGGTGCACTGGTTGGCAAGGCCGAAGGGATCGATGTTGCCTTCCGGATCGGGCTTGATCGTCGCAGTCGGCCCGAAGAACTTGGGCATATCGAGCCCGGCGGTAAAGGCGCTGCCTTCGGCGCACAGTACGCCCACCCACAGATTGTCGTCACACTCAAGCGCGGGTAGCGCGTTGGACAATTGTGCCATCATCTCGCGGCTGAAGGCGTTCTTTTTCGCCGAATTGTCGATCACGCTCTTGAGGATGTGGCCGTGCGTCTCGGTCCGCACACAGCCAATGGTGGGTTCGCCCATGGTCTCACTCCCTTTGTGCAGCGCCGTCAGACCGCAGCCAGTTCGGCCAGCAAGTCATCGATTTGGCCAAGCCGCTCCTTGCCGAAGAACATTTCATCGCCGACGAAGAACGTCGGAATGCCGAACGCCCCGCGCGCGACCGCAGCATCGGTGTTAGCGGCGAGTTCACCCTTGATTTCGGGCGTTGCGGACAGCGCGATAAGCTCTGCCCCATCGATTCCTGCACGGTTCAGCACAGTAAAGAACGCGTCGGGGTCATCAAGCTTCTCGCCATCCTCCCATATCCCGCGCAGCACAGCGTCGAGATAGGCCTCAGCCACCCCCATAGGCTGGGCCGCCACCATCCCGCGCATCAGCGCAAGCGTGTTGATCGGGAAGTGCGGGTTCATGCGGAAAGCTGTGAGGCCATGGCGTTTGACAAAGCGCGCCAGTTCCAGACGCTCGTAATCAAGCTTGCCCTTGATCCCGGCAAAAGCATTGAACGGCGCTTGATTGCCGGTCAGCTTGAATAATCCGCCGAGCAAACAGGGGATCAGCTTGATTTCCGCCCCATGGCGCACCGCGATACCGAGTAGCACCTTCAGCGCGAGATAGGCATTGGGGCTCGCGAAGTCGAAGATTACATCAATGCGCGGCGTAGTCATGGCGGGTTCCTCACCAGGCTTCGCGCCAGGGGCGCAGGTCGAGTTCGTGGGTCCAGGCAGACCGCTGCTGGCGATGGAGCATCACGTAATTACGGGCGATTTCATCGGGCTTGAGGATCAGATCCTCGTCGAGCAGCGGCTGCACGTCATCAAAGCGCGTACGAGTAAAGGTGCCATCGATTGCCCCGTCGCAGATGACGTGGGCGACATGGATACCCTGCGGCCCTAGCTCGCGCGCCATTGATTGCGCCACAGCGCGCAGGCCGTTCTTGGCGGCAGCAAAGGCGGCGAGGTTTTCGCGGCCCCTGATGCTGGCCGTCGCGCCGGTGAAGATTACCGTACCAGCGCGGCGCGGTACCATCACCTTCGCGGCTTCTCGTCCGGCGAGGAAGCCGGCAAAACATGCCATTTCCCACACCTTGGTAAACACCCGCGCGGTGGTTTCGCGGATTGGGAATTGCACGTTAGCGCCGATGTTGAAGACAACCACGGTGATGGGACCGATGTCGCGCTCGATCGTCGCGAACAGATCGGCGGTCTCGGCCTCGGACCGGGCATCAACCCCAAAGGCATGGGCGGTGCCGCCCTGAGCCCGGATCGTTTCCGCCAGAATTTCAAGCTGAGGAAGATTGCGCGCGCGGCGGGTGACGCAAACGGCCATGCCTTCGGCAGCAAAGGCGCGGGCGATTGCACCGCCAACGCCCTCGCCCGCGCCGATGACGAGACAGACGTCCTTTGATGTTGCTTGCGGCAAATGCGCCTCCCTTGACGTTCTGTATGACGATTATCATATTGACCGTCAAGCGCTCAACCTTAGTGGCTAGAGCATCGCAAAAGAGGGATACTACTATGCCCGTCGCTATCGTCACTGGCGCTTCGTCAGGGATCGGCAAAGCCACAGCCGAGGCGCTCGCAAACGCCGGCTACCGGGTTTACGGCACGAGCCGCAAAGACGGCACAGCAGACGGCGGAGTGACCATGCTCGCTTGCGAAGTCACTGACCAAACCTCCATCGAAGCACTGGTGGCCCGCGTACTGGCCGAGGCTGGGCGCATCGATCTGCTGGTCAACAACGCAGGGCTGGGCCTGATCGGCGGAGCAGAGGAGTCCTCGATCGCGCAGGTGCACGCGCTGTTCGATGTCAACTTCTACGGTGCGGTGCGCCTGATCAATGCGGTGCTGCCGGAGATGCGCAGGCAGGGTGCGGGACGGATTCTCAATGTCAGTTCCGCGCTCGGCATCGCGGCCGGGCCTTATCTGGCGCACTATTCCGCGACCAAATATGCGCTGGAAGGTTACTCCGAAGCGCTCGACCACGAAGTGCGCGGCTTTGGCGTGCGCGTCTCGCTGATCGAGCCCGCCTATACCCGCACGTCAATGGAGGCGAACTCGTCGAAGGGCGATCGGCCCTTGCCTGAATATGCGGAGGCCAGCGCGCGGATGTTTGCGCTGAATGCCGAGTTTCTGGAGAAGGGTGATGATCCCGCGGTGATCGCCGCCGCCATCGTCGGTGCCGCACGCGACCGCGCGCCGCGCATCCGCTATCCTGCCGGAAAAATCGCCAAGCAAATCAGTATTTTGCGTAAGTTCATGCCCGCGCGGATGTTCGACAAGGCACTGCGCAAGAACCTCGGCCTGACTTCCTGAAAAATCTGCCCGCCTGATACGGATACCGACCGCATGAAAGCCTTCATCCTCGATAAATATGCCCGCGGCGCGAAGCTGCGGCTGGGCGAATTGCCCGATCCGGTAGTGACCGCTACCGGGGTGCTGGTGGAAATTCATGCCGCCGGATTGAACCCGCTCGACTACAAGATCCGCGATGGCGAATTCAAGCTGATCCTGCCGTTGAAGCCTCCTTTCGCGCTGGGGAGCGACTTGGCAGGCGTGGTGGTGGCTGTCGGTTCCAAGGTCAGCGCCTTCAAACCCGGGGACGAGGTTTTCGCCCGGGTCAACGCGCAAACTATTGGCACGCTTGCCGAATTTTTCGTGGTCGATCAGGCTGATTGCGCGCTAAAGCCCGTTTCGCTGTCGATGGAGGAAGCAGCGTCCGCACCGCTGGTCGCGCTCACCGCATGGCAGGCCCTGTTCGACACAGCAGACGTGAAGGCGGGCGACAAGGTGTTCATTCAGGCAGGGTCAGGCGGCGTCGGGACCTATGCTATCCAGCTCGCCAAGCACGCCAAGGCCTTCGTTGCGACGACCGCTAGCGCGAGCAGCACCGAGCTGGTCAAAGGCCTGGGCGCAGACCTAGTAATCGACTATCGCAACGAAGATTTCGGCGTGATCCTGGATGGTTACGATATTGTTCTGCACAGTCAGGGTGCACCGGAACTGACGAAGTCACTCGCCATTCTCAAGCCCGGCGGACGGCTGGTGTCGATCTCCGGCCCACCCGATCCGGCCTTTGGCGAGGCGAACGGTGCAAACTGGGTGATGCGGCAAGCGATAGGGCTGCTCAGCCGCAAGGCGCGCAAGCAGGCGGCGCGGCGCGGGGTGAGTTAAAGCTTCCTGTTCATGCAGGCCAATGGTGCGCAGTTGCAACAAATCGCTGCGCTGTTCGATGCGGGCATGCTGCGCACGGTCATTGACCGCGTGTTCCCGTTTGCCGACACCAACACGGCCCTGGCCCATGTCGAGAGCGGGCGAGCCAAGGGCAAGGTGGTGGTGAAGCTGCGCTAGCGGCAGGCTAAGGCCCTCTGATGAGCACTCGTGGTGCGTCAAGGCTGGAATTCTGGATGTCATATATCATATGGTGCAATGAACCGCCGCTGATGGAGACTGCAAGTGGGCCATTCCAAAGCTGACAAAGCATTGAGTCGAAAACGGATTTTGTCCGCTGCTGCGACCCGTATCCGCGAAGTTGGTCTGGACGGCGTCAGTGTTGGAGAGCTCATGAAATCGGTCAATCTGACCCATGGTGGCTTTTACGGACACTTCGAATCCCGCGATGGCCTGATTGCCGCCGCGCTTGAACAGGCGTTGGCTGAAAGCGAGAGGACCTCAGCCGATTATGCCGGTGGACCCGGCAACATGACGGTTAAGGCGTTCGTCAACAATTACCTGAGCCCCGCCCACCGTGATCGCCCAAGCAGCGGCTGCGCGATTGCGGCGCTGGCGGGTGATGTCAGCCGCGCCGATCCCCAAGTGCGTGCAATCTTGACAGAACAGCTCAAAAAATCATTTGGCCAGCTGGGCGACACGCTGGGCGCGGGGGATGACAACGCTGAGCAATTTGCGGTGTCTGCCTGGGCGATGATGATCGGCGCGCTCATGATGTCGCGGGTGATGGCTGATGATCCGGCGGCGGACAAGGTGCTCTCACTTGCCCGCAAATCAGTGCTGGAACTGGCTGAATTGCACGCCGCGCCCAAGGAATAATGGCTGCGCCCGAGCCACTTGCGCGAGATCATCCTTAAATGTGCATGATATAAATCATACAGATCGGTGATCATCGAGGATGGGGAGGCGACTCGTTGCCAAACTGGCGTTCCATTTCGATTACCGCAGCCCTTATTCCTATCTCGCGATAACGCAGTTGCGCGATGTCGAGATGGACTTGCACCCTTTCGATATTGTCGATGTGATGCGCCGGGTGGGCAACATGCCGACCACCGTCATGTGCAAGGCCAAGGGCGCCTATGCGACCCGGGATATTCATCGCTGGGCCGCCCGCGATGCAGTGCGGCTTGATGCTCTGGCAGCGGAATTGCCCGATGCCTTCGCGATGCCTTGCGATGTGAGCGGCGGGTTTGACGAAATCGGCTAGGATCAGGCGATCGGCGAGATTGCCGAAAAGCTGAACCACATCCGCGCCGCCCACGGCGTGCAGGCCTTCGGCAATTATGGCGGCGGCGGGCAAGACAGCGTGATGGGCGGGGTGTTCGGTCAGGCCTTGCGCGGGGTGATGGGCAGCGGGCCTTACTTCAGCGCGGTTAGCCAAGAGAAGTCCGGTGATTTCTGGGTCAACGGCCACATGTTTGGCGCACACAATATCCACACCGCAAAGGATGTGCACGGTGCAGAATTGACGATCGTGCTGGGCTGCAACCCGTGGATGGCGAACGGTTTTGTTCGGGCACGCGATGCGATGAGCGCGATTGGCAAACATGCCAGCCGCCGGATGATCGTGAGCGACCCGCGCCGCACCGAAGTGGCCCATCTTGCCGATATTCATCTGGCGCTGCGCCCCGGCACCGATGCCTTTCTCCTGGGCGCGCTACTGGCATTGATCGTGGCACGCGGGGGCGAGGATACGGCGTTTCTGGCGGAGCGCACCAATGGCTGGCACGCGGTGAAGGCGGTGCTGGAACGCGTGCCGGTCGATGAATGGGTCGCCGCGGCCGACATTTCCCGCGCTCAGGCCGAAGCGGGGACGGACATGATCATGGCGGCAGCGTCGATGACTGTGCGTGCTGATGTGGGCGTGCAGCAATCACGCAATTTGACACTGAACGCTTACCTCGAAAAGCTGCTGTTCCTTGTCACCGGCAACTTCCTCAAGCCGGGCTGCAACGCGTTGCACACCTGGCTCGCGCCCATGTGGGGCCATTCGCGCCCCGGATCGGTGGATCTGGCGACGGGGCAGGCGCGGATAGCGGGCCTCTCACCGCCCAATGATCTGCCCAAGGCAATCTTACGCGACAAGTTCACCCAGTGGCCGGGCGTGGGCGGCGATTTCGAGATTGGCGCGACTTCGGCAGGGCGGCGTTACCGCCAGCAGACCGGGAGCGAAGTGATGGGCGCATTCGTGCCGAGCGCGAGAACGCCCGCCGCCACCTTGCCTCAGGTAAGCCCCCTCGGCAATTCGGCAGCAGCAGCCGTTGAAAAATGTACCATCGCAACAGCCCCTGTGGCCCTGAGGCACGGAGGTATCACCTTGCAACCTGATAAAGCGTGAAGTCGCAGCCAGTCACTTCGACAACGGGAAGGTTCACCTCTGCCCATTGCGCTCGTGCCGGGCTTGTGGGGAGTACGTAATCGACGTGCCACTCTGAAACAAATGCGCGGCTGCCCTGCGGGCCAAGCCGTCCGTCCGCCATGTTGCGCGGCTCCATCAAGGTCGCAAACCCGCCCAAAGCTCCGGCACGGGCGGCGAATGTGTCATCGCCCAGCACCAGAATTCGCGCAACCGGGCTATCCTTCAGGCAGGCCTTCAATGCGCGCAGATCGTCGGGTTCGCTGAAACGGGCCCATTGCGCATGATCCATTCGGCCCGCACTCACCGCGTGAACGACCTGCATGCCTGTCAATGCTGTCATCGCCAAAGCTACGCTTGCAAAGCCCAACCGCGCGGCGAGCCTGCGCTGATGAAGCGTGCGTCCCTGAGCAAGGCCCCAGCATCCTGTCGCCAGCAGGCCGGCCCAGATCAGCGCCGCGAAATAGCGGTATTCAAGATAGCCGGTCACCACCTGTGGCACCAACAGCAAGGCGGTGATCACAGCAAAACAGATTAGCACCTTCAGGCTATCATCTCCGCGCGGCCGTACAACGGCGAGGGCAGAGAGCGCCGCAGGGGGCGCCAGAAACGCCGCAGCAGTCAGGCCCATCGCCGTCGCCAGCAGCGCGGCAAATGTATAGAAATACCCCCATACATTGGCAGCTACACGCGCAGCCCATGCCGCAGGGTCATCGGCCATTACCGGCTGCGGCGATGGCCACCAATCGGTCACAAAAGCGGCCGGGTCCAAAGTGGTGGCAATCCCGCTGTTGTCGGTCGCAAACGCCGTGCCGAAGGTTATGAGCGAATAGGCCACCCACGGCGACACAGCGACCCCCGCCGCCGCCACAGCCGCCAAGGCACGCTTGGGGCTGCGCGTCAGCCACAAGATCATTGCCGTGATAAGGAGTGGCAGCAGTACCGCATCAAACCGGTTGAGCACTGCAAGGCCGGCGAGGAACCCGATCCACCCCGCGCCAACCAGACTGATCCGTGCACCGTGCAGCAGGCCAGTCAGGATCAGCGCAAACAGCAGCAATTGCAGCGGAATCGTGCGGCCCGCACCCAGTTCAGCAAACAGCATATTGGGGCCGAGCAGCCCGATCAAGGCGGCTCCCAGCCCGATCCAAGGCACGCCGATGACAGACCGCCCAATCCGTTCCGACACCAGCGCAAACCCAGCGAAGGCTGCGAAGGCGAGATACAGCCCGGTGCGCGGCCCCGTGCCGAGTAGTGCGTCGATGGATGCGATCAATACGGGGGTCAGAGCCGGGAAGCTGGCGGAATAGGGCGCGGTGCTGGCATAGCTGCGCCAGTGGTTGAAGCGATAGAAATCACCGAACACCGTCTGCGACAATTCGTAAAGCGCCCAGGAATCGGGTGAGTAAGGTGGCGAGGTGGCCACGCTCATCAACAGTGGGGCCAGCACCAGCAGCAATGCCAGAAGCGCCCAACCGAAGGAGGTCTGCCTGCGCATTGCAGTATCGGGTGTGTAGCCACCGGTCGCAGCGGTCACGGTTTCCTTGAGCAGCGCCAGCTTGGACGCAAGGCCGCCGATCTTGGTCGGCACCTTGCCGTCTTCAGGATAGCGCCGCACCACCGGCACCTGCGCGACCTTCAACCCGAGCTGTCTGGCGCGAACGGTAAGGTAGAACAGCAGGTTATAGACCTGGAATTCCGCGCGGAACGGGCGCACATCGGGGTGGGTCAGGTAGGCGGCGGAATAAGCGCGGAACCCGTTGGTGGTGTCGGTGAACCAGTGCCGCCCCGACAGGCTCAATAGCGGGGCGTGGATACCCCGATTGGCGATGGTGCGTTCCAGCGGGGTATTCTCTGCTGCGCCTCCGGGCAGATAGCGCGAACCCTGCACATAATCGCAGCCTTCCTCCAGCGCCGCGACCATGTCGGCGATCGCCTCGACCCCGTCCTTGCCATTACCGTCGATGGTGACGATCCCGGCGTATCCCTGCCGCAGGCACCAGGCATAGGCCATGCGCAACTGCGCGGAGAGCTTGCCCGGCCCGGTCTTGGTCAGCACCGCGCGCACGCCTGCGCCCGTCACGAAATCGGCATCAAGCGACCCGTCAGTCGATCCGCCATCGGCCACGATCACATCCACCGGCAGGGACGCGGCCTGAATGCGCCGCAATTGCCCGCGAATCCGATCGCCTTCGTTGATCACCGGGATCACCAGCGCATGGCGGTGCCGCCGATCGGCGTAAATCGCGGTTTCGTGAGTGGGCACGTTCCAATCGCTATCGTCGAGGACCGGGGCGGGATGCATGGTCATGGCGTATCCGATGCTGCCGTAAAGACGACAAATTTGCTCAAGGCAAAGTTGACGAAAAACGATCCGCCCGCCCCCGCAATCAGGATCGCCAGCGGGTATGCTCCGGCCATGGTGCGGTCGAGCAGGGCGACAATCGCCACCCGGACCGCCAGCGTGGCGAGCGCGACGGCTGCGTAAAGCCCGGCGCGCCGGGCCGAAAGGCCGCGCGGGCCGCGCTGGAAGCTCCAAGTCTGGTGAATGACGTAATTCGCAGCTGCCGCCACGGTAAAACCTATAGCAGCCGCCAGCGATAACGGCACGCCGAGCCCGGTGTGCAAAGCAAAGGCGATGGCGAGGTCGATCATAACCCCCAGCACTGTCACCACGAAGAAGCGCGCCATTTCGTTCATGGTGCACCTTGCGCCAGATAGCGGGCGATGCCTTCAGGCAGGCGCGGCAGCGCGGCGGTATCGACCGGGGCAATGACCTGCGCAGTGCAGGTGGCTGCGCCGATGGCCGACCCGTCCAGCACGTCCAGCGTAAGCCTGCTTGTGGTGCCCGCAGCGACAGGCGTAACCAGCGACACAAGCGCAGTATTGCCAATGCCATAGCGCGGGAAATCAGCCCAGCGGTCGGCGTTGGTCACGGTATCTGGCGAAGCCTCACTGACGGTCAGCATCGCGCTGCGCCCGGTCGCGAAAGGCGCTTGGCGGGAGAGATCGACCGAGGCCAGCCCCGTGGTAGGCGCTGTTATCTCGACCGCCAGTGTGCTTCGCGACAAGGCAGACACGCGGCAAGCGGCAGCGGGGCCGGGCGGTACAGATTGCTCTGCCAGCACCCACAGCACCTGCTGATCATTGCGGGCGATGGGGGTGTAGTTTTCGTGCAAGGCGCGGAAAAACGGCCAGTTGGCGCGGCGTATCCACCCCTCCCACCCGCTGTAATCGGGCGCGATGGTTGTGACGGCGGCGACCTTGCGCTGCGCCACCATCGCGGTGAAGTCGGCACGGGGTTGCGGCCCCAGCGCATGGATCAGCGATCCGACCGGGGCGGGGCTTTCCACCCCGGCAACAATATCCAGCGGCGAGGTATAGACCGACAGCAGGCGGCGATCCTGCGGGATGGCTTGCGCATCCCACGCCGCCGCCAAACGCCGCATCGCCGCCAGATCCGCCGCATATTCGGGCGTCACATGAAACCCCAGTGCCACGTCATGGACCGTGCGGTCGGTATTCGCCCAGACGTTCGCAAAGCGCTCCGCCTCAATCCCCACCATCGCCAGCGCCGCCACACCAACAGCAACGCCGGTCTTTGCTGGAGTGAGCCACCGCAGCACCGGCTTGGCCCACCGCATCAACACCCGCTGGCCCACCATCAGCGGCGCGCAAAGGCCCAGCACAAAGGTGATGGCGTTATATTCCGCCCCGATATGCCCGCCGATCTGCGGGATCAGCGCGGTGCCGATCACACTCGCGCCGACAAATACAAATGCGGCCCCGCGCACTGGCGCACCCCGCCCGCGCATTCGCTGGAGCATCGCCCACAGCACGCACGCGGTCAGCACGATCAGGCTGGCGGTGGACAGCGGATCGCCGTGGCGCAGGATGTTGGGCAGGTCGGCGAGGCCAAGGATGCGGGTGCTGCGATCCCACGGGGCGAAAAACCAGAACTGGTCGCCCGCGACGTCGCGGAAGTTGTATTGCAGCCACGGACCCGGCGCACCGTGGGTCACCGCCAGCAGGATCGCGCTGGCCGACGCCATGACGCCCAGCCCGATTGCCGCCAGCGCGCGCGCCAGCAGGCCGATATGCCGATGCAGCGCGAGTCCCAGCCCCAGCACCAGCGCGATGATCAGCGGAATCCCCGCATCATTCGACCACAGCAGCCCCGCGCCCGCAACCAGTCCCAGCGGCAATCCGCCCGCCAGCGCCCGACGTTGCAGTAGCACCCGACGCACCAGCGTGACAAAGAACGGCAGCACGATGAACGGCAGAAACCCGCGCAAGGGCCGCAGCGAAACGCCCGGATCGAAAGTCGCAGGCCAGCGCAGGCCCACGCCTTCGGCCACCAGTGGCGCGGCGTAGTAGAACCCGAAAACCAGCATTGCCGCCGCCTGCCACCGCCCCCGCGGCGGCACCGCCCGGATCAGCCACACGGTCGCATAGGCCGCGCCAAAGGCTCCCGCCACCACCGCCACATTTGCCGCCATTGTCGAAGCGAACAACGTCTGGCCAAAGGCCACAAACACCGGCAGCAGCGCCAGCACTATTGTTATGCCCAGATAGGACTGGAACTCTGTCCCCAATTGATCGCCATCAGCAAAGTGATCGAGCGCAAACCATGTCTGCAGTGCCCCGTCGATCGAATTGAGGCTGTGGTCGAACAGCAGAATGCCTGCACGCAAGACGCAGATTAGCGCCGCCAGCCCCGCCAGCGCCCACCACCCGCGCGCGGGCGCACCTGTTCGCATCCGATCAGGCATAGGCGTGCCCGAACACGAAACCCGAATTGAGGGATGCGAATTCGGGCGCTGTATCCTTTACCGCTTCAAACAGGTCGTAGATATTGTCGATCTTGCCGCCGAGGATCGAAATGACCCGGCTTGTCTCCGGCTTCTGATGATACAGGATCGGGCGGCCATCATCGGCCTCGTTCTTGATCAGAATGGTCTTCACATCATAAATCGACCGGCGATATTCGGCCCCCGCAAGGCACGGCAGATAGCGCTGGGCATCGCGCTGCATGAAGGCAAAGCGGGTGTCGGGATCAAGGCTGGCGAAATGGCGATAGGGATCGCGCCGCGCCGGATCATCGGCCCAGCTTTCATGCGGGGTGTAACGCACATGGGTGAGTGAATAGAGGCTTTCCGACGGGTAGGGCATGGCCGAAAAGAACGGCCCGTCCATCACGGTCACGCCAATTTTGTCCAGCTCTTGTGGCGGTTCGATCAGCGCCAGTTCGGCGATTTCGTGCTTCAGTTGCGCTTGCGGCAGGCCCGCCTTGGCCAGCACCGCATTGATCTGGGCATAGGTGATGTTGAAGGCATAGCGCGCGGTGACCTCGCTGCCGTCCGACAGCGCCGCGATCACGCCGCTGTGGTGGTCAGCCAGCCCGACCAGTTCGGTTGCAAGCCGCACCTCGATGCCGGCATCGGCCAGTCGCGCAGCGACCTGCCTGCCGAGGATCGCGTGATCGAAGGCGACTTCGTGACAGGCGAACACGTCTTCCACCATGTCCGGATTAAACAGCGCCCGCTGGCTTGCTGTGGCCAGGTCGATCGGGGCGCCCATGTCACGAAACATGCGGTGGAATTTCTTGGCCGTCACCTTCGACCGGCGCCGGGCGATGGCATACAGCATCTGGAAATCGTCCACCACGGCTTCGGGGAAATCGGCCAGAAAGCGGCGGTGCAACAGCATCGATTTCACCGCCGTCGCGGCGGATCGGGGATAGTGGAACCCGGTATGCACCCGCGCCTGATTGACCCGCGAGGCGCGGTTCATCAGCCGTGGCCCGGCCTCCACCACCAGCACCCGCGCCGCAATCGAGCGCAGATACAGCGCAAGGCAGCAGCCATAAAAGCCGCCGCCGATCACGACGTAATCATATTGGGTGGGGGCGGTTGTGGGCGGCATCAATCCGGCCCTGCCGGGCCCGTGCGGACATCGCTTTCCAACTCGACATTGAGATCAAAGGCAACCTGATGGAACAGATCGATCCGGTTGACTTCCTCGGGCACGATTCCGCCTTTCAACCGCCGCTGCTGCTTCAGCAGGTGTTGCAGGCCAAGGCTGAGGCCCAGCGTCGACATCCCCATGAACACCGCGCTGATCGCCAGCATCGCATTGGTGGTCAGCCAGCCGGGTGCAAGGGTGTCAACCACAAACACCGCGCCCACAATCCAGGCGGCATAGGCCATGCCAAGCAGCGTCAGGATGGTTGATGAGATGGCCACAACCGACAGGATCGTCGGCGTAAGATAGACAAGCAGCGTTTGGAGCAACTGCACGCGGCGGCCCACCCCCATGAAGGCGGTGCGCGCGGGCACATTGCGGTCGGTGCGGAACCAGTCGAGCGGCAGGCGCGGATCGCGCGGGGGGAAACGCAGCGCAAGGCGCGGCTCGTCATGCGCCAGCAGCAGGTTGATCAGCGTGCGCGGCACGGCGATGGATTGAAAGTCGCTCGGATCGACATTGAACCCGGCCAGCTTGCCCAGCGCGATAAACGGCCAGGCCAGCAGCCGCTTCACCGGGCGACGGACGGCGCGAAAGGCCATCGTCACAGTGTTCTCACGCTCGGCATGGCTCAGGAAGGCGATCAGGTCGATCTGCGCGATTTCATCGAGATTGCCGATCACCACCAGATCGCCGATGGCTTCCTCGGCGGCGATAACCCGCCGGTCGTAATATTCGGTCCCCCGGCGGACGACGAACAGGCGGCAGTTGGGCACCTCGGCAATCAGCGGCAGGAAGGCCTCACGCTGGGTGTCATCAACCACAAGGATGATCTCGCGGAAACGGAAAGCGCGGTCGAGCGTGGCGGCGACATCGCGCAAGGCGGCGAAGGTTGCGCAGGTTGCCGCAAGGTCGGAAAAGCACACCGAGACGACCACGTCCTCGCGCGGTTTCTTGAACTGCTGGGCGTCGGGTTCACGCATGGATTGCCCCCTCCGTCCGATGCGCTGCCGTTTGTGCTTCGACCAAGCGGGCCACGGCATGCCGGACATCGGGTAGTCCGCCCGCCGGGCGCTTCATTTCAATCGACACCGCCTTGGCATAACCCGCGCTGCGCAAGGCTCGCAGCACCGGCGCCAGGGCCGCGGCATCGGCCGGGGCCGGGGCCAGATCAGGCTCGCTGACATGGACATGATTGAGGCGCGGGGCGAGGTCAGGCAGGCGCGCAGGAACGCTGGCAAAGTTGCCATTCATGTGCATTGCGCCCAGATCGAGGATCAGGGCAATCGCAGGGTGATCGACGCGGGCGACAAACGCCTCTGCCTCCTCCAGCGTAGTGAGGAAATTGGTGCCATAGGCAGCCGGATTGGCTTCGATGGTGATGCGCGTCCCAGCGGCAGCGGCGGCATCGCCCAGACGGTGGAACACGGCGGCGGCCTCTGCGAGCGCGTCAGCCATCACCATGTCCGCAGGCACGCGGCGCTGCGTGGGGGAACCGAACACCAGATTGGGAATGCCAAACCGCCCAGCAAGCGTGATCGCGCGGTGCATCCCGCGCTCGAAGGCTGCGCGCTTGTCTGGCCCTTCAAACAGGGCCGCGCCAGTCACGCCGAACAACAGCGATTGCATCGATACCAGCGAAAGCCCTGCGTCTGCCGCCTCGCGCAACGTCTCGCGGGCGATCGCCGCGTCAGGCACAAACGGATCGGCGGCGGCGTGGAAGAAGATGCCCGGCGCGATTTCAAGGCCCGTGATCCCGGCTTGTGCCAGGATCGTATAGGCATCCAAGCGCTCCGCAGCCGACCAGGCGATGTTGGACATGGCCAGCCTCATGCTGCCGCCCTTTCATTGGCGAAGAAGGCGGTCAGCCGATCGAGCGTCGTGGCGGCGCTGAACTGATAGGCCCCTTCAGCCCCCCACAGCGCAGCGTGGCGCGTGCGCATATCCTCGTGGTGCAGGCGTGCAGGCGTTGCGGGCATGGGCCGCCCCATCAGCCGCGCATGGATCGCGGCGGCGGTAAGCGGTTCTGCCACCAGATGCAGGTGCGACAGCCCGGCTTCCAGTGCGGTCCCGATGTCCTGCCACAGCCGGTCGATGGGATAATATTGGTAGGTCGTATCGGGGTGGTGGAACTGCGTCGCCGAAGCGCCCAAAGCGACCGCCGCATCTTCCAGCGCCGCACGCCGACGGTCGGCATTCAGCGCCGCGCGGTCGAGCCGCAGCAGTCCGGTGGCCGGATCAGGGGCGTAAAGCGTGTCCGTCCACACAGCGAGACCGGGATCAAGCGCGCCGATCAACGCGTCGCGCTTCGCCTCGGTCAGCATGGAAGGCACCGGGTTCAGCAGATCGAACAGGAAATTCTTGCGCAATCCCGGCCCGAACAGCGCGGGCAGGCGGATGATCAGGCTGCCGGGAAACGCGCTTTCGACAAAGGCTTCGAGCGCGCGGCGATGGCGGCCATAGGCCAGTTCCTGCTGGAACGCTTCGGTGGTCTCGTCATCGCCTCCGGCAAAATCCGCCAGCACCGCGATAGAGGAAATCAGCACGAACCGTTCGGCCCGCACATTCACCAACCGCTCGCTGAGCGCGTCGATCTGCGCCGCATCGCGTTCGGGCGCGCGATTGGCTTCGAGCATGGAGCCTGGTGCTGCAGCGCAGACCAGCGTGCCGAAAGACTGCCCCTCGATGGCAGCAATGTTGGTGCTATTGTAGCGGACCGCGAAGCGGGTTTGCCGCAGCAGCGCGCCGCCGACAAAGCCGGAGTGGCCGATCAAGCCAGTATCGTAGCGGGCGTTTCCGAAACTTTCCATCGCGTCTTGGACCCATTATCGCTTTCGTGTTTAGGGTACTGGCCTCTTCGATCAGGCAAAGGCAGGTCGGCTGCTATCCGAAGGATTGCGTGGTCTTGCTGATAATTAAGAATGATATCCATAAGGTTAACTAAACCTCTTCGCGATTGGGATGCGGATTGCGAGCCGGTAGGACTGGTTCTCGCTTTGCTGGCCGACACAGCATAACTTCGTGGTGCCGCTCAGGTATATTCATGAGCGGGACCGATGCGCGGTTTCGACAACAGCCTGAGGCTGTCTACCAGTCGATGAGATCGTGCCAGAGCGCTCTCGATCCGCCCGATGGAACGCTTAGGCGCTGAAACAGCTCAGCGTGTTGCACCAGTGTTGCATCGAGCCACCGAGACAGCGCGGGAATCGATGAGAAACCGCAGAATTCTGCGGGAAATGACAGGACAGCCCCGCGAGGGGCTGTGACGCAGATAAATAACTGATTTTTCGAGAAAAGGCTGGATGCCCCGCAAGGATTCGAACCTTGATTGACGGAGTCAGAGTCCGCTCTCTTACCATTAGAGGACGGGGCATGAGCTTTCGGGCGGACGTGGTCCAGCAGCGTCAGCACGCATGGTCCCTAGTTTCACGCAAGGCCAAGGTCAAGCGCCGGTTGTACCTGCGTCGCTTGCTCTTGATCCATGCTTGGGTTAGCGTGACGCCAAGTGCCATGCACCCGACGCGGAGTGCATGGTGATATGAAAGTATTGTGATCATGGCGGACACACTCCCGCCGGACAAAAATAGAAGAACTGGGAAAAACCGGGGCGGCAAGTCCGGCAAGGTAGCCGATTTCCGCTACAAACGCCCTCCCCAGCCCGATCCTCGCGCAAACGGTCGCACCGGCCGAGCCAAAAGCGCCGACGCCGGTCTCCCTCATACGGCGCGGTCCGGCCATGGCGAAGCCAATGGCGCCGGTAATGCCGCCGGCCGCCCTAGGCCCGATCTGGCAGACATCGGCGCGATGAAGCCCAATGGTCACGGGGAAGCCTATGCCGCGCTGGACCTGGGCACCAACAATTGCCGCTTGCTGATCGCCCGCCCATCGGGCCGCGATTTCACAGTGATCGACGCCTTCAGTCGCGTGGTGAAGTTGGGCGAAGGCTTGGCCACCAGCGGGCGATTGTCCGAGGCAGCGATGGACCGCACGCTGGGCGCGCTCAATATCTGCGCCGACAAATTGCAGCGCCGCAATGTCCGCCTTGCCCGATCGGTTGCGACCGAGGCGTGCCGCCGCGCGGAGAATGGTCTCGAATTCATCGAGCGCGTGCGCCACGAAACCGGCATTGCGCTCGACATCATCAGCGCTGAAGAAGAAGCCCGGCTTGCGGTTCTGGGTTGCCACATCCTGTTGGAAGAAGGCACCGGCCCTGCGATGATCTTCGATATTGGCGGCGGCTCAACCGAACTGGTGTTGGTTGAAGCGAGCGGGGCCGAGGCGAGCCGCGTGCCCCGCATTCTCGATTGGCAAAGCGTACCGTGGGGCGTGGTCTCACTCACCGACACGGTTGGCCGGACCGAAGACAGCGAAGCCGCCCGCGTCGTCCGGTTCGCCCGCATGAAACAGATGGTGGCAGACAGTTTCGCGCCCTTTACGGCTCGCGTGGCGGACGCGGCGAGGGACGCGGATATCCGCCTGCTCGGCACCAGCGGCACGGTCACGACACTGGCGAGCCTCTATCTCGAATTGCCGAGCTATGACCGCAAGGCGGTCGACGGGTTGATCGTTCCCGCGTCTGAAATGCGCGGGATCAGCGCGCGGCTCTCTGTGATGACGCCTTATGAACGCTCCACCTTGCCCTGCATCGGGCAGGATCGCGCCGATCTGGTGGTCGCAGGCTGCGCGATCCTGGAAGCGATTCTGGACCTGTGGCCCGCGCGGCGGCTGGGCGTGGCGGATCGCGGAATTCGCGAAGGCATCCTGCGCAGCATCATGGCAGCCGAACGCCAATCGGAGCGCTCCTTGAAAGCGCTGCACAAGCAACGCTGCCGCCAAACGCCGGAAAGGCCCGCTCAATGACCCGCGGCGAAAAGGCTCCCAGCAAGCGGGTAAAGACCGCCAAGGGTCGCACCGCCAGCCAGGTGCGCTGGCTCGAACGCCAACTCAACGATCCCTATGTGCGGGCCGCCAAGGCTGATGGCTATCGCAGCCGCGCAGCCTACAAGCTGATCGAGCTCGACGAGAAGTTCGGACTGCTCAAAGGCGCCAGCCGCGTGGTCGATCTCGGGATCGCGCCGGGTGGATGGAGCCAGGTGGTGCGTGCCAAGCGTCCCAAGGCGGAAGTCGTGGGGATCGACCTTCTGGAGGTCGAGCCACTGGAAGGGGTCACAATCCTCCAGATGGATTTCATGGCCGATGACGCACCGGGCAGGCTGGCCGAGGCACTGGGCGGACCGCCAGATCTGGTGCTGTCCGACATGGCGGCCAACACCGTCGGCCACAAGCAGACCGATCACCTGCGCACGATGGGGCTTGTTGAAGCAGCCGCGTGGTTTGCGACCGAGAACCTCGCACCCGGCGGCGGTTTTGTGGCCAAGGTGCTCGCAGGCGGGACAGACAGCGATCTGCTCATGCTGCTCAAGAAGCATTTCACCACGGTCAAGCATGCCAAACCTCCGGCGAGCCGTAAGGGCTCGTCGGAATGGTACGTTATCGCTCAGGGATTCAAGGGCTAGGCGAGGCGGGCAGCGGGAAGCCGCTGCCGCCCTGCCATCTCGCCTGTCTTACTGGCCTGCGCCGGGGTTCGAGGGAACGGGCTGGTCAGCGCTGGCACCGCCAGCAGCTTCGGCTGCACTGGCATCTTCACCTTCAACCGGCGCTGCCGAATCGGCTGGGTCAACCACAGCAGGATCGGCTTCTTCAGCCGGCGCTTCAGGGGTGAAGGCCGGAACCGGAATGTTGCCGCCCTTGGAATTGAGATAAGCGGCAATGGCCGCGCGGTCTTCAACCTTGGAAAGCCCCGCAAAGCTCATCTTGGTGCCCGCGACATAGCCTTTGGGATTCTTGAGCCAGGCATCCATCTTGTCCCAGTCCCAATTGCCGCCAAGTGCCTTCATTTCGGCGCTGTAGGCAAAGCCACCCTTGGCCGCGATTGGTCCGCCCATCACGCCGGCGAGGTTCGGGCCGATACCATTGGCGCCGCCTGCATCGATTGTGTGGCAGCTCTGGCACTTGGAATAGGCTTTCTCGCCTGCAGCGACCAAATCGGCGACTGGCATGGCGTTGAGCGCTTCGGCAATCGTAACTTCCGCCGGGCCAGCGCCAGCTTCCACCACGCCTTCGATCACGTAGCCAAGCTGTTCGGGCCGATCCGGCTTGTCACCGTGAAAATAGCCTTTTGAAAGCTGCGCAAGGCCAAGGCCCACGACTCCAGCAAACAGCACCCAGCCTGCGGCTGTATTGAAAAGATCCCCGCCTCCGGTCTGGGCTGCGGGGGTTTCTTGCGTCGAATTGTCCTGTGTCATCCCGAGCGTCCAATAGTGGTGGTGGCCCGTACGCGCAAGACCGATCGTGGCACGAATTCTTGCGCCGTTTGCAAGCGGACTTGTGTGCCTGCGTATGCAGCTCTAGGCGCGCAGCCATCATGCGATCCTTTCCGGCCCCTGCCCTTGCTATTGTTGATCGGATGCGCGCGGTTGCCGTATCCGAGCCTGCGCGCGCGATTGCGTTTCAGGGCTCGCCCGGCGCCAATTCGCATCGCGCCGCCACCGAAGCGCGTCCTGACATGCATCCGCTGCCCTGTTTCAGCTTCGAAGACGCGCTGGAAGCGGTAAAAGACGGGCGGGCGGGCCAGGCGATTATCCCGATTGAAAACTCGCAGCACGGACGCGTGGCGGATATCCATTTTCTGCTGCCTGAAAGCGGGCTGCATATCATCGGCGAATATTTCATGCCGATTCACCATGCCCTGATGGCCTTGGGGGACGGCCCGTTTGAAGCGGCGTATTCTCATCCGCAGGCGCTAGGCCAATCGCGCCATTATCTGCGCGCCCGCGGCATTGTGCCCCTGAGCCATGCCGATACCGCCGGCGCGGCGGCCTATGTGGCCGAACGCGGCGATCTCGATGTGGCCGCCATCGCCCCGGCGCTTGCAGCGGAACTTTACGGGTTGCGGATCATCGCCAACAATGTCGAAGACAGTGCGGACAACATGACCCGTTTCGTCATCCTCGCCAGTGCGCCGAATGACGTGCGAGCGCTGGAATCAAGGCCAGTGATGACCACTTTCATCTTCGAGGTGAAGAACATTCCGGCAGCGCTGTACAAGGCGCTGGGCGGGTTTGCCACCAACGGGGTCAACATGACAAAGCTGGAAAGCTACCAGCAGGGCACCAGCTTTTCCGCGACGACTTTTTATGCCGACATCATCGGCGCGCCAGGTGACGCGGCGGTGGACCGCGCGCTGGAGGAATGCGCATTTCATTCCAAGGAACTGCGGATTCTGGGTAGTTACGAACTGGCCCGCGCCAGAGGTTAGGACGCGGCCAAGGCGGCCCTGACGCGAGCGGCAGGCGCTTTCCCGTTGCGTGAGGGCAGCCACCGTGCCACCACTTGTAGTGGAATGACCGCAACGGCCGCTTCTTCACCAACCGAAACATCAGCCAATTCAGGCGGATCGCCTCCCGCCGGATGGGAGGCGTTGCGTGCTGATGGCGATGTGCAATTCGCTCCGGTCGAAATACCTCCCACGCCCCCGGTCGAGCCGGGCTGGCTTGAAATCATGCTGTCCCGGCTGGCCGATTTTCTGGCCGAACTGTTTGCGCCGCTGGGACGCGCGCTAGGCGATTCGTGGTGGTGGCTACAGTGGGTGATGGTGGGCGTGGTGGCCGTGTTTGCGCTGGTGCTTCTGGCTCGTCTGATCGATCCTGCTCTTTTCCGTTCAGGGAAGGCTGACCCGCAAACCGCAGGCGACACGTGGGCACCGGATGAAGCGGCAAGCCTTGCGCTGCTGGAGGATTCCGACCGGTTGGCTGCGGAGGGGCGGTTCGATGCGGCAACGCGCCTGTTGCTCCAGCGCAGTGTCAGCCAGATCGCCACCGCCCGGCCCGATTGGGTGGAGCCATCGAGCACCGCGCGCGAATTGGCAGCCCTGCCTGCTCTGCCCGATGCTGCGCGTAAGGCCTTCGCGGTGATTGCGGAACGGGTCGAACGCTCGTTGTTCGCACTGCGGGCGCTTGACCGCGCCGATTGGGAAGCCGCCCGCACCGCCTATGCGCAGTTTGCGCTCACCCGGATTGATCCGCGCATGACAACGCAAGCCCGCGCCGCGTGAGTAACGGCGCGGCCTTCTCACGCAGCGGCGTGCTGGCGCTGGTGCTGGGCGGCTTTGCCCTGTTCCTGGCCGCGCTCTATCTGATCGGCGCGGGCGCGGATCTGGGCGGCGAGCGCGGCACAGGCCAGGCCCATGCCGCCAGCAATGGGCTCAACGGCTATGCCGGGCTGGTGCGCTTGGTTGAAGCGCAAGGGTATGACGTGGAGCGTTCGCGCAACCCGCAAGGGTTGGAAACCGATGGCTTGCTGGTGCTCACCCCATCGGCCTTTGCCGAACCCGGTGAGATCGACGAAATCCTCCAGGACCGCAGCTTCACCGGCCCCACGCTCGTGATCGTGCCCAAGTGGCGGGCGACCCCGCCGACCGACCAAATACCCGCCGAAGCGCGCGCGAAATTCAAGCGCGGCTGGGTCATGCGCGGCCCGGCCTTCGCAACGCGCTGGCCCGAAGAATTGTCGGGACCCTATCGGTTCCGGCATGGCATCTTCCCCGCGCCGGTGATCGACCAGGACAGTCCACTTTCACCCACGCGCCCCACACGTCCCGGCCGCTGGCGTGGTCTGGGCCTTGCTGGCGCATTGCCGAGCGCACCGACCCTGTTTGCCGAGCCTGCCGACCCAGCACATGATGCCCTCATCAGCGATGCTGCCGGACGGACGCTTGCGTTCTCCGTCAATCCTGGTGACGGGAACGACACCGACAGCCCTGCCTATCCCGTGATCTTTCTTGCCGAGCCGGATCTGGCGAACAATTACGGTCTGGCAGACCCCGCCCGCGCGGCAGCGGCGATGGCGCTGGTGGATCTGCTGACCGAGGATGGCAACATCTACGAAGTCACCTTCGACATGACCCTGAACGGCTTTGGGGCGTCGGAAAACCTGCTGACGCTGGCTTTCCGGCCACCCTTCCTTGCCGCCACGCTCAGCCTGCTGGTGGCGCTGTTGATCGTAGGCTGGCGGGCTTTCCAGCGTTTCGGCCCGCCCGCGGCACCCGCCGGCCCCGATATCGCGTTTGGCAAACGCCAACTGATCGCCAATGGCGCTGGCCTGATCGTGCGCGCACGACGCTTCGCCCTGCTGGGCGCGCCTTATGCCGCGCTATCGGCCCGGCGCGTGGCGGATCGGCTGGGCCTTGCGCGGGCCGACCGTGCCGCGATTGACACCGCACTTGCGCGCCGCCTGCCGCAAGAAGAGCCTTTCTCGCGCCGCGCCGCGCGGATGGAAGCGGCGCAAAAGCCTGCCGACATTCTCGTCGCCGCACAAAGCCTCGACGATCTCAATGCCAAGCTATCCCAGGGATAATGATGACCATGACACTCGACGATGTCCGCAGCCTCGCAGGCGCCATCCGCGCCGAAATCGCCAAGGCGATTGTCGGGCAGGAGGCGATGGTGGACATGCTGCTGACCGCACTGCTGGCCGAAGGGCACGTGTTGCTGGAAGGCCCGCCGGGAACTGCCAAGACCTTCCTTGCCAATGCCTTTGCCACCGCACTGGGCCTTGATTTCGGGCGCATCCAGTTCACGCCCGATCTGCTGCCGGGCGATATTCTGGGATCGAACCTGTTCAACTTCCAAACCAGCCAGTTCACGCTCACCCGTGGTCCAATTTTCTGCGATCTGCTGCTGGCCGACGAAATCAACCGCACCCCGCCCAAGACGCAGGCTGCGTTGCTCGAAGCGATGCAGGAACGGCGCGTCACGCTGGACGGGGAAACCTATCCGCTGGCCGCGCGCTTCATGGTCGTGGCAACACAAAATCCGATCGAGAATCAGGGCGTCTATCCGCTGCCCGAAGCGCAGCTTGACCGCTTCTTGTTCAAGCTGCTGGTGCCCTACCCTTCCGAGGATGAGGAGGCCCGGATCGTCACGACCTATGGCCAACGCTCCGGCCCGCAACGCCCTGCCGATCTGGGTGTCGCGGCGGTCACGAATGCTGCGGGCCTCGTTGCGGCCAGCGGCGCTCTGTCGCAGGTGACAGTGGCGGAGGAAATCACCCGCTATGTCGTGCGGCTGATCCGCGCCACGCGCGACCATGCCGAATTGACCGTCGGTGCCTCCCCCCGCGCCGCCGTGTTGCTGGCCGGGGCGGCCCGCGCCCGCGCGGCGCTCGAAGGCCGCGCCTATGTGATCCCCGATGACGTCAAGGCGCTTGCCGTGCCGGTGCTGCGCCACCGCCTGACTCTGAGCCCCGCCGCTGAAATCGAAGGTCGCGACATGGAAGCGCTGGTGGCCGATCTGGTCGAAGCGACCGAAGCGCCGCGGTAAGGCATGGCGCGCTTTGCCCTCCCCCGCGTAAGCCTGCCGCCGCTGCCGCTGGTGCCGACCGAACGCGCGGCGTGGGTGGCGGCGGGCCTCGCCCCGGTAGCGGTGGTAATCGCCGCCACCGCACCGGGCGCATGGGTGATCGCACCAATATTCGGTCTTGCGCTGCTGGCGGTGATCGCGCTCGATGCGCTGCTGGCCGGCCGGCTGGCGGCATGGGAATTGCACACGCCCGGCGATATCGAGGTCGGCCAACCGGGCATGACCGCAATTGCAATACGCTTTGCGGGACGGGCCCCTTCCTCCGTGGCGGCGATGCTGGCCTGCGATCCGCGTATGGCACCCGAGGGCCGCGTCACGATTAACCTTTCGCCGCAACCCTATGAACCCGGCTGGCGCGGCGAGACGCAGATCGTACCGAGTCGGCGCGGCACCGCCGAACTTACGCGTGTCTGGATTCGCTGGGAGGGCCCCATGCGGCTGGGTGCTCGGCAGATCGAGCGTCCGCTGGATCGACAGGTCCGGATCTGGCCCGACCTGTCGCCGGTACGCTCGCCCGATTTGCAGACCTTCCTGCGCAATGCCCAACTGGGCCTGATCGCCCGGCGCATCCGCGGGGAAGGCACGCAGTTCGAAGCCTTGAGCGAATATGAAGCCGGCATGGACCGCCGCCGGATCGACTGGAAGGCCAGCGCCCGCCACACCCGCCTGTTCGCCCGCGAGAACGAAAGCGAGCGCAACAACCAGATCGTTTTTGCCTTCGATTGCGGCCAGGCGATGTGCGAGCCGGTGGATGGCCTGCCGCGCATCGACCGCGCTGTCAGCGCGGCGCTGACCTGCGCCTATGTCGCGCTGAAGGGCGGGGACAAGGTGGCCTTGTTCGGCTTTGCGCGCACGCCGCAGATCATGACGCCGTTCATCGGCGATCCGCGCGCTTTTCACCGATTGCAAAGCGCCGCCGCCGGCCTCGATTATCAGGCGGCAGAGCCCAATTTCACGCTGGCGCTGGCGACACTGACCGCCAAGCTTAAGCGCCGGTCGCTGGTGGTGGTGTTCTCCGATTTCACTGATCCCACGGCCGCCGAACTGATGGTCGAAAGCCTGGGCCGCTTAGTGGGAAAGCATCTGGTGCTGTTCGTCACCATGACCGACAGCGACGTCGAAGACCTGATCGCCGCCCCGCCCAGTGACATTGCCACGCTGGCCCGCAGCGTCACGGCCGACAGCATCGCGCAGCAGCGCAAACTGGTGCTGACCCGGCTCAGGCGGCTGGGGATCGATGTGCTCGAAGCGCCGTGGGCCACCATCGGGCCGCGGCTGATAGACCGCTATCTGGCGGTCCGAGGCAGTGAAGCGATAGGGTGATGGGCGCATGAAGACCCCCGACATTGCCGCATGGTTCGGGCGCGGCCAAGTCGCCGCCCCGCCCGATATCGAAAGCGCGGCGCTACGATCGGACCGCTTCCGGCTGGAGCGTGAAAGCGAATGGCGCAGGCTTGAGGATATTCTTGCGCGGATGGAACGCGGCGGTTTGCGGCGCATCCCCGACGCCGATCTGATCGCGCTGCCGGCCTTGTACCGCACCGCCGCCTCCAGCCTCTCCGTCGCGCGCGAAACCAGCCTTGATGCCGCGACACTGACCTATCTCGAAGCGCTGGTGCAGCGCGCATGGTTCCAGGTCTATGGCCCGCGGGAGGGCTTTATCCGCTGGCTGCGCGGCTTTCTGCTGGGCGGCTGGAGCCGCGCCGTGCGGGCCTTGTGGCTCGATATGTGTATTGCACTGTTCGTGATGGTCGCAGGCGCCATCGTCGGCTGGCTGCTCGTAGCGCAGGACGAGGCATGGTATTATCGACTGTTTCCGGCGGGATCGGGCGATCCGCGTGCGCCGGGTGCCAGCCGCGAACAATTGCTCGAAACCCTGGCGACCGAAGAAAGCGCCTCGGGCCTCTCGGCTTTTGCCGCGCAGTTGTTCGGCAACAATTCGGCGGTGTGCATCCTCGCCTTTGCGCTGGGCTTTGCCTTTGGCATCCCGTCGCTGCTGCTGCTGGTGCACAACATGGCGCTGCTGGGCGTGCTGCTGTGGCTCTTCAGCGGGCAGGGGCTGGGGGTGGAACTGGCCGCATGGCTCAGTGTCCACGGCACCACGGAACTATTCGGCATTCTTCTGGCCGGCGCCGCGGGCCTGCATATCGGCCGCGCGATGGCTTTTCCGGGCCGGCTAAGCGTGCTGGATGCAGCCGCGGCAGCCGGGCGTCGCTCGGCGGTGGTGATGGTGGGGGTGGTCATCATGATGATTGTCGCCGCCCTGCTTGAAGCCTTCCCGCGCCAGTTGGTGGACGGCACCGCCGGACGCTTTCTGATTGGCGGGACGATGCTGGTTTTCTGGCTGTCCTACTTCTTTCTATACCGTCCGGCTTCCTCTGACGACACCGCAACGGCAGAGGCCGGATGAGCACGCGCGCGGCCCCCCTTACCCCGATCGACAAGCGCGCCCGGACGCTCATCACGCCTGAAGGTCTGGCGCTGCCCCTGACCCTTGCCGGACGCGGGGGCCGCGCAGGGGCATTGCTTATCGACATGGTGATCGTCGCAGTCGGCCTGCTTGCCTTCAACCTGCTGATGCGGTGGCTGTTCCAGGGCTTGATAGAAGGCATGGGGATGGAGGAGACCCAGCTTGCGCCCGGTGCGGCGGAGTTTCTGGTGATCGTGTCTGTGCTGATCGGCTTTGTCACGTGGTACGGCTATTTCCTGGTGCAGGAACTCGGGCCGCGCGGCGCGACCTTGGGCAAGAGGATCGTCGGCATCCGCATCGCGGCGCGTGGCAGTGCGCGCCTGACGCCCGAGGCGGTGATCGCCCGCAACCTGCTGCGCGACGTGGAGATCTTCTACCCGCTGATCGCGCTTGCGGTCCTGCTGGTGCAAAGCACCCAGAACGAGGACATTGGCGTGCTTGGCTGGGTGGTCACCGGCTGGCTTTTGCTGTTTGTGCTGTTCCCGTTCTTCAACCGCGATGGCTTGCGGGCGGGCGACATCATCGCCGGAACCTGGGTGGTCGAGCGCCCGCGCACCCGGCTTGCCGCTGCGCTCAGCACGCAAGGCGCGGCCAGCACTGCAAGCGCCAGCGACGTCACCGGAGCGCGCTACGATTTCGGCGAAGCGGAGCTCTCGGTTTATGGTGAGCGGGAACTGCAGACACTTGAACGCCTGCTGCGCGATGCGCAGCCCGATGCGCTGAAGGCGGTGCATGGCACGATTTGCCGCAAGATCGGCTGGGATCCGGGCGCAGGCGATGAAAGGGCTTTTCTCGAAGCCTTCTATGCGCAATTGCGGGCCAAGCTCGAAGGCGAGATGCGGTTCGGCAAACGCAAGGCGGACAAGTTTTCATGACCATGGATCGGCGCTTTTTCATCGGTGGAACGCTGGCTCTCGGCGTCTCGGCCTGCATCCCGCCCGATCAAAGCCCGCTGGGCAGGCTCGCCGCAGAACTGCGCATTATCGAAGCGGCTGGCGATGGCACATTGGGGGTGGAGCTGTTCAACACCGCCACCGGCATGGCGGTGGGGCTGAACCGGGACCGGCGCTTTGGCCATGCCTCATCGTTCAAGTTTTCGCTCGCGGCGCTGGTGCTGCAACGCCATGCGGCGGGTTTGATCGATGCCGACAGGCGCGTGACATGGAGCGAGGCCGACATGCTGGCGCACGCACCCTTCACGCAGGAACGAATCGCCAGCGGGGCGACTTTACGCGAACTGGCGCGGGCTATTCAGACGACATCGGACAATCCGGCAGCCAATATCCTGCTGCGGGAACTGGGCGGCCCTGCGGCGCTGACCGCGTTCTGGCGCAGCATCGGCGACGATATCAGCCGGATCGACCGCACCGAGCCATCCATGAATATCGTCCCGCCAACCGAGTTTCGTGACACCACCACACCGGCGGCGATGGCGCGGACGGTGGCTAAAATCATCTATGGCGATGTGCTGCCAGAGCCGGCCCGCGCGGAATTGAAAGGCTGGATGCTCGAAACCGAAACCGGTCGCAACCGCGTGCGTGCAGGATTGCCCGAAGGCTGGGTGGCGGGCGACAAGACCGGCAGCAGCGGGCTGGTCGGCAGCGAATACACCTTTGTCGACATCGGCTTTGCCGAGGGGCCCAAGGGCGAGCCGCCGATTACCTTCGCCTGCTATTTCCGCGCGCGGCAGGCCGAAGACGATCTGTCGGCCCGCGGCGAATTGACGCTGTCGCGGGTGGGCCGGATCATCAAGGAATTCGCCGAGCCGGAACGCGGGCTGCCGCTGGTGGGGAAATTGTACTGAAACCTCCAATCCGTTCGCTCTGAGCCTGTCGAAGGGCTGTCTTTCTATCTGACCTCGCTCGAAAGGAAGGACAGTGCTTCGACAGGCTCAGCACGAACGGTGTGTGGTTCAATGATCGGGCGTGGCCGATACCTGCGCCTCACCGCCGAAGATCGCCACCTCGTTCACGCCTGCGCTGGTGGCGCGGCCGCGATACATGCCGGTGGTGTTGAAACTGAAGATCGCGTGGCCCTCGGGCGTGACGAGGATCACCCCGCCATCGCCGCCGAGTTGTTTGACGTCGGCCATCACCTCGTCGGCAATTCCTTGCACATCATCATAATCGATTGGCGCTGGCGGAGCCGCTATCACTTGACCTTTGGAATTGAGGCCATGTGTAACAGTGCCATAATCATTCGCCATCATCCGCAACTGCGCACAAATCTCATGCGCCACCCCGACGCGCAGGAAGTATTCGCCCCACCCCGTCGCTGACACCGCACACGCCCGGTTATCCGCATAGGTTCCCGCGCCGATCACCGGCGCATCGCCCACGCGGCCCCAGCGCTTGCCGGTCATCCCGCCGGTCGAGGTGCCTGCGGCCAGGTTGCCGCTCTGGTCGAGCGCCACCGCGCCCACCGTGCCGAACTTGTGATCGACATCCAGTGCCGAGAGCTTCTCCGCCTTCATCCGGTCAAGCGACTCGCGTCTTGCTGGCGTGGCAAAGTATTCGGGCGGCGTGACGGCAAAGCCCTTTTCGACCGCAAATTCCTCCGCGCCTGCGCCCATCAGCATCACATGCTCACTGTCTGTGCGCACCGTATCGGCCAGCAGGATCGGGTTCCTGACCGTCTTCACCCCCGCAATCGCCCCGGCGCTGCGATCGCGCCCGTCCATGATCGACGAATCAAGCTCGTTCGTCCCGTCCCACGTGAACACCGCGCCGCGACCTGCATTGAGCAGCGGCGAATCCTCCATCGGCATGATCGCTGCCTTCACCGCATCCATCGCGCTGCCACCATCGGCCAGCACCTTGGCGCCTGCATCGAGCGCAAGTTGCAGGGCCGCCTCGTATTCCGCCCGCCGTTCCGGAGTCATCGCCTTGGGATCAAGCGTCCCTGCCCCGCCGTGGATCGCAATCGACCATTTGGGCGTATCGGGCGCAGGCTCCTGGGCCAGCGCGGCGACAGGGGTCAGGGCGAGAGCGATCAGCGCAACGAGCTTGTTCATGGCACCAAGGTCTAACGCGCTCTTTCTCCTTTCGCCAGCTTAACAGAACACCGGCTGCACGCTAATGCCCCGCCCATGATCCTGCGCCCCGCCACCCCCGCCGATGCCCCCGCGCTTGCCACACTGGGCGCGGCCACCTTCGTGGCGGCGTTTGGCGAATTGTACCGCCCCGAAGACCTCGCCGCCTTCCTCGCCGAGGTTCACAATCCCGGCGCCGTGGCAGGCGAGATCGCAGGCGACGCTTGCCGCCATTGCCTGGTGGAACAGGACGGCGCGCTGATCGCCTTTTGCAAGCTCCGCTATCCGAGCCACTACACCGCCTACTCCCCTGCGAAAACGCCGCTGGAATTGGCGCAGCTTTACGCCATGCCTGGCCATACCGGCCGCGGGATCGGTGCGCGGTTGATGGACTGGGCGCTGGCACAGGCGCACGCCGGGGGGCATGATGCCATCCTGCTGTCGGTCTATGCCGAAAACTTCGGCGCGCAGCGGTTCTACCAGCGTTACGGCTTTGCCAAGATCGCCGACATCACCTTCCGCGTCGGCGCGCAGCTTGACCCGGAATTACTGTACGAACTGCGGTTGCCGCCATCCGCTTGAACCAATTGCGCACACGCGCGACGGGTCATTGCCCCGTCACCTTCGCATGGCTATATGGCGGCTATGTCCAGTATCCGCCCGTGGCGCACAATCGAGCGGCGCAAATCGCGCCAGATCATGGTGGGGAATGTCCCCGTTGGCGGTGATGCCCCCATCACCGTGCAGACCATGACCAACACCCCGACAGAAGACGTGGTCGCCACGCTCGATCAGATCCGGCGGTGCGAGGAAGTAGGCGCAGACATTATTCGCGTGTCTTGCCCGACCGAGGAATCCACCCGCGATTTCAAAAAAATCACCCGTGCTGCGCGCATCCCCATCGTGGCGGACATCCACTTTCACTACAAGCGCGCTCTGGAAGCGGCAGACGCAGGCGCGGCGTGCTTGCGCATCAACCCCGGCAATATCGGTTCGGCCCAGCGCGTGGCTGAAGTCGTCCGCGCCGCCAAGGCCAATGGCTGCGCGATCCGCATCGGCGTGAACGCCGGCAGCCTTGAAAAAGACCTGCTCGAAAAATACGGCGAGCCGTGCCCCGAAGCCCTGATCGAAAGCGCGCTGGAT
The DNA here is from genome assembly GCF_056495765.1 of Erythrobacter sp. 'gip.4 top 5'. Classification (NCBI taxonomy): domain Bacteria; kingdom Pseudomonadati; phylum Pseudomonadota; class Alphaproteobacteria; order Sphingomonadales; family Erythrobacteraceae; genus Erythrobacter; species Erythrobacter sp. 'gip.4 top 5'. The sequence goes on along the minus strand of NZ_CP200270.1, from coordinate 1,037,512 downwards.
CACATCAAGTTGTTGCAGGACCACGATTTCCACGAATTCAAGGTGGCGGTGAAGGCCAGCGACCTCTTCTTGGCGGTCGCAGCCTATCATGGCCTTGCCGAAACGGTCGATTGCCCGCTCCACCTCGGCATCACCGAAGCCGGCGGACTGATCGGTGGGACGGTGAAATCCAGTATCGGCATAGGCAGCCTCCTGTGGGCCGGCATCGGTGACACTATCCGCGTGTCGCTCTCCGCCGAGCCCGAGCAGGAGATCAAGGTCGGGTTCGAGATGCTCAAAGCCCTTGGCCTGCGCACCCGCGGCGTACGCGTTGTGTCGTGCCCCTCATGCTCGCGGCAGGGGTTTGACGTGATCCGCACGGTCGAGGCGCTGGAAGCGCGGCTTGAACACATCAAGACGCCGATGAGCCTCTCGATCCTTGGCTGTGTGGTCAACGGGCCGGGCGAAGCGCGCGAGACGGACATTGGCCTGACCGGTGGCGGCGCAGGCAAGCACATGGTGTACCTGCGCGGCGTGACCGATCACACCATCGAGAGCGAAGATATGCTCGAACACATTGTGCGTCTGGTCGAAGCCAAGGCGGCCGAAATAGACGCAGGGCAAGCGACCGCCTTCGATCCCCACGCCGCACCGCCCCTGGCCACCGAAGCCGCCGAGTGATCCGGCCTGCGATGGCAGTCGGACTCGCGCTGACGCTTGCAGCTTGCGCGTCGGTACCGGTGTCCGGCGCGTCCACTGCGGCCCATCCAGAGGCGCGGGTCTATGATCCCACGCCCGAAGCCATGCGCGATGTCGACGCCGCGCTCGTCCGTGCGTCAACCCATGACAAACGTGTGCTTGTGGTGATGGGCGCGAACTGGTGCCACGACAGCCGAGCGCTCGCCGGATGGCTTGAAACTCCGCGCTTTGCCGCGCTGGTGGGCGAACGCTACGAGCTCGTTTTCGTCGATGTTGGCGTGCCGCAGACCGGCAAGGGCCGCAATCTCGACATTGCGCAGCGGTTCGGCATTGATGCCCTCACCGGCACGCCGGCCGTCCTCGTTCTCACCGCCAGGGGCGAGCTGGTTAATGCGGCCACAGCCGCATCCTGGCGCAACGCCGCCAGTCGCAGCGAAGACGCGATCTACGCCGAACTTGCCGCATTGGCCCAAGCGCCGCTCGCCGAATAAAGCCCGCAGTGTCATGACCGAAGTCCTCCTGCTTGCATTCGCTCTTGCCATGGACGCCTTTGCCGTTGCCCTGACCCAAGGCGCACGCTTTCGGCCCGGCTGGCGCGCAGGCGGTGCAATCGCGCTCACCTTCGGGGTGTTTCAGGCGCTGATGCCGCTCGCCGGCTGGGGGGTCGGCGCTGTTGCGCTTGGGTATGTCGAAGCGGTCGATCACTGGATCGCCTTTGGCCTGCTGGCCTTTCTGGGCGGGCGGATGCTGGGCGGACATGCAGGCGACGAGCAGGCGGCACGCGCGCTGACCGGCGCGGCTTTGCTGATTGCCGGTGTAGCCACCAGTATTGATGCGCTGGCTGCGGGAATCACTTTGCCGGCGCTTGGCATTGGGCCGATCACAGCCGTTGCCACGATCGGCGGGATCACTGCCGCCATGAGCGCCGCGGGCGTGATGCTAGGCCGCCGCGCGGGCGATCACCTAGGCGAATGGGCGGAACGTGCGGGCGGAATCATTCTGATTGGCTTGGGGTGCAAAATCCTCGCCGAACATTCCGGCTGGCTGTGAGGCTGTCCTACACCGCATGATGCTGGCATCACCCTACGCATGAGCACCCTGCCGCCCTCTCCGCGCCCCGCCTGCAACCAAAGCCGCGCCATCGCCGTATTTTCGGTTTCTGGACAGTGTCTCATGTGTCTCCAACACACAGGAACGGAAGCGCGAGGCTGAATGCTCCACGTCGTTCACCACGCCGATTACATGGCCCCGCGTCCCGAGCGCGGGACGTTCCGTTTCGACAAATACTACCTTGTCATGGAAGAACTGCGCAGCAGCGGCGCGCCCATCACTGAACACGCGCCAGAGGCGATGCCACGCGAATGGCTCGAAGCGGTGCATTGTCCCGATTACGTCGATCAGGTGTTCCGGGCCGACGTCCCGCGGGACAAGGAACGCCGGATCGGCTTTCCTGTGACGCCTGCGATCACGAGCCGCGTGCGTCACACCAATGGCGGCACATGGCGCGCTGCGCAGCTCGCCATGCACCATGGCTATGCGGCCAATTCCGCCGCCGGAAGCCACCACGCGCTACACGATACCGGCGCTGGCTATTGCGTGTTCAACGATCTGGCTGTCACCGCCAATCGCCTGATTGCGCAAGGCGATGCACGGCGCGTGTTGATCGTGGATCTCGACGTGCATCAGGGTGACGGCACCGCCAGCCTCACCGCCGGGCGGGAGGACATTTTCACGCTGTCACTCCACGCCGAGAAGAACTTCCCGGTCAGGAAAGCGCGCTCCAGCCGGGATGTCGCGCTGGCCGATGGCACCGATGATGATGGCTACATGGCTGCGCTGACCGGTCACCTTCCCGAAATCTTCGCCGACTTCGCGCCGGACTTCGTGTTGTATCAGGCAGGGGTTGACCCGCACCACGACGACAAGCTCGGGCGGTTGGGCCTGACCGATGCCGGGCTGGCGCTGCGCGACCGCTATGTCGTGACCCAAGCCCGCCGTCGCGGCCTGCCGATTGCGAGCGCGCTGGGCGGCGGTTACGGCGATGATCCGCGCATCGTCGCGGCGCGCCATGCCGCCTCGATGCTGACCATGGCTGCGGCGAACATCGCATTTCCCGCGCATCCGTCCACGAGTTGACCCATAGCTGCGATGAACCGTTATAGCCCTTATTGGGAACGCAGCCCTTCGGGTTTACCTTGCAGGTCGATGAAGCGGCGCGACATTCTCAAGGGCACTGTGGGGCTGGGCGCGGCGATCGCTTTGCCCGCCCGCGCATTTGCGTCTGTCGCATCCGGCACACCGCGTGACCGGATCCTGTTTGACATTGCCGCCCGTGAACTGGCCCGTGCAGGCAATGCGATCTGGAAACAGGACATCGTCGGCATTGCGGATTTCGGTTTGCATTCGGCCAAGCCACGCTTTCACTTCGTCAATCTCGAGCGTGGTGCGGTGCAGTCCTACCATGTCAGCCACGGCACCGGCTCCGATCCGCAGCATGATGGCTGGCTCAAGCAGTTTTCCAATACCGAAGGATCGAACGCCACCAGCCGCGGCGCCTATGTGACGTGGGAATGGTACAAGGGCCGCTATGGCACCTCGGTGCGGCTGGGCGGGCTCGATCACAGCAATGAGGCCGCGCTGCGCCGCTATATCGTGATGCACCGCGCTGACTATGCCGAGCCGTCGCATATTGACCGCTGGGGCCGGCTTGGCCGCTCCAATGGGTGCTTTGCCATGGGCGAGGAACAGTTCCGCATCGCGCTGATGCATCTATCGGGCGGGAGGCTGCTGTTTGCTGACAGTTTGGGGCTGGAAGAGGACGGCAGTATACAGCCGGTGCCCGAACTGGCGTTGATTGATCGCGCGCCGCTCGATCTTGCACCCCGGCCCGGCTTCAGCGCCTTGTGACAGAACGGTCGGGCATTCCGCCCGTCCCGATCAGTCCGGTGCAGCTTTAGCCGTCCTGCAGATCATCCTCGATCACGATCACCTCGTCTGTCGGAAGCGTGCTGCGATTACGCACGCGCGGTTTGTCCAGGCTGGCGAGCACTTTGGTATCGCGGCCATAGATGTCCTTGAACGTCGCCATCTCGCCATTGATGTCGGACGCCATCGTGAAATAGGTGATGTAGGCGGGCCACTGCTTTTCCAACATTACCTTGGTGTATTTGCCAGAGGTCGAGATTGCCACGGCTTCGTCCTTGGTCGCGCCCTTGCCCAAAATCGCCATCGTCATGGCCAGCTCCAGCGCGCGTTCGGTGCGGATGCAGCCGTGGGATAGGGCGCGGCTGTCATTGGCGAACAGGTGCCGCGAAGGCGTGTCGTGGAAGAAGATCGCGTGTTCGTTGGGCATTTCGAGCTTCATCTGGCCCAGCGAATTGCCCGGCCCTGGCTGCTGCACCACAGAGATATAACCATTGGCGCCCTTGGTAGCCACATAGCCGTTGCGCTTCCCCCATGCCGGGTTGGCGAGCACCTTTGCGCCCAGTCCTTCTCCCTTGACGATGGATTGCGGCACCGTCCAGGTCGGGTTGAACACCACGCCTTGAACCATCTCGGCCAATTGCGGCGTTGCGGTGCGCCCCGGCTTGCCCACCACGGTGCGGTAAGTGCTGATAATGCGGTTCCTGACCGTCAGGCGCAGCTGGAACTCGGGCACATTGGTGATGAGGTACTGCGATCCCAGATCGCGGCCCAGCCAGCGCCAGCGGTCCATGTTCGCGCGAATCAGCTTGCGCTTCGCTGCTGCGGTCGCGGGCGTTGCGGCCAATTCGGCCTTCAGTTTGGCGTAATCGGGGTGGGCCGGGTTGAGCTTCATCAGCGCGCCCGCGATGTCCCCACTAGCCAGCGCGTCTTCCATGACCTTGCCCGCCGGATTCAGATCGCGGTCAGGATCGACCACGAACCATTGCTCGCGCGCGTCCATCGGCGTGCGCCCGTCACGTAGATCCTCGACCAACCAGACAAAGCTTTGCGAAGCCATCTGGTTCAACTCATCCGAAGGACCGGATGCCAGCGCGACTTTGAGCGGTTCGAGATCATAGTCCTTGGGTTCAAGCCCTTCAGCGCCGATCCCTTCGATCACCGAAACCAGCCTTGCTGCCTGCTCAACGGTCCATGTCTGCAACTGCGGCGCGATGTCTTGCGCGCCCTGCACCACCGGTTCGGACACGGTCTGGCCGAACACGTCGGCAACGGATTCACGCGGTGGTGGCGGTGGCGGTGGCAGCATGGTGGCCGGAAACGGGCCGCCACGCTGCTCGCTCGGAACCGGCTGCTGGCTTGCGGGCGTGCGATCGCTTTCCTGCGCAAACGCGGTACCTGCCACAAATGCTGCGGTGGCGATGCCGCTTGCCAATTTTCCCGGAAACTTCATTTCAATACTGCCTTTTCGCCCCGTGCCGCCAAACGTGCGGCCGAATACATTGGTTTTGCCATACCCCTTGGGTCACGCCCCTTTCAACCATCTTGGCTTTCGCTCGCATTAATGTTCATGCGCCTGTGTCCAGAACGTGACCTTGAAGACACCAATGCCTAAGGCTCCGCTATGCCGTTCCTTCGCCCTGCCCTGCTGCCGTTTGCTGTCGCTTTGGCCGGGGTTGGGTTCATGTCATTGATGGACGCTTTCATGAAGGAAGCGGCACTGCTGATCGGCGCCTACACCGCCACGGTGCTGCGCGCCTTCATCGGTGCCGCCATGATCGCACCGGTGTGGCTGGCCCGCGGGGCGCGGATGCCATCGCGCGCCGTCTGGACGCTGCACGCGATCCGCGGCGTCGTATCGGCCTTCATGGCGCTGACGTTTTTCTTTGCGCTCACCCGCCTGCCACTGGCCGAGGCCATTGCCCTCAGCTTCATCGCCCCGTTAATTGCGCTCTATCTGGCCCGCGTGCTGTTGGGCGAGACAATCAGCCGCGCGGCAATTGCCGCTAGCGCGCTGGGCTTTGCCGGCACGCTGGTGATCGTCGGCGGCAGGATCGGACAGGGCAAATTCGATGAGAGCGCAGCGCTGGGCGTGGCATCGCTGTTCATTTCGGCGCTGCTTTATGCCTACAACTTCATTGTGATCCGCAGACAGGCCCAGGTCGCGGGGCCACTGGAGATCGCAACCTTCCATAGCGGTATCGGCGGGGTGGTGCTGCTGACGCTCGCACCGTTCCTATGGGCGCCGCCTTCGGGCGAAGCGGTGATACCGCTGCTGGCTGCGGGCGCGCTGACGGTGGCGGGATCGCTCGCGATCGCATGGGCCTATGCGCGGGCCGAGGCCCATGCGCTGGTGCCGACCGAATACTCCGGCTTTGTCTGGGCCAGTCTTTTCGGATGGCTGTTCTTCCGCGAGGCGGTGGCCTGGCCGACGCTGGCCGGAACCGCGCTGATCGTGGCAGGGTGCTGGCTTGCCACCCGCCAGGCTCGGCCCGCACCGATCCCGGTCATCTAAGGCCAATTGGCAGCGGCGATATGCCCCTGGCCCCCTTGACCTTGGCGGCGTGAGAGCGCAGTGCGCCCTTCGAAAACCGCGCCCTTGGTGGATCGGGGGCGGGTCAATCATAAAGGATGAAGCCCCCCATGACCGCAATCGGCCAGGACTCGCTCGGCACCCGCGAAACGCTTGACGTTAACGGCAAGCAGTACGCTTACTATTCGCTCGCCAAAGCCGCTGAGCAACTGGGCGATATTTCGCGCCTGCCCATCTCGATGAAGGTGCTGCTGGAAAACCTGCTGCGCTTCGAGGATGCGGGCTTCACTGTGGGCCGTGAGCACATTCAGGCCATCGTGGATTGGCAGAACAACCCGGCCACTGGCGAAGAAATTCAGTACCGCCCGGCCCGCGTGCTGTTGCAGGATTTTACCGGCGTGCCGTGCGTGGTCGATCTCGCCGCGATGCGCGATGCGATCAAGAAGCTCGGCGGCGATACCGCCAAGATCAACCCGCTGGTGCCGGTCAACCTCGTGATCGACCACTCGGTCATGGTCGATGAATTCGGCCACCCCAAGGCGATGGAAGCCAATATGGCGCTCGAATATGAGCGTAATGCCGAACGGTACGACTTCCTCAAGTGGGGCAGCAAAAGCTTCAAGAACTTCACCGCCGTACCGCCGGGCACCGGGATCTGCCATCAGGTAAACCTTGAACACCTCGCGCAGGCCGTGTGGTCTTCGGAAGGCCCGGACGGCGTGATGGTCGCCTATCCTGATACCTGCGTCGGCACGGACAGCCACACCACCATGATCAATGGTCTGGGCGTGCTGGGCTGGGGCGTCGGCGGGATTGAAGCCGAAGCCGCGATGCTTGGCCAGCCGGTGTCGATGCTGATCCCTGAAGTGGTCGGCTTCTATCTTGACGGCGCAATGGCTGAAGGCGTGACTGCGACCGATCTGGTGCTGACTTGCGTGCAGATGCTGCGCGAAGTCGGCGTGGTGGGGCGGTTTGTGGAGTTCTACGGTCCGGGCGTTGCCAACCTCACGCTGGCCGACCGTGCCACCATCGCCAACATGGCGCCCGAATATGGCGCGACCTGCGGCTTTTTCGGGATCGATCACAAGACCATCGAATATATGCGCCTCACCGGTCGCAGTGAAGAAAACATCGCGCTGGTCGAAGCCTATGCCAAGGCGCAAGGGATGTGGTTTGACCCCGCCAACGTTCCGGTCTTCACCAAGACCCTCAGCCTCGACATGGCCGCGGTGGTCCCAAGCCTCGCCGGACCCAAGCGCCCGCAGGACAAGGTGGTTCTGCAAGAGGTCGACGATCTGTTCAATTCCGACCTGACCAAGGTTTACGGCAAGGCCGCTGCCGCCCGCGTGGGCGTTGAAGGCGCGGCGCACGACATTGGTGATGGCGATGTTGTGATCGCAGCAATTACTTCTTGCACCAACACCTCCAACCCCGATGTGTTGATTGCTGCTGGTCTGGTGGCGAAGAAGGCCAATGAAAAGGGCCTGAAGCCCAAGCCGTGGGTCAAGACATCGCTGGCTCCCGGATCGCAGGTTGTCACCGACTACCTCGTGAAGTCGGGCCTGCAACATCACCTTGACGCGCTCGGCTTCGACCTGGTCGGCTATGGCTGCACCACCTGCATCGGCAATTCCGGCCCGCTGGCCGCTCCGATCAGCCAGGCCATCAACGGCAATGACATTGTTGCGGCAAGCGTCCTGTCGGGCAACCGCAACTTCGAAGGCCGCGTGTCGCCCGATGTGCGCGCCAACTTCCTCGCCTCGCCGCCGTTGGTGGTGGCCTATGCGCTGAAAGGCACCGTCACCGAAGACATCACCACCACGCCAATCGGCCAGGATCAGAACGGCGACGATGTGATGCTGGCTGATCTGTGGCCCACCAATGCCGAAATCGCAGAAAACCGCGCCGCCAACATCGACCGGTCGATGTTCGTGAACCGTTACGCCAATGTCTATCGCGGGGATGAACACTGGCAGGCCATCACGGTCGAACCGTCGGACACCTACCAGTGGCGCGCCGGATCTACCTACGTCGCCAACCCGCCTTATTTCGATGGTATGACCATGACGCCGGCGCCGATCGTGGACATTGTCGATGCCAAGCCGCTCGCGATCCTGGGCGATTCAGTCACCACCGATCACATCAGCCCGGCCGGTTCGATCAAGGAAGACAGCCCGGCGGGTGCCTTCCTCAAATCAAACCAGGTCGCACGGGCAGACTTCAACTCCTACGGCTCGCGCCGTGGCAATCATGACGTGATGATGCGCGGCACCTTCGCCAATATCCGCATCAAGAATGAAATGGTGCCCGGCGTCGAAGGCGGCTTTTCGACCTATGCGGGCGAAACCATGCCGATTTACGACGCGGCCATGAAGCACAAGCACGATGGCACCCCGCTGGTGGTGATCGGCGGTAAGGAATACGGAACCGGATCGTCGCGCGACTGGGCGGCCAAGGGCACGATCCTTCTGGGTGTGCGGATGGTGATCGTGGAAAGCTTTGAGCGGATCCACCGCTCCAACCTTGTCGGCATGGGCGTGCTGCCCTTGCAGTTCAAGGAAGGCGACACCCGTGAAACGCTGGGGCTGTCGACCACCGACACCTTTTCGATCCGTGGTCTGGCCGACCTTGTTCCCGGTCAGGACATCGCGGTCGAAGTCACGCGCGCTGACGGCACCGGCTTCACCTTCACCGCGCTATGCCGCATCGATACCGCCAACGAGATGGAATATTACCGCCATGGCGGGATTCTCCATTACGTTCTGCGCAAGCTTGCGGCATAAGGAGAGGCATGACACCCGCACGCCTTTCGCTTTTGCTCCTCCCGGCTTTGCCACTGGCGCCGGTTCTGCTGGCGTTGGCCGCTTGCGGGGGTGGAGAAAATCGGACGAACGAAGGCCAGGCTCCCTCGGCGCCGTTTGGTTTTGAACTGGCGGCGGCCGGGGTTGCCCCGGATGCAGCCGATGATGCGGCCGCGGCGGTACTCCAAGGTTCTCTGGTCGCACTGACACCGCAGGAACTGGCTGCACGGATTGAAACCGGTAACGTCCGCCTGATCGACGTGCGCACCGATGCCGAGGTGGCCGATGGCGTAATCCCCGGCGCCGAGCACATTCCGCTCGACCAGTTCGATCCGGCGGCGCTCGACCTGTCGGATGGGCGTGAAGTCGTGCTCTATTGCCGCTCGGGCCGCCGTTCGGCCGTGGCTGGCGAGAAACTCGCGGCAGTGACGGGCGCACCTGTGGAACATCTAGACGGCGGAATGCTCGCTTGGGAAGCTGCGAAGCAGCCGGTCGAGACACCTTAAGCCGTTCTGAAGTTGAAACAAAAAGGGCGGACCGTGGTGGTCCGCCCTTTTTTGTTTTGCGTGATGGTGACGCCTCAGCCCAGGATTTTCCGACGTCCCAGGATCGCAGCGGCGGCGAGGCCGAACAGGATCATCATCGGGGGCGCAGGCACATCATGACCGCCCGAAGACGATGAGGATGAGCTGCTGCTGCTCGACGACGACGATGATGACGAAGAGCCGCTCGACGACGAACTCGAACCCGAAGACCCGCTGCTGCCTGAACTCGACGAACCGCTGGAACTGCCACTCGACGATGACGATGACGAGCCTGATGAACTGGTCGTGCTGCTGGTCAGGTCGCCCGAGGACGAAGACGATCCGCTGCTCGATGAGGACGACGACGAACTGCCCGAGCTTCCCGAACTGCCCGAAGACGTCGTACCAGGCTTACCCGGTTTGCCGCTGCTGCCGCCCGATGAGGAAGACGAGGATGACGAGGACGATGACGATGAGGAGCTCGACGAGGAGGACGATGAACTGGAGCTCGAAACGGCACCCGTCGATGAGCTGACGTTGCCCGAGGAGCTTGAGACGTTGCCCGAGGAGCTCGAAACCGCACCCGTGCTGCTGGACACGCTGCCGGTTGAGCTCGAGACCGCGCCCGTGCTGCTCGAAACGGTACCCGTGCTGCTCGAAACCGCGCCGGTCGACGAACTGACATTGCCCGACGATGACACCGCACCGGTGGAAGACGACACATCACCGGACGATGACACCGCGCCAGTTGATGACGAGACATTGCCCGATGAGCTGGTGCTGGACACCTGGCCCGTGCTGCTGGAAACCTGTCCGGTCGACGTCGACGTCGAGACCTGACCGGTCGACGAGCTGATTTGACCCGAAGACGAGGTAGTCGAATTGTCGATATTGATATCGATGACGACGCCGCTTGAACCGTTAGATCCGCTTGATCCACCGCTGGAGGAAGCGACCTCGCCCGAAGACGATCCCGAGGTCGATGTGGTGGTGGACACCGACACATCGCCCGACGATGAGCCGCCACCACCGAAGAAGCCACCGAAGAAGCCGCCCCCACCGAAGCCGCCGCCAAAGCCGCCACCGCCGAAGCCGCCGCCAAAACCACCGCCAGGGCCACCACCGCCCGAAATTGGCGGAAGCGGAGGCAGCGGCGCGGGCATATAGGCCACCTGCGCAATCGGCGGGCATTCGGCGGCGTCGTAGTAAGCCTGTACCGCACCAGCCGGAGCGCTGGCCGCTACGACGGTGCCGGCAGGGCCGACCGGCTGGCATTCAATCGTGCGCTCGACAATCCGGCGACGGCGCTGTTCCGGCAACGGGATCTCGCGTTCGCGGGTCTTGATGTAGCGTGCGCCTGTGACCGGATCGACCTGCACCAGCTTGCCATCGATGTTGGTCGAATATTCCGGAGCCTCGGTGTTCATCGGTTCGGCCATGCGCACGGCGCCGCCTTGCAACAACGCGACACCCGCAGCAGCGGCGGAAAGCTTGGCGATGGCCAGTTTGAGCGACATAGTCGAAACCCTGTTTGCCTGTGGTGACGAATGCAGACGGTCTGCACCTCTCCCAAATCCAGAGTTCTTTTGATGGCAGAAGCGGCGAGCGGGCAATCCGATTAACTATGCCCGAGCCGGCTGACGTGGCGGAATCGCTCGGGAATCGCCGCATTTCAGGGTCGCTGTCCCGAACTGACACCGAAAACGGGGCCGGGGTTAGCTCAATTGTTAAGCCGAACGCCGAACTCAGTCTTCGAACAGCCCGGACTGGCTAGGGGGCGATTCTCTGGGTGGGTTCATTTCCAGATGCGCCCATCCGCCATCGTTCAGCACCCGCCCGCGGGCAGTGCGGGCAATCAGACCCAGCTGGATGAGGTAAGGTTCAACCACTTCCTCCACCGTGTCACGCGGCTCGGCAAGGCCCGCCGCGAGCGTCTCGATGCCCACCGGGCCACCTTTGTATGTGGTGGCGATCATGGTAAGGTAGCGGCGGTCCATCGCATCGAGGCCGAGCCGGTCGATCTCCAGCCGGGTCAACGCTTCGTCCGCGACATGGCGGGTGACGCTGGCCGCGCCCGCGACATCGGCAAAGTCGCGCACGCGCCGCAGAAGGCGTCCCGCCACACGCGGTGTGCCACGCGAACGGCGGGCGATTTCGTGCGCGCCATCGGGCTGGATCGCGAGGCCGAGCAGGCCAGCGGCGCGGGTGACGACGCGTTCGAGTTCCTCATGCGTGTAGAAATTGAGGCGCACGGGAATGCCAAAGCGGTCGCGCAGTGGCGTCGTCAGCAGGCCTTGCCGGGTGGTTGCGCCGATCAGGGTGAACGGCGGCAGATCAATGCGAACAGAACGCGCCGATGGCCCCTCCCCGATGATCAGATCGAGCGCGCGGTCCTCCATCGCGGGATAGAGCACTTCCTCGACCACAGGGGACAGGCGGTGGATTTCGTCAATGAACAGCACGTCGTGCGGTTCAAGATTGGTCAGCAGCGCAGCCAAATCGCCCGCCTTGGCGATGACGGGGCCGGACGTGGCGCGAAAGCCCACCCCAAGCTCGCCCGCAATGATTTGCGCCAGCGTGGTCTTGCCAAGGCCGGGCGGGCCGAAGAACAGCGTGTGATCCATCGCCTCGCCGCGCGCGCGGGCTGCCGCGATGAAGACTGCAAGGTTCCCCCGCGCCGCCTCCTGCCCGACGAATTCCGCGAGGCGACGCGGGCGCAGCGCGGCGTCCTGGTCACCCGGCTGGCGATCGGGGGTGTGGAGCGGGGTGTCAGTCATTCATACCTACATGCATCGCGCTGGTAATCCCACGCTCCACCGCCGTCGAGGCATGTGTCGATGTCGAGCCAACCGTCAACCGACACGCCTGTGAATATGCCGGCGACAAAGATGATCAAGGCGAGCGAGGCGCGCTTCATTGCCAACTTCCAAGATCTGCGATGGGGGTCGCGATGGATCCTGAAACAAGTTCAGGATGACAATGAATTGACTGAATTTCTGATAAATCGTCATGCTGAACTTGTTTCAGCATCCATGGTGCAGCACCCTCAGCGGTATGCGACAAGAGCGCCAACCCTGCGTCTATATCCTGGCCAGCCAGCGGCATGGCACGCTCTATATCGGTGTCACCAGCGATCTCATCGGCAGGCTGTGGCAACATCGAAACGGGACAAACGAAGGCTTCGCCAGGCGCTACAACGTCCTCCGCCTCGTCCGCTACGAATTGTTCGGCGACATGGAGCGCGCCGTCACTCGCGAAAAGCAATTGAAGCGCTGGCACCGGCAGTGGAAGATCAACCTGATCGAGAGCGAGAACCCTGACTGGCATGACTTGGCGGTGGGTTTGGGGTTGCCGCCTATCGGACTGCGCTAATCGCCTGATGGATGCTGAAACAAGTTCAGCATGACGAAGTGGAGTATACATCACCCCGCCGCCTTCTTCAGCGCCACGCGGATCAGATCGCCCTCGCTGGCGCCTTCGCCCAATTCCTCGATTGCCCGCGCCACCGCCTGCGCCGCCACGGCGGGCTTGAAGCCGAGGTTCTCCAGCGCGCTTGCCGCGTCCGCGCCCACGCTGCCTGCCGGGACCGCCGCTGCGCCCATCGCGAAGCCGCCCGCGCTGCCCGGCATTCCGCCGGCCTTGTCCTTCAACTCGTTGACGATCCGCGCCGCTAGCTTCGGGCCGACGCCATTCGCCCGCGTCACCATGGCGGCGTCACCCTTGCCGCAGGCATCGCGCAGTTCGGCAGTCGAGAGCGCCGAGAGGATCGCCAGCGCGACCTTGCTGCCCACGCTTTGCACGCCCGTCAGCAGCCGGAACCAGTCCCGCTCGGCACTGTCGGCAAAGCCCAGCAGGCGCATGTCGGTCTCGCTCACCTGCATCTGGGTGTGGACGGTGCAGAACTCTCCCACCGTTCCCAGCGCGGACAGCGTGCGGCTGGAACACTGGACGAGATAGCCCACCCCGCCGACATCGACGATGGCCCAATCCTCGCCCGTGCTGTCGAGCCTGCCTGAAAGTTTGGCGATCATGGTTTGTTCGTGCCGTAAGGCCTGCCAAGCGTCCAGCCTTTATGGACAGATGCCCACACTTGCGCCAGATGGCGAGGCATGAGCTGGAACACCTTCGGGCGCGTGCTGCGCTTTACCACTTGGGGCGAAAGTCATGGGCCTGCGCTGGGCGCGGTGGTCGACGGGTGCCCGCCAGGGCTGGCGATTTCCGAGGAATTCATCCAACCCTTCATGGATGCGCGCAAGCCCGGCACCAGCCGCTTCACCACGCAACGGCGCGAAGATGATCTGGTGCGGATCCTGTCGGGCGTGTTCGAGGGGCGCACCACCGGCACGCCGATTGCGCTGCATATCGAGAACACCGATCAGCGGTCGAAAGATTACAGCGCCATCGCCCAGCAGTACCGCCCCGGCCATGCCGATTACGCCTATGACGCCAAATACGGCATCCGCGACTATCGCGGCGGCGGACGGTCCTCCGCACGCGAAACAGCGGCGCGGGTGGCGGCGGGCGCGGTGGCGCGGTTGGTGATCCCGGAAGTCACCATCACCGCCTATGTCTGCGAGTTGGGCGGTGACCGGATTGATCCGGCACGGATCGACTATGCCGAAATCGCCAACAACCCGTTCTTCTGTCCTGATCCCGAAGCAGCCAGGCGCTGGGCGGCCCAGGTTGATGAAGCGCGGCTGGCCGGATCGTCCTTGGGCGCGGTGGTCGAATGTGTCGCCACCGGCGTTCCCGCCGGCTGGGGCGCGCCGATCTATGCCAAGCTCGACAGCGATCTGGCCGCCGCGATGATGAGCATCAACGCGGTCAAGGGCGTGGAGATCGGTGACGGGTTTGAAGCCGCGCGCCTGACCGGCGAACAGAATGCCGACCGGATGCGGCCCGGCGGCGCACAAGGCGCGCCGGAATACCTCTCCAATCACGCAGGCGGCACCGCGGGCGGCATTTCGACCGGGCAGCCGGTGGTGTGCCGCGTGGCGTTCAAGCCGACCTCGTCGATCCTCACCCCGGTGGAATCGATCAACAGCGCAGGCGAAGCGGTGGAAGTGGTCACCAAAGGCCGCCACGATCCGTGCGTCGGCATCCGTGGCACGCCGGTCGTGGAAGCAATGATGGCGCTGGTGCTGGCCGACCACAAGCTGCTGCACCGGGGGCAGGTGGGGTAGGCGGCAGCGCGAATGGGGCTCGCCGACAGGGGGGGATAGAGGTTTCGCGGTCAGGGACCCGCTCAGTAAGGTTAAGTATCACTCCTCGTGCAGCAGATCGCCGGCATAGGCCGGCGTCATCCAGCCCTTCGCAATGCTGCTGAGCTGCAGTGCCAGCCCCATGGCGAACATGGACACGGCGCTCCAATCGTCGGGCTGTGCCGGGTGCCACATCCCATGGTCGGCAAAGGCATCAAGCAGGTGCATCCACGAAACGAGGATCAGACCCGGGATGGCGGCACCAATGGCCCAGGCTTTCCAATGGATGGCGTCCTCGCGTTCATCGCGGCGCGCGTAGCCTCTTTCTCTGAATTCCACCGCTGCCTTGTGAAGGACACTTGCCAACGTCGCGTAAAGGATCAGCTTGTACATGGACGGACCCATCATTGTGCCGACCATTCCTGTCAGGCCGCAAACGAGAAGCAGGGCATTGATGGCTATCGTCATATGCGGCCCGGTGAAGCCCGTGTTCACCGGGCTACCGATCAGCCGGATCGCCAGACGATCAAGGCGCGAAACAGCGCTCTTTTGTTTGTAACCCATCATTCGCGTCCTTTCTGCAAAGCCTGCGAGAGCGAGGGGAACGGCGCAAACGAAAACAGCAGCTCCACCGACACACCGAACACCTCGGCCATCGACAGCGCCAGTTCCAGGCTGGGCTTGTAATCGCCGCGTTCGAGAAAACCGATGGTCTGGGGGTTGACCCCGACGGCCTCGGCCAGCTCGCGGCGCGTCATCCCCGCATCGGCGCGGAACATGGCGATTCGGTTATGTATTTCCCTCGTCATGCAGTTCAAATATACGATGTGTTGCGTTAACACAACATTTACATGGAGATGCCAGCAAGGTCGAGAGTTGCCGTGGCTGCTGAACGGCAAATCCGATGGGTTCCCGCATCAGCCATTGAAAAAAGCGATTTGTGCAATCGCACAAATAACCTTTTGTGCAGCGCAATAATCCCTATTTGAGCAGGACAAGTTTCCGCCCAACCTCTTCACCCCATCACAAGGACAAACTCCCATGGGTATTATCGGTTCGACACTTCAGCCCTTCAAGGCCACAGCATTCCAGGCTGGCAAGGACTTCTTCGACGTCACCAGCGAAGATCTCGCCGGCAAGTGGTCGGTGTTCTTCTTCTACCCTGCCGACTGGACCTTTGTCTGCCCGACCGAACTGGAAGACATGGGCGAAAAGTACAGCCAGCTCCAGACCATGGGCGTTGAAGTATTCGCCGTCAGCACCGACACGCATTTCAGCCACAAGGCATGGCACGACAATTCGGACAAGATCAGCAAGCTGACCTTCCCGTTCCTGGGTGACCAGAACCACGTATTGTCGAACCAGTTTGGCGTGCTGCGTCAGGATTCGGGCCTTGCTGACCGTGCAACCTTCGTGGTCGATCCGGACGGCGTGATCCAGATCATGGAAATCACCTGTGAAGGCGTGGGCCGCAATGCCAACGAACTGACACGCAAGATCAAGGCCGCGCAATATGTGCGCGCAAACCCCGGTCAGGTCTGCCCGGCGGCGTGGGAAGAAGGCGGCGATACGCTGGCCCCCTCGCTCGACCTCGTCGGCAAGATCTAAGACCGGCGTCACGAATACGGTCAGCGCGCGGCTCTCCCCCCTCCCCCACGCCGCGCACTGACCGAAAAATCCCGAGAGCCTCGAAGCCCTCGGGTCGTAGCCGGGACCGGATGTCTCTTACGCCTCTCCCCTCCCCCCCTTAGTCGGGCGAGGCGACGGCATCCGGTTCCGCGTTACCTGCTTACCGAACACCCCAGAATTGACGCGCGGGCGGTTCCCCCTGCGCCACGGAGGACATCATCATGCTCGACGCCGCCATGCAGGCCCAGCTCAAGACCTATCTCGCCAACTTTCGCGAAGGCGTGGAACTGGTCGCCTCGCTCGATGACAGCGAAAAGTCGCGCCAGACGCGCGCGCTGATCGAACAGATCGCCGCGCAGCACGATCTTGTGACCGCGCAGTTCGATGGCACGGACGATCGCAAGCCCAGCTTCATCATCCGCCGCGCCAGCGACGCGGCCAAGTGGGTGCGCTTTGCCGGGCTGCCGATGGGCCACGAATTCACCTCGCTTGTGCTCGCGCTGCTGTGGGCCGGTGGCCACCCGCCCAAGGTTGACGCTGACCTGATCGAACAGGTCCGCGCACTGGAAGGCGATTACAATTTCGAAATGTTCTTCTCACTCACCTGCCACAATTGCCCCGATGTGGTGCAGGCGCTGACGCTGATGGCGCTGGAAAACCCGCGCATCACCGCAACGCTGATCGAAGGCGGCACTTTCAAGGACGAAGTCGAGCGGCGCGACATCATGGCCGTGCCGGCGACCTTCCTGAACGGGGAGAGCTTCTACAACGGCAAGCTGGAACTGGCCGAGATCCTGGCCAAGCTGGACGTGAACGCCGGTGCCAAGCAGGCAGAAAAGCTGGCCGCCAAGGATGCGTTTGAAGTGCTCGTCATCGGCGGCGGCCCTGCCGGTGCCGCCGCTGCAGTCTACACCGCGCGCAAGGGTTTCCGCACCGGGATCGCGGCTGAACGCTTTGGCGGGCAGTTGATGGACACGCTGGGGATCGAGAACCTCCCCGGCACGGTGTACACCGAAGGCCCCAAGCTGACCGACAGTCTGAAAAACCAGATCGGTGAATATGACATCGATCTGATGGATCTGGCCCGCACGGTCGAGCTCCGGCCCGCTGCCGAAACCGGCGGCCTGCATGAAGTCGTAATGGCCAACGGCGCCAGCCTCAAGGCGCGCTCACTGGTCCTGTCGACCGGTGCGCGCTGGCGCAATCTGGGCGTTCCGGGCGAAGCGGAGTATCGCAACAAGGGCGTGGCCTATTGCCCGCACTGCGATGGCCCGCTGTTCAAGGGCAAGCGCATCGCGGTGATCGGCGGTGGCAATTCCGGCGTCGAAGCGGCGATCGACCTCGCCGGGGTGGTCAGCCATGTCACGCTGGTCGAATTCGATACCAAACTGCGCGCGGACGAAGTGCTGCAACGCAAGCTGCGCTCAATGCCGAATGTCGAGATCATCACCAATGGTCAGACCACCGAGGTACTGGGCGACGGCACGCGCGTGAACGGGCTGGTGATCAAGGACCGTGCCACGGGCGATGAACGCACCATCACGCTGGCAGGCGTGTTCATCCAGATCGGTCTGGTGCCCAACACTGAATGGCTGCGCGATATCGGGTTGGAATTGTCCAAGCACGGCGAAATCATTATCGACGGTCACGGCGCGACCAATCTGCCGGGTATTTACGCGGCGGGCGATTGCACCACTGTGCCACACAAGCAGATCGTGGTGGCGATGGGCGAAGGCGCCAAGGCTGGCCTGGGCGCGTTCGACTTCCTGATCCGTAACGAACCAGTCGCAGCGATTGCCGAAGCTGCGTAAACCGCTTCAAACCATGCCATACAACGTGAACGGGCTTCCGATCGGGAGCCCGTTTTCGTTTGGCCCGCCTCTCTGCACAGCATACACCCTCTAATCGCCTTACTCGCTTAAAAAGCGCGTATTAATCGATTGGACGCACCGTCCTGAAAAAGCCATTGTTGCCTCACAGGTTCGCCGCACTGGTGCGAGTCTGGATCTACGAGGAGACATATCATGGACGCAAAGACCGGAGATATCAGCGGTTGTCCGTTCCACGGCAGCAACGAAATGCGCAATCTGCTGGGCCGCACCAACCGCGATTGGTGGCCGCAGGCGCTGCAGGTCGACATCCTGACCGAACGTGGCCGGAGCGCGAACCCCTATGGCGAAGATTTCGACTACGCCGAGGCGTTCAATACGCTCGATTACGCCGCGCTCAAGGCCGATCTGACCGCGCTGATGACCGACAGCCAGCCTTGGTGGCCGGCCGATTACGGGCACTATGGTCCGTTCTTCATCCGCATGGCCTGGCACGCGGCGGGCACCTACCGCACCGGTGACGGGCGCGGCGGCTCGAACAGCGGCCAGCAACGATTTGCCCCCCTCAATTCCTGGCCTGACAACGGCAACCTCGACAAGGCGCGTCGCCTGCTGTGGCCGATCAAGCAGAAGTACGGCAAGAACATCAGCTGGGCCGATCTGTTCATCCTGACCGGCAACGTCGCGATCGAAAGCATGGGCGGACCCGTGTTCGGTTTTGGCGGCGGCCGTGCCGACGTCTATGAGCCGGAAAGCGTCTATTGGGGCACTGAAGAACAGTGGGTCAACGAAGATGCGCCGACGCGCATCTACCCCAAGGAAGGCCGCGCGCTGGAAAACCCGCTCGCCGCGATCCAGATGGGCCTCATCTACGTCAATCCCGAAGGACCGCAGGGCAACCCGCATGATCCCGAAGGTATGGCCCGCGACATGCGCGAAACCTTCGCCCGCATGGCGATGAATGACGAGGAAACCGTGGCGCTCACCGCTGGTGGCCACGCCTTTGGCAAGTGCCACGGCGCGCATCCCGCCGACAGCTTCGGCGGCGCACCGGAAAGCGAAGACCTGCACCTGATGGGTTTTGGCTGGCTGAACGACGAGGAAGAAATCGCCCGCGGCAACATCACCACGTCGGGCATTGAAGGCGCGTGGACACCCAACCCGACACAGTGGGGCGGCGACTATTTCCGGCTGCTGTTCAAATATGACTTCGAACTGGTGACATCGCCCGCCGGTGCGCATCAGTGGACGCCGATCAACCCTGATCCGGAAGACATGGCGCCCGACGCACGCGATCCATCCAAGAAGGTGCCGACGATCATGACCACCGCCGACATGGCGTTGAAGCGTGATCCGGAATATCGCAAGATCTCCGAGCGGTTCCTGAACGATCAGGCCGCGCTGGACGATGCCTTTGCGCGCGCATGGTTCAAGCTGTGTCACCGCGACATGGGGTCCAAGGTCAAGTATCTCGGCCCCGAAGTGCCGGAAGAAACCTTGATCTGGATGGATCCGGTCCCCGAAGGCACCACGCCTGCGGATGCCGACATCGCCCGGTTCAAGGAAGTGATCCTTGGCAGCGGTCTTTCCGTGCGCGAGTTGGTCAAGGCGGCGTGGGCGTCAGCCTCGACCTATCGCAACTCGGACCATCGCGGCGGCGCCAATGGTGCACGCATCCGGCTCGAACCGCAGCGGTCATGGGCGGTCAATGACCCGGAGGAACTGGGCAAGGTGCTCGATACCATCGAAGCGCACCGTGGCAGTCTGTCCATGGCCGATGCGATCGTGCTGGCCGGCAATGCCGCGGTCGAGAAAGCCGCGCGCGACGCGGGGCATGACGTGACCGTACCCTTCATGGGCGGGCGCGGCGATGCGACCGACGAACACACCGACGCTGAAAGCTTCGAGGCGCTGGAGCCGTTTGCCGATGGCTTCCGCAATTACCTCAGGACCAAGGCGCAGGTCCGCACCGAAGAAATGATGATCGACCGGGCCCATCTGCTCGGGCTTTCGATCCCGGAACTGGCGGTGCTGGTCGGCGGAATGCGAGCGATGGGTGCCGTCAGCGATCATGCTCAGCACGGGCATCGCATCGGGGTGTTGACCGACACGCCAGGCTCGCTGACGCCGGACTTCTTCCGCAACCTGCTCGACATGAACACCAAGTGGGCGCCGGTCGATGAAAGCGGTGACGAAGAATATGTCGGCACCGATCGCGCAACCGGCACGGAAAAGTGGCGGGCCACCCGCACCGATCTGGTGTTCGGATCAAACTCGCTCCTGCGAGCGCAAGCGGAAGTCTATGCCGAGACCGGAAACGAGGGCAAGTTCGTGTGCGACTTCATCTCGGCCTGGAACAAGGTGATGAACGCGGACCGCTTTGATGTGAGCTGGGCCAAGTATCACTGAGACGCAGTGATGCGCTGACTTCAGAAAAGGCCTCCGGTGGCGACACCGGGGGCCTTTTTCGTTGCCGCTATAAGGGCGGCTCAGATCCAGCGCGCCTCACGCAAGACAGCGACATTGGCGCGGGCCACGGGCGCTTCGGTCCCGCGGGCAAGCCTCAGCCGGATATTGCGCCCGTTGCGCAGCACATCCTCGACCGCGTGGCGTGCCACCCACCAGCTGCGGTGCACCTGCATCCCTTCACCCTCGACCAGCGCCATCGCATCGCGCAGCCGCATCAGCACCAGCGCCGAGCCGAGCGCAGTGTGGACACGGACATAGTGATCCTCCATCTCCAGCGCGATGATATCGCTACCGATTTCGGCCGGAAGCTGATCGACCAGCGGATTGGGCGGCGGATTGGGCGGCGGCGTGGATGAAGGCGGCGGCGGTGCGGGCGCAAACACCGGCGACAGCATCGGCGCGGGGATAGGGCCGGGCGCTGCCATCGGCGGCGGCGCAGCATCGGTGACGGACGCGTGCTGCCCCGGCTTGGCGAGGTTGAAAAAGACCGTCACCGCGCCGCCGATCACCAGCACCGAAAAATAGGTCGCCAGCGCCGATTCCAGTCCGGGCCATGAGGGTGCATCGGGCAGACTGCTGACCGCGATGACGGCGAACGACATCGGAAAGGTCGCAATCAGACACGTGCCGATCAGCAGCGCCCAGCGCGGCAAATCGAGTGCGCGATGCGCCCAAGTCGCGAGCGGGTCCATCGGGCGGTAGAAAATATAGCCGAGCAGCGCAAAACCGATCCAGCTGGCAATCCGCACCGGCAGCGGCGCGGCGATACTGCCAAACGGTCCGATCACTCCCAGAAACACGCCGATCGCCGCCATCACCGTCAGATCGATCATGATCCGTCGGATGAGCAAGCGGCGTTGCGGGGCAAGCTGCGGGTCCATCACCAATAGGTGCCTGCCCATTCACGCTTCGTAAAGTGGCAGAGCGCCGGTTTTGCGGGACATTTCGCGCAAAGCCCGCACGATTGACGAAGGCACGGTTGCCCGCAAACGGCGCGGCAGCATCCTGATCCGGCAAGCAACACACCGCCTTCAAGGAGACCTGCCATGACCGCCATCACCCTGCCCTTCGGCGCCGCCGCCGCTTCGAAATCCATCCATTTCGACATCGGCCCCGTGGCCCGCACCGCCGTCAGCCTTGCGTGTTTCACCATGAGCTTTGCGGTCGTGCTGGCACTGGGGCGGGCGGGGCTGGGGATGGTCGACAATCTGCATCACTACAACAAGCTGCCCGTCATCATCCATGTCGCCGCCGTGCTGCCGACGATCCCGCTGGGCGGCTGGTTGCTGCTGGCGAAAAAGGGCACCGCGCTGCACAAGCAGCTTGGCAAGCTGTGGCTGGTGCTGATGCTGATCACCGCGACATCGGCGATCTTCATCCAGACCTCGGGGGGCTTCAGCTGGATCCACCTGTTCGTACCGATGACATTCCTTGCCGCCTGGAAGGTCGTGGCGACAGCGCGGCGCGGCGATATTCAGGCGCACAAGCGGCATCTGGTGTTCACCTATCTGACTGCTCTGATGCTGCCGGGTCTTGCCGCCTTCCTGATCCCCGGACGGTTGATGAACGTTATGCTGCTGGGCTGAAGCGCAGGCGTCAGGCAGGAAGCGCCAGATGCTTGGCACCGAACACCGATTGCCAGCTCGCAATCTCCTCCACCACCGCATCATCAAGCGCATGGATCAGATCGGCCGTCGCAGGATAGGTCAGCGCATCGGGCGCACCGGACAACAGCAAGCCGATGCGCACCTCGATCTCACCCAGCTTTTGTGCCGCCGCCTTGGAGATCGCGGCAAACCGTTCAAAGTCCCCGAAATAGCGGATCCCGGCGAGGTTCGCGCCCAATGTCGGGAACGCGACCCCGAGGAATGTAAAGAGGGGCGATAGGTCTGCCGCCAACGCCTTGGGCAGCATCCCCGCAAGCCCTGCGCCCTTCAGCGCCAGATAGGCCGCGACCGAGGCGACCGCGAGCGCGAAACAGGCCTCTGCTGTCTTGTCGAGCCGGTGGTGGACCCGCTCCAGCCGGTGGGCCTTGGCCTCGTGATAGGCGCGCTGCTCCGCCACATGGGGCAGCACCGTGCCCGTCAGCCCGGCGCGCAGATAATCGCGCGTCACCCTGACCTGCGGCAGTCCGACATCGCGCAAGGCATGGCGGGCGAAGTGTTCGGGCCATTCAGCGCCTTCTCCGCTGCGCGCCCAGCGCCCCGTCGGGCGGGCCACGCCCATCAGCAGCAGCGCCGGCGCGTGGCGCAGATATTCCGCCACCCGCCGCATCGCGAACCAGCGGCGGTGCCAGCCCAGTCGTGATCCCGCCGCCGTCATCACCAAGATCCCGCCGAGCAGCACCAGCTCCACCAGCGCGAAGGCCCACTTGATCTCGCCCAGCCCGGTGGGAAGGAAGGCAATGCCGATAATCACTGCCAAAATCGCCAGCACGAAATTGACCATCATCCCGCTGCGATAGGCATCGGCAAGGCGGCTGGCTATGCCATCGGCCCAAGCGAACATCGGCAGCACCTCGCGTGCCAGCTGGCGCACCACATTCGGATCGCCGCCCGGCATCGCCTGCGCTGCGGCGATGACCCCTGCATGGCTTCCATCGGCAATGGCATCGGGCGCTTCATAGGTCAGCCGGAGCGATCCGAACACCCGCCCCCCGCCTCCAAACACCCGTTCGATCCGGCGGTAGAAGCCAAACGCGCGCGCGCTGTGCGGGCGCCAGTGTTCCTTGGCGAGCAACGCCGGGCTCCAGTCCTCCACAAGCGCTGCGGCGCGGATGATCGCTTCCAACCGGGCGGCGTCAGCCCCTCCTTCGGGAACGGGCTGCGCCAGTTCCTCGGGCCGGGCGAGGATGCGCCACGCCTCGGGCGTGGCCGGATTGATCAGCAACACCGGCGTGCCCATCTGCAAGGCGGCAACGATGGTATGCCCCGTCCCGCCCGGAAGATTGGCGACCCTGCCGTCCCACACCGCGATCACGAGATCGGTGCGCTCGATCATCACGCGCCCGGCCAGCGCGACATTGCCCGAGGCCAGCGCGTCGAAACTGCGTGCAGCGGCGCGGTTGCCCGGATCAGCGATGACAGCGCGCCACAGCGCCGCGATCTCGGCATCGCGGTCGGCCAGTTCGAACAGGCTGGCCGACCGCGTCACGGCGCGGATTGCAGCGGCTCTGGCCTCGACCTCCGGGTCGCTCGCCATGCCGCCCGCCAGCAGCGCATCAGCATCCTCCAGCGTTGTGGGGTGCGCATTGATCGCGATATTGAGCGCCGCGCCAAAGGGCATCGGCACTGCCAGCTCCCAGCCCTGCGCCAAAGCCTGCTCGGCCGCGACCTGATCGGCGCCGTCCACCATCAGGCTGTGCAATCGCACCGCCCCGCGGCTGCCGGGAAGGCAGATGGCGATGGCTTCAATGCGGGCAAACAGCGCCGCAAGCGCCGCCGAAATCGCGGCTGAATAGGCGTGGTAAGCCGGGTTTGATGCGCGATGCCCGGTAATGCCGAGCGCGATATGCGGCTGCCAATTGTCACGAATATGGGGAGGCAGGCTCGCTGGTATCGGCATGTCGTATCCCCCCGGCGATGCCTGCCGCCGCACGCATCGGCTCATGCATAACCGTACGCCTTGCCTGCTTACAAGCATCGAAGGGTCATGGTGGTCGGCGCGGTTGCGAACGTTCCGGCAGTTACCCGTCGGTCAGGGTCAGGTTAGACCCTCTCTAGACCCATCCAGCCCTGCCCCTGCGCCATGTTTCATGTGAAACATCGCGCAGGAGTGAGGCCCGTTTCTTACTCCGCCGATGCCGCTTCGGCGCCCTCAGACGCCGGGGGCGCGCCCATTCCGATCGGATTGCCGGTCGGGTCCATCTCAGCTTCGCCAGCGGTCGCATCATCGCCTGCCATCGACATTGTTTCGGCAGGCGCCATCATGTCCGTTGCGGTGGGATCGACCGCCGGCACTTCTTCCGTCTTGTCCCCGCAGCCACTCAGCACAAGCGCGCCTGCAACCAGCGCCGCCGCCGTGATCATTGTCTTCATGGTCTTTCCCCTGTTGCCGCCCCCTGCGGGCCGCGGCGAAAGCTATCATGAGGCTAGCCGCAAAAGCAAATCCTTGAACGCAGGCTCCCCTCGCAGCGGATCGAGCAGCGGGTCATTGGGGGCCCACAGCAGGCCGGGATCAAGCGCTGCCAACGCGCCGTTCAACAAGCCCATTGCGGTGTCCGTTGCGCCGCGCTGGGCATGGACTTCGGCCTGCTGATAGCGACTGTCGCCATACCCCTTGACCAATGCCGCCAGCGCCGCGTTCGATCCGGCAGCATCGCCCAGCCGATGCGCAGCAATCGCCTGGGCGGTAAGTGCATAGGCCTCCCCCTGCTCTGCCTTGGCTGCCTCCAGCGCGCCGGCGGCATCGCCTTGGAGCAACCGCGCGATCGCAATGGCAAACTGCGCGCTGGCAAGACTGGGGTTGAGCGCCAGCGCCTTTTGCATCCGGTCAATCACCGCCGAATAATCACGCGCGAACAACGCGATATATCCAGCGGACCGAAATGCGCGCGCATTGAGCGGATCGAGTTCGAGCACCTGATCGATCATCCGCGACGCCTGCGCCGGGTCTTCGCCATAGGCCAGAAAACTTGCCACGGCGCGCAACACATCGGCATCGCCCGGTGCGAGTTCCCGCGCCGCTGTGTAATGGGGCATCGCTTCAGCCCGCTTGAGCCAGCCATTATTGCGCACGAACCCCAACGCCAGATGCCCGCGCGCCAGCCGCTGTTCCAAAGCCAGAGACCGCTGCGCCGCTGCCATCGCTTGCGTAAACAGTTGGCGCGATTCCGGGCCATCGCTGGCGGCGTTGTTCGCGATCGAGGCCAACATGCTCGACCGCATGGCATGGGCGGCGGCATATCCGGCATCGGCAGCAATCGCAGCATCAAACTGTTCGAGCGCGGCGCGATCGGTCTGTTCACCGGCGCCAAGATCATACAGCGCCATGCCGCGCAGGAACGCTTCATAGGCGGCGACCGATTGCGTCCCGCCGATGTCCTGCTGCGCGCCAGCGGCAGCCTTGGCCTCACGGTCGCCCGCAACTTGCGCCACAAGCGAAAGCGCCACCGTTTGCGCGATTTCCGATTGCACCGCGAAAACATCTTCCAGCGCGCGGTCAAAGGTTTCCGCCCACAGCACCAGACCGCCATCAATCGCGAGCAGTTCTGTCGTCACCCGCACCCGCGCCGTATCGCGCTGCACACTGCCGCGCAGGATATTGCCGACGCCAAGCGTGCGACCGATGGCAAAATCATCCTCCCCCTCGATCGCGTTGGAGGACGTCGGGGCTGCCACCCTGAGACGCGGATTACGGGCAAGGATGCTGCGCAATTCGCGGGCCAGCCCGTCGGAAAAATACTTCTTGTCCGGATCGCCGGTTTCGTTGGCGAAGGGCAGCACCACCATTGAAATCGCCGCTGTCGCTGGGGACCCGAATATCCCGAACTGCCATACGCCCAGCACGCCGACACCCCCAACAGCCGCTGCGCCCCCCAGCATCACGGCGCGGCGTGAGAGCGTGAAACCGTCGCTTCGCGATGAGGTGGACGGCGGCTCAGCAGGCGGCAGTGGGACACCGGCTGGCCGGACCAAGGGAAGCGCTGGCGCGGGCGAGACACCGCTGACCTTAGCCCGCACAGCCACCAGAATGCGCGCGGCCTCGGCGCTGTCCGCCGATCCATCCCATTCGCTGATATCGAGCAGCTGAAACTGGCGAAACCCGAGCGGTGCCATCGTCCCGTCGATTGTCAGCGGAACCAGACAGCCGCGTTCGCGCCCACGCTGGGCCTCATCGCGGGCCCAATGGGAATTGACCGCAGTGGCCGACCACAGCACCACCACACAGGCCGCTTCCTCCAGCGCGGCCTCGGTGGTCTGGAGAAAGTTCTCGCCGCCCTCCAGCCGCCCGTCCCACCACACGTCAAACCCGGCCTGTTCGAGCAGGTCGATAACCTGCCGGGCACGGGCCACATCTGCGCGCGCGTAGCTCATAAACAGCAGCGGGGGCGCGCTGGCTGGACTGTCGTCGCCGCTCTCCATATTGGCCCACCCCCCTTTGCGCACGTCCCCTGTGTCCCCGTGCTACCGCGAAACGGCCCTTTGCGCGAATCAATCATGCCTACGCACCGGCAGCCGGCGGTGCCGGTTTTGCTTGACGATCCTGATACATGATATAATCGTGATATCGTAATTATATCGCATAAGGAGCTTCGTCATGTCCTCTTCCGATACCCATGCCCTGAACCGCAGCCGGGAAGTTCCAGCGTCGACGCAGAGCGGCTATGTGATGTTGCTGGTCAGCCTTGTTCTCATTGCGCTGGCGGTCTGGCTGTTCTTCGCCGCCGTCTCCCCCGAGGAGGCCAATGGCCTGATGGTGACCGGGGCGATCATCTCTGCCGTGGTCGGCTTGCTCATCCTGTGCGGCTTCTACATGATCAATCCGAACGAAGCCGCGGCGATCCAGCTATTCGGCGCTTACAAGGGCACCGACCGAACCGAAGGCCTGCGCTGGGTGCTCCCGTGGCTGACCCGCAGCAAGATCGCGGTGCGCGCCAACAACGTCATCTCCGAAAAGATCAAGGTCAACGACGCGCGCGGCAATCCGATCGAGATGGCGGCGCAGGTCGTCTGGCGTGTCACCGACACCGCGCAGGCGCTTTATGATGTCGATGACTACCGCGAATTCGTCACCGCGCAGATGGAAGCGGCCGTGCGCGCGATCGGGTCACGCTACCCCTATGACGATATCGAGCATCTCGAAATCACGCTACGCGGCAATCACGAGGAAGTCGGCGTAGAACTGCGCGCCGCCCTGATCGAGCGCCTGACCGTGGCGGGCATCACGGTCGATGAATGCGGCCTCACCCACCTTGCCTATGCCCCGGAAGTCGCCAGCGCGATGCTGCGCCGCCAGCAAGCCGAGGCGGTGATCGCCGCGCGTGCCAAGCTGGTCGAGGGCGCGGTGTCGATGGTCGAAATGGCGCTTACGCTGCTGAGCGAAAAGGGCGTGGTGGAACTCGACGATGAACGCCGCGCCGCGATGGTGTCCAACCTGATGGTCGTGCTGTGCGCCGAGCAGGAGGCCCAGCCGGTCATCAACGCGGGATCGCTTTACTGACACCACCCCATGCCGTCCAAGAAAGCCTTTCCCCTGCGCCTTGATCCGGCGCTGCACGATGCGGTCCAGCGGCTTGCCGATACCGATTTGCGCAGCGTGAACGCCGAGATCGAGGTGCTGCTGCGCGAAGCACTGGCCCGGCGTGGGGTAAAGGTGGCCCGCAGCGAAACCCCGCGCCGCGGGCGGCCGTTGGCGTCAGACCAGAAGCAAATAAAGAGCAATTGACCGCGTTTCCGACGAGGAAATTGTGTTAAAATTCCGCGGTTACGCGTGATCGCTGCAGCTTCGTCCTACTATTTGAAACTTCCTATGCGACCTTACTAAGCGTTTCTCGACATGACATGATTTGCGCTTCAAGTTTTTTCATTCTGTCACGCTGTTCCTTGAGCAACCTAATTACACCCTTCTTGCTTTCGGAAGCACCCCGATTGGCTTCGTCTTCGACCAGATATTCGTCGAAAGCTTTCTCAAGTTCGGAATTGTATTTGTGAAGTGTGAAGGCTGTGTCCGCGGCAACATTGAAGCTTTCGGCGGCCTTTTGTAGCACTTGCTTCGTGGCACTAGTGTATTCGTTTGTTTTCAAGACTTGGAAGGCACTAGCGCAGGCAATACCTTTTACACTTTTTGCCACTTCGCCAAGCACACCCATCTTGTCGTTGGCAAGGCCAGCCGAGAAGGTTTTTGAAACGGCCGAACTGAATTCCGATAAGCATTCTTCAACCTGAGTCTTGCCTCCGCCTTGGGCAATGGCATCTACGGTACCATCATAGAACCCGCGTCCGTCGAAAACTCCGGCAGCCGCCTCGCCAATCGGCGTGGCAAACCCTTTGTAACGCTGCAGCAGATCGAGTTGCTTCGCCGCCATTATCGATTTTCCTGCCACTTTCTGTGGAATGAAATTCGAAGCCATATCAACAAACGCCTCGGCAGTAGCTGATATCAGGCGCAGCGCGAGCAAGCCCTGGTTAGCGATCTTTTTATGGTCATTGCCCGTTTCGAATTCCGTGATGGCCTTCTCCAATTCGCCGATTCGGGACTGATAATCATCAACCTTCTTCTGCATCAAAGGAAGGTCGGCATAAGAGCACGAAACGGCACTTTTCGAACTTGTAATTTCATCGACCATTTTCTTCCCCTCATCCAAAATCGTAATTAAACCCGCTGTCGCCAGCCTTCACCGCAATGCTGCTCACCGCTGCGCCATCCATCTGCTTTTCCAACAGTTGCACCGACATTTCGGGCAGCATGGTGTTGGTCAGGATGTTGTCGATCATGCGGCCGCCTGAATCACCATCAGTGCAGCGCGCCACGATGTGTTCGACCACGTCGTCGCCATAGGTAAAGGCGATCTTGTGGTTGCCTTGGATGCGCTTCTTGATGCGGTTGAGCTGAATCCGCACGATCCCGCCGAGCATTTCCTTGCTGAGCGGCACATAGGCAAGCTGAACTGTTCGCCCGATCAGCGCCGGCGGAAACACCTTCAGCAATTCGGGCCGCAGCGCAGTTGCCATGGCTTCGGGTTCCGGCGTCAATTCAGGATCGGACGTCATGTCCATAATCAGATCGGTACCGCAATTGCTGGTCAGCAGGATCAGGGTATTCTTGAAATCGATGTAGCGCCCCTCGGCATCGTTCATGAAACCCTTGTCGAACACCTGGAAGAACATCTCATGCACATCAGGGTGGGCTTTCTCCACCTCGTCGAGCAGCACCACCGAATAGGGCCGCCGCCGCACCGCCTCGGTCAACACCCCGCCCTGCCCGTAACCGACGTAACCGGCCGGCGCGCCCTTCAGCGTCGAGACGGTGTGCGCCTCCTGAAATTCGCTCATGTTGATGGTGATCATCGATTCCTCGCCTGCAAAAAGCAGCTCGGACAGGACCACCGCGGTTTCGGTCTTGCCGACACCGGACGGGCCACACAGCATGAACACGCCCACCGGCTTGTTCGGGTTATCGAGCTTGGCACGGCTGGTCTGGATACGCTTGGCGATGGCGTCCATCGCGTGATCCTGCCCGATCACGCGGGCCTTCATGCGTTCGGCCAGATCAAGTGTGGACTTGATCTCGTCCTTGACCATCCGCCCAACCGGAATGCCAGTCCAGTCCGCGACCACGGCGGACACGGCATCGCTGTCAACCACGCCGAACACCATCGGATCATCGCCCTGCGCAACATGAAGCGCATCAAGCGCTTGCGCCAACGCGGCCCGGGCGGCGGCTTCATCTCCTGCAGTTTCAGCCCCCTCCTCCACCGGCGCGCGGGCGGCGGTCAGCGCGTCGCGGGCTCCGACCACCTTGGCGAGCGCGACCTTCTCACCTTCCCACTTGGCCATGGCGTCATCCAGCGCCGCCTTGGCCTCTTCGATTTCGGCCACGATCTTCTCGTGCCGGTCATCATCGCGATACTGCGCCCCGCGCTCGCGCTCGACCACGTCCTTTTCAACTTCGAGCAGTTCTAGCCGCCGCTTGCGATCCTCGACCCGCGCTGGCGTGCCGTGCTGCGATACCGCGACACGCGCGGCGGCGGTATCAAGCAGGCTCACCGCCTTATCGGGCAGTTGGCGGGCCGGCACATAGCGCTGCGACAGGGTCACGGCGGCATCGACCGCTTCGTCAAGCACCACCGTCTGGTGATGTTTTTCCATCATCGGCGCGATCGCGCGGATCATCAGGATCGCCTTCTCCCGGTCCGGCTCGGCGATGTCGACGGTCTGGAAGCGGCGGGTCAGCGCCGGATCTTTTTCAAAATACTGGCGGTATTCGGCGTAGGTGGTCGCGCCAATGGTGCGCAGGTTGCCCCGCGCCAGCGCGGGTTTGAGCAGGTTGGCGGCGTCGCCTGTCCCCGCAGCGCCGCCCGCGCCGACCAGGGTGTGAATCTCATCAATGAACAGGATGATCGGCGTGGCCGACCCTTCAACCTCGTCGATAACGGCACGTAGGCGCTTTTCAAACTCGCCCTTCACGCTCGCGCCCGCCTGCATCATGCCGATGTCGAGCGTGCGCAGCGTCACCCCGCGCAGCGATGGCGGCACATCGCCTTCGGCCAGCCGCTTGGCAAAGCCTTCGACCACCGCGGTCTTGCCCACGCCCGCCTCACCCACCAGAATCGGGTTGTTCTGGCGGCGGCGCAACAGGATATCGACCAGTTGGCGCACCTCGGCATCGCGGCCGATGATGGTTTCGATCTTGCCGTCCTTGGCCGATTGCGTGAGGTCGATGGAGTATTGCGCCAGCGCGCTGCCTTCGCCCGTCGCGCCGCCTGAACCGGCACCAGCCCCGCCGCCGCCCCCGCCCGCATCGGCGGCCGCACCCGCCACTTGCGTCGTTTCGGTCGAGCCGCGCATCACGTTCTCAAAATCGCTTGCCAGTCTGTTGGCGTCGATCTTGCGGAATTCCAGGCTGACGTTCTGCAACGCGTTGCGCAGCGTGTTGGTTTTCAGCATCCCGTAGATCAGATGCCCGGTGCGCACCTTGGCCGCGCCGAATTGCAGCGAGGCGTAAAGCCAGCCCTTCTCAATCGCTTCCTCGATCTGCGGCGAAAAGTCCGAAATCGCGCTCGCCCCGCGGGGTAGCGCATCAAGCGCTGCCACCGCATCACGCGCAAGCTGCGCATCGTCGATATTGAAGGCGCGGCGGATCGCAGCGACATCGTTCTGGGAATCCTGCAACAGGATATGCAGCCAGTGCACCAGTTCGACATAAGGGTTGCCGCGCATCTTGCAGAAGCCGGTGGCGCTTTCGATGGCCTTCAGAGCCGTCGGGTTGAGGCGCCCGAACAGGGCAGATCGGCTGATTTCGGTCATGTCATTCGTCCCCCAAGACGCGCGCTCTTCTGCAATCCGGCAGAGGAGCGGCGCAAATGCACATTGTCGCGAAGATCGTCATTGGCCGGCTGGCCAATCCACGACGACCAGCCAAGCTGCGCGGTATCGCCCAGCCGCACAGGGCGTACCTCGGCCTGCGGCAGGCACAGCGTCATGCCCCATTCGAGGTGCGAGGGCGCCAGCGCATCGAGCGCCTGTGCTGCCAGCGCAAACTGATCGCCACCGGGCAGCAGGCGGCGGAATTGCTGATGGGTCTGCGCGGTAATCCGCACTTCAAAGCGGTCCGCCACGAGATAGACCTGCCGCCCCAGCAGCGCATCGCCAAGCCTGTGATGGCACACGCCAAGCCGGGTCTGATCCTCCGCCGCGATATCGCGCATCACCGGCACGAATTCGCGCAAGCTCACCGGCAGGCCGAGAAGGTGCTGCAATCCGCCGGTGATTGCGCCTGCGCTGCGACGCGAGGCGAACAGGGCGGCATAATGCAGCCGGGCGCTGGCCGAGAACGGCGATTGCTCGCTCGCCCCTTCGCGTGCGCCTGTCAGCGCGCCGATGAAGTCGGCAAAATGATCATCCTCCAGCCGGTCCGCCTGCACCGCCGGCTGCGACACGGCCCAGGCACGGTAGAACAATTGCAGGAAGCGCCCGGCCAACAGATCGAGAAAATCGCCAAACGGGTAGGATTTGGCAAAGCGGCGCTCATAGGCAGCAAATTCGGTCAGATGCAGCGGCAGTGGCGACATTGGCCCCGTCAGGCCAAGCCAATACCCCGATGCCTCGGCGCGCCCGGCCTCAATCACGACCTGGTCCAGCGTCGAGGCGGGAAAACGGGTGTGGGGCACCTGTCGCAGCCGTACGACGTCCTGCGAAGGGAGCCGGCTGCGCCCGACGCCGGGCTTGCCCAACGCCCGCGCCGCCAGCCCGCGCACCAGCGCGAACAGGCTGAACCGCTTGGGCGCGGCAGCCGCGCGTTCCGCAAAGGTCAGATAGGCTCGCGCGTCCCGATCCTCGGTGGCCATTTGGCAACCTCCCCCTGCTGCTTGGAATAGAAATGGGTTTCGGTGAAGGAATTGACCGTCACGAACCCGGCGAGAAATCGCTCGATCACGGCGCTGAACAGGAAGATGCGCGATTGATCGAAGGCGGCATCGTCCAGTTCGATATCAATCCGCAGCCCGCGGGCGAGCGCCATGCGCCCCAGTCCCGGCACCCGGCGGGTCACGTGCGTACCCTTGACCCCGACAATCCCGTCGATCTGCGAACGCATCACCGGATCATCCGCCCGGCCGTAAAGCGCGAGGTGGTTGCGCAGCATCTCGCCATCACCGCCGCCTTCACCCACTAGGCTGGCATAATTGGGTGTCAGGTGGCCGATCACGCGCCACGCCGCATCACCCAGCCCCAACGGCGGCAGGGGCCGGGTGGGCGAGCGCACGATCTTGATTGCACGCGCTGCCACGCTGGGCGCCGTCAGATGGAAATCACCCGACACCTTCAGATCGACCGGCAGTTCGCGATTGGTGACCAACGCCCGCAACGCCAGATCATGCACGCTTTCCAGACGCCCCGGATCACCCGGACTGGTCAGTGAGATGAACATATCGGTCCCGATATAATCCTCCCGCCCACGCATCCGCCGTTCCTTGCGCGACATCTGCCGCAACCGCAGCCGCGTGGTGTAATACAGCGCGGAACGGTAATCATACAGCAGTGAGCCATAGGAATAGAGCGGCGCCACTTCGCGCGGGTTCTGGTTCTGCCGATCGAAGGCTTCGACCTTCAGCAGCCGGAACACCTCGAAATCCAGCGGCCCATCCCGATCAGCCACCACCTGAAATTCGTGGTTCTCCTCACTGAACGTGACCCGGCTCAACGGCTTTTCGAACAAGTTGATCGCCGGGGTGGCGAACAATCGCAGATTGTTGGTCCCCACCGATTGCACCAGTACGTCGGACGACCGGGCGAACAGGATGGTGATCTCCACCGCCTTGCTCGACAGCGCCAGCGCGCGCTGCAAGGACCGCAGCTTGATGAAACGGAAACGTTCCGGGCAGGCAAAATATTCGGTCAGCAACCGGTAAGCCGACAATGTGCGGCCATCCCCCGGCAGGAGCGCGCAATCCTCGCCAAAGCCGTGCTGCACCGGCGTGTCGAGCAACACCGAGGCCGCCCCTGCCACATCGAGCGGTCGGGCCACCACCGCGATCGCCTCGCCAATCAACTGGCGGTACAGTTCGTTTGCCACGCCTTCACCGCCATCGAGATAGATGGGCAGGTCATCAGCGGCGATGGCCGAAAGGTCGGCCCCGTCCTGCGCCTCAAGCCGGATCGTCAGCGCCGCCTGCGCCCGCACGCCGGCCTGATCGGCAAAGCGCGCTGCCCCGGCCCGGCTGCCGACATATTCTGCCGAAGCGATGGTCAGCGGCCACAAGGTGACGTCCTGACCGCTTTGGAAGATCACCGGTGTGCGCGATTTGCCCTGCGGTTCAGCCGAAAACGGCGTGCCACGCGGGATCAGATGCCCGCGCGCCAGGCCCGGATCGCCCAGAACCGGGTCGATCCCGATGACGCACATTGACGGCGTCGGCGCGAGGTAATGCGGCTGGACCGCTTGCAGCAGGTGCTGGGTGAACTCGGGAAACTGATCATCGAGCTTGAGCTGCACCCGGCTCGAGAGGAACGCCACGCCTTCGAGCAAGCGTTCGACATAGGGATCACGCTCACCGCCAGTCAGGCCCAGCCGGGTTGCTACGGTTTCATGCTTGGCGGCAAATTCAAGCGACTGGACCCGCAAATACTCCAGCTCGGCCTCGTAATATTCGACCAGCCGGGGATCCATCACTCGCTCACTTCGACATTCATGGTCTCTAGATCGACATCGGTTTTCAGCCGGATCGGCAGTGCCTGCGGGCCGCCCATAATCTCGCCCTCGATCACGAAGCCGACCTTGCCTGATCCATCCACGCGCCCGCGCGGTTCCACGCGCAGACTGGCAGGGTTGATGCGCGGTTCGAAGCGCAGGATCGCGCGGCGGATTTCGCGTGCCTGCTCGCGCGCGGCCTCACGCCCAAGCGTGCGACCGGCAAAATCGCGCACTCCGAAATTGAGGACGGAATCGCGCACATGCGGATGGCCCGACAGATCCTGCGTCGATTCAAACGAGATCGTGTTGAGCAGCCACGCCAGATCGCGTGTCACCGAGGCGCGCAGCGATTTTTCGGTAAAGCGTTCAAGGTTGGCGACCGCGAAATTACGGAAATCCTCACGCCCGACCGTGGGCATGTCGGCATCAACAGACAGGCCACCGAAATCATTGCCCGACGCCAGCTTGTCGAACAACGTGGGCGTGAGACGGATCTTGACCGCCATCGTCAGCCCGTCCGCAAGGTCAATTCGCGCAATTCCTGCACCGGCACTTCGCTGCCGTCGGAAAAGGCGAACAATCTGTGGCCCAACGGGTGTTCGCCGCGTTCGTCGGCGACCCAGCCCGTGGCAGTGCCGCGTACCATCGCGGCGTCATCCGTCGCTTCACTGCCGGGATAGCGCAGCGGGATGAACCCTGCCACCCGCGCGCCCTGAACCAGCCCGAACTCGGCTTGTATCCACACCGTATCGCGCAGGTCGACAGGCTCGTTGATCGTGAGACTTTCGAGCGCGCAGAACGGCATCAGTCCATACCGCCCGGCGATAATCGCTTCGGTCACCGGGCCAAGCCGCGGGTCGGCATCGGCAATCCAGTCAAAACTCAGACCGGCATCAGTGGTGCCGGAGGTGGTGGGCGCAGCATCGAAGACCTGCGCATAAAGCGCCTCGGCGTCCGCGCTGCCATTCTGGCGCGCCAACAGCGCGGCCGACAGCGCCTCGCCCCATGCAATCTTGGCAAGAAGGGTCGCCGGCTGCGTTCCGGCAAACACCTGCGCGCGCACGGCTTCACCGGCGATGCACTGGGTGTAGGCGACCGACAGCATACGCGCTTCGGGATCGAGCTTCGCCAGCGTTTCCAGCTGCGCCTTGGCCCGATCCCATTCGCCCAGCAGAGCGCACATCTGGAACAGGAACATGCGAACCCCGACACTGCCGGGGTTCGCACGCACTTCTTCGATCAGCTGCTGGCGGGCACCAGCGACATCGCCCGAGGCAAGCAGTTCGTCAGCCTTGACCATCCATTGCCTCGCTGCCCACCAGAGGGCTGATTAACCGGCCTTGTTAAGCAGAACGTCGAAGAAGCCTTCGACCTTGCCCTTCGACGTGCCCTTTTCATCGCGCTGATCGTAGATCTGGCGAATTTTGGCATAGGTCAGGCTGCCGCTTTCGTCGGCGTTGCTGGATGCCGAGAAGTTGTAGGTGTTCACCACCACGTTCTCGAGCTCGTACTTGAGAAAGTCGATTTTCTTGTCGTCACCGACGTTCGACTGGAACGCAATCACACCCTTGGGGATCACCTTGCCAGCCGCGCAGGCCTTGAACAAAGCAACGGACGTCTTGTCGACTTCCTTCGAAAAGGCGATGTCGCCCATGTTCGCCTGGCCCTTCGAAACGGTCTTTGAAGCGTTGTTGTAGGACGAGGAATTGAACGCCGAAAAGCTGAAGCTGGCCAGCTTGATTTCGTTCGGGTGCGCCTCATCGGTGGATTCACCCTCAATCCCGTCGAGTTTCAGAAAGATCGAAACTTCCATGTTAGTTCTCCATCGCTTGGAAATGCATCACGCCATTCAATCTTATTTGCCCTGAGGCAGCTGCGACACCATGCTGACGCTCACGTCCATGCCTTCCAACTGGTGGTGGGGCACAAACAGGAAGCGGCTTTTATAGTAGCCCGGATTCTCGGGATCCGGTTCAACAGTGACCTCGGCACGCTTCAGCGGGAGACGTGCCTTGGTTTCTTCAGTGGCCGAATCCGGGTCGGCGGTAACATACTGGTGAACCCAGTCGCTGAGATCGGCCTGAAGCTGCGGCCCTTCGCGCGTGCCGCCAATCCAGTCGCGCACCATGCACTTGAGGTAATGGGCAAACCGGCAGCTGGCGAACAGGTAGGGAAGCCGCGCCGCCAGCCGCGCATTGGCTGTAGCATTGGGATCATCATATTTGGCCGGTTTGTGCACGGTCTGCGATCCGATGAAGGTCGCATCGGTAGTGCCCTTGCGATGGATCAGCGGGATCAGCCCTAGATCGGAAAGCTCAGCCTCACGCCGGTCGGAAATCGCCACTTCGGTCGGGCATTTCTGGTCGACCCCGCCATCATCGGTGGGGAAGGTGGCCAGTGGCAGATCCTTGACCGTGCCACCCGATTCCACGCCGCGGATGCGCGTGCACCAGCCATATTCGCGGAATGCGGCATTGATGCGCACGCCCATCGCATAGGCAGAGTTCACCCACAGGTGCTTGTCATGTTCGCCGTCGGTCACTTCGTCGAAGGCGAACTCGTCGATCGGGTTGTCCTTCATCGAATAGGTCGCACGGCCCAAAATCCGCGGCATCGTCAGCGCCAGATACTTGCTATCGTCCGAGCTGCGGAAGGCGTTCCAGGCAGCGTGTTCGGTGGTGTCGAACCGGTTGGCCAGATCGCGCGGGTCGGACACTTCGGTCCAGGTATCCATGCCCAGCAGGTTGGAATCCGCCGCCGAAATCATCGGTGCGTGCGAGGCCGCGCCGATCCGGGCGAGGCCTTTCATCACGTTCAGGTCTTTGGACGAATGGTCGAAATACATATCGCACACAAAGGCGCCGAACGGCGTGCCGCCCAGCTGTCCGAACTCGGACTCGTAAACCTTCTTGAACAGCGGGCTCTGATCCCACGCATTGCCGCGATCGCGTCTGCGACCTGTGCGTGGTCCAGCTTCGATGGATCCGATGCCATCATATCCTCCGATACGAACACGAGAAAAATGCGCCCGGCGGACGCATCACAAAACCTTATTCGCTTGCTTCAGCGGGGCCGGCGCCCTGGTCAGCGCCCTGCGCTGCACTGAGGGCCTTGAGCAGGCTTTCGTCCTGCATCACCTTTTCGAGCAATTCGGTGGCGTTCTGCTTGCCATCCATGGCGATCAGCAGATCGTTCAGCTGGCGGCGCGCCTCGAGCAGCTTGGCAAGCGCAGGCACCGCCTCGGCGATCTTGCCGGGGTCGAAGTCGTCCATTTTCTTGAATGTCAGATCGACCGCCAGTTTGCCTTCGCCTTCGATCGCATTGTCCACGAAGAAGGCCGCGCGCGGTGCGATGGCGGACATGCGCTTGTCGAAATTGTCGACATCGAATTCGAGGAAGTCACGATCCTTGAGGTCTTTCTTGGCAACTTCGCTTTTGCCGGAAAGATCGGAGATGACGCCCATGACAAACGGCAGTTCAACCGATTTTCGCGCACCATAGGTTTCGACGTCGTAAGAAATGTGCACCCGCGGCGAACGGTTGCGACTGATGAACTTCTGTCCGGAATCCGACATTATATTCCCCCCTTGATCGGTCCTGAAACTGTTTCAGCAAATACGAACTGCGAATCGCCTTACCGACCGTTGAAAGACTTGATCAACTACGTTCATTCCACATCATTGCGCTCAAGCAAAACACTTTTTACTTCATCGAGACTTCGCGGAGCGATGTCTTCAAGGATTTCCATGAAATCTTTGTTGACCCAACTGCGCATACGGCCCATTGCCAGACGCATTGGGTGTCCCGGTTCTGCGCGGGCATAATATTGTTCGATCGCATCCAATGCCTTGACTACATCAGTGCGTGACTTGACTGCACCACCAAAGCTCGGGCCGCTCGTTTCTTCACGCGCTCCATCGGTGTCGACCACGGACCCGTCATCTTCATTATCCGGGTTATCCGGTTCAGGCGCGGCAAGGCCGGCAAGCGCGGTATAGGCTTCCTGCGCCATGCTGATTGTCAGGCGCAGCGTGCTGAAATCGGGCCGCCCGGCGAGATCTTTTTCACGCAGAACGCCATCAATCCGGTCCAGCGCATCCAGCATTGAAGACAGTTGCGTCGCAACCGCCAGTCGGGCTTCGTCGCCAAGCTGGTCGATCGTGCCGCGCACAATGGGATAATCATCTGACGCGCCACTATTCTCATGCACGTCAATCAGTTGTTCGACCTTGATGCTCCCGCGATTGCCGAGCACCAGCGGCATTCCGAGAAATGGCATCGCGAAGGCGCCACGACGGGCTAGGTCTTCAAACAGAGGGCCGCGCAAACGACCGCCCGGATCATCCATCACCGGATGCACCGTGTCCCAGCGCTCTTCCAGCAGTCGTGCGGCGAAGATCAGACCTTGTTCGACAATATCTGGATCGCCGCGCACAATACCGCAGCGCGCGTAGCTGACGGCAAGATAGAGGTCCTTGGTCTGTTCGCAAAGCGCCTCGATATTGTCGAAGGTATCTGACCAATTGACTGGAGAAAGTCGCTTTTCGCCGTCGGACAAAGACGCCATGCCCGTGTCGAGCGCGAAATCTTCATCGAAGGCCGCGCGCAACGTATCGAACTCCAGACTCTCGTCCAGATCCTCCCCGCACGGCTGAACGTCCGATACGGGCGCCAGCAGTTGTTCGATTGTCTTCACACGCGCTGCCCCCCAAATCAGCCGGTCGTTTATTCGATAACGACCGCCTCGACCCGGCGATTGATGCCGTGCGTGGGCGCATATCCATCAATGGGCTGGCTGCTACCAAAGCCCTCGGCTTCCAGCATATCGGCCGCGATACCGCGATCAAGCAGCACTTGGCGAACCGCCGCTGCGCGTTCTGATGATAGCTGCGTGTTAGCCGCATCATCCCCTGTCGCATCGGTGTGGCCGGCGATCCGAACCCGCTTGAGCTTGCCCGATTCGCTGTTGAGGCGAATCGCTTCGGCCAGCGTGCTGATTTCCTTCAGCGCCGAAGGCTCAAGCTCAGCCGAGCCCAGACGGAACGTCACAAACAGATTGGCACGGTTGGTCACATCGGCAGCAACCTCGACGGCACCACCGGACAGACGCCGCTTACCGACTGTCGGCGCAGCCATATCACGGCGCGCAACGCGCTGCACATTGGCCGCGAGCATGGTCGACGCCGAAGGCGCGGGACGCGCGGTGGCGGCCTTTCCCTTGCCGCGCATTTCCTTAAGCTGTTCAAATGTCAGGAACGGGCTTGCCTTGCGGCCGTCTGCACCCCGCGAGCGCACATCAACAATCACGTCATCCTGATCGGCCGCGACATCGATGACTTCGGCCTCTCCACAATCACCGCCAAGCTGACAGCGAAGTTCGGCGAGACGCACAGGATCAAGCTCCTGTTCGGCGGCTTGCGCAAATATTGGGGTGGTTAGCAGAGCAACTGCTGCAATCATCGGGACACGGGTCATCATCATTCGACTCCAGATCGAATAGCCCCAAACATAGGGGCGGGAAACACTGTTGCGACCGACTGATTTTGGATTTGTCTTTTCTTAGTCTTCCGGTAACACCTTGCCGAACGACTTACAAGCCGAACGAGAGCGGCGCGTCCCGTTTAGGTGCAGCCTTAATTGGGAAACCTGATCGCCAACGGAACTGGGTAGCACCGCATATCGACTATTATTGTGGGGGGCTTTTCGCGATGACATCCGAATACCGCGAAATCAGACTGGCGGTGGACCTTGGCGGGGAGCAGGTTGACTATGTCTCGCTCGCCACACGCGAAGAATTGTCCAATCCGTTTGAAATCGAATTGCAGATTGTCGCTTCATTGGGAGAGATCGACTTGGTGCCCCATATCGGTGAGCCGGTATGTGTTACAGTCTTTGAAGAACAGGAGATTGTCCGGTATTTTCACGGTCTACTGGTCGAAGCGGCGCATCTCGTCGAAGATGGCGATGGGTTCCATTACAACCTTTCACTGCGACCCTTTACCCACTTTATGGCAAGCAAGCGCGGCTTTGGGATCTTCCAAGAAAAGACTGTGATTGACATCATCAAGGAGGTTTTGGCGTCTGCCGGGATCACCGATTATGAATTGCGCGTTAGCGAAAATTACGAGCCATTTGAATACTGCGTCCAATATGCCGAAAGCGATTTTCACTTTCTTTCGCGTCTGATGGAGCAGGAAGGGCTGTATTACTTTTTTGAACATTCCGAACAGAAACACCTAATGGTGATCTGCGACAAGGCCAGCGCTCACAAGCCCAGCATGCATCCGATTCTTGCCTTTAACCCTGCTGCAAGCACGGCGCAGGCCTACCATGTCAGCGCAGAGCTTGGCGGTTACCACGCTCTCAATAACTGGTCGGAGCGGGTTGCGAGCACGGGCCATGAACAGGTGGCGTTGCGCGATTACGACTTCAAAAAGCCGGTCGATCCGGTCGATGGCAAGGCCGTGGACGACGCGCAGCATCCCAGAGATGCGCAGGAGCATTATGATTACCCTGGCCAGTTCATCACCGCTGCCCGTGCCAACCGGTTGAGCAAGGTTCGCCTCGAGGAGTTCCGCGCCCGGCGCCGTACCTTTATCGGCCGGACCAGCGCCAAAAGCCTGTGCGCCGGCTCCACCATCAAGATCACCAACCACCCGGTTGATCGCTTCAATGACGAATACCTGGTCATCACGACTCAACACAGCCTGCGCGCGCAAAGCTATCACTCGGGCACCGGCGGCCTTGGCGAAGATGATGTCGGTTTTCTGGCAATCCCGGCCAAAACGCAGTTCCGCGCCGTGCGCCGGACCGAAAAGCCCCGCGTGGTTGGAGTCGAATCCACGATTGTTACCGGCCCTTCAGGCGAAACCATCTTCACCGACGAATATGGCCGTGTCAAAGTGCGCTTCCATTGGGACCGGGCGCGCACCCCGGACGAGAAATCCACCTGCTGGATCCGTGTTTCCCAAACCGGCGGGCTAGGCAACATCATTTTGCCCCGCGTGGGGCATGAGGTGCTGGTCGATTTCCTCCACGGCGATCCCGATCAACCGGTGGTGATCGGACGCGTGTTCAATGCCGAGCACATGCCCGTGTACGCTCTACCCGGCAACAAGACCAAGGCGGTGTGGCGCACTCTGACTTATGGCGATCAGAAGGCCTATACCAAGGCCGAAAAGCTCGACACGGGCGAGCCGAAGGCCAATGAAATCCGGTTCGAGGACAAGGGCGGATCGGAAGAGCTGTTTGTCCACGCCGAACGGGACATGAATGTGCGGGTGCGCTACGACACCAGCACGCATATTGGCCATGATGAAGAACTGAGGGTCGGCCACAATCGCCAGCGTTACGTCAAGGAAGACGAAAAGGTCACGATTGACGGCAACCGCAGCTACACTCTGAAGAAAAACGAAACCAACACCATCACCGATGGCAATCGCAAGACCACCATCAGCAAAGGCAATGACGAGCTGACCATCAGTCAGGGCAATCTTACCATCAAAACCAGCATGGGCAGGGTCACGATCGAAGCGATGCAATCGATTGAGCTGAAAGTGGGACAAACCGTGCTCAAGCTGACCCCGACCCAAGCCTCGCTCACGTCGCTGATGGTCAACGTGAAAGGCAACGCCACAACCGAGGTTTCCGCAGGCGGCATTTTGACGGAAAAGGGCGCGCTGATTAAGATCAATTGATGCGGCAGAATGTCACGCCGCATCCCGATTGCAGCACTTCTGGGTTCGAACGACACAATGATGGATTGCAACAAGGATTTGTCCGGCACGCCATGACCGACTGGACCATAGTCTTCTGGAGTTCCGCCCGGCAGATTGCCGAAGAGGCCAAGCTCGCGCCCGAGTTGCAGCCGGCTGACGATGTAGCGCCCGGTGTCTTCTTCCGCGATCTGCGCAAACGCGGCGAATTGATGCCGGCCATCTCCTACGTCGCAGCCGCGCTGCCTAAGCTCGAGGCAATCGACTGGGCGCTCGCCAGCCTGCCGAGGATCGAGCCGACAGCGCCCGACTTTTCCGCAAGGATGCTGCTGCGCGACACCATTCAGCGCTGGCTGGGGGAGCCGGACGATGACAATCGCCGCGCGGTTGAACGGCTGGCCGAGCAGTCCGACCGAGATTGGCCCGAAACCCTGATCGGCCTGGCGGTGTTCTTTTCGGGCGGTTCAATCGCGCCGGAAGACTGCCCGCCCGTGCCAGCCGAGCCGGGCCTGATGGGACAACTGGTGGCTGGCGCCGTGCAATCGGTGGTGGCCGCCGGGGCCGGCCGGGAGCCGGCGCTTTCGGGCCGCATTCTCGATTTGGCCAATAAGCTCGCCACCAATGGACGCACGCCGGCCGCAAACCCATGACCCTGACGCTCAAGATCACCAATGGCGCCGCGCTGGAACACGGCATCAATCCCGAGCTGGTACTCAACAACCGCGGCGCCAATATTGGCCGTTCGCTGACGTGCGAATGGGTGCTGCCGGACGAAACGCGTGTCGTTTCCAGCAAGCATTGCGAAATCCAGTTTCGCAACGATGCCTATTACCTAATCGACTATGGCAGCACCAACGGCACATTCGTGGGCACATCGGAGCAGCGACTGGAAGGCACCCACAAGGTAGGCCCGGGCGATCGCTTCCGTATCGGGCCGTATCTCATCGAAGCCCGGTTGAGCGGCACAGCCTTGCAGCAGCATCAGGCTGAACAGGAACAGGTCGCCGCTGCCGCGCGCGGGCCATCTTGGCAGGAATGGGATGATGTTCCTGGCGGCCGACCTGCCGCGCCCAAGCCCGTGCCTGTCGCTAACGGCTTTCCAGCAGATGGCGGCTGGGACATTCCCGGCGGCGGCCCTGCACCGGAGCGCAATTCAGTCTGGTCGGAGGACGTTGCCCGCGCCTCGAACCCACCCAGCGCCGACGACATCTTCAGCGATTTCACCGCCAAGAACGAAATCGACTGGAGCAACGCCTCGTGGTCGGTCGACCCCACGTTCGATCCCTTCGCAACTGGTGACAGCGAGCCTTCAGGCTTCGCGCCGCTTAACGCAGGGACGCCGAGCAGCGGCCTGAACGCCGCACTTGCCGCTCCTTTGAGCGGCAGCAGGTTCGATCCCTTGCCCAGCGGATCGCCGTCGTCGCCTGAATTGGGTGGCGGGTTTGCGCCGCTGCCGGATGACCCCTTTTCTTCCCCGTCACCGCCTAATTTCGTATCGGATTTGGGCTCGCCGCCGCCCGCAGCGCCGCCGACAGGGGGAAGTTTCGCGCCGCTCGATCCGATCAACCAGCCGCCCTGCCCCAGCGCCTGCGCAGACCAGCCGACCGCTGGCCCATGGGGGCAGGAGAGCGGCTTTGCGGCCACGCCCTCGCCCGTCCCTCCGGC
The DNA here is from genome assembly GCF_056495765.1 of Erythrobacter sp. 'gip.4 top 5'. Classification (NCBI taxonomy): domain Bacteria; kingdom Pseudomonadati; phylum Pseudomonadota; class Alphaproteobacteria; order Sphingomonadales; family Erythrobacteraceae; genus Erythrobacter; species Erythrobacter sp. 'gip.4 top 5'. Next base: position 993,695 of record NZ_CP200270.1, on the reverse strand, counting down.
GCTGACCACGCCGCTGCCGGTAAGGGTCAGGCCTTCGCCGGTTCCGCACGATCCGCGGCCGGCGCACGCCACCGGACCTTTCACAGGTACAGCGTCTTCGCCTCCTCCGGTGTCCGAACCTACGCCGCCCTCGCACGCGAGTCCCGATGCCGTGTTCGGCGCGCTGCTGGGCGAGCTTGGCGTCCCGGCCAGCCAGATCAAACTGACGCCCGAGGAATCCGCTGCCAAGACCGGGCGAATGCTAAGACACCTTTTGGCCGGGCTGATGATCCTTCTCGAAGCCCGTGCCCGCGCCAAGGACGAGATGGGTGCCGCCGGCACCGCGCTCGGCTTTGATGGCAACAATCCGCTCAAGTTCGCGCGCAATGTCGATCAGGCCTTGCAGATGATGCTCAATCCCAAACTGCGCGGCTACATGGAGGCCGAAGACGCGATCGAGGAGGCCTATCGCGATCTGCAGGCGCACCAGATTGCAACCCTGAAGGCGATGCAGGGGGCCTTGCGCGAAACGCTCAACCGGTTCTCGCCTGCTGCGATCAAGGCGCGAACCAAGGAACAGGGCCTCCTGTCCAAGGTGCTACCCGGCCAGCGCGAAGCCGCCTTGTGGAAAGCCTATGAAGCCCAGTTCAGCGGCGTGGCTGAAGGTTCGGCCGAGGCGTTCTTGGAGGTGTTCTCACGCGAGTTCCGCAAGGCCTATGACGAGGCCAACCAGCGTCCCCGGCGCTAATGTGATCCTTACCCCGGCTGACGATCCTCGGCGGTCGCCCACATCACGTCGGCAGCCCAGTTCTTGTTGCGCACACCATCTCGGAACCGCTCGGCCCAGGTGGAATCGAAAGTCTGAATGCTGTCGGGCAGCGGCGTGGGGCTGGTGACAACAATCAGGCCGAAATCGAACCGTTTGGCGTCTGTAATTTCTGCTGGATAATACATCGAGTATCCATCGTCCGTCTCATTACCTTTGACGAAATCGACAAACTCGGCGAGCCTATTGCGGTGCGAAAACAGCACGACAGGCTCAAAAACATTGGTGATAACCAGCAGAGCCACATCGTCCCCCGCCTTTAACCCATTGATGTTGAACGGCACCTTAGCATGCAAGCTTTCAATGGCTTCGGGATAGGTTGGCTCCATCCGTGCTTCGTAATTCAGTTGTGGCGACGTAATCGTGACCCCTTTGCCGCGCGCTTCGCGAAGCGCATCCACCAGCGCACATTCCTCCGGCGCAAATCGCACCACATTGCCGAAGTCGAGCGCCGGCACGCTGGCGCCTGCGCTTTGGAGCGACTGCGCCAAAGCGGCCTGCGCCTCGGCTGGAACCGCCGCTGCCCCGGTGAACTTTACAGAAACCCCGTCCGCGCTTGCCAGCGTCAGCCATGAACACGGAACCCCATTGGCGACCCGTTCAGCCAGCGCGGCGAACTCGGGCGACTCCGGGGCGATACCCGCGACTGCGCCGCCATCAACCTCGGCCAAAGCGGGTGCCTGCGCCGACGGGACATCATCGCCGCCAAGGCTGACCGCGATGACCGTGCCGACCAGAGCCAGCAACATCAGCGCCCCGCCGCCGATCATCACCGGAAGGCGGTTGTTGCCGAGGCTATCGGGAAGCAGGCCAGCAAGCCGTGCGGCCACCCCCGGTGCTCCCGTTACTCCCGGTGCCTTGAGCGAAGGTTTCCTTGCCTTGCCCGCCTTCGCGCCCCCCCCTGCCGCCGTGACAAGCGTGTTGCCGCCGCTGTGCGCGCCTTCGGTCAGCATCACGTTGAAGGCTGCCATGGATTGCGGGCGCCGCGCGGGATCGGGTTGCAGCGCGGCTTCGAAAGCAGGCCGAAACTGCACCGGGATGTCCGAAAGATCGGGCACCGCCATGCGCTTGCGCACCGCATCGGACAGCGAACCACCCATGTCGGAATGCTTGCCCGCCAGCACCGCCCGCAGTGTCAGCGCCAGGCTGTAAATGTCCGACCACGCGCCGACATTGCGGCCATATTCGCCCAATTGCTCAGGCGCGACATAGCGCAGCTTGCCCGCAAACCCATCCCCCACGATCGTGGCGGAATGATCACGCGCATCTTTGGCGATGCCGAAATCGATGATCTTGGGCCGTGCCGGATCGTCACCTGCCAGCAGAACATTGTCGGGCGCGATGTCGCGGTGGATCGCCCCCAGCGAATGCGCGGTCCCCAGCCCGGCGGCGAGCTTCTGGGCCACGGCCAGAAACTGCGCGTCCGATAGCTTGAGTTTGCCTAGCCGCGCCTCAAGGCTTGGCCCGTCGATGAATTCGGTGACGATATAGGGCCGCCCCAGCGTATCGCGCGCGGCAAGGCGATATTGCACGATCGCTTCGTGATGCAGCCGGGTCAGCGTGGCCGCTTCCTTGGCGAACATCGCGGCCACAAGCTCATCTTGCGCCAGATGCTGGAGCATGACCTTGACTGCGACCTTTTCCGCCGGCTGGTGGACATTGACCGCCTCATAAACCTCGCCCATACCGCCGCGCGCGATGAAGCGGGTGATGCGGTAGATCCCGTTGAGCACTTCGCCATTGGCGATCTGCTGCCCGGTAGAGCCTTGCCCGCCCGCTTCGGGCGGCAGAGGCGGCTCGGGCAGCGGTGGCTGGGGCAGCGGCGAAGGGGTCGATGTCGGCGCGGGCGATGGCGCCGGTGTGGGCGTACCCTTAGGCTGGTAAACTGTCCGGTCTTCGTCTTCTGGGGGAAGGCTCATGGTCTAGACCGCCCCGATGTCGATCACGATCGCCGTGACATTGTCCGGCGCACCATTGGCATAGGCGCGTTCGATCAGCGCGTCGACCGCGGCTTGCGGATCCGGAGCCTCCAGCAGATCGCGGATATCGGTGTCCGGTACCGGCCCGCTCAACCCATCGCTGCACAGCAGGAACCGGTCACCCGGTTCGACCTCGTCCTTGATGATGTCGACCTGCACTTGCGGCGCCACCCCAAGTGCGCGGGTCAACACGTGCGACATCGGGTGGCCGATCGCGTCAGCGGCGCTCAGGATGCCTTCGTCGATCAGATCCTGCACATGGGTGTGGTCCACCGTCAGCTGAAACAAGCCGCCGCGCCGACAGATATAGGCGCGGCTATCGCCGACCCAGCCAACCGCGAATTCGCGCCCGCGCAGGATCAACCCGACAGCGGTTGTGCCCATCGTGCCGCCACCATTGGCCTGCGCGACCTCACCAATCTCGGCATTGGCGCGGTGAACGGTATCGGCAAAACTGGAAATCGCGCTGTCGAAGGGGTCGGGCAGATCCACCGCTGCAAAGGCGTGGGCCGCCATACGCGATGCTGCGGCGCCGTTCTGATGGCCGCCCATGCCGTCACACACCAGCCAGAATCCCGTGTCATCGTCGAGCAGCATCGAATCTTCATTTTGCGCCCGGACCAAGCCGGTTTCGCTGCGGCCGGCCGCGCTGAATGGTATCATTGTCACACGAAGCATCCTTCCACCGAAGGCCAGGATCCCACGCTGTCCGGCGCAGGAAGCGACGGCGCTGCGCCGTCCGGCAAGAACCATTGCGCGTGTCGCTCACCGACCGGCGCGGCGCGTTCGAGTGCGGCCAAAGCGCCCTGCAGGGCGTCGACGGAGGCACCGCCCACCAACGCGCCGATCATCGCGTCATAAATCTGCTGCGTCACCTGGTCGGGCAGGGCGAGCACCAGCAGCGGAAAGCGCCTGCCGACCGCGTCCATGCTGGGCAGCACTATCGCGGTGGTGCGCGGCCCTTCCCACAACCAGGGCGCCGCAGTTTCATAAGCGGCCTCAAAGCCTGCGCCACAGGTTGAGCGTGCCGCGGCGAGCCACTCGCTCAGCCACAAGTCGATACCCTTGCGTAAATCGGTGCGCAGGCCGCGGCTGATGAAATCGCCGTGCCCGGGCAGCTTGCCGAAGATCGCGGGCCGATCCAGCACGGCGTCGGCCGGTTTGGAGCCAAGGCCCACCGAGCGGATCAAAGCATCTGCGGGCATTTGACCGACCATAGCCCGCCCAGGCTGAAGGGGTTGCGATCTTGAGGGAAGGATATCCGGAACACCGCGCGCGCCGGGCCCGGATTGAACACCGCTTCCACCTCGCCTTCAGAAAGGTTGCGGATGCGTGCGCGCTCCAGCAGGCGGAACAGCGACCATGGCCCACTTTCGGGCCGCCGCCACAGCACCTGATCGGAATCATTGAGCCCGTCGATCCCGCCATTGCCGATGATCTTCAATTCGGACGATTGCACCATCCCGCCACCCACCTGCCAGGTCAATTCCTGTTCGGCCGCACTGTCGAGATCGAACTGCAAGGGGATGCCGCCGGTGGTCAGCTCCACCCGTCCCGCTTCGCGCCCCAGTTGCACCAACGCGATCCGCATCGGCAGCCCTTCACCGATGGTAAGCGTCAATGCCGAGGCTTTCTGCATATTGCCGGGCGTGACAGGATTGAAGCTGGCGACCACCGGATCGCCGCTGACCCAGCGCCAGTAATCGCCGCTGCGATCAAGATAGGCGTCAAGCCGCGTCTGAACGAACAGCGGTACCAGCCCGCCAGGTCCAAAAGCGGTGCGCAGTTCAGTCACCCCGGCATCGGTGGCCGCCCCCTTTTCGAAGGGAAACTTGCCGGTCACCGCCGTCTCGCAGGCGGGCAGCACTTGCTGGCTATAGGCGAGCGTGGTTTCGCCCTGCAGCACGCCGACCTGCGCCGAGCCGCCTCCGCTGACGACGTCGCCTGCAAACTTCTGGATCATCTCCGGCGCCTGCGTGGCAACGGTGTCCAGCTCGCCCTTGATCTGCGCCAGCCGATCCGCGCTGCTGGAGACAGAGCCGGGCGCGTTGGAGGCGCGCACCTGCGAGAAGGTCTGGCGCACAGCATCGATGAAAGCGGAAACACCGCCGGGGGCTTCGGGCGTGCCGGTCCAGGCGTTCAGATCGGCAAAGGCCATGCTGATTTCTGCATCAGCAGACATCGCCCCGCCCCCGCCTGTCCCGATGATCTTGCTGGCCGTGTTCACCAACCGGTTCTGCTTAGCCCGCTGGCCCGCAAGATCGGCGGCGCGGTCCAATGTGCTCGCCTGCGAGAAATCCGTGTTGGCACGCACTTCCAGCAACACCGTGCGCAAGGGCGACGGATCTTTCGTCAGCGCGCGAAAGGCCTGCGGATCGTTGAAGTAGTCCGCTGCCTCCAGTGCATCGATCACGCCCTTCCAATAGGCGATATACTCCTGCGCATAAATGGTCGAAATGCCCTGCCGCAGCGAGCCCATTTCGCTTTGTATACTGACAGTGTTCTTGCCGAGCACCCATTGTTCGCGCTTGAGATCGGCCTGCACGGTTTCCCGCGCAACAGCATAGGCCTTTTCAAAGCCTTCGCGCTTGAACAGATAGGGCACGCGCAGCGCCAACACCTTTTCGGGATTAGCGAAGGCCGCGGTGTCGCCAGCCTGGATTACTTCGGCCATCACCCAATCTTTCGATGGGTCGGACGCCTTTTCGCGCATGATCGCAAAGGCGCGCTGCGAAAGAGACATACTGGATACCGCCTGCCGCGCCGAAGCGACCAACTGTGCGTCCAGCGGTGCCCGCCCGCCCGCCCATGCAGCGGCCAGGTTGGGGTCGGTCGTCAGCGCATCAAGATGCAGCATCAGCCGCTCGCGCACCTGTGCCATTTCTGTGCCGGGATAGAGCTCGTTGGTCCAATCCTTCGCCACCTGCCGGCGAACCGCGTCAGCATTGATTACGCCTTCGGGCGCGCCGCTGCCGAGCATCAGATAAACCTTGAGCGGTTCATACAATGCCAGCGGATCGGCCAGTTCGCCGCGCATCTTGTCTTCCAGCCGCAGCATGATGCGCGGCAACAGAATACGCCGCAAACCCATCCGGTAGGCTTCGGCGTTGCGCTGGGCGAGGCCGCTTTGGAACAGGCCGAACCGCATCAGTAGCGAAGGCCCGCCTGCGGCCTGAGCCCGGTATCCTTCGGGCATGTCGCGCAAGGCGTCCAGCAACGGCAGCACCTGTTCAAGCGTGGCATCGCTGCTGCCCACCCGCACCAGATCGACCCGGCTGGCGTCGATCTCCTGCTCCAATGCAGCAGCGGCGATCACAGAATCGCTCTGAAAGGAACGGTTGCCGATGAAGCTGACCGTCCACAACACCACAGCCAGCACCACGGCGGCGGCAAGGCCGATGCTGGCCGCCATGATCTGCGACTTGCGCTTGCGGACCAGCGCGGCATCGGAAACGGGGAGCCCCGCCTCCTTGAACACCACGTCCTGCAACAGGCGATTGAGGAAAAACGCCTTTCCGTCACGCGGCGCGCCGCTGGCCGCCGCTGCGCTGTCGCCGTAGGTCTTGCTTACGCCTTGCAGGATGCGGTCAATCGCGCTGCCATCTTGCGTGCCGGAGGTGAGATAGAACCCGCGGAGCTTTCCACTGGGGCGATCCTCGTTGAGAAAAGCACCTTCGATCAGCCGGAACAGCGCCGGGCGCAGCGCATGAAGCTGCCCCGGAAAGCCGAGGATCAGGCCCCGGCGGCGAATATCCTTTTCTTCCTCCAGCCGCTTGGGCTGGCGGGCGGCGACATCATTGGTCACATCGTCGAAAGCGCCGGTCACGTCTTCGGCTGTCAAACGCTGACCATGCCAGTCGAAGGTGTGGCCGATGACAGCTCGGCGCCCGTCCACGTCGAGATCACCGAAATATTCGCTCATCCCGGCCAGAAGATCAGCTTTAGTGATCAGCAGGTAAACCGGCAGTTCGACCTGCAAGGCCTCACGGATTTCGCGCAGGCGGCGGCGGATGATCCCAGCGTGGTTGTCGATCACGCGCACATCGCCGGTTTGCAGATCGTCTGCCGGGACCGCGACCAAAATGCCATTGACAGGCTCAAACGGGCGATGCTTGCGCAGCAGTTCAAGCAGGCGTTTCCACGCGGCATTGTCGACCGCGCTGTCTGAATCCTGCGTGGTGTATCGCCCGGCGGTGTCGACCAGCACGGCTTCCTCGGCGAACAGGAAATCGAGATTGCGCGTGCCACCGCTGCCCGCCAGCGTCTGATCGGCGAGCGGGAAACGCAGACCAGAATTAAGCAGTGCGGTGGTCTTGCCTGCGCCCGGCGGGCCAATGATCACGTACCACGGCTGCGCGTTGAGATAGCCGCGCTTGTTCCCGCTGGCTTCGCGCAGCTGCGTGAGCGCGGCAGCCATGCGGCCCTGCACTGCGCCCGCTTCCTCTGCGCTGGCATCAGGGCCGGCAAGCTCTGCTGCCAGCGCCGCTTCGGCCTTCTTGGCGGCACGGCGGCGCAGCGCGAACCACGTGACCCACAACGCCAAGAGCACGCCGGCGATGGTCAGACGAACCCACAAGGGCTTCATCGCATCCACAAACAGCGGCAGGCCCAGACACAGCAGCAGCGCAAGCAGGACGATGGTGCCGATCGAGATCGTCCACCAGTTCGTCAGGAACTTCTTCATCAGTCTTCGCCCCCGCGTGTGCTGTTTACTGGCCGATTTCGAGCACGAACTCGACCCGCCGGTTCTGCGCCTTGCCTTCCGCTGTCGCATTCGAGGCGAGCGGAACAGTGTCCCCCAGCCCTTCCACACTGATCCGGCCCGCATCGGTCAGTTGTGCGCGCACGATTCCCGCCACGGTTTCGGCCCTGGCCTTGGACAAGGCGAGGTTGTCAGCGAATTCGATCGTCGGGCTGATCCGGTCGGAATCGGCGTGCCCTTCGATCGTCACCGAGCCCTTTTCCAGCTGGATCGCCTTGCCGATTTTTTCAAAGATCGCAGAGCGGCCTGGCACCAGATCGGCAGCGGCCGGTTCGAACAATGTCCCCACAGTGGTGCGCACACGGTTGCCCTGCACCACCACCAGCCCTTGCGCGATCTCTTCGGCGAGGAAGGTACGCAGCCGTTCTTCAGTCCCGGTGGGTGGTAGCTGGAGCACCTGCGCATCGCGCGCCAGCGCCACCGGTTCCCCCGGAAACAGCGTCGCCACGCGGTCATGCGCGTCCTGCCCGGTCAGCATCAGCGTGAGGATGAACATGAGGTAAATCAGGAAGCACAGCCCCGCCGCCGCCGCTGCTGCCAGACCGATGATGCTCCAGAAATTGTGCGGCTTGCGCGGTGCGGCCTCACCGCGCCAGTGGGTCACGATCTCGCTTTGCGACAGGCTGCGCACGTGTTCCAGCGCGCCGATCAGGCTGGCCATCACCTGGCCCTTTTTGCTGTGGCCATCGGGCATGGCGCGGGTGCGCCCTTCGAACCCGGCGGCCAGACAGGCGTGGAACAGCTCGATCAGATCGCGGTTGCGCGCCGGATCGCGCAGCACTTCATTGACGAAATCCCAGAAGCGGTCGCCCGCGATATTCTCGCGGAAGAAGGTGACTACCATATTGCGCTGCGCCCATTGCGCCCCGCCGCCGCCCACGCCCGGCAGGTTCTGGGCGATATCATCAATCGTGGCGCACAAGGCATATTTGGCACGCTGCTTCACGCCATCGGGATAGGCGGGTTGGATCGCGGCATCGAAGGCGCTGATCGCATCCTTGGCGCGGGCATGAAATTCGCCCATCGAAATCTGCCAGCGTCCCGATTGCAGCGCGGCCGCCATGGCCAGAACCGGCGCGGCGTGGGCCATGATGATGTTGCGATCATGGCGCGGCTGCGGCGGCTGCGGCACGGAATCGCTGAAATTCTGCTGCGCCAGCACCGGCCCGCCGGGCGCTGCCGCGCCGCCTGCCGGCGCGGTCGCGGCAAAGGGATCACCCCCTAGTGGGCTGAAGCCGCCCCCTCCTGCACCTGCGGGCGGGGCTGCGGGCGCGCTCTGGTTCCAGTCGTCCATCCCGCCGGTAAACCCGCCCGCGGCTGGCGGCGGCGTGCCCAGATTTGCAGGATTGCCATCGCCCCCGCCGCGCTTCAGCGGCGAAGGCCTGAACACGGTCTTGTTGCGATCGTCGCTGGTCATTTTTTCTGCTTAACCGCCCACAGCTCGAGTTTGAGTTCGGGCCAGTCGTCGGAAACAAACAGGCCCAGCGCTGCTGCGTCGTAAACCTCCGGCCAGTCCGGAGATCCGCGATCGAGTTCGAAATAGACAAAGCCCGGCAGCACATGCAGCTGGCTTGGCGGAGTGGTGGTGTGCCGCAGCGCAATGCCCGGTAGCGCCGATGCCACGAGCGTTGGCATCTTGGTATTGGGGCCAATCTTGCACACAGCCGGGAAACGCTTGCGGATATCCTCCATCGCCTTGGTCTTGTCCGACACGGCGAGGTAGATGTAGCTTTGGCGCAGCAGCGTGCGGTTTTTAATGACATGCATGAACTGCCCCGGCCCGCGCGCCACCAGCGCCAGCGGCTCCACCGAGCGTTCGATCACGCCCGACAGCAGCAATTGCAGCAAATCAATCAGCGGATCGAAGCAACCTTGCAGGTTTTCATGATCATACAGCGGCAATTCAGGCGGGCGGCGTTCCTTGCGGGTCAAGGTCGACACCTCGCCCGCCATCGCGCGCAGGTTTTCGAACACGCGTTCGGGATGCATCGCAGGCATGTGCGCCAGATGGCCGAGGATCGCGACCCAGCGATTGAGCGCCTGCAACAGCAGAAACGCCTTGTAAGTATCCTGCCCCCCTTCGGTCGTTTCCGCCGCCCGCAAAGCCAGTTCTGCGATCATCTGGTCCGCCCGTCCGATCAGGTCGGACAGGCTGGCCCGCAGACGACAGGCCTTAAGATCGAGGGTCGGCGCGATGTAGCGATCATCAAAGACCAGCTTCTTACCCGCAACCTCACGGATGCGCGCAAGGCCCAGCAGCAGGCGGCCCTCGGTCTCGTCAGGCGTGATGCCGTATCGCAGGTTGGCGCTGGCCAGTTCAATATCTTCGCTGGTGCGCTCGGTGGCGAAATTGTCGCCGATGGTTTGTTCCGCCACCAGAAAGCGGGCATCAAGCGATCCGCTTTCCTTGTCCATGAACTCCACCGCGCCGGAAATCCGTGGCGGCAGCGTCAGATAGATCACCGCGTCGCGGGTCTGCGGGCTGATCGCGATCGGCATGGGCGCGGGCATATCGGCGGGAATGGCAAATGGCGTCCCGTCCGGCATAATCCCGCGCGCCTTGCGGATCGCAAACTGGCCCAGCTCTGCCAGCGCGTGATCGATTTCCAGTTCGACCACACCCCACGAAAACGGCAGCGCCCAATCATGACGTGCAGAAACAAAGCTTTCGACAAAGCGATCCTGTGCCTGAAAGTGTTGCGGACGCAGGAACATGCCCTCACGCCATGCAACACGATTTCTATCGCTCATGCCTTGCCCCCCCAATTGACAACAGTTAAGCATAGGTTGCAGGGCAGATAAAGCATAGCGTTGTATTGCGCTGGCGATTTCGTGACTTTTACTGGGGCGGGTCCTACGATTGCCCTGTTTTTGGACACAGCGGTGATGGAACCAGAATCCACCAGTTTCAATCCGCGCACCTGGGTTGGTCCGACTGTGCCAGCCGATTCCCCGCCCGAACACGCGATGCCCGGCACTCTCGCTCCGGCAAAGCGGCCGCAACCGGGCCTTTGGATCGGTGGCGGCGTGGCAGCCATCGCGGTCACCGCCGGGCTTGGCCTGCTGGTGCCGTGGAGCGCGTTTTTCGGCAAGCCCGCCGCTGAAGCCCGGCCAGTGGCGACTACGACCGCAGCGGCCGCTCCGATTGCCGCGCCGCGCTACGACACCCGAATTTTCCCGGCTGCCGACATGAACGAGCTCGGCCTTGGCCTCGAAGAAATGGGCATTGAAACAGGCGACGCCTTTTTTGCCGCCGAAGAAGTCATCGCCGCGCTGGGCACAGTCGAAATGATGACGATTACACTGGAGCTTGACCGCAAGGGGACAAAGCCCGCGATCCATACCATCGCCGCAGAGCTTGAAAACGGCGCTGCTATCCGGCTGGTGCGTAATGGCAAAGGCGGCTTCAAACGGGAAAGCGTGGTCGAAACCGCGCAGGTGCAAGTCCGGCAGATCGAGGGCACAATCGCGCACAACGTCTTCTATCTCTCCGCGGTCGAAGCGGGGATACCCAACAGCCTCGTTAGTGACTTCACCAAGGCCTTCGCCTTCGATGTTGACTGGGCGCAGATCAGGCCGGGCGATCGCTTCAGCGCGACATGGGAGGAAACCGTCACCCGTGCAGGCCGCGAGGTCGAGCCGCCGCGCCTGATCGCCGTAGAATTCACTACCGAAGGCGTCACTCGCAGCTTTTACGCTTTCACCCCGCCCGAGGAGACCGAACCGCGCTGGTTTGACGAACGCGGACAGGGCAACGCCCGTTCGCTGATGCGCACGCCAATTGATGGCGCACGCATCACCTCGCGCTTCGGGGTGCGCGAGCATCCGATCTATAACACCAAGAAAAAGCACAACGGCGTTGATTTCGCGGCCCCCATCGGCACGCCGATCTACGCAGCGGGCAAAGGCACGGTTATTTTTCAGGCGATGGCGGGCGGGGCCGGCAACTTCATCAAGATCGATCATGGGGACGGTCTGGAAACGCGCTATATGCACCTCAACGCCTTTGCCGAAGGGCAAGGCGTGGGCGCTGCCGTGATGCAGGGACAGGTGATCGGCTATGTCGGCACCACCGGCGGATCGACCGGACCGCACCTCCATTTCGAAATCCGAACCGAAGGCGATTATGTCGACCCGCTGAGCTTCGAAAACACCGTAACCGAAGCCTTGGGCGGCGAAGCCTTGCGCATGTATCTGGCGCAGCGCAAGGCGATCACTGCAGAAATCGCGCAGAAGAACCGTCCGAAAAAGACTACGCCTAACGCGGTACGTTAAGCGGGAATTACAGGGGTGGAAACTGGCGCGGCCTGCGATACCCTCAACCCGCCATCCCACCAATACCGGCGACGACCATCCGGGCCGAGATCGATGATGACCATTTCGATCCCCGTAAAAAAGGGACCGATTTCCTCTGCGGTCGCGCTTTGCGCGAAGGTCGCAAAGACGCGCGGGTCCCAGAACCGAAACAGCACCACATCGCCCAAGGGAAGGCGCGCGGTGGTAAATTTGCGCAAATGCCGACGCAACGCCCGCAGACTGAGCGCAGATTGGCAGGCCATCCCCCAGAACCGCCCTGACTCATGCCGTCGCCACAATTCGGGCAAGTGTTCGCCGGGTGCCATGCGCACCAGATGCGGCAGCGCCGCGAGCGTTTCTTCGGGATAATCGGATTCGTAAAGGCACACGTGCTGGCTCGCCGTGCAAATCACCGGGTACAGCCGCGGATCGGCGGCACCATCGACGACGGCGAACCAGTCAGCCACCGCGTGCCGTGCGCATGGCTTCGCAGATGCGGCAGAACGGTTTTGCGGCTTTGTGCGCGCCGATCATGGCTTCCGCCTGAAGGCTTGGCGCCGCCAGCGGCACAGGCACAGCCATGCCCGTTCCGCCGCCACCACCACCGCCCCCGCTATTGGCTGCATCGCCAATCAGCACGGTCGGCGCGCCGCTGACGATAACGCCGCCGTGTGCGGTATTGTCACCGATCCGCGCAGCGGGAAGATTGCCGACCAGCACCGTGGCAGAACCCTTCACGATGACATCGGGCGGCCCGGCGCACACGCATTGGTCCGATACCCGCGCCTTAGGCATCATGCAGGTCAAGACGTTGAGCTGCCCCTTCACCACCGGCCCACCCACATGTGGCACCGGCCCGGGATTGACCATCGGGCAGGTATGCATGTCGGTGATGCGGGCGGCAGGCGGCACAGCGCTTACCGCGCTGCTACTGTCATCTTGGCGCCGCCAAGAATGGTGTTGGCAGTATCCCCCACCACGAAGAAACTCCCCCAGAAGAAAGGATGCGAGGTTTCGGGGATGTCAATCAGCGTGGTCTGCGCTGTATTCAGCGATTGCGAAATCGTCTTGTCGCGTCCGGCGGCGTAGAATTCCGCCATGAGCAGCGTGGTCGCATCATTGTTGGCCGCTTCCCAATAGGTCGCCATGACCGATCGGCTGCCGGCGGCAAAGAAGGCGCGCACCAGCCCATCGAGCGTGCTTCCCGGCCGGGCCTCACCTGCGCGGATCTGTGTGTTTTCACCCGTCCGCGACGCAGTGTCGCACGCCGACAATACCACCAGGTTGGCATCAAGCTTCAGGCTGGCAATCTCGTCGAAGCTGAGCAGTAGATCCGAAGCGCTTGTCCCACCGAACGAGGTCAGCAGTGCGGCCGGTGCACCATCGCAATCGAACTGCCCTTCCGTCAGCCCGTGGGTGGCAAAGTGCAGCACCTTGTAATCGGCAAAGCCGTTAGTCGTTGCGCCCCTGCGGACGACCTCGGTGTCAGAAAACTGCGCACCGCTAATCAAAGTCGGCTGCCCGTTCAGGCCCAGAGCTTGAGCTGCGATGAAAATCTCGTCAGCCGCAATCGGCGAGAATAGATTGCTGTAAGCGGCCACGGCCGTCGCATCGATGAGGCACGGACCGATCCGGAACTTGCCACCGGTCCCGATCGGCTGCTGCCCGATGCTTTGCGGCGCGGCAAAGCCGATCAGCGCCTGCTTGGCCCGCGACGGCGCAAATTCTCGTGAAGCGATGAAGCTGCGCGGCGACATCGCCACCGATGTCGGCATCTGCTTGGCGAGGAATGCGACCTCGCTATAGTCATGCCGCGCTCTGGCTTTGGTCTTGCCCCTGGCCGCCGGCGCCGGCCGGTCAATGACCAGCAGGCCGGCCGGCATCCCGGCAAGCACGGCCCCGCCATCGAACACCAATTCCGTGCGGGCACGCAGGTTTCCGTCGATATCGGCGAACAAAGCCTGATAGAGCGCGGTCGAGGTTCCAACCGAGAAGTCCGGCAACACCCGGTCATCGCCCACTTCGGCTGAACGCCGCACTGCATTGGCAAGGCCGATGATGTCATTGGCCGCAAGCTTGGGGCGGACCGGATAGGCATTGTCGCGGTCCACCATGATGCCGAAGACCCGATCATTCATCACGGTCAGGCGGACATAGCCCTCGCCAGGCTTCAGCTTGGCCTGAAGCGCGGCCAGATCAGCCGGGCGGTCAGACACCTGTGCAAGGCGGGAGTTGGCCGCCAGATCGGCTTCCACTTCAGAGAAGGCCGCCTGGACACGTGCGCGTTCTGCCTCCAGCGCGTCTACCGGCTGGCCCAGATTACGGCCATCGACAATCCTGGCAGCCAGCGCGTTCAGCTGGCGGCGCAGGTCAAGCCGTTCACGTTGCTGGATGGCAATTGCCGGATCGTCGCCGACAACCTCCTGCAATTGGCTGAGCTGCCGCGCGGCGCTGCTTTCGCCTGCGACCTGCAAGGCATCGAAATACCGGCGTGCGGCCACCTTGTCCCCGTCGGCCATACGCCCAGCCAGCCGATCGAGATAGGGATGCAGCAGGCCGGTCGAAAAACCGGAGCTGGCTTCACGGGCGGACAGCATGGCATCGAGCGCAGCGACATAGGCCGCGTCAATTTCAGCCGCCGGGCGGCGCGCACGGTCAATGATCGAGGCCCGCTCCAGTCGCAACTCCGCCACCGCCGGATCGTCAGGCGCGAACGCGCCGCTGCCCGTGGTGGCGGTCAACTTGGCGATAGCATCGTCGAAGGACGCGACAGCCCCGGCATAATCGCCGCTTTCGGCCTGAATGCGGCCACGCTGGCGCACCAGTCGGGCGTTCAACCAGAACAACCCGTCCTGATTGATCCGCTGCCCTTCAAGCGAGCGGGTGAGCCGTTCCAGCTCGTTCTGACCCAGATCAATCGCCCGCAGCGCCGCCTGACGATTGCCGAGCGACAATTCCGCGACGCTCAAGGCCCAGTTGCCCTGCACGCCGATCACGGTTTCACGCGCGAGTTCGAGATTGGGAAGGGCAATCGCCGAACGAATGTCGCCGCCGTTGTTGACCACCGTGTTGAGCTGCACCAGCGTGGCGGGATCATTCAGGCCCAGAACCTGTGCATTGGTCCGGCTGGCGAGCGGGGCAAGGATTGTGCGCGCCGCGGCAAAGTCACGCTGATTGAGCGCGTGCAGGCCGCGGTAGGTTGCAAGCTTGGGCTGCAAGGCGCGCTGATCTGCAATGCCGAATGTGCGAATGACGGCTTCGGCTTCGGCCAAATTGGTATCGGCGCTGCGGAAGAACCGGATGTTGGAATCCGCAAGCCCTGCTTCAAGCAGCAACTGCGCGCGCACGGCGGGCGCTGTCGCTTCAGGCAGGCGGTTGAGTTCGTTGCGCAAGAAGCGCGAGGCATCGGCGCTTAAACCGCGAAAGTTCAGCTCCGTCGCACGGGCGAGCAGCGTATCGGCGGTTTCGCGCGGGCCATCGCCTTGTGGCACCATGGCCAGATTGGCAGGTAGAGGGCCGAGGCTGGCCAGATCGACCGGCGTTCGGGCCGAGGACACTGCGCCATCGCCCGGCTGACCGGTCAGCAGCAAGGCCGCCTGATAGCCCGCGCCCACCGCGTTACTTGCTGCGGAAATCTGCACCGCGCTGCTACTGATATCAGCATCGATCACAATCGTGGCAAAACCGAGCGCTGGGTCGAAACAGCGCCGCGCGCTGGCGCGGTCAAATCCAGCCAAAGTGATATCGCTCGCCTCACCGCATTGCAGATCGCCGCTGGCCTCGGCGCGCGCCGCTGTCGAAGAGAAAACACGCACGCGCGCCAGCGCATCGGTCACCGCGCCGGTGCAATTGACCGAATAGACGTCCTGATTCTTCACAAAATCGCGCAAGGCCGGATCGGTCCAGTTTGGCGCGGCAGTGCAGCGTTCACCGCTGGCATTATCGCCCAGCGCCAAAATCCCCGCTGGCCCTGAAGCCGGCACCGTGGCGCAGGCCGGCAGAACAAGGGTCAGCGCGGCGCCGCCGAGGATATTCAGGGTCAGCCGTAGTCCCGACATTTACAAAGCTCCCTAGTTGCTGACGCAGACGCCATTGGCGTCCCGCTGCTCGCAGTCCTCATTGGTCCCTGATGCGCGCGCCGCATCGGAGAACAGGCTTTCATTGTTAGTGCCCACCAGCGGATCGAAAGGCACCAGCAGCCGGTCTTCCGCGACCAGCAGCGAAACCACTTCGCGCGGCACACTCAAGACGACATTGCCCACGATGGTTGTTACACAGTCCGCACCGCTCCCAATGACGCAGCCATTGATGCGCGAAGCATCGAGCAGAATGCTGTCGTTGAAGCCGATGACCGATCCCCCCGCGATCGAAGCCGCAGGGCCTTCGAACCCGTTGATCGTGCCAAACAGAGCGAAGGCATTGGTGCCCGCGCTGCTAGGGGATGGCGAGGCCGTGGGATTGAGCGTCAACGCCGGAGCCGCGCTATTGCCGCCGGACAGCACGACCCCCTGGAAGGCGTTGCCGGAGGCGCGTGCTGCCGTGTTCTGGAACAACGCCGACCCGCCATAAGTGACCGTGACATTGCCCGCTGTCAGATAGACCGGGTTGGTAATCGGCCCCAACGGATTGTAAAGCTGCTCCTGCGGCGCCGCGATAAACTGCCGCACCAGTTCGGCAATCGACAAAGGCTCGACCCGGTCAATCAGGCTCTGTTCGCCGAACACGATCGCGGAACCGCGCAGTTCGAGCGTGTTGGTGCCTAAATTGATGGCGGCCGCGTTGACATCGGCGGTGATACGCGAGGCGAGGCCAGTGCCATCTGCCGCACCGCCCAGCCGTACGGAACGCGTGCCCGCCGTGGCCGTGAGATTGCCGCTGATCGTCATCCGCCCCGTGGTGGCAACGGCCACCGCTGTGCGGCCCGCATCCGCGCCGAACGTCACGCCCGCGATGCCGACGGAACCGGTTCCGGCGTCAATCAGCAGGCTATTGGCGCGGATCAGCGCCAGTTCGGCGTCGGTCAAGCGGACATCGCCGGTGGCGCTGCCTAGACCGACGCTGCGGTTGTTAAATGATTTCAAGATCACGTTACCCGGGTCGACCGGCCCTGCGGCAAAGGCGATATCGCCCGCTTCGATGTCGATCGTGCCGGTGCCTGCGCGCAACGCCTGGGTGGTCGCCGTGCCGCTGGCATCAACCGTGATATTGGCCGCTTGCGCCGCGCCGTCGAAAGTCACGGTGGCCGTGCGCACCATGGTGCCAACGGTCAGATTGCCGCCCGCCGTGATCGCGTTGGTGCGCACCGCGCCGCTGGTGTCGATGGCGATGGCCTGGGTTGCATTGAGCGCACCCAGCGTCACCGCGCCGCCCGCCGTGCTGTCCACATCGATCGCGCCGCCGGCACCGCCTGCGCGGGTCGCCGCGATGGTTGTCGCGGTAATCGCACCGCTAGTGCGCAGGGCCACGTCGCCGCCCGTCGCGGCGATGGCGCCGGAGGTGAGTGTGCGGGCATTGGCCGCGATCCCGCCGCCGCGGGCGGTCATGGTGCTGGCCGCAATCGCACCTTGGGTATCCAGTGTGATGCCCAGATCGGCAAGCAACGCGCTCAGGTTCAGGGTGCCTGCAGCATCGCCCGTTCCGGTGCTGTCGATATCAATGCTGCCGCCAGCGCCGCCCATACGGAGCGCCGTGATCGTGCCCGTGGTGATATTGCCGGTCGAGAGCAACCGCACGTTGCCACCGCTCGCTGCGAGCATGCCCGCCGCGATCGAACGCGCGTCAATATCGATACCGCCGGCGGTCGCGGTCAGGTTTGGCCCCCCAAACGCCCCCGTCACGTCCAGCGTGATGCTGCGCGCCGAGGCATTGCCGGTGAGAGTCATCGCTGCCGGCTTGCGCAGCGCGCCGACCACCAGATCGCCCGTCGCCGCAATCGCGGCGGCGGTGATGGTGCCGGTGGTATCGAGCGTGATGTCCGCGCCCGAGGTCAACGCCCCGAGATTGAACGCGCCGCCCGCCGTGCTGTCGACATCGATCGCGCCGGTGGTGTTGATCGCGGCGGTGGTGACGTTGCCGGTCGTCAGCAAGGTCGCACCGCCGCCCGTCGCTGCCAAGGCGGCGGCAGTGATCGTTGCCGCATCAACATCAATTCCGCCCCCGGTCGCGCTCAGGTTCTGGCCGACAAAGGCCCCCGTTACGTCAACCGTGATGCTGCGCGCCGAGGCATTGCCAGCGAAGGTCACCGCCGCCGGTTCGCGCACACCGCCAACTGCCAGAGCGCCGCCCGCGGCAAGCGCGGCAACAGTAATGCCGCCCGTGGTGTCGAGCGTTATGCCCTGACCTGCGTTCAGTGTTCCCAGAGCCACCGCACCACCGCGGGTGCTGTCGACATCGATCAGCCCGCTCGCCGTGATCGCTGTGGAGTCGATCCGTCCGTCGGCTTCGATCACGACATTGCCGCCGGTCGACGTCAGGTCCAGCGTGTTGATGGCACCGCCCGAAAGCAGACGAATGCTCTGCGCACTGGCAGCGCCGGTCAGGGTGACAAGGCTGGGCGCATTGGCTGCACCCACCACCAGCGCCCCGCCTGCGGTGATCGCGCCTGCAGTGGCGGTGCCGCGCGTGTCGAGCGCAATGCCCGCACCCGCGCTCAAAGTCCCGAGATCCAGCGCACCCCCACCGGTGCTGTCAATGTCGATTGCGCCCGTAGCCACGATCTGAACGACGTCGACAATTTCCGTCGCTTGCAGGATCGCATCGCCGCCATTGGCCGACAGGATCGCTGCTTCAATCGACAGCGCCCCGATATCGATCACCCCGGCGGTCGAGGTCAGATTGCCCGCTTCCAGCGCGCCGGTGGTATCGATCGTGATGCTGCGTGCCGTGACCGCGTCCTGGAAGGTTACCGCGCCCGGCATCCGGGTTGCCCCCACCACCAGATCGCCCGCTGCGCCGATCGCAGCGGTCGTCAGACTGCCGGTCGTATCGAGCGTGATCCCTGCCGCGCCGACCAGCTCGCCCAGATTCAAGGCGCCGCCACTGGCGCTGTCGATGTCGATCGCACCGGCTGAACGGATCAGCGTGGTGGTGACACCACCACGCGCCAACAGAGTCACTCCGCCGCCGGTCGTCTGCAGCACGGCCGCGTCGATTACGCCCGCGTCGATAGTGATCGCCCCACCGGTCGCGGTGAGGTTGACCGCATCGAAGACGCCGCCTGAATCCACTGTAATGCCTTGCGCGCGGGCATTGCCGGTGAAGGTCACCGCATTAGAAAGGCGTGTGCCACCAACCACCAGCGCGTCATCCGCCGTGATGCCCGCTGCAAGGATGCTGCCCGTGGTGTCGAGCGCGATCCCACCGCCAGCGTCTAGCGTGCCGAGCGCAAGCGCTCCACCAGCGGTGCTGTCCACGTCAATCGCACCAGTGGTGGTAATCGAAGCAGTCGTCACGAAATCACGCGACAGCAACGTGGCACCGCCGCCATTGGCAAGAAGATTGACGGCCGTGATCGTATCCGCGCCGAGATCGATGACCCCGCCGGTCGATTCAAGCCCGAGGGCGGTGAGCGCGCCTGCGGTATCGAGCGTGATGCTCTGCGCGGCGACATCGCCGGTGAAGCTCACGGCGCCCGGCGTCGTGAGCTGGCCCACCTGCAAGGCGCCGCCAGCCGTGACTTCGCCCGCCGTAATGACGCCCGCCGTGTCGAGCGTGATGCCCAGGCCTGCGTTGACAACGCCCAGATCGAGCGTGCCGCCAGCGCTGCTTTCCACCGCAATAGCCGCGTCGCTGTTGATCACGGCGGTGGTCACATCGCCCGCAGTCAGAAGGTCAACGCCATCGGTGGCTGAAATGGTCGCCGCACTGACCGATCCGGCATTGACGCCGACGATTCCGTTGGTCGCGGTCAGATCGAGCGCGGTCAGCGCGCCGGTGGTGGCAAGCAGCATTTCAGCTGCACGAACATCGCCCGTGAAGGTCACGGCGTTTGGCTCAAGCGCGGCGCCCACTGTCAGCGTGCCGCCTGCGGTGATGGCTGCGGTCGTAAGGCTGCCGGTGGTATCCAGCGCAATGGCCCCGCCCGCGTTCAGCGTACCCAGATCAAGCGCGCCGCCGCCGGTGCTTTGCGCCGCAATGGCGTCGCCCGCCGAGATCGCGGAGGTGGTAAGGGCGCCGGTTGCCGTAAGCCCGACATCACCATTGACCGCTGTAACGGTCGAGGCAGACAGATTTGCCGCGCCGAGCGTAACGTTGTCCTGCGCCGTGACATTGCCGGTGGCAAGTACTCCACCGATCGACACATCGACATTACTACCGATCAGCGTCTCGGCGGCGAAGGTGAGTGCGGAGGCTCCCGGAGCGCCGGTGAAGGCAGGACGGCTGGCATCACTGCCCATTCCGGTGGTAAGGATTGCGCCTGTGTTGACGGTGCCAGGGGCGCTGATGATCACATCGTCGCCCGCCGTGATCGCGCCTGCAACAATATCTGCCGCGCCGATCACCAGCACGTCGTCGCCTGCCGTCAGCGCGCCAACAGCGATTGCCTGACCGCTCTGAAGTCCGATGCTTCCTGCGGTCGCGTTGCCAGCCAGCGACGTTGCCGCCGATCCGGCCGTGATCGTATCGGTCGCGGTGATCAGAAGATTGCCGTCATTGGTGCGCAGGTTGCCTGCCAGCACACCGTTTCCGGCGCCGCTGGCTGAGAGCGTCAGGCCAGCCCCGGCGTTGCGGACCGAGACATTGCCGACCGAGAGATCTCCGCCGGTCGTGCCCAAGGCCAATGACTGGTTGGAGGCAACATCGCCGGTGGTGATGGCACTGGCACCGCGCAAGGTAATCAGATCAGCATCGAGATCGCCTGTGGTAACCGTGCCGCCCACATCGGCATCAATTGCGTTCGTAGCGATGATGTTCTGGGCCTGCAGCGCCCCAAGCGCATCAATGGTGACATCGGCCGCCGACACGTTGCCGGTGAAGGTGACCGCACCCGGAACAGCCGTACTGCCCACCACCAACGCTGCACCGGAAGTGACTGCACCCGTGGTGATGCTGCCCACCGTGTCGGCTGTGATCCCAAGGCCTGCGTTCAGCGCACCAAGATTCAGATCCCCGCCGCTCGCGCTGTCCGCATCGATCGCGCCGCTCGCATTGATGGAGCTTGTGGTGATGCCATCGAACGCAAGCAGGGAGACGTTGCCGCCACTCGCTGAAACGACGCCTGCGTTGATCGACAAGGCATCAACATCAACCCCGCCAGATGTTGCTGCAAGTCCGCCCGCCAGAACGCGCAGGTCGCCTGCGGTATCAATCGCGACGCTGCCTGCATTAACGCCCACGAAGAAGGTTGCCGCACTCGGCTCCGCAACCCCGCCGACGGTCAGAGTACCGCCAGCGGTGACGGCGCCCCTGACCGAAAGGTCGCCAATCGTATCGAGCGTGATGCCCTGATCCGCTGTCAGCGCATCGATCGTCAGCGCACCGCCGACAATGCTGGCGATATCGATTGCGCCGCCTAACCCTGCTGCCGCGTTGCCAGTCACATTGGCGGTGGCGATCGCGCCCACGGCACGCAAAAGAACATCGCCGCCGGTCGCCTCCACTGCATTTGCAGTGATCGTGCCAGCCGACACATCCACCGAGCCCGCAATCGCGCCCAGATTACCGGTGCTGACCTCCCCAGCGGCGTCGATCAGGATACTTGCAGCGCTGACATTGCCGCCGCTGAAGCCGACAACAACGCCCGACTGACCGACAGACAGGGCATCACCCGCAGTGATTGCACCAAAATTGACTGTGCCGAGGGTTGATAGAGTGATCGCACCGCTCGATTCCAGCACGCCGAAATCGAGCGTCTGCCCGCCTGAACTGCCCACATCGATGGCGCCGCCCGTGCCATTCATCACCAGCGACGTGATCGACAGCGCGCTGACCGTGCCCAACGCTGCCAGATCGACGTTGCCGCCGTTCGCCGCGACATTGCCCAGCGCAAGGCCGCTGGCCGTGCTTTCCACATCGATGCTGCCGCCAGCGCCGCCTGCACGCGTCGCGGTGATCGAATTGGTCAGGATCGTGCCTGAAGCGAGCAGCCGCGCATCGCCGCCGGTTGCCGATAGATTGCCGCCGGGGTTGGCCGTGATCGAGGCTGCTTCGATGTTGATACCGCCATTGGTCGCAGTCAGATCGAAGACGGTGAAGGCTCCGCCCGTATCGGCGGTGACGCTCGCAGCCGAAACATTGCCGCTGAAGTTCACTGTTGCAGGCGCCAGCGTGCCGCCAACAACCAGCGCCCCGCCCGCAGTGGTCGCCCCGGCTGCAATAGTGCCTGTCGTGTCGAGCGTGATCGCACCGCCGGCAGTGAGGCTGCCAAGGTCAAGCGCGCCACCCGCCGTGCTGTCCACATCGATCAGATCGCTGCTGTCGATCGACGCCGTCGTGATCGTGCCGGTCGCCCTCAAGGTCGCTCCGCCGCCCACCGTGGACAGGGCAGCGGCGGTGATTGAGGCCGCATCAATATTGATAGCGCCTGCAGTGGTGCTAAGGTTCTGACCGCCAAAGGCTCCGGTGACATCAACCGTGATGCTGCGCGCCGATGCGTTCCCGGTGAACGTGACTGCCGCCGGTTCGCGCACCGCGCCGACGACCAGATCGCCCGCCGCGGTTAGGGCCGCAGCGGTGATGATGCCCGTGGTATCGAGCGTGATGCCGGCGCCGGCATTCAGCACGCCGAGATTGATAGTACCACCGCCAGTGCTGTCGACATCGATTGCACCACCGAGCCCTGCCGCGGTATTGGCAGTAATGTTGCCGGTGGTGACACCGAGCGCAGCCGTGAGAACGACATCGCCGCCGGTGGCCTGCAAAGCGCCTGTGTTGATGACGTTGGCACCAATGCCGATCCCGCCTCCGGTCACGTTCAGGTCCTGCGCGGCGAAAGACCCGGTCGTATCAACAGTGATGGTACCGGTCGCAACATCGCCGGTGAAGCTAATCATGTTGGGCACGGCAATGCCGCCGACTGTCAGAATACCGGGAGCGCTAATCGAACCGGTCGTAAGGCTGCCGGTGGTGTCGAGCGCAACGTTGAAGTCACCATCGAGCGCGCCGAGATTGAGATTCCCACCCGATTGACTGCGCACGATGATGGCCCCAGCGCCGATCAGATTGCCCGTCGCCGCGCTGATCGATGTCGTAGTGATGCTGCCTATCGCATTAAGCGCTGCATTCCCTGCTTGCGAAGACACCGCGCCTGCAGTGATTGAGGCAGAGTCAATGTCCACGCCGCCTGCGGTCGCGGTCAGGCCCTGTGCTGCGAAGGCTGCGGAAGTGTCGACGGTGATGCTCGCTGCGCTGGCATTGCCGGTAAGGTTCACCGAACTCGGATCGGACGTCCCGCCAACTGTCAGCGCGCCGCCTGCTGTAATCGCGCCAGTGGTGAGGCTGCCGGTCGTGTCGAGCGCAATGCCCGCACCAGATGTCAGTGCACCGAGGTTCAGCACGCCGCCCGCCGTGCTATCGACGTCAATCGCGCCGGTCGCGTTGATCGATGCGGTTTGCACGCCATTGCCGGCCAGCAAGATCGCCCCGCCGCCTGTCGCCGAAAGCGCTATTGCGCTGATCGCGTTTGCATCGATGTTGATACCGCCAGCGGTCGCAGTCAGATCATTGAGCGTCGCTGTACCGCCGGCACTTAGGCCGATGCTGCTGCCAGTGATCGGCGCGGCTGCGGTGAAATTGCCATCGGTGTCGAAATCAACCGCACCTGCACTGGTAATTGCGCCGCCGAAATCTACTGTCACCGTGCCGCCGCCGGTCTGTTCGGCGAACAGGCGCACGCCGTTATTGGTCGCCTCCACGGCATTGGCCGTGACTGTCGCGTTGACCTGCAGGACCGCATCGATCACGCCATTGGCGGTGACCATCGCAAAATCGATCCCGGCGCCTTCCACCGCACCGGCAACGGTCTGGCCCTGCGCCACGGTGGTTCCGGCGTTGACGACATAGGTCAGCGGGCTGTTCGGTGTGAAAGATACATCGACATCGGCGGCAGTAACGAAGCTGACCCGGCCCGAATTGGCATCGAAGCTGGCATCGAGATTGAGCCGTTCCGACACGAATGCCAGCGATCCGTTGGTTACGAAGGTGACATTGGGCGAAGTCGTTCTAAGCGGATTGCCGAGGCTGCTACCGAAGTTCAACGTGCCCGTACCGTTCAGCGCAGGGTCTGCATTGTCGTAGAAATCGAACAGTTCCTGATCGTCGACATCCAGCGTCGACGCGAAGAAGCTGGCGCTGTTCACACTGGCACCATTGCCGAACAGGATGCCGTTCTGGTTGATCAGCCACAGATTGACGTTGGGCGCGTTGATGGTGCCACTGATGTCGGACGGGCTGGCGCCGATCACGCGGTTGACCAGCGTTGCCGTGGGATCGACGGTGCCATTGATAACACTGACCGTGGTGCCGGTGGTCACGTTGAAGCGGTTCCAGTTGGCCACTACCACGCGCGACAGCACTGTCATGTCGGTCTGCGTCGGGGTGGTATCGACAACCACCAGGCGCCCGCCATTGCCACCGCTATCGACCGCGTCGACAAGATCGCCCGATCTTACCAATTGGGCTTGGGCCACCCCCGGCACAGCAAAGGCTGCGGCCATGGCGGTGGAGAGCAACATGCTCGAGCGGAACGTCCGGTTCGCAATTGCCATCTCGAATTCTCCTGTCGCCTGAGGGGCTTAACGGAACAGTGCCGGGAAGCGGGTGGTGAGCGTGAACAGCACGCGCTCAGGCGGTTTTTCCGCATCGAACGCCAGCGCCTTATCGAGCGGCTTGGCGTAGGCGATCTCCAGATTGAGGCCCTGCCTCATAGAATAGCGCAAGCCCCCGCCGACCGATTCCAGCGTCCGTTCGGGCGAAGGGGTGTTGGGATCGAGGTTTTCCAGCTTCACGATGTCGTAAAAGCCGAAGGCCTGGAACCGGTGCTGGAGGTTATCGAACAGCGTGACCCCAGCCTCTCCGGAGAAGCCGATCGCCCGGTCGCCGCTATTGGCGCCCGGATCGTAACCCCGCCCGATGCTGAGGTTGCCGATCGAATATTCGTCAAAGTTCAACAGCGGATCATCGGTCCACTGGCCTTCGACGCGGGTGCGCAGATCAAAGGTCTGGTTGAGATACCACGTGGCATCCATCCCGCCGCGCACGACCAGCGCTTTGGCATCGCCAAACGGACGCGATGCCGATACGCCATCGGTCTGTGCGAAGTCGAACGGCCCGCCAAATTCGGTCGCACCGAAGATGCCAATACCTTGTCGCACCTCGGCAAAGCCAGCGTAAGTCAGCCATGTCGACCGGTCGAGCCGGGTTTTGCGCCCCTGCGTGTCAGCGCGCAGATACAGCGTGCGCAGCGCGTCTTTGCTGAGATCGACCACACCGACCGAATTGTCCTGATCGACATAATCGAATCCGAACGAGATGTTTGAGGGATTCAGCGGTGTCCGCACCAGCGGGTAGGTGAGCGCCAGATTGGCCAGCAAGGTATTGGTTTCAAGATCAAGCGCCTGGATCGCCGGGCGCGCCCAAGCATAGGTCACCTGACCGCCCAGTCGCAGACCGCTGGAGCCCAGACCAAATTCGTGGCCGCCTTGCACAATCACCTGCTCTTCGAAATCGAAGGTGGTCTGCCCGCCGACGAAGGTGACATCGGACAACCCGGTGAGACCATTGATATCGACCCGCGCAAACGCGGTTTCGCGCCCGATGCTGCGGGCGTTGTAATTGCGCACATTGAAGAAGGCAGCGTAGCGTTCGAAATCGACTGACAGGTTGCCGATCACCACGCCGGGCGCCTCGCCCGAAGGCGCCAGCGCCAATCGCACACTCAGGCCGGGAATATCATTGGCGTTGAGCAAGATGCGTTCGGCATCGCGTTCATTCAGCGGATCCAGCGCCCGCAGCGGTTCAAGCACATTGGCAAGCGCGTTGCGATAGGGTCCGGCATCGCCGTTGACGCGGATTTCTGCTATGCGCGCCGAGACGACGTCGAGACGCAGTGTATTGGCCAGTTCCTGCTGCGGCACCTGCACGCTGGCAATCCAGCCATCCTCACGCAGTGCCTGATTGGCGGCGTCGCGCACATCGCATACCACGCTGATGGATTGCAGGCCCTGCGGCGCGGAAACCCGCGCGAGCGACCGCGCCAACTGATCGTTCAGCACGCCGCCGGCGGCGTTGCCGAACACCAGCGTGTCAATCGTGACCTTGAGTTCGCTGCCTTCAAACGGGCAAGGCGCTTTCATTCCGCCATCGCGATCAAAGCGCACCCCTTGCGCTTGTTCGTCCCGTTCGGTTTCCGGAAGCCGCAAATCGTTAGCTGATTGCCCGTTCGATTGCGCCAGCGCGGGCGCCGCCGTAGCGATCGCGCACAGCGAGACAAACGCACCCATGTGGGCTGTAGCAAACTTCATTCAGCTTCCCCCCGGAACTGCTAATGGATTGCCTAGCCGGTTTCGCGGACCGGCCAGTCGTATGCCAACGCGATATTAAGCCCTCTTGGCCAAGTCAATTGATAAGGTAAAAATAAACTGCTGGACTCGATAGTACTTCTCTGAGGGTGGCGATCTATACTTGAACAGTCCACAGACAGAAGCCTTGGTCCAGCCGAGGACGTTCCCCTACGTCACCTGGATGCGATCCAGTGCGCGGCTGACACTGACCTGCGCAGCGTCAATGCCGAGATCGAAGTTCACCTGCGCGAAGCACTGGCGCGGCGTGGGGTGAAGGTAGCGCGCAGCGAATCGCCGCGCCGCGGGCGACCCATGCGTTCAGACAACCGACAGTTGGATAGCGACTTACCGCGCACTCGGCCTCGCTTGGGTCCCACATTGCACCGCAATCCCAGCGCAAATGCCCGCGCATGCATCTCCGTCTTGGCGGCAAAAAGCTTACGTAACGTTCGCTGCGTTGGCGCACAAAGCCCGGCAGGCCAGTCCATAAAAGGCTCGCCTGCCGGGTGATGTCAGCGCCTGTCAGCCCTTTGCGGTGTTGCCCGCAGCCTTGCGTTCTTCAGGGGTGACGATGCCGTCACCATTGGCATCAAGACGATCAAACCGCGCCACAGCACGCGCCGCAAACTCCTCGCTGGAGATCAGCCCGTCGCCGTTGGCATCCATCCGCGCCAGCCAGCCGCCCTTGCCCTTGGCCCGCTCACCGCGCGCTTCGGTGCCGCTGGCGGCGCGCTTGGCCCAGCGTTCTTTCATCGCCGCACCGCGCTCTTCCATCTTGGCCTGTCGCTTGGCCTTGTCTTCTTCGCTCATCGAAGCCATCCGCTCGGCCCGTGCAGCCTTCATGGCTTCACGGTGAGCGGTCATTTCAGCGGCATCGATCGTGCCATCGCCATTGGTATCCAGCTTGGCGAAACGCTGATCGACCTTGGCCATCATCTCGGCACGGGCCATCGGCTCGCTGCGGTCATAACCGCCGCGCTTGCCATCAGGAGCGGCCATGGCGGGTAAAGCCAAGGCCATTGCAAACGCGCCAGTTGTCAGGATCGGAAGGGGTCGCATAATTCATTCCTTTCATTGCCAGTGGCAATCAGGGCGCCATCAATGTTTGGCCTCAGCCGATTGAATAGTGCCCACGGGCCTGCGGGGTCAGAACCGTCCGGGTTCATCAATACGGATAGTTTACTGAACGAAAGGTGAGCGGGCGTCGCCCTTCAGGAAAGGAAAGTCATGCCTTGGATGCATGCTCCGCACGGGCGAGTTCATGCAGCCAATCGGCGTGGCGGGGTGCTTTCTTGGTCTGCGACCATTCCTCCAGCATCACCGGGGCGACACGGGCGAGTTCGGCATATTGTTCGTCGGTGCCGATATCGGCTGCCAGTTCGACGCGGTGGCCGTTGGGATCGAAGAAGTAGATCGACTTGAAAATCCCGTGATGCGTCGGGCCTAGCACCTCGATGCCTTGCGCCTCAATATGCGCCTTGGCGCTCAGCAGCGCCTCTTCCGAAGGCACTTTCAACGCTAGATGCTGCACCCATTGCGGGGTGTTGGCATCGCGGCCCATTTCAGGCTGGTTCGGCAATTCGAAGAAAGCGAGGATGTTGCCGTTCCCCGCATCAAGGAAGATGTGCATGTAGGGGTCATACTCGCCGGTGGACGGCACATGATCCTCGGCAAAAGCGGTGGTGTAGGTCATGCCCAGCACGCGAGCATACCACTCCACCGTTTCGGCAGCGTCCTTGCAGCGATAGGCGGCGTGGTGGATGCCCCCCAGCTTTACCGGGTGGCCGGTCATTGTGCCGGTTCCTGCACCGCAAGCACGCCGCGCTCGATCTGGTCCCGCTCCATGCTTTCGAACAGCGCCTTGAAGTTGCCTTCGCCAAAGCCGTCATCGCCCTTGCGCTGGATGAATTCAAAGAACACCGGGCCAACCTGCGCCTGCGCAAAGATCTGGAGCAGCAGGCGTGGGTGTCCGCCTTCTGTTGTGCCATCCAGCAGGATGCCGCGCATCTGCAGCGCGTCCACATCCTCGCCGTGGCCCGGCAGGCGACCATCCAGCATCGCATAATAGGTCGCCGGCGGCGCGGTCATGAAGGGTACGCCCAGGCCCTTGAGTCGGTCCCGGCAAGCCACCAGATCGTCGCAGATCAGCGCGATATGCTGGATGCCCTCGCCGTTGAACGCCTTGAGAAACTCGTCAATCTGACCCTTGCCGCCTTCGCCTTCCTCGTTGAGCGGAATACGGATCTTGCCATCGGGCGCGGTCAGCGCCTTCGAGGTGAGGCCGGTATATTCGCCCTTGATGTCGAAAAAGCGGATTTCACGGAAGTTGAACAGGGTCTCGTAGTAGTCGGCCCAATACGTCATCCGGCCGGTATAGACGTTGTGGGTGAGGTGATCGATGGTGTGGAAGCCTGCGCCGACGGGATGCTTGTCAACGCCGGGCAGGTATTCGAAATCGATGTCATAGATGGTGAGATCGTTGCCCCCATTAGCTCCGGCGCCTTCGTAACGATCGACCAGATAGAGAATCGCGCCGCCGATGCCGCGGATTGCGGGGATGCGCAATTCCATCGCGCCGGGTTCGTTGACGACGGGTTCTGCACCTTTCGCGATAAGATGCGCATAGGCTTTGGCTGCATCACGCACCCGAAACGCCATGCCGCAGGCCGATGCACCATGTTCGCGCGCGAAATACCAGGCGGCGCTGCGCGGTTCATAATTGGCGATCAGGTTGATACCGCCCTGCCGCCACAGATCGACGTCCTTCGACCGGTGGTGCGCAACGTGGGTGAACCCCATCGCTTGGAACACAGGCTCCAACACGCCCTTTTCAGGCGCGCAGAACTCAACAAATTCGAATCCATCGAGCCCGACGGGGTTTTCGAACAGGTCTTTTGTGGGTGCGTTCACGGCGGGGATCCCCTCTCACAGGTATTTAGTTTCAATTGAAACCAATTACCCGATCAGGACGATTCGCGCAAGGTCAGGCACGGTCAGGCGCAGTTAGCCACCGTCAGGCGCAGCGCCCTACTATCCGCCCACGCTCGTCCTGCGCCAGGGTAAGCCGCTTGCCAAAGGGCTCACCGCTTTCGAACGCGGCCGCCGTGGCCGGGTCGGTGAGGTCGGCATTGCCCACCACCCGCTCGCCCGCGTCGCTTCGGCCGAGGAATATCGCCAGGTCACCCTTGGGGCTGCGGTTGATGGTGTAGGTTTCCACGACCACCGCGGCGACTGGCCCCGTGGCGAGCGGAACCGCGTCGGTGGCCTTGGGCAGGACAGTGAAACGGTCGTTCGCGCTCCAGTCGGCTGGCACCGTCGAATAGATGCCGGTGGCATATTTGCTCATCCACCCGCCATTCGCGCCCACCAGCGCGAAGCTGCCGCGATCGCCGCGCACGCGCTGCACCGCTTCGGCGATGGCGTGGGCAGAGTAGTTGTTCCCGGCCCCGCCGAAGAACGGCAATCCGCCGGTCAACGTCAGCCCGCGCGGGTCGTCCGCCGAAAGCCCGAAGTGATCGCACTGGTTGAACACAGGGATCGCGAAACAGGAGTAGAAGTCGAGATAGGCCATGTCTGCCATACCCTTCCCCGCCCGTGCCAGCGCGGTTTCGACGCTGGCGATGGAGGCAGGGTTGGCCGACAGATCGGGCCGCTGCGACAGCTTCAGCTCGGTTGCGGCGGTGACGGCGTGGATATGCACCCACTTGTCCTCGGGCACCTCCAGAGCGCGGGCCAGGCGAGCGGACGCGATGATGATCGCCGCTGCCTGATTTACCTGATCGCGGGCGACCGTCATGCGTGGATAAGGTTCCGCCACGATCCGGTTGCGCATCGTGATGGTGGCGAGTTCCTCTGCCGTGCGCTCCACCGGAGCCGCCGAATGCGGGTTCGCCGCCGCGACCCTGGTGAAGGGCGCAAACAGGTTTCCGATAGCGAGCCGGTAGGCGTCCAGCCCCATGCCCAGCCGGTGCCGCCGTGCATTTTCGGCCAGCGCATAAAGCGGGATCGCTCCGGTCGCGCCGTGCATCATCAGCGTGGGTTCCAGCAGTTCCTCAACCCCGAAACCCTGATCCTCGAAGGTGCCGCCAATCGATTCCGACCAATCGGGCGCCTCGCCCTTGGCTGACAGCGCCAGCACCGTCGAGATCGCTTCTGCTCCGACAATCACCGCGCACTGGCTGTCGCCCGCCGTGATGGCGGAAGCAAACTCGCCCACCAATTGCTGATTGGTCTGTCCGCCAGTCGTGGTCAGGATCGCCCGTGCCGGGTTCGCGCCGACGCGGCTCGCAATCGCGCGCGGCACATTGTCCGGCGCACCAAACGGCGGCTTGCGATCCGAGCGCGACATTTCAAAGGCGCGGATCGCGGCGAGGGTGTCGATAGCGCCCGCTACATCTCCGCCCGCGCCCGTGTCAGTCATCGCTGCTGCCAGCGCCCGCCCGGCAAGGTCCATATAAGAGAGGGCGGCGTAGCCCGGCTCGCCCACCCTCTCCGAATATTGGCCCACCCCGATGATGACCGGGGTGTTATCAGGGACGTAAGCCCCCGGTTCAGTCGGCAAAACCATCCACCCGCTCGACGATGATCGCCGGCGCCATGCCGCCCGCCGCGCACATTGTCACCAGGCCGTAACGCCCACCACGCCGCTCCAGCTCGTCCACAACCGTTCCGATCAGCATCGCACCGGTCGCACCGATCGGGTGGCCCATCGCGATCGAGCCGCCATTGACGTTGACCTTGTCCCAATCCAGCTCCAGATCCCGCACGAATTTGGCGGCGACCACGGCGAAGGCCTCGTTGATTTCGAACAGGTCGATATCGTCGGTGGTCAAGCCCGCCTTGGCAAGCACCTTACGGGCCGCAGGCACCGGCGCGTTGAGCATCAACGTGGGATCATCGCCCATGTTGGCGGTGGCAACGATGCGGGCACGCGGCTTCAGCCCATGCGTTTCGGCATAGGCTCTGCTGGTGATCAGCACCGCCGCCGCGCCATCCACGACGCCGGATGAATTGCCCGCATGGTGGAAATGCTGGATCTCCAGATCGGGATATTTCTGGTTGATCAGCTTGCGAAAGGTCGTGCCCTTTTCGTCCAGCGGCACATCGGCAATTTTGGGAAACGCCGGTTCCAGCTTGGCGAGATCTTCCCGCGTGGTCTGTGGCCGCGCATATTCATCATGGTCGAGCAACACCGTGCCATCGTCACCCACCACCGGCACAACCGATTTGGCGAAATGCCCTGCTGCCATCGCGGCGGCGGCGCGCTGTTGCGAACGGTAGCCAACCTCGTCCAGCTCTTCGCGGGTGAAGCCTTCCATTGATGCAATCGCATCGCCGCAGATGCCCTGATGTGACTGCGGATACACCGCTTGCAGCCGCGCGTTGTAGCTCCCCATCATCGGTGGCTTCAGCCCGGCGCGCATCTTTTCCTGCGCCATCGCCGACGTGAGGCTCATCATCTCGGTCCCGCCGGCGACCACGCAGTCTTCCATACCGCTCATCACCTGCGCCGATGCCAGCGCGACGCTGGTAATGCCGCCGCCGCAGAAGCGATCAAGCGTGGTGCCGGACGACGTGATGTCGAAGCCTGCGTCCAGCGCCGCCATCCGGCCAAGGTCACCCGCCTGCATCCCGTCCTGCGTCGACACCGACCAGATCACATCATCGACCGTGCCGGTGTCGAGATTATTGCGGTCCTTGATCGCCTTCAGCACCGTCGCGGCCAGATGCTGGGGATGTTCGGCGGCCAGTGCGCCCTTGCCCTGTTTGCCAATCCCGCGCGGGGTGCGCACTGCGTCGATGATGTATGCCTCGGCCATAATGATCCTCTCGTCCGTCATTTTGAAATTGCGGTTGACGCATCCGTAAACCCACTGCACCACTCACACAAGAATTGCGTTTCAAAATGCAATCACTTTTTGAAGAGGGAGAGAACCTGTGAGCGAGACCACCGCACCCGATGTGCTGACCGAAGTCGAAGATGGCATCTTGATCGTCACCATCAACCGCCCGGAAGCCAAGAACGCGATGACCAAGGCCGCGGCCGAGGGGATCGCCGCAGCGATGGAGCGGCTCGACAGCGACGACGATCTTCGCGTCGGGATCATTACCGGCGCGGGCGGGACATTTTGTTCGGGCATGGACCTCAAAGGCTTCCTGCGCGGCGAATCGCCCAGCGTCGAAGGCAAGGGCTTTGGCGGCGTGGTGCAATCGCCGCCGGCCAAGCCGTTGATTGCGGCGGTCGAAGGCTATGCACTGGCAGGCGGGCTCGAACTGATGATCGCGTGCGACCTCGTCGTGGCCCATAAGGACGCCAAGTTCGGCATTCCCGAAGTGAAGCGCGGCCTTGTCGCGGCGGCGGGCGGCGTGATGATGCTGCCCGATCAGATCCCCGAACGTATCGCGCTGGAACTGGCGCTCACCGGCGAATTCATCGGCGCAGAGCGCGCCTATAGCCTCGGCCTCATCAACGACGTCACTGAAGGTTCGGCGCTGGATGGTGCCAAGGCGCTGGCGGCGAAGATCGCGGCCAATGGCCCGCTGGCGGTCAAGGTGTCCAAGCAGGTGATGAAGCAATCGCGCGGCTGGGCGATGGAAGATCGCTACGCCAAGCAGGGCGCGCTGATCGGCCCGGTGTTCGTCAGCTATGATGCCCGCGAAGGCGCGGCCGCTTTTGCCGAAAAGCGCAAGCCCAACTGGACGGGCAAATAGGGCCGGTTCGCGGCGATGCCTGATCCGGTCCAGATCACGCTAGACCACGGTTAGGCCCCTGTTTGGCTTTGCCTGAGCGGTGTTCCACGTGAAACATCCGAAGGGAAAATCAGCATCGTCGAAAATGATTCTGGGAACACAAGGAGAGAGAAAATGCCTGTCATCGATGTGCCGCAACCGGCCTTCATGGAAGAAGAAGAAATCGCCATCTTTGCCGATGCGGTCGGCAAGTTTTATGCGAAAGCCGCCCCGCAAAAGCGCGTCGAGAAATGGCGTGAAGACGGCATGGTCGAACGCGAGTTCTGGCGCGAGGCGGGCGCTGCCGGCCTTCTGGGCGTGTCGGTCCCTGCCGAATATGGCGGCCATGGCGGCGATTTCCGGCATGACATGGTGGTGATCGACCAGCAGGGCAAGCACGGCGTCGACGGCTTCGGCGCCTCGCTCCACAACACCATTATCCTGCCCTATCTGGTGCGCCACGGGACCGAAGAGCAAAAACAGAAATACCTGCCGCGCCTCGTCGCCGGCGACCTGGTCAGCGCGATTGCGATGAGCGAGCCGGATGCCGGATCTGACTTGCAGAGCATCAAGACCACCGCGCTGAAAGACGGCAACGGGTATCGGCTCAATGGCTCAAAGACCTGGATTTCCAACGGTCAATTGGCTGATTTTATTATCGTTGTTGCCAAGACTGATCCAGCCGAAGGGGCCAAGGGCATCTCGCTGCTGCTGCTGGAAACCGACGGCGCCGAAGGCTTCGCGCGCGGCAAAAAGCTCGACAAGATCGGGCTTGATGCACAGGACACCTCCGAGCTGTTCTTCGACAATGTGTTCATTCCGGCGGACAATCTGCTCGGCGGGGTCGAAGGGCGCGGGTTCTATCAACTGATGGGGGAACTGCCGCAGGAACGCCTGGTCATTGCGATGAACGCCATCAGCGGCATCGAAAAGGCGCTCGATGTGACGGTCGATTACGTCAAGAACCGCAAGGCGTTCGGCAAGACGATCTGGGATTTCCAGAACACCCAGTTCGTGCTGGCCGACCTCAAGGCGCGCGGCACCGCCGCGCGCGTGTTCGTGAACGATTGCATCGCCAAGCTGCTCGAAGGCAAGCTTGACGTCGCCACCGCCAGCATGGCGAAATACTGGGTCACCGAACTGCAATCGGAAGTGGTCGACAAGTGCCTGCAATTCCACGGCGGAGCAGGCTACATCAATGATTATGCCATCGCCCGGTTATACCGCGACACGCGTATCGCGCGGATTTACGGCGGATCGAACGAGATCATGAAAATGCTGATCGCGCGTTCTATGTGATGTGGTGAGCACCCCTGTTTTTGCGGGGGGCGCCGACATCATAAAAAAAGGGGCGGCTCGAACCATCGAGCCGCCCCTTTTGTTTGGGCCCAAGCCCTTGCAGCTTAGAACTTGGCGCGCAGCGTCACACCATACTGGCGCGGCGGCAGGGTAAAGGCCGAGCGCGAGTTGGCCGCGCCGCTCCCGCGCAGCGTGGTGTTGAAAGTCACCCCGCGCACCACTTCATCGGTCAGGTTGTTGACCCAGCCTTCGACTGCGAAGTTCTGTTCCGGCCCGAAGCGAAGCCCTGCCCGCAGGTTGACGAAGGCCTTGCCGTCCTGAATGTCGGCAATGATCGGCG
The DNA here is from genome assembly GCF_056495765.1 of Erythrobacter sp. 'gip.4 top 5'. NCBI lineage: Bacteria > Pseudomonadati > Pseudomonadota > Alphaproteobacteria > Sphingomonadales > Erythrobacteraceae > Erythrobacter > Erythrobacter sp. 'gip.4 top 5'. The sequence continues at coordinate 958,987 of NZ_CP200270.1, read as the reverse complement.
GTGCTGCGTCAATGGCCTGCTGCAAGCCGCCATTGGCTGCGATTTCGGCAGCGCCCGGCAGGATGATGGCCTGTGTCGAGGTGCGCTGATCGCTTTCCACCCGCACCTGCCCGGCGAGGAACAATTCCACGTTGTCACTGAGCGGCTTTTCCCAGGTTGCGCCCGCCAATGCGATCACGTTTGGCGCGTTGGTCAATTCGTAACCGCACAGCGAAAGCACCTGCACCGAAGTCTGCGTCCCGGCGCAATCATCCGGATAGCTAGCTTTGAGGAAGGTGGCACCAAGATTGAACGTCAGCTCGTTGTTGGGCCGGATCACACTTTCAATCTCGATCCCCTTCGTTTCTGCCAGCGGCACATTGAAGGTTGCAAAGGCCGTGCCGGTGAATTCGAGCACCTGGAAATTGCTGAACTCTTCGTAGAACGCCGCGACATTGACCGTCACCGCGCCATCGGCTGTGCGGGCCTTCACGCCCACTTCATAAGCATCAACCTCTTCCGACAAGAAGGTCGGGTCCGCGCCGGCGACCGCAGCCGTGGTATCGAGGTTGATCCCGCCTGCCTTGTAGCCGTGCGTGAAGCTGGCGTAGCTGTTCACGAAAGGGCTGAACGCGTAGGCGAGCTTGACGGTGTAGATCAGTTCTTCATCGTCAAAGTCAGACTGGAAGGTCCGCACCAGAGGCAAGACGGCGGCCTGTGGCAAGTCTGCAGGCGCGGTAAAGCCAAAGCAGCCCAACCCGATGAACGAGGGCACAAGCGCGCCCGGAATGGCGCCTGCCCCAATCGCGCCAAGCGTAGCAGGGCAAATCTGATTGTTGGTTGCGAGCTGTTCAAACCCACCCGACTTTTCTTCCCAGGAATAGCGCGCGCCCAAGGTCAGTTCGAGCCCTTCGGCGATTTCCAGTGAGTTGTGCGTAAAGATCGCGTAGCTCTTGGCATCTTGCTGGAAGCGGTTGGTGGTTCGCGTGCCAGCCGGGTCAAGGCCGGTGAACACCGTCAACGGGTTAGGGCCAAGTGCGCCGTTGGTGGGCACGAACAGCAACGCGCCTACGTTTTCACCATAATCAGCGCCGAGCGAGAAGGTCTGCACTTGATCAATAGTCTCATCCGAGAAGAACCCACCAACCATGTAATTGAGCTTGCCGCCCATGCCTTCGCCCTGGAGCCGCAATTCAGCCGTCCAGTTTTCAATCTCGAGGTTCAAAGCATCGACGTTGAAGATGTCCAGACCTGAAAAATCGGTGTCGTACTTCTCGAAGCTTTCATATTTCCGATACGAGCCAATGAAGATGAGATCGGCATTGTCGGAAAGCGGGAATTCCAGTTCACCGGTGATGCCGTAGTTGTCGATATCCGCTGTCGGCACTTCGTTGGCAGAGACGGTGCGGTTATCCATGGCCCGCTCGAACGCGCCCTGATCGTCCCGTGTGGTCGAGACCGAAGGCTGACCATTGCCGCCATTCGCGCCAAGGCCGACCGCCGCATAGGCCCCGCCGGTCACAAGCGGCGATTGATACAGCTCGATCGCGCCGCAGCAGCTTGATGTGCTCTTAGAGTAATCCGCAATGATGCGGCCGCGCAGGCCGCTTTCGGTGTCCCAGCCAATCTGGCCGCGCACCAGCCACTGATCGACGTCATTCGTCTCGCCCAGTTTGGTGCCGTTGCGGTCGACAACATCGAGGAAACCGTCACGCTCGCGATAGGCGCCGGTCAGTCGAACTGCGACGGTATCCTGGACGATCGGCACGTTGATCGCGCCCTGCAGGCTCTTTTCGTCGAAATTGCCGTATTCCGCGTTCACAAAGCCGCTGAATTCGGTGACGTCAGGCCGCTTGTTCGTGACGTTAAGGGCGCCGGCAGACGTGTTACGGCCGAACAAGGTACCTTGCGGGCCACGCAGCACTTCGACACGTTCCACATCGACAAATTCGCTAAGCGCCACACCGGGGCGGGCCTGGTAGGCGCCGTCGATGAAGATTCCGACAGCGCTTTCAAAGCCGATATTGTTCGACGTGGTGCCGATCCCGCGAACCCGCAGCACCACCGAACCCGAAGCAAGCTGCGCCTGACTGGCCGTGAAGCTTGGGGCGAGCGCCGAAATCTGCTGGATGTTCACCACACGCTGCGCTTCCAGCTGCTGCGGGGAAATCGCGGTCACGGCCAGAGGAATGTCCTGCACATCCTGGGCGCGCCGAGTGGCCGTCACGATGATGACGTTGTCGTCCCGGACTGTCGGCTGGGTGTCGGCTTCACTGTCCTGCGCAAAGGCAGGGGTGGTCAAAGCGCTGCAGGCCAAAAGGCCGCAGGCGAAGTGTGCAAACTTGCGCGTCATGACTATCCTCTCTCCACATCACCATCCGGTCTTGATGCCGGTATTGGGTTTGTGCAGCAGAACCTATCAGCGTCGCGGGCCCTAACAAGAGACGCATTTAACTTATGCTAGACAGTAGCAAAAATACCACACACTGTGTTGCGACGCAGCATGACTTCACAATGACGGCCATCTTCGCAAGAATATTTCACTATATTCTCTTTGGCTCAGAAGCCGTAGCGTAAACCCAGCCATAGCGTGCGCGGAATTCCGAGGTCGATCGACCCACCCTGATTTCGGGTGATGACCTCCGCGTCTGTCAGGTTCTCGGCGCGTGCCACCAGCGACACCCCTCTGCCGAGCGGCGCGGCGATAAAGGCATCGATTGTGGTCGCCGGCGCGAGACGATCCGCTTCGCGGTCATCCTCAAACTGCGCCGAAACATGGCGCAGCGTGCCGGCCACGCGCCAACCGGCGGCAGGTTCCCAGCCGATCGTCAAGGTTGCCGCAAAGTCCGGCGTTTGTGCCGGACGGTTGCCGTCCAGATCCGGCGAAGCGCCCTCGCCTCGCACTCGTGCATCGGTCCAGGCCAGTCCCCCGTCGATGCTAACGGCACCGAACTTGGCGGCCATATTGGCCTCAATCCCACGCGCTTCGATCGCCGGAAGATTTTCGCGGCGACGCAGGTTGGGGGCCTGCGTCACATTGGCGATGGCGTTTTCGACCTGGTTGTCGAAGGCCGTAACCGACAGCACCAGCGCGTTGACCGGCTGCCAGTCAAACCCGATCTCGAAGCCCTCCAGCCGCTCGTTTTCCAGCGCGGCATTGGCTTCGGTCACGACCGGAAATACCACAAAGGGGCGGTAAAGCTCATTCAGCGTGGGCAGGCGCAGCCCGGTATAGGCCGCCGCACGCAGATCAAGGCGCCGGGTGGCATTGAATGACGCGCCCGCGCGCCAGTTCACGGCCCAGTCGCTGCGGTCGGGAGCGACCAGCGTGCTGACCGGCACGCCATTCGCGCTTACTGCGCGGTAAAAGCCGCCAGTGATGGTGCTGCGGTCGGCACGCAAGCCGCCGTTGATAAGCAGCGGGCCGATCTGCCAATCATCTTCGATGAAGATGCCAAGGTTGCTGGTCGCCCCGCCCGCCCGGCGGCGTTCGGTGACCGCGCCGGTGCCGGTGTTCAGCGCCTCCTCCTGCAATTCCCCATCAGCGCGGCGATAATCAACACCGATGCGGATATCGTGCGCTTCAAGCAGCGGCGGGCGCAGTTCGAACTTGCCGCCGGTCCCAGTCGATGGCGTGCGGCGCTGATCGAGGGTCGGGGTGAAACGGGTCGAGGAGATGACGATATTGGAGAAGTCGCGCGTCTGGATATAGGCCAGCGCATCGAAGGCCCAGTCCCCCCGGCCAACGAAACGGATCGAGGCTTCCTCGCCCTCGCTGGTCGAATCTGCCCCTTCGAAACGCAGCGTACGGGCATCGCGGAACGCCGCGATACGAGCCTGAACCTCGATTGTCTCGGTCAGGGGGGCCGCGGCGCGCAAGGCGGCATTCCAGCTATCGAAGGCGGCGCGTGCGGTGGCGGGCACGCGCTGGTCCTCGGGCGTGGTGAAGAACCCCTGGCCGCGATCCCAGCGCCCGCTCGCCGTGGCAAACCCGCGCCCGAGGCTTTGAGTCAACACGCCTGAAAGCTCGGTCTCGCCGCGGTTATTGATCGCGGCGCTGCCGAGCACTGGCCCGGTCGTGTCCGGCCCCGCGCTTTCAAGCTCGATCGTCCCTGCCAGCGCGCCCGCCCCGAATGGCCCCGACCCGCCGCCGCGCGTCACCCGAACTTCGCCCAGAGACTCAGGCGCAATGGCCGAGAGCGGAATGTAGCCGAAGAAGGGATCGGCCAGCGGTACCCCATCAAGCAGCACCAGCGCGCGGCTGGTCGCATTGCCGCCTAGCGCGCGCAGAGTCACACCTTGCGCGCTCGGATTGGACGAACGGCTGTCGGACCGGCGGAACTGCTGGAAGCCTGCCACGCCGCGCAGCACGTCTTCGATACGGCCTGAAGGGCTGGAGACAATCGCATCGCGTTCGATGGTGGTGGTGGCGTAGATCCCGGTCGACAATGCGGCATCGAGCCCACGGCCTGTAACGATGATCTCCTGCGTTGGCTCCGGTGCAGAAGGAGCCTCCGCGTCAGGCTGGCCCTCATCCTGAGCGGCGAGAGGCGCAGCAGCGGGGAGGAGCAGGGCGCAGGCGAGCAAGCGGGCACGAAAGGTCATGGCCGCGCCCCTAACCGCTTGCGCGGTGCGCGTCACCCCTCGCCCCGCTGGCACGCCCCACTGGCACGCCCTGCTGTCCCTGAACTCAGTTGCAGATTGCCATTCAAGACTCGCTTTTGCGCAAGCGCTGTGGTTACATCTACATGAAATAGGGAGAGAGAGGCTCGGTTATGCTCGCAACACCGCCAGATTTCGACGTGCTGATCGTCGGTGCCGGGATTTCCGGGATCGGCATGGCTGCGCATATGGGGATGAAGGCCCCGCACCATTCCTATTGCATCGTTGAACGGCGCGACAACCTTGGCGGGACGTGGGATCTGTTCCGCTACCCCGGCATCCGTTCAGACAGTGACATGCACACGCTGGGTTTCGATTTCGAACCGTGGCGGCATGAGAAAAGCATCGCCGATGCCCCCGCGATCCTCGATTATCTCGACCAGATCGTCGATGAACGCGGCATCCGCCAGCACATCCGCTTTGGCCACAAGGTCATCAGCGCCGATTTTCGCCATGACGAAGCGCGCTGGCACGTCGAGATGGAGAAAGCCGATGGCACGCGCACACGGATGACTGCGAATTTCGTCTATCTGGGCTCAGGCTATTACGATTACGACGAAGCCTATGATCCCGGCTTTGATTTTGGCGCGTTTGAAGGCAGGGTGCTCCACCCGCAGTTCTGGCCTGACGATCTTGACTACAAGGACAAGAATGTCGTGGTCATCGGATCGGGCGCGACAGCCGTGACGATTGTTCCTGCCATGGCGCGCGAAGCGGCCCATGTGACCATGCTTCAGCGCACACCCACATGGATGTTTTCGCGTCCAGCCAAGGATGCGTTTGCGAACGCTCTGCGCAAGTTCCTGCCCGAAAAGCTCGCCTACCGGCTGACGCGGTTCAAGAACATCAAGATGCAGGACTTCTCGTTCAAACTGGCGCGCGACAATCCGCAGAAGGTGAAGGACGCGCTCTACAAGAAGATCGAAGAAGCGCTTGGCCCGGATTACGACAAGGCCAGTTTTACGCCGCCCTACAATCCCTGGGAACAGCGGCTGTGCCTGGTGCCGGATCAGGATCTTTTCACGGCCATGAAGGCAGGCCGCGCCAGCGTCGTCACCGGCCACATCGCCAAGTTCGAGAAAGGCGGCGTGATGCTGGCCGATGGGCAGTCCATACCTGCCGATATCGTCGTGACGGCAACGGGGCTGAAAATGGCGGTCGCTGGCAAGATCGCGATTTCGGTCGATGGAGAGCCGGTCGCCTTCAATGAACGGTTCTATTACAAGGGCTGCATGTTCTCGAACCTGCCCAATCTTGCGGTGGTGTTCGGATACTTGAACGCCAGCTGGACTTTGCGCGCCGACATCAACTCCGATTACGTGTGCCGTGTGCTCGAACAGATGCGCAAGACCGGCAGCACCATCGTCACGCCGGTGCTGACACCCGAAGGCGAGGCCGCGATCACCGAGGATGACGTATTCGATTTCTCGTCCGGCTATATCCAGCGCGGCAAGCATATCATGCCGCGCAACTCGGTCAGCTATCCGTGGCGGTTAAACCAGGAATATGTCGTTGATCGCAAGCGGATGAAGGATGATCCGCTGAATGATGGGATCCTGACGTTTGCGCGGGCACGCGCAAACACGAACGCACCGGGCGAACAGCTCGAAGCCGCAGAATAAGGCCCTCAGGCGGGCGGTAATCTCTTCCGATTGCGCCCGCCTTCGCCTAACCTTTATCCTATGACCTCTCACGAAAAGATCTGGACCGCCGGGCTCATTGTCATCGGCGACGAAATCCTCTCCGGCCGCACGCAGGACAAGAACATCGCGCAGGTCGCCACGTGGTTGCAGGTGCAGGGCATACGTCTGGCCGAAGTGCGGGTGGTGCCCGATGTCGAAGCGCGCATCGTCGAAGCCGTCAACGCGCTTGCCGCCGCCTATGATTACCTGTTCACCACAGGCGGCATCGGGCCGACGCACGACGACATCACTGTCGATGCAATCGCAGCCGCGCTGGGCGTGCCGGTGGTGATCCACCCTGAAGCGCGCGCGCTGCTGGAACGCTATTACGAATCGCGTGGAGGCTTGAACGAAGGGCGCTTGCGGATGGCGCGGGTGCCCGAAGGATCGGAGCTGATCCCCAACCGGATGTCGGGCGCGCCCGGTATCCGGCGCGGCAATCTGTTCCTGATGGCGGGCGTGCCGCATATCACCGCAGGGATGCTCGACGCGCTCACCGGCCAGCTTGAAGGCGGCGCGCCGCTTCTGACCGAGACGCTCGGCTGCTGGGTCGCGGAAAGCGAAGTCGCCGAACTGCTACGCCTGACCGAAGCTGCGCACCCGACCTGCCAGATCGGCTCCTACCCTTTCTTCCGTGAAGGCCGGGTTGGCGCCAATTTCGTGGTGCGATCGGTCAGCGGGGATGATCTCAAACGCTGCTGTGACAGCCTGACCGAAAACCTTAGCGCCAATGGTCAAATCGTGATCGCGGGCGGTATCTGAGACTTTAAGGGCATGATCACGGGGTCTTAACCCTTTGGCAGTATAGCTGCTTGCGCCATGACGCACGTGTTCATCACGATCGACACCGAGTATTCCTCGGGTCTTTACACTGGGCCGGGGGCGGCCGACCGGGCCGATAACTTCGCCCGTTCGATCGCTTGCCTTACGCCTCAGGGGTCAGCAGGCGTCTCGCACAAAATCGACTTGCTGAACCAATATGGGCAAAAAGCGGTGTTCTTTGTGGACCCGATGCCGGCGCTCATCTGGGGCGTTGCAGCGATTGAGGACATCGTCGGCCCCATTATTGCCGCCGGGCAGGATGTGCAGTTGCATTGCCATACCGAATGGTTGGCATTGGCAGGATCTGCCAATCCGCTTGCGTCCAAGGCCACAGGGAAAAATATCGCTGATTTTTCGTTTGAGGATCAGTGCGCGATCCTCGAATTTGCGCGGACCACACTGATGGCAGCAGGCGCGCCGGAGCCCGTTGCCTTTCGCGCTGGCAATTACGGCGCCAATGACGACACGCTGCGCGCGCTGGCAACGATGGGTATTGCCTACGATTCCAGCCACTGCCCTGCGCTTGTCGGGCGAAGCGCGTGCCGCATCGGGCTGGATCACGAGGCTCGCGACCCGGTGGGCCACATGGGCGTGCTTGAGGTTCCCGTTGGCGCAATCGGCACGATTGGCGGCGGACTGCGTCATGCGCAGATCACCGCCCTCACACTCAGCGAGATGCTCGGCGCAATCCGCCATGCGCGCGATGGCGGGCGCGGCAGTTTTACGCTGGTGAGCCATTCCTTCGAACTCATCAATCGCCGCACAATGACAGTAAACCACATCGTACGCAGGCGCTTTGCTGGTCTGGTCCGGAAACTTGCGACAATGCGCGGTGTTACGACCGGCTGCTACATCAAGACGCCGCCTGCCGTGCGTCTGACCGGAACGGGCTTGGAGCCGCTGCCCGCAACCGCGATGCGCACAGGTATGCGTATGGCCGAACAATTGGCTTCCAACGCGCTGTACGGCGCGATCTAGAGCCAGGATGGCGAGCGCCGTGATCGACTTCACCCTCGGCTCGCGCCGCCTGCTGCGCGTACCACGGGCGCTCGCCACGTGGAGTTTCGGCCTGGAAGATGTGTTGGCCGGCGCGCTGCCCCCGGCCCCGCCAAGTGGACGTGACGGGGTGCGCATCCTTTCGGCTCCAACCAGACGAGTGGCCGAATTGGCCGCGCACTACCCGGGCTTCATCGCGGGTGGGCGGCAGGATTACAGCCGTCACTATATCGACATGAGCCTCAGCTTTGACGGGTACATGGCGCAATTTTCGGGCAAGACCCGCTCGACCTTGCGGCGCAAGGCACGAAAGTTGGCAGACGGGGCTGGCGGATACACGGTTACCGAACATCGCACGCCAGCCGAGGTCGAGGACTTCCTTGCGGTAGCGCTGCCGCTGTCGGCGCGTACCTATCAGGCGCGATTGCTGGATGCCGGCCTTCCCGAAGACGCCGCCGCACGCCGCACGATGCTGGAAGCTGCCGAGGCTGACCGGATGCGTGCCTTCCTGCTCCACGCCGGCGGCCATCCGGTGGCTTACCTTTCGCTGCCGGTCAGGGGGCAAACACTGGTCTATGCCCACCTCGGTTATGATCCTGATTGGGCGCGACTCTCGGTCGGCACGGTGCTGCAGATGGACGCATTGGAACGGCTGTTTGCGCAAAGGCGCTACCGCTGGTTCGACTTCACTGAAGGAGATGGCGCGCACAAGGCGATGTTCGGTACGCACGCGGCGGCGTGTACAAGCCTGGTGCTGCTGGAACCGACGCTCGCCAATCGTACCTTGCTGGCCGCGCGTGCCGGGTTTGATGCGGGCGTCACCAGCGCAAGGGGGCTGGCGCAGCGATCAGGGGCGCTGGGCCGGATCCGCACGCTGCTGCGCGCCTGACGCGCCAAGCGTTCGCGCTGCGGCACTGCGGCGGTTGGTTTCCCGCTCACGGATCTGCGCAACCAGTGCAGTCCGGCGTGTCGGCGTGCCGCTGAGTGAGCCGTAACGAACGGCGAGATACAGCCACATGGCGACAGTGACACCCAGCAATCCGCCTGCGGCGAGGCCCAGCCGCAAATCGTAACCCGTCAGCATTGCGAGAGCCGCAAGCGCAACCCCGGCCACAAGCCACTTGGGCGATAGCCACCCGGCTAAGCGTTCGGAAGGAACGGGCATTGCGAAAGCCTTTTTCATGAAATGCGGAGGGCGATGGATGACCGGCGCCGCATTACTGTGAAAGATGGGCGGACGTGGCGAAAACACAAGTGGGCCGAATGACTTATCCCGGGCAAGCAAAAGGGCCGGAAGCGAAACGCTCCCGGCCCTTTCAGAGATTCCGTGCTAGCGCCCCGAGACCCCAAAAGGATCGCAAGGCCAGCTGCCACTGCACCTACTGGCGCAATGATTACGCCCCTTCGACTTCCGAAAGGTCAACCTTGAGGCCCGGGCCCATGCTCGAGGTCATGGTGACCTTGCGCACATACTTGCCCTTGGCGCCCGAAGGCTTGGACTTGACGACCGCTTCGGTCAGCGCCTTGAAGTTTGCCTTCAACGCGTCATCCGAAAAGCTCAGCTTGCCGATGCCCGAATGGATGATGCCCTGCTTTTCCACACGGTATTCCACCTGGCCGCCCTTGGCATCCTTCACCGCCTGCGCGACGTTGGGGGTCACGGTGCCCAGCTTTGGGTTCGGCATCAGACCCTTGGGGCCGAGTGTCTTACCGAGGCGACCGACCACGGCCATCATGTCAGGCGATGCGATCACGCGGTCGTAATCGAGGTTCCCGGCCAGCATGTCTTCCATCAGGTCTTCAGCGCCAACCTTGTCAGCGCCAGCCGCCAACGCCTTTTCAGCGTTGTCACCGCGCGCGAACACGGCAACCTTGACGTCCTTGCCGGTGCCCGAAGGCAGCGACACCATGCCGCGCACCATCTGATCGGCGTGACGCGGATCGACGCCGAGGTTCATGGCCACTTCGACGGTTTCGTCGAACTTGGTCTTGAACTGACGCAGCACGGTGAGCGCTTCGTCCATGGTGTAGAGCTTTTCGCGGTCGAGTTCGGCCAGCGCCTTGGCCTTCTTGGTGATCTTGGTCATGTGCTTAGCCCTCCACCACTTCAAGGCCCATCGAGCGGGCGCTACCTGCGATGATCTTCATCGCCTGATCAATGTCGTTTGCGTTAAGATCGGCCATCTTGGCTTCCGCGATTTCCTTGATCTGCGACTGCTTGATGGTTCCAGCCGAAATCTTGCTGGGCTCCTTGGAACCCGACTTCAGGCCAGCCGCCTTCTTGAGGAAGTAGGACGCGGGCGGGGTCTTGGTGATGAAAGTGAACGAGCGATCGCCATAAACCGTGATCACGGTCGGGATCGGCATGCCCTTTTCCATTTCCTGCGTCGAGGCGTTGAACGCCTTGCAGAATTCCATGATGTTCACGCCGCGCTGACCCAGCGCAGGGCCGATCGGCGGAGATGGGGTGGCAGAGCCCGCGGGCACCTGCAATTTGATGTAGCCTTCAATCTTCTTGGCCATGGGGCCGTACTCCTGTCGCACTGTTGCCCGGCTGTTTCCAGCCAAGGCTCATGTTGAGCGGTCAAACGCCTCTGCTTCGTGCCTGTGCAGAGGCTCCCGCACGGAATCGCACGGCTCGTAAGCCAGCGAGGTGGTGCACATAGCGGTTTTGCGCCGCATTGCAACCCTGCGCGGCCCGCCGCACCCCTGTTTCAACGCCCCCCGTGTTCAGGCACGCGGCTGTTGGAGACACATGAGACACTGTCCAGAAGCAGAAAAACTCTTGCCCGATCAAGCGGCTCCATCGGCACGGATGATGCGCGGCAAAACGGGCGATTGCGACAGGCCACGCGCCGCGCTCTGGCCGCTGCGCCTCGCGTAGGAAAGCCCGGTTTCGATCAGGCAATGTCCGCGCAAGGCATGGCAACGGGCCACCCATCAGCAGCCATCCGCCTTTGGCACTTAAAGATAAACCGGCCAGCCTTTGTGCATCGTCGCTGACTGGCCGGTTTACTCATCACATCGTGACGCTGCGCTCACGAGAAGAGTTGTGGCCGCCATTACGGTAGAGAACTTCCCGGACACTTTCCTGATCCGTGCCTGTATCTTCTATCGTCACGATGACGCCGCCGTGCTTGATCCGGTCATTGTAATAGCCTGCATCTTCCTCGGATACGCCGTGTTTGGTCAAAGTTTCGTTCAGCGTGCCGCCGATCGCGCCGACCACCGCTCCAATTCCGACTGCCTCAGGAATAACACCAGCTGCGATCACGCCCGCCGCTGCAAGTGGACCTACGCCGGGAATAGCAAGCGCTGCCACGCCAAGTCCGGCTCCCAGCGCGCCGCCACCAAGGATGCCGCGAAGAACGTTTGTATGGTCTTCGTCGGTCACGTCCCCGTCTCCCGACCGCGCCGTGGTTGTGCCTTTGTGATGGGCAATGACCGACATATCGGTGTCGGCAAGGCCAAGTGTCCGAAGATCGTTGACGGCCCGTTCTGCTTCTGCATGATTATCAAATATCGCTGAAACCTTAGTCATTTTATGTCTCCGTCCGGGTCATGGCCCTGGTACAAATCAACCTGACTTGCGCCTTACGTATTCGCGACCCTTGTGGTGACACGCACTGACATGGATGACCGGCGAAGTTGCCTGACTGATATTTCACTCCCTCTGCCTCTTTTGGCGAGTTGCACACCCAATAGCGGCGCACATCGGCGACGCGATCTGCCCTCACTACCGAAGGCATGCCGGGCCTGGTCCATGCCCTCCAAAATCAGCACCACCACTCCGCCGCGGTACGTTTGCAAAAGGAATGCGTGAGGTTTGCAGGTAGGCGAACGTGCTCTTTGCCCCCGTTCAAGTCGCATGGAGCCCCGAGGCGAACTCTTAAAAAAAGACACACGATCCCGCTGACGCAGCACAGACTTATGGCATGCGACTGATGGCGCCATCTTGCAAAGCACACGGGGGCCTGAGTCCCTTGGTCCGGCTGGTGAGGTGGAACGCGCCGCACAATGCGCATTTGTAGGCGCGCAAAGTCACAGTTGCGCGCAGGGCCACTGCGTCTGCCTCCTCGCGGGTGGCATAGCGGCGCTTGCGCTGGCAGATGCCGGGGCGGGTTTTCATAAGCCGCCTTCACAGCCTCGATATGCGCGCTGAAACGGCCTCGTCAGAGGCCGCAAGCGCGACCGCGCGCGCGCAGGTGCCCGCGCAAAGTGCGGAACAGCGCCGAGGACGCAGCCCCAGAAGGGGCTGCGCAACCATTACTTCGCCAGTTCGACGTGCTCGAAATCGAGCTCCACCGGCGTGGCGCGGCCGAAGATGGACACGCTGACCTTGACCTTCGACTTGTCGAAATCGAGCTCTTCCACGATCCCGTTGAAGCTGGCGAACGGCCCGTCCAGCACCTTGACCGAATCGCCGATTTCGTAATCGACGGTGATCTCGCGCTTGGGCGCAGCCTGCGCATCGGCCACCCCGCCGAAATAGCGCGAGGCTTCGCGTTCGGAGATTGGCTGCGGCTTGTTCATGGAGCCAAGGAAGCCTGTCACCTTCGGCGTGTTCTTCACGAGGTGATAGACATCATCGGTCAGGTTGAGCTTCGCCAGCACGTAGCCGGGCATGAACTTGCGTTCGACCTGGACCTTCTTGCCACGCTTCACTTCAGTGATGGTCTCGGTTGGCACCTGCACCTCTTCCACGCCTTCCGACAGGCCGAGACGTTCGGCTTCGGAAATGATCGCGTCGCGCACCTTGTTCTCGAAACCGGAGTAAGCGTGGATGATGTACCAGCGAGCCATGAAGAGTCCTTGGAAAATGAATGATCTGACGGGCAGAAAAAGGGGAGCGCCGCGCGCCTTATTGCAGCAGGCCGATCAGCCCGCGCACCACGGCGCCAAAGGCGCTGTCGATGGCCAGGAAGAACAGCGAAAGGATGATCATGAAGATGAACACGAAAATCGCCGTACGCACGGTTTCATCACGTGTCGGCCAGACGATCTTGTTCGTCTCGGCCTTCACCTGATTGAAGAACTCGGCGGGCGAGGTCTTGCGCTTCTTTTCTTCAACCTTGCCGAGTTCGGCGTTCTTCTGATCAGCCATGATAGCTGCGTCCCTTCGCGTAATACCTGCACGTCCTATCCGATGTGGTTTTCAGGTAGGGGGCCGCGCCGCCCGGGACAAGGTCGCCGGAGGGGCTGGATGATCCACCGATGTCGGATAAGACGCCACGGCTCTTACGCCCGCGCCAGCCCAAATGCAACAATGCATAGGCGCAGATGTGATGGGCGCTGAAGACCCCGGCACGAAGCGAATGGAACGGTGGACCGACGGAGCGAAACAGCTACCGCGTCGCAAGAATGGCAGGGGTGTGCGGACTCGAACCGCAGGCCCTCGGTTTTGGAGACCGATGCTCTACCAACTGAGCTACACCCCTGCAGCGCGTCGGAGGCGTGCCTTTATCGAAGGCGGGGGGGATAGGCAATCCTCTTTGCGGTCTGTATTGTGCAGCGCACCTATGCACGCGCCTCAACGCCCTCCCATCCCCGTCGAGACCCTCCTGCTGGCCTATCGCAGCGGGATCTTTCCGATGGCGGACAAGCGCGAAGATACCGAAGTGTTCTGGGTTGAGCCGCGCGACCGGGCGATCATCCCGCTGGGCGGTCTGCGCATCTCCAAGAGCCTGCGCAAGACCTTGCGGGCTGATCGGTTCGCCGTGACGGTCGATCGTGCCTTTGAACAGGTGATTCGCGCCTGTGCGCAGCCGCGTGCCGATCATCCCGAAACCTGGATCAGCGATCGAATCGTGCAATCCTATGTCGGCCTGCACCGCGCAGGCCACGCCCACTCGGTCGAATGCTGGCTGCCAGGAGACGATGGCGCGCCGCGGCTGGTGGGCGGGCTTTATGGGGTTTCCTTCGACCGGGTGTTCTGCGGGGAAAGCATGTTCAGCCGGGAAACCGATGCCAGCAAGGTCGCGCTGACCTGGCTGGTGGCGCTGATGCGGCGCGCCGGTTTTATGCTGCTCGATTGTCAGTTCATGACTGAACATCTGCGCAGCATGGGGGCGACCGAATTGGCGCAGGCCGATTACCGCCGGCTGGTGGAACGCGCGCATGGCCTGCCGCGTGACAGCCTTGGCACTGCCTGGCGCCAGTTTGAATCGGGAACCTATGCGCCGGGCGCAGGATCGGCCGCGCCGGCCGGTTCAGGCACCGCCGTCGGCGTTGCCGCAGGTCGCGCTGCAGGCTTGTCCGGAGCAGCAGGCGCCGCCGCTGCCGAGCCTTCTTCGCCCGGAAAGCGCATTGTGCAGTCCTTGACCCAGACATCGTAAATCGGATGCTCGACCACGTTGAGGCTGGGTGATTCGACGAACATCCAGCCTGAGAAAACGCGCCTGTGCTGCGCGTCGCCCCGGCCTTGAATATCAACCTGCACAAAGGCACCGGTTTGCTGTGGCATCTCCCACGGCGCCGTGCGCTCGCACGCGGAAACGCGGACGATCACCGGCCCGATCTCGCGGCTTTCCCCCGGTTTGAGTTCAATCTCTTCAGCCACATTGTTGCGCTTGTTGAGCAGCCCCAGCACCGCAACCCGCTCGTCCATGGGGGTCGCGCCGTAATCATTGACCGGCGGAGCGTTGGCGGCCGTCGTGGCGGTGGCCACAGGAGTCGCGTCCGTAATCGGAACTTCGACGGCTTCGCCGCGGGGCGCGGAAGCATCGCACGCGGCAAGCAGCAACGCGCCCACCATCAAAAAAGCCGGGATGAAAGGCCGCACTGCGCGCCTCAGCTGTCTTCGCTGCCGGGCGTCCAGGCTTCGTAATCGCCCACCGCGCGGGCGCGCTGGCCACCGCGCTCCAAGGCACCTTGCGGACGGTAGGCCTGCACGGTGCCCGTGGCGTTGGGCACGTAGTCCGTCTCCCAGATCCGCGGCGGCGGCAGATGACTTTCGGGCACTTCGTCATAGGTTCCGTGGAGCCAGCCGTGCCATTCGCTAGGCACGCGGCTCGCATCATTGGCGCCGTTATACATGACCCAGCGCTTTTCGCGGCTGGTGTATGATCCGGTGTTGAGCGCGGCAGCCTTGGGCTTGGCCCGGTAATAGGCGTTGCCGGCACCGTCTGTGCCGACATGTTCGCCGCCCGCACGGCGGGCCCAGAGCTGCGTGCCAAGTGTGGCACCGTCCCACCATGTGAAGATTTTTGCGAGGATACCCATGATCTGCGCGCCTAGCGGAATTGGCACAGAGCGCCAAGGGGGCAGAATCTGCGCCCGCGTTTCTGCCCCAGCGGACGCCTCAACTACCAGCTGACCTTGTCCCCCGGCACAATCCCCAACTCGGCAGCTCGGCCTGCGCGCAGCTCCAGCACGGCGCTGGCAGGCCCTTTCGATGACACCGAATCGAGCGAATAAGGCACAGTGTTCGCCGCGATATTGGCAATCCGCCCGTCCGGGCCAACAAAGATGATGTCGAGCGACAGCGGCGTATTCTTCATCCAGAAGCTGCGCACCTCTGGCACCGGCGAGGGAAAGATCATGCCCTCGTTATCGCCAAGCTGTGTGCGGAACATCAGGCCCCTGGCCTGCGCTTCGGGGCTGGCAGCGAGTTCGACTTTGAACGGGATGCGCTTGGCTCCGCTTTCGACCACCAGATCGATCACGTCGAGGCCCGAGACCGGATGGCGCGCAGCCGTGTTCGCTTGCGCCACGGCAGGAACCTGCGCCCGCGCGGTTGCGCCCTCACCCGGCGAACAGGCGGCCAGGGGCCCCAGCATCAGCGCCGCGCTTGCCAGCATATGCCTTACCATTGGTCCTCGATCCCTTCCTCGTCGCCGGAGGCTTCAAACGCTTCGTCGACCCATTCGTCCACATCCTCCGGCCGCTGCGCCGCGAGGATGAACCGTGCATGGTCGTACTGGTGGCCTGCGCGCAGCATTGCTGCAACGGCTTTTTCGCGCGCTTTGCGCGTCGCGATCGGATCACCAGCGTTTAAACCCTCCCCGCCATAAGGGCCGAGCCTGCGTTTCCGCGCCATCAAGGCCGCGGCTTGCCGGCTTGCCGCTTCGCCGGGCGAATGGGCCTGGCGCAGACCTTCGGCCACGCCTGCATGGCGCAGGGTCTCCTCGACCCGCCTTGCTCCATAGCCACGTGCGCCAAGATCGCGCGCGCGCGCCCGGGCATAGGCATCATCATCGACATAGCCGAGCTCCACCAGCCGGGCGACCAGCGCGGGAAGATCAATCTGCACGGTGCGCCCGTCGGCGTCTTGCGCCAACCCGCGTTCGCGGATCTTGCGAACCAAGTAAGCTTCGAGCCGCGCCCCTGTCGTAGCAAAACGGGCGGCATAATGCAGCGCCAGATCACGCAAACTGGCCTCACCCAGCGGGGGTTTCACCCGCTTCGCACCCCGGCGCTTGCGCTCCGAATCCTCCCCGATCTCACGACCGGACGATGACGAATTCGCTTTACGTGAAACCATTTCGCCTTATTCGTGCCACTTTCCTTACCATATGCAAACTATTGGACGCCGCCGGGTTATGCCTGGCGACACGGGGTTATGCCAGAGCGCGAACGGGACCAACACCATCAATCGCGCCGCAACTTACGGGTATCGCTGAAAATTATGACCGACGCCGCTTTGAAGCCGACGCCGAATGATTGTGACCTGCCACGAATCCGTGCGCAGTTTGCGACCTTCAATGACGCTATCGACTATGCTGCGCAGAGCCTGAAAGGCCTTAACTTCCACGATATGCGTGGGGAACTCGCGCGGGTCTATCCCTTTTCGCAGCTGCGCGATGATGCGCAGGTCATGGCACGGCGCCTGATCGCGGCCGGCATCGGCCGGGAAGATCGCGTCGCCTTGATCGCAGAAACCGGCGCCGATTTCGCCGCCCTGTTTTGCGCCTGCGTTTATGCCGGGGCCTGGCCGGTGCCACTACCGCTGCCGACCACCTTTGGCGGCAAGGACAATTTTATCGACCAATTGGCGGTGCAGCTGCAAAGCGCGGACCCCAAGCTGCTACTGTTTCCCGAGGAAATCGCCGATATGGCCAGCGCAGCCGCCGCGCGGCAGGGGTGCGAAGCACAAAGCTGGCAGGATTTCGGCCAGCGCCCCGCGCCTGAATGCGATCTTCCCGCCGCCAGCCCGGATGATATCTGTTATCTGCAATATTCCTCCGGCTCGACACGCTTTCCCACCGGGGTCGCCGTCACCCACAAAGCGCTGCTGCACAATCTGTACGGCCATTCCACCACGATGGAGCTGGGCGAAAATGATCGCTGCGTCAGCTGGCTGCCGTGGTATCATGACATGGGCTTGGTTGGCTGCTTGCTGTCGTTGATCGCCAATCAGGTGTCGGGCGATTATCTGAAGCCCGATGCCTTTGCGCGCCGCCCGCTCGCATGGCTTGACATGATCAGCCGCAATCCGGGCAATACCCTCTCTTATTCGCCCACCTTCGGTTACGACATCTGTGCACGCCGCATTTCCAGCCAGAGCAGCGTTGCAGACCGGTTTGACCTGTCGCGCTGGCGGATCGCGGGCAATGGCGCGGATATGATCCGGCCCGATGTGATGCAGAACTTCGTCAACGCCTTTGCGCCCGCCGGGTTCAAGGCGGCGTCCTTTACCCCATCCTATGGCCTGGCCGAGGCCGTGCTGGCGGTGACGGTGATGCCGCCGGGCGAAGGGATCCGCGTGGAACTGGTCGAGGAGGAGCGCCTGTCAGGCGCCCCGCGCGATCTGTCACGCCCCGCGCGCTATCGCGCCATCGTGAATTGCGGCAAGGCCCTTCCCGACATGGAAGTGGCGATCAAGGGCGAGGATGGCGCGCACAAGGCCGACCATCAGATCGGCAAGGTATGGTGCCGCGGGCCGAGCGTCATGCACTCCTATTTCCGCAACGCGGATGCCACTGCCGATAGCTTGGTCGACGGCTGGCTCGACACAGGCGACATGGGCTACACCGCCAAAGGCTATCTATTCATCGTTGGCCGGGCGAAGGACATGATCATCATCAACGGCAAAAACCACTGGCCGCAGGATATTGAATGGGCGGTGGAACAGCTGCCTGGCTTCAACCACGGCGATATTGCGGCCTTTGCGATCGAAAAGGAAAATGGCGAAGAAGCGCCCGCCGTGCTGGTGCATTGCAAGGTCAGTGATCCGGAAGAACGCGTGCGGCTGCGCGATCAAATCGCCGACAAGGTGCGATCCGTCACCGGCATGAGCTGCATCGTCGAACTGGTGCCGCCGCGCACGCTGCCGCGCACGTCCTCGGGCAAGCTCAGCCGCGCCAAGGCCAAGACGCTGTATCTGGCGGGTGAGATCGTGCCGATCGATCTGGCGGCCTGAACGACTGGCCTAAGCTACTGGCGTTCCGCCGCCCATTCCGGGCGCAGCAGACCCGGCGCGCTGCGTACCCCAACGCTAAGCCCCTGACCACGCAGCGCTTCTGCCGCGACGGCGGCCTGGGCTGCAGGGCCGACCAGCACGACGCTGCGATCAAGCCGCTTCGCCGCCCATTCTGTCACACTGAGCGCCGCTTCTCCGGCATCGGTTATCTGATCCCCTTCGAAGGGGATTGCCGATGGCAGAGCCGCGGTTGGCGGAATGAGTTCAACCGTCCAATCCGGTTCGCCCACCGCAATCCGCGCTTCAAGCGCACGGTAAGTGGCCAGACTGGCGCCGTCCAATCGCTTGGCCCGCACCAGCGCGCGGCGGCGGCTGGTATCGAGCAGCACTTCACTGGTCGGCACGCCCGCTGCCAGCGCCAATCGCACGGCCAGGGATTCCGCCCGCGCCGATGACTCCCGCTCATCGCGCGCCCGCGCCGACGACAGCTGCGCCCGTTCCGCCGCTGATTCATTGGTGCCGACTTCGTATTGAACCAGATCGAGTTTGATCGGCTCGCCCAAGCGCTCGGTCAAACTGCGTTCAATCGCGCTCTCGATGCCGGGTTGCAGGCGGGGCGTCAGGACCACGGCATGAATGATGACGGGTGATGCATCGAATTCCATTTCGAGGGTATCCACCTGCGTGCGTCCCTCGAATTGCTCGCTAATTTCGCTGCGGACGATACGCTGTGAATTGGTTTCCCACGCGATCCGGTTCAGGGAAAAGCCCAAGGGCACAGCCAGCGCACCAAACACCACCAACAAAGCAATATTCTGAAACATGGTGTTGCGGGCGCTGAGCGAATTGCGAAAGCCATAGAGTTTAGCCATCCCGAAGGCGGTCAGCGCGATGGTGATGAAGTTGGTGACGAACAACAGCAGCGCGCCCGAAAACACCGTCCAGTTCCACGTTGCAAAGCCAAAGCCCACCACCGCCAGTGGTGGCATCAAGGCGGTGGCAATCGCCACGCCGACAATCGCGCCTTCGCGCCCGCGGATCATGGCATAAGCGCCTGCCAGTGCGGAAAACAGCGCCACAAACAGGTCAAACAGATTGGGCCGGGTGCGCCCGGCAATTTCCTCTGTGATGGTCTGGATCGGCGAAAGGAAGACCAGCAACGCGCATAGCAGGACCGCCAGGACGCTTCCGATCGCCAGAGTCAGCACGGAACGCTTGAGCCAATCCCAATCGCCAATGGCCAGCGCAAATCCGAGCCCCATGATCGGCCCCATCAGCGGCGACAAAAGCATCGCCCCGATCACCACCGCAGGCGATGATAGCAGCAGGCCCAGGATTGCGATCCCGCCGCTCATCGCCGTCATAAACAGGTAATGTTCCGACATTTTGCCATCATCGCGTCGGCGCTCAATCACTTCAGACTGATCGACTTGCCCGATGACATGAACAGTCCACCATTCGCGAACATTGCCGAATATCGTGCCCAAGGTGGCGGCAGCCGGTATGGGCGTGGGCGCAGGCGTCCTTTCAATGCCCGCTTCGGCCGCAATGGCGGCCTCGGGCGATGCGCTCGGTCCAGCGGTTTCGTTCATCAGTAAGCCCTTGGCCAAGTGTCGAGCCTTGGGCGATAGCGTGCCGCAGGCCCAATTGCCAAGCCATCACGAACGCGCCGTGACCGTCGAGGGCGATGGACGCGGGCCGCCAATCTGGCTTACCATGGGACACTGGTATGCAAGGGCGCGCTTGAAAGGCGTGTTTTAGATCACTAATACAGTAGGCAGTGTCGCCGTCCGAGGGCGCGGCTGGTTTGAGGGAGCACGAGACAAGGCATGAGCACCGAAACGCAAACGGCGACCGCAACCCCGTTCTCGCTTACACCGCCCGATCCGGTGCCGCAGGTCATGCCCGAACAGGCAGCAGGTCTGGTGCCTGTCACCACGGAACAAAAGTCAAAGCTCGACACCAAGGTCGACGCCTTCGTCAATGATCTGGTGACGATTGATGCCAATTCGCCCGCCTTCGGTGAAAAGGTCGACCAGATCACCCGCATGGGGCAGGAACAGGTGCGCGCGGCCGCCGCAATGTCGAACCGCTTCCTCGATCGCCCGGTGCGCTCGATGGATGGCGATGGCAGCGTCGGCAAGGATCTGGCCGAACTGCGCCGCACGGTCGAGGATCTCGATCCGGGTCGTCAGGGCAAATTGTCGGGCCCGCGCAAGATTCTCGGGATCATTCCGTTCGGCAACAAGATCAAGAATTACTTCGACAGCTACACGTCCGCGCAAGGGCACATCGCTTCGATCCTCACCAGGCTGGAAAGCGGCAAGAAGGAGCTGCATCTCGATAATGCCGCGATCGATACCGAACGGCAGAAGCTGTGGGCCGCGATGGGCGAATTGGAACAGATGATCCATATCGCCAAGACGCTGGATGCGCGGCTGGAAGCCAAGGCGCTGGAACTCGACAGCTCGGACCCCGCCAAGGCCAAGGCGCTGCGGGAAAGCGCGCTGTTCTATGTCCGCCAGCGCACGCAGGACTTGCTGACGCAGATGGCGGTGAGCGTGCAGGGCTACCTCGCGCTCGATCTGGTCAAGAAAAACAATGTCGAACTGGTCAAGGGCGTTGATCGCGCTTCGACCACCACCGTGGGCGCGCTGCGCACCGCGGTGACGGTGGCGCAGGCGATGACCAACCAGCGCCTGGTGCTGGGCCAGATCACCGCGCTCAACAAGACCACCAGCGACATCATTGATTCGACCAGCACGCTGCTGCGCGAACAGACCGCACAGATTCACGAACAGGCCGCCTCCGCCACGATCCCGCTGGAAACGCTGCAGCGCGCTTTTCAGAACATCTATGACACGATGGACGAGGTCGACAGTTTCAAGATCCGCGCGCTGGATTCGATGAAGCAGACTGTGACGACGCTGTCCGCCGAGGTCGAAAAGTCCAAGGGCTACATCGCGCGCGCCGAAGGACAGGCGCAGGCGCAGGCCAAGGTTGCCTCGCAAACACCGTCGCTGCTCGCACTGGATAAATGATGCCTGACAGCACCCGCGATTCCGACCGCATAATGCGCGAGGCGAAAACCAGCCTCGTCGTACAGCGCGATGGCGGGACGCACCGCCCTGCGCCGCGCGGCCAGAGCATCGGCAAGGGTTCGGCCGAAGTAAAGATGAAGAGCCTTCTCAAGCGGGTTCGCAACATCGCCATTGCCGTCGTCACGATCTGGCTGGGTGCGGGGATTGCCGGAGCTTTCGTCAACGGGATTGGCTTTTGGGGTGTGATGGCCGTGGTCATTGCCACGGCCGTGGCTATCGCGGTGTTTTCAAGCTTCCCCAAAGTAAAGGTGCCAAAGCGCGCCGAGTTGAAGCTTGGCAACCCCCAGCAGATGGTCGCGCGCACCGAATTGTGGCTGGAAGCGCAGCGCCCCGCCCTGCCGCCGCCGGCGCAGGCCATTGTCGACCAGTTAGGCGTGCAGCTCGATGCGCTGGGCCTGCAGCTCAAAGGCCTGGGCGACAACGAGCCAGCGATGGCCGAAGTGCGCGAGCTCGTGGGCGAGTATATCCCCGAAACGATCGATAATTACCGCAAGATCCCCGCCCATCTGCGCAGCGAACAGCACGCGGGCAAGACCGCCGATGACCGCCTGACGGAAAGCCTGACCAAGCTGTCGGGCGAGGTTGACCGCGTCACCCGGCGGCTGGCCGAAGGCGCACTCGATGATCTCGCAATCAAGAGCCGCTATCTCGAATACCGCTATGGCGGGGCAGCGGCGCTGGAAGATCTTACCGGCGGCACCGGGATGCCGGATACCGGCGTGCCGCTGCCCGATTTCTCCACTGTCCCCACAAAGCAGGAACGCTAAGCCATGCGTGTGACCCTTCCCCACGACCTCACCAAGGACGAGGTGCGTCGCCGGATGCGCGCTCATGCGGACGAAATCGCAGATTTCTTCCCCGCAGGCCTCGCCAGTGTGACAACCGGATGGCCGGATGAAGACCACATGACCATCACTGCGGCGGTTCTGGGTACGAACATTCCGGGCGGCGTCGAAATTCGCGACAATGATGTCGTGATTGAGATGGACCTGCCGCTGCTGTTGGGTGTGATGAGAGGCCCGTTGGAAGCAGCGGTCAAGAAAGAAGGCGGGCGGCTGCTCGCGCCCTGACCGCGCACATCCGCTTCCGCATCAGAACCACTGTTGGCGCCAGTAGAACGGCGCAGGTACAGGATTGCCGTTCGGATCGACCGCCGGCCGGAAACCAAGGCGGGATTCGACCAGCTGGCACGTGATCCGATCGGCCTCGGGGTCGGGACTCGGGCGAAAGACCACGCAATCACGCGCGCGCCCATCGGTGCCGACCGTGACCTTCACAATGACCTGCGTACCGCGCCGCGCCGCACGCCCGCCTTCAGGGACCGGATAGTCGCGGGCGTTATCGATACCGCCGCTGATGTGGATCGGCCTGGACACGGCCACGCCGCCCTGCCCCACGCCGCGATTTCCGCTGCCTGTGCCCTGCCCGCTTCCAGCCGCCCCGGTCCCATCGCCGGTGGCAGATGCACCCGATTCGCTGGCTATTCCCGTGGACGCGGCACGGGGGAGCGGCCTGTCCTGCTTCAACGGCACCCGCGGGGGAGGGCTTGTAACGGGCTGTGCCACAGCGACTCGCCCGGGATCGCCTTGCGCGCCTTCATCGGGTTCGGACTGATTTTCCGGCGGCGGAGGGGGAGCGGGAGGCTGCGCTATGGTGACAGTAAAGGCCGCCATCACCTCGCGCTCCACCGAGGCCGTTAGTGCCGGCGCAAGCGCCAAGGCGAGCCCGTAAAGCGCAGCCAGATGGAACAGCACGATCCCAGTGATCAGCGGCCATTTGAACTTCCGCGGTCGCGTTTGGAAGCTGCGGTTGATCGACATGGGCTCAGGCCTGCTGTTACTTTGGGTCCATTGCGGATGCGGTTGTCTCCGCAGGTCGCGTTGGCCTCTTATACCAGCCATGTAGCTATTGGCGATGGACCGCACTGATCGACCGCGCATTGGATCATGACCCGCACGGAGGCAACCGGCCACCGGACGCAGATACCGACTTCGCCTGTGAAAGCGCGGTCCCTTTGGGCGCGCCTGACGTTTCACGTCCTCTGACCGGCGCAGGCGCGGATGGCACGGACGGGCGTCTTGGCGCTGCCAACCGCCTTGCCACTGCTCCAGCTGACAGCGCTGGCAAGCCTCCCGACCGGACGTTACCGCTGCGCTGGCTCGGCCTGGACCGGATCGCCGCCGGACAGGTCGACGGAAAAAGCCTGCTTGTCGCACTGTGTGGCGGCGCGATTTATTTTGCGGTCGCGCTTCTCAGCCTTGGGTTGGCGAATGCTGGAGAAAGCGTCAGTCAGATTTGGCTGGCGAACGCCTGCGCGGCCGCTTTTCTGCTCCGGATCAGACTGCGCAGCGAACTGCCTGTCCTGTTTGCTTGCTTTGCCGGCAGCCTTGCCAGCAACATCGTGCAGCAGATGCCCGGATCCATCGCAGTGCTTTTCTCGCTGGCCAACGTCGCAGAAATCGCCGCCGTGCTGGTGATCGCGCGCGGCGCGGCGCAGGTGCAGCCGGACATCACCCGGCTTGCGGATCTGGCGCGTTTCGTCTGGGCGGGCGGTCTTGTCGGCCCGCTCATCTCGGCCGTCATTGTCGCCCCGGCAATGGGAGACACTCTTGAACAGGGGCGCGCCGGGGCCGTCACCTGGTTTCTGACCGATAGCATGGCGATGGTGCTGGTCGTGCCGACCATCCTGCTGCTGGCAGACCGGATGCGCAGCCCCTCCGCGCAGACTTTGGCCCGGCCCCTTGAAAAGGCAGCCCTGCTGAGCGGCGGGATGGCCTGCGCGTTCCTGGTGTTCAACCAAACGCATTATCCGCTGATGTTCCTGATCCAGCCGATCACCTTGCTGCATGCCTTCCGGCTCGGCAGTCTTGGAACGGCGCTCAATGTCGGCGGCGTAGCGGTGGTCGCCGCTGTGATGACTTGGGCTGGCATCGGGCCGATCGCAGGGACGAGCGGCGCAGGGATCGCCCAGCTCCATCTTTTGCAAGCTTTCATCGCCGCCAATTTTCTCACCGGACTTCCCGTAGCCGCGATGCTCGCCGGTCGGGATCGCATGATGACGCGTCTCGAAATCGGGAAGCGCGAGGTTGATCTGCTGGCCGATAACATCAGCGATGCGATCCTGCGCTTCGACCTCGCCGGAGTGTGCACCTATGCCTCACCATCGGTGCGCGATGTCATGGCGGTGTCCCCCGACATCATGCTGGGCCAGCACATTACGACGCGGCTCCATCCCGATGCGCATGACCGGGCGCTGGAAGCGCTGCATCGGCTGCTGAGCGGCGCCAGCGAGCACGAACGGGTAACCTATCGCCGCTTTGCCGACCATGTTGATGGCTCGCCCGTCTTTCTCGAGGCCGATTGCGCACTCGTCCGCAACCCCGAAACCAGCGTGCCCGAAGGCGTGGTGGTGGCCGCGCGCGACGTGACCGAACGGGTCGAACTTGAGCTGCTGTTGACCCGCGCCCGCCGCCATGCCGAAAATGCCGCGCGCGCCAAATCGGACTTTCTCGCCAATATGAGCCACGAGATCCGCACCCCGATGAACGGCGTGTTGGGCTTTGCCGAATTGATGCTGCAGGGTGATCTGACCGATGATCAGCGCCGCTTTGCCGAATTGATCGTCCAATCGGGCCGTTCGATGATGATGCTGCTGAACGACGTGCTTGATCTTTCCAAGATCGAAAGCGGGCAGTTCACGATCGACCGTGCACCGGTCGACCTTCATGCCAGCCTTGCCGAATGTGCCGCGCTGCATCGCCCCGCGGCCGAGCGCAAGGGCTTGCAACTGGAACTGGCCTGTGCGGAGGTTGGACCTGATGGCCGCAAGGACGAGCCCCTATCGTCATGGCTTATGACAGACGGGCTGCGGCTGCGGCAGATCCTGCTCAATCTCATCGGCAATGCGGTCAAATTCACGGAAGTTGGCAGCGTTCGCGTAAGTTACCGCGTCAGCAACCAGGATGTTCGGATCACCATTGCCGACAGCGGGATCGGAATTAGCCCACGCCAGCTCGAAACGATCTTCAACGCCTTCACTCAAGGTGACGCGGAAACGGCGCGGCGGTTCGGCGGAACAGGACTCGGCCTGTCGATCAGCCGCCAACTCGCCGCACTTCTTGGCGGACATATCGAGGTGGAAAGCACGCCGGGCGAGGGATCGCGCTTTACCCTGGTGCTTCCTGCGGTGCTCGCCGCGCCGATACAGGATCCGCCAGTGCAAGATACGCCAGTGCAAGATACGCCAGTGCCTGATGCCATGCTATCGGGCGCGCCGATACGATCCGCGCCATTGCCTGCATCTCTGGCACCCTCACGGATCCTGCTGGTTGAGGATCACGACATCAACCGGCTGTTGGTGACCGAGATGCTCGAACGCTGCGGTCAGGCAGTCGAAGTGGCGCATGACGGGGCAGAAGGGATCGCGATGGTGATCGATTCGATCATGCGCGGCCGTCCCTATGATCTGGTGCTGATGGATATCCAGATGCCCGAATGTGATGGCCTTGTCGCCACGCAGGCGATCCGGGCCGAGGGGATCGGACCGGGGCTGCTGCCGGTGATCGCGCTCACAGCCAATGCCTTTCCCGAAGATATCGCCGCCGCACGCGCCGCAGGGATGCAGGCGCATCTGGCCAAGCCGGTGGTTTTCGCCGAACTTGCCCGCGCCTTGCAGCGCTGGCTGCCGACCCGCATTGTCGAGGAGGCACATCCTGCAGCATCGCCATCTGATCCGGGCGCCCCATCCGTTGCACACGCCGCCGCCAGAGCCTCGGCGCTCGCCCGATCGCCGCAGCTTGTGGCCCGTTGGCAGGAACGGCGGCGTGAGGCTGTCAACGCGGTGCAGGCGGCCTTGGATGGTGGCTGGCTGGCCGGCGATGACCGCAGATCTCAGGATCAACGCGGCAATCTTGCGCACCTGCTGCACAAGCTGGCCGGCACAGCGGCGATGTTTGCAGAACCTGCACTGGGAGAGGCCGCCGCACAGCTTGAGCGCGCCATCAAGGTCAGCGCGCCCGGCGAAACCCTGATTGCAGGGGCCCGTGAGCTGTTGGAGCTTGCCGATGAATACGCGTCTGCTGCGGCAGCTCTGCGGCCAGACAACGTGCCGCGCTGAGGCTCTGAGTGCATCGTAACGCAAAAGGGCGACCCATTGCTGGGCCGCCCTTTCGTATTTCAATGCTTCGTTGTGCGATCAGAAGCGAACGCGAACCCCGAAGCGCACACCCCACAGCGAGCCGTTGATGTTGGTCGCTTCGATCGGAGCGCGGAAGCTGGCATAACGATACTGCCCGCAAGTGTTGTCACCCACAGCGACGCACGAAACGTTCACCGCCGCTGCCGTATAGGGGAAGCCAACCTGACGGACTGTGCCCCAATCCTTGTCGATCATGTTCAGCACGTTCTCGACATCGGCCAGAAGCTCGATCTTTCCACCGAGGGGCAGCGGCACTTCCTGACGCACGGACAAGTCCAGCTTGTGCACCCAAGGGGTCTTGCCGATGTTCTTTGGCGCAATCTGGCCCTGATATTCATTCAGTTCCGAGTTCTGCACAAGGTTCTGGACTGCTGCAAAGGTTGCAGCCGAATCATAGGATACCAACGGATCGGCTGTCTGACTGCTGACATTCGGCACGTAGAGCAAACCGCGACTTGCGCGACCGTTCACACCAAACACCGCCGAACGACCATTCGTGATGTCGTTGAAGGTGTAGCTGTAACGCTGGCCCGAACGGACGTTGTAGAACAGTTCGACGCGGGTGTTGTTGTCACCAAACAGTTCACCGTCGAAACCGGTTCCGAGGCGGAACTGGTGATCGCGCTGATAGTTCGAGATGCCCTGCGCCGCGAAGTTCGGGTCGGTGAAGGCCGTGTTGGTATAGTTCGAAAACGCCACCGACGACGTGCCCGGGTTCTGATCGTCAACCTGCTGATAGGTATACGCACCGTTCAGGAAGAAGCCTGCATCCCAGACCTTGTTGAACCGGCCCACAAGGTTCCAGCTTTCGCCAAATCCGGTGTTCGTCAGCAGCATGTCAGTGTTTTCACCGGCAGTACCCGGCAGAACGCCGTAACGGGGACGACCATCAGGCAGCGTACCCGTCTGCACCGAGCGCAGGTCGGTCCATTCGAGGGCATCGTTAATGCGCGAATAGATCACGTCGGCACCGATGTTCCAGCCATCACCAAGGAAGCCGAGATCAGCTTCGTAATCGAACGATCCCGAAAGGCGCCACTGCGAAGGCGGCTTGAAGTTCGGATCGAGCGCGTTGGTCGGAGATCCGGCAAATCCGGCCTGACGCACGGCATCAAGCAGTGACTGCGGCACGCCCGTTCCGCCGGTGACGTTGTTGAGCGTTGCCGCACCCAGTGTCTGCACTTGGGGGGTCGTCAAACCAAGAACGCTCTGCTCTGGAATGGTGAACGAGCCATTGGCATTACGACGGATTGTGACGTTCTGCAGCGTTGGGCCGGGGTTCGAGAAGTTGTTCGAAATCCAAACCAGCGGGTTTCCGCCCCCGAACAGGCCAGCCGAACCACGGATCTGCAGGCGGTCGGCGGGCTGCCAGTTTACGCCGAAACGCGGCTGGAACAGATCACGCCCGTTAAGCGTCGAGGTGTTGGCAAAGCCGAAACGCTCAAGGAAGAACTCGTTAAAGAACGGGCGGTCCGGCGAGTCGAACAGGTCGTACCGCATGCCAGCAACCACGGTCAGGTTGTCGGTCACGTCGATCGTGTCCATAATCCCGAAGGTCCAGCTGTTGTTCTGGAATTCGGCCGTGACCGTGTCGATGCCACCGCGAAGCGGGACGGCAAGCACCAGTTCGTTGGCGCGCTGAGCCTGATAGTCGGCGACGTTGTCGAACAGCCATTGGCCCGAAACGCGCTGAGCAAACAGGTTGCGCACATCCTGACGACGACGTTCTGCGATCAGCTTCACACTGTTGTTGTTGAGGCTAAGCGTAGCCTGAAACTCGACGGCCAGCGATTGGCTGTCCAATTCATTGGCCTGGCGGCTCACGTCCGGACCAAACTGGACGCGCTGTTGGAATGGCGAGCAGACCTGCGGTGCCGAGCCATTTGCCGGTTGACCTGTGGCCGGAGCGAGCGGGTTGGTCGGATCGAGGCAGACCAGGAACTGACCGAACTCGCGATTGCCGCCAATCGGAACCTGCAGACGCAGATAATCGGCATAGGAAACGCGCAACTGGGTCGAGAAGCTGTCCGACCACTGGTTGTTCGACTGGACAACCCCGAAGTGGTTGACCGCGCCCTGCGTGTAGTTGTTCGACAGCAGGTTGAAGGTCGGGTTGTTGGCATTGATCGCGCCCACGCCAGTCTGGCCTGCCAGCAGCGAGCTTTCGTTCCAGATGTAAGTGGCGCTCAAGCGGTGACCGTCAGCCACGTTCCAGTCGAGCTTTGTGACCAACTTATCGTCTTTTTCGACAATCGAATCGGCAACGCCAAGCGTGTCGAAATTGTAGGTGTTGCGGGCCGTATCGTTGATAAGGGTCAGTTCGGCGTCGGTGATGCCCAGCTGCGAGGGATCGACATCGGCTGGGACGGTGTCACGCGTCCGTTCGTAGGTGACCGCGAAGAACAGCTTGTCCTTGATGATCGGTCCGGTGACCTGTGCCGTGTAAATCCGCGATTCGAATTCACCAACGCGGGTCAATTCGCGGGCACGGTCGCCACGCAGATTGTCGTCCTGATAGTACGCGCCGCCCAAGAAGGTGAAGCGGTTGCCGCCCGACTTGAGCTGCGTGTTGATCGCGCCGCCCTGAAAGAAGCCCTGCTGAATGTCGACAGGAGCAACTTCAACCGAGAATTCGCCGATCGCGTCAAGCGGCACGGGGCCACGAGCCGACACAAGGCCGCCCGATTCCAGACCGAAGGGGTCGCCAAAGGCCACGCCGTCCACGGTGAAACGGTTGAAGCGGTTGTTCTGTCCGGCAATGCTGATCGCGCCGTTGTTGGTGGCGTCGAGCGTCACCAGCGGGTCACGCGCTGCAAGGTTGCGAATGTCGCGGTTGATGTTCGCTACGCCAGCAATGTCGCGCGCATTCAACACGGTGGCAGCACCGGTGCCCAGCGTGATTGCCGAACGGGTGCGTGCGCCGGTGACGACGATCGCCTGGCCGGCTTCAGCCATCTGTACGCTGATACGCTGCGCCTGGCCTGCCGAAAGGAAGCCGATTTCCTGCACGGCAGGCTCGTAACCGTCAGAATTCACTTCGACGGTGAAAGGACCACCCAAGCGCAGGCCCGCGGCGTTGAAGCCACCGGCAGCGTCAGTCGTCTGCGTCGCCGTCGTGCCCGACGGTACGTGGGTGATCGTCACCGTCGCGCCGACAACCGGATTGCCGTTCTGGTCGAGAACATCACCGCGAATCGACGAGGTGGTTTCCTGCGCAAACGCCGGTGTGGCGATGGTGGTGGTCGCGGCAAGGCTTACGATGCTCGCTGCGAGGAGATACTTAAGCTTCATGGATAGAGGCCCCTGGTCACGTTGGAGAGAAGTCGAATACGGTATCGAGGCCTGCCCTAGGCCCGAACGCTTGCGGCAAAGCGACTATTCTGTGACGGTTTGATGAAATGCCCCGTCCCTGCGCGGCGATTCATTAGGGCGCGTTTTTTCCAACGCCAGAAAAATGACGGTTTTACGGGAGTTCCGCGAGGCGGTGTTGCATCGCAGCAACGCCCGCACGGAATTTCCCACGGTGTATCAATGAGCCGAAAAACCGCCCGTCAGGCGAGATTGATCTCGCGCAGGCGCTGCATCAGGTAATCATGCGCGGTGATCGGTGCGGGCGGCGGAGTCGCGGCATCGGCATCCATGCATTCGGGCAAGGGCTCGATCACGAAATCCGGCCGGAAATGCAGGAAGAACGGCATCGAGAAGCGCGCCCGACGTGCGGCGTCCCCGCGCGGGTTCACCACGCGGTGGGTGGTCGAGCGCAGCCGCCCGTTGGTCTGGCGTTGCAGCATATCACCCACATTGATCACCAGCGCGCCCTCGGCCGACGGGATCGGCAGCCACTCACCTGAACGGGTCAGCAGTTCCAGCCCGGCTTCTTCGGCCCCCAGCAGCAGCGTGATGGTGTTGATGTCCTCGTGACCGGCAGCGCGAATCGCACCTTCAGGCGCGCCTTCGCCCAGCGGCGGATAATGCAGCAGCCGCATCACCGAATTGCCGTGCTCGACGCTGGCGGCAAAGAAATCGCGCGGGCGGCCCAGGTGGAGCGCGATCGCTTCAAGCACGCGTCCGCCGGCGGTTTCGAACGCGGCGAACAGCGCGCTCATGGTCGTGCGGAAGCCTTCGACTTCGGCGGGCCACACGTTAGGCGCCATGAATTGTTCCAGCGGGTGCCCGGCGGGCAGATCGCGCCCGACGTGCCAGAATTCCTTCAGGTCGAAAACCTGCGCGTCCTTGGCCTTTTCCGTGCCGAACGGCGTGTACCCACGCGCACCGCCGCCACCTTCGATCTTGTAGGCACGCTTGACCGCGTCGGGCAGCGCAAAGAAGGCCTTGGAGACCGCCTCGGCCTCGTCAATCAGGGCTTGCGGGATGCCGTGATCGCGGACCACGGCAAAGCCATTTTCGCCGAAGCTGCGGCCCAATTCATCGGCAATGGTTTCAAGCGGCTGGGCCAGCGAGACAGAAGCAATAGTGGTCATGCCCGCGCCCTTACACCGCACCCCGCGCGCCTGCCAAGTCTTTCACGCGCGGGCGTTTCGGGCGGCGCTCAAACCGGAAGGAACAGGCTCGCCAGGGCGGCGCTCATCAGGTTGGCGAGGCTGCCCGCGGCCAGCGCCCGCAGCCCCAGCCGTGCAATCACCGGACGCTGATTGGGCGCAAGCCCGCCGGTCACCGCCATCTGGATCGCGATCGAGGAGAAATTGGCAAAGCCGCACAACGCAAAGGTGACAATCGCCCGGCTGCGCGCAGAAAGCTCATCCCCTTGCATGGCCCCCAGATCAATGAAGGCGACAAATTCGTTGAGCACGATCTTGGTGCCGAACAGCCCGCCGGCGATCTGCGCCTGATCCCACTCGGATATGCCGATCAGGAACATCACAGGTGCAAACAGGTAGCCGAGCAGTTTCTGGAAGCTGACGGCCTGAAACCAGGCTGCGGTTTCGGGACTGAACGGCGCGCCCATGCCGTCAGCGAGGTTCACGATGCCTCCGCCGATGCCCGCCAGCATCCCGTTTGCCAGCGCCACCAGCGCGACAAATACCATCACCATTGCGCCCACAGCCACCGCCAGCTTCACGCCCGTCTGGGTGCCTTGCGCAGCCGCCTCGATGATATTGGAAGGGCGCTGCCCTTCCTCGAAGGTTTCCGCCGTGCTGACCTCGTCGGTCTTGAGGCCGCCTTCAAGGATCGCGGCCGGGCCGGTTGCACTGATGCGCGACTGGGGCAGTTCCACCTCTTGCCCGTTTTCGTCATACATCACGACGCGGGTGGCCTCAGCCAGGCCGTTGCCCCGCCCACGCGCGCGCGCCACTGCTGCAGCGGCGACGCCGTTGCTCTGGGCGGCAGTGATCGGCGCATCGTCCGGCATCATGATCTTGGCCATCAAAATCCCGCCCGGCGCCGACATGAACGCGGCGGCCAGCAGGAAAGGCACGGCCTCTGCGCCAATGAAGCTGGCGTAGGCTGCCAGAATGGTGCCGGCAACGCCCGCCATGCCCACCGTCATCAACGTGAACAGTCCCGAAGGACTAAGCGCGGCGAGATAGGGCCGCACCACCAGCGGGCTTTCCGACTGGCCGACGAAGATGTTGGCCGCCGCGCCCAAGGCCTCAACCTTGCTGATGCCCGTAATCCAGCCGATCGCGCCGCCAACCCAGCGCACCAGCCGCTGCATGATGCCCAGATGGTAGAGGATCGAAACGATTGCCGCGAAGAACACAATGACGGGTAGCGCAGCGATGACGAAGGTGTTGGCGAAGGGATTGGTCTCCATCGGTCCGAACACGGATGCGATCCCGACCTTGGAAAAATCCAGCAGCGCAATCACGCCTTGCGACAGCCCGCCAATTACTGCCACGCCTGCGTCGGTGCGCAGCACGATCAATGCTGTAATCGCCTGAAGCGCAAAGGCCGATCCCACCACGCGCAGGTTGATCCTGCGCCGCGCGGTCGACAGCGCAAAGGCAATCCCAAGAATGGCGAGCACGCCTGCAAGGCTTAGCAGGACGGACGTGATACTCTCGTTCACGGCAGCAAATTGCCCTTCTTCATGTCGGAAGCGTTAAACCCCTGGGCGCGCAAAAATACCCGCCTTGCGCGCAGCGTACTACCGGCGTGGCAGTTTGCGCGAAGCGTTGCAAGCCGAGATGCGTAGCTGCCTGCGGCTAATGGGCAGCAAGCCATCGGTGACAGCCGTGTCCACGCCGCTTTTCTTTTGCAGCGACGCTGGGTAGCTACCGGTGATGCACCAGACCGAACCTGCCGCTGCGCCCGCGTCATTTCCGATGTCGTTGTTTGTCTTCTGCCTGCTTTACGGCGGCATGACGGTGCTCGCCGGATTTCTCGCGGTCAAACAGGTGCAGCTGTGGCCAACGCAACTGGGCGTCGAGGCGGGCATTTTCGCGTTTCTGGTGTTGGTGGTGTTATCCAGTTCGGTGGCCCAGATCCACGGCGCCCATATTGCCAAGCGTCTGGTGTTCTGGGGCTTTTTGCCTCTGGCTGTATCGATCGCGCTGATTTTTGTGGTCTTGTCGTTGCCCGCCGATCCCAACATGTGGCCCGAAGGCTTGGACGCGTTTCAACTGATCCACGCGACAACGCCGCGGATCATGGCGGCCGGGCCCGCGGCCTATTTTGTGTCGCTGCTGCTGAATGTCTGGATTTTTGACCGACTGAAGGGGAGCGGTGAGGCGACCACCTTGGGGCTGATGGCACGCGGCGCGGTCGCCTCGGCTTTGAGCCAATCGGTCGATTCCGTGATCTTCATCACCTTGGCGTTCTATGGCGAGCGCGATATCGGCAATCTGGTGATCGGGCAGGTCACCGCCAAGGTGGCGCTGAGCTTCGTGCTCGTCCCTTTCCTGATCACCGGTGGCGTGAAGGCGGGTCGTTGGCTGGATCGGCCGAAAGCCGCGTAACTTACGAGGTCGGCTGGATTGGAACCGCCCATAGGGCCGCAAGGGCGACCGCCTGCCCGCAGCGGATCCGTAGCAAAGCGAAGGATGCATAGCGAGGATACAGCCGCGGAGGCGGCTGAACGCTAGCAATCCCATATTCCTTCATACGCCGTGTCTAGCTTAAGACTCCTGAATTTTTTCCCCTTGAAAAATAAGGACTTAGGATTTTTCGTTCGGAGCTTAGCAAAGCTCACCAGCTGCAATGAACTGCATTCGCTTCCACCCAAAGGCTTCCCGTTCAACCTCAAATACCCGAGGATCATCATTCACTGAGCTCATTGCCACGCCCCAGCGAAGAGCTAACTCCGATCGCGACACTAAACGTCGAGCAAGATCCAGCACATTTTTGAGTGGCGCGTAGTAGCCCTTGCCGGATTTCTTGAAACCTAGGCCGTGTTGACAAAAGGGATTCCCAAATCCGCTTTGTTCTGATTGTGCTTTGCACAGCTTCGCTTCCAAGACTGCTTTTTGAGGAGCAGTCATGGGTCGCGGAGACTTGTCGGATGCGGAATGGGAACTGATCGGGCCGCTGCTGCCGCCTGAGCGGGGACGCTGGGCGCGTCCCGCCGGGGATAATCGGCGCCTTCTCAATGGTATGCTCCACGTGCTGCGGGTCGGCTGCCCTTGGCGCGACATGCACGAGCGCTACCGCAAGTGGAACTCGGTCTATGTCCGGTTTCGGCGCTGAGCCGAACAAGGCGTCTGGGATGCGCTGCTGGCGGACAAGGGATACGACGGTGATCGCTTCCGGGAGACCTTGCTGGTCCGGGGCATCCTGCCGATCATCCCGCCCCGTTCGAACCGCAAGGTGCCCGAGCATCCCGACTATCGCCGCTACCGGGACCGCAACCGCGTCGAGCGCATGTTCGGAAAGCTCAAGCAGCAGCGCCGGATCGCCACCCGCTACGACAAGACCGCCCTATCGTTCGCAAGCTTCCTCAACATTGCCGCCATTCCCCTATGTTAAATCTTTTACCAACACGGCCTAGGTCGGTGTGCTCACCGCCGGTTTTGTCGTGCTCGCCCGAATACACGCCGAGTACCGGTTACCTTACAACGGAACGGCCAGCCGGTGTTCGATATGGCTCAGGCGTTGTGGTTCCGAGACTGACAGCAATCCCAATCAACATGAAGAACCAAGCGAGGACTGACATCCATAGGGACACAGAGTTCAGCCCAAGCGCGAAAACGGCCACTGAAATCGCGACGCCGCGCAGCAAGCGCGCATCAACTGTGGGCATCCGCGAGGATCGTGTGGCAACCAGGACGATACTCATCAGCGTCGCGCCCAACAAGCAGACCGTTTCCAAGATGCCAAACCGCAAAGCCGTGATTAGCCAGAAATGGTCAAAAGAACCAGAAAACATCCAGTCTGGACGATCCCAATCGGAATATCCGATGCCGAACCAAGGGTTTCGGGCCACGTTCTGGGAACCGTACTCCCAGATCAGAATGCGATTGTAGGCCGAACCTGTGTTCAGAGATGCATAACGAACCAATAGGTTGTAGGCCCCCGAGTTCGTAGTGAGTTCAACGGCGGCATACAGAATTCCGGAAAAAAGCAAAAAGACGCGCCAGTTCAAATTGCCAATCCGCACACTCAGCCAATCATAAGCCGTCAGTAATCCCCCCACGACGATCGCAAGCATTGCAGCTGAGCTCATCGTAAGCATTCCGCCAATTGCACCAAGGATGCCAAAAATCTTCGGCCAGCCGCGAAGCCCCGCCATAAGGTAAATCGGCAGCAAACTTCCCATAAATATCCCCGCCAGGATTGGGTGAGGGAACGGCCCCCAGCCCCGCATGAAGCCCATCCGGACATCAAGCCGTTGCGGGTAAGGCAACCCGGTAAGCAATCCGGCCAAGCGCTGCAGGATCAGGGTATGCGTAACGGCTTCGACCACAATGATCGCACCAGTAAACGCAATGCCGGGCGAAATCAGGACCAGCAAACGCCTCAGATCGTCCGGAGTCCGAATGGTGGACCGGGCGAGGAAATAGGACAGTCCGATGTCAACGGTATGCGAGCCGCCCATGATAGCCGCGGTGAGGAGCGAGCCGCTGGTCATGTAGGATGCCAGCCAAATCCAGGCCATCCCTAAGGAAATGAACAAATCAGGCCAGGCAAAGCGCGTGGTTCGCTGCAACGCGCCGGACATTAGGTACAGCGACGCGCCCAGCAGAAAGATACGGAATGGCGAAAGGTATATGCCGCCCACCGTCGGATTGAATTGCTGGGGCAGCAAAAGCATGTACACGAACGCCGCGGCCAAAAATACAGGGGCCAACCCGCGCGGCTTAGCTCGCGGGAATGGCACCCGCTGGACGGGCATAGGAACGGCGCGATACGTCGCGTCTAAGCGGTTCATCAATACCCTCGGCTACATGGTTTTCTGCGGAAGTATTCCAGCGTTGAAGCCTGACGCCCTATAACCGGTGCTGGACAATCTACCAGAGGACCCATCCGGCCTCAGGAATAGCACTCATCCCGAGTGGTTTCCACTAACAGATTTTCCTCCCCGTGCCGCTGGGTCACGATTGGACGGTCAATTGCGCAGCATAGCAGAAACGACTTTCCTACTCTTTGCCAATTTGGTTTCTCATAGGTCGAATCCACAACAAAGAGGTTACAAAATGGCTGATGAATTCGAAGGCTCGGTGCAATCGCCGCTAACCCCTGCAGAAAATGCTTTTGCCGTCACGCCCAGTGATACCGTGCCGCTGCCCAGTGTCCCAAAGTATCTTTATGTCGGCGGCAGTGGGCGGGTGACCCTTCGATCGACCGATGGCATCACCGATGTGGTGTTCGAAAATGTCCCTGCCGGCGGCTACATCTATGTCCGCGCCAGCCATGTCCGTGCCACTGGCACAACCGCAACCGCAATTGTGGCCTGCGCCTGATGCTCGGTCGAATGATCGTAGGCGGACAATCACTGTTCGGAAGTAGCGCTCCGCAAAAAAGCGCGGACTATCTCGTTACAAGCGACGCGGAATGGGACTCCGTATTTGCCAACAGCGCGGCCACGCTTGCGGACAAAGTTGTGGAGATTGTTGGCGCCAACTTCACACTGCGCACCATCAGCAACCGCGATATGTGGGCGGCCGGTGGTCGACTCACGATCCGCAGCCGCGATGCTGCCTCCAAAATCCCGTCGCTGGAACTGGCGGGAACAGTGCGCGGAATCGACTTTTCTGGGGTCAACTTCCAGATGACGGGCTGGCCGTTTGCACATAGCTCCTGCGTCTATTTCGGCACGGGCACCTTTGGCCGGTTGCGATTCCTCAATGGCACCACCTTTCGCCACGGTTATGGCCCTAACTCGATCGATGTCGATACCGCTGCAGACCTGCCGGAATACGAGCGCATCGACAATGTTCGCACGGCAACTACGACCAGCGCGACACAGGCGCTGGTATGGAAAGATCCGAATTTCAACGGCCCGAATGGCATGATTGAATTCTTCAACCGCGGCGCCAACAGTGTGCGCGTGGCCATCGGCGGATCAGGTGTTGTCGCCACCGGGTCGAGTCAACTTGTGGCCGCGGGTGCCCGCACCAGATTTAACTCACTTAATCCACAGACCGCGACTCATTTTGCTGTGCTGGCAACGTCCGGCACCAGCGAGGTCAACGCGCGCGCTGAAATCGGCCTCACCTATTATCTGGCGCGCGCTTTCTTTGCGAGCGGCGGGGCGGTCATGGAGGACATCGAGATTCGCAACTGCCTGTTCCGCGATCTGCGTGACGGGGTGAAAGGTTTGAGTCCGAACTCACTCGTCGTGATGGATTGTGACTTTGACCGCATTTATCAGGATGTTTATTCCTGCGCCACCACTCCGGGCGAAGGCGCCATCTACTATCTTCGGAATCTGGAATGCGTTCCGTTTGTGCGCTCCGGAATCGCCGAAAATTTGCCGGGCGACGCGGGCGATCCGCATGGCGACCATTTCCAAGTTTTCAGCAACGGTGTGGGCACCGTCGGCCCGATATACTACGCAGGCAACCGACCTCGACTCAGAGCGCTACGCGAAGGCTGTGGCGGGCAAGGCATCTTCATCACGGACAATGATTTCACCCCGGCCTACTCCGGCGTTTTCATTGTTTCGACCATCCAGCCTGGGGGTGCGACTCGAAGCGTGAACGTGGGTGATGATTTCCCGGCCCGCAATGTGCTGGTTTACGGGGCGACCGTATTCGACCCGCGAAACCTTGCGAACAAGTCGCCTTCTGTGATTCAAGAAACTGACCAGCCCAACACAGTTTACGTTGGCAGTGCTATCGCGTGGAACTTCCCACCGGCAGCACTGAGTCAAGTTGCTGTCGATCGGTCCTTAAATCTCCGCACTCTTGAGTCACCTTCTGCGGTGTTCCCGAATATCGCGGGTCTTACCGCTGCCACCAATCGTGCACAGATCGAAACCGCGTTTACAACTGCGGCTGAAGGAACCGGGATCGGTGCGGTGGCAACGGTCGATTGCATCGACTGGACGACTTCAGACCCCGCAGCAGTGATTCTCTGGGAAAACATTCCGAGCGGAGTCCATTGGCCGTCCTTGATAGACCAGGAAATCAGCAGCGTGATCACCCTGCCGCTGCGCAAAGTCCTGAATCGCCGCCCGGCGCAAACCGTCAGCGTGGCTGCTGGAACCGAATGGCGCAGTGTCGATACGGATGGCGTGAATCAGGTGCAGGCATGGACGTCGAGTCCGGGGACGATCGCGCCGGATCAGTTTATCCAGATTCGATTCACCAGCGCCGAAGCCGAAGCGACAACGACAGCGTCGGTGACAATTAATGGATTCGAGCAGACCCTCACCGCCAAATCGGCAGTGGCACCGCCTGACCAGTTCCTCGTTATGCCTGCCACGCTTGCGCACTTCGGCGATCCGGCCGCGTTGCCAGCGGGAACGACTCGTCTGAGCTGGCGCGGCAAGTTCTTCTTCCCCTCGGGCACGATCAGCAACGGGCAGGCGCCGTTCTCGCAGGTGAGCAGCGGGTGTGATTTGATCACACGATTCGCCGGTTTCAGCATGATTATCGAAGATGGGACTCAAATACCTAAGCTGAACATTCTTGGCCCTGTGCTGAGCGGAAAGCTTATAGCGAACGCGTGGCTCGACATTGTATTTGACGTGGATCAGGTTGCCCAGACAGCAACCGTCAGCTGCAACGGACTCACCGAAGTCTACCCATTCGACTCGCCGAGTAATGGCGTATTCAATACGGCGCGACGACTGGGATTTGTGGCTACGCAGGCCGGCGCGTTCAGACTTGCTGCAAATGTGCGGATCGCGGATCTTTCGCTTGAGCGCAACGGAGTGCTCTACAAGGCCATCCCGAACAATGCGGCAGCCGCGAACGCCGACCCGTGGAAGCTGGGCGCCGGAGTCTTCACGAATGTTTGAGCGTCTGATCAGCAGAAAAAACTGTTCGCAATTGCCGCGCACAGTATCGATTGAAGGCAATAACGGGCTTCTATTTGGCTGAAACCGGTCGTTCTACGGGGTTCCTCGCAACAAGCCGAGACGACTCAGCAGCATTTGTTTGGGCTGCACCGGCATCTGAAACCAGGACAACACAAGAAGCGTGCTGCAGAGCAGGGTCGACATAGCCAAAGCAGGGATCCAGTCGATCATCCAGGGGGAAACCAGCAAAGCGACCAGAATGACCAGCGCCGGTCCGATCAGACGGCCCAGCAGGTCACGGTCAATAAACTCCGCCTTCCAGAACAGCACGGCGCAGTCCAGCGTGGTGCGCAACGTGAAGGCTAGCGCAATTCCGTAAAGCCCAAACGCAAATCCAAAGCCGAACAGCATTGCCAGATAGACTGGCAGCTCGGCCAAGTGCATGATGCCAGTGAAGCGCGAATTGCCGCTGGCTTGTATTAGTGTAAATGGTACGTATGCTAAGGAATTGGTCCAGAAACCAATAATAATAATCTGGCCGATTAGGATTGATCTGACATCAAGTTGATCGCCCAACCATAGCGCAAGCAATGGCCCGGCAAGACAGATCAGCCCCACGACGATAAAAGCGTATATCTGGCCAATCAGCACAACTGAGACTTTACCCAGCGCAAGAGATTGATCGCGGCTTTGGGATGCGAGGCGAGGGAAAAGTACCTGAGCCACCGAGCCCGGCAGCATGGCGGTGCGCGATGCAATCTGGAACGGCACGGAATAGGCTACGACTGCCGCCGCTCCGACGGCCGCTCCGATCACCAGACGATCTGAAACGACCATCAAGGGGCTGACAACCGCTGTGACCATGATCCAAGAGCCATAGTTAAAGAGTCCACGCAATTGCGCCCGTGTTGCAATCAATGCGTTTCCATGAAGGAAGGTTCGCCACATGCTGACAGCAATGATCATGAGCGCTGCGAAGCGGCCGATCAAGGATGCGCCGAGAAGCCAACTGAAATCGGTCGAAAAGAACGCGGCGACGACGAGTGGCAGAACCTGGGATAAGAGATTTCCGATGACCGTCGCGAACGAGACGGTGCCGAACCGCTCCAGTGCGACAACCGCACCGGAAGTCACGCCAGTAAAAATTATGACCGGCACGCACAGCGCGAAAAGCCACGATGCCTCAAGCACCTCCATCTTGAGCGCCGCATCCGCTTCAAAATAAGACCCGAAGAATGTTCTGGCTGCTACAAATACTAGCAGTGCACCCACAGCCGCAATACCCGCGCCTCCGACAAGCGCAGACCAGACGATGCCGGCACGTTCTGCCGGCGTCGCCCCTTTGTTGGATGACAGACGCTGCGTAATCGCACGCCCGAGACCGAAGTCGACGTGCCCGAAATATCCGAGTAGCACGAAGCCGATCAGAAGGGCACCATACCGTTCTGGCCCGATGAGTGAGATGTAAAACGGGACCGTCATTATGCTGGTCGCGACACCAATGAGAGTTGGCATCAGATTGAGCAAAGAGTTTCTGAAAAGTTTCAATTTTTTAGCCTTGGGGACAAATAATAATCGTCCGGAGTGATGTCGCGATGGGCTTTGGAAAAGCGTGTTTGGGAGGCCAGAATACGCAGGGCTAAATCAGATTTTTCGGCTACAGGGAAGTAGAACGTTGTGATAGCTCCGACCGACTGGTCACAAAAGAACACGTCGAATTTGGTGCCGAGCTCGCCGCATTTTTTGCACAGATTGGCAAACGAGCATTGCTTTTTTCGATTTCGGAAGCCTAGCCCGCTGGGACCTCGGTAAATACAAACAAAGCACCAAAATTTTTATATTCGTTGGAGTTCGATGATGGAAGCTACCAAGAGAAACAAAGATTCTGCGGTTGCGCTCATTAAGCAGCTAAAAAGAAAATATATTGGTTACGGTGGTTCTATCTCTGAATTTGAGCATAAGGGAACTAGCCCCATGGTCGGACAAGATCACGGCCTGTTCGAGAACCTTTTTTGGAGTCAAGCAGAGCGTCCAATCATCAAGTGGCATCATTACTTTTCTATTTACGACCGCTATTTTAGCTCTTGGCGAGGAAGGCCGGTCAGGTTCCTTGAGATCGGTGTGGCTAAAGGTGGCTCACTCGATATTTGGCGTAAGTTTTTCGGCGAAGAAGCCACCATTTTCGGAATCGACATCAATCCCTCTTGCGCCGAATTCAACGGGAAATCCGGCCAAGTGAGGATCGGATCGCAGGCCGATCAGGATTTTCTGCGTTCCGTCGTAGCCGAGATGGGAGGCGTCGACCTGATCCTTGATGACGGGAGCCACAATTCTCACCATATTCGCACAACTTTCAAGACCTTGTTCCCTATAATGGCCGAGGGGGGCACTTACATGATCGAAGATCTTCATGCGGCCTACTGGTCGGATTTTGCGGGAGGTTATCGCAAAAGTTCGAGCTTCATCGAAGATATCAAGGTGATGATAGACGACATGCATCATTGGTATCATTTTCACGGCGTGAAGATCGGTGAAGTAGAAAATCTTGTTGCTGGTATGCATCTTTATGATTCGGTGGCCGTGTTTGACCGGGGTGAGGTGCGCAAGCCCGCCTATTCATGGTCTAGCAGCAAGGCAGTGTCAGGCGCATGAAAGCTTCAACCAATCGGCAGTCCGAAAGAAACATGAAGTTAAAGTTAGCGATTGCTGCTCAGGATCAAAATGCGTGCAGACAATCAAAGCCGTTAAACAGGCTGTGCCGCGCCGGGGGTAGTGTCTAATGGCGATGAGCGCATTTCTCAGGCAAGCCACCCCACGCCCCGTCAAGAACATGGTCCGCCAGTTCCGGCAGGCCATTACGCCGCCTGAAACCGATGAGCGCGTGTTGTTCGATTATCAGGTCGAGGCCGAACACAATGCCACGCCTCGCATCACGCTTGCGATTCAGTTTCTGACCAGAGGAGCGGATTTCGGCGGGGCGGCGACAGGTATTGATATCTTTTCGCGCCTCGCTCTGGCGCTGAGGGAGAATGCTTCTGCGGATTTTCGGATCATTATTACGGATGCGGGGCCGGATTCCGATCCCGGAATCCTCTCCAAATGGGGGGCCAAGGCGGGCCTCACCATTCATCCCGATCAGGTTGAGATGGTCAGCGGCACGCAGAACCCTATCAAGGTCCGGCCGAACGAGGTATTCATTACCCAGATCTGGTGGAATATGCGCAACTTCGCCCGGGTCAGGGATATCCAGTCAGAACTGTTTGGAGTTACGCCGCGCCCGCTCATCAGGCTGGCGCAGGATTACGAGCCTGGATGGTGGGCGTTTTCTTCGGCACATATGCTGGCACGCAGCGCTTACGACGATTCCGGACCGCTCTGGGGCATCGTCAACAGCGGCAATCTTGCCAACTATATCGACTTCATGGGCCACAATTTCGATCAGCGCTACGTCTTTGAACCCGTTATCGTTGAAGCGCTTCGACCCTATCTCGATCAGGTAAGCACAAGCCAGCGGCAGAAACGGATTTTGGTTTATGGCCGGCCCGGCGTGGCGCGCAACTGCTTTGGCGCGCTTGTGCGAGGCCTGAAGAGGTGGGCGCTTGATTACCCCCAATTCAAGGACTGGGAAGTGCTGTCAGCAGGCGAGCCGCACGATCCGATAGCACTCGGCGATGGGCGCAATCTGACATCGATCGGCAAGCTGTCGCTAGACAGTTACGCCCAGACGTTGCTTGGCAGTTCAATCGGTGTGAGCTTGATGGCGTCCCCGCACCCCAGCTATCCGCCGCTTGAGATGGCACACTTCGGTCTGCAGACGATTACCAACACCTATACATGCAAGGATCTGTCGGACTTCCACCCCAACATTGTGTCCCTTCCGTCAATTGCCGATGATGCTCTGGCACGGGCGATTGCGCAGGCGTGCGAGCGCTGGCCGAGCGCGGCATCAGCGGTAACGAACCAGACCTATGTCCGGACCGATACCTATCCGTTTCTCCCAGCACTTTCAGCGGATCTGGCCGTGGCTCTAACGGCTGCGTGACGCGATCACCGCGACCGTTTAGTCCAACTGTTTCTTACCTAAAAGGCGCCGAAGGGTGCCACCGAAGCTCTTGATAGTGCCCTTTAGGCCCAAGGCGCGGGCATTGCGGGCCAGCGCGAGACCGATGAAGCGTGGGCGGCGCTTACCTGTAAGCGCCATTGCTGCGAGGCGCGGCAATACCAATCCTTTGCGCCGCGCCTGGAAGGGTTGCATCTGGCCGAGCGCCTTGAGCGTCAGGGGCTCAGTGGCGATCGCACCGCTTTCTATCGCAAGGCCAAGAATAGCCTCGCCGCGTTGCGTCCGCGTCAGGATGATGCTGCGCCCCTCCCGCTCATCGAACAAAGGATTGCCATCATCGTCACAATACCAGCCGTCAGCGCAGATGATGTCGGCAAATTCACCGATACCGTCGGGGCAGATCTTGCAGCGGAACTGAAGGTGGCGGTTGAGAATGCGACCCCAACTGGTGTCGTAATCCATGCTGAAGGCAGTGCCATCCTCCAGCCGGGCGGTGGCAAAACCCGGCCAGCCATCACCGCGATACCGGAACGCGGTGACCTTGCTTTCGTCTTTCACCCCCATGTCCTTGAGCAATGCTGACGTCCCCCGATAGCTGGGAACGCCTGCACACATAAAGGCGATCATCACGGGCACCTTGTCATTCACTCGCGGATCGTAGCGCGCCAGCTGGCGCAGTCCCGCCACATCACAGGGCTTGCCGACAAACGCAAAACGGCCCGGCGCATCGAGCCGTGCGCCAATGTCCTGAAGCGGCGATGACGGCGCATAGCGCGACCCGGCAGCA
Organism: Erythrobacter sp. 'gip.4 top 5'; assembly: GCF_056495765.1. Lineage (NCBI taxonomy): Bacteria > Pseudomonadati > Pseudomonadota > Alphaproteobacteria > Sphingomonadales > Erythrobacteraceae > Erythrobacter > Erythrobacter sp. 'gip.4 top 5'. The sequence continues at coordinate 914,977 of NZ_CP200270.1, read as the reverse complement.
TGGAACACGTCGTCCCGTCCGGTACTGATGGCCAGCGCATTGCGCACAGGCGAGTCAGGTGACACCGCAGTCTGCACAACATAATCAACCGTTTTGCTCGCCAGCAGATGGATGAGCAAGGCTGACAGCCCGCCACCCGATGACGCGTTCCGGCGCAGATCGGCGTCAGTGCTCCACCCCAGACGTGCCGCGACCAAAGGGCCCCAGATTGGGTGATATTCCCCCTCAGGACTTTCCTGCTGGTGGCGGATATTCGCGCCAGGGCACGTTGCGTCGATTAGCGCGGCGAGCTCGCGATCTACTGGACCCACTACCTCAGGCCGACGATAACCTGCCGCAGATTCGCGCATCACAATCGGCGGCTGTTCGCCTTTTGGCAGGCCAGCACACATGCCGCAGCCGGAGCACAGCCCGTTGCGGGTAATGGTCGCAATATCATACATGACGATTGGGGAGCTCCGACATCATTTCATCGAGCGCGCTGACATAGTTCGCCAGGCGCTTTTGTGCCTCGGTATTGGCGGCAATCGCCTGCGCGCGCAGCCCAGGCAAGTCGGACAGCGCCGCATCGAACCGGGCCAGCACCGCTGCGTTATCCTCGGCCGTCAGATCGGCGTTCCAGTGGTATCCCAATGAATCGAACAGTCCGCTGAACTTGCGGCTGTAGCCGAGCGGCACGACAGCTGTGCCGGATGATATGGCGGCAATCGTCGCATGCATCCGGCTTCCGGCGAACAGATCCAGCCCTGCGATATAACTTTTGGCCTGCGATGGCCCGGAAAAGCGCGGCGGCAGAATTGCATCGGGAAACCGCTGTTGGAGTTCCTCGGCGAGCGCGTAGTCATCTTCGTAAGGCGTCGCAGCGGCGAGCACGTGGGGCACCAGATGCAGCTCGGCACGCGGTTCACGAGCGATGCGTTCGAGCAGCGCGTCAATCAGCGCAGGGTAATCCACTGTCAGCTTGATCCGGTCGCCGGTCGCAAGATCACGGCGGTAAAGCAGCGCCGAGACATTGAGGCCGACCTTGATCGGCCCCTTGGCCAGATCGCGCCCGTCCTTATCTGGCGCAGGCGTGAACGGTAGGGCAAAAGCCACATCTGTGGTCAGTTCCGACCGGTGAGCCATCCCGAGATCGCCGAGCACCTTGAACGAGGCCTCGTCCCGCGCAAACACCCGGGCCGCGATATTCATCACGCCGACGGCAGCGTGACGCGCACGGCCCGTGTGGAACGGGCCAATGGTCTGCGGGCTGAGGATCAGGGGGCCCCTGCTTCGCTGGGCTGCCACCTTGGATCCGATGATCAGCCAGAACCGATGCGCCGCGTAGATATCTGAAAAGCTGTCCCCGCCGCCGATATCGAACACGATATCGCAAGCCGCCAACGTGCGATGCAGGCTGGAAAGCGGATTGATCAAAGCCTTGTAGCCGATGTTTTCGAAATGGTTTTCAAACGCGATTTCATGGCCATAGTCGAAAGCCCCGCGCACCCCCATGAGGTGAAATACGGGCCGCCGACCAGTTTTAATCGCAGCGGCCGCAATCAGGTTGGCATTGGCCACACTGAGCGCGCCTACGCCGAGGTTTTCCGATCGGCACGAATGCCACAGCAGGCCCACATGCAGTGGGGGCGCTTCAGGCCGACTATCCAGGTAGGCAGAGGCAGACATTGACGGATCCTTTGCCCCTTTTAGGGCTTGAGAGAGGGGTGGAGGGCCTTTAGCGCGCCATGCGGTCAGGCAGATCTGCTGTCGTAGGATCGGTTTGGCGAATGCGCCTTTCAGTTTCATCAGCGTCGACAAAGCGTCCATAGGCGCCGACTTCGATATCGCTGCGGATGATCTTGGCCGGGTTGCCGGCTACGATCGAGCGCGGCGGCACGTCCTTGGTTACGACGCTACCGGCGCCGATCACACAATTATCTCCGATGGTGATGCCGGGCAGAATGATGCTTTCCCCACCGACAAAGCAATTCCGGCCGATGCGGGTGTGCATATACATCCCGCGCGTACGATCATGGGACAGGATACGGGCATTGAACGCAACATAGGAGTATGCACCGAGGTGGACGCCTTTGGGGAAGGTCATGTCCGGTTTGGCGCTCAGAGACATTTCGACTGTGGGATGAATGTCCATTTTCATCACGCTTCTGAAAAAACGCAGTCGCGTCCCGGTCAGGAGCTTTCTAAAGGCACTCAGTCGGGCAAGGCTCACTGCTTTTCTCCTACTATTGCATTGCGCGACCGCCGGCCGGCTTGACCCAATTAGCCCATGGGCGCAATCCCCAAGGCGTGCCTCATCAGACCAGTCCCCTAACCCGCGCAAAAGCGATTGCGCTGGCCGCTGCGGCGCTGACCATCGGGCTGAGCGCCATGCTGTGGCATGAGCTCCCGCAGTGGCGGTTGGGCGGGTCACGGAGCAGTGCACCATCATCGGTCGCTCATGATCTGGGGAAACCCACCTGCCCGGGTGATGGGGCTGTCATTGCCATCATCGGTGATAGTCATGTGGCGGGCAGCCGGATCGGTAGCAGCGGCAGACCGTTCGGTACGGTGCTCGAAAAGCAGCTTGGGCGCAGTATCAAGGTTGCAAATTACGGCGTCGGCGGCGCGACGGCGATCAGCGGCGAAGAACGCTGGCGCGGACATAATTTGCCCGAGGCCAGCATCGTGATTCTCGCCTTTGGCACCAATGATTCCGCACCGCGCGGCTGGCTGCGCGACAGGGTGCCTATAGCTTTGGCAGATTTCAAAGCATCGCTCGCGCGGCAGATCGCGGACTGGAAGGCGGATGAGCGGGATGTCATGCTGCTGGCTCCGCCGCCTGGTGGCAGCGCAGCGATTGCTGCGCGGATCATGCCATACCGGAAGGCAACGCAAGAGGTGGGACGCACGCGCGGCGTAACGGTTTTCGACCCTGCTGATGCCTTTGCATCGTGTCCGGATGCCCAGCCTGTCCTCGCCAGTGACGCGCTGCACATGAACGCTGATGGGCACCAGTGCCTCGGGACATGGCTCTCGCATAAGTTGTGTCCCCCGCCTGGTTGAAGGTCAGCGTGCAATCAGCGGCCGCCACCAGCCTTCATTGTCGAGATACCAGCGTAGTGTCTGGTGCAGGCCTTCCTCGAATCCGTGGTGCGGCGCGTAAGCTAATTCGGCGCGGGCCTTGGTCTCGTCTATGGCGTAGCGGCGGTCATGGCCGGCCCGGTCGGTAACGAAGGTCTTGAGGCTTGCCGTGGGTTCGCCCCTCGCGGCAGGCGCATCGGGGTAGCGCGCGGCCAATCCACCAACCTCGGCAAAGGCGCGGTCAACCTCGCGACAGATCGCAGCGATCACTTCAATATTCGGCAATTCGGCCCCGCCGCCAATATTGTAAGTCTCGCCCGGACGGCCATTGGCGAGGCAGGCCTCGATCCCGCGGCAGTGATCTTCGACATGCAGCCAGTCACGCACGTTCATCCCATCACCGTAGATCGGCAAGTTGCGGCCATGCAGCGCGTTCAGCAGAAACAGCGGGATCAGCTTTTCGGGATATTGATAAGGCCCGTAATTGTTTGAGCAATTGCTCGTCGTGACCTCAAGCCCGAAGGTATGGTGATAGGCGCGCACAAGGTGATCGGAGGCCGCCTTGGATGCCGAATATGGCGAATTGGGCGCGTAGGGCGTAACTTCTGAAAAGGCAGGATCCTGCGGCCCGAGCGATCCAAACACCTCGTCAGTCGAGATATGGTGAAAGCGATGCGGCATCCCGCTGCCCCCCAGCCACACCGCGCGTGCGGCCTTCAGCAAGCTGTTGGTTCCCAGAATATTGGTGTCGATGAAGGCGTCCGGCCCGGTGATCGACCTGTCGACGTGGCTTTCGGCAGCAAAGTGCACCAGCGTATCAATGGCGTGGTCGCGCAGCAACTGTTCGACCAGTGCAGTATCACGGATGTCGCCCACGATGAGTTCGACATTGGGCGCGCTTTCGATCGTTGCGCGATTGCCGGCATACGTCAGTGCATCAAGTACCATCACCCGGTCTTCAGGGTGATGCGCGTTCCAATAATGCACGAAGTTACCGCCGATAAATCCAGCGCCGCCGGTCACAAGCAGATTAGCCACGCGTTGCTTCCTCTTTAAGCATCAAGCGCAGGTTTTCGCGCCAGTGAACCGACGTATCGCCAAGAAATGCGCGGGTTGCCCTGCAATCAAGCAGCGAGAACGCCGGGCGCCGCGCGGGCGTGGGATATTCGGCAGTGGTGATGGGGCGGATCGTGGGGATGCGTGCAAGGAGACCCACAGCATGGGCTTCCTCGGCGATGGCGACCGCGAATTCATGCCAACTGGCGACACCATCGTCACTGTGATGAAAAGTTCCGCTGGCTCCTTTTTCCACCAGCGCCCAGATAGTGCGGGCAAGCCCGGAAGCCCATGTCGGCGCTCCGATTTGGTCCACGACAACACCCAGCTGGTCGCGCTCGTTCATCAGCCGGATCATCGTCCGCACAAAGTTTGCGCCGCCCGCTTCGTAAACCCAGGCCGTGCGCACGAGCAGGTCTTGATCACGCAGATGATCCTCGCCCTCGGCCTTGGTTCGGCCATAGGCAGAGACCGGATTGCGCGCGTCTGACGGGACATAGGCAGCGCTAGCTTCCCCGTCGAACACGAAATCTGTCGAAACGTGCACCACTTTGCCACCGGATGAGGCCATCGCGTCCACTATTGTAGCGACCGCGTCGGCATTGATCGCGCGGGCGAGGTCTTCCTCGCTCTCGGCCCGGTCAACAGCGGTGTACGCCGCCGCATTGATGATCACATCCGGAGCTTCGACAATCAACCGCGCGGTCAGCATCGAGGCGTCGGTGAGATCACAATCATCGACATCAATCGCGCTGATCTCGGCCCAATCGGGCACAAGCCGCTGTAATGCTCCGCCCAACTGGCCGTTTGCCCCAGTGATCAGCACCCTCATGCGAACACCGGCACATCAGCCAGGGCCAGCCCGGATGCGTCCTTCTCAGAAATGATCGGATCTTGCCCTGTGAAGGGCCATTCGATTCCGACTGCTGGGTCATCCCAAGCAAGGGAAAACTCGCTTTGCGGCGCATACGGCGCGGTGCATTTGTAAAGAAAATCAGTGTTGTCCGCGAGCGTGAGAAAGCCGTGGGCAAACCCTTCGGGAACCCAGAACATGCGCTTGTTTTCGGCAGTCAGTTCCACGCCCACCCATTTTCCAAAAGTCGGCGAAGAGCCACGCAAATCGACCGCGATATCAAACACCGCACCGCTTGTGACGCGTACCAGCTTTCCCTGCTGGCCAGGATTCTGGAAATGCATGCCTCGCAGAACACCCTTTTGCGAGCGGCTGTGATTGTCCTGAACGAAGGTCAGGTCCAGCCCCGCCCCAGCAAAACAATCAGCATTCCACGTCTCCATAAAGAACCCTCGCGCGTCGCCGAAGACGCGCGGCTCGATGATCAACACACCGGGAAGTGCAGTTTCAATGATATTCACGGCATTACCGGCTGATCGAGTAGCTTGAGAAGATATTCGCCATAACCCGACTTGCGCAGCGGTTCGGCAATTTCACGCAAGCGGTCGGCTGTGATAAAGCCTTGACGCAAAGCGATTTCCTCAGGGCAGCAGATTTTCAGACCCTGCCGCTCCTCAGTGATGCGGACATAAGTTGCCGCATCCAGCAATGACGCGTGTGTCCCAGTGTCGAGCCAAGCAAAGCCGCGCCCCATAATCTCAACCGACATGGCGCCTTCATCCAGATAGAGGCGGTTCAAATCTGTAATCTCAAGCTCGCCACGCGGCGAAGGCTTTAAGTCACGGGCACGATCAACCACCGTCTCGTCGTAAAAATATAGTCCCGTTACGGCATAGTCCGATTTGGGTGCCTGGGGCTTTTCTTCAATCGACACAGCTGTGCCGGTGCCATCGAATTCCACCACACCAAAGGCTTGCGGATCACTGACGCGGTAAGCGAAAACCGTGGCCCCGGTGCTGCGCGCATTAGCGCTCCGGAGCAGATCGGGAAGACCATGACCGTAGAAGATGTTGTCACCCAGGATAAGCGCGCTTGGAGCCCCGTTCACAAAGTCAGCGGCGATCTGAAATGCTTGCGCCAGCCCCTCCGGTTTAGGCTGAACCGCATAGGTCAAGGACACTCCAAAATCAGATCCATCACCGAGCACGCGCCGGAATTGCGCTGCGTCATCGGGCGTGGTGATAATGAGAATTTCACGTATCCCCGCCAGCATCAGCGTACTAAGCGGATAGTAGATCATCGGCTTGTCAAAAATCGGCATGAGCTGTTTGGAAACGCCCCGCGTGAGCGGATATAATCTCGTACCCGAGCCCCCGGCAAGAATGATACCACGTCTCGTCGGTTTGCTTGTCATGCCGGTTATTTATCTGCCCGATTTTGAGAACAATGCACCCTATTTGCCGCATTGCAGCATGGCACCATTAGGTCAATCGCTAAATCGCTTGCATGGGTTGCAGTGCCCATACATTGCCGTATCATTAAAGCTCCGCTGGCAGCTCAGCGACGTGCAAGCACCATGCGGCGCCTTGCGTTGAACAAACGAAGTGAGCAAGCAATGCGCCAGATTGCGCAACAATGAAAAGTTCGGCAATCGACGACTACCTTGCGGATCTGGCTGTCAGAATTCTGCGAGCCGACCCAATTCCGCCCTGGCCAGCGGTATTGATGGACAATTTGGCTGATGCGTCGCAACGCGTCGGATTTCATGGCATCGCTCTCCTGATTGCCCAAACGCCAAGAGCGCTTGAAACGTGGCCCAAAGCCCTTGCGCGGGCTGTACGCGAACAAGCGGGCGTCCAGATGTTTTGGGAAAGCAGCCACCGTGCCGCCGTCGCGCCATTGGTCGAGGCTCTTGCTGCGGCCGGAATCAATGCGATTATCACGAAAGGCACTGCGCTTGCCTATTCGGCGTATCGCGAACCCGCTCTGCGGCGGCGCGGCGATACCGACATCCTTTTGCCCGGCGCTTCGCCCAAACTGGTCCGCAAGGTGCTGCGCGCCTGCAACTTCCAACTCTCAGGCGATGTCAAAGCCTTACAGGAAAGCTGGCGTTTCAGCTCAAATGTCGGTTTCGAGCATTGCGTGGATATCCACTGGCGGATCAATGGAAGCTCCGCCGTCTCGCAAATTTTGGAGCAAGGTCTGCGATTTGATGAGACAATCGCACTAACGCGCTTCTCACCGCAAGCACGCGCAGTTGGCCCGATCGACAACTTGATCTTGACCGCTGTCAACCGCAGCGCGCACGGCCAGTTCGGTTATGCCGTCGGACCGGCCCGCCTATTCGAAAGTGATCGGCTAATCTGGGCGATCGACGCGCACTTGCTGACCAGCGCATTCACGGCAGCGGACTGGAAAGCCCTTGCTGTCCGTGTCGCGCAAACAGGGACGGCCGCCGAAGTGCACAGCTGCCTATCATTTTCGGAGCGTGTATTTGGTTTTGACGTTCCGCAAAATATTAAGGCGTCTATGGCGCAGGCGCCCACTGATCAGGGCATTGCAGCCTATTTCGGCACAGGATCACATGTCTCGCGATTGCGGCGCGACTTGGCGGCCTGCCACAGTTTCAGCGAACGGGCCCGAGTGCTGCGATACGTGATGCTGCCGAGCGATGAGTTTATGCAAACTCGCTTTCCGGTAGTCCACGAATGGCCAAAACCGGCGCTGCATCTGCGCCGCTGGATGGAAGGTGCGGGCAAGCTTTTGGGCGGGCGCCACTGACATGCAGTTGGCATCGCTTGGGCATTGGGCAAAACGCTTCCGCCGTGATTTGGCCGTCATTGCCGGCCTTTCGCTCGCAAGCTCTATAGCGACGCTGGCCGTGCCATGGCTGCTGGCGCAATTAGCGGGCGGCATCGTCGGCGATATGCCAATTGACCCTCGCCAAACCCTTGTTCTGCTAGCCTTGGCGCTGCTGGGTTTGACTGCCACCACAGTGCTGGTGACCATTGTGTCCGAACGGGCTTCGGGCAATATTCTGGCGCGGCTGCGCGCAGAAACACATGACCGTGTGCTCGCCATGCCCATGGCTTTTCACGATCTCAGCCGAAGCGGCGACCTGCTCAGTCTGATGAGTCACGAGGTTGAAAATCTTAGCACCTTTCTGACGTCAACGCTGGCACAGGTGCCATCAATGCTGGTGACGGCGATAGGTGCCTTCATCATCCTGCTGTTCATTGATCCGGTTCTGACCTTCACATTCCCAGTCCTGATCCCGCCGTTCTTTCTTGGCATGAAGTGGCTTGGCCGCCGGCTTCGCGTACTCGGCCGTCAGGTGCGGCAGGCCGAGGTGGATATTGTCTGGATGGCGGAAAGCGACATCGACATGCTTCCGGCCATCAAGGCGTTTGCGGTCGAGGACGAACAGCGCGCGCGTTACCTGACAGCTATTGAACGTGCGCGGTTGCTTAAGCTGAAGCAGGCCCGGATCACGGCATTTGTCGGGCCAATGGTGGCATTGGTTGCGGCATTTGCGGCAATTGCAGTTTTGATGACTGGCAGCAGCGCCGTCGAGACTGGAGAGCGCAGCCCCAGCGAGTTGTTCGCCTTCCTCCTCTACGCAGCATTGCTGACGCGTCCGGTCGGAAGCCTTGCCAGCACCTATGGCAGCTTTCAAATTGCCAAGGGCACACTGGCGCGACTGGAAGCCTTGTTCGCGATGAAGCCCGAACCTGGCTATGCGGTGATGCGCCAGATTGATCGGGCTGCGGGCGCGATTGCGCTTGAGGGCGTCGGGTTTGCCTATCCTGGCCGCCCCCCTGTGCTAAAGGATGCCGATCTTGCCATCGCGGTCGGCGAAACCATTGCGCTGACGGGGGACAACGGGATCGGGAAGTCGACGCTGGTGAACCTGATCCTCGGCTTCTATCAGCCCACTGCCGGTCGCATCACGCTCGACGGCGTGGACATCGCCGATCTGCAGGTGCAGGAATTGCGCCGTCAGTTCGGATATGTTCCGCAGCGCCCCTTGCTGGTTTACGGCACGATCGCGGAAAACATCGCGTTCGGCGTGCCAAACCCGGATACAACGGCGATTGCCGAGGCAGCCCGCTTGGCGCAGGCCTCGGACTTCATTGATCGTCTTCCCCGCGGACTTGAAACGGAAATCGGCGACGATGGCGTGCGCTTGTCAGGGGGGCAGCGTCAGCGGCTCGCTCTCGCCCGGGCGCTCTACCGTGATCCGCCGATCTACATCTTTGACGAGGCCACCAGCATGTTCGACCTCGACGGAGAGACCGCATTTATCGAATCCTGTACCCGGCTTCTTTCTGATCGCACCGTGATCATCATTACTCATCGTCCGGCCAGCCTCGCGCTGGCGGACAGGATCATCAAGCTGACGCCCGGCGGCTTCACCATCGAGCCAGCGCCCGGACAGGCTGTCAGGGCATGAGCGGCATCTGCGGTGTGACCCGGTTGGACGGGCGCATGGCCGCCTCCGAAGAACTTGACGCTGTTCTGGCGCGCCTTGCCCGACGCGGGCCGGAAGGCCGCGCAACGTGGTGCGAGGGACCGGCTGCGTTTGGTCATGCGGCGCTTGCCGCCACGCCAGAGGCACTGATCGAAGCTCTTCCCCTTCGCCATCCACAAAGCGGCTGCGTCATCACCGGCGATATCCGCATCGACAATCGCGGCGAGTTGCTGACGGCGCTGCGACTGGATGAAGCCGAGCGGGTGATTGGTGACGGCGAACTGGTGCTTCGGGCTTACCTGGCTTGGGGCACAGCCTGTCTTGACCGGTTGTTGGGGGATTTTGCCTTCGCCATCTGGGACGCACCACGCCAGCGTCTGCTGTGCGCCCGCGATCAGGTCGGCATGCGTCAGCTAATCTATCACCATTCGCCTGCGCATCTGTTTGCTTTTGCCACTGATGCCAGCGCATTGGTGGCCCATAAAGGCGTGCCCAGCCAGATCAACGAAGGCCGGATTGGCGACTTTCTCGAAGATCTTGAGGCTTATGATCTGACGTCTACCTTCTTTCTCGATCTTTATCGGCTGCCTCCAGCCCATGCGCTGATTGTGGAAAACGGGGCCCTGCGGATATGGCGATATTGGAGCCCAACACCACCATCGCCGCTGCGGCTGAAAGACGACCGCGCCTATGCCGAGGCATTTCTGGACGTCTTTACCGAAGCCGTGCGCTCGCGGCTGCGGGCTCCGCCCGGCAAGCTCGGGTCAATGCTGTCCGGCGGCATGGATTCCGGGTCGGTTTCAGCTATTGCCGCATGGCTGTTACACGCTGCGGGGGCGCCTGCCCTTCCGACATTTTCTGCCACCACGGCCGTGCCTGGCTGTGTGGAAACCCGTGCGATCCGTGCGGCCCAAACTCTGACACACCTCGCCCCGACCGACATCGCGATCGAGGATTTCGAAAACTACGCCGACGAATTGTTGCATTTGGCGCGGTATAGTGACGAACCATTCGATAGCCCGATGGCGTTGCTGCGAGCGATCTATCTTGCCGGCCACAAGGCGGGGATCACCGTCATGCTCGATGGCGCGGCCGGTGACACGACGCTGATGGCGGATGACATGGTGGCTTGGCGCTTGCGACGGGGAGACGCGTTGGGCGCATGGCGGGAAGCGGCAGGCGCGCGGCGCTTTTGGGGTCCGGATATGTCGGCTAGCAAAGCCTTGGTGCAAGCGGCGAAAAAAGTCCTCGTGCCCGAATGGTTGCGTTCAAAAAGGCGGGAAAAGTTCGCGGCGAGCCAGCAGCAGCGCATGGAACAAACCAGCATGATTGCGCCCGAATTTGCTCGTCGCGTTGACATGGCCAGGCGCCGCGAGACACATGGTCGCCACGTATTCCGGAACTTTAACGGTCTGCACGATGATCGCTCTACACTTGTGCTGCACCCTTACGTGGTGCTGGCTAGGGAGCGCTATGATCGGGTTGCCGCCGCATTGGGCATTGAAGTGCGCGACCCTTTCCTTGACCGGCGGCTGATTGATTTCGTGCTTTCACTTCCCCCCGATCAGATTGAGCATGACGGTTGGCCAAAGATCATCTTGCGCCGGGCAATGTCCGGAGTACTGCCCGACACCGTGTGCTGGCGAACCGGTAAGGAACATAGCGGTTGGCGGTTTGAGGAGGCTGTGACAGCGCGATGGCTCGCCGGGGACCCACGCGGCTGGCACGAACGGTTGACGCCTTTTGTCAGTTTTGAGAAGCTAACATGGATAATGGGCCAGCGTCAGGACGAGTTAGCGGTTGCAACACGAACCACCTTGGGGTACTTGTTTTGGTGGATGTCCCATAGTCCGGGACCAAGTGATTGTTCGGAGAAGTAACATGGCGAATCGCATCACCTCATCGGAAAGCAAGGCGCAATACTCGAAGCCGAAGCTGGCGATCTATGGCGAATTTGCCAATTTGACCGCTGGTGGGACAGGCTCGCTTATTGAAGCCTCCGGGATGTCGGGAATGAGGCAGGTTCGTCCCTGACGTTACTTTCGCGATTGGCATCAAGGGTGTTCGATCGCTAGTTATGAATAGATACATCTCGAATAGGGGCCCGTTCACTTCGGGCCCCCTTTCATCATGGCGTTTCGAAAGTCTTGGAGTTCAGATACCCCAAGGGGTTTTGATCCCGAAGTTTCCTGAAATTTCCGGCGATGATGAAACGCCTGCTCCAACAGTCGAGCGGAATGGGCAAAAAGTCACAATTCATTTTCATGATGTAGCCCGGTTCGAAATCGATTTTTCATCGAGGACCATCACCGGGTTTGGCTTCGAGCCTGATACTGATGACTTTGTTATACAGCACATTCTTGACGATCATCTTGCTCCCCGCATTTTAGCCGAGCAAGGATCGCTGGTTCTTCACGCCAGTGGCGTGCGTGTTGGCGATTCGGCAGCGGTCTTTTTGGGCGAGACAGGTGCAGGCAAGTCCACCCTCGCCGCCAGCCTGCATCAGGCAGGGCACCAGCTACTTGGCGATGACGCGGTGATGGTTGCCGCCTCGGCAGGCGGCTTCACAGCGCAGCCTGTTTATCCGAGCCTGCGACTTTTCCCCGAAGCTATCAGCAAGGTGCTGGATGAAGTGACGACAACGTCACCCATGGCCTATCATTCCGATAAGGTGCACGTCAGCCTTGCATCGTTGCCCGAACGGGCCGGTGATCCGCTGTCGCTGGCAGCTATGTTCTTTTTGTCAGGCGATGGTTTCAGCGGCGATAGGATGACCGATCCCGAAGTCATGCCGCTAGACCGAACTCGGGCGTGCATCAAGCTGGTGGAGCAAAGCTTCACGATGGACCCGCATGATCAAGCCTGCGCATCGCGCCGATTGGCTGCACTGTCCAAGCTCGCGTTGGCTGTCCCGGCGTTCACGTTGTCTTATCCACGCGATTTCGCCCGGCTTGATGATGTGCATCGACTGATCGAAACGACGATGCAAAGCATCGCAGCAGCGCCGCATTTAATTCACGGGGAAGTTAGCAAAAAATGATCCGGGCTACTGGCTACGATGTTGCGTCGTACGGCGAAATGATCGACTGCGAACCGCGGATGGGGGTTTACGTCGAAGCCTTGCGACGCGCCATTACCCCTGGCTGTACTGTGATCGACCTCGGCGCAGGTTTTGGTGTTTTTGCGCTGCTCGCCTGCAAGTTTGGTGCGGGTCATGTTATCGCTATCGAACCTGATCCATGTATCGAACTCTTGATGCCGCTGGCCCGAGCCAATGGCTGCGCTGACCGGATCACCGTGGTGCAGGACCTGTCCATCAAGTACGCGCCAGAGCAGAAGGCTGATGTGGTCGTATCGGATTGCCGCGGCACGGTCCCGCTGTTTGAACATCACATTGCCACGGTCAAAGACGCCCGCGATCGGCTGCTCGCACCAGGCGGTACATTGTTGCCCATGCGCGACACATTACGCGTCGCCTTGGTCCATTCACCAGAAACCAGTCGCGTCCAACATTATCCTTGGCGGTCCAACGATTACGGGCTGGATCTGAGCGCGGCGCAGACCTTTGTCGCAAATTCACAGAGCAAAGCCGCTCTGGATGCTGATGCATTGATGAGCGAACCGCGCGATCTCGCGATCATCGACTACCGCACGATCACCAACCCAACGCTTGATGCCACAGCCGAGCTTTCGGCAACTTGTGCCAAAATTGCGCATGGTTTGCTGGTGTGGTTCGACGCCGAGATCGCCGACGGTCTGACATATTCAAATGCCCCAGGCCAGCCGCCGCTTGTCTATGGTCAGATGTTTCTGCCCTTTGCCGACCCGATGCAACTCGCAGTTGGTGACAAGGTTAGCGTGCGTATCCGCGGCAATCTGGTTGAAAATCAGTATGTCTGGTCCTGGGATGGCCTGATCATCGATGGCCATTCCGGCGATACGCGCGGCGCTTTTCGGCAATCGACGTTCCTTGGCCGGGTCGTTTCGAAAAAACTTGCCGATACTGGGTCAAACTTGGCAATCCCGCAGCGTTCCCAGCGCATGGCGCTTGATGCTGCCTGTCTTGATATGATTGATGGCGGTACGAACCACGACGAAATTGCCAAGGCGGTGATGGCGCAGTATCCCAGCCTACTTCCTGATTATAGCCGCGCACTAAATCATGTTGTCGCACTGCTCTTGCGTTACAAAGAGGATTGAGTGCAGCGCGGTCAGGCGTATCGACGGCGGACCCTACTTCGCTTCCACACTAGAAATCTTGGAGTTTGCGCGTGACTGATATTCTCAACGTCCATTGGCAGATCAGCGATCAAGCGGTCGCCAACAGCGTCGGCGATGAAATGGTAGTGTTGCATCTCGCCAATGGCACTTATTTCGGGCTCGATCCAGTCGGGGCGCTGGTGTGGGGGACGGCTGAAAAAGGGGACGTGCCAGCGCTGGCTTGCGATCTAATACTGGAACGATACGATATTGATCGGGCGACAGCAGAAGATGATCTAATACCAAATCCCGATGAGGCTGACTCATGGGGGATTTCCAAGGCGCTGATTTTCTGATTCACCGGAGCAAGCACGAGGAGGCTTGCGATGGCGACGGCGATTGGTGTTCGATCAGATTTCACTTCGCGGGATTTGAGCCGATTTTCCCGACGATGTGACGATCCGGATCAGGTACGGCGGTTGTTGGCGTTGGGCTTGATCCTGGACGGCAGCAGCCGGAGCGAAGCGGCCAAAGCGGCTGGCGTGACGCTGCAGGTCGTGCGGGATTGGGTGATCCGCTTCAATGCTGATGGCCCGGACGGGCTGATGTCACGCAAGGCCCCCGGCAAAGTCTCGATTCTGAGCGATGAGCAGCGCCGCGCTCTTGCGCAGCAAGTTGAAGCAGGCCCGATTCCTGCGGCGCACGGGGTTGTCCGCTGGCGTCTCATCGATCTGGCGCAGTGGGTGTGGGATGAGTTTGGCCTGTCGATTACCAAACAGACGCTGAGCCGTGAGATGCGCGCGCTGGGCTTCCGCAAGCTCTCGGCCCGCCCTCGTCATCGTGGCCAGAAAGCGGATGACATTGCCGATTTTAAAAAAACTTCGCAGGCCAGTTGGCAAAAATCCGACTATCCTTGCCGCACGGCACCGCGATAGAACTGTGGTGGCAAGATGAGGCGCGCATAGGCCAACAGACCAAGCTCACCCGCCGCTGGGCCAAGCGCGGAACCCGGCCCTGTGCGCCCAAAGACCAGCGCCGGGCCTCAGCCTGGATCTTCGGGGCCATCTGTCCCGCCGAGGGCAAGGGTGCTGGCATCGTCATGCCCCGTTGCAACAGCGAGGCCATGAGCATGCACCTCGAAGAGATCGCCTTCCACGTCGCGCCGGGGGCGCATGCCGTCTTGATCCTCGATCAGGCCGGATGGCATGGCTCGGCGGAACTGGTCGTGCCCGCCAACATCACTCTCATGCCGCTGCCGCCCAGGTGCCCGGAGCTCAACCCCGTCGAAAACGTCTGGCAGTTCATGCGCGACAACTGGCTCTCCAACCGCATCTTCTCATCCTACGACGACATCGTCGACCATTGCTGCTTCGCTTGGAACAAGCTCGTCGATCAGCCCTGGCGCATCATGTCCATCGGCATGCGCCAATGGGCGCATGGGTTCTGATCAATGGGACTTGGTATAAGGCAATTTCTTGGCGAACTCGAACAGGGCGATCTGGTCTCGCCGGCCTGATTCGATGATGGCGAGATGAAACATGGCTATCCTCTCAGCTCGCTTTTATTCTACGCTTTGCGCGCCACGATGGCGCTCGCATCTGCGCGCATCGCACTCAACCGGATCACTCCGCACGAAGTGATTGCTCGTAATCTGCAGGTCGCCCGGAAGATCAAGAGCCGGTCACCGAACCAGGATCCGGGCCGGATCGCTGAGCAGTGCGACAGGGTCGCATTTTTTATCAATCGGATGGCCGCGCGCGTTCCGTGGCGGTCCGATTGTCTGGTTCAGGCAATTGCTGGGCAAGGATGGCTAACGGCTAGCGGGATCGTGAGCGAAATCGTGGTCGGCACCGCAAAACACATTGACGGCAAATTTGAAGCCCATGCGTGGCTCTCGGTGGGTGGGATGGTCGTGCTGGGCGGCGATATCGTCCAGTTTTCGCCTTTGCTGACGTCACAAGAGCGCCTGTGAACGGGCGCACTGCTACGGGACGTTGCCACCCTGAGATGGTGGAAGTTGGTTCCTTTACGTCTTTGCACTATCCAACAGTTGCAAAGGTTGCTGCATTGCAGTAGGTACACCTAAGATTTATTGAAAAGGGCTTTTATATGATCAAGACCGTGACACGCATGATGGCCGCCGCCGCTGCGCTAGGCCTCGTGGCAGCGCCGATCGTGGCCCAAGCAAACACGCGCGCCGGCGACTCGAGCGCGGCGTACAGCACCTCTAATGCGCTTCCGGGTCTTGGTCGTTCAGAGTCAGGCGAAGGCCAGAGCGAAGAAGGCGATGGCGGCGCGTTCCTGCTCGGCATCGGCGCGCTTGCTGCGATCACGGTTGGCGTGCTTATCGCCACTGATGTGATCGGCGGCGATGACGACGATTGCGCTTCACCTGGCGCCTGCTGATAAGTTTTCTGCAGGCTGGCCAAGTGCCTGATTGCTGGACAATAATCTAACGCCCGGTACCCAGTACCGGGCGTTTCTTTTGATAGGTGCTGGGCGTCCACCGTCAGGCGACCCGACCCGCGAGAAACCCTTTGGATAAACCCGCGGCAGACCGCTCCGTATTCTGGCTCGTTGGCGCCCTCTTGTTGGTCGCTTTCGCGGCTGGCGGCGGCGGCATTGGCTTTCCCAGGGCCAATCTGGCGGTGCAGCTCTTCGCCCTGGCGGTGCTGGCAATCCGACCAGAGGATGTCCTGCGGTTCTGGCGCGAAGGCCCGCTGGCGCTGCGCGTTCTGGTAGCGGCATCAATCGCCTTGCCGCTTGTCCAGATCATTCCCCTGCCCGAATCGGTCTGGAGTGCCCTTCCGAGCCGCGATCTGGTAATTCGCTCGCTTGCACAGATTGGCGAAAGCGGATGGATGCCGCTGAGCCTTGATCCGCTACGAACGCTGCTGGCTTTCACAGCGCTGATCACGCCGCTGGCGGTACTGTTTTGTGGGTGGACGCTGCTGCGCGATCGCCTGATCGATCTTGGCTGGCTGGTGGTGGCCTTGGGGCTGGTCACGGTGTTGCTGGGCCTAGTCCAAATGGGAGCGGCAAATGACTCAGGCACGCTGTACGGTGCCAGGCGCCCGGGTGAGTTATTGCTGGGCACTTTTGCCAACCGCAACTCGACCGGTCTGTTTCTGACATTTGCGCTGGGTCTCGCCGCGTTGTTGCCCGCGCCGCGCCCCCACCCGGTGGTGCTTCCGGCGCGATTGGGGGTATGCGCACTGCTGCTGATTGCGATTGCGTTGACCCAGTCACGCACGGCGCTTGTGTTGGCGGTGTTGCCGGTGATGGTCGGCACCGCTCGGGCGCTTGGAAGCATGATGCATGGACGCCAGAGATCTTCAGCCATGCGGACGGTGATGATCGGGCTGGGTTCGCTCGCGTTGGTCGGCGTCGGAGCTGGCGCACTCGTCGTCGCCTCACCGGGCAGGATCAGCAGCACGCTTGAACGCTTCGAAGCCAAGGACGATCCGCGCCGTTTCATCTGGGATGACGCTGTATTCAGTGCGGGTCGGTATTGGCCCGTCGGAGCCGGAATGGGCACGTTTGATGAAATCTATCAGGTCGACGAATCACTCGAAAACCTGACCCAGCGCCGCGCCGGCCGGGCGCATAATGATTTTATCGAACTGACCATCGAAGCCGGCGCGCCGGGGCTGGCGTTGGCAGCGCTGTGGCTCGTCCTGATCGGCTGGCTCAGCTGGCGCGCACGCCGCTCCACCCACCGTTGGGCTGGATGGGCCGGGGCTGTCTTCCTGTTGGCTATCGCCTTGCAATCGATCACCGATTATCCGTTGCGCAATCAGACGATACTGGCGTTTGCCAGCCTGGCCCTGCTGTTGCTCACCCGCATCGCAGTTGACAAGCCGAGTCCGCGAACATGATCGGCCGGATCATCTGGTTCGCTGCGCTCGCTGTCATCGCATTGCTGACCACCGGTTTGCAGCTGGACCTGCGGTCACGTTCGGCGCCTGAAATGGCACCATTGGTGCCGCAACCGCTGCGCAATTACGCTCAGGTACGGATCACGCAGAGCGCACTTGCGGGAAAAGATGCACAGGCAGCTCTGGTTGAAGCGAAGCGATTGGTGCGCCGGCGCCCACTACCGGCGGAATATCTTGCACTGCTGGCAGCGGCCGAACTTAAGGCCGGTAATCCACAGGCGGCAGCACAAACGATCCAGATCGCCGGCCAGCGCGGATGGCGCGAGCCCGCAACCCAGGAAACTGTACTGCGCCTCGCGCTTGGGGCGGGGGACAAAGCCGAAGCCGCGCGCCGCTATGCTGCGCTGTTTCTGCGCAGCCAGACGCCTGACGCCCTGCTTGAGGAACTCGGCCCCGCGGTGCTGGCTGAGACAGGTGGTCTTGGTCAGCAGACAATGGCGGCGATCGTTGTCGGCGGTGAGCGGTGGCACTCGCAGTTCCTGCGACGCGGGTCGCAGATCATGCCCTCTGAAGCGTTTATCGCAATTGTTGCGACCGCCACTAAAAACGGCGCCGGGTTTGACTGCAGGGCAATAACTCAGGCAAATCGCGTGCTGAGGCAACGCGACGCCGTTGCGGCGGCGCAATTGCGGGTGATCGCAGAACCGGGATGCCCCGATCTGCCTATGTAGTTGTCTTAGCGTGGAGAGAGATTCGCTCACGAACCGAAGCGGATATCGATTAACGCAGTCATTCTCGCGTTCTGTTCGCCCGATTGCTTAGCGCAGATTACCTGCGGCATTCGGCGCTTTGCCCGCAAATCGCGCTGCAGAATGAAATCCATACTGGGATTGTCAGTCAACCCTAGTTCTGACGAAAGCTTGGAAGAGAGCCATTCCTGCCTTACTTCGGACGACGAAATTGTGGCTGCATCGTGAGGCGTAGGGTATCGGCTGTGGCGTATTTAACCGGCTAGCGCGCATCGCGATTCTTCTGAGGGATTTTGGTGGACTTTTCCTTCCAGCGCTCCGGGATCTTGCCTCACCTAATCGCCGCCTTCGCGTCTTCAGAGTTGCGCTGCTGGACGGTCGGCATCAAGGTATCACTTATGATTTTACCGAACGTCACCAAATACCTGCGTGCGAAACAGCCATATCGTGGCCGAGGTAGCTACATTATCATTGAGACCTAACCCAAGGGACCGTTGGAACGAACGATGACTGGCCGCCCTCACTGCGAGCGATCGGTCGACGCGCTGCCACCAGTAAGCCGCAGAACACCTCAAGATCCACTAACCCTGCTAAGCGCTCCAGCGGACCGCCCACCTCTCTCTGCCCCGACTAATCAGAGAATCCAAACTGTCCCGCCATCGCAGTCTCGGCTCCTTGTAGGTGCCAGTGAGCCAGATTAGCGCCTCAAAGGCGGCGGTTTTCGAAGCCTCCAGGTCGCTACAAATTGCTATGACTTGCCTATCGACCAAGAAGGGCGAATAACCATCGCCATTGGCGGCACGTCTCGGTTTGATCAATCTCCAACCGATCGTCGTGACAATTCGGCGCGCGCATGGCGTCTCAATTGACGGATTGCTGATTTGGCGCAATGACGTTGCCGATGGCGACCGCCGAGAAGGCGAGGCTTGTGACGGTACCGAGAAATTCCCGCAGTTCCGCACCGGGAGCGGTGGACACATACACCACATCGGAGTCGCGGATCATGAAGTCCTGCGCCACAAAGAACCCCCGCGCATCGGCCAGATCAAGGCGATAGACCACCGGCACCCGTCCGTCAGCCGTTGCGGGAACTTGACCCCGCGCTTCCGCTGTCAAAGCTGCCGGTTCTTCCAGCCGAAAAATGAAGACGCCGCGAATATTCGCCTTGTCGTCACGCAAGCCCCCAACGCGGGCCAAAGCTTGCGCAAGGGATATACCCCGCCCTTCAAACGGGATCTCCGCGCTGCGGGCGACGGCACCCAATGCAATAAAGCTATACGGTTGGTGCAGCACCGTCACGACATCCTCAGGCGACATGCGGATGTTCTGCGATGGATCGGCGATGATCGCATCGAGCGACATCGACACAGATTGCCCTGCGCGGCTGACCTGCACCGTGGTCTGATGCACCGGCTGACGTGAGCCTCCGGCAGCCGCGATGATATCGAGCAACCGCTCACCCCGCGGGCCGAGGGGTACATGGCGGCTGGTGGAGACATCACCGAGCACGGTGACGCTGCGCGAAACATTCTGCGTCAACCGTACGCTGACTTGCGGATCATTGGCGCGACCTGCCAGCCGGGCAACGATGGCCCGCTCGACATCTTCGGGCGTGTAGCCCATTACCTTGATGGCCCCGGCAAATGGCACCGAAATTATGCCCGATACGGCCACCACTTGTTGCACCACCGCACGGTTCTGAGCGCCAGGGTCAAGTCCGGGGATCACCGCGCCATTACCAAACAGCACAGCGGGCGGAGCCTCCCATAACGCAATGTCGAGTGTGTCGCCCGCCCCGATCAGCCCTGCGCCCACGCCGCTGTCTCCGAATTCCCTCGCCAGGCTGCGCGCCTGTTCAGCCGCGGCGATGCGGTTCCGGGTCTGCGGGTCGAGATCGACCAGCGCCACCTGTGCGCCATTGTAATCTTGCCCGGCAATCTTGCGCACCTGTCCCGAGGACGGTCCGGCCGACCCCAGCGATGTGCAGCCGGTGAGCACGCCTGCAAAGACCGCCGCGACCAGAAAGCTCCGCTGGCGGTCGCGCAAGAACCAACGCCCTGTCATGCTGCATAAGCCTTCGTGTCTGGCACCGCTGGCATTTGCCCCGCCGCCGATGCAGCGGGAGCAAAGACGCAGGTGTCGCTGCCCATCCGCGCGTAAAAGGCGGTGAGCCGAGCGCGGTAGGCCTCTATGCTGAACCGCGCCGCCTGCTTGCGGCCGGCCTGCGACAATGCGGCGACCGCCCCAGCGTCGCCTTCAAGCGACAGGATCGCCCGCGATAGCCCGCGCACGTCGAACGGATCAACCAGCAGCGCGGCCTCCCCAGCCACTTCGGGAAGCGAAGAGGTGTTGCTGGTAATCACCGGCGTCCCCAGAGCCATTGCCTCCAGCACGGGAAGACCGAAACCTTCGTATAGCGACGGAAACACTACGGCCCGCGCCCCGGCAATCACCGTGGCGAGCGTCTGGCGCGGCAGATAGCCAAGCCACCGGATGCGCTTGGTCTTGTCCAGTGCAGCCAGCTGTTTGATCAGCGCAACATCCCGGTCGCTGCCCCATCCCGGTGCGCCGACAATGACCAACGGGTGCTTTGTCCCGCTTGTCAGATGCGCCTCGAGCAGGCGAGCCACGTTCTTCTTGGGCTCGATGGCGCCAAAGAACAGGTAATAGCCACGCATCGGCGCGCTGAGCAGTCCTTCCACCTCGCGCGCGACCTGCTGTTCTGACACACCTGTCAAAAGGCCTGCAATATCGGTGGCTTGATAGAGATTGGTAACGCGTGCGCTTTCCACGCCCAAAATCCGGATGATATCGGCACGCGAATGTTCAGACACGGTCAGGATGTGATCCGCTTGACGGGCAATAGTTTGGCACAGGGCAAGATAGGTCTTCTTGCGATCGGCCGTGGTGTAGGGCAGCCGCAGCGGCACGAGATCATGCAGCGTGTAGATGTTCGCGGCGCCCTGTGTCTTCAGCGGCAGCGGATAAGTCCAGTGCGCAATATCCGTCGCCCCGACCCGCACCCGCGTCATCCGTCCGGTCACCTGGAACGCGCCGTGCGCAAGGCTGTAAAGACGCGGCGCATTCCAATAGCGCGCACCTCCTAGAGTGCCCCCGTCCCCGCCGCCCAACGCAGGCGGCAGGATCACTTCGCCCGACAGCGCGACTTCGCCGGCGCGGCGCGCGCTGAAGATGCCTTGGGCGGCACACAAAGCCTGACGCGCCCGCCCCGGCGCCTTGCCCTGCGCGGCCATCGCCTCATCCCCCTCGGCAAGTGCGATCTCGGCGAGTAACGGTTGGCGCGCGTGCCCCGCTTGGGTTCCGAACAAGAGGCCCGTTTCATGCCCGAGTGCGTCTGCGGCAGCGGCCAAGATGCGGCCATAGGTCGCAACCCCGGTGCCGTGCGGGCGGGCGATATTATAGGCGTCGATCATGATGCGCGTCATCGCGGCCTCGCCGCTGGAATCTTGCAACGATCACCCATAGCGGTGGCAATCATCCATGAACCGATGATAGATATCCTCGGTCAGGGTGTCTCTTTGCTGCTTGAGCCGAACCTGCGTGACGATTTGCGCGCCGACCGGGCGGCCGGCGAAGGCCAGCATGGCCGCGATCTGCGCAGGCAGATCATCCTTCAGATCTTCATATTCGACGACAAAGGGCGCAATCCCGGTCTGAGCGAAGAAGTCACCCCAGCACACATCATGCAGCAGCATCTCGCGATAGCACTCACGGATTTCGTCAAAATCATAGGCGATCGCAGGTTCGGCGCTGCCGTCAAACACATGCCAGCGTCCCGATTGCCGGGCGCGCCAGAAACTGATCGCCTGGCGCACCTTGTCACGGCGTTTGACCCAGATCCATCGGGCATCGGGGAAACTCTTTGCCAGAACGGCGCTCTGACCCCGTTCTAGCCGAAGACAGCGGGCAAGATTGGTTTTGTGGGGCCACATGATCTTTGCAGCGAAAACGCCATTTTCATTGATCCGAGCGATCTCACCGACCGCTTTGGCGAACGCCTTGTCTGGCGCTGCGGACATCTTCCAGATCATATTGAATTTTTCTAGGCTGAGACCGACAATGCCGTTCTGGCGCAACAGTTCAGCGACATACGTGCTGCCTGATCGGAACGTGCTGGCAAGCAGGATAGACCGCTCGACACCCGCATCGGCGAAGATGCTACGGAACTGCATCGCCCGGGAATACGTGCGCGAAGTATTCGGCCTTTTCGTTGAGCGAACATCAATCGGAATTGACGAAGCGTTTTGGGGATGCCCGTGCAATTCACGGTCTGGATCCGAGACGGGCTGCATATCGGGCTGGGCAGTTTCGGTCATGAGACGCGCTCTCGACTACGGACTAATGACGATCGTGCAGACAAGGGAGAGGCGGGAGGCAGGCACAGCACATCCCATTCTTCGGTGATCTGCCCAGACCATTGGCGAATGCCGTCCTCCAATTGGGCGCTTTCGTCAAAATGCTCAAAAACATAGCCAAACTCACCAAGCAGATGGTAAATTTCGGTGTAATCATACCCTTTGAGCTTCATCCAATGCGGAGAAACTTCCAAAAATAATTGGGGTCTGTATTTGGCTACTGTCTCCAATGAGCCTTGAAGTACAAAAAGCTCGAAGGATTGAACATCAATCTTCATGAAGTCCAATCGATCGATTAATATTTTGCCTGAATCGATTAGGCTATCCAGCGTCCAGACCGGTACGCTTTCACCGCTGGCCGTCTCCTCGGGCGACGCAACAGAAAGCGCGCCAAAGTTATTGACCTCATCATAGGAGATCGGAGCCATCCGAATCTCGCCGTTCTCGCGGCCCAAACAACCCTGCATCAACGTGGTGTTGCGACAACCGTTCACTGCCAAATTAGCCGATGCAAACCGAAAAATCTCAAGCTGCGGTTCGAAGCCAAAGACCTTTCCCGTGTCACCAACGATGCTTGAAAAGAATACCGTATGGTGACCAATATTTGCCCCGATATCGAGGACAACATCACCGGGTGCAATCAATGTTGCAAAAAGATCCAGATCCTTTGGAGCCCACGATCCAGTATTTGTGATCGCCTTACCAATAACAGTGTCTTTATGCGGAACAATCAAGCTACCGACTCTGCCATGGCGAAAGTCAGCCGTGTCTGACAAGGGAAAAGCGAGTCCCTGCCAAGGCTGCCGCTCATGAAATTCAACGCCGCGAAGCCAGATCTGGTCGCCCTTCGATGCCGCGTCACGCGTCTCCGACGAAAATATCGCAATCGAGGTCTGCTCCCCTCGGCGCCCGTCGAACTCCAGCCAATGCTCATTTGGATCGGAATCATAGAGGCTGACGTGCCTTTGTTTACCATTTTCCAGCACCACAACCGTACCGCTCCACGCGTGTTTGTGAAAATGTAATCGCCCTGCACCGTTACAATTGATGACAATTGCCCCCGATCGGCTTTCGATTAAGTCAGCTTGTGCATCGGATGCTTGAAGACTGTAATTCTGGAGCCGAACGGTCCCGCAAGGGATATAATTCTCCCGCGCGAGCATCCGAAGCATTGAAACTGAAAAGTACATCGTGGACACCTGCGGTCTAGCGTTCACTGCGTCGCAATGAAATCATTGGGTTGGGGGCTGGACGAGATGCGCACGCGCAATCGGATCGCCTCATCTATCGCCCATCGATCCGCTTCCGAATTGGCGGCGAGCGCGCACAAGAGCGCGTCCCTGACCGCCTCACGCGTTCGCTGCGACCCACTGGCTGGGCTTTCAGGCGGCACGGAGCGGGGCCGGATCACCGCCTTGACCGCGTCCGTCAAAGCCGAGCGGGCAGCAGGCCAGTGCGCCAACCCTCCGCGTGCTATCAGCAGCCACGGCAGCACCTCGCGCTCGTCATGCAATTGCTCTGCCACGGTGCCCACCTCGCGCTCGGGCAAAGGCGCCTCGGCCAGCATGGCCACGGTGACGAGCCAGGGCGGATCAATCATGCTAGCGCCCTTTCTTCGGTAACGGCGCCAGCCGGGACGATGCTGCGGTAGAAATCGGCCACCGCACGTGCCATGGCCGTTTCGGAATAGCGGGCCGCGAAGGCGGCGTGGCTTGTGCGCGCCAGTTCTCCAAGGCCTGCTCGATCGGCGGCTAGCTGGCCAAGCCGCTCAACCGCGCCCGCGACAAACGCCTCATCATCGGCAAACAAAAAGCCCGACACGCCCTCTTCCACCATTTCGGCTAACCCGCCTTGCGCCATCGCCAGTACGGGAGTGGCGGCCGACATGGCTTCGATGGCGACCAGTCCGAAGGATTCGAAGCGGCTGGGCATCAGCACCACATCCGCATCGAAATAGAGCCGCTCCAATGCCGCGCGATCCACCTCGCCGTGGAAGCGTACCGCCGGATTGCGGGCCGGGTCCACACCGTAATCGGCCTTGAACTGCGCCAGCTGCGCGGTGTTTGGTGCGGCGCCAACAAATTCGAACACAAGCGCGGGATCGCCGCGCATCTGGCCCGCCACGCGCATGGCGAGATCATGGCCTTTGCGCGGCTCGAACCGTCCGGCAAACAGAACCCGCAAAGGCGCGTCGATGGGCTGGCGGGCAAGCTTGCTTTCCAGGGTCTCGCCCAAAAGCGCCAGAATATCGGGCGTACCATGCGGTACGACGCGTGCACGCGCGCCAAGATCAACCGCGTACTCCCCTTCGATCTGGTCAATCACCGCGCGGCTGTTTGCCAGGATATGCGGCGCACGCTGCAAGGCGGCGCGTTCTGCGGCGATCATCGGATCAATGAAGCGGCGACCGTAGATAATCCGGGCATTCCATTCCGGCTTGAACGGCCGCGCCAGCTGGTAGCTGGTGTGCAAGCTCAGCACGGTGAGAAGATCGGGATCCTCAAGCACCGGCAAGGCTTCCAGATCCCAGATCGGAAATGATACCACGCCGAGCCCGCCCGTCTTGAGAAACGCAATTTCGCGCATCACGCCCGCCATCCAGTCGGCCACGCCTGCCGCTGGCACTTGATAGCGGGCGGCAATATCGTCTGCCCCTTCAGGATCGGCGGTGATCGCATGGATCCAGATTCCATCGACAAACCGGCGGCTTGGCACATCATGCGCTCGCGTGATGATATGCACCGCCAATCCTTCATCACGTAGCCCCTGGGCCAGGAGCATTGTCCACCGGGCGATCCCGGCCTCGTTACCGGGCGGCAGGCCTTGGGAAACCAGCGCAACGCGCAAGGGGCGCTGATGCGCAGCGGCGAGGAAGGGCGGAGGCGCGTGGTCGGATGGCAGGTCGCCGCTGCTTCGCTGCGTCAGCAGAGCGCGGCTCGCCGCCTCAATCCCGGCAGCCGTTCCGGTCTCGACATCTCCGTCGAGCGCACGGCGATGCCCCGAAGATATCTCGTCGTGCTCCTCGAGCCAGGCGTTGGCCGTGAGCAACTCCTCACGATAGCCATGCAGCGCCTGCGCGACCTTGGCGTATCCCTCGGCCCGACCGTGGTGGTTGATGAAATAGGTCTTGCTCACCACCGAAGGATAAAGCGTCTTAGCCGTGCGCGTGCTGGACCGGATATGGCTGGCAGCGAACTGGTGAAAAATAAGCGCGGCTGGTTCGTACACCACGCCCCAGCCAGCATCGACCAACCGCAGGCACACGTCGGTTTCGTCGAGCAGATAGGCGAAGGTGTGGTCAAACCCGCCAATCTGCCGCAGCGCTCCCATCCGGAAGCTCGAATTGGTGCCGAGCAGACTGGGGTAAAGCGGCGTTCCGGGCCAATTGAGAACCCGTTCATCAAAGCTGTCGGGCGGAAAATGGGCATTGCCGAAGCGGTCGCACACGGTCTTGCGCACCTGCCAGCGCACACCGGTATTATCGACGGTAAAGCCGCCAACCCCGCCAATGGCCGGATCGCTGAAATGCCGCGCCAGGTAGCGAAGCCAGCGGGGATGCGGGACGGCATCGTCATCGAGGAAAGCGACAATCTCTCCGGCCGCTCCGGCAATCCCGACATTGCGCGAAACCGAGAGGTTGGGAATATCACATCGCAGATGCTTGATCCGGCCTTGCCAGCGCACCAGCACGTCTTCCGAATGGTCCGTGGACGGTCCGTTCACCACCACCAATTCGAAGTGCGGATAATCAAGCTGCATCACCCCGGTGATTGCATCGTCAAGCAGGCTTGCCCGATTGAGCGTGTTGATGACGACAGAAATTGGCGGCGAGAGCGCATCGGACAGAAAGGCGGTCAAAGTTC
The DNA here is from genome assembly GCF_056495765.1 of Erythrobacter sp. 'gip.4 top 5'. Lineage (NCBI taxonomy): Bacteria > Pseudomonadati > Pseudomonadota > Alphaproteobacteria > Sphingomonadales > Erythrobacteraceae > Erythrobacter > Erythrobacter sp. 'gip.4 top 5'. Next base: position 888,468 of record NZ_CP200270.1, on the reverse strand, counting down.
GGCCTCCTCGACCAGTTCCAGCCAGTCGCGATTTGCCCGCTCGAACCGCGGATCGCGGACCATCGCGGCCACCAGCGCATCCAGACTGCCGCAGAGTCGCAAAACATCGCAAAGATCATCGTCATCCATCGTGCGCACCCCCCACAGCAAACGGGCAAAGGCAATCACATCAGGGCGCCCCGGCACTTGCTGGGATTGCGGCCCCGGCTCGGGAAAGCGGATGGGGAAGCGGTGTTCTGCGATGCCTTGCCGCCCCAACACAAAGCGCAGATGCTCCACCACATCATGCGGCGGTGCCCCCAGCGCGCAGGCGGTGCGATAGGCCATTTCGGCCACGATCAGCCGGTCCTGCTCCTTGGCCATATGGCCAAGCTGGGTCCAATAGCTTGCTTCATAGGGATACAGCGCAAGCGCGGCGGTATAGGCGCTTTCCGCCAAAGCCCAGTCCGTGGCATCACGCGCCTGATCGCCGCGGGCGATGTGAGCGACAAAAGCGGGATCGGCGAGCGCCGCGGCCTGGGCATTGGCCAGCAAAGCGGCGCGGCTGGCTGTATCCAGCAGCGCGTGCGGCGCTGGAGCGAGCGCCATGCGAGCCGGACGCCGCCGCGGGATCGTCCAAACATCCCGGCTCGTTTTCATAAGGCATCTCCACTTGTCGCTTCGGCGATGGCAGGCACACGGTCCGGCACAACTTCCGGCAGTAACGCCAGATCAACGCACACCAGCCAGTCCTCTCCCCATTGCTGGCTTTCTGCCATCGTGCGAGTAAGGGGCTTTACGGTGGCGTCGAAGTCCAGGAAGGTCAGTGCGTCGGTGCCGAGCGCGGCGGCCACATCATCAAAGGCATAGCCGCGCGCAAAATTGACCTCGCACACTACCCGTGGTCGAAACCGCTCAAGCACGGGGCGCAGGTGCGCCAGCACATCAAGCTCGGCCCCTTCGACATCGATCTTGATGAAATCAACCCGCTGAAAATCATCAGGATTGATCTGGCCGATCGGGACTTCGCTGATCTCACCATGGCGAGCGAGATGCTCCCGGTCTTCAGCCGGGGCGATGAAACGGCCGTTCTTGGGCTCACCGCGTGGCACGAAAAACAGCCGCTCGGACCCGTCATTCAAAGCCGTCAGAGCGACCTTGCGCGCATCGGTTCTTGGGCCAAAGCCATTGACGGCAATGCTGGCGGCAAGACGGCGAAAAACCTCCGGATTGGGTTCGATTGCGACAACCCGGCCACCTGCACCCACCAGCTCGCCGGCCAGCAGCGTGTAATAGCCAAGATTGGCGCCGACATCGATCACGGTATCGCCGGGACGGATCATTTCAGCGAAATGACGGGTCAGCCAGTACTCCCAGTAGCCTTCGAAAATCATGTGGGGCGAAAAGCCGATGTCGTCGCCCATCACGAACATCTTGAGCCCGCCCAGCACCTGACACAGAATCGTGCCTTGCGTCCATCATCAATCCCGATGCTCTCGGACGCCGATCAGAAGCATCGTTGCGACACCCCATGCGACCAGGCCGAGCACAAACGTCGCCATGATACCGCGCAGCCGCCGGGGAAAGGCGGGATCGTCCGGCAGGCTCGGCTGGGAAATCCGTTCGACATAGGCCTGCTTGCGGCGCGCTTCGGCCTGGGCTTCCTGATAGGCCGACAGAGCAATCGCAAGCTGCTTTTCAGCGTAGTCCGATGCCAGCCGCAATTCCTGGTACCGCGCCGATGCCGAGGACAGCGACCCTGCACCGCCCGCCAACTGCCCGGTCTGATCGGCAATGGCGCCTTCCAGATTGCGGATCTGCGTTCGCACATAAGGGATCTGGGAAGCTTTTGGGGTGTAGGCTAGACCTTCGACACACGTGCACCGATGGACTGCTGGAATGGAACTGCCGATGAGGTGGGCAACGCGCATTCTCTTGGCATCCACTTCGCCATCAATGGCGAGAAACGTCAGGGCGCGCATATTCGCAACCTAGTCTACATTCTATGACAGCAGACCGGCCGGCCCAGCCATAGCGAAGGCCTTGTGATGGCCGAAGGCTGAAACGCGGTGCTCGCCGCTTTCGAATGTGACATGCTGCTCATCAGCGCCGGGCCAACCGACGTGTCGCTGGAGTGATTGTGACCAGCCGGCAGGCCAATAGTTACGAGTTGGGCACTTCGAAGGCGTACGTATTTCTACGCTTTGCCGATGCTATGGAGATCGGACCGGGTACTGCTTGCTGGCAACCTGGCGCATCAGACCCCACCCTTTGCAGGTCAAAGGCTGCGCTCTATCCTGCGCGATTTGGCGACCTTCACCTGAAAGCTGGCTGCGGTGACCAAGAGGAAGGCTGGCGCAAGTCTGACCGATACCAACCAGCCCGAACATACACCCCATCCGCGCGCCACGGTCGACATGGCGGTTGATGGGCCGCTGTTACAACCGCGCCATCCATCGCCGCCTGCCCCCCTCCACCGGCCTAGTCGATCAGCACGAAGGGCGCCCAGATTTCGGGGCGGTCCGCGCCGGGCAGGCCGCTGTCACGCCGCAGACGGCGGATCGCGTGGTGCAGCGCCTGCGCCTTGTCACCGTGCTTGCGGTAATGGCGCAGCATCTCGACCGCGACATAGGCCGCCACATCGTCGCGCACCTGCCAGTGGGTTGCCAGCACGCTGCCCCCCCCGGCAAAGCGGAAGGCGCTGACCAGCCCCGCAAAGGCAGGCACCCCGCCGTCAAACCCGGCGGCACTGTCACAAGCGGTCAGGATCACCCAATCCGCGACCAGATCCAGCCGCGCGATCTCGCTCGCGGTCAGCACCCCGTCGCCTTCGCCCTGCTGCGGGCGCGACAGGATCAATGCAGGCTCTGCAATCCCTTCCAGCTCCCCGCCGACCAGGCCGTGGGTGGCAAACAGCAACACCTCGGCGCGGGCAACGCCCGGATCAGCGAGATTGGCTTCGCTGGCCGCATCGCCCAGAAAGACCCGCGCTGAGCCACTGGCGAATTCGCGCGCGATGGTCCGCGCCTCATTGGCGGAACCGGGCAGCGGGGGAAGCAGCGCCAGCCGTGCGGCATCCACGCCGCCGCGCTCGAAATAGGCGGCGGGGCTGAATGTCGCAGACCCGGCAGCCTCACCCGCTGCGCCTGTCACGAACGGAGCAGGCGCAGCAAAGGCAACCAAGCCACCCACACGCGGGCGGTCGGCACGATCCGCCCAGCTCAGCGCGGCGATGTTCGCCAAGGCAAAACGATCCGCCAACCATTCAGGCGCCTTGCCCTGCCCGCCCGCGTCTAGCAGCAGCGACCCGAACGGGAGCGAGGCGAGGGGACCGCCTGCCAGAATCCGCAGGGTCCCCATCCCGCCCAGGGCAGCGCGGCTCTCTGCCGGGAGCAGGTTTGCGGCCAACCGGGCCGAGGCGGCCGGATCGAACGCCATACTCGCCGCTCCGTCACGCACTGCAGAGGCGAGCGCGATCAGGTCCGCGCGCGGAAGTCCGAGCCTGCGGGCGATTGCCTGATCGCCGGTTACCAGCAGGCTGTAAGCGCCATCATAGGCCGGGGCGAGCGCCAGCAGTGCTTCCCCCTTGCCAAGCTGCGCCCGGATCGCGGTGATACTGGCAGCGGCGGGATCGAGCATCTGTCCGGCAACAGCATCGCGCGCGGTCAGCGCAGCCAGCGCCGCTACGCGTGCCGCATCGGCCTGCGCCAGTGCTTCACGCGCTGCATCGGATGCGGTGCCATCGGCCAGTGCGCGCAGAAACACCCGGTCAGCCGCGTCCACGGCCGCATCGGCCTGCTGGAGTGCGCGCAGTTCGCCTGCGATCTTGGGGTCATCCGCCGCCAGCCGTTCGGCCCGAAAGGCCGTCGCCTGCGCCAGGCCCGATCCGGTCGCCAGCGCCATCGCCTGCGCCATCAGATCGGGCGCAGCGCAATCGACTGCGATTTCCATCACCAGATCAAGCGCTGCGCGCTGTTCGGTCTCGAATGTCGCGGTTTGCACCCGCGCCCGGTCACGCCCCAGAAAGGCGAGCATCGTGCGCGCTTCGTCCAGCGCGCTCTCCGGCTGCCCTGCCACCACGCTTTGCGCCCGGATGTCGATCAGCCGCGCATGGCGCAGTGCAAAGGCGCCGGACTTTTCGGTTTCCAGCAGGCGGGCATAATCGCGCGCGGCGATGCGTACGGCTTCCTCGCCTTCGCCACTGCGGATCAGCGCACGCACCAGATCCGGCCCGATCCGCTTGGCAATGTCGGTATCGACCGATTTGGCCGCCATGCGCGCATCAATTGCGCGCAACTGCGCCAGCGCCTCGTCTTGGCGGCCCAGCGCGAAGGTGCCTTGCGCCGCGTAGGCCAGCGAGCCGAGGCCGAAGGGGCTGCCTTCACCCTGATGTTTGGCAAAAATCGGTGCGGCTTCCGCAAATAGCGGCACAGCGTCGGCATAGCGTTCGCGCTGGTGGTAGATCGTCGCCAACAGGTGGATGCCATAGCCGAAGAACAGACTTTCGGGCCCTTCGTGTTCACGCTTCAATTCGAGGCTGCGGGCCAGATAGCCAGTGGCCTCGATCGGGCGGCCGCTACGAGACAGCACGATGGCGAGCATTTCCAGTGCGCGGGCATAGCTGGGGTGCGCCGGATTGACATGGGCCACCGCCCTTTCGACGGCGATCCGCGCATAGCGTTCGGCCTCGTCCATCTGTCCTGCCCGGCGCAGCGTGCCGGCATAGCGATAGTACGAAGCGATAGTATCCGGGTCGTTGGGGCCGAGAAACCCCTCACGGGTGTCCAGGCTGGCACGTTGGTATCGCAGCGCATCGTCGGTCCGGCTGAGTTGCAACAGCACCTGCGACAGCGAGAATTCGAGGTTTGACCGTGCGACCACCGCGCCGCGATCAATCTCGTCTGGCGCCAGGGCAACGAAACTTTCCATGTAGGCCGCATACCCGGTTTCCAGCGAGGCGATCGCCGCATCGGCCTCACCCGCCTGCGTCAGCAAAGTGCCAAGCAAAGCCACACCCTCGGCGCGAACGACCAGCGTATCGGGATCGCGATCGGGCAGCGCGGCCAGCCCGCGCTCGACTGCTTCACGGGCCTCAGCATTGCGGCCGAGAATATAAAGCTGCGAGGCGATGCGAATATCTACGCGGGCCACTTCGGGATGATCGGGCGCGATCAGGCGCGCGGCCACGGCCACCTTCTCCCATGCTTCGATGATGCGCTGCGCGCCTTGGGCATCGGGCGTGGTTTGTTGGAACACGGCTTCGGCCTGCTCTCGAAGCGTCGCAACCTGCGATTCGGATGATGTTTGCGCAGCCAAGGCCACCGTAGGCGCGCTGCCCAATGCCAGCGCCATTGCGTAGACGCTGCTCGTGATGGCGCCGTTGAAGCGGCGTTTCCCCCAGTTCCCTGTCATATGCTCTCCCCCCCATGATGAGAGCATAAAGCGGAGTTAGTCGAATACGATGTAAAATTCCGACATTGCGGGGCCCGGATTGACGATGTCGATACTGTGCCGTTGGGTGTAGAGCGGCACCCACAGGCACGTGACCGGATCATCGCTGGTCTTGCACACCTGCCGATCAGACTGGTCACGCACCACCAGCTGCGGCGCCGGCCCACGCGAAACCTTGAGCACGATCTGCGCCGATCGGCCGCCAAGGAAAGTCTGGTGAAGCTGCGTTGTCGCCCCCGGATTGAGCGCGGCGGACCGATAGGCCGGGCCAAGCGCGCGCCCGCGCATCGGACCGGCATCGGCGGGCAATCGGGCCATCCAGCGCCGCAATGCTTCCTCGTCCTGCTCGGTCTGCGGCTTGGGCCCAAGCTGTTCGAGTCGCTGAGCCGCCAGCGCCAGAGCGGTAGCATCCTGCGCCCGTTCGGCCCGGTCGGCCATCAGCAACGCATCGGCCAGTCGCTCCGCCCGGCCTGTGTGAGTAGCCGTCGGAACGGGCGCAACTGATGCCTGCGCCGAATCGCCAGCCCCCGGCGCAGCACAGGCCGCCGCAACCGTACAAAGTCCCACCATCACCCCTGCGCGAAACCCAGACGCCGCGATCATGCTGCGGCCGCGATGCGAAACACCGCGCCTCCAGGTCCGCTCCCGGCAGGCGCTTCCAGCGTCAGCGCGAGGCCATGCCGCTCGGCAATGGCGTGCGCCAGTGCCAAGCCCAGACCGCTGCCCGAAGTTTCCTCGCCGCGCCCCCGACCGCGATAGAACCGTTCGAAGATGCGCGCCCGGTCGCGCGGATCGATCCCCGGCCCGTCATCGGCCACCACCAGCACCGGCCCCGGCTCCAGCGAGATTGCAATCTGGCCGCCGCGGGGCACGTATTTAAGAGCGTTGTCGAGCATGTTCGTCATCAGCCTTCCCAATTGTCGCTCGTCGCCATTGATGGTCACATCGGGCGCGATCGTCCAGCGCAGTTCCAGCCCGGCTTCTTCGGCACTGCCGGCGTAGAGTTCGCAGATGCCCGTCACCAGCGCGCTGAGATTTACCGGCGCAAGCCCGCTGCGATCGCCGCGATGGGCTTTGCTCGCGGCAATATCGAGCAGCGATTCCAGCGTTTGCACAATCCGCCTAATTTCGCCGCGCGCTTCGGCCAGCCGTTCGGCAATGGCGGTGTCAGGCTTTTGCGCGAGCGCTTTCACCAACCGGTTATCAAGGTGCGACAGCGGCGTGCGGATTTCGTGGGCGAGCTGTTCCGAAGTATCCTTATAGGCCGCCAGCAGATCATTCACCCGCGCCAGCGCCGCGCCGCTATGCGCGGTCAGCTCGTCGATTTCGTCCCCGTCGATCCGTCCGGCGGCGGCGAGGCCAGCGCCATCCTGCGGTTCGCGAAAGGCCACGTTGATCCGCCCGATCCGGCGTTGCAGGCCAAGCGCGGCGAAGCGCCCGAGCAGCGCCACAAGGCCGATGAACACCGCTCCGCCGCCTGCAAAGGCCATAGCGATGCCTGACAGCACGGGCGTTTCGATATCGATGCTGCGGGCGACCACCAGCCGCAGGTCCGGGCCAAGCTGGACCGCGCGGGCAAAACCTTTGGAATTGGTGCCAATCGCGATGATCCCGCTTTCCGACACCGTAGGATCCAGCGCAGGCCAGGTCGCCAGATCGCCCGCGATCACCCGCCCGCTGTCATCGGCCAGCAGGTAATGCGGCGCCCCGCCTTCCATCGGGGTCAGTGCGATACGATCAGCAATGCGTGCCTCAAGCTCGGCCCTTCCGCCGGTCGCGTAGATGTCGGCTAGGCCGGCAAGATCGACATCGACCTCGGCTTGCGCGGCATGTTGCAAGGTTGTGCTCACCGTTTGATGGGTGAGCCACCACAGGCCCGCCAGCAGCACCAGCGAAAGCACGATCGCCCCCGCTACCAGGCGCGAGAAAATGGAACGGCGCGCTTCGATCACGGTGTTCCGTCGAGGAGGCGATAACCCGATCCCAAAATCGTTTCGAGCGCGGGCCGGTCAAAGCCATCCTCAAGCTTGCGGCGCAACCGCCCGATATTCACATCAACCACGTTGGTCTGCGGATCGAAGTCCATCTTCCACACATGCCGCAGCAACATTTCGCGGGTCACGACCTCGCCTGCGTTCTCCATGAAATAGCGGAACAGCTCAAACTCCTTCGGGCTGAGCGCAAGGTGGCGATTGCTGCGGAACGCGGTGCGCGCTTTCACGTGACATTCAAAGGCGCCGTAGAGGATCACAGCTGAATGTTCGCGCCCGGTGGCGCGGCGATGCAGCGCCCGCAGGCGGGCCACCAGCTCTTCAGGCTCGAACGGCTTGGCAAGGTAATCATCAGCCCCGCCGTCCAGCCCGTCGGCCCGATCACTGCTGCGACCCAGCGCCGAAAGGATCAGGATGGGCGTACCAATGCCGCCTTCACGCAGGCGGCGGGTGATGGTCAACCCATCGATATCGCCGAGCATTCGGTCAAGGATGATGACATCGAACGGCTCCAGCCCTGCCCGCAGCAAGGCAGCACTGCCGTTGTCTTCCCACACCAGCACATCGCCACTGGCGCTGAGAATTTCTCCCACCGCTGCGGCCGAGCGCGGATCATCCTCGACATAAAGGATCCTCATGAACGCCGCTTCCGACCTGACGAAACCTGGCCAATCAACCCGGTGCCTCCCCTTGAATAAAGTGCTGCCACCGCTCGCCCACGGACGCAAGCGGTGGCAGTAGGTGGGACAGGCTGTCAGCTCAGTTAATGCTTTCGACCGACACCCAGCCCAACGTACCGAAATTGTCCCGCGCTTCGATGAACAATCCTTCGCGCTTGCCGGTCGGGGTCAGCGTGGTGCCCACCCGCAGGTTGCGCAGCACCTTGGCGCTTGCTGACGGCATTTCGAGCATCGCCGTGGCCGCCGCGACGGTTGCCATGTCACTGCTGGCGCTGCCGCCATAGGTCGGAGCGGCAGCGATGGTGGCTTTCTGCGCGACCAGCTGATTGAAAGCGATCACAAACGCCTCGACCAGCATCTTGCCGTCCTTGCTCGAGCCGTAGCCCGCCGCAGCAGCACCGGCATTCCACGCGCCTGCACCGCCAAAGCTCAATGTGCTTTTCTTGACCATACCTTGTCCGGTGGCGATCGTCTGCCCGCTGGATGGGCTAAGCAACTTGATCCCGGCGGCAAGGCGTTTTTTCTTTCCGCCCAAACCGCCGAACATGCCGAGCACAGCGCCAGCGCCGGGAACGCTGCTGAGCAGCGAGCCTGCCGCGCCCGAACTCACCAACCCCTGCATTGCCGCAGACTTGGCGACCTCGATCGATTGGTCGACTTCCTCGCTGTCGCCCGCAACCACGTTCAGCAGGAAATCCGCCGCTTCGCCGCTGGCCGGGCTGTGCGGCGTAAAGCAGCCGGATTCGAGCGCCAGCGAATTGATCAATTCGCGAGGACTACCGAGCCCGAACTCGGACCACCCCTGGGTATCCCCTTCAACCACCGCGATCGCGCCAAGGCTTTCGGTACAGGTGGCCAGTTTGACCGCATCTTGGCCATCGTTGGCCTGCACCGGCGCTGCAATCAGCGCCCCCGAGGCCAGAAACGTTACCGCGAGCGGGCGAAAATTCGTCTTCGTCATTGTCAATCTCCCCATTGCCATCAATGGTGCAATGATGCCGCTGGTGGCCTTGCGCAGCCACACACATGCACTGTCATCGGCATGACAAGTGCTGTTAAGTTGCGTCAGCGGCCCTCCATCGCGCGGCGATCAAACGTGATCATGCCGCCCATCAGATGTTCGGCCAGTCGGATGGTTTCCTGCCGCGCCAACCCATAGCCGTGCCCCGTGCCCTCGCCCGAAGCCAATCCCGGCGGGAGCAGCGCAAGGTCCGGCCCGCCCATCGTCACCGGGCCGGCATGCGATGAGGCACTGCCTGTTCCGCCCCAACGGTTCATGTCGATTCCCGCAATCGCGCCGCCGCTGGGAGCGATCGCAACGACCCCGCCGCCCGCGCTGCGGGCATAGGGGTTGGTCGAAGGCTGTGTGGCAGGGGCCGTTGCGCGGAATGCTGCTGTGCCGATGACAGCGATGTCTGTGGCAAAGCGAATGTCGTACTGGACGCCAAGTTCGGTGCCGCCGGCCCCGGCCAGAAAGCCCGTCCATTCGACGGAACACGCCCCGGCACAGGGACCGCCGGTCACGCTGCCATTGGCCGAGCGGCCCGTGAAACCGCCATTGACCAGTGACAATTCGCTAGTGGCAAGGTTCGCAATGCCGCCCGTGGTCTGCGCCAGATAGCTGTTCGAATTGTAATCGAAGCCAAGCGATATGCCGACCTTGGGGCTTGTGCCAAACTGCACTGCGGCCGAGCCCGCCGTGAGCACGCCCGGCGCCACACTGCCATCGACGGCCGTAGGCCTTGTGCCCCCGACGAGCGTGTAATCCACTCGCCCGCTGGCCGGGAGGTCGGTGGAGGGCGTGCCGATTATGATATGATATCCGCCGTTGGCGCTTACACCGAAGGGTGGGGGCGGGCCAAACCGGCTGGGGACGACCGCGCCATTGCTCCAGCGCGACCAGCGCACCGCGCCCGATGTGGTGCGACCAATATCGGTATTGCTCGCTGCGGCAATGTTTGTCGCCACAGGCGCGATTCTATCGAACCAACCGTTGTTGCCGCCAATTTCGATCACCTGGCCATCGGCATTGGTCTTGTAGCCAAAGCTGCCGGGCGTGATCTGCACGGTGTCGAGTGAATTGGTGCGGCCCGGATTGGCCGTTCTGTAATCGAGCGACAAGAGATTGCCTTGGCTGACGAACACGTCCGTGGTGACGGTTGCGCTTAACCGATTGCCGGTCACCGCACTGACGGGCGGGCCGGTGAGCGTGCCATTGCCAAAGATCGCCGCGCCACTGATATTCTTGGGATTGCTCAAGCCCGTCGCGTTATACGTCAGGCCCAGCTGATTGAGATCAGCGCCGGCAAAATATCCTGCAAACTGGATCGTGCAACTGGCGTTACAGCTGTTGTCGCTGGTGGCGATGCCATCGCCAAGAATACTGAAATTGACATTGCGTCCCTGCGTTACGCGGAACTCTGATGTGCTTTGCTCGGCATTGGCCATGCCGCCCTGCGTCGCGAAAGCGTAGACGAAATCACCACCAGCTTTTGGCAAGGTGATGCTGCCTTCCATCGCCACGCGATTGGTTGTGCCAAACAGCACCGCCATATCGGCCTGGAACTGTCCCGGAGCAAGCGATCCGTCGGCAATCGTCGGCGCGGTGGCCGCAATCAGATCGTAATCGATGCGGCCAGTTGTCGGGATGGCGAAGCCGCTCGTGGTGGGCCCGGCAAACAGATAATGCAGGCCCTGCGTGACAGACAAGGTCGTGTTTTCAGATTGATTTGCCGAAACATAAATGCCGTTGGTCCAGCGACCGATGGCAAATCGGGCATTGGTCGACACGTCAACGGCATTGGCTGTGCCGATGCTGCGCGGGCGGAAGCTTTCGAGGATCGCAGTGATCGCGCCATCGCTGTTAAAAACCACCCCGTCGGCGCTGAAACCGTTCAGACCGATTGTCGGTGCGCGCAGGTTGTAGTTGATACCGGTGGTGGCCGTGAACGGCGATTGATTGGCAAGGATCAATGGCGTGCCCGTCGGCGCTGGGGGGCTGACGACAGGGGGCGTGATAACAGGCGGCACAGTTCCAAGACCCGCCAGCGCATCACCCGATTTTCCGAAAACCGCGATCCCCTGGATCGCATTGGCCGTCGCCTGATCGAAGATATTGTAGGTAAAGCCCACTGCCTCGCCGCCGTCACCGAAGGCACCGCCGAACACCTGCGCCTGGCAGAAACCGTTGCAAGCCGTAGGCGTAAGCGCGGTCAGCGGCATGTTCTGATTTTCGAACGTACCATCTGCCCGCAGGGCAATGCCGCCCCGCGCCGGATCGGCGGCCCCCCCTTCGGTCGCAACGCGGTACCCTTCGGTGCCGCTCAACACATCGAAATCAAGACCGATGAGGGGCACTGATCGAAATGCGACCGCCAGATTGCCGGTAAAATAAGCCGTTGAGCCAAGGGCGCCTGACCGGTTGCTGGGCGCTGTCCCGCCGACCAACTGATAATTGATCGTGCCTGTGCCCGGCAGATTGGTAGCCGGTGTCCCGATCAGCACGTTCTGGCTGACATTCGGTCGATTGCCCACCTCACCGACAAGATAGCGGCTCCAAGCGACAGCGTCGCCAATCCGCCCAAATTCGCGCAAAGTGCTCGAATCAGGGTCAAAATTGAAGGTCTGGTTGCCCGCTACGCTATTCAACGTGACGCTGGCAATCCGGCCCTCTTCATCCACGTCGACATCGGCCGCAGTGTTAATGAACAAAGCGTCTGTGCTGAACACCCAGGCGTTCACGCCCGCTAGCTGGGTCGAAGTACCGCCCGGATTGCCGCCGGTGTTCCCGCCCCCGGCATTGCCCGGCAGGCCCGCGAACTGATCGGGATTGCCGCCGCCCGCGATGTAGATGAAGTAGTCAACGAAGAACGGGTCAAGCTCCGCGATAGCGCCAAGCCCACCCTGAATTGCGCTCAGCGCGGCTAGATAGGCCTCGACGGTGGCCTGATCGAGCACCGTGTAACCGCTCGGGAGTCCTCCCCCGGCAAGGAAAGCGAAATAGGCGTTCAATGCCGCGACGTAATCGCCATAGATCGGCAAGCCTGTGAACCCGTCCGGCGTGCCGCCCGCCGAAAGGAAGGCGAAATAGCGCGTCAGCAGGTCGGCATTGGCGCCCAGCAACGTCGCAAGCTGGCCCGATCCCGTCACCGCGTCAATGAAGCCTCGCAACTTCGCCAGATCTTGCGCCGTGTAATCAGACGGCAAGCCTCCCCCTTGCAGGAACAGCGCATAGGCGTTGAGCGCATCGGCAAAAGCGGGGAAATCGGGTGGGACGGGCAGCCCGGCGAACAGATCGGGGTTGGCGCCGCTCGCCAGATATACCGCATATTCGCGATAGAAGGCCGCTTGGTCGCCAAGGAAGCGCGATGTTGCGCCTGCCGCTTCCAGCGCAGCGATGTAGCTGCGGATCTGGTCGGGCGTCAGCAGGGTATAACCCGATGGCACGCCGCCTGCGTTCAGGAAGTCGAAAAACGCCCTCAGGTCGACAGCGAAGCCCGCAAACACGTTGGCAGGCAGTCCGGCAAAGCCATCAAAGCTGCCGCCCCCGGCCACGAAGTTCGCATAGGCGGAAAAGAACGCAGCCCGGTCCCCGAGGAAGCGATCAAGCGCGCCGGCCGCCTGCAATTCCACCAACCACGCCTGTAGCACGGCGATGTCGGTCCCGCTGAATTGCGATGGCCGCCCGCCGTTGGAAAGGAAGGCGAAATAGGCATCGAGCTGCGCGGTATAACCAGCAAATACATTGGCAGGTAGGCCCGCAAAACCATCGACCTGGCCGCCTGCGCGCAAAAACGCGAGGTAGTCAGCATAAAAGCCCGCCTGATCGCCCAGCACGATCTGGAGCAAGCCAGCGTTGGCCAGCGTTTCGAGATAGGCCCGCAAGGTGGCCTGATCGATCGTGGTGTACGCGCTCGGGCGGCGGCCGGTGGCGAGGAAGGCAAAGTAATCACCCAGAGCGGTCTCGTACTGCGCCGCGAAGGCCAACCCGCCATTGGCGAGGAAGGCTTCGGCCAGCGCGCGATCAGCTGCGCCCAATTGCACCACCAGCCCGCTATCGCGGAGGAAAGCAATCGTCTGCGAAAGCGCCGCCTGGCTTGCTCCGGTGAATGCCACGGGATCGCCTCCACCTTGCACAAAGGCGAAATAGGCGGTGGTCAGATCGGTAAAGGACAGCGAAAAGGCATCGCGGTTACCGCCGCTGGCGAGAAAAGCGAGATACGCACCGGCTAACGCCCGGTCACGCGCTGCCAGATCGGCGAGCGCGCCAGTGCGGCGAATGTAGGCGAGATAGGCGTCGATGTCGTCCGGACCGGCCGAAGCAAAACCGCTCGGCAATCCGCCTGCACGGATGAGATCGAGGTAGCTGGCGACAAAGCCGCTATAGGCGCCCACGAAATCGTTGCCCGAGCCGCCGCCGGCCAGAAACCGCAGATAGGCGCGGATGATATCGGCCTGCGCTTGCGGAAAGGGCGTCCCGCCGTAGCTGTTTTCGATCTGCGCGGCGGCGCCGACCAGCAGCGCAAGATCACCGCTGGGAAAGGTATCGACCGCAGGATTACCGACGACAGCCTCAATGCGCCGGGCCGCAGCGATGATGTCGCTCGACGCACCTGCCGTGGCAAGCTGATCGCCGAACCCTGTGGGGATGCCGTTGAGCGCAGCCGCAACAGGGCCAGCGGCGCCACCTATCGGCACCACGCGGCCCGGTTGTGCAGGGCCGCCGGCAACCAGTGCGGCAGGCTGGACGATCGCTTCATTGGCAATCACGCGGCGCGGCCCATCCTGCCCACGCGCACGCCACATTTCGCCTGTGGCAAAGCGCTCCAGCGTGCCGACACGGCCGATCTGCAAAGCGCCGGTCAGCACATGACCGCTCGCCTCACCCGTCTTGCGCACCGTGAAATTGCCTGCGGCTCCCAAGCCTGTCACGCGGCCTTCAAGCCCTTCGGGCATCCGCACCAGCACTTCGCCGGTCGAGCCCGATGTGACGGTGATTGTGCCTTGGTACAGGTCGATCGAGCCATCCTCGTTAAGCCGATATTCCGCCGCATCGACGATGGAAACCGTGCCTCCGCCGGTCAGCGCCACCTGGGTCAAGCCGGCGCGTTGATCGATCCGCTGGCCGGTCGCAGGCTGCGCATCGCTGGTGGTGAACAGCAGCTGGTTGGCGGCCAGTGGCGCGCTCAGCGCAAGGCCGGAGGCGCCGACCAGCAGCAGGCGGGCGGAACGGGCGAAGGATTTCGCGAGCGAAATGGTCAGGATAGCAGTCATGTGGTGGCCTCCCCGGATACCGATCAAAATTCGAAGCGCACGCCGATCGAGGCGGTCCAGCGCTCGAAATCGAACAACGCGATATTGCTCCAGTTGCGCGAATAGGTGGCAGTGGGCTGGAGAAAGAGACGATCCGTGATCGCGACCTTCAATCCTGCCGACAGGTCGAGCCGTTCGTCTGCGCGCTTGATTAGGAACAGCGGGTCGGGCGCATCGTAACGGCGCAGATCAAAGCCGATCCCGCCAACCACCGCGAGCGTCCGTGCCAGCGGCACTTCAGCGCCCAGATTGACCCCGACGAAATCGAACGAGAGGTGATCACCTGCTTGGCGCCGGGTTTCCTCGGTACCGCCATTGATGTTCGCGGCGAAAAATTTGCCAACGAAACCCGCCCCCACCGAAAAGCGATCCGCATCGCGCAGCGGATCGCCGTTGAAATCGAGCCGGTTCCACTGGCCCGAAACCGTCAGGGCCTTTCCGCCCGCCAGCGGCTTGGTGTACTGCGTCGTGACCCCGTAGGACGTCCGGAAGCCCGTATCATCGAGCCAGAATTGCTGCACCAGTCCCGACAGCGAGATCACGTCATCATTGGCGAAACTGTGAGCGTACCCCGTCGTCCCGGTCAGCGCGGCCTGATCGAACATCGACGTATCGAGATTGTCGCGCCAATTGCCTAGCACCGAAGCGAACAGGCGATCCTGCCGCCCAATCGCTGTCACGCCGGAGATGCCGGCGGTAATGTCGTAGAATTCGTCGGACTGCGCCACCGCTGCGCCGCCAAGCTGGCCGGGCCCGAGGAAGCTGAACAGCGGAATGACAATTGCATCCAGCTCGGTCGCGGTGTTGATGTTGCTATCATACCCAATCCGCGCATCGGCAAAGCCGCTGACATCCGAACCACCGCCTGCGATCTGCCGGTCGAACTGGCGCACGAAGCCCGTAAACCGCTGTCGCACCGGATCGGGCAGGCTGGGATCGTCGACCACGGTGGCGAATTGTTTGCGCGCGGTATCGATATCGCCCGCCAGCGCAAAGGCCCGGGCCAACTCCGCCCGCGCGGCGGCGTTGTCCGGCTGAACAGCAAGCACGCGCTGGAAGGCGATGATCGCATCGCCAAATCTACCTGAATCCAGCGCCGCAATGCCCAGTGCAAAATCGAAATCCGGCTCGCCGGCACGTTGGGGCACCTGGACGGAAAGCCTGCGGAAGTCCGCATCGGCCGCAGCCCTGGCGGCTGCGCTGTCCGGCTGAACCTCGCTCTGAGCGAGCACAGGCGTCGCTATGGCAGTTGCCGCGAGCACCAATGATGCCCCCAGCATCGCTGCACGCAGGCAGTATGCAGATGTCCGTTTCACTGTATGCCAGCCCCCAAGTCCGTTCCCATCAGACTTGCGGCATGGCGCAGAGTGTCAGGCGGGCACACTGACAAGCATTGTCAGCGCCATGACAAATGCCGTTATGTGTCTCGGACGCCGCCCATACCGCGGCGCGAACAGGGTCAGGCCCGGCGCTTGAGGATCAGATAGAGCGCGCCTTCGCCCCCATGCCGATTATGGGCGCGGCGCACGGCCGTGATTGTATCGGAATGGCGGCTGGCTGCGAGCCAATCGAGCAGTTTGGCCCGGATTGCGCCGCGTTTGACCATGCGGTCCGCCGGATCGACGGGCCGCTCGCGCCCTGCGACCACCAGCACAACCCGCGCGCCCATCATCCGCGCCTGATCGAGCCCGGCCATGATCCGGTCGTAGGCGGTGTCGAGCGTGTGGCCGTGAAGATCGAGCGTCAGATCAGGATCGAGCCGCCCCGCCTTGACCCGCCGATCCCAATGGGAATCAAGGCCCGGCGCTGGTGGAGGAGCTGGTGGCGGCGTCGGGACGGGCTTGTGTGGCCGGGCAACAGGGGCGGGTTTGAGGATTGGCGCCTTGCGCACGGCCGCCAGTTGGGCTGGCACCGCAATCACGGGAAGCGCAGGCGATTTGGGCCGGGTCTTTCCCGGCAGCGGCTTCACGCTTGAAGCCAGATGTGCCCAGGCCGCCTGTTCTCCGGTCGACAGCCCGCGCGGCGTTCTCATCGCACGCCTGCGCCCAACCGCGCGGCGGCGGCGCGGGGCAGCAGGACATAGGCGCGCCCGCGCCCGCTCATCCCGCCTGCGATCAGCCGGGCCTCGTCGCCCGCACCCCAAAAGGTGTCAAAGCGGTTGGCGCCCTTGATCGCGCCGCCAGTGTCCTGCGCGATCCACAGGCCATTGGCTTCGGGCCGATCAAGCTCCAGCCAGACCGGCGCGCCCAGCGGTACATAGGCTGGGTCCGCCGCCACCGAAGCCTCACGCCGCACCGGCACGCCTAGAGCGCCCAGTGGGCCATCGCCGTTCAATTCATTGAAGAAAATCCAGCTCTTGTTGAGCCGCATCAGATCGCGACCCTCACGCGGGTTTTGCCGAATATAGGCCATGATCCCCTGCATCGAGCCCGAATATTTGCCCGGCCCATCGCCCAGCAAACCGCGCTCCCGCATCACGCTGCCGATACCAATATATTCACGCCCGTTCTGCCCAGCATAGCCGATGCGAATCACGTCGCCTTCGGGCGAACGCAGGCGCCCTGACCCCTGAATTTGAAGGAAGAAGAACTCAACCGGATCGGCAGCCCAGGCAATGATTGAGGCCTTGCCGTTCAATGCGCCCTCCTCGATCGCGGCGCGATCATGATAGAGCACAAAGCGGCCAGCCTCGTCGTAGCGGCCCAGCGGGGGCCGGCCTGTGCGTTCGGACGCAGGAACATCATCGGGCCAGGCGCGGATTAGATCGGGCGGCATGGCATAGACCGGCACGTCAAAGCCGGGGCGACGGGTGCGGCTTCCGGCGATCTCGGGCTCGAAATATCCGGTTGCAAAAGCGCGACCGTCGCCGATCTGTACGGGAGTGAATTGCTCGGCGAAGAACGCACGGGCACGGGTTTGCGGGTAGCTGCGTGCGGCATCACAGACACTGCGCCAATCTTCACGACGGGTCAGCCCACTCGCATCATCGCGCGCCAACAGCCGCGGACAGGACTCGATGAAGCTAGCCAAAGCGCCGCGTGCATCTTCATCAATGACCGATAGCGCGGCAAAGGCCGGGCCCAGCGCCACGCCGGCAAGCACCGCATTGGCAGCGACTGGGGTTGAGATACCGGAATTAGAGATTGGTGGCGTGGTCGCGACGGGTTGCGGGATGCTGGTCTGGGGGACAACTCGCCCACAGGCACTCAACGTCAAAAGGATCGCAAGGCCAACCAGCAGCCGCATCATAGGTTCCTTGGCTAGAATCACGCGGGCAGCGGGGACGCGGCCCCGTACATCAGCCTTCGTCGGTCTCGTCGAGCAGCCAGTTGGGATCGCGCGCTGCCGTGTTGCGCGAGAATGTCCACACGTCGCGGCTTTCAATCGCATCATCAAGCGATCCAGCAATCAGCGTGCCATCCTTATCGCGGGTCACAGCAGCAACATCGGCAACGAACAAAAGCGCAATGCGCGCTGTACGCCCATCAAGCGAGGCCGAGTGGATGCGGGTTTCTTCGATCCGGATCAGTTTGTTTTCGACCATTTCGCCAGCTGCCTCGCGGGCGTCGATGGCCGATTCAAACCCGGCGTAAACATCATCGTCGCACAATTCGCGTAAAGTCTCGCGGTCGCCCTTCCAGAAGGCTTCGAGGATCATGCGGTAAGCGCCGCGTGCACCGTCGAGGAATTGGCCAAGATTAAAGCTGCTGTCCGCTGACGTGATTTCTTTAAGTCCGCGCTCAACCGCGGGCATCATGTTTTCAAATTCGGCCGGGCGCGCCTGGGCGGCCGGGGCCGACATCACTGCCGGACGAACGCCAGCGGGCTTATCCTCCGAATCGAAGCGCTGCGGCACAGATTCTTCCTCCTGCTCCGCACGGCGTCCCAGCACCGAATAGAGGCGCAGGCCGAGAAATGCGGCCACCATGGCAAGGAGAACAATTTCTAGCACAGCAAAAATTCCGATCTTCAAACAGGGACTGACGCCCAGTTACGGCGTAACATCACCCACAGACGCTCATCCTGCCTTAAGTGGGCATCAATTACAATTCGCCAACGGCCAATAGGTTGCTGTGCGGGTCGAAACTTTGCAACATTTGCGACTAGGCCGTGTTGACAGAAGGCATTCCCAAATCCGCTTTGTTCTGATTGTGCTTTGCACAGCTTCGCTTCCAAGACTGCTTTTTGAGGAGCAGTCATGGGTCGCGGAGACTTGTCGGATGCGGAGTGGGAACTGATCGGGCCGCTGCTGCCGCCTGAGCGGGGACGCTGGGCGCGTCCCGCCGGGGATAATCGGCGCTTTCTCAATGGTATGCTCCACGTGCTGCGGGTCGGCTGCCCTTGGCGCGACATGCACGAGCGCTACCGCAAGTGGAACTCGGTCTATGTCCGGTTTCGGCGCTGGGCCGAACAAGGCGTCTGGGATGCGCTGCTGCAAACGCTGGTTGATCTTGGTCTGACCGACGACTGGCAGCACATGATCGACAGCACCAGCGTTCGCGGCCACGTCTCGGCAGCGGGCGGAAAAGGGGGGCTTGTGCGAATGCACTTGGTCGATCACGCGGCGGCTTTACAAACAAAATCCACGCCCGCTGCGGAGCCGTAGGCGTGCGAAGCACACTATCAGGGATTGCCTCTCGGCTTCATCCTGACCGGCGGCGAGGCCTCCGATCACACCGCAGCCGAACCGCTGATGGAGATCCCGGTCGCTGCACCCAAAGCGCTGCTGGCGGACAAGGGATACGACGGTGATCGCTTCCGGGAGACCTTGCTGGTCCGGGGCATCCTGCCGATCATCCCGCCCCGTTCGAACCGCAAGGTGCCCGAGCATCCCGACTATCGACGCTACCGGGACCGCAACCGCGTCGAGCGCATGTTCGGAAAGCTCAAGCAGCAGCGCCGGATCGCCACCCGCTACGACAAGACCGTCCTATCGTTCGCAAGCTTCCTCAACATTGCCGCCATTCCCCTATGCTGAAGTCTTTTGTCAACACGGCCTAGGTGAGACTAATGAAATCACTAAGAAACAGCTTCCCCCTGAGATTTATTTAATCTCTCAGCCGTCATTTTCGCTTTGATTCGTCGGCATGCCTCGACAGTATCGGTTTGCTTCAAATTTACTGTGGTTGGTCTGATCGGGTAGGGAGATTTTTTCGGTTGGCCCAGCAAAGACGGCTAAAAGTCTACTTCGACGGCGGTTGTCGACCCAACCCCGGTGTTATGGAGGCGGCGGTTGTGGCGGGCGGCGCCACGCATTTTTTCGACAACCTGGGATCTGGCACAAACAGCGATGCCGAGTGGATCGCTCTTCGGCTAGCACTCCGGCTTGCGCAATCTTTAGGCGAGCCTGATTTTGATTTGATCGGTGATTCGTTGGAAGTGATTCAGCAAGCCAGTGGATCATCCCGCTGCCGTTCGAGTTCGGCTGCGGATCACCGCGCCAAATACGAGGAATGCGCGGCTTCAGGACGACCTAGGCGTCTGATTTGGACGCCTCGACAGCAAAATCTGGCGGGGATTGCCCTTGCCAGACGCAACGCCTGTCGATGAACCAATACGTCACATAAACCAGTTGCCGACAAGGCAGTGGCCGAGCGTGTGGATGGCGGATCGTGTCTCGCGTATCTCCGGCCGGCCGGGTGCGATTATGCGAAAGTGTATTATGTCGGAAAGCCAATGCCTGACAGCGAACTTGCAGACGCTGGTGCGCAAAAGCCCGCACGCACGAGATAGAGAACAGGGTTATATTACGGGTTCCGGCAGATGATCCTTTCGGTCTGCAAGGCCGACTCCTACTGTTGATCGCGCAGGAATGCCAGATCGTCAGCTTCAAGGATCAATCTCACCCCGAGTGTACCGGTACCGTCCAGAACAGGGCTTTTTCTGAGGCAAATCTCCACGGCAAGGATCGCGTTATATGCCGCGCAAGCCTGCGTGATCAGCGTCATCAGGTACTCTTGCGTTTCGAACGTCTGGCTGCGGGCGATCACCGCAATCTGCGCAACCAACGGATCGTAATCGAACACATGAGCCATGCCGTCGGACGCGACCTGTACCAGATCAGGAGCGATGGTGAGATCAAGGTCAAGAACATGGGCATCGGGGACGACGTCGTCCGGCCCGTAAGTCCCGATTGAAGCCGGAATACAAAGATCGCGCAATTCGATCCGGGCTTGGCGTGTCATGTGTCTTTCTTTCGATGTGAGCCGGCCCGCAACTTGCCGCGCCATGCGAGCGATTGCTGGTTCAGTTCTGCAAGATTGGCACGGCCCGCTATGATATCCTCGCACAGTTGCACCGCCTGCAGCGCCTGCGTAACGGTCAGATGCCTGTAAGCTGGCTTTGCAATATGCTGATACCAGACACCATTGCAGATGGCATCCAGGATAATCCTTTGGAAACAGTGATCATTGCGCACCGGCCATGCGGTTTTATTGGACTTTGCCAGCGCTGGCATGATCGTTCCGGTCAAATACTGGTAGCGCCGGACCGCGTCTGTCAACGTAGCATTCTGCATGGGACGGCCCTTTTGCAGGGGTTAGCGCCGAAATCCATCGGGAAGTCGCCGGCAAAGAGACAAAGATCCTGCATGCCAGTGCACGGCTTTTGCATTGCACAGATCGTGGGCCAACGGGGGTCGATCCGAGCACGGCGAACGGCGCGGCACCACGCTCGCCACCTGCGCAATTGGCGGTCAATTTCGATTGTCCTTCGCCTGTTCTCAAGTTTCGCCAGTGCGATGATCCGATCGTAACCAAATCTTTGCATCATCGCCAACAGCGCATCAAATCTGAGCGATAACGCGAGGAAACTCTTGCCGCCTATGTCCAAACGGTTTGACCCTGATGCGGTCTGTCGGCATTAACCTGTCGCTTCAAAACGCAAATGCCAGGAAGCTTCCCTTTTTCCAAGACGGAGCGATCGGGCGTATTGGGGAGTTCTCACGTGGAAAGACGCGATTTTCTGGCGCTCAGCACCTTCTTCACAGGTGTCGCGCTGACCCCAGCGCTTTTCGGCAAGGCGATTGCGGCTGACCAGCTGCAAAATGGCATCGAACTCGCGGTCAAAAAGCGTCTTGCCGATGCCGCGCTGGCCGCGGCGACAGCGGCGGGCGCAAGTTATTGCGATGTGCGCGTGGGCCGCTATCTGCGCCAGTTCGTCATTACCCGCGAACGTAATGTTGAGAACATCGTCAACACCGAAAGCACCGGTACCGGAGTGCGGGTCATCGCCGATGGGTCGTGGGGCTTTGCTGCGACCAACGAGATGACCGAGGACGCGGTCGCTGCGGCAGCACGGCAGGCAACTGCGATTGCCAAAGCCAATGCCCGCATCCAGACCGCGCCCGTCCAACTGGCGCCGACGCCGGGTGTCGGCGAGGTCAGCTGGCGCACTCCGATCAAGAAGAACGCGATGGACGTGCCGATCGCAGACAAGGTCGATCTGCTGATGTCGGTCAACGATGCGGCGTTGAACGCAGGTGCCAGTTTCGTGAATTCGCTGCTGTTCCTCGTCAACGAACAGAAATATTTCGCCTCGACCGACGGCTCCTACATCGATCAGGACGTGCACCGCATCTGGGCCCCGCTGACCGTGACCGCGGTGGACCAATCGACGGGCAAGTTCCGGTCGCGCGAAGGGCTGTCTGCGCCCATGGGATTGGGCTGGGAATACATGGACGGCGCGGCCCAAGACAAGTTCGTGCTGTCAAACGGACTGACCACCTACGGCAAGTCCTACGACATGAAGGAAGACGCAATCGCGGCGGCGAAGGATGCGCAGGCCAAACTGAAGGCACCCTCGGTCAAACCGGGCAAATACGACCTTGTGCTCGATCCCAACCACCTTGGCCTAACCATCCATGAATCGGTTGGCCACCCGCTCGAACTTGACCGTGTTCTCGGGTACGAGGCCAATTACGCCGGCACCAGCTTCGCCACGCTCGACAAGCGCGACGCGAACTTCAAATACGGCAGCGAGATCGTGAACCTGTTCGCGGACAAGACCCAAACCGGATCGCTCGGCGCGGTCGGCTATGACGATGAAGGCGTGAAGACCAAGCGCTGGGATCTGGTCAAGGATGGCACGCTGGTCGATTACCAGACAATCCGCGATCAGGCGCATATCGTCGGCAAGGATGCGTCAGACGGTTGCTGCTATGCTGACAGTTGGTCCAGCGTGCAGTTCCAGCGCATGGCGAACGTCAGCCTTGCGCCGGGCAAGACCACGATGAGCCCGACCGACATGATCGCAGGAGTCGAAAATGGCATTTATATCGCCGGCCGCGGCTCCTTCTCGATCGACCAGCAGCGTTACAACGCACAGTTCGGCGGGACGGTGTTCTACGAGATCAAGAACGGCAAGCTGGGCCCGATGATCGAGGATGTCGCCTACCAGATGCGCACGCCCGAGTTCTGGGGAGCGTGCTCGGCCATCTGCGACGAAAGCGATTATCGCATGTTCGGCTCGTTCTTCGATGGCAAGGGCCAGCCGAGCCAGGTTTCAGCCGTGAGCCACGGTTCGTCGACCACCCGCTTCGACGGGATCAACGTTATCAACACCGCCCGGTCGCTGGGCTAAGCGGCGCGCAGGAGAAGCAATAATGAGCATTCTTTCAGAAGCGCAGGCCAAGGCGATTCTCGACAAGGTGATCGCCTTATCGACGGCGGACGAGACCATCGCGCAATTGGGCGGCGGGCTCACCGGCAACGTCCGATTCGCACGCAATGACATCTCAACTTCGGGGATTGTCGATGACATCGAATTGGGCGTGCAGGTAGCCTTTGGCAAACGGGTCGGCACGGCCACCATCAACCAGTTTGACGATGCCTCGCTGGAACGGGTCGTGCGACGGGCAGAGGATCTGGCTAAGCTGGCGCCGGAAAACCCGGAATTCACGCCGGCCGTTGGCAAGCAGACCTACCGGCCGACCGACACCTTCAGCGAAGCGACAGCCGCACTGACCGCAGAAGCCCGCGCCAAGATTGCCGAAGCTTCGATCCTGCCATGCCGCGAACGCAAACTGATTGCGGCGGGCTTTCTCGAAGATGGGCAGACCTTCTTTGCCCACGCCAATTCCAACGGCAATTTCGGCTATCAGCGTTCGACCGTTGCAGATTACACCTGCACTGTCCGGACAGAGGATGGGCGCGGTTCGGGTTGGGTTGCCAGCAACGTCAAGGACGTGGCGCAGTTTGACGCGCAAACTGATATCCAGATAGCGATGCGAAAGGCCGCCGCATCGGCCGATGCTAGAGCGCTCGAACCTGGAAAATACACTGTCATTCTGGAGCCTGCGGCTGCGTCCGGCCTCATCAGCTTCATGATGAACTTCTTCGATGCGCGTTCGGCCGACGAAGGCCGCAGCTTCCTCAGCAAGCAAGGCGGTGGCAACAAGATCGGCGAGCAGATCATGGATCCGCGCGTCAACATCTACACCGATCCCTGGGATCCGACCGTGCCGACCCTACCATGGGACGGCGACGGCCTACCGCGTGAGCGGACCAAAATCATCGATGCAGGTAAAGTCGCCAACCTTCAGTACTCGCGTTATTGGGCAAACAAGCAAGGCAAGCCCGAAACGGCAGGCTGGGGCAACACCATCATGGAGGGCGGCACCAAGTCGACCGCCGAGCTGATTGCCGGGACCGAACGCGGCATCCTGGTGACCCGCACCTGGTACATTCGCATGGTTGATCCGCAGACCGTGTTGCTGACGGGCCTTACCCGCGACGGGACGTTCTATATCGAGAACGGGCAGCTGATGTATCCGATCAAGAACTTTCGCTTCAACGAAAGCCCCGTCATCATGCTCAACAACATTGAAGAGTTGGGCCGCTCCGTTCGGGTCGAGGATGGCTCGATCATGGTGCCACCGATGAAGGTGCGCGATTTCACCTTCACCTCGCTATCGGACGCGGTCTGACGCATCACCACAGCAGGAGCGGGTTCAGGGACAGATGATGGCCATGACCCGCGCCGAGTTTTTGCGATTATTGGGCGTCGGCCTTGCCGGAGCGATGGCGCCCGGTGGACTGTCCGCCGCGCAGCGAGCTGGCCACGCAGCGGGTGGCTACGACTTCTGGTT
The DNA here is from genome assembly GCF_056495765.1 of Erythrobacter sp. 'gip.4 top 5'. Lineage (NCBI taxonomy): Bacteria > Pseudomonadati > Pseudomonadota > Alphaproteobacteria > Sphingomonadales > Erythrobacteraceae > Erythrobacter > Erythrobacter sp. 'gip.4 top 5'. The sequence continues at coordinate 863,968 of NZ_CP200270.1, read as the reverse complement.
CACCCGGCTCAAATACAATTCAGGTGATTGGGATGTTGACCAACGGATGCCGGCAAACCTGCTCACATCCCTGATCGATTACACCACCTTGCGGGTCGATCCCGAGGAACGGATCGTGGACCTCGGCGACCCAAAGATGCTTTCCGCACCATTCTGCTACCTTGCGGGACACAAGGCGGTAGAATTTTCGGACGCTGAACGGCGCAACTTTGAACGCTATGTCCGCAATGGCGGTTTTGTGTTCGTCGATGATTGTAACCACGACATCGATGGGCTGTTTGCCAAATCTTTCGAAGCGCAGATGACGCGCATCTTCGGGGCCGACGCGCTTCGCAAACTGCCCAATAGCCACGCGCTCTACACCAGCTTTTTCAAGTTTGACGGCCCTCCCGCCACCAGTTTCGAGCTTAACGGCTGGGGCGACGACATTGTGCACGATTATCTGAAGGGCATCACCATCAACGACCGCCTCGGCCTGTTGTACAGCAACAAGGATTACGGGTGCGAATGGGACTACGACTGGCGCAACAAACGCTTCCTTGCGGAGGACAACACCCGGTTCGGGGTCAACATCGTGATGTACGCGCTCACCAATTGAGAGGTTCAACTTCGTGTCACAACAGGCTCCCCTAAGCGCAGATGGCGTTGAGCAGCAAACGGCCAGGCTCGGTGATCTGAAGCGCGCGATTGCGACCGCAATCGTGGGCCAGACCGAGGTCGTCGATCAATTGCTGATCGGGCTGCTGGCCGGCGGTCATTGCCTGCTTGAGGGCGTGCCGGGCCTTGGCAAGACATTGCTGGTCCGCACGCTGGGCGAAGCACTGGCGCTCGACTTCCGGCGGGTGCAGTTCACGCCTGACCTCATGCCAAGCGATATTCTCGGCACGGAATTGCTGGAGGAAGACCACGGCACTGGCCACCGGTCCTTCCGTTTCCAGAAGGGACCGGTGTTCACCAACCTGCTGCTGGCTGACGAACTCAACCGCACGCCGCCCAAGACGCAGGCCGCCCTGCTTGAAGCCATGCAGGAAAAGACGGTCAGCTATGGCGGCCAAACCTACCAGCTGCCCAAGCCGTTCTTCGTTCTGGCAACACAGAACCCGCTGGAACAGGCGGGCACCTATCCCCTGCCCGAGGCGCAGCTTGACCGCTTCTTGCTGCTGGTGCGGGTCGGCTATCCGACTGCAAGCGAGGAACGCGACATTCTTTCGCTCACCACCGGCAGCGCCGCGGGCGTGGTGCCACGCGTGATGGGAGCCGAGGACGTCCTCGCCCTGCAGCGCCATGTGCGCGAGGTCTATCTCAGCGACGATCTGCTCGGCTGGATTACAACGCTGGTGCGCGCTACCCGTCCCGGCGACGCTGCTGCCCCGTCCGAGGTCGAGTCCTATGTGCGCTGGGGCGCTGGGCCGCGCGCTGGTCAGGCACTGGTTCTTTGCGCCAAGGCCCGCGCCTTGCTCCACGGACGCTTCGCCGCGACGCGCGACGATATTTCCGCGCTGGCTGCGCCGGTGATGCGTCACCGCCTGCTGCTGTCCTTCGCGGCCGAAGCCGAAGGCAAAAGCGCGGATGACGTGGTCGCCGCGCTGCTCGCCCACATCCCTCCCCCGACTGCCTGATCGCCTGATGCGCGCGCCGCTAAGCATCCCGCCCGAAATCAGGGGCCGGTTGAAGCGGCTTTCGCTCACCCCCCGGCGCCGATCGGGCACCAGCGGCTTTGGAATGCACGCCAGCCGCAGCAAGGGCGCGGGCCTCGAATTCGCGCAGTACCGCGCCTACGAGCCCGGTGACGAACTGCGCCGTATCGACTGGAAGCTGTTCGCCCGTTCTGACAAATTCTTTGTGCGAGAGGCCGAGGAAGACAGCCCGGTCGCGGTGTGGATGTTGCTGGATGCCAGCGCCTCGATGGCGCAGGCCGACCGTGCAACGCCCAATTGGTCGCGCTTCGATGCTGCGAGACTGCTCTGCCTGTGCATGGCTGAACTTGCGATGGCACAAGGCGACCGGTTCGGCTGGATGGTGCTGCAAGAAACCGCGCTCGGCTTGGCCGACCCACACGCAGGCCGGGCGCAGGCTGGCCGGATGCAAGTTGAACTCAGCCGTCTGGAGGCGGTGGGCACCTTTCCGGACGATGCCACCCTTGCTCCGCTGTGGGAGCGGATCGGGCGGCATGATCTTGTGCTGTTTGTCAGCGATGGCTTCGACGAAGGCGGCATTGCGCTGATAGAGCGGCTGGCGAAGGCAGGGCGCGAAGTTCTGGCGATCCAGCTATTGACCGTCGAAGAGCGCGATTTCCCGTTCAATGGCGGCTTCCGGTTTCGCGATCAGGAAAGCGGCGCTGAACTGGTCAGCGACGGCGCGGCCTTGCGCGCGACCTTCCTCAGCCGGTTTGCCGCAGCGCGGGCTGCGCTTGACGAGCGGCTGGACAAGGCGGGCATCCGTCATGCAGCTTATGTCCTCGACGAACCGATCGACCGCCCACTGCACGCCTTGTTCGGGCGCGGGGCAGAGCCCACGTGACACCCTTGCTGTTAGCCCCGCTCGGACTTGCCGCACTTGCTGCGTTGATCGTTCCGCTGCTGATCCACCTTCGGAGGCGCACAGAAGAAGTCCCCGTCGATTTTGCCGCGCTGCGCTGGCTCGATGCCTTGCCCCGGCCACGCAGCAAGCTGCGCTGGGACGAGCTGTTGTTGCTCGCACTCAGGCTGCTGCTGATCGCACTGCTGGCGCTGCTGCTGGCGCAGCCGGCCGTTCTGGGGTGGCATGACGAGGACGCTGTTGTGCTAGTGGCCCCCGATGTCGATCCCGCCGCCGCCCGCGCCGCCACAGAGCCGGACGCCGATCTGCGCTGGATCGCCCTGGGTTTCCCTACGCTAGAAACGCCGCCGCCCCAGCCCACGCAATTGTCTAGCCTGATCCGCCAGTTCGACGCCGAGCTCGCGCCAGATGCGCCACTGACAATCCTTGTTCCGCCGGTCCTGGTCGGCATTGATGCCGAACCGCTGCGGCTGACCCGCGAGGTCACATGGCGGATCGTCGATGGGATTGAGCGCAAGGATGATCCCGTCGCTACCGAAGGCCCGTCTTTGGCGGTGCGCTATGCCGCAGCCAGCGACGGGGCGGTGCGATACTTTCGGGCAGCGGCAGGCGCGTGGCGCGATCCGCCACGATTTGACGCAAGCACGCGCCGCGAATTGCCGCTGCGCGACCACGTCCTCATCTGGCTTGCGCCAGGCCGGGTGCCCGAGGCGGTTGTCGACTGGGTCCTGGCTGGAGGAACCGCCCTGCTTGCCAATGACGCCGGAATTGCCATGCCCGCGACGACAGCAGCGGTTTGGCGCAGCCAGTCGGGCGACACACTGGTAGAAGGCGGGCCAATGGGTGCAGGACGCTTGTTGCGGTTCAATCGGGCGCTTGTTCCCGCCGAGATGCCGGAACTGCTCGACGCTGAGTTTGCCGAACGCCTGCGGGACGTCGTCATGCCGCCACCGCCGCCACCTGTGCGCGTCGCCTCGGCTGCCTTTGCGCCGACGACCGGCATGGCGCCTTTCCCGCTTCCCCCGCGCAGCCTTTCGCCATGGCTCGGCGTTGTGATTGCCCTCGTTTTCCTCGCAGAGCGCCTGCTGGCGACCAGGCGGCGGAGATTTGCCGCGTGAGTCAGGAATTCAACCCGGCCGTGTGGCTGGCTCCGGCGCGCAGGCGTGCCGGCATCAATGCCGCCCTGGTGTGGAGCCCAGCTATCCTCGTGCTCACGGCGCTGGGCTGGCGGCTCGTCGGCCTCACCGTGGCCGGGGCGGTGCTGCTGATCGGCGGGGTCGCAATGGCCGTGGCCGTGCGGCATATCGCAGACCGGTATGACCGGAGCTGGCTAGTCCGCCGATTGAACGCGCGCGAGGCGCAATTGGAAGACAGCGCAGATCTGGTATTTGCCGATAGCGAACTCGCCCCGGTTGCGCGCCTGCAGGCTGGCCGGATCGCATCACGCATCGCGGAGATTGACCCCTCTACGCTTGCCGATGGCTGGACGCCGCGCAGTATTGCTGCTGCCTGGGGGCTTGGCGCAGTCGCGCTCGCTGCCGTCGCCTTGTGGCCCGCACAAGCCTCCGCGCCGCCGCTTGCGCCGCCCACGCAAACAGACGCCGCCGCGCCCGGTCAGCCGCAGCTTGCCGGTCAGCGCGTCAGGATCGTGCCACCCGCCTATACCGGTCTGCCGGCGCGCTATGTCCAGAGCCTTGATGTCCGGGCCCCAATGGGTTCGCGGATCGAGTGGACCCTCGCTTTTGAGCCGCAAGCCCGGTCCGCCGCGCTGCAACTTGTCGGCGGGCAGACGCTTCCGCTGACCCTGAGCGACGAGGGGTGGAGCGGTGCGATCAGGCTCGACATTCCGTCCTTGTACCACATCACCGCGCAAGGCGTGCGAACCACGCAGACATCCCACCGTCTCGAGCCCATCACGGACGAACCGCCGCAGGTTCAGGTGATCGAGCCCGCATCCGGGCTTGTGACAATGCAGACCGGACAGCGTCGTTGGCGCGTCGTATTCGAGGCGCGTGACGATTACGTCGTCGATCCCATGGCCCGCCTCACGCTCACCACCGCAATCGGTCAAGGCGAGAATGTCAGCTTCACCGAGCGCACCCGGACAGTGACCGGGACAGGTGATCCCAAGCGCAAACGGTTTGTGGTCGATCTCGATCTCGCTGGCTTCGGACTTCAACCCGGGAGCGATCTGGTGGCGCAACTGACGGTGGCGGACACACGGTCGCCCGGCCCCCAAGTCATGCGTGGACCGGGTGTTATCCTGCGCGTGCCCGCGCCCGTGCCGCAGACAGCCGATGGGATGGAATTGTTGGCGAAGCAGACCATGCCCGCCTATTTCCGCAGCCAGCGCCAGGTCATCATCGACACCGAAGCCCTGATCCGTGGACGGGCCAGCCTGAGCACCGACGAATTTATGGTGCGGTCCGACACCATCGGGGTCGACCAGCGGTTGCTGCGCCTGCGCTATGGGCAATTCGTGGGGATGGAGGCGGAAGAAGGCCCGCGGCGGCCGCCGATGCCGGTGTCCGACAAAGACTCGTCCAACGCGCCGCCTGAAGACGAACATTATGATGGCGATGGCCACGATCACGGGGCCGCTCCGGAATCACCGGTCTTTGGAAGCCTCGGCAATATCACGGCAGAATACGGCCATGTGCATGACGAAAGCGAGGCGGCGACTCTGCTCGATCCGGACACGCGCGCGCTGCTCAAAAGCGCGCTCGATGCCATGTGGGAAGCGGAACTCAACCTGCGCTCGGGCAGGCCAGAAGCGGCGCTACCGTTTGAAGTGACGGCGCTCGAATTCATCAAGAAAGTGCAGCAAGCCAGCCGCATCTATCTCCCCCGGATCGGCTCCACCCAACCCCCGATCGACATGGCGCGGCGGATGGCGGGCAAGCGCGAAGGGATTGTCGGGGGCGGCGCGACCTTGACGCCCTTTGCCATTGAAGACGCTGTCCCGGCCACAGCTTGGCGGACACTCTCGACCCCGCAAACCATTGATCTGGGCGGACTTGAACAATGGGTGCGCGCCAATAGTGGCCGTATCCACGACCCGCTGGCTGTGCTTGCGGCGATTGACGCGCTGCGCAGCCAACCCGCTTCCCGCACCTTGCGCAGCGCGCTTCGCAGCCAGCTCTGGACTGTGCTGACCCGGCCCCCGGTACAGGTGAAACGGCGCCCAGATGGCGGCGCGCTGGGCCGCCGCTACGTGCAGGGGCTTCGCTAAATGATTGCGCCTGAAACCCTGGCCACAGTGCTGATTGCGATGGGCGCGCTTGTGGCAGCCGTCCGGATAGTGTGGCGGCAACGGGACTGGCGCGCAGGCCTGCTGGCGGCTTTGACGCTGGCGAGCGGCCTGCTGCTTTATCTCACGCTGTTCCCGTTGCGCCTGCCGGTCGGCGGGGAGACGCTTGTGGTTTTGACCGCCGAAGCCCCGGCTAATGTTCAAGCCAGAACCGGTGAAAGACTGGTCGCCCTGCCCGAAGCACCGTCCTCCGTCGGCGCCGAGCGGATGCCCGATCTGGCCACGGCAATACGCCGCCACGACAGGATCCAGCGCATCCGTATTCTGGGGCGCGGCCTTACCGATCGCGACCGTGATGCAGCCGCAGGCCTGCCAGTCGACTTCTCCGTTATGCCCGACCCGACGGGTCTGGTCCGAATGGACCCGCCAGCAGATACGCCGGCGGGGTCGTTCTTTACCGTGGCAGGCGAAGTCAAAGGACTGCTAGGCGGATCTGCCGAACTGCTCGATCCGGCCGGACGTCAGGTGGACCGCCGCGTTATCGGGGCGGACGGTACCTTTGCGATGGGTGGAACGGCGCGCGCACCGGGCTTGGCCACATTTACCTTGCGGCTGCGTGGGCAAAATCGCGCCATCATTTCGGACACGCCGGTGCCGCTACGAACGCTTGCGCAACGTCCCTTGCGCGCCCTGCTGATTGGCGCGCCCTCGCCCGAATTGAAGTATCTGCGCCGTTGGGCCGAAGATTCGGAAATCGCGCTGCAAAGCCAGCTCGATGCAGGCGACGGCATCAATCTGGGAAGCGACGCTGTGAGCCTTGATGCGGGCACACTGCGCGAGACCGATGTGGTGATTATTGACGACCGCTCGCTTGCGATGCTGGGGAGCGGCTCGCGCGCCGCACTGGCCGATGCCGTCTCCGGAGGCCTAGGGGTCGTCATCAGGATGACCGCACCGGCCGATGCGGGCGGGCGTGGCACGTGGCGCTCGCTGGGCATGACCGTCACCGGCGGAACCGATATCGAACCGGTCGCACTTCCCCCGCTCGCCCTCGATGCCGACGCGCTTGCGTCGCTGCGAGGGCCCGGATCGCCAGATGCGCCCGCCGCGATCAATACTATTGACGATCCCGCGCCCGAACTGGAACGATGGATTGTGCGAACCGGCCCTGCCTTTGTTCCTGTCATCACCGATGCGGACGGCGCTATGCTGTCCGGCTGGCAGCAACGCGGGCAAGGACGGACAGCGTTGTGGACAGTGGCGAACAGTTTCGCCCTCGTTCTGAATGGTCAGGCCGAACGTTACTATCAATGGTGGAGCGACACGGTGAGCGCGGTATCACGACCGGACGACACGTTCCGCCCCGCTGTGCCGGCACTTCCCATAGCTGGCGAACGGATGGCGATTTGCGGTATCAACCAATCGGCCCGGGTTGTCGGCCCGGATGCCGCAGAGGTTGCCCTCATCCTCGATCCCCTGACCGGCACACGCGGATGCGCGGCCTATTGGCCTTCAGGCCCAGGCGTTTACCGGATCGTGCAGCCCGGCCGTGATGGTCCGCAACAGTTCGCCTTTATCGTTCTGCCCGAAGGCGCGCTGGCCGTATCGCGCGCTAGCGCCGTGAGCGAGGCGACAGTTCGCTGGGCGGCTGAGCAAAGCGCCTCAAGCGTGCGGGAAATGTCGGACCGGCGCGGCACCGCGTGGCCCTATTTTGTCGGATGGCTGCTGTTGACCGGCCTGCTGTGGCTGGGTGAACGCCGGTGGCTGACGCGCGCTCCAATCACCATTTGAAGGCAATTAGCCGGCATCTGCGCGAAGCCGCGTTAAGCCGCCGCCCGTGACAACCTCGCGCGGGTCTCGCTCTCACCGATTAACGGCAAAAGTTCGCTCATGTCAGGGCCGTGATCCATGCCTGTCAGCCCTTGGCGCAGGGGCAGGAACAGGCCCTTGCCCTTTCGGCCCGTCGCCTCCTTCAGCGCGTCGGTGAGCGTGCGCCACGGATTTTCGCCCCACACCAGCACGCTCGCCGCCTGGGCAAGGAACGCCTTGTCGTCATCGCTGAACTCTGGCTGCGTAATCGGTCCGGTGACGAGCTGCCACCAATCGCCTGCTTCGCCGATGTGCACGAGGTTGGGGCGGATTGCGTGCCAGCCGGCTTCATCCATGCCCTGCGGCAAGCGGGGTGCGACAGCATCAAATGGAAGTTGATGCACGATCCCTGCGTTGAGCCTTTCGAGATCCTCTTCATCAAATTTTGCCGGCGCCCGCCCAAAGGTGGATAGATCAAAGCTGGCGATCAGCGCATCGCGGTCTGCGATCGGTTCGACGGGCTGCGAGGTGCCGAGCCGCGCAAGCAAAGCGACAATCGCTTCGGGCTCAATCCCGCGCTCGCGAAACGCATCGCAACCCAGCGAGCCGAGCCGCTTTGAAAGCTTGCCCTCGCGGCCCACCAGAAGGGCCTCATGCGCAAAAGCGGGGAGTGCCTTTGCTGCGCCTTCTGCTGCAGCGAAGCCCGCAGCAAAAAGCGCGGTAAATATCTGAATCTGAACGGCGGTGTTGGAAACATGATCCTCGCCGCGCAGCACTTGTGTCACGCCCATATCGATGTCGTCAACGGCACTAGGCATCATATAAAGCCACGATCCGTCCGCACGCCGGATCACCGGGTCTGAAAGCTGGGCAGCATCGAACTTCTGTGCGCCGCGAATACCATCGTCCCATTGAATCGGCTCGGCATGGTCAAGCATAAAGCGCCAATGCGCAGGGGTGCCTTCGGCTTCCTTCGCCGCCCGCTCGGCATCGGTCAGCTTGAGCGCGCCGCGGTCATAGATGGGCGGCAGACCGCGGCCCAAGGCGATCTTGCGCTTGATCTCTAATTCCTGCGCGCTTTCGTAACAGGGATAAATCCGGCCTACGTCCTGAAGGGCCTTGAATGCTGCCTCATAACGATCAAGCCGCGCGCACTGTCGCTCCTCGGCATCCCAGGCAAGGCCAAGCCATGTCAGATCGGCACGGATCGCGTCGACATATTCCTCCCGGCTTCTTTCCGCATCGGTGTCGTCAATCCGCAGGATGAAGCGCCCGCCACTTTTCCGGGCAAGCATCCAGTTATGCAGTGCGGTGCGGATGTTGCCGACATGAAGTCGGCCTGTGGGTGAGGGAGCGAAACGCGTGATCATCATGCCGCGACCGGTAGAACGCGCGCGGCTTGCCCGCAAGCACTCACACAGCGCGCAATTCCGCTGCCGCCAGAGCCAAAGCCCCTTCCCATAGGCGATGCATCCGGTCGGAGCGGATGAGGCCGCTCAGCGCGTCTTCGAACGCTGCACGTTCGCCATGTGCTGCGGCATCAACAAAGTCGCCGATCGTCGCCTCGTCATGGCTGAGCAAGCGGCAGCAGAACCGCGACACATGGATATTCTCGGGCCAGCTTACCGAGATGGTCTGGGCAAGAAACAGCGCCTTGGCAGCAATCTCGACGCTGCCCAGCCGCACGGCCAATTCCGGCACCGGATCGCGGCCCATCCGTTCGTGCAGCGCAATCAACCGAAGAGCATGAATGAAGCGGCCGGCAATCGGCCCAAGCGCTTCAATCCGAGGCGAGGCTGCCAATGCTGCAATAGTGTTCAGGGTTGTGGAGGAAGGAGCGTGTTGCCGGGACATGAGACCTCGCTTTTAAATGCCGTTGGGTACGATCCACGATGTGCCCTAGATGCGAGTGACTTGCAATAGCGGATTGGTACAATGCATGTGCCAAATGAAAAGCCCCGCCAGAGCAGATGCTCGGGCGGGGCCATTCGTGCTGAGATAGCGATTATGCAGCGAAAACTATTCCTCGCCAGCATCGTCCACATCGGATGCGGGGGCTGCGGACGCCATCGCGGCCATTGCGGCCTTCATCTTCTCTTCCGATCCGACGGCATCGGCCGCCGGTTCGGCTTCGCGCTTGCCGGTCGCCACAAGCGCGTCCTGCTGCTTCTTCCAGGCGGCTTTCAGCGCCGCATCGCGGCTGTTGGCCGTAACACGCAGACGGTTCATGCCTGCACCCGTACCGGCAGGAATGAGGCGGCCCACGATCACGTTTTCCTTCAGACCGATCAGCGTATCCTTCTTCCCTTCAACCGCCGCCTGCGTCAGCACGCGGGTGGTCTCCTGGAACGAGGCTGCCGAAATGAAGCTGCGCGTCTGGAGCGAAGCCTTGGTGATGCCGAGCAGCACCGGATTGCCCGACGCGCCCTGCTTGCCCTTGCCCAGCTTGCCATTGATCTCCAGCATTTCTGCCAGATCAATCTGTTCGCCCGGCAGCAGGGTGGTGTCCCCGCCATCGGTGATCTCGACCTTCTGCAGCATCTGGCGAACGATCACCTCGATGTGCTTGTCGTTGATCTTCACGCCCTGCAAGCGATAGACTTCCTGGATCTCGTCAACGAGATACTCGGCCAGCGCTTCGACGCCCATGACTTCCAGAATGTCGTGCGGGTTGGGCGATCCGGAAACAAGGGTGTCACCCTTCTTCACGAAATCGCCTTCCTGAACGTCGATCACCTTGGTTTTGGCGATCAGGTATTCCACCGGATCCCCTTCCTCAGGAATAATCGCGATCTTGCGCTTCGCCTTGTATTCGCGGACAAATTCTATCCGGCCGGAAATCTTGGCGATCACCGATACATCCTTGGGCATACGCGCTTCGAACAGTTCGGCAACACGTGGCAGACCGCCGGTGATGTCGCGGGTCTTGGCAGCTTCGCGGCTGGCACGCGCGAGAATGTCGCCCGCCTGCACCGTGTCACCATCCGTCACCGACAACGTCGTGCCCGGAGCAAGCATATACCGCGCTGCTTCGATTTCACCGCTGCCTTCCGCCAGAAGGGTCATGCGTGGACGCAGGTCTTCCTTCTTCTTGCGGCCCGTTGCACGGTTTTCCGTGACAACGCGCTGGGCAATGCCGGTGGCATCATCGACCTGTTCTTCGAGCGTGATGCCCTCAATCAGATCCTGATACTTCACTACACCCGATTGTTCGGTGATGATCGGCAGCGTGAACGGATCCCACTCGGCGATACGATCGCCGATCTTCACGTGATCGCCATCCTTGAACTTGATGACAGTCCCGTAGGGAACCTTGTGCATTTCGCGCTCGCGGCCTTCGGCATCGATCACAGCAATTTCACCGTTACGGGCAAGGCTAAGGATTCGGCCCTGCTTGTCCGAGATGGTGGGCATGTCGCGAAGCTCGATGCGGCCTTCCGAAATCGCTTCGAGGTGCGAGGTCTCGTTAAGCTGCGCCGCGCCGCCGATGTGGAAGGTCCGCATCGTTAGCTGAGTGCCGGGCTCACCGATCGACTGCGCAGCGATAACGCCGACAGCTTCACCAATGTTCACCGGCGTACCACGAGCTAGATCGCGCCCGTAGCAGGTGCCGCACACGCCCTGTTCCGCTTCACAGATCAGCGGCGAACGGATCCGCGCTGACTGCACTTCTGCCGCTTCGATGTCCTTGACCATCGCTTCATCAAGCAAAGTGCCCGAGGGAACGATGACTTCGCCGGTTGCCGCGTTGAGAATGTCCTCGGCCACGGTGCGGCCCAGAATACGCTCACCGAGCGAGGCGATCACGGAACCGCCCTGAACGATCGCACGCATTTCGAGGGCGTTTTCGGTCTTGCAGTCTTCTTCAACGATGACGCAATCCTGCGACACGTCGACCAGACGGCGAGTGAGGTAGCCCGAGTTCGCCGTCTTCAACGCGGTATCGGCCAGACCCTTACGGGCGCCGTGGGTCGAGTTGAAGTATTCAAGAACGGTCAAACCTTCCTTGAAGTTCGAGATGATCGGCGTCTCGATGATCTCGCCCGAAGGCTTGGCCATAAGACCGCGCATCCCGCCGAGCTGCTTCATCTGCGCTGGGCTACCACGGGCACCGGAGTGGCTCATCATGTAGATCGAGTTGATCTGGGCTTCGCGACCCGTTTCAGGATCGATCGGGGTCGCCTTGATGCGCTCCATCATGGCGTCGGCCACAAGGTCACCACACTTCGACCACGCATCGACCACGCGGTTGTACTTTTCCTGCTGCGTGATCAGACCGTCCTGATACTGCTGCTCGTACTCAGCAACCAGCCCCTTGGTGCTTTCGACCAGTTCGATCTTGGCCTCAGGGATGATCATATCGTCCTTGCCGAAGCTGATCCCGGCCTTGAACGCGTAACGGAAGCCGAGCGACATGATGGCATCGGCAAACAGCACGGTGTCCTTCTGGCCGGTGTGACGATACACCTGATCGATTACGTCACCGATCTCGCGCTTGGTCAGCAGACGGTTGATGATGTCGAAGGGGACCTTGTGGTTCTTCGGCAGACATTCACCGATCAGCATCCGGCCCGGCGTGGTTTCAAACCGCTTCATGGCCACCTTGCCGTCTTCATCGGCCTGCGGAACGCGGGCGAGAATACGGGTGTGGAGCGTCACGGCCTTGGCTTCGAGCGCCTGGTGCACTTCGGCCATATCCGAGAATCGCGCGAGACGTTCGACCTTGGTGCCATCGGCATTGTCGAGATATTCCGGGAACTTCTCCTGCCGCTCCATCGAGAGGTAGTAGATGCCCAGAACCATGTCCTGCGAAGGCACGATGATCGGCTTGCCGTTGGCGGGCGAGAGGATGTTGTTGGTCGACATCATCAGCACGCGCGCTTCAAGCTGGGCTTCCAGCGAAAGCGGCACGTGGACCGCCATCTGGTCACCATCAAAGTCAGCGTTGAAGGCCGAACACACCAGAGGGTGCAACTGGATCGCCTTGCCTTCGATCAACACTGGCTCAAACGCCTGAATGCCCAAGCGGTGCAGCGTCGGCGCGCGGTTGAGCAGCACCGGGTGCTCGCGGATCACTTCGTCCAGGATGTCCCAGACTTCCTTGCGCTCCTTCTCGACCCACTTCTTGGCCTGCTTCAAGGTCATCGAAAGGCCCTTGGCATCCAGACGCGCGTAGATGAACGGCTTGAACAGCTCGAGCGCCATCTTCTTGGGCAGGCCGCACTGGTGCAGCTTCAATTCCGGCCCGGTGACGATCACCGAACGGCCCGAATAGTCGACGCGCTTGCCGAGAAGGTTCTGCCGGAAGCGGCCCTGCTTGCCCTTGAGCATGTCGGACAGCGACTTGAGCGGACGCTTGTTGGCGCCCGTGATCACGCGGCCGCGGCGGCCGTTGTCGAACAGCGCGTCAACAGCTTCCTGCAACATCCGCTTTTCGTTGCGCACGATGATGTCCGGCGCACGCAGTTCGATCAGGCGCTTCAGACGGTTGTTGCGGTTAATCACACGGCGATACAGATCGTTGAGATCCGAGGTCGCAAAACGGCCACCATCCAGCGGCACCAGCGGGCGCAGCTCGGGCGGGATCACGGGGATCACTTCGAGGATCATCCATTCCGGACGGTTACCGGAATCGATGAAGCTTTCGACGACCTTCAGCCGCTTGATAATCTTCTTGGGCTTGAGCAGCGACTTGGTGGTCGCCAGCTCTTCCATCAGGACATCACGCTCGTTTTCGAGGTCAAGCGACATCAGCATGGTGCGCACGGCTTCCGCGCCGATATCGGCGGTGAAGGCGTCTTCGCCGTATTCGTCCTGCGCTTCGAGCAGTTCGTCTTCAGTCATCAGCTGGAACTTCTCCAGCGGGGTGAGGCCCGGTTCGGTGACGATATAGCTTTCGAAGTAGAGCACGCGCTCAAGCTGCTTGAGCTGCATGTCGAGCAGCAGGCCGATGCGCGACGGCAGCGACTTCAAGAACCAGATGTGCGCAACCGGCGCCGCTAGTTCGATATGGCCCATGCGCTCACGGCGCACCTTGGTCACGGTGACTTCGACGCCGCACTTTTCGCAAACGACGCCCTTGTACTTCATGCGCTTGTACTTGCCGCACAGGCACTCGTAGTCCTTCACGGGACCAAAGATACGCGCGCAAAACAGGCCATCACGTTCAGGCTTGAACGTGCGGTAGTTGATGGTTTCGGGCTTCTTGATCTCGCCAAAGGACCACGAACGAATACGCTCGGGGCTGGCGATGCCGATCTGGATCTGGTCGAAGGTTTCGGGCTTCGCCAGCTGGTTGGTGAATTTGGTCAGGTCGTTCATGACTGTGTTCCCTTGAGGGATGAAACTATCAGGCGGCGTGGCGGGGGCACATCCGGCCCCCGCGCCTTATTCCGCTGCAATCGCGCTGTAATCGGTCTGGTCTTCGTCCTCATCGAGGATCGAAGTCAGCTCGACGTTCAGGCCCAGAGAGCGCATTTCCTTGACGAGCACGTTGAAGCTCTCGGGAATGCCGGCTTCGAAAGTATCGTCACCCTTGACGATCGCTTCGTACACCTTGGTCCGGCCGACGACGTCATCGGACTTAACGGTAAGCATTTCCTGCAAGGTGTAGGCCGCGCCATAAGCCTGCAACGCCCAGCATTCCATTTCGCCGAACCGCTGTCCGCCGAACTGCGCCTTACCGCCCAGCGGCTGCTGGGTAACAAGGCTGTACGGCCCGATGGAACGCGCATGGATCTTGTCGTCGACCAAGTGGTGCAGCTTGAGCATGTAGATAATGCCCACGGTCACCTTACGGTCAAACGCATCGCCGGTGCGGCCATCATACAGCGTGGACTGACCCGACGAATCGATGCCCGCCTTGATCAGCATTTCGGTGACGTCAGGCTCACGTGCACCATCAAACACCGGGGTACCCATCGGCACGCCGGCCGATAGATTGCCGGCCAATTCGACGATATCGGCGGTTGCACGGCCGTTCAGATCCTCGAAGTACTGGTCGCCGTAGATGTCCTTCAGACGGTCAACCACCGCTTCGGGCGGCTTGATCCCGGCGAAATCTTCCGCGGCATCGGGGTGCTGTGCGCGCCAATCGGCGAGCATGTCCCTGATCTCATGACCCAGCGCCCGGGCAGCAAAGCCAAGGTGCGTTTCAAAGATCTGGCCCACGTTCATGCGCGATGGCACGCCCAGGGGATTGAGCACGATATCCACCGGCGTCCCATCAGCCAGGAACGGCATATCCTCGGCCGGCAGGATGCGACTGATCACACCCTTGTTGCCGTGACGACCCGCCATCTTGTCGCCCGGTTGCAGCTTGCGCTTCACCGCCACGAACACCTTGACCATCTTGAGCACGCCCGGAGCGAGTTCATCGCCGCGTTCCAGCTTTTCCTTACGGTCCTGGAACTTGGCATCGATGATCGCCACGGCTTCGTCATATTGCGACTTCACCGCTTCGATTTGAGTCTGACGGCCATCATCCGCCACAGCGAACTTGAACCATTCGAACCGTTCAAGCTCTTCGAGCATCTCGGCGGTGATCTCGACGCCCTTCTTCGCGCCCTTCGGCGCAGCCGAAGCGGTCTGACCGATCAGCATATCCCGCAAGCGGTTGTAGGTCGCCCGGTTGAGGATGGCGCGCTCGTCTGCCGCATCCTTGCGAAGACGTTCGATTTCCTCGTTCTGAATCGCACGGGTACGATCGTCGATTTCGATACCGTGACGGTTGAACACCCGGACTTCGACCACAGTGCCCGCCACGCCCGGCGACAGCCGCAGCGATGTGTCACGCACATCGCTCGCCTTTTCGCCGAAAATCGCGCGCAGCAGCTTTTCTTCCGGGGTCATCGGGGATTCGCCCTTGGGCGTGATCTTGCCGACCAGAATGTCACCGGGGTGAACTTCTGCACCAATGTAGACAATGCCCGCTTCGTCGAGGTTGCGCAGGGCTTCCTCGCCGACATTGGGAATGTCGCGGGTGATGTCTTCCGGTCCGAGCTTCGTGTCACGCGCCATGACTTCGAACTCCTCGATATGGATCGAGGTGAAGACATCGTCCTTCACGATACGTTCGCTGATCAGGATGGAGTCTTCGTAATTGTAGCCATTCCACGGCATGAACGCGACGAGGCTGTTCTTGCCCAGCGCCAGTTCGCCCAGATCGGTCGATGGTCCATCGGCAATGATGTCGCCCTGTTCGATCACGTCACCCACCTTCACCAGCGGACGCTGGTTGATGCAGGTGTTCTGATTAGAACGCTGGAACTTCTGCAGCGTGTAGATGTCCACGCCCGACTGGCCGGCTTCGACATCACCGATGGCGCGGATCACGATACGGGTGGCGTCCACCTGATCGACGATCCCGCCGCGCTTGGCCGCAATCGCCGCGCCGCTATCACGCGCCACGGTTTCTTCCATGCCGGTACCCACCCAAGGCGCTTCGGCCTTGACCAGCGGTACAGCCTGACGCTGCATGTTCGAGCCCATCAGTGCGCGGTTGGCGTCATCGTTTTCCAGGAACGGGATCAGCGATGCGGCAACCGAAACCAGCTGCTTCGGGCTGACATCCATCAGCGTCACGTGTTCACGCGGCGCCATCAGGTTGTCGCTGTTGTGGCGGGCCGAAACCAGCTCTTCCACAAAGCTGCCGTCTTCATTGAGCCCGGCCGAAGCCTGCGCAACGGTGTGGCGCTGCTCTTCCATGGCGGAAAGATAGACCACATCAGCCGTCACCTTGCCGTCCACAACCTTGCGGTACGGAGTTTCGATGAAACCGTACTTGTTGACGCGGCTGAACGACGCGAGGCTGTTGATCAGACCGATGTTCGGGCCTTCCGGCGTTTCGATCGGGCAGATGCGGCCATAGTGCGTGGGGTGAACGTCGCGGACTTCAAAGCCTGCGCGCTCACGGGTGAGACCACCCGGGCCCAAGGCCGAAACGCGGCGCTTGTGGGTGACTTCCGACAGTGGGTTGGTCTGGTCCATGAACTGCGACAGCTGCGAGGAGCCGAAAAATTCACGCACGGCGGCCACGGCGGGCTTGGCGTTGATCAGATCGTTCGGCATCACGGTCGACACATCAACCGACGACATGCGCTCCTTCACGGCGCGCTCCATGCGCAGCAGGCCAACGCGGTACTGGTTTTCCAGCAATTCGCCCACCGAACGAACCCGGCGGTTGCCGAGGTTGTCGATGTCGTCAACTTCGCCCTTGCCGTCCTTGAGACCGACAAGCTCCTTCACCACGGCCAGAATATCTTCCTTGCGCAGTGTGGTGACAGTGTCTTCGCACTCAAGCGCCAGACGCATGTTGAGCTTCACACGGCCCACAGCCGAAAGGTCATAGCGTTCGGCATCGAAGAACAGGCCTTCGAACAGCGCCTCGGCGGTTTCCTTCGTCGGCGGTTCGCCCGGACGCATGACCTTGTAGATCGCTTCCAGACCTTCATCACGGTTCTCGGCCTTGTCGGCCTTGAGCGTGTTGCGGATCCACGGACCGGTGTTGATTTCGTCGATATCGAGCAACGGCAGGCTATCGATCCCGGCTTTGTCAAAGGCCTCGATGTGCTCAAGCGTCAATTCGTCACCGGCTTCGATGTGAATGCGGCCCGTCGCCTCGTCGATCATGTCGACCGCAGCGTAGCGGCTGACGACTTCTTCGGTGGGCAGCAGCAGTTCGGTCAGACCATCCTTGGCGGCCTTGTTGGCAGCGCGCGGACTGATCTTCGTGCCGGCGGGGAAGACTTCCTCGCCCGTGACGCCATCGATCAGCGGGAAGGTCGGCTTCACACCGCGCCAGGCTTCGGCGAGGAACGGAATCTTCCAGCCGTCCTTCGCGCGCTCCCACACGACCGTGTTGTAAAACTGTTGCAGGATTTCTTCAGCATCCAGTCCGAGCGAATACAGCAGCGCCGTGACCGGCAGCTTGCGCTTGCGGTCGATACGGACGTTGACGATGTCCTTGGCGTCGAATTCGAAATCGAGCCACGAGCCACGGTAGGGAATGACGCGGGCTGCAAACAGCAGCTTGCCCGACGAGTGCGTCTTGCCGCGATCGTGATCGAACAGCACGCCCGGCGAACGGTGCATCTGCGACACGATCACACGCTCGGTGCCGTTGATGATGAAGGTGCCGTTGTCCGTCATCAAGGGCATGTCGCCCATGTACACGTCCTGCTCTTTGATATCGAGGACCGAGCGGGTTTCGGTTTCGCTATCAACCTCGAACACGATCAGGCGCAGCGTCACCTTCATCGGCGCTGCGTAGGTGATGCCGCGCTGACGGCACTCGGTGGTGTCGTACTTGGGATCTTCGAGTTCGTAATGCACGAAATCAAGCTCGGCGGTGCCGGCGAAATCGCGGATCGGGAACACCGAACGCAAGGTCTTTTCCAAGCCCGAGACGTAGCCAGTGGCCTTGTCGGAGCGCAGGAACTGCTCGTAGCTTTCACGCTGAACTTCGATCAGATTCGGCATCTGCACCACTTCGTGGATGTCGCCGAAGATCTTGCGGATGCGCTTTTTCGCGGTCCCTTGCGCCTTACGGCTGCGGGTTGCGTGCGGCTTCGCCTTGGTTGCCATGGAGGGTAGGGCCTCTTTGATTGGGCCGCGCGGGGGTGCCGCGCGGACAGGAAAACTGTGTCAAACCGCGCGGAGAGATCAGCCCTTCATCAACGCACAAAAGCCGCTTGGCCAAACCTTCCGTTTAAAACGGAAAGCGGCAGCAGCATTGAATATGTACGTCGCGAAGCGGGCGGCGAGGCTTCCTTCCCGGATTGATCCACCGCGAATGAATCAACCTTGCTCGAAGCGGTCGCGAAGCCAAGCATGTAGGATTGCCCCGCCGCGGTGTCAACGCCAGCGTCTCGCTCACATCGTCTGTGGCCCGAGCGAAATCGTGAAATTAGCGAAGAACGACGTCAGAAATATCGAAAAGCAATATTATTGATTGACGATATGCCAAATCGCTCTTAAAGAAAGTTTATCGAACAACAATACGCTCAATCAAGGAGATCGATATGAATCACTTTCTGAACCAAGCCTTCGCCGCTGTCGCTGCCATCACCCTCACACTTAGCACGGTCGCCGCCATTACCACGGTGCCGCCTGCGCCAACCAACGCCGCTGCGCCGCTGGTCGTATCTGAGGTTGCCTAAACCCAACAACCTGTAGGAGATACCAATGTCCGATACCCAAACAACTCCGCTGATGAATGGCACCCGGCTGTTTCTCACAGCGCTGCTAGTGGTTTTCTACGCTGTTGCCGCCATGCTTGCGATCGGGGTGGTCATGGTCCCGTTTGTTATCATGCAAACTCCGTCCCCTAATGGTTTGACACCTTTCGATGGACTGATGTTGCTAGGGCTTCTGGTGTTTATGGTTGTGCAAATCGCGTTTATCCGGCTCCTGCGCGCAATAGTTGCGAGCGTAGCTTTGGGCGACCCGTTCGACACAAAAAATTCGCGGCGGTTGCGATTGATGGGCGGGCTTGCATTATTAATGTGGGCAACCGAAGCTGCTTTCCTGTTTTATGCCGCCACGACTGGCGCAACAACGGAATCAATATCGCCGGGCAGTGAATTGTTAGCCGACGCCATCGAGTTGGTCATCACCCTGATCGCCCCTCTCACGCTATTCATCCTCGCCCGCGTGTTCCGTCACGGCGGCGCGTTGCGTGAAGACCTCGAAGGGACCGTGTGATGCCACCCACCAACGACGACATCGAAGGCACCCGCATCATGGTCAAACTCGACGACCTGCTTTACGCCCGCCGCATGACGCTGACCGAGTTGGCCGAACGGGTGGGCCTCACCCTCGCCAACCTGTCGATCCTCAAGACCGGCAAGGCCAAGGCGATCCGCTTTTCCACCCTCGCTGCGATCTGCCGCGAACTCGAATGCCAACCGGGCGATCTGCTGGCTTACGACGTGGAATAGCAAACCGACTGGATTGACATTGCCCTGCCCCGCCAAAGCCCGTTAGTCGGAGCGCAGACGCCCCATCACAAGCGCCGCAAACGCCAGCAACAAGATGGCGCCCGATTCATAAACGACGTTCTGTGCATCCATGTCCTTGCCTTGCAGCACGATCAGCCGGGCGATCGCGGTGATCGCGATGAAGATCGGGAAGACGAAGGACGATCCCTTGCCGGTGTAGAACACCGCGATCATCGCGATCACCTCAGTGTAAAGAAACATCAGCAGGATGTCGGCCAGCACAATCGACCCGCGCTGATAGACCGACCAGACCTCGGTTCCTGCGGCGACCAGCGTCATGATTGCGGCAACCATCAGCAGGCCCTGTTCGATCCACTTGAACAGCTTTCCTGCCGCGATGTCCGGCACGTCCGGCCGGGAGTCGGGGTCGATGGGCTCTGCGGGGGTCATGATACGATGACATAACGCAAAGCCGCAGGCTTTACCAAGGGTTTGCCGCGTTCAAACAACCGCGGGCTCAGGCTGGAAGGGTTCCTGCGTTCGGACAAACGGCTTGACTCGCAACCCCGCAAGAGTAAGTGCGGCGCCGACCAATCAAAAGGTCATCCGTCCGAGACAGTTGGTGAAGGCAATCGAGCCTTCTTAATGTCCAGCCTAGACGGGGAAACGAGATTCCGGCGGCCTGCGCAAGCAACCGCCCGCGTGCCAGCCTTGATGGTGGCACACACCCTCCTTCCCTTTCGAACGGACTCGCCCGTGCTTTGGTGCCTTCGTGGTGCTGTGCGCGGACAAACGTAGCCGGTCGTTCGGGCAGCCGCCCGTTCGGCCATTAGTGAAGGAGTATGGCATGGATCGTTCGCAGAAAGCCGACGCGGTTGCCCAGCTCAATGCGGTCTTCAACGAGGTTGCCGTGGTGGTTGTCACCCGTAACCTTGGCATGACGGTGGCTCAGTCCACCGCCCTGCGTCTGAAGATGCGCGATGCTGGTGCCACCTACAAGGTTGCGAAGAACCGTCTCGCCAATCTCGCCCTGGAAAACACCGACTATGTCGGGCTTGGTGACATGCTCACCGGCCCGGTCGGGCTGGCCTGGTCGACAGACCCGGTCGCGGCTGCAAAGGCCGCTGTCGAATTCGCCAAGACGAACGACAAGCTTGAAATCGTCGGCGGTTCGATGGGTTCGGTCGTTCTCGACGAAGCCGGAATCAAGGCACTTGCCTCGATGCCCAGCCTCGACGAGCTGCGCGCCAAGCTCATCGGTCTGGTCAACGCACCTGCGACGAAGATCGCCCAGGTCGTTACCGCACCCGCCGCGAAGGTCGCCCGTGTTTTCGCCGCTTACGCGGACAAGGCAGCCTAAGAGACGCTTTTTCGTCAGACGACACAATCTTTGGGCTTTGGACACGGTGTCCGGCCCCGCCACAAATTGGAGTGAACCATCATGGCTGATATTGCCAAGCTTGTTGAAGAACTTTCGAAGCTGACCGTCCTTGAGGCAGCCGACCTCGCCAAGGCCCTCGAAGAAGCATGGGGCGTTTCCGCCGCTGCTGCTGTCGCGGTTGCCGCTGGCCCCGCTGCTGCTGCTGAAGCCGTGGAAGAGCAGACTGAATTCGATGTCATCCTGACCGGCGACGGCGGGAAGAAGATCCAGGTCATCAAGGAAGTCCGCGCGATCACCGGCCTCGGCCTGACGGAAGCCAAGACCCTCGTTGAATCGGCTCCCAAGGCCATCAAGGAAGGCGTCAACAAGGCTGAAGCCGAAGAAATCAAGGGCAAGATCGAAGCAGCCGGCGGCACCGTCGAGCTCAAGTAATCTTGACGAAAAGTTTTGCGAGCGTCTTGAAGCGTTCGCAGATGGGAGGGCGGCATCAGCGATGGTGTCGCCCTTTTCGTTGCCTTCCGACCGGAGCCGCGCCGCACCGGCAGGGTGTGGCGCGAGCGAAGCTGTACCGAGACTGCACCGATTCCAAGCAGCGACCACAGCGCCCGGACCATGGGGTTTGCGTTATCACGCGCCAAACTGGGCTTTCCTGACGATCAGCATTTTGGCGCATAATCGGCACGACCGATCGCTCCGCTCGGTCGGCTTTACAAGCGACCCGATCGCACGGCGAGCACGGCATATCGTGTGACACGGTGACGCGTGATACGCGGATTCACGCAAACTTTTAACGCCTTCGAGTAATGTCGCAGTCTTTGCCCCTCGCATCAATTTGGCAATAAATGCAGCTTTTGCAACTGTCTAGCATGTGGACGATTTGAAAGGCCCAGCCAAAGTTACTTTACACCTTGTTAATAAGGCCTAACATGCAGCCACCGAGTCGCGGAGCCGAAACAGGCTCAGAACGGAAAGCAATGGGGAAAATACCCCATGCGGCTGTTCCTTGGTAAGTTTGGGGGATTTCATGCGCATCTACAAATCATGCCTTCTGGCGTGCGTCCTGTTGGCAAGTGGCCCGTTGGTAGCGCAAGATCTGGTTCATCAACCAATAAGTCCTACGTTCGGCGGCAATCCGTTCAATTCCCAGCACGTCCTCGGCGTTGCCAACGCCAATAATGATTTTCGCGATCCGCGTGCATCAACCAGCAATTCGCAGGCCGACATTTTTTCACGCCAGCTACAATCGCGGCTGCTTTCGGCGCTGTCCTCGCAAATCGTCGATGCGATCTTTGGCGACAACCCGCAAGAGTCGGGCACGATCAGCTTTGGCGGCCAAACCATCGAATTCTTCCGTTCGCTCGAAGAAGTTACACTGATCATTCGCAACGACACCACAGGTGAAGAAACCCGCATTGTCGTGCCGCTGTTCATCGAAGTGAACTGAGCCGGCCATGCGTAACCTTTTGCCCTTTGTTTTGGCTTCGCTGTCGATAACCGCTCTGAGCGGCTGCATGAACATGCCGCAAGACGGCCGGAATGCGCTGCCGACCACCACCAGCCTCGCCTATTTTCCAAAGAAAACGCAGACCCAAACACTGCTCAATCAGCTGCCGGCACCGCAGCGGCCCGTGGCGATTGCGGTTTACGGGTTCACTGATCAGACCGGACAGTTCAAGCCGAGTTCCCAAGGCCAAACTCTGTCGCGCGCCGTCACACAGGGCGCCAGCTCAATGCTGGTCAAGGCACTTCAGGACGCAGGCAATCGTGGCTGGTTTACCGTGGTTGAACGTGAGCGCCTGGATAACCTGTTGAAGGAACGCCAGATCATTGGCGAAATGCGCAAGCGTTATCTTGGTGAACAGGAGGTCGATCCCAGCGCTCTGCCCGCTTTGTTGTTTGCCGGCGTGCTGCTGGAAGGCGGCATTGTCGGTTACGATACCAACACCGTAACCGGCGGCGCAGGCGCAGCATTCCTTGGCATTGGCGCGCGGACCGAATACCGGCAGGACACCGTTACGGTGTATTTGCGGGCGGTGTCGGTCCGCACTGGCGAAGTGCTCGCCAACGTCACAACATCCAAGACCATTGCCAGTCAGGCGCTGGGCGCCAGCGCATTCAAGTTTGTGGCTTTCCGCGAATTGCTGGAAGCCGAAGCCGGGATCACTTCGAACGAGCCTGATCAGATTGCGCTGCAGCAGGCGATCGAAAAAGCCGTTTACGGGCTTGTGCTCGAGGGTGTGGAACTGGATCTGTGGCGTTTCAACGACATGGCATCCGCCATGCCGCTGCTGGCCGCCTACCGCGCCGAGCGGGACGGAATTTATGATGCCAGCGATATCCAGAAAGCGGTCAAGCGCGCAGGGTCATTGACCGCGCTGACCGTGGTTGATGGTGACAAGCTGGATGAGCGACGCGACGGTTCGTGACGCTGCAACGAGTTTTCCGAAGGACTTCATCGTCGGACGGGACAAATCCAGAGAGCGCGTGAAGCGCCGACTGGGCCGCAAAAAATAAAGCACGCAAAGGAGCGGCAACTCCAATGCGCGCGAGGTGTAGGCTAGCGATAACCTGAAACGGCCCGACGTCTTACCGCGTCGCGGCCAATGCTTGGTATCGCCTAACGTAAAGGCGGATGCAACCATGAATGCCGAGCGACCCGTGCCCATGACGGCATGCCACCCCAGCGCGGCACAAGCTCCAGATTTGATGGTCGGCCACACAGCATGCGCACGCGTGATCGCAGCAGCGCGGCTGCTGTTCGTCTTCACCAATTACAAGGAATTCCCTCTTGGACCGCATTGGTCCGGGTGGGGCCATTGCACCAGGACATCATCGATTCTGGACTGAAAACACACTCGTTCTGTCGCATTGAACACTCCAAAATGAAGGATGTACACATGAAAAAGACAATCTTTACCGGCGCTTCAATCCTGGCGCTCGCCATCGCCGCTCCGGCCTTTGGTCAGAGCATTTCGACCGTCGACCAGACGGGCACCAACGGCAGCGCCACAGTCACGCAGAACGGCTCCAGCCTCAATTCGGACATCGACCAAAGTGGTGACAACAACCAAGCCAACGTGACGCAGACCAACGCTTTTAACGAAGCCGACGTCGCGCAAGTGGGCACCAACGGCAAGGCGACCATCGGCCAGAGCGGTACAGGGACAGTCGCTGGACAGACTACTGGGCCGAACCAAGCGCGGATCGACCAGGCAGGTGACGGAGCCGAGGCCGAAATCACCCAAGCTGGGGCCGACCGCAATCAGGCGCAGGTCAACCAGAACGGCGACAGCTTTGCCCGGATCACGCAGACGGGCGTGTCTCAGGAAGCCGAAACCTACCAGACCGGCGACGGCAACCAGGCCTTCACCACGCAGAATGGCAATTCCAACCAGGTCGGCAATGCGCTGAACACATCAGTCGCAGGGATCGTGCAGACCGGTGACGACAACTTCGCCACCATTGACCAGGATCCCTCGTCGTTTTCGTCTGCGGGTGTGAACCAGCTTGGCAATTCCAATATGGCCAATGTTCGTCAGGAGCAGAACGGAGGCGCCGGCGGCAATCGCAGCAATGCCACCGTTGCGCAAACCGGTGATTTCAATGATGCAACCGTCAACCAGCTTTCAACCATTCGGCCCGCTCGCCAGGATGCCACGATCACGCAAACCGGCACCGGCAATGTCGCGTCGACTGAACAGACCGGACAAGATCTGGACTCGACCACTACGCAAGGCGGAAGCAGCAACTTCGCAAATGTTGCGCAGGCTGACACCGAGAGCAAAAGCGTGGTCAATCAGCAGGGTGCCGGCAACGAAGCGGCGGTAGACCAGTCGGGCCTGAAGAACGACAGCGACATCCAGCAGACCAGCACCAAGGCCGTTGCGTCAGTGACCCAAAGCGGCACCCTTAATGTGTCGGACGTTGTCCAGGCGGATGATGCGGGCGGCGTCGCAATGGTTAACCAGTCGGGTGACAACAACACCTCCGATATCGTTCAGACCGGGCTCGATTCGTCTGGTTCAGTGGTTCAGTCAGGCAACAACAACCTTGCCGAACTGACACAAGGACGTGAGGCCGGGAACAACTTCCAGACCAGTGGTCAGGAGGCGCTGATCGTGCAGACAGGTGACAATAACCGCACCACTGCAACCCAGACGGCAGCGCGTGGCGATATCAATGTCTTGCAGGGCGGCAACAACAACGAAGCCGACATTCTGCAGTCGGGCTTTGATAACAGCACCGGTAACAGCGACATCCCTGCTGAAGTCGGCGTGTCCCAGACCGGCGACAGCAATAATGCCATCATCAACCAGCGTGGGCAGCTTTCCAGTGCAATGATCGATCAGATTGGTAACAACAACACCAGCACGATCAATCAGAACGTCTTTCAAGACGGTCGTATTGCCAGCCGCGGCATGGATGCCTCATCGGTTCAGGCCGGCAACGACAACACCAGCCTGATCACGCAGATCAACGATCAGATCGCCGCGCCGCAGTCGCCGTCCAACAACTTCGCCAGCGCGAACCAGGGCGGGGATATGAACGAGTCCGAAATCAGCCAGAACGGCGCCCTCAACAGCGCCATGGTGACCCAGTCGGGCGATCTGAACGAATCGTTCATCATCCAGGCCGGCACCAACAACGCTGCAACGGTGAACCAACTGAGCGATCACAATATGTCGACCGTCAATCAGAACGGCACGGGCAACACCGCCATGGTCACTCAAGGCATGTAAATGCACAGGCCCCGGGCGGGAGCGTCGCTCTCGCCCGGGGCCCTTTTTTCCGTTAACAAGGACAGATCATGGCGACACATTCCCTCAACCTGATCCGCTCAGGCGCAGCGGCCATGATTTTGTCTGTCGGAATGATCACGGCGCCAGCCGCGCTCGCGCAGGACGCGCCCGATCGCGGCGTTTATGTCATGCAGATCGGTGACGGCAGCCGCGCAACGATTACGCAGACCAATTCCAATAGCTTGGCCAGAGTGATTCAGAACGGCGACGACAACCAAACCGTTCTCGCCCAAAATGGCACCGCCCCCCACCGCGCGCTCATCACGCAAAACGGCAATGGCAACAAAGCGACAGCCGAACAGGACGGCGATGGTACGGCCAGTCTTTCTTTGCTGCAGGATGGTAATCGCAACGTGGCCATCGTTTTGCAGCGTGAGGTCTTTAGTGCCGAACGGACCGGGGCCGAAATTCTCCAGAGCGGCAATGATAATCATATTACGCTCACTCAGGATGGCAGCGACAACGGCGCTCGGCTCAAGCAACAGGGCGATGGCAACCGCATGACCGCGACTCAACTTGACAGCGGCAACCGGCTTGAATGGACCCAAGACGGATACGGCCTGACCGATCTCAATATCACGCAAACCGGCGGCGCGACCATGCTGGTTACACAGAGCCAACCGGGCAGCGGGGGCTAGGGCAAGGCGATGCGCGACTGGCTGCCTTTCGCCGGCATCATGCTAAGCGTGATCAGTTCCCCTGTATTCGCGCGCGCGCAGCAGGACACGCAAAGCCCGCCTGCCAGCCGCACCGAAGCCCATCAAATCGAAATGCCTGCGTCCGATACACACACGGGACCGGGCCGGGGCTATCTGGACGCCACCGCCCGCCCCGCCCAGCCCCCGCCGCCGCGGACCAGCCTGATGCAAACCCCCGCCGACGCAGCCTTGCGCGCCGAGGGCCGCGCCCCGGACCGCCAGATCAGCGCGCGCGGACAAGGCGGCCTGGGGATGGCGCAACTTTCACAGAGCGATCTCAATGCGACGCTGGCACAGCTATCCCTGGCCGAACGGCGGGTGCTGATGCAGGCGATCGAAGGCACCGACATCTGCAATGAACCACCCGATGTTCCAGTGATCGCGGCATTGTGCCGGAATCGGATCGAGACTCGCGCAGCGGAGTTTGCGGCGCTGTCCGAACGTCCGCTCAGCGCCGAGGACCGGCTGCTGCGCGGCGATCTGGAAACCAGTGCGCTCCCCAGCGTCGATCAGGTAATCGAGCGGCTGGCGCGGGGCGGAGCGTCGAGCGCGGATCTCAGCAATCAGGCGATCGCCTCGATCGCACTGAGCACATCACAGCCCAGCGCCTCTCGTCGGCCTGAAGAGGGGCAACCCGATACCGCCAGCTTTGGGGAAGAAACCCAGGCGCTGATCAATGCGCTCATCAACCAGCTCGGAGGCCGCGCGCCATGACACTTGCCTTGCCCGCACGCGCACTCGCGCTTGCTCTCCTTTCTCATGCCACGGTGCCCGCCATGACCGATAACGCCCTGACCCTTAATGTGCGCGAGCATGACGGAATGCTTGAAGTTCAGCTGATCGGCCTGTCGCCGCGCGCGCAAAAGGTGAGCTACAGCCTTGATCTGACAGGGCGGTCGACGTCGCGGCACCGCGGGTCGACCACCTTGGCTGCCGATACGCGCGCCGTGCTCTCGACCATGACGACACAGGCGGGCGCAAACTGGTGCGTCAAGCTGGTGGCAGAGGAAGAGGGTCGTACGCCCTATGAAATCACGCAAGGGCCTTGCGCCAACGACTAGGGTCTAGCGCCGCATCTGATCCATGCGAGTGGCACCTGCCCCGCGCTCGGGCGCGGAGATCTGGTCCATGTGAACCTTGCGTGCAGCCTTGGGCCGAGTGTCGGTCAGGCCTATGTTGAACTCGTCATAGACCGGATCATAGCTGATCGGGATGCCCTTCGCCTGCAATTCTGCAAGCGACAGATAGGCATTTCCCGCCGCCGAGCCACGGATTCGGACCAGCTGCGCGTCATCGAAGCGATCGGACAGAACTTCGGCAATCGCGCCGAGCCGAACCTTGAGCCCGGCGGGGGTCTGCTGGAACTCCACTGCACCTGCGGCCTTGCCGTCGACGCGAGTGACCAACCGGGCCGTGGCCAGAGGCGAGGCCACGCGGTCGGTGGCCGAGGGCGGCGCCGCAAAGGCCGGGCTGGACGTGCGCGCAAGTGGCACGGCGGCGGCAGGCTTTGGCGTGAGGAGCAGTGCGAGGTGCGGCGCACGTTTGGGTGGAGTCCGGACGGCGGCGATCCGCGCTAGGTCGGGTTGGGACGGGCTGGGCGCGGCAGCCGCAGACGACGCGACAGATACGGCCACCGCCGCAGACATGGCCGCGGCCGGCTCTGATGGCGGCGCGGCAGCAGGCGCCATTTGCGATAGGATCACAGGCGAGGGCCCATCCAGGGGCGTAGCCGCCACGGCAGCTTCCGCGATCATCTCCCCACGCGCAAACGATGATGCCTCCACACCGGGGGACAAAATGGCAGGCGCCCGATCCGCGTCGGCGCTCACGTCCGGCGAGGCAGCTGTGACGGACGGCATTGAGGCCAATTCCGGAACGGGTGCCACTGCAACATTGGCGGCCAGCTTGACCGGCAGCGAGGGCTGGTGTGATGCCTCGGGCATGCAACCGGGGACAGACGACGCCATCGGCGAAGGCAGCAAGGTATCGGGAACCGGCAGGCTGGCAGCAGGCTGGGTATCCGGCAACGCCCGCGCGCTGGCCGGGACAAGAGACCGAGTGTCGGGCAGCGGCAGCGCAGCGATTTGCGGCGGGACACTGTCCTGATTTATGATCGCGGCATAGCGTACCCCCGACAGCACCGGATGGGCCCGCGTCAGCCCCGGTTTGATGGACGTCGGCCGCTTCACAGGCGCCGGCGCGGGCGGGTCGACTATGGCATCGTTCCGCGCAAGATCACCGGCACCGAGGGACAATTCGGGAAATGTGAGCGCTGCGATCAACACCACGCTGCCGGGCAGCGCACGGCGCCGCCGACCCTTCGTACGGCCGCCCGGATCTGGATCTTCGGCGCAGCCTCCGGCGGGCCCCCCACCTATTGGTCCGTTGTCTTTCACATTCGCCCCCAAGCGCTTGGCCTATGTGCCGACGCAGCGATTCGGCAAAGCGCAATCGTACCAATCTTAAACCGGACAGGCGGGCGATACGCTGCTGCTATTCCAGCTATTGGGGATGCCTCAGGCAGTGCCAAGCTCTCCGTGCTCCGACTGTCGCGGCTTTTGCGCTTTCCCCGAATCATACACAGGCCTATCCGGCGCGGTCCGCCCTTGGCGGGTATCCGGAACGAACATGCAACAAGCAACCCTTCTCCAAACGCCCAGCTGGGGCCAGGAATTGCGTGCGACCATTGGGCTCGCAGGGCCGCTGGCGGCCGCCAATCTGTTGCAGATGCTGACCTATGCCGTCGATGTGATCTTCATCGCGCGGCTTGGCGAACAGGAACTGGCCGGATCGGCGCTGGCAGTGTCGCTGTTCGGGCTGGTGTTGTGGGCGCTGACCGGGCTGACCGGAGCGGTCGCGCCGCTGATTGCCGAAGCGGTCGGCGCCCGCGCGCCGGCGCTGCGCCCTGTGCGGCGGTCCGTCCGCATGGCGCTGTGGCTGGCGCTGTTGGCGGGTATCGGTGGCACAGGGCTATGCCTGCTGCTTGATCCGATCATGCGGATATCGGGCCAGCAAGCCGGGATCATCGCCTTTGCCAACCAGTACAACAACGTCATCGTCATTTCGATGGTACCGATGCTGCTGGCCGGGGTGCTGCGGAACTTCGTGTCAGCACTGGGCCGCCCGATCTTTGCGACCGCGATCACCGGCCTTGGCATCTTCGTCAATGCCGCGGCCAATTACGTCTTCATTTTCGGCAATTTCGGCGCCCCCGAACTGGGCCTTGCCGGCGCCGCCGTCGCCACGATCATCACCGCCCTCTTCACGCTGGGCGCCTATGTGCTGGCGATTCGGATGGACCGGCGGCTGCACCGCTATCACGTGTTCGGGCGGCTGTGGTCACCGGACTGGGCGCGGTTTCGGCAGATTGTCCAGATCGGCACACCGATCGCGCTGACGATCACCGCCGAGGCCGGCATCTTCGGGACAGCGGCGTTTCTGATGGGACGCTTCGGCGCGGCGGAACTGGCGGGCCACACGGTCGCCTTGCAATTGGCGGCACTCGCCTTTCAGGTGCCCTTCGGTGTGGGACAGGCTGCCGCCATCCGGGTCGGCTACCACTATGGCGCACGCGATGCCGTGGGGGCGGGCCGCGCCGGCTGGGTGGCGATTGCCATTGGCACAGGCTTTATGGCGCTGACGGCGGGCGCGATGGTGCTGTTCCCGAACCTGCTCTTGCGCATTTATGTTGATCCGGACGCTGCCGCCAATGCCGCGCTGGTGGCGTTTGCGCTGCAATATTTGGCGCTCGCTGCAATTTTCCAGCTGGCCGATGGGGTGCAGGCCGTGGCGGCGGGCGCGCTGCGCGGGCTGCAGGATACGCGTGTGCCGATGTGGTTTGCGATCTTCAGTTACTGGGTGCCCGGTATCGGCATGTCGATCGGGCTGGGTTTCTTCACACCGCTCGAAGGCACGGGCGTATGGATCGGCCTTGCTACGGGGCTGTTCTTCGCGGCGGCCTTGCTTATTTGGCGCTGGCACCGCCGTGAGGCTTTGGGTCTGACACGGGGGCAGCCAGCGCCTTGGCCTTCTTCTTCGCCGGCTGCGTGATGTGATGAACCTCTTGCTGCGGGAAGGGAATCGAGATGCCCTTGTCGTCAAACCGGCGCTTTGACGCTTCAGTCAGCGCCCAGGTGAGGCCGAGGTAATCTTCGGTTTTGCACCACACCCGAAGCCCCATCGTCACCGCACTGTCGGCCAGCGCTGAAACGAACACCACCGGAGCCGGATCATCCAGCACCCGGATATCGGCATTTGCCAGATCAAGCAGTTCCTGGCGCGCCAGCCCGATATCGTCATCGTAGCCGATCCCGACCAGCAGTTCGAACCGCCGCGTGGGCATCCGTGAGAAATTGATGATCGGCTTATTCCATAGCTCGCTGTTGGGGGCCATGACGTACAGTCCGTCATATTGCAGAAACTCGGTGGTAAACAGGCCGATCGCCTGCACGATACCCGTCACCTGGCCTGCGTTGATCGCTTCACCCACGCGAAACGGCCGCTGAATCAGGATCATCACACCGGCGGCAACATTGCTGAGCGTGCCTTGCAAAGCGAGGCCGACCGCCAAGGCCAGGCCGCCCAGCGCAGCGATGATGCTGGTGGTCTGCACCCCGAACTGGGTCAGCACTGTTACGCCAACCACCACCCACAGCGCATATTTGATGAGATTGCCGAGGAATTTGGCCACCGTCGGTTCAATCCGGCCCGAACGGCTCAACGCCCGGTCCGCGCCCTTGGACAACAGCCGCGCCAGAATGACGCCGATGACCAGCACTGCAACCGCGCCCGCGATTTGCGGAATGCTGTCGCGCAGCCACTGCCAGGCTTGCGCCGCGAAATCGAATTCCTCGGACAGGCGGGCGTTGAGTTCGGCTAGCTTGGGGTTGGTCATCGGTTCGGGTCGCTTCATCAATTGCATCATGCCGAAGCTGCCGGCGAAAGCGGCAACGGCGTCCCGCGCCCGATAACCGACCGTACCGGCGCTGGCCACCCCGACAGCGCAAAGCGTGCCCTCGGCGAAATTTTTTGCCTGTCCGGGGGTTGATTCATTCGGCCATCACAACCAAATGCATCCTCGTTGGCACTCTCAAGCGGAGAGTGCCAAGCAACCCAAACTTATCAGGAAAGGTCATCATTATGGCATTTCGTCCGCTGCACGACCGCGTTGTGGTCCGTCGCATCGAAGCCGACCAGAAGACCGCTGGCGGCATCATTATTCCCGATAGCGCACAGGAAAAGCCAAGCGAAGGCGAAATCGTCGCCGTGGGCGAAGGCGCCCGTGACGATGCCGGCGCGCGCATCACGCTCGACGTCAAGATTGGCGATCGCGTCCTGTTCGGCAAGTGGTCGGGCACCGAAGTCAAGATCGGCGGCGAAGACCTGCTGATCATGAAGGAAAGCGACATCATGGGGATCATGGGCTGAACGCCTGATCCCTGACGCCTCTTTCAATCCGTAATTCATCTCAGGAGAAACAATCATGGCAGCCAAGGACGTTAAGTTCGGCCGCGAAGCCCGCGAAGGCATTCTGCGCGGCGTCGACATTCTCGCTAACGCCGTCAAGGTGACACTCGGCCCCAAGGGCCGCAACGTCGTCATCGACAAGAGCTTCGGTGCCCCGCGCATCACCAAGGACGGCGTTACCGTCGCCAAGGAAATCGAGCTCAAGGACAAGTTCGAAAACATGGGCGCGCAGATGCTGCGCGAAGTCGCCAGCAAGGCGAATGACTCAGCTGGCGATGGCACCACCACCGCCACCGTGCTCGCCCAGTCAATCGTGACTGAAGGCATGAAGTCGGTCGCCGCCGGCATGAACCCGATGGATCTCAAGCGCGGGATCGATCAGGCCGTGATCGCTGTGGTCGAAAACCTCAAGAGCCGTTCCAAGGACGTCTCGGGCTCGGAAGAAATCGCCCAGGTCGGGATCATCTCGGCCAATGGTGACCGTGAAGTCGGCGAAAAGATCGCCGAAGCCATGGACAAGGTCGGCAAGGAAGGCGTGATCACGGTTGAAGAAGCCAAGGGTCTCGAATTCGAACTCGACGTTGTCGAAGGGATGCAGTTTGATCGCGGCTATTTGTCGCCCTACTTCATCACCAATCCTGACAAAATGACCGTGGAACTGGATAACCCCTACATCCTGATCCACGAAAAGAAGCTGTCGAACCTGCAGGCGATGCTGCCGATCCTCGAAGCCGTGGTGCAGTCGGGCCGTCCGCTGCTGATCATTGCCGAAGACATCGAAGGCGAAGCGCTGGCCACCCTGGTGGTCAACAAGCTGCGCGGCGGCCTCAAGGTTGCTGCGGTCAAGGCCCCGGGCTTTGGCGATCGTCGCAAGGCGATGCTGCAGGACATCGCGATCCTGACCAAGGGCGAGATGATTTCCGAAGACCTCGGCATCAAGCTCGAAAACGTCACCGTGGGTATGCTCGGCCAGGCCAAGAAGGTCTCGATCGACAAGGACAACACCACGATCGTCGATGGCGAAGGCTCAGCCGACGACATCAAGGCGCGCGTGTCGGAAATCCGCACCCAGATCGACGCCACCAGCAGCGATTACGATCGTGAAAAGCTGCAGGAACGTCTGGCCAAGCTGGCTGGCGGTGTTGCCGTGATCAAGGTTGGCGGCGCGTCTGAAGTCGAAGTGAAGGAGCGCAAGGATCGCGTCGATGACGCGCTCCATGCCACCCGCGCCGCTGTTGAAGAAGGCATCGTCCCCGGCGGCGGCACGGCTCTGCTTTACGCCACCAAGGCTCTCGAAGGCCTCAAGGGTGCGAACGAAGACCAGACCCGCGGCATCGACATCATCCGCAAGGCGATCACCGCCCCGATCAAGCAGATCGCCCAGAACGCCGGCCATGATGGCGCGGTCGTTGCAGGCAACCTGCTGCGCGAAAATGACGAAACGCAGGGCTTCAACGCGGCGACCGACACCTACGAGAATCTGGTGAAGGCCGGCGTGATCGATCCGACCAAGGTGGTCCGCGTCGCTTTGCAGGACGCAGCTTCGGTTGCTGGCCTGCTGATCACCACCGAAGCGGCGATTGTGGAGCGTCCGGACGACAAGCCGGCTGCACCTGCAATGCCCGACATGGGCGGCATGGGCTTCTAAGCTCCACGCCAACCAAAGTCAGACACACGAAACCCCGGCGGAGCGATCTGCCGGGGTTTTTTGTGGTGCAACGCAGTGCTTCGAAGGCGGGCGAGACGTGCGGATTACATGACGTGGTGGCCTTTCCCGAGCCGGCCGCTCAATCAAGCCCCATCAAACAACAACGCCGCGCTTGGCATCATCTGGTTAACCCGATGGTGAAATTTCGGCGTTAGCCTGGTGTCAAGCTCCCGGCTGCGACAGGCAGGAATGGGTGCCAGACGAGCCGCACGCGGAGAGACAGTTTCATCAGGGCAAGGCAGATTGGCATGACCGAGCGCAAGGTTTCCAGCGACACATCCGCGTTTGAAGTGCCAGCTAAGCTGGACGGTGCAGGCCGGCTGACCGATGCCTGTGTCCGCCAGGCGCTGGCCATGATGGACACCCACGGGCTTGTCGTCCTGACCGGGTGCCTTTCAGACGAAGAGTCCGATGCTGGCCTTGATCTGATGCGCGCGACCATCGACGATCCGGATCGCGCCCGCAGCGCCTTCGCCAGCGAGACGGATAATCACTATCTGCGCCGCGATTTCTGCTCGCTTCCCTCAAGCCCACCCGTGACACGCTTTGCCGCCCGGTTGGCTCAACGTCTTGAAGGCGTTCTGTCCGAATATTGTGGCCGGTCCCGCCCCGTCCTCGAAATTGCGACCTTCACGAGCTACCTCGGCTCATCCCACCAATATATCCACCGCGACCCCAGCGGCGTCATCAGCCTGTTTGCCGCGGTCGAAGATGTCTCGGAAACGCAAGGCGGTACGGTGTTCGTTCCGGGTACACATATGTACGGCGGAGCCGGAAACAAGCATGGCGGCAGTGCCTATGATATGATGGAGCTGTTCCGGATCTCGGCCAATCATCACATCTTTTGGCATAATCTGAAAAAGCTTTGGCAGATGCGCACGGGCGCGGGCGCACCGCTCGCGCCCGGCGAATTTCGCGACCGGGTCTTTTCGACCAAGTGGGATCAGCATCAACCCAATCTGTTGCGCTTCGTGCTGGGTAAGAACGCGCAATTCAGCCTTGGCCTGCTGGGTCCGCGCACGCTGTGGAAGCTTTATCGCCAGCGCACAGCCATCAACGATCTGTTCCACCTCGTCCAGACCGCACCGAAAAAAGGCACGGTCATCGTCTATCGCAGCGATCTTCTTCACGCCGGCCCTGACAACCGGTCAAACAAGCCGCGGCGGTTCTTCGGCATGAGCATCGCGCGCGACATCATCGAGGCCAAGTACTGGCATGATGGCTATTCGCCGCATCCGACACTGACGGCGCAGCCGCTGTGCTTTGCGGACTTGCTGGATATGCCGCCGCCGGATGCCCCGGCCAGCCCGCTAAAGCATCAGGCGAACGCCATGGCGGATTGACGCCGGCAGGGGCAAGCCAGCCGGACTGTCACGATCAAGCGCCTGCGCTTCACCCGATCCGGTGTTCGCCCCGGATCCACCGGACAGTCCCCGATGACGCACGCATGACGACGCTTTGCGTGGTCATATAGACCTCGCCGTTGGGCGTGCGGCGGCGCTTTACGCCGTCGAGCAACGAACCATCGGTCACGCCGGTCGCGGCAAAGATGCAATCGCCTTTGGCGAGATCTTCCAGCTTGTAGATCCGGTTCAGATCCTCGATCCCCCACTTGCGCGCACGGGCTTTTTCGTCCTCGTTGCGGAACACCAGCCGCCCGTTGAACTGCCCGCCGACACAGCGCAAAGCTGCTGCTGCCAGCACGCCTTCGGGCGCGCCGCCTTGGCCCATGTACATATCGATGGTGGTGTCCTCGTCCGTCACCGCGATCACGCCGGCCACGTCACCATCACCGATCAGCACCACGCCGCAGCCCAGTGCGCGCAGTTCCGCGATCAATTCGGCATGGCGCGGGCGATCAAGCACGCAGACGTTGATTTCAGAGGGCTTCACGCCCTTGGCAGAGGCCACGGCGCGCACATTCTCGGTCGGCGATTTGGCAAGGTCGATGATGCCTTCCGGATAGCCTGGGCCAACGGCCAGCTTGTCCATGTAGACATCGGGCGCGTTCAGCAGGCAGCCTTCTTCTGCCGCCGCCAGCACCGCCAGCGAATCCGGCCCGGCTTTGGCCGTGATGGTGGTTCCTTCCAGCGGATCGAGCGCGATGTCGATCTTTGGCCCCTTGCCCATGCCGACCTTTTCACCGATGAACAGCATCGGGGCCTCGTCGCGCTCGCCCTCACCGATTACGACGGTGCCGTCCATGTACAGCGTGTCAAAGGCGCGCCGCATGGCTTCAACGGCAGCGGCATCGGCCGCTTTCTCGTCCCCGCGACCAATCCATTTCGCTGCGGCAATCGCCGCCGCTTCAGTGACGCGCACCATTTCGAGCACCAGCACGCGCTGCATGGCGTTGTCTGCCGTGGCTTGCTCGGTTGCCGAGAGGTCGGTATCGGGGAAGGAGTTCATGCGCAATTCAGCCCTTTGCTGCTCTGGTTGTCGCTGCTCTTTTGATGCTTCGGAGCTTTACGCGGATGGAGACAGGTTTGTCGAGCAATGCCACACCTGTCGGCCGAGGTTTTCGCAGGGGCTTCGTGACATTGGCTGCGTTGCTTGCTGCGCCCTTGGCCGCGCAGGATGACGCCTCTGCGACAGGTGGGCCTCCGACAAGTGAGCCTGCGGCGAATACGTCAGCGTCTCAACCAACGCAGCCGCGGGTCAACCTGATGGTCACGGTCCCGCGCGGAGAGGTCAATCAGGCACAGTTACAGCAATGCCGCGACGATGCCGACGCCGGCACCATCAGCGGGGAAATCGTGGTGTGCCGCGAAGTCGGGAGCGACAACAGCGCGCTGACCGGCAATCGCGAAGAGACGCAAAAGCGTTACGCGCAGGAAACTTTGCTCAAGGGCGCACCGCGCGCACCTGACGCTTTTGGCATTCCCGACAATGGCAAGGGCATCGGCTTCGGCAAACCGCCCCCTGTCGCGATCACTGTCGATTTTGACGCCTTGCCCACGGCGCCTGCCGGATCGGACGCGGACCGGATCGCGCGCGGGCTGGCGCCGCTGGGTGAAGACCGTGAGCTGACCGAAGAAGAAGAACGCGTCCGGCGCGAAGCCGCTGGCATCAAGACCAGCGTTCCACCCCGATCCAAGAAGAAGGGCAGCTGAGGGAAAGCGTGGTGTTCGCAACGGCCCTGGCCGCCGCTTGGATGCTGGCCGCCAGCACCCAAGCGCAACAGCCTCCTGAAGCGCCGCGGCTGCCCGCCCGGCCCTCGCCAACCGCGCCGGCGAACGCAGAGCCTGAACGCGTCCCGATCGACCTTGGCACCGATACATGGCCCAGCGAACCGCCGCAGCGCATCGATATTCTCGCCCCGCCATTCGAATCCGAATCCGCCAATGCCGCCGCGCTGAAAGAATGCGAAGACCAGCGCGATGTGGGGATCGTGGCAGGCGAGATTGTGGTGTGCCGCGAGCTGGAGGGGGATACCTCGCAGCTTTACAGCGGCAGCCGCGAAGCGTGGCTGAAAGACTATGCCGCACGTACGCAAAACGTCGGAACCCTGCCTCCGCCTGATGTGGCCGGTCCCGGCATCTTTCGCGGGCCTGCCACGATCGGCGGCTTGTGCCTGATCGGCCCCTGCCCGGACGAACTGGCACTGATCGTCGATGTCGAAGCGATTCCGCCGCCGCCTGAAGGATCGGATGCGGCGCGGGTGGCGGACGGGCTGGAGCCTCTGGAAGGCGATAACGCCCCCCTGTCGGACGCCGCGCGCAGCCGCGTCGAGGCGGAACTCGGCCTGCCGCAGGCCGCGCCGGGCGAATAACGCCTAAAGTGGCAGAATCGGCAGCACCAGCGGCTCGCCCGAAAGGCTGTCAGACCCTTCCAGCAGCGCGAGCGCCTTGGCGACGCACTTCTCCGGTCCTTCGTGCGTCACCATCGCCACCATCACTTCGCCTCCGCTTTTCGAGCGGCCCTGCTGGATCAGGCTTTCGATCGAGACATTACCGTCGCGCAAGGCCGCGGTAAGCTCGGCCAGCACGCCGGGGCGGTCCTTGACCATAAAGCGGATATAGGTGCGCTCGGTGCGGTCGCCCGGTTCGGCGGGCGGCATGGCAGCAAGCTGGGCGGACGGAATCGAGAAGGGCGCGCCCACTTCGTCGCGCGCGATGTCGATCAGGTCGGCGGCCACAGCGCTCGCTGTCGGCCCGTCACCTGCACCTGCGCCCTGGAACAGCAGGCGGCCCGAAAAATTGCCTTCCGCCACCACGGCGTTGGTGGGACCGTCCACCGCGCTCAGCGGGTGGCCCCGCGCCACCAGACAAGGGCGCACACGCTGGAGCAGGCGCGGGCCTTGCGCGGTGTCCTCGACATCGGCCTCCCCGATCAAGCGGATGACAAAGCCCAAGGCAGACGCCTGGGCGATATCGGCTGCGCGCACTTGCGTGATCCCGCATACCCGCACGCCTGCAAAATCGACCCGCGTGCCAAACCCGATCGCCGCGAGGATCGCCAGTTTGTGCGCCGCGTCCACGCCTTCGATGTCAAAGGCCGGATCGGCTTCGGCAAAACCCAGCTTTTGCGCGTCGGCCAACACAGCGTCGAAGTCGGCACCGGTCGCTTCCATTTCCGACAGGATATAATTGCAGGTGCCGTTGAGAATGCCGTAAACCTTGGTCAGTGCATTGGCGCTGGTGCCTTCGCGCAGGCCCTTGATGACAGGGATGCCCCCGCCCACGGCAGCTTCAAACTTCAAAGCAGCGTCGTGGCTCTCCGCGATTTCTGCCAGTTCCAGCCCATGATGCGCGATCATCGCCTTGTTGGCGGTAACGAGGCCCTTGCCTGCGCGCAGCGCGGCGCGCGACAGAGCCAGCGCCGGACCGTCCGTTCCACCGACCAGTTCCACCACCACATCCACATCATCGCGCCGGGCCAGCGCGGTCATATCGTCTTCCCAGGCAAAGCGGGAGATATCGATGCCGCGGTCCTTGCCGCGATCGCGCGCGCTGACCGCGACGACCTCGATCCCGCGCCCGGCCCGCGCAGCGATCAGCTTGGCGTTGGTATCGAGCAGCCGGATCACGCCTGCGCCCACCGTGCCGAGGCCGGCGATGGCAATACGCAAGCGTTGCGGGACGGTTTCGGCCATGGCTGTTCCTTTGATGAGTGCAGCCGGCGCTTACCTGCGTCACCTGCGTGGTCAAGCGTGCGGCACGCTACCCTTGCGTGATCCGCCGCGTGCACGGCCCGATCGCGTCGCGCACAAAGGCATAATCTGCCGTGGCCAGTCGCCGCGCTTCGGCGTCACGCGCAAGATTGGTGTTGCTCGGCAATTCAGCCGGCAGAGCGCACGCGAGCCGATACCAGCGCAAGGTTTCTGGCACGGGCGGACGCGCCGCGGAATCGATGATCTCACCCCATGACACGCCCCATTGCGGGCGCTGCCCCGGACGCCGCAGCACCGTGATCGACACCGGCGAGCGATTTTCGGTTGCCAGAAAAATCTGCGTCTCCGACTCGCCCGTCAAGGTGCCTTGCACTGCCAACGCGTCGCTGATCCCGGTGATGCGAGGCGGGATGTCATTGCCCCCATACAGTTCGGTCAGGACCGGGCGCAGGCGCGCTTCGAGCTCGGGCGTATACGGCAGATGCGCGCCGGGCCCGACCAGTTGCACCTCGCCCGCACGGCCCGGCACGCTGCGCGCAAACAGCAGGAATTCGCGTTTCTTGAGTTTGGGCACCTTGCCCTTGGCGTTTAGTGGCACGTCCACCAGGTACGCCAGGCTCTCGCCTACACCGCTTCGGCCCGCGATCAACGCAACCGTTTGACCTTCGATGTAAAGCCGCGCGAATCCCGGCGCCAGACCGGGTGCGCGTTCGGCCTTGACCACGATCTGATTGCGAATCCGGGCGCGTACCACGAGGCCCGCAGCATCCGAAAGCGTCGCCAGATCGGCATAAGTCGGTCCATCCGATGCGGTCGACGCAACTGTTGCAGCGGCTTGTGCACGGGCCGCAACCGGCCCCAAACATAGCCCGCCGGCCACCACGATTGAAACCATCAGGGGATTGAAAAACGACATTAATTTACCTTTAACCTGGGGCTACGGGACGGCCACTGTCAACGCAGCTCATATCCGCGCTTTAGCAAGGCCTATTGCACATGGCTCGCAGTGAATTGGCCATGAACCGCAAAAGGGTTTGATCGCCTAGGGGTTGCCCGTTAAAGCCATGGTGTCTGATCGCGCGGGACTGGGGACATTACCGCGGGAGCAGTTCAGGTTGCGTGAAGGATTTTTTATGTCCTTTGCGTGCCAGCCGGGGAAATTACGGGCCAGCAAACAGCGTTGCGCCTGCACTTTCATTCCCGGCGTGGGAGGACCGAAATTACCGAGATCCGCTCGCCTGCTGTCATGGCCGGGGGGTGGGGAGTGTGCCAATCTTCGTGATTGGCGAGTATTTGGAGAGAAAGCGCTGGATGTCCTACGCTAACCAACAACAAGGATTGACCGGCCCCAAGCTTGTCGCATTGATTATCGCACTTGCGATCGTCGGCAGCGTCGGACTTGGAATGGTTGTCTTTCTTGCCGTCGACGCCATCAAAGAGGCGGTCGAACGCGTTACCACAGTGGAAGTGAAGGAAGAGGAGCCACCGCCACCGCCGCCCGAGGAAGAACCGCCGCCACCCGAGGAAGTGACGCCAGAGCCCGTTTCACCGCCGCCGCCCAATGCGCCGCCGCCCCTGGTGGAAAATCTGGTTCGGGAAAGCCCGGTTCAGGTTGTTGATCGCCCATCGCCGCCGGAAGTGTTCCGCAAACCTGCCGTGACAAACGAGCCGGTCAGAGTCGCTGAACCCGTCGTCGTTCAGGCACCCTCCAGGGCTCGCGGCGTTCAGCCGGAAAACCAGCGCAGCTGGGCAGCCCGGATCCAGGACAACTACCCGCGCCGCGCCGCGCAGGAAGAGATCGAAGGCACCGTGGGCGTTCGCGTCACAGTGACCGGCGAAGGCAGGGCCACCGGCTGTTCGGTGACCGCATCCAGTGGCTCGGACATTCTTGATGCCGCAGCCTGCAAGGATCTCGAACGTTATGGCCGGTTCAAGCCGGCGCTTAACGATGCCGGTGACCCGATCAGCGCCGCCTGGTCCACGCGTATTACCTACAAGCTGAACTGACGGATCAATTCCGGGACGCGGCTGTGCCGTTTGCCCACGGACAACTTTTCAAAAGGACTACTCGCAATGAACCTTTACCTTCTCGCCGCCGCCGCTGCTGAAGAAGCGCCCGCAAGCAAATTCGGCTTCGTTGAAGCCATGAAGGAAGGCGGCCCGGTCGCCTGGTCGATCCTTGCCGTCATGATCATCATGTCGGTCGGCTCGTTCTACATCATGTTCACCAAGCTGTTCGAACAGAACAAGGTGATGAAGCAGTACGGTGCCGTGCAAAGCCAATTCTGGCGCGCGTCGAGCCTCAAGGAAGGCGCGACCAAGCTGGATAAGGACGGCCCGTGGCGCCAGCTGGCGGACGATGCGGTCCGCGCGCAGGACGAGCATGGCAAGATGACCGACGCATTGGAATCGCACGATTACATGCACGGCTCGCTTCAGCGTTCGGAAGATTCGATCAATGCGGTTCTCGCAGGCGGTCTGCCGTTCCTCGCCACCGTGGGCGCAACGGCGCCGTTCGTTGGTCTGCTGGGCACCGTGATCGGGATCTACCGCGCGCTGATCAACATCGGCATCGCCGGGAACGCCTCGATCGACAAGGTCGCTGGCCCGGTGGGTGAAGCGCTGATCATGACCGCGATCGGACTGCTCGTCGCTGTGCCGGCGGTGTTCGCGTTCAACTGGCTGCAATCGCGCAACCGCAAGATCGCGTCGATGCTCAACACCTTCACCACCGATCTGCTGGCCTACATCAACTCGAACGGCGCCGTGAAGCCGACGACGACGGGTGCAGCGCCGGCCGCAAAGCCCGCTGCCAAGCCCGTGGCCACGCCCCCGGCAAAGCCGATTGCCAACCCGACGCTCAACAAGTCCTGATCGTCCCTTGCCGACAGTCGGCGGGAGCGTACCATGCGGTCGCTCCCGCCACTGTCCGGCCTTCGGCCCGCCAAGGCCGCGGAACCGGACAGGCATCTTACGTCAATGTTTTGACAGGCTAGGAATTCACAATGGCAATTTCTACGGGAGGCGGGGTCGATACCCCCATGTCCGACATCAACACCACGCCGTTGGTGGACGTGATGCTGGTGCTCCTGATCATCTTCCTCATCGCGGTTCCGGTCGCGATCCAGACGATCGAGCGGCTGGAGATTCCGGTGTTTGAATCGGTTGAATCGAAGGACAAGGCCGAAAATCTGCTGGTGACCGTCAGCGCAACCGACGATGCCGGGCGCAGCGCCGGGGATCCGGGCTATGCCGGTGCCTCGCGCAATGGTCAGTGCCGGATTTACATCAACAACATCACGCCAGTTAATTCGACCGAATTGCAGGAACAGGCGTTCAAGAAGCTCGATGCCATCGTCAAGCGGGCCGGCGGTGCCGAAGCGCTGATGTCGAACCCGGAAGAAATTCCCCAGGTCCACATCCGCGGCGACGTCAACGCACCCTGGAGCTGCGTGGCGGGCACGATCTACAACATCCAGCGGGCCGGCTATCCGATCGTCGGGTTCATCTCGAACCCTGTCGATCCGGGCTGACGTGCCAGCGCATTTGAGGAGTAACTGACATGGGTATGGCTGGAGGCAAGCTCGACGGCGAGCCGATGATGGACATGAACATGACGCCGCTGATCGACGTCTTGCTCGTTCTGCTGATCATGTTCATCATCACCATCCCGGTGGCGACCCACTCGGTCGACATCGATCTGCCGACACCGAATCCGCCGCAAAACCCACCGCCGATCGATCCGGTCAAGAATAAGGTGGTGCTGACGGCTGACGATCAGATCCTGTGGAATGGCGAGCCGCTGACCGAGAACGAGCTGGTCTACACGCTGCAACAGACCACGCAGATGGCAGAAGAGCCCGAATTGCAGTTCGAGCCCGAGCCGCTGGCCAG
The DNA here is from genome assembly GCF_056495765.1 of Erythrobacter sp. 'gip.4 top 5'. NCBI lineage: Bacteria > Pseudomonadati > Pseudomonadota > Alphaproteobacteria > Sphingomonadales > Erythrobacteraceae > Erythrobacter > Erythrobacter sp. 'gip.4 top 5'. The sequence goes on along the minus strand of NZ_CP200270.1, from coordinate 821,373 downwards.
CTACGACCTCTCGGTTCACGTGTTGAACGACATCAAGGCATCGGGCGTCACCAAGTTCGGCTTCGTCGGCAACGACAAGTACCGCGACTTCGGCAAATAAGGCCGCGCGGGACTGGCCGGCTCTAGATCGCGCCAGACCCCGTCCAGCCTCAGCCAGACCACGGTTTGAAGGGGCGCTGCGAGCGATCGCAGCGCCCCTTTTTCGTTAAATCTCTCCGCACCGCGGCAATGTTTCACGTGAAACATTTGGTGAACAAGCCGGGAATCAGTCGCCTTCGAGCGGCGGGTCAGGCCGCATGGCGGCAGCAATCAAGCCTTCAGCCTCCAGCAGCAATTCATCATCGACCGCGCCTTGCGGCACCGCCTCGCGCCCGATCATGGTCATCACCGGAACCGCCAGTGGCGACACCCGCTCCAGCGTCACGTGCACCAACTCGCGCTCGGACCGCTCCAGCAGATCGGCCAGCCGCCCCACATCGGTCATCCGCGCCCGCGCGTCAGCCCAGGCTGCCTCGATCAGCACGTGATCGGGCTCGTATTTGCGTAGCACGTCATAGATCAGATCGGTGGAGAAGGTGACCTGCTTGCCGGTCTTCTTCTGGCCGGGATGCTGGCGTTCCACCAGCCCGCTGATCACCGCCACCTCGCGAAACGCCCGGCGCAAAAGGTGGCTTTCGGTGACCCAATCGACGAATTCGTCGGTGAGAATATCAGGCGACAACAACGGCAAGGGATCGGTGACAGGCTTGAGCCCCCACACCGCCAGGCAATAGTCATTCGCCACAAACCCGGCCGGCAGCAGCCCGCGATCCTCCATCCGCCGGGTGATAAGCATCCCGAGGCTCTGGTTCGCGTTCCAGCCTTCAAACGTATAGTAGGTGGTGTAATGCTTGCCACCGTGGGGAAAGCTTTCGACCAGCAATTCGCCCGGCGCGGGCAGGCGGCTGCGGTAATCCTGCATCTCCAGCCACTCACGCACATCATCGGGGAATTGGCCCCACCCCGCCCGGTCGGCCAGCAGCGCCTGCACCCGGTGGGAAAGATGCGCGGTGATCGGCAGGCGCAGGCCTCCGTAGCTCGGGATCGTGGCACTTTTTTTGGCGGCGCGCACCACCACGTCCATGTCCTTCACGCTTTCGACCTCAAGGCTCATGCCAGCGAAAAAGAAGGTGTCGCCGGGGGAAAGCTGCGCGGCGAACCGCTCTTCCACCTTCCCTAGGCTGCGGCCATTCTTGAAGCGCACCACCAGCATTTCGGAATCGACGATGATCCCGGCGTTCATGCGGTGGCGCTGTGCCTGGCCGGGATGCGACAACCGCCAGGTCCCGTCACGCGCCCGCACGATACGCTGGAACCGGTCATAGGCCTTCAATGCATAGCCGCCGTTGGAGACAAAGCTCAGCACCCGGGCGAACGTCTCCTGATCGACCCAGCTATAGGCCAGCGCGCTCCTGATCTCGGCAAGCAGCGCGTCTTCGTGAAACGGCCCAGCGCAGGCGCAGGCCATGACGTGCTGCGCCAACACATCAAGGCTGCCGGGTCGGAACGCCTCGCCATCGCGCTGGCCTTCGTCGACCGCCTGCTTGGCTGCTGTCGCCTCCAGAAACTCGAAACGATTGCCCGGCACCAGCACCGCCCGGCTGGGCGTATCGAGCCGATGCCCCGCCCGCCCGATCCGTTGCAGCAGGCGCGATGAACCCTTTGGCGCGCCCATCTGGACCACCAGATCAATGTCCCCCCAGTCGATCCCCAGATCGAGGCTTGCGGTGCACACAAGCGCCCGCAATTCGCCGCGCGCCATGGCCTCTTCCACCTTGCGCCGGGCTTCCACCGAAAGGCTGCCGTGGTGAATGCCGATGGGCAGGTGGTCCGCGTTTTCCTCCCACAGGCACTGGAAGATGAATTCGGCAAGGAAGCGCGTGTTGGTGAAGACCAGCGTGGTGCGATTGGCCTTGATCGCCTCGTACAGCTGCGGCACCGCCCAGCGCCCGGCGTGCCCACCCCACGGAATGCGTTCCTCGTTGGGAAGCAGGATTTCAACCTCGGGATCAGCCCCTGCCTCGCCCAGCACAAGCGCGGCGGCCGCGATTTCGCCGGTCTCGCCAGAATGCTGCGGGGCAAGCCATTCCTGAAAGTCGCGCGGATTGGCAAGCGTAGCCGACAGCGCCACCCGCTGCGCCTGGGGCGCCAGCGCGTTGAGGCGCGCAAGGCTCAGCGCAAGCAGATCACCGCGCTTGTCGGTAGCAAAGGCGTGGACTTCATCGATCACGATCCGGCGCAGCCCTGCAAACAGGTCCGCGCTTTCAGGATAGGACAGCAGCAGCGAAAGGCTTTCGGGCGTGGTCAGCAACACGTGCGGCGGGCGTTCGCGCTGGCGCTTCTTGCGATCAGACGGGGTATCGCCGCTGCGGGTTTCAACCCGGATCGGCAGGTCGATCTCCTCAATGGGCGCGAGCAGGTTGCGCTTCACATCCTGCGCCAGTGCCTTCAACGGCGAGACATAGAGCGTGTGCAGGCCATCGGGCGGCGGAGCGCCCACAGATGGGGCGAAGTCGCACAGGGTGGGCAGAAAGCCCGCCAGCGTCTTGCCCGCCCCTGTGTCGGCCACCAGCAGAGCGTGGGCGCCGCTGCCAGCAGCAGCCAGCATCTCCCACTGATGCCGCCGCACCCGCCAGTCGCGCGCAGCGAACCACGCGGCAATTTCAGGCGGGAGAGCGGGCAATGGGGGGGCGATCACGCCTGCGATGTGGCGCTTCGCCCTCAATAGAGCAAGCGGAGCGTCAGAAACCTTGCGTCTGGCGCGGAGCCGGATCGCGCACGCTGGCACCCAGTTCGGTCTGGTCCACGTCCAGCACGGCCGCCATCCGGGCGCGTTCGGCTGCGGTGAGATCATCCCATGCCTTTTCGGCAGGCAATGCGGCCATCTTCGTTTCGAGATCGGCCATAATGTCGCCCATGCCGCCCATCATGGCCGGAAGCGCCTGCATGGTGGCTCCCATAACCTGAGGGTCGGCCATCAGCTTCATGCTTTCATTGGCATAAACCCGGCCCGTTGGCGTCGCGAAAAAGGCGCCAATATCAGCAAGCTGCGCCGCGTCGAAACGCGCGGCATAGGCCTTGGACAACCCCTCGCGGTAGAGTGGTTCGATCACCACCGCGGCTTCGGCCATAACGCCGCGCATCAGATCGCCCATCACCTGCCCGCGCTGAGCGAAACCCGGGTCGAGCAGCGCGGCAAGTTCAATCCGTTCTTCGGCCGTCAACACCTCAAGCGTTTCAGGAGCAACTTCGAGCCGTGATTGCAGCAGCAGTGACGCCCCGCTTTCCCCGCTGAACATGCTCGTCATCGGGCCGAACATGCCGTCCATCATCTCGGCGTAGAAGCCTTCGGGCATCATCACGGAAACCAGCGCCAGGGCGGCGGGAAGGCGCGCTTCCTGTTCCGGAGTGAGCGGTTCGGCCTGGAACATGCCAGCCATCGCCTGCATCAGATCGTCCATCTGCGCAGCGTCGGCAGCAGCCGGGTCTTGCGCGGCGAGCGGCTGCGGGGTTAGCGCCAATGCGCTGAAACCGGCTGCGGCGGCAAAAATACGGCGACGAATCATGGTCATGCTTCCCCTATTGTTGAAAGGGCTTAATGCCTCACGCTGTCCCCGCGTTCCAGCCCTGACAATGTGCGCCGTTCACCGATCTGCCCGGACAGGCAGACGAAGCCTTCAGACGTTTTGGAAATTGCTACGGATGCTCGTCATCGCGCAGAACGGCAGGTGCGTTCGGCAGTTCGCCCAGCAACAGATCGCGCGCGGCATTGGCCTCCTGCATCGCAGCCGTCGTGCCGCCTCTGTCGGGGTGCACGGCTGCGATCAGATTGCGGTGTGCGCTGATGATCTGGGAGCGACTGGCGCCGCGATCAACGCCGAGCACAAGCCGCGCTTGCTTGTGTGCATCGGTGCCAGCTGATGCTCCGCGCAGATAGTCCCACGGCCACTTGCCGGTGACCCAGCGACACACCAGGCTGAGCGCAAGGATCGCGATGATCGCCTTCACCATCAGGCGATTTCCAGCGCGTCATGCTCGCGATCAAAGGCGGGCAGGCTGAGGGCCTTGACCAGCGCGCGCAATTCCTGCCGCGCAACGAGATGGCTTGTGCCCAGTTCCCCAAGCTGCCCTTTGTCGAGCAGCGTTAGGCCGGATGGAAACAATTCACGATAGATCACGCGCTCGGAAAGACCTTGCGTCACCCGGAAACCGACCCGTTTTGACATTTCACCCAGCGCCCTGTGAAGGCGCGCCTGGTTGCGCGCTTCGACGTGGCCGGTGCGGTTCCTGACCACGATCCAGTCCATTTCGGGCCGCTGCTGTTCAATCGTCATGCGGCTGCGCTTCAATCGGGCTTCCCAGATCAGCTCAGCAAAAAAGGACAGCTTCTTGACCTTGAAGGTCTCGGCATCGACTTGCCCGATCAGATCGAAATCGACGAAGCTGTCGTTCATCGGCGTCACCAGCGTATCGGCGTGTTCCACCGCGATGCGGGCATAGGGATCATCGCGCCCCGGATTGTCGATAATGAGAAAATCACAGCTTGCCTCAAGCCGGCGGATCATGCCGAGCAGATCGCCCGTGGTGTTGCCGCGGAACACCTCGCAATCGGGCGTCGGAAGCGTCAGCCCGCGCTTTTCCAGCGTGGTCAGCCGGTTTTCGATATAGCGGTGCATCGTGCGCTGGCGCGGATCGAGGTCGATCGAGGACACCCGCGCACCCAGATAGCTAAGCGCCACGGCCACATGAACCGCGGTGGTCGATTTGCCAGTGCCGCCCTTCTCGTTGGCGAACACGATCCGGTGGGCCTGCCCTTTGCGCAGACTGCGTTCCGCCAGCACGGGTTCGGAAGGTTGATCGCTCGGGGCGGGCGGCATGGTCAGTCTCTTGAAGGGGCGCAAGGGCAGATGGGCTTGAAAGGGAACGGGCGGCGCCGCTAGGGCACCTGGCAGTCATGTAACCTTGGAGGCGCACTGGTGCAAACGGTCAAGTCGCTGCAAATGTTGAGAACCGCTTTGGCACAATTGCGCGCCGATGGCGGATCTGTCGCGCTCGTGCCTACCATGGGCGCGCTGCATGAAGGCCACCTCACACTGGTGCGCCGCGCGCAGGCCGAAGCGGATCATGTGGTTGCCTCGATCTTCGTCAATCCCAAGCAGTTTGGCGCAAACGAGGATCTGGACGCCTATCCCCGCCAACTGGCTGACGATGCGGCCATGCTCGCGGCCGAGGGCTGCGCGTTGCTCTGGGCGCCCGACGTTGCGGCGATGTACCCATCCAGATTTGCCACCAATGTCAGCGTGACAGGCGTGAGCGACGGGCTGTGCGGCGCGGCCCGCCCCGGCCATTTCGACGGCGTGGCGACGGTGGTGTGCAAACTGTTCAACCAGGTCGCACCTGACATGGCGTTCTTCGGCGAAAAGGACTTCCAGCAGCTTGCGGTGATCCGCGCCATGGCGCGCGATCTTGATCTCAGTTTCCCGCACGCCGACGCGATCATCGGTGTGCCGACCGTGCGCGAGGCCGATGGATTAGCGATGTCGAGCCGCAATCGCTACCTCGCACCCGATGCTCGCACCGCCGCCGCTGCCCTGCCCCGCGCCATTCGGTCAGCAATCGCTGCGATCGAGGGCGGCGCGGATGTATCAGGCGTGCTGGCCAACGTCGAAGCTGAGCTCATCGCAGAAGGCTTCACAGGGGTCGATTATGCCGTTCTGGCAGACAGCCGCTCGCTTGCGCCACTGACGGACCTGAACGCGCAGCCTGCGCGTCTGCTTGTGGCGGCTCGGATCGGCGGCACCCGGCTGATCGACAACATGGCGGTGAATGCGGCCATCTGATACGGGACGATATTGACGTGCCTGCATTTTCGGTGGCATGGGCCGTGTCGAGCGGGCGGGTATAGCTTAGTGGTAAAGCACCAGCCTTCCAAGCTGGCTATGCGGGTTCGATTCCCGCTACCCGCTCCAAGCCTCAACAAACCCCTGAAATAGCTGCGAAAACTGCCTCACAGCAGGGGGAATCTGGCGCGTGGGTCACAGGAGTGGGTCACAATGGTGCGCCCGATTCGTCGTCAACGCTCTCAAATCGTTCAAGAAATCGTCCTGAACAGTGGGTCACACGGTTGGGTCACAAACGGTCCACACGCGGACTGTCTCAGCGAGGATCGATTTATCAGTTTCGGGTGAGGGTTCCTGCTGATTTGAGGGCGGTTCTGGACAGCACTCACGTGAAGCGCTCACTGGGGACGGACAGCAGATCGCTGGCGATCAGGTTGAGCAGGAAGGTCGCCGCTGAGATCGAAGCTATCTTTGAGGCAAAGCGTCTTGAAATCGGGTTGCGGGCTGAGGGTCGGTTGCTTCCCTTATCATCACCGCCTGCCACGGTTGAGAAGACGATTGAGCGACGATCTGAATCAGCGTCCGCAAAGACGATGGGTCTGACGCTTTCCCAAACATATGACCGATACCTTGCCGACCCGACGAAGCGGCGATCAGCGCGGACAATGCTCGCGCACCATACGACGCGGCGGGTGGTTGAGGATGTCCTCGGGGCTGACACTCCCATCGCCAATATCACGCGCGACCAGTGTCGTGACTTGCTCGAAACCCTGCGCTGGCTGCCCGTCAACATGAACAAGAAGTTCGGCGACGTGCGCGTGCGCGACGCCGCGAAGGCTGCTCGATCAGACCTTTCAATCCGAACGATCAACGCGACGAACCTGAACGCCTACATGGCGCGCTTCGCCACTATGATGAACTGGGCGGTCACTGAGGAACTCATTGGGCGGAATCCTGCGCGAGGACTCCAAGTTGCGGACACGATTCACCCGCAAGATCGCCGCAAGCCTTTCGAGCCATGGCAGTTGCAGCGCATCTTCAACGCACCGATCTACACGGGCTGCAAGGACGAGGAGAACGGCTATTCGGTTGTCGGCTCACACATTGCGGTCGGCGCTCGGTTCTGGGTTCCGCTGATCTGCCTGTTCTCAGGTATGCGGCTCAATGAGGCATGCCAACTGGATGTCACGGATGTCAGGGAGATAGAGGAAGTCCTCTGCTTCGTTATCACCGAGCAGAGTCTTGTCGGCTCGCGGGACAAGTCGCTCAAGACTAAATCCAGCGAGCGGATCGTCCCCGCCCATCCAGAGCTATTGGCGGTTGGGATCGCGGCATTCGTTGAACGGAAACGAAGCGAAGGCTCGACAAAACTGTTCGACGACCTTGCACTAGGTAAGCGCGGCTTCCGATCCGTTGCGTTTTCTCGGTGGTTCACGCGTTTCTTAGTCAGCATCGAAGCAACCTCAGGTCGAACTTGTTTCCACTCTTTCCGTCATGGCTTTCGAGACGCATGCCGCAATGCTCAGATCGACAGGGATGTCGCGCTACGACTGGGCGGTTGGATCACTGGTGGATCACACAGCGAGACCGCCGACGATTATGGGTCTGGCCATCGACCGCAAGTGCTTTACGATGCGATTTCAGAGGTCAGATATGCTGGTGTAGAACTCGTTCACCTAAAGAACTTGCGAACGTGTCAGTATTGTTAGCCTCGGCTCGTCACACGCACCTTGAGCGCATCGATGTCCAATTTCGACCGCACATGATGCATTCTCCGATGACAGTTAGGGCAAAGCGCGACACAATTTTCGATCGTATCACCGCCGCCGTGAGCTAACTGATTGATGTGGTGGCACTCAAGATATGGCCGCCCACCAACCGAAAACGGAGCGCCTTCGCCACAAAGGTCACATTTTCCTTTGGCAAGTGCCTTCACATACGCGCTCACATAAGGTGAGCGTTGAACATACTTGTTGGATTGGCGGGATGTAGCAGGTTTCTGCCTCTGCGTCTCCAACGCTTTTTTCGCTAAGTCAGCCAAGCTAAGTTCTGAAATTTCCCGCTCAATCTCAAGGGCTGCTTCGTCGTATTTCGGCACAATAAAGAAGCCCAATTCGTTAAGTATGTCGTTCGTTGGCCATCCCCCGCCTCTGGACCTCGGATTCTCAAAGCCAGCCTCGATTTCGGCACGCTCGCGGATAACCTTAGGTGGAAATCGATCCCCAGTTACTGGATCGATCACATCCCATTTCTTCGATTTCTTAGAATCCTTAAACCCATGTTTTCTGACGTGAGCAAATGCCAATCTCACGTGCTTCGCTTTAAGCTCCATATAGCTCATGCCCCTGTTTCATTTCGTTTACTTCAAGGAACCCTCACCCGAAACTGATAAATCGATCCTCGCTGAGACAGTCCGCGTGTGGACCGTTTGTGACCCAACCGTGTGACCCACTGTTCAGGACGATTTCTTGAACGATTTGAGAGCGTTGACGACGAATCGGGCGCACCATTGTGACCCACTCCTGTGACCCACGCGCCAGATTCCCCCTGCTGTGAGGCAGTTTTCGCAGCTATTTCAGGGGTTTGTTGAGGCTTGGAGCGGGTAGCGGGAGATTGCCCTGAGGCTCGATTGGATTCCCGATCTGGATGACGGTTTTCTACCGTTTCTGGATCATTTGGATGGGGAGACGGTGAAGGGAACCGAACCGCTGCACGGTCGGTAGCTGGCTGGTTATCGTCGTCGATCATGCGGCTTGAGCCATCTTCGTTTTGATGCGGTGGACGGTTCCAACACCGACCTTGTGACGCTTTGCGGTAGCGTTGATGCTGATCCCTTGGGAGAGCGTCCGCTGGATTTTCTCAACGATGATCGGGGGCAGCGCTGGGCGTCCCGCCTTTTTGTTCGAGCGCGCCAAGCCAGCCATGATGCGGCTGCGGATCATCTCACGCTCAAAATCGGCGAACACGCTCAGCATGCCGAACATGGCGCGACCACTGGGCGTGCTGGTGTCGAGCGCCTGCTGGTGAAGATACAGATCGACCCCCTTGGCATTGATCTCATTGAGGAAGGTCACAAGGTCTTGCAGCGAGCGTCCGAGACGATCCACCGACCAGCTTGCGACCAGATCGATCTCGCGGCGGGCAATGGCTTTCATCAGCGCATCGTAAGCGGGACGCTGATCCCGACCTTTGGCACCGCTGATCCCTTCATCACAAAACTCGGCGACGATCTCCCAGCCATTGCGCTCGGCGACGGCAATGAGTTCGCGGCGTTGGTTTTCGGTCGTTTGGGTATCCTGCGATACGCGCAGATAAAAAGCTGTTCGTTTGCCCATTCCAGAAGATTCTCATATTTCTGCAACGCGTCAAGCAGTTCTTTTAGTTCGTCTTTTTCCTGATCCTGCGATAAATCACGGACTGCACCAGCGGGAGACAAGCATGCCGAAGACGCCGATCTACAACGCCCGCAAGCTCGTCATGGGCTACATCGAGGACGACGGCAAAGGCAGGCAGACCGCTTTCGATGAGAGGATGCTGATCGTCGGATATTATGAAGCGTCCTCGAACCAGACCTTCAACAAGAACCGCACCCTCTACGGGCAGGGCAACCAGTTGATGGCGCTGATTCCGCAGCGACCATAGCCCTCATAACTCGCAGTCGATGATCTCGACGGGCTGGGCGAGATGCTCATCATAAGCATCCCTGACCTGATGCTCGTTGGCACCATCGGGCAAGACCGTCTCAGCCATCATCATGTTCAGATAGCCGATGAGGTCATCGAGGGCATCGCGGCGACTAAACGAAGCAACCACACGGCGGCATGGGGGCAGGTCTCCGACGATGCTGATGTAGATCGTTTGGCAGGCGTGGAAGGTGGACTGGTCGGGGGGATATTCCATGTAATCTCTCAGGATGGATTATGTCCTGAGTTTACCAAAGGGGTGGTCGCGTCCGCATTATTCATCTGATGTGGCGTGCTATTTTCCCAACTCGCCAGCCTGAACAGGGGTGAAGTGCAGGCTTAGGAGTTCGCCATCACCATAGCGGATCGGGGCGAAGCGGGCTTCGATGTGCGTGATCCGACCAGTCTCGATCATCCTCGGGATCGCCCAGAAGGGCGCGGTCGGCATGTAGACCATGCAGCCCCGATAATCCTTGCGCAGGTTCATCATCAGCAGGAACGGACGATCCTTCACGACAGAGGGCTCGCTGTCCTCGAACGCATGCGCGCACCCCAGCGTGATCTCGACCTTCTGCCCGAGGTGCTTCTTGTGGCGCTTGCTGATGTCCTCGATGATCGCGGTGATGTCGATCAGCGCCTCGTCCTGCACTGGCATGTCGTGCGTCCGATTTTGCGCGATGTAATAGGACTGCGTGAAGCTCTCGATCCGCGCGACCAGTAGCTCGGGGTCAGGTGGCGGGATTTTCCTGCGCGCCATGGCGGTGATCATAGCCCGTCTTCGCCATCCGTGCCCCGCACCATTTCAACTGGTTTGCGAACAACCGAACTCGGCATCCCAAAATCGCGCATCAGAGCCATTTCTTGAGCCCAATTGCAGGATGGGTTTTGGAATCCGCGTCCGCAGCCCGACTATCAGAGTGGCGGAACGACTGTGCAGGGTGAGGAGGCGAGGGAAGAGGTCGAACACATCACTTCATTCATCCTCTGCATCAACGCACTGGACCTTCTTCAAAAACCCCGTTCGAGCGGTCAAAAAGCTCCCACCAATAATCCTTCATCATTGTTTTGAAGGTCTAAATTTTGCCTTCATCGTCGGTGACGAGAGCTATTTCGCCACATTCATCATGCCAGACCGTATCAATTCCGATTTTGTGCGCGGCAATCTGAAATTCGTCTACTCCAACTTGTCCTGTGATGATGAAACGCTGTGGACCTTGCAAACGCAAATCATGCTCCGCAAGTGCGTGATCATTATCAAGGAAAGGATCGTCGATCTTTTTCTGAGCTATCTTCTTTGCTGCGGCTCTGATCTTTAAAGCAGCCATTGCTTCGTCAAAATCATTGACCTCGGCTGAGTAGCCATAAGAGGTTTTTTTGAAATCTGCCATCAGACATCCTTCCCGTAAAATGTAAGATTTGTCTTGAAATTTGGATTGTCTGCCAACGGGTCACCACTCCCTCCAACAGCCGCCAAAACCGCGTCGATCTCGTCCTCGAATGCTTGCGAGCCGACCCTGAACGGTGCGCTTGACACCATGTAACGATCCGAAGGCGTCACATGCGCAAGCTCACCCACTCTTTTCCATCGCGGATCAGGGCGCGGCATCTGATCATAGGCGGAGGCGGGCATCTCGAAGATTTCCTCACCGTCGAGAAGGTGACCGTTTAACTTCTTCGAAGCCTTCACACCTCGCGCATCGAAAGACCCCCACTGCTTGAAGAAAAAAGGAACTCCTGCCGCGCGGCAGCGATCTCGAAGGTCTCGAAACCAGTCGATGTTCGGCGCGCGGACACTCCTTGCCACCCCGCTTTCGCCACCCGCGATAACCCAATCGAGTTCGTCAATTGGTAAGCTCGGCAAGGCGCTTAACAGCGGCTCGGCGGAGACGAAACGAACCTTGGCAGGAACTTTCATCAACTCGCGAGATCGGGGGATCGCGTATTTGTCACTTTCGATTGATGTCCCCGCCCACATGTTATCAGCCCAATTCAGACTGAGCTTCCGTGTGAGCTTGACCATACGAGATGGTCTCTTGGTCAAAATCTGGAAAACGTGATGTGGGGATCGATTCATCACATCGAAGTTTTCAACGATCCAATCGTCTTCCATGTCCTCGTGGAACATGTCGCTCATCGAGTTAACGAAGAACACGGTTGGCTTTCTGGTTTTGAGTGGCTTGTTGATGATATGCTCAGGGGCTCGGTTGATCTTGCCTGTCCAGTCCATCTTCTCAACCACCCCCGAATAATGGGGATGATTAAAGCGGCTCGCCATTCTGATCGCGTAGCAATTATCGCATCCCGCACTGATGCGGGAGCAACCAACCTGTGGATTCCAAGTTGCATCTGTCCATTCGATAGTGCTCATTGTTGTGCGTCCTTACTCATTTCGGCTACCCTCTGCTGCCTAAATCGAAATACAATCCGATCACCTGATCGCGCTCTTTGTATTTGGTTGGTAGTTTCGGCTCAAGTCAAACTTACACAGTTCGGCAACCTATGAGTGACGCGTTTCAATTTAGACCACTCTTACAACTTATAATCGATTATAAATTCACAGATGAAAATTAAATTCCGCCAGATGTATTTTATCTCTTGGTGAGCAAGCGACATGAAATGCTTTGTCGTCACTCGGTTAGAGATTTTTTGAATGTTTCAGAAATATTTTGATGACACTGAAATAAGCGAGGTGCAGGATGCGTCTCGACTTGCGTAATACGGTCGGTGGACATCAAGCTTTTCTAAATATTCACACCACTCCTGCGCATGAATATTCATAATCTCGGCAAGTAGCCTGAAAGGTTTTGAAAATTTACGTCTTGATGCGATCAGACAATTAGACTTAGCCCTCACAACGATTTTGTGGTGCTAAGCTCGTATAAATGCGACCGCGCCTCCGCACTGACATCGGAAATGTGGTCTACTTTGACAGAAGTGGTTGCCGTCCAGCGAGGCGGCTGTGATCGGTCGGGTGCCCACAAATCATTGATTGAGTTCATTTTCTGGACAAATCTCGATTTTGTGAGATTTGCTTCTCATGGAACTCGACGACATCACTCAATACCGCTCATTGGGGTGGGATTTTGACATGACCCTGCACGGGCATCCCAAATCTCAGAAGTTCTGGGAATACATCTACGAAAACCCCCACTGCCAAACGCACCACATCGTGACGTTCAGGACTGGGCGGTTGCTCGACCGCATCTGGCGCGATCTGTCCAACGCGGGATGTCGTCTGCTGCCCTTCCAGTTTCGCGGTGTGCATGGCGTGCCCGACGCGCTTTATGAGGCGTGGGTTCACGGATGGGACGGGCGCATGGAATTCATGTTCTGGAAGGGGAAAATCTGCAAAGAACTCGGGATCGAATGCCTAATCGACGACGCGACGTTGGAGGTCTTCGCGGGCTGCTCGGAGCACAGCATTGCCTACGTCCATCCCGACTGCGTGAGCATCGGAGGCTTATAATATGCCCCTCAGATTGGGCGACCTGATGGTTCGTTCTCGAAGGCTTGCGGACATTGCCAGCCTGCCTGAGGATCGTGGCCAAGAGCTTCCATACGTCCAGTTGAGGTGATGGCGGGCGTTCACGGTTGGTGCGATGCGCAGGGTCTTTCAGCGCAGCGAGAACCTTGCCCCGCCGTGCAGGATCGCTGTCATCGACGAGATCGGCGATTCTGACGATCCGACCGTCCGCCAGCTTCACATGGTGGAATCCAGTGTCGGCATCGGCACCCTGCCATTCCCCGAGATTCTCCATGATCTCCTCGACCTCTTTGATCTTGTCCTTCGTGCTTTCGCGCGAATTGACCGAAGGGATGTGGACGATGGTTTTCTTGGCAGGGTCGAGCACAGCCTCAATCGCATTGAGGTAGCGGCCCGTGTAGAAGAAATATCCGATGTTGAGCGCCTTGAGGTGCTCATAGCCGTTCAACTGTTCGTAGTAGGTGTAGGTGACGGTTTCGAACTTCGCCTCGTCTTCGGGCATCAGGACGGGAACGGCATCGCCACGGAAATAGCTCCCTGTCATAGCGACGATGTGCGCCTTGTCGCGGCGCAGGAACTGGGCAAGCTGACTGCCGAGGCGGCTGTCCTCGCTCGCCGACACATGGTGGAATTCGTCCACTGCAATCAGGCGATTATCGAAGGCTTCGACCCCAAGCTGCTCTACAGCGAAACGGAAGGTCGCATGGGTGCAGACGAGCACCTTATCGTCACTGGCGAGAAACTGACCTACGGCTTTGATCTTGGAGGGATCGACGCGCTCTTCATCTGGGCCTGCTGCATTGCAGAGATTCCACTTTGGGCGCACCTCCCAATCGGCCCAGAACCCGAACTTCGATAGCGGTTCATCCATGAAGGAGCCGCCGATCGATTTCTCGGGAACGACGATGATCGCCTGATCCAGCCCCTGATTGTGCAGCTTGTCGAGCGCGATGAACATCAGCGCCCGAGACTTGCCCGAGGCAGGCGGCGATTTGATCAGCAGATATTGCTCACCGCGCTTAGCATAGGCGCGCTCCTGCATCGGGCGCATGCCCATCTCATTGGCATTGGTGGATGCGCCTGTGCGGGCGGTCTGGAATGATACGGCGGGAATGGGCTTGGATGTGGTCATGATGCTGCGCCTCCCACATTTCCGTTAACTGCTTCGTTGAGCGCTGGATTTGCTCGGCGCACCACCTCGCCGGGGCGCGCAAGGACGGTTTGCAATCCATCAATATGCTCGAAGAGTTCCTCGCTTACCTTTTGCCAAAGGGGGTCAAGGATGAACTGGACGCCTTCCCTTCGGGCCAGCTTAGCCGCAGGCACAAAGTCGGCGTCCCCAGCGATCAACACGATCGTATGTGCCAACTTCTTGAGCGTAACCGATGCGATATCCAAACCGATCCGCATATCAACGCCCTTCTGGCGCAAGTCGAGCTTGACCATCCAGTCTTCAAGTTTCGCCCATTCGGCGGCTTCCTTGAGGAGCCCATCTGCGGTTTCCTGATCGAGGATTAGGCTGCCATCCTCAGCACGCGGCAATTCCGCCAGCGTTGCAAGACGCGGCTTCACCCTCAGAAGCTTGGCAAGCATCTTATGATCGAGAGTCCACCCGCTGATATTGCTCAGAGTTCCGAGGCGAAGTGCCATATTCCGCTGCTTTTTCAGATGATGGAAAAGCTCAATCTGGAAGGCGGCCAAATCACTCTTTTTGAAATTGATTTGCTTGCCTGAGATTGGATGGTGAGCCTGTCCCTCGAACGGCGGCGCATCGTAATAGAAGATGCGATAGACGTGCCGATGCCAGTTGCTGTCATCGTCGCCCGTGAGCTTCTGAATATGCTTGCGGCAGATCGAGCGGATTACCCCGCACATCGCGACGGGCGTAAGCTTTTCTGGTTGCTCAACAATTCGGGCAAGGCGTTTCGTGATGAAACCCCCGTCGATCATGATTGCGATGCCGCGATCCATCAGCGCGCACCCGCCATAAACGACGAAGCCCCAAGATTTCGGTAGCACTCTGGATTTCCGAGTGAACCTACTCTCAAGGGGCGGATTACCATTCGATATATGAGAGACATTGCTACTTTGCAAACGGATTGCAGTTTCGTTTCATTTTTTCCGTTCACGCCGCTTTCCCCTTTGTGGTCATCTTGGTGTAGAGTTCGAACAGTTTTTCGAGGCGTTCGGTGTCGTTGCGGAAGCGGCGTCCGATGTAGATGCGTTCGAGGGTTTCGTCGTTCTCATCGTGGGCGCGGCGGAGGTCTGCGGGCATGGTGTCGGGATCGTAGAGATCGGCGATGGTGGCGGGGAAATGCGCCTCGCGCGCGAGCAGGATGTTCTCGGCGCAGCGGGTGAGGTCGGACTTGTTCTGCTCGGTCAGTTTGGGGAGCGGGAAAGTGTTCCAACCGAGGGTGTTTGAGTAACGGAAGCGAGTTTCAAGCTTCCCGCAAACTGTCGAGACCCAGACAAGATGTAATCTAGATGCTATCAGCGCAAGATTCCAAAGTGGAGCATCGTAGATCGCAAACGCACTGTCTGCGACTATTGAACGCTCTGGCAAAAGGCCCACAGGAAGATATTCGCGACGCTCAGAGCTTACCCTTGGAATTATCATCGCTAGGCGATCGGAAACACCCTGAATCTGTCGGAATCTGTGCGGAAACTCAGCCGCTGGCCTTGTTTCAGCAGCCTTGCTCTCCGCTCGAAGACGCCTAACCTGCTCAATCCGCGTTGCAATGGGGTCAATTTGGCCAATGCTCGGCAAATCACAATCTTCGATCCACAGGCAATAGCGTTGTGTTCCTCGGATGAACTCCGCAGAACCGAAGTAGGGACGGATCACCGATGCGGCCTCGCGGTATTCGCCAATGAGTGCGGTCATCGCACCAAAATCGAGAAAAAAATTGCCGCCGTCTGTTGGCTTGTTCCCCCAGACCATCAGCGCTCGGTCACTAGGGCTTCGGTTAACTTTCTCGACAATGAGGTTAGGGCCGCCAACCAAGTATGCGTTAATGCTGTCAGCGGACTTCGCAACCACATCACCATCGTCGCCAACGACGTAAATTGTCTTTCCTGCACTGCTCTGCAACCGCATTCCGATTATCGCAACGGTGACGCCCGCATTGTGGCTCGCGAGATTTTTCCACTTGAAACTGGGATAAACAAAAGAAATTTCAAGATTTTTCTTGAACAATATGGGCCACAAAACTGGGACCTGCTCTCCTTGGCTAATGGAATTGGTTGCCACAAATGCGAATGCCGCTTCTGATTTGTTCAGATAAGCCGCAGCCTGTGCAAACCAACCCGCAACATAATCGAGTGATTTCCAGTTTTTTGTGTAGTCAGAAAAGAGATCAGCAAGGTCAGCTTTTTGCTCTTTGTCTTGCCATGTGCTGCCGAGATACGGCGGGTTGCCACAAATGTAGGTCTCACCGCCTGCGTTCTCAAAATCGATCTCAGACTGGTCGAGCGGCGTTTGAAACAGATCATCCCCACGCACCTTCACACCTGTGCCTGTCGGAGGGCAGATATCCAGCCAATTGAGCCGCAGCGCATTGCCGCAGGTGATCCAATTCTCGTTGTTCAGCGGCAGGAACTCAGCCAGCGCCTCCTTCTGCCCGCGATAGAGCACATCGCACTGATACTCGGCGATAATGAGTGCGAGGCGGGCGATCTCGGCGGGGAAATCGCGCAGTTCGATTCCGCGAAAATTGGTCAACGGAATCTCGGTCTTGCGGTCGGGCTCGCCGCGCCGCTGGTTGATCTCAGCCTCAATCTCCCGCATCGCCTTGTAAGCGATGACGAGGAAGTTGCCGCTACCGCAGGCGGGATCGAACACCCTGATTTTCGCCATGCGGGTGCGGAGATTCAGGAGCTTGACCATGTGGACATCATCATCGCGCTCGGCATGGCGAAGGAAGGGTTCGACTGGATATGGTGCGAGCACGCCCTGACTGTCGGCTATCGGTCGAGCCTCACCGAAATCATCCAGATCATCGGGCGCGCCACTCGTGACGCGCCGGGGAAAGAAAGCGCGACCTTTACTAACCTCATCGCCGAGCCCGACCCATCAGAAGCGGCGGTCGCGGGCGCGATCAACGACACGCTCAAGGCCATCGCTGCCAGTTTATTGATGGAGCAGGTGCTGGCACCCCGCTTCACATTCACGCCGAAGGATTGCGGGCCGCTCGAAGACTTCGACTACGGTCCCGCAGGATACAAGGAAGGCGAGACCAACGTTGGTGTTCGCGAGGGCACCCACCAGAACTGGTTCGAATCCGCGACATCAAGATGTCTCGCCTTCTCCCAGTTCGGATTCGAACGAGTTCAGTTAAGGAAATGGGGGTTTAGATGAATGAAGTGATGTGTTCGACCTCTTCCCTCGCCTCCTCACCCTGCACAGTCGTTCCGCCACTCTGATAGTCGGGCTGCGGACGCGGATTCCAAAACCCATCCTGCAATTGGGCTCAAGAAATGGCTCTGATGCGCGATTTTGGGATGCCGAGTTCGGTTGTTCGCAAACCAGTTGAAATGGTGCGGGGCACGGATGGCGAAGACGGGCTATGATCACCGCCATGGCGCGCAGGAAAATCCCGCCACCTGACCCCGAGCTACTGGTCGCGCGGATCGAGAGCTTCACGCAGTCCTATTACATCGCGCAAAATCGGACGCACGACATGCCAGTGCAGGACGAGGCGCTGATCGACATCACCGCGATCATCGAGGACATCAGCAAGCGCCACAAGAAGCACCTCGGGCAGAAGGTCGAGATCACGCTGGGGTGCGCGCATGCGTTCGAGGACAGCGAGCCCTCTGTCGTGAAGGATCGTCCGTTCCTGCTGATGATGAACCTGCGCAAGGATTATCGGGGCTGCATGGTCTACATGCCGACCGCGCCCTTCTGGGCGATCCCGAGGATGATCGAGACTGGTCGGATCACGCACATCGAAGCCCGCTTCGCCCCGATCCGCTATGGTGATGGCGAACTCCTAAGCCTGCACTTCACCCCTGTTCAGGCTGGCGAGTTGGGAAAATAGCACGCCACATCAGATGAATAATGCGGACGCGACCACCCCTTTGGTAAACTCAGGACATAATCCATCCTGAGAGATTACATGGAATATCCCCCCGACCAGTCCACCTTCCACGCCTGCCAAACGATCTACATCAGCATCGTCGGAGACCTGCCCCCATGCCGCCGTGTGGTTGCTTCGTTTAGTCGCCGCGATGCCCTCGATGACCTCATCGGCTATCTGAACATGATGATGGCTGAGACGGTCTTGCCCGATGGTGCCAACGAGCATCAGGTCAGGGATGCTTATGATGAGCATCTCGCCCAGCCCGTCGAGATCATCGACTGCGAGTTATGAGGGCTATGGTCGCTGCGGAATCAGCGCCATCAACTGGTTGCCCTGCCCGTAGAGGGTGCGGTTCTTGTTGAAGGTCTGGTTCGAGGACGCTTCATAATATCCGACGATCAGCATCCTCTCATCGAAAGCGGTCTGCCTGCCTTTGCCGTCGTCCTCGATGTAGCCCATGACGAGCTTGCGGGCGTTGTAGATCGGCGTCTTCGGCATGCTTGTCTCCCGCTGGTGCAGTCCGTGATTTATCGCAGGATCAGGAAAAAGACGAACTAAAAGAACTGCTTGACGCGTTGCAGAAATATGAGAATCTTCTGGAATGGGCAAACGAACAGCTTTTTATCTGCGCGTATCGCAGGATACCCAAACGACCGAAAACCAACGCCGCGAACTCATTGCCGTCGCCGAGCGCAATGGCTGGGAGATCGTCGCCGAGTTTTGTGATGAAGGGATCAGCGGTGCCAAAGGTCGGGATCAGCGTCCCGCTTACGATGCGCTGATGAAAGCCATTGCCCGCCGCGAGATCGATCTGGTCGCAAGCTGGTCGGTGGATCGTCTCGGACGCTCGCTGCAAGACCTTGTGACCTTCCTCAATGAGATCAATGCCAAGGGGGTCGATCTGTATCTTCACCAGCAGGCGCTCGACACCAGCACGCCCAGTGGTCGCGCCATGTTCGGCATGCTGAGCGTGTTCGCCGATTTTGAGCGTGAGATGATCCGCAGCCGCATCATGGCTGGCTTGGCGCGCTCGAACAAAAAGGCGGGACGCCCAGCGCTGCCCCCGATCATCGTTGAGAAAATCCAGCGGACGCTCTCCCAAGGGATCAGCATCAACGCTACCGCAAAGCGTCACAAGGTCGGTGTTGGAACCGTCCACCGCATCAAAACGAAGATGGCTCAAGCCGCATGATCGACGACGATAACCAGCCAGCTACCGACCGTGCAGCGGTTCGGTTCCCTTCACCGTCTCCCCATCCAAATGATCCAGAAACGGTAGAAAACCGTCATCCAGATCGGGAATCCAATCGAGCCTCAGGGCAATCTCCCGCTACCCGCTCCAAGCCTCAACAAACCCCTGAAATAGCTGCGAAAACTGCCTCACAGCAGGGGGAATCTGGCGCGTGGGTCACACCAAGGTGTCACACTTTGCTGACTCGGAATCCTTATCAACGCTCTCAAATCGTTCGGGAAATCGTTCCCGCGACTGTCACACCGGATCGTCACACCAAAGGTCTGCGCGGGGATTGTGGCTGAGAGGGGCGGTGTATCAATTTCGAGTCAAAGTGCCTGTCGATCTTCGGGAATCTCTGGGGCGGGTTGATGTGAACCGCTCGTTGAGAACTGACAGCAGATCGCTCGCCATCAGGTTAAGCCGCAAGGTCGCTGCGGAGGTTGATGCGATGTTCGAGGCAAAGCGTCTTGAAATCGGGCTGGCGGTTGAGGGTCGGCTGCTCCCCTCATCCAAAGTGCCGTCGCCAGTTGAGAAAACGATTAAGCAACGATCTGAAAGAGCGTCTCCCGCGACGATTGGTCCGACGCTTTCGCAGGTCTACGACCGATACCTTGCCGATCCTACGAAGCGTCGCTCAGCGCGCACAATGCTCGCGCACCAGACAACGCGCCGCGTGGTGGAGGATTTGCTCGGAGCCGATACACCGATTGCGAAGATTACCCGCGACCAGTGCCGAGACCTGCTCGAAACCCTGCGCTGGCTCCCCGTCAATATGGCAAAGAAATTCGGCGGCGTGCGCGTGCGCGATGCCGCGAAGGCTGCGCAATCAGACCCCTCAATCCGAACGATCAACGCGACAAACCTGAATGCCTACATGGCGCGCTTCGCCACCATGATGAACTGGGCGGTCACTGAGGAACTCATAGGGCGCAACCCTGCGCGAGGGCTTCAAGTCGCGGACACGATTCACCCACAAGATCGCCGCAAGCCCTTCGAGCTATGGCAGTTGCAGCGCATCTTCAACGCGCCGATCTACACGGGCTGCAAGGACGAGGAGAATGGCTATTCGGTCGTCGGCTCACACATCTTCGGGTGAAGGTTCCCGTCGATCTCAGGAAGGCATTTGGGCGCGAGCATGTGAATCGTTCCCTGCGAACGGACAGCAGATCGTTGGCGGTCAGGTTGAGCCGCAAGGTCGCTGCTGAGGTTGATGCGATGTTCGAGGCAAAGCGTCTTGAGATCGGCTTGGAGGTGGAGGGTCGGTTGCTCCCCTCAGCCTCAGTGCCCGCGACAGTTGAGAAGTCGATTGAGCGACGATCTCAGGAAGCGTCTCCGAAGACGATCCTTGCCAGTAGGGTGCGTCCGCGCCCCTTGCTGATTGCTGTGGCGATAGTGTTGATCGCGACCAGCAGTTACAGCATCTACCGCGCGTGGCCGATCATCTAGCCCCTTGAAAAGCAGCATAGACACCGATCCGATCGTCATTTGCCAGCTGACCGGTGTAATCAATCTTATTGGCGCGCTTGCCTATGCAGCGCGGATCGCCGGGGTCGGGAGTCCACAAAGCAAAACCCCGCCCGGCCTTGAGGTAGGCCGGACGGGGCAGAAAAAGCGCTGCTCATCTCCGAGGGGGGAAGGGAGATGAAGACGTAGCGGCGCTCGGGGGTTACCAGTTTATCAGCCGGGCATGAACACGCCGTCGGTCACGTGCACGACGCCGTTCGAGGTCATGACGTCAGCCTTGGTCACCATGGTCTTGCCGCCCGCGGCATCGGTGATCACGACGCTTTCGCCTTCAAGCGTGGCGGTGAGGTCGGTGCCGGCCACGGTCGGGATGGTGGCCGAACCGCCGCCTGCGTTGATCTGCTCGATCAGGTCAGCAGCCGTCACCTTTCCTGCCACGGCGTGGTAGGTAAGGATGGTGGTTAGGGTCGCCTTGTTTTCCGGCTTCACCAGTTCATCGACCGTGCCGGCCGGCAATTTGGCGAAAGCGGCATCGGTCGGTGCGAAAACGGTCAGTGGGCCGGGGCCAGAGAGTGTGTCGGCAAGACCGGCAGCTGTCACGGCTGCGACCAGGGTGTTGTGCATGCCAGTGGACTGCGCGGTTTCAACGATGTTGGCTTCGGCCTTGGCAGCGGCATGGCCGGCGTGGTTATCGGCGATTGCAGGTGCGGCAACGAGGCCGGTGGTGGCCATCAGGCCGGCTGCGATAAGCGCGTTGAACGTGATCTTCGAGGTCATTGGAAACTCTCCGTAATGGGGAAATTTAGTTCTGCGTCTCTCATTATTGTGGCGAGTTAATGGGTATCACCCGTCATAGTTTCGCTGGTGCGCGCAATTTTTGGATGAACTGCCGCCCGCACGCGGTGAAGCGACTGGATCAACGAAGTCCGTCACCGTCTAGGCCGTGTTGACAAAAGGGATTCCCAAATTCGCTTTGTTCTGATTGTGCTTTGCACAGCTTCGCTTCCAAGACTGCTTTTTGAGGAGCAGTCATGGGTCGCGGAGACTTGTCGGATGCGGAATGGGAACTGATCGGGCCGCTGCTGCCGCCTGAGCGTGGCCGCTGGGCGCGTCCCGCAGGGGATAATCGGCGCTTTCTCAATGGCATGTTGCACGTGTTGCGGGTCGGCTGCCCTTGGCGCGACATGCATGAGCGATACGGAAAGTGGAACTCGGTCTATGTCCGGTTCCGGCGCTGGGCCGAACAGGGTGTCTGGGATGCGCTGTTGCAAACGCTGGTTGATCTCGGGCTGACCGACGACTGGCAGCACATGATCGACAGCACCAGCGTTCGCGGCCATGTATCGGCGGCGGGCGGAAAAGGGGGGCTTTTGCGAACGCTCTTGGTCGATCACGCGGCGGCTTTACGAGCAAGATCCACGCCCGCTGTGACAATCAGGGACTGCCTCTCGGCTTCATCCTAACCGACGGCGAAGCCTCCGATTACACCGCAGCCGAGCCATTGATGGAGATCCCGGTCGCCGCGCCCAAGGCGCTGCTTGCCGACAAAGGCTACGACGGTGATCGCTTCAGGGAGAGCCTGCTGATCCGGGGCATCCTGCCGATCATCCCGCCCCGTTCGAACCGCAAGGTGCCCGAGCATCCCGACTATCGCCGCTACCGGGACCGCAACCGCGTCGAGCGCATGTTCGGCAAGCTCAAGCAACAGCGCCGTATCGCCACCCGCTACGACAAGACCGTCCTCTCCTTCGAGAGCTTCCTCAACCTCGCCGCCACACGCCTGTGGCTGAAGTCTTTTGTCAACACGGGCTAGGAGAAGCTTTCGGCGCTGGCTTGCCCGTCTCCTCTTGACCTCAACATCTATCATAAAGGTCAAGTGCTCGGTTCGACAAAAGCGGACAGTCGCAAACCCACCCATCTGCGGCCATGAGCGTGGCCAGTGCGCGATCCCAACAGCTGCATGGCGGCTTTCGGTGAAACCAGACTTTGCCGTTGATGCTCGGGAATGACCGGGTCTGGTCGAGAGCTGCCACTTTCGACTGGCTGATCGAGCTGCTGTTGTCTGCCCCGTCCAAGCATTCCATTCGGCAAGTGGCGAATCGCTGACATTTTGCGTGCCGTTCAACCGCCAGAACTCGATCCCGGCTTTTCAGCCCAACCTGCCGGAGGCTCCGTCCTGGGCGAATGTCTGAGAGTTCCGAGCTCAAGGCGTCAGAGGCATTGAATCCGAACCGCGCAATTGAGGAACAGTGAGCACACCCTACCCCGCGAATTCGGGTTGCATATCTCTGATATTTCGATGGAAACACGGTTTGTGCACAAATGATCCGCCTGCGAGTTATGCGGGTTTGCGGCGAGTTGCGGGCAACTCGCTTGGCCATAACAATCTGAATAGAAGTCGAAATTCTTCGATTACATGCGGATCGTAGACGAGTTGCGGTTTTCTTTGCCGATCACCGCTTCCCCGCCTTGATCGGCACGACCTCGGCACCCTTGCGCAGTTGGTCGAGGTGGTCGCTCCACCATTGCGCCATGGCCACGCGCTCCTTCCAGTGTGCGCCCCGGTGGTACGCGGCGCGGATCCTGTCGCTATCGCCATGGGCTAAGGCACGCTCGATCGCGTCGGGGTGCCACTTGCCGCTTTCGTTGAGAAGAGTTGAGGCCATTGCACGGAAGCCATGGGCGGTCATCTCGTCGGTGGAGTAGCCCAAACGGCGCAGGCCTGCGTTGATCGTGTTGTCACTCATCGGGCGCTTGCGGGAGCGGATCGAGGGGAAGACGTAGCCATCGGGACCGGTCAGCGTGCGGAGGTCTTCGAGGATCGCAATGGACTGGCGTGAGAGCGGGACGAGGTGATCCTTGCGTATCTTGGTTTTGCCCGCAGGGATGGTCCACAACGCGCCTTCAAAATCGAATTCGCTCCATTCTGCATGACGAAGTTCGCCGGGGCGGACGAACACATGCGGGGCCAATTGCATTGCAAGCTTGGTGATGGGTTGCCCCTCATAGCCGTCGATGGCGCGCAGCAACTCGCCCACCCGCGCCGGGTCAATGATCGCGCCGTAGTGGGTGACCGTCGGCGCGGTCAGCGCGCCGCGCAGGTCGCGGGTCGGGTCCGAGGCGAGGCGGGCGGTTGCCACCGCATACCGGAACACCGCACCCGCCAGCTGAAGGGTGCGGCGGGCACTTTCTAACTGGCCTTTGCGCTCGATCTTGCGGACGGCAATCAACACGTCGGCAGGTTCGATGTCGGTGATGGGAAGCTTGCCGATCGATCCCTTGAGCAGCGATAGCAGGTATTCGCTGCGCGTGGCCGTGCTCACCGCCCAGGCCTTTTGACCATCGCGCCGCCGTTTCGCACAGAACTCAGCGGCAATAGCGTCAAAGGTCGTTTCGGCCTGAATGCGCGAACGCACCTTCTCGCGTTGCTTTTCGCGACCGGGATCTTTGCCAGCTGCCACTAGCTCACGGGCGGCATCACGCCTCCGCCGCGCCTCCGCGAGCCCGACCTGAGGGTAGATGCCGATCGCCAGCTTCTTCTCCTTGCCGTCGATGCGGTATTTGACCCGCCACAGCTTGCCGCCGGAAGGCTGCACCAGCAGGAATAGGCCTAGAGTGTCGCCTACCTTATAGGGCTTCTCGCGCGGTTTGGCGTTCCGGATCGCAACATCTGTCAGCGGCATGGCCCTCGGTCCTTTCCCAGCAGGTGGCCCCCACGTGGGGGCCAATCCAATTGCCCGAAATGCCTTGGCCCCGCGATGTGGCCCCCAAGGGCCCCGGATGCAGCGGGAAGAATAGGGACATTCTCGGACGACCGAGGGTCCAAATCCCTCGGATTTCCAAGGGTTTTATAGACTTTCTGGGGCTGTTTGGGAAGGGAGGGCTGGAGCGGGTAGCGGGAACCGAACCGCCGCCATATCGGTGGGGGGCTGGCCGTCGTCCTCGATCATGCGGCTTGAGCCATCTTTATCTTGATGCGATGGACGCTTCCGACACCGATCTTCAACGCATTCGCGGTCTCGTTGATGCTCACGCCTTGGCAAAGCGACTGTTCAACCTTGTGGACGATCTTGGGATCGAGGGGTTTGCGCCCGAGCGTCTTCCCCGATGCCCGAACGCGGGCGAGGGAGGTTTTTACACGCTCGCTGATCATGGCTCGTTCGAACTCAGAGAAGACTCCCAACATCTGGAACATCGCCCGCCCGCTCGGCGTGCTGGTGTCGAGGGCTTGGACATGCAGGTAGAGATCGATCCCCCTGACATTGAGGTCTCCAAGCAAGGACACGAGGTGCTGCAATGATCGACCCAAGCGGCACACTGACCATGCCGCGACCATATCGAACTCCTTGCGAGTGATGGCCTTCAACATCGCGTCGAGACCAGCGCGCTGATCCCTGCCCTTCGCGCCACTGATTCCTTCATCGGAGTAATGTGCGACGATTTCCCACCCCATCCTTTCGGCTGCAAGGTTCAGGTCACGAAGCTGGTTGTCGATGGTCTGCTTGCCATCCGAGGTCGAGACTCTGGTGTAAATCGCTACGCGTTTGGTCATCCATACGGACTCCCACAGATCGAGAATCCGTCAATGTTTTTCCAATGACATCCATATCTGGAATGGTCTTTTCGGCTGATTCCAGACCGACCCCGAATGACGGTTTTCCGCCACTTCCACGACCACGATTCCAGCAGGGTTATTGGAATGGGTCGAGGGGTGAAGGTCAGTGGGGGGATTTCGCGATGGTCGTGCCAATCAGGGCGAAGTTGCGTTCGGTGGGCATGCAGAACAAACATTTGCCATCGCTGGCGTCTGCCCAGATGTTTCCGATCATTCGCTTATCACCTTCGCTGGGGTAAAGGTGGCCGCCCTTGTATTCAACGACAAGGATGCGACCATCATGGAGCATCGCCACAAAATCGGGATAGAACTTGTGCTGGGGCAGTTGGAGCCAAAATGACCCACTCTTGCCTTCCACATTCCTAATCCAGAATCGCACCTGATCCATGCGGTCGAGGTGAACAGCGCAATCGAACTCCTCACCACTTGGTTTGAGGTCGCCGATCAGGTGGGTGTAGTGCTTGTTAAACTTCGTAGTGCCCTTCTGTCTGTTCGATGGTCAGATGATATACCGGCAGATCGATTGTCTCGCCTTGTTCCGGGACAATCCCGCGCCGTGCCAGGGCAAGCCCGGCGATGGTAACGATGTCACCTTCTTCCAGCGCGATCGCGTAATCCTCCGCCAGTTCGGCCAGGGTGACTTCTCCGTCGAGCAGGAAACCGCCATCGGCCAATTTGCGAATCCACTCGGAATCCGGTCCCAGATCCTCATCGATCAAATCTTCCACCAGATCGTCCAGCGTCACAAAACCCAGCGTGCCGCCGTGTTCGTTGACGACCAGCGCGGCGTGAATGCGTTGCTTCTTGAACAGGGCCAGCAGCTCAGTCGCCGACGTGGTCGCCGCGACCCGTGGCAGGGGCCGAGTCATGGCCGACAAGGTCTGATCGCTCCCAGATGTACTTGCGCGGATGAAGTCCTTCACATGAAACACGTCGCCGATATCATCCAGCGACGTTGCGTAAACCGGATAGCGGGTTTGCTGTGACGCGGCGATCAGTTCGACCAGATCGGCCAGCGGGGTGCCCAGCGCGATGGCCTTCATGCGCGATCGCGATGTCATCAGTTCTTCGGCGGTGCGGTCTTCCATCTCAAAAATGTTTTCGATCAGAATCCGCTGCCCATCCTCAAACTGGCCACTGGCGGCAACTTCGTCGGTCGCGATTTCCAGCTCCTTGCTGGTGTAGAGTGAGGCGCTTTTGCCGGGATCGGGGATGCCCAGCATCCGCATCAGCGCAAAGGCAATCTGGTTCAACGCGAACACCATTGGCCGGAACAGAAACCCGAAAAAACGCATCACCGGATTAACGGACAGGCTGGTCTGTTCGGGAAGTTGCAGGGCAAGCGCCTTGGGGATCATCTCGCCGAATACGACGTGGAGATAGGTGATGCCGCCCAGCGCGATGATGAACCCGGCCAGGTGCGATTGATCATAGGACATCCCCCAGCGCTCCAGCGCAGGATAGATCCACGCGGCAACGGCTGGCTCGCCGTACATACCCAGTCCAATACTGGCGAGCGTGATGCCCAATTGGGCGATGGCGATGTAGGAATCCTTGCCGCCCTTGCGATCGAACACGCGCACCAGCCAGCCAGCCGCCCCGCTACCGCCCTTGGCGAGCGTGTCCAGGCGGCTGCGGCGCGATCCGACCAAGGCGAACTCGGCGGCCACGAAGACGCCGTTGATCCCGACAAGCACGATGATGATGATGATCGGCAGGAGATATTCGCTCATGTCTCCTGCTCCGCCTGCACGTCCTGGCGAACCAGCACCCGATGAACGGCATAGCCTGCCATCGCCTCGACAGTCAGGGTGTAGCGCGTGCCGGCCAGCGGCACGACGTCGCCAGCCGACGGCAAACGGCCCAGCTCGTGCCAGACCAGCCCGCCGATCGTGTCGGCGCGGTCGTCGGGCAGATCGATATCGTAGCGGTCGGCCAGCGCAGACAGGCTCACATCCCCGCGCACGCTGCGTCCGTCGGCTTTGGCGATGACCGGATCTTCTTCCTGATCGAATTCATCCTGGATCTCACCAAACACCTCTTCCAACGCATCTTCCAGCGTTACCATGCCTGCGACGGATCCGTATTCGTTGACGACGATGGCCGTGCGCCTGCCATTCTGGCGCAGGATTTGCCACAGTTTCGGCACGGTCATCATCTCGGCCACCACAAGCGGTGGCCGTATCACGGTTTCGACCAGCGTAGTCGCATCGCGCTCGAAGGCTGCGAACAGCGCGCGGATATGCACAATGCCGGCAATGTCCTCGGAGCTCGCGCCTGTCACCGGGAACCGCGAAAACGGCTCCTCTGCCACCCGCGACAAGGCTGCACCGACAGTTTCCTTGGCGGCAACCGTGATCATTCGTGTGCGCGGTGTCAGGATTTCGCGCACCGTGCGCCCGCTTACTCCCAGCGCACCGGCCAGCATCTTGCGTTCATCGGCATCGATCAGGCCGCCAGCCGCGCTTTCGCGGTACAGCCCTTCAAGTTCCTCGGGCGAATGGACGTGGGAGTGGCCGTGATCGCCGTTAAGCCGAAACAGGCGCATCACCGCAAAGGCTGTTCCGTTGAACACAAAAACCAGGGGTTTGAACACCAGCAGGCTGATGGTCATCGGCCACATCGTCGCCATTGCCAGCTGCTCGGGATACCGCAGCGCCACAGTCTTGGGCAAAAGCTCGCCAAACAGGACCTGCAGCACTGTGACCACCATCAACACGATGACAATCGCGGCCACAGCCCCGCCGATCAGGCCGAGCCAGGGAGTCAGCAAGGGCGTAAGCTGCGCCTGCCCGTAGGCACCGGCAATCAGGCTGCTGAGCGTGATGCCCACCTGGCAACCGGCCACATAATTGTCCAGCCGCTTGGGATCCTGCAGGATGGCCAGCAAAGCAATGGCCGAATGGTTACCATTGGCGGCGATTTCCTGCACCCGCGACTTGCGCGAGCCGACCGTGGCAAATTCTGCCGCGACATACAGGGCATTGGCCGCCACCATCAGCATGATGACAGCCAGTGGTAGCAAGACGTCAGCGATACTCATCAAGATCCATTCACATATCGCGCGGCAGCGGGACAGGTTCTACAGGTCTGCATAACGCCTTGCTGGCCTCAAGCCTGTCTATTCCGTTTCATCCAGCGGCATAGGCTTAGCCAAGATCGCTCTGACATACACCCGCTGAACGAACACGAAGGTGACAATCGTCAGCGGCGCTGCGAGCAGCACCCCGAGAAATCCGAACAGCAACCCGAACGCCAAGACCGCAAACAGCAGCACCGCCGGCGGGATATCGACGGCGTGTTTCTGGATCATCGGTTGCAGGACATTGCCCTGCAATTGCTGAACGCCAAGAAACAGCAGCAATGTCCACAAAGCGGTGATCGGCGAAACCGTGAAGGCCAGAAGAACCGCCGGAACGCCGGCAATGATCGGGCCGACCATCGGGATAATGTCAAGCAATCCGGCAATCGTGCCAAGCCCGCCGGCAGCCGGCACGCCCAATAAGGCCAGGCCCGCCCAGGTCAACGCGGCCACCACCAGCGACGAAATCGCCTGTCCCATCATCCATCCGCGCAGGCCCGCTGCCGCATCATCCAGTGCCTGTGCCGCAACCGGTTCAGCCTTTGCCGGAACCAGCAGCAAAAAGCCGCGCCGATAGACATCCGGGTTGGCAGCCATGAAAATCGCCCCGACAAGCACCAGCACAAAATCCGCAAGGCCATTGCCCGCAGCCACGGCAAACCCGCCCGCCTGGCTCACCAGGCGCGACATATCATCGCTGCCGATCTGGGCCAGCTCGTCCAGACTGGTGCCCGGAATGTAACGTTCCACAAAACCGCGAAGCCCTTCGATGGCCTGGGGCAGGGTTTGCCGGATCGTGTCGAACTCATAGGCGATCTGCGTGCCGAACAACGCAAAGGCGCCAATAAACACGCCGAGAAAAGTGAAGATCGCCAGCGCCAGCCCGAGCGAGCGGCCCATTCCGGTTGCACGGCAAATCCGGCCCGTGATCGCATCGAACACAGCGCCCAGAACGATGCTCGCGAAAACCAGCAAGAAAAAGCGGTTGAGCTCGACAACAAGCCAGCCCAATCCCGCGATCAAAAGCACTATCACGGCAGCCAGCGCAACAGCGCCGGGCCTGAGGACGAAAGGTTGTGCCTCGCCCAGGTGGGAGCGCGCCGTGTCGATGGGCGGCTGATTGGTCGGGTGATCCATCCCGAGTTAATAGCCTGCGCAACATCGCTTGGGGAGGCGCGATTTGCAGGCGCGACCGTCGGATCACGAATCTAGACGGTTTGCTTATCCAGACTAATAACCCTTGTTGGTAGCAATGGAGCGCTCCGTGTGCCGTGCGAAAAAAGACATGCCCTGTTGCGGCAGAATTTATCTCCGGCTCCGAAACGCCTTGTGTTTTCGTGCCGATTTGCCGAATCGTAGGCATCCATGATGCCCGGTATCCCCAACCCGCACGCGATCGCGGCGCTCGTCGTCACCGCCGCCATGTTCATCGCTTTTGCGCGCGGCCGGTTATCGGTCGAGATCGTCTCGCTTGTCACGATCGCGGTGATCGCGGTCGGACTTTATTTCTTCCCCTTGCCTGGCGCCAGCCAGACAGACGGCCTGACGCTCGCCTTCGCCGGCTTTGGCCATTACGCACTGATCACCATTTGTGCCTTGATGATCATGGGCCGCGGACTGGTGGTGACCGGGGCGCTTGAGCCTGCAGCGCGGTTTCTTGAGCAGGTGTTCAAATACAATCTCCAACTTGGTCTGCTGGTTTCGCTAGTGCTCGCGATGCTGCTGTCGATGGCGGTCAATGACACGCCGGTGCTGGTGTTGCTGCTGCCGATCTTCGTCACGCTGGCAGCGCGGGGCGCGATGCCGGCATCCAAGACCCTCATTCCACTGAACGCGGCGGTCCTGATCGGAGGAATGGCCACCACGATCGGCACATCGACCAATATCCTGGTTGTCTCCATCGCGACCGATCTTGGGATGCGCCCGATCGGTGTCTTCGATTACACCCCGATCGTGGCGGTCGCAGCGCTTGTCGCGCTGCCCTATATCTGGCTGGTCATGCCGCGCCTGCTGCGCGACAATTCCGCTGACGAGGCGGGCATCAAGCGTCGCTTTCTGGCGCGGATGACCATCAATGAAGACAGTATCCTGAGTGGCAAGGAACTGTCCGAGATCCTTCCCCGCCTGCCTGACGACATCGAGTTTCACGATCCGCCAACGGGCCCGATCCGGCCGCTGCAACGCCTGCGCATCTCAGGGCCGCATGAGGCGCTGGAAGAAGCCTTGCGGCTGCTGAAGGGCGAAGCCGCGCCGGCCTGGGTGCTCGATCAAATCAAGCGCAAAGGGCAGGAAGGCGGCCAGGACATTGTGGTGGTCGAGATGGCCGTTACCAGCGATTCGCGCCTGATCAATCGCTCGCTTCCCGATGCAGGGATCGCCGATCTTTACGGTGTTGCGGTAATCGGCGTCCATCGATCAGACCGCCGGAGCGCCGAAAAAGCCCGCGATGGTGAAGGCGCAGACCTGCGCTTTTCCGAAGGAGACGTGCTGCTGGTGACGGGGCTGCCGGCTGAGTTGCAGTTGTTTGCGCAAGCCGATGGCCTGCTGGTGCTGGAGGGCATGAAAGAGCTGCCGCGCCGCTCAAAAGCGATCCTCGCCGGAGCGATCATGCTGGGATCGGTCGGCACCGCTTCGGTTGGCCTGTTGCCGATCGCCATCGCATCACTGGGCGGCGCGATCCTGATGTTCCTGACAGGATGTGTCAAATTCGACCGGGTCGGGCGGGCGCTTTCGGCCACTGTCATCGTACTGGTCGCTGCCAGCATCGCGATCGGGCGGATCGTTGATGAAAGCGGCGCGGCCATGTGGCTGGGGCAATTGCTATCTTTCGGGTTGCAATATCTTCCCACGGCTGGCGTGCTGGCCGCAATCATGCTGTTCGTGGCCTTGCTCACGAATTTCGCGTCGAATGCCACGGCGGCAACCGTCGGCACGCCAATTTCCTTCGCCATTGCGAGCCAGCTCGGCCTGCCGCCCGAGCCTCTGGTTCTCGCGGTGCTGTTCGGCGCAAACCTGTGTTACGCAACGCCGATGGCCTATCAGACCAACATGCTCATCATGGCGTCAGGATCGTACGAGTTTCGCGACTACATGCGAACCGGCGTCCCGCTGGTGGCGATCATGGTGACGACGCTTTCGATTCTGCTGGTGCTGACCTACAAACTGTAGTTGCCTGGCAGCACAACAAATCCCGCGATCAGGCGACCCGCGCTTGCGCTGCTGCGGCGGTCACGCCCACTGGGCGCAGGATCAGAGTCACGCGGTCGTGACCCACGGCGACATTCAACACATCCCCCGCCTGCACTGCGACCGGATGGGGGAAGGTGTGCAGCACTTGCAGCCAGCCGCCATCTGTATAGCCGTCCGGGTGATTATCGAATGTGATCCCGTCAGCCAGATCAACATGCATCCACTGGACGATACCCGCTGCGATGCCATCCGCCATGACATCGATGCTGAGCAGTTGCAGATCGCTGGGGTGGCGCGTGCGAGTGAGATCGATCCGCAGCAACTCAACGTCACCAGACAGACGCCTCCAGTCGGTCATGGTACCGTGGATCGGCAGCTTCTGCGCCGCCAGCGCGCCAAAACGCGAGACATCGAAACCCGATACCGTTTCAACGAAGACATAATCGGCCA
The DNA here is from genome assembly GCF_056495765.1 of Erythrobacter sp. 'gip.4 top 5'. Classification (NCBI taxonomy): domain Bacteria; kingdom Pseudomonadati; phylum Pseudomonadota; class Alphaproteobacteria; order Sphingomonadales; family Erythrobacteraceae; genus Erythrobacter; species Erythrobacter sp. 'gip.4 top 5'. Next base: position 789,212 of record NZ_CP200270.1, on the reverse strand, counting down.
GCACCCGGCTTTCGACCAGGCAGCCAATCGCCGAAGCCGCACGCGGAATAACGATGGCGCCGGGCTTGAGCAGCCGCGCATGGGCATCTTCAAAGGTATCGATCACGCGTTCGGTCAGCAGCTCGCTGGAGAGGATCTCCGAGACCAGAATATCGGCACGTGCGTCCAGATGTTCGCCCACCTGCAATTCGTTGGACGCGGCGGTGTGAACGGTGATGCGATCGGGATAACCGTTGTCCGCGATGATCCTGCGGGCCATCTGCGCGATGATCGGCACCATTTCGCAAGCGGTGACGCGCTGCGCCGCGGCGCGGGCGGCCATCATCGAAAGCAGACCGCTGCCGGTGCCGATATCCAGCACCCTGACGTCCGGTCCGGCGGCGGCAACGGCAGCGACGATTGCGGCCTCAAAGGCATCGTTGCGCCGCGTGTCGTTGAGCATCGGGATATGCCAGAAAGGCACCAGTTCGGCGCTCAATCGGCGGATTTGGTGCTCGATATGGATATTGCCCGGCTGCAACCCCAGTGCATGCGTGAATTGCTCCAGCGCCTCGTTCTTGCGTCCGGCATCGGCCAGCATCACTGCGAGGTTATTCGCGGCGACAGGATTGTCAGGATCGGCCGCGCAGCTGGCTCGCAAGGCCTTGATCGCATAGTCATAGCGGCCGAAAGTGCCATGGATCAGGCCCATTTCGTGATGCGCGACCGCATGATCGGGAACCAGCGCCAGCAACCTTGCCCACACCGCCAGCGCTTCGTCATGATCGCCGCGCTGGCCCAGGATCCCTGCAAGGATCGGAAGGACTTCGCCTACGCGATAATCCTGATCGATAACCATCCGGTAACGCAGCTGCGCCGCATCAAGATTGCCGGCTTCGTGCAATTGCATCGCTTCTTCCAGCAAAATGCGGGCGGCTGCAACGTCTGGCGAAAGTTCAGTCATGTGGTTCCCCCGACGAGCGTGATCGCCCGGCTAGCCAGGAATATTAACCATAAATGTAAAAGTCAGATCGCGCCTGCCTAAGGGCCTTTCCGGAGCAACGTGGCGCTGCTGTTCGGTGAACGGCCAAAGTTTGCTGCATCTGCGAAGACGCCGTTTGACGCATCGACTTCTAGGCTTATGGTCGCGCGGATGGGATTGCGCCTTCGCCTGCCTGACCCGCCACCGCTTGCCAGCCTGATGACGGCCGGACCCGTGGCGCTGTTCCTCGATTTTGACGGAACCCTTGTCGAGATCGCCGATGATCCCGATGCCGTGGCTGTCCCCACACGCTTGGCCGAGCGGCTTGAACGCCTCGCGAGGCGCCTCAATGGGGCACTCGCCGTCGTATCGGGCCGCAGCATTGCCAATCTGCACGATTTCCTTGGGCCGGCGGCGCTGCATTTCGCCGGATCGCACGGCGCTGATGTGCGCGCAGCATCAGGCGCGGCGTTGCGCGTGGCCGAACCCCTGCCCATCGCGGTCGCGGACAAGCTGCGCGCCTTCGCGGGCAAAGCCGGGCTCCTTTACGAACACAAGGCGCATGGCGCCGCGCTGCATTTTCGCGCGCACCCCGATCTGGAGGACAGCGCGCACGATTTCGCGGCCAAGCTGGTCAAAGCACACGGCCTTGCGATCAAGACCGGCAAATGCGTGGTCGAGCTGGTCTGGCCCGGCGCGGACAAGGGCGGCGCTGTTGATCTTTTCCTGACACAACCCGCTTTCGCTGGTGCCATGCCGGTGTTTATCGGCGATGATGTCACGGATGAAGATGGCTTTGCCGCCTGCCAGCGGCACGGCGGCTTCGGGATCGCGGTAGGCGAGAGGCCCGCCGCCGCAGCCCGCTATTCCCTTGAAACAGTAAAGGACGTGCACGCGTGGCTGGAGATATGACGCCCGATCTGGAACTCTGGCCGATCGGCAATTGCCAGGTCAGCGCGCTGATTGACCGTGAGGCTGCGATTGTGTGGTCATGCGTTCCACGGGTCGATGGCGATCCGGTGTTCTGCGCGCTGCTCAACGATGACAACCGTGATGATGGCATCTGGCGGTTCGAATTGGTCGGCCAGGTCAGCGCAACACAAGAATACATCCGCAACACGCCTATCCTTGTGACCCGGCTGGAGGCGGCGGATGGCAGCGCGGTTGAAGTGCTCGATTTCTGCCCCCGCCATGAAGGCAAGGGACGAATGTACCGCCCGGTTGCGATCAGCCGGATTGTCCGCCCCGTGGCGGGCAGTCCGCGCATCCGTGCTGTCCTGCGTCCAATGCGCGATTTCGGCGCGGCGCGGGCAGAGAGCACGCATGGTTCCAACCACATCCGCTTCCTGATCGGCCCGCAGGCGCTGCGCCTCAGCACCGACGCGCCGGTCGGCTACATCCTCGAACAGCGCAGCTTTCGGGTAGAACACGATCTGCACTTCTTCCTCGGCCCGGACGAACCTTTCGATGGCAACCTGCGCGAAGAAATCCGCCGGATGGAGCAGGCCACCCGCAGCTATTGGCAGCATTGGGTGCGCAGCCTGGCCACGCCGGTCCAGTGGCAACAGGAGGTCATCCGCTGCGCCATCACGCTGAAACTGTGCCAACATGAAGAAACGGGCGCGATTGTCGCGGCGCTGACGACCTCGATCCCCGAAGCCCTGCATTCGGAACGCAACTGGGATTACCGCTACTGCTGGATCCGCGATTCCTATTACACCGTGCAGGCGCTGAACCGGCTGGGTGCGCTTGATGTGCTGGAGAAATATCTCGCCTATCTGCGCAATATCGTCGACGGGGCCAAGGGCGGGCAGATCCAGCCGCTTTATTCAGTTATGGGGGTGGCCGAGCTCAATGAAACCACTGCGCCCGCGCTTTCCGGTTATCGCGGCATGGGGCCGGTGCGGGTCGGCAATGCGGCCTACAAGCAGATCCAGCATGATTGTTACGGCCAGATCGTGCTGCCGACTGTGCAGAGCTTCATCGACCAGCGGTTGCTGCGGATCGCCGACGACTGCGATTTCGAAAGCCTGGAACAGGTGGGCGAAATGGCCTGGGCAATGCACGACCAGCCTGACGCGGGCCTGTGGGAATTTCGCACCCGGCAGGAAGTCCACACCTATTCCGCCGTGATGAGCTGGGCCGCCTGTGACCGGCTGGCGATGGCGGCCAATTGGCTCGGCAAGGCAAGCCGCGCACAATTGTGGCAGGAGCGCGCCGACGCGATCCGGGCCAAGATCGAAGCGGAAGCCTGGGTCGAAAACGGCGCAGAAGGCGGGCATTACGGGGCCAGCTTCGAAAGCGACTATCTTGATGCAAGCCTGCTTCAAATGGTTGAATTGCGCTTTCTTGCGCCGGACAATCCGCGCTTCCTGTCGACCTTCGCGGCGGTCGAACAGCAGCTGCGGCGCGGCGATTTCATGCTGCGCTACGCGGCAGAGGACGATTTCGGCGCGCCCGAAACGGCGTTCAACGTCTGCACTTTCTGGCTGATCGAAGCGCTCCATCTGGTCGGCCGCACCGATGAAGCGCGGCGTTTGTTCGAGACGATGCTCAGCCATACGACCCGTTCAGGCCTGCTGAGCGAAGACCTCGATTACAAAGATGATGAGCTGTGGGGGAACTTTCCACAGACCTACTCACTAGTCGGTATCATTAACTGCGCCGGACTTTTGTCCAAACCATGGAGTGATGTCCGATAGCCCGCCTGATTATCATATCAAACCGCGTGGCCGTGCCCAAGGCGCGGGGCGCCGCCGGCGCGCAAGGCGGCCTTGCCGGCGCGCTGAATTCCGCGCTCAAGGACAATGGCGGGATCTGGTTCGGGTGGTCAGGGCAGGAAAATGACGATCCGGCCAATTCCATCCACCTTGAACGCGAAGACGGCGTGACGACAGCCACAGTCGATTTGTCCGGCCGCGATATTCATGAATATTATAACGGCTATGCCAATGCGACGCTGTGGCCGCTTTTCCATTACCGGCTCGATCTGACGCAATACGAGCGTGAGACCGCCAAGGGCTATGAGCGCGTCAACGAACATTTCGCCGAACGCGTCTCACCGCTGATCGAGCCTGACGATCTGGTGTGGGTGCATGATTATCACCTCCTGCCGCTGGGTGAACGCCTGCGCGCGCGCGGCGTGACCAATCGCATCGGATTTTTCCTCCATATCCCCTGGCCGCCGACGCGGCTGTTCGTGTCCCTGCCCTTCCATGAACGGCTGGTGCGCACGATGCTCGATTACGACCTCATCGGCTTCCAGACCGATGAATGGCGTGAGAGCTTTCTGCATTACTGCCGCGAGGAGCTGGGCGCACAGGTCGACGGCGCGACAGGCACGATCCAGTTCGAAGGCAAGACGGCGATCGCCCGCGCCTATCCAATCGGGATCGATTGGGATCATTTCCAGGCCCAAGGCGCAACCGACGAAGCCCGCATCGCCGAGCAGCGGCTGATCGAATCCACCCGTCACCGCACAGCCATGATCGGGGTCGACCGGCTCGACTATTCCAAGGGCCTGCCGGAACGCATTGATGGCATTTCGCGCTTCTTCGACCAGAATCCCGAACGTATCCGCGACCTCGTGTTCATTCAGATTGCCCCGCCCAGCCGTGAGGACGTGAAGAGCTATCAGGATATCCGGATGCTGCTGGAACAGAAGACCGGGCAGATCAACGGCGCACAAAGCGAGGTCGATCTGGTGCCGATCCGTTACGTCAACCGCGGCTATTCTCACGCTGAACTGTACGGATTTTTCCGCGCATCCAAGATCGGTCTGGTCACGCCGCTGCGGGACGGGATGAACCTTGTCGCCAAGGAGTATGTCGCAGCGCAGGACCCCGAGGATCCCGGCGTGCTTATCCTGTCGCGCTTTGCTGGCGCGGTGCAGCAGTTGGGTGTGGAGGATCGCGGCGCCGTGCTGGTCAATTCCTACAGCCCGGATGATATATCCCACGCGATCCGCGTGGCGCTCGACATGCCACTGGCCGAGCGCAAGGCGCGCTACGAAACGATGATCACAACGATCCGGGATGATAATGTGCAGGCCTGGACCAGCCGCTTTTGCGCCGATCTCGCCGCCACGCGGTCGGATCGCTGCAAGCTGGCATTGAGCTAGTCCCCGACGAAATCGCCCGGTGTCCCTTCGTGTGGGGCTTCGTGCGTGGCCCAATCGGCGCGGCCGGGGGGCCGCACCGGGGTACCGGCCGGCCCATCACCCTCAATCGCTTCGCCTTGCCGAAGCCGGTGCAGGTGAACCTTGGCAATCATGTTGGCGGTGATCGGTGCGGTGACAAACAGAAAGACCGAGACCAGCAGTTCATGCGTGGACCATACGTCCCCGACCAGATAAAACCAGGCGACCGATGCCACCAGCATCGCGCCAATACCCAAGGTTGTCGCCTTGGTCGGACCGTGCAGGCGTTCCATCAGCGTGGGCAGACGCACCAGACCCCAGCTGCCAATCAGCGCAAAGGCACTGCCGAGCACGATTAGCCCGCTGACGACCAGATCGGCCATAGAAAGCGCCGTGCCGCTCATTCGATCACATCCCCGCGCAACACGAACTTGGCGTAGGCTGCCGTTCCGACAAAGCCGACCATTGCCAGCAACAATGCCGCCTCGAACGACGCTCCGCTGCCTTCGGCAATGCCGGTCAGTACGATGATCCCGATGACGTTGATAACCATCGTATCGAGGGCCAGAATACGATCTGCTACCCCCGGACCTTTGAACAGACGCCACAGGTTCAGCGCAAGCGCAAGGCCAAGCGCACCAAAGCCGAAGGCGAGCGCGTATCCGATCATCGGAACACCTCCTTCAGTCGCGCCTCATACCGTGTTTTGACCTGCGTTATCGCGGCCTCTGGATCAGGCGCGTGAAGCGCATGGACGAGAAGGTAATTGCCACATGCGGAAATATCGGACGACACCGTCCCCGGCGTTAGGCTGATCGTGCCGGCAAACACCGTAATCGCTTCGGGCGAAGTCAGTTCAAGTGGAACGACCAGCCATGCAGGGCGCAAGGCGCGGTTCGGCTTGAACAGAATGATCGCGGCAACCTCGAAATTGGCGACCACGACATCCCACAGCACAATCCCGAGATAAACCATGGCGGGCACGAACCGCACCGGCGGTCGCTCCGGCCACCACGGCGCGGTGAAGATGGGTACAAGAACGCCGAACACCAGCCCAAGGAACAGCGTGCCGAAGGTGAAATCGCTCACCATCACCACCCACATGAGCACAAGCAGCACACTAAGACCGGGATGCGGCAGAAGGCGGTTCATCATGGCGCAGCCTCCCCCAGCACAGCGCGGGCGGTTTGGGCTGGATCAAGCACCTGCGCGGCGGCGGCATCAGCATAGGCGCTCACCCAGCCTGCTCCAACCGACAGCGCGGCGAGCAACGCGAGCGCAATGGCCGGCGCGGCGAGATCAGCGCGGGTGGCAGGCCCAGCGGGAACCTCGCACTCGGCCGATTTCCAGAACACCGCGCTCCCCACCCGCGCAAAGCCGACGACCCCGATGAAAGTGGTCCCAAGAATGACGCCCCACGCCCACCCCCAGTTTGGCAGGGACGCGACCGAATTCAGGATCAGCAATTTGCCGATGAAGCCCGACAAGGGCGGCAGGCCGGTGGTTGCGATTGCGGTGGCCATGAACAGCAAAGCCACCCCGCCGCGCCCCGGAAAGGCCGGACCGGGCACTGCGTTATCGCCAAAAGCCCCGCGCCGCCGTGCCGTGGCATCTGCCACCATGAACAGCGCCGCAGCCGCCAAGGTCGAATGGACAAGGTAGTAAAGGCCTGCGCCAAGGCTCCCCGCGCTCCACCCCGCGACCGCGATCAGCAGCGTGCCGGTTGATCCGATAACGGCGTAGGCCGCCTGTTCGGACATGCTACGGGCGACGAACACGCCAGCAAAACCGATGATCGCACTCCCGATCGCCGCGGGAAGCAGGTAAGGCGCAGGCACCCAGGCCGCCGCGCCCGCGCCCTCACCAAACACCTGCGGCACCACCCGGATCAGCGAATAGACGCCGACCTTGGTCATGATCGCAAACAGCGCCGCGACCGCCGGGGTCGATACCGCATAGGTCCGCGCCAGCCACAGGTGGAGCGGGGCGACGGCGGCCTTCAACGCAAACACGCTCACCAGCAGCAACGCCGCGATCCGCAGCAGACCCTGATCCGCCGGCGCGATGGCGGCCACCCGCGCGCCCATGTCCGCCATGTTGAGCGTGCCGGTCAGTGCATAGAGAATCCCCAGCGCGATCAGGAACAGCGATGATCCTACCAGGTTGACGACGACATATTGCACCCCGGCTTTCAGCCGCGCCGGCCCTTGGCCATGCAGCATCAGACCGTAGGACGCGATCAGCAGGACTTCAAAGAACACGAAGAGATTGAACAAGTCTCCTGTCAGAAATGCGCCGTTGAGGCCCATCAGCTGAAATTGGAACAGGGCATGAAAATGCCATCCCTTGCGATCCGCCCGCGTGAGCACGGCGTGCAACAATACGACCAATGCCAGGCACGCTGTCAGAACCAGCATCATCGCCGCCAGCCGGTCTGCCACCAACACGATACCGAACGGCGCGGGCCATTCACCCAGCGCATAGGCAATCACGGTGCCATCGCTGACCCAACCCATCAGCGTCAGTGCGCATCCCAGCAAGGCGAGGCACGAGATCAAGGCAATTGCGACGCCCAGCATTGGTCGACGCCGCATGACCAGCAGCACAATCGGAGCCGCGAGCGCAGGAATAACAACCGGCAGGATCGGAAGATGAACGGCGAGCGTCACGGGGGACCCTCCTTCCCGTCATCATCGGGCGCGTTGGCCAACCCGTCCTGCGCGTCGCACGAAACCGTATCGCCATCGACATGGTCGCTGCCGGTTTCAAGGAAGCTGCGAAGGGCCAGGATCACCACGAAGGCGGTCATGCCGAAGGTGATCACGATGGCGGTCAACACCAGCGCCTGCGGCAGGGGATCGGCATACTCGCTGACCGCTGCATCCCAGATCGCAGGCCGGCCTATCACCAGCCGGCCCGAAGCGAACAGGAACAGGTTAACCGCATAGGAGAACAGCGTAAGGCCGAGCACTACCTGAAACGTACGCGCCCGCAACGCAAGGAAGATGCCGCCTGCGACCAGTACGCCAATCGCGCTGGCCATCAGAAATTCATAGCTCATGTCCGGCCCTCACCCGTCTGGCGCGACGCATGAGCGCGTGCGGCGCGCTGCGCGATGTGGCTCAATTGCGCCAGTGCCAGCATCACTGCGCCGAACACGGTCAGGAACACCCCGATATCAAACAGCAGCGCGCTGGCGAGTTCGAATTTGCCGATCAGCGGCAGATAGAAATAGCCGAATGTCGATGTGAGGAAATTAGCCCCGAACACCAAGGCACCCAGTCCGGTTGCCATGGCGACGAGCACACCCCAGGCGATCAGTTGATGCTCGCCAAAGCGCTTGCGTTCATTGGACCAGTCGAACCCGGCGGCGAGATATTGGATTAGAAACGCAATCGCGACCACAAGTGCGGAGATGAATCCGCCGCCCGGCTGATTGTGGCCACGCAGAAACAGGTAGATCCCCACGGTTAGCGTCAGCGGCAGGACGATCCGGCTGGCCACGACCAGCATGATCGGGTGGCGTTCGGGCGAGTGAGTCATGTCTTCGCGCCACGCCCGAAGCCGCGCACCCGCCGCGCCCACTGCTGTACTGTCTAGCAGCGCAAAAATGCCAAGCCCGGCGATGCCCAGCACGATGATCTCGCCCAGCGTGTCAAAGGCGCGAAAATCAACCAGCGTGACGTTGACAACATTGGTTCCGCCACCGCCAGACTTGGCATTGGCGAGGTGGTAAGCAGCGATGCTTGGCCCCGGATCACGGGTCAGCATCGCCCACGCGATCCCGCCTATCAGAACGCCGCCGCTTATGGCCAGCGCGCCATCCCGCCACTTGCGCGGCGCAGTCGACAGCAGCGGCGGGCTTTTTGGCAGAAGGTTCAGCGCGAGCAGCAGCAGCAGGATCGTCACCACCTCGACGGAGATCTGGGTAAGCGCGAGATCGGGTGCAGAAAATTGCACGAAGGCGAGACTGATGATGAGGCCGATGACGCTGACATAGATCAACACCCGAAAGCGATTGCGCAAATCATTCACCACCGCCGCGGTCGCCGCGATCAGCAGCACCCAGGCAACAATGGCGACAGGGTTGGCCGGCAGAAGCGTCCTGTCGCCGGTAAGAACGCCGCCGGCCTGCGCGCCGTCGATCACGAGCAGCACGATCACAACAAAGCTCATCAGCAGCATCCGCTGCAGCGATGGCGTATGCGTAGCAACCATCGCCTTCCTCACCCACGTGTCGGTGAAGGCGAAGACCCGTTCGAACATGCGCTTGGCGTCAGGCAGAACGGCGCGCTCCCACACGGAGAGAAGCGGCCGATGCTGCCACAACAGCAACGCCCCGCCTGCTACCGCGATCAGGCTGAGGATCAGCGCGAGATTGACGCCGTGCCACAATGCCAGATCAAAGTCCGGTACGGGCGCTCCGGTCACCGACGCTGTCACCGCGCCAACCAGCGGCCCGGCCAGCAGCATCGGGATCAGGCCCAGCAGCACCGCCAGAATAGTCAGAAAGGCCGGCGCCGCCCACATGCCTGGGCCGGGATCATGCGCGCGAGCGAAAGGCTCAGCCTCGCGAGGGCGCCCAAAAAACAGGTGTACCGCGAGACGCAATGAATAGCCGACCGAAAAGGTTGCGCCCAGCGTCGCCAGCACAGGCAACAACCACGGCAGGCCAAACAGCGTAAGCTTGGGCGTTTCGTAGAGCATGAGCTCCTTGGAAATGAAGCCGCCCAAGGGCGGAAGCCCCGCCATCGAGGCCGCCGCGAGCGTTGCGACCAGCGCCGTGATCGGCATCGCCTTGGCAAGGCCGCCCAGCCGCCGGATGTCACGCGTGCCGGTTTCGTGTTCAACGATCCCGGCGCTCATGAACAAGGCGGCCTTGAACGCGGCGTGGTTGAGGATGTGGAGCACGGCAGCCAGGGCGGCTGCCTTAAGCGAAAAGCCGAGCAGCATCACCAGCATTCCCAATTGGGAGATGGTTGAATAGGCAAGAATGCTTTTCAGATCATGCCGGAACAGCGCAACCACCGCGCCGAAGATCATTGTCGTCAAACCAACGGTTGTGACGATCACCGTATAAAGCTCGGTTCCCGCCAGCACCGGCCACAGGCGGGCAAGCAGGAACATACCGGCCTTCACCATGGTCGCAGAATGCAGATAGGCGCTGACAGGGGTGGGTGCGGCCATCGCGTGGGGAAGCCAGAAGTGGAATGGAAACTGCGCGGACTTGGTGAAACATCCCAGCAGGATCAGCCCAAGGGCGGCGGGATAAAGCGGAGAGGCGCGCACCACGTCTCCGCGTTCCAGAATTGTTGCCAGATCGAACGAGCCGGCCACCGATCCCAGCAGCACCATGCCCCCGATCAGCGCAAGGCCGCCGCCACCAGTAACTGCCAGCGCCATCCGCGCCCCCTGCCGGGCTTCAGCCTTGTGCTTCCAGAACCCGATCAACAGGAATGAAGCCAAGCTGGTCATCTCCCAGAAGACCAGCAGCAACAATACATTTCCGGCAATCACGATGCCCAGCATCGCGCCTTGAAACAGCATCAGGCTGGCAAAGAAACGGCCTGTCGCTTCGCTCGCGTCGAGATAGAAATGCCCGAAGATCACAACCAGGAGGCCAATGCCGAGGATCAATCCGGCGAACATCAGTCCAAGAGGATCGACCATCAGCGTCAGATCAAGGCCCAGGGCCGGTACCCAAGCCCAATTTGCCGAAGGGACATCACCGGCAATGACAGGCGACGCCAGCGTTGCCAGCAGCGCAAGCCCGCCCGCACTTGCCCCGGCCGCAAGGCCCGAATGCACCGCACGGTGTGACCGGTGAAGCAGCGCGATCGCTAGCGCGGCGACAAAGGGGAGCGCCACCAGCATCAAAAGCGTCAAGGCATTAGCCATTGGCGGTCCCGGCGGTCCTTCTTGAGGTGAATTGACGTTGTGACACCGCCCTTATCGACGCCCCTGAGCGGCATAGACGAGGGCGTGACGGGAACACAACCCCAACCCACCGCCCTGACGCATTGCCCCGCCTTGAGAAGCATGCAGCGGCGTTAATCGCCCTCGAATTGCATGAGCGCATTGACCACAATCCCTGCATCGCGCAACCGCGCTGCCCCGCCAAGATCGGGCAGATCGATGACAAACAGCGCCTGCGTCACCACTGCCCCGGCCATTCGCAACAGTTCGGCCGAGGCCAGTGCAGTTCCACCGGTGGCGATCAGATCGTCAACCATCACGACATTTTGTCCCGGTTCAATCGCGCAAGGGTCCATTTCAAGCCGGTCGGTCCCGTATTCGAGCGCATAGTCAATGCCGATGGTGTCGATGGGGAGCTTGCCGGGCTTGCGCACCGGCACAAAGCCAATGCCGAGTTGCACCGCAACGGCCGCGCCGAAAATAAACCCGCGGGCCTCCATGCCCGCAATTTTGTGCGCAGTCGCCGCCTTGGCCAGAATGGCGAGATGATGCACGCTTGCCGCCATTCCCTGATGATGGCCGATCAGCGTGGTGATATCCCGAAACTGGATACCGGGCTGTGGAAAGTCCGGCACCGTCCGTACCAAGGCCTTGAGCTGGTCGGGAGAGAGATGCTGCGTGGTCATAAGAGCCCCTTCGGGCCCCTCAAAGCAGAGCGCCCCGCCATCCGCAAGGGATGACGGGGCGCCAAAGCGTACTCAAAACAACAAGACCTAGCTCTTCTTCGGCTTCAAACCTGCCCAAATCTGTTTGTAGGACAGGAAGGCCAGCACGGTTGCAAACAGCAGAAAGCCTATGACGAACCAACCCGTCTGCTTGCGCTGGACCAATGAAGGTTCTGCAGTCCATGTCAGGAAAGCGGCAACGTCAGCGGACATCTGCGAAATCGTCGCATTCGTACCGTCGGCGTAGGTCACCTGATCATCCACTACGATCGGGGGAGCCATGGCGATGTTCACATTTGAAAAGTGCTTGTTGAAATACAAGCCTTCGGGCGTTTCAAATCCAGTCTTCGCCGCCAATTCCGGATCGGCCTCGCCATAGCCAGTCAGCAACGAATAGACATAATTCGACCCATCATGGCGTGCCTTGGTCATCAACGACAGGTCTGGTGGAATTGCATTGTTGTTGGCCGCCGCCGCTGCAATCGCGTTGGGGAACGGCATCGGGAAGTAGTCGGTCGGGCTACCGGGCCGGGTTGTCGTCTCACCGGTGCCCGGATCGATGCCCGGCACGGTCCAGCTTGCCGCTTCGGCATCAACTTCGGCCTCGGAATAGCCAAGCTGCTGCAAATTGCGAAACGCCACAAACTTCAGGCTGTGGCAACCCGAGCAGACTTCCTTGTAGACCTGATATCCGCGTTGCAGCTGGGCATAGTCCCACTTGCCAAAGGCACCATCGAACGAAAAACCGTTCGCAGGGCCTTCGCCATGCTCGTAAAAGGCATAGGACGGCTGCTTTTCTGGCGCCGGACCGAAAGCGTAATTGTAAGCACCGGGCGCAAGCGACCAGAATACCAGCACCATGGTGATGGCAAGGCCTGCAATGATGCCGCCAAGACGAATAGACATAACCGAACTCTTTCTCGTTATCGGTTCAAAGTGCTTTGGGACTGCCCCGGCCGATTACTCGGCAGGTTGCAGCGATCCATCGGTGGCATTGCCCGGGAGATCATTAATGACCGCCTTCGGCTTCACTTTACCACCACCAGACGTTCCGCCTGGCTTGTCCCCACCGACCACCGCTTCGGTGATCGAGAAAGGAAGCGGCTTGGGCACTTCAATCTGGCTGATGATCGGCAGGATCACCAGGAAGTGCATGAAGTAGTACGCAGTCGCAAGCTGGCTCAGCACCACATAGGGTTCTTCTGCCGGCGCACCGCCGCAGATCGTCAGAACGATCATTGTCGGGATCAGCCCAAACCAGAAGAACTTCCGGAACATCGGACGATAGTGGCCCGAACGCACCGGGCTCTTATCCAGCCAGGGAAGGAAGAACCACACGAGGATCGAAGCAAACATCGCGATCACGCCGAGCAGCTTTGCCGGAACAAGCGTGAACCCGAAGACGGCAAGATCACCCGTAAATGCGCGCAGAATGGCGTAGAACGGGAGGAAGTACCATTCCGGAACGATGTGCGCCGGGGTCGAGAGCGGGTTGGCTTCGATGTAATTGTCCGGGTGACCAAGAGCGTTCGGAAGGAAGAACACCATAGTGGTGAACGCGATCAGGAACACGCCAAGCCCAAACCCGTCCTTCGACGTGTAATAGGGGTGGAACGGAACGGTGTCCGATTCCTGCTTCACTTCGACGCCGGTCGGGTTCGACGAGCCCGGTATGTGCAGCGCCCAGATGTGCAGGATCACAACACCGGCAATCACGAACGGCATCAGGAAGTGCAGCGAGAAGAAACGGTTCAGCGCGGCGTTGTCCGGCGCAAATCCGCCCAGCAACCAGACCTGAAGCGGCTCACCCACAAGCGGAATGGCGCTGAACAGGCCGGTAATCACCTGCGCGCCCCAGAAGCTCATCTGGCCCCACGGAAGCACGTAGCCCATGAAGGCGGTCGCCATCATAAGCAGGAAGATCACCACGCCCAGCAACCAGATCATCTCGCGCGGCGCCTTGTACGACGAATAGAACAAGCCGCGGAAAATGTGCAGATAGATGACGATAAAGAAGAAGCTCGCCCCGTTGGCATGGGCGTAACGCATCATCCAACCGTAATTGACGTTGCGCATGATGTGCTCAACCGTCCCGAACGCAACTTGCGCGTTGGCGGCGTAGTGCATTGCTAACACGACACCGGTGACGATCTGCAACATCAAGCAGAAACCGGCCAGAACGCCGAAATTCCACATATAGTTGAGATTGCGCGGCACCGGATAACCGGCCCCGATCGCGTTGTAGACAAGCCGCGGAAACGGCAATTTTTCATCAAGCCACTGTGTGAAAGCGGACTTTGGTTCATACTGCTTGGCCCAGGCGAAACTCATAGCGTTCTCTCGGCTTTTTCGAAGTTAAAGGACAGGACGGTTATCATTATCATACAGCTACGAAAGATTATCCGACCCGGACGACCGTGTCAGACGTAAAAGCATATTCCGGCACCATCAGGTTGAGCGGCGCAGGACCTTTGCGGATGCGTCCGGCCACATCATAGTGCGAACCGTGACAGGGGCAGAAATACCCGCCAAACTCACCCTTGTTCTCACCTTCGGCCGCACCCAGCGGCACGCAGCCGAGGTGGGTGCACACGCCCATGGTGATCAGAATATCCTCGTGACCTTCCTTGGTGCGCGATGCCAGCGTGGCGGGATCGCGCATGTCCACTGCGTCATCGGCCTTGGCAGCCGCAATTTCCTGCGGTGTCAGGCGCTTCACAAACAGCGGCTGCTTGCGGAATGTCGTCTTGATGCTCTGACCCGGCGCAATCGCACTCACATCGACATCAGTGCTGCTTGCAGCGAGCACGTCTGCAGAAGGAGCCATCTGGCTCACCAGCGGAAACAGCAGCGTTGCGCCGCCGACGCCCGCTGTGCTGAGTGCGGCAATATGGATCCAGTCACGGCGGCGTACGCCATCGTCCGTGCTCAGTGCGCTGGTATCGGCTGTGTTGATAGCCATTTCGTCTTACCCTGCTCGTTCGGCCGCAGCGGGATCAAACCCGCGCAGCGTGGTGTTCCAACGACGGGGTCTGTGCCCCGTCTTCCTTCCGTCGATTGATCCCCGTTTCGGGCTCGATCGCGCCCACAGACGCGCCTCACCTAAAACTTACGCAGGGCCATTAACGGCAATCGTCAGTAAATCCAATAGCGTTTTCAACAAGCCGCATTCGCCTGCATGCAAGCCCTTGTCATGGCAAGGCGATCATACTGATCTGTCTGCCATAATTGGCCTCACCCGCCTGGCTGGCGCGTCGATAGGAGTGATAACGCGCGACATCGGAAAATGTATCCCGGCCGATATCCGCAATTTTGCTGAGCCCGGCCATTGACAGCCTGTAGGCGATAAAACCCGGAAGATCGAAATGCCAGCGCGCCGTGCCATTGCGTGCCGAAGCGGGCGCAAAGAACGACGCGGCCTCAGCAGGGAACTGCGCGCAAAAAGGCGCATCCACTTCATAGCTGGCCTGCGCAATCGTCGGACCGATCACGGCGGCAATATCGGCCCGGCACGCGCCGAGGGTCTTCATGGCGGCGATGGTATTTTCCAGCACGCCGCCCACCGCGCCGCGCCAGCCGGCATGCGCGGCGCCGATCACGCCCGCCCTGGAATCAGCGAGCAGAATCGGTCCGCAATCAGCTGTCACGATGCCCAGCACGGTGCCAGGTATCGCCGTCACCACGGCGTCCGCCACCGGGCGTCCTTTGGCAACATCGTCCCACACATCGCTCACCACGACCACATCGGGCGAATGAACCTGATGCGGCGCAGCCAGCCGCCCACCGCTACGAATCGCATCAGCCGCTGCTGCGCGCACAGCCTGCACGTCAGCGGTGTCCCCCGGACCACCAAAGCCGAATTGATATTGCCCCCCTGCGCTGCCAAAAAAGCCATGCGCGAAACCTGCAAGCAACGCCGACCGCTCGACCTGAAAGTCCACGCCGTCAGCCTTCCAGACTGCGGCTGACCTGTTCATAGGTGTCGCGTGACAAGTTGCCCGCCGCCATGATCCGTTCCAATTCGGCCTTCATCAGCGCCGCCCGGCCCGGTTCGATCCGCCGCCAGCGGCCAAGCGCAGGCACAAACCGCGCGGCGGTCTGGGGGTTGATCGGATCAAGCGCGAGAATCACGTCGGCAACCATCCGATAGCCTTCACCCGTCGCGGCATGAAAGCCCTTGGGATTGCCCGAAAACGCCATGTGGAGCGCACGCACACGGTTGGGGTTCTTGAGCGTGAAGTCGGGATGCTCTGCCAGCTTGCGCACATGCTGGATCACATCCGGGTGAAGCGACAGCGCCTGCAACGTGAACCACTTGTCCACCACCAGAGCATTGTCACGGTAGCGCGTGTAGAAATCGGCAATCCGGTCCTCTCGCGCCTGCCCGTCGAGACCGCACAGCACCATCAGCGCGCCCTGCCGATCGGTCATATTGTCCGCCGCGTCATACTGCGCTGCGGCGAGCGTGCCTGCGCGAACCGGATCAGCGGCGGCGATGAGGCCCAGCGCGATCGTCTTGACCTTGCGCGCCCCGCGTCCGGCCGGATCACCCAGCGCAAGCGCCGATGTGCGCGCATGAAGCGCCGCCAGTTCTGTGGCCAGCGCGGTGCCGATGGCCGCCTTCAGCTTCTCGCGCGCAGCATGAATTGCGCCTGGATCGGCCTTGCGATCCCCTGTCGCCATGACCTCGAACAGATAGGTTTCCGATGGCAGCACCATCAACTCGCCGCGCATCGCGTCATTGAGGGCATCATCCGCAAGGCTTGAGCGGAAGGCGCCGATGATCGCCGCCTCGCCTGCGGCCATTTCGTCATCCGACACCGATCCGCTGGCCACGCCAACGAGATGCCCGACCGCAAGCTCCTGCAAGGCTTCGGAACGCGCGAAGGGATCATCATCATGCGCAGCAAGAAACACCAGATCCTCGCGCGCCAATTGCCGATCAATCACCACCGGAGCGGTGAAGCCACGGTTGATGGAAATCACCGGATCAGGGCCAGTCAGTGGCAGAGTGAAGCTCTGCTCGGCCTCGCTCAGCACGATCAGCTGCTCTGTCCCCAGTGCACCGTTCTGGCGCGCGTGCACCGCCACGCGTAGCGGGATCGGCATGGGGTGCTTGTCCAGCTGGCCGGGTGTTGCAGGCACTGTCTGCCTGAGCGTCAGTGTCAGCGTATCACCGTCGACCGCTTGCGAAACAGCCACGCGCGGCGTTCCGGCCTGCGAATACCAGCGACGGAACTGCGTGAGATCGGTGTTCGCCCCGTCCTCGATCGCGCGCACGAAATCCTCGCAGGTCGCCGCTTCGCCATCGTGACGATCAAAATAGAGGTCGGTGCCCGCACGGAAGCGTTCGGCGCCCACCATGGAGCGCATCATGCGGATCACCTCGGCGCCCTTGTTATAGACCGTGGCGGTGTAGAAATTGCTGATTTCACGATAGGAATCCGGCCGGATCGGGTGCGCGAGCGGCCCGGCATCTTCGGGGAACTGGGCCGCACGCAGGATGCGCACATCCTCGATCCGCTTGACCGCCTCACCCCGCATATCCTGGCTGAACAACTGGTCGCGCAGCACCGTGAAGCCTTCCTTCAACGACAGCTGGAACCAGTCGCGGCAGGTGATGCGGTTGCCTGACCAGTTGTGGAAATATTCGTGCGCGATCACGCCTTCGACCGCGTCAAAATCGCCATCGGTGGCGGTGTCGGGGTCGGCCAGCACGTATTTGGTGTTGAAGACGTTGAGACCCTTGTTCTCCATCGCCCCCATGTTGAAATCGCTGACCGCGACGATGTTGAAAAGATCGAGATCATATTCGCGGCCGAACACCTGTTCGTCCCACGTCATCGAGCGATGGAGCGATTCGAGCGCGTGGTCGGTGCGGCCAAGATCTTCCGCGCGCACCCAGACATTGCATTCAACCTTGCGGCCCGAGCGGGTGGTGAAGGGCTTGGAATTTGCCACCAGATCGCCCGCGACCAGCGCGAACAGATAAGACGGTTTGGGCCAGGGATCGTGCCATTCGGCCCAATGGGTGCCGTTTTCACGCGTGCCTTCTGCCACCTTGTTGCCATTGCACAGCAGGATCGGGAAGGCAGCCGGATCGCCCTCCATCTGCACCTGATACACCGACAGCACATCGGGCCGGTCGGGGAAGAAGGTTATGCGCCGGAAGCCTTCCGATTCGCATTGGGTGCACAGCATCCCGTTCGAGGCATACAGGCCCATCAACTGCGTATTGGCGCTCGGCAGAACCGCGTTGAGGATGCTTACTTCATGCGGCGCGTTGCTGAGGGGGATGACGAGATCGGGGCCATCCATCTCCCACGCGTCGCAGTCCGCCCCGTCAACCGCCACGGCCAACGGCACGATCCCGTCGCCGTTCAGCCGCAGCGTGCCCACAGGCTCGCTCGCGGGGTTGGGTTCGACGGTCAGCGTTGCGGACACGCGGGTTTCCTCAAGGCCAAGGTTGAAGGCCAGTTTGGTTGTCGGAACAAGCCACGGGTAGGGCCGGTAATCGGCGCGCTGGATCACCGGCGGCGCGTGCGGCGTGGGGGCGGCGTCGGCAAGTTCGGGGTTGCCGCCGGGCGTGGTGGGGTTGGTTGCAATATCCATACACGCCGATTTAGGTTGCTTTGGGCGAAGGTCCAATGGTTAGGTTTACGTCATGGCGCATTTGCTGATCTTTGGACTGGGTTACACGGCAGGGCGGATCGCCGATGCGATGCGCGCTAATGGCTGGCAGGTGAATGCCACGGGAAGCGCGGGCGACATCGCCTTTGCCGATCGGGACGCCGTGCTGGCCGCGCTAAGCGGGGCGACGCATATTCTCTCGTCTGTCCCGCCGGACCGTTCCACCGGCGGTGACCCGGTGCTCGATCATTATGGCGATGCCTTGCAGGATAAGTCGCTGTTCTACCTGTCCTCGACCGGCGTCTATGGCGACCAGGCCGGCGCATGGGTGGACGAAGCCACGCCAACCATCGCGCAGTCAGGAGAAGGCCGCCGCAATGCGCGGGCAGACGCGGATTTCGCCTGGCTGGACAGGGGCGCAAGAGTGTTCCGCCTGCCCGGAATCTACGGACCGGGTCGCAGCGCGCTTGACCGTGTCAAGGAAGGTAAGGCGCGGCGGATTGACCTGCCGGATCAGGTGTTCAGCCGCGTTCATGTCGACGATATTGTCAGCGGTGTGGTCGCCGCGTTGGAGCGCAACGCGGCGCCAGGAGCCTATAATCTGGGCGATGATTGGCCGTGCAGCGGCAATGACGTTACTGAACACGCCAGCCGCCTGCTGGGCTTGGCGCTGCCGCCGCTGGAAAGCCTCGAAGAGGCCAACCTTTCCGATATGGCGCGTGGTTTCTATGCCGAGAACCGCCGGGTCGCGAACGGCAAGGCCAAGCGGGTACTGGGCTGGCACCTGCGCTATCCGACCTATGTTGAAGGCCTTGCCGCGCTGCTGTGATCAGCGCCGCAGCGCGCCCGACTGTTGCACCTGCACGGCCTTCACGCGCCGCGCCCGCAGCGCCAGCCCCATGCCCAGCAGCGCCAGTGCCATGCCGCCCATCGACAGCGCATCCCATTTGAAATCTTCAAACAGGGTCGACAGCAGCATCGCCACACACACTGTCACGATCCCGTTATAGGCCGTCTTGCCTGCGCCGATCTCGCGCACCAGATTGTAATGCAACGGGAATGTCACCACCGAGCCGATCAGCGCGAGGTAAGCCGTCCCCGCCCAGAACTGCCACGCCGTTGGCAGCGACGGCGGACCTGCGGTGGCAAGGGCATAACAGAAGTCGAAGATCGTCCCGTACAGCATGGCCCACGCCAGCAGGCTCACCATCTGGACCCCGCGCCCCGTGGGATTGGCCTGCACCACGTTGGCAATCGAAGCCGCCAGCATCCCGCCAATCGCCAGCACGATCCCGAGGCCGACATTCCCGCCCAGCGGCGCGGCATTCCATTCGTGCACCAGCAGCATGGCCACGCCCGCAATCGCGACAAGGCTGCCTCCGATGAAGCCGCCCTGCACCTTTTCGCCGATGAAGATTTTCGCAAAGATCGCGTTGGGCACCATCAGCAGCGCGAACATCACCGCGACAATGCCGGATGTGATGTGCCCTTCGGCGTGGTAGACGAACAGGAAATTGCCGCTGAACTGCGCGATGCCGACGCCGATGGCCAACAGGTGCTCGGGCCGGGTGAGGCGCAGCCGATTGCCCATCACCAGCGCCAGCGCGAATAGCGCGGGCGTCGCCAGCATGAAACGGAAGAATACACTCCAGGCCGCTGGCACGCCGTCGATCTGGCCGGTGATGACGAACCAGGTCGACCCCCAGATCGTGCCGGTCAGCATGAAGGGGATCAGCACGCGGGGGCTGAGCATGGACGGAGCGGCGGGCGTGGTCACAACGCGACGATCGCCTTGCCCAGCGCGGCTGCGTCTTCGGCGCGGGTGTTCCAGGCGGTCACGAAGCGGGCCGAATCGCTGCCCCAATCGTAAAAGGCGAAATCTTGGGCGCGCAGCGCTGCGCGCTCCGCCTCGGTCAGGCGGACAAACAGCTCGTTGGCCTCGACCGGGTGCATCAGCCGATCCCCGCAGCCCGCCGCCACTTCGCGTGCCGCCGCATTGGCGTGCTCAGCATTGGCGAGCCACAGCCCGTCATCCAGCATCGCGAGGATCTGCGCCGCCAGATAGCGGCCCTTGCATTGCAGATGGCCTGCCCGCTTGCGGCGATAGCGCACCTGCATCGCCGATTCGGGATCGAACAGCACCACGGCTTCGGCCCCCATCCCGCCGTTCTTGATGAAACCAAAGGCGAGGCTGTCCACCGGGCCACTGGCGGCGCGGGCGGCATCTTCAGGCGTGCCGCCAAGGAAGGCGGCGGCATTGGCGAACCGCGCCCCGTCCATGTGCAGGCCGAGGCGGCGTTGCTTGGCAAAAGCAGCCAGCGCGGCAAGTTCATCGGGCGCATAGGAACGGCCATATTCGGACGCCTGCGTGATCGCGATTGCGTGCGGCTGCACCTGATGCACATCGTTGCGCACCGGGTCGATCAGCGCCGCGATGCCCTGCGGTGTCAGCTTTGCGCCCTCACCCTGGGCGTGCATCAGCTTGGCACCGTGCAGAAAAAAGCCCGGCGCGCCGCCTTCATCCACCTCGATATGGGCTTCGGTGTGGCACACGACCCCGCCATGCGGCGCACACATCGTGGCCAGCGCGAGGCAATTTGCCGCGGTCCCCGTTGCCACCCACAAGGCGGCACATTCGCGCCCGAACAAGGCGGTAAAGCGCGCATCGAGTTCCTGCGACAGCGCATCTCCGTCGTAAGGATTGTCCGGTTCGTCGGCCTTGCGCATCGCCTCCCACAGGCGGGGGTGGACGGCTGCGGCGTTGTCGGACAGAAAAGGCTTGAACATCGTCATCAACCATCGCCTCTAGCCGCACATTCCGGCGTGACAAGCGGGAGCAGACAAACGTGAGCGAACAAACCCCGAAGCTGACCATCACCCACCACGTCGCCGGCCAGGGCGGACGCTATGTCGCGGCGCTCGAAGATGCAGCCGAAGAAGGCTATCTTGAATGGGAGCCAGCCCCTGCGCAAGACGACAAGGAGGTTCGCATCGCCGCCCACACAATCGTGCCGCGCGCAATCAGCGGACGCGGCGTGGCAGCGGCGCTGGTGGACCGGCTGGTCGAAGACGCGCAGCGGCAGGGCTTCCTGATCCGCCCCGATTGCTCCTACGTGGCCAAGAGGTTTGCGGAAAATCCGGATTGGGCGCCGCTCAAAGCCTGATCGCCGGGTGCATCTTGGCTGCGCGCCTGATCCAGCCGCGAATAGTCTGTCCCGGCGATCGTCTCGACCACTGCGGCGCGTAAGGCACGGGCTTCGCCCAGCGAGACGCCGTGCATGGCAAACTGCCCGCCGGCTAGCCCCAGATGAACTGTCGCGTAGCCCCTGAGCCGTGCCAGCGGGTTCTGCGCGATTTCAACCGAGTGCAGCTTCATCCGCGTCGCGATCATCTGCGTCGGCGAAAGAAAGCCGTGGCTGGCATAGACCTGCGCTGCATCAATCGCGTGACGCCGGAATTCCCACGCATACAGATTTGCGCCGACCGAAAGCACCGCTGCGCCGAGCGGGATCAGGAACAGACCGGTGGGAGCGACGGCTGCAGCGACAATCGCCAGGACAAGAAAGATCGCGGCATCACGAATCGTCTGGTCATTGCGGTGACGCTTGCTCGCACGATGCCAGGCTGTGCGGTCGTCCGGCAGCCGGAAGCCCCCCGCCGCGACGATCGGCGCGATTTCCGCCATCTTGGCAAAGGGTGCGACCTCATGGCTTGCGCTCTCGGAATCCTGCGCGAGGCTGACAAAGCTGAGCCCGTGCCAGCCGAAGCGGTAGCGCACGAGGCCAGTGCCGATCACAAGCCCCTGCACCCGGTGGACCGGCATGACGACATCGGTGCGGGTCAGCAACCCGCGCTGGCGCCGGAAGCCGCGCGACGAGCGAGTCAGTGTGAACCCCCAGTCACGCAAGACCGTGCGCACCACGCCCGTCACCATGCCGACCAGGATCAGCCCGAACAGCCCGGCAACAGCAGCAGCGGCCTGCACATAGGGACCAAGCCGTGCGACTGTGCTGCCCTGCTCGTCCAGCCAATCGCGCCACAGATCGAAGTTCCAGATATCCAGATTGGTCACATTGTCGGCATATTGCAGCAGGCCGCCCAAGACCGCGAAGACCGCCAGCGAAAACTCGAACAGACCGTAAGTCAGCAGACGAGGCGCGGTCAGCGAAAAAAGCACCTCATCGGGATCGTCGGCCAGGCCTGTGTCCGATGCTTGCGAATCGGCCGTGCTGGCCGCCGCTTCGTCATCGCGGCGCTGGCGCACCAGTTGGCGCAGGCGCTCCCCCTCGGCCGCCGAGAGGTATTGCAGCGCCAGGTCTTCCCCTCCCCCGGCTCCGGTCTCGAACTTCACCGCCACCAGCCCGAACAGGCGCGGCAAGGGCTTGGCTTCGATGCTGACATCCTGAATGCGCTCAAACGGCACGGACCGCGCCGTGCGGCTCATCACGCCGCTTTCGACCCGGATATCCGTTTCGCCAATCGTGTAGGTCAGACGGCGCCAGCCGAGGTAGGTGATGACCGTGCCGATCACTGCAGCCGCCAAGCCGACGCCCAGTGCGACCCAGATCCGGCCACCCCCGCCAACGCCGGAAAAGGCGATGGCAATGGCAGGCACAATGGCGCTGCGAAGCGCGCCAAGTGCGCCCAGCACGACGCTGATCGGGGCCGTGCGTTGGGGATCGTTCACGCTGGGATGCTCACACAGTTTCGCGGCGAATGTGCGCACGGATGCTTTCGCGCATTTCGCGCGCCAGCGGCTCTCCCAGGCCCGGCAGAGTGACGCTGGCATTGTGATTGCCGGCCGTGTGCACCGTCAGCGTGGCGATTCCGAAGAACCGTTCAAGCGGCCCTTGTTCGACATCAATGTGCTGCACCCGGCCAAACGGCACCACCGTATCCGACCGGAAGAGCAATCCACGTACCACCCGCAGCCGGTCGGCACTGATCTGATAACCACGCGCATTGTACCGGCGCGCGGGCACCCGGATGATCAACGCCAGCGCAATCACCAGCACCGTGCCCGCGATGATGCCGGTCGGCAGCCCGAAGGACGCCGGCGCCTTGTCGCGCAGAATCAGTTCCAGAACCAAGGCGCCAAACAGCACCGGGATCGCCATCAGCGTCGTCTGCACCCGCAAGGCGTGGGCGTAATTGGGGTGAAGCTTGGTCAGCGCCTCGGCATCAGACACAGCGGCACCGCCTATCGGGTCGTTAGCCAACGAAGTGGCGGGTGCAAAAGCAGGGGGCTGATCCATAGGGTATCACTGGCGCAATGCAGGCTTTTCGCGCAAGCGATTTTCCTGCGCAGGTTGATGCATGTAAACGGGCACGACCCTTTGCCTGATAAGCAAGCGCCGCGCCGAGGAACGGTCGTCGTCCGCGCAGGTTGAGGTGCCATGATCCTGTCGAATACCGCAGCGCTGGCTGTTCTGGTTCCGTCCGCGGTATGGGCGCGCATCCGCGTGACGCTGACTTACCTCTGGCGGCACCGCCGCTTGCCCCGGATCGACAGGCCCGTGCAGTTTACGGAATGGGTGCAGTGGCGCAAGCTGCATGACCGCGATCGCGGCCTTGCGATGTTGACCGACAAGATCTTTGCCAAAGCGCTCGCCACGGACACAATCGGCCAGCAGCATGTCATCCCGATCCTTTGGCAAGGCGATGTCCTGCCGCGCCAGGCGCCGTGGCCACGGCCGTTCATCGTCAAAGCCAATCACGGCTGCAACCAATTCATCGTAGTTCGCACCGATGCCGATTGGCAGACCGCACTGCGGCAAGCCCCGCGTTGGTTGCGCAAGCCTTATGGGGGCTGGCTCGATGAATGGCACTACACGCAGGCGCGCAGGATGCTGCTGGTGGAGCCGTTCATCGGAACCGCCGATAGACTGCCCGTGGATTACAAGGTCTACGTTTTTGGCGGCGTTGCCCGATGTGTTCAGGTGCATGTCGACCGGGGGGCTAATCACCGCTGGGTGCAGTTTGATCGACAATGGCAGCGGCTTTCGGACCCTGCCGTGACAGGCTGCCTTGACCGACCTCAAACCCTGACGCAAATGCTCGCGGCGGCCGAGGCCATTGCAGGCCCAAGAGATTTCCTGCGCGTGGACTTCTACGAGGTGGACGGCGCCTTGTTGTTTGGGGAAACCTGTCTGTTTCCAGGGTCCGGCCTCGATCCCTTCAGCCCCGCTTCGCTCGATAGCGAACTGGGCCAGCACTGGCACAACGCGAGACAGCGGGACGAAGGACCGGCGCTGTATGGACTGGGGCTAGGCACTCCCAGACCCCTGCTAGACCCCCGCTAGCTGCCTTTTGCACCTGTGCGCGTTGGCGCTGCCACAATGTTTCACGTGGAACATTGGGTAAATTGCAGCCAGCGGGGCGGCTCTTGCGGCGGCGCGGCGGGTGACGCTTCCCGCACCGCTCATGAACATCAATCGGCGGGAGGATTTGCCAAGCGCGGGACCTCGTTTTTCCGCGAGTTTGGCGAATGGCTTGATAATTTTGCAGTCGCGTATGAAGATGCGACCGGCGCTTTGCCTCGTCGTTTGCGCGGCGTGATCCAGCCGCCGAACACCATTTCGTGGAAAGCCCGAGCCGCCATGAACTTCGACCTTTCCGACGAACAACAGATGTTCGTGACTGCGATTGAACGCTTTGCTACGCCGATCGATGTGGCGGCTCGGCGACGGTTGCGGCTTTCGCCCGCAGGCTATGACCGGGCGCGCTGGACGCAATTGGCCGACATGGGTCTGATCGCGCTCGCAGCCGGCACGGATACAGGTGGCCTTGGCGGCTCGGCGGTGGATCTGGCGCTGGTCGCCCAAGCCGTCGGCGCGGCCAATGCGCCCGACCCGCTGCTCGAACACGGCATCTTGCCCGCGCTGCTTCTGGAACGCGGGCAAGCGGGCGAGGCATTGGCCGGCGTGCTGGCTGGCAAAACCATCGCCACCTTGGCATGGACCGAGCGCGATCAGCGCTACAGCCTGAAAGCCAGGGGCATGAAGGCCGCGCAGGACGCGGACGGCTTCGTCCTTACCGGCGAAAAGACGATGGTGATGGGCGCGCTGCTGGCGGACCTGTTCATCGTCACCGCCGACGTCGGCGGCGAAACTGCCTGCTTCCTCGTTCCCAAGGGTGCCCCCGGTCTGGCGGTGCGGGCCTACCGTCTCGCCGATGGCAGCATCGCGGGCGAAATCACGCTGGCCCGCACACCTGCTGCAGCCAGACTGGCTGTCGATGAAGCCGGATTGACGGCGATTTCCGCGGAAATGCGCCTTTATGCCGCCGCGGAGATGCTGGGCCTCGGCCAATGCTTGCTTGATGACACGCTGGCTTACGTGAAGCAGCGCGAGCAGTTCGGCGTTGCCATTGGCAGTTTTCAGGCGCTCCAGCATCGTCTCGTCGATTGCTATGCGCGTCAGGAACAGTCCCGATCGATGCTATACCGCGCCATACTGACCGACCGCGCAGGCGCTGCGACATGGCAGCGTGCAGCGGCGGGGGCGAAGGCTTTTATCGGCGAAAACAGCCACGCCATCGCGCGCGAAGCGGTGCAGATGCACGGCGGCATGGGGATCACCGATGAGCTTGCCATCGGGCACGCACTGAAGCGCGTGCTGGTGCTGGATCGCCTGTTTGGCGATGTTGATACGGCGCTGGCCGACTATGCTCTGGCCGCGTGATGGGGACCAGGACATGAGGCGCGACTGACATGGACATGGACTTCTCGCCCCAGGATGCCGCCTTTCGCGAAGAAGTGCGGGCGTTTCTGAAGGAAAACCTGACAAACCGGTTGCGCGAGGGCGCGCGCCGAACGCCCAGTGTGTTTGTCGAACCCGATATCGGGATGGAATGGCACCGCATTCTGTATCGCCAGGGCTGGGTCGCGCCGCACTGGCCGAAGGCGGATGGCGGCACGGGCTGGAGCCCGACACAAAAGTTCATCTTCGAAAGGGAATGCGCGCTGGCCGGTGCACCGGCGCTGTCGATCCTCGGCCTGCGTCTTGTCGGCCCGGTGATCTGCGCCTTCGGGACACCGGAACAAAAAGCGCGGTTTCTGCCCCGCATTCTGTCAGGTGAGGATTACTGGTGCCAAGGCTATTCCGAGCCCGGCAGCGGCTCTGATCTGGCCAGCCTCAAGACCTCGGCCCGGCGCGCCAATGGGCCTGAGCGCGACGAATACATTATCAACGGATCGAAGATCTGGACCACCCATGCGCATCACGCCGACTGGATCTTTGCGCTGGTGCGCACCGACGCCACCGTGAAAAAGCAGGCCGGGATCACCTTTTTGCTCGTGCCGATGGATCAGCCCGGCATTTCGGTCACGCCGATCCCCTCAATGTCGGGCGATCATGAGGTCAATGCGGTGTTCTTCACCGATGCGCGCACGGCAGCGGACAATCGGATTGGCGCGGAAGGGCAAGGCTGGAGCATTGCCAAGTTCCTGCTGGAAAACGAACGCGGCGGTTCGTGCTACGCCCCGCGCCTGCTCCAGAGCATCGACCATCTGGAGCGGATGGCGCAAACGCAACCCACAGGCGTCGGCGGGATGATCGGGCACGATCCGCGCTGGCGCGACCGGCTGGCCCGCGTGCGACTGGAGGCCGAAGCGCTCGAAATCACTGAACTGCGCATTCTGGCGGAACTCACCAAAGGCCGCGCGCCCGGCCCGCAGACCTCGCTGGTCAAGCTGCTGGGGTCCTATATCGGCCAGCAGATCGACACGCTCCGCCTCGAACTGCTTGGCCCCGACGCGCTGCAATTGCCCTTGGAACGCCCCCTTTACGGCAACGAAGCGCCCGAACCTGTGGGCAGCGAGGACGCGCAGATCGCGATGATCCAGTACCTTAACAATCGCGCCGCCACGATTTTCGGCGGATCGGATGAAGTGCAGAAGAACATCATCGCCAAGACCGTGCTGGGTCTTTGAAAGGATAAAGCCCATGGACGTATCGAAGCTGATGTTCCGCGAAGGCCTGATGTCAGGCGAGCGTGTTCTGGTGACCGGCGGCGGAACCGGACTGGGGCGCGAGATGGCCGAGGCCTTTCTGAAGCTGGGCGCGACGGTCTATATCTGCGGGCGACGGCAGAACAAGCTGGACGAAACGGCGACAGAATTGACCACGCGCCATGGCGGCAAGATTGTCGGCATGGCCTGCGATATTCGTGATGCCGACGCAATCCACGCGATGGTCGATAAAATCTGGGCCGATGGCGGCGCGTTGACCGGGGTGGTCAACAATGCGGCGGGCAACTTCGTCAGCCGCACTGAAGATCTTTCGATCAATGGGTTCAACGCCATTGCCGACATCGTGATGCGCGGCACGTTCTACGTCACGCTCGACATCGGAAAGCGGCTGATTGCCGAAAAGAAACGCGCCAGCTTCCTCTCGATCCTCACCACCTGGGTCTGGTCAGGCAGCGCCTTCGTGGTGCCTTCGGCCATGAGCAAGACCGCAATCAACGCCATGACGCAAAGCTTGGCGACCGAATGGGGGCGCTATGGCCTGCGGTTCAACGCGATTGCGCCCGGCCTTTTCCCGACCAAGGGGATGAGCGCACGGCTGCATCCGGACGGCGCGGGCGGCAATTCGAACAATGCAATGAATCCGATGGGCCGGGCGGGCGAAATGCACGAGCTTGCCAACCTTGCCGTGTTTCTGATGGGGCCGGGCGCGGAGTACGTGAACGGACAGACCATCGCGATCGACGGCGCAGGCTATCAGGCTACCGGCGGCACATTTTATCCAATGCTGCAGGCGCTGGGCGATGCCGAGTGGGAGCAGATGCGTGATATGATCAAGAGCACCAATGCGCAGGACAAGGCCGAACGCTCGGTCTGATTGGCAGGGCGCGCCCGCGCTTTCCTACTCGCGGGCGCAGTGCCATCGCCCCGCGCATGAACCACCGCCCTCGCTTTCAGGATCGCGCGTATGCAAAGCGGTTAGCGGCGGCGGATTTTTGGCTTCTGGACAGTGTCTCATGTGTCTCCAACAGCGCGCGGTCCGGCGAATCAGGTCACCGCTGCGCGCTGACTGAACTCGGCGCGCTGCCATTCTTCACTCACCAGCACTTCGGACAGGTGACGGGCCGCCGCAGCGATGTCGGAAAAGCTGAGATAGGCCGGCGCAAAGCCCAGCCGCAGCACATCAGGTGCGCGAAAATCACCGATCACGCCGCGCGCAATCAGCGCCTGACAGATGGCATAGGCTTCCGGGTGGCGGAACGAGAGCTGGCTGCCGCGGTCGGCACTGCGCGCTGGGCTGACCAGTTCGATTTCTACCCCATGCGCCATAAGGCATTCGAGGAAGAACTCGGACAGCGCCTGCGATTTGCCATAGAGCCGCTCGACCCCGATTTCCGCAATCAGGTCGACCCCCACCTCCAGCGCCGCCAATCCCAGCACCGCAGGCGTACCGCATTGCAGCCGGTCGATACCGGGGGCGCCATGGTAATCATCGGTAAAGGCGAAAGGCTCGGCGTGGCCGAACCAGCCGGTCAGCGGTTGTTGCAGGTCTGCATGATGCCGCTCGGCCACAAAGGCGAAGGCCGGGGCGCCCGGCCCGCCGCACAGGTATTTGTAGCCGCAGCCCACGGCGAAATCCGCGTTTACGCCGTTCAGATCGACCGGCAGTGCTCCGGTAGAATGCGACAGATCCCACAGCACCAGCGCGCCCGCTTCATGCGCTGCTTGGGTGAGCGCCGCCATATCGTGCACAGCGCCGGTCTTGTAGTGCACGTGGGTCAGCATCAGCAGCGCCACATCATCATCAAGCCCCGCCCCCATCGTGTCACGCTCCGCCAGCCGCCGCGTGGCCAGCCCTTGCGCTTCAAGCCCTGCAATCATGTAGAGATCGGTCGGGAAATTGCCCGGCTCTGACAACACCACCTTGCGGCCCGGCCTCATCGCCAATGCAGCGGCAATAAGCTTGAACAGGTTCACACTGGTCGAATCACAGGCGATCACTTCATGCGGCGCAGCACCGATCAGCGGCGCAATCTTGCCTCCGATCCGGCCAGCCATTTCAAACCAGCCCGGCCCAAAGGCAGAGGCGTTCCAGGACCGGATCAGACCCTCCCCCCACGCCTGCTCGACCACCTCTTGCACCCGGCCAGGGGTCGCCTTGGGGAGCGCTCCCAGCGAGTTGCCGTCAAGGTAGATCACGCCCGGCGGCAACGTGAACCGCTCGCGATAATCCGCCAAGGGATCGGCGGTGTCGAATTCGGCAGCGCGCTGTTCGGGGGTCATATCGCAGTCCTGACGCTGAGCAATTCGGGGAAGAAGGCCTGCTTCAACACCCCTTCGAGATAGGGCACACCGGGGGTTCCTCCGGTGCCGCGCTTGAAGCCGATGATGCGCTCGACGGTCTTGAGATGGCCGAAGCGCCAGCGTTGGAAGTGGTATTCGAGATCGACCAGCTTTTCGGCCAGTTCATACAAATCCCAATGCGGTTGAGGATCACGGTAAATCGCCGCCCAGGCTGTTTCGACACTGGCATTGTGAATATAGGCGCTGGCCAGATCGCGGTCTAGCGCTGCGGCATCAATCGCAAAGCCGCGCCGTGCAAGCAGCCCAATGGCCGCATCGTAAAGGCTCGCACGGCGGCATTCAGCCTCAAGCCGACCGGCCCAGTCGGCGTTGCTCTTGTGCAGACGCACATGCTTGCCATCGCGCCCGCCGAGCATGAATTCCATCATCCGGTACTGCGCCGATTGAAACCCGCTCGACCCGCCCAGATGCGGGCGCACGGCGGAATAATCGTGCGGCGTCATGGTGCTGAGCACATCCCAGCTCTGGATCATCTGGGTTTGCGCGCGCGCCACCCGCGCCAACATCTTGAAAGCCGGGCGCAGATCGTCCGCCTCGATACATTCACGCGCGGCGGTCAGTTCATGCAGGCAGAGCTTCAGCCACAGCTCGCTTGCCTGATGGACGATGATGAACAACAGCTCGTCATGCGCCTCGGATGCAGGGTGTTGGGCAGCGAGGATCCGATCGAGATCGAGGTAGCTGGCATAGGTGACATCGGCGCTCATCATCCGATCCTAACGCACAGGCAAAATCAAGCAAACTCTCCCTAGCTCCGGCTCCTGATCTGACCTTCGATCACGCGGGCTTCAGGGTGGTGTTTGTCGATATGCTTCAGGATTATCCGGAGGTTTTTTGTATTCGACCGGAACGCGACGTCAAATGCATCGCCGACCAGAGGGATCGCGCCAATGGCGGTGTCAAACAACACGTTCGCGCCCATGCGCGCGAGCTTCCATTTCGAGAGGCCGAGGTTGCGCGCCTCCCAGATAATGTAGGCGCCCATCGCCGCTGTCACGATATCACCAACCACCGGGATAAGGCCCACCAAGGCGTCGAGCCCAATCGGCACATTGGTGCCCGGAATAACGAAACTGCGTTCCAGCAGCCTTTCCATCACAATGACCCTAGCACGCACCGACGCAGCATCAGTGCCGGTCGGGAGGGTGATGATCATCGGCTCAGGGCGGAGGGGCGCGGGCTTTTCCATCCTCTCTATCTGGTGGGTTCCGACAAGGGGAACAAGGGGTGCGTGCCCCAAGCGTTCGGCAGATAATTGCGGATCGTTCCTCGCACGATCGACCATCGCACCGGCGCACCGATCGGAATATAGACTTCGTTTGCGACAAGCGCAGCGTGCGCTTCGATCAGCAGCTGCTCACGCACGGCGGGATCCCGCTCGGTGAGAGACTGACGCACCAGCCTGTCGGCCTCCGCCGAACAGAGCCCATTTCGGACATTGCAATGAAACTGGTTCAGATACCACCGCGGCGAGGTGTAACGCGCCAAGGTGTCGCGAAGTTCGAGATCAGCCGCTTCGTCCTTGCCCGCCCGCCTGACCGAAACGCCGATTGCGGCCCACGCCGAGGCAAGTTCGCGAAACAGAAGATCCCCCCCTGGCCCATCTGGCAAGGCAATCACCACCGACGCCTCGCGCTCAGGGCCCGCCCATGCCTGCACCCGAGCGGCTGCGACCCGGCGGCGATCATCGATCGGCGCGCCGTTCCAGCGATCCTGAGGATAGGGCCCTACGGTAAAGCTTTCGGGAGGGACGATCCAACTGCTTTCACGCCAGCCGGCCAACCCGAAGCTGCGAATAAGCGCCGTTCTGTCAATTGCCATCGACAAGGCCTCGCGCCGAGAAGGTTCTGCAAGGAACGGCGTCTCTCGGCGCACCGTCAGTCCCAGCAGACCGAGCGCTGGATCGACCTGGATCGTGCCACGTGACAACGGGCCGACCTCGGCCAGCGGAAAATCGATGATACTGCCGCCCAAAACCAGATCGACATCCCCCCGCGAAAAGGCCGCCACTGCCGCAGGCGCCGACAAGGCGCGCACCGCCACAGGACGCGCAATGGCCTCCCAATCTTCGCGAGCGGGCAACCCGCGTGCCTCGGGCGGCAAGGCGGTAAGGCGGGCGCTTGCAGTCGCGTCATCGCGTGACATCGCCATAGGCCCCGCCCCACTGCCGTTGCGCGTCAATCCAAGTTCGGGTTGAGCCAGCAGGCGCAGGAAATCGGGCATCGGAGAGAATAATCGCACCTCGATCACGCGTCCGGTCATCGCCCGGATATCGCGCACCTTGTCCAGATCGAGCCCAAGCGAGGTACCGCGCAGCCCTCTGAGCGCGGCACGAAGTTGCTGCCGGACGTCGGCGGCGGCAATTTCTTCGTCGTCCGGCCAGGTGCTGTCACGCAAGCGGAAAATATAGCTGAGGCCGTCTTCGGTCACGATCCAACGCTCGGCTATGGCCGGAACCACCTGCCCTGCGGGATCGAGCGCGACCAGCCCTTCGGTCGTGGCAGCGCGCATGGCTTGCGCCGCTGGAGAAAGACGCAAGCCAGATTCGAACGGATCGCCGGGCGCGCCGATCACCGCAACCTCAAGCGGGCCACTGCTGCCGGAGGGGCTGCACGACCAAGTCGTCAGCGCAGCAATCAAAGGGAACCAGAATCGCATTGGATTCTGTCTAGCAGGTTGAACCGCGCCGGTCAGCTTGTGGCAAAGCACCAGGTAGCAAAGACGCCGGGTCGCCGATCAGATCTTGCGCAGCGTGGTGTGTCCCGGCGGCTGCGGTGCTCGGTGAGCCCAAGAGGGCTGGGAAGCGACAGAGGACGGTTCGTCGCCGCTAAGAAGTGGGCGGCGCGCTTTTTGCGAGTCGATTTCTTCGTCAAACGCCACGCCGAAGCGGTTGTCCTGCACCCAGGCCACTGTGCCATTCACTACGCCGATATTGCGCAGTTCGACAGTGACGCGGTGGCCGCGCTGAACGCGTAACTGACCTTCGCCCATCATCCCGCCATCGGAAAGGTTGCGCACCCGCGCCCGATGCACATCGGTGCTCTGCTCGACCCGAATATCTGCCAGCAAAAACAGGCTGTCGCGCGCGACGCTGCGTGTTTCAACACCCGTCATTTTTTGCTCGCCTCCTCAGCCAGGTTTGACCATGCGGCAGGAGTGTCTCGCATAATGGAGCCAATTCCGCACGCCATGTCGTGTGCCGCATTCGCAGTTAATGCGAAGTAAATTACTGTCGCGAATGTCGCGCTTTCGCGGGTTCGTCCCACGGCGGCACAAGATTCGCGAACTCCGTTTACATTTAGTCGTCGCGGGAGATTTTCTCGCGCCGTTCGTGAGCTTCCTGCGCTTCGACGGTCATGGTTGCGACAGGGCGCGCAATCAAGCGCCTGAGACCGATCGGATCGCCGGTCACCTCGCAGTAACCGTAATCACCCGAATCGATCCGTCGCAGCGCAGAGTCGATCTTGGCAACAAGCTTGCGCTGCCGATCGCGGGTGCGCAATTCTATACCCCAGTCGGTTTCGCTCGACGCGCGGTCCGTGAGATCGGCTTCCCGGATCGGACCATCCTGCAGCGATTGTAGCGTTTGCCCGGCGGCAGAGTGGATCGAACGTTTCCATTCCAACAGCAGCATCCGGAAATAGGCCTGCTGCCGGTCGTTCATGTAGTCCTCGTCTTCGGTCGGAACGTAGTCCGGCGCGAGCAGCCGCTTGGCTTTTTCGAGGATATCGATGTCGTCAGACGCGGTGGTTGGCATCAAGCTTTCTCATCCCGTGAGCCGCTGGGAAGACCATCGCGTCCTGACGCCTTTAATCTTTTCATTGGCTCACTTGGTCCCAGCAAGCTGAAGCAATGGGCGCCCTATAGGGAAGGCCCCAAGTGCACACAAGCGGGTTTGGGAATGAAAGGAGGAGGAAATGGGCGAACGCCACAAAGTGGTAAACGCGTTAACTAATTTTTGACCATGAATGCGGCACTTCTTTGTCACGGAAGGTCGCCTGGGGGGCGATCCGGTGATCAGGGGACCACACATGCACATCATCGCCACGACCGCACAGACCAAGAATGTTTCACGCGAAACATCCACCGAAGGGATACTTGGCGCATGGCTGGCGGCCGCAAACCGGGGGCAGGCGGGCGCCTGCTTCGATCTGGGTGTCGCATTTTCCACCGGCAGCAACGGCGCCGTCTGCGATCTGATCGAAGCGCACAAATGGTTCAACCTTGCCGCTGCCCGTGGCCATGAAGAAGCCGCCTATTGCCGCGCCGATATCTCTGACGAGATGACCGCGCGCGACATCGCGGAAGCCCAGCGCCGTGCGCGACAATGGTTAGCCGAAGGCCACCAGCGGGCCGCCTAATCGTCCTTGCGGAACGGGGTGCGGGTGCCGAGATACATCTGGTCGGTGGTCACACCTTCACGTTCATGCGTGAGAAAGTCGGCGACCGCACTGCGGAATCCGGGATCGGCGATCCAGTGGGCAGACAGCGTCTGCACCGGCTCGTACCCACGCGCCAGCTTATGCCCGCCTTGGGCTCCCGCCTCCACACAGGGCAGGCCGCGCGCAATCGCAATGTCGATCGCCTGATAATAGCACAATTCGAAATGCAGAAATCGCACCTCACGGGTGCAGCCCCAGTAGCGGCCGTAAAGCGCGTCGCGTCCCGCAAAATTGAGCGCGCCAGCAATCGGCTGATCCCCGTCATAGGCGAAGATCAGGATGATCCGGTCCCCCAGCCGTTCGCCCAACAGGCTGAAGGCTTCGCGCGTCAGATAGGGCTGCCCCCATTTGCGCGCGCCTGTATCCTGATAAAAGATCCAGAACGCGTCCCAATGCGCCTCGGTAATGTCGCTGCCGATCAAATGGCGGATCGTCAGGCCTTCCACCGCGCTGCTGCGTTCTTTGCGCAAATCCTTGCGCTTGCGCGATGACAGGGCGGCGAGAAAATCGTCAAAGCTCTGATAGCCCCGGTTGAACCAGTGGAACTGGATATCGGCGCGCGGCAGCCAGCCTGCCTCTTCGAACATGGGCAACTGCTCGGGCGTGATGAAGGTCGCGTGGGCGGAGGACATCTTGTTTTGAAGGCAGACCGCCTCCGCACCTTTCAGCAGATGCGGTGCCAACGCCGGATCGCTCAGCAACAGGCGCGGGCCGCTGGCGGGGGTAAACGGCGCGGCAATCTGAAGCTTGGGGTAATAGCGCCCGCCCGCCCTGTGCCAGGCGTCCGCCCAGGCATGGTCGAACACATATTCGCCCTGGCTATGCCCCTTGACATAGGACGGCATTGCGGCCAGCAACTTGCCTGCATCGTCCGTGATGGCAATTGGCGCAGGCTCCCAGCCAGTACCGGGACCAACCGAGCCGGAATCCTCCATCGCGGTGAGAAACTCATGAGAGACGAACGGATTGTCGTTCCCGCCGAGCGCGTTCCATTCGTCCCGATCGAAAGACCCCACCGATGATGCGATGCGGACGGTCAGACCCTGATCGTTCATACGAGCCCTGCCCCTTCAGCAATCAGCGCATCGGCATGCGCCATGGCACAGGCACGGGTTTCGGGCGAAGTGACCGTCCAGGTCAGCACCGGCAAACCCTTGGCACGCAGGCTTGCAACCCATCGGCTGGGTAGCGCGGCAATATGGTAAGCGAGAAAATCGGGCCTTGCGATCCATAGCGCCAGTCGCCGCTGCCAGCCCTTCTGGGTGTGGCCATGTGCATCTTCTCGCATCACCAACCCACATGGGGTTTCGGGCGAGTGATTGCGAAACCATCGCGCAACCCGGGGATCGAAGCTCATCACGGCATGATCGCCCACGTAATCCGTCAGGAGATTACTGATGGAATTGCATGTCCATTCAACGTCATAGCCCGGGCGCGATTTGATCTCGATAAGCACGGGTACACGGCCAGCAATCATATGGAGAAACGTTGCCAACCGCATAGGCCGCTGGTCGGTGCCAAGCAGACAGAGCGTTTCAAGTTCGTCGGCAACGCGATGTTCGGTTTCGCCGTCCTGTCCGGTCAGACGCACCAAATCCCAATCGTGAAACACCATCGGGTGATCATCGGCGCTGCGCTGGACATCGCATTCGATCCCCATACCCTCTGCAATTGCGGCTTCAGCTGCCGCCAGTGAGTTCTCCGGCACGCCCTCACCATGAAGACCGCGATGGGCATATTCCCACCGAGTCAGCCAATCCGGAGTGCGGCGTTCGCTCATGCGGTCAGAGCGATGACCGCATCAACCTCAACCGCCGCTCCGCGCGGCAACGCGGGCACACCGACAGCGGCGCGGGCGTGCTTGCCGGCATCACCGAACACCTGCTCCATCAAATCCGACGCGCCATTAGCGACTTCGGGCTGATCGGTGAATTCGGCGGTGCAATTGATGAAGGCGCCCAGCTTCACAATCCGTTCGACCCGTTCAAGCAGGCCTGCCGCGTCCAACTGCGCGATAATCATCAGCGCGCAAGCGCGCGCGGCGGCCTGACCGCCTTCGACCGAGACATCATCACCCAACCGGCCCTTGACCACGGCCCCGTCAACGAACGGCAACTGGCCCGAAATGTGGGCAAAGCCGCCGTGCACCACTAGTGGCACATAGCTTGCCACAGGGGCTGCAGCCTTGGGCAGGGTGACACCGAGTTCGGCAAGTTTGGCAGCGATCGTCATCTTCAATTCTCCAACCGTTCCAACAGCCACGGCAAGGCTTCGTTCCAGGTATCGATCCGGGCTTCGGCATGGCCGGCCTTGTGGGCGCAATCAATCGCATGGGCGATCATCGGTTCACCGCACAGATGCAGCCGCGTGACCTGCGGCGTGATGTCCGCGACAGAGGCGTGGTGCTGCGCGAGATCATCGATGAACACTGCGCGGCTCGGCGCATACTCATCCATGATGGCCTTCAGCGCCGGGCCCTTCGGCCCCTGATTGGTGAACACGCGGGCATTGATGCCGACCTTGGCAAGCTGGGCCGCGCGCGCATCACGATGGGCATCGACCAGATTGGTCAGGATTACCACGTCGGCTTTCTCGGCCAGCGTGTTGATCCCCTCGACGGCGCCTGCGATCGGCATCTGCGAATCCATTTCGTTATCGAAGAACTTGCCCAGCATCCGCCAGATATCGGGCGGCGCAAGCAATTCACCGCTTTCCTGCCAGCGCAGGGCTTCAGCGAAATTGTGGCCTTCGAGATGGAAGTTGACGCCTTCACTCGCCTCCAGCCAGTCCTTGAAAGGCGCAACCATGTGCAGCAGCACTTCGTCGCAGTCGGAGATAATCAACGGTCGGTTCATGCTTGCAAAGCGTCCTTGGCGGCAACCAGTTCCTCGGGCGTGACAGCCAGTGCCTCGGCGGCGCGGATCAGATCGGGTTCGTGATTGGCGAGAAATTCAAGCGCGGAGGAAAGGATCATCGAATCGCCCAGCCCTGTCCGCAAAGAATCGGGATCAAGGCCGGTCAATTCAAGATAGCGCGCCGCGCGGTCCTCGTCTTCCAGCACCCAGCCGAGCGCCGCCAGCGCCAGCACCTGCGGGTTCATCGGCGCGGATGAGGGGTGATGCGGGATTGTCCTGTCCTTTAACCGGGGTTAGTCGTAGAGCGGGTGGTATGCGGGGCGTTCAGTGACAAAGCGGATCATGGTTGTCGAGGATAATGACCTCAACCGGAAGCTGTTCTGCGATGTCTTGCGCGCCAACGGCTTCAACGTTGATCCGGTGGCTGACGGCAATCTGGTGCTGCAAACCGCACGCGACACTGCGCCCGATCTCATCATCATGGATATCCAGCTTGGCGGCATATCAGGCGTCGACCTGATCGAAGCGGCCAAGCGCGATCGTGGGCTGGCAGGCATTCCGGTGCTGGCGGTGACGGCCTTCGCGGCCAAGGGTGACGAGGAACGCATCCGCGCAGCGGGGGCAGAAGGTTATCTGTCCAAGCCCGTGTCGATCGGCCCGTTCATGAACGCAGTGAACGCGCTGGTGTGACAGGCGCCCTGCGACGGAAAGAAAAGCCCTGCTCGGAGGGGCACTCTTTTTTCTGCAAGGCCCCGTCGCCGGGGAATAACAATGCCTCGGTTTGTTCAGGAAGCATTGGGTGCACGGTCATCATACCCCTTAACGCAACAGCCGCCTCACTCCTTGCGGCTCGCCGAAAACTTGACAAGCTGCATCATCGCACGCTTTGGAGTCGTAATATCAGGGCGTATTCCGGCTCGCAACTGACGCCCAGTCACTGACCTAACGAAAGCATCACCGCCCATGACCCCCGCTGAAGTCGACGATCAGATCCGAACTTTGGTCGAACCTTTCAACAAAAAGGGTGTCGCCATTGCGGATTCCACTACTTTTGCCGGCGATCTCGAATTTGACAGTCTGACCATCATGGATTTCGTCGCTGAAATCGAGGACGCTTTCGATATTATCATATCGATGAACCAGCAGGCCGAGATCGAAAACTGGGGTCAGCTCATCGCGGCCGTCCACACAATGCAGGATAGCTGATAATGGCAACCGTCATGACCGAAACGCTAACCACCACCCAGCCTGTCGATCTGCTGGCGAAGTTCGATCCGATCATCCAGACCCGCGAGACACTGCTCGCCGCCGGGGTGGAAGATCCGTTCAATCTGGTGATGGAAGAAGTTCTGTCACCGACACGGGCGATCTGCAACGGGCGCGATACGATTCTGCTCGGCACCTATAATTACATGGGCATGACTTTCGATCCCGATGTGATCGCGGCCGGGCAAGCCGCGATGCAGGATTTCGGAGCAGGCACCACCGGCAGCCGCGTGCTCAACGGAACCTTCCGCGATCACCGCGATGTCGAAACCGCCCTGCGCGAGTTCTACGACATGGATCACGCGATGGTCT
Organism: Erythrobacter sp. 'gip.4 top 5'; assembly: GCF_056495765.1. Taxonomy (NCBI): domain Bacteria; kingdom Pseudomonadati; phylum Pseudomonadota; class Alphaproteobacteria; order Sphingomonadales; family Erythrobacteraceae; genus Erythrobacter; species Erythrobacter sp. 'gip.4 top 5'. The sequence goes on along the minus strand of NZ_CP200270.1, from coordinate 750,635 downwards.
TCTCGACCGGGTATCAGGCCAATCTCGGCATCATTTCCACGCTCGCGGGCAAGGGCGATTACATCATCCTTGACATCGATAGCCATGCCTCGATCTGGGATGGCTGCGCGATGGGCAACGCCGAAGTGGTGCCATTCAAGCATAACGACGTTGAAGCGCTTGAAAAGCGGCTGAAGCGCGTACCCGACGGCGCCGGTAAGCTGGTCATCCTCGAGGGCGTCTATTCGATGATGGGTGATGTCGCGCCGTTGAAGGAGATGGTGCGCGTTTGCAAGGAACACGGCGCGACAGTGCTGGTCGATGAGGCGCATTCGATGGGCTTCATCGGTGAACATGGCCGCGGCGTGGCTGAAGAACAGGGCGTGCTGGATGATGTCGATTTCATCATCGGCACCTTTTCCAAAAGCGTTGGCACCGTCGGCGGCTTTTGCGTGTCGAACCACCCGAAGTTCGAAGTGCTCCGCCTGGTGTGCCGCCCTTATGTCTTCACCGCCGCGCTTCCGCCTGCCGTGATGGCGTCCTCTGCCACCTCGATCCGCAAGCTGATGCACGGCGGCAACAAGCGCGCGCATCTGTGGGAGAACAGCCGCACGCTGCACGGCGGCCTCAAGGCGTTAGGTTTCAAGCTTGGCACAGAAACCCCGCAAAGCGCGATCATCGCGGTGATCATGCCCGATCTGGAAAAGGGCGCGATGATGTGGGAGGCGCTGCTCAAGGAAGGCCTCTATGTCAATCTCGCCCGGCCGCCGGCAACACCCGCAGGCATGACCCTGCTGCGCTGTTCGCTGTGTGCAGAACACACTGCTGAACAGGTGCAAACCATTCTCGGCATGTTCGAACGTGCGGGCCGCGCAATCGGAATTATCTGATACTTGCAATTTAACCCTTTTGGTTATTTTTGTTGACATCGTGACGCTCTGAGGTTAACAAAGGGCATAGTCGAAAAATTGCGATTCGCCAGAAGGCGGCCTTCCCCGTGGGGATCGCCGCCATTTTGCTGTCCGCAGTGGGAGGATTGTCGATGGCCAAGCGTAACCCTGCGCGACTTGATACCACACATGCCAACCGCGCCGTGGCAAGCATCGACCGCCATTGGTGCACCCGCTTTCTGGATCACCTGGCCGAAACCTCCAACGTGACACGGGCAGCGGCCCATGCCGGGATAGAGATCAGCCGGGTCTACCGCCTGCGCCGCGCCCAGCCCGATTTTGCCGAACAGTGGCAGACCGCGCTCGCCGAAGGCTATGCGCATCTCGAAATGGAAGTGCTGCGTCGCCTGCGCGAAGGCGACTTCAAAACCGAAGACGGGGAAAAGTTCGACTTTGCCAACGCCATCCGTCTGCTCGCTGCGCATCGCGATAGCGCCGCTGCCAGCCAGCCGTACGAACGCAATGTCAGCCCTGCCGAAGTGCGCGCCTCGATCGACCGCAAGATCGACGAAATCCGGCGGCGGATGAGCAAGGCCAAGGCCAACGAGGCCACCGCCTGATGGCAAAGCCATTCGACTGGCTTACACAAGACACCGAAGCCGCGACAAAAGCGAAGCGCAAGCTTTCAACCGCATTGAGCAGCGGCGAGCGCAACCGGTTCGATTATGTCTGGGAATATTTTGCCCGACCCAGCCAGTTGCCTCCTGAAGGCGACTGGCGGATCTGGATGATCATGGCGGGCCGTGGCTTTGGCAAGACTCGCGCAGGCGCCGAATGGGTAAAGATGATCGCCGATCAAAATCCGGGCGCACGAATCGCGCTGATCTCGGCCTCGCTGGCCGAAGCACGCGCGGTCATGGTGGAAGGCGAAAGCGGACTGCTGGCCATCTACCCAGCTGCGGACCGGCCACGTTTCGAACCTTCGCGCCGCCGCATCAGGTTCAGCAACGGCGCGCAAGCGGAATTGTTTTCAGCCGCCGAGCCCGAAAGCATGCGCGGGCCGCAACATAGCCACGCTTGGTGCGACGAGATCGGCAAATGGCCGCTGTCCCACGGACGCGCCATACGCTGCTGGGACAATCTGCTGCTCGGGCTGAGACTCGGGGGCGATCCGCGCATCCTCGTCACCACAACGCCGCGTGCGGTGCCGCTGGTGCAACGGCTGATGAAACAGCACCAGAGCGCCGGCGATATCGTCATCACACGCGGCGCGACCAACGAGAACGAAAGCAATCTGCCCGAACGCTTTATGCAGGCAATCAGCAGCGAATTTGCCGGAACCCAGCTTGAACGCCAGGAGATCGGCGGCGAACTGATCGAGGATATCGAAGGCGCGCTGTGGACACGGTCCATGCTGGAGGCCGCTCGCGAGATCGGACCTATGCCGCTGCTGTCTAGGGTGGTGGTGGCGGTCGATCCGCCCGCCAGCGCAACCGGGGACGAATGCGGGATCATTGTTGCTGGGCTGGGCAATGACGGAATCGTTCGGGTGCTAGCCGATTGTTCGATCAGCGGCGCGGCGCCAGCTGAATGGGCGCAACGCGTCGCTGATGCAGCACGCGAATGGGATGCGGACCGGGTCGTAGCCGAGGCCAACCAGGGCGGCGCCATGGTGGAAAGCGTGCTGCGCGCCGCAGATCAGGCACTTCCCGTGAAGCTGGTGCACGCCAGCCGCGGCAAGGTCGCCCGCGCCGAGCCGGTGGCAGCGCTCTACGCCGCTGGGCGCGTGCGCCACACTGCGATGTTCGCGCAGCTGGAGGATCAATTGTGCGGGCTCGTGGCCGGCGGGGCTTATGCCGGGCCGGGCCGCAGCCCGGACCGCGCCGATGCAGCCGTGTGGGCGCTGACCGAATTGCTGCTGGGGCGACACTCGCGCCCTTGCGTACGGCAGATGTAATCAAAGGAAATGACATGGTTTGGCTCGATACTCTTCGCTCCGCCTTCAAGGGCGGGGAGCGTACCCGCGTGCCGCTCGCTTCCGGCGCCATGCAAGGCTGGCTTGCCTGCTTCGACGCGGGCAGCGGGCCACGCAGTTATGAATATTCTCGAGCCATTGCCGAGGGGTTTCTCGCCAACCCGGTTGCCCAGCGCTCGGTGCGGCTGCTGGCCGAGGGGATTGGTCACCCCTGAACTCTATCGCGCCAATCTTCCCACAGGCTGGGCCGCGCCTGCTTTCGACCGACTGCAGCTGGAAGATTACGATTGGCTCACCGCAGGCGCAGATGCTGCGCGGCGGGCGGCATACGCCTTGGTTGATGATCGACTGGGCTATGCTCTTGCCGATCAGGACTACCTAGCAGGCTTCGTGCTCGACCCTGCCGATGCCGAGCTGTTTTGGGCACGCATCGACGGCGGACTGGACGAAGCGGCCATGCGCGGCGTCACGCGCCGCTATGTCTGGGCGCTGCCACAGGTCAACCGCGACGGCTATGCGTTTCGCAATCTCGATATCGCTCACTGGTTACCGTTGGCGCGACAATCCGGACTGCTGCCGTCTCGGGGACCGATCCGCGCGGGCGATGTGCTGCTAATCGCGCTTGCCCACTGCCAGCACCACATTGCGATCGCGGTCGATGCATCATGTGTCGTCCACGCTCATGCCGGGCTTCGGCGGGTCGTGCTCCAACCGCGTGATCCCGCTTGGCAGATCAATGCCAAATGGCATTTCGCACCACAGACGTAAGGGTAATTTCATGGCAACTCTTGTCCTGACCGCGCTTGGCTCTGCGATTGGTGGGCCACTCGGCGGCGCCATTGGCGGGTTGATCGGGCAGCAGATCGATACGCGCATTTTCACGCCGGGCGGACGGGAAGGCCCGCGCCTGCGTGAATTAGCCATCAGTACCTCAAGCTATGGTCAGCCGATCCCGCGCCAGTTCGGGCGGATGCGCGTGCCGGGCACGGTTATCTGGTCCACCGACCTCGTCGAAAGCAAACGCAAAGACAAAGGGCGCAAGGGCCAGCCTTCGACTACGATCTATGCCTATTCTGCTTCATTTGCGGTGGCAGTGTCGAGCACACCGATTGCGCGCATCGGCCGGATATGGGCCGATGGCAACCTGTTGCGCGGGGAACAGGGGGATCTTAAGGTTGGCGGCGCGATACGCATGTATCGCGGATTTGGTGATGATCCCGTCGACCCGCTGATCGCCGCAGCCAAGGGCGGCACCGCGCCCGCATTTCGCGACTGCGCCTATGTCGTTTTCGAGGATCTCGAACTGGGCGATTACGGCAACCGCATTCCAGCGCTCAGCTTCGAGGTCTTTGCAGAGGGAGGCGAACAGAGCGTAACACTCGCTCAAATCGTGCCTGATGCCGCCTCGATGGCCCTCCCGGCGCCGCTCGCCTATGCACGAGGCTTTGCCGACGAGGGCGGCCCTCTGGCTTCGACGCTTGCCGCGATTGATCAGGTGATCCCCCTGGTCTGCATGTCGGGAAGCGACGGCCTCACCATCACTGCACGCGACAATGCCAGTGAATCCATCGTGACCCTTCCGAGCCCACTCGCGCGAAGCGATCGCGCACAAGATGATGCACGCAACAAGCAGCGTGCAGGAATGCCGGCGCGCGCGCCTGCTGCCCTTCGTTATTATGACGAGGAGCGCGATTACCAGACCGGTGTGCAGCGGGCGGCAGGTGGGAGGCAGGCTGGACGCGAATTGATGATCGACCTGCCAGCAACCATGACAGCCAGCGGCGCCAGACAGCTTGCGAATGATAGCGCCAACCGGGCGCGCTGGCAGCACGAAACCGTCACTTGGCGAATTGGTGAACTCGACCCGCGGATCGCTCCAGGCTGCATCGTGCGCTTGCCCGGTGCCCCCGGAAACTGGCTACTGCGTAGCTGGGAGTGGCTGGATCGCGGCATTGTGCTCGAACTGGAACGTCTTGCACCAGCCGGCAGCACGCCGCGCCAGAGTGATCCGGGCGAAAACCTTGCTCCCGTTGATCTCGTGGTTCCGCAAACGCAACTCGCGGTGACGGAACTCCCGCCAGACGAAAGCGCCAATCTCGCTAGTCCTCTGATTTTCGCCGCCGCCTCAGCGACGAACAGAGCCTGGCGGGGCGCCGCACTGTTTGCGGTTCAAGGCACAGCGCTTGTCGATCTCGGCACGACTGGGGCCCAGCGCGCTATGGTGGGGACGCTTGCCGCACCGTTGGCGCCGTCGTCATCTTTGCTGTTTGAGCCAGCGGCCACGGCGACGATCGATATGTTTGCAGAGGATCTTGGTTTCACTGACACCGATATTTCCGGCATCGCCAATGGGGCAAACCGCGTGCTGATCGGTGGCGAGCTTATGCAGTTTTTGCGCGCCGAGCCTTTGGGAAGCGGACGCTGGCGGCTTGCCGGGCTGTTACGCGGACGCGGCGGCACAGAACCTGACGCAGCCCTTGGCCATCCGGCTCAAACGCCAGTCATCGTGGTTGACGACCGCTTGATCGCTTTGGATCCACTCCTGCTTCCGCCGCTCGCCAGCTCCCGTGTCGCGGCGATCGGGACTGGCGACGCCGAACCCGTTATCGCTACGCTGGCAAATTCTGGTCTTTCGCGCCGCCCTCCTTGCCCTGTTCACGCGCGGACGCGGTTGGAGGCCGACCAGGCAATCCATTACTCCTGGACCCGGCGTGGGCGAGGCCAGTGGCGATGGAGCGATAGCGTTGAAGTGCCGCTCGTCGAAGAGCGCGAAGCCTATCTTGTGGGCTACGGATCGACCGAGGCCCCTTTTGTTACGTGGCAACGTAACGCTGCATGGTTGCGCCTTACGCTACCCGAACGCGGAGCACTTGCCGCCATTCATGGCCCCGCCGCGCTCTGGGTCAGGCAGATCGGCACCTTCGATCATTCCACCGCGTTGTTGCTCGCCGAAATTTCATGATCGCCTGGAGTATGTTATGTCAGATCCGATAACTTTCCCGAGTTCAACTCCCCTTCTTGGCATGCCCTTGCTTATCGCGGGTCAGGCGCAAAAGGAGTTTTTCGTCAATCAAGCCCTCTGTGTGCTCGATGCGATATGTTCGCGAACTGTTGTTGCCTCACAGTCCATTCCGCCCGAAACGGCAGCGGAAGGCGACTGCTTTCGCGTTACGGACCCAGCGCAAGCGGCTTGGGCCGGGCGCGAAGATGCCCTTGCACTGCGCATTGGCGGAACTTGGCATTTCATCACCCCACGCGAAGGAATGCAGGTGTTTGATAGCACCACTGGTCACGTACTGGTGTTTAGAAGCTTGTGGGAGCGCGCCGTTGCACCTGAAAACCCCACAGGCGGAACGGTGATTGACACTGAAGCCCGAGACGCAATTGCAACACTGTCGCTATCGCTGCAAACCCTTGGCCTTTTGTCTTCTTCAGTCCTCTAGACGCCTTAGCCGACAGTTTAACACCAGTTTGCAGATTGCATTTTTTTCCACGAGTGGGTCATCGCGACATTCTTGCAACACCAATCGTCTATTGATTGCTTGCCTGATGTAGGTCGAAAAGATAGAGAGCCTTACTGCCTCAAGTCCAATTCAAAGGGGAATTTTAGAATGCGCAAACTCGTCATTGGGATGGCGATGGCTTCGACCGCGCTGACCACACCCGCCATGGCTCGTGAAGGGCAATGGTATATTCAGGGTGACGGCGGCGTGATGATCGTCGAAGACCAAAGCCTCGATGTGAACGGTGCCGCCGATAGTGCGGTTGCCAACTACGATGTTGGTTATGATTTCGGCGGCATGGTTGGTTACGATTTCGGGGTTTTCCGCCTTGAAGCAGAAGCCAGCTACCGCGCCGCGGACCTTTCAGACGTGCAGGCCGGTAGTGAGGGCCTTGTGCTGAATCCCTCTGCGGGAGGTTTCAACACGTTCACCGGAAATCGTGAAGCCTTTGGCGAAGTGAACGCACTTAGCTTCATGCTGAATGGCCTGTTTGATTTTGGGTCGGACAATGGCCTTCAAGGCTTTGCCGGCGGCGGCGTCGGTGTGGCCCGTGTCGACATGGAAGGCATCGTCAACGCAAACGGTCCGGGCATCTGGGATGATTCGGACACTGGCTTTGCATGGCAGCTGCTGGCAGGCGTTCGCGCCCCAATCAGCGACTCCTGGGATGTCGGCTTGAAGTATCGTTACTTCAATGTGCCTGATGTTAACTTGATCGACCCGTTGGGGCGTACGCTTGAGACCAAGCTTTCCAGCCACTCGATTTTGGGTTCGATCACTTACAACTTCGGTGGTGCAGTAGCACCGCCGCCTCCGCCGCCGCCGCCGCCGCCGCCGCCGCCTCCGCCGCCTCCGGCGCCTCCGCCGCCGCCGCAGGCTGCGTGCAACACGGGTCCGTATGTGGTGTTCTTCGATTTTGACAAGTCGGACATCACACCGCAGGCTGCGAGCATCCTTAACAGCGCCGTAACTGCCTATGCGAACTGCGGTTCGGCAAGCGTCATGCTCGCTGGCCACACAGACCGTGCAGGGAGCACAGCCTACAACGTTGGTCTTGCCCAACGTCGTAACGCGGCGGTCAACTCCTACCTGACCGGCCGTGGCGTCCCCGGCGCGCGCATCAACAGCGAAGCGTTTGGTGAAACCCAGCCGCGTGTACCCACCGCCGACGGTGTGCGTGAAGCACAGAACCGCCGCGTGGAAGTGACCTATGGTCCGGGTTCAGGCATGTAAGCGACTGTTCGAAGGAACATGAGAGAGGGGCCGGCGCAATCCGGCCCCTTTTTTATTGCCTGCTGTTTGAGAACCCGGCTGAAGGCGCCAAGAACAAAGCCGCGTAACGCAAGCCGATCTTGCGCTCAAACCTCAAACGACGCATCGCGAGGGTCGAAAGAGTATGCCAGATATTTGCAAGGCAGCCTGTGATCGCACCCAAAGGTTGAACAATCGCAACGCATAAGCCTGTCTAGTAGATGAGCATCACTTTAACAGAACACCCAATTCTCAGAGATTTGCTGCGTCGCATTGCACTATTCGCCTGCGGCTGCGCGAGCTCTTTCTGCGATCGTAGCTTCGGCGTTCGGTAGGGTTCGGTACGCGTAGACGAGCAAGACCAGCGAAATCGGCGCAACCCCTATAAGAGAGAGCATGCCAATTCGCATGCTTCCGGTCAGTTCCGAAATCTGCCCCACCATATAAGGACCAAGCCCAAGGCCCACCAAAGTGGTCGCCAAGAAAAACGAAGCCGTCGCTGTGCCCCGCATCCGCGGCAACACTAGGTCTTGTGTGGTTGCTGCGGCCGCCCCAAGAGCTGTCGCCGCAAACAGCCCAGCGAGAAAATTCATCACGTAAAACAGAGCCGCATTATCGGTCGTAAAGCCGATCCAGATCGGGATGACAGGCGCGACGATCCCGAACATAATTACAAGAATGCGTCCGGAAGGGTTGCGGGCGCGAAGCCAATCCGACAGCCGCCCGCCTAGAATGACGCCAAGAAACCCTGACACAGCGCCGCTACCCCCAAGTATGAATGCAAGCTCGTCCTTCGGCAATTTCAGCACAGTCTCGGCATAAGGCGCCGACCAAAACGCCAGTGCATAAGCGCCAAGCGATACCAGTCCATATCCCAACGCCGTGCAGATGAAGGCCGGAGTACCCCAGATCAAGCTGAAGGTTGCAGGATCATGCCGGCGCAATGTCGATGCCCAAGAAAAAACCGCGTAATATCCAAACGCAATCGCCGACCATTGCGGGATATTGCCGGTAAGTTCGATCATGATGATGGCAACCCCTGTCATTGCAGCCGCCATTGCCACATTTACCAACGCCGCCATCGGACCGCGGCGCATCGCGTGGTACAACGTAAAGGGCGGCAACAACATCGACAGATCGACGAAGAAATCGATCAGCGGGTGACGCGTATGCGCCGTTTCAGCTGCCGGACGCGCGGGTTCGCGCAGGGTCGCCACCCAGAACGCAAGCAACACACCAGGTATCCCGACTGCCAGAAAAGCTGCCTGCCAACCAACCAGTCCAGCCATGCCGCCGCCCGGATAAGCCGCATCCCAAACCTTCGAAATCTTGGCCCCAATCAGGAGCGATACGCCGCCACCGAGATAAAGCCCTGACGAATAAATCGCCAAAGCCGTAGCGCGCTTTCGTGCCGGGAAATAATCGGAAATCAGCGAATATGCAGTCGGGCTCGCAGTGGCTTCACCGACGCCGACACCCATACGCGCAAGCGACAGCGAAAAATAATTGCGGGCGAACCCGGAAAGCGCTGTCATCGTTGACCATAGCAGAAGACCGATGGTCAACAGCCGCACGCGGTGCCACCGGTCAGCGAGACGCCCTAGTGGAACGCCGAACAACGCATAAAAAACCGCAAATGCCGCACCGCCAAGGAACCCGAGCTGGCCATCGGTCAAATCAAGATCGCGCTTGATATCAACCGCTAAGATAGAAAGAATCTGCCGATCAATGAAGTTGAGGATATAGACGACAACTAAGACGCCCAACACGTACCAACTGTATGCCGGGACAGAATCCTCACTGCGGTCATCGACCACTTCGGCTTTATCGCTCAACGCTGATCCCCTATCCCGGATGCTTTGATTAAGTGCCTGCGCTCAGCGCCGTTCAGACCTTATAAAGCGTGCTATCGACAATACCGGCCTCGGCAAAACCCTTTTTCCGCAAGCGACAGGAATCACACAGACCGCAGGCGGCCCCTTCTGGCGTCGGATCATAGCACGACCAGCTCCACGCCGGATCTAGGCCCAGCCGCGCGCACTCTCGAGCGATATCGGCTTTGGTCATGTGCTGGAGCGGGGCGTGGATCGTGAAGGGCGCGCCTTCAACGCCCGCCTTGGTGCCAAGCCGAGCGGTTTCAGCAAAGCTGGCGATGAATTCGGGCCGGCAGTCTGGATAGCCCGAATAGTCGAGTGCGTTGACTCCGATAAACACGTCGCGCGCGCCGGCCGCTTCGGCGCAGGCGGTCGTCAAAGCGAGAAAAACCAAATTACGCGCTGGCACGTACGTGACCGGAATGCCGCCGCCCACCCCTAACTTGGGCACGGCGATTGCGTCGGTTAGCGCGGACCCGCCAAACGCGCTCAGATCAAGCGCGATCTGGGTATGACGCGCCAATCCCAATCGCTCGGCAATTCGCGCGGCAGATTCCAATTCGACCCGATGACGCTGCCCGTAATCAACCGTCAAGGCATGGATCCTAAATCCAGCCTCTTGCGCCAACGCAGTGGTAACCATCGAATCCAGCCCGCCCGATAGCAACACGATGGCCAAAGGCTGTGCAGAAGTTTCTTCCGATCCGGTCATGGCGCCCAACTAACACGCGCGCGGATAAAGGCAATGTGGGCGGCTCAGCAAGCGCCTGTGCGGCGGGCCTCGGCTGTCAACTGGAAGGGGACGCCGCCATGTATACCCTGGCTTTCCAATTGCACGAGCGTGCCGGTCTCTCGGCGAATGCTGGTGCGGCCATACCCATTGCTGGGGCAGGTATACTGAACCGTTACCCGCGCTGTGCCATCCTCAACCACAAATTGATTGCACCCGCTCTCACGATGCACGAGCTGGATCAGTTCTTCGCCAGATTTCACACAGACTTTCCGATCCCGCGCAACACCGCGCTGTTTGACGCTCCATTCGCCCTTGGTCAGCGTTCCAAGCATTGCGAGGCCATTGCCCTGCGCAAGAGTCGGCACGGCCGACCACAGCGCCACCCCTGCGGCGAGCGCACCCAGCCCCAAGACACCGATGCTACGATAAGTTCGATTGGTCATGACGTCCTCTTGCCAGAGTATGGCTCCAGCGGATTGCATTTTTTAGCCGAATTGGACTGAGATTGCCGAAATTCTCGACGAAGCGTTAAAGCGCTAGCGTAAACGTCCGTGAACAAAAGGCGCAGTCGACTGCAATTGTTCCATCCGGCCCCCGCATCTCCTCGCGCTCATCTACGGGGAATCGCGCAACGATCGCCTCATAATGCGAAGCACTGCAACGGCAGCCTTGCGACAAGGGTGCGCCCGTTTGGACCCGAACCTCGTCCTCTTCGTGGAACAGCCGCCACGCAATCGCTTCGAGCGATAGTGCAGGGTCGAGCAACTCATCATGGCTTACCGAGCCTGCCATGACCGCGATATGCTCCCAATCGGGGTGATCCAGCCGGACATGCAGCCGCTCGCGACCCTCTTCGCCATCCGCCAAGTGCTGAACCAACAATCCAGCCGCCTTGCGGCCACCTGCGCCTGCACGACTGGCGACCCGGATCAATGTCGGGATCTGTTCAGACTGACTGAAATAGCTCTCACACGCCTCCGCCAGGCTATCGCCTTCCAGCGGAACGATGCCCTGATAGCGTTGCTTCACCTCGGTTTCGAAAGTGATGGCAAGATAGCCTTCGCCGAACAGGGCCTTCAGGGTGGGGTTAGCCCCCAGTGAGGCGAGCCGTTCGCCGTCGAAATCGACGTAGCCGCGCATCGCGCCCGCGCGAAAATCAACCACCAGTAGCTTGACCACGCCGCCCTGTGTCTGCGCCTGTAGGGTAAGCTGCGCTTCCGCACCCTTCAACAAACCGCCCATCAGTGCGCCGAGCACCAGTGCCTCGCTCAGCAGATGCGTAATTGGCGCGGGGTAATCATGCGCCGAAAGCACCTGTTCCAGCACGCTATCGAGGCGCACAAAGCGACCCCGGGCGCTGCGGTGCGGGAGGATAAAGCCCATCAAGGCATCGGAATAGGTCTCGGTCGTTTTCATCGTATCAGCCATGGCGCGAGATATGGGTACGGCAAGGCTCGTACAAAAGACCCTTGCGGCTCCGGCTCAGCCTCCGAGCAGCCCGAAACCCCACAGGAGCACAGATTTTTGCGCGTGGATGCGATTTTCGGCCTCGTCGAAAACGACCGATTGCGACCCCGCGAACACGTCCTCACTGACCTCTTCGCCAACGTGCGCCGGAAGACAGTGGAGAAAAACTGCATCCGGCTTTGCCAAGGCCATCAGTGTGGCGTTGACCTGGTATGGGGCCATAGCCGCAAGTTTCTCGTCAGCATGGGCCTGCCCCATTGAGACCCATGTATCGGTGACGATCACGTCCGCTCCACGTGCCGCAGCTTGCGCGTCCTGCGTTATTGTGACGGTCGCGCCACCTGCGCGCGCTGATTCAACGAAGATCGTATCGGGTTCATAACCTTTCGGCACCGCCACGCGGACGTTGAACTTCATCAGCCCCGCCGCTTCAAGGATCGAATGCAGCACGTTGTTGCCATCTCCGAACCAAGCCACTTCAAGACCGGGAAGCGCCTTGCCATGTTCGATCACGGTTAGGAGATCAGCGACAATTTGGCACGGATGCGACATGTCGGTCAGTCCATTGATGACAGGCACTGTGGCATGGCGCGCCATTTCCTCGATCTTGGCGTGATCGTCGGTGCGCAACATGATGGCATCGACCATCCGGCTGAGCACCCGAGCGGTATCAGCAATGCTCTCGCCCCGCCCGATTTGGCTTGAGGCCGAATCAAGCAGCAGCACGCTCCCGCCGAGTTGGCGCATTGCGATGTCGAAGCTGACCCGCGTGCGGGTGGAGCTTTTCTCGAACACGAGCGCCAGCACCTTTCCGAAAAGCGGCACATCGGTATCGACTGCGCCTTTGGGTTTGCCCGCTCGCGCCGCCTTGCGATCAATCGCATCGTTGATCATGGCTGCGATGTCATCGCCGCCTGCATCGCCAAGGTCGAGAAAATGGCGATACTGCCCGCCGCCTTCGATATTTGAGCCAGTCATGCCAGTTCCGGCACCTTGAAGCTCGCCGCACCCGCCGACAGTTTGTCGAAAAACTCGTCGATCTCCGCATCGCCGATGACCAGCGGCGGAATGATGCGGATGGTATTGTCGCCTGCCGCCACCGTTAGCAACTGGTGGTGATCGCGCAGGTGTACGTAAAACGGGCGGCATTCGACTTTCATCTTGAGGCCGAGCATCAGCCCCTTGCCGCGTACCAGTTCGAACAATTCAGGATAATTGCCGATAAACTGTTCAAGTCGCGAGCGCAGCCGCTCGCCTTTATCAGCCACGGAGGCAAGAAACGCGTCGTTCGCGACGGCGTCCATCACTGCCATTCCAGCTGCCATTGCTAGTGGATTTCCACCATACGTCGACCCGTGCGTGCCGAATGTCATGCCGCGCGCGGCCTTTTCGGTAGCCACGCAAGCGCCCAGCGGAAAACCTCCGCCAATGCCCTTGGCAGTTGCCATGATGTCCGGCGCAACCCCGTAATGTTCATAGGCATAAAGCTTGCCAGTGCGCGCAACGCCGCATTGCACCTCATCCAGAACCAGCATCAAACCATGCTCATCACACAGCGCGCGTAGGCCCTCCATAAACTCATGCGTAGCGGGGCGGATGCCGCCTTCGCCCTGGATCGGTTCCACCAAAATCGCTGCCGTCTTCGGGCCGATGAGCGCTTTGACGGCTTCCAGGTCATCAAAGGGGGCGTACTTGAATCCATCGAGCAGCGGCGCGAAGCCGTGGTGCATCTTGGTCTGGTTCGAGGCGCTGATTGTCGCCATCGTCCGCCCGTGAAAAGCATTGTGGAAGGTGATGATTTCAAACCGGTTGGTGTCGCCCTCTTCCCCTGCGTTCTGGTGATACGCACGTGCGACCTTGATGGCGCACTCGACCGCTTCGGCGCCCGAATTGGTGAAGAAAACCGTATCACCGAAGGTTGTATCGACCAGCATTTGCGCCAATCGTTCGCCTTGCGGGCTGCCATACAGGTTCGATACGTGCATCAGCGTTGCCGCTTGTTGCTGGATCGCGGCAATCAGCCCCTCATGCGAATGCCCGAGCAGGTTCACGGCGATGCCGCTGGCAAAATCCAGATAGCGGGTACCGTTCTCATCGATGAGGTGGCAGTGTTCGCCGCGCACCGGCCGGACACCGCTGCGCGGATAGACGGGCATAAGCGGGGTAATCGACATCGGCATTGTCCTGATTTGCAAAGAGGCAAAAGACTAAAATGCAAATGGCGGCCCTGCACCAGAGCCGCCATCTGCAATCTGTGTTTATCGTCTACCAACCCTGCGTGGAACCCCAGAGGCGGTTGGGGCTACGTTCAGCCTTCGATCGGCGCCAGATTGACGGCGGAATGTTTCCCGCGTCGATCAACCTCTAGATCGAATTCATAACGCTCGCCTTCGTTCAGAGCGGAAAGCCCCGAACGCTCGACCGCGCTGATGTGGACGAAGGCATCAGGCTCGCCGTCATCACGAACAAGAAAGCCAAAGCCCTTCATTCCGTTGAAGAACTTGACCGTGCCCTTAACCCGTTCACCTGTTAGCTCGCGCTGAGGTGCAGTTGGCTTGGCCGCCACCGCGATCACATCGCCGACCACCTGAAGGTCTTGCGCCGACACCTTGCCGCCGCGGTCAACGAGGTTATATTGAAGCTCTTGGCCTTCGGCGAGCCCTTCAAATCCGGCGCGCTCAACCGCGCTGATGTGAACGAACACATCTTCACCGCCGGTTTCCTGTTGGATGAAGCCAAAGCCCTTCTGCGTGTTGAAGAACTTCACAGTGCCCTTGCCGGTGCCAACGATCTGCGCGGGCATCCGCGGCGCGCCGCCAAACCCTCCGCCACCGCCGCTGCCGCCGCCGGGACCGCGCGGCCCACCGCTAAAGCCGCCGCCCCGAGGAGCGCCGCCACTGCCGCCGCTGTAGCGATCACCGCCGCCGCCGCCGAAACGGTCACCGCTGCCAAAATCTCGCGCGGGCGGAAAACCGTCGTTCCCACCGCCAAACGGATCGAAACCTTCTTCGCCGAAACCGTCGCGCTTATCGCGTCCGCGCCGGCGTCCCCTATCGTAACCCATAGATCAGTACGTACCTTGCCACACTGCCCGGCTTCCATTGTGCCGATGTCGTGGACAGTGAGCCGCACCGGACACAGGCGCGAAGGGCTTGCGGTCCATCGCGCGCGCAGCGCAGGACATAGCGCATAAAAGCTTGCTTTGCGAATGAATTTACTGCGGTCGCATGAGTGGAAGCACAGCATGTTACTGCCGCGCTTGTGCCATAACGCCACCTTGGGCATGAGTGGAGCCGAAGCTGCCGAGGAATACAGAACTGACCATGAGTGATTTTCGCCAATTGACCGAAAATATGATTGTAAGCCAACAGCTTACTCTTAATGATGTGGCCGCCGCAGCAGCAATTGGTGTGGGTCTTATCGTCAACAACCGCCCTGATGGCGAAGACCCTTCGGCGCCACAGGGCGAAGAAATTGCAGCCGCTGCGGCCGCCGCCGGCATGAATTACGCTGCCATCCCGATTGGTCATTCCGGGTTCAGCGAACCGCAGGTCAATGCCATGATCGATGCGATGGAGCAGGCCGAAGGCCCGATTCTCGCCTATTGCCGATCGGGCACCCGCTCGACCTTCCTGTGGGCGTTGGCCGCCGCAAAGCAGGGTGTTGAGCCGCAAGCCATCGCGCAAACAGCCGCGCAGGCCGGGTATGATGTCAGTCCAATTCGCGCGATGATCGACATGCTCGCGGCGCGTTGAAGCGTCTTGTTGTGACCATATCGCCCCTACTGGTCCAGACCGCCGGTTCGCTTGCCGCGATTCTCGCGCTTTATGGGCTAACACGGTGGATGAAACTGGGCGGCACCCCGAAACTCGATAGTGAAGATGCCGTGCGGCGTGCGGTGGGCGAGGTCGAAGACGGCTTTACGCCGACTGATGTTGTTTGCGATGCCGAAGGCGCAGGCGCGCTAGCCCGCGATGCGGCCGGCCGGATCATGCTGGTTCGGCGGCACGGAACGCGTTTTGCCGGAAGGTTGCTCACGCCGCAGGCGAGCGCATCGCTTTCAGCGGAAAAAGACCAACCCAGTTTGACGATCGACACAGGTGAAGCGCGGTTCGGCAAGACCATCCTCAACATCGCTGATCCCGCGACTTGGGCCAATGCGATCAATCGTATATGATGGCCCACGAGATGCCCGATTTTAATCCCACGCAATACGCCGTACCACTGTTTGTGGTTGCAGTGCTGGCCGAAATGATCTGGGCCAAGCTGCGGGCGCCTGACGCTTACGAGCCCAAAGACACCCTTATCAGCCTATCCTTCGGCCTTGGTTCAACGGTCGCAGGGGCGTTACTGGGCGGGTTCGCTGTCACCTTAATGCTACTCGCCTATAACTGGCGGGTGGCGGATTTTGGCTCGGAATGGTGGGCCGTGTGGTGGGCCTGGCCTGCGTGCTTCGTGCTCGACGATCTCAAATATTACTGGGTTCACCGCGCCGGACACCGCATCCGCTGGATGTGGGCGAGCCATGTGAACCACCATTCGAGCCAGCATTACAACTTGTCGACTGCGCTCCGGCAGACTTGGACTGGGCCTTTCACCTTTGGGGTGCTTTTCACCATCCCGCTCGTATTGCTTGGTTTTCACCCAGCGATGATCGCGATCTGTGGCGGGTTTAACCTGATTTACCAGTTCTGGATCCACACCGAGGCAATCAAGCGGATGCCGCGCTGGTTCGAAGCGGTGATGAACACGCCATCGCATCACCGCGTCCATCACGCCACCAACCCACGCTATCTTGACAAGAATTACGCCGGTGTCTTTGTCGTCTGGGATCGGATGTTCGGCACCTTCGAAGCGGAGGTGGATGTAGAAGATGAGCCGATTCGCTACGGCATCGTCAAACAACTGGGCAGCTTCAATCTCTTGTGGGCAGTGTTCCACGAGTGGGCCGGGATGCTGAGTGATATCTGGCACGCCCCTTGGAAGCACAAGCTGTCCTACCTGCTGCGTGAACCCGGCTGGAGCCACGATGGCAGCCGCGAGACCTCCGCTATGATCCGCGCAAAATGGGAGGCCAGAACAAGCACCGCCGACGTTGCGCCTCACGCAACATCAGTGGCTGATCGAAACCGGATTGCGGACCTCGGCGAAGCCGCTTAGTCTCCCTTTCAAAAGGGAGAGATCATGGAAAGCTTCGACTACATCGTCATCGGCGGTGGTAGCGCCGGCAGTGCTGTCGCAGGGCGGCTCGCCGTTGACGGCTCGCGACGGATTTGCCTGTTGGAAGCGGGGGGACGAAACGACAATATCCTGGTAAAAACACCGGGATTCATGCCGTTTTTGCTCAAGAACGCCAATTACCGTTTCGAAACTGTCCCGCAGAAGGGCCTGAATGGCCGCACCGGATATCAACCCCGCGGCAAGGGTCTTGGCGGTTCTTCGGCCATCAACGCAATGGTCTATATCCGCGGCAATCGCTGGGATTACGACAATTGGGAAGCGATGGGTTGCGGCGGCTGGGCCTATGATGACGTGCTTCCCTACTTCAAACGCGCCGAAGGCAACGAGCGCGGCGGCGACGAATATCATGGTCACGGCGGTCCGCTGTTTGTCGAAGATCAGAAATACGCCAACCCGTCTTCTCACGCCTTTGTCGAGGCAGCCGCGGCGTTGCAGCTGCGCACCAACAACGATTTCAATGGCGAGCGCCAGGAGGGCTTCGGTCTTTATCAGGTAACGCAGCATAAGGGTGAACGCTGGTCAGCCGCGCGCGCCTACGTCGAGCCGATCCGGGATGCAGGCAACTTTACTGTCCGCACCGATACGCTGGTAGAAAAGCTCGTGATAGAAGAGGGGCGTGTCACTGGCGTCCAGATAAGGCGTGCTGGCCAGAGCGAAACGCTACTCGCCCGCCGGGGCGTGGTGCTGAGCGCGGGCACATTCAACACCCCCCAAATCCTGATGCTGTCAGGCATCGGCCCGGCTGACCATCTCAAAGCTCAAGGCATCGAGGTTGCGCTGGATCGTCCGGCGGTCGGCACCAATCTCCAAGACCATATCGACTATGTCTCAGGCTGGGAAACCGACAGCGACGTTCCCATCGGCAGCACGCTGAAAGGTACGCTTCGGATGGCGGCAGCGGTTGTCGAGCATCGTCGTAAGCGTACCGGGGTGATGACCACGCCCTATGCCGAAGCGGGAGGGTTCTGGACCGTGATGGCGGATAGCCCTGCGCCCGATGTGCAATGGCACTTCGTTCCAGCGGTGCTGGAAGACCATGGCCGCGAGAAGGTGACAGCGCACGGCTTTTCGCTTCATGCCTGTGTGCTGCGGCCCGAAAGCCGTGGCACGGTACGACTAGGCAGCAACGATGCGGCCGCAGCCCCGGTGATCGACCCCAACTTCCTTGCTGATGATCGCGACATGGCCGTGCTGCGCGGCGGTGTGCGCCTGTCGCACCGGATCGCGGAGGCGCCGCCAATGCAGGCCTTTGGTCCAAAGGATCGCCACCCGGTTGATCTCAATGACGATGCCGCGCTGGACGAACTGATCCGCAACCGTTCGGACTCAGTCTATCACCCAGTCGGAACTTGCCGGATGGGTTCAGACGCGGATGCGGTAGTCGATCCGACACTGAGGCTAAAGGGGCTGGAAGGTCTTTGGGTAGCCGATGCGAGTATCATGCCCAAGCTCGTCAGTGGCAACACCAATGCGCCAAGCATCATGATTGGCGAGCGGTGTGCCGATTTCGTGATGGCGGCGGAAAACGCCTGACTTGTACAATAACCGGGCGCTCTGTTCTGGCCCATAGGGCCGCTCAGGGCAACCGGCCGGCCATGCACGGCGTTAGCAGCAGCCAGATCGGGGCCACCGAAGACTAGGCCGCAAAACCACAAATTAAAAAATGGGCCGGAGGGTTTCACCGCTCCGGCCCGTGTTCAGTTTGTTCGTTCGCAGGAGGAACGCGGTGAGGCGGAGGGAGAGGAGACGGAGAGAGACCTCCCCCCGCCAAGCTTGTTGGGTGCGCTCAGCTGTAGGCGCGCTCCCCATGTTCGGAGATGTCGAGCCCGTTGACCTCGGCTTCTTCATCGACCCGCAGGCCAATGGTCAGCTTGACAAGGAAGCCCGCAATTAACGTGCCGATACCGGCCCACGCGATCGTCACCAGGACGCTGAAGACCTGCACGCCGAGCTGGTCGCCTAGCGCGGTCGAACCGTCACCGGGGCCGCCAAGGAACGGCTGGTAGACCACCGCTGTGCCAATCGCGCCGACAATGCCGCCCACACCGTGAATACCAAAGGCGTCGAGCGAGTCGTCGTAGCCGAACTTGGCTTTCACCTTGGCAACGAAGATATAGCAGATCAACGAGGCAATGATGCCGAGCAGGATCGCGCCAAACGGGCCGCTATTACCTGCCGCGGGGGTCACCGCGACAAGACCAGCGATCACGCCCGAGCAGAAGCCCAGCGCCGATCCTTTGTGCCCCGCTGCCCGCTCCGCCACCATCCAGGTCAGCGCCCCGGCTGCGGTGGCGACGAAGGTGTTGATCATGGCAAGGCCAGCGGAACCATCGGCCTCCAGCGCCGAACCGGCGTTGAACCCGAACCAGCCCACCCACAGAAGGCCGGTGCCGATCATGGTCATCACGAGGCTGTGCGGAGGCATCGGTTCGGAGGGATAACCCCGACGCTTGCCGAGCAGGTAGGCAAGAACAAGACCCGACACACCGGCGTTGATGTGCACCACAGTGCCGCCAGCAAAGTCGAGCGCGCCGTCTTCGAACAACAGGCCGCCGCCAGCCCACACCATGTGCGCGATCGGGAAATAGACAATCGTCAGCCAGATCGGCACAAACGCCATCACCGCACTGAACTTCATCCGCTCCGCCGTTGCCCCTAGAATCAGCGCGGCGGTGATTGCGGCGAAGGTCATCTGGAAGCTGATGAAGACATATTTGCTGATGACCTCGTCGGTGAAGGTCGCCGCCGTGCTGCTCGCATCCGTTCCGGACAGGAAATAGCTCCCTCCGCTGAAGAACAGGCCCAGCGTGCCTTCATATACGGTGTCGCCAAACGCGAGGCTGTAACCCCACATCACCCACACCAACATGGCAAGACACGCGGTCGCCCCGATCTGTGTCATGGTGGAAAGCATGTTCTTGGAACGGGTCAGGCCGCCGTAGAACAATGCAAGACCCGGCAAGATCATGAGCATCACCAAAACGGTCGCGGTCATCATCCAGGCGTTGTTGCCCGGATTGGGAACGGCCGGTGCAGCTTCCGCCGCAGCCGTTACGGCTTCGGCAACGTCTGCTACGGGCGCGGCAAAAGCAGGACCGGCCAGCAAGGCCGCCCCGGTCATCAGCGCCGCAGCATTGAGGAAATTACGCTTCATTGCATGGCCCCTTTAAAGCGCGGTTTCGCCGGTCTCGCCGGTCCGGATGCGGGTGGCAGACGCGAGATCGAACACGAAAATCTTGCCGTCGCCGATCGCCCCGGTGTTGGCGGTGGTTTGAATGGTTTCCACCACTTGCGCAGCGACATCGTCGCTGGCAGCAATCTCAAGCTTCACCTTGGGAAGCATGTTGGTGGAGTATTCCGCACCCCGGTAAATCTCGGTCTGACCTTTCTGGCGACCAAAGCCCTTGACCTCGGTTACGGTCATTCCCGCGATACCGATCCCGCTCAACGCTTCGCGCACAGTGTCGAGCTTGAACGGTTTGATGATGGCGATGATGAATTTCATCTGTGGCCCCTGTTGCGCCGGATTATTCCGGTCAGCAAAGTCACAGCAACAAGCGTGCCACATTTGTGTAACGCGGGCGACGCAACGGAATCCCCACGTTTCTTCGCAACTGCGGAAAATTACATGCCTAAAAGTTAATCGTGTGATTATATTTTGGGCAGAATTCCGGATCGACTTACAGAAAATTGCGCAAGGTAGCGATGAAGCGGTCGAACTGGTCGTGGTGCAGCCAGTGTCCCGCTTTCTCAAACTCAATCACGCGCGCGGTGTTGAAATGCGCAATCCGCCCGTCTTTCTCCGGGTTCGACGCCCAACTGCCCGCGCCGTAAAGCAGCAGCGTCGGACAAGTAATCGCACCCCACAGGTCCGCGATGAACTCATCGCCGACATCCTCGACCGGCCACACGTTGAGGTGGGGATCAAACTTCCAGCTGTAGGTGCCGTCCTCGTTACGGTTGACGCCGTGGACAGTCAGGTGCCGCGCCTGGTCCTCAGTGAGATAGGCGTTTTCCTCGATCATCCGCGCGAAGGCGGCTTCGATGCTTTCGTATTTGCGCGGCGACCGCCCGGCCGCTTTGCGCTTCTTCTCGATCCAATCGGCCAAGCGTTCGCCATAAGGTACCGCCCGCTGCTTGGCACGCGATTCGGGCGAAGGGCCGAGACCTTCGATCGCCACCAGTTTCGTGACCATATCGGGGAAAGCGCCCGCATAACGCAGCGCAACATTGCCGCCCATTGAATGCGCCACCATCCGCACCGGGCCGACGCCCAGTTGATGGATCAGTTGCGCCAGATCATAGACCATGTCGGCAGCCGAATAGACTCCGTCCGACACCCAGTCGCTATCGCCGTGGCCGCGATGGTCCATCGCGATCACATGGTAATCCGCGCTGAGCGCTTCGGCGGTCCAGTCCCACGACCGCGCGTGATCGCGCCCACCATGCACAAGCACCAGCGGCGGCTTGGCCCCACGTTCACTCGGCCCGCCCCATTCGAGAAAATTCAGGCGAAGGCGTTGGGAAATGAAGGTCTGCGAGGTCGGGCCGGTTTCGTGCATGTCTCACGCCATGCCGTGAACGTCGCCCTGTCGCAAGACTACCGTTCCTTCGTGGCGGAGAAGGTCAGCTGCGGGTTCTTTTCGACTTGATAGCTGACATCCCAAGGGCTCTTGGCCATGAACACATAATCGCCATCACGGTCGCGGGCGAGATTGGCGCGGTTGAAGCCAGCAAACTCTTCCAACGCCTTTTCATCGCCCTTGATCCAGCGTGCCGTGGCAAAGGGAGAAGGTTCAAGCACAGCTTCTACCTTGTATTCGGCCTCCAACCGCGAAATCAGCACTTCAAGCTGCAATTGCCCGACGACGCCCACGATATGGGCCGAGCCGATGTCCGGGTAGAACACTTGAATCACGCCTTCTTCGCTGAGGTCATCCAGAGCCTTGCGCAATTGCTTGGTCTTGGTCGGGTCGCGCAGTTGCACGCGGCGCAGGATTTCCGGCGCGAAGTTGGGCAGGCCGGTGAAGCGTACCTGATTGCGTTCAGACAGCGTGTCGCCCACCCGCAGCGTGCCGTGATTGGGGATGCCGATAATGTCGCCCGCTTCCGCCGTGTCCGCCAACTCGCGATCCTGCGCAAAAAACAGGATCGGGGAGTGCACCGCAATCGGTTTGCCGAGGCCTGACGGCGTCAACTTCATCCCGCGTTTAAAGGTGCCCGAGACCTGTCGCATGAAGGCGATGCGGTCACGGTGATTGGGGTCCATATTGGCCTGCACCTTGAAGATGAACCCGGTGACCTCGTCACGCGACGGGTCGATCTGCTCCTCGCCCGCAGGCTGCGGCCGGGGCGGCGGGGCGTAGCGGGAAATGGCGTCGATCAGCTCAATCACACCAAAGTTCTTGAGCGCCGAACCGAAATAGACAGGTGTAAGATCGCCATTGCGGAACGCCTCGAGGTCGAACTCCGGGTATCCGCCGCGCGCTAGCTCGATTTCGTCAACAAAACGCTGGGGGATCGCGGCCGTATCACGGGTGCCGAGGAATTCGCGGCTGGGGCCTTCGGGGCGACTGACGGTTTCGGTTGCGAAGTCGAGAATACCCTCGAACTCGCCGCCCATCCCGATCGGCCACATCTGCGGACTGACATCGAGCGCCAGCATATCGGCGACCTCATCCAGCGTCTCGAACGGGTCACGCCCTTCGCGGTCAACCTTGTTGACGAAGGTGATGATCGGCACGCTGCGCAAGCGGCAGACCTCGAACAGTTTGCGCGTCTGCGGCTCGATGCCTTTCGCGGCGTCGATCACCATCACGGCCGAATCGACGGCGGTGAGCGTGCGGTAGGTGTCTTCCGAGAAATCCTCGTGCCCCGGCGTGTCGAGCAGGTTGAAAACGATCCCGTCACGCTCAAAGGTCATCACTGAGGACGTAACCGAGATCCCGCGTTGCTGCTCGATCTTCATCCAGTCCGACCGCGCACGTCGCGCTTGCCCGCGCGCCTTGACCTCGCCAGCCAAGTGAATCGCGCCGCCTTGCAGCAGCAGCTTTTCAGTGAGTGTGGTCTTGCCCGCGTCAGGGTGCGAGATGATCGCGAAGGTGCGGCGGTTGCTCTTGGGGTCGGAGGTCATTGCAGGGAGCTCTTGATGATCAGCTTGCGCAGCCCGACGGCGGCAAGTCCGTAAATGACAAGGACGGCGTCGACCAGCAGGATGATAAAGCCGTACAAGGCGTCCTCTCCGGAACTGATCATCAGCGAGCCCCCCCAGATGCCGAGCAGCACCACAACCCCGCCCAGGGTGGCGAATGCCACACGCAGCCGGAACGTAACGAGCAGGGCCGGAAAGCCGCCGAGCACCACCGTGAACACAGCGAGCGTCGCATGCGTGTCTGCGTAGGCCGGATTAAGGCCGAGCAGCACGAACACGACCAAGCAGGCCACCGCCACGCCAGTGAGCAAAATGCCGATCACGAGGAGCCCCTTGCGGCTCATCACCCCTCGCGCGCAACGCGGAAGCCCGCGAAGTCCTGGTTGACCGGCATCAGCTCGATCCGGTTGATGTTGAGATGCGGCGGTAGAGTGGCGATCCATAGGATCGTATCGGCAATGTCCTGACCGGTCATCGGGTGGACTCCGCGATAGAGGCTGTCGGAAGCCTCCTGACTGCCAGTGCGCACCACGGTGAATTCGGTTTCGACCATCCCCGGCTCGATGCTGGTGACGCGCACCCCGGTGCCATGGAGATCGGCGCGCAAGGCCAGCGTGAAGTGGTTGGCGAAGGCCTTGGACCCGGCATAGACATTGCCGCCCGGATAGACATAGCTGCCCGCCACCGAGCCAATGGCGATGATCGCGCCTTTGCGCGCGATCAGGCCCGGCAGCAGCTTGCGGGTCAGCACCACCATCGCGGTGATGTTGGTCTCGATCATGGTGTGCCAATCATCGAGATTGGCGTCTTGCGCGGGCGAGAGGCCTTGGGCCAGCCCCGCGTTGTTCACCAGCAGATCGATGTCGCGAAAAGCCTCGGGCAGCTCGGCCAGTGTAGCGTCCAGCGCATCAGTGTCGCGCACGTCGAAGCAGGCCGGGTGGACCTTGTCCGGGCCCAGTTCCGCGACCAGCGCATCCAGCCGTTCCTGCCGGCGCCCGGTCGCCACGCAGCGCCATCCATTCGCGACGAGCGTGCGGGCCGTGGCAAGGCCGATCCCGGCTGTGGCACCGGTGACAAAAGCGGTTTTCATCCGCGCAACTCTCCGCCCTGCCTCGCCGCTGCTGCCACGACCTTCTCCGCAATCGCCTTGAGATCCGCGTCCTTGAAGCTGGCTTCACCCGGCTGAAGTGTGACTTCGACAGCGATAGACTTGTGGCCTTCGGGCACGCCCTGTCCGGCAAAAACATCGAACACACGCACGCTGGCAATGTTCGCTTTGTCTGCGCCTTGCACGGCGCGCACCAGATCGCCCGCTGCCAGCGTTGCCGGAACGAGGAAGGCAAAGTCACGGGTTACGGCCTGAAGCGCAGGCGGAGCGAAGCCGGGCCGCGCGAAGGCTGCATTCTTCCTAGCCGGGATCGCATCAAGGAAGAGTTCGATCGCCGCAATCGGCCCTTCGACATCAAAGGTCTTGAGCGTTGCGGGATGCACCATGCCGAAGCGGGCCAATACCGTCTTGGGACCAAGCCGCAAAGTGGCAGACTGGCCAGGGTGGAACTGCGCGCCTGCCTCGCCCATGACCATCAGGTTCGTGATGGGAGCACCCGCTGCTTCGAGCAGTTGTAACGCAAGCGCCTTGGCATCGAAGGCGTCAAACGCCTTGGTCTTGCCCGTCTGCCAGCTGCGGGCAGCCTTCTCGCCCGCCAACACGATGCCCAGCGTTGGCTTTTCGTCGCTAAGGCCATTGCTTGCGCGAAAATAGCGCCGCCCGATTTCGAAGAGCCGTGATGCGGGCGCACCGCGATCGGCGTTTCGTTTGGCCGCCATCAACAGACCCGGCAACAGCGAAGGACGCATGGTTTTCATGTCCTCGCTGATCGGATTGGCGAGCAGCCAGAGCGATTGATCGCCCGCGAAATGCGCCGCCGCCTTTTCAGGCAGGAAGCTCCAGGTGATCGCCTCGTTCAATCCGACAGCAGCGGAAGCACGGCGCAGGCCGCGCTCGAGCGTCTGTTGCGGCGTCGCGGTCGGCCTTGCCACCCCTTCGACCCGGGGTAGAGGCACGCTAGCCACCGCGTCGAGCCCGTAAATGCGGACGATTTCCTCGACCAGATCGGCCGGGCCCTCGACATCGTGGCGACGCAGCGGGCAGGTAACGATAAAGTCTGCATCCACACCAAAGCCGAGGCTTTCGAGAATGCGCTGCTGTTCGTCGCGCGCCACATTCACTCCGCCCAAGCGGAGCGTCAGGCCGGGATCGAAAGCGATGATCTTAGCGGCACGCGGCGGTGAACCGGCGCGCACCACTTCGCTAGGCATGCCACCTGCCAATTCCACGATCAGTCCGGTCAGCAGAGCGAGGCCATCGTCCAGAAACTCCGGATCGACGCCGCGTTCAAACCGCGTGCGCGCGTCCGAAGACAGGCCCAGCTTACGCCCAGTGGCGCCGATGCGAGCGGGATCGAAGTAGGCAATTTCGAGCAGCACGTCGGTGGTGCTCCCCGAAACACCCGAATGTTCGCCGCCCATGAGCCCGGCAATGTCGTGCACGTGGCTATCATCCGCGATCACCACCATCTCGCTATCAAGCGTGTAGGTCTTCTCGTTCAGCGCCAGCACCTGCTCGCCGTCCTTGGCCCGTCGCGCGACCACCGCACCCGAAAGCTTGGCAAGGTCATAGACATGGGCGGGCCGGCCATAGGCCAGCACCAGGTAATTGGTCAGATCGACCAGCAGCGAAATCGGACGCTGGCCCGCGCTCTTGAGCCGCGCCTGCAACCAATCGGGCGACGCACCGTTAGTCACGCCAGTAATGACGCGGCCGTAGAAGGCGGGGCAGCCCTCGACGTCATCGGTGCGGATTCCGACCGGAGATGGTCCGCTGGCAGTGAACGCGGGCATCGCGATCGGCTTCAACGTCCCCAACCCCTTCGCCGCCAGATCGCGGGCAATGCCATAGACGCCCATGCAATCGGGACGGTTGGGCGTCACGGCGACTTCGATTACCGGGCTTGAGCCATGATAATCCGCAAAGTTTTTGCCGACCGGCGCATCAGCGGGCAATTCGATGATCCCGTCGTGATCCTCGCCCAGCTCCAACTCGCGAACTGAGCACATCATGCCGTTGCTCTCGACACCCCGGATCGCGCTCTTCTTCAGCACCATGCCGTTGGCTGGAACGACCGCGCCCGGAAGGCCCAGCACGCCCTTCATGCCAGCGCGCGCATTGGGCGCGCCGCACACGACTTGCAGTGGCGCACCCTCGCCTGTGTCCACGGTGAGGACTTGCAGCTTGTCGGCATCCGGGTGACGCGCGGCAGTAAGCACGTTGGCGACGCGGAAACCAGCCAGCTTTTGCGCCGGGTCTTCGACGCCCTCAACCTCAAGCCCGATGGCGTTGAGCGCGTCGCAGATTTCAGCCACGGTCGCAGTCGTCTCGAGATGATCCTTGAGCCAGGTCAGCGAGAACTTCATGCCCTCGCTCCTACACCGGCGGATAATGTGGGCTGATCGAACGGCGAGAAACCGTAATGTGCCAGCCAGCGCGGGTCCCCGTCGAAGAAGGCGCGCAAATCGTTCATCCCGTATTTGAGCATGGCAATGCGGTCGATCCCCAAGCCAAAGGCAAAGCCTTGCCATTCGGCGGGATCAAGCCCGGCGAACTCCAGCACGCGGGCGTTGACCATCCCGCTGCCGCCCAATTCCATCCACGCATGACCCGGCGCATCGCCGTGCCCACCGACGACGCGCCGGCCTCCTTCGCTGGAATAACCAACGTCAACCTCGACACTGGGCTCAGTGAAGGGAAAGTAGCTCGGGCGCAGCCGCAGCACGATGTCCTCGCGCTCGAAGAAGGCCTTGAAGAAGGTTTCGAGCGTCCACTTGAGATGGCCCAGGTGAATATCCCGATCGATCACCAGCCCTTCGACCTGATGGAACATCGGCGTGTGGGTGGCATCACTGTCAGAGCGATAGACTCGGCCTGGCGCGATAAGACGAATTGGCGCGCCTTGCGCCAGCATCGCTCGGATCTGCACCGGCGAGGTGTGGGTGCGGAGGAGAATATCCTTTCCGTCGCCCGTTTTGTCCGGGAAGTAGAACGTGTCGTGCATCGCCCGCGCCGGGTGGGTTTCGTCCATGTTGAGCGCGGTGAAATTGTGCCAGTCGTCTTCAATCTCCGGTCCGGTGGCGACAGCGAAGCCGAGGTCGGCAAAGATTTCGGCAAGCTCGTCCATCACTTGGCTGACGGGATGGACAGAGCCCTTCGGCGCCGCCTGCGCAGGCAGCGTCAGGTCGATTGTCTCGCGCGCCAGCTGTGCTTCGAGTTCGGCTAACTCAAGCGCGGCCTTCTTGGCCTCCAGCGCACCGGCTATACTCGCCCGGGCAGCCTGAATTGCGGGCGCGGCGGCTGTACGCTCATCGGGAGTCATGCCCCCGAGAGTCTTCAAGGCAAGGCTCACCCACCCCTTCTTGCCGAGCGTTTCGAGCCGCTGCGCTTCAAGCGTGTCGAGGCTATGCGAGGCCGCGATCGCGACCAGTGCTGCCTCAGTCTGGGATGTGATGTCGTTCATGGCCTCAGGTGGTCTGCTCAGGGATACGTGCCGCTGCCCGCTAGCGGCAAATGATCCGTTTTGCAAAGCAGCTGTCAGGCCATGTCAGCTCGCACATCATCAGTCGCGCACAGGTTCAGGACGCGCGCGTTTGCCGCCACCACAACAGAAAGGGGCGGGTTCCTGCAAAGGAACCCGCCCCTGATCTGTCGTTCGGGCCGAAGCCGCGAATGCCTTATGCCGGCAGAGCAGCCTTCGCCTGAGCGATCACGGCCTTGAAGGCGCCGCCTTCGTTCATGGCGAGATCGGCCATCGCCTTGCGGTCGAGCTCGATGCCGGCCAGCTTGATGCCGTGCATGAACTGCGAGTAGGTCAGGCCTTCCATGCGGACAGCAGCATTGATGCGCTGGATCCACAGACCACGGAAGGTGCGCTTTTTGATCTTGCGGTCACGGTACGCGTACTGGCCGGCCTTTTCGACCGCCTGACGCGCGACGCGGATGGTGTTCTTGCGGCGACCGCGATAGCCCTTGGCCTGTTCGAGAAGCCGCTTGTGTTTGGTGCGGGTGGTGACACCGCGTTTGATGCGAGGCATTTCAGTATATCCTTATTGTGAGACGGCGAGGCGCAAGGCCCTGCGCATCAATCCAGCCCGTAGGGCGCCCATTTCTTGATCGTCGGCGTATCGTGCGACGACAGAACCGAGGTGCCGCGGTTGGTGCGGATATACTTCGCATTGTGGCTCATCAAACGGTGACGCTTGCCAGCGACGCCGTGCTTGACCTTGCCGGTGGCGGTGAACTTGAAGCGTTTCTTCACACCGCTCTTGGTCTTCAGCTTGGGCATTTTCATCTCCTGATTGAGACACGTCGGAACCGGCCCTGGCAGCCCTTGTCGCCAGGCAGGCTGATTGATTCGTGTCAGTGAAGTACGCGCGGATAGGCGGGACGGCGCGAATTGGCAAGAGGATTGGCTTGCGTATGGAAGCCGGGTGTCCGCTTTTATGTGGCGAACGTTGTGCGTCAATATGAGCTGGATTGGGTGCAAAGGCGAATGACTGCTTTCCAAGCCCGATTTGTTGGTATCATGTGCGAAGCGCAGGCTCAGAATAGGGTCTCAACTCCCAGTCGATCCGGCATCCTCGCAGCGAATTTCTTGGCACAGCATCTTGAGCCGCCTCAGGCGTAATTACAGAGATGGGTAGCTCACGTTCACCTATCCAAGTCGTTTCCTTGAAAGTCTTGATATCTCTTGCGCCCGGCATCTGAAAGATCAATTTATCCTTCTGCAATTCAGCGACTGGCGCGAAGCCGTCTTTGTAGGAAGCTACTGCGGAACAGCCTCTCGCAGGATGGCACAACTGCAGAACATAGACATCATCAGATGGTACGCCGACCGAATACCGGCTTACCCTTGTCCAAAATTCAGGAGCGAGCTCCTCGCCCCCGCAGTGCTGGACTGTCGCGGCAATACCTGCTGCGCTATCGTTACCGCTGCACCCAATCAAGCAGAGCGCGCCAACAAGACTAAGCCATTTCTTCATTGCAAAACTATCGCATTGACAAGGAACGGCGGCAACAAGATCGCTTCCCAACGCGCATTTCTAGCAAACGACCGGCCGAAAGCTGCGGCCCCCTATCCCATCGCATCGAGCACATCTTCTAGTCGCGCCGGATCGCCCAGCGCGATCACGGTGCCATCGGACCCAGCATCCAGCGGATTGCCCTGCCAGTCCGCCATAATGCCGCCTGCGCCTTCAAGCACCGGAACCAGCGCGGCGTAATCATACAGCTTCAGACCTGCCTCGATCACCACATCAACATGACCGCTCGCCACAAGCCCGTAATTGTAGCAGTCTCCTCCGAAAACGATCTTCTTTTCCGCCACCTGTTTGGCCACCGCCATGAACGCGTCGGCCTCTTCATTGGTGAACAGATGCGGGCTGGTGGTGGCGAGCACCGCATCGCCCAGGTCTTTGAGCGGGCGCGCCTGTGCAGGCTTGCCATTGAACAGCGTTGGCTGGCCAATGCGCCCGACCCAGCGTTCGCCCGCAATCGGTTGGTCGATGACCCCCAGCACCGGCCAGCCATCCTGCAACAAAGCGATCAGCGTACCGAAGATCGGCCGCCCCGCGATAAAGCTTGTGGTGCCGTCGATCGGATCGAGCACCCATAGACGGCCTGCGCCTTCGTTGCGGGTGCCGTACTCCTCGCCGATGATGCCATCGCGCGGGAATTCGGCCTCGATCAGGCGGCGCATCGCGGCTTCGGCGGCGCGGTCGGCTTCGGTGACGAAGCTGTGGTCGGATTTTTTCTCTTCACTCCACTGGCCTCGGAACAACGGACGGATCGCCGCGCCAGCGAGATCGGCAAGGCGCATGGCGAGAGCGAAGTCTTTATCGGTCATGCGATTTCCCAATAATCGAAGGCTTGCTTCTGTCGAGCCTCGGTGTAGCGGCGCGCCTGCGGCCCCACCCATTCCTGCGGCAGATCGTCGTAAATGCCCGAGCGAGTCACGAACCAGCCCTGTCCCGGCAACCCATCCGATTGGCGCACCACCAACACGGCAAGGCCGGGCTCGCCACAAGCGCGCCCATCTTCATCAATTCGGTCCAGAACCTTGCACAGCTGCCGCATCAGTGGGCGGGTGAATGCGTGGCCCAGGATGCCCAGCAGGACAGAATATGTATAGGGTGCACGGGCACGGGCCGCTGCGATTAGCAGGCCGCGCACTTGCGCCGGATCAAACATCAGTCGAACAGCGAACTGACCGAGCTTTCGTCTGCAATCCGCCGGATCGCCTCGCCCACCAGCGGCGCGATCGGCAGCACTCGGATGATGTTCGATGCCTCGGCAGCTTCGGTCGGCCGGATCGAATCGGTGATCACCAGCTCTTTCAGGCTTGATCCGTTGATCCGCGCCACCGCACCGCCGGACAGGACGCCGTGCGTGATGTAGGCCGCGACCGATTTTGCCCCGCCTTCCAGCAATGCCTCAGCCGCGTTGCACAAGGTTCCACCGGAATCGATGATGTCATCAATGAGGATGCAGTGCCGCCCTTCGACATCGCCGATAATGTTCATCACTTCGGACTCGCCCGGCCGGTCGCGGCGCTTGTCGACGATGGCCAGCGGCGCGTTATCCAGGCGCTTGGCCAGCGATCGGGCGCGCACCACACCGCCGACGTCGGGCGAGACAACCATCAGATTCTGGTCGCCGTAACGCGTCTGAATATCTGCCGCCATGACGGGCGCGGCATAGAGATTGTCGGTCGGGATATCGAAGAAGCCCTGAATCTGGCCAGCGTGCAGATCCACCGCCAGCATCCGATCAGCCCCTGCCTCGGTGATCAGGTTTGCCACCAGCTTGGCCGAAATCGGCGTGCGCGGGCCGGGTTTACGGTCCTGCCGGGCATAGCCGAAATAGGGCACCACCGCCGTGATCCGCTTGGCCGAGGCGCGGCGCAGCGCATCAATGCAGATCAGCAATTCCATCAGGTTATCGTTGGCCGGAAAATTGGTCGGCTGGACGACGAACACGTCCTCCCCGCGTACGTTCTCGTGGATTTCCACGAAGACTTCCTCGTCCGAGAAGCGCCGCACGCTGGCATCGGTAAGGGGGATTTCCAGATAGGCCGCAATGGCCCGAGCCAGCGGCAAGTTCGAATTGCCGGACATGATCTTCATGATGCGCGAATCCCCGCAAAAGCCGTGACGCCCCCGCCTAGCGCCGCGTCATGGAATTGCAACGCAGCGCAGGCGCGTTCTCGTTAGCAACGGCGATATGTCTTACCGCTATTCGATCGGGCGACGCGTATCGAGCAGGTCTTCCTCACCGGTGCCGCGTTCCTGACTGACGAGGTGTTCAATCGTGCGATCACGCAGTGCATGATCGTCAACCGGCAGCGCGGCAGACGCAGCTGTTTCAGTCCGGACAGGCTTGGGCGCGCCCGCCTTGGGCAATTTGGCGAAGTCTTCCACGCGGATGCGATAGATTGGTTCAGGCAATTCATAGCCCGCTTCCTCGAGCGCGGATTTCGCCGACTGAATCGCAAGGCTTCGGCCCTTTAGGAACTCGGTCGCTTCCTGATCGACCCACGCAAAGAAACGCAGAACGATGCTGGAGTCCCCCACCGCCTGGATGATCGCATGACTGGCCGGATCGCTCAGCACGAACGGCAGCGCCCGGATCGCTTCGAGGCCGACACGCATCGCTGCCAGCGGATCGTCGGCTGAATCCACCCCAAGATCGAACTCAAAGCGGCGCTGCGGATTGCGGGTGAAGTTGAGGATAATGGCTTTGAACACCGTGGAGTTGGGGATCCGCAGATGGTTGCCATCCAGCGTCATCAGCACCGTAGCACGCGATGTCAGGCGAATGACATGGCCCTCTGATGTGTCGATGATGACATGATCATTGGCTCTGAAAGGCTGCCTCAGGCTCAGCATCAGGCTCGAGACATAGTTGTCGACTGTATCGCGCACGGCAAATCCCAGCGCGATGCCGATGATCCCGGCGCTACCGAGCACCAAACCTAAAAGCGCGGTAGCGTCAAGGATCTGCAAGGCGATGATAAGCCCAGCAATAATCGCCAAGACGCGGATCGCGCCCGCCACCAGCTCGGCCAAAAATCCGTTGGGCGTCACCCACGTCCACAATCGGCGCTGACCCGCGACAAGGTATCCGACTGCAATGATCAGCAGGGCCGCCAGTACCGCAACACCAAACAGCGGCAACCCTCTGACCAGCCCGCGCATATCATCGGATAGCGATGCGAGCGCAGGCGAAAGGTTGCTATCCACTTCCAGTGATCGTTCGATGCTGTTCTCAACCGTAACGACCCCGGCGATACGCTGCGCGATCGCCAAGGCTTTTTCACGGTCTGCCTGATTGTTCACCGTACCGGAAAGGCGAACCACGCCCGATTGCACCGCAACTTCAACCCCGGTGAGCCCGTCAACCTGCGAAAAAATCTGCCTAAGCCCCGCTTTGATGGCGCGATCCGTCTGTTCGGTTAGCGCAGCGACATCGATTGTATCGGCCACCGACGCCTCGGCGTTTTCGGCCGCAGCAGAGCCAGTAGGATCAGTAAGCGTTTGAGCGTGTGAGGTTCCGGCGCAGCACAACGAAAATATCGCCACAAGTGCAGGCAGCATTTTGCGGCTAGTGATGATCGCTCTTACCTTTTGGCCATAGAACCGCCCACAACGCTCGGTTCGGGCGGGCCGATTGGTTAAGTGAAACCGACGCAGCATGTTCCAATCTGCGCGCAGCCAGCCACCCAACCCATCACGCTTCGAGTTCGATGTCCCAATACAGCCAGTCACGCCATGTTTCGTGCAGGTAATTGGGCGGAAATTGCTTGCCGTGCTGTTGTAATTGCCAGCTTGTCGGACGAATCGGGGCCTGGTGTACGGGCATCGCCGCTTGCTTGGGCGTGCGGCCGCCCTTCTTCATGTTGCAGGGCGCGCAGGCCGTGATAATGTTTTCCCACGTGGTGCGCCCGCCCAATCGGCGCGGGGTGACGTGATCGAAGGTCAGATGCTCCATGCTGCCGCAATACTGACATTGGAAGCGGTCACGCAGAAAGACGTTGAAGCGAGTAAAGGCGGGAAACTCGCTGTGCTTCACATATTGCCTGAGAGCGATAACACTTGGAATTTTCATGTCAAAATTAGGCGAATGAACTTCGCGGTCATAGCTCGCCACGATGTCGACGCGATCAAGAAACACTGCCTTGATCGCGGTCTGCCACGGCCACAGGCTTAGCGGATAATAGGACAAAGGCGTGTAGTCGGCGTTGAGCACAAGCGCCGGGCAAGCCGACAGGTTGCGCGTCGGGTCCTCATCGATCCCGCGAAAACGGGCCGCTCTTTCGATCAGTTCGGCTTTAAGCACGGTGAGCATTACTCCCTGATTGCTTCTATTCTGACGTGGCAAATCAAAGAGTCAAACCCGTGACAGGATGGCTATCCACAGGGTCAGGCTGGTGCCCCCCTGTGGAAAGGCTGTGGCCAAGTCTGGGGCCAAGTCTGGGGATGACGCAAGAAGACGCCGTGTGTCATAAACAGCGCGATGGCCAAGAACGTTCCTCTCACGACCCGTTTTGCTCCGAGTCCCAATGGACGACTGCATCTTGGCCATGCGTTCAGCGCCATCATCGCACATGATCTGGCCCAAAAAAATGGGGGGCGGTTCCTTCTGCGGATCGAAGATATCGACGGGCCACGCTCCCGCCCGGACTTGGCCGACGAGTTCCGCCGCGATCTGGAATGGCTCGGGCTGGAGTGGCACGAGGTGCCCGCGCAATCGACCCGGATCGAAGACTACGCCGCCACTGTCGAAAAGTTGAAGGCGTCCGGGCTGCTTTATCCGTGCACCTGCACCCGCACGGACATCGCGGCCACGGGTGCGGCGCAAGGGTTGGAAGGCTTGATCTATCCGGGTACCTGCAAGCCGGGTGCCTCCATGCATCGTATGCCTGACCTCGCGAACCCGGCCGCATGGCGGCTGGATGCGGCGGGGGCATTGGCGGTGACCGGGCCGCTCATCTGGCACGACAATGTAGCAGGGCCGCAGGCGGTCGATCTGGCCGGGCTCGGCGATGTAGTGCTGGTGCGTAAGAACTTGCCGGGAAGCTACCACTTGGCGGTGACCCTCGACGATGCAGAAGACGGCGTGACATTGGTGACGCGCGGCGCCGATTTGTTTGCGGCAAGCCACATACACCGCACGCTGCAAGCCTTGCTCGGCCTTCCCGTCCCGCGCTGGCATCATCACCGGTTGCTGAATGACATAAACGGGGAAAAACTCGCCAAACGGCGCGGGTCGCCAGCCTTGGCAGAGCGGCGGGAGGCGGGTGAAGACGGGCTCATGCTTGCCGCACAACTGCGCTTGCAACATTTACGACTTGGAACCTAAGGGCCGTGCGTCCATTGGAAACAGTATGAACTATTTTTTGATCATCGTATTGCTCGTTTTGATGGGTCTTGTCGCCTTTTCACTGGTCAAGGGGATTGTGGCGTTCCTCAAAACCACCAAGATTGATCTTGAAACCGGCGAAGGCTCGACGGCCACCGATATGCAGCTTGCCCAGAACAAGGCAATGTTTGCGCGCATCAAGTATCAGGCGCTAGCGATTGCTGTTGTGTTCGTGATTGGAATTTTTGCTGCCAACGGCGGGAACTGACCCGCGAGACGCTGCGGAAAACCTGCAATGGTGAAGCTCAACAAAATCTACACCCGCACCGGGGATGATGGCACGACAGGCCTTGTCGATGGCTCGCGCTGTTCCAAAAATGCTGCCCGCATCATGGCGATGGGCGTAGTGGATGAAGCCAACAGTGCGATCGGGTTGGCCGCTGTCCTGATGTCCGGCTCTCCAGGCGCCGAGATTACCCGTGTCCAGAATGATTTGTTCGATCTTGGCGCTGATCTGGCGACACCGGGAGGTGATTTCGCGCCGTCAGAAATGGTGCTGCGGATGGTCCCGTCGCAAGCGGAATGGCTGGAACAACGCATTGATGCCTGCAACGAAAAACTTCAGCCGCTTACCAGCTTCATCTTGCCGGGAGGCACCGAACTTGCCGCGCGCCTGCACGTCGCGCGCGCAACGACTCGCGCGGCGGAACGTGCAATGGTTGCGCTTGCCGCCGAAGTGCCGGTCAATCCGGCCGCACTGGCTTATATCAACCGATTGTCAGACTACCTGTTCGTACTTGCCCGTGTGGTCAATGATAATGGCAAGCGCGATGTGAAGTGGGTTCCGGGCGCTAACCGCTAGTCAGGCGACGGCTTCGCGGCTAGGGCGGCGGGATTGCTGCACTTGCGAAGGATTAGACCATGCGCACCATCGCCGTCATCGGAGCCGGACAAATGGGCACCGGCATTGCCCAAACTGTTGCAGCCAATGGCATGGCCGTGATGTTGGCCGATGTTGATCTGGCCCGCGCACAAGCTGGGAAGGCGGCAGTAGAAAAGGCGCTCGTCAAGCTAATGGGACGCGGCAAGATCGAGGCTGCCGATGCCGAGGCGCTGCTCGCGCGCATCACTCCCGTCGCCGATTACACCCCCTTTGCCGAAGCCGATCTCATCATCGAAGCCGCGACCGAGCGCGAAGAGATCAAGAACGCGATTTTTGATGCAGCCGGCAAGGTGTTGCGCGCGGACGCGATCCTTTCGTCCAACACATCCTCGATCCCGATCACGCGGATGGCCAACCATTCCCCCGATCCGGCGCGCTTCATCGGGTTGCACTTCTTCAACCCGGTGCCGGTCATGGGCCTCATCGAAGTGATCCCCGGTCTGGCCACGGCGCAAGATACCACCGACCGGGTCACGGCCTTTGCACAAGGGCTCGGCAAGGAAGTGGTGCTGAGCCAGGACGAACCCGGTTTCGTCGTCAACCGCATCCTGCTGCCGATGATCAATGAAGCAGTCTTCGTGCTGGGCCAGTCCACTGCGGGGATCGCGGATATCGACAAGGGCTGCCGCCTAGGTCTCAATCACCCGATGGGCCCGCTGCAACTGGCCGATTTTGTCGGTCTGGACACCTGCCTCGACATCATCAATGTGCTCTACAGGACCACGCGCGACAGCAAGTATCGCCCGGCGCCGCTGTTGGTAAAATATGTCGAAGCGGGCTGGTTAGGCCGCAAGTCAGGCCGCGGCTTTTACGATTACACAGGTGAGGCGCCAGTTCCGACCCGCTAGGATCTTACTTGATTTCGATCACCAATTCGCGGTCGGAAATATACGGCGCCGGCTTCGGCGGAAGCTGGTTGTCAGATGGCCCGACTATGGCACCGGGTGATAACGGCGCATTGGCCGGATCATAGCCTCCAGGGTTGGGGGCCGGCGCCGGATTTGGAATCGCGGCGGGCGTGCTACCAGTGCTGTATGTACCAAAGACGCTGGGTTCCTGGCCCCATCCCGCATCGGCGTTGCTGGGCCTGTCACCGACGCTTTGCCCGCCGGCAAATGCCTGCGCTGTATCGGCGAACTTGGCACGTTCGGCGCCCAGAATATCAGCGGCCTTGACGACCACGCCGCTGTCTTCCGGCGTGCCAACCATTACCACGGCGCCAAACAGGGTCATCCCCGCAAAAGCGAGCGCGGCTTTGCTGTTCTGTAAAACGGTCTTGAACATGGCGCGAGCCTAACGGAACCGCAGTTAAAACTTCGTGCAAAGCGGTTTGGCGTATCGCGCAGCCGGACTGTCGTCGCCGATGAAACATATCTCGGTTGGCTGCCTTTGTTCTTGGCAAGGAGAACATTCATGTCCGATCGCAATATCCCCGCACCCAGCCCTTCCGAAGGGATGGCCCCTGAAATACATAACGCCGAACAAGATAAGCGCGGCGAACAGGCGCAGGATGTAGCCGTTGATGCGCGCAAGGAAGAAAATGTCACCGCTGGCGGAACAGAAAGCCGCAAAGCCCCCTCGCCTGGCGTTGATAATGTCGCTGGCCATGAAACCGATCTGATCGACGTGATGCGCAAGATGGAAAATACCGGCATGATCGACAATTCGGCTTTTTCAGGCGAACCCGACCACGACGACGAACCCCAAATCTACCGTGACAGCGGCATCGAAGCCGGCGTGATTCCTGACGATGCCGACCCCGATCAATTGCGGGGAACCAAACAGCCCTGACGAAGTGCCGTCAGGAGCGTGTCCGCTCACCGACGCGACTGGGAAAACGCGCGTTTCCATTCATAGAGCAGATCGAGCGCCTCACGCGGCGTGAGAGCATCGAGATCGGTCGACCGCAGAGTTTCGGCCAATTTCTGTTCCGGCGTGTCCTTTGCCGGTTCCGCAGCGACTGCGGCAAATAACGGCAGATCGCCGAGCCCTGTCGCAATGCCGCCGGTCTCCTTCCGCGTTGCCTCGAGCTTTTCGAGCACGGCCTTGGCACGGGCTACCACTGATGCCGGCACACCCGCCAACCGCGCAACTGCGAGCCCATAGGATCGGTCCGCCGGGCCCTCGGCTAGCTCATGCAGCAAGACCAGATGGCCCTGCCATTCGCGCGCACGGACATGGTGCAGCGAGAGTGCCTCGCACGTTTCCGCCAGGCGTGAGAGCTCATGATAATGCGTTGCGAACAGACACCGGCAGGCGATCTTTGAATGCACCGCCTCAGCCACGGCCCAGGCGAGCGCAAGTCCATCATAGGTCGATGTCCCGCGGCCGACTTCATCAAGGATCACAAAACTGCGCTTGGTGGCTTGCGCCAGAATAGCGGCGGTTTCGACCATTTCGACCATGAAAGTCGATTGCCCGCGCGCAAGGTTATCCGCTGCGCCCACGCGGCTGAACAATCGGTCAACAAGCCCGATATGCGCAGACGACGCCGGCACAAAGCAACCCGCCTGTGCCAACAGCACGATCAGCGCATTTTGACGCAGGAAAGTCGATTTGCCTCCCATATTCGGCCCGCCGATGAGCCAAAGTCGGTCATCGGCGGCAAGGCGGCAATCATTGGCCACGAACCGATCGCCTGCCTTGGCTAACGCAGCCTCGACCACCGGGTGCCGTCCGCCGGTAATGGCAAGGGCGCTATCCTCGGTCATCACCGGGCGGCACCAGTCGGCTTCGCTCGCGCGCTCTGCATTGCCGACAGCGACGTCGAGCCGGGCAAGAGCGGCAGCGGTCGACGCAATGGCTTCACGCGCAGCCGCCACAGCAGCCACAAGTTCTCCGAAATGCGCCTCTTCTGCGGCAAGCGCATGGCCACCTGCCTCTGCAATGCGCGCAGCCTCGGCGTGCAGCTTCACGGAATTGAACCGCACAGCGTCCTTCATGGTCTGGCGATGCGTGAAGCCGCTATCGGGTGCCAGCAGCCGATCAGCATGACGTGCAGCGACCTCTATGAAGTAGCCTAGCACGCCGTTATGCCGGATCTTGAGTGTCGCAATGCCGGTCTCATCGCGATAGCGCGCCTCCATCGCGGCAATCGCACGGCGCGCATCGCCGGATGTCGCGCGCAGTTCGTCAAGCGCGGCGTCGTACCCGTCAGAAACATAGCCCCCGCCTGATCGCTCGGTGGGCGGCGAGGGTACCAGCGCGCGCGCTAGCCAATCGGTGAGCGCGCCGTGGCCGGTGAGGCGAGCGAGCGTCTCATCCAGCAGAGCAGGCCGGTCAGGCGCGCCGGCCAGCCAGTGGTGAAGCCGCATTGCCCCTGCCAGCCCATCACGCAGCTGCCCAAGATCGCGGGGGGATCCCCGGCCCGCTGCCACTCGGCCCAGTGCACGGCCCAGATCGGGGATGGCGCGCAAAGCTTCACGCAGCCGCGCCCGCTCAATTGGGCGGTCACGCCAGAACTGCACCAACGCCAGCCGTGACTCAATCTGCATGGCATTCATCAAGGGCGCAGACAGGTCTTCAGCCAGCAACCGCGAGCCTGCACCCGTAACGCAGCGGTCCACCGCGCCGATCAGACTGCCTGCCCGGCCACCAAGGGTGCTTTCGAGAATTTCGAGGCTGGCGCGGGTCGCCGCGTCCATCGCCATTCCGGCCTCGCCCAACCGCACCACCGGGGGTAACAACAGCGGCAGCTTGCCGCGACCGGCGTGCTCGAGATAGGCAATCAGGCCCGCCGCCGCACTCAACATGGCGCGGGAGAATGCGCCGAATGCATCAAGGGTCGCGACGGAGTGCACCACCTTGAGCCGTTCGGCTCCTGAATCGCTGGCGAAGGTGCTGCGCGGGCGGCGGATCACGTCGCCGGAGGGGTCAAAATCCTTGCGGTCCCAATCTTCCGGCACGACCACTTCACTGGGTGAAAGGCGCGCAAGCGCGGCGCCCAATTGATCGGCTGCACATTCCTCCAGCACCATTGCGCCAGTGGACACATCGCAGGCAGCGATCCCAATGGACCCGCGCAATTCTACCAGTGCCGCCAGCACATTGGCACGGCGCGGTTCGAGCAAGGCTTCCTCGGTCAGCGTCCCTGCCGTCACCAACCGCACAATGGCACGGCCGACCAGCGCCTTGGATGATGGCGTGCCTTCGCGCTTGGCCCGCGCCTTGGCCTCGTCCGGCGTTTCCACCTGTTCGGCAATCGCCACCCGGCAGCCGGCCTTGATCAGGCGCGCCAGATAGCCTTCGGATGAATGCACCGGAACTCCGCACATCGGGATCGGCGCGCCTTGATGCTCGCCCCGGGTTGTCAGCGCAATGTCGAGAATTTGCGCCGCTGTACGCGCATCATCAAAGAACAATTCGAAGAAATCGCCCATGCGGTAAAACATCAGCGCATCGCCCGCCTCTTCGCGAAGCGCGAGGTATTGCGCCATCATCGGCGTAAGCTTGCCGGGGGACTGGGGTTCAGAGGGCGCTGGCATCGCCAAAGCCTTGCCCCATCACCTGCGATTCGGAAATGTCCGGTGGGCAGCCTTTCCCCCGGCCTGCGCCATTTCCGGCCTATCGCATTGCGCCGCGCAAGGCTAAGCGGAGCACGATTTACCGGACGAACAAGCAGAGGAATCTGGCACATGACAGAAGAGAACAAGGGCGGCTTCACCGCACGTGAGGCGCTGTTCTATCATGAGACCATTCGCCCCGGTAAGCTGGAAATCGTAGCGACCAAGCCGATGACGTCGCAGCGCGACTTGAGCCTCGCCTATTCGCCGGGCGTCGCCGTGCCAGTGGAAGCCATTGCAGCCGACCCGTCACTGGCCGCGCGCTACACCGCCAAGGCCAACCTTGTTGCGGTGATTTCCAACGGCACCGCCATTCTTGGTCTCGGCAATCTGGGCGCGCTTGCGTCCAAGCCGGTGATGGAAGGCAAGGCGGTGCTGTTCAAGCGGTTCGCCGACGTCGATTCCATCGATATCGAGCTCGACACGGAAGACCCCGAGGCCTTCATCAACGCGGTTGCGCTGATGGAGCCGACCTTTGGCGGCATCAACCTCGAAGACATCAAGGCGCCCGAATGCTTCATAATCGAAGCCGCCCTGCGTGAACGCATGAAGATCCCCGTGATGCATGATGACCAGCATGGCACGGCCATCATTACGGCGGCTGGCCTGCTCAACGCCTGCCACATCACAGGCCGCGATTTTCGTGACGTGAAGGTGGTCGTCAACGGTGCGGGCGCGGCGGCGATTGCTTGCACCGCGCTGATCAAAGCGATGGGCGTGCGGCATGAAAACGTGATTTTGTGTGATCGCTCCGGCCCGATTACGCCTGGCCGCGAAGGCGTGGACCAATGGAAAAGCGCCCACGCGGTCGCCACCACCGCGACCAATCTGGAAGAGGCACTGACCGGGGCCGACATTTTCCTCGGCCTTTCGGCAGCAGGCGCCTTGAAGCCGGAATGGATCACGCGAATGGCGGACAGGCCGATCATCTTTGCGATGGCCAATCCTGTGCCTGAAATCATGCCGGACGCAGCCAAGGCTGTTCGCCCAGATGCGATCATTGCCACCGGACGCAGCGATTTTCCCAACCAAGTCAACAATGTGCTGGGCTTCCCCTTCATCTTCCGCGGCGCACTGGATGTTCAGGCGACCACGATCAATGAAGAAATGAAGGTCGCGGCGGCCAAGGCCATCGCGGAACTTGCCCGCCAGCAAGTGCCGGAAGAGGTGGCCGCCGCCTATGGCAAGAACCACAAGTTCGGTACGGATTACATTATTCCCGCCCCGTTCGATCCGCGTCTGATCGAAGTCGTCTCCTCCGCTGTCGCCAAGGCGGCGATGGATTCGGGCGTGGCCCGTGCACGCATCGAAGATTTTGATGCCTACCGCGTCCAATTGCGATCACGCCTCAATCCCACCACTTCTGTGCTGTCGGGCGTCTATGAAGTCGCCAAGGCGAACCCCAAGCGGATGGTGTTTGCCGAAGCGGAAGAAGAAGTGGTGCTGCGCGCCGCGATCCAGTTCCGCGATTTCGGCTACGGCACACCTATTCTTGTCGGCCGCACAAAGGCTGTGCTGGACAAGTTGCACCAACTTTCAGTGAGCGATCCGAGCAGCTTCGAAATCCAGAACTCCGCCGATAGCGAACACGTACCTGCGATGGTCGATTATTTGTACAATCGACTGCAGCGGCGCGGCTACACCGAACGCGATGTGCGCCGCATGGTCAATCAGGAACGCAACGTCTTTGCGGCATTGCTGGTTGCGCTGGGACATGGTGACGGGATGATTACCGGCATGACTCGCACCTTTGCGCAAACCGTGCGTGAAGTGAACCTGGTGTTCGATCACAAGGAAGGCGCGCTGCCGTTCGGCATCCACATGATGATCGGCAAAAATCACACCACGTTTCTGGCTGATACCACGATCAACGAACGCCCCAACGCGGTGGAACTTGCGCATATCGCCAAGGAAACTGCCGCTGTCGCCCGGCGCATGGGTCATGAGCCACGGGTCGCATTCCTCAGCTATTCGACCTTTGGCAATCCATCAGGCCAGTGGCTTGGTGCAATCCGTGAGGCGGTCGCGATTCTGGATCGGGAAGAGCCCGGATTTGAATATGAGGGCGAAATGGCTCCTGATGCAGCGCTCAACCCCAAGGTGATGGCGCTTTACCCCTTCAGCCGTTTGTCGGGGCCTGCGAATGTTCTGATCATGCCAGGGCTGCAATCAGCCAATCTTTCAGCCAAGTTGCTGCGAGAGCTCGGCAGCAATGCCACTATCGGTCCGATGATGATCGGGGTGGAAAAGCCGGTCCAGATCGTGCCGATGACAGCGAGCGTCCCCGATGTGTTGACGCTGGCGGTGCTGGCGAGTGCCGGGGTGGTCGGCTAAGTGACAAAAAGCCCGGCCGATGAGGCCGGGCTTCTTTTGCTTTTAAGCTTCGGCGGCGGCTGGATTGACTTCGCCCGACGCGATTGTGGTCATGTGGCGATCACCACCGCGCGTTTCTTCCAGACAATTGGCAAGTACGCCGGCATCCTCCGTGAGGCCCAAGCGTGTGGCGAAGGCACGGGCCGTTCCATAACCGGATATGCCGTAATGCGTCATGCGTTGGTATTGCGCGATGATCGAGGCATCGCGAACGTCCCCATCGGCGAAATCGGCTTCAATCCCATGCGCGCGCGCTTCGGCTGCCAAACCTTCCATGCCCTTGCAATGCTCACCGCGCGGATTGGCCTTGTGATTTTCAATGAGAGTTTTGAGATCACTCATCCCCTGCTCAATACCATCGGCGCCAGCGTCCAACGCTTTGCGCAAATCACTGGAATGGGATGCGTCCTTGAGTTCGCGAGTGACCTTCAGCGCCTGGCGGTTTGCGCTGTAAAGATCCTGCAGCTGGTCAACATAAAGGTCTTTGAGCGTGGTAATAGTCATCGCGGTAATCTCCGGTTTGATTGTTGTTACAGACAATGACCAAAACCAGCGGCACTATGTTCCGAACGTCTCACCGGGATAGGGCAAGATGCGGCGCGGGTGGGGCAAGACGAGGCGCGGTGATGGCACAGCGCATCGTCAGGGCGATTGAATGGCGCAACGACGCATTGGCAACCCAGCCAAGCCATGCAATCATTTGCTCGCTATAGAGTGTGCCCGAAACGTAGACCAACGGGCCGCAAGTCAGGGGAACACGATGATTGGAAAGCACCTTCGCGCCGCACTGACTGCATGTCTGGGCCTGCTGCTGACGCTGGCAGCTCCGCTTGCCGCACAGCAAGGCACGACCGAAGTCGTATTCACCAATGTCCGGATCTTCGATGGCACCTCGGATGCGTTGTCAGCGCCGACCACCGTCGTGGTGCGTGGCAATCTGATTGTGGCGATCGGGGCCGATGCGAAGCCAGCCTCGGCCAATGCGACAGTGATAAACGGGCGCGGACAGACGCTGATGCCGGGCATGATCGACAACCACGTCCACACTATGTTCAACAGCCTTTCTCCGGCGCAGATGGCGTCGCCCGACATGAGCCTTGAAAAGGTGATGCAGTTGTCCGCCGCGCAATCACAAGCGATGCTTTTGCGTGGCTTCACCTCGGTTCGCGATGTCGGCGGGCCTTCATTTCAGCTCAAGAGGCTTGTTGATAGCGGCA
The DNA here is from genome assembly GCF_056495765.1 of Erythrobacter sp. 'gip.4 top 5'. Lineage (NCBI taxonomy): Bacteria > Pseudomonadati > Pseudomonadota > Alphaproteobacteria > Sphingomonadales > Erythrobacteraceae > Erythrobacter > Erythrobacter sp. 'gip.4 top 5'. Next base: position 707,006 of record NZ_CP200270.1, on the reverse strand, counting down.
AGGTGTTGGGCCCGCGCATCTGGCCATCGGGGCCGATGATCTCGCAAACCTCAGGTCATGCCGATCTGCGCGGACCCGACGAACCTTCGCGTCGCTTTTCGGGCACAATGTCAAAGGCTGAGCAAATCTGGGCAAGCGTAATCGCTGATGGGCGGGCCGAGGTCCTCACCGCCGTGCGCGAGAATCTGCGGATGGGGGCCAGCCAGATCAAGATCGCGGCCGGTGGAGGCACAAGTTCAGAATATGATCCGCTCGATGTTACGCAATACACGCTTGATGAGATGAAGGCGGCGGTTGACGCAGCCTCGGACTGGAACACCTATGTCACCGTCCATGCCTACCACCCCAAATCCGTGCGCCGCGCGATTGAGGCTGGCGTGAAGGTGATCGAACACGGCAATCTCTTGGACGAAGACACACTCAAATTGATGGCGGACAAGGGCATTTGGCTATCAGGCCAGATGCTGGTCGATTCGACCGATGCGATGGACCCCAAGCGGCGCGAAAAACGCAAACCGGTGATCGAAGGGCAACGGCAGGTTTGGCCGATGGCCAAGCGGCTGGGCGTCAAGCTCGCCTGGGGCACGGACTTCTTGTTCGAGCCTGATCTCAACGCCCAGCAGAACGCCTATATTCTTCGGCTGAAGCCCTATTTCACGGCTGCTGAATTGCTCAAGCTGGTGACATCGGGCAACGCCGAATTGTTGGCCCTGTCCGGCCCGCGAACACCCTACGAAGGTCGGCTTGGCGTGGTCGAACCAGGGGCGCTTGCAGATCTCATTCTGGTGCGCGGCGATCCACTGGCCGATATTGACCTGATCGGTGATCCCGAGCGTAATTTCACCGTTATCATGAAGGATGGGATAATGGTGAAGGGCCCTGAGCAGTAAGCGGAAGGCCCTTCGGGCTTTCGAAGACCCGCCTTATTACGATGCGTGTCGGTGCGTAATGGCCCGATAGGAACATCAACCGGGACGAATACGCAAAGTCTGGAACCCCGGCGCCATTCCCAAACGGCGTGTCGAATGACCGGTTTTACCGTAAGCCAACACGATTTTTGTCAGTTTCAGGAGAGCGGTTAGTCAAGATTTTTATCCCGCAGCCCAAAACACGGGCTGTGCCCAAGGCGAAAGCGTGTTCGCGGCAGAAGGCGGAAACCGCAAAAGCGCCACGTTTGCGAAATCTGTTTTTACGTCCCACAAGCGTTACCATCATCGTCTGCTATTGACTGGCAGCGCAACCCAAGAGGCAGGCGCAAAGGTATCGTGACGATATAGGCATCATGGTCGGACAGGCGTCTTCCGGCGTCGTCACCATCAAACCAAGCCTCGATCCTCATCGGACGCAGCGCAATGCGAATACCATCATCGTAAATCTGGAGGCCCTGGGTAAGCGGTGTTTTCAGCCCACGTGAGCGTGCGGCAGGAGCTCTTCGATGCGCGATGCGGGATGACCATTGGCGAGGCTGGTTAGCGTTGCGGTCAGCCAGGTGTGCGGGTTGATGCCGGTGAGTTTGCAGTTTTCGATCAGCGTGGCGATCACCGCCCAGTTGTCGCCGCCCTCGTCGGAGCCGGCGAACAGCGCGTTCTTGCGGTTGAGAGCCAGCGGGCGGATGGCGCGCTCGACGACGTTGTTGTCGAGATCGATGCGGCCATCGTCGAGGAAGCGTGTCAGCCCATCCCAGCGTTTGAGGGCGTAGCTGATCGCTTCGCCGAGCTTCGCCTTGGCGCTGACCTGCCGACCGCGTGCTTCGAGGAACCTGTGCAGGTCGTCGATGATCGGACGGCTGCGCTGATCGCGGACGTCGCGACGTTCGTCAGCAGGTAGCCCGCGGATATCGTCTTCGATGGCGTAGAGGGAAGCAATGTGGCGCAGCACGTCGGCGGCCACGGGCGAGCTCTCGGCCAGCTCATAGAACTTGCGGCGCACGTGCGCCCAGCAGAAGGCGAGGCGGATCTGTTGATGACGCCGGGCAAGCGCGGTGTAGGCGCCATAGCCATCGACCT
>NZ_CP200270.1:0-697500 GCF_056495765.1 Erythrobacter sp. 'gip.4 top 5' | reverse complement strand
CGCCAGCGTTCGTTCTGAGCCAGGATCAAACTCTCAAGTTGTGTCACACACCAAACCAGCGCGAGGATAAATCCCCACCAACCAGTCCGGCATGAGCTGCAAGGAGCCAATACCTGCTGTCAAACGTAATGGATACGAATGAACATGCTTAACATCTGCCGCAACCGTGGTGGTCGCAACAAACGCGGCATCGGCTTAAATTAACCGGTACCCGGAGCCTTGAGGTCCCCAGACCGGGCGCCGTCGCCCACATGTCCCTTCATCAAAAATCAACAATGTCAAAGAACCACCAGACAGTAATAGCGGACAGCCATGCTACCCCCGATCTATACCGAGGAACCGGCTATCCGTTTATGTTGGCGACCAACCCAGGCACTACAGCTAAAACCGTCTGCGCCGCGTCGGTGAAGCCCATCTAGGTCGACCAACAGATTCGGTCAAGACCGTTTTTGCAATTTTGTTTCATTTCTGGGAAACAACCGCATCTCGGCTTTGGCCTGTCTGGGTTAGACTGCGGCCCGGCGCTATTTCCGCCGAAACCGGAAGTACCAGACCTCATGACCATAAACCGTGCGCGCCTTGTGCTCATAGCGTGTCTCGGGCCAGCCAGATGGGCGCAGCTGCCAGTCAACAGGCTTATCGACCACCCATTCGAACAGATCGGTGTGGCGCTGCATCACCATTAGTGCATGGCGCAGATACACAGCATGGTCGGTGCCGAAGCGAAACTCACCGCCCGGTTTCAACTTGTCAGCGATCAGCCTCACCGGGCCATCATTCATCATGCGCCGCTTGGCATGACGCGCTTTCGGCCATGGATCGGGGTGAAGCAAATAGAGCATTGTTACGCTCTCATCAGGCATTCGCGCCAATACCTCCAACGCATCACCCAGATGCAGCCGGATATTGGCAAGATGCTGGTCCTCGACATGAGTCAGCGCCTGCGCCACCCCGTTGACGAAAGGCTCGGCGCCGATGAATCCGTGGTCGGGCAGCAGGTCGGCGCGATAGGCCAGGTGCTCCCCGCCGCCAAAACCGATCTCGAAATGGACCGGGCGCGAATCACCGAACAGGATTTCAGACGTCACCTCGCCATCGGCAGGCACCGAAACCTTGGGCAGAAGGTTATCGACCAACCCCTGCTGACGGTTCCGCAACTTCTTGCCAACGGTGCGACCGTAAAGCCGCGCAATAGTGGTCGGATCACCGTCCTTGAATGCTGTCATAGGCGCAGCCGTTGGCAGGGCCAGACCGCCGGGTCAACGCCCGAGCCGATCACGCCATGCGCAGCGCCGACGGCTTGTGAGCGGCCTGCTTCCCGTCGTCGGTTTCGACAAGGTATTGCGGATCGTCCTCGGACGCGGCGACCTTGTGGCCCTTGATCGTCATCTCTTCGGTGATCTTCTTGACCACCTTGCCATGGGCCGTGCCACCGTGGCTCGACCACGTCACTTTGTCGCCTGCCTTCAGATTGTCTGCCATGTTCATGCTCCTTCACGTGTGCGACGGTAGCAAGACGGCGCAGCAGATCGTGTTCCAAAGGAAAAGCCCCATGTCTTGCGACACGGGGCCTTTTTGCGCTCAGATGTAAAAGCGGTCAGGCCGCTTCGACCACCGTTTCGTCATCGCGCAGCACGTATCCGCGGCCCCATACGGTTTCGATGTAGTTTTCACCGCCGCACGCGAGGCTCAGCTTCTTGCGAAGCTTGCAGATGAACACGTCGATGATCTTGAGTTCGGGCTCGTCCATCCCGCCGTACAGGTGGTTGAGGAACATTTCCTTGGTCAGCGTGGTGCCCTTGCGCAAGGACAGCAGCTCGAGCATCGCATACTCCTTGCCCGTCAAGTGGACCCGGCTGCCATCGACTTCGACAGTCTTGGCATCAAGGTTCACCGCCAGCTTGCCGGTGCGGATGACCGACTGCGAATGACCCTTCGAACGGCGCACCACGGCATAGATGCGGGCGACCAGCTCTTCGCGGTGGAACGGCTTGGTGACGTAATCGTCAGCGCCGAAGCCGAAGCTGCGGATCTTGGAATCCATTTCGCTGATGCCCGAGAGAATCAACACCGGGGTCTGCACCTTGGCAACACGCAGCTTTTTCAGCACGTCATAGCCATGCATATCAGGCAGGTTCAGGTCGAGCAGGATGATGTCGTAATCATACAGCTTGCCCAGATCCAAGCCTTCTTCGCCGAGATCGGTCGAATAGACATTGAAGCCTTCGGTAGTGAGCATCAGCTCGATCGCCTTGGCGGTGGTCGGCTCGTCTTCGATCAGCAGAACGCGCATGTTAGTCCCCTGTCTTACCCCTTGGTAACCCCTGCTTAGGAGAGGTTGCCATCTGTTAACCACGCCACTTCTCACCAAAAAAGGTTAATAAGACGTTTAAGGCGTTAACGTTTTGCGATGAGTCTTTCGCGCCACACCCCCGTGGAGCACGATTGTGCTATGGTATTACGCGTTTACATAAAGGCTGTCGCCTGCGGGAAAGTCCTAAGATGCGCCCGCCAGCTTTTTCGCCCGTCGCCGCTCGGCGCTTGATCCCAGGCCGATCGCCTCGCGATATTTTGCCACCGTGCGCCGGGCGAGATCGAAGCCTTCTTCGCCCAGCATTTCGGCCAATTGCTGATCGGACAGAATGTTCTTCGCCGTCTCGGCATCGATCAATGCTTTGATCCGCGCCTTGATCGCCGCCGAAGAGGCGCCTTCGCCATCAGACGAACCCACGCCGCTGGTGAAGAAATATTTGAGTTCAAACGTCCCGCGTGCGCAGGCGAGATACTTGTTGCTGGTAACGCGGCTGACCGTGCTTTCATGCATCTCGATCCTCTCGGCGACCTCGCGCAGCGTCAGTGGGCGCAGTTCGGCAACGCCGCGGCGGAAAAAGCCGTCTTGCTGCTTCACGATCTCGGCCGCGGTTTTCAGGATCGTCTTTTGCCGCTGATCGAGCGCGCGAATCAGCCAGTGCGCATCCGCCAGCTTCTCCTTTAGCCAACCTTGCGATTCCTTGCTGGTGGCACCAGCGTTGAGTTCGACGAAGTAGCCGCGATTGACGATCAGCTTGGGCAGGGTCTCTTCGTTGAGCGCGATGTCCCATCCGCCGCTCGCATTGGCGGCGATAAGAATGTCAGGCACCACCGTCGTGCTATCAGACGGCAAAAAGGCGAGGCCAGGGCGCGGGTTGTAGCTGCGCAATTCGCGCAGCATGTCGGCAAAATCCTCGTCATCGACGCGGCACAGGCGTTTGAGACGCTGCACTTCGCCGCGCGCGACCAGATCGAGATTGGCGATCAGCGCCGCCATGCACGGATCATAGCGGTCCGCCTCGCGCGCCTGAATGGCGATGCATTCAGCAAGATTGCGCGCACCCACCCCCGACGGATCAAGCGATTGTACCAGAGAAAGCGCGGCCTCCGCCTCGAACCCTTCAACACCCAGATCGTCGGCCACCTCGTTGATCGGTGTGGTCAGATAGCCCGCATCATCAAGCAGGCCGACAATGTGCCGTGCAACGAAGGCCATGCGCGCATCATTCGTCAACGCGCCGATTTGCCCTTCGAGGTGTTCAGTCAGAGTCACCTCGGCGGCGCGCAGCTGCTCCCAATCGGGCATGTCGTCAAAGTCACTCCCGCCCGATGCCGCGGCGCCCCATTCGGCATCACGGGCAGTGCGGGCCTCCCCGTCACCTGTGTCCCAATCGCGGTCGACCGAAGCGAGATCGAGCGGAGCATCCCCTTCACCGCCCCCTGCCAGCATCAGTTGATCGGCGGGCGCATCTTCGCCAGCCGGCGCGGCAATTTCAATCCGCTCCGGCTCGGCACCGCCATCAGCAGGCCCGCCCGTGTCGAGCAGCGGATTGGCCTCCAGCGCGTCGGCTATGAAGCTTTCGATTTCGAGATTGGAGGCCGCCAGCAGCTTGATCGCCTGCTGCAATTGCGGCGTCATCACCAGCGATTGCGTTTGCCGGATATCGAGGCGGGGGCCTAATGCCATCGCGGGCCGCTAAAGCGTGAAGCTCTCGCCGAGATAGAGTCGCCGGACATTTTCATCCGCGACCAGTTCCTGCGGAGAACCGGCAAACAGCACCTGCCCGCCATAGATGATGCAGGCGCGGTCCACGATATCAAGCGTCTCGCGCACGTTGTGATCGGTGATCAGCACCCCGATGCCCCGCGCCTTCAAATCGCGCACCAGCTCGCGGATGTCGCTGATCGACAGCGGATCGATCCCCGCAAACGGCTCGTCCAGCAGCATGATCGACGGCTTGGCCGCCAGCGCACGGGCGATTTCACAGCGCCGCCGCTCCCCGCCAGACAAAGCCATCGCAGGCGAGCTGCGCAGGCGAGTAAGGCCAAATTCGTCGAGCAGCCGCTCCAATTCGTCAGCGCGGGTCGCTGCATCGGGCTCGCCCAGTTCCAGTACGCAGGCGATGTTCTGTTCTACGGTCATGCCGCGAAAGATGCTGGTTTCCTGCGGCAGATAACCAAGGCCAAGGATCGCGCGGCGATACATCGGGAGGTTGGTCACATCCTCGCCATCCATCAGGATGCGACCCGAATCGGGCTTCACCAGCCCCATGATTGAATAGAAGCACGTTGTCTTGCCTGCGCCATTGGGGCCGAGCAGGCCCAGCACCTCGCCTTTCGCGACGCTCAGCGAAATATCGGTCAGCACGGCGGTTTTGTCGTAGCTCTTGGCAATCGAGATCACCTCAAGCCCGCTGCCGAGCGGTTGGACCGGCGCTGCCTCGGTGGGCGTATCGGATAGGGTGGTGCTCATATGCCTGCAGGCTTTAGCAGTCTTGGGGCTTCAGAAAAGGGGCGCAGGACGTTTGCAGGATTATTGCTTATTCGGAGCGCCCTTCATCTGGCTTGCGCTGCGGCCTGATAAGCCCTGCATTATCAGCGCGGTTTGCTCAGCCTGCCTGCATAATACGCAACAAAATGGCAGGATTTGGGGCCTTCTTGCAACTCTGGAAAAGCTTTGCGATACTGCCCGCATCACAACAGACCGTGGGGGAGCGGCACAACAGACCGTGGGGGAGCGGCTTTCATGATGAAAACGGACAAGAGCGGCAATAGTCAGACACTGCCGGCATCCACACACCGCGATTGGCGCAAGGGGATGAGCGACCATGTCGCCTATGGCCTGTTGGCCTACACCGCCTTGCAGATTTTCGTGACCATCAAGGCGCTCTCCGAAGGCAGTTCGGGGATGCTGCCCTTTCTCGCTCTTATCGTTTTGGTCGCCGGAATTATCCCGGTCTGCCGCTGGTTTGAACGGCGTTGGACCACCCTGAACGATGCCGATGCGATCGATCCCGGTTATGCTGCACTCTTCAAGCGTGATGTCGCGGCGCTGTGGGCGCTGGCCATCGGTCTACCCTTTGCGATCACCTTGATGATCGCAGCTATCTTGCGCGTTTTTTGAAACGCTTGTGCGTCCCACGTGTAGGCCAGCGCGGGACGCAGCGACCACGGCCTATTTCTGGGCCTCGTACCGTTCAATCGCTTCCAGCGTGAGACGACGCGCTTCGGCAGCGTCACCCCACTTGCCCACGCGCACCCACTTTTCGGTTTCCAGATCCTTGTAGTGGGTGAAGAAATGTTCGATCTGCTGGCAAATGATCGCAGGCAGATCAGTCGCTTCGTCGATGTCGGCAAAGTAGGGGAACGTGCTTTTCACCGGCACGCAGATCAGCTTTTCATCGCCGCCCTTTTCGTCTTCAAGGTTCAGCACACCAATCGGGCGAGCGCGCACCACGCAGCCCGGAATGAAAGGCGAAAGCGAAATCACCAGCGCATCGATCGGATCGCCATCGGGCGAAAGCGTGTGGGGCACAAACCCGTAATTGGCGGGGTAGCGCATCGGCGTGTGCAGGATGCGGTCAACGAACAGCGCGCCTGATTCCTTGTCGAATTCGTACTTCACCGGTTCGCCGCCGGTGGGCACTTCGATGATGACGTTGAGATCTTCGGGCGGATTCACGCCGGTGGGGATCTTGTCGATGCGCATGACGGTTCTCTTTGTTGTGTGCGTTGCAAGAGGTGTTGCTGCGCGCCTTAATGCGTGTCGCAGGATTGCGAAAGGGGCTGTGTGGGCCTAATCGCGCGCCACATGAGCAAGAACACCTCCGCCAAAACACCCAACGCCATCCGGGGCACCCAGGACATTTTCGGCGCCGAGGCCGAGGCTTTCGCCTATGTGGTCGAAACCTTCGAGCGCGTGCGCCGCCTGTACCGGTTCCGCCGGGTGGAAATGCCGGTGTTCGAAAAGACCGAAGTGTTTGCGCGCAGCCTTGGCGAGACGACCGATGTGGTGTCCAAGGAAATGTATTCCTTCGACGACCGGGGTGGGGAATCGCTGACGCTGCGCCCTGAATTCACCGCCGGGATCGCCCGCGCCTTCCTCACCAACGGCTGGCAGCAATATGCGCCGCTGAAGGTGGCGACACATGGCCCGCTGTTCCGGTATGAACGCCCACAAAAGGGCCGCTACCGCCAGTTCCACCAGATCGACGCCGAGGTAATCGGCGCGGGCGAGCCGCAGGCCGATGTGGAACTGCTGACGATGGCGGATCAGCTGCTGCGCGAGCTGGGCATCCATGATGTGACGCTGCACCTCAACACGCTGGGCGATGCGACCAGCCGGGACGCGTGGCGGGCGACCTTGATTGAGTACTTCCGGGCGGTGAAGGATCAGCTGTCGGAAGAATCGCAGGAGCGGCTGGAGAAGAACCCGCTGCGGATTCTCGATTCGAAGGATGCGCGCGACAAGCCGTTTCTGGCCGATGCGCCCAAGATTGATGCGTTTTTGTCGGAGGAGGCCAGCGCCTTCTTCGCCGCCGTCACCAGCGGGCTCGATGCGGCGGGCGTGAAGTGGGTGCGGGCCGAGAGCCTGGTGCGCGGCCTCGATTACTACCGCCACACCGCGTTTGAATTCATCCCCGACGAGGGTAGCGCCTCGGCAGCGGCTTTGGGCAGCCAGAGCACGGTGCTGGGCGGTGGACGTTACGACGGGTTGATGGAATCGCTCGGCGGCGCGCCGACGCCTGCGGTGGGCTGGGCTGCAGGGATTGAGCGGCTGGCGATGCTGGTGGGGGCGCGGGAGGCTGAACCGCTCGAAGCAATGGTGCTCGTAGAGGACGATGCCGGTCTGAGCGCGGCGCTTTCCTTGCTCGCCGACCTTCGCAATGGTGGCATTGTTTCGGAAATCTTGGCGACCGGTTCGCCCAAAAAGCGCTATGACAAAGCCGTAAGGCAGCAGCCTCGAGCGATCCTGAGAGTAAATGCAGAAGGCTACTACGGGTTCGCAGGTGGCGACCTTGACCCGAAGCTATCTGCCGTCCTGAGCTCACGCACCTAACAATCATCGTCTCCCCGGGCTTGGCCCGGGGCCCCGCTTTTCTTCTCGCGGCGGGCCATTTAGAAGCGGGATCCCGGATCACGTCCGGGAAGACGAGTAATCAGCCAACCATGCAAATCCCCCCCGAACGGCTCAACCAGATCGCGCACCGCTTTGCGGAGCTGGAAGCGCGCATGGCGTCGGGCACGCTGGAGGGCGAGGCTTTCGTGCGCGCCAGCCGCGACTATGCGGAATTGGAACCCGTCGCCAAAATCGCCGCCGCAGTGAAATCCGCGCGCGAGGAAATGGCAGGCCTCGCCGACATGCTCGCCGACCCCGAAATGAAGGCCATGGCCGAGGAGGAACTCGCCCAGATCAAGGCCACCCTCCCCGATCTCGAACGCCGCCTCGCTATTGCGCTGCTGCCGCGCGACTCCGCCGACGCCAAGCCCGCGATGCTCGAAATCCGCGCCGGCACCGGGGGCGACGAGGCCGCGCTGTTCGCCGCTGATCTTTACCGGATGTATGAAAAATACGCCGCCGAGCAGGGCTGGCGCGTCGAGCCTGTCAGCATCAACGCCTCAGACATCGGCGGGTTCAAGGAAGTGATCGCCACGGTCACCGGCACCGGCGTGTTTGCCAAGCTGAAGTTCGAAAGCGGCGTCCACCGCGTGCAGCGTGTTCCCGTGACCGAGAGCGGCGGGCGCATTCACACCTCGGCGGCGACCGTGGCGGTGCTGCCCGAGCCGGATGATGTGGACGTTTCGGTCGAGGAAAAAGACCTCAAGATCGATGTCTACCGCGCCAGCGGCGCAGGCGGCCAGCACGTCAACACCACTGACAGCGCCGTGCGGATCACTCACCTGCCGACCGGCACCGTCGTCACCTGTCAGGACGGACGCAGTCAGCACAAGAACAAGGAAAAGGCGATGCAGGTGCTGCGCACGCGGCTTTATGATGCCCAGCGCGAGGCCACCCAGGGCGCTGAGGCCGAGGCGCGCAAGGCGATGGTCGGCAGCGGCGACCGGTCGGAACGCATCCGCACCTACAACTTCCCGCAAGGCCGCGTCACCGATCACCGCATCGGGCTGACGCTGCACAAGCTGGAGGAAGTGCTGGCCGGGGTGGGCCTTGGCGAGATGATCGACGCGCTGATCGCCGAAGACGAGGGCAAGCGGCTGGCAACGCTGGCTGAGTAATGACCGTTGGCGAAGCCATCCGCGCCGCCGCAACGCGCCTCGCCGCCACCAGCGACACCGCACGGCTGGATGCGGAATGGCTGATGGCACACGCGCTGGGTGTCAGCCGGTCTGGCATGCTGCTCACGGCGATGCGGGACCGCGCACCTGACAACTTCGCCGCGCTGATTGACCGCCGCGCGCAGCACGAACCTGTTGCCTACATCACCGGCATCGCCGAATTTTACGGCCTGACGCTTTCGGTCACTTTCGACACTCTGATCCCGCGTGCAGATAGCGAAACGCTGATCACAGCCGCGCTGGAGCGGGCCGGCGAACATGGCCGAGCAATCGATCTTGGCACCGGATCGGGCGCGCTGCTGCTCGCGCTGCTGGCAGAGCGCCCGCACTGGAAAGGGGTCGGCATCGACGCATCGCCTGGCGCATTGGCGGTGGCGAACCGCAATGCCCTCGCACTCAAACTGGAGGCCCGCAGCACATGGCACCAGCGCAACTGGTGCCAGCCTGGCTGGGCCAGCGATCTTGGCAGCTTCGACCTTGTGTTGTGCAACCCGCCCTATGTCGAAGCCAACGCTGCGCTCGACGTGCAGGTCCGCGATTACGAGCCGGGCAGCGCGCTGTTTTCCGGAACGGAAGGCCTTGATGATTACCGGATACTGCTCCCGCAACTGCGTAGGCTGATGACGCCGCAAGCAGTCACGATCCTTGAGATCGGCGCCAATCAGGGCGACGCGGTCAGCGCCCTCGCCCAAGCGGCGGGCTTCATCACAGATCTGCGCCGCGATCTGGCCGGGCGTCCCCGCGCGCTGATTCTCCATTGAGAAAAGCGCGGCGGGGCTTGGCAAACCGCTTTGGCATCGCTACGTCCACAACAGGCCAGATGATCTGCGAAGGGCGCAAATCGCTGAGCCAAGCTCCTAAACTCAGCTGAACCGGCCGTCAGGGCGTGTCCCCGGCTGCGGCAGCGCGGAGCGCGCGGCACGCCTCGGTTGGACGGATTGTCCAGGCCAGGCGGAATGCGCTGGGACAAGGGCTCTTTGGCCGGGCGTGCAGGCATCATTTTGCACCAGGCCGCTGATAAGGAATGTCTTCCTTGAATAACAACAACAATAACCGGAATAACCGTCGTCGTGGACGCGGCAACCGCAATCAGGGCGGCAACAGCGCCCAATTGAACCGGATTGATAGCCGTGCGCGGGGCAATGCCCCCCAGATGCTCGACAAGTACAAAAAGCTTGCGCAGGACGCCCACCACAATGACGACCGGGTCCAGATGGAATATTATCTGCAGTTTGCAGATCACTATTTCCGGGTGAACGCCGACAACAAGGCCCGGGTTGACGAACAGCGGGGCGCACCGCGTCGGAACGACGACCGCGACCAGGCCGAGGAATACGGCGAAGACGATCTCGATTTCGGGTCAGTCCGGCGCAACGAACCCTCCTCGCGCTCGCGTTACGAAGAGCAGGGCAACGCATCGCGCAGTGATGGGCGCGGTGACGGGCGCGGTGATGGGCGCGGTGATGCAGAAAACAGCGAACAAGGCCAGGAAGGTGAAGCGTCATCGTCCGATGGCCGTGATGATAGCCGCAATTCCGAGCGTGATGATGGCCGCGATTCCGGGCGCGGTGAACAGCAGTCCCGGCAGCCCGTCGCCCGCCGTCAGCCGCGTAAACCGCGCGAAAACGGGCCGCGCGAAAACGGTCGTGACGATAACCGCGCCGAACGCAGCGAGCGCGCTCCGCGTGCGGCGCGTCCGGAACGGGCCGAACGCAGCGAAGCACCCCGCGCTGAAAAGCCGGCCGAAACCCGTGCGGACAAGCCGGTCCGCACTCGCAAGCCGCGCAAGATGGCCGACGATGGCGGCGGCGATGATCGTGGCAAGGATGTGGGCGGTATCGATTCGTCGATCCTTCCGCCTTCGATCCGCAGCGATGATAGCCGCCCCGACGCCAAAGGCAGCGCCAAGGTCAGCACCAAGGGCGGCGCCAACGGCAGCGACAGCGACGGCACGCTCGAAACGGTGGGCTGATTGCCGCGATGGAACGGCTGGCTGCGTTAGCGGCGCTGGCGCAGCAGCGTCCGGCCTTTGCCGCCATCGCGCTCGGGCTGATCGGAGCCTGCGCCTACCCGCCACTGCACCTGTGGCCGCTTGGCCTTGCCGCACTGGCCGGCTTCATGTGGCTGCTCCACACAACTCTGACCCGGCGCGGCGCGCTGTGGCTGGGCTGGTGTTTTGGCTGGGCGCATCTGACACTCGCCAATAACTGGATCGCGACCGCCTTTACCCATCAGGCCAAGATGCCCGAGATCCTGGGCTGGGCCGCGGTGCCGCTGTTGTGCCTCTATCTCGCCGTCTATCCCGCCCTGGCCGCGCTGGCAGCCCACATTTGTGCGCGCAGGCAACCCATATGGGCCTTCGGGCTCGTGCTGGCAGGCGCGTGGATCGTCACCGAAGCTTTACGCGGCTGGGTGTTCACCGGCTATCCGTGGCCGCCGGTGGGACTGATGCTTCTCGGCGGGTGGGAGACACAGGGTCTGGCGCGTTACCTGCCGTTTGTCGGCACCTACGCCCTATCGGGGTTTGCGGTGCTGTTCGCCGCGATACTGCTGGCGGGTCTTGCCGCGCGTCGTTGGGTCGCCACGGCGGGTCTTGCGATGCTGCTGACCGCTGGAATGTTCGTTCCGACCGGCGAAACGCCCGACAGCACAGTCCGCTACACCCTGGTCCAGCCCTATCTCCCGCAATCCGAAATCAACGATCCGGCCAAGTTTGACGAACATTTCGCCCGGATCACGCGCCTCACTGCGCCGGGGCGGGACCAGTCGCGGTTGGTGCTGTGGCCTGAAAGCGCGATTCCCGACTATCTCGAAGAAGGCTACCCTGATCGCTACTATATGCAGATGACTGCCGGTGGCGATCCGGTGCTCGCGCGCCAGCGCATCGGCACCGTAATCGGCCCGCAATCGACGCTGCTGACCGGGGTGGTGAACCTCAATATCGGCCCGCGACCCGATGGCATCCCGGCGGCCCTGAGTGCGCGCAATTCGGTCATGGCGCTGGACGGTGAGGGCACGATTCTGGCCGGTTACGACAAGGCGCATCTGGTGCCTTACGGCGAATATCTGCCGATGCGCTGGCTGCTTGAACCGCTGGGCGCGTCGCGACTGGTGGCAGGCAGCATCGACTATCTGCCCGGCCCCGGCCCGCGCACGCTCGATCTGGGTGTCCACGGCAAGGCGGGCGTGATGATCTGTTACGAGATTGTGTTCTCGGGCGCGGTCGCCGACACAGCGAACCGCCCCGATTACATCTTCAATCCTTCGAATGACGGCTGGTTCGGCGCTTGGGGTCCACCGCAGCATCTGGGCCAAGCGCGGATGCGCGCCGCCGAAGAAGGCCTGCCGGTGCTGCGTTCCACCACAACCGGGATCAGCGCGGTGATCGACGCGAACGGTGTGGTGCGCAACACCATCGGCATGGGTAAAGCGGACGCGTTGGAAGGCTTCATCCCCGCAGCAGCCCCGCCGACCTTGTTTGCGCAGTGGGGCCATACGCTCACGCTGGCATGGGCGGCGCTGTTTGTGGCGCTGGGGCTGGCCCTTCCGAGAGCGCTTGCGCTGCTGCGTGCGCGCGGCTAGGGCAAACCCGCACAGCGCCGGACATAAAGGTTTCCTTATATCTCTATAAGGGTCATTTATCCGGCGCAGAACCGCAGTTTCAGCCCCCGGGGATACCCATGCGCACCAATTATCTCTTTACGTCCGAAAGCGTCTCTGAAGGTCACCCCGACAAGGTTTCGGACCAGATTTCGGACGCGATTGTCGATCTGTTCCTGTCGAAGGATTCCGAAGCGCGCATCGCCTGCGAAACGCTGACCACCACGCAGCTGGTCGTGCTGGCGGGCGAAATTCGCTGCAAGGGCGTGTTCGAAAACAATGAATGGGCTCCGGGCGCCAAGGAAGAGATCGAAGCCACCGTCCGCGCCACCGTGAAGCGCATCGGGTACGAGCAGTCGGGCTTCCACTGGGAGACCTTCACCTTCCAGAACAACCTGCACGGTCAGTCTGCGGAAATTGCGCAAGGCGTGGACGCGGGCGACAACAAGGACGAAGGCGCAGGCGATCAGGGGATCATGTTCGGTTACGCGACCGATGAGACCCCCGATCTGATGCCAGCGACCCTGTATTACAGCCACAAGATCCTTGAACGCATGGCGGCGGATCGCCACGCCGGCAAAGCCCCGTTCCTTGAGCCTGACGCCAAGAGCCAGGTGACGCTGCGCTACGAACAATCGCTGCCCGTCGCAGCAACCGCCGTGGTCGTCTCGACCCAGCACAAGCAGGGCTATTGCCTGACCGGCGATCACGCCGATCCCGCCAAATATGCCATGCTGGAAGCCTATGTGAAGCGCATCGTTTCCGAGGTGATCCCGCCGGTGCTGCTGCGCGATACCAAGTATTACATCAACCCGACCGGTGCCTTCGAAATCGGCGGGCCGGATGGCGACGCGGGCCTGACGGGTCGCAAGATCATCGTCGATACCTATGGCGGCGCAGCCCCGCATGGCGGCGGCGCGTTCAGCGGCAAAGACCCGACCAAGGTTGATCGCAGTGCTGCCTATATCACCCGTTATCTGGCCAAGAACGTGGTTGCAGCAGGGCTTGCCACGCGCTGCACCATCCAGATCGCCTATGCCATCGGCGTATCCGAGCCGCTGTCGCTCTATGTCGACACGCATGACACCGGCACGGTTGGCGACGACAAAATCGAACAGGCAATTCTCGGCATTGGCAAGCTGGGCGGCCTGACCCCGCGCAGCATTCGCACGCATCTTGGCCTCAACAAGCCGATCTATCAGCCGACCGCCGCCTATGGCCATTTTGGTCGCAAGGCGGAAGGCGACCTGTTCCCGTGGGAGCGGCTTGATCTGGTTGCAGATCTGAAGGCTGCTTTGGTCTGATTCTGGCGTAAGGGTGCTGTTATCATGACAGCGCCCTTGGCCCCTTGCGATCGCATTCTCGCGCTTGACGCGCTGCGCGGCATTGCCGTGATCGGGATCGTCGGGATGAATGTCATCGCTTTCGCGCTGCCCAGCCCGGCCTATTACAATCCCCTCTCTTATGGCGGTGTCAGTCCACCCGATTATTGGGTGTGGCTGGGCAGTTTCGTCTTCATCGAAGACAAGTTCCGCACTCTGTTCGCGATGCTGTTCGGCGCGGGATGCCTGATCCTGATCGAGCGCGGCGGTGCAGCGCCCTGGCGGTCGCATTATGCCCGCATGATCATACTGCTGGTCATTGGCCTTGCCCATGCGACTGTGCTCGCCAGCAATGATGTGTTGCGCGCTTATGCCCTAGCGGGGCTGGCGCTGCCACTGCTGGCAGGATTGCCGGCGCGGTCGCTGATCGCGGTCGCGCTTGGGCTGCTGGTGGTTCATGTCGCCCTCGGCTTGGTCGCTTTGGGCGCGCCCCTGATCGCGTTTCAGGCAGGGCACGGCGGGGCTGACGCGCTGCTGTGGGCAGAGCGGCAATTTGGCCGCGATGCGCCGACGATCACGATGCTGCTGGACCAAGGGCGCGAAGGGCTGGCCGAACGCGTGGCGCGCCGCAGTCTGGCGATCCCGGCGCAACTGGCCACCGTGGTGGCCTCCCTGCCCCTGAACCTTGCGGGGATCGCGCTGGGCATGGGCCTGTGGCGCGGAGGAATGCTCAAGGGCGAATGGCGCACCTTCCGGCTGCAAAGGATTGCCGGGATCGCGGCGCTGGTGGCTTTGCCGGGGCTGTTGCTGCTGGCGCTGTGGCTTGAAGAAACGGGCTTTCCCGCAGCCTTGGTGGGGCCGGTGACGCTGGTGCTGTCCGCCCCGTTCGATATGGCGCTGGCGCTGAGTTACGCCGCGCTGGCGATGGCGTTCCTGATCAAGCCCAATGGCCTGACCCATGCCCTGTCCGCCGCCGGCCGGCTGTCATTGACGAATTATCTGATGACCAGCGTGATCTTGTCCGCGATCTTCGCCGGGTGGGGGCTGGGACTGTTTGGCGATGTCACGCGTTGGCAGGCCTTCGCACTGGGGCTGGTGCCGGTGGCCGCGATGCTGGCGTGGTCGTCGCCTTGGGTTGCACGGTTTGGCCAAGGCCCGTTCGAGCGGCTGTGGCGTGCAGGGGCAAGGGCGCTTTCCTACGTGGGCAAGGCCTGACACGAATGTCGCGATGACCCACCGCCCATCGCTCTTGCTCTCACTGATCGTGCAGCGCAAAGGGCGGGTTTTCCGGTTCAGGACAGTGTCTCATGTGTCTCCAACAGCGGCTTGGAGGCCCGTCAGTTGTGCTCACCATGGATCGGTGAAGGACGGTCAAGCGCCAGTTCGGCATCGGAGAAGGTGAAGGGGCTGCGCACCCCCGCCATCCCGCCAAGCTCCACCCGCATCCCGCGCGCCACGATCTGTGGATCGGCAAACACCGCGTCCAGCTGGTTGATCGGCCCCGCCGGAACGCCTGCCGCGTGACAGGCATCAAGCAAGCCCTGCTTGGTGAACCCGATGGTGGCCGCAGCGATTTGCGCATCCAGCGCAGCGGCATTGGCGGTGCGATCGCCATTGGCGGCAAAGCGCGAATCCGAAGCGAGATGATCCAGTCCCAGCACCGCCATCAGCTTGCCGAACAGCCCGTCATTGGCAGGCGCCAAGATCACATGCCCGTCGCTCACCGCGAAAACACCGTAAGGCGCGACCTGCGCGTGGGCGTTGCCCATTCGGGGCGGGTTCTGCCCGGTGGTGAACAGATAGGTCGCCTGATTGGCCAGCAATCCCACCGAACAATCGAGCAGGCTCATATCGACCTGCTGCCCCAACCCCTGCCTTGGGCCCGCCCGCTCGCGCATCAGCAGCGCCGCCTGCACCCCGTTTGCGGCCCAAACACCGGTGGCCAGATCGCTGATCGAAATGCCCATCTTGACCGGCTGCCCCTCCGGCTCACCGGTCAGCGCCATCAGCCCGCTCATCCCTTGGGCGACGAAATCATACCCCGCTTCATGCGCGCGCGGCCCGGTTTGGCCGAAGCCGGTGATCGAACAATACACAAGACCCGGATTGCTGGCCGAAAGGCTGGCGTAATCGAGCCCGAACCGGGCAAGGCTGCCGGTTTTGAAGTTTTCGATCACCACGTCGGCCTCGGCGCACAGGCCCCGCACCCGCGCCAGATCATCCGCATCGCCAAAATCCGCGATGATCGATCGCTTCCCGCGATTGCAGGCGTGATAATAGGCCGCCTCGCGGTGAACTGTGCCGCTGGCATCGGTCCGCTCGACCCAGGGCGGCCCCCACAACCGGGTTCCGTCCCCTTCCGGGCTTTCGACCTTGATAACGTCTGCGCCAAGGTCTGCGAGGATCTGCCCGCAGAACGGCCCTGCCAGCACCCGCGCCAGCTCGACCACCTTCAGCCCCGCCAACGGCGCATTAGAATTACGGGGTTCGGCCAGCCACATGGCTTATTTCCCCATCCGCCCCTTGAGGAAGGCAACGCTGTCGGCCAGCACCGTGCCCTTGCTCCGAAACGGCACGGAGAGAGCCATGACGATCTCCTCGTGATCGAGCGGGCCGTAATTCCTGACCTCCACCGGCGCGCCCAGTTCGCGCAAGCGGGCCGCAAGATTGTTGGTATTGCGCGGGCGCACGGTCTCGTCACCCTCGGACGTGACCAGCAGCAGCGGCGGCGCATCGGCGCGGGCGAAGGTGATCGGCTGCGTTGCGGCAGGCTGCGGCCATTGGCTGAACGCCGCGATCGAACGGGGGCTATCAAACGGGTAGAAATCGTATGGTCCCGACAGGCCAATCCCCGCCTTGATGAAATCCGATGCGATCCCGCCTGCCTTCAGCCGCTCCGCATCCAGCGCCAGCATGATCGCCTGATAAGCCCCCGCCGAATGGCCCATCACCGCAACCCGGTCCGGATCGCCGCCATAATCGCGGACATTATCGCGCACCCACGCCAGCGCTTCGACCCCGTCATCGAGAAATGCCGGGAAGCGGATATCGGGAACCTTGCGATAGTCAGGCACCACCACGATGAAGCCCGCACGCGCCAGCGCCCGTCCAGCAAAGGCGTAAGAGGTGCGGTCGCCCTTGGCCCAGCCGCCGCCGTACCAGAAGACCACGACGGGCAAGTAAGCATCGGGCGCGGTCTCAGGCGTCCAGATATCGAGCTTTTGGCCGTGCGTGCCAAAGGCGACACCTTCGGCCCTCTGCATCGCGCCGGACGTGCCGCCCGCAACACGATCATAGTGAGACAACAGCCGCGGGGGCGACGTAAGTGCGAGGAAGCCCCCGATCACCGCAGCCACCCCGACCACCGCGATCGCAAGGCTACGGCGCATCACAAAACGTACTGCGCGGTGGTGGTCGCCGCGATATCGGCCTCGGTCACGCCCGGCGCCATCTCGACCAGCCGGAAGGGCGAGGCATGATCGGGCCGCGCGAACACCGCCAGATTGGTGATCACCATGTCCACCACCCCCGCACCGGTCAGCGGCAGCGTGCAGGCGGGGATGAACTTGGGGCTACCGTCCTTGGCCGTGTGGTCCATCACCACGATGATCTTCTTGACCCCTGCGACCAGATCCATCGCCCCGCCCATACCCTTGATCATCTTGCCCGGGATCATCCAGTTGGCGATGTCACCATTTTCGGCCACCTCCATCGCGCCCAGCACGGTCAGATCAATATGCCCGCCGCGGATCATGGCAAAGCTGGTGGCACTGTCAAAATAGGCGCTGTGCGGCAGTTCACTGATGGTCTGCTTGCCGGCGTTGATCAGATCGGGGTCAACCTCGTCGTCATAGGGAAACGGCCCAATGCCCAGCATCCCGTTCTCGCTCTGCAAGGTCACCAGCATCCCATCGGGAATGTGGTTGGCCACCAGCGTCGGGATACCGATACCCAGATTGACATAATAGCCGTCCTGCAATTCGCGCGCGGCGCGGGCGGCCATTTGGTCGCGGGTCCACCCGGTCAATGTCTCAGCCATTCAAAAAACTCCGTGATACATATGGTTGTGGGCGCGCATGGCCTGCATCATCATCACCGGCCGCGGCCCGCCGCCGAGCGGCTGCCCTCAATTTCCGATCAGAGGAGCAATGAGAAACCAGCCATTGCCGATGATCGGTTCCAGTCCGGCGCCGGCTTCAGGGCTGCGCAGGTACTTGTACCGTTCATCAAAATCGCTGCGTTCGTCCCCGGCGATGGCGACAATGCAGGTGATTCCGGCGAGGCTATCGCGGCGCTGCTGCTTGGTATCGGCCTCATCACGGCGCAGCGCGATGATGTCCTGGCCGCGCGGATCAAGCCCGGATTGCTCCAGAGCCGTGCGCACCGGGCCCGACTGCACGGTCGACAGATCGGACATCCACGCGATCTCCACCCCCGCTGCGCGCAGCACGGCAAGGCCCAGCGCCAGACCCGGTCGCTGGACAGGATCAGCCGGCGGACTGAAAATCATATTGGCAGGATCGAGATCGATTATCGCGACCAGCTGTTCGCCCGGCGTGCAGCGCCGACGCTGACCGTCGAGAGCGACCGGATCGCTGAGCATTGCGGACAGCAGATCCTCCCCGCCCTTGGCGCCGATGGCGGAAGCCTGCCCGAAGCGCACGAAGCGGGCGAAGCCGAGCTGGTCGGGTGTCAGTGGGTTGGCCGGATCAGGGTAGGCCGTCGGCACCGCAGCGGCGCCTGTGCTCAGGCTCGTGCTGGTGCTGGTGCTCGTTGAAGGAATCGAAGGCACCTCGACCGGCCCCGGCTGCGGGAGCGCGGGCGGGGTTACCGGAGGCAGCGGTGCAGCCGTGGCCTGTGCAGGAAGCGGCGCCGGCAAGTCAGTCTTTGCAGACGGCGCGACCGGTGCAGGTGGTGCCACCGGTGTAGGCATCGGCGCGGGTATCGCCGCAGTCATAGGTGCGGGCGTCGGGGTCACGCCCGGAACGGACCGCGCCGGTGTCTCTTGTGCAGCCTCGCTTTCGATCACTTGTGAGCCGACCAGTGCCGAGCCGGCCAACGCCGGAATCGCCACCGCGATACAGCCCGACAGCGACGTTCCTGCCAGCGCCAGAAGCGGCAGCAGCGCGAGTCTGCGATCCATCATGCACTCTCCCTTTCGCGCACCGTACGAAACTCGATCTTCTTGTCATAAGGCGCGCCCAGCACGATCCGATTCACGAATACGCCCGCGAGGTGGATCTGATCTGGGTCAAGCGCGCCCGCCGGCACCACCTCCTCGACTTCCGCGATGCAGATCTTGCCGCAGGTGGCCGCGGGAAGATTAAAATTGCGGGCCGTCTTGCGGAAGACAAGGTTGCCGGTCTCGTCCGCCTTCCAAGCCTTCACGATGGCCAGATCGGCGAAGATCCCGTGTTCCAGAATATAAGTCTGCATGACGCCGTCACGATCCGGAAATTCCTTGTGCTCCTTGCCCTGCGCCACCTCGGTGCCGACGCCGGTTCGGGTGTAGAAGCCGGGAATGCCCGCGCCTCCGGCTCGCATACGTTCGGCCAGGGTGCCTTGTGGGCAGAACTCGACCTCAAGTTCGCCTGCGAGATACTGCCGTTCGAATTCCTTGTTTTCGCCAACATAGGAGCTGATCATCTTCTTCACCTGCCGCGTGCGCAGCAGCTTGCCGATGCCTTCATTGTCGATCCCGGCATTGTTGCTGGCAAAGATCAGACCCTTGACCCCGGCATCGCGGATCGCGTCAAGCAGCCGTTCGGGCAGTCCGGACAGGCCAAAGCCACCGGCGGCGATCAGCATATTATCGCGCAGCACGCCCGCGAGCGCGCTGCCAGCGTCGGAGAAAAGCTTGGTCATCGGGCCGCCTTGCCTTTTTGGGGGATCGCGCAAGCCACGATCCCGGGTGAAACATCGCTGTCGTGATTAGAGCCTAAGGGAACAGCTGTCACGTCCGGGTGGATCGTGAAGTCGAATCATCATTCATGTTGCGTTGCAAAATCGCGTTGTTTCGAATTTCTGCTCATTCTTTAGGCGGATGCCATGAGTTTAGGCAGATATTTGCAAGTTTGTGCACCAATCGACACAGTTTGACGATCCTGTTGCGTTATTTGCATCAAAAATCGACTCTTTCGCACTTGCACAACAAACGGGATTGGGGCATTTGGAGAGTGCCTTTCAGGCATCCTCTCCCAAACTTTTCAGGCCCGGCACCCAGTGCCGGGCTTTTTTCTTGCTCAGCGCAGGGCCTCAAACCGGTCGTCGAGACCGGCAAGACGCTGACGCCGAACACGGCTATCGCCCCCGCCAACCGCATTTGCCCTAGTGATTGCATTCAATTGCCGACGTTCCTAGCTATCGGCTTCGCAAACATTCTCTTGCATGAACAGGAACGCCTCATGGCCGACGCCGAAACCGCCACTCCGATCCGCGCCGTGCGGTTGCAGGTTGCGCCTGCCCGTCAGGAAGAATCTGGCGCAGGCATTGCCCGCATTCCGCGCTCCGCGTTCCAGAAGCTTGGCATCACCGAAGGCGACGTTGTCGAAATCAGTGGCAAGCGTGCTACCGCAGCCATCGCCATGGCGGCCTACCCCGAAGACGACGCGCTGGATGTCGTGCGGCTCGACGGTCTCCAGCGCGGCAACGCCGAGGCTGGATCGGGTGAGCATGTCGACATCATACGCGGCGAATCACGTCCCGCGACCCGCGTGGTCTTTGCCCCGGCCCAGCGCGAGATGCGCTTGCAGGGGCCAACCCAGGCGTTGAAGCGCAACTTTTTCCGCCGTCCGCTGATGGCCGGTGATCTGGTGGCCACCACCGGCCAGCAGCCGGTTCAGAACATGCCGGCCGACGTTCGCCAGCTTTTGCGTGCGCCAGCCTATGCCTTGACCCAGATCAGGCTCACCGTTGCCGCGACCAGCCCCAAGGCCATCGTCCATATCGACGAGAACACCGAGGTCGAGTTGCGCGCTGAGTTCGAGGAGCCGCGTGATGGCCGCGCCGTGGTCAATTATGACGATGTCGGCGGGATGGAAGAGACCATCCGGGCCTTGCGCGAGATGGTCGAACTGCCGCTACGCTACCCCGAATTGTTCATCCGGCTTGGCGTGGAGCCACCCAAGGGCGTGCTGCTCCACGGCCCACCGGGCACCGGCAAGACCCGGCTGGCGCAGGCCGTGGCGAACGAGAGCGACGCGGAATTCTTCACCATCAACGGGCCTGAAATCATGGGCTCGGGCTATGGCGAATCCGAAAAGCGCCTGCGCGAACTCTTCGAAGAAGCCACCCGCGCCGCGCCCGCGATCATCTTCATCGACGAAATCGATTCGATCGCGCCCAAGCGTACCCAGGTGCCGGGCGAGGCGGAAAAGCGGCTTGTCGCTCAGCTGCTGACCCTGATGGACGGGCTGGAAAAGCGCGCCAACCTCGTGGTGATTGCCGCCACCAACCGCCCCGACGCGATCGACGAGGCGCTGCGCCGTCCCGGCCGGTTCGACCGCGAGATCGTGATTGGCGTCCCCGATCAGCGAGGGCGGCGCGAGATTATTGGCATCCACACCCGCGGGATGCCGCTCGAAAGCGCAGTCGATCTCGACGAACTCGCCCGCGTCACCCACGGGTTCGTCGGTGCGGATATTGCGGCGCTAGCCCGCGAAGCCGCGATCGAAGCCGTGCGCCGGATCATGCCGCGCCTCAACCTTGATGAACGCACAATCCCGCCCGAAGTGCTCGAAGATCTTTGCGTCAGCCGCGACGATTTCCTCGCCGCACTGAAGCGCGTCCAGCCCTCGGCCATGCGCGAAGTGATGGTGCAGGTGCCCAATGTCGGCTGGGATGACATTGGCGGCGTGAGCGAGGCGACCGACAAGCTGAAGGAGGGCATCGAACTCCCGCTCAAAAACCCCGATGCCTTCCGCCGCTTGGGCATCCGTCCAGCCAAGGGCTTCCTGCTCTATGGCCCGCCGGGCACCGGCAAGACCCTGCTGGCCAAGGCCGTGGCCAAGGAGGCCGAGGCGAACTTCATCTCGATGAAATCCTCCGATCTGCTCTCCAAATGGTACGGTGAAAGTGAACAGCAGATCGCCAGATTGTTCGCCCGCGCCCGTGCGGTGGCGCCCTGCGTGGTGTTCATTGACGAGATCGACAGCCTGGTTCCCGCACGCGGCTCTGGCCAGGGCGAACCGCAGGTCACGGGCCGCGTGGTCAACACCATCCTGGCTGAAATGGACGGGCTGGAGGAGCTGCAATCCGTGGTGGTGATCGGCGCCACCAACCGCCCGACGCTGGTCGATCCGGCGCTGCTGCGTCCGGGCCGCTTTGACGAATTGGTCTATGTCGGCACTCCGGACAAGCCGGGCCGCGTGCATATCCTGGGCATTCACACCGGCAAGATGCCGCTAGCCGAGGATGTCGATCTGGACGCCATCGCCGCGCAGACCGAGCGGTTTACCGGAGCGGATCTGGAAGACGTGGTGCGCCGCGCCGGGCTTGCGGCGTTGCGGCGTGTGGGCGGCGATGTCAGCACCGTCGCGGCGCAGGATTTTGACGCCGCGCTCAAGGATTCGCGCGCCACCGTCTCGGTGGAAATGGAAGACGAGTACAAGAAAATGCGCGGCGAATTGAAAAAGCGCGCCGCCGCTGTTCAGCCCATGGGGTTCCTGTCGCCTGATATGCTGACCCCGACGCGGGAAAAGAAGCACGACTGAAATGGCCCATTGTTCCGCAAATGTTTCACGTGAAACATTTGCGGAAGCCCGCCAAACCGGCGCAGCGGGTGCGGGTCAAGCGCAGGTCTGAAGGGGGTCAAGACCGGGTCTGGTCCGATCAGGCCCCACCTTGAATCAATGCGCCGCGTCCCACGACATTCCGGTGCCGATATCCACGCCCAGCGGCACACTCAGCGTGACCGCAGGCAGCGCCGCTTCGGCCATGACCTGCCGGATGATCGGGGTTGCGGCCTCAATGCGGGCCTCGGGCATTTCGAACACCAGTTCATCGTGAACCTGCAATAGCATCCGCACATCATTCAAACCCGCATCCGCCAAGGCCGGGAGCATCCGCGCCATCGCGCGCTTGATGATGTCGGCGCTGGTGCCCTGGATCGGCGCGTTGATCGCCGCGCGTTCGCTACCCTGCCGTTCGGCCTGATTCTTCGAATTGATCCGCGGGAACCACGTCTTGCGGCCAAACAATGTCTCGGAATAGCCCTTGGCCCGCACGCTTTCGACCGTCTCGTGGATGTAGCGCTGGATGCCGGGAAAGCGTTGGAAATAGGTGTCGATCATGTCTTGCGCTTCATCCGACGAGACTTCGAGCCGTCCGGCCAGTCCCCAGCGGCTGATGCCATAGAGGATCGCGAAATTGATCGTCTTGGCCTTGCCGCGCGTGTCGCGGTTGGCCTCGCCAAACATTTCGCGCGCGGTGCGGGCGTGGATGTCCTCGCCTTGCGCAAAGGCCTCTTTCAGGCTGTCGACATCGGCCATGTGCGCGGCGAGCCGCAGTTCGATCTGGGAATAGTCCGCCGCCAGCAGCACATTGCCGTCTTCGGGCACAAAAGCCTCGCGGATCTGGCGGCCAATGGCGGTGCGGATCGGGATGTTCTGCAGGTTCGGATCGGTCGAGGAAAGCCGCCCGGTCTGCGCGCCGACCAGGCTGTAGCTGGTGTGGACACGGCCCGTCTGCGGATTGATCGCTTCTTGCAGTGCATCGGTATAGGTCGATTTGAGCTTGGCGAGCTGGCGCCATTCCAGCACCTTGCGCGCAATCGGTGCGCCTTCGCCCGCCAGCTTTTCCAGCACTGAAACATCGGTCGAATATTGGCCGCTCTTGCCCTTCTTGCCGCCCTTGTAACCCAGCTTATCGAACAGAATCTCGCCCAATTGCTTGGGGCTGCCGACGGTGAATTCCTGCCCGGCGACTTCGTGGATTTCACCCTCCAACCGCCCGATTTCGATGGCGAATTCTTCGGACAGCTTCGCTAGCCGCCCCCGGTCGACCCGGATGCCTTCGCGCTCCATCGCGGCGACCACCGGGATCAGCGGGCGATCCACCCGTTCGTAAATGCGGCTGCCGCCTTCCACCGCGAGGCGCGGTTTGAGGTGGCGATACAGCCGCAGCGTGACATCGGCATCCTCGGCGGCGTAGGCGGTGGCGCGATCCAGTGGCACTTCGCCGAAGGTAATTGCTTTCTTGCCGGTGCCGCACACGTCCTTGAACGGGATCGGGGTGTGGCCAAGATGGCGCTGCGACAGTTCGTCCATACCATGACCGCCGCCAATGCCGTCTTCCCCGCGCCCGGCATCCAGATCGAAGCTGATGACCATCGTATCGTCGATCGGCGTAACATTGATGCCGGAACGGGCAAGAATGTTCATGTCGTACTTGCCGTTCTGGAACACCTTGAGGACGCTGTCGTCCTCCAGCAGCGGTTTCAGCACGGCCAGCGCCTCGGCCATCGGCACCTGCTGCGGCTTTTGCGCAAACATGTCGTCGCCGCCGCCATCAATGTTATGATGCGCGAGAGGGATGTAGCAGGCATCATTGGGGCCAAGCGCGAGGCTGACACCGACCAGATCGGCGCGCATCGCATCAAGGCTGCTCGTCTCGGTATCCACCGCAACCAGCCGCGCCGCGGTGGCGCGGGCGACCCAGGCTTCGAGCCGCTCCAGCGTCTGCACGGTTTCGTAAGCGGCATGATCGACTGGCGGCATTTCGGGCAGCGATTGGCGGCTGCCCTCCCCGCTTGCGTTCGCGTTCGCGGCTGATGCCGCCGCCGTGCCCGGTTTGGGCGGGTTCAGATCGGTGGTGCGCGAAGGGCTGCCCGAGCCCGTATCCAGCCGCCGCAGCAATGACGTAAAGCCATGCGTTTCAAGGAACGCCGCCAGCGGTTCTGGCGGCACCGGGCCAAGCGCCATCTCGTCCAGCGGCTGCGGCAGATCGCAATCCTCTTTCAGCGTCACCAGCACCTTGCTGAGTTCCGCATCGGCCCGCCCTTCGATCAGGCGGTCCTTGAGCTTGGACGGCTTCATCCCCGGCGCGGCATCGAGCGCCGCTGTCAGTGAGCCATGTTCGGCAATCAGCTTTGACGCGGTCTTGGGGCCGATCCCGTAGATCCCCGGCACATTGTCGACCGCATCGCCCATCAGCGCGAGCACATCGCCCACCAGATCAGGCGTGACGCCGAACTTGTCCGACACCTCCTCCAACCAGATGCGCTGGTTCTTCATCGTATCGAGCATATCGATGCGGGCCGGTCCGTTGGGGCCGTCGACATCGCCGATCAGCTGCATCAGATCCTTGTCGGAACTGACAATGGTGACATCCCAGCCGCGCTCCTGCGCGCGCCGGGCGTAGGTGGCGATAAGGTCATCCGCCTCTAGCCCCGGCACTTCGATGCAGGGCAGGCTAAAGGCGCGGGTGGCATCGCGAATCAGCGGAAATTGCGGCACAAGGTCTTCGGGGGGTTCGGGGCGGTTGGCCTTGTACTGGTCGTACAGATCATTGCGGAAACTGATCGATCCGGCGTCGAGAATGACCGCAAGGTGCGTCGGTCCGTCGGCTGCGTCGAGATCCGCTGCCAGCTTCCACAGCATCGTGGTGTAACCATAGACTGCGCCCACGGGCGTGCCTTCGGGGTTCGTCAGCGGCGGCAGCCGGTGATAGGCCCGAAAGATGTAGGATGAACCATCGACGAGATAGAGGTGCTGCTTTTCGGCCATGTCGCCTGCTAGCAGGCGCGGCCTTGCGCGGGTAGAGGTTTGGCGCAGCGGCATGGTGGGGTTGCGCATCGCAAATACGGCAAAAATGCGGCAGGATTTGGGCAAGGCGCCTTATTTGGCTTGTCGCTGCCTTGTTTCCTCCCTATCTCACATGACGAGCCGGGCCCATGAGACACCGGTATCGGCGTGCTTCACCACGAAGCGCGTCTCGTTTGCAGGCTCATATTTGTAGACAAGGGAATTACCACCATGCGCAAGATCATCCTCGCCGCCGCGATCGCAACTTCGGCCCTCGGCCTTGCCGCTTGCAGCGAATCGACCGAAACCGAAACCGAAGAAGCCGTTGATGCGATGGCTACAGACGCCGAAGCCGCCGGTGAAACCACCGCAGAAGGCGTAGACAACGCCGCTGACGCGACTGCTGCCGAAGTTGAAGCCGCTGCTAACGAAGCCGCTGACGCTGCCGTGCGCACCACCGACGAAATCGGCAACGAAGCTGCCAACGTGGCTGCCGAAGCCGAAGCTGCAGCCGAGTAATCGGACGCAAGGCCAGCGCCGCTCAGGCGGCCAAGGTCATGAAAAATGGGGCGGTGCCACACGGCGCCGCCCCATTTTGCTGCCTGAAATCCGGCGTCAGCCACCGGTTGCGTAAGGTGCGTTGGCCCAGTTTTGTGTCGGGCTTTGCTGCGCGCGGACATTGAAGCCATCATAAAGTGCACGCGCAATCGCAGCGATCCGCTGTTCGCGGGCGAGCTTGCTGCCCTGTCCGGTCACATAAATCGCCACAGCAATCGTGCGCCCATCAGGACATTCGATCAGGCCAATATCGCTGGAGGTGTTGTTGAGCGAACCGGTCTTGTGGCTGACCCGCGCTTCGAGCGGGATATGCGCCGGAATGCGGCGCTTGCCCGTTACCGTGCGGCTCATTGCACCCAGCAACACCTGACGGCTCTGATCGGACAGGAAATCGCCGCGGTAAAGCCCGGCGAGCAGGTTCGCCATCGCGCGCGGTGTGGCGGCGTCCCGCGAATCGATGTGAACCGCAGGATTATGTTCGCCGTCGTCGCGAACCAACGTGGCGATGTCGCGGTTGAGCGAGAAATTGGCGATCCCCTGCCGCCGCGCCCAATCATTCACCACCGCCGGCCCGCCTACCGCCGCCAGCAGCGCATCTGTAGCCGTGTTGCTGGACCGGGTAATCATGATTTCAAGCAGGTTGATCGCAGGCATGTACTGTCCGGCCCGCACCGGCGCTTTCGCGGAGGAATATTTGGCCGATGCGATCGGCATCATCAGCGGAAATTCCGACGACAGCGAATACCGGCCTTTTTCGACCAGTTCGAGGAAGGTGCCGGCAATCGCGATCTTGCTGGTCGACGCCATCGGGAACAGTTGGTCGCCCAGCACCATAACCTCTTCGCCCGTTGCCAAGTCCACCGCAGCCACGCCAATGCGGCCCTGTGCCGGATTGGCCAGTTCGGCGATGCGCTGCTGGAGGTTGTTGGCGTAAAGCGCCTCAAAGCTCGGCGGCTCGCGCACTTCGGTGCCAAAGGTACTGTCGAAGGTCGCCTGAAGATCATCGGTGTTGGCTGCCGCAGGACTGGCGAGCGCTGCAAAAGAGGCAACAAAACCGGTGAGGGCAGCGAAAAGGCGGGGGCGTGTCATAGGGACAAGCTACTCCATCAGGGTTTCGGCAGGCTTAATGGCGCACTTATCCACGACAGTTTCGTGGCGGCAAGCCATTGTTCCAAGCCATGCGATGAATGGTGCGCAGCGCACGACAGGGCCGGAACCGCGATGGCGCCCGCTCCTCGACCACAGTCCGGCGTTCGTCGAAACCCGGCTTGCCTATCGCCGGATGGGCTTGACTGCGCCGCTTCATGCGGCAGTCTGGCGGTCAAGCACAGACCCAAGGGGACTTTCATGACCGACACCGCCCACCGCCGCGCCGCGCGCGCGGCCTTTGCTGCCTTGCTGCTCTCAACATCAGGCATCGCCACTGCACAGAGCGTGCAAAGCGCGCAGATCGTCCAGCCGGGCGCGCCGGGGCAGGCCAGCAAGACTTTGACCGCCGATCAGGCGACCAAGCTGGCGCAGGCGAGCTACACCACTGCCGATGTCATCTTCATGCAGCACATGATCGTCCACCACCAACAGGCGCTCGACATGGCGGTGCTGGTCAAGGATCGCACCAACACCGAAGACCTGCTGACCATCGCGGGCCGGATCGAATCGAGCCAGGCGGACGAGATCACCTTCATGAAAACCTGGCTGGGCGAACGCGGAGAGCCCGTCGAAGACCCGATGATGAAGGGTCACGGCGAACATATGCACCACATGATGAAGGGCATGGCGAGCCCCGAACAGATGCAGGCCCTGGGCGCTGCCAAGGGCGTTGAATTCGACCGCCAGTTTCTGACTCTGATGATCGCGCATCATGATGGCGCGGTGGATATGGTCGACAAGCTGCTCGACGAAGACGGCACCGCCGCCGATCCGGTGCTTTTCCAGTTCGTCGGCGATATCGACAGCGAGCAGACCGCCGAGATCAAGCGGATGGACAAGCTGCTGGCCGGCCTGTCGGGCGATCCGCGCACGGGCCTTGCCGCCGGATTCGACAATGCGGGCGAAGCGATCATGGGCCTCACCAAGGTTGCCAGCCTGCCCAAGCCCGCCGGCTTCTTCAACCCGGCCAACCCGGCCGGATTGCGCCCAGCGGTGCCGCCCAAGAAGGACGAGGGTGCAAAGGAAGAAGCCTCGCCTGAAGCGGCCCCCGCTGCGGTTGCTGCTGCAACGCCTGAAGGCGAAGCTGCCGCCACGCCGCCGCGTGAGGAAGAAGACCTCACGCAGTTCGCCGAACGCTCCCCGTTGCTCGATTTCGCCAACACCGACATGGCCTTCTTCGATGATGTACTGGTCACCGGTTCGTATCACGGGTTCAATATCTACAAGCTGGGTGCAAACGGCGTGCCCGACCTGATGAGTTCAGTCGTCTGTCCCGGCGGGCAGGGCGATGTCTCGGTGGTCGGCAACATCCTAGTCATGAGCGTGGAACAGACCCGCGGCCGGGTCGATTGCGGGCTGGAAGGCACGGCGGGCAAGGTCAACGAAGACCGGTTCCGCGGGCTTCGCATCTTCGACATCTCCGACCTCGCGCGTCCGGTGCAGGTCGGCGGGGTGCAGACCTGCCGTGGCAGCCACACGCACTCGGTCGTCAGCGCCGATGCCGACCGGATCGTGGTCTACAATTCGGGCACGGCGGGCATCCGTGACAAAGACGAGCTGGCCGGCTGCATCGGCGGCATTGCCGGTGACACCCGCACTGCGCTGTTTTCCATCGACGTGATCGAAATCCCCGTGGCCAACCCCGCGCAGGCGCGCATCCTCAGCAGTCCGCGCGTGTTTGCCGACGAAGCCACCGGCTCGATCGCAGGCCTGTGGACCGGCGGCGATCACGGGGACGGCACGCAGCGCACCGCGCCGACCGATCAGTGCCACGACATTACCGTGTTCCCGTCGCTCAAGCTGGCGGCGGGCGCGTGTTCGGGCAATGGCATCCTGCTCGACATTGCCGATCCGCTGAACCCCAAGCGGATCGACGCCGTCACTGACACCACCTTTGCCTATTGGCATTCGGCCACGTTCAACAATGATGGCACCAAGGTGATCTTCACCGACGAATGGGGCGGCGGCAGCCGTCCGCGCTGCAAGGCGTCCGACCCGATGACCTGGGGCGCCAACGCGGTCTATGATATCGTTGACGGCAAGCTGGTGTTCCGCGCCCACTACAAGATGCCTGCCCCGCAGAGCGACAAGGAAAACTGCGTCGCGCACAACGGCTCAATCATCCCGGTGCCAGGCCGCGATCTGTTTGCGCAGGCGTGGTATCAGGGCGGCCTTAGCGTGATGGATTTCACCGACAGCGCCAACCCGGTCGAGATCGCCTATTTCGATCGCGGGCCGATCGACACCAAGCAGATGGTGCTGGGCGGTTACTGGTCGGTCTATTGGTACAACGGCCATATCTACGGCACCGAAATCAGCCGCGGCATCGACGTGTTCACGCTAGAGCCGAGCGAGCATCTGACTGTGGCCGAGATCGCAGCGGCCAATGCAGCGCAGTACCAGGATGATCGCTTCAACCCGCAGACCCAGACCCGCGTAACCTGGGACGAGGCTGTGATCGCAGCGGCCGAAGCCAGCCGTAACGGCGGATAGGCGAAATCTAGGCCGCAGCCGGCCCCGCCCATTCGGCGGCGCGCTGGCTGCGGCTGACCCGCAAGGTCTGCGGACCGGCGCGGTGCGTAAAGCCATCCGTTGCCGGATTGTCCCACTGGCCGGGCGTCATCGGATTGCCCTGGGGGTTGTGCCATTGCCCGCCATCCGGAAAGGCGGTGAAGGCGGCGAGGTTGTGCGAACGCTGCGCCGATAACGCGGCGACATGATTTTCCAGCGCCCTATCACGCGCAGCCCAGTCGATCGGCAAATCCTGACAATAGGCATTGTTGTTGCCGCCTTGGCTGCGGCCGCATTCGTCGCCTGCGGTCAGCATGATCGTGCCGGTCGAGGCGAACAGCGTGCCCAGCAGCGCGCGCATATCGGCAGCGCGGCGGGCGCGGATTTGCGGATCGTCGGTCGGCCCTTCGGTGCCGCCATTCCACGAATGGTTTTCGCCGTGTCCATCACGATTATCCTCACCATTGGCGTGGTTGTGGCGCTGTTCGTAGGCGACCGTGTCGGCCAGCGTGAACCCGTCATGCGCAGCGAGGAAATTGACGCTGCGGCAATCCTTGCCGAACAGGTCGGATGATCCCGCGATGCGCGTCGCCAGCGCGCCCACTGTGCCATCCCCGCGCCAGAAGCGGCGGACATCGTCGCGGTAACGGTCGTTCCATTCGAGCCAGTTGGGCGGGAAGTTGCCCAGTTGGTAGCCGCCGGGGCCGATATCCCACGGCTCGGCAATCATCACCCGGTCGGCCAAGCGCGGATGCGCGGCGAGTTCGGCGAAAATCGGCGCGTGCGGATCAAAGCCGGGGCCGCGCGCGATCACCGGGGCAAGATCGAAGCGGAAGCCGTCGATGCCGCACGCCTGCACGAAGTGGCCCAGCGTATCGATCATCAGGCGGCGCACGTGGGGGTTGGCGAAATCGAGCGTGTTGCCGCAGCCGCTATCATTGATCAACGTGCCGTCCGGCGCGCAGGCATAGGCGGCAGGGTCCAGCCCGCGCAGGGACAGCGTGCCGCCGTGAATGTCGCTTTCGCCCGTGTGATTGAACACCAGGTCGAGGATCACGCCGATTCCCGCCTCATGCAGCGCCGCCACTGTCTCACGCAGTTCGGCCACCCCGCCGGGGCACAGGCCGGGATCGAGCGCCATCATCGCGACCGGATTATAGCCCCAGTGGTTCGCCAGCCCGAGCGGCGGCAGATGACGTTCGTCGATCCAGGCGATGATCGGCATCAGTTCGATGGCGTTGACGTGGAGCTTTCGGAGGTGCGCGATCACTGCGGGGTGCGCGAGCGCGGCGATGGTGCCGCGTTGCTTGGGCGGGACATCGGGGTGGCGTTTGGTAAAGCCAGCGACGTTCAGCTCATAGATCAGCCCCCCGCGCTGAAATTGCGGCGCATGATGCGGCACGCCGGGCAGCGGCGCTGGCACGATGGCGCGCGGCACGATGTCGGCGGTATCCGCGCCATATTGCGCCAGCCGTGGATGCTGGACGAAGCGGCGGTCGAGTTCCCGCGCATAGGGATCAACCAGCAGCTTGGCCGGGTCGAACCACAGATTGCGCTCGGGTTCGTAGGCGCCGTGAGCGCGATAGCCGTAACACATGCCGGCGCGGTCGCCGGGCAGTTCCGCCACCCATGTGTCGCCCTGCCGCCTCATTGGATGGCGCGTTTCAGCCGCGCCATCGAACAGGCACAATTCCAGCATCTCGGCCAGCGGCGCGCGCACGGCAAAGCGAGTGACACCGCCCGCAATGTGTGCGCCTAGCCGTTCGCTCACGTCACCACATCGGGCGCGGTGCGGCCAGTGTGGCGGGCGATCCCGGCGATGGCTTCGGCGGCGCTGATCAGGTCGGCGAGCATCGCGGGGGTTTCCTCGCCCAGCCGGCCATCGGGGGCTTCATACCGTTCGAGATAGACCCGCAGTGTCGCCCCTTGCGTCCCCGTGCCCGACAAGCGGAACACGATCCGCGACCCGCAGGTGAACATCACCCGTATGCCCTGCTTGTGGCTTTGTGACCCATCGACCGGATCGACATAGGCAAACTGGTCAGCGTCGGCGACAGTCAACGACCCCAACACGCGACCCGGCAGGCCCGCAAGCGCGCCCTCCAGCGCCGCCATCAGCGCCGACGCCGCTTCGGTGTCTATCGCCTCGTAATCGTGGCGCGCGTAGTAATTGCGCCCGAACCGCGCCCAGTGTTCCTGCGCGAGTTGTATGACGGGCTTGCCGGTCACAGCCAGAATGTTGAGCCACAGCAGCACCGCCCACAGCCCGTCTTTCTCGCGCACGTGATCGCTGCCGGTTCCGGCGCTTTCTTCGCCGCAGATCGTGGCTTTTCCGGCATCGAGCAGCGTACCAAAGAACTTCCAGCCCGTCGGTGTCTCCCACGCCGGGATGCCGAGCGCTGCGGCCACCTTGTCCGCCGCCGTGCTGGTCGGCATCGAACGGGCAATGCCTTTGAGGCCGCCTGCATAGGCTGGCGCCAGATGCGCGTTGGCCGCCAGCATGGCGAGCGAATCGGATGGCGTGATGAAAACGTGTCTGCCGATGATGAGATTGCGATCCCCGTCCCCGTCTGACGCCGCGCCGATGGTGGGGGCATCGGCCGACATCATCAGATCATGCAGCACCGCCGCATGAACCAGATTGGGATCGGGGTGGTGGCCGCCGAAGTCCTCCAGCGGCACGCCGTTTCGCACGGTGCCCGCAGGAAAGCCCAGGCGCCGCTCGAGAATCTCCACGCCGTAAGGCCCCGTGACCGCGTGCATCGCATCGAAAGCCATGGTCAGCGCGCCGCTTGCCACCGCGGCACGGATCGCATCGAAATCGAACAGCGCCGCCATCAGATCGGCATAGTCGGCGACCGGATCGATCACTTCGACCACCATGTCGCCCACGTGGCTGGTGCCGATGCGGTCGAGATCCACGTCGCCGTCCACCATCATCCAGCGGTCGATCACATGCGTGCGGGCATAGATCGCCTCGGTCACGGCCTCGGGCGCGGGGCCGCCATTGGCGATGTTGTACTTGATGCCGAAATCCTCGTCCGGCCCGCCGGGATTGTGGCTGGCCGACAGAATCAGGCCGCCGCTTGCCCCATATTTGCGGATCACGTGGCTGGCCGCAGGTGTCGAGAGGATACCGCCCTGCCCCACCAACACGCGGGCATAGCCATTGGCCGCCGCCATCTCAATCGCGCGGGCAATCACGGCGCGATTGTGGAACCGCCCGTCCCCGCCGATCACCAGGGTCGAGCCCTCGGGCCGTTCGGCCACGTCGAACACCGACTGGATGAAGTTTTCGGCATAGTCGGGCTGCTGGAACACCCGCACTTTCTTGCGCAGGCCCGATGTGCCGGGCTTCTGCCCGTCAAACGGCGTGGTGGCGACAGTGGTGATCATGCGCGTTCCCAAATTATTTGGCCTCAAGCAATTGGCGATAAAGCGCGGCGTAGGCAGCGCCGCTCGTGCCCCACGAAAAATCCGCGGCCATCCCGTTTTTCTGGAGCCGCTTCCAGACCGCGCCTTGCGCATACAAATCAACCGTGCGGCTCAGCGCCATGGTCAGCGCGCCGTGGCTCACCGCGTTCATCTGGATACCGGTGGCTACCCTTGCGGCGAGCGCGGCGTGGTTGGCGTCAATCACGGTATCGGCCAGCCCGCCGGTGCGGGAGACCACGGGGACGCAACCATAGGCGAGGCCATAAAGCTGAGTCAGCCCACACGGTTCAAACCGGCTCGGGATCAGAATGGCATCGCCGCCGCCCTGCAGGCCATGCGCGGCAGGCTCGTCATAGCCGATCCGCACGCCGATGCGGCCCGGATGGCGCCCGGCGGCGTCGCAGAACTGCTGTTCGATGGCGGCGTCGCCTGCGCCCAGCAGCGCCAAGCGCCCGCCGATGCCGACCAGATGATCAAGCGTGCCCGCCAGCACATCCATGCCCTTTTGCCACGTCAACCGGCTGATGACGACGAACAGCGGGCCATCGCTGCGGTCCAGCCCGAAGGCCTGCTCCACCGCCCGCTTGTTCTTGGCCCGCACCGCGAGCTTTCCGGCGGTATAGCTGGCGGCGAGATGCAGATCGGTGGCGGGGTTCCATTCGCCCACGTCGATCCCGTTAAGGATGCCGTGCACGCTGGCTGCACGCGCCTGGACCAACCCCTCCAGACCCATCCCGAACGCCGCGTCGCGGATTTCGCCGGCATAGGTCGGGCTGACCGTCGTGATCGCATCGGCCAACTGCATCCCGGCCTTCAGGAAGCCAACGCCGCCATAGGCTTCCACCCCGTCAACCGTCCACGCCGCAGTTGGCAGGCCCAGATGCGGGAAGATGTCGGCGGGGTAGTATCCCTGAAACGCCATGTTGTGGATGGTGATGACACTCGGCACGGGCTGCCCGCCCGCCACCGGCGCGAGCTTCAGATAGGCGGGGACGAGGCCCGCCTGCCAGTCATGCGCGTGGGCCACATCAAAGCGCTGGCCCTTGACCGCCCCGCCCGCAATATCGGCAGCGGCGCGGGCCAAGGCGGCGAAGCGGCGCCAATTGTCGTCCCAGTCGCGGCCTGCGGCATCGGCGTAAGGCCCGCCTTCGCGCGCGAACAGCGCCGGCGCATCCAGCACCAGCAGATTGCGCTCGCCCAGCTTGCCCGCCAGCAGCCGCGCCTTTTCGCCCAGCAGCGCGTCCCATGTGTGGATCGCTCTCGCTTTGCCAAGCGCCTGCATCACCGCCGGGTAGCCGGGTAGGAACGTCGTCACGTCCACCCCCTGCACCGCCAACGCCGCCGGCAAGGCGCCCACCACATCGGCCAGCCCGCCGGTCTTGATCAGCCCCGCTGCCTCCGACGCGACCGACAGAACTTTCATCGTCATGGGGCCAGGCGCGCCATCATGTCGCGGGTGACGAGCACCACGCCCTTGTCCGAAACCCGAAACCGCTGCGCATCCAGTACCGGGTCTTCGCCGATCACCGTGCCTTCGGGGATACGCACGCCCGAATCGATGATCACCCGCCCCAACCGCGCCCCGCGCCCGATGTTGCAATAGGGCAGGATCACCGCCTCGCTGACACTGGAATAGCTGCCGATCTTGACCCCGGTGAATAGGAGGCTGCGGCGCACTTCGCTTCCCGATATGATGCAATCGCCCGATACCAGCGATGACACGGCAGACCCGCGCCGGCC
Source organism: Erythrobacter sp. 'gip.4 top 5' (assembly GCF_056495765.1). Classification (NCBI taxonomy): domain Bacteria; kingdom Pseudomonadati; phylum Pseudomonadota; class Alphaproteobacteria; order Sphingomonadales; family Erythrobacteraceae; genus Erythrobacter; species Erythrobacter sp. 'gip.4 top 5'. Next base: position 662,837 of record NZ_CP200270.1, on the reverse strand, counting down.
GTCTTCGTCATGCACGAACTTGGCGGGGGCCGCGACGATGGAATCGGTCCAGATCGGCCAGTCGCGATCATACAGGTTGAGTTTGGGCACGGTGTCCGTCAGGTCGAGATTGGCTTCGAAATAGGCATCCAGCGTGCCGACATCGCGCCAATATTCCTCGATTTCCTCGGCTGCGCGAATGCAGCTGTTGGTAAACCGATGGGCAACCGCTTTGCCATGGCTGACGATGTAGGGGATGATATCGCCGCCAAAATCGCGGCCCGACGCCGGATCATCGGCGTCCCTGAGGAGCTGTTCAAACAGGAAATCGGTGTTGAAGACGTAGATCCCCATCGATGCCAGCGCCATGCCTTCATCGCCCGGAATGCCCGGCGGGTCTGCCGGCTTTTCAACGAAGGCGGTGATGGTGTCCGCGCTATCCACAGCCATCACGCCAAAGCCCGTGGCCTCCATGCGCGGCACGACCAGGCACCCCACGGTCACATCCGCGCCGGAATTGACGTGCTGTTGCAGCATCAATTCGTAGTCCATCTTGTAGATGTGATCGCCCGCCAGGATCACCATGTAGCGCGGCGCGTGGGCGGCAATGATGTCGATGTTCTGGAACACCGCGTCGGCGGTGCCTTCGTACCACTGGTTTTCCGATACGCGCTGGCTGGCGGGCAGGATGTCGAAGCTTTCGTTGCGTTCGGGGCGCATGAAGTTCCAGCCGCGCTGCATGTGGCGGATCAGCGAGTGCGCCTTGTACTGCGTCGCCACGCCAATGCGGCGGATGCCCGAATTGATCGCATTCGACAGCGCAAAATCGATGATGCGCGATTTGCCGCCGAAATAGACCGCGGGCTTGGCGCGCCGGTCGGTCAGTTCCATCAAGCGGCTGCCGGGCCCGCCGGCCAGCACATAGGCCATCGCATCGCGCGCCAGTGGCCGGCCTGAAGTTCTCTCGATCATCCCACTCTCTCCCGTGGTTTTTGTTCTCGTGTCTTATCCGTCGTACCGCAGCATGATCGTGGCCAGCGGCGGCAGCACGATCTGCGCCGCGCTACCTTCCGCAATGACACGGCCCAGGTTGCCCTTGCCACTGCCGTCGTAAATCGCCGCATCGCTGTTCAGCACTTCGGCCCAAACCCCGTCATGGGGAAGCGGCACGCGGTAAGCCTCGTGCACCGCAGGGGTCATGTTCGCAATCACCGCCACCGGCGCTTCGCCGGGTGCCTTGCGTGCCCAAGCGAACACCGAATTGTCAGCATCATCGGCGATCAGCCATTGAAACCCCTCGGCCTCGCAATCGCGGGCGTGGAGCGCGGGGGTTTCACGGTAGAGGCGGTTGAGATCGCGGATCAGGTCCGCAACACCCTTGTGCGCGGGCGCATCCAGCAGGTCCCAATCCAGCGCACGCTCCTCGCTCCATTCGCGACGCTGGGCGAATTCCTGCCCCATGAACAACAGCTTCTTGCCGGGATAGCCCCACATCATCGCGTAATAGGCGCGCAGGTTTGCGAATTGCTGCCAGTCATCGCCGCTCATCTTGGCGATCAGGCTGCCCTTGCCATGCACGACCTCGTCATGACTCAGCGGCAGGACGAAATTTTCGCTGAAGGCATAGACGAGGCCAAAGGTGATCTCGTCATGGTGGTGTTTGCGGTGGATCGGATCACGCGCCATATATTGCAGCGTGTCGTGCATGAAGCCCATGTTCCATTTGAAGCCAAAGCCCAGCGCACTGCGTGGCCCTTCGTCAAAAGCGGGCCGGGAGACACCGGGCCATGAGGTCGATTCCTCGGCAATCGTCATCACGCCCGTGTGGCTGCCGTAGAGTGCGCGGTTGGTGGCGCGCAGGAAATCGACCGCCTCCCAGTTCTCCCGCCCGCCATCGGCATTGGGGATCCATTCGCCCGCTTTGCGCGAGTAATCGCGATACAGCATCGAGGCGACCGCATCCACACGCAACCCGTCGACGTGATATTGCTCAGCCCAGAACAGCGCATTGTTGACGAGGAACGAGCGCACTTCTTTGCGCCCGAAATTGTAGATCGCGGTGTTCCAGTCGGGGTGGAAGCCCAGGCGCGGGTCTTCGTGTTCGTAGAGCGCGGTGCCGTCGAAGCGGGCAAGGCCGTGTTCGTCCACGGGAAAATGCGCGGGCACCCAGTCGATCAGCACGCCCACGCCGGCGCGGTGCGCGCCATCGACCAGCCTCGCAAAGCCTTCCACATCACCGAACCGGGCGGACGGCGCATAAAGCCCGGTGGTCTGGTAACCCCAGCTAGGGTCAAAGGGATGCTCGGACACCGGCAGGAATTCGATGTGGGTAAAGCCCAAATCCAGGACATAGGGGATCAGGCGGGCGGCCATGTCATCCCAGGTCAGGAACCAGCCATTGTCGTCCCGCTGCCATGATCCGGGATGGACTTCGTAGATCGATATGGCCTCGCGCCGGGGATCAACGCTGGCCCAGTGGGCGCGGTGGGCGTCATCGCCCCAGTCGCGCTTGCCGGGCTGTGCCACGATGCTGGCGGTCTTGGGCCGCAATTCGCTGGCAAAAGCGAAGGGATCGGCTTTCAGCGGCTGCACCGTGCCGTCCGGGCCGGTGATGCGGTACTTGTAGGCGGTGCCTGCGCCGATGTCGGGAATGAAGATTTCCCACACGCCGATGTCGGTCCGGCGGCGCAGCATGTGCGCGGCATCGTTCCAGCCATTGAAATCGCCCACCACCGTCACGGCGAGCGCATTGGGTGCCCAGACCGCGAAGTGCACACCGTCCGCGCCCTCGTGATGGATCAGATGCGCGCCCAGCTTGTCGAACAGGCGCAGGTGGGTGCCTTCGGCAATCAGGAAATCATCCATGGGCCCGAGCACCGGGCCGAAGGCGTAGGGATCGGTCACCCACCACTCGCTCCCTGCCCCGCGGCAGCGATAGCGGATCGGTTTCGGCTTGCCGCGAAGTGTGCCTTCGAACAGCGGGCCATCGATGCGCGCCATTGCGCCCAGCCGCCCGCCCTTGAGCGAAAATGCCTCGGCTTCCTCGGCCCCGGGCAGGATGGCGCGGGCGAAAGTGCCTTCAGGCCCTTCATGCGGGCCAAGCAGCGAAAACGGATCGGCGTGCGCCCCTTCGAGCAAGGCTGCGATGGCGCTTGCCGAGGGTTTCACATCACGCCCCAGATGTCGCGGGCATATTCGCGGATGGTGCGGTCGGATGAAAACCAGCCGACATTGGCGATGTTCATGATCGCCGATTCGCGCCACGCCGTGCGGTCGCGCCAACGCGCATCCACAGCGCGCTGGGCGGCGGCATAGGCATCGAAATCGGCGGCCACCATGAACCAGTCGGAATCATACAGCGCATCCATCAGCCCGCGATAGCGCGCCGGTTCGTCCGGGCTGAACACCCCGTTGGCGATGGAGTTGACCGCCTGCGCCAGTTCACGGCTGCCTTCGATCACCGCGCGCGGGTTGTAGCCGTCGGCACGCTTGGCCGCGACCTCTTCCGCCGTCATTCCGAAGATCACGATATGCTCGTGGCCCACGTGCTCCATGATCTCGATATTCGCACCGTCGAGCGTGCCGATGGTGAGCGCGCCGTTGAAGGCGAACTTCATGTTGCCGGTGCCCGAGGCTTCCATCCCCGCAGTGGAAATCTGTTCGGACAGATCGGCTGCCGGAATGATCCGCTCGGCCAGGCTGACATTGTAATTGGGGACGAACACCACCTTCAACAGCTCACCCACGGAAGGATCGCCATTGATCCTTTTGGCGATGTCATTGGCGAGTTTGATGATGAGCTTGGCGTTGTGATAGGTCGGCGCGGCTTTGCCGCCGAAAATCTTGACGCGCGGCACCCAGTCACGTTCGGGATGGCTGCGGATCTGGTCATACAGCGCCACCGTCTCGATCAGATTGAGCAGCTGGCGTTTGTATTCGTGGATGCGCTTGATCTGCACATCGAACAGCGCATCGGGATCAAGCCGCAGGCCGGTCAATTCACGCAAGGTGCTGGCAAGATCGACCTTGTTGGCGCGTTTTACCTCGTCCACCCGCTCGGCAAAGGGGGCGTCCTTGGCAAAGGCGGATAGAGCACAAAGCGCCTCGGCATCGGCCATGAACCCGTCACCGATCGCCTCGCGCACCAGCCCGGTCAGGCGCGGGTTCGCCTGGTGCAGCCAACGGCGCGGGGTGACGCCGTTGGTCTTGTTGTTGATGCGGTCAGGATAGAGCTTGTGGAGATTGGCGAACACCGTCTGCTTCATCAGATCGGTATGCAGCGCGGCGACGCCGTTGACGCTATGCGCGCCCACGAAGGCAAGGTTCGCCATCCGAACGCGCCGCTCGCCATGTTCGTCGATCAGCGAGATTGCGGCGATCGCCCCGTCGTCCAGCCCCGCCTTGCGCGCTTCGCGCAGCACCTTGGCGTTGATCGCATAAACGATCTGCATGTGGCGCGGCAGCAGCCGTTCAAACAGCGGCAGCGGCCAGCTTTCCAGCGCTTCGGGCAGCAGAGTGTGGTTGGTGTAGCCGATCGTGGCACGGGTGATGTCCCACGCCTCATCAAACACCAGCCCGTGCTGGTCCATCAGCAACCGCATCAATTCCGCCACCGCGACCGACGGGTGGGTGTCGTTCAGCTGGATCGCCGCCTTGTCCGGCAAGGTCCGAATATCGCCATAATACTGCACATGGCGGCGCACGATGTCCTGAATGCTGGCGCTGGAGAAGAAGAACTCCTGCCGCAGCCGCAATTCCTGCCCCGACGGGGTGGAATCCGCCGGGTACAACACCCGCACCAGACTATCGGCCCGCACCTGACCCGCGAGCGCGCCGGCATGATCGCCGGCGTTGAAGGCATCAAGCTGGATCGGGTCCATCGCATTGGCGGTCCACAGCCGCAAGGTGTTGACCCGTTTGCCCTGCCAGCCGACCACCGGGGTATCGACCGCCGTCGCCTCGATCTTTTCGCCTGGAGACCAACGGATTTTCCCGCCCTCGTTGCTGACCTCGCCGCCGAAGCCGACGAGGTAGGCGCTTTCGCGCCGCTCGAACTCCCAGGGGTTGCCATGCGCGAGCCAGGTTTCGGGCAGCTCGACCTGCCAGCCATCGTCGATGCGCTGGCGGAACATGCCGTTGATGTAACGGATGCCGTAGCCAAAGGCAGGAATGTCGAGACTGGCGAGGCTTTCCATAAAACAGGCCGCCAGCCGCCCGAGCCCGCCATTGCCGAGCGCGGCATCCGGTTCGAGCTCTTCCACGCGCGCCAGATCAAGCCCGTGGGTCCGCAGCGCCGCTTCCATTTCGCGGGTGCAGCCAAGGTTCGACAGCGCATCGCGCAGCAGGCGTCCGATCAGGAATTCGAGGCTGAGGTAGTACACCCGCTTGGCCCCGGCCTCATGCGCGCGGCTCGTAGAGGCGAACCAATTGTCGATGATGTCATCGCGCAGGGCGAGGACCGCGGCGTTGTACCAGTCATGCGGCTTGGCCGCGCGCTCGTTCTTGCCGACGCGGTGGCGCAACGCGCCCACGATGCGGGCGTCAAACTCCCCTGATTTGCCGTTCGGGCCCATTGTCACGCGGCGCACACTCCTTGCTGATGCCCTCAAAAGGCCGAGGTTGCCGGAATAGCCTGCGCGCTATTGCTCCCCCCGATGAGATACCACATTAATCCGGTGCGCAGCCTTGCAGCAATCGCCAAGGTGACGCCACAATCGTATTCATGGCCGTATTCATGACCCGCTGCGCTAAGTGAACGGTCGAGTGCAGAAGGAGGCGGCGATGGAGCAACTGCATGCGCTGGCACAGGCCTGCGGCATGGCCCGTGAATGGACTGATGTTGAAGGCACCCGCCAGATCGTTGCCGATGACGCGCTCGCTGCAGTGCTGTCGGCCTTGGGCCATGCAGCGGGCAGCGAAGCCCAGATTGCGCGAAGTCTAGCCGCCGTTGAAGCGCGCAGCCGCGAAATGCCTCCCATGCTTGTTGCCGATTGCGGGGCGCGCATCACCCTGCCGATCGCTGCACACCGTGCCGAGGCGACCGGTGAAAATGGTGTCACGCGCCCGCTCGCAATCGACGGTTGCTCGCTGACGGCACCCGCTGACCCCGGCTATTATGATCTCGTGCTGGATGGCCACGCCGTGCGATTGGCGGTTGCGCCGCCCACGTGCCCCTTGCCCGATGCGACGGATCGCCGTCCGTGGGGCGTGTCGCTGCAAATCCCCGCGCTGCGAGGTAAGCGGCCTTCGCCCTTCGGCGGTTTCGGGGAACTGGCCGAAGCTGCGCAGGCCTTTGGCGCGGCGGGCGCCGATGCGCTGGCGATCAACCCGGTGCACGCGCTGTTTGCAGGGCATGGCGAGGGATACAGCCCCTATTCGCCCTCCAGCCGCCTGTTTCTCAACGGCGCGCTGGCCGATCCGGCGCTGGCGGGCCTGCCGCCGCTGGCGCCCGACGCGGGCGGGCCGCTGATCGACTGGGCCGGCGCCCTGCCGCGCCGCCAAGCTGAATTGCGGCTTGTGTTCGATGCGCTCAGCCCTGCGAATCGCGCGGCAATGACCACCACCGATGATGCCATGCTGCGCCGTCACGCGCTGTTTGACGCGCTCGATTGTCACTTCCGCCCCACCGGCGCGCATGGCTGGCGTGATTGGCCCGCTGCGTTTCACGACCCGGCAGGCCCAGCCGCCACCCGCTTTGCCGCCGATCACGCCGAGGAAGTCGCCTTCCACCTGTTTGTCCAGTGGCTCGCGCGTGAGGGGCTGGCCGCGTCACAAGCCACCGCGAAGGGCGCAGGGATGGCCATCGGCCTGATCGCGGACCTCGCCGTGGGCGTCGATCCGAGCGGAAGCGATGCCTGGTCGCTGCGCCATGCGATGCTGGATGGCCTGACGATTGGTGCGCCGCCCGACCCTTTGGGCCCACAGGGACAGAACTGGTCGATCACCGGCTTTTCGCCCGAAGGCCTGCGCGCCGCAGCCTACGCACCGTGGATCGCGATGATCCGCGCAGGGCTGGCGGCGGGCGGGGGGCTGCGCATCGACCACGCCTTCGGTCTTGCGCGGCTTTGGGTCATCCCCGCAGGCGGCGCGACGCAGGACGGGGCCTACCTTACCTATCCGTTCGATGATCTCGTCCGCCTCGCCACATTGGAAGCGCACCGTGCAGGCGGGCTGGTGATCGCCGAGGATCTCGGCACCGCGCCGCATGGCTTCACTGAGGCGGTGACGCAGCGCCAGATGCTGGGGATGCGGGTCTTGTGGTTTGAGCGCGCCGCTGATCACGGCTTCATCGGCGCGCGCGATTATGCCCCGCTCAGCGTCGCGATGAGCGGGACGCACGACACCGTGACCATTGCCGGATGGTGGCGAGGGCGCGATCTGGAGTGGGCGGAGCGGCTCGGCCGCCTGCCCGAAGACACCACCCGCGAACAGGCCGAGGCGATCCGCGAATGGGACCGCGGCTTGCTGTGGTCGACGCTGAACCACGAAGCGCCCCGCCCCGCACCAGACGCGGCGGCCCCGGTGGTCGATGCCGCGATGGCTCACATTGCCGCTACACCGTCGGCGCTCGCGCTGGTATCACTGGAGGATATGCTGGCACTGGAAGATCAGCCCAATTTGCCTGGCACCGTGGACGTGCATCCCAACTGGCGCCGCCGCCACAATGCGCCGACAGACACATTGCTGGGGGATGCCGATGTCACGCGGCGCTGCGCGATCCTTGGCGGGACGGGGGCCTGACCAGCCTGATCCTGCTGTTTGTCGAATGCAGGCCACGTATCAGCGCATGGGCCGTAACTTATTGCCCCTTGCGCCGGTTCTTCCGAGCCATTCTTTTACCGGAGACGATTTGATGCGCTACCCTTTGAAGACTGCTGCGGCCGCCACCGGTCTGGCCCTGTTGCTGACCGTCCCGTTCACGGCGCAGGCGCAAGACCAAGCGGCAGAGGTTGAGGCTGCCGCACAGGAAGGCGGCGATTACCTGTCGCTCGGCACCGGGGTCATCACGGTGCCGAGCTACGAAGGCTCGGACGAGAATATCATTATCCCCGAACTGATCGCGCGCGGCAGCGTATCGGGTTTCAACTTCTTTTCGCGCGGGCCGGCGCTGTATGTCGATGTGATCCGCGACAATGTTTCAGGACCCGGCCTCGATGTGGGCTTCGGGCCGGTCGCCGGGATCCGGCTGGACCGCACCGCGCTGATCAAGGACCCGCAGGTCAAGGCGCTCGGCAAGCTTGATACCGCCATCGAGCTGGGCGGCTGGCTGGGTGTGACCCAGACCGGCGTGATCACCAGCGATTACGATATTCTGAGCGCCCGTGTTGACGCCCGCTGGGACGTGAACGGCGCGCATGAAAGCTACATCATCACCCCGACCATCGAATATGGCACGCCGCTTTCGACGCAGACCTTCGTTGGCGCGTCGGTGCTGGCTGAATATGTCGGCGGTGATTTTGGCGACTATTATTTTAACATTGATCCCGCCGCCGCGCTCGCCAGCGGGTTGTCGCCCTATGGCGAGGCCGGCGATGGCTTCAAGCGGGCCGGCGTGAACCTGCTCGCCTCCCATGCGCTGACCGGCGATCTCACGCAGGGGCTGAGCGCGGTTGCGGTAGTCGGCTACTACCGGATGCTGGGTGATTTCAAACGCTCCCCGATCGTAAGCGAGGCGGGCAGCGCCGATCAGTTCATCGCCGGACTGGGGCTGACATACACCTTCTAAGCTGTCCGCTTGGCGCCCCGCTCGACCTTATGCGGTGAATAGCGTATTCTCCCGTCTCGGCCCCCTGCCCTAATGTCAGGGGCCGTACGAAACGGGGGGCCGATCCGTTGAAACAGTCGCTCATCAATCTGCTACCGCCTGCCACGCTCGCAGCGATCCTCGCTTTCTGGGCGTTCGCGCCCGCAGCTTGGGTGGAAGGTCCTTGGGCGTTGATCGCCGTGGGCCTCGGCACGCTCGCCTTTGTCCAACTGCTCGAACTGGTGTTCGAACGGCATGAAGGCTGGCGCATCACGGGGCGCGAGTTGGTAACCGACATCTTCTATGTCGTATTCGGCTACGGCGTGATCGGGTTCCTGAGCGAGACGCTGGTCAATTCGCCATTGCGCGAGGTGAAGCAATCCTGGGGCATTGCAACCCCGTGGCTCGCCGATTGGCCGTTTCTGGTGCAGGTGCTGGTGGTGATGTTCGTGTTTGAATTCGGACAATACTGGATGCACCGCGCGATGCACAATTGGACTCCTCTGTGGCTAACCCACGCGCCGCACCACCATGTGACGCAATTGAACGCGATGAAGGGCTTCATCGGCAATCCAATCGAACTGTTCCTGATCAGTCTCGGCGTGATCGCGCTGCTTGATGTCGATCTCAACGCGCTGTTTGCCAGCTTCACTGTCAGTGGTGCAATCGCGACCTACGCCCACGCCAATGTCCGCGCCGATACGCCGATATGGTACGGGTTTTTCTTCACCACGATCCGCAATCACAGCCTGCACCACACGGCGCTGAGCTATGAAGATACGCGCTGCAATTACGGGAACAGCGTGATTTTCTGGGACCGGGTTTTCGGCACCTTTCGCGACGGCGAATCCGCTGTCGTCGGCCAGGATGATCGCAAGCGGCTGTCGATTGTCGAACAATGGACCTTCCCGCTGCGCCCATGGCTGGAAAAGCGCGCGGATTGAGGCAGGGTGCGGCGCTGATCAACACAACGGCCCGCACCAAACCGCCCGCGTCGAATATAGCCAAGTCAAGATAACAACGATACTGGGCGCACCAAGTTTCAACGGCTTGGACGCATGACAGAATGTTTCGCAATTTCGATTTTCGTCGATGGATGACCTACGTCCTCATGGCGCTGGCCGTGTTCGCGATCGTGGTCAGCGGATTGAGTGCGATCGAATCCAACGAATGGTGGATCAGGATCTGGGATTTCCCGCGGATCCAGATCCTTGTGGCCATGACCGTGCTGGCCATTGCTCTGGCAGCCTTGGACTGGCGCAAACACGTGTGGTTGCTCGCCGGACTTGTCATCGCTGGCGCGTGGCAGTTTTACCGGATCATGCCCTACACGCCGCTGGTATCCCCCGAAGTGGCCATGACCACGGCTGCGCAGGACGACGCCACGTGTTTCTCGTTCCTCTCGCTCAACGTCTTGCAGACCAATCGCGATTACGATCACACGCTGCGATTGTTGCGCGAAATCGACGCCGATGTGCTGCTGCTGCTCGAAACCGATGCCGCATGGCAGGCAGCGCTGGAACCGATGCTGGCCGATTATCCTGAGCGGCTCGATCGGCCGCTTGATAACACCTATGGTCTACTGTTCGCGACCCGGCTGCCGATGGCATCGGGAAAGATCGAAGATATTGCCGAACCCGACACGCCATCGATCACCGCGCAGCTTCGTACAGACCGCCCCTTTACGCTGATGGGCCTGCACCCCCGCCCTCCGCATCCCGGACAAGACACCGAGGAACGCGACGCCGAGATTCTGATCGCCGCCCGCCGCGCGGCCAAGCTGGACATGCCGGTGATGGCCATTGGCGATTTCAACGATGTGGCGTGGTCCAATACCTCGCAGACGTTCAAACGGATCGGCGGTTACCTTGATCCCCGGATCGGACGCGGCACCTACGCGACCTTCCCGGCCAAACTGCCGTGGCTGGCGTGGCCGCTCGACCATGTGTTCATGACCAAGGAGTTCCTGATCCGCGACATCAAGGTGCTGCAAGACGTCGGCTCCGATCATCGCCCTATCTATGCGAGCGTGTGCCTTGCCCCACGCGAAGCCGCACAGCGCAACGACCGGCCTGACGCCGTCTCGCAGGATGACCGGGAAACAGCCCGCACAGTCATGGAAGAGTATCGGGAAGATAAGGTTGAGGAAGCAAATGGCGAGGATTGAGCTCGCCTGCGCAAACGGGGGGGGTCCCGCCGCTGGTGTGCGTATGCTCTTCGGAAGTGGAGGGCTGGCGTCGCGGACGCCCCGCAGGAGGGGCTTGTGATATGCGGCGATATGGTGCGCGACACAGTCTGGAGCGAACTCGTCTCTTGCGGACATTTCCCATAAATATGGGAAAGTAGTGGGAATCGAGCATCTCCAGCCATCGATTCCATCGATTTATGGGTCAGCTGGCACGTAGATCTGGTCAGGAGCGGACGTCTTTCCCAATTTAACGGTTCGTGGGAATGGTCGCGACGCCGGCTGTGAAACTTGCGCGGATTCCTGCGAGATTACGAAATCCAGTTGCTCAAGCCCCTGTGATGTGAGATGACGAGGCCGCTCAAATCATTTGAGCACTTCCCACCACAGTGAACGCAAACGAACCGCGTTTTTACAGGTGGAAAGTCATGACCAAAACACATCCCGATAATCCGAGCCGCGAACTTACGGTCACGTATCGTAAGATCTCCGAGCTCATCCCTTACGCGAACAATGCCCGCGAGCATCCGCGTAGCCAAATCCGCAAACTCCAACGCAGCCTCACGAAGTTCGGTTGGACGAATCCCATCCTGATCGACGATCACGATAACGTGATCTGCGGGCACGGCAGGCTCGAAGCAGCCAAGCTTAATGGCGAGACGATGGTTCCGACCATTAATCTTGGCGATATGAGCGAGGCCGATCGCCGGGCCTACATCGTCGCTGATAATAAGCTGGCAGAAGAGGCCTCATGGTCAAGGAAGCTCCTCCAGAGTGAGCTCTCTGGATTGCTTGAACTTGGCTATGAGGTTGAGCTGACCGGCTTTGATACCTTTGAGATCGACGGCATCCTGAATTTCGATGACGGCGATGAGATGGGCGGTGAGGATCGCGTCGATCTGCCCGAAGAGCGAACTGCTCCGGTGTGCCGGGATGGCGATCTGTGGACCATTGGCGAACACCGGCTCATAATTGGAGACGCACGAAGTCCGTCAATTCTGGCTCGTCTGCTGGCGGGCGAGCAGGTGCAGATGGTGATGATCGATCCGCCTTATGGGTGCAAAATTGCCAATAATGTCTCGGGCAACGGGAAGGTGCGTCATTCCAATTTCGTTATGGGATCAGCCGAGGTTCCGCTCGCCGAGTTCGGCAGGACCCTCCTACGCCCAGCCGTTGAGGCACTGGCGCCGCTGTGCGATCCCGGGGCAATTGCGTTTGTCTTCATGGACTGGCGAGGAGCCCCTCACATGCTGGCCGCCGCCGAGGGCGTATTCCACGAGGTCAAAAACATGTGCGTTTGGGTCAAGAATCCCGGGCTTGGAGGGTTCTACAGGTCAGCCCACGAACTGTGCTACGTTTTCAAAATCAGCGAGGGCAAGCACACCAGCAATATTGCTCTGGGCCAGCGTAACCGCTCCAACGTGTGGCGCTATCCCTCTGCAAACGTATTTCGCGCCGGCCGGATGCAGGATCTGGCCGATCATCCGACAGTCAAAAATCGATCCATGATTCGTGACGCGATCCTCGATGTGTCACGGCCTGGCGATATCGTACTCGACAGTTTTGCAGGCTCAGGCACAACCGGTATCGCCTGTCAGATGGCGGGCCGCCGGGCAAGACTGGTGGAACTTGACCCGGTCTATGGCGACGTCATCCTGCGGCGTCTCAGCGAGGCTACTGGATGTGAGCCGCTGCTCGATGGCGATACCCCTCTCTCCCAGGTGAAAGCTGAGCGCCAGGGAGACGCCTCATGAGCGATGACGATGAGCCGGGCCCCTTCGAGGGACGCCGCCGCAAAGATGGCCTCCCCTATCAGGATGGTAATACAGCAGATGATGGGAGCTACATTGTTGGAAAAAACAGGCCGCCAAAATCTGGGCAGTTCCGCAAGGGTGATGGGCGGGTGCGCGGGCGTCGAAAAAAGGGTGCCGAGAACTACGACACCTTTTTTGAGCGCGAACTGCAACGCAAGATTACTGTCCGCGAAGACGGTCGTGAGCGCACGGTCACCAAGGGCCAAGGGGTGGATCTTCGGCTCATCAGCAACGCAGCCAAAGGCGATATTCGTGCAATTGCCATGGTTGACGACCGCAGGCGTCGGATTGATATCGAGAAGGAAGAAACGGCGCGGCGATATCACAAGTTGAGCGACGCTGAGATTCTCCATCAGTACTTTGCTGAGCTATCAGCTGAAGGCGCAAACGATCCAAACATGTTTGGCGACCCAGCGCCGCGCTCGAATGAGGGGGAGGCCGATGATGCCTCATGTTGACATAGACGACGCGATTTCGGCGATGCTGCGTCAAGACTTCGGGTTCTTTTTGCGTCTGACCTTTAACGAGCTTGGCGGGAACGACGCTTACCAACACAATTGGCACATCGACGCCATCATCCATCAGCTCGATCGCGTCCGATCAGGCGACAATCGCAAGCTCATGGTGACGATCCCACCGCGTCACTTGAAAACGCGGATCATCTCCGTCGCATGGGTGGCATGGATGCTCGGGCAAAATCCGGCGCTGACCTTTATGTGTGTCAGCTATGGCCAGGACCTGTCCGAGGATCACGCGTCGGATTGCCTGAAGATCATGCGCAGTAGCTGGTATGTCCGGGCCTTCCCTAATACCAAGCTTGAGAGCAAGGCTGTCGCGTATTTCCGTACCACGGCAGGCGGCGGCCGGATGTCGACATCGATCGATGGGCCCACCACCGGTTTTGGTGCGGACATCATCATTGTCGATGATCCGCTTAAAGCTCAGGACGCATTATCTGCTAAGGCCCGCGACAGGGTAAATCGCTGGTTTGACGGGACACTGGCGCAGCGCCCCAACAACCAGATGACGGTCGCTATCGTTCTCGTCATGCAGCGTCTTCACGAAGCAGATCTGGTTGGGTTTTTACAGAAGCAGGGAGGCTTTCATGAGCTATGTCTGCCGGCCATAGCGACTGCTGATGAGACCATTCCCCTGACGCGGGGCCGAATGTATAAAAGGAGAGAGGGCTGCGCGCTTCATCCAGCGCGCCAGTCTCTCGAAACTTTGCACGCAAGGCAGGCTGCCAGCCCCTATGTGTTCGCCAGTCAGTTCCAGCAGAACCCTATCCCAGAAATTGGTAACATCATCGAGGCCGCCTGGCTACGCAGCTACGATAGCTCGACCTTCGATCCTAACGACGGGCAGATCGTCATGTCGCTCGATACTGCCAGTAAGGACAATCCCTTCAACGATTTCTCGGCCTTTGTGATCGCGAGGGTTAAAGGCAAGCAGATCCACGTGATCGATGTGTTTCGTGCACGGCTAAAGTTTCCCGCACTGAAGGCACGGACCATTGATCTCGCCCAATCTTACGGCGTCAACGTGTTGCTGATCGAAGATGCAGCTTCAGGCCAGCAACTGATCCAGTCCCTTGAGCCCGAGGATCATCGCGGGGTTCCGCCACCGATACCGCGCCATCCCAAGGGGTCAAAAGAGGAGCGAGTAATAGCGGCAAGCGCACTGATTCAGCAGGGTCGGTTGTTTCTGCCTGACGCCGCGCATTGGCTCGGCGACTACGTTGCTGAACTGCTTGGTTTTCCCGGTTCAGCAAATGATGACCAGGTTGATGCCACCGCCCAGCTGCTCCTCTGGGTGCAGGACAAGGATCGTTTCCGTGCGCCAAGCAATGCGGGTCCGATCGAGATGGATGACGGCGATGAGGCTTCGAGATTTCAGTACAATCCGCCGACTGACTGTAGCGATCCGTGGGGCGCTTATTGACGTTTCCGCTGACCCTCGTCACCCAATTCGTTGGCTATAGGCCGGAAGAAGGTGCTTGGGTCATCTCCGGCAGCAATCTCAAGCTGACAAAGCGCGATAAAAGGCATTTTTCTCTCGGTAGCAATGGCCGGGTTCAACGATTACCGGCCGATCAAGGACCAACTCTTGAGCGCATTATCGCTCTTGCTGTCCTCCCATTTTGTCAGGCTCCAGCATGGCCGCGCGCACCGACACAAGTGCTTGCTCCAAGCTGGCTTCGATCCTGCGAAGCTCGAGCCCCACCTCGATGCTGCCATTGCCTGTGAGGGCCAGGATCAGGTTCATGACCGATGGCGAATTCGCCGCCAGCGTCACCAGATGCGCACCGCTAGGGCTAACTCTTCCGCAAAGCCAGGAACGTGCGGTGGTATCACTCACCCCAGTCCAGCGCATGATCGTTTTCGAGGACTGCCGAGTCGCACCGAGTTCATCACGAAGGACTTCGCCAATTTGCCGTGCGAGCTCTGAGTCCAGCAAGATAAATCGTGAATCCCGAAGTTGAGTTACGGTTTTACGAACCATGCTTCGGCCCCTCCTGTTGTAAGACATAATCTCTGCAAGAGGCGCCCGTGAGGCAGTAATGGTGATAAACTGGCTGGATACACAAGGACCGACGCCGTCGGTCGATCGGCGCACGGTCCGCGCTGCGGAGTATGTCCGCATGTCGACCGAGCACCAGAAGTATTCAACCGACAACCAGGCCTCAGCAATTCGGAAATATGCTGAGCAGCGCGGATACGAAATCGTTCGTACTTATGCCGATGAGGGAAAGAGCGGGCTTAACATCGGGGGCCGTCTCGGCCTGCAGAAATTGCTGGAAGATGTTGAGGCAGGCCGCGCCGATTTTCAGGCGTTGCTTGTTTACGACGTCAGCCGTTGGGGTCGCTTTCAGGATCCCGACGAGGCTGCCTCATACGAATTGCGCTGTCGGCGGGCTGGCGTACAGGTTCACTATTGTGCCGAGCAGTTTGAGAATGATGGCAGCATCGGTTCGTCGATCATCAAAACCGTTAAAAGGGCTATGGCTGGTGAATACAGCCGCGAACTATCGGTCAAGGTGTTCGCAGGACAGGCCAACCTGATCCGGCTCGGTTATCGTCAAGGCGGTCCTGCCGGGTTCGGTCTGCGCCGTATGCTGGTTGATCAGGAAGGACGGGAAAAAGGCCTGCTCGATAATGGCGAGCACAAAAGCATAACCACAGACCGCGTCATCCTCGTGCCCGGGCCTCCAGACGAAGTTAAAATTGTTCGGGAGGTATACCGGCTGTTTGTTGAGACGGGGTGCAGCGAACGCGAAATCGCAAATGATCTGAATGCGAGAGGTGTCGCCACAGACCTCGGTCGGTCTTGGACTCGCGGCGCGGTCCACCAATTGCTGATCAATGAAAAGTACATCGGCAACAACGTCTGGGCGCGCACTTCATGCAAGCTCAAGGGCAACCACGTGCACAATGATCCGGCAGAGTGGGTGAGAGCTGACGGCGCTTTTGCCGGTATCGTTGATCTGAAGCAGTTTGATGCCGCCCAAACTGTCATTAGGCAACGAAGCGCGCGCCTGACTGATGAGGAAATGCTCGGCACGCTGTCACAGATCCTGGAGCGCAATGGCTCCCTTTCCGGTCTGATCATCGACGAAACTGAGGACAGCCCGTCGAGCAGTTCATTCCGCACTCGCTTTGGGAGCCTCCTCCGCGCCTACACGCTCGTCGGCTTCACGCCCGATCATGACTACCGATACCTCGAGACTAATCGAAAACTGCGGTTGATGCATCCCGGCATCATGGACGCGGTGTTAGCTGGCATTGAAAGCGTGGGCGGCTCAGTCGTTCGCGACCCAATCACCGACTTGATGACCATCAACAACGAATTTACCGCCTCACTTGTCATCGTCCGCTGCTTCCAGACCTCTGCCGGCTCGCTGCGCTGGAAAGTGCGGCTCGACACGAAGTTGAAGCCTAACGTTACCGTTGCTGTACGCATGGACAGCAGCAACGAGCACCCTCTGGACTATTATCTTTTGCCTCGGCTCGACATGAGGGATGCGATTTTCCGGCTCGCTGAGTTCAATGGCCTTTCCTTTGACGCCTATCGTTTCGATACGCTTGATGCATTCTACCAGATGGCAGCTCGCTCACAGTTTCGGAGGGCGGCATGATGACAGCTTTGCCAGCCCAGCGCGTTGAATTGATCCCGATCGACCGGATCAATGTCCTTAATCCGCGTGAGCGTAATCAACGCAACTTCAAAGAGATTGTCGACAACATCGCCAAGGTGGGCCTGAAGAAACCAATCACGGTGACACGCCGTGCCGAGGCGGACGGTCCTTTCTACGACCTTGTTTGCGGGCAAGGCCGGCTCGAAGCCTATATGGCGCTGGGACAGCTTGAGGTCCCCGCCCTCGTAGTCAGCGCCGATCGGGAAGATTGTCTCATTGCTAGTCTCGTTGAGAACTGTGCCCGCCGCCAGCACCATTCGCTCGATCTGTTGCAGGATATCCGCGGAATGGAGCAGCGTGGCTATTCTCAGGCGGAAATCGCTAGAAAAACGGGCCTTACCTACGATTATGTTCGTGGCGTTTCGCGCCTCCTTGAAAAGGGTGAAAGACGACTGCTTCGGTCTGTCGAAAGCGGTCACATTCCGCTCAGTGTAGCCGTTGAAATCGCTGAGGCTGAGGATCACGACGTTCAAGCAGCACTATCGAGCGCCTATGAGCGCGGCCTCCTCAAGGGACGTAAATTACTGATCGCGCGAAAGATCGTCGAATTGCGGCGGCGGCGCGGTAAGGGCCTCAAAGCGGGAGACGGTCGTAAACGTACGCCCGTCTCGGCTGAGGCGTTGGTAAAGGCATATCAAGAAGATGCAGCACGCAAGCGGTCGTTGATCCACCGGGCTCAGGCGACAAGGGATCGGTTGCTCTTCATTGTCGAAGCCCTGCGCCGGCTTTCTGCAGATCAGACATTTATCGCACTGCTGGAAGACGAGGATCTGGCAACGTTACCTCAGAATCTTGCTGAGCGATTGTCCCCAGCTTCAGAGCTCACCTCATGATGCGGGAGCAAATACAGAACCTTGGAGCGGCATTCGAAGACACAACTCTCCGCATTACGATTGCTGACATCGTTCCCACGCGCGAGATTCGTCCCGAGATGCGCAAGTCAGTCAAGTATGGGCAGATAGCATCATCGATTGAGGAGGTCGGTATTATCGAACCTCCAGTCGTCGCGCGTGATCCCAAGGACACTGGCCTGTTCAGGTTGCTTGATGGCCACCTGCGGCTCGATATCTTGCTTGCGCGAGGTGAGAAGGAAGTTGTGTGCCTGGTCGCGACGGAGGACGAGGCCTTCACCTACAACAAGCGGGTGAGCCGCCTTGCAATCATCCAGGAACACCGGATGATCCTGAAGGCCGTTAAGCAAGGTGTCTCCGAGGAAAGGCTTGCTCGTACGCTAAACGTCAACATTGCGAGCATCAGGAAAAAACGAAATTTGCTTGCCGGGATTTGCGACGAAGTTGCTGACCTGCTGC
Organism: Erythrobacter sp. 'gip.4 top 5'; assembly: GCF_056495765.1. Lineage (NCBI taxonomy): Bacteria > Pseudomonadati > Pseudomonadota > Alphaproteobacteria > Sphingomonadales > Erythrobacteraceae > Erythrobacter > Erythrobacter sp. 'gip.4 top 5'. The sequence continues at coordinate 644,611 of NZ_CP200270.1, read as the reverse complement.
ACGACAAACATGTGCCGGTGAACACTTTCGTCCAACTCCGAAAGCTCAAGGCCATGCGTCAAATTGCCGCTGCAGAGATGATGGTGGCGATGAACCAATATTCTATCAGCTATGCAAAATCGATTGTGGCTGCGACGCCAGCCGATCAGTTGGTCGACGCAAAGACGGCAGCGCTTTCCGGCCTTACCGCAGAACAAGCGGACCTCATGACCGAAGAGTCGGCTCGGCTCGACCGAGAGTTCACGGCCATTGAGCACAATTACGGGGTGGATCACCTCGATCTCGTTTTGGCCTCCGCTTATCTCGGCAACCTGATCGAAAATGTGAGAGTGGTGCGCCATCTCGCTAAACATCATCCTGAGCTTCTGAATGAATTCCAGAAAATCGCTGATTTACGAAAAGCAGCATGATGGGGACCCGGACCTAATAAGCGCGGGGACCGCAGGAGACGCCGCACTGTGGGGCGGATCGAGCGCGGCGGTGGGAATGGCGGCGAACCCGCATGACGCCCACCCGGGGACTGGAAGGTCCTCGTTAGATGATGCGCGCCAGCCGAGACGGGGCGGCTGGCGCGCGTCGCTTCGACGAAACTGCGTAGCTGTCAGCTCAATCTGTCAATTGGGTGCGCACAGTGGCGGCGCACTGTGCAATTTGGGTCAGCTTCTCGCCTACCCGACCTCAACCAGGATTCGTCTTTCGTCATCGTCTCCGAACTGAGCAGCACGGCCTTTGAACGTCTGGATCAGTCGAGCTGCAGTGCGCGTGTGCTCGCTAATCTTCACGCTGGTTAAGACCCCACCGCCGGCGAGAGCCAGCAGCAGCGGCAACTGGGCTTGCAAGTAAAGTCCAGCAAAAGCCTTTGACGCCTCATAGCCTGCCAGGCGCTTTCCTGCAGTGGCGCCGATCTTCTCAGGTGACGGGCCCTTGCAGAAAACTAAGGCAACTTCGGTGATATGCCCAAATCGAGATTCAGGTAGAAGCGCCTTCACCGGCCCCTGATCGGCTGACGGCTCACACAAGACAATCTCGCCCTAAGTCCGATCGGGCAAGTTCTTCAGCGACGCCTTCGCGAATACGTCGCTCAATATCGGCGTCGAGCGAAACGAACTTAACCTTTCCGGTAAGCGACAAATGATCGCCGCGATCGAAGCATTCGATCCGGCGCAGCGGAAAGCGCGTAAGATTGATCTTGATCCGACCTCCGCCACGAGGAAAAAAGCGGTGGCGCTTTGATGCGGATGACCATGGCTTGGCTCTTATTGGCAGAGCAGATTTACCCCTAACTTTACTGAGGTTTTAAAGGGCGGCGGTCGTCTTTGTCAGGGCGCCTACTGCGTGGAAAAACGACGGGTAGCTGGCTCATCACTACTTCGCCTGATGATCGGTCTATCGACCACAATGTTCGGTCCTGCGATGGATCCCATGCAACAGCCTGTCCCGACGTAGGCATAGCGATTGTAGCGACATGCGATAATTCGGAGGAATTTTGACTGACGGACAGTACATAGACTTCAGGCCGATCATGACCGGTTACGTACAGCATCCCGTCTGACCCCCAAGTTCCGCCTGATGTGCTGTAGGGGGCAAAACGTGAGAGCACTTGCGCTGGAAACAGCGAGCTTTCGCGGCGTTCAAACGCAGCATCATACCGAACAAGAGTGGTTTGACGATGATCGCGGCCGGACTCCCCGCCTTTGCCATCATAGTTGGCAAACGCTGCCCACCACGCCCCTTCGTGGGGGACGATCCAGGTCAAGGAACCGATCTCCGGCTCCAACTGGTGGCTGCGCAAATGGCGCAACGAGACGGCATCGAACCACTCGATTGAGCTTTCCATCGGGACATTGGGGTAGTTAGAGTGCGCACAAACGAGTTCGGACCCGGCCACCGCGCAGGAATTGAGGTGGGTAAACCGCTCGGGGTCTCCGGTCCATTGGACCAGAAGATGCCCGCTTTCACGATCATACGCCGCAATTCGGCGATTATCGATGGCATAAAAGCGGTCTTTTCCGACTGCGACGCCCTGCCGCGCCTCGGGCGCGGCGAAGCGCGCTTGCTCCAATGCTTGTGGAAGATCATCTTCCGAAATGGCCATGGCCGGCCAAGCCAGCATAACCGCTAATGCCGTGAGCGTAGATAGCCTGTTCATCAGCATCGTTGTTTCCGGCAAAAAAATTGACGATCGACAACGTGATAGCGCATGATTGGCGTCTTGCCGGTTACATATTGCTGCACAATTTCTCCAAATTGTCGTGCCCGGTCAATAATGACCGCTGGGCCGCAGGAGAGCCTTCATGATTGTTTCACGCCGCACCGCACTGCGGGCCAGCGCCTTTCTGCCTTTGATCGCCGGGATGCCCGGGCTGCTGCACGCAGCAAATGCGAGGGGTTTTACCCATTCGGTGGCAAGCGGTGATCCGGGAACAGCAAGCATAAGGCTGTGGACACGGTTCGTGGCGGACGCAGCCAGCACGACCTTACGGGTTGAGTTGTCAGAGACAGAGAAATTCCTCACGATCACGTCGACTGGCACCGCCAAGGCCGCGCCCGCGACGGACCATTGCGCGCAAGTGCGGATCGATGGGCTGCTGCCTGAACGATGCTATTTTTACCGTTTCATCGCGCCCGACGGTTCGGTGTCGCCTACGGGACGCACCAGAACTCTGCCCGGAAAATCGGTGGCCTGCTTGCGGATGGCCGTCGTGTCATGCGCCAACGCTACCTCAGGCTGGTTCAATGCCTATGCACACGCCGCTGGGCGCGATGATCTCGATCTGGTGGTGCATCTGGGCGATTACATTTACGAATCGCCGCTTGATCGATCAGACGCTCTGGCTGAACTGGCTGGCGCCCGCGGCCTTGCGCCCCTTGGCGAGACCATCAGTCTGGTGGACTACCGGCTGCGCTACGCGTCCTACCGGGCTGATCCTGCCCTGCAAGAACTGCATCGGCGGCATCCCATGATCGTGATCTGGGATGACCACGAGGTCGCCAATAACAGCTGGCAACATGGCGCCAGCAATCATGGCGCGGGTGATGGTGATTGGGACGCGCGCAAACGCGCTGCCTTGCAGGTGTTTTATGAATGGCTGCCAATGGAACCGCGGCCCTATGCCAGCTACCCGATCGGCGATCTTGCGACGCTGTTTCGGCTCGAAACCCGGCTTCTTGCGCGGTCGCGTCAGCTCGACATCACGGCAGCCTTTGCCGGTTCCAACGATCCGGTTACGGCAATAAAATCGTTTGTCGCAGGGCCGCTGGCAGACCCTTCGCGCACCATGATGGGCGCGGATCAGGAAACCTGGCTTGCTGCAGGCCTGAGCGATTCTGTGACCGCACAAACCCGGTGGCAGGTGCTGTTGCAGCAGGTCATCATGGCACCAACCGTTATGCCTCCCATTGAAGCTTCGTGGTTTGAACAAGGGGTTGCATTGGGACCGGCCGAACAAAGCCGTATCGCTGCAGCCCGTTTGCTGTCCCAGCAAGGCGTGCCTTTAGGACTTGATCGGTGGGATGGGTATCCGGCGGCCCGCGAACGGCTTTTGGCAGCAGCGCGGCGGTCTGATGCCAACCTTATCGTTCTGAGCGGCGATAGCCACAATGCATGGGGGTATGACTTGAACCAGAATGGCGAAGCGGCTGGCGTTGAATTTGCGGTGCAAAGCGTATCGTCGCTTGGCCTTGAAAAGCGCTTCGGCGGCGACGCTGCCAACGTCGCTGCGCAATTCGTTGCCACCAACCCGGGACTTCGTTGGTGCGATACAAGCCAGCGCGGCTACATGGACCTTGAGCTGTCAAAAAGTGCAGCCACCTGCACGTGGCGGTTCTTTCCTTCGAGGTCAGAGATTTCGACCGAGATGCTCGCTACGCACGAACTGTCGGTCGAATATGGCGCAAAGCGACTGAGCGCTGTTTGAATTGCAGCGGCGGCCAACCGCCACACCTGTGCCCCGCGCGCCCAGTATGACTGATCATTGCAGGGAAAAACGCCCTCGTCACTGGGCCGGCGACTTTGTAGGATTTTCTGTGGACTGACAGGGGCGCGTTTAAAACAGCGGGTCGAAGTTGAAATATAACGGGTTGGACAAGGCCACAAGATCGCCTGCGACGAGCGCAGCGTTGGGGACTTGCGGATAAGCTGGTACTGCCCCGCGGACTTCGGCGCGGTAATAGGTTCGGCCATTGGCAGCTGGCGTGTCTGTAAACAATACAGTGCGAACACCATCAAGTGCCAATGTTTGAAACACATCACCATTTTTGATGATGTCGACCTTATAGGAAGCGGCGGCAGACACGCCGCCAACCAACGCCACGCTAAACCGCACCGCCGCGCCCGGTGGCGCAGCCCGATTATCCCCCATCACCATGTCGCCGCTGCCATCGCCATCAAGGTCGGCGGTAAATTCGACCCGTGGTGCCATTGGGTTGGCGCTGATGGAAACCCGTCCGTGGGTGAGCGCGTCGACAACCGCCGCTGCTGTGCGGGACTCGGCCCGCACCCAGGTGGTGGGCGTTCCGATATTGTTGGCGGATGCTTCGCGTGCGCGCTCGTTCGCCATGTTGGAATTGGGCATTTGGCCATGATGGGCATCACTGCCGCCGCGCCCTGTCATCCTGCGCCCCGATTTCAGCAGATCATCCCAAACCAGCAGCGCGCTTTTGTTGCGCGACGACAGGACCGAATTCCACACCTCCAGCGAATCCACCATGTCGTAGGACATGCTGAAGGCATCATCATTGCTTGGATGATTGGCCGATAGGTGGATGCCAAGCTCATCCTTTACCGCGCCGATGCGAATGTCGCGCGCATCGCGCACGTCATACAGCTGTTGATGATCATACGGGTGCGCGCTGATCGGATTGGCATGACCGCGATTGGTGGTCCACTCCGCGCCATAAAGCAGCACGATGGTGTCCGAACGAAACTCCGGGTCTGCCCAGGTGTTTTGTGCGATAGCGCCCGCCACATGGTTGTCGTGATCGGAAATCAGCAGGAAATCCATGCCGACAGTTTGCGCAAAGGTGAGGATCGCACTGACCGCATGGTTGCTGGAATCCACGCTGTGACGCGAATGGACGTGCAGATCGCCTTTCAGCCAGATGCCCTCACTGCCCATCGGCGCGCTCTCCGCGTCCTGTGCCCGGGCCAGTGCGGGGGGTACTGCCAGCGCGAAAGCGATGGTGGCGAGGCTCTTTGCGATCATGTCACCCTCTCCAACCTTGTGTGAGCCTTTCTTGTCTGACCACTTGGAGCAGCGGCGTGTACCATCAAAAATCGGCCTGAAGCCTGATGCCGATCTGCCGTTGTGGCCCCAGACGCACAAGCTGGTCACCCCCGGAAGCCACGTAATCGCGATCAAGCAGATTGCGAGCCACCAGCGCAATCGTGAAATTATCCAGCTTGATGCCGATGGTGCCATTGACCAGCACTCGGGCATCATTGTCGAGGAATGTGGGCGATCCGCTTTGCGCGTTGTTGACATTGGAACTTGCCTCGTAAGTCACACCCAGAACGCCGAACAGGCCGGTGTTTTCGTCATCATAGCCAACGCGCGCGGCCCCTGACCAATCCGGCGCAAAGGCAAACCCGCGCCCTTCGAAAGCTGACAAGGTTTCTTCAAGATCAATCGGCGCCAGCACATCTTGTGCTTCGATCAGGGTCGTAGCGAGCGCGGCGTCAAAATCGTTGAATTGTGTGTCAGCGTAGCCAAGCACGCCTTGCACAAACCAACCGGTCGCTGGGGTCACATAGGCCTCGATTTCGAAGCCTTTGACCGTGGAACTGCCGACGTTGAAGCCGACCTGATCTTGCTGCAGCGTTGAAAGCGAGACCACCACCTGCTGGTCGGTCCAATCGGTGTAAAAGGCATTGGCATTCAGCCGCAGCTTGCGGTCAAAGAAAAATGACCGGAACGCCACTTCGTAATTGGTGGTGTATTCGGGATCGAATTGCGACACGAATTGGCGCACGATATTCAGGTCTGACCCGCCAGACCGGTAGCCACGGCGGACCGAAAAGGCGAGCGATCGGTCAGCGTCGATTTCCCAGCGCAGAAAAGCTGATGGCAACAGCGCGTTGAAATCCTGCGTCGCGCTGGTCGACGCGTCCGACAGCGTTGCATCAAAAAAACCGTTCACGTTCTGGATCGCGCCTTGCACGGCGGGAATTAAGGCTGCCGGGAAACCCGGTGGTAGCAGCGGAGCTGCGGGATTTGGCAACCCCAATGGCTGGCCGATGATCGTCAGCCCTTCAACCTGTTCTTCGTAATCATAACGCAGGCCAAAGCCGAGCGTCAGATTGTCCAGAATGTCATATTCGCCGCTGATGTAGAACGCGTAATTTTCGATATCGAGCGGTTCGCTTGTCGCGGCAATAAATGTACCCAAATCGGCGTAGTTTCCGACAGTCGCGCCAACCGAAAGTGCAGTCGCCTGCGCGATGAAGGCAGCGAACGCTGCGTCTCCGGCCGGGCCTGCAGGGATCGCGGCGACCGGGTTCCCGGGAACGGGAATGCCGCGCAGTGGCCTTAGCTGCGCCGTCAATCCGGATTGCAACCCGGGCCGCACAGCGCCAGCCACTGTTGCCTGGATACCAGGCTGGATCCCTGGCGTGAAGTTGAACTCTTCTTCCTTGGAGTTCACGTAATAGGCGCCAATCAAGCCGCGCAACGGGCCATCATTGTCGAATGAGGCGATGAATTCTTGCGTGAAGATCGTCTGCGTTTCGAACTGCGTGCCGGCGGTGTTGAAGGTGTAGGGTCCGGTTGGCACGCGCGGAATATTGAACGGATTGTCGATGATCACTGGCGCCGACGGGAACAGGGCGGGATTGAGGAACGTGCCATCGGTATCCAAACGCTCCCTAATCTTGCCTTCGCTATACGTTGTGATCGAAGTCAGCCGGAACGCGGAGGAAAGATCCCAGTCGGTTTTCCAGGACACATTGTGCTGAATGTTGCGATTGGAATCGGGGAAGTTGATAAAGGTTTCGCGGTTGAATTCGTTGCCCGGAACCACATCCAGAAAATTCACAAAGCCATCGGCCCCGCGCGACCGGCGGTCAGACACGCGGTTGGCCACATCAACATCGACATAGGCATAGGTCAGCAGACTGCGGATGTCCGGCGATGGTGTGAACAAAAGTTTGACCCGGCCGGTCCATTGATCGTCGAAATCTTTGCCGCCGGTAATCGGATTGCTGACAAAGCCATCGCTTTCGCGGCGTTCGCCCGAAACGCGGAACGCCAGCACATCATCGATGATCGGCCCGCCCAGCGCGCCGGAAACGGCAAATTCATCGCCTCCGTCGGCGGTCAAGCCAATGACGCGGGCCTTGCCTTCCCAGGTAAATGTCGGATCGGCGGTGCGGATGATGATGGCCCCGGCGAGCGCGTTGCGGCCCTGAACGGTCGACTGCGCGCCGCGCAGGACTTCGATTTGCGCCACATCCCAGACGCCCTCGGCACCGAAACGGGTGGTCTGATCGCTCAACGTGACATCATCGACATAGATCTGCGCCAGCGGTGAGGAACCGGCACCCAGAAGATTGTCGAAAGGAATGCCGCGGATTGAAAAACCGCCTTCTGTATTCCCAAGGTTGACGTTGGCGATGTAATCGAACGTCTCGGACAAGGTCGTAATGCCAAGTGCTTCGATCGTCTCTCCCGTTACCACACCGACCGATGTGATCGTGTCCTGCAACGACCTGTCGACCTTTTCCCCGGTAACGATGATGACGCCCGCTTCATCAGACGTTTGCACCGGATCGGCATTATTGCCGTCCTGCGCCTTGAGCGGTGCCGCACAAAGGCCGAAAATTGCAAAGCTCGAAACCCCGAGAGCCAGATTCTTCTTCATGTCGCACCCCTGCATGTCTAATGGCGAGGGATTAGAGTCAGACAGCGACACTTTGATGATCATTTTGCGACAGTTTGAAGGAATACTTCGTCAGCCAACGGAACGCCGCTGGGTCTGTGCACAGCGCAAGCCTTGCAGGCGCCGCGAAAACGTCATTGTATCGGCTTACTTAGCCGGGCTCAGGAACGATTGGGGGGACATCAAAAATGAAGGTTTGGATTGCGTTTGGCGGCATGACGCTGTGGCTAGCCCCGGCATCCGCGCTGCTGGCCGAACCCCTCGACTGTGCCGCAGCCGGGAATGCCGCCGCACAATGTGGGGCGGGGGCAGATAAACTGCGGATCAATGATCTGCAGGCTGTCGGTTCGCACAATAGTTACAAGGCGGCCATCCCTGCGGCTGAACTCGCCATGATCGCTGCGCAATCAGCAGAAGCGGCCCAAAGCCTTGATTACGCGCACATTCCATTGAATCAGCAGCTTGATCTTGGAATGCGCCAGCTCGAAATCGACATCTATTACGATCCGAAGGGCGGACGTTTTGCCAACCCATTGCTTCCCCGGATCAGCGGCGCCCCGTTCGACGCGTCGCAGTTGCAGCCACCTGGCTTCAAGGTGTTTCACACATCCGACATCGATGTCCGGTCCCATTGCCCCACCTTGGCAATATGCCTTCAAGAGATCGAAGCCTGGTCAGATGCACATCCGGGCCATGCGCCGATCCTGATCTTGTTCAACACCAAATCGTCAACCTTGCCGATCCCTGGTGCCACTGAAGTGCTTGCCTTTGACGAAGCGGCGTTCGAAGCATTGGACGCTGAGTTGCGCGCATCGCTGGGGCCAGATGATTTCATCGAACCCGACGATGTCCGCAAAACAGCGCCATCGTTGCGCGAGGCTGTGATGCAATCCGGCTGGCCGACCCTTTCGGAAAGTCGCGGCAAACTGATTTTCGCGCTCGATTCAGATCCTGCCACCGTTACGACCTATATGCGCGGCCAAGCGTCGCTTGAGGGCTTGCCGATCTTCATCAACAGCCTTTCGCTGGAAGCGCCCCACGCGGCATATTTTACAATCAACGAACCGGTCGAAAAGCGGGACCAGATCGAAGCCGCTGTGCGCGCTGGGATGATCGTTCGCACGCGAGCTGATGCCGACACGAAGGAACCTCGGAGCGGCGATACAGCGCGCCGTGAAATCGCATTCGCATCGGGGGCGCAATATGTGTCGACTGACTATTATTTTGCACGAGCTGAATGGTCAGAGTACCGGGTGAGGCTTCCGGGGACCGACGCAGTCTGCTGCAATCCAATTCGAAAGCCGGACGGCTGTGTCCGTCGTCAGAACATTTGGCGCAATGTGCGGCGTAGATTAGCGGAGTGCGGGCCTCGTCTGGGGTTTGGTTTTAGGCGGCGAGCTTGCGGTGTTGCAAGCGCCGATGTTCGATGGTCTGTCGCTTGATCCTTTCGCGCTGTTTGATGATGGCCGGTGCCCTGCCGAAGTAGACGTCGGCGGGCGTCACGTTGCACAGCGCTTCATGGTAGCGCTGGTGGTTGTAGTGCTCGACGAACGTCTCGATCTGGGTCTCAAGGTCGCCGGGCAGGAAGTAGTTTTCCAGCAGGATGCGGTTTTTGAGGGTCTGGTGCCAGCGCTCGATCTTACCCTGGGTCTGCGGATGCATCGGAGCGCCGCGCACATGGCTCATCTTGTTGGCCTCGATGTATTCCGCCAGTTCGCCCGCGATGTAGCTGGGGCCGTTATCGCTGAGCAGTCTGGGCTTGTGCAGCACCGTTGCACTGTCGCATCCTGATGCGGCGAGCGCCATGTCCAGCGTGTCGGTCACATCCTCTGCCCGCATGTTGGTGCACAACTTCCAGGCGATGATGTAGCGCGAGAAGTCGTCGAGGACGGTCGATAGATACATCCAGCCCCACCCGATAATCTTGAAGTAGGTAAAATCGGTTTGCCACATCTCGTTCGGGCGGGTGGTCTTGGTGTGGAACTGATCGGCAGCCTTGATCACGACGTAGGCCGGGCTCGTGATCAGATCATGGGCCTTCAGCAGGCGGTAAACCGTGGCTTCGGACACAAAGTATTGGCGTTCATCGGTAAATCGCACGGCCAGCTCGCGCGGTGACAGCTCGGACTGCTCCAGCGCCATTTCGATGATCTGGTCCTGCACCTCGGGCGCGATGCGGTTCCACACCCGGCTCGGCGCTGACGGTCGATCCGCGAGCGCCTCCAGGCCACCATCGAGGTAGCGGTCATACCAGCGGTAGAACGTCCGACGGGCAATGCCGAGCTTATCCAGCGTCCGCTTGGCGGGCAGGTGCGACTGCTCGACGATCCTGATGATCTCCAGCTTTTCAGAAGCAGGATACCTCATTCGTCGTCGCCCCCATCCGCGATCATGCTTTTTTTAAGCAGGCGGTTCTCGAGCGTCAGGTCAGCTACGCATTCCTTCAAGGCGCGGGCTTCGCGGCGCAGATCCTGCACCTCGCCGGTGGTCGCGGCACGGGCGGTGTCGCCGGCCAACCGGCGCTTGCCGGCTTCCATGAACTCCTTCGACCAAGTGTAATACAGGCTCTGAGCGATGCCTTCCTTGCGGCACAGCTCGGCAATGCTGTCTTCGCCGCGCAGGCCGTCCAGCACGATGCGGATCTTGTCTTCGGCCGAGAAGTGTCGGCGGGTTGCACGCCGGATGTCCTTCACCACTCGCTCAGCAGGGGCCTTCTTGGGAGGGGATTTTTTCAAGGAGGATTGGGTCTTCATCTTCGTTCCTTCGTCACTACGACGAAGCCCCAACCCTCCTTAAATCACAACCTCAAATCTGTGCCATTGGTGCTGACGGGGGACAGTCAACGCAATCCGCAACCAGAACACCGAAGTCGCGGCCGGGGAAGTCGGCGGTCTGCCGCAGCCAGAAAGCAACCGCCTCAATGCGACGGTGACCGCACAATCTCGACTGCGCACAGTGGAGTAATTCGAGGCGATTATCCTGAAAGCGGACCAAAGCGGCGCGTTAGTGCGCCTGTCTGATGTTGCACGAGTGGAACTGGGCGCGGAAAACTATTCTGCATCCAGCAGGATCAATGGTCACCCAGGAGCGGGCCTTGCCGTATCCTCGGCTCCTGGCGCTGATGCTCTGGCTACGTCCGACCTCGTCAAGGAAGCAGTGCGCAACGCGCAAGTGAGTTTTCCTCCCGGCTACAAAGTCGTCTATGCCAATGATACTACCGCCTTCATTCGTCTTTCGATCGATGAAGTCGTCGCGACCCTCTTTGAGGCGGTATTGCTCGTTGTGATTGTGATGTTTGTATTCCTGCACAGCTGGCGGGCCACATTGATCCCGACCATCGCAGTGCCGGTAACACTTCTTGGCACCTTCGTGGTGTTCTACCTATTCGGTTTTTCCATTAACACGCTGACCTTGTTTGGACTGGTGCTGGCGATCGGCATTCTCGTGGATGACGCGATCGTGGTGGTCGAAAATGTTGAACGTCTCATGGAAGAAAATCCTGAGATGACGCCGAAAGAGGCGACCATCCAGTCAATGGACGAAATTCAGGTCGCGCTGGTAGCCATTGCCATTGTGCTGTCTGCCGTATTCCTGCCGATGGCGTTTTTTGGCGGATCTACAGGAGTCATTTACCGGCAATTCTCAGTCACCATGATATCTGCGATGGTGCTCTCAACACTCGTCGCGCTGATTCTGAGTCCGGCGCTCACGACTTCGCTTTTGCGCCAGAAGCACGCGCAAAGCGATGCACAAGTAAACTGGCTCGATCGACGCTTTCCCGCGATCACGAATCGTCTTGACCGCGCCCAGAACTGGTTCAATTCGAGTTTCGCCCGCGGTACGGATCGGTACATCGTTGCCGTGCAGAAAATGGTGGACCAGAAGTGGTTGTTTATCGCCATATACGCCATTGTGCTGGTCTTATTGGCTGCCCTATTCGTGCGACTGCCGACCAGCTTCCTTCCTGTTGAAGATCAAGGCGCGGCACGTGTGCAGTTCCGGCTGCCCGCTGGGGCAACCCAAGGCCGCACACGCGAGGTCCAACTAGCTGTCGAAAAGTATATGCTGGAAGATGAGAGTAAGAACATCTCCGTGATGTTTAGCGTAGCAGGCGGGGGGCAAGGCGCGGCGGGGCAGAATACCGGTCAGGGCTTTGTCAATTTCGTTGATTGGTCTGAGCGCAACGGCGCCGAGAACTCTGCCGATGCAATCGTTGAACGTGCTGGCAAGGCGTTTTCTCAATTCCGCGACGCACAGGTTAATATGCTGGTTCCTGCCGCGATCCGCGGGCTGGGACAAACAAATGGCTTCAGCCTGCAGCTACAAAACACCAGCAGCATGAACCGCGAGGAGTTCATCGCTGCGCGTGACAAGCTACTCCAGCTGGCTGAAGCCGATCCACTGCTGACTGGCGTGCGGCTGGGCGAATTGCCGGATGTTGCCACGCTTCAGGTCGATATCGATCAGGCAAAGCTGGCATCGCTTGGCCTCGACCAAGCAGACGTGAACACGACGCTTTCTGCCGCATGGGGCGGGCAATATGTGAACGACTTCATCGATCGCGGCCGCCTCAAGCGCGTGTTTGTACAGGGCGACTCTCAATATCGGGCTACGCCGGATGATCTAGGCAAATGGTTTGTGCGCGGAACAGACGGCCAGATGGCGCCGTTCTCTGCTTTTTCCCGCACGGGGTGGTCCACCACGCCCACGACCCTCTCACGTTTTCAGGGCTATCCCAGTTTTCAGTTTGAGGGACAGGCTGCCCCAGGTCAAAGTTCCGGCGTCGCCATGGACAGGATCGAGGAGCTCGCACAGCAGATTCCCGGAGTAAGCGTTGCATGGGCTGGCTTATCATTTCAGGAGCGCCTGTCTTCTGGTCAGGCACCGCTGCTATACGGCCTATCTTTGCTGGTCGTGTTTCTCTGTCTTGCCGCTTTGTATGAGAGCTGGAGCATCCCTGTCGCCGTCATGCTGGTAGTCCCATTGGGGCTGGTCGGCGCGATCTTTGCTGTCACGCTGCGAGGGCTTGAAAATGATGTCTACCTCCAGATCGGATTGCTCACGACAATGGGACTGGCGGCCAAGAACGCGATTCTAGTGATCGAATTCGCCGAACGTGCCGAGCGCCGTGGTGCACGCGTGATCGACGCGGCTCTTCAAGCGGCCCGTTTGCGCCTGCGCCCGATCCTGATGACCAGTCTGGCTTTCATCTTCGGCGTTTTGCCGCTTGCGCTTTCAAGTGGGGCAGGCGCGAACAGTCGTATCGCCATCGGCACGTCTGTGATCGGCGGCATGCTGACTGCCACTGTGTTGGCAATATTTTTCATCCCGCTATTTTTTGTCCTCGTCCGCCGCACCACCCGCGACACGCTCAAGAAGCTGCACATCGGCGAGAACGTCGCAGACCGGAGCTCAACATGAAACGCGCAGCTTTCGTCGTTGCGCTGATGCTCCTGCCGGGCTGTTCGATGTCGCCTAAATATGTGCAACCAGAGTTGTCAGTTCCTCCCTCTTGGCCGGTTGGCGACGCCTACTTGGCCCAGAGCGAGGCGGCTCTGCCGGCGATGGGATACCGCGATGTTTTCGCTGATCCCCGGCTAGTGAAGGTGATCGAACAAGCGCTCGCCAATAACCGTGACCTGAAGGCTGCCGCAGCAAATATCGAAGCCGCACGGGCGCAGTTTCGCATCCAGCGGGCGGCTCAATTGCCGCAGATAAATGCTGCAGCTGGGCGCACGCAATTCGACAACGGCACTGCCAACCAGAATCGCAATCAGGACGTCGATATAGGCAACGATCCAGCCGCGAGCCGGTCGACTGCCGGTACTCGATACAGTGCAGATGTAAGCACGACTGCGTTCGAAATCGACCTGTTTGGCAGGCTGGAGTCCCTGTCAGATGCTGCGCTTAACCGCTATTTTAGCACCGAGGCCGGAGCGCGTGCGGCGCGTCTGACGCTGATCGGAGATGTCGCCGACGCTTGGCTGACCTATGCCGCGGACCGATCGCTATTGAGGCTGGCCGAGGATACATCAGCAAACGCCCGCGAGCAGATCAAGCTCACCCGGCTCAGGCTCGACGGCGGCATCGCGCCGCGTACCGATCTGCGTCAAGCCGAACAGATACTTGCAACGGCTGAGGCCGACATCGCGGCACAGACCACAGCGCTGGCGCAGGACATTAACGCTCTTGAATTGCTAGTCGGCGCGCCGGTGGATGAAGCGCTTTTGCCGCAAGCAATTGGCGATGCCGATGAAGCGGTCCGCTCACTGCCCGCCGGTCTCGATTCGACTATTTTGCTGCGCCGCCCCGACGTGATGCAGGCTGAATACGAATTGCGCGCCGCCAATGCCGAAATTGGCGCCGCGCGCGCTGCGTTGTTTCCGCGGATCACGCTGACTGGACTGGCGGGCCTTGCCAGCAATGCACTGTCGACCTTGTTTACTGGGGCGGCATTCAATTTCACCGCAGGTGCGAATGTGCGTTATTCGCTATTCGCAGGTGGAGCTGCACAGGCCAGTGTAGCGCAAACGCAAGCGCAGCGCGATGCTGCGATTGCAGGCTACAAGCGTGCAATCCAGGCGGCGTTCCGTGATGTTGCAGACGCGCTTGCGCGGCGCGGTACGATCACCGGACAATTGAATGCAAATCGCGCTTTCGTCGAAGCGGCAGAGGATACTTATCAACTGACAGATATGCGTTATCGCGGAGGAATCGATTCCTTTCTAGCTAGCCTTGACGCGCAACGCGCATCTTATGCAGCGCAACGTACGCTTCTTGCCACGCAGCTCATAGAGGCCAGCAACCGCGTTTCCCTCTATCGTACTCTGGGAGGCGAGGTTGTGGAGCAGGCACTTCCAGGCACATGACCATGGTGAGAGGCGCTGGGCACCTGATTGCAGTTTGTTGATTTTCAACGGTGACGTCGGATACAAACGCAAAAAGACTTCGTCCTTAGGCTAATAACAGGAATTAGATTGCTATGAACATTAATGATCTTGCTAAGAAACTGTCGGATGAGTGCCGCATTCCAAGTGCAGACGCTCGCAAGGTGTTTGATACGGTATTCACAGCAATTAGCGATGCGGCTGCAAAGGGCGAAGAAGTATCCCTCAACGGTTTTGGCAAGTTCAAAGTCAAGGCGAATTCTGAACGCCAGGGCCGCAATCCTTCGACCGGTGAAGCTTTGACAATCAAGGCATCGAATAAGCTGACATTTGCGCCCGCCAAAGCGGTCAAGGATAAGCTCAACGGGTGACCCGTTAAATTCAGACATTCTTCGTTTCTGTTTTTTCGAAATTGGTCGGATTATTTTAATTCAACCCGTGGACGGTCGAATGGATTAGTTCGTCCATCTGGTTGAGAGGGAACTGGTAGACCGAACAGTTGCCAAGCACTTCCGATAACGGAATTAACCCCTAGCGTGCACCCCCTGCTCGCTGCGGTCTCGATGGCTGGTGCGTCTGCCACCAACTATGAAACTGTCGCGGGCTGCAGCAACGGTTTGGTGACGGTCGATGGATCCTCAAGCCCCACATCGCTGCATAGGGGGTCGATCCCCCGCCCGCCGCGCGGAAACGAGGCGCATATTTCCTGGTATTCGAAAATTGCTTTCAACAGTTCCGCTTCGGAAATGTCGTTGAGATAGCCGCATTCGCCGATAGAGCCCCGCGGAACAGGGGCGACAAGGTTGCCACCGCGCTTCTGTATAATTTTGCGATGGCTTTCGAGCATAATCTTCTCGTTGAGCAAAACCTCGTGCCATAAACTCAAATCATACCCTGCGATGAGATCCAGCACGCGATACAAGGCCGCCTCGTCAATCCAGCCTTCGCGGTGGCTAAGGTAGGCGCCAAACCCCATGCAGATCGCTACGGCGTGTCCATGCAATAAGCCGGCTTCAATCTCGAACCCTGGCGACCACGTATGCCCATAGGCATGCGGGCGGCATTGATGCGTTTCGTAAAGATTGCCGTATTCTGCTTCGATATATGTCTGCATGGCCCCGCCCAGAATGCGGTGCGACAGATCGTGGATCGCGGCATCCGGATTGCAATCAATGGTTCCGAATCGCGTTCTTACCAAATCTTCCTGCGCCGCTTCCAGATGCTCGACCAGCGACATGCTTTTCACAACGGCCATCTTGATGATTTCCGCCACGCCGTGACGCAACCAGCCTTCATGCAAGGTGCCAAAAAAGTACCGATCCGTCAGGCACAAGACCGGCGGGTGATAAGCGCCGAGCAGGTTCTTGTATCCAAACCCGTCGCAGCACGTCCGCGGCGATGGCCCGGCATCAATTCCCGTCACGATCGATGTGCCCAGCATCACGTAGGGTGTGTTGCGACCATACAAGGCGCACGCCAGCCCACCTGTATCAGCCAGCACGCCGCCGCCAACAATCAGCACAGGTTCGTTGCGCGACACCCCCAAACGCTTGAAATCCCCCAGCATGCGCTCGACTGTTGCCAGGCCCTTGTCGACCTCCATCGCACGGTAAATCAGCAATTCGAGCGCGATGTCGTGGTGCTTGAAATACGCAGCCAGACCATCACCATAGTGCTGTTGCACGTTCTGATCGACCAGACACACACAGCGGCCAAGCGGGCGATAGATATCGCGAAGTTCGGTGCATGTTGTATCAAGCACGTGATCGATCATGCGGATCGAAGCAAAGGTGGAGAATTTCATCACCGCTTCAACCGAACGGCTGTCGGAACTGCCCGCCACCCGTCCGCCACTTTCGCGATACGGCGATGTTGGATAAACCGCATGCGGATTGGACACGATCAGGTCTTCAGCCAAATCGCGATAGGTCTGGTTGACAGTTTCGTCCGCCACGTGCGTCACCAGAAAGCTTAGCAGTTTGACCGTTGCAAGTTCAGGGCTGGCATGAACCCGGTCAGCAAAAGCGCTCCATACCAACGCGCGATCAGCGCCCTGTTCCGCCGTTCCAAAAGCCGCTGCAAGCTTGGCAATCGACTGAAAAACCTGACCGAGCGAAAGGTTTAGCGCGCCGCGCAGGATGCGGCACGGTGCAACCGCATCCAGCGCATCGATGAGTGCGAATTCGTCCGCAAATCCATCATCGAACACCGGGGCGTTGATCAACGCGTCCAGCAATTGCCGGAATGGCGAACCTGTCACCACGGCGCACAACGCAGCCGCTGTGTCTTCATGCAAAAGAGCCGCCATATCTTGATTGCCAAGAAACGTCTGAACGGCTGCACCGGTTGTAAACATTACGAAAACTCCAAAAATTCTGTGCGAACGTTGTGATTCAGGAACAGCGGCGCTTGCCTTGCGCAGGATCGGCCGGTGCGCTCCAGATACTGGTGTTATCCGGGCCGTGCGGCGGCGATGGCGCTGCTGATGGATTGTGCGAAGAAGGCTTTGAGCGGCGTGCCTGATGCTGCCATCATGGTGACAACGACGCTGTCTGGCGCGAAGGAGCAATACAGCCCGGCCTCCAGAAACCAGGGCAAGCCCGAAGGATCCACGCGAAAATCAAACAGGCCGTACTGGCGGCAGCCAAGCGCCGTGTAACAAGCCATCGCCGCATCGCTTACCGCCCCAACGATCGGATCGTCATCGGCAACGATCCAGGACTCCGCGGCCGTTTTCGCTGCCAATTGCAATGACCCGGCAGCGCTGCGCTTCAGTTTGCTGGCGCGATCACGGATCGGCCTGTCGACCGGATCAACGAAGTATTCTTCAAGCGGAAGACACCGCAAGCCAGAACCGGTTTCCACTACGGCGCATCTGACTTCGCGCCCTAAGTCGATGTAGCTTTCAACGAGAACATCATCACCATAGGCCGCAGCATCTCGTAGCGCGCCAGCGAGGTCGGCGTCGTGCCTGACCAGCGTTACGCCGTCGGAATTGTCTGCTCGATTGGGTTTGACAACCATGGGAAAGTCGAGCGCGGCACTGCCAGAGGTTTGCAACACGCGTGATGCCGGAACATTCACACCAGCGCTTGCGACAATGGCCTTAGCTTTGCCTTTATCAGCCGTGATTGCCATCTGGATGGGCCGGTTGCCCAGAAAGGGCAGGCCTATCAGTTCGATAAGCGCACGATATTGTGTAACGCCGCGTTCGCAGAACATCTGCGGTAGAGCTATATCTATCACCATTGTTTCAAGCTGGGCCACGGCTTGGGCAAACGACAATGGCGGCGCTGCAGCGATGGCGGTTTCATCCAGCGCTATTGGAAAGCGATGGTTGCCGAGCGGATCGACGTGGAGAAAAACGAACTCGTACAAATCAGGGTCGGCATTTGCACCGACACATGCTTGCGCATAGAGTTCTGACAGTTCCTGATAAAATTCACTCGTCGGCGAACCGACGAGGTGCAGTACGGTCAGGCGCGGCATTGCTCAATCGCCCCCCTGCTGGACAAGTTTTCCGATATTAAAATCAATACGCAGCCATCCGTGCTTTTGACGCAGGGCTCGCAGCAACAAAATCGGGATATGCCAGTGATGCAGCATCATGAACGGCAGCGGATCGCGCCAGTCAAACACCGCATCCCTGCCTGTGGCGATGGCCCGGACATGGCGCAGCGCCTGTTTTGGCCGGTGCAGCGCTGCCATGATCCGCCAGATTTCGTGCGCCAACCAATAGGTCGGCTTGCTTTGCGATGGTGGCTGCACTGGCGCAGAGGTAGACCGGTCTTCAAGGTAAGCATTGGCGAGCTGCTCGTGGTCGGTGAACATTGTAATTGCGGAATGCGTCCGCGGATTGCACTCGATCGCATAAACCTGGCCATCATCGCTCGCTTCGATAAAATCGAATGATGCCTGCCCCGTAATGCCGAGCCCCGCGCCGAATTGCTGAACCCACGCAACGATTTCAGGCATTTCGGTGTGGGCATAATTCACCTGGAACGCCGACGACACGCAGCAGCCATGGACCTGCAACCGCCCGGCGCGAAACGTGCCGTGGGTGCAGTATTCCGTTCCCGGAATAAATTCCTGCATCACCCACGGATTTTCAGGCGAAATGGGCAGCGAATTGACGAACGCCACGGTCGCTTCGGGCGTGGCGAGCGGAAGCTTGGTCAGATCCAGTCGCCGGATCGGATCATAGGCAATGCTTTTCAAAATCAAGGCGCGGCGTTCTTGCGAAAAGTCATGATCCAGCACGTCGCGAGGGTTCGTTATCAGGAATGACCGGGGCACACGCAGACCCATCCGTGCGGCAGCTTCGGCAAACGCGTGCTTATCATCCAGCGCCTTGATATGATCCGGGCTTACGTGAATAGTTTCGCATAAATCGGCCATGCGCTCCCCCGCAATAGCGTCGAAATGGCTGCCGACCGGGCTCGATACAGGAACATAGACATCGACATGTTCCGCCTGCACAATCCCAGTCAGTGCATCGATGTAGCCGGGGTGATCCGGTTCCGGAATTTCGTAAAACCGATCAACCGCACGCGAAAAGCGGTGGGCTGTGAACCGATAATTGCGGGATTCCACCAGCACCACGCGGTGCCCAGCAGCGTGGAATGACCGGGCCAGATGCAGCGCCTTGGTCATCTTGCCCCCGCTGATCATGACGGTTTTACGCTGCGCGCCCCGCTCGCCGCCGGGCCACGGCGTTGAACGCGGCGCCAACGCCCGGACACACAGCGATGCCGTGACCACCGCGACAGTCACAGGAAAGACGAGGCCGAGACCGGCAAGTGTCAGAAGCGTCTTGCCAAAATCAGTCGTTTTCAATGTGGACTACAATTTTATGAGCCGCACCTTGATCAAGCAGTGGCGTGCTCAAAGACATCGGATCAAGGTCACACCATCGCGGATCGGCAACAACACCTGTTCGATGCGCGCATCATGCAAAACCTTTTGATTGAATTCAGCAATCGCCCGGCCATTTTCTGTCGATGGCGATGCCAGATACGGCTGCCCCTGCAGAAGCGTGTTATCAACACAAACGAGCGCATTTTCCGCCAGCAGCCCGCCTGCAAGGACTGTGTCGAGATAATTCCAGTAGTTTGGTTTATCAGCGTCAATAAAAACGAAATCGAATTGCTCGCCAGCCTCGGCCAAACGCGCGAGTGTTTCCATCGCAGGAGCAACCTCAACGGTAATCTTGTGGCCGTGAACTGATTTGGCGAACTGCGTGCGGGCAAAATCGGCGGCATATTGGTCGATTTCGCAGGCAATCAGCTGGCCATCTGCGGGCAATGCCTCGGCCATAGCGAGCGCGGAATACCCGCTGAACAGACCAATTTCCAAAACCCGGCGCGCGCGCGTTGCGCCAACGAGCATTTTTAGAAATTGCCCTTCAAGATGACCGGAGAGCATTTCTTGTTCAAGTGGCAGAGAGGTCGCGCCGTCGCCAAAATGGACGCCCCAGTTTTCCTGCCGGGTCAGCAGCTCTAATGCCGCAAGATCTTGCGAGTGCGCCGTGGTGCATGCTTCAACGTAGGGATCGAGGCCGCAGGCAACTTCGCAGGCGTCGGCAAGAAGGCGATTGAAATCAGCGTCAGCGTATTTCAACTCCGATGCCAATTGCTGCAACTCGCGAAGTTTAGCTGCGGTGATCGTGAGAGGCGTTACCGCGCGGAGCGGGAAAAGTTGTTTAGTTTGGTCGGACACTGCAGTTCCAAGTTGTGGCAAGCTCAACCACTAATGCCGCGTTCGATAGCTGGGTTCCCGGGTACAAAGATTTTCCGTTAGCTAGCGTTGCTGAGAACGCTCCATGTACGGCTTCCGCCCGCGCAGTTTGAGCGCGGGTTCAGCAGGCCCTTGCCCGCTTAAATAAACTCCTTCGACCAAGTGTAATATAGGATCTGGGCAGTGTCTTGCTTGCGTCACAGCTCGACAATGCTGTCGTCGCCGCGCATGCCATCGAGCAAGATGCAGATCTTGTCTTCCGCCGAAAAGTGCGGCCGTGTCTGGCGCCTGATGTCCTTCACCGATAGCTCTTCGGGAGCGCTCACCGGCGATTTTTTTAAAGAGGGTTGGGTCTTCGCCTTCGTTTCTTCGTCACTGCGACGACGACGCCCCAACCGTCCTTAAATTTCAAATTCGTGCTATTCGTACCGACGGCGAATGGGGTTCGGATCGCGCCGCCCCCTCGCTTGGTTGTCTAGTCGTCAGGTCTTGTGACGATTACATGCCCGAACCCGGACCGTAGGTCACTTCGACGCGGCGGTTCTGCGCTTCACGCACGCCATCGGCGGTCGGAACGCGCGGCTGGCTTTCACCAAACGCTTCGCCCGAGATCTGGCCCGAAGGCACGCCGCGGCCGGTCATGTAGCTGCGAACAGCTTCGTTACGACGCAGGGCAAGGCCCATGTTGTACTGCGCGCTGCCCGAGGTATCGGTGTGCCCGGCCAGCATCACGCGGGCCATGCCGCAATTGGCATAGGCGGTAACCGCGCTGTTGAGGATGGTCGAGGCTTCCGCCGAGATGTCCGAACGATCAAAGTCGAAGAACACGATGTACGGACCGGTGTTGCAGGCCGGACGCGGCGGCGGCGGTGCAGCAACCGGCGGCGGGGGCGGCGGGGGAGCAGCAGCCGGCGGCGGCGGCGGCGGGTCCGGCTGTGCGGGGGCACCGAAGTTATAGGTCAGACTCGCGAGGACCGAGTGGGCCGAATAATCGGCCACGATCGGCCGTCCGTTGGCCGCTTCCAAGTCGAAATTGTCCAGCACGAAATAGCGATACTTGACGCCCAGATCGACATTGTTGCTGAGTGCCACGCGCGCGCCGGCAAGCAACTGCCAGGCAAAATCGGTGGCGCTATCGTCGATTACGGTGCCAACGCCCGCAACCTCGACGGGGAGATTGAGCTTGGCAATGCCGACGCCGCCGCCAGCGAAGATCTGGAAGCCGTCATCATTGCCGAATTCGAGCAGGCCGTTGACCATTCCGCTAAAGATTTCGAGGTCTTCCTCGTTCTGGACCACAACGGCCGGTGCAAGGCCACCGGGAACGCCGCCCGGCAGGATGCCACTGTTGACCACGGTCAACGTGTCGTAAGCGTTGCGCTTGTAGCCGCCTTCAACTTCGACCCGGAAGGCGCCGAGATCATAGCCGACCACGACATCAGCATCGATACCCATCTTGGTATCCGCGAATGCAGCGTTATCGAGCAGACCGTCTGGGCGGGCGTTATCGATATTGACCGTCACCTGATCTTCAAAGCTGACGCCGCCGTTGATGCCAATATAGGCCTGGCCTTCGCGGGCCTGCGCGGGCGCGGCGGCTACGGCTGCTGCGCTTGCGAGGAATAATGCTGTCTTTTTCATAGGTATCCTTTGGAGGCGGCACGGCTCGAGAATAGGATCATATTTTGGCAAAGTCGTGACAGGCCGATGAGTGACCCTTGTCTACCAACGCGATTGCCTACTCGGACATCAACAACGCCACATCAGTAGCGCTACTGAAGCAACCGACCAGACACGGTCATTCACGTTCGCCGGATTCAATGTCTGAATTCGCCAAAAGCCGACATGCCGCTTTCGGGAAGGAGCCTCGCCACTGCTCATGACCGGATGTGGGTGGGAACCGGACCTTTTTGAACTCGCACCTCGGGAGTGCCGGGGCGCGGATATACAATCAGCCATTCAGCCGCCTGCATGTTGATCGCGGCGATTACATCTTCAGGCCTACCGTCGGCGAACTAGATTCAGGAACCCGAGCAGAATGATCGAGCCAAGCAGCGATACCCCTATGGAGCTTACGCTGAGATCGCCACTCATGATGTTGCCCCCGCCGATCAGCGGATTGAGAAGAAATCCGGCCAGCAGCGCGCCAACAATCCCTACAACGACATTCATCAGGATACCGCCGCCACCGCCAACCAGCATACTAGCGACCCAGCCGATTAAACCACCGACGATAAGAAGGATTATCAGGTTCATTTCAATTCTCCTCATTCCCACGAGTTCTAAGAAGTGGGGGGGTCAATTATTCCATGACATTGAGCAATCGAGCTTGGGGATATGCGTGACGTAACGTCAGCCGCTATGGGTCTCACTCTTTGAACAACACGCTTTGGGCACCGCCCAATGTGCTTGGCTCAGTTAGCACCCTTATCGACCGCTTCTTCAGCGGCGTTGCCTACCTGCTCGGCTGCGTTGCCTACCCTTTGTGCAGCTTCACCAACAGCAGCGTCTTTAGCTGTTTCGGAATCGCTCATCTGCGCAAAAACAAACAAGGCCGCCGCGGCGATCAGAACCAGAACAAAAAGCCCGATCCACTTGGTGCCGCCCCCAGAGTTCGGCCTATCGGTAACGATTGTCGTGGTGGTGTGGGAGTTGCCTTCAGGCGTGCGTGTTTCCGTTATGCGCTCTTCGGTCATATCATTTCCCTATCTGGTAAAAACGCAATCACCCACACTCATGCGCACCGAACAATGCACCATCGCTGGTGATAATGTCGAACCAAAAAATGCTGAGCCGCCTTTCGGCCGATCGAAATGATGGGCCGACACGAATCAATCGGGGCAAGGCCAAAGGCAGATGTGTCACGACCGACCAGTTTGGGGTCGCTAGCCGAACGGCGGCTTTTATCTGAAACGGCGGCATAGCTGTCCGGCAGGTTGCAGGCCCTGTCGATTGGAGGCCTTATGACCGCAGCTGGGTGGATTTCTGGCGCGTTCTATCGTTTCGCCAGACGAACGAGACCTTCCCATTGAAGTGCGATGTTCAGCAATACGAACGCACTCAGAACCTCGGGCATTTCGCCAATGGAGCCTCCTTCAAACCATTGCGTTCCCAATGCAAAGGCAAGGAAGAGCCACACCGTGACCAGCAGATAGCGGACAGGTTTTGAAGCTTGGCTCATATATACCCCAATTGCGTGCTCACCTGCAGAATAGGCGGAACGTGAATGACCGCAACGGAGTCGCTTGCTGAACGGCAGGAATTTTTCAAGATCAAGGCAAAGCCGCCACGCAGCTCTTAGCTTCAATCCCCGGTTCCTCTTATAATCAATTCTGGGTGGAAGGCGGAATGGCTGCTTGCCTGGCCTTCGGATTAAGCCGTCAGGCCACAATGGCAAAAGAGCGTGTCATCGCAACATAAGCCCGATCTCTATCGTCATCATCGTCGTTCGCGGAATCCGTCTTTGGTAGCGTCCGGTGTGCCCGAGCAGATCCCACCGACCGACGACTAAATACGTAAGTCACTGCTCGGGCAAACATCGAGCGATTTCGCCATCTATCGAAAACGCGACGAGCAGCCGAACGTGAGTTCGCGAGAGCGCCCATCACCACGATATCGAGATAAAGCGCAAGTTCGGCAGCGTAGGCCAGCATAAACTCTGGCCCAAGAATTACGACCATTTCGCCACCGAGCAAAAATATTGCTCCGGCAACTAGCAAGAAAATATAATGATGCCGATCATGGTTCATGAGGTATGATATCGGCTTTTCGGCGAGGTGATAGTTCAGAAGCCGTTTGAATGGAATGTCGGGGCCG
This sequence comes from Erythrobacter sp. 'gip.4 top 5', assembly GCF_056495765.1. Classification (NCBI taxonomy): domain Bacteria; kingdom Pseudomonadati; phylum Pseudomonadota; class Alphaproteobacteria; order Sphingomonadales; family Erythrobacteraceae; genus Erythrobacter; species Erythrobacter sp. 'gip.4 top 5'. The sequence continues at coordinate 620,297 of NZ_CP200270.1, read as the reverse complement.
AAGCGCATGAATGCAAGCAGTGCTATCGAGCAAGTTAACGCTATCATGTGCTACTCCTATGATCTCTGACGCGGCCAAACTAAACCGTCAATGATCGATCCAGACTAGGCCTATCATCAGCAATATTTCCATAAAATCAATGACTGGAATGGGTCGCTAGCCGAACGGCAGGTTTTCTCGGGGCGCCGCAATTTTCTGACATTCAGCTATCGACCCCAATCCGGACATACCAACCTCTGCAGTTGAGTGCAGACCGGGGCTCACGGCGCATTGCGGCTGCAATTACCTTGTTGCATGCGTGTCGGTTGAGCGCCCGACGGGCCGCCGAACCGACCACAAGCAACGGCGCCGAAGCGCTCGTATGCTTCAACCTTGCCGGTCCCCGGCGACGCTTGCTGGCAACCCTGCTGCGCTGCTCGCTGTGCGCCGAGCCCCCCCCCCCCCCCAAGCAGGTGCAGACCATCCTCAGCATGTTCAAGCGCGCCAGCAAGGCGATCGAAATAATCTGACGAAAGCCGCCGGAAAGGCGATTGCCTTCCCGTGCCGCGCGGCTAACATAACGCTTCAAAACAAGGGGTCGTCATTCATGTCACCGTTCAAGCCCGCACGCCGGGCCGCTTTCGCCGCGTCCATCGGAGCGCTGGTTCTTGCCCTCGCGGGTTGCGGCGGAGGCGGCGGCGGCGGCGGATCGAGTGGCGGCACGAGCAGCAACCGAGCCCCGCAAATCACCTCGTCAACAGCTACGACCCTTGTTGAGAACAGTGCGCTTTCGTTGCCGCTCTCTGCGAGCGATCCCGATGGAGATGCGGTGACCTTCGCGATCGGCGGGCCTGACGTGGCCGCCTTCCAGCTGTCGGGATCGACAGTGCAGTTCCGGCAGGTGCCGGATTTCGAGCGCCCGGCCGACAGCAACCGCGACAACGTCTACAACCTGACTGTTACTGCCCAGGACAGCCGCGCCGCATCAAGCACCGCGGATGTCACGATCACTGTAACCAACAGCAAGGAAGGGATTGCAGTCACCCGCATCGCGACGGGGTTCACCGATCCGGCGGCCGCGTCGTTCCTTGTGACGCGCAACCTCTCCAACGTCGCCACCACAGGGCAGATTGCGATCGCGCGCACCAATGGTGAGATCTTCGAAGTCGACGGGGCAACTGGTGCGCGAACCTTGCTGGTGGACATATTCGCTGGGCGGCCGCGCGGACGGCTGCTCTCAATGACCTTTAAGGGCGGCGCGAGCGGCTTCTATAGCGGGCTTTATGCGATCGGGCAGGAGCCGAGTGGCCGCGTGTTCCTGCAGCGATACACTGTCGCCTCCATAGAGGAGCTGGAGATTCTGCCGAGCGGCTCGGCGCAAGTTGCCGCCTCGCTGTTCACCGGTCCTGCGAATTCCGGGCAAGGGGGCAATCTCTACATGACTGTCTCTGACGAGGCGGGGACTTCGGCGCAGGATCCAGCCTCGCCGCTCGGCAAACTCATTTTTCTCGAGGAGCAGGATCCTTTTGCCGGCGCAAGCGTGCGCTCCGGGTTCTACATCGCGCGCATCATCGGCAGCGGGATCCGGCGATCTGGCGGAGCGGGCGCGTTCAACGGGGAAGTCCTCCTTAGCGACCAAGGCGGTTCGCTCGAGCAGGAGCTGACCTCCTTCCTTCCGAACGCGCGCCCGCTCGACTTTGGCTGGCCTGGACGCGAAGGCACGCGCGGGATCGGCGCAAATCCACCCGCAGCCGTCAACGGCCCGCGCCTGGTCTACGGTTTCGGCAATGGCCCCGATCAAGGCACCGGGATCATTTACGGTGGCCTTTACCGTGGGCCGATCGCCGATCTCGACAACCGGTTCGTGTTCGGCGACCGGAGCGGCACCTTCTGGTCGGTGAAGTTCGCCGATCTCGCCAGCGGGTCCCTGCTCGGCCTGCCACAAATAGATCGCCGAACGCAGGACTTCGTGCCCAATGCGGGACTGATCGAAGCTCCGGTCGCGTTCGCGATCGACGATCAAGGCCGCATGTTCATCCTCGACAGCGACGGCGAATTGTTCCGCGTCGACCCAGCGTGACGCCCGCGCGTCAGTGGATGGAGGTGAAGTATCTACGCGGGTGTGATCGAACTCCTAAGTTGAAGCACCTTCAATGTCCGCTCCCCACCAACCTTGCGTGATTAACGGCGGCTCGGCGCGAGCCTGAAAGCTGTCCGGCAGCTTCGGCAAGGTTCTCGCCAAAAGGCGAAATTCTGAAACCGACCCCGCAGCGGGCATTAGCTCTTTCAAAGGGATAAAGACCCGTTATGGTCCTGCGGCGGTCAGAAACACTTTGTGTGGAGCTGTTGTAAGATATGGTAGAAGCAATCCTTGTTGCGCTCGCCGTCGCTGCTGCTGAACCCCAAAAAGCCGAACCTAAGAATGATCCAGCAAAGTGGGTTCGCGCAAGCGACCTTCGACGGATTAGTGATGATGCGGCCGTAACGACGTTCGAGCTTACAATTGATGAAACAGGCAAGGCAGTCCGTTGTGCAATAATTGTCAGCAGCGGCATCGATGATCTCGATGCTTCGGTTTGTAAAGCTGTTACGAAAAGGGCGCGCTTCGAACCGGCGTTGAATGCTAACGGTTCAAAGGTTCATTCGGCTCGTCGCGACAGGGTGATTTGGAAGCCGCAAGAGGTCGGCTACAACAAGTCATATGATGCTGCAGATCTCATTGTAACATCGCCTGAACTGCAGACGACTAAGGAATCACTGGTCGAAGTGTTATTAGTTGTGACCGATAGCGGTGATACGGCAGAATGCAATGTCGCAAAGAGCAGTGGCGACACAAAGCTTGATGAACTCGCTTGCGACGCTGCCACAAGTTCTCAAGTTGCCCTACCTATCGTCGACGGGACAGGCCAGAAGGTTGCTGGTCTTCGCTCGCTTTTCGTTGCTTTTGAACCCGGCCCTAGCGTGAGCGTGAGGATACTCTGAAACCGGCCAGCGTTTATCGGCAGAAATCCACCCACTTGTTGCCGGTTTGTTGATCCCTGAACTTTGACAAAAGCGGCCATCGGGGCTTGCCCGACGGCCGCCAGCAGTGTCAGATCTCAATGCGCTCCGCTAGGATCAGAGCATCCTCTACGTCGACCCCAAGATACCGGACCGTGTTCTCGATCTTGGAGTGGCCAAGCAAAATTAGGACCGCGCGCAGATTTCCGGTTGTGGGGTAGATCATGGCCGCTTTGGTGCGCCGCATGGAATGAGTGCCGTAGTCTTCACGCCGCAACCCGATCGCGGTGACCCATTCATCGACAAGGCGAGCATACTGCCGCGTGCTCATCGGTTGGCCCGAATGGGTTCTGCTTGGGAACACGAAATCATGGTTGGTGCCGCCCCGTCGCAAAAGCCATGTCGCCAGGCTCGAGCGGGCGTCAGCGGTGATTTCAAATTGCACGGGTCGACCGGTTTTCCGCTGAATGATCATTGCGCGGTCGCGGACTTCAGATCCGGCCACAAAGTCGCCGATTTTGAGCCTCACCAGATCGCAGCCCCGCAGCTTGTTCTCGATCGCCAGGTCGAACAGGGCGCGGTCACGGAGCCGCTCTTCGCGATCAAGGAAGAACCGGATCGCCCAAATTTGCTATTGGGTAAGCGGCCGTTTGATGCCGACGGTTCTGCCAGCATTCCACGATGTCCGATTCTGCATAGCCGGGTCGAGGTGAGAGTAAGTCATTTTCTATCTCCATGGCCTTGATTGGCCATGGAGAAAGAACGCGCGCAGCCCCGGCAACATCGCCATTGCCTTGCATAGGCAGCATGATGCCTGCATCCGCCGCCTCAGGCACCCACAGGCAAAAGGGCAGCTTTCGGCAGAAGCCGACATTTTGCGACGCCGGTGCGGACGACGGTTTTGTCCCAAGGCCGGTCATCAAGCCGGACTTCTAAGCGCATGGGCGCGTCCAACCAAACGGCATTCTGAGCCGTGTCAGAACCCTCCGAATAGGAGGCGCTGATCAGGATGCTGAATGATCGAAACTAGGGCAAAGCCGGGCTCCAAATTGAAGCGGCAATGACTCCACGCGGGTAATTTCAGCCTGCTAAACTTCTCGCTCGACTTGCGGACGTAACGAAGCATTGGTGCTGTCGCGCTTGAGGTTTCACGCGATGCCGCTGGTCGCTGAGACATAGCGGCTCGGGTCAGTGCAAGGGGCGGATTGTCCGCCTCTGTTCGAGGAGACCCGATATGAATGATACCAACGCAACAAAGGGCACGACGAAATCCGCGAACGTACGACGGTTGCTGGTCCGAGATGGCGGGGCAACGCTTGACGAGATGATTGCGGCAACCGGTTGGAAGCCGCACAGCTGCCGGGCGTTCCTTACTGGTGTACGCAAGTCCGGCGATACAGTGATCAAACTCGAACGAACCGATGGCCGCACGGCATGGCGCGTTGCTCAGCAAGCGGAGGCGGAAGCATGAACGCGGAGCAGCTCCAGAAGCTTGGCGCCATGCCCCCTGCCGAGCTGCGTGCGGCATGGCGCGAGCAATATCGTAGCCCCGCGCCCGATCTCGGGCCCGATCTGCTGCGACGCGGAATTGCGTGGCGCATGCAGGAGCGCACCGCAGGCAAGTTGTCGCCTACAACACGGCGCGAGATCGAGCGGATGATTGAACGGCTCAATGCAGGTGAGGAGCCGGCAAAGGCAGGTGCTGCAAAGCTCAAGCCGGGCACGCGCCTCATCCGCAGCTGGGGCGGCACAGTGCATCAGGTGCTGGTGCTGGAGGATGGCTTTGAGCATGAAGGCAGGCATTATCGCAGCCTCAGCCAGATCGCCCGCGCCATTACCGGTTCCCACTGGTCAGGCCCACGCTTCTTCGGGCTGAAGGCATCTCATGGCTGACCGCAAGCGCTGCGCCATCTACACCCGCAAATCAACCGAGGAGGGTCTGGATCAGGACTTCAACAGTCTTGATGCCCAGCGCGAGTCTTGTGCCGCCTATATCCTCAGTCAGGCAGGTGAAGGCTAGGAGGCAGTGGCCGAGCACTATGATGATGGCGGTTGGTCAGGCGGAAATATGGACCGGCCTGCGCTTCGCCAGCTGCTTACCGATGTCGAGGCGGGTAAGGTCGATGTGATTGTAGTCTACAAGGTCGACAGGCTAACCCGCAGCCTCGCCGACTTTGCCAAGATCGTCGAGGTGCTCGACAAGCGCGGGGCCTGCTTCGTGAGCGTGACGCAGGCGTTCAACACCACCACCAGCATGGGGCGGCTCACACTCAATGTGCTACTAAGCTTTGCCCAGTTCGAGCGTGAGGTCACCGGCGAGCGCATTCGCGACAAGATTGCTGCCTCCAAACGCAAGGGGATGTGGATGGGCGGCCCTGTGCCGCTAGGTTACCGTGTCGAACAGCGCAAGCTGGTGGTTGATCAGGCAGAGGCGGTGACGGTCCGACACATATTCCGGCGTTATCTCGAACTGGGATCCATCCCGGCACTGGTCGATGATCTTGCCAGAACCGGTTACCGCACGCGCGAGCGAGTTATGACGAGTGGCCGTATTGTTGGAAAAGTCTGCTTTGGTCGCGGCCCGCTCGGGATCATGCTGCAGAACCCCGCCTACATCGGTAAAGTAAGGCATAAGGGCCTTGTCCATGATGGTGAGCACGATGCAATCATTAATGATGATACATTCGCAGCGGTGCAGGACTCCCTCCAGCGCAACAACCGCGAGAAGGTGGTTGGTACCAGATCCGCAAAACCCAGTCTGCTGACCAGCATGCTCACCGACCCCGATGGCAGGCCCATGTCACCGGGCAGGGGTAAGAAGGGTGCCAAGACCTATTGCTACTACGTCACTCGCACCAAGCCGGGCGAAGACAAAACAAGAATCTGGCGCTTTCCAGCAAGCGAGATCGACAGGGTGGTTCTCGAGGCCATGGCAAGCCAGCTGGAGACACCCGTTATGGGCGGAGCGGACACACCAGAGAAGTGGGAAATCTTTACTGAACGCAAGACAGCGATGGCAGACACTTGTCGCAATGGTTCGACCGTTAACCAGCGCGAGTTGCTGCTGGAGCTGAATGCGACAATTCAACTGCACGAAGATGCGGTCAGGATAAGGTTCTCGCACACCATAGACAACGAGCCGAGCGAGCTGACTCTGCCTGCTCAACTCGTACGCAAGGGGCACCAGCTCAAACTTGTGGTGCCTTCCGATTATCGTGGACCTGCTGCCTCTGCCGATCCAGTCCTTATCAAATTGATCGCGCTCGCCTTTGCTGCGCGCGATCATCTCGTCGAGGGGACACAGCACCTTTGCGTATCGGACTATAGCAGGCGCCACCTCAATCGGCTTGCCCGACTCGCATGGCTTGCGCCTGACATCATCTGTGACATTCTTGACGGACGTCAGCCTGCCCATCTCACAGGTCGCTACCTGCTGCGCTGCGGCGACATGCCGCTAGACTGGTCGAGCCAGCGCGCCTTCCTCGGATTCGCCTGAAACCTTCTAATTCCGACACCCGTTCTGGCACCAAGCAACTGGGGCCAGGCTTTCAGGCCTCCAGAGAAACGCCGCATGAAATGCCGCTAATCGCGAGCCACAAACGTCTCTGATTGCGCGCACCCAAACGGGGCTACGACAAGCGACGGAAAGTGCGGGAGAATATCAGCCCTCTTACACTTGCCGCCGTGCCAGGCGGAAATCAAGGACTGAATGGTGCCACGCAGACGAATTGAACTTTAGACCTCGCCACAGCAACATTATGACTTTGCGCTATTATTTAGGCGGTCGAGGCCGGAGAGACACAAAGGGCAACTCCAAACCCGTATTCTGCACCTGCGCACCAGAACAATGATGGGAAGGAGCGCTGCGGCACCATGCAAAATCAAAGCTGCATCACAAGTTGCCGGCTCCTTCGGTCACTGCAACCGGTGCCAGGGTTTTCCCCCAACTGAGAATCGGGCCGAGAAAACAGGATTTATGCGGCTTCGAAGCCGTCTCTGTGTCTCACAACGCCAAGACGGCGCTTAGTAAGGGACCGAAAACACGGCACTAATGCGTGACACCACGGGATATCTAAGTCCTTGTTTTAGAACGAAAATATCCGTGGTGCTGCTGGGGAGGATTGAACTCCCGACCTCACCCTTACCAAGGGTGCGCTCTACCACTGAGCTACAGCAGCGCCGGTATGGGCGGGCGCTATTGGCGCGCTCACCGGCAATGTCAAGCGGGGCTTGATGACACCCGCCATATCGGCAAGAGGTTTCCCATGACGCAAGAGACCCGCAAGAATGTATCGCGTGAGGAGCGGCTCGCCGCCAAGCTGCGCGAGAATCTGCGGCGGCGTAAGGCGCAGGCCCGGGCAGCCGCGAACGGGGAAAGCGATTCGGATGCACCGGCCGAAACCACCGGCGCAACGGAAACGCTTCCCATTCGCCTGCGCGATAGCTAACTCCCCGCGGATTGCAGCCTGAGAGGACCGCGCCGCCTGCGGCACGGATCGCCGGAGAAACGATGCCCAAACTCATCCTCGTGCGCCACGGCCAGAGCCAGTGGAACCTTGAAAACCGGTTCACGGGCTGGTGGGATGTCGACCTGACCCCGCAGGGTGTTGCCGAGGCGACCGCGGCGGGCGCGCTGCTGAGCGAAAAGGGCGTGTTGCCCACCATCGCCTTCACCTCGCTTCAGACGCGTGCGATTCGCACATTGCATCTCGCGCTGGAAGCAGCCGGGCGCCTGTGGATCCCCGAAATCAAGGACTGGCGGCTGAATGAGCGCCATTATGGCGGACTGACGGGCCTCGACAAGCAGGAGACCCGCGACACGCACGGCGAGGAGCAGGTCCATATCTGGCGCCGCAGTTTCGATATTCCGCCGCCCGTGCTGGAGGCTGGCGGCACCTATGATCTGGCGGCCGACCCGCGTTACGCCGGGATCGCGATCCCGCAGACCGAAAGCCTCAAGCTGACGATTGAGCGCGTGCTGCCCTATTGGCAGAGCGACATTCTGCCGGTGCTGTCCCGCGGCGAGACCGTGATCATCGCTGCCCACGGCAATTCCCTGCGGGCGCTGGTCAAGCACCTGTCAGGCATTTCGGATGCGGACATCACCGACCTCGAGATTCCCACCGGCCAGCCGATCGTCTACGACTTTTCCGCCGATATGGTGCCCGGCACGCGGTACTATCTGAAGGACGCATGATGGAAGCCACAGGGGGCAAGGTTGCAATCGTGATGGGGAGCCAGTCCGACTGGCCCACCATGAAAGCCGCCGCCGATGTGCTGAGCGAGCTGGACGTGCCCTATGAAGCGCGCATCACCTCGGCCCATCGCACCCCTGATCGCATGACCGCCTTTGCCAAGGGCGCGGACAGCGAAGGCTTCAGCGTCATCATCGCCGGCGCCGGCGGCGCGGCGCATCTGCCTGGCATGATTGCCAGCATGACGCATCTGCCAGTGCTGGGCGTGCCGGTACAGTCCAAGGCGCTGTCGGGCATGGATAGCCTGCTCTCGATCGTGCAGATGCCCGGCGGCGTCCCGGTCGGCACGCTGGCGATTGGCGAGCCGGGGGCAAAGAATGCGGGCCTGCTGGCCGCGGCGATCCTCGCCTTGTCGGACGACGATCTGTCCGAACGCCTGCAGGACTGGCGCGCCGCCAACAGCGCTGGCGTGGCAGAGGTGCCGGTAGACTGATGCTGCCCCCCGGTTCCACCATCGGCATTATGGGCGGCGGGCAGCTGGGCCGGATGATGGCCGTCGCCGCCTTGCAGCTCGGTTACAAAGTCATCGGCTTCGCGCCTGAAGGCGACAATGTCGCGGCCGATGCGTGTTCGGATTTCATCACGGCCGGTTGGAATGATACCGCTGCGCTGTCGGGTTTCGCTGCTGCGTGCGATGTCGTGACCTGGGAGTTCGAGAATGTGCCGCTCAGCACGGTGGCCGCCCTGCCCCTGTCCCTGCTTGCCTGCCCTGCGCGAGCGTTGGAGGTGGCGCAGGACCGGCTGAATGAAAAAGCCTTTGCGCGCAGCCTTGGCGGGACACCGGCCCCCTATGCGCGGGTCGAATCCGACGAGGATTTCGCGGCCGCGCTTGTCCGGGTGGGCACACCCGGCATTCTCAAGACCGCGCGCGATGGCTACGACGGCAAGGGCCAGTGGCGCATAGGATCCGCCATGGAGGCCAGCGGCGTGCGCTTTCCGGGCGTTCCCTGCATCTACGAAGGCTTTGTGACCTACGAGACCGAATTTTCGGTGATCCTCGTGCGGGGCCGGGACGGCACAGTAAAATTCTGGGACTCCACGGCAAACCTGCATGATGGCGGGATGCTGACACAATCGCTCCTGCCCGCAGGGGCCATGGTCGAGGCGCAGGTGCCCGAGGCGCGTGACCTTGCCGCCAAGGTCGCCGACGCGCTGGGCTATGTCGGTGTCCTGACGCTGGAGTTCTTCGCCACGCGGGACGGCGCTGTTTTCAACGAAATGGCGCCGCGCGTGCACAATTCGGGCCACTGGACGATCGAGGGCGCGGCCACCAGCCAGTTCGAAAATCACATCCGTGCGATCTGCGGCCTGCCGCTGGGCGGCACCGCGACGCGCTTCGGCAGTATCGAGATGCGCAACATTGTAGGCGATGATGCCTTGAGCGCCCACGCCATCCTCGCGGAGCCGGGTGAGCCGCATCTGCATCTTTATGGCAAAAGCGAGGTGCGCGAGGGGCGCAAGATGGGCCATGTCACCCGCGTCGGGCATGCATTGCCATGAGCGCCGAGATTGTCCTGATCTATGCCCGCGCTGCCAATGGCGCGATCGGCAATGACGGCGATCTGCCGTGGCGGCTGCCCGCCGATCTCAAGCGATTCAAGGCGCTGACGATGGGCAAACCCATGATCATGGGCCGCAAGACGTTCGAAAGCCTGCCCGGCCTGCTCCCCGGTCGTCGCCATATCGTGCTGTCGCGGCGTGATATCTTTGCGCCAGACGGCGTGGAGGTGGCCGGATCGGTCCCGCAGGCGCTGGCATTGGCCGATGAAGGCAACGACGCTCGCGAAATCGCGATCATCGGCGGAGCCGCAATCTATGACGTGTTCATGCCGCTGGCCCATCGGATCGAGCTCACCCAGATTCACACCGATTACGAAGGTGACACCTTCATGGTCGAACCGGGGCGCGATTGGACGCTGACCGCGCGCGAGGATCATCCAGCCCAAGGCGCGCATCCCGCTTTTTCCTTCCTGACCTACACGCGAGGCACCGCCTGATGCGCTGGCTCGATCACCGCGACCCCGTTCCCGATGCCTTGCGCGGTGCCGTGATCGCACTAGGCAATTTCGACGGGTTTCATCTGGGCCATCAGGCGGTAGCGGGCGAAGCGATCCGCTGGGCGCACGCCGAAGGTCGCCCATCGATCATCGCGACCTTCGATCCGCATCCGGTCAGCTACTTCAAGCCCGATGTGCCGCCGTTCCGGCTCACCACGCTGGAGCAGCGGCACGAACTCTACCTCGCTGCCGGCGCCACCGCGATGCTGGTGTTCCACTTCGACGGCGATCTGGCCGGCACGAGTGCGAAGGATTTCGTCCGCGCCATCTTGATCGACCGTTTCGGCGCGTATGGCGTGGTGACGGGCGGTGATTTCACCTTCGGCAAGGGCGCGAAAGGCAATGTCGATCTGCTGCGCACGCTGGGCGGCGAACTGGGTCTGCAATCGCGGGTGGTAGAGCCCGTGGCGTCAGCCGGCGAGATCGTCTCCTCCAGCCGCATTCGCAAAGCCCTGCGCGATGGCGACCCGCAATTGGCCGCAGCCCTGCTCACCCGCCCGTTTGCGATCCGGGGCATTGTGGAACATGGCGACAAGCGCGGACGCACCATTGGCTATCCCACCGCCAACCTCGGCGTCGAGAACTACCTGCGCCCCAAATACGGCATCTATGCCGTGACGGGGCGGATTCTGGCGACCGGACAAGTGCTGCAAGGCGCCGCCAATATCGGCATCCGCCCGCAGTTCGAACCGCCCAAGGAATTGCTCGAGCCATATTTCTTCGACTTCAGCGGCGATCTGTACGGGCAGGAGATCGAAGTCGCCTTCCACCACTTCCTGCGCGGCGAGGCGAAGTTTGACGGGCTCGATGCGCTGATCGAACAGATGGACAAGGATTGCGCCGAGGCCCGCCGCCTTCTAAGCGCGCAGCCGCTATGACCGACGAAAACCAGCAGCGCGACTACCGGGACACCGTCTTCCTGCCGAAGACCGATTTCCCGATGAAGGCCGGCCTTCCGCAGAAGGAGCCGGGCATTGCCGCGCGCTGGGAACAGATCGGCCTCTACAACGCCCTGCGCGATGCGCGGCGCGGGCGGGAGAAATTCATCCTCCACGATGGCCCGCCCTATGCCAATGGCGACATGCATATCGGCCATGCGCTGAACCATATCCTGAAAGACATGGTCTGCCGCACCCAGAACCTGCTGGGTCGCGATGCGCCGTATGTGCCGGGCTGGGACTGCCACGGCCTGCCGATCGAATGGAAGGTCGAAGAGCAGTATCGCAAGAAAAAGCTGAACAAGGACGACGTTCCGGCCCGCGAGTTCCGCGCTGAATGCCGTGCCTATGCGCAAGAATGGGTGAATATCCAGCGCGAACAGCTCAAGCGGCTGGGCATCATGGGCGATTGGGACAATCCCTATCTCACCATGGATTTTCAGGCCGAAGCGACGATCGTTGCCGAACTGCTGAAGTTTGCCGAGGCAGGCAACGTCTATCGCGGCGCGAAGCCGGTGATGTGGTCGCCGGTCGAAAAGACCGCACTGGCCGAGGCTGAGGTCGAATACGAGGACATCACCTCGACCCAGATCGATGTGGCGTTCGAGATTGTTGAGTCGCCCATCCCCGAGCTGGTCGGCGCGCACGCGGTGATCTGGACGACCACGCCGTGGACGATCCCGGTCAATCAGGCTTTGGCTTATGGGCCGGAGGTTGAGTATTCGCTGGTGAGTTGCAGCGCGATCTGTCTTGATGCGAACGGCGGAGCGGTAGCTGAGGCAGATGCTTTTCTTGCGGCGAGCCATCCTTGGTACGGGCGTAGGTTTCTGGTCGCGACCGCGCTTCAGAACGCGTTCAAGGCACGTGCAGAACTGGACATGCTCAGATTGGTCAAGGAGCAGTTTGGCGTCGCCGAAGTCCGCCCGTTTGACGACGAGATTGAGGTCACCGCACAATCTTTGGGATCGGACGGGTTGTCCTTCAAGGGCGCAGACCTCGCCGGCACCCTCGCCCGCCACCCGATGCACCATCTCGGCGGGTTCTACGCGGCCCCGCGCCCGCTGCTCCCCGGCGACTTCGTCACGACCGATAGCGGCACCGGCCTCGTCCACATGGCGCCCGATCATGGCGAGGACGATTTCGACCTGTGCAAATCGGCAGGCATCGCCCCCGTCTTCGCGGTGATGGACGACGGGCGTTACCGCGACGACTGGCAATGGCTCGGTGCCACCGATGAGCGCCGCATGAGCGTCATCAACCCCAAGTTCAACGCGCCCGACGGCCCGATCTGCGCCGACCTGCGCGAAGTGGGCGCGCTGCTCGCCGCGAGCGCGGACTACGCGCACTCCTACCCGCATTCGTGGCGCTCCAAGGCCAAGGTGATCTTCCGCTGCACACCGCAATGGTTCGTGCCGATGGATTCTCTGCAGGGGATTCTTGACGGTGAGACACTCCGCGAGACTGCACTCAAAGAAATCGCCCGCGTCGAATTCATCCCCGAAAAGGGCCGCAACCGCATTGGTGCGATGGTCGAAGGGCGGCCCGACTGGGTGCTCTCCCGCCAGCGCGCCTGGGGCGTGCCGATCACGCTGTTCGTGCGCCCGGACGGCACCTATCTGGCTGACCCGGAGGTCAACGCCCGCATCATCGCCGCCGTACGCGAACAGGGCGTCGATGCGTGGGAAGAGGCGCGCAAGGCCGAATATCTCGGCAGCGCCCATAACCCAGCAGATTACGAGATGGTCACCGACATTCTCGACGTGTGGTTTGATAGCGGCTGCACCCATGCCTTCGTGCTGGAAAGCGGACGCTGGCCGGACCTGACCTGGCCCGCCAACCTCTACCTTGAAGGCTCTGACCAGCATCGTGGCTGGTTCCAGTCCTCGCTGCTGCAGTCCTGCGCCACGCGCGGCCGCGCGCCGTACGATCAGGTGCTGACCCACGGCTTCACGATGGATGCCAAGGGCAAGAAGATGTCCAAGAGTCTGGGCAACACCATCAGCCCGCTGACCGTAATGGAACAGACCGGCGCGGACATCATCCGCCTGTGGGCGCTTTCAGTCGACTTCACCGAGGATCACCGCATCGGCGATGAAATCCTCAAGGGCGTCGGCGACCAGTATCGCAAGCTGCGCAACACCTTCCGCTATCTGCTCGGCGCGCTCGACGGGTTCGTCGGCGACATGAGCGACGGGGCTGCGCTGCCGGAGCTGGAAGTCTATATCCTCGCGCTGCTCTCCGAACTGGATGGCAAGCTGAAGGCCGCCGCGCAAAGCTACGATTTCAACCTCTACACCCGGCTGCTGGTCGATTTCTGCAACGAAGACCTGTCGGCGTTCTACTTCGATATCCGCAAGGACAGCCTCTATTGCGACGGGCCGGACAGCGTGACGCGCAACGCCTATCGCACCGTGCTCGATCTGCTGTTCCACGCGCTGGTGCGCTATGCCGCGCCGGTGTTGGTGTTCACGGCGGAGGAAGTGTGGCTGACGCGGTATCCGCAGGACGGCGAGGCGGATGAGAATGGCCAGCGTGGCAGCGTCCACCTGCTTGAATGGCCCAGCGTGCTGGGCGTGCGCGCCGATGTCGCCAAGTGGGGTGCTCTGCGATCCTTGCGCGATCAGGTCAACGAAGCGATCGAGCCGCTGCGGCGCGACAAGACCATCCGCTCCAGCCTCGAAGCCGAAGTGGTGGTGCCGGCCAGTGCCGCCCCCGAAGGTATGACCGATGCACAGCTCGCCGAACTGTTCATCACCGCGACAGTCACACGCGGGCAGGGCGACGGCGTGACTGTGACCAAGACCGACCATAATAAATGCGGCCGCTGCTGGCGGTTGCTGCCCGACGTGCCGGAAGACGGCGCTCTGTGCGGACGTTGTGAAGGCGTCGTGGCCGTGGTGGACAACGTCGCATGAGCGGCGTGTTCACCCGCAACCGGCTGATCGGCCTCGCGCTGGCGGCGTTTATTGCCATCGTTGACCAGGCGGTGAAGATGTATGTCATCGGCCCGCTGGCCTTGCGCGAGGTGGGCCGGATTGATCTTCTGCCGTTTTTCGATCTCACCTATACCGAGAACAAGGGCATCTCGCTGGGCATGTTTCAGGCCAACGACATGGAAACCCGCTGGCTGCTGGTGTTGCTGACGGGCGCGATTGCGCTGGTGGTGCTGGTGTGGATGATGCGCGAGAAGCTGCTGGGCGAGATTGTCGGGTTGGCGCTGATCCTTGGCGGGGCGATCGGTAATATCCGCGATCGCTATGATCTGGGCTATGTCATCGACTATGCTGATTTCCACATCGGGACATTTCGCCCGTTTCTGATCTTCAACATTGCCGATGCGGCGATTACCATCGGTGTCGTCATTATTCTTGCTCGCAGCCTGCTGGTGCGCGACAAGGACGAGAACCAGACCGGGCTAATCACCGAAACCGGGCCAATTAGCGAAACCGGGGACGTGCCCCGTGGAGAAACCAAAGATGCGTAAGTTTGCACCCGTGATCCTGATGGTCGGCGCTTCGGCGATGCTCGCAGCCTGTGGCGGCGGCGGCGGCGTGTTTAATCGTGACCGGCCGGATGAATTCGCCGTGCAACGGCAGGCGCCGCTGGTGGTGCCGCCCGATTTCACCCTGACCCCGCCCGCCCCAGGCGCCCCGCGCCCGGCCGATGGCACGGCGTCTGAACAGGCGCTCGAAGCTCTGTTCGGCGGACCTGCGGCGCGCAGCCGGGTGGAAACCAGCGTGATCGACCGCGCCGGCGCTGCTGCGCCCGGCATCCGCAGCCAGGTCGGCGATACCGGAACCAACACGGTCGCCAAGGGCCGCGTCACCCGTGACATCATTGCCGCTCCCGAAGGCGATGGGCAGGCGGCCAGCACGGTAATCCCGAGCGCCTGAAATCTTGGCCGCTTTGCCGGTTGAGAGATCAGCGAATTATTCGACCGGGATCTCTCGGCTGACCAGCAGCTTGTCGATCCGGCGGCCGTCCATGTCGACCACTTCAAAGCGCCAGCCCTGATCGTGGAAATGCTCGCCCTCGCCGGGCAGCTTCTTCATCACCGACAGGACATAGCCGGCCGCGGTACCGAATTCTCGGTCTTCGCCATATTCCAGCCCCAACCGGTCGGCCAGCGCATCGGCCGAAAGCGAGCCCGAGACAAGCAGCGAGCCGTCCTCGCGCTCCACCACGGATGGCAGGTCGCCATCGTCGCTGTCACTGGCGAAATTGCCGACGATCGCAGTGAGAAGATCGACAGGGGTCACGATCCCCTCGAAATGCCCATATTCGTCGTGCACCACCGCCATGGCGACGTCAGCCGATTGCAGCACCCGCAGCGCGTCCATGGCGTCGAGCTGATCCAGCACCACTTCGACCTTGCGGATCATCGCGCGGATCGACACCGGCGTGCCCGCTACCAGCGCAGCCAGCACGTCGCGCACCTTGACCACGCCGAGGATCGTATCGGGCGACCCTTCGGCAACGGGCAGCAGTGAGTGAGAGCTTTCCTCGATCGTTTCGCGGATTTCGGCCAGATCGGCGTCCGCCTCGATCCAGTCAACCTCGGTCCGCGGCGTCATCATCTCGCGCACCGGTCGCTCGGCCAGCCGCACCACGCCGGTCAGAATCTGGCGCTGCTCGTCCTCGATCACACCTGACCGGGTCGCTTCGGCAAAAATCATCTGGAGTTCCTCCGCGGTCACGGATGGCTCCCCGGTGCGGCGGATGCCGAACAGGCGGATAATCGCGGCCGAACTTGAATCGAGCAGCCACACTAGCGGCGCGGCGGCGCGCGACAGCATCGCCATTGGCCGCGCCATGATAAGCGCCAGCGGCACAGCATTGCGCAGCGCAAGCTGCTTGGGCACCAGTTCGCCCACCACCACGCTGAGGTAGGTCGTCAGCGCGATCACTACCACAAACCCTGTCTCGCCCGCATATTTGGCTGGCAGGCCCAGCCATTCGAGCCGCTCGCCCACCGGTCCGCCCAGACTTGCGCCCGAATAGGCGCCTGCAATGATCCCGATCAGCGTGATGCCGATCTGCACGGTCGAAAGGAACTTGCCCGGTTCCGCCGCCAGGCTGATGGCGACCCGTGCACTGGCCGATCCGCCTTCGGCGCGCGCTTCAAGCGAGCTGGTCTTGGCGGAAACGATCGCGAGCTCGGACATGGCAAACACGCCGTTGATCACAACAAGCACGAGGATGGTCGCCAGATCTGTCCAGGGAAAGGTGGTCACACCCGGAGCGCTAGCACAAACGGGGCCCGTTGCCAGCTACGGCGTGCTGCCCGATGGAACATCTGGCCAAAGCTGCACTTACCATTCAGCACAGGTGAATGTGGCGCAGCCCACCGCCGGTGCAAGCCGTCCCGTCGCCTTGTCGCTGTTCAGGCGGTACGGTGAGGCCGGTCATTGAAGGTAGGAGACATACCCATGACATTTTCACGCATTTTGCTTTCGGGCACGGCAGCACTGGCCCTTATCGGCACCAGCGCCTGCGTTACTGATCCCAACACCGGCGAAAAGAAGATTTCGCGCACGGCCATCGGCACCGGCCTTGGCGGTACGCTCGGCTATCTGCTGGGCGGCGCCATCGGCGGCGATACTGGCCGCATCATCGGCGCCGGTATCGGCGGCTCAGCCGGCGCCGTGCTTGGCAAGCAGTACGACGACCAGATCAAGGAACTGAAGGAACAGACCGCTGGCACCGGTGTGGACGTTGAAGAAGTCGGCAATCAGGACGCAATTCTGGTGCGCTTGCCCGATGGCGTAACCTTCGCGACCGGTTCGGCCGCGATCAATCCCGGTTTTTACACCACGCTCGACAGCGTGGCCGATACGCTGATCCGTTATCCCAACAGCCTGATTGACGTTTATGGCTTCACTGACACGACCGGCTCGGACGCGCTCAACCAGCGTCTGTCCAAGCAGCGCGCTGATGCTGTTGCCGATTACCTGTCGACCCGCGGCGTGGCCCGTTCACGCATGGCGACCCAGGGCTTTGGCGAGCAGTACGATTATCTGCGCGTCAAGACAGGCGACAATATCTCCGAAGCGCTCAATCGTCGCGTGGAAATCAAGATCATCCCAGTCAGTCAGGATGATGTGAACGCCGCGCGCGCGAAATGAACCGATAGGGCCGAGGGCGCCTAAGCGCCTCCGGATCCTTCACCCATCGATCGCCCTGTGCGGCTGATGGTCCTTGCGGGTCGTCCTTCGGGGCGGCCCGTCTGCGTTGGGGCCTTAGCATTCGCGCATCAACGCAGGGCCTTGGCGCGCTTCGCAAGGCGCTGGACGGCTGCCGCGTGGATCGCGGGCGAGCACACCAGCACGCCGAAATCGCGCGGGTCGTGCTTGTTGTAGGCAAGTGGGCCTCCGAAGGCATCGGTGACTTCCGCCCCGGCTTCGCGCGCAATCAATGTCGCAGCGGCGATATCCCATTCAAAGCCCCACCGCAGGGTGGCCACAAGGTCGGCCTGATTGGCGGCGACCATCGCGATCCGCAAAGCGATCGAATTGGGCTGATCCACTGCGATCAGGTCACTATCATCCTTGGGCAGCAGAACGCTCGGCACCCGCGCACCGGCAAACTGCGTGCGTTGGCTGGCCCGGATCGCTACGCCGTTCAGAGTCGCGCCCTGCCCTGCGACGCCCACCCATTCCTCGCCCCGCGCTGGCGCGGCCAGCATCCCGATCAGCGGACGACCCGAACTTACCAGCGCCACTGACACCGCCCAGCCTGCACGGCCATTCACGAAATCACGGGTGCCGTCGATCGGATCGACCAGCCATATCAGATCACTCGCGGTGCGCGCCTTGTCGTCCACGGCCTCCTCCGACAGCCAGGCCGCAGACGGCAGCAGCCGGCTCAGTTCACGCTTGAGGAAGCGATCGACTTCAAGATCGGCTTCGCTCACCGGGTTTCCCGGAGTCTTGTCCCAGCTGTGCAAGGCATGGCCCGCACCCGGCCAGCGCGAATGCGCGATCCGCCCCGCTTCACGAACGATGTCTTCAAGGTGCGACCGGTCAATCATGCAAGCCTCGCTGTTGCGCCTGCACACAGCACTTTTCAAGAGGGTCGATCCGTGCTTAGGCCCCCCGCAAGACGACCTCTCGTCAGGAACCGCCCGGAATACGCATCAAAGGGATCATCACGCCATGAACGTCCATGAATATCAGGCCAAGGAACTGCTCGCCCAGCATGGGATCGCAGTACCGGCTGGCCACGCCGCGCTGACCGTCGAAGACGCCGTGAAGGTTGCCAAGCAGCTGCCCGGACCACTTTATGTCGTAAAGGCGCAAATTCATGCAGGCGGACGCGGCAAGGGCAAGTTCACTGAGCTTGGCGCCGATGCCAAGGGCGGCGTGCGCCTCGCCAAGAGCCTTGAGGAAGTGGAAGCCCACGCCAAGGAAATGCTCGGCAATACGCTGGTCACGATCCAGACCGGCGATGCAGGCAAGCAGGTCAACCGCCTCTACATCACCGACGGTGTCGACATCGCCAAGGAATTCTACCTCTCGCTGCTGGTTGACCGGGCGACGGGCCGGGTGGCCTTTGTCGTTTCGACCGAGGGCGGGGTAGATATTGAAACCGTGGCGCACGACACGCCCGAATTGATCACCAGCTTCAGCGTCGATCCCGCACAGGGCTTCCAGCCGCACCACGGCCGCGCCGTGGCCTTTGCGCTGAAGCTGACGGGCGATCTCAACAAGCAGGCGCAGAAGCTGTCGAAGCAATTGTATGACGCCTTTCTGGCCACTGATTGCGAGATGCTGGAAATCAATCCGCTGGTCGAGAGCGAAGACGGCAAGCTGCTGGTGCTCGATGCCAAGATGAGCTTCGATGGCAACGCACTGTATCGCCACCCCGATATCGAAGCCCTGCGCGACGTGACCGAGGAAGATCCGGCGGAAGTTGAAGCATCCGAATATGATCTTGCCTACATCAAGCTTGATGGGAACATCGGTTGCATGGTCAACGGCGCAGGGCTGGCGATGGCGACGATGGACATCATCAAGCTGAACGGCGCCTTCCCGGCCAACTTCCTCGACGTCGGCGGCGGCGCCACCACGGAAAAGGTGACGGCAGCCTTCAAGATCATCCTGAAAGACCCGGCGGTGGAAGGTATCCTCGTCAACATCTTTGGCGGGATCATGAAGTGCGACGTGATCGCCAACGGCATCGTGCAGGCCGCCAAGGATGTGAACCTGCAGGTTCCGTTGGTGGTGCGTCTGGAAGGCACCAATGTGGCTGAAGGCAAGGCGATCCTGAACAATTCGGGCCTCGCCATCGTCAGCGCCGACAATCTGGGCGATGCTGCCAAGAAGATCGTTGCCGAGGTGAAGAAGGCCGCCTGATTATAGGGGTCTTTCTTATCCCACACATCCCGGGCGAGGTTGATCGCGTATCATTCTTGCTCGGTCTGACCAGCCGCCGCCTCACTTGACGTTTACGTAAACGCAAGCTAGGCGGGCGGCCAAGGGCTGACATGGCCCATGATTCTTTGAGAGGAAGGAACGCCCCATGAAGATCCTCGTCCCCGTCAAGCGGGTGATCGATTACAACGTCAAGCCGCGCGTCAAGGCCGACGGCACGGGCGTTGACCTTGCCAACGTCAAGATGAGCATGAACCCGTTCGATGAGATCGCGGTCGAAGAAGCCATCCGTCTCAAGGAAAAGGGCGCCGCCACCGAAATCGTCGCTGTCAGTGTCGGGCCGGCCAAGGCCGCCGAAACGCTGCGCACCGCACTCGCCATGGGTGCCGACCGCGCCATCCTGATCGAGACCGATGAAGACGTGGAGCCGCTGGCCGTCGCCAAGATCCTGAAGGCAATTGCCGATGAGGAAGCCCCCGGCCTCGTCATCCTCGGCAAGCAGTCGATCAGCGATGATTCCAACCAGACCGGCCAGATGCTCGCCGCGCTGCTGGGCCGTCCGCAAGGCACCGGCGCCAACACCGTTGAAGTCGATGGCGATCATGTGATTGTGAAGCGCGAAGTCGATGGCGGTTTGCAGACCGTGCGGCTTGCGATGCCCGCCATTGTGACCACCGACCTTCGTCTGAACGAGCCGCGCTACGCTTCGCTGCCGAACATCATGAAGGCCAAGCAAAAGCCGCTCGCCACCAAGACCGCTGCCGATTACGGCGTCGATCTGGCCCCGCGCCTGAAGACCCTCAAGGTCGCTGAACCGCCGGTGCGTCAGGCGGGCGAAAAGGTCGCCGACGTCGCCGCGCTGGTCGAAAAGGTCAAAGCGCTCGGCATCGCGTAAGCACGCCGGCCCTTCAGTTTAAGGACATTTTGAGATGAAGACTCTGGTTCTCGTCGAACATGACAACGCTGCGGTGAAAGCCGCGACACTCGCCGTCATCACCGCTGCCGGCCAGTTGGGCGAAGTGCACCTGCTGGTTGCGGGCCACAATTGCGGCGCGGTTGCCGAGGCGGCAGCGAAGATCGCAGGCGTCGGCAAGGTGCACGTTGCCGATGACGCGGCCTATGCCAACGGCCTTGCAGAAAACGTCGCCCCGCTCGCGGCCGAACTGATGGGCCACCACGACGCGTTTCTGGCTGCTGCCACCACGCAGGGCAAGAACGTGGCCCCGCGCGTGGCAGCGCATCTCGATGTGATGCAGGTGTCCGAAATCCTGTCGGTCGAAGGCCCCAAGACCTTCACTCGCCCGATCTATGCCGGCAACGCCATCGCCACGGTCGAAGCGACCGATGAAAAGCTGGTCATCACCGTGCGTGGCACCGCGTTCGAAAAGGCCGCGATCGAGGGCGGTTCGGGCACGATCGAAGCGGTCGGCGGTGCCGGTGACGCCGGCATCTCCAGCTTCGTCAGCTCCGAAATCGCCAAGAGCGAGCGTCCGGAACTCACCAGCGCCAAGATCATCGTCTCGGGTGGCCGCGCGTTGAAGGACAGCGAAACCTTTGAAAGCACGATCACGCCGCTGGCCGACAAGCTTGGCGCCGCCATCGGCGCAAGCCGTGCTGCAGTGGATGCGGGCTATGTTCCCAATGATTACCAGGTTGGCCAGACCGGCAAGATCGTGGCGCCGGAATTCTACTTTGCCATCGGCATTTCGGGCGCGATCCAGCACCTTGCCGGCATGAAGGACTCCAAGGTTATTATCGCCATCAACAAGGATGAAGACGCGCCGATCTTCCAGGTCGCGGATATTGGCCTTGTGGCGGATCTCTACACCGCCGTGCCGGAGCTGACGGACGCGCTGTAAGCGGTTCATCGCAAGCGACTTTATTTTGACATGAGCCTCCGGCAGTCTTCCCCGACTGTCGGAGGTTTTCTTATGCGTCGTGCGACCCTTGCTCTTGTTCTTGCTTCCACCGTCTGTGCCTTGCCGGCACAGGCCGCCCCCATCGTGCTGCAGCCGACGATGCCATGGAACGCCGATTTTGGTGAGGAGAGATGCCGACTTGCCCGAATGTTCAGTGACGGCACCGACGACCATCTGCTGTTCTTCGAGCAATATTGGCCGGCCAGTGGCGCCGGGCTGACCGTTGCCGGGAAGTCCTTCACCCGCTTCAAGAACGAGGCCGAGACCAGCTTGCAGATCGCCGATGGGCGCGCAGCGCTGGAAACAACGCCCTTCAAGGGATCGGTCGAAGGCATCGGGGACGCGCTCGTCTACTCGCGCGTCAATCTCGGCTATGACAAGGCCGGTTCGCGCGTTCGGCAAACTGGCAGTGTGCTGCCCGCGCTCGATACGACCCACGCTGACGAAGTTGCCTACATGTCCTTCAAACAGGGCAGCCGGGAAGTCCGCTTTGCCACAGGCCCATTGGGCGAGGCTTTCTCGGTGCTCAACCAATGCACATCTGGCCTGCTTACCGAATGGGGCCTCGACGTTGAGCGCCACCAGACCGCCTCGCGGTTACCGCAGTGGACCAACCAGCAGGAGATCACCCGCCGGATCCTGGCACGCTATCCATCCAGCGCGCGCAGTGCCGGAGAGCAGGGTATCACGCGGTTGCGGGTCATCGTCAGCGAAACCGGTACCGTCGAAGATTGCCACATCCTAAAGGCCACGATCACGAAGACCCTAGAAAGCCCGGCCTGCGAGGTCATGCGTGAAGCGCAGTTCGAACCGGCATTGGACGCCAGCGGCCAGGCAATGAAATCCTATTTCGTGACGTCAATCACCTATAGGATGAACTGAGCGGCCGGCACCCTCTCACAGCACCGCTGTTGTCAGGAAATGCAGCGTCATCCCTACCAGACCGCCGACCAGCGTGCCGTTGATGCGGATAAACTGCAGATCGCGGCCCACCGCGCCTTCGACCCGGTCGGTGATTGTGCGCGCGTCCCAGCGGCGCACCGTTTCCGACACCAGCCGAACGATCTGATCGCCATAGCGGGTGGAGACGCCCACTGCGGTGCGGCGCGCAAAGCGGTTGATCTGGAGTTGCAGCCGGATATCGGCTTGCAGCGCCTGACCCAGTTCGGCCAGCATGTGGCGCATATCTTCACCCATCCCGCCCGAAGGATTGCGCGCGCGGGAGATCAGCGAGCGCCGGATGCGTTCCCACACCCCGGTCCACCACACCGCCACGGCGGGATTGGCGATCAGGTCGCGCTTCATCGCTTCCACCTTGGCGCGGGTTTCGGGATCATGCTGCAAATCCTGCCCCAGCTTGGCGAGGCCTTCCTCAATCTTCGAGCGTAACGGGTGATCAGGGTTGACCAACACCTCGGCCAGCAGCTTGTAGAGCCCGTCGAGCACGCTGGAGGAGATTGTCTTGTCGATCCCGGCCCAGCGCAACACGCCGGCCACGCGCTGCTGGATCATGTCGCGCAGCGTGTCTTCGTTGTCCTCGATCGTCAGACCCGCCCAGCGCACCACGCCGTCAATCAACGGCTGGTGGCGCTTGTCGGCCATTGTTGTCTCGATCATCCGTCCGGCGAGCGGTGCAATGTCGAGCTTGGCCAACTGGCCTGCAAGACCGCTGCGCACCTGATTCCCGAGCCTATCTGGGTCGAGCGATTCGAGCACTTCGGCCAGCAATTCTGCCGCGCCTGATGTGATGCGGGACCGTTCATCCACCAATTCGCCCTTGGGCCCACGCTCGGGCGCGGCGGCCAGAAACTCGCCGGCGGCCTTGGCAATGTTCATGCTGGCCATGCGCCGCGCCACCACCGCAGGGGTGAGAAAGTTCTCCCGCAGGAACTGCGCCATAGTATCGGCGATGCGGTCCTTGTTTTCCGGAATGATCGCGGTGTGCGGGATCGGCAGGCCCAACGGGTGGCGGAACAGCGCGGTCACGGCAAACCAGTCCGCCAATCCGCCCACCATGGCCGCTTCGGCAAAGGCGTTGAGGTATCCCCACGCGGGATGTCCGGTTGTGGCGGCACCGTGGGTGGCGATGAAGATTACCGCCATCGCCGCCAGCATCCCCGTCGCGGTCCAGCGCATCCGCCGGGCGCGATCAACCGTGAGAGGCTGACCGTCCAGGGTCAGGGGCCGTGAGAAACGTGTCGCCATGCCGGGGCCTTAGCCCGCTTCAGCCCTGTTCGTCACGCCTTTACCATCATTCAGCCGGCTCGCTGCCCGGTGCCGGCTTGCCCAGGCCGGGGAAGCGGAAGGCGGGCGCAGGCGTTGTTGCCGGGACGGGTGCAGGCGCGACGGCATCGTCCCCATCATCGCCCGGCTTGTAGGTCAGCATCCGCGAACGCAGCCACGGGCCAGCGCGCTTTTCAAAACTGTCGGCCAGGCTGAAGCCTGCGGGCACGATCAGCAGCGTCAGCAGCGTGGAGACAACCAGCCCGCCGATCACCACCCAGCCCATCGGCTCACGCCAGGCGCCGTCACCGCCGCCCAGATACCCGTTGAGCACAACCGGCACCATGCCGGCGGTCATGGCGATGGTGGTCATCACAATTGGCTGAGCGCGCTTGTGTCCGGCATCCATGATCGCATCGCGCTGGCCGACGCCCTTGTTCATTTCCTCGATCGCGAAGTCGATCAGCAGGATCGAGTTCTTCGAGACGATGCCCAGCAACAACAGGATGCCGATATAGACCGGCATGGAATTGGGCATCCCCAGCAGCCAGATCAGCAGAACGCCGCCCAGTGGCGCAAGCGCCAGCGAGGTCATGTTGACCAGCGGGCTCATCAACCGCTTGTACAGCAGAACCAGCACCGCAAACACCAACAGCACGCCCGAGATAATGGCGATGATGAGATTGGTGATCAGTTCGGCCTGCCATTCTTCTTCACCCACCACATCGCGGATCACGCCCACGGGCAAGTCCTGCAACACCGGCAGCGCATCAATCTGCGTCTGCGCGTCGCCTTTCAGCACGCCCGCGGCGAGATCAGCCCCCACCAGCACGCGGCGGTTCTGGTTATAACGCTGGATCGCGGTCGGCCCGGAGCCGAAGCTGATATCGGCCACCCGGCTCAGCGGCACCGATCCGCCATTGGCGAGCGGCACAGGCAGGTTTTCAATCGTGCGATAATCGGCCCGCGCAGCCTCCGACAATCGCACCACGATCGGGATCTGGCGATCAGAAAGCGAGAAACGCGCCGCGTTCTGTTCGATCTCGCCCAGTGTCGCGATCCGGATCGTTTGGGACAGGGCCGCCGTGGTGACGCCCAGTTCGGCCGCGATCTTGTCACGCGGGGTGATTATGATTTCAGGACGGTTGAGATCGGCGCTGACGCGCGGGGCCACCAGCGAGGACAACCCGCGCATTTCTTCGACCAGCTGGGCAGCAGTCTGATCCAGCAGCACCGGATCGGAGCCCGCGAGCATCACGGTCATGTCACGGCCCGAACCGAACCCGCCCGATTGCGACTGGAACCTGACGCGCGCGTCGGGGAACCGCGCAAGGTCGGGCGCAAGCTCCCGCTCAAATTCGATCGAGGTGCGGGCCCGATCATCCTTCAATTTGACAAAAATGGATGAACTGTCACCCAAGCGGATACGTTCGAGCAGGCGTTCGACCTCGGGCTCGGTGCGCAGGCGCGCTGCAACCGAATTGACCACGCGCTTGGTTTCGGCGAGCGTGGTGCCGGGCACCATCTCGATTTCGACCCGGCTGTTTTCATCATCGATGGTGGGTTGGAACTGGCTTGGAATCTGGCCGAACAGCAGGACCGTGACCAAGAACGAAAACCAGCCAATACCCAGCATCCAGACACGGTGATCGTAGAATCGCGCCGTCATCCAGCGGGTGGTGCGGGCAAAGGCGCTGTTCCCGCCTGCGGGAGCCTCGATGGCCTTGAACGCAGCAAAAGCGGCGAAGAAAGAGAGCAAGGAAATCAGCAGGACGATGACCACCTCGAACAGCTTGGACACAGCCTTGTGGGACATGGCGTTCGTATCGGCAGAAACGACAGTCGCGATGTCCTTGTGCACGCCCAAACCAATCAGGCCCTCCCACGGCGGCACGGCGCCCGCGTTGCTTGCAATCATGGCCGAAACCGAGCCACTCGCCAGTTCGAACATCGCAAGCATTGGCACGATCAGCAGCGCCAGCACCGCAAGCAGCAGGCCGAATACATAGCCGGCGCGGTGGCGTGGGCCATCCAGCCCGGCGCGGCGCACTGCCATCTTGCCAGTGTCCAGCGTCCAGGCCAGCACCTGCATATAGCGTTCGATCATCGGGCCTTCGCCATGTTCGGCGTGGCCTTTGGACTTGAGGAAATAGGCCGCCATCAACGGCGTGATCATGCGCGCTACGGCCAGTGACATCAGCACCGCGATCACCACCGTGATCCCGAAGTTCTGGAAGAACTGGCCCGAAACACCCGGCATCAGGCCCACCGGCAGGAACACCGCGACGATGCAGAAACTGGTGGCCACCACAGGCAGGCCAATCTCGTCTGCGGCGTCTATGCTGGCCTGATAGGCCGATTTGCCCATGCGCATGTGGCGCACGATATTCTCGATTTCCACGATCGCATCATCGACCAGCACGCCTGCCACCAGCGCCAGCGCCAGGAGCGACAGGAAATTGAGATTGAAGCCGAGGTAATCCATGAAGAAGAAGGTAGGGATCGCCGAAAGCGGAATGGCGACCGCGCTGATGAAGGTTGCGCGCCAATCACGCAGGAACAGGAATACCACGATCACCGCCAGCACCGCGCCTTCGACCAGCGCCCACATCGATGATTCATACTGGGCGCGGGTGTAGGTCGTGCTGGTCGACAGCTTGATGAACTTGACGCCTTCGTTTTCGGCCTCGATCTTGTCCATCTCGACCAGCGCGGCGTCATAGACCGCCAGATCCGATGCTCCGCGCGCGCGGTTCATCAGGAAATTCACCACCTCTTTGCCGTTCACTTCACTGATCGAGGTGCGTTCCGAATAGCCGTCGCGCACGCGGGCGATATCGGCCAACCGGACTGAACGCCCACCGCCCAGCTGGACCTGGGTCTGCGACAGGGCAAAGGCCGTGTCCGAATTGCCGAGCACACGTAGCGATTGGCGGGTGCCGCCAATCTCGGCAAGGCCACCTGCCGCATCCAGATTGCTTTGGCGTAGCGCGGCGTTGATCTGCGACGCGGTGACGCCAAACGACTGCATCCGCGCCGGATCAAGGATCACTTCGATCTGCCGGTCGACTCCGCCGAACCGCTGCACTTCGGCCATGCCTTCGATCTTCAGCAGCCGCTTGGCGACGGTATCGTCGATGAACCAGCTGAGTTGTTCCAGCGTCATGTCATCGGCTTCAACCGCAGTGTAGCCAATCGGCTCACCCACAACATCGACCTTGGAGACCTGCGGTTCGAGGATGCCATCGGGCAGGGAACCGCGCACCGAATCGATCGCGGTTTCGACCTCGTTGACCGCTTCGATCAGGTTGGTGCCGATCTCGAATTCGACAAAGGTGTTGGAACTGCCTTCGCGCGCGGTCGACTGGATCGAATTGACTCCGCTGATCGATCGCAGCGTGCTTTCAACCCGCTGGGTGATCTGGTTCTCGATCTCGGTCGGGGAGGCACCGGGCTGAACAATATTGACGACCACCGCCGGAAAATCGACATCAGGGTTATTGGTCACGTCCATTCGCAGGAAGCTGACGATCCCGGCAAACAGAAGCCCGGTGAACAGCACAAGGGGGATCACCGGATTGCGGATCGACCAGGCCGATATGTCGCGAAGTGCCATGATATTCCTGCCTGTGTTTCGCTGATCTTATGACCGCTCCCGGTCAGTTACGCGCCATTCGCCTGCGCAGATGGCTGCCGGCCTATGTCTTCGGAGTCTGCGGGTTGACGGTTTCGCCGGCATTGAGGAAGCCACCGGCCCGCAGCACAATGCGCTCCTTGCCGGTGAGGCCTTCCGTAATGGCGAGGCCCTTCGCCGTTACTGCGCCGGTCTTGACCGCGCGACGCGCGACCTTGTTGTCGGCGCCCACAACGAAGACATAGCTGCCTTCGTCATCCGCCTGAACCGCGCTTTCGGGCAGGACTGTGGCGGTGAAGTTTCCGGATTTGATGCGTGCGGTGGCGAAGCCGCCGGGGCGCAATTCGGACGCGAACGGCAAAGCGATGCGCGCCGTGCCCTGCCGGGTGGTGGCATCGATCACCGGAGCGACCTGCCAGATCTGTCCGGCAAAGCTCTTTTCCGATCCGGTCGGTACAATCGTGGCCATCGTGCCGACTGAAAGCTTGGCCAGTTGTTCTTCGGAGAGCTGAGCGAGCATTTCCATCTCGCCGCCGCTGGCGATGGTGAACAACGCCGGACTGCCCGCGCCAACGGTCTGGCCGGGCTCGACATTGCGGGCGAGGACATAGCCGGTAGCAGGCGCGTAGATATTGAGGCGTTCGTTGCGTGCGCGTTGTTCTCCCAGCTGGGCCTGCGCGACCTTGACCCGCGCCACAGCGGAATCACGCACTGCGGTCAGCCGGTCGATATCGGCCTTGGAGATGAACCCGCGCTCCACCAGCTGCGCCGCGCGGTCGAGGTTGGCCTGAGCCAGATTGGCATCGGCCCGCGCCACGTCAATCTGCGCGGACTGGGCTGCGGCTTGTTGCGTCTGAACGCTGCGATCGATCACGGCAAGCACTTGGCCCTGCCGGACCCAATCGCCTGCATCGACATTGACGCGCAGCACCTGCCCGCCTTCGCCCACCACGCCCACTGGCATCGGGCGCCGCGCGGCGAGAGTGCCGGGGGCCTCAATCTCGCCGGAAACCGTCGTGATTCCCGGAATGACAACGGTAACGGTGGGCGCCTGCGCGTTGTCATCCGCTGCGGCGATCGGTTCGCCGCCGGCAAGCGCGAAATAAGCGGCGATGGCCAACAATATCGCAAACAGACCGAGGCCGCCGATGATCAACCAGCGCGGCACAGCGGGCGCATCAAGGCTGCGCGCACCGGAAAAATCGGTGGTCACCCCGTCGGCGGCTTCAGCCCTGATCGTCGTTTCGTAATTCATCGCCGTTCCCTCACCCGGCCAATCGGTTCCTGCCGGAGCCGATTTAACCCTGAGTGTATTACTCGCCTAAGTCACCGTTGGCAATGTCAGATAATCGGTTGCGCGTGTTGCAGCAATGCGCGCATCGACAGGTGACGTTCCCGTCAGACGAAGGGCGGTCAGACGACGGGAGCGGGGCCCCGCAAGGGAACGGCGACGTTCAGGTTCAGCGAAGCTTGCCCCGCTGGATCAGGTTGAGAATGCCAAGCAAGGCCACTGCCCCGATGAATGCGCCCAGTACGCCCGACCAGTTCGGCGGCCAGGCACCAAGATCGCCGCCGCCCAGAATGAAGGCAAAAATGCTGTTGCCGATAAACGAGCCGACAATGCCGACGATGATGTTGAGCACTAATCCCATCGATGCATCGCGCTTCATCACGATGCTGGCCAGCCAGCCGATGATCCCGCCCATGACGATAAACCAAAGAAAACCCATCATCCCATTTCTCCCTCTTGGGGCGAAGCTGTACAAAGGCATTGTCCAGCCCGCTGGACATCACTGGCGCGAAGTGTCGCAGCCACGCAACATCAAGAGGGTGAGCCGGTTTAAAGGCGCGATGAAACGAGTCGCAGGCATCAAGGAAATTAGGCGATCAATACTTAAGCTGGCGCTCGTAAAGGTCGCGGTAGTGCTGGATCTTGGTGACCCGCAGGCCGTGCATCCCTGAACGGTCAACCGCGCGCTGCCACGAGGCAAACTCTTCGAGCGTGAGACCATAGCGCGCCAACGCCTCGTCAAGGGTCAACAGTCCGCCTTTGACGGCAGCCACCACCTCGGCCTTGCGGCGCACCACCCAACGCTTGGTCTGGGGTGACGGCAGGTCGGCAATGGTCAGCGGCTCGCCTAGCGGGCCGATGACTTGTGCGGGGCGAATATCCTGGTTCTCAATCATCGCTTGTCTCTCGCATCGCCGCACGGGGCATCGGCGTGTGATCCTTTCGCATCGCCAAGGCCGCTCGCCTCGCCAGACCCTTCATTGGCACTCAAGGCTTTCAAATGGTCTAAAGCATCAAGGTTAACGCCTGGTTCGTCATCACCGAGAAGCGCAAAGTAACTTGCCGCTGCATCGCCAAAGCTGGCTGCGACCGATTCGACCGGCGCCTGCGATTCGGTCCGCAGCAGCAGCCTGAGATCGCGGGCCGCGTTAAGACGGGCGGTCAGTTCGCTCCATTCGACTGCGCGCAACGCCTCGCCCGTGCGCCGCGAAAGGCGTGTTGCAATGGCCTCGTCACCGCCGGAGGTGGTTGTGGTCCGCAGCCGGGTGTTCTCCGGCGCGGCGCTGGCACCGGACTTCGTAACGCGTTGCACGTTGAAAGAATTGGTTTTCTCGAACATCATCACGCCTTCTAACCCGAGGACGTCAAAATCCGGTAAAACCGCCATTTACCCAAGATTAGGAATAGTGCTGGCGTGGGCGGCAAGTGCCGGGGCACGATTGCCGCCACTGGCGAAGCGGGCGAGCCGTCGCTATGTAATGGTTTGCCCATGACAATTCCTGACCTTCTTGAACCCGGCCTGGTGGCTGCGTCCCCCATCGGACCCGATGCCGCCGCGCTGTTCGATCTGCCGCGCGCCTCCGCCGATTGCCGAATTGTTGTCGCGATGAGCGGCGGAGTCGATAGTTCGGTGGTGGCGGCATTAGCCGCCGCCTCCGGCGCAGAGGTGATCGGCATCACGCTGCAGCTGTATGATTACGGCGCGGCAACGGGCCGCAAGGGCGCGTGCTGCGCGGGCGACGACATTCGCGATGCGCGCGCCGTGGCCGACCGGCTGGGCATTGCGCATTATGTCTTCGATCACGAAAGCGCCTTTCGCGAAGAGGTGGTCGAACAATTCGCCGACGAATACCTCGCCGGGCGCACGCCGGTCCCGTGCATCCGCTGCAACATGGGCCCGAAATTCACTGACCTGTTTCGCATGGCACGCGAATTGGGCGCGGATTGCCTTGCCACCGGGCATTATGTGCGCCGGGTGATGACAGCAGACGGTCCGCAACTCCACCGCGCCTTTGATCCGGCGCGCGACCAGTCCTATTTTCTCTACGGCACCACCGAAGCGCAGCTCGATTACCTGCGCTTCCCGCTGGGCGGAATGCCCAAGCCGCAGGTGCGCGCGCTGGCGGAAGCGGCGGGCCTCAGAAACGCGGCCAAGCCTGACAGCCAGGACATCTGCTTTGTCCCCGACGGCAATTATGCCGCGATCGTCACCAAGGTACGTCCCGAAGGCGCGGCGCCGGGCAATATCGTTCACGCGGCGAGCGGCGCGGTGCTCGGTACCCACAAGGGCATCGTCCATTTCACCGTTGGCCAAAGAAAAGGCCTCGAAATCGGGGGCCAGCCCGAACCGCTCTATGTCATTAGCCTGGATGGTTCGGCGCGCGAAGTGCGGGTCGGGCCCAAGCGGATGCTGGCCGTTCACGCAGCACGCGTAACGGAAACCAACCGGATCGGCCCGCTGCCTGCCGAACCCTTGACCGCGAAAGTGCGCAGCATGGCGCAGCCGGTGCCGGTGACGCTGGAAGGCAACCTGGGGGACGGCGGGGCCGTAACGATCCACTTCGCCGCACCCGAATACGGCGTTGCACCCGGACAGGCGGCGGTGATCTATGCCGGGGACCGTGTGATCGGCGGCGGCTGGATCGATTCGACGCAAAAGGTTGCCGCTTAACTCTCCCACGGCTCCATCACGCAGCCATAGCCTTCGCGGTAGGTCGCGGTCGCCTCGGCCACCAGTGGAAAGCGGGCCGTGACGCTCTTGGCCTCGGAATCGTCACGCAAGGTCACCAATTCCATCCCGGCCAGCTTGTCTTTCGCGCAATCTTTGAGGCTGCGACCGGCGACGAAGCGGCACGAGCATCCCACCCGCGCCGAATAGGCCGATGCGATGCTGCCATAGCCGTTGATCGGTTCGCGGAAGGCCCAGGCCGCGCCGCTCACCAGCACCGCGATGATCGCCAGTAGCCACAGCCCCCAGCGCGTGCGCCCGCGCGAAACGGTGGATGCGGAGGATTTCGTCATTGCCAAGCCCCATTGCCAAACCCGGTTGCATCGGGAATTGGGGTCGCCATGACCCGCAGACCATCCGCCTTTAAGCGCGCAAGCCTGTGTGCGCCAGCCCTGCTGATGCCCCTGTTGATGCTCGCCGCCTGCGAAAGTCCCCCGCAGGGCCAGGCCCCGCTGTCAGACGCGGCACTCGCCGTGGTCAGCGACGATGCCGGCGCGCCCGCAGACCAGCTCGCCCGCGAGATCGACGATCTGTTCACCGCCGAAGGCCTAGGCGAGACCCGCGCGGTGGTGGTGATGGCCAATGGGACGCTGGCCGCAGAACGCTATGGCCCGGGCTACACCCGCGACACCCGCTTCATCAGCTGGTCGATGGCCAAGACGATCACCGGCGTGCTGATCGGGATGCTGGTGGCCGATGGTCTGCTTGCGCTTGACGAGCCTGCGCCGGTGCCGCTGTGGCAGCGCCCCGGCGATCCGCGCAGCGACATCACCTTGCGCCATCTGCTCCAGATGCGCAGCGGGTTGCGCCACACCGAAGCGGGCGATCCGCCTTACGAATCCAGCGAAGTCCGGATGCTGTTCCTCGACGGGCGCGACGACATGGCCAAGTGGGCCGAGGAACAGCCGCTCGAAGCGGAACCCGGCAAGCAGTTCGAATACTCCTCCAACACCAGCGTGATCCTGGCCGACATCGCTGCACAGGCTCTTACCACCAGCGACACGCCCGAAGCGCGGCGCAAGGCCGTGGCCGATTATCTTCAGATCCGGCTGTTCGGGCCGCTGGGAATGACCTCAATGGTGCCGGAGTTTGATGCGAGCGGCACGCTGATCGGCGGCAGTCTGATGCACGCCACGGCCCGCGATTGGGCGACGTTCGGCGAATTCCTGCGGCTCAAGGGCCGGGCGCCGGGCGGCGAGCAATTGGTGCCGCAGCGCTGGGTCGAGGCGATGATCGCGCCTTCGCCCGCCAGCCCGCATTATGGGTTCCAGACCTGGCTCAACCGCCCGATCCCCGGCACCCCGGCCAGCGATCACCCCCTGTTTCCCGACCGCGCTCCGGAATCCATGTTCAGCCTGATCGGGCATATGGGACAATATGTGCTGGTCTCGCCCAGCCAGCGGGTGACACTGGTGCGGCTCGGCCATTCGGACAGTGCCGAGCGTCCCCCGATGTTGCAGCAGGCCGCCGATATTCTCGACCTTTACCCGGCGTCCTGATTTTCCACACGCCATCCGGCGTGCGGTCCCCGCCGCACGCGCAGCAAGCTGCGCCCGATCAGAGGTAAAACAGGCCCTCAACCACCGTAACGCACGGCCCGCCCAGCCATGCGCGGTCGCTATCTAATCGGAGCGCCAGATCACCGCCCCGCGCGCTCGCCTGATGCGCCGTGAAGCTGTCCCGCCCCAGCCGCTTGGCCCAATAGGGTGTCAGAACCGCATGGGCAGAGCCGGTCACGCTATCCTCGTCCACCCCGCCGCCGGGGACGAACACGCGGCTGACGATGTCGGTGGCGTTGCCGGGCGCAGTGACGATGAACTGGTCTGTGCCGAGCGTTTCCAACCCGCGAATGTCCGGCGCAAGGCCCCGCACAGTTGCCTCGTCATCGTACAGGTAGATGTTATAGCCGAGGTCAGACCGCGCAATGTTCGCCGGTTCGGCCCCCAGCAGGCGGATCGCATCGGACTGGTTTTCGGCGGTATCAGGCGTGGTGGCAATCGCCGGCAGCGCGAGTTGATAGCCATCTCCGGAGCGCACGACCTCCAAATTGCCCGACTTGCGCGTCCGGAACGTCACGCGCTCAAGCGCCTGCCCTTCGGCGTCGCGCGTCAACAGCACATGACCGCTCGCCAGCGTGGCATGACCGCACAATGCGATTTCATAGGTGGGCGTGCACCAGCGCAGCTCCCAGTCGGCCTCTCCGGTCGCATCGCGCACCACGAAAGCGGTTTCGGCAAACAGGTTCTCGGCCCCGATCGCGACGAGCACATCATCGGGCAGCCATTCGTCCAGCACCATCACCGCCGCTTGATTGCCGCCAAAGGGCTGCGCGGCGAAGGCATCGACGTGCCAATAGGGGATTTTCTGCGTCATCAGTGCGGATCTCAAGGGTAAAGCAGCGTGTCGAACCACGGCGTGTCAGCAGCCTCGCGGATGAACTCGCGGCGGTCGTGCAGGCGATTGTCGCGGTCGATCCAGAATTCAATCCGGCGCGGGCTGAGAGTGAATCCGGTCCAATGCGCCGGACGCGGAACCTTGCCGTCCGCTTCATGCGCGGCCCACAGATCCTGCACACGGTCCAAATAGGTCTGGCGTTCGGGCAAGGGGCGCGACTGATCGCTCGCCGCGCTGCCGACCTGACTTTTGTAGGGGCGCGAATGAAAATAGGCGTCGGCGGCCTCGGCGCTCACCTCGATCAACGGGCCTTCAATGCGGATCTGGCGGCGCAGGCTCTTCCAGTGGAACAGCAGCGCGGCCTGCATGTTGGCGCGGATGTGCTGGCCTTTGCGGCTCTCGGTATTGGTAAAGAAGGTAAAGCCGCCGCCGGCGATGGCCTCATGCCCGTGCCCCTTCAGCAGCACCATCCGCACTGACGGCGCCGCATCCGCTGTCGCGGTCGCCAGCGCCATCGCGTTGGGATCGTTGATTTCGCCCACCTGGGCCGCAGCAAACCAGTCCTCGAACAGGTCAAAGGGATTGGCGCCCGCAGGCAGAACGCTGTCCGCCAGCTGGGCATCATCGAGGGGAATCGTATCGCTCATGAAAGGTGTCCTTGCTGAACCGCAGCGGGACATAAGCACACCGACCGGGCGAGGAAAGTGCGTCTGTCGCAATTGCGCCTGCCGCTTGCAGCCAGCGCATGCTTGCGCAGCCGCGCTGTCTCACCTAGCTAATACGCCATGCGCGACCCTTACAGCACCCTTGGCATTGCCCGTACCGCCTCGGAATCGGACATCAAAAGCGCCTATCGCAAGCTCGCCAAAGAACTGCATCCCGATCGTAACAAGGATAATCCCAACGCGTCGGAGAAGTTTTCCGATGCGACTCGCGCCTATGATCTGCTTTCGGACAAAGCCAAGCGCGCGCAGTTTGATCGCGGTGAGATTGATGCCGAAGGCAATCCGGCCAATCCCTTTGCAGGGATGGGCGCGCGGCCAGGCTATGGCCGCGGCGGCAGCTATGGCGCGGGCGCAGGCGCTGGGGCGGGCGGACCGGGTGGAGGCGATTTTGGTGGCTTCGGGGCAGACGAGGTCGATCTGGGTGATTTGTTCGAAGGCCTGTTCGGCGGGCGGGCGCGGCCGCAACAACCCCCGCCACGGCGCGGGTTTGGCCGCCAACCCCCGCCACCTCCGCCCAAGCGCGGCGCCGATATCCAGTACCGGCTGGCGGTGCCTTTTGTTGAGGCTGCGGCAGGCCGCGATCAGCGCATCACGCTGGCCGATGGCAAGGCGATCAACCTAAAGCTGCCCGCCGGGGTCGAAGATGGCACCATGATGCGCCTCAAGGACAAGGGCCACAGCGGCACCGGCGGCAATGGTGACGGGATTGTGATGGTCGAGGTGGGCACCCACCCCTTCTTCCGGCGCGAAGGCGACAATATCCGCATGGACCTGCCCATCACGCTCGATGAAGCGGTGCGCGGCGCCAAAGTGAAATGCCCCACAGTCGATGGCGCCGTGATGCTGACGATCACGCCGGGCAGTTCCAGCGGCACCGTGCTGCGGTTGGCCGGCAAGGGCTGGACTCGCAAGAACGGCAAGGGGGAAAGCGGCAAGCCTGATCGCGGTGACCAACTGGTTTCCATCGAAATCCAGCTTCCGGCGGATCTTGCGCCGCTCGAAGATCGACTCGATGGCTGGATCGACATCGCCCGGCCGCGCGAGAAATTCGGCCTTTAGGCCGGGCGCGCAAGGAGCGTGACATGAGCACAGACGACCGCGTAGAGCCCGTCGAACTCGAAGTCCGCTCGCTCTCCCCCGAGGCACGCAAGCAGCGCGCCCGCCACGGCGAGCGCGAGGCGCGCAGCGGAATCACGACGCGGCTCAAACGGCTGCTCGGGCCGGGCACCCGTGTGTTCGAAGTAACCGGACGGGTGCTCGCAGGCACTTACAACGAAGGCTTCATTCACGCCGGGAACCTCGCCTATCTGTCGATGGTGGCGATCTTCCCCTTCTTCGTACTCGGCGCGGCGCTGTTTGCTCTGATTGGCGGGGGCGAATCGGCTGACGGCATGATCGAGGCGATCGGCCTCGCCCTGCCCGGAAATGTCGCTGACGTCATTGCGCCGGTTGCGCAAACGGTGATGGATTCGCGGTCTGGCTGGCTGCTGGGTCTTGGCGCACTGGTGGCTCTGTGGACGGTCTCCAGCCTGATCGAAACCATCCGGGACATCCTGCGCCGGGCCTATGGCACCAAGGCGCGGTTGGCGTTCTGGCGTTATCGGCTGCTGTCGGCAGGGCTGATCCTGGGCGCGGTCGTGGTGCTGATGATCTCGCTGTTCTCGCAAGTGGTGATCGGCGCAGTCCAACAGGTTGTGGAAACCAGCCTGCCGCAATTGGGCGAGCTGATCGCGTGGCTGCGATATTCGCGCATTGTGCCCGCACTTGGCCTGGGAGGATCGCTTTGGGTGCTGTTCGTCACGCTCTCCCCGCATTCCTATCGCGGCAAAGCCTTTCCCAAATGGCCGGGCGCGCTGTTCACGACGGCGTGGTGGCTTTTGGTGACCACGGCGCTTCCCATCGTGCTGCGCAGCGTTTTCAGTTACGACCTCACCTATGGAAGCCTGGCGGGCACGATGGTGACGCTGTTCTTTTTCTGGCTCGTTGGCCTTGGCCTCGTTATCGGCGCACAATTGAATGCAGCGCTGGCCGATCCGGAAAAACGATCCGGTGAGCCGCGCGAGGAGATAACGGAATGAATGCAACGACCAGCGCCGGACTGATGCACGGCAAACGCGGCCTCATCATGGGGCTGGCCAATGACAAATCGCTCGCCTGGGGGATCGCCAAGCAACTGGCCGCGCACGGCGCGGAGCTGGCTTTCTCCTATCAGGGCGATGCGCTGGCCAAGCGGGTGAAGCCGCTGGCCGAGCAACTGGGCAGCGATTTCACGTTTGAGTGCGATGTTTCCAGCATGGATTCGCTCGATTCGGCCTTCGCGGCGCTCAAGGCGCGGTGGGACACGCTTGACTTCGTGGTCCACGCGATCGGCTATTCGGACAAAAACGAATTGCGCGGGCTCTATGTCGATACCAGTCTCGACAACTTCCTGATGACCATGAATATCTCGGCCTATTCACTGGTTGCGATTACCCAGCGCGCCGCCGCGATGATGCCCGAGACCGGGGGCGCGATCCTGACGCTGAGCTATTACGGCGCAGAAAAGGTGATCCCGCATTACAACGTGATGGGTGTGGCCAAGGCCGCGCTGGAAGCCAGCGTCAAATATCTTGCCAATGATCTGGGGCCCCGCAACATCCGCGTCAACGCGATCAGTGCCGGACCGATCAAGACATTGGCCGCCAGCGGGATCGGCGATTTCCGCTACATCCTCAAATGGAACGAGCTGAACGCGCCGCTGCGCCGCAACGTCACCATCGACGATGTCGGCGGCGCCGGGCTGTATCTGCTGTCCGACCTGTCTTCAGGCGTTACCGGCGAGACCCATCATGTCGATGGCGGCTACCACGTCGTCGGCATGAAGCAGGAAGACGCGCCCGATATTGCGCTGTCTTAGGGCGTCGTCTTAGGGCGCTTTCTTAATGCAGACACTGTAGGTCGCTCCCATGCGCACCGTTCTTGTCACCGGCTCGGCCGGGTTCATCGGCTTTCACCTTTCGCAATTGCTGCTGGAGGAAGGCTTTCGCGTCGTCGGCTTCGACGGGATGACCGACTATTATGACGTGCGGATCAAGCAGCGGCGGCACCAGATGCTGCTGCAACATCCGCATTTCTCCTGCCTTGAGGGGATGCTGGAGGATTTCGCTACGCTGCACGCGCTGGCGCTGGCGGAAAAGCCCGATGTGATCGTGCATTTGGCGGCGCAGGCCGGGGTGCGATACTCGCTGGAGAACCCGCGGGCCTATATTGATGCGAATGTGATCGGCACCTTCAACGTGATGGAATGCGCACGCGAACTGGGCGTCGATCATCTGCTGATGGCGTCGACCTCATCAGTGTACGGCGCCAACACCGAAATGCCGTTCGGCGAAGATCAGAAGGTCGACACCCCCCTCACCCTCTATGCCGCGACCAAGAAGGCGAACGAGGCGATGGCGCATTCCTATGCGCACCTGTGGAACCTGCCGACCACGATGTTCCGGTTCTTCACCGTCTATGGTCCGTGGGGCCGGCCGGACATGGCGCTGTTCAAGTTCACGCGCGGGATCCTCGAAGGCACGCCGATCGACATCTACAATGATGGCGAAATGTACCGCGATTTCACCTACGTCGCCGATCTGGTGCGCGGCATCCGCTTACTGATCGACGCCGCCCCGGTACGGCCAGAAACACCCGAGGATATCGCAGAAGGTGACAGCCTGTCACCAGCGGCACCCTTCCGCGTGGTCAATATCGGCAATGGCGACAAGGTGCGCCTGATGGACTTCATCACCGCGATCGAGGCCGAATGTAAGCGCGAGGCAGTGAAGAATTTCATGCCGATGCAGCAGGGTGATGTGCCAGCCACCTGGGCCGATGCAACCTTGCTTAAAACGCTTACCGGGTATGCCCCGCAAACCCCGTTCCGCGACGGTGTGGCGCGCTTCGTGGCGTGGTACCGGGATTACTACCGGGTCTGACGCACTTATTGCGGTGGCGTCGGCGTTGCGGGTTGGGGCAGCGCGCCTTCGCTTGGCAATTCGCCCGCCCGCTCACGCTCAAGCCGCTCCATGTATTCGCGCTCAATCATCTCTACCCGGCCTTGCTCAGCAGCGGCATCTTCATCGATGGTCGAAAGACGCTCGGCCCGCGCTTCTTCGATCAAGCGGCCGAAGCGTATACCGTCATCCTCGGCACGATCCTTGTAGGCCGCTTCGATGAACTTCTGGGTGCAGCCAGTGAAGCCCCCCGCGCCAGCGGGCGAGCAGCTCATTGCGCCAAAATCGCCGACATATTTGATCTGGTCGACCTGCCGCGCCAGCGACTGATTGGCCGGATTGTCGGAATACCGCAGGTTCGACGGGATGCGATAGCGGTCTTCCTCGACCAGAATTTCGCACACCACCACTTCGCCCGGCTGAGCGACGGGGCATTCGGCTTCGTTGTACGCAATCACCATGTTGATCTTTTCGTCCGCGCTCTGCGCCGCAGCAGGGCTTGCAGCGGCGGCAAGAGCGAAGAGAACAGCGGGGGCGAAAAGATGCTTCATGGCGCAGGGATCCTTTGTGACCGCGCGGGGGGGTGTCCGGCTGTGCCATGCCCGCAACGAAGTTCGTTTGTCTAGTGCTTTGGGGCTGAACCGTCCGTGAAGCCGCAAGGTCAGCGTGGTTAGCGAAATATTGAGTCGCGTTAGACTATCGGGTTGCATGGATCAAAAAATCGCAGTTGTCGGCCTGGGCTATGTCGGCCTGCCTGTTGCCGTGGCGCTGGCCGAGCGACTGAGCGGGCACAGCGTCGCGGTGGTGGGGTTCGATATTGCCGCGGCCCGCGTTGCGGAGCTTCTTGCCGGACACGATGCGACCCGCGAAATTGACGATGCGCGGCTGGCGTCATGTGATCTTGCCGTCTCGGATGATCCTGCGGTGCTGGAAGGCGCCAGCATGATTATCGTCACCGCGCCGACCCCGATCACTGCGGACCACCGCCCTGACCTGACTCCGCTGGAGCGGGCCTGCGAAACCATCGGCCCGCGCCTTACCAAAGGCTCGCTGGTGGTGTTCGAATCGACCGTGTTTCCGGGCGTGACCGAGGATATCTGCGGGCCGTGGTTGGCAGCGCAGTCGGGCCTCGTGCAAGGGCGCGACTTTGCGCTGGGTTACAGCCCGGAACGGATCAATCCGGGCGATCAGGCCCACCGGCTCGAAAGCATAACCAAGATCATCGCTGCCGACAGCACAGCGGCGCTTGCTCGGATGCGCAGTGTTTACGGCGCGATCGTTGATGCGGGCTTGCACGAAGCGCCCTCGATCAAGGTGGCCGAGGCGGCAAAGGTGATCGAGAACACCCAGCGCGATCTCAATATCGCCTTGATGAACGAAATCGCGCTGATCTTTGACCGCATGGGCCTTGCCACGCGCGATGTGCTGGCGGCGGCGGGGACGAAGTGGAACTTCCTGCCCTTCACCCCCGGCCTCGTCGGCGGGCATTGCATCGGTGTCGATCCCTTCTACCTGACCGCGGCGGCGGAAAAGCTGGGCTACCGGCCCGAGGTGATTCTGGCCGGACGGCGGATCAATGATGCGATGGGGCAGGCCATTGCGCAAAAGGCGGTCAAGCTGCTGATCGCAAATGGGGTTGCGCCCTGCACAGCGCGGGTGGGCATCATGGGGCTGACCTTCAAGCAGGACGTGCCCGACATCCGCAACTCCAAGGTGCCCGATATTCTCGCCGAACTGCGCGAATACGGGATCGACGCAATGGTGAGCGATCCGCTCGCTGATCCGGCGTCCGCGGCGCACGAATATGGCATTACGCTGCGCGCCGTAGATGAGATGGTGGATCTTGATGCGCTGGTGCTGGCGGTCAACCACGCAGACACGATCGCCAACCCGGCGGACCTGGTTGCCCGCGTACGCAAAGGCGGCGTGCTGATCGACGTGAAAAGCGCGCTCGACCGCGAGGGATTGCCCGAAGATCTGGTTTACTGGAGCCTGTAGCGGTAATCTTCCCGCTTAGATCCGCTCGCTGACCTTGATGGCAATGCGGCACCCCAGCCGAATCACGCCCGCCAGTAGCGGATAGGCAGGCGCGCGTTCAGCGCCATTGGCAAAAGCCGCATCACGGTGTTCACGCTCATCCTCGCGGAAGGCGGCGATCATCTCGGCCAATTCAGGATCGGCCCCGGTGGCTTCAAGCTGATCGAGCTGATCGCTGTAATGCTTGTCGATCTCGGTTTCGACCGCGGCGGTGCACGCCATCGCCGCTTCCGGCCCGAGCAGCGCCGTACCTGCGCCCAGTGCATAGCCCGCTGCTGACCAGATCGGATGCAGCGCCGTGGGCCGCACGCCGCGCCGGTGCAGCAGCGCATCGAATTTGGCGCGGTGTTCGGCTTCCTGCGCGGCCATGTGGCGGATTTCCGCTGAATGCGGCCCACGGTCACCCATGACGGCAAGCTGGCCTTCATAAATCCGGGTGGCGCCGAATTCGCCGGCCTGATCGACCCGGATCATCCGGTGGAGTTCATCGCGGTCCATATCTGCGTTCCCTTCGTAGGTCCCCGTCACCGAGGTCTTACTTCTTATACGCGGCCAGCGCCACAATGGCCGCACCGCTGATGCCCGAGATCAGGAAGTTGAACCCGGCCAGCGAAATGCCCCCCAAGGTCCACGGCGCCACATCGCAGCGGATCAGCGGCGCGGCGTTGAAGTCCAGCACATCGACCCCGGCCATGGGCGCCGTGCACGCAGTGATGCCGTCCCACCAGCCATATTCGACGCCGGCGTGAAACCCGCCGATCAATCCGGAGGTCAGAATCGCCAGGCCCGCTAGCGCGGTCCAGACCTGCGCCGGCTTCAGCACATAGGCGGCCAGCCCCGCCCCGACGGCGGCGAAATGCGGATATCGCTGCCACCAGCACATTTCGCACGGATACAGGCCGAAGCCGTATTGCGAAATATAGGCCCCGCCCAGCAAAGCGGCCGGAACCAGCACGGCGAGCGCACGTGCCATTCGCGCGTTGGCCCCCGAAATGTTCATCATGCGCGCCTTTATGGCTTAGCCGAAGGCTTGGCGGCAGGTTTGCCTGCGCGGGGCGCCGGCCGCAGCGCCACGGTGCTCTTCGTGGTGCGGCGCAGGGTTTCGGTTGCGTAGTTCAGCTGGAAATCCTTGATGCCCTGCTCCTCAAGCTGCGCAGATGTCAGCTGGAAGCGCGGATCGGCGATCTTGTCGGCCTCCATCTCTTCATCCTTGACCGCCAGTTCGTTGATCAGGTGGCCGCGCAGATCGCTTTCGCGGGTCTGGTATTTCTGGCGCAGTGTGTAATCGGGGTCGGAGATTTGCGGCACAGTGATGTCCGGGCGAATACCGCCTTCCTGCACCGATTTGCCCGCAGGCGTGAAGTACCGCGCCGTGGTCAGCTTCAGCGCAGCATCTTTGCCAAGCGGCAGCAGCGACTGGACCGAACCCTTGCCAAAGCTGCGTTCGCCCATAATCAGAGCGCGGCGGTGATCCTGAAGCGCGCCTGCGACAATCTCGGAGGCTGAGGCGGAGCCTGCATTGATCAGCACGATCATCGGCACGCCTTCGGCCATATCGCCGCGATAGACCGTCTCGGCATCGTAGAGCATCGTTTCGCCGCGCGCGCGGCCGCGCTGGCTGACGATGCGCCCGTCGGTCAGGAACAGATCAGACAGCGCCACCGATTCATCGAGACTGCCGCCGGGATTGTTGCGCAGGTCGAGCACCAATCCGTTGACCCTGCCCCCCGGCGCGGTCTTCTTGATATCCTGCCACGCGGCAAACACATCCGCGCCGACATTGGCGGAAAATTCGTTGACCGTGATGATCCCGATATTGCCCGCAGACACCTCATGCGTCACCGGCTCCAGCTCGATCACGCCGCGCGTTACGCTCACTTCGAGCGGTTCGGTGCGGCCCGGACGGAAGATCGTCAGCTGGATCGAGGTGCCCTTGGGCCCGCGCATCTGCGCGACCGCGTCATCCAGTTTCTGATCGACAATCAGCTTGCCGTTCAGGTGCGTGATGAAATCGCCGGCCTTGATGCCCGCGGTTTCAGCCGGGCTTCCACGGAATGGCGAGACCACCTTGACCGCGCCATCCTCCATCACAACCGACAGGCCAAGACCTGAATATTGCCCATCGATCATGGTTTCGAGCCGCTGGAGATCGCCGCCATCGAGATAGGCCGAATGCGGATCAAGTGCCGCCAACATCCCGTCAATCGCGCCGCGGATCAGCACGTCATCCTCGACCGGCTCGACATAGCTTTTCTTCACCAGCTGGAGCACCGCGAACAGCTTGGCGAATTCCGGGCCAGCGCGGCCATCGACCTGCGCCATGGTCACCGTGGTGGCGGGGATCAGTGCGACGGCGGTGACCAGCGCGGCGCTGCGCAGGAGAGCGGCGATTTTCATAAGCGGTGCAAGGCTCCTTTGTTCAACACGGATATAGGATTGCCGGTCTTAACGCCAGATGAGAGCATTGCCGCCAAGGCCGATCTGCCCGTGCCGAAGAGCTCTTACATTAGCAGCCCTCGCGCCTTGTC
The DNA here is from genome assembly GCF_056495765.1 of Erythrobacter sp. 'gip.4 top 5'. NCBI lineage: Bacteria > Pseudomonadati > Pseudomonadota > Alphaproteobacteria > Sphingomonadales > Erythrobacteraceae > Erythrobacter > Erythrobacter sp. 'gip.4 top 5'. Next base: position 577,240 of record NZ_CP200270.1, on the reverse strand, counting down.
CTTAACGCAAATATTGCAACGGATTGACCGGCTGTCCATCGCGCCGCAATTCGATCGTCACCGGCTGCGTGCCACCGCTGGCGCGGCCCATCGGACTGCCGCCAATGACCGCGTCGCCCACCGCCACCTCAACGCGGCCCAGCCCGGTGACAAGGCTGGTCCAGCCGCCCTCATGTTCGATGATGACGATCCGCCCGAACCCGCGATAGGCGCCCGCGAACGCGACCCGCCCACGCGCCGGGGCCACCACCTGCGCATCCTTGGCAGGCGCGAGGCTAAGCCCTGTGCTGGCAAGGCCGCTATCGCGCCGGGCACCAAAGCCGATCAGCGTGCGGCCCTGCACCGGCAGTTGGAAATCTCCCGGCGGCGCAGCGGTTTGAACAGCCGATGCGCTGGCCGTTAGCGCAGGCGCGACCGGCAACGCCGCAGACAGATCGTCCGGACGCAGCACCGGACCCGGCAGGGCAGCAAGCTCCTGGCGCAAGGCTGCCACTTCGCCCAGCTTGTCTAACAGGCCATCCAGATCACGCGCTTCCTCGGCCAGCGCAAGCGCGCGCTCCCCTTCGCGCAGCGCCGCACCGCGGGCATCACGCGACGCAAGGCGCTGCTGGGTTTCCAGTGCGGCAAGTTCAATACGGCGCTGGCGCAAGGCGCTTTCGCCATCGCGCATCTGCGCAAGCGCGCGGGCCGCGGCCGCTTCGAGCGCCCGTCCCCGGTCCAGTTCGCTGCGCAAGGCGGCGGTGCGGGCGCGGATCTGCGGGATGGCGCTGCCTAGAACGGCGCGGACATGAACCACATCGGTGAGCGATCCGGGCTGCAACGCGGCGAGCGCGAGCGGTCGGCGCGCAGCGGTCTGCAAGGCGGCGGCAAGGCGGGCGGTCGGCTCCTGCTTGATGGCCAGTCTTGCCGTCAGGCCAGACCGGGCCTGCCGCGTAATCGTCAACCTGGCACGGGCAATTTCAATATCGGCTTCGGCCTGCTGAATCCGGGCGGCGAGCGCGGCAGCTTCGCTGGCCGTACGGGTGGCGGCTTGCGTCGCGGCTTCGGCGGCGCGGGTCAGGCGCGTCGCACGGGCTTGCGCGATCCGGCTTTCGCGGGTGGCACGGGTGAGCGCGGCTTCAGCCTCGTCAGGCGCCAGCAAAGTAATGGCGGGCGCGGCCTGTGTCTCAGGCATCACCAGCGCGAGCGCGGCGCCGACGGCAAGCATCGCGGACAGCGTCAGGGCAACAGGGCGGCTTGGGGCGCGGGGCATGAACCGCTCATGCCCGATGATAGGGATGCCCGGCAAGGATCGTGGTGGCGCGGTAGAGCTGTTCGCTCAGCATCGCTCGGGCCAGCATGTGCGGCCAGGTCGCCGGGCCAAAGGCGAGCAGCAAATCAGCGCCGGCCCGCTCGGCATCGGAATGGCCATCGGCTGCGCCCAGCATGAAGCGCGCCTCGCGCACGCCTTCGTCCCGCCAGCGGCCCAGAAGGTGGGCGAAATCCTCCGACGTCATGGCCTTACCGCGCTCGTCCAGCAGGACGGTGCGAACCGGCGTCAGCGCGTCAGCCACCTTGCCCGAGCCGGTATCGGGCCATTCGGTCAGCTTGAACGGCCAGGTCATCCGCTTGGCATAGCGATCCACCAGGTCGCCCTCAGGCGACCGGCCAATTTTGCCCCGCGCGATGATGTGGAGAAGAATGAGAAATACCCCGACAACGAAGCGCGAAACGGACCGCACAGCGGTTCGCTAGGCCGACCGGCCGCCCGCAGGTGCTCCGTCGCGCAAGCGACGGAAACGCACCGAGGACGCTCGCCCGGAGGGGCGAGCGAAAAACAGATTAAGCTCTTCCCTGCTGCGGCTCGCCACCCTCGAACGACCACATGCGTTCGAGGTTATAGAAGGTGCGCACTTCGGGGCGGAACAGGTGGATGACCACATCGCCCGCGTCGATCAGCACCCAGTCAGCCGCGGGGAGGCCTTCGACCCGGGCATGACCGAAGCCGGCCTTCTTGATCTGTTCCGCCAGTTTCTGCGCCATCGACGCGACCTGACGGGTCGAACGGCCGCTGGCGATCACCATGTGATCGGCGATCGAGCTTTTTCCCTCAAGCGGGATCGAGACGATCTCTTGCGCCTGATCATCGTCAAGCTGAGCAAGCACCAGTTGGTGCAGGGCATCGGTGCCCATCTCAGGCTTGCCGAGCGATTGGGCGGTATTGGCAGCAGCTTGCACGGCGCCAAGCGGAAGGGAAGCGACAAAGGCCTCGGACATCGACAATCGGGTATCTCCAGAGTTTGAAAGCAATGCGGCGCACATAACGCAAACGGGCAGAGCACCGGGCCGAAACGCCTGCGCGTTTCATGCCTTGACCTCGTGCCGGAGCTTGCGGAATGTCAGCCGGTCACGCACCTCTGCCCTTCGTTCCTGACGATCCGCACCTTGGCCCTGCCCGTTATGGGCAAGCACGGTATCAGCCCACCCGGCATGGGTACGGCGAATAGCCGTGGCCGAGCGGTCGTCCGGATCGAAACGCATGAACACCAGGGCCGGTGCGCTCCACTGCCCCCGTTTCCGAATGCTGGCGGCAGACACACGATAGCGCCTGAACCAGGCCATGGCGGGGCTCGTCATAGCGCCGCTATCATAGCCCGGACGGGCGATCACCGCAATCGGCATTGTCCGCGCCAGCCTCCGCCAGTCTTTCCAGCGGTGCAACTGGGCGAGATTGTCGGCGCCCATCAACCAGATGAACCGCCGCTTGGGATAGCGCCGGACGAGCCGCACGAGCGTATCGACGGTGTAGCGCGTGCCCAAGTGCTGCTCGATCGCGGTCGGCACGATTCGCGCCCGCCGCGCCTGTTGGCGGGCAGACAGCAGGCGCGCGGCCAGCGGCGCCATGCCGGCCTGCTCTTTCAACGGATTGCCCGGGGATACCAGCCACCACGTTTCGTCCAGCCCCAGCGCCTCGCCAGCAAACAGCGTGATCCGCCGGTGCCCGCCATGCGCAGGATTGAAGCTGCCGCCCAGCAGTCCGGTCAATTGAGGAGGCGGTGGCAACGACGTATGGAGGGTTAAGGGCGCGCCTGTCCGCTTCCGCGGACCTGCCACTTGTAGGTCGTCAGCCCTTCGAGCGCGACCGGACCGCGTGCGTGCAACCGCCCGGTGGCAATCCCGATTTCCGCGCCCAGCCCGAACTCGCCCCCGTCGGCAAATTGCGATGAGGCATTGTGCATCACGATCGCGCTATCGACCTCTGTCAGGAAGCGTTCGGCGGCGGCATCGTCATCGGTGACAATCGCGTCGGTATGGGCCGAGGAATGGCGCGCGATGTGGGCGAGGGCTTCGTCCAGCCCGTCGACGATGGCGACCGAAAGGATCGCATCGAGATATTCGGTGTCCCAATCATTCGCGCTGGCGGGAACCACACGCCGGTCAAGCGCACGGGCGCGTCCGTCGCCGCGCACTTCGCAGCCCTTGTCGATCAGTGCGGCGATCAGGGCGGCAGCCTTGGGATAGGCCGAATCGATCAGCAGCGTTTCCATCGCGCCGCAGATGCCGGTGCGGCGCAGCTTGGCGTTCAAGGCGATCCGCTCCGCCATGTCCGGATCGGCGGCGGCGTGGATGAAGGTATGACAGATGCCATCGAGATGCGCGAGCACGGGCACCCGCGCATCGGCCTGCACCCGTGCAACCAGGCTTTTGCCCCCGCGCGGCACGATCATATCGATCAGGCCCGCCGCTGCCAGCATCGCGCCGACGCAGGCGCGGTCTTGCGACGGCATCAGTTGCACCGCTTCTGCCGGCACCCCGCCCTGAACCAGTCCGGCCACTAGCGCGGCATGGATTGCGCGGTTGGAATGCACCGCCTCGCTCCCGCCGCGCAGCAACGCCGCATTGCCCGCCCGCACGCACAGCGCGGCGGCATCGGCGGTGACGTTGGGGCGGCTTTCGTAGATGATCCCGATCACGCCAATCGGCACGCGGATACGCTGCAATTTCAAGCCATTGGGCCGCGCCGCAGAATCGATGACATCGCCCACCGGATCGGGCAGATCCGCGACAGCGTCGACCGCGTCGGCAATCGCGCCCAGGCGCGCATCATCAAGCGCCAACCGGTCGAGCATGGCCTTGGCAAGCCCATTGGCTTCGCCTGCGGCAATGTCTTGTGCGTTGGCAGTGAGAATCTGCGGCGCGGCAGCGCGCACGGCCTGCGCGGCCAGATGCAGCGCGGCCGCACGGGCTTCGCTGGGCATGGCGGCGAGCGCGCGCTGCGCGGCGCGTGCGGCGCGGGCCATGTCGGGAACCAATGCGGCAGGATCGGCGTCAGCGGGCTTGGCGGCGGGTTTGGTCTGTTCAGCTTGATAGGTCATGGCACGCAGCCTTAGCATTTGTGGGTCGCGCTGTCAGGTCGTGCGAGTCGCAGAGTGCAAAAAGGGGACCGCAAACCGGCTATCCGGTTTTGTTCCAACTGACTTTAACAAAGGATAATCATTTCACCGCGATTCCCTGTCCGCTCGTCTGCAAAGGCAACGAGAGATTCGACCCATCGCCCCACCGCTGTTAGCGCGCCTCCTTGTGGGACATAGATAAAAAAATCGGGGCCGCAATTGTCAGACAAGATTATCACCCAATCGTGGGGCGAGCGGCTGCGTCAGTGGTTCCCCGACCGCGAGTTTTTCATGCGCGCCGATGGGCAGGTGCGCTTCATCAAACTTTCTTCAAAACTCCAGATGCGCGTTGCCGGAGGGGTGGCGGCATTTGTGGCAGTCTGGCTGATCGCTCTGGCCGTAATGGCGTGGGGCCAATACCGCGCCGAAACGGATCTGGCTGCCTTTGCCGCGCAAAAGGCTCGCGTTGCCAAGTCCGAGGAGCGGCTCAAGGCCTATGGCGGCAATCTCGACAAAGTGGTCGATGATTTGCAGCAACGCCAAGCCTTCCTTGATGAAATGGCGCGGATGCTGCCTGAGGATATCGTTGCGGAAGGCGCGGCCAGCGGCACGGTCAGCGATTCGTCCAGCGAAGCGGCCGAAACCGTCGAAAAGATCGGCGCCATGATCCCGCAGGCCCGCGGCCTCGCCGCCATCGAAGCGCGCCAGCTCGCCTTTGCCGAGCGCCTCACCCGCTTTGCCGATGCCCGCGCCCGCCGCGCTGAAACCGCGATGCGCAAGCTCAATCTCGACCCTGCCTCCATGACCCGCCAGGCCCGGCAGGCCATGGGCGGTCCCTTCGAGGCCTTGACTGGCGCCGACGACATCGACCCGCGCTTTGAACGGCTTGGCCTCAGCCTGGCGCGCATGGCGGTCCTCGAACGCGTGCTTGACGGCATCCCGCAGGTGGTGCCCGCCAGCGTCGAGAACATCACGTCAGGCTTTGGCTATCGCCGCGATCCCTTCAACGGGCGCGGGGCGATGCACGCCGGGATCGATTTTCGCGGTGCGACCGGTTCCCCGATCTTCGCCGCCGCCGAGGGACGGATCACCTTTGCCGGCGCAAAATCAGGCTATGGCAAGGCGATCGAGATCACGCATGGTAACGGGATGTTGACCCGCTATGCCCACTTGTCGCGTATTGATGTGAGGGTTGGCCAAATGGTTGACGCTGGCACCACCATAGGCGGGCTCGGCAGCACCGGGCGTTCGACGGGGCCGCACCTGCATTTCGAAGTTCGTATCAATGGCCGCGCGGTCAATCCGCGTCCGTTTCTGGAGGCTGCCCCCGATGTTCTCAAAGAAGTCCGCAGCGGCCGATCTGACCGCCCCGCCGCCGCCGCCGCCGCCGCCGCGGCCCGGTAACAGGAACAGCAGCATGGCATCGGGATCGACCTTTTCCGTGATCGGCGCGGACGTGACCATCACCGGCAATGTCAGCGCATCGGCCGATCTGCACATCGACGGCACGGTGGAAGGCGACATCACCTGCGCGTCACTGGTGCAGGGCGAAAAAAGCACGATCAGCGGCGCGGTTGTGGCGGAAAGCGCGCGGCTCGCCGGCAAGGTATCGGGATCGATCACCGCGCGTGAACTGGTCATTCTCAAGTCGGCGCGGATCGATGGGGACGTGCATTATGACGCTTTGACGATCGAACAGGGCGCCGAAGTGGATGGTCGCTTTGCTCCCAATGCTCGCCAGTCGGTCAAGGCCGTTCCCAGCAGCGTTGAGGCAGCGGCATAATCGCCGCGGTCACCACCAATGTTTCACGTGAAACATTGGTGGTGACCGCAGCAAGGGCGCGCCTGGACGGGGTCTGGGCGGGCTTAAAGGTGGCCTAGAGCACTTCAGCCCGCAGCGTCTTGCGGTCCAGCTTGCCGATGATCGTCTTGGGCAAGCTGTCGCGGACCACCACCTGGTCCACCCGCTCGTGCTTGCCGATCTTGGCATTGAGCCACGCGGCGAGGTCCGCGCCTGTGGCTGACACGTCATCGTTCAACGTCACATAGGCGCGCGGCACTTCGCCGCGCTGCGCGTCAGGCACGCCGATCACCAGCGCCTCCTTTACCGCGGCATGTTCAAGGATCACATCCTCGACCACGCTGGGGAACACCTTGAAGCCGTTCACCGCGATCATATCCTTGATCCGGTCGACGATTTCTAGAAACCCGTCCGCGTCCACCCGTGCGACATCGCCGGTGCGCAGGTAACGCTTGCCGTCGCGTTCCACGAAGCACTCGCCTTCGCTTTCGGGCCGGTTCCAGTAGCCGCGCATCACCTGCGGGCCACAGACGGCAAGTTCACCCGGTTCGCCTTCGGGGGCGAGCTTTTCGGGGTGTTCCTTGTCGAGCAGGATCACTTCGGTACCCGCCACCAGCTGGCCAATCGTGCCGCGTTTGCGAAAGCCATCATAGGGGTTGGCCGACACGACGCCCGCGCTTTCTGTCAGGCCATAGCCTTCGACCAGCCGTACGCCGGTGGCCTCTTCAAAGCGGACATGGACCGGGCCGGGCATCGGCGCGCCGCCGGAAATGCAGACCTTGAGGCTGGAAAGATCGGTCTTGGCCAGATCGGGGTGATCGAGCATCGCCTGAAACATTGTCGGCACGCCGGGAAAGCCGGTGCAGCGGTATTTCTGGATCGTTTCGAGCACCTGCTTCGTCTCGAACCGCGGCACCATGGCGATGGAGGCTCCGGTAACGCAGGCGTGGTTGAGCAGCGCGGTGTTGGCGAACACATGGAAGAATGGCAGCGCCCCCATGAACACCTCGTCCTGCGCATTACCGAAGGGGTGCAGCCCGGCGACCTGCTGGGCATTCACCGACAGTTGGTCATGCCCCAACATCGCGCCCTTGGGCCGTCCGGTGGTGCCGCCGGTATATTGCAGCAGGGCAAGGTCAGCTGCGGTGACTTCGGGAAGCGGATAAGTCCGGCCTTCCAACCACTGGGTCCATGCCCAATCTGCCTGCAGATCGGCCCAGCGGCGGACCGAAGGGCCGTGGGCAACATTGGCAATCTGACTGCGCTTCAGCAGCTTGAGCGCGGCGCCCTTGTACCACGGCAGCATATCGGCAAGGCTGCCGACGACCAGCGTTTCCAGCGCCGAGGCTTCGAGCACCTTGTGCGCGGTTTTGTAGAGTTCGGGCACATCCAGCGTCACCAGCGCCCGCGTGCCGCTGTCACCGACCTGCCAGCTCAATTCCTCGACCGAATAGAGCGGTGAGAAGTTCACCACCACCGCGCCCGCCATCATCGCGCCGTAATAGGCAGCGGCATAAATCGGCACATTGGGGAGAAACAGACCGACCCGGTCGCCTTTGGCAATTCCCGCTTCGGCCAAGCCCAGAGCAAAGGCCTGCGCCTGCGCAAAGATCTGCTTGTAGCTGTAGGTGCGCCCCAGAAAATGCAGGAACGGTGCATCCGGCGCCGCGCGCACGCTGCGTTCCAGCATCGTTGGCAGGCTCATGGGCTCGAACCGGGTATTGAGGGGCGTGGGGTGGTGATAGGCGGCGTTACTGACAGTCATGTCAATAATATTGGCCGACAATCCCATGTTGCACAAGCGAAAGTCGCGGGCGCGAGGCCGCTTTTTGATACGCGGCCAGCAGCGGTGGCCGGGGCGGCCGGAACACGCTCCGGCCCTGGCCCCGGCACCGTCATATCAGTTGGAGATGAACCCGCTTTCGGGGTCGATCTTTTCTTCGGCGGCTTCGGCGGCACGGCGCGCGGCGAGCCAGGCTTCGGCCTCGGCTTCCTGCGCGGCCTTGCCCGCAGCCTGCACGTTGGCGTCACGCTCGGCGCGCAATTCCGCGATCAGGTTCTCGCGATCATTACGCTCGGGCTTGGCGGGCGCATCGACATCTTCGACGATCCCGGCACGCTTGGCCGCCTTGGCGACCATCGCGTCAAGCTCGCGCTGCGAGCACAGGCCCAGAGTCACCGGATCCTTGGGGGTGATGTTCTGGATGTTCCAGTGGCTGCGATCCCGGATCGCACCGATGGTGTTGCGGGTGGTGCCGATCAGCTTGCCGATCTGCGCATCCGACACGGCCGGATAGCTGCGCAAAATCCACGCGATGCCATCGGGCTTGTCCTGCCGCTTGGACACCGGGGTGTAGCGCGGGCCTTTGGTGCGGGTCACTTCGACCGGGGCCTTATGCATCCGCAGCGAATAGGTCGCGTCTTCCTGCCCCTTGTCGATTTCGCCTTGCGTCAATTCGCCCGCGTGCACCGGATCGCGCCCGGTGTACTTGCTGCTGGCCAGATCATCGGCCATCGCCTGCACTTCGAGGATGTGGAGGCCGCAGAACTCCGCAATCTGCTCAAACGAGAGCGCGGTGTTGTCCACCAGCCACGTCGCAGTGGCATGCGGCATCAGCGGCTTGGGCTGATCCTTGGTCGCCATGGGGAAATCTCCGTTGAAAATGAAAGGGCCGCCCCTTTCGGAGCGGCCACAGCAAAACACAGATAGGCCAAGCGCGGCGAAACGGCAAGCAAACCTTGAATCAAAACAAATGCGCTGCCTGAAGCGCGGTGGCCTTGTCCGATGGCAGGGGCACCAGACCGGCCAGGAACTGCTGCGTGGCGGCCTCCCACGAAAACCCCGCGCCATAGGCGGCGCAGGCCGAACGGTCGCAATAGCGGGCGGCGTCGATGGCGCGGTTAAGGTCCTCCGACAGTGCGCCGACGGCAACGGTGACGATGTCGAGCGGCCCGGGCACCGGGAAAGCGGCCACGGGTGTCCCGCAGGCCAGCGCCTCGATCATCACAAGGCCGAAGGTGTCGGTGCGGCTGGGAAAGACGAACACATCGGCGCCGGCATAACAGCCCGCCAGCTCCGTCCCGCTGCGTTTGCCCAGGAACAGCGCATCGGGGAACTTCGCCTGCAACCCTGCCCGCGCCGGGCCATCGCCCACCACCACCTTGGTGCCGGGATAGGGGCAGGCCAGAAACGCCGCGATATTCTTCTCGACCGCGATCCGCCCGACATAGAGCAGGATTGGCCCCTGCAATTGCGCATATTCGGGCGGCGGCGGGGCGGCGGGCGAGAAACACGCCAGATCCACGCCGCGGCTCCAGGGGGTAAGCCGGGTGAGCCCCTGTTCGCGCAGCTGGGCGCGGATCGTCTCGGTGGCGACCATGATGCTTTGCGCCGGGCGGTGAAACCAGCGGATATAGGGCCAAAAGACGCTTGCGGGCAGGCGGGTGCGGCGCGCGAGGTAATCGGGAAACTGGGTATGATAGGCGGTCGTGAACGGCACCTTGCGCCGCAGACAATAGCGCCGCGCCGCCAGCCCCAGCGGGCCTTCGGTGGCGATATGCACCGCCTGCGGTGCAATACGCGCCAATTGCCGGCCAACGGCTCCCGGCGCGGTCAGGGCGAGGCGAATTTCGGGATAGGTGGGCGCCGGGATCGAAGGATAGCCTTCGGGCGAAATCACCGTGACGTCATGGCCCCAGCCGCGCAGCACGTCGCAGGTGGTCGACAGCGTGCGCACCACCCCGTTGGCCTGCGGATGCCAGGCGTCCGTAACGATGGCGATACAAGCTGGCGCGATCGAAGCAGAGCTTGTAGAAGTGCCGTGTTCGGGCTGGATCGTGGTGTACCGGTTCACGCCGCCTCGCGGGCAGGATCGGCCGGACTGGTGGCTTGCGAAGCCTCGGCCGCTGCGATGCGGCGCTTCATTTCTTCGGGCCAGTAGAGGATTTCCATCCGCCCGTCGTGATGTTCGACCAGCGCATTGCAACCTTCGACCCAGTCGCCATCGTTCCAGTATTCGATCGGGCGGCCATTATGCTCGAAGGTGCGGAATTCGGCGGTGTGGATGTGACCGCACACCACCCCGTCCACCCCGCGCTCCCCAGCGGCGCGGGCGACGACTTCTTCGTATTTGCCGATGAATTCGACCGCGTTCTTGACCTTGTGCTTGGCTGCCTTGCTGAGCGACCAGTAAGGCTTGCCCAACGCGCGGCGAACCGCGTTCACGGTGGCGTTGAGCTTCATCATCAAATGATAGGCATGATCGCCCACGAAGGCGAGCCAGCGGTGCGACAGCATCACCGCGTCAAATTCATCCCCGTGCAGCACCATCAGGCGCCGCCCGTCGGCGGTATCGTGGAACGCGGCGCGGCGGATCTCGATCCCGCCGAAATTCAGGCCGGTGAACTGGCGGAACATCTCGTCATGATTGCCGGGAATATAGACCACCCGCGTGCCGCGCCGGGCGCGCTTCATGATCCGCCAGACAATGTCATTATGCGCGGCCGGCCAGTAAAACTTCTTCTTCAGCCGCCAGCCATCGATAATGTCGCCGACAAGGTAGATCGTCTCGCTGTCGGTGTGGTCGAGGAAATCGATCAGCAGGGCGGCGTTGCAGCCTTTGGTGCCCAGATGCACGTCGCTGATCCAGATTGTGCGGAAGCTGCGCCGGTCGACCCCTTCGGGCTCGGGCGTTCTGGGTGCACTCAGCGGAAGGCTGGCGACATTGTTGCCGATCAGATCGGACAGGTCGGAACCGGTCATGCGCAATCCCCGAATAACGCGTCTGGCTGTGCTGCTGCCATGACAGGCTATTGTTACAGGGATTGCGCAACCAAATGACGGTTCCGAGTCAGATCGGGCTTTTATGCCGGGCCGATGGCAAAAACGGGCGTTTTTGGGCGGAAAACCGGGTTGGTTGTCGCCTCACGTCCGCGGCGCGTGAACCTTCCGGGCAGCGTGAAGGCGTCAGCCAGCGTCTTCGGGCCTCGAAACCTCCAGCACGATCTTGCCGATATGTTCGCCCGCTTCCATGCGCGCATGGGCGGCGGCGGCCTCGGCCAGCGGAAAGGTCCTGTCCATCACCGGGGACAGTTCGCCGTCGGCAAACAACGGCCAGGCATTGTCGGCGATTTCGTCCGCGAGCGCGGCCTTGAACCCATCGGTGCGCGGGCGCAGCGTCGATCCGGTCAGGGTCAGGCGCTTCATCATGACCAGCGCCATGTTCAGATCGGCCTTGGCCCCGCCCAGCACTGCGATGGTGACGTGACGGCCATCTTCGGCCAGACATTTGAGATTGCGGCCTACGTAATCGCCCGAAACCATGTCGAGCACCACGTGCACGCCCTTGCCCCCGGTATGGGCCACCACCGCCTCGACATAGTCGGTCTCGCGGTAATTGATCGCAAGGTCTGCGCCGATCCGCGTGGCGGCGGCGCATTTGGCGGTGTCGCCGCAGGTGACGATCACGTGCAGACCAAAGGCTTTGCCCAGCATAATCGCCATGGTGCCGATGCCGGACGTGCCACCGTGGATCAGTACAGTCTCGCCGTCGCGTGCCAGGCCACGCTCGAACAGATTATGCCAGACGGTGAACAGCGTTTCGGGCACAGCGGCCGCTTCGGACAGCATCATGCCGTCAGGCACAGGTAGGCAGTGCTGCCAATGCGCCGCGCAGTATTCAGCATAACCGCCGCCCGGCGTCAGTGCGGCCACCATCTGCCCGATCATCTCGCGCGGAACTTCGGTGCCAACCGCGACCACTTCGCCCGATACCTCCAGCCCCAGCAGCGGCGAGGCACCCTTGGGCGCAGGGTACATTCCGGCGCGTTGCAGGCAATCGGGGCGGTTGACCCCGGCAAAGGCCACCTTGATCAGCACGTCATCGGGGCGCAGGCGCGGCAGCGGCACGGTTTCGGGCCGCAGCACGTCCGGGCCGCCGGGCGCATCGAAGCCGATCGCCTGCATTGTCTCGGGCAAATGTGCCCCATGGCCTGCGATCATCTGTAGTGTCCCCTTACGCACGGCCCCGATAACCACGACCCCGATAACCAACGTGCCAGCGCGAATAACCGTCTCGCCGATTGACAGCAAGCCGCTTCCCCCTGATGCTGCGTCTCAATGGAAGAACCGGATCGTCCCAGGCCAAGCGGAGACGCGGCGAGTCGCCTCGCAGCCGAAGATCTCGGCCCCTATTCGCAGGCCGAATTGAATGACCGGATCGCCCTGCTCCACGCCGAAATTGCACGGGTAACAGCCCACCGGGACACAGCCGCCGCCCACCGCGCCGCCGCAGATGCGCTGTTTGCGAAAGGCAATGGATGATCCAACCCGTATCTTTCCCCGTAACTCTCAGCGTATCACCTTTAGGGGATTCGCAATTTGCGCAGTCCATCCCATATTATTGGAAACCGGCTCACTCCGCTCTTTCGCCACGAGCACCCTCCCGCAGATAGAGGCCTCACCCATGCCCAGCTTCGCCCAAAATCTCGAACGCACGCTGCACAACGCCCTTGGTAACGCCTCCGAACGGCGGCACGAATATGCCACGCTTGAACACCTGTTGCTGGCATTGATCGATGATGAGGACGGCGCCGCCGTGATGGCGGCCTGCGGCGTCGATCTGGCCGAACTGAGCGAAGTGGTGAAGCAATACCTCGATCAGGAATACCAGTCGCTGAAAACCGAAGAAGGCGCCGATCCGCAGCCCACGGCGGGCTTCCAGCGGGTGATCCAGCGCGCCATTCTGCACGTGCAGTCGAGCGGCAAGGACACCGTGACCGGTGCCAACGTGCTGGTCGCGCTGTTTTCCGAACGCGATAGCTACGCCGTCTATTTCCTGCAGCAGCAGGACATGAGCCGTCTGGATGCCGTCAGCTTCATCAGCCACGGCATCGGCAAGGGCGGCCGCCAGATCGAACCGAAAGGCTCCAGCGGCACTGACAAGGCCGACGAACCGGCGCAGTCCAAAGAGTCAGGCGGCAGCAAGAAGGAAACCGCGCTCGACCAGTTCACCGTCAACCTCAACGCCAAGGCGGCCAATGGCAAGATCGATCCGCTGATCGGTCGCGGGCCGGAGGTTGACCGGACGATCCAGATCCTGTGCCGCCGTTCGAAGAACAATCCGCTGTATGTGGGCGATCCGGGCGTAGGCAAGACCGCGATTGCCGAAGGGCTGGCGCGCAAGATCATCGAAGGCGAAGTGCCCGAGGTGCTGGCGCCCGCAGTGATCTATTCGCTCGACATGGGCGCGCTGCTGGCGGGCACACGCTATCGCGGCGATTTCGAGGAACGCCTGAAGCAGGTCGTCACCGAGTTGGAAGCGATGCCGCACGCGGTGCTGTTCATTGACGAAATCCACACCGTGATCGGTGCCGGCGCCACCAGCGGCGGGGCGATGGATGCCTCGAACCTGCTCAAGCCTGCGCTGTCGAGCGGCGCGATCCGTTGCATCGGTAGCACGACCTACAAGGAGTTTCGCAACCACTTCGAAAAGGACCGCGCCTTGCTGCGCCGGTTCCAGAAGATCGACGTGAACGAACCCACCATCGAAGACACGATCAAGATCCTCAAAGGTCTGCGTTCGGCCTTCGAAGATCACCACAAGGTCAAGTACACGCCCGATGCGATCAAAACCGCGGTGGAATTGTCGGCGCGTTACATCAATGATCGCAAGCTGCCCGACAAGGCGATCGACGTGATCGACGAAGTCGGCGCAATGCAGATGCTGGTGCCGCCCAGCCGCCGCAAGAAGACGATCACCGCCCGCGAGATCGAAATGGTCATCGCGACCATGGCGCGCATCCCGCCCAAGTCGGTAAGCAAGGATGACAAGCGCGCGCTCGAGAACCTCGAACGCGATCTCAAGCACGTCGTTTTCGGTCAGGACGAGGCGATCCAGCGGCTTTCGACCGCGATGAAGCTGAGCCGTGCCGGTCTGCGCGATCCGGACAAACCGATCGGCAGCTTTCTGTTCTCCGGCCCCACCGGCGTCGGGAAAACCGAAGTCGCGCGTCAACTTGCCACGATCATGGGGATCGAACTCAAGCGGTTCGACATGTCCGAATATATGGAGCGTCACAGCGTCTCCCGCCTGATCGGCGCGCCTCCGGGCTATGTCGGTTATGATCAGGGCGGCTTGCTGACCGATGCGATCGACCAGAACCCGCATTGTGTGTTGTTGCTCGACGAGATCGAGAAGGCCCACCCCGACCTGTTCAACATCCTGTTGCAGGTGATGGATAATGGCCGCCTGACCGATCACCACGGCAAGACCGTCGATTTCCGCAACGTGGTGCTGATCATGACCACCAATGCCGGCGCATCGGACATGGCGCGCAGCGGAATCGGGTTTGGCGATGTCAGCAAGGCCGATGCCGGGACCGAGGCAGTGAACAAGATGTTCACGCCGGAATTCCGCAACCGCCTGGATGCGATCGTGCCCTTCGCCTATCTGGGCAAGAGCATCGTGGCCCGTGTGGTCGACAAGTTCATCCTTCAGCTGGAATTGCAGCTCGCCGAACAGAACGTCCACATCCAGTTCGACAGCGATGCGCGGACATGGCTGGGCGACAAGGGCTATGACAAGCTCTACGGCGCCCGCCCGATGTCTCGCCTGATCCAGGACAAGATCAAGCAACCGCTCGCCGAAGAACTGCTGTTCGGCAAGCTGGCCGAAGGCGGCGAGGTCCATGTCACGGTGAAGGATGGCAAGCCGAGCTTTGAAATGACTCCGGCCCCGCCCAAGGTGAAGCCGGCCAAGAAAAAGCCTGCGGCCAAGAAAGCCACGGTCAAGAAGCCCGCGCCGGAAACCGACGAAGGCTAAGGCGAATCACACCACAAAACGGGGCGCGGGAGAGGAACCTCTCTCGCGCCCTTGTTGTTTAGGACACCATGACCGCCCCCTTTTCCTGGATCCGGCCCGAACCGTGGGGCATTCATGTCGTGCCGGCCGATGCCTGGGTCGATCCTTCGCGTGCCGTCCCGCGGGCGCTGGTCACCCATGGCCACGCCGATCACGCTCGCGGCGGGCATGGGATCACGATTGCGACACCGGAAACGCTCGCGATAATGAAGCTGCGCTACGCCACGGCGGAAGGCGCGCAGCCCGTAGCCTATGGCGAAACGGTCAGCATCGGCGGCGGCGTGACCGCGACCTATATGCCGGCCGGTCATGTGCTGGGATCATCGCAAATCCTGTTCGAGCACGCGGGCGAGCGAGTCGTGATCACCGGCGATTACAAGCGCGTGCCCGATCCGACCTGTGCGCTGTTTGAAGTCACCCCCTGCGATGTCTTCATCACCGAGGCGACCTTCGGCCTGCCCGTCTTCACCCATCCCCCCATCGGCGAGGAAATCGCCAAGCTGCTCGATGCTCGCACGGGAAACCCCGATGCCTGCGTGCTTGTGGGCGCCTATGCACTGGGCAAGGCGCAGCGCGTGATCGCGGAATTGCGCGCCGCAGGGCACACGGACACGATCTGGCTCCACGGGGCGATGGAGGCGATGTGCCGGCTGTATGAGGAACACGGCGTCGCGCTGGGCGATCTCAGGCTGGTGAGCGATGCGACCAAGGAGCAGATGCGCGGCCACATCGTCATCGCGCCGCCCTCCGCCTTGAATGACCGTTGGAGCCGCCGTCTGCCCGATCCCATCACCGCCATGGCAAGCGGCTGGATGCGGGTGCGCGCCCGCGCCCGCCAGCGCGGAGTCGAGCTACCGCTGGTCATCTCCGATCATGCCGACTGGAACGAATTGACCCGCACCATTCGCGAAGTGAACCCGCAGGAAACCTGGATAACCCATGGCCGCGAAGAAGCGCTGTTGCGCTGGTGCGAACTCAGCCAGCGCCGTGCACGGGCGCTCGCACTGGTTGGCCGAGAAGACGAAGACGAGTGAGGACAAGGATGACTATCACCCTCGTCCCCGAACCATCAGGCGTCCTGAATCGTGGCCAGATCGGCAGCGATCTTTTCGAGCATCTCGTCGGTTATCAGGCCTTGCGAGAACGGCGCGACCGCCTTGAGGCTGAGCGTCTTGAACTGTTCATAGGCCGGATGCTGCGCCAGATCCTGCCCACCGAAATGCTTGGCGACCACGGCGTTGGCGCGTTCGTCCGCCATCAACACTTCGATCGGGGTGTCGATCGTGAAGGCGGCAGCCGTGGCGGTCGTGGCAGCGGCGCTATCGTCAGCGAAAGCCGGGGCGGTCAGAGCGGCGGCGGCAAGGCCGAGGGCGGCAAGCGGAATGAACTTCATAGAGGCGAATCCTTGGTGAAGACGTCGGGATGCGAGGCGTCGGACTCATGCTTTAGCCGATTCGCATGGCGGTACAATGAACACGAGGCGGCGGGCTGATGGAGGAGTTTGCCGCCCTGCTCGACGCGCTGGTCTATACCACCAGCCGCAACCGCAAATTGGCGCTGATTGCCACCTATCTGCGCGCGGCCCCTGATCCCGATCGCGGCTGGGCGATGGCGGGTTTGACCGAAGCGCTCGATTTCCCCGCCGTCAAATCCGCGACCATCCGCAATCTGATGCTGGAACGGGTCGATCCCGCCTTGTGGGCAATGAGCCGCGATTTTGTGGGTGACACGGCGGAGACGGCGAGCCTGCTCTGGCCCGAGCCGGAGGATGCCGCGCCGCAGCCACCGCTGACGCTGGCCGAAGTAGTCGATCGCCTCGCCGCCCTCACCCGCGCCACCGCGCCCAGGGAGTTGCCCGGCCTGTTCGATCGGATGGACGCCAAGGGCCGCTATGCCCTGATCAAGCTGGCCACGGGCGGAATGCGGGTCGGCATTTCGGCGCGGCTTGCGAAAACCGCGTTTGCACAGGCCTTTGCTGTCGCGGTGGAGGAGGTCGAGGAATATTGGCACGCCCTCACCCCGCCCTACACCGATCTGTTCGCCTGGGCGGCCGGTGGCGCGCCTCCGCCTGATCTGGCCGGTGTGCCGCGGTTCAGGCCGTTCATGCTCGCCCACCCGCTGGACGATGGTGAGGTCGACCTCAAGGATTACGCCGCTGAGTGGAAGTGGGACGGCATCCGGGTGCAGCTGGTGCGAACGGCCGGCGAAACGCGGGTCTATTCGCGCTCGGGCGACGATATTTCCGCCACCTTCCCCGAATTGCTGGACGTGCTGCCGATGGACGCGGTGCTCGATGGCGAATTGCTGGTGCGCGGCTCCGCCCAGGGGGGTGAGGCCAATGATACTACGCAGGGTGGCGCGGCGAGTTTCAATGCGCTTCAGCAGCGGCTCGGTCGCAAGACCGTACCTGCCAAGATGCTGAAGGAGTACCCCGCCTTCATCCGGCTTTACGATGTGCTGCTGCTGGACGGCACCGACTGGCGCGAACAGCCGTGGAAGTCGCGCCGCGCAACTTTGGAGGCCCTGATGGCGCGCCTGTCCGCCAGCCATTTCGATCTGTCCGCCCTGGTCGAGGCCGAGGATTTTGCCGCACTCGCCGCCATCCGCGACACTGCGCGTGATGAGGCGATCGAGGGGCTGATGCTCAAGCATCGCGAGAGCCCCTATGTAGCGGGGCGCAAGGTCGCGCTATGGTACAAGTGGAAGCGCGATCCGCTGCTGATTGATTGCGTGGTGATGTATGCCCAGCGCGGGTCAGGCAAGCGATCGAGCTTCCATTCGGACTTCACCTTCGGCTGCTGGGATGGCGACGCGGATTCGGGCGCGGAGTTGTTGCCGGTGGGCAAGGCCTATACCGGCTTCACCGATGCCGAATTGAAACAGCTCGACAAGTTTGTGCGGCAGAACACCCTCAACCGCTTTGGCCCGGTGCGCGAAGTGAAGCGTGAATTGGTGTTCGAAGTGGCGTTCGACAGCGTCCACGCCTCCAAACGCCACAAGAGCGGCCTTGCCATGCGGTTCCCCCGCATCCACCGCATCCGGTGGGACAAACCCGCGCACGAGGCAGACCGGCTGGAGACCTTGCGGGCGTTGATCAAGGACTGATTGATAAAGCGATGGGCGCGGCTTACGTCCCCTCCCACATCAACGGGAGAGAACCATGTCCTACGCCACGGCCGCGCTTGCGACCTATACAAATATGCTCGCCACGCTGAACACGCTTGTCACCAAGGCGAGCGCGCACGAGCGAGGCGATGCGCTGCTGAGCGCGCGGCTGGCCGAAGACATGTTCCCGCTTTCCACGCAGCTGCGGTTCGTCTGCAACATGCCGGGCGAAGTGCTGGGCCGGCTGACGGGAGCGGCTTTCACGGCAAGCGACGACGACCCGGCAACACTGGCCGATGCGCGCGCGCGCATCGCTGCCGCGCGCGAACTGGCGGCGGCGGCCGATCCTGCCGCCTGGCCTGCGGCCGAGGATACGGTGGAATTCACGCTGCCCAACGGCATGACCTTTGTGATGCAGGCGCACGAATATTGCCGCGATTGGGCCATGCCGCAGGTCTATTTTCATGTGATGAGCGTCTATGCAATTCTGCGGGCCGAGGGTCTCGCCATCGGCAAGATCGATTATGTCGGCCACATGATGAAATATCTGCGCAAACCGCCTGCCGCCTGACCGCAAGCGCACAATGCACCGTTACGACCCCGCGCGCCAACGCCTCGCCCTGGGCCTCGCCGCGTTGGCGGGGCTGGTCGATGCGACCGGATTCGTGGTCGCGGGCGGGTATTTCACCAGCTTCATGTCCGGCAACACCACCCGGATGGGTGTCGATCTGGTGGAGCGGCCTGCGCTGGCGCTGGCGCCCTTGGGGCTGATCGGTTGCTTTCTGGCCGGCGTGATTGTCGGCGCGCTGATCGGACGGTGGCAGGCTGAACGCCGCAAGCCGGTTCTGCTCGGATTGGTTGCCGGGCTGCTGGTCAGCGCCGCTGGCTTGCTCGTCGTGGGCTGGGCCATCCCCTTCCTCAGCGCATCAGCGGTGGCGATGGGTTTGGCCAACAACGTCTTTGCCCGCGATGGCGAGGTGACTGTGGGCGTGACCTATATGACCGGCGCACTGGTGCGCTTCGGACAGGGCGTGGCTGCGAGGCTGGCCGGCGCGCCGCTGCCGTCCACGCGGGGATATGGCCTGTTGTGGAGCGCGCTTGCCATCGGGGCCGCCACGGGCGGCGCGTTGTCCGCCCACGCGCCGGTCTGGGCCGCCGCGGCGGCGGCGGGTCTTGCGGTGACGCTGTGGGCGGCCGCGCTACGGATCAAAATGCCGCCGCACCGGTTGGAGTCTGAATGAAGACGAAAATCCGTTCCAACTGGTCGCACGCCGTGCTGGTGTGCAAGAAATGCGCGAAGAAGGTGGAAAAGAAGGGCCACGGCTTCGGGCCTGACAACAAGCGCCTGGCCGCTGCGCTGAAGCGCGAATTGAGCGCAGGCAAGGGCCGCAAGGCGAAGGTCGGAGTGATCGAAGTGCCCTGCCTCGATATCTGCCCCAAGGGCGCGGTGGTCGTCATCGACAGCCGCAGACCGGAGGAATGGCGGATTATTGATCCCGCCGCGCCCTTCGCCGCTGAAGTGGACCTGCTACGCTAGATCATATCGCGGCAGCAATCGCGGCGGCGTGGGCCTTGGCATTTTCGGCGTAGTGCATCACGCCCATGCGCATCCCGGCCACAGCCGCATCGTCCAGATCCTTCATCTTCGTGGCGGGCCGCCCAGCCCATAATTCGCGCGGCCCCATCACCTTGCGCTCGGTCAGCATGGCGCCGGCCGCCAGCATGGCGTCGGACGCGACCACCGCCTTGTTCATCACAATCGCGCCCAGGCCGACAAAGCCACGGTCGTGGATCGTGCAACCATGCACCATCGCCATGTGACCGATCAGCACATCATCGCCGATAATGAGCGGACAGCCATCGGGATCACCCGGGCGCGGCGGGTCACAATGCAGGATGCTGCCGTCCTGCACATTGCTGCGTTCCCCGATGCGGATCGAAAACACGTCGGCGCGCAGCACGCAATTGTACCAGACGGAACTGCCCGCCCCGATTGCGACATCGCCGATGATCGTGCAGCCGGGCGCGATGAACGCGGTTTCATGGATTCGGGGGGTTTTCCCGTGAATCGGGACAATCGTGACGCCCGGCCGGATGGGCAGGTGTTCGGGGCTCGGCAGCATATCGGGCACTCGTGTCAGGGTTTTTGTCCGATCAACGTGTTCCAGCGGAAATGCGGCAGTGTCGAGGCATATTCGTCGCTCCACACCGATCCTGCGGGCCTATCCAGCGCGGTCCACTTGTCGGCGCCGCTCGCCTGCTGGATCGCTGCCAGCGATTGCGCCGAAGGTGACAAGACCACCCATTTCGACGCTGTGAGATCGGCTGATGTGTCCGGTACATCAAACCGCACGGCGGAAGACATCCCGGCATCCTGCGCCAGCGCCGCCACGACCGGTTCAAGCTCGATGAAGCGGTTGGAGATGTGGATCAGCACCGCGCCGTTGGGCGTGAGCGTGCGGCGATAGGCCGCCAGCGCCTCGCGGGTGAGCAGATGCAGCGGGATGGCGTCAGACGAGAACGCGTCCACCACCAGCACGTCATATTGCGCCGCAGGTCCGCGTTCGAGTTCAATCCGGGCGTCACCAATGATCGTTTCGCTGTTCGGTGCACAATCAGAGAGATACGTGAACTGCCCGCGGGTCGAAAAATCGAGGATCGCCGGATCGATCTCGTAAAAGCGGTAGGTCTGGTCCGGCGCGCGATAGCAGGCCAGCGTACCGGCCCCCAGGCCCACGATCCCGACATTGGCGCCCGGACCATAAACCGCCGCGGCATTGGCCAGCACCAGCCCGACACCGGCACTGCGACCATAATAGGTGGTCGGTTCCCGGCGTCGCTGCGCGCTCAGATACTGGCGGCCGTGCAAGGTGGTGCCGTGGGTGATCTGGCGAAAGCCGTAGGTCGGCAGATCGGTGACGGTGTAGACCCCGAAATAGCTGCGCAACCGCTCCCCCTTGGCATAGGCGCTGCCGTGCCCCGGGGCGCCAACGCTCACCATCATCACGCCAAACACCGCCACAAAGGCAAGCCGATTGAACTTGAGCAGCAAGGCCACGAGCGCGAGGGCGAAATAGGCCGGCCCCGCCCCCATGTTCGCTACACCGGCGGTGGAAGTGAACTGGTACCAGCCCAGCACAAAGGACAGTGCAAGCCCCGCCGCGATCAGCACCAGGCGCCGCTTCTGATACGCCGCCAGCCGATTGTGCCAAGCCATCAGTCCGCCCAGCGGGATCAGCGCCGCTGCAGCGAACACCAGCAGGGGATGTTCCCACACCCAGTCGAACACCAGCGGTGCAATCAGGGCGGTGAACAATCCGCCCAGCGCGCCGCCCGCCGACATCACCAGATAAAACAGGGTCAATCGCGACGCATCGGGGCGCAGGTCATACATCCTGGCGTGCAGCGCAACGGCGATGACAAACAGCAAGATCACCGCAGCCACCATCAGTCCGATCCCGCCACCAGATTGCGACACCATTGCCATCCCGCCTGACAGCAGCACAACAAACGGCGTGGTGCGCGTGATGACGCGGGCCAGCAGGCGGTTTTCGGCAAAGGCCACGCTGAAGCTGAGCAGGTAGACTCCCAGCGGGATGACCCACAACAACGGCATGGCAAAAATGTCGGTGGTCAGATGCGTGGTGGTCGACAGCATCAGGCCCGAAGGCACTGCTGCCAGCGCCAGCCACAACGCGATCCGTTGCCAACCGATCGGAGCGGCATCGACGGCATCATCGCCCACGGCCGCGGCTGATTGATCGGGTGCGCTGCTTTTCCATCGGGCCCCCACGACAAACAGCAGCAGCACCAGCATGGCGCCGTAACCCAGGCTCCAGATCAGGCTTTGCTGGCCCAGCGGCAAAAACGGCTCGATCAGAATCGGATAGCATAGCAACCCGCCAAAACTGCCAAGGTTCGATGCGGCATACAGCGGGTAGGGATCACCCGCCTGGGGATCGGCGGCATACCAGCGCTGAATCAGCGGCGCCTGCGCCGAAATCAGGAAGAACACCGGCCCCACTGATGCAAACAGCAACGCCGGCACCCACAACGCTTCCATTCCCGGTCCGAAATCGGACAGATCTGCCAAGCCCAGCGGCAAGGTCAGCGCCGCAAGAGCAAGCAACCCGGTGTGCAGCAGCAACTGGCGTCGCAGCGGCAATCTGCCGATTGCGTGGGCATAGGCATATCCGCCCAACAGCAGCGCCTGATAAACCAGCATCGCGCTGTTCCAGACATTGGGTGTGCCCCCCAGCCGCGGCAAAGCCAGACGCGCCATCAGCGGCTGGACCAGGAACAACAGAAAACTGCCAGCAAGAATGGCCGCAACAAACAGCGCGCGGCGGGGAGATGTCATGTGCGATCAATCCATTGCTGATGGGTGATCCCGTATACGATGTTATGGTTAAGATCGGGTGTCCGATCGTTTTCAGGGAAATCGAGGTCGGCCCGGCGCTGCATTCCCAGCTTTTTCATCAGCCCCCAGCTGCCGACATTCTTGTTGACCGTGATCGCCACCAGTTGCGGCGCGGCGTGGACGGCAAAGGCCCAGTCGACCACAGCGCGCATCGCTTCATAGGCATAGCCCATCCGCCAGCGATCCTCGCGCACCAGCCAGCCGATCTCGTGATCCTCGGGGTTGGGCGCCATGGGGTGGGCCACCCGGCGCAACCCGCAATGGGCGACGATGTCACCGCTCTCGCGTTCTTCGGCCATCATGAACCCGAACCCTTCTGCGGCAAAGCTGGCGCGCGAGGCGGCGTGCTTTTCCGCGATCACGTCGCGCGGCCACACCCCGCCCAGGTGGCGCATGACGGCAGGGGTGTTGAATAGCGCCATGTGGGCATCAAGGTCACCTGCGCCCAGCTGGCGTAGCACCAGCCGCTCAGTCATCAGAACGGATGCCGTCATGCCGCCAGCCAGCACTCTTGTGTGATGGCATGGGCGATGATGCGCGGGTTTTCGGGATCGAAATCGGGGCTGTCGAAGTCGAGATCCGCGCGCCGCGCCATCCCCAGCCGCCGCATCAGGCCCCAGCTTGCGGTGTTGCGCTCCACCGTCAGCGCAATCACTTCGTCGGCGCCGAACCGGCCGAATGCGAGGTCGAGTGCGGCAGTGGCCGCCTCCTTCGCATAGCCCTGCCCCCAGGCATCCTCACGCAAGCGCCAGCCGACCTCCATCATGCCTTGCGGCCCGCCCGCCTGGTTGGAGCGTTTCAAGCCGCAAAAGCCCAGCACCGCGCGATCCGCCTTGCGCTCCACGACCCAGAAGGTGTGGCCGTGGTCGCGCTGATAGCCCTCCAGCCGTTCGCGTGCCGCCGCGCGGGTTTGGGCGTCAGCAACGCCGCCCAGCCAGCGCATCACCGCAGGGGTGTTGGTCGCCTGCCAGAACGCCTCCCAATCCGCTGCGCGCCAATCGCGCAGCACCAGACGGGCGGTTTCCTGGTGAAACGCCGCCCGGCATTCCGGCACGCTGTCAGCCATTGAGAAGGCGGGCGATGTGCGCGGCGTGATAGGTCAGGATACCGCTGCACCCGGCACGTTTGAACGCGATCAGCTTTTCCAGCGCCAGCGCATCACGATCCCCGATCCCGGCTGCGTGCGCGGCCTCGATCATCGCGTATTCGCCGCTCACCTGATAGGCGAACACCGGCACATCGAAACGCTGGCGGACGCGGTAAATGATGTCGAGATAGGCAAGGCCGGGCTTCACCATCACGCTGTCTGCGCCCTCGGCAATGTCGAGCGCCACTTCGCGCATCGCCTCTTCGCCATTGGCCGGGTCCATCTGGTAGGCTTTCTTGTCCCCTTTCAGCAGGCCGCTGCTGCCCACCGCGTCGCGGAACGGGCCATAGAACGCGCTCGCATATTTGGCGGCGTAGGACATGATCTGGACGTTGTGGTGCCCGTTCATCTCCAGCGCCATGCGGATCGCGCCGATGCGGCCATCCATCATGTCAGACGGCGCGATGATATCCGCGCCGGCATTGGCCTGATTGACCGCCTGATCGACCAGCGTGGCCACAGTCGCGTCATTCACGACATAGCCGGCATCATTCACCAGCCCGTCCTGCCCGTGGCTGGTGTAAGGGTCCAGCGCCACATCGGTCAGCACGCCGATGGAGTCTCCACAAGCGTCCTTGATGGCGCGGATCGCCTGGCACATCAGATTGTCGGGATTGTGCGCTTCGGCCCCGTCATCGCTGCGCAGATCATGGGGCGTGTTGGGGAACAACGCCACCACCGGTATACCAAGCGCGGCCGCTTCCTTGGCCCGCGCCACGATCCCATCGACCGACCAGCGCGAGACGCCGGGCAGCGTGGCAATCGGTTCCTCCACCGCGGTTCCCGCTGTCACGAACAGCGGCCAGATGAGATCGGCGGGGGTCAGCAGCGTTTCGCGGTGGAGCGCACGGCTCCAGCCGGTGGAACGGGTGCGGCGCAGGCGGGTGTTGGGAAAATGTCCGGTCATACCAAGGGGCTTATGCGCAATTTCTGCCAAGCCACAAGTCCCCGTTACCAATCTGCGTTAAAGGTCCGCAGCGCGTGTCCCGCCGCCGGTCTGCAATCGTGCGGTATCGATTTTCTCGATCTCGCGCACCGGCTCCTTCACCTCGGTTGGCAAGGGTTCAAGATCCGAAAGCGCGGCGCCGACTTCGATTTCCTTCAGCCGGATCAGCTGGCGGCGGAAATCGAGCAGTTCGGTGCCATCCAACTCCGCGCGGGTGACGAAGGCAACGGTGGCCGGATTGATCACACGACCGCCGCGGTACATTTCGTAATGGAGATGCGGGCCGGTCGACAGGCCGGTCGAACCGACATAGCCGATCACCTGACCGCGCCGCACCTGCTGGCCGCTGCGCACCGCCATCTGGCTCATGTGGCAATAGCGGGTGGACAGCGCGCCGCCATGCTCCAGCCGCACCGCGATGCCGCAGCCGCCGGCGCGCCCGGCGCTGCTGACCCGGCCATCGCTGACCGCGACGATTGGCGTGCCGTACCGCGCCTTGAAATCCATTCCGGCGTGCATCCGGCGATAGCCCAGGATCGGGTGGCGGCGCATTCCGAAACTCGACGAAATGGGCCCTGGCACCGGCGCCAACAGGCCGCGCCGCTGCTCGCCCACACCCGATGCTTCGTAGAACCGCCCTTCGCTGCCCCAGCGCATCAACTGCGTGCGCGGACGCCCGCCGCGGTCGATCCCGGCGTAGAGCAATTGCCCCGCTTGGCGCTCGCCCGTGGCGGCGCGGCGATAGGCGATGATGATGTCGAATTCGTCCGCAGAACCGACTTCGCGGTCCATATCCACCTGCGCGTCGAGCGCTTTGAGATAGTCCTGCACAGCGCTGGCCGGGACACCGGCCTGCCGCATCGAACGGTAAAGGCTCGATCCCACGATCCCGCGCACCCGCAGCGGCGTTTCATCGACGCGGATGATATTGCGTTTCAACGCCAGCGGGCCGGAGGGCGCCACAGGCGTGCCATCCTCGGCAAAGGTGCCGACTCCCGGACGGGTCAGTTCCAATTGCAAGTCAAACCGCGCGCGAAACGCGAGGTTATCGAGCGGGCGCGGCTGGCCCGGCGCAGGACGGCGGCCCAGCAGCAGGTCCATCTGTGTACCCGGTGCAAGATCGCCCACGGCCACCGCCTGGCTCACAAGGGCCGAAGCGCGATCAATATCCCCGCTTGCAACACCCGCACGGCGTAGCATGGAGACAAAATTGTCACCCGACGCCAGCGTCAGCACCATCTGAATCTGCGGCCGTTCCGGCGCGCTTTTAAGCGGGATCACCGCCGCAGTCGGCCCCATGCGCCGGCCACTATCGGCGCCCAGGGCCAGCGGCAGGATCATCTGGCTGCGCAGCTCGCTTGCCACTTTAGGGGTCTGCGGCATGGCGGCACGCGCTTCGAGCGGGGTGAGATCGGGCCAGAACGCCAGCGCCGCCACGCCCAACCCCACCATGGTTCCCAGCCCGCGCAGCCAGCGGCGGCTGCCGATATCCTCGGCCAGATCGGGCGCGAGATCGAGCCGGTCGAACCACTGCGATGCGTCATGACGCCACGCATCGTAACGCGCCACAGACCTGTCCAGCTTCGCTGCCGCCTTACGCTGCGCGATCTGTTTGGCGGTTGGCGCGGCAAGCTTTCTGGCGCTGCGAAAATAGGGCAGCAAATCGCGCGCGGTATCCGGGCTGACCGGCTGGTGTGCGACAGGACCAATCGGGCGCGGATCTCCCGGCGCCGCCGGGTCAGCCGCATCATCGGGTGGGTGCCCATCTGTCAATTTATGCGCATGATCCAACATTGATGCCCCAAGAGCCCCAGCTGATCCGAACGCGCTCCGTCCGACATCCGCCGTGGCCATGTCGCATATCTTTGCCCGATCATAGTAAATCCGGGGTTAACCAGCGACCAACGGCCTCTGCGACGGGATAAGGCGTTTCCCTTATGCGCCGTGCGAACCAATCACCGCCCTTGCCCGAAAGGTGCAAGCCTGACAGAACCCCAACATCGTGCCAGCCCCCCCGCCCGCTCGTCCCGCCCGCCCGCGCGACACCACGTCCCGCGACGCCGCCGGTGATGCCGCCCGTAACGCAGGTGTGCGCGCCGTGCTCGGCCCGACCAACACCGGCAAAACACACCTGGCGATTGAACGGATGTGTGGCCATTCCAGCGGCATGATGGGATTCCCGCTGCGCCTTCTGGCGCGCGAAGTGTATGACCGGGTGCGCGCGCTAAAAGGTGACAAGCAGGTCGCACTGATCACTGGCGAAGAACGGATCGAACCTCCGCAAGCGCGCTATTTCCTGTGCACCGCCGAGGCCATGCCACGGGTCAGCGGCCAGCACGCCTTTGTCGCGATTGACGAGGCACAGCTGGGCGCCGATCCGGAACGCGGGCACATCTTTACCGACCGGCTGATGAACGTGCGCGGACGTGAAGAAACGATGATCCTGGGTTCCGCCACGCTCGAACCGATGGTCAGGGCGCTGATTCCGGGCGCGGACATCACCAGCCGCCCGCGCTTTTCGACCTTGTCCCATGCCGGGGTGTGCAAGCTTTCGCGCCTGCCCAAACGCTCCGCCGTGGTCGCCTTCTCGGTTGAGCAGGTCTACGCCATGGCTGAAGCCTTGCGGCGCTTTCGCGGCGGCGCGGCGGTGGTGATGGGCGCGCTCTCGCCCGAAACCCGCAACAAACAGGTCGCGATGTTCCAGTCAGGCGAGGTGGATTACATCGTCGCCACCGATGCGATCGGCATGGGGCTGAACCTCGATCTGGATCATGTCGCCTTTGCGGCGCTCAGCAAGTTCGACGGGCGCCGCAAGCGCCGGCTGACCCCGTCGGAAATGGCGCAGATCGCTGGCCGCGCCGGGCGGCATCAGCGCGATGGCACTTTCGGCACGTTGTCGGGCACCGGCAAGGGCGAGACGGGCGAACCGCTCGCCTTCACCGATGAAGAAGTCTACGCGATCGAGGAACACAAGTTCGCGCCGCTCACGCATCTGTACTGGCGCGACGCCACCCCGCGGTTTGATTCGCTGCCTGCACTTATCGCGGATCTGGAAGCGCGGCCCAATCACGCGGTGCTGCGCGGTGCGCCCGAAGCCATCGACATGGCGGTGCTGCGGCGGCTGGCCGAGGACGATACCGGACGCAGCGTGCGCGGGGCGGGAAGCGTGCGGCGGTTCTGGGAGGCGTGTTCGCTTCCCGATTTCCGCAATCTTGGCGTCGAACAGCACGCGCGGTTCGTGGCGCGGTTGTGGGATGATCTGGCTCAGGGCTATCTGGGCGCCGATTTTGTGGCGGCGCGCATCGCCGAGCTTGACCGGATGCAGGGCGACATCGACACGCTGCAAGGCCGGATTGCGGCGATTCGCAGCTGGGCCTATATTTGCCAGCGGCCCGATTGGGTTCTGGCACGCGACGAAATGGCTGCGCGAGCACGCGCGGTCGAGGCGAAGCTTTCGGATGCGCTGCACGCGCGGCTGACCGAGCGCTTCGTGAACCGAAGGACGACACTTTTGATGAAATCGCTGGGGCAGGACGCAAGCGCGCTGCCCGTTACACTCGAACCCGATGGCCAGTTGACCGTGGAAGGTGAAAGCATCGGCCGCCTTGAAGGCTTCCGCTTTCATGTCGATCCCGATGCGGGCGTGGCGGATCGCCGGATGTTGCTGGCGGCAGGCGAAAAGGCGCTGCCCGCGCTGCTGGCCGAACGGGCGGACTGGCTGCTTTCGCAAGGCATCGCGGAACTGGCAATCAGCGGTGGTGCGGTCCGCTGGCAAGGCCGTTCTCTGGCCGAGATAACCTTTCCCGGCCATCCCGGCGCAGGCAATTTCGGCACGCCGCGCCTCGCCCTGACCCGCGATCTTGTGCTGTTGCCCGAAACAGCCAAGGCGAAGCTGGAAGCGGGTCTGGCCGCATGGCTCGACACGCAGCTTGAGCCACTGGAACCGTTGCGCAAGCTGGCCGAGGCTGCCCGCGATCCCGAGGCCGGATCGCAGGCCCGCGCGCTGGTCATCACCCTGATCGAAGCGCGCGGCGTCATCAGCCGTGAGGATGCCGGGCTGGAGCATCTGCCCAAGGAAATGCGCCCCTACTTGCGCAAGCTGGGCATCACCTTTGGCGCGCTCGACATCTTTGCCGCGGGCCTGCTGAAGCCTGCCCCGCGCCGCTTGCTGCACGCGCTGGGTCTGGACCTGCGCCCGTTGCAGGAAGCTATGCTGCCGGTTCTGGCCGAGGGTGGCTGGGCCAAGGGGCGTTTGCCTGCGGGATACCGCTATGCCGGATCGCAGGCGATCCGGGTCGATCTGGCCGAAAAAATCCTGCGTGCCGCGTTTGATGGCCGCGCCGTGGCCACGGCCGCACATCCCAAGGAACGCAACCGCGCCTTCCGACTGGATCTGGCACTGGCGGTCTCGATCGGGCTTGAGGCAGAGAATGCCCGCCGCCTGCTCGGCAGCGCCGGGTTCCGGTGTGACAAGGCACGGACCTTGGCCGAAGGCGCATTCGGGCCGCCCGCACCCGATCGCTGGCACTGGCGCCCGCGCCGCCCGGGTGAGGGCAACGATCAGCGCTCGGAACGCAGGCCTGATCGCAAAGACCAGCGCCAGCAGCACGGCAAGGACAAGAGCGTCGGCAAGACCGGAAAAGGAAGGCCCCCGCGTGACAGCGGCCAGCGGGCCCCTCGGCCTGGCCCAGACAGGGTTCAGACCCCTGCCAGACCCCCCGTCGACACCGGCCCGGCCCGCGCCGGGGGTGCCTTCGACAAGCTGGCGGACCTGCTCAAGGGATGACGCAAGCGACGCGGGGAGACACGATTCGGATCGACCGTTTGCTGGTCTATCTCCGCCTCGCCCGCACCCGCTCTGCCGCGCAGGCACTGATCGATACCCACGCTTTGCGGCGCAACAGAAAGCATGTGCTGCGCGGCGCCGAGCCGGTGCGTAGCGGAGATGTGCTGACGCTGGCCCTCGGCGGCACCGTACGGGTGATCGAGGTCGTCACCCTGCCTGATCGGCGCGGGTCCCCGGCCGAAGCACGTTCGCATTATCGGGAGGTTGACGGTGGCGGTCTTGACCCTAAATGGCAAAACGCCATAGCAGCAACGCCTCCCAACGCAGGCTCTCCGCCCGCCACGTCCCAAGACCGCTTTTGAAAGAGCCGCAATGACTTACGTCGTCACCGAAGACTGCATCAAGTGCAAGTACACCGACTGTGTGGAGGTGTGCCCGGTCGATTGCTTCTACGAAGGCGAGAACATGCTGGTGATCAATCCCAGCGAATGCATCGATTGCGGCGTGTGCGAGCCTGAATGCCCGGCCGAGGCGATTTTGCCCGATACCGAAAATGGGCTCGAAAAGTGGCTTGAGCTGAACACGCAGTATTCGGCCGTGTGGCCCAACATCACCAGCCAGAAGGCACCGCCCGAAGACGCCGACGCGCACAAGGGCGAAAAGGGCAAGTTCGAGCTGTATTTCAGCGCTGATCCGGGCGAAGGCGACTAATTCCTCCCGGAACACGCACAAGCCGGGAACACGATCCCTGCGCACCGGTAGAGTGTGTATGCGTTCCCTTGTTGCTACTCTCAAAGCCGGTTGGTCACGCTCGAGCGAGAGCAATACCGGGCTGATCGCCGCGGGCATCGCCTATTACGGTTTTCTGGCACTTGTGCCGATGTTGGCGGCGGCCTTCCTGACCTATGGTCTGGTTGTCGAGCCCGCGACCATTGCAGAACATGGCAGCAGCCTGACGCGCACGCTTCCCGGCGCAGCGGGGGAATTGGTTGCGAGCCAACTCGAAAACATCGCCGCGCGCAACACCGGGGACTCGCGTTTCGGCCTGCTGATCGCCATCGCCTTGGCGCTGTTTGGCGCGCGCGTGGCCGCCGGGGCGCTGATCACTGCGATCAACATAGCGTTCGATGTTGGTGATACGCGCGGCTTTATTGGGTCCAATCTGCTCGCGCTGGTGATCACTGTGGGCGCGGTGCTGGCGCTGGGGCTGATGGCAGGCATCACCACGCTTGTGGCAACCGTGCTGGCAGGCAACGGCGGCGCACTTGCCAGCTATGTGCTGATTGGCCTCGCAGGGTTTGGCGGCGCATTTATCGCTTATCGGGTTGTTCCCAAACACAAGATTGTCGGGCGCAGTGCGGCGCTGCGGGGTAGCGGACTGTTCGCATTGGGATGGCTTGCTGCAAGCGCAGGTTTCGGTTTCTACGCCAGCAATTTCGGCAATTACAACGCCACTTACGGATCGCTGGGCGCGGTCATCGTGTTTCTGACCTGGCTGTGGCTCAGCGCCTTTCTGCTGCTGCTGGGCGCGCATGTTGCCGCCGCCAGCACGCAGGAGCAGGCGTGAAACGCGGGACTCGCAATTTTATTACCGTCATGCTATACGCTTCGCCAACCGCGTAATGCTTTTGGCCTGCGCAGTGACGATAACCAGGAAGGCCGCACACCCCGCAACCCCACTCTCGGACGATTGACAACCCGGTGCATGCATCTCCCGCAAAGGAGATGATCGTCGCCGGGATGATTGTCCCTCTCCCGTTGCTGGGTCGGCTTAAAGAAAGGATCTTGCATGGCAAGCACCGCAAACGCATTTGTCGTCGGCGACTACGTCGTTTATCCCAAGCACGGCGTTGGCCGCGTGATCGAACTGCAGAAGGAAGAAATCGCCGGAATGCAGCTCGAACTTTACGTGCTGCGTTTTGAGAAAGAGCGGATGACGCTCCGTGTGCCAGTCGGCAAGGTCGAAGCGATCGGGATGCGCAAGCTTTCGTCCGACAAGACACTGAAGCAGGCCATGGAAACCCTCAAGGGCAAGCCCAAGGTCAAGCGCACCATGTGGTCGCGCCGCGCGCAGGAATATGAAGCCAAGATCAATTCGGGCGACCTTGTGTCGATTGCCGAAGTGACCCGCGATCTGTTCCGCCCCGAAGACCAGCCGGAACAGTCCTATTCGGAACGCCAGATCTTCGAAGCCGCCTCCAGCCGCCTCGCCCGCGAATTGGCGGCGATGGAAGAGACCGACGAGCCGACCGCGCTGAACAAGATCCTCGACGTGCTGCGCGAACACGCGCCGCAATATTACGATAACGCCGAGGAAGGCTAACGCCTTTGGGGCCATAGAGATCATCAAGGGCTGCCCTGCGGGGCGGCCCTTTTTGTTTGCATGACGCTTGCAGGCCGGCGCGCGGTGTATTATGTGTGCAACACGGTTACAGGGGAGGGTTTCATGATGTCACACACACTTCGCAACGCGCACATCTCTGCGGCGCTGCTGGTCTTTGGTGCAACACTGGCCGGGTGTGAGCCGAATGTGGACATCAACGGGCAGGAAGGCGTGCCCCTCGCCGATATCGAGATAGCAGGCCCGCCGCCGACGGACGTCGTGCTGTCATCGGGCGATACAGTCATCCTGACCACCGGCGATACCTTCACCATCACCGTCGAAGGGGCGAACACCGATAGCCTGCGCTTTGTGCGCGATGCCGAGGTGATCGGCGTGACCCGCGAAAATGGCTGGAGCGGCACAAATGACGCCACAATCCGCATCACCATGCCCCCACCCAAGGACGTTGTGATCGCTGGCAGCGGTACAGTCAGGGCGCAAAGCCTGGCCAGCACGTCGGACATCACGATCGGCGGATCGGGCCTCATCGAATTCGGTACGATTGCCGCGGAAACGCTCGGCATTAATATCGGCGGCAGTGGTACAGTGAGAGGCGCCGGCACAGTCAAGCGTCTGACCGTCAATATCGGCGGCGCGGGCGATATTGAAATGCCATCGCTCAAGGCCGACAGCGCCGAGGTCAACATCGGCGGCACGGGCGATGTCGCCTTTGCTTCGGATGGCGATGTCAACGCGACCATTGCAGGCGCGGGCGATGTCAGGGTTTCGGGCGCTGCGAAATGCACGGTCGAAACCTTTGGCTCGGGCTCGCTCACCTGCTCGCCGGGTAGCGTCAGTGCAACCGCAGCAATACCGGCAGCAGCGCCGGATCCAGACACACTGGTTGCGGGCAAATCCGCAGAATAATATTTGCCTTATCGCAAGAGTCGGGCGACATTATCCCGCCATGCACGCACGTTCTCTTGTGGCTCTCAGCCTCGCTTCGCTCGCTCTGCAGGGCTGTCTTGCCCGTGCGGCGGTGGATGTCGTCACACTACCGGTGAAGGCGGTGAGCCGCGGGGTGGATCTTGCGACCGAGAGCCAGTCCGAAGCCGACGAAAAGCGTGGCCGCGACATCCGCAGGCGTGAAGAACGCCTCGGCAAGCTTGAGCGCGAATACGACCGGCAGGCAGAACGCTGTGCCGATGGCAACGAAAACGCGTGCGATCAGGCGCGAGCGATTCGCGCGGAGATGAAAGCGCTGCTCCCCGGCGTGCCGGTCGAGCCGCAGCGCCGCGATTAAGCCGCCGCCCGCCGCAACCGGTCATTGATGGCGCGGCCGATGCCCTCCATCGGCACCGGAACGACCGCGATGCGCGGGTGCGGGGCAAGCGCAGCTTCGTGCAAGGCGGCGTAGAGGTTCGTGGCGGCCTCGTTGACGTCACCAGTCGCCGAAAGCGTGAAATCGCCCGCAACCGGGCCGAACCCGATCAGAAATTCGTCCCGCTCAGCCATTTGGGCATTGAGGCGCACAGGCTTTCCGGGTGCGTAATGGCTCGCGAGTTGGCCGGGGGCTTCGATACTCGGCGCAGTGCGAGCGGTGCGTGCCAATCGCGGGCCAATCTGGAGCGGGCCGGGACGAAGCTCCTCGACACTGCCGTCGTCACGAACTGCGACGATGGTGGACTCCACCCCCGCCGTGGTGGCGCCGCCGTCAAGCACCATGTCGATCCGCCCGTCGAGTGACGCGAGGACGTGCGTTGCACTTGTCGGGCTGATGAAGCCGCTGCGGTTCGCTGAAGGCGCTGCCAGCGGAAGGTCGACCATTGCCAGCAGCGCGCGCATCACCGGGTGCGCAGGGGCGCGCAAGGCAATAGTCGGCAAGCCCGCTGTCACCGCTGCCGCCAGCCCGGCGTCGGCGCAGACTGGCACCACCAGCGTCAACGGACCGGGCCAATGCGCATCAGCCAGTGCAAGGGCCTCCGGTGCGAAAACGCCGTAGCGCAAAGCCTGCGCCACATCGCGAACATGCACGATCAGCGGATTGAAATCCGGGCGGCCCTTGGCTGCATAAATGCGCGCCACCGCCTTCGCGCTGTCGGCCCGCGCGGCGAGGCCATAGACCGTCTCGGTCGGCACTGCGACCAGCCCGCCCGATTCGAGGATTCGCGCCGCTTTCGCGATCCCCGCGGCGTTGGCCAGCACCACTTCCGTAACGTCCTTGCCGCTCATGGCCCCGGCGCTATATTCAAACCTCAGCCCTGCCAAGAGCGCGAGGGCATTTTGCAACGCAAGGACGCCCCCGACGTGACCCCCTATACCCCGCCCACCGCTGACCAGCTGCTCGCCATCCGCATCAATGCCGGGATTGACGAGTTGGCGCAAAGCGAACGCTTTGCCCATGCCGAGCCCGATCTGGTCGAAGCGATCGTCGAAGGTGTCGGGCAATTCGCCGCCGGGGAATTCGCGCCGCTCAACCGCATCGGGGACAAGCAAGGCGCCAAGCTGGAAAACGGCGTGGTGCGCCTGCCCGAAGGCTTCGACGCGGCCTACAAGGCCTATGTGGCGCAAGGCTGGAATGCCATCGCTTCGCCCGTAGAGCATGGCGGTCAGGGCCTGCCCTTCACGCTGTCATGCAATGTGCTGGAAAACCTTGGCGCGGCCAACATGGCCTTTACTCTGCTGCCGATGCTGAGCGTTGGCGCGATCGAGGCGCTGGAGCATCATGGTTCCAACGACCAGAAGGCCAAGTATCTCCCCAATCTGGTCAGCGGCGCATGGTCGGGCACGATGAACCTGACCGAACCTGCCGCAGGAAGCGATGTCGGCGCGCTGCGTTCAACCGCGGAGCCCATTACCGAAGGACCGCACGCCGGCAAGTACCGGATCACCGGGCAGAAAATCTACATCACCTGGGGCGAGCATGATCTGGCGGATAACATCATCCACCTCGTCCTCGCCCGCCTGCCCGGAGCGCCGGAGGGGACACGCGGCATCAGCCTGTTCCTGGTGCCAAAATATCACGTGAATGATGACGGCAGCCTCGGCCCGCACAATGATCTTCGCTGCGTCAGCCTGGAACACAAGCTGGGCATCAATGCCTCGCCCACCTGCGTGATGAGCTATGGTGACAATGAAGCCTGCGTCGGCGAGTTGGTGGGGCATGAGAACAGAGGCCTCGCCGCGATGTTCACGATGATGAACAATGCCCGCATCAATGTCGGCAATCAGGGCGTGCAGATCGGGGAACGCGCGACGCAGCAGGCGCTCGCCTATGCGCAGGGCCGGGTACAGTCCGCCCGCGCCGGCTCGCCCGACAAAAACCCGGTGGCCATCATCGAACACCCCGATGTGCGCCGCATGATCCTGCGCATGAAGGCGTTGACCGAAGGTGCCCGCGCGCTGTTGTATTACTGCGCCGGACAAGTCGATCGCGGCAATCTGGGCGATGAGGCCGCGAAGGCCCGCGCGGAAATCGTGGTGCCACTGATCAAGGCATGGGGCACCGATATCGGCGTCGAAGTCGCCGGGCTTGGCATCCAGATTCACGGCGGCATGGGCTTTGTTGAAGAAACCGGCGCAGCGCAGCATTGGCGCGATTCGCGCATCGCTCCGATCTATGAAGGCACCAACGGCATTCAGGCGGCGGATCTGGTCACCCGCAAGCTCGGCCTCGATGGCGGCGAAGCGATGGTTTCCCTGTTTGAAACCATCGCACGCGAAGCGGCTGGCGAAACAACACTCGCCGCTCTCGCGCAAGACTGCGCCCATGTTGCGCGCTGGATGCGCGACGAGGCCAGCCTTGATGACCGCTTGGCGGGCAGCGTGCCGTTCTGCACGATGGCCGCGGTCACGGTCGCCGGGTGGCAGCTGATGAAGCAGGCCGAAGCGGTGGCAGCAGGCGCAGCGCCGGAACTCGCCGCAACCAAGCCCGTAACCGTGCGCTTCTTCCTTGATCGGATCGTGCCAGAGGCCGCAGGCCTCAAGGCCGGGGCGGTCGCCGGGGCCGACCTGCTCTACACGCTGCCCGCTGCTGCCCTTGCGGGCTGACATGACACACGCGGCGCTGGAGCGGATCGCCACCGCGCTGGAGCGGCTGGCACCCCCGCCGCCGCCGCCCACCAATTGGCTCAGCGCTCCCGCCTATGTCTGGGAGGGCACGATGGTGCGTGCCGTGCCGGAACTCGATGCCGTGCCGCTTGATCGGCTGCACGGGATCGCGGGCCAGAAAGTCGCGCTGCGCGACTTGTGCGGACGGCTCGCGGCGGGCGCGGCGGCGCATGATGTGTTGCTGTGGGGCGCGCGCGGGATGGGCAAATCGGCGCTGGTGCGCGCCTGCGTGGCCGATGTGCAGCGCGATTCGCCCGAGGCCATTGCGCTTGTGCAGTTAGCGCCCGGCGCGCTGCCGAATGTGTCTGCACTCTTGGCCGAACTGGCGCAGCAACCGCGCGCCTTCCTGCTGTTTATCGACGATCTCGGCTTCGGCGCGGATGGGCGGGAGCAGATGCTCGCCCTGCGTAGCCTGCTCGATGGCGGCGTGGCCCCGCGCCCGCCCCACATCCGCCTTGCCGTGACGGCGAATCGCCGCGCCATTGTGGAGCGCGAGGACACCAGCGCCGCCTTGCATGAACGTGACGAACGCGACGATGCGCTCGCGCTGGCCGACAGGTTCGGCCTGACGCTGGGGTTCCACCCTGCGGACAAGGACACCTATCTGGCGATCTGCGAGGGCTACACCGCGCCGCTCGGCCTGACGGTCGACGCGCAAGAGGCCATGGCCTTTGCGATTGCGCGTGGGAACCGGTCCGGCCGCACCGCGCTGCAATTTGCGACCGAACTGGCGGGCCGTGCGGGGCTGAGGCTCTAATTTGTCTTTTGCCCCGCCTGCTGACGCAGGTAATCCGCCTCGAAATCGGCGCGTGGATCCCGCAGTGCCCGCGGAGGAAGCGGGTCGCCTTGCAGGCGCGCAATCGCCGGGGCCGGTGTGGCCGCAGGCGCACGCACCCGCCAGATGATCCCGGCGGTGTCGTCCGACACCAGCAACGAACCATCGCCTGCCCATTCGACCCAGGTGGGCCGGCCCCGGGTGGTGCCCTCGCCCGTCAGAAACCCGGTCAGCACCGGAACCGGCTTGCCCACCGGATTGCCGAGATCGTCGAAATCCACAAACACGACGTCATAGCCTGACGCCGGCTTGCGGTTCCATGATCCGTGCCGGGCGATGAAGGCGCCGCCGGTAAAGGCGTCCCCCATGAGGTTACCTTCGCTGGAAAACACCATGCCCAACGCAGCAACGTGCGGGCCGAGCGCGAATTCGGGTTTACGGACATATTCCATCAGGAAGCGCGGCATCGGCGTTTCGACGCGGCGGTCGATGTTGGAGCGGTAATAGACCCACGGCCAGCCATATTGCGCGCCGACCGGCACATTGGTGAGGTAGTCCGGCACAAGGTCCGAACCCAGCATGTCGCGTTCGTTCACCGTGGTCCAAAGCTCGCCGGTCCAGGGGCTGAAATCCAGTCCATTGGGATTGCGCAGGCCCGCCGCAAACTGGCGGGCGCGGCCCTGGGCCAGATCATACTCCCAGATCATGGCGCGGCCTTCCTCAACCGCCATCCCCTGATCGCCGATATTGCTAACCGATCCGACCGCGACATAGAGCATATCGCCTGCGGGCGAGAGTTCGACATTGCGCATCCAGTGACCGCCGCCGCCGGGCAGATCCATCAGCTTGCGCGGCGCGCCCCTGACAGCGTCACTGCCCAGTTCATAAGGGAAGGCCAGCAGCGCGTTGTGGTTGGCGACGTAGAGCGTGCCATCCTGCCACGCCATGCCCGATGGCGAATCGAGGCCCTCTTCCAACAGCACTTGCTGCGTCTCGGCGCTGCCATTGCCGTCAGCATCGCGCAACAGCACGATCTGGTTGGCGGATTCGCCCGCAGACCCGGCCTTGGCAAACAGGAACCCTTCAATCCATCCGCGAATCGTGCCCATGATCCCGCTGCTGCCACCAGTTGCAGCAGGCGCGCGGGTCAGCGTCACCAGCATATCGCCATTGGGCAACGCATAGAGCGTGCGTGGGTGATCGAGGCCCTCGGCAAAGCGGACCACTTCCAGCCCATCGGCCGCCGTCGGTACCTCGCCAGCCTTCCAACCCACCGGCTCGGCAATCTGGACGGTCGGGACAGTTTGCGCGTCGCCTTCCTGCAAGACAGGGTCGGTGCCGGCAACCTCATCAACCGTAAGATCAGCGGTATCCCCGCGGGTCAGAGCGAACAGCGCGATCCCCGCCACCACGATGATGAGGACAAGAGCGATTGCGATTTTGCGAAAAAGAGCCATGTGACGCGAGATAAAGCCCGGCCGCCGATGCGGCAACTGATTAAGCGAGGGATCTAGCGCCCGATCGAGCAGTGGGGCGATCCGACGAAAGGCCTGTGTCAAAGATGTATGATTTCAAACCCGGCGCCGCGACGTCTTCGGAAGGCCTTTATCGCGATCTGGTGAGCGCCGCTGATGCGCTGACAGCGGGGGAGCCGGACGCGGTGGCCAATATGGCGAACGTCGCTGCGCTGTTGTGGGAGTTCCTGCCCGATCTGAACTGGGCGGGTTTTTACCGGGTTGGCCCATCAAAATCAGGTGGCGCGGAAGAACTGGTACTCGGGCCGTTTGTGGGCCGCCCCGCCTGTATCCGCATCCCCTTTGGCACAGGCGTGTGCGGCACGGCGGCGCAAAGCGGCGCGGCGCAATGCGTGGCCGATGTGCACGCCTTCCCCGGCCACATCGCCTGCGACGCCGCGAGCCAGTCGGAATTGGTGGTTCCCGTTCTGCGCAACGGCATCGTGATTGCCGTAATTGACCTCGACAGCCCCTCCCCCGCCCGCTTCACGGCTGAGGACGTGGCCGGTGTCGCGGCGCTGGCCGCGCTATTGGCTGACCGAATCTGACACAACCCAAGGGAGAGCTTCCCGAAACGGGACAGCGCCGACAGCGCCGCTTTGGCGCGCGGGCGAGTCAGTGGTAAGCTTTTGCTAACCATCAGCCCTCTGGCTGACTCAGGGGGACATTGCCCATGTTGACGCTTTCACCAACTCTCACCCTCGCCGCCTTGGCTCTTGCGCTTCCGGCAGCGGTGCAGGCGCAGAATTACGCGGATCTCCCGCCGCTGACACCGATGACGCAAGACGAGATGCGCAGCCTTCCGGCCGAATATCGCACAGCGCCCACGGCCATTCAGGCCGAGGAAGTGGTGACGGATGTCAACGGGGTCGAAACCATCACCCGCACCCGGCGGATTGATGTGCCCCGCCCGCTTCCGGCAGCACCCGCCGGGCCGCAACAAGGCTATGCCCAGCCAATGGGCTATGCGCCCGGCTACGCCGCTGCCTATGGTCCCGCCTATGCCCCCGCTTATGGCGGCTCGCCCGCCGTGTTTGAGCGTGACCAGTGGATCGACGAATGCCGCCGCCGTACCCGGGGCCAGAACAGGGATGACACCGGGCTTATCATCGGCGGCTTATTGGGCGCAATCGCGGGCGGTTTTGCGGGTTATGAAATCGCCGGCGTTGGTGACCGCGTGCTGGGAACGGTGCTCGGCGTGGGCGGTGGTGGCCTGATTGGCGGGCTGATCGGCAGCCTGTTCGGCGGAGACAAGGACAAGAACCGTTACGATTGCGAAGCCGCGCTCGATAGCTACTTGTCCACCTACGGCGCGCCCGGCCCCCGCATTGCGAGCCGCGAGATCGGCTATGCCCCGCCGGCCTATGGTTATGGCTATCCCGCCGGTTACAGCTATGGTTACAGCTACGCGCCGCCCGCGCAGACAGTGCTGGTGCCTGTGCGCAGCGAAGTCCAACAGCAGGTGGTGGTGCGCGAAACCGAGCGTTACGAAACCTATGCGGTCCCTGGTGCCACACGCTCAATCCCGGCCCAACGCCCTTCGCCAAAGATGATCAAGAACCGCTGAGACTTCGCGCCCTTACCGGGTGAAATACAAAAGCCCCGCGAGATCCAGCGATCTTGCGGGGCTTTTTGTGCGCTAGCATTGCAGCAGCCTGCGGTCAGAACTCGCCGCCCGTCAGCCGCTGACACACCAGATCCAGTTGATCGAGCGTGGTGTAGCGAATCGTGATCGTCCCCTTGCGTGGATCGCCTTCGGGCTTGATCTTCACAGTGAGCCCGAGGAACTCCTCAAGATGCTGCTGGACCGCAAGAATATCCGCATTTTCCGGCGTTTGATGCGGAGCAGAGGTCGGACTGGCAGCGCGCTTGGCCGACTTTCGCGTCAGCACTTCCATGTCACGCACCGACAAACCCTCGTCCACTGCGACCTGCGCCAATTGCACCGCATCGTCGCGGCCAATCAGCGCGCGCGCATGGCCGGGCGTCAGTTTGCCCTGTTCGATCAGGTCCAGCACTGGCTCCGGCAACACCATCAGCCGCATCATGTTGGCGACATGGCTGCGGGATTTCTCGACCATCTTGGCAATGTCGGCCTGGATCATGCCTTCATCTTCGGACAGGCGGTTATAGGCCCGCGCCTCTTCGACCGGGTTCAGATCTTCGCGCTGCAGATTCTCAATCAGCGCCAGCGCCATGACCTCACGGTCGGAAAGCGTGCGGACCAGCGCCGGGATTTCATGCAACCGCGCCTTTTGCGCCGCCCGCCAGCGTCGCTCACCCGCGACCAGCTGATAGCCATCGCCATGGGGGTGCGGACGGACGATGATCGGCTGAATCACCCCGCGCGAGGCGATCGACGCGGCTAGTTCGTCAAGCGCATCTTCATCGAAATACTTGCGCGGGTTGCCCGGTAGCGGCTTGATCGTGGCGAGCGCCAGCATCCGCAGGGCTGTACCTCCCGAGGATGCAGTTTCACCGGCGGGTGTATCATCGCGCCGAACCAGCGGCTCCTCCCGCCGGGTTTCGCCCAGCAAGGCGCCCAGTCCGCGCCCCAAGCGCCGCGGCTTGTCATCGCTGCGAGCATTCATCGCGATTTCAGCGGGTTGAGTGACATTATCGGTCATGCGGCCTGTCTTTCTGCGGGAAATCGCCCGATCAATTCGCGGGCCAGCGCCATATAGGCGCGGCTGCCGGTGCAATGCTGGTCATAGATCAGCGCGGGAAGTCCGTGGCTCGGCGCTTCGGACAAGCGGACATTGCGGGGGATCACGGTCTCGAACACAAGATTCCCGAGGCAATCACGCACATCGTCCGACACCTGATCGGTCAGGCGATTGCGCCGGTCATACATGGTCAGCGCAATGCCAATGATCCCGAGATCAGCATTGAAACGCTGCTGAACCTGATCAACTGTCTGCAACAACTGGCTTAGCCCCTCCAGCGCAAAAAATTCGCATTGCAGCGGCACCAAAAGGGTATCAGCCGCGCACAATGCGTTCAACGTCAACAGGCCGAGCGACGGCGGACAATCGATAAAGCAGATGTCGTGGCCCGTGTAATGCGCGAGCGCCTTGTCCAGACGATGCGTGCGCCCCTCCACCGCGACAAGCTCGATCTCCGCGCCTGACAGGTCAACGGTGGCGGGCACCAGATCGAGCCGCGGAATGCTGGTCGGCACAATCGCTGATGCGAGCGCGACCTGGTCCACCAACAGATCATAACTGGACACTTCGCGCGCGGCCGCGTGGACGCCGAGCCCAGTCGAGGCGTTACCTTGGGGATCAAGATCGATCAGCAGCGTGCGCCACCCGGTGGCCGCCATCGCGGTCGCGATGTTGATCGCGGTCGTGGTTTTTCCCACCCCGCCCTTCTGATTGGCGATCGCGATTATGAACATGGTGAGGTCAGCATGGTGTTCTGCGTCCTTCCCGTGCGCGGATTGCCGGAGATCCCGGCGCATCTTCGCATGTTTCGCGTCTCAGGCCTTCACGATGATCCCGGCCTCGGGATCGGTCAAGGAATGTTTCACGTGAAACATTGCCCGAACCGACGGTTTGAGCGTTGCCAACTCT
This sequence comes from Erythrobacter sp. 'gip.4 top 5', assembly GCF_056495765.1. Taxonomy (NCBI): domain Bacteria; kingdom Pseudomonadati; phylum Pseudomonadota; class Alphaproteobacteria; order Sphingomonadales; family Erythrobacteraceae; genus Erythrobacter; species Erythrobacter sp. 'gip.4 top 5'. The sequence goes on along the minus strand of NZ_CP200270.1, from coordinate 535,504 downwards.
TGCACTGCCGAGCGCCCCTTGGGCAAGACATAGGCGGTGCGCCTTGTGGAGAACGGTTCGGACAGGCTCAGCAATTTGACCAGAGGCGCAAAGGCACGGGCGGAAATCGCCCGCGCTTCAAAGGGCGCAACCCGCTCGAGACGCTGACCTTCCACCCGGCACTTGCGCAGATCGAGCGCCACGATCACGCTTTCAAGAAATTCGACCCGTCGTGCACGCGATTCCACCAGCACCACCGGCATATTGGGGCAGATCGCGGCGATCACGATGCCGGGAAAGCCGGGCCCGCTCCCCAGATCAAGCCACGGCCCACCGGCATTCGCGCCCAATGTTTCACGTGAAACATTTTCCAGCAGTTGCGCCGAGTCAGCAATATGCCGCTGCCAGAGCATCGGTTCGGAAGCCTTGGCAATCAGGTTTTGCTTCTGGTTCTCTTCAAGGACCAGCGCGGCAAACGCATCAAGCCGCGCCATGCCCTCGGCATCGGTCAGTGCGGCAACATAGGCGCGTGCTTCGGTCTCGTTGGTGATCATGCCGCGCGCTGTCCATTGGACACGCGGCGCGCATGGACGAGCAATGCCGAAAGCGCCGCCGGCGTCACTCCTGGCACCCGGCCCGCTGCCGCCAAGGTGCCAGGGGCCGCCTTGCTCAATCGCTCGATCATCTCGTTGGAGAGACCAGGCACGTCGGCGTAAGGAAAATCGGGTGTCAGCGCGACGGCCTCACTGGCGCGCAAATCACGAAGCTCGGAATCCTGCCGTGCCAAATAAGGCGCATAAGCCGCATCCTCTGCCATTTCCTCCGCCAACAAGGGATCGAGCGCCGTTACATCGCCCAACCACGGCGCGAGCGCATCTGGTGTAACCCCGTCATAGCGCAGCCATTCGCTGATCGGTTTTTCCCCATGATCGCGCCTCACCGGCAGGCCGAGATCGGCCAAATCGCGCGCGTGGAGCATGTGCGAATGTTTCACGTGAAACATTTTGCGCACCGCCTCGCGTGTCTCCCACCACACACGGCGCTCGATGCCGACACATCCCGCCGCGATACCCAACGCGGTCAGACGTGTTGCGGCATTGTTGGCGCGCAGACGCAGGCGGTATTCAGCGCGGGCAGTCAGCATCCGGTAGGGTTCGGACACACCTTGCAATGTCAAATCGTCGACCATCACTGCTATGTAGGAATTGGCGCGATCCAGCGGTGGTGCCTGCTTACCCAGCGCCGCAGCGGCAGCTTCAAGTCCCGCAACCAAGCCCTGCGCTGCGGCTTCCTCGTAACCGGTGGTGCCATTGATTTGCCCTGCGCAATACAATCCGGGAATGGCGCGCAGCTGCAGATCCGGCGTCAGGGCGCGCGGATCGACATGGTCATATTCCACGGCATAGCCCGGCTGAACGATTTCGGCCCGCTCGCACCCGGGCATGGTGCGAACAACCAGTGCCTGCACGTCCACCGGAAGGGAGGTGCTGATGCCGTTGGGATAGACCATGTGCGTATCCAGACCCTCGGGCTCGAGGAACACCTGATGGCCTTCCCGGTCGCCAAAGCGGTGAATCTTGTCCTCGATCGAGGGACAATAACGCGGCCCCGCCGCTCCAATCGCGCCGGAAAACAGCGGCGACCGGTGAAGATTGGCGCGGATCGCGTCATGCCCCGCCTGCGTCGTGCGGGTCATCGCACAGAACACCTGGGGATTGACCCGGCGCTGAGACAGCGCCGACATGGTCCATGTCTCGTCGTCCGAGCGTTGTTCGTCCAGCACCGCCCAATTGATCGTGCGCCCGTCAAGTCGCGGCGGCGTGCCGGTCTTGAGCCGCGCCATGGGCAGATCAGCGCCGCGCAGTTGCTGGGCCAATCGCTTGGCTGTGTCCTCACCGACCCTGCCGCCTTCAAACCGCTCCTCACCGCGAAACAGGACACCGCCAAGGAAAGTGCCGGTGCAAAGGATCACCCGGTCGGCGTGAAGTATCGTGCCATCCGCCAGTTCCAACCCGGCGACACTGGCACCTTGAAGCACCAGAGCGGCGGCCTCACCCTGCACCAGCGTCAGGTTCGCCTGCCCGCGCACAATGCGCTGAACTGCAGCCTTGAAGCGGGTCCGGTCCGCCTGCACCCGCGGGCCCCAGACAGCGCTCCCCTTGGACCGGTTGAGCATCCGGTAATGGATTGCACCAGCATCCGCCGCGCGGCCGATAACCCCATCAAGCGCATCAACCTCGCGCACGAGATGCCCCTTGCCCAGACCCCCAATCGCCGGATTACAGCTCATCGCACCGATCATATCGAGGTCAAAGCTCACCAGCGCCGTGCGCGCACCCATCCGGGCCGAAGCACAGGCCGCTTCAACCCCGGCATGGCCACCGCCGATAACAATGACATCGAAGGACTGCATGACCGCGCAGATAGGCGGCGCGTGAGGGATCGTCAAAGCGGATTTGGTGGAGGCTCACCGGCCGAATGTTTCACGTGAAACATTTTACGGTGCCGCGCTCACTTGCCGATACAGAACCGGCCGAACAGCGTGTCGAGCATGTCTTCCGTGGTTGCGCGCCCGATTAGGCGATCGAACGCCAAACGCGCCAGGCGAAGCTCCTCTGCCACTAGCAAGGGATCGTGTCGTGACCCTGCTGTCTCCAGCGCCGCACGTGCCTCTGCAAGGCGTTCATGCTGGCGGGCGTTCAACGCCGCTTCGCCGGGCTTCGGCATCGCGTTGCGCGCAAAATCAACAAGGGCGGATTTGAGCGCAGCGACCCCCTCCCCCGTGGCCGCCGACAGCGTGAATTGTGGTGCGGTCTTGGCGATAAAACCTGCATGATCGCACTGCGCCGCGATCTCCCAGGCGCCCTCTGGCCCATGGCCTTCAGGTCCCAACCACAGAACAAGATCGGCCTGGCCCAGTGCGTTTCGGGCCCGATCAATCCCGATAGCCTCGATTTGGTCCAGTCCCGCTGCATCCTTAGCTGCTCGCAGACCGGCCGTATCCACAAAGGTGAACGGCGCACCGCCAATGGCCACAGCGCGCTCAATCACATCCCGGGTTGTCCCCGCAATCGGTGAGGTTATCGCCGCCTCGCTTTCCACCAGCGCATTGAACAGGGTCGATTTGCCGGCATTGGGCGGCCCGGCCAGCACCACACGGAACCCGTCTTTCAGCCGGTCCGAGCGTGGGCGGGCGAGCCACGCCGCGATCTCCTCAGCAAGCGTGGCAATGTTCCCCATGAAACCTACGGGCAGGCCGGCCGAATCTTCCTCGTCCGAAAAATCAAGCACGCCCTCGATTTCCGCCGACAGACCCAGTGCGCGCTCCCGCCAGGCTTCCACCTGCCGCGACAACGCCCCGCCCAGATTGGCGAGCGCCGCTGCGCGCTGCAATTCGGTCTCGGCGGTCAGAAGATCGCCCAGGCCCTCCGCTTCAGCCAGATCGATCCGGCCATTGGCAAAGGCGCGGCGCGTGAATTCGCCCGGTTCCGCACGGCGCAGAGCGGGCAGCGCCGCCAGCGCGGTTTCCACCGCCGCGATCACCGCACGGCCCCCGTGGCAGTGAAACTCGGCCAGATCCTCGCCTGTTGCCGTGTTCGGACCGGGAAACCACAGCACCAGTGCCTCGTCGAGCAGCGCGCCCTCGCCGTCCCGCAGCTTCGCCAGCGATGCACGACGGGGTGGTGGGATCCACCCGGCCAAGGCCATCAAGGCGCTGCCTGCGTTCGACCCGGACACGCGGATCACCGCAACACCGGCCGGCGGTGCGCCGCTCGATAGCGCAAAAATCGTGGGCGATGCGGTCATCAAAAGTTATTCGGAAGAGCCCTTCGGACCCTCAGCCCCGCGCTGTGCAGCCTTCATTCCACCTTCAACGAAGCTTTGAAACAGTTTCAGCCCCACCTGCCCCATCGGCGCCAGGGCCGACGCATATTCCTGCAATTGCTCCGGGTTTGAGACTCCGCGCATCGCCTTGGTGATGTTGTCGATATAAACCGAATTGGCGGCGCTCACATCGGGCAGGCCCATGGAGCTACGGGCCTCTTCGGGCGTGCATTCGATTTCGATATTGATCTTCATGGGATCCCTCTCCTGTGCCGGTGCGCCTGCCTCATTTGGGCTTGGCAGGCGTGCAAGGCAAGCGATAGGACAAGGCCAACCCTGCGAACACCCGGAGAGAGACCATGAGCCTCAACGAAACCATTGCCACGCTCGACGCCGATTCCCGCTTCGGCGCCTATGTCGCCCGCCCCAACGGTACGCCGCGCGCCGCGATCATCGTCATTCAGGAAATCTTCGGGGTGAATCCGGGCATTCGGAGCAAGTGCGACAAGATCGCCGCTGAAGGATACCTCGCGGTCGCGCCCGATCTGTTCTGGCGACTTCAGCCCGAAGTTACGCTCGATCCCGATGTCGAAAGCGAATTCGAAACCGCGCTCGATCTGATGGGTAAATTTAACCAGGATGCCGGGATCCGCGATATCGAGGCGACCATCCACCACGTCCGTCACTCGCTGGACGTCGCGAAGGTCGGCTGTGTCGGATATTGCCTCGGTGGACGGCTTGCGTACATGACGGCGGCGCGCACCGATATCGACGCTTCGGTGGGCTATTACGGCGTGGGGATCGACGGGCTGCTCCATGAAAAGCACGCGATCGCCAACCCCTTGATGCTGCATATTCCCACCGCCGACGGATTTGTTTCACGTGAAACACAGGCGGCCATGCATGAAGGCCTGGACGATCATCCCAAGGTGACGCTGCACGATTACGAGGGGCTAGACCACGGTTTTGCCACCGAAACCGGCAAGCGTCGCAGCGAAGAAGCTGCGACATTAGCCGACAGCCGCACTGCGGCGTTTTTCCGCGCAAACCTTGGATGAGCACGCACACAGGCCTTAGCCGCTGGCATGATTACATGCGGCGGGGGAACGATCCGGCGGTGCTGGCCGATTTGTTGGCCGAAGATGCCGTTTTCCACTCCCCGGTGGTCCATACCCCCCAAGCCGGAAAGGCAGTGGTAATGGCCTACCTCGTCGCAGCAGCGAAAGTGTTGGGGAATGATTCGTTCCGCTATGTTGGCGAACTGGTGGACGGCGACGACGCGATGCTCGAATTCACCACCGAGATTGACGGGATCGCCATCAACGGCGTCGACATCATCCGCTTCGATACACAAGACCGGATCGTGGAATTCAAGGTAATGGTGCGTCCCCTGAAAGCGGTCAACAAAGTCTGGGAGGTCATGGCCGGGCAACTGGCAGCGACGGCCGACTAGGCATAGCATTAGGCACGGCGGTACGGTTTCAGACCCGGATCATACGCCGCCGGGTGAGCCGTTCCTGCTCCGCTTGAAAAAAAGTGCGCATGGCGGCTTCGACATAGGCTGGAACCGGCCCACAGGCCTCTCGCGCGATCGCTTCGAGCGCATCGGCGAAACAGGCGTCCTCTAAACAGCGCATCCGCCAGGCACCGAAGATCGGTGCGGGAATGGATCTTTCATCAATGATCTGCACCCCGCCATGCCGTACATCACGGCGGATCTTTTCAAAGGTAGCCGATAACGAGAAGGCCTCGCCTTCCAGCACCTGCAGGAAGCGATCCTCCACGAACAACAGAAATCCACTCAGCCCCTGCCGTTCGTTCGCAACGCGGGCATGATAGACAAGCCGGAACAGCTCCGCCCGGTCCATGTCTGGCGCTGCTTTGCTGTGATAGATGATCCTGCGCATTGCCCATTCCTCCATGCTGCAGCGTGAGGAATAGAGCGTCGCATCATATCAGATCGTATCACCGGCCTGCGGGATTGTACGGAGAGACTAGTTCAGCACCGCGAAATTGACGATCATCTTGCGCAGTTCAGGGTCCAGAGCCTCTGGCAAATCGCGCTCCAGCATGTCCCGCCGGCTTTCGATGCTCTCAGCGATAATCACCCGCTTCATCGCCCAGTCAGGACAGGTGCGTGTTGCAATGCCCCGCCGATCAAGCACGGAAACGCCGCTGTGGCGCGGATCAGCGGTGATCGTTGCCATCAACCCGGCCACCGCCGCTTCTTCGCCTTCGAGCAGCTGGAGGAAGTTGCGGCCGTTGAACAGCAGCAGACCCGTGATGCCGCGCGCGGGATTGTTGCGGGCGCTGGCAGAGAGGATTGCGTCCACTTCCTCACGCGGCAAGGTCGGCGCGGTGCTGATATAGAGATATTGGCTAAGCACGTTTCCCATCCCTTTTGGTCAGTTTTCCTGACCACTTTTCCGGGCTGACCCCAAAGCCCGCATTGCTTTCTATCTTATTGATTCATCGTCGCAAAGAAGTCCTCGTTGGTCTTGGAATCCTTCATCTTGTCGAGCAGGAATTCCATCGAATCTACGGTGCCCATCTGCATCAGGATGCGGCGCAGCACCCACATCTTGGACATCTTGTCCTTGTCCACCAGCAGCTCTTCCTTGCGGGTACCGGACTTGCCCACGTCCAGTGCCGGGAAGATGCGCTTGTCCGAAACCTTGCGATCGAGCACAATTTCCGAGTTGCCGGTGCCTTTGAACTCTTCAAAGATCACTTCGTCCATCCGACTGCCGGTGTCGATCAATGCCGTGGCAATGATCGAGAGCGATCCGCCCTCCTCAATGTTGCGCGCTGCACCAAAGAACCGCTTGGGGCGCTGCAAAGCATTGGCATCGACACCGCCGGTCAACACCTTGCCCGATGACGGGACCACAGTGTTGTAAGCGCGGCCCAGACGCGTGATCGAATCGAGCAGGATCACCACGTCACGCTTGTGCTCGACCAGACGCTTGGCCTTTTCGATGACCATTTCAGCGACTTGCACGTGGCGATTGGCAGGCTCGTCAAAGGTCGAGGAGATCACCTCGCCCTTCACGCTGCGCTGCATGTCGGTGACTTCCTCGGGTCGTTCGTCGACCAGCAGGACGATCAGGAACACCTCAGGGTGGTTGTCAGTGATTGCCTTGGCGATGTTCTGCAGAAGCACGGTCTTACCCGTGCGCGGCGGAGCAACGATCAAGGCGCGCTGGCCCTTGCCCTGCGGCGCGATGATATCAATCACGCGGGCGCTTTTGTCCTTTACTGTCGGATCGAGCGTATCGAGCGTCAGCTTCTGTTCGGGATAAAGCGGCGTCAGGTTATCGAAGTTGGTGCGCAGGCGGACCGCGTCGGGATCGTCGAAATTGACCTTGGCCAGCGTGGTCAGCGCAAAATAGCGTTCGCCTTCGCGCGGCGCGCGGATTTCGCCTTCGACTGTATCGCCCGTGCGCAGGCCCCAGCGACGGACCTGATTGGGCGAGATGTAAATATCATCGGGGCCAGCAAGGTAGTTCGCCTCGGGCGAGCGCAGGAAGCCGAAGCCGTCCTGCAGCACCTCGATGGTGCCGATGCCCATGATCTTTTCTTCGTATTCTTCGTCCTCGGCCAGTTCGCGCAGAATGCTGAACAGCAGATCCTGGCGGCGCATGGTCGAAGCGCCTTCGACGCCCAGTTCTTCCGCCATCGCGACCAATTCGGCCGGGGTCTTTCGCTTGAGGTCTTTGAGATGCATGTGTCGTGTTTTCCGAAAGTCTTAGAGTGGCCGGATGGTCAGTACCGCCGTGTCGGGCAGCGCCCCTGTAGCAGGGCTGGGCTTGGAGAAAGCAGACCGTGTGCGGAGCCTCGAGTGGGCTCTGCTATCCGGGTGGATGATCAGGACGTAGTGCCGTGCGCGCAGTTGGTCAATCTGCGAATGCGCGGCACGAATATGGGCGCAAACAGCGCCGCAAAAACGGGTTCAGAACGGTTTGAGATAGACCAGCACCACGATCAGTACGAGCAGGATCCCGGGCACCTCCCCAATCATCCGCAGCGTCTTTTCCGAAAGCGGACGCTCCCCGCGGGCCATTTTCTTGGTCTTCCCCACCAGCCAGCCATGATAGCCTGTCAGCACCAGAACCAGCGCCAGCTTGGCGTGGAGCCAGCCAAAGGCGAAATGACCGCCAGCATAAGCGAGGCTGAGCCCCAGCACCCAGACAATGATCATGCTGGGCGTCAGGATGATGCTGCGCAGCTTGCCCATCCGGGTGGCCCACTTTTCCTCCCCCGGCGAACCGGGCAGATGATCGAGCATGTAGATGCACTGCCGCGGCAGCATGAACAGCCCCGCCAGCCAGAACACCATGAAGATCACATGGCCTGCTTTCAGGAACTGATAGATCGAGAGCAGGAGTTCTTGCATCAGATCAACCTCAACCGGGATTTCTCAGGGCAGCCAACAATTCTTCGACATGCGCAATCGGGGTGAATTGTCCGATCCCGTGGCCAAGGTTGAAGACATGCGGACGATCTTCAAACGCCGCCGTAATCGTCTTGACCCGCGCCGCGACCGCCGGACCACCGGCTTCGAGCAGCAGGGGATCGAAATTGCCCTGCACCGGCATACCGGCCGGCAGATGGGCGTGCGCCCAAGCGGGATCGAGCGTCTCATCCAAGCCCACGGCATCCACGCCCGTTTCACGGGCATAAGCGGGGAGCTTCGCACCCGAACCCTTGGGGAAGCCGATCACGGGCGTATCGGGGTGGCTTTCCTTGAGCTTGGCCGTGATCGCCGCATTGGGCGCGACCACCCACTTTTCGAACTGGTCAGGCGCGAGGCTTCCGGCCCAGCTATCGAACAACTGCACGGCTTCGGCGCCGGCATCGATCTGGCCGCGCAGGTAAGTAACCGAAACCTCGATAATCGCGTCGATGATCGCCTGCATGTGCGCCGGATCCCGGTAGGCGAGCAGCCGCGCCGGGCCTTGATCCTTCGAACCTTCGCCGGCGACCATGTAAGTCGCGACCGTCCAGGGGCTTCCCGCAAAGCCCAGCATCGTCACATCCGGCCCGATCAGCGCGCGGGTGCGGCGCACGGTTTCATAGACCGGATCGAAGCGATCGAATGCCGGGGTGAACGAATCGAGCGAGACTTCCAGTAGCGTCGGCGCCAGATGCGGGCCTTCGCCGGCGGCAAAGGTCAGCCCCTGCCCCATCGCGTGCGGCACGATCAGGATATCGGAAAACAGGATCGCACCATCAAAACCAAACCGACGGATCGGCTGGACGGTGATTTCAGCAGCGGCTTCGCTGTCGTAAACCAGCGCGAGGAAGCCGCCCTTTTCGGCGCGAAGTTCCCTGTATTCAGGCAGATAGCGCCCCGCTTGGCGCATCAGCCACACGGGAGCAACGTCCTGACGGACACCTTTGAGCGTATCGAGAAGTGGACCGGGCATAGGGTTCCTTAGAACAAAACAAATCAAATTATAAAGGATTGATGGAGTCTGTTGGGCCTGTGGATAGTGGGAATTACCGGCCCTTGCCCGATTACCCCCAGCCTTCCCGGCCGCGCCAGTCCCCTTCGAATCCGCAACGATTGGACGTCAAGCGCGCTTTATCCCCACTCTTCCCAGCCTGTCGACAAAACTTGTTCCCTGTGCGCAAATACCCCGGTCAAAAGGCCGATAGCGGGCATGAAAACTCATCCTCAGCTTGTGAGTCCTCTTCTCCCGTGGTTTATGCGCGGCTCTGTCCACAGGCCCCTGTGGCGAAACTGCGACCAGGGATGATGAACTCGCTCAACCTTCACCTTGTATCGGATTCGACCGGCGAGACGTTGGAAATGATCGCCAAGGCGGCGCTGGCGCAATTTGATAATCCGGCGGTGAACCGCCATTTTTGGCCGATGGTGCGCTCGTTGCAGCATCTTGACCGGATCGTGCCCGATCTGGCGGCGCATCCCGGCTTGGTATTGTATACGCTGGTGAATCCCGAAACCCGCAAGCGGCTGGAGGAGCATTGTCGCCATTTGGGGCTACCCGCAGTGCCGGTGCTCGATCAGGTGACCGCATCGCTCGAAGCACAGCTGGGACAGGAGGCGCATGGTCGCCCCGGCCGTCAACACACGATGGACGAAGACTATTTCAAGCGGGTGGATGCGATTCAGTACACCATCGCGCATGATGACGGGCTTGCTCACGAGGATTGGGAGGAGGCCGATATCATGCTGGTGGGCGTGTCGCGATCATCCAAAACCCCGACCAGCATCTATCTGGCCAATCGCGGCTACAAAGTCGCCAATATCCCGCTGGTGGTGGAAAGTCCGCCGCCATCGGCGCTTTACAGGTTGCGGCACCCGCTGGTGGTAGGGCTGACGACGTCTCCAGAACGATTGGTGCAGATCCGCCGCAACCGTTTGTTATCGTTGAATGAGGCGACCGAAACCGCCTATGTCAACAATGACTTCGTCAAGGCCGAGCTGCAGTTTGCGCGCCGGATGTTTGCCGATAATGGCTGGCCGGTGATCGACGTCACCCGTCGCTCGATTGAGGAAACGGCCGCCGCGATCATCCGGCTCGCGCAAGAGCGTGAGCGCAAGCCTGCGAGCGAAGGCGGAGTGGGTAAGCCGATATGACCAAAACGCTGATCCTCGCCAGCAAATCTGCCTCGCGCCGGGCCATGCTCGATGCCGCCGGGGTGGCCTATCAAAGCATTCCCGCCGATATTGACGAGCGCGCGATCGAAGCCGGGCTTGCGGGCGCAGGGCCCTTCGAGGTGGCTGAAGCGCTGGCTGTTGCCAAGGCAGCGGCGGTCGCGCTGTTGTACCCGCAAACGCTTGTTCTGGGATCGGATTCGCTGGTGGTGTGTGCAGGGCGCCGGTTTGACAAGCCGCGCACGGAGGAAGACGCGGCCGAGCATCTGCGTTTTTTCTCCGGCAAGGTGATGGAGCTGCACAGCGCCGCCGCCCTGGTCCGGGCAGACGGTTTGGAGGCCGGGTGCCCGTGGAGCCACGCCAGCATTGCGCACCTTCATGTGCGTGTTCTGTCGGAAGACTTTATCGCGCATTATCTGACGCTTGAGTGGCCCGCGATCAGCCATACCGTCGGCGCGTTCCGGATCGAAGGGCCAGGGGTGCAGTTGTTCGACCGGATTGAGGGTGACCAATTCACCGTGCTCGGGATGCCGCTGATCCCTCTGCTTGACGCTTTGCGTGAGGAAGGGATGTTGCTGGCATGACCCGGCCCTATGCCGAAGTGATTGGCGACCCGATTGCGCAATCCAAGTCCCCGGCGATCCATGGCTTCTGGCTGGAGAAACTGGGAATCGCTGCGGATTATCGCGCCTGTCATGTGCCGCCCGGCGCGCTGGCCGATTACCTTGCGGTGCGGCGTGCCGATCCCCTGTGGCGCGGGTGCAACGTCACCATGCCGCACAAACAGGCGATCATGCCGTTGCTCGATCAAGTCGACCCGACTGCGAAGGGAATCGGCGCGGTCAACACGGTGCTGCCGGAGGCCAAAGGCGATCAGGCAGGCTTCAACACCGATGCAAGCGGGTTTTTGGAGCCGCTTGCGCCCACTCTGGCAGAGACGCACTATTACCGCATGGCCCGTATCATGGGCACCGGCGGCGCAGCGCGTGCAATCATCACCGCGTTGGCCGACAAGGGCTTCACACTGGTGGTGGCGGGCCGCGATCCGGGCAAGGCACGCGCCTTGCTCGAAGAACTGGCGCCCAAGGGTGAGCATCACGCGATTGATCTTGCCCACTTTGCCGATCCCACCGACTTTGCTTTCGATGATCGCGAAGGGTGCTGCGATCTTGTGATCAACGCTTCGTCGCTGGGAATGCAGGGGCAGCCTCCGCTCGCCTTCGATTGGAGCCACGCCCCGCCCGGCAGCATCGCCTATGACATCATCACTGCTCCGCTCGATACGCCCTTCCTGCAAGGCGCGCAGGCGAAGGGCTTTCGCACCATCGATGGGCTGTCCATGCTGATCGGGCAGGCAGCGGTCGCCTTCGCACGGTTCTTCGGTGAGCCCGCTCCGCGCGAACACGATGCCGAATTGCGCGCGATCCTCACAGCATGACCAAACCCAAGATCATCGGCCTCACCGGCTCGATCGGCATGGGCAAATCCACGGTCGCCGCCATGTTCACTGACGCCGGGATCCCGGTCTTCGATGCCGATGCCGAGGTCCGCCGGCTTCAGGGGCCGGGCGGTGACCTTGTGCCCGCCATCGAAGCGGCCTTCCCCGGATCGACCGGGCCGGACGGGGTCGACCGCGAGCGGCTGGGCCAGCAGGTCTTTGCCGACAAGGCGGCGCTGGCGCGGCTTGAAGCCATCGTCCACCCTGCCGTGGCCGCACGGCGCACCGCCTTCCTTGAAGCCCATCATGACAAGCGCGCCGTGGTGTTCGACATTCCGCTGCTGTTCGAACGCGGCGGGCACGAGGCGGTTGATCTGATCCTTGTCGTCTCCGCGCCCGAACCCGTCCAGCGCGCCCGCGTGCTCGCCCGCCCCGGTATGACGCCCGAAAAGTTCGCGCATATCTTCGACCTGCAACTCCATGACTCACACAAACGCACGCGCGCGCATCACGTGATCGACACCGGCACCAGCCTCGAAGACACCCGCGCTCAAGTGGCCGGATTGATTGCGTCCCTATGATTGCGCCATTTTGATGGAATGCGCCCCTTGCAAGTGCCGGGACTTGGGCAGATAGTCGATCAAATGGCGGCCCCAACACGCGAAGTGATATTCGATACCGAAACCACCGGGCTTGATCCCAAGACCGGGGACCGGATGGTGGAAATCGGCTGCATCGAAATGATCGGCCGGGTCGAAACGGGCCGCAGCTTTCACGCCTATTTTAATCCCGATCGCGATATGCCGCCCGAGGCCGAGCGCGTCCACGGCCTTAGCGCCGCGTTCCTGTATACCAAGCCGCGTTTTGCCGACACGGCGATCGAATTGCTGGCCTTCCTTGGCGATTCGCCCTTGGTCGCGCACAATGCCGGGTTCGATTTCGGCTTTCTCAACAATGAGCTGGAACGGGCCGGTCACGATCCGATCAGCCTTGACCGGATGGTTGATACAGTCGCCTTGGCCCGCAAGCGCCATCCCGGTGCCAAACTCAGCCTTGATGCGCTGTGCACCCGTTACGGGATCGACCGGAGCCACCGGGTGAAGCATGGCGCATTGCTTGATGCCGAATTGCTGGCGCAGGTCTATGTCGAACTGACCGGCGGGCGCCAGATCGGACTGGGGCTGACCGCGCTCGATCCGGCAGCGGATCTGACCGCCCCACCCTCTGCCAACGCACCCTGGCACCGGCCCGTGGCCGACAAGCCACGGCGCGAACCCCGGCCTCATGTTGCCAGCCCGGAGGAGCTGGACCGTCACCGCGCCTTCATCGGCGGAATTACCGACGCGATCTGGACCCGCTGAAATCCTTGGCGCAAGGCTCACATCATCACCTTCGATCCTCAGTTCGAACAGGAGGACTACACCACATGGATATTCGGATTTCGGGCCACCAGATGGACACCGGGGCAGCGCTTCAGGCGCACGCTTCCGACCGGCTCACCACGGTCGTCGAAAAGTATTTCGACCGGGCACTGTCCAGCCACGTCACCTTCGGCAAAGCCCCGGCCAGCGCGTTTAGCTGCGATATTGTCACCCATGTGATGCAGGGCCTGATCCTGAAGGCGCAAGGCTCCGCGCAGGACGCGCATGTTGCTTTTGATGATGCGCTGGCCAAGATCGAAAAGCAGTTGCGCCGTTACAAACGCCGCCTGACTGACCGCCATCAACAGGCCGATCACGCGCGCGGCGAGGAAGAAGCCGCCTACACCATCTTCGCGGTCGAGGAGGATGAAGAAGACGAAGTGATCGCCGATGCGCCGCTGGTCATCGCGGAAACTCGCGTCGATATCCCCACCGCCAGCGTCGCCGATGCGGTGATGATGATGGACCTGCGCAACACCACCGCGCTGTTCTTCAAAAATGCTGGCACCGGGCGGCATAATATGGTTTATCGCAGGGCCGATGGGTCGATCGGTTGGGTCGAGCCGAAATATGGCTTCGAACCGCGCTTGCCGTAACGGCCTACAGCGAATTTCGAAAGCTTAAGCGGCGGATGCAGGAGGGGCTCCGCCTCGTTCCTGGCCATGTTCTAATAGACATGGTCTGAGCGAATTTTCGCCAGGACACGGCGCACGCGCAATCAGGATTTGCACAGACATGGACGTCAATCTGGATCTTTCACCGCAAGCGATTGCGTTTGCCCGGATCGATACCAAGCCCAAGGTCCTTGCACGAACGGCCCAGCTTTTGAGCGAAGCCTATGGGCTGAACGAAGGGGACGTGCTGAAATCGCTTGAAGCACGCGAAGTCTTGGGCAGCACCGGTTTCGGACGCGGGGTGGCGATTCCGCATTGTCGCTCAAAGACCGTGCGGCGCCCCTCGCTTGCGCTGATTCGCCTCGAAGCGCCGATTGAATTTGCATCGGCAGACGCACGCCCTGTATCGTTGGTGTGCGGACTGGTTTCGCCTGAAAATGCCGGGGCAACGCATCTTCACGCGCTCGCGGCGATCTCACGTCTGACGCGCGATGACACGCTGCTCCAGATGTTGGCCGATGCGCCCGATACCGACGCCGCCTATGCGTTGCTGACCACTCAGTTCCTGCGCGACGCGGCCTGATTGTCGCGGAACCCTTCATGGCGGGCAGTGACGAATTTCCTTCGGCAAGCGGGGCGCAGCAGCATTACCGCGCGCTCGAGCGGCTCTATGCCTCGGCTCCGGTCAACACCAAGTTTGCCAGCGCGCTCGCGATCGCAGGCGAAGGGCAGTCACGGCTGCGGTTCACGATAACGCCTGAAGATTATCACGCAGCGGGCGCGGCGCATGGTACGATCTATTTCAAGATGCTCGACGACGCGGCATTCTATGCCGCCAATTCGCTGGTGACTGACCGGTTTTTGCTGACGACCAGCTTCAACCTGTTCTTCAGCAAGCCCGTGCGGGCCGGAACGGTGATCGCGGAAGGACGCTGGGTCAGCGGCCGGCGCCGGGTGTTCGTCGCCGAAGCGCGGCTGGTGGATGAGCAAGGGGACGAGATCGGGCGCGGCACCGGCACCTTCATGCGCTCGCGCATCCCGCTCTCCAGCCTGCCGGGTTACGCCGCGGACGGCCTGTGAAATGCTTGTGATATGACAGGCCGCCTGCCTGCGCATCTCGAAGCCAGCGCCTTTCTGCGCCTTGCCGAGTCGCAAGGGGGATACGGCATGGTGCTGGCCAAAGGTGAGCGTGATGCCGGGACGATCCTTCTGGTAATGCTGTGTCGCGGCGCAGGGTCTGCGCTTTACGAAAGAATGCCGCAGCGCGATGGATCCCGCCTTTTTGTTGCCACAAAAAAAGAAATACCTGAAAAACAACAAGAATTTTCCGAGTATTTGACCCGCAGGCAGCAGCAGGACCCCGATTTGTGGCTGATTGAGGTAGACATCGCGGATCCTGAACGGTTCGTCGCGGCCATCAACGATTTGCGTTGACGTAAAGGTCAGCCAAGCTAACGGCCCCGCTCAATTCCTCGCGCAGGCTGACAGGGCGGCAATACGGCCGCATCCTTCAGCACGCAGACGGGGAGCGGCCGGCAGGCTTCTTGAACCCCCTAACCGTATTGGTCTGGAAAAGGTTCCATCCTGCGTCTGTGCTCGCTCACCGCTCAATTGGTTGAGTACATGAGTCGCAAGACTGCCACGATTTTTGCGATTGCGGGCCTCGCCATCGCCACCACGATGTTTCCCAGCGGCCGCAACGCCGCCGCCCTGGCACAAGCCGCCACTGAACAGCTGACCCTTCCCGTTCCGGTTGAACAGGTCGAGCTGGTTCCCGAGTCCGTGACCTTCGTGTCCGAGCCGGTCGTGCAACCCCTTCCTTTGGCGCTTCCCGAAGCGCCGCCCGAATCCATCCTGACCGAAGCCGGATCGCTGTCCGCACTGGTCGGCATGGTCGATACCGACGCGCCGATGGACGAACAGATGCGCTGCCTGGCCGGCGCGGTCTATTTCGAAGCGCGCGGTGAACCGTTGGCGGGCCAGTTGGCCGTGGCACAGGTCATCATCAACCGGTCCGAAGATCGCCGCTTCCCCCGCTCCTATTGCGGCGTTGTGGCGCAGCCCGGACAGTTTTCCTTCATGCGCGGCAGCAGGATGCCCGCGCCCCGTATTGGCACGGCCGCGTGGGATCGCGCTGTCGCAGTCGCTCAGATCGCGCATCAGGGCCTGTGGGAATCGGAAGCCGGCAACGCGGTGTTCTTCCACGCCCGCTATGTCCGCCCCAGCTGG
The DNA here is from genome assembly GCF_056495765.1 of Erythrobacter sp. 'gip.4 top 5'. Lineage (NCBI taxonomy): Bacteria > Pseudomonadati > Pseudomonadota > Alphaproteobacteria > Sphingomonadales > Erythrobacteraceae > Erythrobacter > Erythrobacter sp. 'gip.4 top 5'. Next base: position 519,373 of record NZ_CP200270.1, on the reverse strand, counting down.
AGCCGGACCAAGACGCGCCTCGCGCAGATCGACACGCATATTTTTTACAGGTGATCCGCTCCGCGCTTCGCCCCTGCGGGCGAACCGCCCTCGAGTAGCGCAGCGGTAGGGCAACAAAGGCGCGGCGAGGATTACGGCGAAAGTCTTACCCACACAGGCGCGTGATCGCTGGCCTTTTCCCGCCCGCGATGCGCCTTGTCGACACCGCAGGCTTCGAGCCGGTCGGCGCATTCGGGCGATAGCAATATATGATCGATCCGGAAGCCGTGATCGCGCTGCCAGGCGCCGGCTTGATAATCCCAATAGGTCCACACGCCGCCGCGCGGGTTGTGGGTGCGAAGCGCATCGGTCCATCCGTCCGCCATCATCTGCGCATAGGCGGCGCGTGACCCCGGCTGCATCAGCGCATCATCCTGCATCGCCTTGACCGACCAGGTGTCGTCATCTTCCGGGATCACGTTGAAATCACCCAGCACCACCGCGGGGACTTCCTCGGCCCAGATCTGCGCCATGCGGGCGCGCAAGGTTTCCATCCAGGCAAGCTTGTAGGTGAACTTGGGCCCCGGATGCGGATTGCCGTTGGGCAGGTACAGACACGCAATCCGCACGCCCGAAACATCCGCCTCAAGATAACGCGCCTGTTCGCCCTCGCCTTCGTTCGGCCCGTCGATCCCCAGCCCGCGCTGCACTTCGGTAAGCGTGTAGCCCGCGCGCGTATCCACAAGGATCGCGACTCCATTGAAGCTTTTCTGCCCGTGCCAGATCGCGGCATAGCCCAGCGCCTCGAAATCGGCGGCGGGGAAACCATCGTCCTGTGACTTGATCTCCTGCAGGCAGGCAACCGCAGGGCGGGTTTCATCCAGCCATTCGAGCAGACGCGGAAGCCGCGCCTTGATACCGTTGATGTTGAAGGTGGCGATTTTCATGATCGCCCTGATGCCGCAAAGCGCGGGCCGGGTCTAACCTAAATCCCGAAGCTGGCACCGCAGCCGCAACCGGCGGCGGCCTGCGGATTTTCAACCTTGAAGGCCGCGCCGCCCAGCGATTCGACGAAATCCACGGTGCTGCCCGCGATCAGATCCAGACTCATCGGATCCACCACCAGCTTCACGCCATCGGTTTCCGAAATGCTGTCTTCTGTATCCGGCCCATCGGCCAGATCGAACTTGTACTGGAAACCCGAACACCCTCCGCCTTCCACGGCCAGACGCAAGATCGCCGGACGCGACTGCTTGGCCGCAATGAAAGCCACGCGTTTGGCGGCGGACGGGGTGAGGATCAGGGGCGCTGCGCTCATAACTCTAACCTAAGCCCTCCCGGGGCGTTCCTCAAGCGGCCAGTGTGCAGGCATTATACCGCCTGAATGTAGTTACGCAGCGCCTCGGACTCGTGTCGCACTTCATCCATCTTGTGCTTCACCAGATCGCCGATCGAGATAAAGGCGATAAGCGTCCCGTCCTCGACCACCGGAAAGTGGCGAAACCGGCGGCGGGTCATCAGCGCGAGCGCCTCGTCGATGGTGGTCGAAGGCTCGACCGTTACGGCGGGCGAGGTCATGATCTGTTCGACCGGCAGATCAAGGCAGGGGCCGCCGTGATCCGCCAGCCGGTAAATCACGTCACGTTCCGAAATAATGCCGACCACCTTGCCATCGCGCAGCACAGGCAGCGCGCCGATGCGTTGGCTCGCCAGCACGCTGACAGCCTGCGCCACCGGGGTCGCAACGTCGCAGGCGATAATGTCGGATGGGCCGCGTTGGGCGATGATACGGGCAATGGTCATGACGATTCCCTCTCTCTCAGGACAGGAAAGTGCCATGATCGCAGCGAAAAAGCGAATCTGCCCGCAAGCGCACATAATGCTGGCTTGCATCGCATGTATCGCCCCTTGCACCTTTCGCGCGTTGCCAAGCGGGCGAGCGCACGCCATGTCGGTCGCATGACACGCAAATCCCCGCTCGATGATCCTGAAAATGCCGCCCACGCCTGGGGGCGGTATCGCCAGATCATGAAATTGCTGCTGGCCGCGACGATCCTGACGGTGGCCATCGCGATGGGCCTGCTGTTTGCCTATAACGGTATGATCTCCGTGCACTTCTACATCGCCGTGGCGCTGGGAATCAGCCTCACGATGTTGCTCGGCGGTGGGTTGATGGGCCTGGTGTTTCTCAGCAACGGAACAGGCCACGACGAATCGGTTGATAATGACCTGCCGGGCAAAGACGAATTCTGGTCGCCCAAGAAGGATTAGATCGCGGGCCTCAAGCGATAATCTTCCACCGGTACGCCGCCGATCAGATGCTCCTGAATGATCCGTTCGAGCGCCTCCGGGCTGCACGAATGATACCAGACCCCGTCCGGCCACACGACCGCGACCGGCCCTGCGGCGCAGATTTGCAGGCAATCGGCCTTGCTGCGCTGCACGCCCCCGCCCGCGCCGCGGACGCTGTCCGCGCTGCGTTGCGGACCGACCAGCCCCAATTCCTTCAAGCGGGTTTTGAGGAAGCCCCACGCCTCCTCACCCGCTTCGCGTGAACAGCACTTCTGCTTGTCCGAAATGGCACACAGCATGATGTGCCGTTCGATCACGTTGCCCTTGGCCGGGTCGCCGTAATGCTTGGCAAGCGCGGTTTGCGCTGACAGCAGTTCCTGCCGGCTCATTCAGGCGCGTCCTGCTTCAGCCAGCGGTTCAGCCACGCGAACACGGTGTCGTGCCATTGCAGCGAATTTTTCGCGCCGATCACCCAGTGGTTCTCGGTCGGGAAGACCAGCAATTGCGCGGGGATGCCGCGTTCCTGCAAGGCGGTGAAGCTTTGCAACCCTTGGGTGTAGGGGACGCGGAAGTCCTGTTCGCCGGTGACGACCAGCATCGGGGTCTTCCACTTGTCGACGTGGTTCACCGGGTTCCACTTTTCATAGGTTTCGCGCGCTTCGCTGTAGGATCCGCCGAAATCCCAGCGCGGGAACCACAATTCCTCGGTCGCATAATAGAAGCTGCGCATATCGAACAAGCCGTCATGCTGGACGATGCAATTGAAGCGATCGGGCCAGTTTCCGGCGATCCAGTTGACCATGTAGCCGCCATAGCTTGCGCCCATGGCGCAGGCACGGGTGCCGTCGATCTGGGTATCAAGCCTCAACGCAGCGTCGAGGCCTTTCTGCAAGTCTTCCAGCGGCTTGCCACCCCAATCGCGATTGATTGCATCGGTGAAGGCCTGTCCGTATCCGGTGCTGCCGTGGAAATCGACCGAGATCACGGCGTAGCCCTGGCTGGCGAGGACACGCGGATTCCAGCGGGTTGACCAGCTGTCGTTGAAGCTGCCTTGCGGCCCGCCGTGGATGTAGAGGATGGCCGGGATCGGCCCCTCCTGATCGGCAAGCCGGGTGATCTGGCCCCACACGGTGTCGCCGCCAGCGCCGGAAAAGCTGAAGCGGCGGGTGATGATGCTGGCAAGCCCGCCCATGCGGGTGGTGGCGACATCGGTGATCGGGCGGGCCTGCCCCATCCCGTCGGACAGGAATAGCTCGGCCGGATTTCCCAGCGAATCGCGGGTAAACAGCGCCCGCCCACCCGGCAGCGGCACGAGATTGCCGATATGGGCTTCGTTGCCTGCCATCAGGTTGAGTTCGGTGACCTTGCCGGTCTTCGTGTCGATCTGGAAGGCGGGCGTATCCAGCACCTTTTGCGCGGTGGCGATCAGTGATTGGCCGTCCGCGGTCCACGCCAGCGATCCAAAGCTCAGATCGGTGGTTTGCGTCAGGTTGCGCACCGTGCCGGCGGCCAGATCCATCAGGCGGACCGATAGCCGGTCGGCTTCGTAGGTTGGCCGGTCCATCGCCAGCCACGCCAGATAGCGGCCATCGGGCGAGGGCACTGGTGTGGTGTCGGTCGCCTGATTATCCGCCGTCAACAGGCTCGGAGCGGCGCCGGTGAGGTCGGCCACGTAAATGTCGAGATTGGTCGAGGTCGGCTCCGACATGTTTGACAGGCGCGCCGTGAAATACAGCGCGGTGCCATCGGGCGCGAAGGCGAGTTCCTCCCCGCCGCCGAACGGCATGGTCGGCGTGTCGGCGGTGATTCCGGTGGCCGGATCGATGCCATCGACCGGTACGCCCGGCCCTTGCGCCACTCCGTCCTTGAGCGGGAAGGTGAAGATGCGATTGTGCGTGCCGGGCGTCGCCCAGCGGTCCCAATGGCGCACGAAGCCGTCTTCTGCGTCATACAGCCGCCCGTTGCCGGGGCTTGGGCCAGGGCCAGGAAGGTGCGGCGGGGTGCGATCCGCGCAGCCGAAGGTGGGGCAATTGCGGGCCACTTCACCCCAAAGCGCGACAGCGCTGCCATTGGGCGCGAGTTTGAAACCGGCAATGACTGCATCGGGCGCGTCCGCGACCACCTGCGGCGCGCCCATGCTGCCATCTTTCGCCAGCGTAACGCGCCACAGCCGGGTGCGCTGCGCCGCGCTCGCATCGGAATGTTCGCTGCTGAGGAAATAGAGGTGTCCTTCAGGTCCGAACGCAACGCCGCTGGGCCTGATGGCAAAGCGCAATGCAGTTGCCGCCGCACGCGGCATCGTCAGGTCGATCAGGTAATGCGCAGGGGTGCGCGTCAGGCTGTCAGGATCCGTGGTGGTCACGCTGTATACCGCCACCGTGCCATCTGCGTTCACGGCCGGCGCGCCAAGCCTCGGCAGGGTGACGAGGTCTGTGGCGGTCATCGGCGGGGCGGAGAGGCCCGCAATGGCGGTCGCGTTATCTTGTGCAGAAATATCCTGCGCGGCAAGCGGGACGGTGAAGGCGGCAGCGGCAATGACGGCGCCGAAAGCAAGGATATTACGCATGACGGCGGGGTTAGCTCGCCTTGCCGCCGTGCGCCAGTCCCGCGGGTGGACTTACCGCCGCTTGCCGACGATCCGGGCGATTTCCGCCTGCACCAGGTTTTCGACCATCGCAGGCAAATTGGCTTCGAGCCATTCGGCCAGCATCGGGCGGAGCATTTCCCGGGCTAGCCCTTCAAGCGAAGTTTCGCCCGAGCGTACGATCTGCGGACGTGCAGGCGGTTCAGCCAGCATGGCCAGCGCGGCTAGGTTTTCCTGCATCGCATCGCGCATGGTGTCGGCGATCAGCGGGCTTTCATCCCCTTCGCCCAGCGGCAGCGCCGAAGGCTCAGGATCGCATTCCATTTCCGACAGATCGAGCACTTCGTCCTGGCCGAATTCCTCGTTTCGCACCACATGGGTCCGGGCAAGCGGCGCGGGTTCGGCCTCGGGATCGTCGGTCACCAGCATCCGCCGGCGCCGTGCTTCCATGGCGCCCACGCGATTGTCGCGCGCGATCACTTTCTTGATCGATTCAAGGATTTCCTCGACCGATGCTTCGTTGTCCTGCGCCATCATCAGCCCCGTTTCCGCTGGCCCGTTGCGTCCCGAATCGGGATCAGATCACTCACCGGGCAGCAATTGCGGTCCGATTTTTGCGTCGGCGGGCGGAATGTCAACGGTTCTGGTCGATTCCGGTGCAGCTTGCGCGTCGCGGTCCCAGTCCCATAGCTTGCTGCTGACCCGTTTGGCGTTGATGTCCGGATCGTAGAGTACACCTGCATCAAGGTTCAGATCACGCGCTTCGGCCCGCCCCATCAGCGCGAGCAGATTGAAACCGGCAACATAGGCGTTGCGCCGCGCGGTTACCAATTGAGCGCGGGCATTAACCAATTCCTGTTCGGCGTTGAGCACATCAAGGATCTGGCGATTGCCGATCGAATTTTCGGCGCGCACGCCTTCAAGGCTGAGTTCTGCGGCTTCGACGGCGGATTGCGAGCTTTTGATGACGCCGTTGGCGGCCAGCCAGTTGGAATAGGTCGCACGGGTTTCAGCGACGACGCTGCGCTCGGCAGCGATGACATCCTCCAGCGCGGCGGATTCGCGCGCGCCGGCCTGGCGCTGACGGGCGGCAGGAAGGCCGCCTTGAAACAGAGGAATGGTGACGCGAACGCCGGCATTGGCGGTTTTTTCGCTCTGGGCGAAGTCGGCTGCAATCGGACCGCCCAGTGTGCCAAAGAAGTCGCTGTAATCGCCGTTCACGAACACGCCGACAGTGGGGAGCCGACCAGAGCCTGCAACCTTGGTATCGTACCCGGCGGCCTGAGCGCGCTGTTTGGCGGCATCGAGGTTGGGGTTGTTCTCCAGCGCGGTCACGATGGCATCATTGACGCTATCGGGCAGGCCGGGCAGCGGCGGCGGGGCTTCGAGCTCCCCCGGTGCGTTGCCGACCATCCGAATGTAGGTTTCCCGTGCAGCGATCAAGTTCGCCTCGGCACCCTGCAGATCGCCCTCGGCCACGGCGAGGCGTGCGCGCGATTGGGCGACATCGGTAATCGTCAGGTCACCGATCTGAAAGCGATCGCTGGTCGCTTCCAGATTGGTCCGCAGCACCGCGACGTTGTTGGTTGCCAGCGCCACCAGCGATTCTGTCCGCAGCACGTCCATGTAAGCGGCAACAACCTGAGCAAACAGCGTGCTTTCCGAGTTGCGCAGGTCCGCTTGGCCCGCCTCGATCCGTTCCTTGGCAGCGGCGATCCCGTTGCGCACCGCACCGCCTGAATAGACCGGCACCAGCAATTGCGCATTCACGCCCAAATTACGCTCGGGCGCGGTGAAGGAGTTTGCCGATTGCTGGATGAATTCGATATGGGTCGCGGTGATCGCCGCCGATGGCAGGCCCTGCGCGCGCTGGATCGGCACGTTTTCATCATTGGCCCGCTGGTTGGCACGGGCGCCCTCCAGCGTCGGGTTGGTGGTGTAAGCCGCGGCCAACGCATCGCGCAGGTTATCGGCCCGCGCAGGAGCGGCAAGCCCCAGGCTGAACACACCGATCGCCAGCAGGCTCGCCGATCCGGCCCAACCCGGCAAGGCGCGCGTGCGCGTCACGCGAAGGTCCAGCTTTTGGGGACATCAAAGGCGTGCAGCACGGGAATGCCGAGATCTTCGACCGGTTGCAGATTGACTTTGCCTGCAACCTTGCGGCCGGTGGCAAGACGCGTGACCTGTCGCAGCACAAGGCCGGTGACGATCCGGCCGTCATCGGCCAGGTGCATCGCAAGGGCATCGGGCAGGTGTTCAATCGCGCCGTCGATCAGGATCAGTGAATAGCGGGCCTTGCCCGCTGCGCTGACCGCCGCGTTTGCATCGATTTCATCCAGATGGGCGACCAGCGGACGCAGCAACTGCGCCAGATATTCCGTGCCGCCGCCCACCACCAGCACGCGGTCCGTGGGCATCGGCGCGGCTTCCAGCAGCAGCTTACCATAGAACAGCGGCGCGGCGAGATGTCCCGCTGCTCCCAGCATCACGGCCCGGTCCGTATAGGCGTAAGCGGCTTTTTCCGCCGGGAGAAAATCCTCCCGCGGGACGGCCAGCATCCGGGCCAGCACATATTCCTCGTTCACCCCGCTGGTACGCAGCTGGCTATCGATCATGGCGCGGCGCGCGGTGGTGGTGTCGGGCATGTTTGTGGTCATGGTGCTCATCGTCTCTGTGCCTGACTGTATTAGGAAAGCAATACAGCCCGTCAAGCCCCTCCTTAAACGTGGCGCGCAACGGTTCCAAGGCCTTTGACCTCGCCGCGCGCCGGTGCTTAGGGAAGCGCCGGATCCTGCGGGATTGTATTCGACTTAATGAAGGATGGCTTCGATGAGTGACATGACGACAGCTGGGCAGCCCAATGGCGGCACCAAGGACGAAGACGTGCGGATCGAAACCGATTCGCTGGGCGAAGTGGCGGTTCCGGCCCACGTCCACTGGGGCGCGCAGACGCAGCGCAGCATCGTCAACTTCCCCATCGGCGGCGAAAAGATGCCGCCTGCACTGGTGCGCGCGCTGGGAATCCAGAAGCTGGCAGCGGCCCGCGCCAACATGGCGCTGGGCGTGCTCGACGCGAAACTGGGTGAGGCGATTGTCGCCGCTGCGCGCGAAGTGATCGACGGGACTCTGGCGGACCAGTTCCCATTGGTGGTGTGGCAGACCGGCAGCGGCACGCAATCGAACATGAACGCCAACGAAGTGATCGCCAGCCGCGCCAACGAGATGCTGACCGGCACCAAGGGCGGCAAGACCCCGGTGCACCCCAACGACCATTGCAACATGTGCCAGTCATCAAACGACACCTTCCCCACCGCCATGCACATCGCCGCGGCGACCGAGGCGCTGGATCATTTGATCCCGGCCCTGACCAAGCTACACGGCGCGCTCGACGACAAGGCCCGTGCCTTTGCCGACATCGTCAAGATCGGCCGCACCCACTTGCAGGATGCGACCCCGATGACGCTGGGGCAGGAGTTCTCGGGCTACGCCAAGCAGATCGAATACGGCATCGCCCGAATTAAAGCGGCGCTGCCGCGCGTGCTGGAACTGGCGCAGGGCGGCACGGCGGTTGGCACCGGGATCAACGCCAAGGTCGGGTTCGCGGAAGAATTTGCATCGCAGGCCGCTGCCGAAACCGGCCATGCCTTTGTCACCGCGCCCAACAAGTTTGAAGCCCTGGCCGCGCATGATGCGATGGTGGAGATTTCGGGCGCGTTGAATGTGCTCGCGGTCAGCCTGATGAAGATCGCCAACGACATCCGCCTGCTCGGCTCCGGCCCGCGTTCGGGCCTTGGCGAACTCAGCCTACCCGCCAATGAACCGGGCTCCTCGATCATGCCGGGCAAGGTCAACCCGACCCAGTGCGAGGCGATGACGATGGTCGCCGCGCAGGTGATGGGCAACCACATGACCGTGACGGTCGCGGGATCGCACGGGCATCTCGAACTCAACGTGTTCAAGCCGGTGATGATCTACAATGTGCTGCAATCGATGAAGCTGCTGGGCGATGCCTCCCACGCCTTCACCGACAATTGCGTGGTCGGCATCGAGCCGAACAGGGAGCGGATTACGCAGTTGCTCAACGAAAGCCTGATGCTGGTGACCGCGCTCAATCCGCATATCGGGTATGACAACGCCGCCAAGATCGCCAAGAAAGCCCACGCCGAAGGCACAACCCTGAAGGCAGCGGCGCTGGAACTGGGCCTGCTGACCGAGGCGCAGTTTGCGCAGTGGGTCGTGCCATCGGAGATGATCAAGCCGACGGCGTAGTCGGCCCGACCGTCTGTCTGAACAGCGGTTCATCAATCGACCAAAGCCTGACCCTGCCCGACGATGAACGCCCGTGGCGATGGCGTATTACAGGCAGGGGGAGTATCGCTGGCCGCCGTAATGGCAACCCGATCGATGAACGACGCCGCCTGTGATGCGCCTGTGGGTACCGTGTCTTTCCGCACGGTGCTGTTTTCCATGGTGGTTCTGTGGGCGACCTATTTCGTGCTCACTACACTGCGCAGCAGCCTGGTGCTCGATTTCGATATCCAGTTCGCGCTCGGCTGGCGGCGGGCTGCGGTCATGGTGGCTGGCATCCTGCTGACCCTTGTTCTGTGGCTGTTGTTGCGCCTGTTCGACAACAGCGCGCTGTGGCTCAAGATCTCGGCTGCGATTGCGCTGGCGCTACCGGTTGCCCTGGCAATCGGACAGGTGAATTACTGGGTGTTCAAGGATATGTCTGCGGCGCTGGATCAGGCCTATGCGCAGAAGATGAACCTCAATCTGCGCCGCGATGAAAGCGGCAACCTTTTGGTGGAGGTGCCGGTGCGCCGCGATAGCGCCTCGGCGCTGGCGGGGGACGCGGATACCCAGTCGGTGATTATCGAGCCGGCCGAATCCAGTTTTGATTTCTGGCGCAAGCTGCTCGACGTGGCGCTGGGGCGCTACTTCTTGCTGCTGGCCTGGGCCTCGACCTATTTTGCTTTGCTGGCGGGCGTGCAGGCGCGCGCGGCGCAAGCACGCGAAGAACAGTTCCGGTCCGCCGCCAAGGCCGCCGAATTGCTGTCCCTGCGTTACCAGGTGAACCCGCATTTCCTGTTCAACACGCTCAATTCGCTGTCGGCGCTGGTGATGACCGGCAAGGCCGACCGGGCAGAGATGATGATCCAGACGATCAGCCGTTTCTACCGCCACTCGCTCGCCAATGAACCCACCTCCGATGTGGCGTTGCGGGACGAGTTTGACCTGCAAAAGTTGTATCTCGATATCGAAGCGGTGCGATTCCCGACCCGGCTGGTGTGTGTATTCGACCTGCCCGAGGACCTGGAGGAGGCGCGGGTGCCGGGCATGATCCTGCAGCCTTTGGTGGAGAACTCGGTCAAATACGCGGTCTCGCCGGTGTCTCGCAAGATCACCATCACTCTTGCCGCGCGTGAAGAGCTTGACCGGCTGGTGATCACTGTCAGCGATAATGGCCCCGGTGTTCCGCAGGGTGCAGCGCATGGTTTTGGCATCGGCCTTGCCAATGTGCGGGACCGGCTCGAAGCGCGCTTTGGCCCCGATATCGGCTTTGTTTCCGCCGCCGTGCCGGGCGGCTATCGCAGCGAGATCCGCATCCCGCTTTCGCGCCCCGTAAGCCAACAGATAACCCGCCCAAAGAGCCACCATGCCTGAGACTCACACCGAAACTGGTCCTTTGCGCACCCTGATCGTCGATGACGAACCGCTTGCAGTGGAACGCGTGCAGGTTATCTGCGCCGAAATCCCGGCCGTGCGTGTGGTTGGCACCGCGAGCGATGGTGCGGCGGCGCTGAGGCTGGCGGAAAAGCTTGAACCCGATCTGGTGCTGCTCGACATGACTATGCCGGAACTCGACGGTCTGGGGGTGGCGCGCCATTTCGCCGCGCAGCCAAAAGCGCCGGTGGTGATCTTCGTTACCGCGCATGATCACTTCGCAGTCGAGGCGTTCGATCTGGAAGCGGTCGATTACGTCCTGAAACCTGTTTCGGCTGACCGGCTGGAACGCGCCATCGAACGTGCGGTCGCGCGGCGTGGTCAGCGTCGTCAAAAGGCGAGCCGGTATCTCGATGAATTGTGGGTGCCGCACCGGTCCGAATTGCTCCGCATTGCGGTGAGCGAGGTGCACCAGATCGACGCGGAGCGCGATTATGTACGCCTGCATGTCGGCGGCGGCGCCGATAGCGGGCGGTCCTACCTGCTGCTTCAGACCATCGCAGGGCTGGAAGATCGGCTTGATCCCGAACAGTTTATCCGCATCCACCGCTCCACGATTCTGCGCCGCGATCACATCCGCGGGCTTCGCCATGACGGGCTGGGCGTGTGGTCGGCGGAACTGGTCAATGGCGAGGCGCTGCGGATCGGCCGTACTTATCTCGCGCGCGTGAAGGCGATGGCCGGCCGCTGATAGTCCATCGCGCTGCGGGGTGAATCGGATATCTGCCTGCGCATTCCGGCTTCGATCGGCCCGCGACCCGCTTTCGCCCGGTAAGGGTTGTCATGACCAAGGGTGCGAAACACGGGACAGATGCCGGTTTCCATTCGCGCAGCGCACCGCCATAGTATGCCCATGGGCTTGGCCACCATCATCATCTTTTTCTTGGGAATCGGTAATTTCGCCGTCAACCGCGCTGTGTTCGATAGTGGACACCCGCTGCTGATCCGCCTGCCACAGGTCAGCCAGACGCTGGGCCGCCGTGCCGCGCTGGTCAGCGAATTCGCGGTGCTGTTCTTTGCGCTGCTGCTTTCGGTTGAAGGTTGGCCCGGCTTCGTCTGGGCCTATGCCGCCTACACCGGGTTCAATGGCGGCGCAGCGTGGCTTATCCTAACCCGCCGGGTGTAATCGGTTGGCTTTTTCAGGAGCGTGAGACGTAATGGATGGCAACACTGCCTGCTGGCTGATGGTCAATCCTTCGAGTGGGAGCAATGACGACAGCTCCACCGAAATGGTCGGCGCCGCGCTGACATCGCGCGGCTGGACGGTGGACCGGGTGATTGCCTTTCCCGATGACCCTTTGCCCACAGGTGACGCGCTGGATGCGGCCGGTGTTGCCATGCTGGCCATCTACACCGGCGATGGCAGCATGAACGCCGCGATCAGCCAATTGGAAGGCTGGGGCGGGCAGGTGCTGGTGCTGCCTGGCGGAACGATGAACCTGTTGCCGCTGCGGCTGCACCGATCGATCAATGTCGGCACTATTCTTGATGTCGTGGCCGGCGGCGGGGCGCGCCCGCTGCGGCCTCATTGCGTGCGGTGTGACGCCGGCATAGCGCTGGCGGGATTGCTCGTCGGGCCCGGAACCGCATGGAGCCGCGTCCGCGAATCGATGCGCAAGCTCGATCTGGCCGACATGGCCAAGGAAACGCTCGACGCGATCCGCACGACCAGCGGGGGGCCTAGCGTGCTTCTGCCGGACAATCGCCTGATGCGTGACGGGGGCTATCCGCTGGTTGAGCTGACGCCGGGTGAACATGGCGTGCAGATCGACGGGTATTTTGCCGCAGATGCAGCCGACTATGCCGGGCAGGCCTGGGCGCTGATGCGGCGCCGCTTTCGCGAAGGCCCGCATGACCGGTTGGGAATCGCGGACAGCACCGTTCTGACTACGGCCGACGGCAGCCCTCTTCCCTGTCTGCTTGACGGGGAACCGGCGGAATGTGCGTCAGGCTCGCGCTTTGTGGTGGCGCCGTGCGGCGTGGATTTGCTGGCAACGGCGCATGATGACTGAACTGCTGCGCCTGTTTCATCTGTCCGACATTCACTTCGGCCTTGAAGACCAGACCGCGATCGACTGGGTGCGGACCGAAATTGCCACGCGGCGGCCCGATGCGGTGGTGATCACCGGCGATCACACCATGCGTGCGCGCCACCACGAATTTGCCGCTGCCACCCGCTGGATCACCGCGCTGGATGCGCCGGTGACGATCAGCATCGGCAACCACGACATGCCCTATTTCAACCTGATCGCGCGGTTCTTCGATCCCTATGCCCGGTTCGAGGGGATGAAGTCATTGGTTGAGCGCAAGATTGATCTACCCGGTCTGGCGATCGTGCCGCTCAAGACGGTGCGGCGCTGGCAGCCGCGGCTGAACTGGTCGAAAGGCTGGGTGACAAAGCCCGCGTTGGACCGGTGTCTTGCCGCGCTCGACCGGCTGCCTGCCGGGACGCAGGCACTGGTTGCGGTCCACCACCCTCTGCGTGAAGCGGGGACGCAAGGCACGGCGCTGACCCGTGGCGGCACCAACGCCTTGCGCGAACTGGCGCGGCGCGGGGTGCTGGGGGTGTTGTCGGGCCATGTCCACGATGCCTTCGATATTGCCGAACCCACGCTCGATGGCACGGTGCGCATGATCGGGGCAGGCACCTTGTCCGAACGCACCCGCTCAACCCCACCCAGCTTCAACGAATTGACGTGGGACGGCGCCCGGCTGGAGGTTATCGTGCGCAACCTTGAAAACGTCCCGACGCCGGACATGATGATCGATGACGTGCCCGAAGATGCCATGCCGCCGCGTTCAGAAGGCGAGCCTGTCGCACCGGTTGACCGCGTGCCGCCGATCGATCCGCCGGTGTATTGATCGGCGCGACCAGCACCCGCAAAAGTAAAGGGCGGCACCCTTGCGGGGCCGCCCTTTGTTCGTATCCCTTGCAGGAAGGTTTAGCGCTTCGAGAACTGGAAGCTGCGACGGGCCTTGGCCTTGCCGTACTTCTTGCGCTCCACCACGCGGCTGTCGCGGGTGAGGAAGCCTTCTGCCTTCACGGCCGAACGCAGTTCCGGCTCATACCGGGTCAGCGCCTGCGCGATGCCGTGCTTCACCGCGCCGGCCTGGCCTGACAGGCCGCCACCGCGCACGGTGCAGATCACGTCATACTGACCGGCACGATCAGTGATCGTGAAGGGCTGGTTGATCACCAGACGCAAGGTCGGACGCGCGAAATAGGTTTCCTGATCGCGGCCGTTGATGGTGATCTTGCCGGTACCGGGCTTGACCCAGACACGCGCAACCGCGTCCTTGCGGCGGCCGGTGGCGTAGGAACGGCCCTGCGGATCGATTTCACGGTCGCGCAGCGGCATGGCAACGCGAGCGATTTCAGCAGCGTCGCCCTGCGGCACGCCAGCGGCGATGTCCTTCAGATCAGCCAGATCGGAGACGGTGGTGGTTTCGCCGGAGTTTTCAGGAGTCATTATGCAACGACCTTGTTCTTGCGGTTCATGGAAGCAACGTCGAGCACGGTCGGCTTCTGGCCGTCATGCGGATGCTCGGTACCGACATAGAGGTGCAGCGCACGCATCTGATCACGACCCAACGGGCCGCGCGGGATCATGCGCTCAACAGCCTTTTCCAGCACGCGTTCGGGGAAACGACCGCCCAGCACCTTGGCCGGGGTGGTTTCCTTGATGCCGCCGGGGTGACCGGTGTGCTTGTAATAGATCTTGTCGCCCATCTTGTTGCCGGTGAACTTCACCTTCTCAACATTGATGACGATCACGTGATCGCCGCAATCGACGTGCGGGGTGTAAATCGGCTTGGTCTTGCCGCGCAGAATGTTGGCGATGATCGAGGCGAGACGCCCTACCACGAGGCCGTCGGCATCGATGATGTGCCAGTTCTTCTCGACCTCGGCCGGTTTGATCGACCGGGTCTGCTTGCTGAGTGCCTTCATGGCATGTGTCCTTGGTTCAAAACTGTCCTGCCAGAAAATATCTGGCAAGAATCGCCGCCGACCATCACTGATCGGAGAGGAAGTGGGCGGCAAATGTCGCCGACCCCCGCGAAAGTCAAGCAAAAGCGCGGTTTACAGATAGGGTAAAATGATACCGTACGGGGTGACGGGCGCGATTCAGGCAGATTTCGGCACTACCGGGGTCAGGCGTTCGCCTGCCGCGAAGGCCCACGGCTGTGCCCTAAACTGTGCCCTAAACTGTGCATCGCCCAGACGGTTGCGGCGACGGTCAACGCGCCGACCAGCTGGTGCGCTGCGGCGATCCACAGGGACACGCCGCTCATCACGGTGGCGATTCCCAGCAGGACCATCGTGCCGATCGCGGCGTTGACGGCGATGCTGGCGAAGCGATCCGCCGTACGCACGATGCGCGCCAGCCACACCAGCGCCGCGACCGCGATCCAGGCCCACCAACGGTGCAGGAAGTGCAGCAAGAAAGGATCATGAGTCAGCGTCCAGATCGCGCCTAGGGCCCAGTCCATTTCGGGCACCAGACGCCCGTTCATCAGCGGCCAGTCGCTGGCGGCATGGCCTGCATTGAGGCCCGCCACCCAGGCGCCCAGCAGCAGCTGCACAAATAATATGCCCGCCACCACCGCTGCGCTCCGCGACAGGCGTGCGGGGCGCGCTGCAGAATCGCGGGCTTGCTTGCGCAGATCGCGTGCGGTCCACACCAGCCCTGCCAGCAGGAACAGCGCGGTCAGCAGGTGCGCAGAAAGCCGGAAATGGTTCACATCGGTGAGATCGGTTTCGCCGACGCCCGATGACACCATGAACCATCCCAGCGCGCCTTGCCCAAGGATCAGACTGAACATCGCCACCAGCCGCAGGCCATATCCTGCCGGGATCGCGCGGCGCGCTGCGAACACGATCAGCGGCAGCAGAAACGCAAGCCCGATAACGCGCCCCAGGATGCGGTGGAACCATTCCCAGAAGAAGATGAACTTGAATGCGGCCAGATCCATGCCCGCTGGGCCACTCTCAATCTGGTATTCGGCGGTCAGCCGGTATTTGGCGAATTCGGCCTGCCACGCGGCATCTGTCAGGGGCGGGAGGATACCGCTGACGACGTTCCATTCGGTGATTGAAAGGCCGCTTTCCGTGAGGCGGGTGATGCCACCGACGAGTACGATCCCCACCACCAGCAGCGCAACGATTTCCAGCCAGCGCGCAACTGCCAGCGGCCGGGCGCGGGTTTGCAGCGCGGACTGTGCCGGAGGCGAGACAGAGGAGTGCATGGGAGCGGAGGTGGCCATGATAGGTGGTTCCTTGTGCCGCAGCGCCGCCGAGTGCAAGCCTGTTTGCTGCAAAGCCCCGTGCGGACGGCGCAAGCCGGCAGCACAAACGCAAGGCGTGCGGGCGGTGCAAGGTGATCGTACCGTCTGCCGGATGCAACCGGGCTTGCAAGATGTAACAACATAACATACATCGCCAACAGATCATGCCCCAAAACGCTCTCCCTCCCGCGAGTCCGACCTCGCTGCGTCGCCGACTCGATCAGCTGGGAATCGGGCTGGCAGGTGTGTGTGCGGTGCATTGTCTGGCGACCTTGCTGCTGGTCTCGGCGCTGGGGCTGGGCGGGCATTTTCTGCTGGAAGAGAATATCCACCGCGTTGGCCTTGCATTGGCGTTGCTGGTGGCAGGCGGTGCCATCGGTTGGGGCTATATGCGGCACGGACGGCTGCTGCCGTTCCTGGTCGCACTGGTCGGTCTGGCGCTGATGGCGGCGGCTCTGGTAGTGCCGCACGGCGCCAACGAGTTTCTGCTGACACTGGTCGGCGTCGCACTGGTTTCAGGCGGCCATCTGCTCAACCTGCGCGCCGCAGGCTAATCCGCGCCAAACACGCAGGTTGCAGCCTCGGCGCGAGCGCCTATGTCCGCTGCCATGACCAAAAGCATCTTCCTGAACGGCGCCCCGCACCGCACCGCCGCCGCGACCATCGCTGATCTTGTGCGCGAGCTCGACCTCGTCCCTGAAAAGGTTGCGGTGGAGAGGAATGGCGAAATCGTGCCGCGTTCGACTTTGGGCGAAGCGTCGCTGACCGACGAAGACCGGCTCGAAATCGTGCATTTCGTCGGCGGGGGCGACCATCAGTCCGATACCTGGACGGTCGCAGGCCGCACCTTCCGGTCGCGCCTGATCGTGGGCACGGGCAAGTACAAAAGCTTTGAACAGAACGCGGCGGCGGTAGCGGCGTCGGGGGCGGACATCGTCACCGTGGCTGTGCGGCGCGTGAATGTCAGCGACCCCAAGGCGCCGATGCTGACCGACTTTATCGACCCCAGGAAAGTGACCTATCTGCCCAACACCGCCGGGTGCTTCACTGGCGAGGACGCGGTGCGCACGCTGCGCCTGGCACGCGAGGCTGGCGGATGGGATCTGGTGAAGCTGGAAGTGCTGGGCGAAGCGCGCACGCTCTACCCCGACATGCGCGAAACGCTGAAGGCGACCGAGGTGCTGGCCAAAGAGGGCTTCTTGCCGATGGTCTACTGCGCCGATGATCCGATTGCCGCCAAGCAATTGGAAGACGCTGGCGCGGTGGCGATCATGCCGCTGGGCGCGCCGATCGGGTCGGGCCTCGGCATCCAGAACCGCGTGATGATCCGGCTCATTGTGGAAGGCGCCAAGGTGCCGGTGCTGGTCGATGCGGGCGTCGGAACAGCCTCGGACGCAGCGGTGGGCATGGAACTGGGCTGCGACGGGATCCTGATGAACACCGCGATTGCCGAAGCCAAAGACCCGATTCGCATGGCCCGCGCGATGAAACTGGCGGTCGAGGCCGGGCGCGAGGCGTACCTCGCGGGCCGCATGGCGCGGCGGATGTATGCTGATCCGTCCTCGCCCTTGGCGGGATTGATTTGAGAAAACACGAGCGTGGCGCGCTGATCCGGCTGCGTAGCAGCCGCAAGCGCGACCGCGCGCCCGCAGCGAAGCGAGGATACCGCGCGCCGCAGGCGTGCGCACAAGAAAGCACCTAACCCTAAATTAACCACGCTGTGCGACGTTCTCCTTGTCGAAGGAGACACGCCATGATGATGCCGATTGCCGAAATGCGGGAATTCGCCGGGTTCGCCCCCGCAGAGCAGCGCTACATCAAGCGCAGTCTCGATATTGGCCTGGCGCGCACCGATGCCTTCCGGCGCTGGGGCCGCAGCGAAACCGAAAACACTGCGATCCGCCGGCAATATGTGGCCTATCAGGATCTCAAGACATTGCGCGCGCTGATCCCGCAGGATGGCACGCCGCACGAGGTCGAACGTTTCCTCGGCAAGCTGGTGCGTGTGGCGGCTTTTGATCTGGAACAGGAGCGGCTGGGATGCTTTTCAGCGTTCCGGTTCCTATACGAACGCCTGCTGGGTGCGGGCGCTCGGCCCTATCTTCCAGCGGCCTTCTGCGCTGCGAGCGCGCTTCCCTCGATCCGCCCCGAACGCCGCAAGCTGCTGTTGCAAAGCTTAAGCGAAGCCGCCGCCACCGCGCCCGGCTGGTCGCCCCGCGCACCGGGCTTCTATCCTGAATATGTGGACGACTTCGAAGCGGCTTAATACGGATGGGGGGATGGACACGCCCTCGCCCTATCACCCCCCGGTCAAACGCTCGCTGAGCATCGCGGGCCACGCAACCTCGATCAGCCTGGAACCGCTGTTTTGGGAGATGCTGCGCGCCGCCGCCAAAGCGGAAGGGCTGGCCATCGCGGCGCTGGTCGCCCGGATTGACGCTGAGCGGATCAAGTCATCCACCCCGCCGGGTTTGGCGAGCGCGATCCGGGTGTGGCTGGTGGTGAACAGGGTTTAGCGCAATGTTTCACGTGAAACATTGCTGCGAGGCATGGCATGGCAGGGCAAGCAGGGGGCTAAACCGATCTAACAAGGGTCTAACCCGCGCAAGCCAGGCTCTAATCATCCACCCGTTCGATATCCGCGCCGACCAGCTGGAGCTTCTCCTCCAATCGCTCGTAGCCGCGATCAAGGTGATACAGCCGCCGCACGGTCGTCTCACCTTCAGCGGCCAGCGCCGCGATGACGAGGCTCATCGAAGCGCGCAGGTCAGTCGCCATGACCTCCGCGCCGGTTAGACCGCTGACGCCCTTGACGATCGCGGTGCGTCCCTCGGTGGTGATGTCCGCGCCCATGCGCGCCAGTTCCGGCACGTGCATGAAGCGGTTTTCGAAGATCGTTTCCTTCAGCACGCTCGCGCCCTCGGCCCGCGCCAGCAGCGCCATCAATTGCGCCTGCATATCGGTGGCAAGGCCGGGATAGGGCGCGGTGGTGAGGTTCGTCGCCTTCAGCGCGCCGTTGGCGCGCACGTTGATGCCCTTCGCATCCCAATCGACGTGAACGCCGATGGATTGCAGCGCATGGATCGTCGCCATCATGTCATCGGCCTTGGCGCCTTCCAACCGCACTTCGCCCCCGGTGATCGCGGCGGCGCAGGCATAGGAGCCCGCTTCGATCCGGTCGGGCATGACACGGTAGGTCGCGCCGTGGAGTCGCTTGACGCCGTGAATGGTCAGGTTCGACGTGCCGATGCCTTCGATCTCGGCGCCCATGGCGACCAGCATATTGCACAAGTCGACAATTTCCGGTTCGCGCGCGGCGTTGAACAACCGGCTGGTGCCGTTCGCGAGCGACGCGGCCATCAGCGCGTTCTCGGTCGCGCCAACGCTGACCACCGGGAAATCAAAGTCCCCGCCCGGCATTCCGCCATCGGGCTGTATGGCCTTCACATAGCCCTGCGCCAGTTCGATCCGCGCACCGAAGGCTTCCAGCGCTTTCAGGTGCAGGTCGATCGGACGGTTGCCGATTGCGCAGCCGCCGGGCATCGAGACGGTCGCCTCGCCGCTGCGCGCCAGCATCGGGCCGAGCACCAGAATCGAAGCGCGCATCTTGCGCACCAGATCATAGGGCGCGACGTTGGATGTGATGCGGGTCGCCTCCATGCTCATCACCCGGCCGAAATCTTCCGGGCGCGTGCCCTGGATCACGGTGGTGACGCCGAACTGGTTCATCAGATGCTGAAACCCGTCAATATCCGCCAGCCGTGGCAGGTTGCGCAGAGTCAGCGGTTCCTCGGTCAAGAGCGCGCAAGGGATCAGCGTGAGCGCGGCGTTCTTGGCGCCGGAAATGGGAATAGTGCCGGAAAGGCGATTGCCGCCGCGAATAGTGAGTTTGTCCATCCCCGCAGCCTTAGCGAAAAGTGCTTTTGGCGCAACATGCGGTGCAGGCCCGGGATGAATGATTGACCTGGGTTGTGGCGCGAGGCACGGCATCGCACGATACGCGACAGACGATATCTGCCACGAAGGGTGACCCATGCCTCCCAAGCCGATCCGCAAAGCCGTTTTTCCTGTCGCCGGGCTTGGCACCCGTTTTCTGCCCGCCACCAAGGTGGTTCCCAAGGAACTGCTGCCGGTGGTGGACCGTCCGCTGATCCAATACGCCGTGGACGAAGCGCGTGAAGCGGGGATCGAGCAGATGATCTTCGTCACCGGGCGCGGCAAGACCGGGATCGTCGAACATTTCGACATCGCGTTCGAGCTGGAACAGACCATGACGGAGCGGGGCAAGGATCTGTCCGTGTTGGAATGTACCCGCGCTACGCCCGGCGATGTGATCGCGGTGCGCCAGCAGGTGCCGCTGGGCCTGGGCCACGCGATCTGGTGCGCGCGCGCAATTGTGGGAGACGAGCCTTTCGCCATCTTCCTGCCTGATGAGCTTATGGTGGCACGCGAAGGCGGCACCGGCTGCATGGCGCAGATGGTGGAAGCCTATAACGCGGTCGGCGGAAACCTGATTTCGGTCCTCGAAGTGCCGATGAAGCAGGTTTCCAGTTACGGGGTGATTGATCCGGGGGAAGCGCGCGGCGCGCTGACCGAAGTGCGCGGGCTGGTGGAAAAGCCTGCCGTGGCCGATGCCCCGTCGAACAAGATCGTCTCGGGTCGCTATATCCTCCAGCCCGAGGTTATGCGGGTGCTGGAAAGCCAGAGCGCGGGCGCAGGCGGAGAAATCCAACTGACCGATGCGATGGCCAAGATGATTGGCCAGCAGCCCTTCCACGCAGTGACGTTCGATGGCGCCCGCTATGATTGTGGCAGCAAGGTCGGCTTTGTTGAAGCGACGCTGGCCATCGCGCTGACGCGCCCCGACATGGGCGCCGAAGTGCGCGCGATCGCGCTGGATTTGCTGAAGTAGCACGCGAGGGGCCGCACTGCTGCCCCTCGCGCCACATGCCTATTCTGCCGCTTCGCCGGCCGGGACATCATCCGCATCGTTGTCGCGGGCAATCGCCTTTTGCTTGGCGGGCTTGGCTGCCGTGGGGGCCGGCGCGGGTGCAGGCGTTTCCGCCTCAGCCTCGGCCGCGCCTTTGACCAGGCCGGACAGCGACGAGCCATCCAGCCCCAGTTCCTTCATCAGTCCGTCGAGCACTGGCGCCTGAGCGCGGTAGGCAAGCGCGGCGGACACGGCATCGCTGGCAAGGTTGCCCGAACCGCTGCCACCGCCCGAACCGCCGGAGCCATTGCCATCATTGGCTGAGCGCCCGCCATTGGTGAGCCCGTCGACCTGCACGATCTTGATCGAATCGATAGCCTCCATCGGCTTGGCGCTTTCGCGGATGACTTCGGGCAGCACCTTGAGCAGTGCCATCTTGGTCTGGAGCGAAATCTGGTCGTTCGAGAGGATGTTGGCCGCCTCGTTGATTGCGCGTTGGCCGGCGGCTTCCACTTCGAACCGCACCCGCGCCGCTTCAGCGCGCAGCTTTTCGGCATCGGCTTCGCCCATCGCTTCCAGCTTCAGCGCTTCGGCGCGGTTGCTGGCCGCGTCCTTTTCGGCCTCGGCCTGCACCTTCACGCCGATGGCTTCGCGCTCGGCCTGCTTGGCGGCTTCGATCAGTTCGATCTTCTTTTGCCGCTCGGCGATTTCGCTTTCGCGGGCTGTGGCAACGCGCTCCTCGGCCTCTACCGCCTTGGCGCGGGCACCATCGGCTTCGGCCTTCGCCTGGCTCTCCTCGCGGGACTTGTTCTGCACCGCGATCTGCTGTTCCTGCCGGGCGATTTCGAGCGCGCGCTGCTGATCGATGCGGGCTTCCTCGACCAACCGGTCGGCCTCGATCTGCTGGGCATCGACCTGCTTCTTCGCTTCGATCCGGGCGGCGTCCGCCTCACGGTTGCGCTCGGCCTGCTCGCGCGCGATTTCGGCGGTTTGCCCTGCACGCCGCACTTCGACCTCGCGCTCCTGCTCCAGCCGCGCATATTCCTGATCGCGCGCAATTTCGAAGCTGCGTTGGCTGGCTTCGAGATTTTTGGTTTCGATCTGGACGCGGGTGTCCTGCTCGATATCGTTGCGCAGCTTCTTGCGCGCTTCGATCTGCTCGGTCAGCTTGGTCAGACCCTCGGCGTCGAAGGCGTTGTTGGCGTTGAAGTGTTCGATGGAGGTCTGGTCGAGCCCGGTGAGCGACACCGATTCCAGCTCAAGCCCGTTCATGGCAAGATCGTTGGAGCTGACCTGCTGCACCTTCTGCACGAAGTCGGCGCGCTGTTCATGCAGCTCGTTCATGGTCATGCCCGCCGCGACCGAACGCAGTGCGTCAACGAACTTGCCTTCGACCAGATCTTTCAGCGCATCGGGCTGCATGGTGCGCTGGCCCAGCGTCTGCGCTGCCATCGCGATGGCGTTGGCATCGGGGCGAACGCGGACGTAGAATTCGGCCTTCACATCGATCCGCAACCGGTCGAGCGTGATCAGCGCCTCGGCGTCACGGCGCACCACCGGCAACACCAGCGTGTTCATGTTGACCGGCATGGCTTCGTGGAACACCGGGAACACCAGCGCCCCGCCGTTCATCACGACCTTTTCGCCGCCCATGCCGGTCCGCACGAAGGCGGTTTCCTTCGATGCGCGGCGGTACATCCGGATCAGGACCACCAGCATGATGACAACGACAAGCAAGAAGATGCCGCCGATGATCCCGTAGCTGATCAGATCGCCCCCGGATGACACCAGATCGATGGATGTGGTTTCCGGTGTGGTTAAAGCCATGTGCGTTCCCTTTTTATTGGCCCAGCCCCAGCAGCGGGCTTTCATAGTGCACGCCGTAGAAGGTCTGCCCTTCGCGGCGCACCAGCAGGACAGTATCGCCTGCGTTCAATGCGAGTGTCTGGTCATGCGGTTCGACCATGACGAAATGGGCCTGCCCATGCCGGTCCACCACCTTCGCGCGCGCAGGGGACCCCGCACGGGCCGTGCCGATCTGGATTTCGGCATCGCGCCGCACCAGATCGTCGATGGCGATGGCGGTGGTTTCATCCTTGGGCAGGATCGCCGCCAGCGGGCGCATCGCCAGGCTGTTGAGCGGCAGCGCCGTCCCGCCGGCGGCCAGCGCGGCCCATCCGGCGGACAGCGGCGCGCCAAAGAGGCTCTCCAGCACCGTCTGCCCGATCACGCCGACGCAAGCGAACACGAACAGCAGCGCCGCGAGCCAGATCAGCAGCGGGACGCGGCCCAGCCCCAGCAACGTGGACAGCGCTTCGCCAAATCCGCCCGATTCAAGCCCGTCAGGCGCGTCGAATTCGCCCGCGCCTTCCAGCACTTCGCCCACGCCGGTGACTTGCAACAGGGCAATTAGCCCCAGCACCCCGAAGGCGATCAGGAACGGCAGGTTATGCGGCTCAAACAGGTTCACGCCGCAAACCCTGTAATGGCAAGGCGAACTTTGAATCCCATGATCTGAAAACTAGGGGAAAGACCCTTGAAGACAAAGCAGAATCGGACGCAGCTCGGTCGATTTTTCAGCCCGGCGTTACCCGCAGCGGCAAGGTCTTGAGACCGCCCACAAAGGTGCTGCTGGCGCGCTGGGCTACGCCCGCCGGTTCGACGCAAGCGACCCGGTCGAGGATCGCTTCGAACAGGATCCGCATCTCCAGCCGCGCCAGATGCAGCCCCAGGCACTGGTGCGCGCCGGCCCCGAAGGCGAGGTGCCGGTTGGGGAAGCGTGCAGCATCGAAGCGGCGCGGATCGGGGAATTGCGCCGGATCGTGATTGGCGGCGACATAATTGAGCATCAGCCAGTCACCTTTGGCGATGCGCTGCCCGCCAAGCTCGCAATCCTGCGCCGCGGTGCGCATGAAGTGCTGCACGGGGCTGGTCCAGCGAATCGCTTCCTCGACGATGCCCGGCAGGAGTGAACGGTCTGCTTTGACCCGTGCCCATTGCGCTGGATCACGTGCCAGCGCCTGCATCGCGCCCGCCGTGCTGGCGCTGGTAGTGTCATGTCCGGCCGTGGCGACGATGATGTAATACCCCGCCATGTCGCGCGGCGGCAGCGGCTGGCCGTCGACCGTCGCATTGGCGATGACGCTGGCGACATCGTCGGTCGGATTGGCCCGCCGTGCCTCGGCCAGCGCACCGAAATAATCCTCAAAGGTTTTCACCGCGCCCGCGACGATCTGCACCACCTGTTCGGGCGTCATCTGGTCGAGACCGCTGCCCGATAGGTCCTTGTCCTGCCCACCGAACAATTGCTGGGTCAGCATCTGCATCCGCGGCTCATCTTCGGGCGGCACGCCAAGGATCTGCATGACAACGCGCAAGGGGTAAGGGCCGGCGACCTCTTTTACGAAGTCGATCTCCCCACCCTGGCCGATCATCCGGTCCACCGTCGCTGCCGCCAGTGTGCGCAACTCGCCTTCCAGTTTGCCGAGGTTCCTCGGCATGAACCATTCCTGCGTCAGCTTGCGATATTTGGGGTGGATCGGCGCGTCGAACACCACCAGCGAATCGAACAGCCCCGGCGTATCGGGCTGCACTTTGGCTACCGGCGTTGTCGCGCGGATGTGATCAAAGGTGTCGAGCAGCCCGTCCCACCCGGCATAGGCATGGGGATCGATCACCGCCCGCGCCAGATCGCCGGGGAGGATGGCTGCCCCCCCATTTTGGGCTTCGCTCACGCGGCGGCTTCTTTCGCGGCGGCGGCGTATTCATCGCGCAATTCGCGCTTGTAGAGCTTGCCATTGGCCTCGCGGGGGAGATCGGGGCGGAAATCGAACAGCTTGGGCATTTTGATCTTGGACAGGCTGGCGGCAAGAAAGCTGCGCAGTTCCGCTTCCAGCGCGGCGCTGGCGTCTGCCCCTAGGTCCGCAGCGTGTTTGGGCTGCACCACCGCAACCACCTTCTCGCCCAGATCCGGGCAGGGCGCGCCAATCACCGCGGCGTCCATCACCCTGGGGTGCGTGACCAGCAGATTCTCGATTTCCTGCGGGTAGATATTCACGCCGCCCGAAATGATCATGTGGCTTTTGCGGTCGGTGAGAAACAGGAAGCCGTCGCTGTCCAGATGGCCGATATCGCCCAGCGTCATCCAGCCTTTCGGGTGCATCGCTTCAGCAGTCTTGGCCGGGTCGTTGTGATAGGTGGGCAGATTGTCGTTTTCAAAGAAGATAAGGCCATCGCCGTCCGGCCCCAGCTCTTCATTGTCCGGCCCGCAGACGTGCACCTTGCCATGCACCGCCACGCCGACCGTGCCAGGCTTGGCCAGCCAATGTTCGGACTTCACCAGTGTCATCCCGATCATTTCTGACCCTGCGTAATATTCGTTGATGATCGGCCCCCACCATTCGATCATGTCGCGCTTGATCGGCACCGGGCAGGGCGCTGCGGCGTGGAGCGCGCGCTGGTGGCTCGACAGATCGTACCGTGTGCGCACCGCAGGGTCGAGCTTGAGGAAGCGCACAAAGTGCGTCGGCACCCATTGGCTGTCGGTCACCTTGTAGCGTTCGATGGCTTTCAATGCCTCTTCGGGATCGAACTTCTCCATCATCACCACCGTCCCGCCGAGCCGGTGGACGATCGAGCACCAGCCGATCGGCGCGGCGTGATACAGCGGCGCAGGCGAGAGGTAGATCATTGAACCGTCCGCCGGCATCCCGGCACCCATGGTGGCAAGGCCCAGCAGCGGCACGAGCGCTTGCGGATCGGGGTCTTCAGGCGGCGCGGGGCGGATACCTTTGGGACGCCCGGTGGTGCCCGATGAATAAAGCATCACCATTCCGGCGCGCTGATCGGGAATGGGGTCGGGGCTTTGCGCAGCCAGCGCGGTGGCGAAATCCTCGGCATCGTCTGAATCCATCATCAAAACGGTAAGGCCGGGGCACGCGGCGCGGATGTCATCCAGAATCGCGCTGAAATAGCCGCTGGTGATCAGCACCGCCGCCTGCGCATCGCGGATGATATAGGCCGCCTCGGGCGCGGTCAGGCGCGATGAGATCGGCACCAGCATGGTCCCGGCGCGTTGCGATCCCCAGATCACGGTGAAATATTCGATCCGGTTTTCCAACAGCACGGCAAAGGCATCGCCGGTGCCGATCCCGTGGGCGCGCAAAAGGTGCGCAAAGCGGTTCGATTCCGCTTCCATTTCGCCATAGGTGATCTGGTTGCCCGATCCGGTCATGATGACAGCGGGGTGATCGGGGCGGGTCGCGGCGTGCGCCATCGGATGCATCGACATGTGTTCTCTCTCCCTTGCCGCTCAAACGGCTTGAAGAGGAAGTTACGCGAGGTGCGCAAGCTCGCAAGCAAAAACGGTATGGGAAATGCTACTCATCGTGCCGGGCAGGATGCAGGGGCGATCAGGGGCGGTGGGCGCAAAAAAAGGCGGCGGGTAAACCCGCCGCCAATGTTCGGACACCCTCTCCAATGTCCGGCCCGCTTACAGCGGGCAATCTCTTGCAGCTTGCGCTTGGCGTTTAGTCGCCGCCCATTCCGGTCAGGCGGGCATCGCGCGCATAGGCAAGCTGTGCTTCGCTCTCAACCATATACGGAATCGGATTGACTGCAAGCCCATCCACGCGGACCTCATAATGAAGGTGCGGGCCGGTCGAACGGCCGGTCGATCCGACATAGCCAATCAGGTCGCCCTTTTTCACGTTATCGCCTGCAGCAACGGCGAGGCGCGACAGGTGCGCAAACCGCGTTTCCATCGAAGCGCCGTGGTTGATGCTGATGAACAGGCCGTAGCTCGAAAACCAGTCCGCGCGGCCAATGACGCCATCAGCGGTGGCATAGACCGGGGTTCCGGTGGGCGCGGCAAGATCAATGCCGGCATGGGCGCGGCGGCCACCAAGCACCGGATGCGTGCGCATCCCGAACCCGCTGGTCAATGATGCGCCTTCCAGCGGCATGCGCGACGGAATGGACACGGCGCGCTGTTGGATGGGCGAAGAAAAGGCGGCCATATCGCCGCCGCTTCCCAATGTGGGGGTATTGCGTTCCAGCGCGGTCCAGCTGGCAAACAGCGACTTGAACCGGGTGTCGCCATTGTCGACCGCATCGCCTTGCGCTTCGCGGACCGGTTCGGCCATGTCGGCGCTGGCGGTGGTGGCAGAGTTTGCGGTGTTGGCAAAAGCCGGAGCGGCGGCGGAGACGAGGATGGCAGAGCAGGCTGACACAGCGAGCTTCATCACGTGGCGCACGGCAGATTTCATAATTGACCCGGTTCCCGATTGCGGCTTTTGCCGTTGGATTATCCCGGCACGTCAACTGCGCGCCTTTGTTGAGTCGGGGTTATCCGGACGGATCGTTAATGCGCAATCTCTGCATAGAATTCCCGCGATAAACCGGCTGCAAGACGCGCTGAGTCGTTAAATGGCGGTCGAACAAAACCGCGAAAATGCAGTTTGACGAGCGATTGCCAGAAAGATTCGGGATTTTTTTGGAACATTTTGGCGCAACGCAGAAAATGCTTCGTGCCAAGGCCGACGTGACGGATCTCATCGTCAAGGATGCGGGCGAGGATTTTTGCGCCGCGCACGTCACCGCTCGCCTGCACCCGCTCGAGCGTCGCCGGGGTCACATCGAGGCCACGCGCTTCCAGCACCATGGGCACCACCGCCAACCGGGCGGCGACATCGTGCCGGGTGCCGTGCGCGGCTTCCCACAGGCCTGCATGGGCAGGGAGTGCGCCATAATGGCTGCCGAGCTGCTCCAGCTTGCGTGCCAGCAGCGCGAAATGCATCGCTTCATCCGCCGCGACATCCAGAAAATCGCCGACGAATTCCGGTCCCATCTGCGCGCCGAAGCGCCCCGCCATGTCGAGCGCCAGATCAATCGCGACAAATTCGATATGCGCCAGACTGTGCCACAGCGCGATCCGCCCCCGCTCCGACCCGCCTTTGCGCCGTTTGGGCATCTGGCTGGGTGGGAGCAGTTCGGGCGCATCGGGCCAGGCGGGCTGATCCGGCATGGAAACATCGAAATCCCACGCCAGCGCGCCGCGCCGCCAGGCCCGCGCCACGTCACGTGCAGCGAAGCATTTGGCGCGCGGATCGGCGGTCAGCAGCGCGGCGCGAATGACATGGGCAACGGTTTGCATGGGTCTGGTCAGAGTGCTTTTGCTGCCGCGAGCACGTCTTCCGCGTGGCCGGCGACCTTCACCTTGGGCCAGATCTGCGCAATCTTGCCGTCTGCGGCTGCCAGATAGGTGGCGCGCACCATGCCCATGTAGGTTTTGCCGTACATCTGCTTTTCCGCCCAGACGCCGAGCGCATCGGAGAGGCCACCTTCTTCGGCATCGGACGCCAGCGGCGCAGTGAGGCCGTGCTTGGCGATGAACTTGGCGTGCTTCTTGGCCGGGTCTTTGCTGACGCCGAGCAGCTTCGTTCCCGCCGCTTCGAACTGGTCCTGTAGCGCGGAGAAATCCTTGTTCTCGGTGGTGCAGCCGGGTGTGTCGTCCTTGGGATAGAAGAAGATCACCAGCTTTGATCCGGCAAAGTCGGACGGCTTTACAGTGCCGCCTTCGGGCGTTTCCATGGCAATATCGGGGATGGCGTCACCAATGCTGGGAAAAGTGGTCATGCGGGGTTCTCCTGTTTGGTTTCGAGAATGTCTGTGTGCAGGATTTGTTTCCAGGCCTCTGCCACCTGTTGCCGCGCCGCAGCAAAGGCTTCCAGCAATTCATCGTACGTCGCGCACCCGCACGCCCGTGCCAGGGCCTGCGCACCGGACGGTGGCGGTTCCCTCCCGTCGGGGGCGAGCAGGCGCCCGGCCACCAGCATCCGGCTCATCAGCGCGTGCGGCTGGGCAAGGCCAGCGGGAATCAGGCCGGCCGTGATCAACCCTGAAAGCGCGGTGGCCAGATCGGGATCAAGCGCATCGGGCGCGGTCTGCGTGAGCGCGGTACCATCCGTCGCCGCGCCGCGCAGTTGCAGGTAATGGACAAGAAACTCGATATCGACGAGCCCGCCACGCGCCAGCTTGGCATCGATGGGGCCATTTTGCGGTTTGTGCTTGGCCATTTCGGTGCGCATCGCGAGCACGGCGCCGCGCAACGCCTCCTTGTTGCGCGGGGCGTGCAGCACCTCCGCCAGCACCGCCTCCAGTTCGGCGCGGGCTGTGGGCGATCCGTACAAAACCCGCGCGCGGGCCAGCGCCATGTGCTCCCACGTCCACGCCGCTTCACGCTGGTATTTGCCAAAGGCCGCGCAGCTGACTGCCAGTGGGCCTTGATTGCCCTGCGGGCGCAGCCGCGTGTCGACCTCGTACAGCGCGCCTTGTGCGGTCGGCACCGACAGTGCGGCGCTGACGCGGCTGGCGAGGCGGTTGTAATAGATCGTCGCCCCCAGTGGGCGCGGGCCCTCCGATTGCGCGGCGAAATCGCCGGTGAACAGATAGACGATATCAAGGTCCGACGCGTGCGTCAGCGCCCCGCCGCCCAGGCGCCCTAGGCCCAGGATCAGCAATTCGCTGCCAGCAATGCGCCCATGCTTGGCGGCGAATTCCTGCGCCGTCGCATCGGCGGCCAATTGCATCGCAGCTTCGGCGGTGCGCGACAAAGCGCGGGCGATGGCGAGCGGATCGGCCAGCCCTTCGATCAGCTGAATGCCCAAAGCAAAGCGGATTTCACCCGTGATAATCCGGATCGCATCGAGCAGCGCCTCGTAATCCGGGCGGATCGCCGCGCCCCGCATCCGCGCCATGATCTGCGGCACCGCGCCCGGCAGGTCGAGCGCGTCCTTGTCGATCATGGTGTCGAGCAGTTCGGGCTTGCGCGCCAGTTCATCCGACAAGGCGGGGGCGAGCGTCAGCGCGGCGACCAGCCGCTGGGTGAGATCGGGCCGGGCATCGAGCAGACGGAAGGTGGTGATGGCCGACGGCACGCTTTCGATGATGCGTTCCCACCTGGTCACGGCGCGCATCGGATCATCGGACTGCGCCATCGCTTTGAGCAGTGCAGGCGCCAGCCGGTCCCACGCCGCCACGGCCTGCGGGCTGCGGATCGCGGCATGGCGACCATCGCGCCAGGTCTCGATCCGCTCCGCCAGCACATCGGGTTCGGGAAAGCCCCATTGGCCAAGGCTGTGCGTAAGCGCGCTGACCGGCATGGCGACCGGCACCGCCACGGTTTCGGGCTGGCCGATCAGTTCTTCGTAAATGCGCCCGGTGCGGGTCGTCAGTTCGGTCAGCTCTGCCACCAGCGCCGCGCCATCCTTGAGACCATCAAGCTGCGCGACATTGTCCAGCGCTTCGCCTTCTGGCAGCGCATGGGTCTGGCGGTCGTTGACCATCTGCAAGCGGTGCTCGACCTGCCTTAACCGGTCATAGCCTTCGCCCAGGGTCACGGCGTTTTCCTGCGCAATCCATCCGGCGGCCGCCAGCCGGTCAAGGCCTGCGCGGGTGCCGCGTACCCTCAGCGAGGCATCGCGCCCACCATGGATCAGCTGATGGGTCTGGGCGTAGAATTCGATTTCGCGGATGCCGCCGCGCCCGCGTTTTACGTCGAAGCCGGGGCCGGGAGCAGGCGGGCCTTCATGGCTGTGGCGGATGCGCAGGGTGAGCGCGCGAATCTCTTCGATCGCGCCAAAATCCAGTTGCCCCCGCCACACGAACGGCAGGATCGCTGCGAGGAACGCCTCGCCCGCCGCGATGTCGCCTGCCGCCGCCCGTGCGCGGGTGAAGGCGGCGCGCTCCCACGCCAGCGCCGCGCCCTGATAATGCGTCATCGCCGCGCCGACCGGCACACACAGAGGGCTGATCTCGCTTGCAGGTCGCAGCCGCAGGTCGACCCTGAGCGCATAGCCATCGGCGGTGCTGGCCGAGAGCAGCGCGACGATCCGCCGCGCATAGCGCTGCGCCGCGTCACCCGGATCATCGGCAGGCCGGCGTGTGAGACGGTCGCGGTCGAACAGCAGGATCGGATCAATGTCGGACGAATAGTTGAGTTCGCCCGCGCCCTGCTTTCCCAGCGCCAGCGCGATGAAACCATCGGTCGAGTCGCGGTCAGTGCGTTCGCTGATCGCGGTGCGGATCGCACGGTCGAGCGCGCGGTCGGCAAAGGCGGTGAGTTCGCGCACCACCTGCGGTAGGGCGAAGGCTCCGGCCAGATCGCCCACCGCCAGCGCGGCCGCCAGTGCGAGCCGTTCACGCCGCAGCGCGACCTCAGGCTCAACCGCGCCTTGCGCCCGCGCCCATTCGAGCGCGGGTTCGCTCTCCCCGGCAGCGAGCAAGGCGGCAAGCTCGGGCTGGCGATCCAGCGCGCGCGAAAGAAAGGGCGCGTGGGTGCGGGCGCGGTGCAGTGCGCTGTCCCAATCGGGGTTCGGGTGATGTCCCATCGCCTGCCTCTTTGGCCCCGGCCTGCTGTGGCTGCAAGGGGCCCCGTGCTTGGCCCCATGTTTGCCCCCCTGCTTGCGCCCCACGCTTGCGCCATATGCCACGCTCTGCGATGGGCGGCGTCTGTTTGTGACATATTCCGCTGGAGAGAACATCGCCATGGCCACCAGATATTCCGCGCTTGGCGCGATCACGGCAGGGGCGCTGGCCTTGGCCGGATGCCAGACGACAACCGGCAGCCAAGGCGTCGCCGCGCTGGATATTCCCGCGACCCAACCGGGCCAGCTGTCGCAAGATACCATGAAGAACGTCACCCGCACTCTGTCGAGCGATGCCTTTGAAGGCCGGATGCCCGGCAGCGCGGGCGAGGACAAAACCATCGCGCTGATGACCGAACGGTTCAAGGCCGCTGGCCTCCAGCCCGGCAACGGCAATTCCTGGGTGCAGGAAGTCCCGCTGGTGGAGATCACCGGCAAGGATTACGCCCCGCTCGCCATCACCGGCAAAGGCGCCAACCTCAGCTTCGATTTCGCCAAGGACTGGGTTGGCGTGACCTATCGTGAGGATGCCAGCACGACGCTTGCGAACAGCGAACTGGTGTTCGTCGGCTATGGCATCAACGCCCCCGAACGCGGCTGGAACGACTATGCCGGTGTCGATGTGCGCGGCAAGACAGTGGTGATCCTCGTCAATGATCCCGATTGGCAGGCGAGCGGCCTTCAAGGCCCGTTCAATGGCAAGGCGATGACCTATTACGGGCGCTGGACCTACAAATATGAAGAAGCCGCAAGGCAGGGTGCGGCCGCCGCGCTGATCGTCCACCAGACGGCCCCTGCGAGCTATGGCTGGAACGTGGTCGAAAGCTCGTGGAGCGGCCCGCAGGCCTATGCCCAGCGCGGTGAGAATGCTCCGCCGCTGACGCAGATGAACGGCTGGCTGACCGAAGATGCGGCGCGCACAGTGCTCTCCGCCGCCGGACAGGATCTGGATGCCCTGATCCGGGCAGCGCAGGTCAAGGGTTTCAA
This sequence comes from Erythrobacter sp. 'gip.4 top 5', assembly GCF_056495765.1. Lineage (NCBI taxonomy): Bacteria > Pseudomonadati > Pseudomonadota > Alphaproteobacteria > Sphingomonadales > Erythrobacteraceae > Erythrobacter > Erythrobacter sp. 'gip.4 top 5'. The sequence goes on along the minus strand of NZ_CP200270.1, from coordinate 487,167 downwards.
GGCGGTGCCGCTGGGCCTGACGGCAGCGACCCGTTTTGCCAGCGACTTCCGCAGCATCACCTCGCACAATATCATCGGCATCCTGCCCGGCAGCGAGGCGCCGAACGAATACGTGATGCACACCGCGCACTGGGATCACTTGGGCCGCTGCACCCCCGCGCCCGATGGCGACGATATCTGCAACGGCGCAGTGGACAATGCCACCGGCACCGCCGCGCTGGTCGCCTTGGCCGAGGCGCATGCCAAGGCTGGCCCGGCGCGCCGCAGCCTGGTGTTCCTTGCGGTGACGGCGGAGGAATCAGGCCTGCTCGGCGCGAAATACTATGCCGACAACCCGGTGTTCCCGCTTGCGCAGACCGTGGGCGGGATCAACATGGACGCCTTTCAGGTGGCAGGTCCGGCCAAGGACGTTACGGTCGTGGGGCCGGGCAAATCGCAGCTCGATCAGTTCCTTGACGCCGCGTTGAAGGCCGATGGCCGCGTGGCGACGCCCAATCCCAAGCCCGAGGCCGGTTACTATTACCGGTCCGATCACTTTGCCTTCGCCAAGCTGGGCGTGCCGATGCTGTATATTGATGGCGGCGAGGATCTGATCGTCGGCGGGACCGAGGCCGGAGCCGCCGTGGCTGCGGACTACACCGAAAACCGCTATCATGGCCCCAAGGACGAATTCAACGAGGCTTGGGACTGGTCTGGCGTGATGGCCGACCTGCAGCTTTATTACCGCATCGGCCGGACGCTGGCGACAAGCAACAGTTGGCCCAACTGGAACGACGGTGACGAGTTCAAGGCCGTGCGGGACGCGGATTGCGCGGCTTCGGCAAACGGCTGCTGAGCGCATAATGTCACCGCTCATGCCGCCCGAGTGGGCGCCGCAAGCCTGGCTGTGGATCGGTTTCCCGCACTTGGCCGAGGAATGGCCGGGTTGGCTCGAGCCTGCACAAGAGCAGATGGCGGCGTTTGCCTCTGCCGTGGCGGAGAGCGGGCAGCAGGTGCGCCTGCTGGTGCGTGACGCGGCGAACGAAGCCCGCGCGCGCCAGCTTGTCAGCAGCAAAGTCACGCTGGAACGGCGCGTCTATGGCGATGTCTGGCTGCGGGACACCGGGCCGCTGGTGGTGCTGGGCGCGGACGGCACGCCCCGTGCGCAGCGGTTTGCCTTCAACGGCTGGGGCGGCAAATATCTCATGCCCGGCGATCAGGACATCGGCGCGGCGATGGCACGCGATACGGAACTGCCCGTCACCGCGATTCCCATGATCCTGGAAGGCGGCGCGGTGGATGGCGATGGCACCGGGCTGGTCGCCACGACCGAGCAATGTCTGCTCAATCCCAACCGCAACCCGGCGATGACCCGCGCGGCAATCGAAGCGGAACTGGCCGCGCATCTGGGCTTCACCCGCGTGGTGTGGCTGGGCGATGGCCTCATCAACGACCATACCGATGGGCATGTCGATAACTTGGCGCGCTTTGTCGGGCCAAACCGGCTGGTGGTGCCGCAGGCGACCGGTGCCAACGATCCCAATGCCGCGATCTACGCCGATGCCGCCGCGCGGGCCGAGGCTGCTGGCGTCGAGGTGGTGCGCATCCCTTCGCCCGGCCTGCTGACCCGCGATGGTGTGATTGAACCCGCAAGCTATGTGAATTTCGCCATCACCTCGCATCTGGTGGTGGTGCCGACCTTCGGCAGCCCGCATGATGCCGAGGGTGTCGCCGCAATCGCCGCGCTGTTCCCCGATCGGGACACTATCGGCTTGCCGGGCGAGGCGGTGCTTGCAGGTGGCGGCGGCTTCCATTGTGCCAGCCAGCAAATGCCCGCCGTGCCCGCGAATTAACGCTTCGTTAGGGAATTGGGGCGAGAGTGCGGACTTATGAACCGAGCCCTTGCTTTCCCTCAGCCGCTTGTCGTCACCACTCGTACTGATTCGCTGGAATTGGCGCGCCGGGCGACTGTACTCGGTTGTACGGCTGCGCTGATCCTCGCAGGCCAGGCGCTGCCGTTCTGATTTAAATCAGGCGAGCAAACGCCGCGACCGCAGCGCCGCCGAGAATGACGCCGACACTCGCACGCCAGACAGGATCGCTGACCCGCCCCGAGACCCGCGCACCGAGCCAGTTGCCGCCGATAATCATCGGCAGCATCAGTAGCGCGAACACCAGCAATTCCCACCGCAAGATGCCAAGCCATGTCGCGCTGGCGAGCCCGGCGCTGGCGGCAATGGTGAAGATCAGCTGCATTGATGCCTTGATCGTCGGCCGCGGCAGCGCGCGCCCGGCGTAGTAGGGCACCACCGGCGGCCCCGGCATCCCGGCATAGCCTGTCATCAAACCGCTCAGCAGTCCCACGCTGCCAGTGACTATGGCCCCCGGCACGCCTTCGCCCCGGCGTGGGAGCAGGATGGCGATAAAGGCGCTCAGTGCGATGAGCGCAATCACCAGCCGCGCCACGTCCTTGCCCGTCAGCGACAGCGCCCACAGGCCCAGCGGCGTGGTCAGCACTACAGCCCCGCCGATCGCCCAGGCGGTCGGCTCGGCCTCGCGCACCAGCGTGCGAATTTCGGTCGCGCCGATCATCAGCGACAGCGCATTGGCCAGCACCACCGCTTCGACCGGCGGCAGAGCGAGCGCCAGCACCGGCACCAGCAGGATCGCCATGCCAAACCCGGTTAGCCCCCGCACGAAGGCGGATCCCAGCGCTGCCACCAGCGCGACCGCGATCTGCAGCGCGGTAAAGCCCCCGAGGATTTCCACTGGGCGGTGCGTCAGTCGGCGGCGAGAGTGGGCGCGAGATCAGGCGGCGTGATTTCGCGGCGCAGCATCGCGATGGCATCATCAAGGCTCATCACCTTCTGATGTTCCGCGCCCAGCGTGCGGACCGCGACGGTGCCTTCCTCGGCCTCGCGCTTGCCGACCACCAGCAGGTGCGGAACTTTGGCGAGGCTGTGTTCGCGCACCTTGTAGTTGATCTTCTCGTTGCGCAGATCGGTTTCGACCCGGATGCCCGCTGCGCGCAATTTCGCTTCGACCGCTCCAGCGTAGTCATCCGCGTCCGAAACAATGGTCGCCACCACGGCCTGCACCGGGGCGAGCCATGCAGGCAGGCGTCCGGCGAAGTGTTCGATCAGGATGCCGATGAAGCGTTCGTAAGAGCCGAAGATCGCGCGGTGCAGCATCACCGGACGGTGCTTGTCACCATCCTCCCCGATGTAGTGCGCATCAAGCCGCTCGGGCAGCACCCGGTCCGACTGGATCGTGCCGACCTGCCAAGTGCGGCCAATTGCGTCGGTCAGGTGCCATTCCAGCTTGGGGGCATAGAATGCGCCTTCGCCGGGAAGTTCCTCCCATTCCAACCCATTCGCCGTCAAAGCGTCGCGCAATTCCTGTTCGGCCTTGTCCCAATCCGCTTCGGTGCCAAACCGCTTTTCCGGGCGCAGGGCAAGCTTGATGTCATAGGTAAAGCCGAAGTCACGATAGACCGAATCGGCGAGCGCGAGGAAGGCCTGCACCTCGCCCACCACCTGCGCTTCGGTGCAGAAGATATGCGCATCGTCCTGTGTGAACTGGCGCACGCGCATCAGCCCGTGCAGCGCGCCATGGGGCTCGTTGCGGTGGCAGCAGCCCATCTCGCCCAAGCGGATCGGCAGATCGCGATAGGAGGTGATCCCCTGCTTGAACACCATCACGTGCGCAGGGCAATTCATCGGCTTGATCGCCAGCCATTCGGCATCATCCGCCACCTTGGGAGACGCAGCGCCGCTGTCTTCATCGACCTCGGGGACCATGTCGGGCACCGCAAACATGTTCTGCGCGTACTTCCCCCAGTGGCCCGATTGCGTCCACTGGCGCACGTCCATCAGCTGCGGGGTCTTGATCTCGCGGTAGTCTGCGCCGTCCATCTTGCGGCGCATATAGGCTTCCAGCTCGCGCCAGATGCGGTAGCCCTTGGGGTGCCAGAAGACAGAGCCGTGGGCTTCTTCCTGCAAGTGGAACAGGTCCATCTCGCGCCCCAGCTTGCGGTGATCGCGCTTGGCGGCTTCTTCGAGGCGCGTGAGGTGCGCGTTTAGCTGCTTCTTGTTGAGCCAGCCGGTGCCATAGATGCGCGTGAGCTGCGCATTGTTCTGATCGCCGCGCCAGTATGCGCCAGCCACGCGCATCAGCTTGAACGCATCGGGATCGAGCTTGCCGGTGGACGGCAGGTGCGGGCCGCGGCACATATCGAGCCAGGCGCCATCGTCGTTTGGGCTGCCGCTCCAGTAGACCGTCAGCTCCTCGCCCTCGGGCAGTTCCTTCGCCCATTCGGCCTTGAAGGTCTCGCCCGCGCCGGCCCACCTGGCGATGAGGTCTTCGCGGCTCCACACTTCGCGGTGCAGCGGCTTGTCAGCGCGGATGATGCGGCGCATTTCGTTTTCGATCGCGGGCAGATCGTCCATGCTGAACGGCTCGCGGCTGTCGGGCGCCTTCACGTCGTAATAGAAGCCATCGTCGGTCGAAGGGCCGAACGTGATCTGCGTGCCGGGGAACAGCGATTGCACCGCTTCGGCCAGCACGTGGGCGTAATCGTGGCGGGCAAGTTCAAGCGCATCGGCTTCGTCGCGCGACGTGACCAGCGCGAGTTGCGCATCGCCGTCGAAGGGCCGGGTCAGGTCGCGTAACTCGCCATCGACGCGCGCGGCCAGCGCCGCCTTGGCAAGGCCGGGGCCGATCGCGGCGGCAATATCCGCCGGGGTGCTACCGGGCGGCACTTCGCGCACCGATCCATCGGGCAGGCTGATCTTGAGCAGTTCGGTCATGTTCTAGCGTCCGTCTCGTTTGGCGCGCCCTGCCACAAGCAGGCGTGCACCGGAAGAGCGGTGTTGGGCAAAGAACCGATTCGGGAAGAACACCGCGCCACCCCGAACCGGGCGGCGGGCGTCAGGCCTAACCCGCGCGCCGCCGCCCCCGGATAGTCCGGGTGGTGGTGCGGGTGGAGGCAGACAGCATGGTCATCTCGTCATCTTTACCCTCCATACCACTGCGAGTCACGCCGAATACTGGCCGCCTCGCTGCGCTCTGTCCTTGGCCCCGGCGTCAGACGTGAGCCGTCAGCCGCCAGAGCGTCAACGCGATCGAGACGGGCCGCTATGATCCCCCGCTGCCGCTGGCCTTCACCATTGCCGATCTGTTCGGCCTGCCAATTGAGGCGATCTTCACCCGCGATTAAACCGCCAGCTTGCCCGATCCCTTTTCGGTGGTGATCCGCTTGGTCCCCGCCAGCGTGGTCGAACGCTGCTTCACCCCGGTGCTGAACCGATATTCGGTCGTTGCCCGTGCCGGGGTCAGTTCCACCACCATGTAGCCGCGCTGCGCGGTATCGGCCCAGACCAGCTGTTCGTTCTCGGCCACCAGCGCAGCTGCCAGCGTATCGGGCTTCATGAAGCTCAGATAGCTTTCAAACCCCGGCGAACTGACCGAGCACACGCCCAGTTCCACGCCGACCTTGGCGCCATCCTGCGCCAGATCGAAGGCCCAGCCATTATGCGTGTCGCCGGCCAGCACAATCAGGTTGGCATCGGCGGCGAGTGCAGCCTGGAACACTTTTTCGCGCGCGGCGGGGTATCCATCCCACGCGTCCATGTTGAGCGGCAGGCCCACCTTGCTCGCCATCGCGGCGGCGGCGAGGCGCTGGCGCACGAAATCGGGCAGGCCATCGCCCCCCATCCCGGCGAAGGCCTGCGGGCTCTTGAGGTTGCCGATCAGCACCTGCTGCACCAGCACCTGCCAATGCGTGCCCTTGGCCGTCGATGTGGCAAGGCCCTCTGCCAGCCATGTGTCCTGCGCAGCGCCCAGCAATTGGCGGTCCGGATTGGACCAGTCGCCATCCCGGAAGGCATTGAGCGCGGCCATCGCGGCTTGCGGATCGGTTTTTCCGGCCAGCACCTTTTCGAGGCTGAACTGCTGCTCGCGCCCCTCCAACCGGGTGTCGAGCCGGAACAGCGTCGCCAGATCGCCGACCTGATAGGCGGCATAGGGTGCGTCGGACACCGGCATCCATTCGCGATAGGCCTGCTTGGCCGCGGCCTTGCGCACGCTCCATTCGCCCTCGGTTTCGGGCTGGTGGTTCTGCGCGCCGGTTTCATACGAATCATTGGCGCTTTCGTGATCGTCCCAAACCGCGATCATCGGCAGCACCTGATGCAGGCGCTGGCAATCGGGATCGGCTCGGTAGGTGGCGTAACGAAGACGGTAATCAGTCAGCGCGATAATCTCGGTGGCAGGCGTCAGCACCCGCTCGGCCACGCCTTGCCCCGGATTGGGGTAATTATCGGCGCCATATTCGTAAATGTAATCGCCCAAGTGCACCGCCAGGTCGGCGTCGTTGGCCTCGACTGCATGGCCATAGGCATTGAACCAGCCGAATCCGAAATTGGAGCAGGAAAACACCGCAAGCCGGAACTTCGCGGTGGTGTCCACCGGCAGCGTACGGGTGCGGCCCGTGGGCGAGGCGGTGCCATCGGGCGCGACAAAGCGGTAAAAATACCACCGATCCGGCGCAAGGCCCGTGGCGATCCCTTTGGCACACCAGTCGCGCTGCGGCGAGGCGGTGACGCTGCCTTCGGCCAGCGGCTTGGCAAAACTCTCGGTTTCGCTCACCTGCCAGGTCAACATGGTGTCAGCCTCACCGACATAGCGCGTCCACAGCAGCACCGAATTGCCCGAAGGCTCGCCGCTGGCGACATTGTGGGTGAAGCCGGTGCCAAAACTGCGCGCGGCAAGCGGCGTGGCGGCCAGCGCCGTGGCGGCGCCTGCGAGGTTGAACAGGTGGCGGCGGGTCAGCGCCTTGGGCGAGGGGGCCGGCTGGGCGGCAGTGTCGGTTTTGAACATCGGGTCCTGCTTATTTCCTTCCCATTGCGCTGCTGTGACAGTCGCCGTGATCAAATGACACTGTCAGAATGGTTGCCTTTGCGCAGGCGGGCAAGGCATGAACACGCGCATGACACCGATCCTGCACCACACGCTTTACGATGGGCGCCGCATCGCCTTCCGTTATACCGCCGGAACTGGCCCCTGCCTCGTGTTCCTGCCCGGCTACATGTCCGACATGAGCGGCAGCAAGGCGAGCGCGCTGTTTGCCGAGGCGCAGGAACACGGCCGTGCCTGCCTGTTGCTCGACTATTCGGGCTGCGGACAGAGCGCCGGAGAAACGATGGGGGGTGACTTTGCGCAAGGGAAGCTGAGCCGCTGGCGCGACGAGGTGCTGGCGCTGGTCGAAAGCTATGTCAGCGGGCCGGTGCTGCTGGTGGGGTCCTCGATGGGCGGCTGGCTGATGCTGCTGCTGGCCGAACATCTCAGGCACCGTCTGGCCGGGATGATCGGGATTGCCCCCGCGCCCGATTTCACCCGCTGGGGTTATACCGACGAACAGCGCGCCACGCTGGCGGCAGGCGAGACGATCTTCGAGCCTAATCCCTATGGCCCCGAGCCCACGCCCACCCATGCCACGTTCTTCGCCGATGCCGAATGTCACCTGCGGCTTGAGAACGGTATCGACCTCACATGTCCGGTGCGCCTGCTGCACGGAAAGGCGGACGCCGATGTGCCGTGGGACATCAGCTTGCGGCTTGAAGCGGCGCTGCGTTCGGACGACATACAGGTAACCCTGATAGAAGACGGCGATCATCGCCTGTCGCGGGAAAGCGACATTGCCGCCCTCAAGGCCATCGTGGCCGAATTTACCGGATAACGCCTTGTGTCCCTTCTCCTTGCCCTGCTGCTTCAGGTTGGCCCCAACCCCATGATGGGGGGCCTGCCAAACGACGATCTTGTGCGCGACCGGCCCGCTCGTGAAAATTTGGCTCGCCCTGACGTGGCACAGGACGAATTGAACGCGACCAGCGCATGGCTGGAAACCTGTCTCGATCAACTGGCAGAAGACCCGGCCCGCGCGCATTCGACCGCTCAGATTCGCCGGAGCGAAACCAGAGGCGCCGACCGCGTACTCGCCAACCACTGCCTCGGCACGGCTTCGAGCGAACTGGGCCTGTGGGACGATGCACGCACCGCTTTTCTGGCGGCGCGCGATGAAACGCCTGCCGACGAAAGCCGCGCCCGGGCGCGGTTTGCCGCGCTGGCCGGGAACGCTGCGCTGGCGAGCGGCGATGCGCTGGGCGCGCTGACTTTGCTGACCGAGGCGGGGATTGATGCCCGCCAAGCGGGTTCCGCGCCGCTCGAAGCGATTGCCGCAACCGATCGTGCCCGTGCCTTGGTGGCACTGGGGCGCGGCGAGGAGGGGCTTGCCGCGCTGGAATCAGCGACGACGCTCGCGCCCGAACGCGCCGAAAGCTGGCTGCTCAAAGCCACGCTGCTGCGCCGGCTCGACCGGCTGACGCAAGCCCAGACCGCGATCGAGCGCGCGGCTCTGCTCACCCCCGGCAATGCCGAGATCGGGCTTGAAGCCGGCGTGATTGCGGTGCTTTCCGGACGTGACGCTGCGGCGCGGGCGAGCTGGCAATCGGTCCTTGCCCTTGCGCCGGGCACGCCCGCCGCGGCGACGGCCACGGATTACCTGGCCCAGCTTGGCCCCATAGCAAAACCGGCGGCTGACACTACCACCTTGCAGGAGGAACCCCAGCCATGACCCGATTTTCCGTGCTCGATCTGGTGCCGGTCCGCGAAGGCGGCACTTTGACGCAAGCCTTTGCCGCCACCACCGAGCTAGCCCGCGCTGCCGACGCGCTGGGATGTGACCGGTTCTGGGTGGCTGAACATCATGCGATGGACGGGATTGCAGGCGGCGCGACTTCCGTGGTGCTCGCCCATATCGGCAACGCGACCAGCCGCATCCGGATCGGATCGGGCGGGATCATGCTGCCCAATCACACGCCGTTTCAGATTGCCGAACAGTTCGGCACGCTGGACGCGCTGTTCCCTGGGCGGATCGACCTGGGGCTGGGCCGCGCACCCGGCGCTGGGCCAGAATTGCAGCGCGCGCTGCGCAAGAACCTGCATCAGGCGGCGGAATATTTCCCGCAGGATGTGGTTGAACTGCGGGCGCTGCTGACGGGCGACTACGACCTGCCCATCTATGCTACGCCCGGTCTGGGCGCGCAGGTGGAATTGTGGATGCTGGGATCGAGCCTGTTTGGCGCGCAGCTCGCCGCCAAGCTCGGTCTGCCCTATGCTTTTGCTGCACATTTCGCCCCCGATCACCTCGACACGGCGCTGACAGTGTACCGCCGCGACTTCCAGCCGTCCGATGCACTGGCCAAGCCGCACGTGATGGTGGCGATGAACGTCTTTGCCGCCGAAACCGAAGCCGAAGCCCGCCTGCTCGCCTCCAGCCAGCAGCAAAGCTTCGTGCGGCTGCGCACCGGCACGCCGGGCAAGCTGCCCCCGCCGATCGCGGGCTACACCGACACCCTGCCTGCCAGCGCACAAGCAATGATGGCCCATATCGGGCAGGCATCAGCAGTCGGCACGCCCGTACAGGTCCGCGATCAGATCGCCGCCTTTGTTGCCCGCACCGGGGCGGACGAGATTCTGTTGTGCGGCGCCACCTATGATCCGCAGGCGCGCATCCGCAGCCTCGAACGCACGCTGGAGGCCTGCGAAACCGTGCCTGCCGCGTAATCGCAAGGCATGATCGCGCTTGCACCAGACGCACGAAAACGGGTATCGCGAGAGACACGATAACAACAATCCGGCATAACAATATTGCGCAAAAAAGGCGCGCCGGATCGCAGGATCAGCAGGAGCCTACCATGGGGTCGAAGACCGTCACCACCGCGCCCGAAAACGCTCCGGCCAAAGGCGCAAAGCCTGCGTTGATCAAGGCCTTGCGGCTTCAGCTTGAAGCCTCGCTTTTGCCCGGTGACGCCCCGGTGGAGAAGGCGGCGCTTGATGACGCGGCTGGCTGGCTGCTGGCCGCTGCTGCCACGCGGGCGCCCGGCCAGGCGATTGTTCAGCTTGAGTCCGCAACGGGGGAGCGGCGTCACCTGCGGATCGCTATCGTCAATGACGACATGCCGTTCCTGGTCGATTCGGTTGCCGCGACCATCGCTGCACAGGGCCTTGCGATTGATCGGCTGTTGCACCCTGTCGTTGCGGTGACACGTGATGACACGGGCGCGATTACGGCGCTTGGCAAAGGTGACGCGGCGCAGGCGGGCGCGCGCGAATCGATGATCTATATCGAAACCCCGCGGGCTGACGCGCGCCAGCGCCGCGAGCTGCGCGATGCGCTGCAGGCCACGCTGGGCGATGTTCACGCAGCGGTGAACGATTGGCCCGTGATGAAGGCCGCCATGGCGGACGATGCGGCGCTGGCCGGGGCACTCGACGCAGAGGCGGGCGCGCTGCTTGGCTGGCTGGGCGGCGGGATGCTGACCCAGCTTGGCCACCTGACCCGCCACCGCGACGGGACCACGACTCAGCGGCTCGGCATCTGCTGCGCCTCGGCGCAGGAACTGTTGGCAGAAGTGAGCTACGAACGGGCCTTCGAATGGTTCGATCGCCACGCGGCAGAAGGGCGCCCGCAGGCGCTGTTGGCGATCAAGGCCAATGTCCAGGCCCGCGTCCATCGCACCAGCCCGCTTGATCTGTTCATCGTGCCGCTGCGTGAGAACGGCGCGATTACCGCGCTTTCGATCCATGCGGGGCTGTGGACCAGTGCGGCGCTGAATGCGCGCCCGAGCGAGGTGCCGGTGCTGCGCGCAATGGTGACCAACATCACCGCACAAGCCGGTTTCGATCCGGCGGGGCACAACGGCAAGGCGCTGGTGCATGCCTTTGCCTCGCTTCCCAATGACCTGCTGACGGCCTTTGACCCGGCGCAGGTTGCTGACCTTGTCACCGCCAAGATGGCGCTGATCGACCGCCCGCGCACGTGCCTTATCATGGTGCGCGCCACGCTGGAGCGGCATGTCTTTGCCTTCGTGTGGCTGCCGCGCGATCAGCTGTCGACCGATGTGCGCCTGCAGGTTCAGGCGATGCTGCTCAACGTCCCCGGTGCAGCCCTGCTGGACTGGAGCCTTGAGGTGGAAAGCCGCGGGCTGGCGCTGCTGCGGTTCCTGATCGATGTGCGCGCCTGTGCCGATCTGCCCGATGATGCGGCCATCGAAACGCAATTGACCGAACTGCTGCGCGGCTGGAACGAGGCGGTTGCAGGCTTTCTTGCCCAGACCGAGGACGAAGGCCGCGCCGCTGCGCTGGCGGCGCGCTATGCCCCGGCTTTCCCGACCGGCTATCGCCTCACCTACGGCGCGCACGAAGCCGCGCGCGATATCGCCAAGCTGCGGACCTTGGCGCTGGGGGATGACGGATCAGCGCATCCAACCCGCGCCGTGCGGCTTTACCGGCTGGATGATGATGCGGCCGACACGCTGCGGCTGAAGGTTTACGTGCTGAAGGGCGCGCTGGCCTTGTCCGATGCGGTGCCTGCGCTTGAGCATTTCGGGTTTCGGGTGGCGGCCGAAGTGCCGACCTTCCTGACCGATCCGGGGCTGGGAACGATCCACGAATTCCTGCTCACTGTGCCTGTCGGACGCGACGCAGGCGCGCTGCTCGACCGGGCGGCGCTGATCGAGGATGCGCTGGCGGACGTGCTGGGCGGCGGGGGTGAGGATGATCCCTTCAACCGTCTGATCCCGGCAGCCGGGCTGGCTCCGCGCAGCGCCAACTGGCTGCGGGCGATCTATCGCTATCTGCGCCAGACCGGCGTGAGTTACACGATCTACACCGTGGTCGATGCGCTGGTCGCCGCACCGCAGGTGACCCGCGCGATGATCGATCTGTTCGCCGCACGCCATGACCCTGCGTTTGCGGGCGACCGCGACGAGGCAATTGCCGCTGCGCAAAGCGCCTTCACCCGTGGCCTCGGCAAAGTCACCGCGATCAATGATGACCGGTTGCTGCGCCTTTACCGCGCCGTGATCGATGCGGTGCTGCGCACCAACGCCTTTGCCCCCGCGGCTGCCGAGGCGCTCGCGTTCAAGCTCGATTCGGCTCAGGTCCCCGGCTTGCCCAAGCCACTGCCGTGGCGTGAGATTTTCGTCTATTCGCGGCGCGTGGAAGGCATCCACCTGCGCGCAGGCGCCGTGGCGCGTGGGGGCCTGCGCTGGTCCGACCGGCGCGATGATTTCCGCACCGAAGTGCTGGGTCTGATGAAAGCGCAGCGCGTGAAGAACGCCGTGATCGTGCCGACCGGCGCCAAGGGCGGGTTCTATCCCAAGCAGTTGCCTTCACCCGCGATTGACCGGGAAGGCTGGGCGGCAGAGGGCCGCGCATCTTACGAAATCTTCATCCGCACGCTCTTGTCCATCACGGACAACATCGTCGGCGGCAAGGTGGTGCACCCGGCCTGCGTTGAGGTGCTAGATGGCGAAGACCCCTATTTCGTGGTTGCTGCGGACAAGGGCACCGCAACCTTCTCCGATATCGCCAACGGCATCGCACAGGCGCGCGATTTCTGGCTGGATGACGCCTTCGCCAGCGGCGGTTCGAACGGATATGACCATAAGGCAATGGGCATCACCGCGCGCGGCGCCTGGGTTTCGGTCCAGCGCCATTTCCGCGAAATGGGGATCGACGTGCAGACGCAAAGCGTCACAGTGGCGGGCTGCGGCGATATGTCCGGCGACGTGTTCGGCAACGGGATGCTGCTGTCCAAGGCGCTCAAACTGGTCGCTGCCTTCGATCACCGCCACATCTTCATCGACCCCGCGCCCAACCCGCTGGCCAGCTGGAAAGAGCGCAAGCGGATGTTCGAACTCCCCCGCTCAAGCTGGGAAGATTACGACACCAGCCTGATCTCCAAGGGCGGGGGCGTGTTTGCGCGCAGTGCCAAGTCGATCAAGCTGTCAAAGCAGGCGCGTGATGTGCTGGGAATCGACGCCAAAACGATTGAGCCCGAGGCGCTGATCTCCGCGATCCTGCGCGCGCCGGTGGACCTGATGTGGTTCGGCGGGATCGGCACTTACGTCAAGGCGGCCCATGAAAACCACATCCAGGTGGGCGACCCGGCCAATGACAGCCTGCGTGTCGATGCCGGCGAAGTGCGGGCGCGGGTGATCGGCGAAGGCGCGAACCTTGGCGTGACCCAAGCGGGACGGATCGCGTTTGCGCTGGCAGGGGCCAAGGGCATCGGGGGACGGATCAACACCGATTTCATCGACAATTCAGCCGGGGTTGATTGTTCGGACAACGAGGTCAACATCAAGATCGCGCTGGCCGCGGCCACGGCTTCGGGCAAGCTTACGCCGAAAAAGCGCAACACGCTGCTGGCCGCGATGACGGACGAGGTTGCTGCGCTGGTGCTGGAAGATAACCGCTTGCAGGCGCTCGCATTATCAGTGGCGGAAAGCCGCGGGGCGGTGGTGACGCCGGCCTACATCCGCTTGATCGAGCGGCTGGAGGAAGTCAGCGATTTCGACCGCCGCACCGAAGGACTGGCCGATGGCGAGACCTTGTCGCGCCGCGCAGCAGACGGGCAGGGGCTGACCCGGCCCGAGCTTGCCGTGCTGTTGTCCTCGGCCAAGCTGGCGTTGCAAGCTGCGATCGAGGCGAGCGGTCTGCCCGATGATCCGGTGCTTGAACCGGTGTTGCTGGCGCGCTTCCCCTCCGCGATGCGCAAGACCTATGCCAGCACAATTCGCGGCCACCGGCTGCGGCCCGAAATGATCGCGACCAGCCTGTCGAACCGCATGGTCAACCGGCTGGGCATGGTGCATCCCTTTGAACTGGCCGAAGAAGAAGGCGTGGGCCTTGCCGATGTCGCGGCGGCTTTTGTCGTGGCCGAGCGTCTGTTCGGGCTCGATCCGCTCTGGCGCGAGCTTGATGCCGCCGACATTCCCGAAGCGGCCCGGCTGGCGCTGTTTGACCGCTTGGCGGCAGCGGTCGGCAATCTCATGTCGGATGTGCTGCGCACCGCTTCGGGCAAGGTGGCGGCCGGCGCCATGATTGCCGAATTGCAGGACGGCGTGGCTGCGCTGGTCGCGGGACGCGACGAATTGCTCACGGACGAGCCGCGCGCGCGTTCGCGGGCGTTGCGCGACAGTTTCGTGGCCGAAGGCGCGACCGAGGCGCTGGCCGCCAAGGTCGCCAATCTGTTCGATTTCGACGGAGCGGTGGGCCTTGCCCAAGGGGCGCTGGCCACTGGGATCGAAACCAAGCTGCTGACCCAGGCCTTCACCGATATCGGCGCGCTGATGGGCCTCGACTGGGCGCAGGGGACGGCGGCTTACATGAGCCCGTCAGACGTGTGGGAGCGGTTGCTGGTGTCGGGCTTGGCGCGCGATTTCCAGCAGATGCGGATCGAGTTCTTGCGGCGGCTGATGAAGCGCAAGGGTGCGACGGATGACCCGCGCGGCGCGGTGGCCGCATGGGCACAACGCAATGCGCAAGGCGTGGCGCAGTTCCGCGCCATGATCGCCCGTGCCCAGGCGCACCCGCCGGTGGGCGCGGCGATGCTGGCGCAAATCGCCAGCCAGGCGCGCAATCTGCTGGAGAGATAGCGGCCACGTCTTGTCGTTCTCACGGTTCGGCGCGCTTGACCCTCGGGCGGATTGTCCCACATCAAGGCGCGCATAGCGCCGAAGGGACACAAGCCCAAAGGGACACAAACAAGGCATGGCATCCACCATTCACAACGAAGATCATCACGGGGATGTGGTCATCGTCGGCACCGGCCACGGCGGGGCGCAGGCGGCAATTGCCCTGCGTCAGCACGGGCATGACGGATCGATCCTGATGATCGGGCGCGATCGCGCGCCGCCCTATGAACGCCCGCCCCTGTCCAAGGAATATCTGGCCGGGGACAAGGGATTTGAACGGATTCTGATCCGGCCCGAATCGTTTTGGGCGGACAAGGGCATCACCCTGCACCTCGGCGCGGCGGTGACGGCTGTGGATGCTCAGGCGCATCGTCTGACCTTAAGCGATGGTACCGGCGTGACCTATCGCAAGCTGATCTGGTCAGGCGGGGGCGATCCGCGCCGCTTGCCAGTGCCCGGCGCCATGCTGCCGGGTGTGTTCACCGTGCGCGACAAGGGGGATGCCGATGCGATGATGGCAGCGCTGTCAGGCGGCGCCAAGCGCGCCGTGGTGATCGGCGGCGGCTATATCGGGCTGGAGGCGGCAGCGGTGCTGCGCAAGCTGGGCTGCGAGGTCACGCTGATCGAAATGCTCCCCCGCCTGCTGGCGCGTGTGGCGGGCGAGGAATTGTCCGATTTCTATGCCGCAGAACACCGCCGGCAGGGCGTCGACCTGCGGCTGGAGACCGGCGTGCAATGCGTGCTGGGCGAGGATGCGGGCCGCGTGACGGGTGTGCGCCTCGACAATGGCGAGGAGGTGGCGTGTGACATGGTGGTCGCGGGCATCGGCATCGTCCCCGCCGTCGCGCCGCTGATCGCTGCCGGAGCGGCGGGAACCAACGGGGTCGATGTGGACGAATTCTGCCGCACCACGCTGGACGATATCTACGCCATCGGTGACTGTGCAGCCCACGCCAATGCTTACGCTGACAACGCCGTGATCCGGCTGGAATCGGTGCAGAATGCGCATGACATGGCCGTAACCGTCGCCAAGGCGATCATGGGCGTGAAGGAACCTTACCATGCGTTGCCGTGGTTCTGGTCCAATCAGTATGACCTGAAATTGCAGACCGCAGGGCTAAACCTCGGCTTCGATGCGACCGTGCTGCGCGGCGATCCGGCGACGCGCAAGTTCACCGTGGTGTATATGCGGGCAGGCGTGCCGATTGCCTTCGACTGTGTCGGCACGATGAAAGACTACGTGCAGGGCCGCAAGCTGCTGGAAAACGGGGTCGGGAAGATCGCGCCTGCGCTGCTGGCTGATCCGGATGTGGCGCTCAAGGAGTTTCTGTAAGGCGCTTTTGGCCACCTTCGGTGGCGCAGGGGTGTCTGGATCGCGCGCTAGCGCGATTGCGAACAAAGCCGCGTTAGCGCCCACCCGGCGGCTTCGGCGACGACCGGATCGGGGTCGGTGGTTAACGCCTGCACTTGCGGTGTCAGCGCGGCATTGCCGCTGTTGCCGGCTGCATAAAGGCAGTTACGCACGAACCGGTCCCGCCCGATCCGCTTGATCGGCGAGCCCGAAAACAGCCCCCGGAAGCCGGCATCATCCAGCGCCAGCAATTCGGACAGGCGCGGGGCGACCAGTTCGGCGCGGGGCAGGAATTCGCGGATCGCCTGCGCCTGCGCCGCAAACTTGTTCCACGGGCAGACCGCCAGGCAATCATCGCAGCCATAGATGCGGTTGCCCAGCGCTGCGCGGAATTCTTCGGGCACCGGCCCTTTGTGTTCGATGGTGAGGTAGGAAATGCAGCGGCGCGCATCCAACTGGTAGGGCGCCGGGAAGGCATCGGTCGGGCAGGCGTCCAGACAGGCGCGGCAGCTACCACACTGGTTGCCGTGCGGTGTGGCGGGAGCCAGATCCAGCGTCGTGTAGATCGCGCCCAGAAACAGCCAACTGCCGTGGGTCGCACTGACCATGTTGGTATGCTTGCCCTGCCAGCCGATGCCTGCCGCTTCGCCAAGCGGTTTTTCCATCACCGGGGCGGTGTCAACGAACACCTTCACTTCTGCCTCCGGCACCTCGGCCACCAGCCAGCGGGCCAGCGCCTTCAGCCGCTTTTTCACGACATCGTGATAATCGCGCCCTTGCGCATAGACCGAGATGCGCGCGTGCGTGTCCGATCCTTCGAGCGCCAGCGGATCATGCGCGGGGGCATAGCTCATGCCCAGCGCGATCACGCTGCGCGCGGCGGGCCACAGCCCCTGGGGGGAGCGGCGATGGTCCAGCCGCGCCGCCATCCATTCCATGCTGCCATGGTGGCCTTCGCCCAGCCATTGTTCCAGCCGGGCTGCGCGTAACGGATCCTCTCCTGCCCCGGCAAAGCCGCAGGCGGCAAAGCCCAGCGCCGCCGCCTGCGCTGCGATCCGGGCCGCCAGATCATCTCTTGCCGGGGCGTTAACCATATTTGGAGAGGCTCCCGTTTAATCTCACCGCCTAACCACGCAAGGCATGGACATGGCGGTAAGCGATCACACATTGTTGGGCAATCGGGCTGAAGGTTTCAGCGCCGTTCCGATCGATGCGCGCCCGCTCGCGATCGAAGCGCGCGGGCTGGTCAAAAGCTTTGATGGCACCCGCGCGGTCGACGGTGTGGACATTTCTGTCCCCGAGGGCGCGATCTACGGCATTCTTGGTCCCAACGGCGCGGGCAAGACGACAACGCTGCGGATGCTGCTGGGCATCATTGATCCCGACGAAGGTGTGCGCCGCGTGTTCGGGCATGATCGCCCGCATGATATTGGCCGGTTGATCGGCTACCTTCCTGAAGAACGCGGGTTGTACCCGGCGATGAAATGCATCGAGGCGATTGCCTTCATGGGCGCGCTGCGCGGCCTGCCGCTGAAAGAAGGGCGCCGCCGCGCAGCCGAGCTGCTTGAACGCCATGACCTTGGCTATGCAGCCGCACGCCAGATCCGCCAGCTTTCCAAGGGCATGGCGCAGACCGTACAGCTGCTGGGCACGCTGGTGCACCAGCCCCGGCTGGTGGTGCTGGACGAGCCTTTTTCCGGTCTCGATGCGATCAATCAGGGCAAGCTGGAACTGATGATCCGCGCTCTGGCGGACGATGGCGTGACCGTGATCTTCTCGACTCACGTGATCCATCATGCCGAACGCCTGTGCGAAGGCGTCGCTATCATTGCCGGCGGCAAGGTGCCGTACGCTGGCAGTGTTGAAGAAGCGCGAGACCGGATCCCGGCGCAGGTGCGGCTGGAAACGCGGGCACGCGAAGGCGCATGGCTTTCCGCGTTGCCTACCGATGCGAAGCGCAACGGAGATTTCTTCCAGTTCCCGCTGCCTGCCACCGGGATCGAGCCGCTGCTGCGCCAGCTGATCGAGGGCGAGGCCGGCATTCTGTCGCTTTCGATCGAACGGGCGGGCCTGCACGATGCCTTTGTCGCCATCGCAGGCGAGGCTGCGGCTCGCCAGCTTGACGCTGATGCTGCCATTAATTTCGGGAAAGTCCGCGCATGACCCCCACTGAGACACCGCGCTCGCGCCTCACCACGCTGGAAGCCGCATGGGTTATTGCCCGGCGTGATTTTGTGGCGGTGCTGTTCAGCCGCGCGTTCCTGTTCTTCCTGCTCGGCCCGCTATTTCCGGTGCTGATCGGAGGATTGGCGGGAAGCATCGGCGGGCAGGTGCAGCGCAATGCTGTCAGCATCGAAATCGGGATGGCGCTTTCGGCCGAGGACAGCGCGGCGATGATCGCCGCCGCCGATGTCCTGCGCCCGCAACTGGGGGGCCAGGTGCCCGAACTGCGGGTGATCGACGAAGCGTCGCAGGACAGCAAGTTCGACGCCCGCGCCTTCATGGATGAACGCCGGGGCAACTTCGCGGCGATTCTGACCGGCAGCCTCGCCGCGCCGCAACTCATCGGCACGCAAGGCCAGGTCGATCGCTGGTCCGGGCCGATCGAATTGATCGCGGCCACCGCCACCGGGGCATCGCCCACGCGCTTCCCCACCGCCACCAGCGAAGTGGTCGCCACCAGCGCCGCGTCCGAACGCACCAACCGCGTACGCACCGCGCAGGCCGCGCAGATGGTGCTGTTTTTGCTGACCATGCTGCTGGGCGGTATGGTGCTGTCCAACCTCGCCGAGGAAAAGGGCAACAAGATCATCGAAATCCTCGCCGCGGCGCTGCCGATGGACGCGGTGTTCATGGGCAAGCTTTTCGCGATGCTGGGCGTGTCATTTGTCGGGATTGCGGTGTGGGGCACGGTCGGCTGGGGGTTCTGGGCGATTGCCGAAGACGCGATCGTCACCGTCACGCAGACCAATTTCCGCGAATTGCCCGGCCCGGCGGTCGGCTGGCCGATGTTCCTGGGCCTGAGCCTCGTCTATTTCACCATGGCCTATCTGCTGCTCGGCTCGCTGTTCCTGACGATTGGCGCGATGGCGAGTTCGGTGCGGGGAGTGCAGACCCTGTCGATGCCGGTCACGATGCTGCAATTGATGGTGTTCTTCCTCTCGGCGGCGAATATCGGCCAGACCGGCACGCCGCTGGAACTGGCATCGGTGGCCTTTCCGCTGTCGTCGCCCTTTGCCATGCTGGCCCGCGCTGCGCTGGGAGACACCTTGTGGACGCATGCGCTGGCGCTGGCGTGGCAGGGCATCGCGGTGATGTTGCTGATCAAGGGCGGATCGCTGCTGTTCCGCAAGCGCGTGATGAAGTCGGGCGGGGCCGGGCGCGTCAAGAAGCGCTGGTTTGCGCGCCGTGCCTCTGCTTCGCCGGAGCCTGCGGAATAAGTTTCCCTTCGCAACCGACCATTGACATGGCGGTCAGTTAAGGCAGGATGCGAGTCGGATCGGAGCGGCCCGTGCCAGAGGCTGCCTGACGGGAGACAGACATGGCCACCATCGCCCCCAATGCAGCCCCAAATGTGCAGCGTCCGCAGGTGCGGCGTGAACCCTCCGCCTACGAGGCCTTGAGGGCGCATTTCGCCGCTCACCCCGAAGAACGGCCCCAGCATACGCACCCGTGGGATGTGAGCCGTTCGGACATCTATTCCGAAGATCGCTGGCAGCCCATCTTTGCCGAAATGCGCAAGGCCGGGCCGCTGCACTACATCCCCGAAAGCCCGTTCGGCCCCTATTGGGCGGTGGTGGGCCACAAGGCGATTCAGCATATCGAGGCGCTGCCTGAAACCTTCTCGTCCAGCTGGGAGCATGGCGGGATCACCATTCTTGAACCGCTGAGCGCAGCCGAGGCCGAAGCCGCGGGCGGCGCGGCGCGCGAATTGCCGATGTTCATCGCAATGGACCGCCCGCAGCACACCGGCCAGCGCCGCACGGTCGCGCCCAAGTTCACGCCATCGGCCATCACCGACATGGAAGCGGAAATCCGCGCCCGCACCGGCGAAGTGCTCGACCGCCTGCCGCGCGGCGAGGTGTTCGACTGGGTCGATACTGTCTCGATCGAACTGACCACCGGCATGCTGGCCATCCTGTTCGGCTTCCCCTGGGAAGACCGCCGCTTGTTGACCTTCTGGTCGGACTGGGCGGGCGATACGGAACTGGCCACCGTGCGCGAAATGGACGAGTTGCGTTGGGGCGTGCTGCAGGAAATGGCGGCCTATTTCCAGTCGCTCTGGATCGAACGCACGATGGATACCGAGCCGGGCAATGATCTCATCTCGATGATGCTCCATTCGCCTGCGATGAACCAGATGCGGCCCGAAGAATTCATGGGCAATCTGGTGCTCCTGATCGTGGGCGGCAATGATACCACCCGCAACACCATGAGCGGCATCATCCACGCGCTCGATAAGTTTCCCGATCAGCGCAAGGCGTTCGAGGAACAGCCCGAACTCATCCCCAATGCGGTGCAGGAATGCTTGCGGATGCAGACGCCGCTGGCCCATATGCGCCGCACCTGCACCGAGGATGCCGAGGTGTTCGGCCAGACCATCAAGAAAGGCGACAAGGTGGTGCTGTGGTACCTTTCCGCCAACCGCGATGAAGAGGTGTTTGCCGATCCCGACACACTTGATCTGGCGCGGGACAATGCGCGGCGGCATCTGGCTTTTGGCTATGGCATCCACCGCTGCGTCGGCGCGCGGCTGGCCGAATTGCAACTGAAGGTGCTGCTGGAAGAACTGCACAAGCGCCGGATGCGGGTCCACGTTGCGGGCGATGTCGAGCGGGTGCGCGCCAATTTCGTCCACGGCTTCCGCAAGCTTGAGGTCGAGATCACCACGTTCTGATCTGAGGTGGCCTGATTGCAGGTGGTCATGCCGGGGTGAAACCTCCGGGGCGTTCCGGGCGTATTCAGGACGGAGCCTATATGCTGTTCACCATGGAAAACCGCCCGATGACCCCGCCTGCCATCAACCGCCGCCGCCTGCTGGCCATCGGCGCCGCTCTGCCCTTCATCGCCGCGTGCGGCACCGCGCCGGCGGAGGCAAAGTCCTTTCCCAAGGGCAAGTCCGATGCGGCTTGGCGCAAGCAGCTGACCAAGCAGCAGTTCTATGTCTTGCGCGAAGAGGGTACCGAGCGCGCCTACACCTCGCCGCTCGACACCGAAAAGCGCAAGGGGACCTTCGTGTGCGCAGGCTGCGCCAACCCGGTCTATGCCTCGGCCCATAAATATGACAGCGGCACCGGCTGGCCGAGCTTTTATCAGGCGATTGACAAGCAAGCGGTCGGCACGTCGACCGATTACAAGATCGGCCTCCCCCGCACCGAAGTGCACTGTGCCGATTGCGGCGGGCATCTGGGGCATATCTTCGCTGATGGCCCCAAGCCCACGGGCAGGCGACATTGCATCAACGGGGTCGCAATGACATTCGTGCCCGCCTGAGCCCGGGCGCTTATGTGTCCAACAGCGCCGGGGCTTGCAATACGGCGGCCAACCGCGCGAATTCGCCCAGCGTGAAGGTGTCGTCGAACACCACGCCATACTCGTGGTCGCGCCGCCAGCGAACCTTGGCGCGCACTTCGCGCTTGGTGCCTGTCAGTTCTGGCGCGGAAATGCGGATGTTCTGATCAATCGCCAGCAGCCGATCACACGTCAGCCGGGCGCCTTGTTGCGACAGATTTTCCACGTCCGCTGCAAAGCTGCCGGCCAGCGAATGGATCGTGACCGGAAAGCAGATGCCCAGTCTCAGACCGCGCTTGGGATACTCGCTCGATTCGGTGATCAGCCGCGCAACCTCGACCGGACTTACGAAGGTGAAGCCCGCCTCGTTGTCGCGCTGCCACACGCGCGTGATTTCGTAGATCGCACCGGCGGGCATGTGCAGCGCATAGGCGGTGCAGCCCGGCAGAGCGTGGAACAGCCGGACGCTGACGCCGCTTTCCGACACATCACGGATCACACAGACAAATTCGCCCTGCGCGGAAATCAGCTTGGCAGCGCGAATCAGCAGGGTGAAGCGCGGCGCGGTGCGCAGCTCATCGCCGGCGCCTTGCGGCACACCTTCCAGTTTCGCGGTATTGGTCCCGATGTCCATGCCTGATGTCCCAACCCGACAGCCCCTGGTCCTGGCACTGGCGAGACGCGCAATGTGGGGCGGAATACCCCACGCTTCACCCAAAGGCTTACGTAGAAGGCGTTAAGGGGAACATAATAAGGCCTACCGGATCGGCCGCTATGTCGGCGTCAGGCAACCTATCTGGTGCGGGCGGCGGGACTCGAACCCGCACGAGCAAAGCTCAGGGGATTTTAAGTCCCCGGCGTCTACCATTCCGCCACGCCCGCATGGCCATTCCCTTGGCACAATTTGCAGGTTGATGGCCAGAGGTTGCGCAAGGCTTGCCAGCCGAAGAATCCTCGCGCATTTCGCCAAAAGGTTTCACACAACGCGGGGGCGCATCATGGCGGGCGAAGCATCTGATGCGCATTCGGTGGTGGCGACCCTCCAGCCCGCGATCTCGCTGCTGGGCCTGGGCATTGCCGCCGCGCTCGCGAGCCGCGCCCTGCGATTGAACCCCATCGTCGGCTATCTTGGCCTCGGGCTGGGGCTGGCGAGCCTTGGCATGGCGAATGATTTTAGCGGACCCGTCGTGGCTGCGATGGCCGAAGCCGGCGTGATGTTCCTGCTGTTCAACCTCGGCCTGCACTTTTCGCTGGGACGGATCCGGGCCGAGGCGGGCAATATCTTCGGCTTTGGTGCCTTGCAGATGCTGGTGGCGGGCGGGGCCTTTGCCGCACTGTTCGCCGCTCTTGGCTTGCCGCCGATGTTTGCGGTGATTGCCGGCTTTGGCATGGGCCTGTCGAGCACAGCGGTGGTGATCGGCCTGATTCGCGAGCGCGATCAGGAAGATTGCCCGGTGGGCCGCGCCGCGCAATCGATCCTGATCTTTCAGGACATCGCCGCCATTCTGCTACTAGTGACGGCCGGCGCACTGGCAACCGGCGGGGCTCTGGCGCCCGCAATGGGCCTCGCCGGGGTCAAGGCGCTGGTGGCCTTTGGTATCGCGGTGCTGTTTGCGCGTTACCTCACCGAGCCGCTGTTCGGCCTGATCGCCCGCGCCGGCACGACCGAGGTTTACACCGCGACTGCGCTGTTCATTGCGCTGGCCGCCGGGTGGGCGACCGGGATGGCGGGACTGTCCCTGACGCTGGGCGCGTTTCTGGGTGGCATGGCCGTGGCCGATTCGCGCTACCGCATTCTGGTGCAGACCGAGATCGACGCCTTTCGCGGGCTGTTTCTGAGCTTTTTCTTCATCTCGGTCGGCCTCAGCATCGATCCCGCGTTGCTGGTGGCCGATTGGCCGCTGGTCATCGGCGTGACGCTGGGCCTGATTGCGCTCAAATGCGCGTTCAACGTGGCAGCGGCGCTGCTCAACCGCTGGTCGGTGCCGGGTTCAATCCAGCTCGGGTTTCTGCTGGGCCAGGGGAGCGAGTTTACCCTCGTGCTGCTGGCCTTGCCTGCGGTGGCGGGGCTGGCCGAACCACGGCTGGTTTCAGCGTTGGTAACCGCTATTGCGATCAGTCTGGCGGTCACGCCGCTGATTTCGAATATCGGGCGCAAGCTGGCAGGCCGCTTGCGCGCCGGGCCGGCCGACCGGAAGCTGGCGGGCGATAATGCGCCGGTGCTGATCATCGCCATGACTCCGGCGGGGCGCGCTCTGGCCGATGCGCTGGAATACAACGCCATCGGCTATCTGGCGCTGGAGACGGACCACGATCGCTTTCAGATGGCGTTGGCTGATGGCTACCAGGTCCACCGTGCCAACCCCGCCGATCCGCGCAGTTGGGATGCGATCGGAGTCGATCGTCGGCGCGTGCTGGTCGTGGCGACAGGCGATACGGCCATTTCGCGCGAGCTGACCCCGCTGGCGGAACACAGAATGCCTGACATTGCGCGGATCATCGCGGCGCCGGGACCGGAAGAGGCCAGCGAAATGGCAGCGCTGGGGATGCTGCCGGTCGACATGAGCCTGAGCGGCGGGGGCGAGCGGTTGATTGAACTGGTGTTCGCCGCGCTCGGCCACAAACGCGAACTTCCGGTGCCGGGTCTCGCCAAGGACGGCGTGTCGCGCCCATTGGCCGCATGACGAAGCGTCGCAATGTTTCACGTGAAACATTGCGACAATCCCCGCACAGCGGCAGCGTCTGCCTTACGTGTTCAGACGCTCGCGGATTTCCTTGCCGGCCTTGAAATAGGGTACGCGCTTTTCAGGCACGTCCACCGTTTCACCGGTACGCGGATTGCGCCCGCTGCGCGCTTCGCGCTCGCGTGTCGAAAAGGCACCAAAGCCACGCAGTTCCACCCGGCCTCCTTCGGCCAGCCGCTGGGCGATTTCGTCAAAGAAGATATCCACCACCTGCTCGACCTCATCGGCGCGCAGGTCGGGATTGTCCTTGTGCAGTTCAGCCAACAATTCGGATCTGATCATTGCGATCTCCCGGCGCTGAGGGACGGTTGAACCGCCATACGCCGCAAATGGGGGAATACCCCGGTGTTTCGTGTGTGTGCCCCCGTCCCCTAAAGGCAGCCCCTTTAATCCCAGCCTTGCAGCAGATGCAACCCACCGTTTGCAAGTGTGAACAAACTGTCAGAATTCGGGAAATTCTGCAATGGGCATAAATGTCAGGGAATTGGGTCTTCAGGAGATCAGCGCGCAATCCGCAGGATCAAGGCCGAGACGCGCCATCTTGCTGCGGATTTCGGGCCATTCTTCGAGCAGGAAGAGTTCGCGCTCTGTAATCCGCAGCCGCTCGGCCGCGCCGCGCACGACATACATGCCCACGCCGCGCTGCACTTCGACAAGACCGTCGTTCTGGAACTGCTGATAGGCCTTGGCCACGGTGAGCGGATTTGCGCCCTGCTCGGCCGCCAACGCCCGTACCGAAGGCAGCATCGCCCCTTCAGCATA
The DNA here is from genome assembly GCF_056495765.1 of Erythrobacter sp. 'gip.4 top 5'. NCBI lineage: Bacteria > Pseudomonadati > Pseudomonadota > Alphaproteobacteria > Sphingomonadales > Erythrobacteraceae > Erythrobacter > Erythrobacter sp. 'gip.4 top 5'. Next base: position 462,277 of record NZ_CP200270.1, on the reverse strand, counting down.
AACCCCATCAATAATCGCCGCAGCAATCTGGTCGCGCAGCTTAAGGTAGACGGGTCGGTTGGAGTTTGGCCGGTTGGCGTTCATGGCAGATCGATCTCTTACGAGGTGCATCAGTGCCATAATACAGCCATGCGGTCAAGTTGAGGGCCCGATGGTTTCATGCGCAACAAAAGCTTCACATGACCAATTGAGGCGTTAGGTTGCGCTGCCATTGCGGCGGTGTGGTGAGGCACCTTCCTAAACCATTCGATGGGGATCGAACCAAATGATCGATATTTCGCTGTGGGGTTACGGTGAGTGGGCCGCAACCATCGCCACTGCTGTGCTTGTGGTCTTCCTGGCTGGCGGCGCATGGGCCGTCACCCGTCCCGGTGAAGAGGTGCTGGGCCACCCCAAGGGCCTTTACATGCTGTTCTTCGCCGAGATGTGGGAGCGGTTCTCCTACTACGGCATGCGCGCCTTGCTGACGCTCTACCTGGTCAAGCACTGGCTCTATTCCGATGGCAGCGCCAACCTGATCTATGGTGCCTACACCTCGCTGGTTTACGTCACACCCGTGCTCGGCGGCTGGCTAGCGGATCGCTATCTCGGGCAACGCAAGGCGGTGGTGTTTGGCGCGGTGCTGCTGACGCTGGGCCATTTCTTCATGGCGTTTGAAGGTGATGGGTCGGGATATGGCAGTGATCCCACACTCAACGTGTTCTGGCTGGCGTTGGCGCTGATTATCGTCGGCTCGGGCTTTCTCAAGGCGAATATCTCGGTGCTCGTCGGACAGCTTTACACCCGCACCGATATCCGCCGCGATAGCGCCTACACTATTTTCTACATGGGGATTAACCTCGGCGCGACCTGCGGCGTGCTGATCGCGGCCTTCCTGGGTGAAACGGTCAGCTGGGCGCTGGGCTTTGGCCTTGCCGGGGTCGGCATGCTGCTGGGCCTCGTCGTCTTTGTGGCTGGAAAGTCGCTGCTGAAGGGCAACGGAGAATCGCCTACCCCTGCCAAGCTCAAGCAGAAGGTGGCGGGCATTCCGTTCGAATGGCTGCTTTACGGCGTCGGCGTCGCGGGCGTCGGAGTGATCTGGGCGCTGATCCAGTTCCAGTCCGCGGTTGGCTGGATCCTGCTGCTTTCAGGTGTGGTGCTGCTGGCCTACGTCCTGATCGAAGCGTTCAAGCTCGATAAGGACGCGCGCGACCGGGTGTTCGCGATGATCTTCCTGATCCTGCTGATGCCACTGTTCTGGGGCCTGTTTGAACAGGCGGGCGGTTCGCTCAATTTGTTCACCGATCGTCATGTCGATCGCGGCAGTGTGCCGACCACATTCTTCCAGTCGATCAATTCGATCTACATCATCCTGCTCGGCCCGGTGTTTGTGACCTTGTGGCAATTCCTGGCGCGGCGTGGGATCGAACCCTCGACGCCGGCCAAGATGGGCCTCGGGATCGTGCAGATGGGTCTCGCCTTCATTGTCATGGTGTGGGGGGCGGAGAACTTCAACGTCACCAACGCGGCGGGTGAAAGCCTGATGCCGGTGCTGTTCCTGTTCCTGTTCTACCTGCTCGCCACGACCGGGGAGCTGTGCCTGTCACCTGTTGGCTTGTCGGCGATCAACCGTCTGTCGGCCCGTCACATGGCGAGCCTGATGATGGCGGCCTTCTTCTTCGGCACGGCAGGCGGCAATTATGTCGCCGGCTTCATGGGATCGTTGATGGGCGAAGGCGAAGGGGGCAACATGACCCGCGAAGGTGCGCTGGAAGCCTATTGGACCATGGGTTTGGTGGCGACCGGGATCGGCGTGCTGATCGTGATCGTAAGCCCGCTCGTGAAAAAGCTGATGCATCTCGATACGCTGCAGGACGATGATGTCGGGGGCGATCTGGAAGGGCAGGCCGTGGCCGGGCTCGAAGCGCAGCAGGCGGGCGTTCACCCCGCGACGCGCCCCGCCGAGTAACGCTGGCCTGACGTTTTAATCGTCCAACCACATGGACAAGCTTCCCGTTTCCCGTCACACGAGTGGCTGGGAAACGGGAAAGGTTTTCGATGATTTCACAATTTACGCTGCGAGCGCGCATGGGCGCGCTGGCGACCTTGGTGAGCGCGCTGGCGCTGTCTGCCTGCGCCACCACGGGCAGCACAGGCGATGCCTCCAGTGCTTCCAGCAAGTCCGATAACAAGGCCTTTGCCGCCGCTCCGGCTGGCGATCCGGTCTTCGCGTCGACCTACACGCCGTACCCCAATGCCGCCACAGCGATCCGCGGCGCGACAATCTATGATGGCAAGGGCGGCCGCATCGAAGGCGGCGTGGTGTTCATGTCGGGCGGCAAGATCACTGCGATCGGCGGCCCCGACACCCCGATCCCGGCCGATACCGTGGTCCTCGACGGCACCGGCAAGTTCGTCACGCCCGGCATCATCGACATTCACTCGCACCTTGGCGACTACCCCTCGCCCGGCGTGCAAGCGCATTCCGATGGCAACGAGGCGACCAGCCCGACCACGCCCGAAGTGTGGGCCGAACATTCGGTCTGGCCGCAAGATCCTGGATTCAGCCGCGCGCTCGCCAATGGCGGGGTGACGGCGCTGCAAATCCTGCCGGGCTCTGCCAATCTGATGGGGGGCCGTTCGGTCACGCTGAAGAACGTGCCGGCGCGCACGGTGCAGGGGATGAAGTTCCCCGGCGCGCCCTACGGCATGAAGATGGCCTGCGGGGAGAACCCCAAGCGCGTCTATGGCTCACGCGGGCGGATGCCTTCGACCCGGATGGGCAATTTTGCGGTCAACCGCGAAACCTGGCTGGGCGCGATCGATTACGCCAATGATGCGAAAGCAAAGCGCGATCTGGGAAAGGAAACGCTGGTGGGTGTGTTGAAGGGGGACATCCTGATCCACAACCACTGCTACCGCGCCGATGAAATGGCGCTGGTGCTCGATATGGCCAAGGAGATGGGCTACAAGGTCAGCGCCTTCCACCACGCGGTCGAAGCCTACAAGATCGGCGATCTGCTGCGCGAAAACGATGTGTGCAGCGCGATCTGGGCCGATTGGTACGGATTCAAGATGGAAAGCTATGACGGCATCCTGGAAAACGCCGCCTTTCTGCAACGCGAAGGCGCCTGCGTGGTAATCCACTCGGATGACCAGAACGATATCCAGCGGCTCAATCAGGAAGCGGCCAAGGCGCAGGCCGCGGGCGCGCGGGCCGGGATCGATATTCCTGATGCCACCGTGATCCAGTGGCTCACCTACAACGCTGCCAAGGCGATGGGCATCGAAGACCTGACCGGCAGCCTCGAAACCGGCAAGATGGCCGATGTGGTGCTGTGGAACGGCGATCCGCTGAGCGTGTATTCCCGGCCTGAAAAGGTCTGGATCGACGGCGCGCTGATGTTCGATGCGATGAACCCCAAGACGCGGCCGGTGAGCGATTTCGAGCTTGGCCAGCCCGGTGAAGGAGATGTGAAGTGAAGCGCGTCCTTACGCTAGCGGTGAGCGCGCTTGCCCTTTCCACCCCTGCCTTGGCGCAGGACGTCACCATCACCAATGCCCGCGTCGTGATCGGCGACGGCAGCGCCCCGATTGAGGGCGGCACTGTGGTCGTACGCGGCGGCAACGTGGTCTATGCCGGCACCGCCAGCGGCGCGCCTGCGGGTGGTACGGCTGTTGACGCAGGCGGCGCGTGGGTCACGCCCGGCCTGTTCGCTACTGTGACCTCGCTCGGCCTTGCCGATGTGTCCGCCGTGGGCGAGACCAATGATATCACCGCGCGCGGATCGCCGTTCAGCGCCGCGCTGGATGCCTCGACCGCAATCAACCCCACCTCGCAGCACATCCTTGTGCACCGCGCCGCGGGGATCACCCGCGCAGCGACCACGACGCTGCCGTCAGGATCAATTTTTGCCGGGCAAGGCGCGATCATCGATCTCGATGGCGATTCGCGTCCCGTCATGCAGGCGAAGGCATTCCAGATGGTGACGCTGGGGGAAAGCGGCGCGGACAATGCCGGCGGCAGCCGGGTCGCAGCCCATGCCCTGCTGCGGGCGGCCTTGCGCGAGGCGCAGGCGCTGGTCGGTAAGACCGGCATCCCCGAAACCACTGAAATCGGCAAGGCCGACGACGTGCTGCTCAGCCGCTTCGATGCCGAGGCGCTGGTGCCAGTGGTGACGGGCAGCCAGAAGCTGTACGTCGCGGTCGACCGGATGGCCGATATCCGCGCCGTGCTGGCGCTGAAGCAGGAATACCCGCGGCTTGATCTGGTGCTGGTCGGCGCAACCGAAGGCTGGCTGGTGGCGAGTGACATCGCAGCCGCCGGGGTTCCGGTGATCGCCAACGGGTTGATCGACCTGCCTGAAACCTTCGAACAGTTGGGCGCGACTCAGTCCAACGCCGGACGCATGGCCGCAGCAGGCGTGAAGGTCGCCATCAACGCGGCAACGATGCAGGATCCGCGCCGCTTGCAGCAGGTGGCGGGCAACCTGGTGGCGCTGACCCGGATGCCGGGTGCCAGCGGCATGGAATGGGGCAAGGCCTTCGCCGCGATCAGCTCCGTCCCCGCCGACATCAGCGGCATGGGCGGCAAGGCCGGCGTGTTGAAACCCGGCGCCTTGGGCGATGTGGTGCTGTGGACCGGCGATCCGCTTGAAGTCGGTTCCGTGCCGACGCGGGTGTTCATCAGCGGGGTCGAGCAGGATCTCACCAACCACCAGACGCGTTTGCGGGATCGCTACATGGACCTTGATGAAAGCGACCGGCCCAAGGCTTACGATTGGTGATGCCGCGGAGAACGAAGACCGGCGCTGCCGCCGCGTCGCTCCTGCTTGCCCTGCTTCCGGCGTCGGCACAGGCGCAGGCGCAGGCGCAGGACGGGGCAGGTGCGGGGAACGCGCAAGACCCAGCATGGCATTCGCAGCAGCAGACCTATCTTCTCGGCCTCAGCCCCGAAGAGGGATGGCATTTCGAACAGGGCGGCGTGCGGTGGCGCTGGCTTGCGTACCGGGCATCCGATCAAAAGCCCGCCGTCACGGATGTCGTCACCGTCCATTACGAAGGCAAGCTGCTCGACGGGACGGTGTTTGACAGTTCCTATGCGCGCGGTGAGCCTGCCACGTTCCCGCTGGGGCGGCTGGTCAAAGGTTGGCAGATCGCGATCCCGCGCATGGGGGTGGGCGAGACGATCGAAATCGCCATTCCTGCAGACCTTGCCTATGGTCCTGTCGGGCGTGGGCCGATCCCGGGCAATGCAACGCTGGTGTTTAAGGTGGAGTTGATCGCCATCGCGGACTAGGCCTGTGACGTTTTTGGGGGAGCTTGCGCGAAATGAGTGATGCTTTGTGGAGCCTGATTGCGGCGAACATCGCCTTTGTCGGCACGCATTTCGCGATGTCGCATCGCTTACGCGCACCGCTGGTCAAGACATTGGGCGCAGGCGGCTTTCAGATTGCCTATATCGTGGTCAGCTTTGCCACGCTGGCGTGGGTCTATTTTGCCTTCATTGCCGCGCCGCCCGCTGACTTGCCCGGTTCAGGCGAGGCGGGCTGGATTGCGACGACGATCATCACCTGGCCCGCCATGATCCTGCTGGCGGGGTCTTTCATTGGCAATCCCGCTCTGCCGACACCGATGGCTGAGGCGCAGGCCCGTGCGACCCCTGCTGGCGTCTTCAAGGTCACGCGCCATCCGATGATGTGGGGCATCGGGCTGTGGGCCCTATCGCACATGGTCCTGTTCTGGAGTACCCGCACGATGGTGACCGCGCTGGCGATGGGTATCCTCGCGCTGGTGGGCGCGAAGTTTCAGGACGCCAAAAAAGAGATGCTGATGGGTGAGGCCTGGGCGCAATGGGAGAGCAAGACCTCTTACTGGCCGCGGCTTGGCCAGTTTCTCAGCGTCGGCGCGGTGCCGCTGATCGCGGGCACGGCGCTTTGGCTGGTGGGCAGCTGGATCCACCTGTGGCGCGCAGGCATTCCAGCAGGGGTGTTCCGGTGGCTGAGTTGATCACTCGCCCTTGAACACCGCTGCGCGCTTCTCGATCAGCGCGGCGACACCTTCGGCATGGTCAGCGGTGGTGTGCATCATCGCCTGCGTGTTCGCGGCGAGTTCCAGCGCGGTGTCATAGCTGATCTGCTGGCTCTGCCGCAGCAGGTTCTTGGTGTGGCGCAGCGAATGCGGAGGGAGCAGTGCGATCCGGCCTGCCAGTGCGCGGGCCTCGTCCATCAAGGCCTCGGGCGCGACCACGCGGCTGACAAGGCCCCAGTCCTTCGCGGTGGCCGCATCGATCACATCGCCGGTGTAGAACAGCTCGGCGGCGCGGCTCATCCCGATCACGCGGGGCAGGATCCACGTGCCGCCATCGCCCGGAATGATCCCCAGCTTGAGGAAGGTGACGCCGAACTTGGCATTTTCCGATGCGATGCGGATATCCGCAAGGCAGGCGACATCGCAACCCAGGCCGATTGCAGGACCGTTGACCGCCGCGATGGCCGGCACACGCAAGCCATAAAGTGCACGCAGCATCTGGTGGATATTGTCGCGGTAGCCGTCCGAGATCGCAGGCGTCGTGCCGCCGAAGGTGCCGGTCTTGTTCTGCATCGCCTTGATATCGCCGCCTGCACTGAAGGCGCGGCCCGCGCCGGTCAGGATCACCACGCGGCATTCCATGTCGCGGTTGATCGCGTTGGCCACCGTCACGAATTCATCCCCGTCGCCCGGCGCGCCCAGCGGGTTCATGCTCTCTGCCCGGTCGAGCGTCAGGATGGTGATGGGTCCATCTTTGGTGACTTGGATCAGGGACATTGGGTGCCTTGTGCGATAGGAGAGTAATTCAGCTTGCGTATAGGCGGGCGGTCGCAAGGGCAAGCGCAGGTGCCTGTGGTCCTTGCTATTGATAGGGGCGAAGCGGAGAACTCCATTGCCCACACTGACTCTGCTTGCCGTCCCTTCCCCGCTGCTGAGCGCCGCGCTTGTGCTGGCCGCGCCGCAGTCTGCTACGCCGCCGGTCATCCCGCTGCAATGGAGCCTGCTCGCCGCGCAAGACGCCGCTTCCCTCCCGCAGGATGAAACCGCCCCCCCCCCGCCCGAAGGCGAAATTGCAGACGACGCACCGATCAACGAGATCGTGGTCGAAGGCTCCTATGGTCCGCCCGAGAATGACCCGCTGGAACGCATCAACGAAGACAGTTACCGCATCACGCAAGCCGTGGATCAGGCGCTGGTTGAACCGATCGCCTATGCCTATCGCGACGAGCTGCCCGAACCGATCCGCGATGGCCTGGGCAATGTGGTGCGCAATCTGGCCGAGCCGAGCAATGCGCTCAATTTCCTGCTGCAAGGCAAGGTCGGCAAGGCGTTTGAAACGCTGGGGCGGCTGGCGATCAACACCACGGTGGGTGTGGGCGGGTTGTTCGATTTGGCGGGCAAGAAGGCTGATCTGCCCTATTGCCGCAACGGCTTTGCCAACACGATGGGGGTCTATGGCGTCGGGCCGGGGCCCTATGTGTTCATGCCACTGGTCGGCGCGACCAGCTTGCGCGATTTTATCGGCAACACGCTGGATCAGGCCTTGCTGCCCTATGCGATTGGCAAGCCGTTCCGGGGGCCCGAATTTGCCGCGAGCTACTTCGTGGTCAATGCGCTTGACCGGCAGCTGGCGCTCGACGCGGAACTGGTGGAAATCCAGTCGTCGGATGACCCTTACGTGATGCGGCGCGAGACCTATCTTGCCAAGCGGGCGCGGGATATTGCCGCGCTGAAGGGCGAAGCGGTGCCAGAGGAGCAAGATCGCAATTCCGAGGACGCCCTGCCGCCGCAGAGCATGCTCACCCTGCCTGAACGCTTATCCATTACGGCCAGCACACCGCCGCCCGAAGGACGCTGAAGCGCCGGCCTAGGCCCGCGCTTCCTCGCCTGCACCAACACCGCCGCTGTTGTGCTTCAGCGCCTTGAGCACCGTATCCACGATCTGCGGCGCGTTAAGGCCTGCCTCGTCATACTGCTTCATCGGGTCGTCGTGATCGATGAAGGTATCGGGCAGACGCAGGGTGCGGATTTTCAGCCCGGCATCGGTCAGGCCGGCGTCGCTGGCGAAAGTCAGCACGTGCGCGCCCAGCCCGCCGACCGAGCCTTCTTCCACGGTCACGATCACTTCGTGGGTGCGCATCAGGCGGGCGATCAGGTCTTCGTCGAGCGGCTTGGCAAAGCGCATGTCGGCCACGGTGGTGGACAGCCCCTTGGCCTCCAGCGCGTCAGCCGCCTTCACGGCTTCGCCGAGGCGCGAGCCGAGCGAGAGAATCGCAACCTTGCTGCCTTCGCGCACGATGCGGCCCTTGCCGATTTCCAGCTTCACCGGAACTTCGGGCAGGGGCACGCCGGTGCCATTGCCGCGCGGATAGCGGAAGGCGATGGGCCCCGCGTCATATTCGGCCGCGGTGTAGGTCATGTGGACCAGCTCCGCCTCGTCCGCGGCGGCCATGACGACCATGTTAGGCAGTGTGGCGAGATAGGTCACATCGAAGCTGCCCGCATGGGTCGCCCCATCCGCACCGACCAGCCCGGCGCGGTCGATGGCAAAGCGCACCGGCAGGTTCTGGATGCACACATCGTGCACCACCTGATCATAGGCGCGTTGCAAGAAGGTCGAATAGATCGCCGCGAACGGCCGCATCCCTTCTGCGGCAAGGCCAGCCGCGAAGGTTACGGCGTGCTGTTCGGCAATGCCCACATCAAACGTGCGGGTGGGGTGCGCCTTGGCGAACTTGTCGACCCCGGTGCCCGAAGGCATGGCCGCCGTGATCGCGCAGATGCGGTCATCGCTCTCGGCCAGCTTCGCCAGCGTCAGGCCAAACACGTCCTGATAGGCCGGGGCGCTCGGCGCGCTTTTGGCCTTTTCGCCGGTAACGACATTGAACTTGGGCACGCCGTGATACTTGTCGGCCGAGTTTTCCGCCGGGGCATAGCCCTTGCCCTTTTCGGTGACGACATGGATCAGCACCGGGCCTTCGGAGGTGTCACGCACGTTTTCGAGCACGGGCAGCAGGTGATCGAGATTGTGCCCGTCAATCGGGCCGACATAATAGAAGCCCAGTTCCTCGAACAATGTCCCGCCGGTCACCAGCCCGCGGGTGAATTCTTCCGCCTTGCCGATGGTATCGTGCATCCGGCGGCTCATCTTCTGGATCACGCGCGATGCGAGGCTGCGGATGCCGAGATATTCGCTCGAAGACACCATGCGCGCAAGATAGGCCGAAAGCCCGCCCACCGGCGGCGCGATCGACATATCATTGTCGTTGAGGATGACCACCAGCCGGTTGCCCGCCTGCGCGGCGTTGTTCATCGCTTCATAGGCCATCCCGGCGCTCATCGAACCATCGCCGATCACCGCAATGCCGCGCCCCTGCTTACCCTGAAGCTTGTTGGCGATGGCAAAGCCCAGTGCCGCGCTGATCGAGGTGGAGGAGTGCGCCGCGCCGAAGGGATCATATTCGCTTTCGGACCGCTTGGTGAAGCCTGAAAGCCCGCCGCCCTGCCGCAGGGTGCGGATGCGGTCACGCCGACCAGTGATGATCTTGTGCGGATAGCATTGGTGGCCCACGTCCCACACCAGCTTGTCATCGGGCGTGTTGAAGACATAGTGGATCGCCACGGTCAGTTCGACCACGCCCAACCCGGAGCCGAGATGGCCCCCGGAGGTGCTGACCGCATCGATCATCTCGGTGCGCAATTCGTCAGCCAGTTGGCGAAGCTGTTCGGGCTTGAGGCGGCGAAGGTCGTCGGGTGTGTTAACCTGATCGAGCAAAGGCGTAATAGGCGACTGTGTCATACCCTGAAGCCTTACACAGGGAAAACACGCCTGTCGATGCAGCGTTGAGGCCTATCAATTCGCAAAAAACGGGTTTCGTTCTCGCGGGAACCGGTCAGGCGCAGGCCTTGCACAGGCCCCTGATCTCCAGCACCGGACGCTCTGCCTTGAAATTGCGGGCGGCAGCAATGGCGCGGACCGCGCGGCTCACGTCCTCGTCATCAACATGGGCCGCTTCGCCGCATTCGTCGCAGACCAGAAAGATGCAGTCATGCGCGCAGCCCGGATGGCTGTTGGCCAGAAAGGCGTTTGCGCTTTCCACCCGCAGCGCCAGGTTGTTGGCCACGAAAAGGTCAAGAATGCGGTAGACCGAATTGGGGGCCACCCGCTTGCCGCGCGCGGCGGACAGATTGTCGGCAATGTCATAGGCCGAAACCGGCCGGTCGTGCTGGGCGAGTTCGGCAAACACCGATTCGCGCATGGCAGTCCACTGTTCGCCCGCTGCCACCAGCGCGCGAGCGGCCTCGGCAATGAGTCCGGGGCCGCTGTGTTCGTGATGGCTGTGCTGATGTGCCTGCTGTCCCATACGCAGCCATATAGGCGCGCACAGAGCAATCGCAAAGCGGGCTTGTGCGGAACGGCCTAGCCTGCGTCGCGCAGGAAGCTGGCCCGGTACATGGTGGGGAACATGGTCTTCAATGCCGCAACCTTGGGCGCATCCCAACGCCGGATGTATCCGTGGTTCGGGTTGGCGGCCATGAAATCCTGATGATAGGCTTCGGCGGGATAAAACGCCTTGTAAGGTTCGATCCGGGTGACAATCGGGCTTTTCCAGAGGCCCGACTTGCCCGCCTGCGCAATGTACGCCTTGGCCACAGCGGCCTGTTCGGCATTCATCGGCACGATAGCGCTGCGGTAATGCGCGCCGACATCGGGGCCCTGCCGGTTTTTAAGCGTCGGATCGGCAATCACAGAAAAGTAGATCCGCAGCAGTTGGTCATACCGCACCACCGCCGGATCATAGGTGATCTTCACGCTTTCGGCGTGATCGGTCATGCCGCTGGTGATGATGGCGTATTTCGCGCTTTTGGCCGTTCCGCCGTGGTAGCCCGCAACGGCCGCGGTCACGCCCTTCACGTGGCTGAAGACGCCTTCGACGCCCCAGAAGCAGCCGCCTGCAAAAACAGCGGTCTTGAGGCCCTTGGTTTCCTTGGCGACGCGTGTGGCGGCGGGCGCGTTGACGGGTTCTTCGGCGGCAATGGCGGGGCCAGCGCAGGCACCCAGGCCCAGCGAAGCGGCCGCCAGCAGCAAGGAAAATCTTTTCATGGTGTCAGCGTCCTTCGGGCGCGATCACAAAATCCGCGGTGGTCGCCGTGGCATGGTTCACCCGCGGCTGCGCGGCCTGCGCTGCCGGCGCCAGCTCGCCGCTCCAACTGCCTGCGTTTGCGCCGAGGATCAGAGCCGCTCCGACAGCGAAGCCGATGCCGAAATTGCGATACAGGTCAGAAGAAAACAGACGCATAAGAAACTCGTGATGGTTAGGGATGCCGTGCGGTTCTTATGCCCGCTGCGGAATTGCAGAAGGATGAACATGACGGTCAGGGCCGGTTAGGACGCAGCCTTAACTTAGGTATGGAACGGCCGAAAATAAGCCGGGTTCACGGTTGTTCCGTGCCCGCGCGTGCGCCGCGTGCGACGGAGCGAGTGTAGCAGCATGGCGCTTTCCTACGAACGGCAGGCGCCGCTAGGTGCAAAAACCGGGTTGCGCGGGCGGCGACATTTTTTGCGGCGGGATTTTGTAGATATACAATGGATTCAACGATTAAAAAGAAAAAGGTGGCGTTTTAGACCCTGTCTTGGCCTGGCTTGGCCCCTTTTAGACCGCGCTTGCCCTCCGTTAGACTGCGCTTGCTCCCTGCCAGCCCCCTGCCGCCTGCAGATGCGCCAAACCGGTGGGTCAGGGCACTCAATCAGTGCCGGAAATGCCGCATTCCGGTAAAGGCCATCGCCAGACCGGCAGCGTCGGCCGCGGCTATCACTTCGTCGTCGCGGATCGAACCGCCCGGCTGGATCACCGCGGTCGCGCCCGCCTCCGCCGCGGAGATTAGCCCGTCGGCAAAGGGGAAGAAAGCATCCGAAGCGACCGCGCTGCCGTGCGTGCGCGGGGCGGCCCAGCCGTGGGTTTCAGCCGCTTCGGCAGCCTTGATCGCAGCGATCCGCGCCGAATCGCGGCGGTTCATCTGGCCTGCGCCAATGCCTGCGGTCGCGCCGTCCTTGGCATAGACGATGGCGTTGGATTTGACGTGCCGGGCCACCGTCCAGGCGAACAGGCAGTCCTGCAATTCCTGATCCGTCGGTGCGCGCTTGGTGACGACCTTAAGATCGTCGAGGCCAACTGCGCCTGCATCGCGGGACTGGAGCAGCATTCCGCCTGCAATGGTCTTCATGGTCAGGGCCGGGCGACGCGGATCGGGCAGGGTGCCACATTCGAGCAAGCGCAGGTTCTTCTTTTTCCGGAAGATTTCGCGCGCCTCGGCCGAGACGCTGGGGGCGATGACGACCTCGGTAAAGATCGCGCTGATCGCCTCCGCAGTGGCCGCGTCCAGCTCGGTGTTCACTGCGACGATCCCGCCGAAGGCCGAGACCGAATCGCATGCCAGCGCCGCTTCCCACGCGTCCAGTAGCGTGCCCGATTGCGCCACGCCGCAAGGGTTGGCGTGCTTGACGATCACCACGGCAGGCGCCTGCCCGGCAAATTCCGCCGCCAGTTCGAGCGCGGCATCGGCGTCGTTCAAGTTGTTGTAGCTGAGTTCCTTGCCCTGCAATTGCGCCGCCTGCGGGACGCCTGCGGTGCCGATCACCTGCGGGACATAGATCGCCGCCGACTGATGCGGGTTTTCGCCGTAGCGCAGGCTGTCGGCGCGCTTGAGAGCGATCGGCAGCGTGTCGGGGAACGCGGTCGTCTCGCCATCCGGATCGGCGAAGGCGAACCAGTTGGCGATGGCGGAATCATACGCAGCGGTGCGGGCATAGGCCTTGCCCGCCATGCGGGTGCGGAAGGCTTGCGTGGTCGCGCCGCCGTTCGCGTCCATTTCTGTGACCAGCGTAGCGTAATCGGCCGGGTCGGTCAGGATGGTAACGAAGCCGTGGTTCTTGGCGGCCGAGCGCACCATCGAAGGCCCGCCGATGTCGATGTTCTCGATGATCTCGCCGCGCCCGGCGCCCTTCGCCACGGTCGCGTCGAAGGGGTAGAGGTTGACCACGACAAGGTCGATCGCACCGATCCCGTGGACCTCCATTGCCGCGACGTGTTCGGGATTGTCACGCAGCGCGAGCAGGCCTCCGTGGACGGTCGGGTGCAGCGTCTTCACGCGCCCGTCCATCATCTCGGGAAAGCCGGTGAGGTCGGACACATCGCGCACAGTCAGCCCCGCATCACGCAGCGCCTTGGCCGTGCCACCGGTGCTGACCAGTTCAACGCCGCGTGCGGCGAGGCTGGCGCCCAGTTCAGCCAAACCTGCCTTGTCGGACACTGACAGCAGCGCCCGCGCAATTGCCTTGTGATTCATGGCTGAATTCTATCCCGTTTTCCGTAAGCGCCAGGAGAATTGTCCCCCGCTGCGCATTGCCAGTCCTTCGATCACGAGCTGCTCGGTCGCGTGCGGGCGGCCGTCTCCGTCGACCCACAGGCTGTCCTCGACCGCGAGCGTGATCGCACCGGCGCCCGCCCTATCGCCGCTCAGCCGGAATTGCCAGAGCCGGCCGTCGGGCAGCAACAAACTCGCCCCGCGCTTGTCGCCGGAAAGCTGCACCTCAACTCCGCGGCCCAGATGGAACCGTAAGGCAAAGGCGATCTTGCCGCGTTTGCCGTTCTTGGCGCAGGGGACAAGAATGTCTTCGCCCGCAAGTTCGGTGCCGTCCCCCGACAGCGTCAGGATGCGCTGGTGGGTCAGGCCGAAGCGGCTGGCGTAGCCATCATGGGTGCCTTCGATCCGGGTCGCCTCGCGTGCGCCGCGCCCTGCCACCACGCGGCGATCAAACGCCACCGTTTCCACGCCTTTGCCAAGCTGTCCGTTCAGCAGCACGGCAGTCGAGTTGGCATTGTCGAGCACCAGGGTCGAAAAGGCGGCGGTGGCTCGCAGCCCTTGGCCGATACGGGCGGGAACCTGTCCGCCCGCCAGCGCCGCGCCGCCACAATTGACGATGATGCGTTGCGGCCCGTCCGACAACTCGAAGGCGAGCGTGGAGGCGCAGCCGGTGCGCGCGTGCCGGGTGCGGGGCGGCGGGGCGGTGTCGAATTGCAGCAAGGTGTCGCCCGCCTTGATGCGGTTATAGCCCCAGCCCTGCATCACCGACAGCGGCCGGGTGCGCACGCCGCTGGCTTCGATCACGGCATTGACCCGGTCGGCGGCTATCGCGCCCTGGCCTTGCCAGCTGCCCAGCGCCCCATCCCCATGTCGCAGTGCCAGCAGGGGCGGGACCAGCAATTCGCGCATCACGCCGAGCGCGGCGGGCGGCGCAATCTCCACCGCCGCGTAACAAGCGATAAGATCGGTCAGCAGGCGGATCGCATCCAATTGCGCGGCGGGGCAGCGCGACAGGACGCCGCCATCCTCGCCCACCATATCGCCCAGCGCCTTGACCAGCCCTGCCTCACCGAACAGCCGGCGTGGGTTGCCGTGGGGCAACAACAGACCGGCCGCCACTACCCCTGCCCATGCAGCGACCTGCGCAAAGCCGGCCGGCTCACGAGGGGCACGCTTGTCGAGCCAGTTCGCGGCTTCCGCGATGGCGGCGAGCAGCCGGGATTTCAGGCCCTTGTCCGCCCCGCCCAGCATCAGCGGCGCGTAAACCAGCCAGGCCATCAGCCTGAGACCGGCATATTCTGCTTCCCAAGCCGGGCCCTTGCCGGGTTCGCTGTGAGCGTGAAGCCACTGCGCGGCGATGCGCTCGGCCACGGCGGCGCCATCGGTGCGCGGCGCGCTGGTTGCCAGATCGGCAAGCCAGCCAAACCCATGCACCACCTGCTCAACCCCCGGCGCATGGCGCGCAGCAGCAGAAAAATCGAAGCTCGTAATCGGCAAGCGCACGCCGTGGATCAGGAAATGCCCGGCGCGTAAAGCCGTGCCGGCAGCTCGATCACCACGGTTTGGGCTGTCGACCGTCGCCAGCACGCGCACCGCCTGTGGGCGGCGGAAGGGCGCAGCCAGCGCATGACCCGGAACGCCAAGGCGATAGGCCAGCCGGATCAGCGCTTCACCGGGGCCGGCCTTGACCGCGATGACATCGCTGAGAGCCAGCGCACGCGAGGGTTCGGCGTGGGCCGGTGCACGCTGTTCAGGGGCAGCGGCAGCAGCGCCAGCTTCGGCGCCACTTGGCAACATCAAGGCAGGATCGTCAGCCACTCGCTCCACCAGCGCATCGGCACGGGCTGCGCCCGAAGTGCGCAGCAGCGTGGCCATCAGCGCCCGCCTTTCAGGCCGGCGATATTGTCGGCATAGGCTTCCGGGCCGCCCTTGAAGGTGGCCGATCCCGCCACAAGCACATCGGCGCCGGCTTCAACACACATGCGCGCTGTTTCCGCATTGACCCCGCCGTCCACCTCCAGATGGATGGCCCGGCCCGACCGCGTGATCATTGACCGGATCCGCGCAATCTTGGCCAGTTGCGACGGGATGAAGCTTTGCCCGCCAAAGCCGGGATTGACGCTCATCACCAAAATCAGGTCGGCCATGTCCATCAGGTTGTCGAGCACTTCAACCGGCGTGCCCGGATTGATCACCACGCCCGCCTTTTTGCCCAGCGTCTTGATCGCCTGAAGCGTGCGGTGAATATGCGGCCCTGCTTCGGGGTGGACAGTGATGATGTCGGCGCCCGCTTCGGCAAAGGCCTGAAGATAGGGATCGACCGGGGCGACCATCAGGTGGACGTCAAACGGCTTTTTCGTGTGGGGGCGCAGCGCCTTCACCACGTCGGGGCCGATGGTAATATTGGGTACGAAATGTCCGTCCATCACATCGATGTGGATCCAGTCCGCCCCGGCCGCATCGATCGCGCGCACCTCCTCGCCCAGCCGAGCAAAATCGGCAGACAGGATCGAAGGGGAGATCAAGGGCGATGGCATGGGACGGCGGAAAGCCTTTCTCTGGCACGTTCCCTGCCATACGGGACGCGCGAATCGCGCGACAAGGCACCAAAGCCGTCTTTTCCACCGCGAACGGCCCTGGGAGAATCAATTAAGCCGCAATTCAGGCACGCTTCGTCATAAGCGCAACATATCCCGACGGTTTCGGCGCCGCCGCATTGCTTGCGCGCCTCCTCCCCTCCCCTTATCCTCGAGATGCTCATGACCGATTTTATGCCCTTTTCCGGCTCGTCTGAACGCCGCCTACGCGCACTTTTGCCGGTGGGGTCCTTCGGCCTGGCGCTCGCCGGACTGGTCGCAGCGCCTCTGGCAGCACAAACCTATGCCTATGCCCGATCAGGCGCGAATGACCTCGGTCAGTGCGCGGCTGGCAAGGGACCGGCGGTGCGGGTCGCAATCAGCGGATTGAAATCGTCGGAAGGCAATTTGTTTGTGCGCGCCTATCCTGCCAACAGCCGCGACTGGCTGGCGAGCAAGCGTTACGTCATGCGCGTGGATGCGCGTCCGCAGAAGGGCAACGTAACCGTGTGCGTGCCGCTGCCTTCATCGGGCGATTATGCGATTGCGGTGCATCACGATGTCAACAGCAACCGCAAATCCGATCTTTCCGATGGCGCGGGCATGTCCAACAATCCGGGGATCAAGAAGATCCTTGGCCTCGTGCCGCGCCCGCCTGCGGTCGACAAGGTGCGCTTCACCACGGGCAATGGCGTCAGCCAAATGTCGATAACAATGCAGTATATGTGAGCCGCGTCAGCCGCCGCGCTGTCGGCGGCGATGCTGGCTCAGATCCCACAACACCTGCGGGGCCGCCAGCAGCGGAAAGCGCTCGCGAAACGGCGTTACCTTGACCGCCATGCCGGTGTGCCGTTCGATCTTCCAGGCAGCATAGCGTGCCGCACCTTCGAAGGTGGTGCTAGCCTTGACCAGCCGCACGAGGTTCAAGGGCTTGCCCAGCCTGCGCCGACGCCTCCACCAGCCCAGGATCCGCCCCCGCTCCGCTGGCATCAGCCGCGGGGTAAAAAGTGTGCCACGCTGGCCCGGTGGAATCCCTGCTGCTTCCAGCGCCAGCGGCAGCAGGCCTGCGAAATGTTCGGCATTTACGCTAAGAATATCATTCTCGCGGCCCGATTTCTCCACGCGAAACTCGGCCTTGTAGGTGGCGCGGAACAGAGCGCGCCAGAAATCTTCCGCTGGACCGCTAACCGGGCCGAGCGCGGCCGCAAGCCGCGCTGCGGTGGCCGCCGCCGCTGCGATCGCTGCGAATACGGCGTTGCGGGCGGCATCGTCTTTGGCCCAGATCAGCGCGCTGGGCTGGACGAAGCGCGCCCAGATCGTGGTGTCGGTCAATTCGCCACCGGCGGCGCGAGCGAATGTTGCCAGCGTCATGGTGGCAACCTTGGCCCGCAGGACGAGCCCGTCATGGGCGCGCTCATGATAGCTGATCCGCGGCCAGATCGTGGTTTCTGTGTTGCCGGGCAGCAAAATGTAGAAATCAAGCACGCCTTCGAGCGATCCGGTGCGCAGGTTTGAACCGTAGAACACAACGGCCTGTGCGCCTGCGTTATCCGCCAATGCGCGCGCAAACGCGGCTACAGCGGGATCGACAGGCACGGCAAGTTGCGCGGCGATCCGCTCGGCCAGCGGGTCCGAAGGCGCGGCGCTCATGGCGCGACGAAGGCGAGCTCCGGGCCCTGTTCGATACGGTAATCACCAGCCGGAAAACCCTCGCCATCAAGGATGAACTGGTCATCGATCGACAGACTGAACTGTGTGGCCGAAAGCTGGTGGATGCCGCGTTCCCGCAAGCTGCTGCGCAGCTTGCCCATCAGCACCAGCGGCACCAGCGCCGTCGTACGCCGCGAAATCTGATCGACCGCTACGAGCTTCAGCCCATTTTTAAGCGCGCCGAATGGCTTGATCCCGGCCGGCAGGCGTTCGAGCGTGGAGGCAAACAGCAATTGGCGCATGGCCGGATCACCTTGTCCGCTGTGCGCCATCGGGGCGTTCGTTGCGCCCAAGCCGATCTGCATTTTTGCGCCCTTGCGCCAGGCATTACCGCGGCCGGCGAACATTGATTGCAACAGCGCCCAGATCCCGGTGACAGCCACCACCATGCTATCGAAGGCACCCAGTTTGTGTGCGCTTTGCCCCGCTTGTGTGGCCTTGGAAAAGGCCCCGGCACCAAGGATGAAACCGGCCACGCGGGATACCGCGCCGACTTTGCCGTGCTGGTCCAGCGAAGACACGATCATCGGGCGGCGCCAGACGCGGGTGCCGTGGTCAAGCGCGTTGATCGCATCCTGCAAGGTCCAGTCATCCGGCACGCCAAGGTCAACGGTCAGCGCGTTCGTTTTGCCTTTGGGCAACACAGCGATGGCGGGCCAATCATTGCCGAAAACCGTCTGTCCGCAGGTCAATACATCACGCACGGTGCCGTCCCCGCCATTGATGACGAGCAGGTCAATTCCGCGTTCTGCAAATTCGGCCAGTGCCAGAGGCAATTGTCCGCGCTCACGCGGCTGCGCGATATGGACATGCGGACACAGGCCACAATCAAAATCGGCGCCGACATTGCGGTGGCTGCGCGGATTGTAGATCACACCGACTGTGGGCGCCTGGCCGACATTGCGCACCCGGCCAAGCGGTTTGGTCGCGGGGGCAATCCGCGGGTTTTGCGCAAATTCGTAGATCGACGTGGCCATGGGCGTCCTATACTTGTCGGAAAACTAACTTTCTACCGCAATCTTGACCCTGAAATGTAACAGAGCCGCGTGCGGAAGATTGGCCGCTCCTCCGCAAAAGCAAGATCGCATGCGCCTGCCGGTGGCAGTTTTGCGACACATATGGCTAATTGGCGACGGACGCGGTGTGGGCGGCTCTATTCGCCGCCCTCCAATGTACGGATCGTGAACTGGCTCACCAGACGGTGCACACCGGGCAGCGCCGACAGGATTTCGCGATGGATCCGCTCGTAACTGTCGTTTTCGCGCACCAGCACTTTGATGAGATAATCGGACGGGCCGCTCATCAGATAGGCTTCGACGATCTGCGGGGTGCTGGCCATCGCTTGTTCAAAGCCGAGCATCGTGGCTTGGCGCTGATCGGTCAGCGTGACTTGCACAAACACCGTCGAGGGATTGCCGCGCGCCGCTTTCGATAGCCGAGCCCGGTAGCCCATGATCGCACCGCTATCTTCCAGCGCTTTGACGCGGCGGTGCGCGGCCGAGGGCGACAGGCCAACATGCTCGCCCAACTGCTCACCGGTCAGACGCGAGTCCATCGCCAGCAGATCGAGAATTTTCTGATCGATACGGTCCATTCACGAAATTATTGCGATTTTTGCGCGCTGACGCAAGATTTTCGCGGTTCTCTATGGTCGCTTGCCAATCATTGCGAAGAACGCGCAAGCCCCCTCTGCTAGTGCGGTTCCAAGCTCAAGCAGGAGAGACACCATGCGCGTCGGCGTTCCTACCGAAATCAAGAACAACGAATATCGCGTCGGACTGACACCGGCAGCCGCCGCTGAACTGGTGCGCGCAGGGCACGAAGTGCTGGTGCAAAGCGGTGCAGGGCTGGGCGTCGATTTCGCAGATAGCGCCTATGAAGCGGCAGGCGCGGTGATCCTGCCCGATGCCGCCGCCGTGTTCGAAGGCGCGGAGATGATCGTCAAGGTCAAGGAACCCCAGGCTGTCGAAGTTGCCATGCTGCGGCCTGACCATGTGCTGTTCACCTATCTCCACCTCGCCGCGGACAAGCCGCAGACCGAAGGCCTGATGGCGTCGGGCGCAACGTGCATCGCTTATGAAACCGTGTCCGCCTCGGACGGAACCTTGCCCCTGCTCAAGCCCATGTCCGAAGTTGCAGGCCGCATGTCGGTGCAATGCGGGGCGCATTACTTGGAAAAGCATCAAGGCGGGCGCGGGGTGCTGCTGGGCGGCGTTCCGGGAGTCGAGCCGGGCAAGGTCGTCATTCTCGGCGGCGGCGTTGCTGGTGTGAACGCGGCGCAAATGGCCGTGGGCCTGCGCGCGGACGTGACCATCTTCGACATCTCCAACCGGCGCCTCGCTGAATTGGACGCGCAGTTCGGCAACCAGATCAAAACCGCGTTCGCATCCACCGCCGCGATTGCCGCGGCTGTGGCCGAGGCCGATCTTGTCATCGGCGCGGTGCTGGTGCCGGGCGCGGCGGCGCCCAAGCTGGTTACCCGCGATATGATTGCCACCATGCGGCGCGGGGCTGTGGTGGTCGATATCGCGATCGACCAGGGCGGCTGTTTTGAAACCAGTCATGCCACCACTCACGAAGACCCGGTGTTCGAGGTCGATGGCGTAATCCACTACTGCGTCGCCAATATGCCCGGCGCGGTGGCGCGCACCTCCACGATGGCGCTGGGCAATGCGACGCTGCCCTTTGTGCTGAAGCTGGCAAACATGGGCGCAGAAGCGGCAATGGCGCATGATCCGCATCTGGCCGAGGGGCTGAATGTGTCGAACGGCAAGCTGCACATCGCCGCGGTGGCTGAGGCGCTGGGCCTGCCGCTCGGCTGAACGGGCCACAAAGCTCGACGAAAGGGGCTTCATCGCGATTCCTTTGCCCGCTACCCACGGGCTGATGCTGCATTCCCCGCGCAAAGGAACATTCGATGACGCACACGCTCACCTTCAGCCTCGCCATGGCGCTCGCCGCCGCGGTGCTTCCGACCAGTGCCGCGCACGCGCAGGCGCCCGAGGCCGCCGCTGCGCAGACCGAGGATGCGCGTCTGACCGCCTTTCTCGATGCCGAGTTTGACGAATGGCTAAAACAGCAACCGCAGTTGGCGACCCGGCTGGGGCTTAAGGAGGGCGGTGACCGCTGGAATGACACCAGTGACAAAGCCGCGGCTGCCGAGCTTGCGTGGCGCAAGGCCAGCGCCGCGAAGATGCAAGCGCAGTTCGACCGCGCTGCGCTATCCCCCGAAGCCCAAGTCAATTTTGACATCTGGGCGCTGGAGGCGGAGCGCGCAGAGATGCAGTTCTCGAACCGCGTCTTTCGCCCGCCGTTCTATTCGCGGCTCTATTCGGCGCACAGCCAGCTGCCCGATTTCCTCGTCAATACCCATTCAGTGGCCGATGCGACGGATTTGCGAAACTATATCGCCCGCCTGCGCGCGATGCCGGACGTGCTGGATCGCGCCATCGCGCGCACCAAGGCAAGCCAGGCGGCCGGGATCAGTCCGCCACGTTTCCAGATCGAAACGATCATCGAAGGCAGCCGCAAGCTGACAAGTGGCGCGCCTTTTGGGGATGGCGAAGACGCAGCGCTGTGGGCCGATGTGAAGGCCAAGACGGAAAAGCTGGTTGCAGGCGGCACGCTGCCGCGTGCCGAGGCCGACGCGCTGCTAGAAGATGCCCGCACCGCCATCCTCGCCTTGCAACCGGCCTACGCCCGCGTCATCGCCTGGGCCGAGGAGAGCCTGCCCACCGCGCCCAGCGGCAAGGTCGGCGCGCTGACGCTGCCGCAGGGCGATGCCTATTACGCCAAGGAACTGAAGCTCAACACCACCACCGATCTGAGCGCGCAGGAGATTCACGCGATCGGCCGCAGCGAAGTCGCGCGGATCGAGGCGGAGCAGGATGCACTCGCGCAGGCCGCTGGAATTGCCGATCGCCAAGCCTTTTATGCCGAGCGTGCGCGGCTTTATCCGCCGCAGCCTTATGACGATGCGCTGCGGGCAGACTATCTCGCTTCGGCCAATGCCTTCGTGGCAAAGACCCGCACGCTGTTGCCCGCCTATTTCGGTACGTTGCCGGCCTACGGAATCGAAGTGGTGCGCGAGCCGGCTTTTTCCGAAACGCCGGGCGGTGCGGCCCATGCTTCGCCCCCCAGCCCCGATGGCACGCGCCCGGCGAAAACCTACGTCCACCTTGCCGGCACGCGCACCGATCCCGCGATGATGTACACGCTGATGTGCCACGAAGCGGTGCCCGGCCATAACATGCAGGGCGATATTCAGGTGCGCCAGCAGGGCGGGCCCAAGTTCCGCGCCGTCACTGGCTATGTGGCATTCGGCGAAGGTTGGGCGCTCTATGCCGAGGCCTTGTGCAAGGAAATGGGCGCTTATCCGGATATCCCTGCGGACTTCATGCGGCTGGACGCCGAACTTTTCCGTGCCGCGCGGCTGGTGGTGGATACCGGCCTGCACGCAATGGGCTGGACCGAGGAGGAAGCCGTCACTTACATGAACACCGTGGGCCGTCAGCCGATCGAACGGTCACGGTCCGAAGTGCGGCGCTACATCACGCTGCCGGGTCAGGCGACCGGGTACAAGATCGGTATGCTTAAGATCATGGAATTACGCGCCCGCGCCGAAGCGACGCTGGGCGGCCGGTTCGATATTAAGGGCTTCCACGACCTGCTGATCGCGTCCGGCTCGCAACCGCTATCGATCCTCGAACGACGGGTGGACGCGTGGATCGCTGCTTCGGTTAGCTGACGTCGAAGCTGACACGGCCCGTCATGGCATGGCCGTCGGCTGCGGCGGCCTGCCAGCGCACGTCATAGCTGCCGGTGGGGAGCGGCTTTTTCAACGTCAGCGTCATGGTCGTGCCATCGGCGGACCAGCTGGCGGTGAAATTGCGGATCATCATTTCGCCGTGGTTCGCCATGCCCGGCATCGCGGTCATGACGATGCTGGCAGCGGCGCTTGCCGGGGTGACGGGCTGGGTGAAGGTGAGGGTGATCGTCCGGGGCGCCTTGGCCGCGGCCCCCGCTGCCGGGGTCGAGGCTGCCAGCTCGACATGGGCCAGCAGCGCCGTGGGCGCGAGCGCGGTGAGGGCGAGGGCGGCGAGATAAGCGGGATAACGCATCGGATATTCCTTCGAATGTTCAGAACCAGAAACGGATGCCAGCGATAAGGCTGGTAACAGAGGGGTCTTCGCTTCGCGCGCGGGCGAAGGTGGCGCCCTGTCCAGTTCGCCAGGATTGTTCAATGCCGATATAGGGCGCAAATTCGCGTCGCAATTCATAGCGTAGCCGCGCCCCGACTGCGATCTGGTCGAGGCCTGCGCCGGTCCCCAATTCGGGAATGTCCTGCGCGGACAGGTTGGCTTCGATGCGCGGCTGGAGGATCAGGCGCTGGGTGATGCGCTGGTCGATCTCGGCTTCGAGGCGCGCGGTCACATCGCCGCGGTGCGAGAGGAACAGCGCGGTGTCGATCTCGAACAGATAGGGCGCAAGGCCCTGCACGCCGATCACGGCATGGGTGGTGTCCGGCCCGCCGAGATCCTGCCGGACACCCGCCTGCACGTCCCAGAACGGCGCGAAGGCCTTGGCATAAAGTGCCTGAACTTCGGCATCGCCGGGATGGGAACCGAACGCGCCCCTGCCTTCGGACTTGAACCACAGCCGCTCGGTCGGGCCGCCGTAATAGCCCTGAATGTCCCACAGGTAGAGGTCCGCGCCGTCACGCACCTGCGCCTCAAGGCGGTCGCCCTGAAACCAGAACACGGGAAAGTCGCCATGGGTGCGGCGCAGATCCTCACGCGAAGCGGCCATCGCGTCGGCCCCCCAGATCGCGTCTGCGGCGCGTGGCGGTCCGCTGCCGGCGGCGGCGGGGGGCGGGGTCTCCATGGTCGGGCCGGGCGAGGCAGGCGTGTCATCCTCACGGCCCATATCGTGCCCAGCGTGGCGATCTTGCGCGGCAAGCGGTAATGCACCCAGCAGAGCACAAATGGTAAGAGTAGATTTCATTGGCCAGCGTCCGGCGCCATCACCGTCACGGTCTGCATCATCCCGCCGTGCATGTGATACAGCAGGTGGCAATGAAACGCCCAGTCGCCCGGTTCGTTGGCGGTAAGATCAAACTGCGCCGATGCGCCGGGCTGGACCACGACGATGTTCTTGCGCGGCTGGTGCGCGGCGTCCTCACCATTGACCAGCTCGAAGAACATCCCATGCAGGTGGATCGGATGCGCCATCATGGTGTTGTTGACGAGCTTGACCCGCACTCGCTCGTTCCAGGCAAACCGGATCGGCACGTCGCTGACGGCAGAGTACATCTCGCCATCGAATGACCACATATAGCGTTCCATATTGCCGGTGAGATGGATCTCCAGCAGACGCGATGGCGTGCGGATGTCGCGGTTGGGCTCCAGCGCGGACAGCATCCGGTAGGTGAGCACGCGGTGCGCGACATCGCGCAGGCCGATCCCGGGATCGCCCAGCTTGTCGACCGGGGCCATCGAAACCATGTCGATGCCGGGGCTGACTTTCACATCGGGCGGCAGCAGCAGAGTATCGCGCATGCTCATGCCGTCCATGCTGTGCGCGGCGCCGTCACCGCCCGCCATATCGCCATGGTTCATGCCCATATCGCCCATGTCGAGCAGCGGCGGCTTTCGCAGCGGGGGCACAGATGCGCGCGCGCCCGGACGGCTCGCCAGCATCGCCAGCGCCATGCCCGACCGGTCCATGCTTTCAGCGACGATCGCATGAGCCTGCGCACGGGGTTCGACGATCACGTCATAGGTTTCCGCGGCGCCGATCTGGAATTCATCGACTTCGACGGGTTTCACGTTCTGCCCGTCTGCCGCGATCACTGTCATTGGCAGGTCGGGGATGCGCAGGTTGAAGAAGGTCATGGCCGAACCGTTGATGATCCGCAGGCGGATACGTTCGCCGGGGTTGAACAGGTATTCCAGCCCTTCGTTCGGCCCGCGTCCGTTGGCGAGGTAGGTGTAAGTCGATCCCGTCACATCGGCGATGTCGGTCGCGGGCATCCGCATTTCCGCCCACATCCGGCGTTCCTTGGCGGACAGCGCGTAATCGTCTGCCCAGCTGGTCTGCTGATAGTTGAAATAGCCTTCGCCCTTGCGCAGCCGGTCCATGATGCGATGCGGGTGCAGAGACGTAAATTCGCTCAGCAGCAAGATGTAGTCGCGATCATAGCTGGCCGGTTCGTCGCCCGCGGGATCGATGATCAGCGGGCCGTAATGCCCCTGCTGTTCCTGAAGGCCCGAATGGCTGTGATACCAATAGGTGCCCGATTGGCGCACGGGGAACTCATAAGCAAAGGTCTGCCCCGGCTTGATACCGGGAAAGCTTATTCCCGGCACGCCGTCCATGTGGAACGGCACCAGCAACCCATGCCAGTGGATCGAAGTGTCCTGCGCCAAATGATTAGTGACGTTGAGGCGGACGTTCTGCCCTTCTTTGAGCCGCACCAGCGGCCCCGGAACCGTGCCATTGACGGCGATGCCGTGGCTTTTGCGGCCTCGCACCATGCGCGTGCCTTCGCCGACAGCAAGGTCGATCACGGTGCCCGAGACTTCATCGAACCCGGCTATGATCGGCGGACCTTTGGCATGGCGATGGACGCTGTGGCCCTGTGCCCAAGCTGGCAGCGCAGCAAGAGCCGAAGCAGCCCCGCCGCCTGCCAGCAGGCGGCGTCGCGTGATAATGGGAGAGGTCATGCTCCCTATACGGGTGGGCGCACCTAATCCCTCATCGCCAGGATCAACTTCGCCCTTGCTCGGTACAGCCGGGTCTCGACGGCCTTGCCACTGATCCCCAGGGCCTGCGCCGTTTCCTGCTGAGACAGCCCCTCGATGGTGCGCAGGATGAGCACGTCCTTGAGGCTGGCGGGTAGCGCGGCGATAGCCTGCGCCGTGGCCGCCAGTTCGGCGCGGTCAGCGGCCAGCGTTTCGGGTGAGGGCGCGTCGTCCGCAATCCACGCGGCGGCATTATCAGGCATTGGCAGGCCAAGAAAACGCCGCACCGCCTGCCGCCGGGCCCGGTCGCGGCACTTGTTGAGTGTGATTGCGGCGATCCACCCGCGAAACGACCGCGCGGGATCATAGCGATGCAGCGCAGCAAAGGCCGCAATGAAGGCCTCCTGCGTGATGTCAAAAGCGTCCTCCGCGCTCCCCGTCGCCGACCGTGCCAGCCGGTATACGCTCTCCCGGTGACGCTCGACCAGAGCGCGCTGCGCCTGCCCGTCTCCTTTCAGCGAATCGCGCACCAGCGTCGCATCCGAATTGTCGGCGGTCACTGGCCAGGCTGCGCGAGGCTCTCGGCAATCGCTTCGTCGAAGGTCGCTTGCTGATCGGGGCGCAGGATCGCACGCATCGCGAAGACATGCTCGAGCGTCGCCTTCTGAAGATCGCCCATCGCGCCGTGGGTCGCATCAACCGCCGCTGCCACGCGCGGGCCATATTCATGCTCGGCTGCAATCGCTTCGGCGAGCCGGGCATTGTCGGCCATCAGCCGGGCTTCCAGCGCCCGGCGCCGTTCGGCAAAATCGCGTTCCAATACTTTGAGTGAGCGTTCCTGCGTGTCGTCAAGCGCAAGCCCGTCATGCATCAGCGCATGAAGCTCGGCGCCGCTGTGCTGGACGCCGGGCTGGAGCATCCGCCCCAGCCACACGCCCACCAGCGCCAGCACAATCACCAGAGCAGCGACAATCAGGGCGCGCCGAAGGCTCACTCCTGTCCCAGTGCGATCAGCGGAGTGAGCGCCAGTTCCGGCCCGAAGGCGGCCAGCGGCGCTTCGGCTTGCGCAGGCGTCTGAAACCCGCCGACGATCCCGATACCCAGCGCCGCGATCAGCGCTGCGCCCAGAGTGCTGCGCGCCGCGCGGGCCTCGGCCCGCGCCCGCAGCGCCAGCGCGTTGCCAGAGATCGCCGAAAGGTCGGGAACCTTCGCGCACGCGATCCGCGCAAGATTGTGGTCAAGATCCATCGCACACCTCCTGTCGCCAAGAATACGCACGCGGCGCCGCTTTCCCTCACGGGCTCAGCTCACTACCGATGCGCCGCGAACGATTTATTGCAGCGTGGTGATTTCCTCGCTGCCATCGGTCCGGCCGAAAAACTGCATCAGCTGAACCAGCAATTCACAGCGATCCGTCAGCGTCTCCGCTTCGAGAAGTGCCTGCTTGCTGGCGGGATCGAAGGGCGCGATCTGCGAGACGCCGTTGATCAGCGAGCGATCATCCAGCCGTTCGACCGAAGCCCAGTCGACGCTGTAGCCTTGCGCATCGGCAAAGGCGCGCGCTTCGCGCTCGAACCCGCCGCGCTGGGCATGGCTCAAGGTTTCCCCCTCGTCTTCATCGTAAATGGTCGCCTCGATCTGGCGGTAGGCCGTGGCAACATCAAGTTCGCGCACCAGCCGGAACCGCGCCGTTCCCTCAAGGATGACGTTGTAGCGCCCGTCATCCATCGCCTGAACCTCCCCGACCCGTCCGATGCAACCCACCGCATAGAGCGGAGCGCCATTTTCGGGGCGCTGCGGCTGGATCATCGCGATCTGGCGATCACGGATCATCGCATCGGCTACCATCGTGCGGTAGCGTGGTTCAAAGATATGGAGCGGCAACTGCATCCCGGGAAACAGCACCGCGCCGGTCAGCGGAAAGATGGAAAGGCGGCGGGTCATGATGTTTGCAGTCATCCAAACAATACGCGGGAAAGCCGGCGGCGGACGCCGACGACCCATTCGTCTTCAAGGCCGGTCGCCTCGAAAATCTTGAGCAGCTTTGCCCGTGCGGCACCGTCGTTCCAGTCGCGGTCGGCGGCAATCATGGAGAGCAGAGTTTCGGCCGAGTCATCGCGCTGGCCCGCGGCAAAGGCGGCTTCGGCAAAGGCGAATTGCGCGTCCATGTTTGCCGGATCGGCCTGTGCGGCGCTGCGCAGAGCGACGAGTTCACTGTCGTCAACCCGGGTGCCAGCAAGCTCCAGCGCGCTGCGTGCAGGGACAATGGCCGGATCGGTGGCGAGGCGCGGATCGCTGTCGATCACGTCCATCACTTGACGCGCGTGGTCCATTTCGCCCAGTTGCACCAGTGCGCGCACAAGACCCGCGTGGGCGGGCGCATTGTCTTCGGCAAACTCGGTAATCTGAGCAAAGATACCCGCGGCGCGTTGCGGATCACCCGCAGCAAGCGCCTCCTCGCCCAGCTTCACGAACTGCGCGACCTCCTCGGGTGATGGGCCTTTCACGGCAGCCGGCTCACCCGTCTCGCCTGCCGCTCCGGCTTCGATCGGCACTTGGGCAAGCAATTGATCAAGCATTTGCTTCAGCTGCGATTCGGTGCGCGCGTTGGTCAGATCGGCGATCGGTTGGCCTTGGAACATGGCATAGACCGTCGGGATCGACCGCACTTGGAACTGCGCGGCAATAAATTGGTCTTCGTCGACGTTGATTTTGGCCAAAACCACGCCCTTGTCGGCATATTCCGCCGCAACCTTTTCCAGCAGCGGGGTTAAAGCCTTGCAGGGCCCGCACCATTCCGCCCAGAAATCAAGGATCACCAGCTTGCTTTGCGAAGGCTCCACCACATCCTTGCGGAAACGGTCGACAGCCTTTTGTTCTTCTATGCTCAGTCCCATGCTGGCCAAGATGCGTGCTCCTGTTTTGGTGTTGCGCGATGCCGCGCCATGCCCTCAATGTGGGGTATAGCGCACGGATGTGAAGCGCGCATTTGTGCTGGCCGCTCTGCCCGATGCGATCAAGCCCCAATCACGCCAATTTAGCGCTTGCAGGGTAGCCGAGGCGCTGCTAATCGCCCCGCGTCTCCGGCGAGAACCGCGCGTTTGCGGATTTTGTCAGCGCCAGTGAGCGGGCGTAGCTCAGGGGTAGAGCACAACCTTGCCAAGGTTGGGGTCGAGGGTTCGAATCCCTTCGCCCGCTCCAGTTTTTCTCAGGAAAAACAATGATTTCGCCAACCGGCGACCCCCGAAATTCTGGAGACAACGCCTCTCTGGGACCCCCATTGTCTCCACATTGTCTCCAGTTTTGACACAAGTGGGGGCTTCCTGGGAAAAGAAGGTCGTAGGCCGTGACTTCCAGCCCCAGTTTTTCACGCAACTCCATCAGTCGAGGACGCCCGGGCTTTTGCTCGTCTGGCGGGACGAAGCGCTGGCCGCTGTTGCCGGGAGAGAAGAAGATACTGGCGAGGGCAACCACCAGATCTCCGCTCACAGCTCCGGCGCTCCATCGACATAGCCCTCGAAGGCATAGTCGTTGAGAAACTGGCGGCGCCACAGAAAGCCACGATCGACCTCGCTCACCTCACCTTCATCGCAAATCGTTGCCCAAGCCCTCGTGATTTTCACAACCTGATGGTTGATCAGATCGCGGGCATCCCGGTCGCTCAGAAGGAAGTTCGGCGCTGACAGGCGGCAGGTTTCCAGAAGGCTGCGCTTGTCCTCGCCGCTCACCAGCATGGCTTGGTTGGCCTCCCGGCCGTTGCGCGGCTGCGGGCAAATGTCATAGGCCTGGGTCAGGGTAAGATGGGCGCCATCCCAGAACGCCGCATGATTGCGGGCATGATCGTCCGTATTGCCCGTCAGCACATTGAAGACCAACCGGCCGAACAGTTCGCGCAAGCTCGCTTGGGGATCGGTGAAGCGCGCGCGCACGATCTCGGCCAGATCAGCGTAGCTCGCATAGCGAGCCTGCATTTCACCGAGCCCAAACATCGTCAGAGCCGAGACCATTGAGCGGCGCGTCCAGCCAGTTCCGTTCCATTCACGGTCGAACCGGCGCACCAGGAGCACATCCTTGCCGCTGGCTTTGGCAAGCCGGACAGGTGCGACGTTCAGCCCCGCTTCTGCTGCCAGACGCATGGCAACGAACTCCGCCTTCACGACGGACATGGTGTCGTTGGTCGCCGAAAATTTCGTGATGAACTTGTCCGCGCCATCCTGGATCAGGGCTTTGGGGCGTGCGCCGCCGATGGAGCTTCCATGGAACAGCGCTTTCTCGAGACCTGGAGGAATGGGCTCACCCCGCTCCACCCGCTCGGCCGCTTCCAGAAGCTCCTCCAGCGTGGCATTTTCCTGTTCGCGCGGCTGAAATTTCTCCGCTGACGTCTGGAAATCAAGCGCACCGATGCGGTCGGAACCCGAATTGAGCATGAAGGTCAGCTCGTCGAAATCGACGTTGTGCGCTGCCTCGCCGCGCAGACCCGTCAGCCGATTGATGATGACCCGGCGCCCCCATGCA
Source organism: Erythrobacter sp. 'gip.4 top 5' (assembly GCF_056495765.1). Lineage (NCBI taxonomy): Bacteria > Pseudomonadati > Pseudomonadota > Alphaproteobacteria > Sphingomonadales > Erythrobacteraceae > Erythrobacter > Erythrobacter sp. 'gip.4 top 5'. The sequence continues at coordinate 432,360 of NZ_CP200270.1, read as the reverse complement.
TCGGGCGCGCCGTCCCGCAAGCACCCGGCCATTTCAAGCGGGGCGTTGGGCGCAATCCTGCCGCGCTGGAGAGGCAACTCCGGCGCATAGATGGGTATGGCGTCAGCGCGCTCCAGATAGGAACGACCATAGTTGAAGGCATAAAGGCCACCCTCCAGCTCGATCCGCCCGGCGATGACAGGCTCGAGCGCGCCCGGTAGCCACATCCACACGAAAGCTTCGGTAGCTGGCGGGACAGGATCTTGGGCGGCAGCAGCTGCCGCAGCGGGGTGAGGTCGGTCAGAAGTCATCTTTCACCTCCGAGCGCGGACGCCGCACCGACTGGGGAAGGAGCGCCAGCTTGTCGTTGATCCGCGAAATCTCAGGGGCAAGCCGGGATGGCTCGTCGACGAATAGCGGCACACCCACGATCGTCGCAGCCTCGAACACCAGTCCGATTTCCACCCTGGTATGACCCTTCTCGATCAGTTGCAGCGTGCTGCGCGCAATGCCGACCCGGGCCGCGAGGTCCGCTTCCGACATTTTGCGCTGCTTGCGTGCGAGACGAATGAGCCCGCCCATCATGGTCAGCGCTTCGCGCGTCATGCGCGAATAGGTGCGTGGATGCTCATTCATGTGAACCTCAATGCCGGTTATGGCGGTCACAAAGTAGTTTCCCGACCGCGATAACGGTCACTATCATGCAGGAAGTTAAGAATCAACCAAATGACCGCAAGGGCGGGCACAGACACCGTTCGTGCAGGTTATACCGGTCAGTAGCATGGTCAATGATGCCATGATCAGCATCGGAAAGAACCGCGATATCAGATGGCTGCAAGTGGCATAGCCCCAAGTGCCGCAGAACCAACCACTCGCTTTAGCCGCTGATCCCTGGGCTCGAAGCCTGTCCTCCTTCAATCAACCCGTGAAGGGTCCGCTACGCATGCGCGTGCGGCCGCCGCGAAGCTGCGGTGATTGCGGCCAGCCCCCGGCCTGTGGGGCGACTGTCGAGCGGGGTGGTCCCGCTCCTAGACAGGAGCCGCAGCATGCCACTTGCAACCGCACAATCGCTGGGCTGGAACCTCTCACGGACGCTAATGACGGTCATCGTCATCATCAAGACCAGCCAGGGCTACTCCGTTATCCCTGCCGACGAATTCGATGGCGATCCCGAGCAGGTCCTGCGCGAATATGACCCCTTCGCCCGCTGACATTCGGCGCATTCGGGCTTTTCGAGCCGAGTCCCGCCATGCTATCCTTGCTTCGCAGATTGCGCTGAAGTGGTGGCGGCGAGCGCGTCCAGACAAGGGACGCCTATGACCATTTTCCTCATCCTTGCGGCCGCTGCAGGCTTTTACATGCTATGGCTGCTCTTCCGGCTCGCCAGCCTCGCCCTGCCAGTTTACGTCGCAATCGGCACCGGCTTCGCGCTACTCCGCCACGAATACGGCTATCCGGCTGCGATCCTCGCTGCCTTTGGAGCCGGCATCGGCACGTTGCTCATCGGCCAACTTCTGATCGCTTTTATCCGATCTCCGTTGCTCAGGCTGGGGATTGCGCTGCTATTTGCCATCCCTGCCGCTTTCGCCGGATATCAGGCCGCGCACAGCCTTGGTTCGTTGGCAACAAACAGCAGCTCTGTGTTGGCAATTCTCGGTTCGATTGCAGCGATCGCCACAGCCGCTTCAGCCTGGCAAAGTGTGATGGGTGGCAGCGATCATAACAACGCAAACTCGGCAAATGACCGGTCGATGAGAAGCGATCCTCTTCCGGCCCGGACGATCAACAGCGAATAGGGGGTAGGGCTGTGCTGACTGAGTGCGTTCATTACAACGACAGGGGATTTGGCTGGCTTCAATGCCGTCTGAACCGGAAACCTCATTGCGGTGAAACTGCGATCTGCGCCAAGGACGCCATTTCCTGCAGGATCGCACCAGTACGGCCTCTTTCGACACGCGCCCATGTCAGCAAGACGCTTCGCTTGGCATACTTGCCGCAACGGTGCGGTGCGAACTTTCTTCCCCCGGCGTGCCGCCGTTCCTCGCGAGCCAAGAAAGACCGACCACCCCGTCCTTCGCTGACGCTACGGGCTGACGCTGCAGCGCCTGCCACTGACTGACCTTCATCCGCGCATCGAGGCCGCATTGGAGCGGTCCGACCAACGGAAAAGGAAATACCCATGGCAAAGATCGGCAACTTCAAGAAGGTTTCGGGAGAGCTCCGGGGCCAGATCGCCACTCTTGCATTGCAGGCCAAATCGGTCCGTATCGTCGCAGAAGAAAGCACCAGCTCCAACGCTCCCAGCCACCGCGTCCTCGTCGGCGATGTCGAGATCGGTGCCGCATGGGAAAAGCGCACCCAAGATGACCGGCCCTACCTTTCGGTCAAACTTGATGATCCGAGCTTTGTGGCCCCCGTCTTCGCTCAGCTCTTTGAAGCTGAGGACGGCAGCCACGACCTGGTCTGGAACCGTCCCTCCCGGCGCAGCGATAGCTGAACCACCCAAGTCATCGCCCGGGTAACACCGGGCGATGACGAATCCCTAGTATATTGGGTGGCAGTATATTAGGGTTCCGCCGACCCACGAGGCATGAAGCTTCGGGAGATTTTTGCGACGAATTTAAGGCGAATGCGTCACGCCAGTGGGCTTTCGCAGGAGGAATTGGCGCATCGTGCCGGAATCAACCGCAACTATGTTGGCCTTCTGGAGCGCGCAGCCAATTCGCCGACGCTCGATACCATCGAACGACTCGCAGAAGAACTTGCCGTCGATCCTGCCCGGTTCTTTGACAATCCCGCAGGGCTTTGAGCGCAACCCGGCTGCGCTCCGCCGAATCGGCACCGCAATTTTACAATTTCTGAACTACCGCAGGCACATATTGCCTCTTCGGGTGGTGTCGGCCCGTGCTGTGCAGATAAGAGGTTATGCAGTTTGGTGTATAACGCTGTCACGATTCAGAGGGGAGTTGGCGCTGCTTCTTTGCTCGCCTTGCAAAGATGCAGCGATTAAACTGGCCGCGCACCGAGGAGGGACCAATGCCGGCTCCTGACTTTGATGAACAACCGCCGCTGATGGACCGGCTGAGCGCCTATGACGAGCGTCACCTCGTCACCTATCTGCGCCTTCTCGACGCCGAGAACGACGGCGCATCATGGGAAGAAGCCGTCTCAATCATCTTTGCAATCGATCCTGCAATAGAGCCGGATCGCGCCAGGCTGGTCTATGACAGCCACCTCGCCCGCGCCAAGTGGATGACGCAAAGCGGCTTCCGGCATTTGCTTGATCCCCGCGCCCAATAAGCTGCGGAGTTTCCACTGTGCTGGTGCAATCGATTGTGCCTGCCCAACGCATAGCGCGCGACTGACTCCAGCACTTCTCTGGCCGTGCCCGTAACATGATCGTCCGATTCCCAAAAAAGACCTCACAGGAGAGCTGTGATGGAGGACAAGCCCGATTGGCGTTCGGAGAGTTACGCCAAAACATTTGAAACGCATGATCGTGCGGACTTCGCGCAGGAGTTCCTGCGCCGCAATCCTGAATACCGCGATCAATATGCTCGGGCTATTGACGCAGCGCCGCTCGCGCGCAAGCGTCTGGCCAGGCACTGGGGGTTGGTCTTTCGCAGCCGACCCTGATCCCTCTCCAACCCGGCGCCCCGTCATCTGGGAACCCTCTGTCGCTGCAGCCATCCTCCAGCTGCGGCCAGATTCAAGCAGCTGCAGCGGCTATAACGCACGCACGATCGTCGGTGACGCAACCATCATCATTCAGCACGCCGAAGGTGCGCAACTGCACATTGTCCTCGCTTCATCCGGACGGCGCCACCGGCTGACCATCACCGGTAACCCGTCGGATGCTGAACCCCTTGCCTATATGCTGCCCACCGACAGCTTTTGGGAACTGCGCCGCGCGGCGATGTCTGCCTTTCACGAACAGATCCATCTGAGTCTTCTGCGTCCCAGACCAGCTTGCCTTGATCCGGGCCGCTCAGAACGTTGGCGGCTGATCCAATGGTTGAGGTTGCTTGATGCGTTACCGGAAGGTGTCAGCGCGCGTGACCTGGCGGTTGAACTGATCGCCCGCGATGCTCGCCGCTATTCCGCAGCCGAGTGGGACGGATCAAGTGAACGCAAACGGATTGCGCGCTGGCAGCGCCAAGCGCTTGCCGTTCGCGACGGCGGCTATCTTCGCCTGTTGAACGGCCACTAATCGGGACATTCCGACGCGCAGTCATATGTCCGTTCACCCAACGCCCTAAAAATCCGAACTCTCGCCTCCTGTCCGCCGGTGCAACCCCTTGTGTCCGGCATGTCCGTCGTCAGAACATTTGGCGCAATGTGCGGCGTAGATTAGCGGAGTGCGGGCCTCGTCTGGGGTTTGGTTTTAGGCGGCGAGCTTGCGGTGTTGCAAGCGCCGATGTTCGATGGTCTGTCGCTTGATCCTTTCGCGCTGTTTGATGATGGCCGGTGCCCTGCCGAAGTAGACGTCGGCGGGCGTCACGTTGCACAGCGCTTCATGGTAGCGCTGGTGGTTGTAGTGCTCGACGAACGTCTCGATCTGGGTCTCAAGGTCGCCGGGCAGGAAGTAGTTTTCCAGCAGGATGCGGTTTTTGAGGGTCTGGTGCCAGCGCTCGATCTTACCCTGGGTCTGCGGATGCATCGGAGCGCCGCGCACATGGCTCATCTTGTTGGCCTCGATGTATTCCGCCAGTTCGCCCGCGATGTAGCTGGGGCCGTTATCGCTGAGCAGTCTGGGCTTGTGCAGCACCGTTGCACTGTCGCATCCTGATGCGGCGAGCGCCATGTCCAGCGTGTCGGTCACATCCTCTGCCCGCATGTTGGTGCACAACTTCCAGGCGATGATGTAGCGCGAGAAGTCGTCGAGGACGGTCGATAGATACATCCAGCCCCACCCGATAATCTTGAAGTAGGTAAAATCGGTTTGCCACATCTCGTTCGGGCGGGTGGTCTTGGTGTGGAACTGATCGGCAGCCTTGATCACGACGTAGGCCGGGCTCGTGATCAGATCATGGGCCTTCAGCAGGCGGTAAACCGTGGCTTCGGACACAAAGTATTGGCGTTCATCGGTAAATCGCACGGCCAGCTCGCGCGGTGACAGCTCGGACTGCTCCAGCGCCATTTCGATGATCTGGTCCTGCACCTCGGGCGCGATGCGGTTCCACACCCGGCTCGGCGCTGACGGTCGATCCGCGAGCGCCTCCAGGCCACCATCGAGGTAGCGGTCATACCAGCGGTAGAACGTCCGACGGGCAATGCCGAGCTTATCCAGCGTCCGCTTGGCGGGCAGGTGCGACTGCTCGACGATCCTGATGATCTCCAGCTTTTCAGAAGCAGGATACCTCATTCGTCGTCGCCCCCATCCGCGATCATGCTTTTTTTAAGCAGGCGGTTCTCGAGCGTCAGGTCAGCTACGCATTCCTTCAAGGCGCGGGCTTCGCGGCGCAGATCCTGCACCTCGCCGGTGGTCGCGGCACGGGCGGTGTCGCCGGCCAACCGGCGCTTGCCGGCTTCCATGAACTCCTTCGACCAAGTGTAATACAGGCTCTGAGCGATGCCTTCCTTGCGGCACAGCTCGGCAATGCTGTCTTCGCCGCGCAGGCCGTCCAGCACGATGCGGATCTTGTCTTCGGCCGAGAAGTGTCGGCGGGTTGCACGCCGGATGTCCTTCACCACTCGCTCAGCAGGGGCCTTCTTGGGAGGGGATTTTTTCAAGGAGGATTGGGTCTTCATCTTCGTTCCTTCGTCACTACGACGAAGCCCCAACCCTCCTTAAATCACAACCTCAAATCTGTGCCATTGGTGCTGACGGGGGACAGTCGCCCCCATCCGCGATCATGCTTTTTTTAAGCAGGCGGTTCTCGAGCGTCAGGTCAGCTACGCATTCCTTCAAGGCGCGGGCTTCGCGGCGCAGATCCTGCACCTCGCCGGTGGTCGCGGCACGGGCGGTGTCGCCGGCCAACCGGCGCTTGCCGGCTTCCATGAACTCCTTCGACCAAGTGTAATACAGGCTCTGAGCGATGCCTTCCTTGCGGCACAGCTCGGCAATGCTGTCTTCGCCGCGCAGGCCGTCCAGCACGATGCGGATCTTGTCTTCGGCCGAGAAGTGTCGGCGGGTTGCACGCCGGATGTCCTTCACCACTCGCTCAGCAGGGGCCTTCTTGGGAGGGGATTTTTTCAAGGAGGATTGGGTCTTCATCTTCGTTCCTTCGTCACTACGACGAAGCCCCAACCCTCCTTAAATCACAACCTCAAATCTGTGCCATTGGTGCTGACGGGGGACAGTTTGATCGGGCCGAGCTTCGGTTGGGGGCTGGGCGAAGTGCCCGCCACGTTCGGATCGAGCGCGAAACCGCACGCCGCCGGGGGCGCACATGAACCCGCAGCGCCCGGTGGACCCAATTCCTTCCAGCGAAAGCCCGGAAGTCGATCTCGATTCACCACCAGAGGAAGCGCCCGTGGCACCGGCTAGCGCGGATGGCTTTCGTCTTGGCGGAGAGCCCCCTCGCGTCATGCGCCTGTCGCGCAAGGCGCTTGCGACAATCGGTGTCGCCGCGAGCCTCGGCATTGGTGGTTCGCTGATTTATGCACTTCAGCCCAAAACCCAAGTGCCGCAGGAAAACCTCTATGACACCAACAGCCGCAATCGCGCCGATCAGGTGACGGGCGCGCCAGCCAACTACAGCGACGTACCCAAATTGGGGCCACCGCTGCCGGGGGATCTGGGGCGACCGATTGTCGCTGCCCAGCAGGACGGCCAGAACGTTCCGATCCCGCCGATCGGACCGTCCGACAATGGTACGCAGCCGCCAGATCCAAGGGTTGCAGCAGCGCAGCAGGCGCGCGATCGCGCCGCGCAGGAACGCGACAGCGCAAGAACCAGTCAGCTGTTTCTGGCAGGCAATACCGGCGCCAGCGACAATCGCGCTGCCGCGCCTCCCGGCCCGCTGCCTGCGGTTGCTGCTGTTGCCACTGGCAATCCTGCTCAGCCTGCCGCGGTCACGCCCGTATCGAACCGCCGTGCATTTCTTGACCAGCGCGGAGCGCGCGGGACGGAAAGTACAGAACGCATCATGCGCCTTGTATCGCCCCATGTCGTACAATCAGGAAGCATCATTCCCGCCGCACTGATCACCGGTATTCGCTCGGACCTTCCCGGCCAGATCACAGCGCAGGTCACGCAGAATGTCTATGACAGCCCGACCGGCCGCATTCTGCTGATACCGCAAGGATCACGTCTCATTGGCGAGTATGACAGTGACGTCGCTGCCGGGCAGAACCGGGTGCTCCTGGCATGGGATCGCCTCATTTTGCCGGGCGGCCATTCGATCCTGCTCGACCGCCTGCCGGGCGCCGATGCCGCTGGTATGGCAGGACTGGAAGATCGCACCGATTTTCATTGGGGCAACATGCTGAAGGCCGCCCTGATTTCGACGCTGCTGGGGGCGGGGACCGAGCTGGTCGCCAGTGACGACAGCGACCTTGTCCGTGCGCTACGCTTCGGCACGCAGGATACGGTCAACCAGACCGGGCGGCAAGTGGTGCAGCGGCAGTTGAACGTGCCGCCGACCCTGACCGTACGCCCAGGCTTTGCACTGAGGGTCATCGTCACACGTGATCTGATACTCGAGCCATTCCAGACAGGAGCGCCGCGATGACTCGCCTTAAACTGACCGACATAACCGATGAGAAGCCCGTTCGGTTGTCGCTGGAAATCCCTGCTAGATTGCACCGGGATCTGACTGCCTACGCCGTGGCAGTGAACGGCGGCGATCCCAAGGGCGCACCCACAGTCGAGCGCCTCGCTTCCGTCATGCTTGAGCGGTTTATCACCACGGACCGGGCCTTTGCCAAAGTGCGCAGAACGCCTCAGGCAGGGTAACGCTCGTTGATCAGCGTGAAGAAGCGCTGCAGCGCGGGGTTTTTATTGTCCTCGCGCCAATAGACCGAGAATTCCAGTCGGGCCGTGCCGTTGGTATCATGGACTTCCCGGAAGTTGAGATCTGGCCAAGTCACCCCCTGCGAAGCTTCGGTCGCAACGGTGATGAAACGACCGACCGACACAATGCTGAGGACGCTTTCGAGGTTTGTGTCCTGGACGATAATATTCGGGCGATAGCCCTGCTCGGTGAGGCGCGCCGCCAGCAGATTGGCGACGATTGGCCCAATGCCGCTGCTTGGCACCACGAAAACCTCGCGGCGAAGATCGGTCCAGTAGATCCGTTCGTTCTCGAGTAGCTTGTGGCCATCAAGCAGGGTGACCATCAAGCGATCCGACCAGACCCGCCGCGAGCAAATGCCGCTTTCCTCGGTGCCGGTCGGTGCAACCGCAACGTCGATCGTACGCGATTGCAGGCAATGCATCAGCTTCTTCGGACCAGCCTCGACCCCATCGAACTGGACGTCGGGAAACCGGGTCAAATAGTCGGAGAAGGTCTGTTTGAGATTGCCGGCCATCAAGGATGAGCTGTAACCGACTGCAAGACGGCCCTGTTCGCCGTAACTGACCGCTCGCGCCGTTGTCTGCAGATTGTCGATATCGGTGAGGATACGCCTTGCAGTTTCGATGAAAACCTTGCCCATCTCGGTTGGTTCTGCGCCGCGGTTCGAGCGCGTGAACAGCTTGATGCCGAGCTGATCTTCCAGCTGTGTCACGCGCTGACTGAGCGTCGATTGCCGCATGTTCAGAGGCGAAGCGGCGCGGGACAGACTGCTCAAATCGGCCGTGAGAACCGCGTAGCGCAATTGCCGAGCTTCGATCGTCACGCTGCTTGCTCCCCTGCCCATTATGTTGCTGATCATTGAGGCGAAATCTGATCGATTTCGCAACATTAATCCGCTGCGTTGGTCAAGATTGGGACGCCGATCGGTGTTTGTACTTGTGTGTTGTGCGAAGTTCATGGTGCCTGATTGCAAAACGGGCGGCCCTTTCTTGGAGGAAGCCTTAACGCCTGCGTGCTATCCAACTTCAATGTCCATTGAACCTCGCGCCCCGCGTCTTGCTGTCCTGATTGACGCAGACAACGCGTCATCCCGCATCGCCACCCGCCTCTTTGAAGAAATTGCGAAAATCGGCGAGGCCAGCGTCCGCAGGATCTACGGAGACTTTTCCGGTACCCGCCTCAAATCCTGGGCAGACGTGCTGTCGACACATGCAATTCGGGCGCAGCAGAACTTTGCCTACACCACTGGCAAGAATGCATCTGACATCGCGCTCGTGATCGACGCGATGGACTTGCTCCATGCTGGACGCTTCGATGCCTTTTGTCTGGTTTCCTCTGACAGTGACTTCACCGGTCTGGCCGCCCGCATCCGCGAGCAGGGCATAGACGTCTATGGTTTTGGCGAGCAGAAAACGCCCGAAAGCTTTCGTCAGGCCTGCCGCCGGTTCATCTACACCGAGAACCTGTTGCCAGAGGCGCCCACTTCAGAGGAGCCCGAACGGGCCGATCTTCGCCCAGCGGCCGCCAAACAATCGCCGAGCGCCGCTGCACCGCTTATTCGCAAGGCCATTGCCCAACTGGACGACGATGGCGGCTGGGTGCCATTGGGCCGCGTTGGCCAACGCCTCGCCGAGCTGGCGTCGGACTTTGATCCGCGCACTTATGGTCAAGCAAAGCTCAGCGATTTGGTCGAGAAAGCAGGCGCGTTTGAAGCGCGGAGAACGGATACTGGCCATGTGCAAATTCGGTTGAAGGTGGCTGGAAACAAGCCAAAGCCTACAAAGCCTAATTAGCGTCCCTCATACCGATCTTTCGATAAGATTGCGGGGAAGGCCTTCCCCTGCCGCTGAGCCCACCGGTCTCATCAGACCCCTTCGTGCGGAACTGCCGCCCCGCAACGCCCCGCGAGAGGAAGAGGAGCGGGATTGTCCCGTGACGGGCTGAGAGCGGCGAGAGAGGCTCGCTGCGGGTCCGCCGCGGAGACCTGCCATGGCGCAACGACATATTGCCCGCTCAAACCCTGAGCGAACCAATCTTTACCAACAAATCACAGACCGGATCATCGCTGATCTCGAGGCCGGGCGCGTCCCATGGGTTCAACCCTGGGGTTCTGCTAACGTCGGCATCGGCATGCCGCACAACGCCGTCAGTTCCCGCCGATACAGCGGCATCAATGTGCTCACCCTCTGGCACGCGGTCGTCTCCCGAGGGTTTTCGAGCCATGCCTTCCTGACGTTCCGGCAGGCTGCCGCCTTGGGCGGCTCTGTGCGTCGCGGCGAACGCGGCGTCGGTATCATCTACACCCGCCGCTTTGTGCCTAGCAGCGAACGCCGCCGCGCGGATACCGAGGGCACCACAACCAGTGGCGGGATCCCGTTCCTCAAGCATTTCACGGTGTTCTCGGTCGACCAGTGCGACGACCTTCCCGAACATATCTGCTTGCCGCCGCCGCCCATCCCGGAGGGCCTGATCCTGCCACACGCCGAAGACCTGATCGCAGCGACGGGTGCCGACTTCCGCATCGGTGGCCCGTCCGCCTATTACAGCCCGGGGCATGACTATGTGGCGGTGCCGCGGCCCGACGATTTCCATGAGCCGATCAACTGGCATCGCACGGCTTTTCACGAACTGGGCCATTGGACGGGTCATGCCACCCGGCTTGGCCGCGATCAGACCGGCAGCTTCGGCTCCAAGGACTATGGCCGGGAAGAACTGGTGGCCGAAATGGCCGGTGCCTTCGTCTGCGCCGCGCTTGGGATTGTGCCAAGCGTTCGCCACGCTGACTACATCGGCTCGTGGCTTCAGATTATCCGGGAAGACAATCGCGCCATCCTGCGCGCCGCCAGCGCTGCCTCCAAGGCGGCAGATTATATCCTTGCCTGTCGTGACACCGCATCGAGCGGCCTTGATGTCGCTGGTGAGGACGAAGCGGACGGCTTCGAGGCAGAAGGGAGGCTGGCGGCATGAACCTCCTCACCCCCGAAATCCGCGCAGCCTTGCTGGCAAACATGCACGCACGCCGCAATGCGCTGGCACAGGGCAGACGGGAGCCTGATCCCGTTCCCGTTGCCCGCTTCTTCAATCCGCTCGGCGCGGCCACTTGGCTTGCCACCGAACTCGACGAGGACGGCATCCTGTTCGGCCTCGCTGATCTCGGCCTTGGCTGCCCTGAACTCGGCAGCTTTTCGTTGCGGGAATTGCAGTCGCTTCGCCTGCCGTTCGGCCTTGGAATCGAGCAGGATATTCTCTTCGAAACCGCGTTGCCCATCTCGGCCTACGTCGCGGCAGCCCGTCAGGCGGGTTCGATCCTGGGTGCTGAAAAACTGCTCAGGGAACGCGCCATGTCAGAAGGGGATGGCTGAAATCTGGCAGCATGGGAGCTTGCCAAATCGCGGGGTGGTCCGCCTGCGGCGGCCCCAGAGGAAGAGGAAGGCAGGGCCTTCGTGACGGGCTTGGAAGCCGAGAGAGTGTCTCGCGGCGGCCCGTCATGGAGACCTGCAATGGCCAAACAGCCTGCAAAAATCACCCTCAGCCCGTCGCGTGACATTCCCTTCGACCAGCTGATCTTGTCCCAATCCAATGTCCGCCGCGTGAAAGCCGGAGTGTCGATTCCCGAGCTTGCCGAGGATATCGCGCGCCGGACTTTGCTTCAGAGCCTCAACGTGCGCCCCGTACTTGATGCCGAAGGTCAGGAGACCGGCATCTTCGAAGTTCCGGCCGGTGGTCGCCGCTACCGCGCCCTTGAGCATCTGGTGAAGCAGAAGCGCCTCGCAAGCACCGCTCCCATTCCCTGCATCGTCAAGGCAGCGGACAATAGCATCTCGGCAGAAGAAGACAGTTACGCCGAAAACGCACACCGCGAGCAGTTGCATCCGCTTGACCAGTTCCGGGCCATGCAGGCCATGATCGACAAGGGTAGCGCCGCTGAAGACATCGCCGCGCATTTCATGACCACGCCCGCCGTCGTGCGCCAGCGTCTCAAGCTGGCGTCGGTCTCGCCGAAACTCCACGATATCTATGCCGAGGACGGCATGTCGCTGGACCAGTTGATGGCGTTCACCGTGTCCGAAGATCATGAGCGCCAGGAGCAGGTGTGGGAAATGCTCACCCACAGCTTCAACAAATCCGCCGCCTACATCCGCCAGCGATTGACGGAAAACAGCATCCGGGTTGCCGACAAGCGGGTACGGTTCGTGACCGTCGATGCCTATGTCGCGGCTGGCGGCGGCGTGATCCGCGACCTGTTCGAGGACGATGACGGGGGCTGGCTCACCGATCCCGCACTGCTCGACCGCTTGGTCGACGCGAGACTTGCCGCCGAGGGCAACCGCCTTGGCACCGAAGGCTGGAAATGGGTGGTGACTGCGGTCGATCTGCCATGGAATGCGACCAACGGACACCGTGAAATCGTTGGCGCAGAATTGCCCATGACTGAGGATGAGCAGGCAAGGCTCACGACGTTTCAGGCTGAAATTGAGCAGATCGAGGCCCAATGGGCTGATGATTCCAATGTGCCGCAGGACGTCTATGCGCGGATCGAAGAGCTTGAGACCGAAATCGGCCAGCTGGTCGACCGGCCCATGACATTCGATCCTGCCGAAATGGCAATCGCGGGTGCCTTTGTGACCATCGAGGCGGATGGGTCGCTTTGCATTGAGCGCGGCTATGTCCGAGCCGAAGACGAACCGGTTGCGGAAGTTGGCGGCGAAGACAATGGCTCCGAGGTCGATCCTGTGTCGGGAGAGCCCATCTCTGGCGCGAACAACGCCGCCCCCGCCGCAGGTGCTAGCGGCTCGGCAACTGCCGGAACTGATGAGGATGATGCCGACGACGACATCCTCAAGCCGCTGCCTGACCGGCTGGTTGCCGACCTGACCGCCTGGCGCACACTCGCGTTGCAGGATGCCTTTGCCCAAAGCCCCGCCACAGCCTTCGCGACGGTGCTGCACGCGCTCGTGCTCGACACTTTCTACAGCTACAGCCGCGAGAGCTGCCTACAATTGTCGCTCAACCGGGTGTCCTTTGCCAATCCACCTGCAGGTTTGCGCGACAGCGCGCCCGCGCGGGCCATCGCCGAGCGCATGAAGCGCTGGGAAGATCGCCTGCCAGAGTCGGACAAGGAACTTTGGGACGCGCTGCTGGCCTTCGACGCCGATGAGCAGGCCAGTCTGTTTGCCCATTGCACGTCGCTCGCGGTGAACGCTCAGGCCGAGATCGTCCCCAAGTACGACAATGGCCGCGTGTCGACGCATAGCGTTGCACGCCGCATCGCTCACAGCCATGTGCTGGCGCATGCCGTCGGCCTTGATGTCGTGGCGGCAGGCTGGAAGCCCACAGTCGATGGCTATTTCCGCAGCGTGACCAAACCGCGCATCCTTGCCGATGTGACAGAAGCGCGCGGCGAGCAGTTCGCTGGCATGATCGATCACCTGAAAAAGAGCGACATGGCCCGCGAGGCGGAACGACTGCTGGAAGATGCCCACTGGCTTCCCGAACCGCTGCGCACGCCCGACGCCGACGGTGGTCCTGGCGCTGCGCCTGACGTTGATCCCGAAGGGCTCGAACTGCCCGCGTTCCTTGATGACGACGAGGCGGCTTACGCGATCGCCGCCGAATGAACTGAATCGCGCAGGTTCAAGTCGTCGCTTGTCTATCCGAAACTCAGGCCCGGCCTTCGCGCCGGGCCGTCTCTTTTTGAGGAGACCTCAAATGCCGAAAACCAGCGCTCCCGTGCCCTGCTGCGGAGGATGCCATGGCTGACTATCATTCACCAACGGTCGTACAGCCCGACATTCCTGTTGCTGCCATGACCCCGCTTGAACGCCGTTTGCTGTGCGAACTGTTCGAGCATGAAGGCAATGACGAAGCACTCTATTTTTTCGCCAGCGATAACGTCGCCGACACGGCCTGGATCGCGACCGCTGAGCTGGTCGAATTGCTTGGCCAAGATGCAGGCATGGTCAACCGCATCGCCGACGTTGTCCGCGCGGAAGTCGCCAAGGGTGATCTTGGCGAAGACGAGTTCGAACTCGATTTCTCGATGATCGGCTATGACCTGATCTTCCAGGATATTGTCCGGCGATCGCCCGATCTTGACCATGTGCAGATCATCGCGGCGTGGACCTGCACGAAGATGCGGCCCGACGGCTTTGGCGGCATGGCGACCGTCATAACGGCTGATGACGTCCATTCGATGTCCACCGCGTCCTACGTCGAGGAGGTGCTCGGCCGTTTGGCCGATCCGCCGCCCTCCACCTGAAATTTCCCGTCCAATCAACCCACCAAGCCCGGCCGCTGCGCCGGGTTTTCGCGTTTTAAGGAGACCTGATAATGTCAGCGCAATACATCTACGATACCGCCCTCTTGGGCAGCCTCATCCGCTATTCGAACGGCGAGCCGCGCCCGCCTGAGCGTTTTCGCCGAAAACTAGCCGCTTGGAACAACGACAATGGCAATGGCCGGCTCGTTGAACGCTATCCCGGCCAGGTTACCGACAACTACTGTTCGCCTGCGCATTTCATGCTGCATCTGGCAACCTACGGCAGTCAAGGCGTCATCGTCATGACCGTGCGGCGCGCCTACAGCGTCGAAAGCCCGCTCAATTTCGAAATCATCGAAACGCCGAAATCTGGGCAGGTGCGTGTCTTGACCACGTTTCGGGATAAGGACGAACTGCGTCACCTCGCAGCCGACATGGCATCGGCAGAAGCATGGATGCGCGACAATCCCTATTCCGGGATGCGCGCCGAGATTGTGACCGACGCTGATCTGGCCGTTCTTTCCTCTGACCTCAGGAGGGCGGCATGAGCGACATCATCGTCGAACATGGCACGACCAGCGATGGCCTTATGGCCGCACGGGTCGATGGGCTCGCCTATATCGCCATTCCGCTCAAGGAAGGCTTCTCGATCGTGTCCGGCTGGAAGCTCAACCGACCGATTTGCGAATGGTCCCGGTCAGATGTCTATTGCGCCGAAAGCGCCGTGGCTGATGAAGTCTCCTTCCGCGCTTATATTGCTCACATCGCGCTACATGTCCGCCAGCGCAACGCGCTCGGCCGCGTCGATACGATCCTGCGCGTTTCCACGCCTTGGGGCATGTCTCAATCCGCGACCATCTATGCTGAGGGCATCGTCTTTCATTCCACTGCCGGTCATGGCGGCTTCAAGCTCGACCGGGCGCGCAATGCGGGGATGGATCCTGCGTTGCGACTATCTGGCGGCTGGTATGAAGAAGACGCCGAATGGGCGCTCGTCGCCGCAGGTTACCCGGACCTGTTCACCTACCGCGAACAGGCGATGGCGGACAGGGCATTGCGGGATTGGTATCCCGATGCTTGGGAAGCCGTCCATGGCCGCGAGTTATCAGCGGCAGAATCTTTCACCCGTGACCACCAGCAGTTTGCACGCCGCCACGAAAAGGACTGGGTGGTGATTTCCGCTGTTCGATCATCCGATCATCCTGGCATGGTAGAGGCGCTGGCCACTGTCGGAGGCGATCGCAATAGCCGCAAAACTCGCCGATTTCTGGTGCGGGCCGGAGAATATGCGGCCGGACGCCATGGGTTTGTTATTGTTCCTGCACTCTACCAAGACATGGCACGCGTGGGAATTTGCTAGCGGCAAGGTGTGGGACCATCCCGAAAGTCAGTTTCAGGCATGTTCACCAACAAATCCGCCGGTAGTGCAGGTTCTCATGCCGCCGTCCGCGATGCCGTCGATGATCGTGATCAAAACTGAAGAAGCGCGTATTTTCGTCGTGACGCTTATCCATTGAGCCCAACATCGCTTCTCTGTCCGAGTTTACTGAGCGCGCTCGAAGATAAAGCTGCGCCAACGATAAGGCTCCCGCCCCAGCGCATCCCCAGCCTCGGCGCGGTCGAGGCAGACCAACCCGGCAGCCGCAGCAGCCGCGAGGATTTCGTCGTCCGAATGTGCAAAGAAAATGTCAACGGACTCACCCGACATTGGCTGGCGGACATTGATCCCGATGCGCCCGCCCGGCGCGAGCAATTCCGTCATAGTCAGGAAGCTCTTAGTCAAGTCAGTCGGCTGGACCAACATCAGCACAGCCGAACAGAGGATTAGATCGAAGCGGCCAAACTCGGCGATTCGCGCTAGGTCAGGTAGCCGGTCATCGATCCAGCGAATGCCAGAGGCGCTCGCCGCCCCGATAGAACGAAGGCCGATGGATGGCTCCACCGCAGTGACGTTAAGGCCATGGACCGCCAGCGCGCGTGCATCTCGGCCGCTGCCCGCGCCAATATCTAGTGCCGCCCCACGCGCCGGCAAGTAGCGGCCCAGCAACGGATGGACTGCAGCGAAACTCACACTGTCATAACGCGCGGCAAAACCCGCTGCGTCGCGATCATAGTAATCAACGGCTTCGCTTTGATCGAATATAGTCATCAATTGCCCGCCTTGGTGGTGGGTGCCTTGGTGAAGTATGCGGCGGGATTGCACGCGGCGATGCCTGATACCAAGTCCCATTGATCAGAACCCATGCGCCCATTGGCGCATGCCGATGGACATGATGCGCCAGGGCTGATCGACGAGCTTGTTCCAAGCGAAGCAGCAATGGTCGACGATGTCGTCGTAGGATGAGAAGATGCGGTTGGAGAGCCAGTTGTCGCGCATGAACTGCCAGACGTTTTCGACGGGGTTGAGCTCCGGGCACCTGGGCGGCAGCGGCATGAGAGTGATGTTGGCGGGCACGACCAGTTCCGCCGAGCCATGCCATCCGGCCTGATCGAGGATCAAGACGGCATGCGCCCCCGGCGCGACGTGGAAGGCGATCTCTTCGAGGTGCATGCTCATGGCCTCGCTGTTGCAACGGGGCATGACGATGCCAGCACCCTTGCCCTCGGCGGGACAGATGGCCCCGAAGATCCAGGCTGAGGCCCGGCGCTGGTCTTTGGGCGCACAGGGCCGGGTTCCGCGCTTGGCCCAGCGGCGGGTGAGCTTGGTCTGTTGGCCTATGCGCGCCTCATCTTGCCACCACAGTTCTATCGCGGTGCCGTGCGGCAAGGATAGTCGGATTTTTGCCAACTGGCCTGCGAAGTTTTTTTAAAATCGGCAATGTCATCCGCTTTCTGGCCACGATGACGAGGGCGGGCCGAGAGCTTGCGGAAGCCCAGCGCGCGCATCTCACGGCTCAGCGTCTGTTTGGTAATCGACAGGCCAAACTCATCCCACACCCACTGCGCCAGATCGATGAGACGCCAGCGGACAACCCCGTGCGCCGCAGGAATCGGGCCTGCTTCAACTTGCTGCGCAAGAGCGCGGCGCTGCTCATCGCTCAGAATCGAGACTTTGCCGGGGGCCTTGCGTGACATCAGCCCGTCCGGGCCATCAGCATTGAAGCGGATCACCCAATCCCGCACGACCTGCAGCGTCACGCCAGCCGCTTTGGCCGCTTCGCTCCGGCTGCTGCCGTCCAGGATCAAGCCCAACGCCAACAACCGCCGTACCTGATCCGGATCGTCACATCGTCGGGAAAATCGGCTCAAATCCCGCGAAGTGAAATCTGATCGAACACCAATCGCCGTCGCCATCGCAAGCCTCCTCGTGCTTGCTCCGGTGAATCAGAAAATCAGCGCCTTGGAAATCCCCCATGAGTCAGCCTCATCGGGATTTGGTATGAGCCGATCGCCGTGAAGAACAGCATCGCGGAGAAAATTCGCACAATGGTGTAATTGCCCTTCGTCCGGCGTTTCCCATCATAGTCCCGAATATCCTCGAGAACCTGCTGCATGACCCAGCGCAAACGCACCAACGCCCCGATCATCAGCAAATTGGCCAGGCATGCGAAGACCAGCAGCATAGATCGCGCCGATGCACTGAGGGCAAAGCTAGCGACCGCAAACCACAGTCCGCCGGTCAGAGACATGATTATCAGCGGCGACTGCCACAGAAATCCATTAAGTGAGCGAAAGTCCTCGCAGCGCTGCTCATAAATTACCTTCTGGTCCCGCGTCGCAGCGGCTACATCGTCACTCATGAATCATACACTCCTCTCCCAACAAATTTACATAGCACGTCGCGCCGTGCGCGAGTGTGCGTGATCATGCGGGCACCAATTTATCTCGACGGCTTTGCCACCTTGCCGCTCTGCCCGGAAGCTCGCAGTGCCATCCTGTCGGTCTGGGACCATCCTGGCAATGCCGGGTCGCCCAACGCGGCCGGAGAACGCGCCGCGAGCATTATCGCCGACGGTCGGGCGGAGGTGGCGGCGCTGATCGGGGCGGCGCCTGGGGAGATCATTTTCACCTCCGGGGCGACCGAAGCCAATAATCTTGCGCTGCTGGGTGTAGCACGAAGTGCTGCGACGGGTGAATTCGGCCGGAAACGGATTATCGTTTCTGCAGTGGAACATAAGGCCGTGCTGGAGCCGGCGCGGATGCTCGAGAAGCAAGGATTTTCGGTCAGCGTCGCTCCGGTCGACAGAGACGGCCGGCTCGATCTCGTCGCTTTCGAAGCCTTGCTCGGTCATGATGTGCTGATCGCGTCGGTGATGTTAGTCAACAATGAGACCGGGGTCATTCAACCGGTCGCCGAGGCTGCTGCCTTGGTCCATGCAGTGGGCGGGCTCATGCACAGCGACGCCGCGCAGGCGGCAGGGAAGATACCAATCGACGTGCTTGACCTCGATGTCGACTATCTCAGCCTGTCGGCGCACAAATTCTATGGTCCGATGGGCGTCGGTGCGCTCTATGTTGGGGCCCATGCACCTAAGCCCGCTCCTTTGGTGCATGGCGGTGGTCAGCAAGATGCGGTTCGTCCCGGTACTGAGCCGGTGGCGTTGATCGCGGGCTTCGGGGCTTCCGCCAAGGTTGCGCGTTCCCGCCTTGAGGGTGATGATTGCCACGGGCGGATGCTCATATGCAGGCTGCTTGAGGAGCTCGCATCGCGGCAATTGCGTTTCCGCCGGATCACTGGAGATGCCGCAGTTGTTCCCGGTAGCGCCGCACTCCAGCTTGCCGACGTCGATGCCGATCAATTGTGTGCCACGGTTGCCCGTGATGTTTCGCTATCCACCGGATCGGCGTGCACATCCGGTCAAATCAAACAGTCACATGTCCTTGAAGCGATTGGAGTTTCCGAAGATGATGCGCGCCACGTCATCCGGATTTTCTGCCATCGCTATCAAGATGTCGATGAAATAGAGGCCGCAGCTGACCGTATTGTAGCCGCCTCAGACCAATCTCGGCTTGCTGCTGGAGAGGTTCGCCAGTAGCGTTTAAGGATGAGGCGAGGAACAGTAAAATTTGATTCGAAAGGGCAGTTTGCGGGCCATGAGACTTTTCCGCTCCGCCTTCTTTGGCTGAAAAAGGCGTTCGACGCCGTCGGCGAGCAGGCAGACGCGAGAACGTTCCAGGAACAAGAGGCTATCACACGCTTCGGCGTCGGCCGCAATATGGCGGCCTCAATGCGATATTGGGCACTGGCAACGGGCTTCTTCAGCGAGCTAGATCGAGTTATCACCCCCACCCCGCTCGGCCGCGCCATCCTCGCCGATGATGGCCTCGACCCTTATCTCGAACAAGCTGCGACGATCTGGCTGGCGCATTGGCGTGTAGCCTCCACGCCCGACATGACAACGACGGCTTATTATGCCTTTAATCACCTCAGTGCGATCGAGTTCGATCCTGCCATGCTCGTCGAAGAATTGTTCGCGCTTGTCGAGGACAATGGCTGGCGGGCGACGCGCGGGACCCTTAAGCGCGACATCGAAGTTTTCCTGCGTAGCTATGTCCGGCGCGGCGACAGCCTCAATGAAGATGCGGCGGAGCCGCTGCTGGCCGAACTCGCGATCATCCGGGAAGCGCGGCTCGGAGGTTGGTATGAGTTTGTGCGTGGTCCCAAACCTAGCCTGCACGACGCAATCTTCGCCTATGCCCTTGGCGATTATTGGGAGCGGTCAGGGGGATCGACCACGCTGACCGCGGAACAAATTTGCTATGCGGCGGGCTCACCGGGCCGTGTTTTCAAGCTCGACGAAGACAGCGTGGTTACGCGCCTGATGCGCCTCGATGACCTGACAGACAGCGCGTGGCAATGGGTCGACACGGCAGGCCTGCGCCAAATCCAGCGGACGGGCGCGTTTGATGCGATGACCACGCTCAACCTCGCTTTTCCCCGTCCAAGCCTGAGGGCTGCTGCATGACCAAGCTCGCTTCGGTGGTAACAATCGACCGCCGGTTCGCGCGTTCGGCACGTCTCGATGCTGACCTCAATGGCACACCCCCTCTGGTTGGCTATGTCCTGCAAGCAAGCGTCGCCAAGGCTCTGACAACACTCGCTGACAGCCAATGTGACAGCCACCAAGGCGCTTACACCTGGACCGGACCATATGGCGGCGGTAAGTCCAGCGCCGCGCTGCTCGTCGCTAATCTGGTCGCTGGCACCAAAGGCAATCGCAAGATCGCGCGCGATATTGCCGGTGAAGCCCTTACCCGACTCTATGTCGAAGCGTTTCCCGAACCCAAAGGGCGCTGGAGGATTGTCGCGGTTACCGGCAGCCGGACCCGCTTGCGCGACGCCATTGTCGAAGCTGCGACCCTCGCGCTCAACTGGAGCTCGGCGCAAGCCGCTGACTATGGCGCAAGCGATGGCGCCCTGATTGCCGCGCTGATTGCTGGTGGCGAAGCTGCGTCGAGCGGCACGCTGCTGATCCTTGACGAACTCGGCAAGTTGCTCGAGCATGAAGCGCTTGAAGGCGGCGATGTGCATTTGCTGCAGGATCTCGCCGAGCGCACGACACGCAGTAAAGGCCGACTCGTCGTCATCGGCATTCTGCACCAGTCGTTTGAGCAATATGCTGCGCGCGCAGCGCGCGATGCCCGTCAGGAATGGGCCAAAGTTCAAGGCCGTTTCCAGGACATCGCCTTCCTCTCCGGGGCCGATGAGACAGTGGCGCTTTTGGGTCGAGCAATCACGGCCGAACATCCAACCGATGCTGTCGAGCGCGCTGCGCTGGTAGCCGAGTCAGTCGCCAAGCGCAGGCCGACGGAAGTTGGAGTTCTCACCAAGGCACTAACCGATACGTGGCCGCTCAACCCCGTCAGCGCCTTGTTGCTCGGACCGATTTCTCGGGCGCGCTTTGCGCAGAATGAACGCAGCGTATTCGGGTTTTTGAGCTCGGCCGAGCCGTCGGGCTTCCAGGAGTTTCTCGAGCATGCCGAGGAGGGCAGCGGGACCTACGATCCTGCGATGTTATGGGATTATATGGTCGCCAATTTCGGCATGTCGCTCGCTGCCGGAAATGACGGCAGTCGCTTCAGCCTCGCCTATGAGGCGATTGAGCGAGCCAGCGCAAAGGGCCAAGGCCTGCATGTTGCGCTGACCAAGTCGGCGGCCATCATCGAATTTTTTCGTAACGGCTCTGGCCTTGCCCTCGCAGATGATTTTCTTGAAGCAGCTGTGCCGGGCGCAACGCCCAAGGCGATCAAATTGGCAATCAAGGATCTGCTCGATTGGGCGATCCTAATCCGTCAGCCCCGGCTTGGCGGCTATGCGCTGTTTGCTGGCAGCGATTTTGATCTCGATGAAGCGATTGGACGCGCAGTGGTGCCGGTCGATTCACTCCAGCTCGAGGGCATTCCGCAGCGGGTGGGTTTCGGCTTTGCGGCCGCCAAGCGGCATTATTTCATGACGGGCGCCCTGCGGACCTTCGAGATCGCGCTGCAGGTGGTGACGCCCGACGACGACGTCGATGGCCTCGTCGAACGCATCCTGGCGCGCCCACAGCGGGGGAGCGGTCTGATGCTTTTGTTGCTGGGCGATGGCACATTGCCGCGCCAAGCGACCGACACGCTCACCAAAGCGACCGCGAAGGCGCTCAATGCGAGCGGGCGCGTTATTGCGCTTGGCGGTGCCAGCGAGAGCTTCGCGCTGCGCAACGCAGCGGCCGAACTAATGGCAGTCGAACGCGTCTTTCGCGAACATCCGCAACTCGAAGGCGATCGCATCGCCCGGCGCGAGATCGCCGCGAGGCAGTCACGTTGCATCGACGAATTGCATCGCAAGCTCGAAGCGGCATTGGAAGGCGCCAAATGGTATCTCTCGCCGTCCCCGGGTAAGTCGCATTGCGAACCGCTTGCGGTCATTGCCAGTATGCTGGCCGATGTCGGCTTTGCCAAAGCGCCGATCCTCAAGAGCGAATTGCTCCAGCGCGACAAACCTTCGTCCAGTGCCATGGCGGCGCTGCGTGACTTGGCTCATGCGATGGTCGGCGGACTTGAACTTAAGCAGCTCGGCATGAAGCAATATCCTGCCGAGCTTGGTCTCTACCTCACGGTACTCAAGCCGTTCGGCTTGCACCGCGAAATCGAATCGGGCCGATTCGATTTTTCCAGCCCGGATGACAGCCTCGAAGGCAAATCACTGCAGCCGGCCTGGGACGTTCTTGACCAAGCTGGCGACGAACCGCTCGACAAAATCTACGCACGTTGGTCCGCGCCTCCATTTGGTATCAAAGGCGGAGTTATGCCGGCGCTGGCGTTGGCATATATGCTCGCCAACCGGGATTTGGTGGCAGTCTATATCGACGGAATCTACCAGACGGCGATCGACGATGTTGTGGTCGATAGGCTGCTGCAAAAGCCCGGCAGCTTCCGTTTGCGGCGCATTGATCGCTCAATACGCGAAATAGCGTTTCTTGGCGGGCTCGCCAAATTGCTGAAGGTCACGGAGAGCAGCGCATCGCTGCCAATCGCTGCGGCCATTTTTCAGCGTTTCGAGGCGTTACCCAATTTTGCCAAACGCACCTTGCGGATTGATGCCGACGCTAAAAGCATTCGCGGCGTTGTGATGAAGTCCGACGATCCCGAGCGGCTGTTGTTCGATGATCTCCCTGCTGCGCTCGGCGATCGGCTATCGCCGGATGTTATCCACAACGCCATCATTACGGCCGAGGCGAGCTATCCGGCGCTGCTCGATGAACTGCGCGTGGCGCTTGGGCGCGCACTCGGCATCGATCATCGGGATTTTGGCGGCATCGCCGAACGCACACAGCTGATCCGCGGCATGACCAACGACTATAACTTCGACGCCTTCGCTGATCGCGCGGCGGCAATCGAACAGGGCACCGGGGATATCGAGAGCTTGGTCAGTGTGCTGCTGCACCGCCCTGCGCGAAACTGGTCGGACCGTGACCGCGAAGAGGCGCTTACCGAAATTGCACGCTATGGCCGACGCTTCCGCGAACTCGAGGCGCTAGCGGTAGTTCGTGACCGGCGCACACATAGCGAGGCGTTAGCGCTGGTGGTCGGCCTCGATCCCCTTGCCCCCCCGCTGATGCGCAGCTTCATTCTCACCGATCAGGAAAAGATGGCGGCTGCGGGCATGGCGGACAAGCTCGTTGCCGCGCTCCGCGCAGACAAAAGGGGCAGTCGCTTGCAGCTGGCGGCGCTGGCACGCGCTGTGGCGACACTTGCCGCCGAAACTGAGGATGAGGCGGAAGCGGCATGACGAACGAACGCCATATTCTCGGGATTTCGGGCGGTCGCGACAGTGCGTCGCTCGCTGTCTATATGCGGCAATACCATCCGCACTTGCCGCTCGAATATTTCTTCACCGACACGGGCAAGGAGCTACCGGAGGTTTATAGTTTTCTGGACAAGCTCGAGGGCTTTCTAGGCAAGCCGATACAGCGGCTTAATCCCGATCGGGACTTCGATTTCTGGCTTGACGAATATGGCAATTTCCTGCCCTCGCCACGCACGCGCTGGTGCACCCGGCAGCTCAAATTGCGCCCGCTCGAGCATTGGTTAAAAGAGGATCTCGAAGCCGGCACCACGATCCATAGCTATGTCGCGATCCGTGCCGACGAGCCGAGCCGGGAGGGCTATCAGGCGACCCATCCCAATATGCGCGTGCATTTTCCATTGCGTGATGCTGGAATAGATCGCGCAGGCGTACTCGAGATCCTTGACCAGTCGGATGTCGGCGAGCCCGAATATTATAAGTGGCGATCGCGTTCTGGCTGCACCTTCTGCTTCTATCAGCAGAAAATCGAATGGGTGCGGCTCGCTGAGAACCACCCCGACCGCTTCGCCGAAGCGATCGATTATGAGAAGACTGCGCTCAAGGACGGCTCGCCCTTTACCTGGAGCCAAGGCGAAAGCCTGACCGAACTGATCGCACCCAACCGCGTCGACCAGATCAAAGCGGATTATGAAAGGCGCCGTGATCGACTCCGCCGCAATCGCCGGATCAATCCGCTTTCGGCCAACACCGCCGAGACGATCGACGATGTCTATGGAATTGACGAGGGTTCAAGCAGCTGTGTGATTTGCCACAAGTGACCAGAGCATATTCAATTGCTGCCGAGCACTGTTCTAATTAAGCGAATGGGCGGCCCTTTGAATCTGGCCGAAAAAGAGGAAAGACAATATTGTTCAAGATAACCGCCCGTACTGTCCTAGAACTCGGCGCGGAACTGATCAGCTCTGATATCATCGCGTTTTACGAGCTCATCAAGAACGGCTTCGACGCAGGTACGAAAAACGGTGTTGAAGTTCGATTTGACATCGTTTTGCCTCGGCATCTGTATCTCCGACAGCGCGACGCTCTACTCAAGTCCATTGCGGACAAGAAGCAGCCGGCGAGCGCGTTGGAGGTACACAAGGGCAAGATTGTCGAGGCGTTCCTGCCAGATTCGGACGCGAAGCTGCGCAGCGGCTTTACCAAAGAGATTGCCGATGCTTCGTCGCTGACCTCACTGCGTGACGCTCTCGATGAGGCACAAGCAAAGTATAATCGGATCTCGGTGGGAGACACCGGATCGGGTATGTCGATCGACGACCTTGAACAAAATTTCCTCGTTATCGGCACACCATCACGAAAGCGTGAGGTAGAGAAAGCAATTGCTGCTGGCGCGACAAAAAGTCCTTACCTCGGAGAAAAGGGCATCGGACGGCTGTCGGCGATGCGACTCGGCGAATATCTGCAGGTTCGCACTGCCCGCGCTGATGATAAACAGATGAACCGCCTAGACATAAATTGGCGAGACTTCGCGCAGATCGACGCCATGCTTGATGAAGTGCCGGTGAAGCCGGTATCCAAAGGTGATAAGGCGACGCCAAGTTGGTCGGGAACGACAATTATTGTTCGCGATCTGCTAGAAAACTGGACCGCGACGCGCGTCGCCGACATGTGTGAATATGACTTTGCGCGGTTGACCGATCCATTCGCCCCGCCGGAAACCCGGCCTCGCATTGCCATTTTTTGGAACGGACAGCGGCAGAACATTCCCGTTATGCCGCGTCGCCTGCTTGATGCTGCCCATGCGCGTGTCGTTGGCGCCTATAAGGTCGTAAAAGGAAAGCCGCTCTTATCCTGTACCGTCGATATCTTCGATCTGGGTTTCGAGCACCCTCCAGAGAGCGAAACAGTGGTCCTGCCATTGGAGGATTTGGAGGGCGCAATCGTTGGGAAAGATGGCGATATTGAAGATACCGCGTTGACCGAGGTGGGGCCGTTCTCCTTTGAAGCCTATTGGTTCAACCGCAGGCGCCTCTCGCGTGTTGATACTACGGGCGAGAACATGGCTTTGCGAGATCTCCAAGAGCAATGGTCGGGCATACTGCTTTTTCGCGACCGTTACCGCGTGTTTCCTTACGGTGAAGACGAGGATGACTGGCTCGAACTCGACAGGCGCGCGCTTCGCCGCAGTGGCTACACACTCAACAAAACCCAGTTTATCGGGCGCGTTGAGATCACCCGTGCAGGCAATCCCGATCTTGCCGATCAGACTAATCGCGAAGGGCTTCGCGTCACGCCGGCACAGAAAGTTTTGCTGCGAGCGATCCGCTATGCCATCCAAGATCGCCTCGGTGGCTTCATGCAGGATGTCGAACGCCAGTATAAGGGGCAGAAAATTGACTTGAGTGAGGCAAAGACACGCGTTGCTGGCTTAGAAGATCGCGCGCGTGCCTCTATCAAGAGACTGCGCCGTGTCGCACGTGACGAAGACCGAGAGGCCGTTGATGAACTCGAACAAACGTTGCTGGAACTGTCTGATTTTGCGGCCAAGGCGCGTGAGCGGATTGCCGAGGTCGAACAAGAGGGTAGGCGCATGGTCGATATGGCGGGCGTCGGACTGATGGTTGAAGTCGTCGCGCACGAACTTGCGCGATCCTCCGAAAATGCGCTCAAGGCGCTGGACAAGTTGCGCACGGCCGACCTGCCTGATCAGGTTCGCGCTCATATAAATACTTTGCGCGCTGAAATGCGCAGCGTGAGCAAGCGTGTCCGTGTCCTAGATCCGTTGAGTGTTAGCGGTCGTCAGCGATCAGAAGCATTTGCCTTAGATGCGTTGATCCGCGAGCAGCTGGACGGCCACGAAGCACAATTCGAGAGGCACGGGGTAACTGTCAAACTCGACCTGCCCAAACGGCCGCTGATGATCCGTGCGGTCAAGGGAATGATCGTACAAATCCTTGAAAACCTTATCTCCAACTCTCTTTACTGGATTGAGATGCGGGCAACCCGGGAGCCTTCACTCAAGCCGGAAATTCGAATTACGCTCGAGAGTGGCCCGCCAACCCTTACGTATGAGGACAATGGCCGGGGAATCGCGCCTTCAAACGCCGATAAGATTTTCAGACCATTTTGGTCCCTCAAAGAGCGCAAGGTGCGCCGAGGCCTCGGACTCTTCATCGCCAAGGAGGCAGCGGAGCGCCACAAGGGATCACTTGTCCTGTCAGACCATATCGATCCAGTGACAGGTCGACTGCACCGGTTCATTCTTGAGCTTCCTGGAGACAGTGAGACGTGACCCTTGCCGCACTCCTTCAGGAACGCGCCATAGAGCGCGCGCTCATCGTTGATGATGCGTGCGATCCAGTGCCGCGGGCAAGGGACCTTGCGGGACAGCAGGGCGAGTGGGCAACCTTCAATGACGATCTCTCGCCGGACGAACGCGCGAGTATCGATTTGCGTTACGTAGCAGGCGCAGCAAAGCCGTTTGCAGAGAAAATAACTGACGACAATTATGTTGCTGCCGTTTGGGAGCTTCGCAAAGAACTCGGAGCGGTCGCGGAACCGCTGTTCGAAAGCTATCTCGCCGACCAGGCACGCGACCTAGACTACGTTCAAAAGGTTCGCGACACGCTGACAGCTCTGGGTCTGGACTGCACCGAACGCGGACGAGAATTCGCGGACCAGGCCATGACGGCCGACGTTATTGTCATCGACCTCTATCTTGGTAGCGCGCAGGATGAGGAGGCGTTCTCAGCATCCCGCGCATTGCTTCGAGACGCCCTGCATCCGCGACGCGCCGAGCCGCCTTTGGTGATCTTGATGTCGAGAAGTACGCGCCTCGGCCAGAACCGCGACATTTTCCGCGATGATGTTGGACTTTTGGAATCGGGATTTCGCATTCTCTCCAAGAAGGACCTCGATCAGGATGGCCTCCTGGAACGGCAGCTCGAGCGCCTTGCCCAGCATGCCAGTGAAACGCGCAAGCTCGCACGCTTTTTCGACAGTCTCGAGCGTGGTGTTGCCGATGCTGCTTCGCGGACGCTACTGCTCGCTCGCCGCCTCCGCCTTTCCGACATTGCCCAGATCCAGCATTTGCTCCTCGACTTTGAAGGGGAGCCGACGGGAAGCTATCTTGTCGACGTCTTCGATCGTGTAATGCAGCACGAGATTGAGCGTGACACTGACGTCATAGCGGCCGCGACGGCGCTCGAAAATTTTCCGACGGCAGAACACCCTCCCCCCTATGTTGCGGGATCGGCCGACCTGCAGGCGCTGGTTGAGCGGATGCTGACGCAGAATCCTGAACGACTACAACTGCGCGGATCCATTCATTCGCCGGTGACGTTCGGCGATTTGCTGCGATTGCCAGAAGCATATGCCGCTGATCGTAGCGCAGCGCTCAAGGCATGGTCCGAGACCGACAATGCGGACGAAGCGGACCGGCCGCTGGCCGAGCCCCTCGACATTGCACCGGGCGAAGTCCTGCTGGTGCTTACGCCAGTGTGCGATCTTCTGCGTGACGCAGCCCAACGTGCTCCCCGCATTCTGTTCCTAGTTGGGTCTCCGGCACCGATGGGGCGGTCCGACTGGCTTTACGGCGTTGATAATCGAACAGTCGCCATTACGATTAACGGGGTGATGTCGTGGATTAAGTGGAACCTGAAGCACGTCGATACACTGTCCTGGGTACAACTCGAACGCGCGATCGCTTGCGACAAACTCGAAGTTTTTGCGCGCCTTCGGGAGTCTCATGCTTTGGAACTCCAGCAACGCGTATTGGCAGGACTGGGCCGGGTCGGCCTTGTCGCGCCGATGCCGGCGACATTTCCTGTTCTTCTGGAAGCTTTCTATTGCGGCCTTGATTATAAGCCAGTGCCCCTACCAGTGGACGAATTAGGCACGGCAGCAGCCTGCTGGGTGGGTCGCGATCAGCAGGGCAAGCCAGTCAGCCGCCTCGTCCTCACTGAAGGAGCGTGCGATAGTCTGGTGGCAGCGCTCACGGCACTGCAAGAAGATCTTGTCGCTGCTGACGCGCGTTCGGCGTTGCAGCTGGCACGCACTTCTGTCGAAATACGGCGAAAGCTGGAGACTGGCTTGGATCTCAAAAGCGTTAACGAAAGTCGCTGGAGCCCGATAAACATTGATCGCAAAGGTCAGCCGACTCCGATCGCGTTGGTTTCCTGGAACCATGATCCTGCATTGGAAGTCTTGCGCGGGGATCGTCCAAAGGCGGGCGTATTGCTCCTCATTCGTGATGCTCAGGACGAGGGGGCTCCGGGCCTTGTTGACCTACAGCGCGACGGTTTGGCCGCTGAGAGTGTAGCACCAGATTGAGCGCCAGTGACTATTTGATACGACATGGCCCTGAGGCTTTCTGCTTGCGAGATCGGCTTTTCACCGACATGCGTGCACAGTTATCGCGAGTATTGGCCCCACACTGAAGTGGCGTCTGCCGACGCCCCGCCTCATGAAAAACGTAACAATCATCAAAGCTTATTAGGTTTCAGCATCCTGCGCAGTCAGCTACAATTATCGCGTCGACGGCCGCATCGATATCGTCGTCAGACAGAAACGGCGCCTGCGCATAGATAATCGTCGGCTCGCCGCTCAGGCGGGCGGCGAGGTGCCCTAGCCCTAGCAGCTGTTCCGCACCCTTCACCCCCAACGCGATCTCAGAAGTGCCGACACTCGCCACCTTGAGGATCAGTCGGTTGCCAAGATTGTCGCGCAATTGCATTGGCATAACATTGGCGTCGGGTCGCTGCGCGGCAAAGATGAGATGCATGCCCGCCGCGCGCGCCTTCACGCCAAGACGCGAGACATTCGACGTCACTGCCGCCTTATAGTCCTCGGTCAGCATCCATTCGGCGAACTCGTCGTGGACGAGGAACACATAGGGCAGGCGCTCATTGGCGTTAACCTTGGTGTTGAACGATCGAATGTCGCGCGCGCCGTGCGCACGGAACACCTCGTAGCGCCGCTCCATTTCGTCGACGAGCCCTTCCATCACCTCTACCGCGCGGGCTTGGTCGATGATCACGCCGCCCTGCAGATGCGGCAGGCGTTCGACGGCTGCATAGTCGACGCCCATTTTGGGGTCGATCAGGTAGATGTGCGCAAGATTGCTCGGGTTGGTCGCGGCGATGTCGAGCAACAATGATTGGATAAGCACCGACTTGCCTGAGCCCGTCGCACCAGCAACGAGCGTGTGCGGCTCATGCTGCTGTCCGCCGGCAAAAGGTCCCCCAAGGTTGAGATACAGTATCTCCCCGTCGAGCTCCTTGAGCCCGAGGACAAACGACGTGTTCACCCCCGCTGCATTTCGATTGATCTCGCGCCGACCCCAAACATCCCAGAGCGATACCAGCTGGCGTTGCGGGCGGGCGACGCCAACCACGATCTCACCGGGCAGTGGCGAGACTGAGATCAACCTCAGCCCATGGGTCGTCAACAAAGCTGACTGGCGCGCTTCGATATCTTCGACACGCAGCCGGTCCGACCCCATGAAGCGGATTAAGGCTGCGTTGGGCGTCAGACGTGTTGCCGTGATCTTGGCCTGCAGGTTGTAGCCAAGAAGTGCCGAGCGCAGCTTCTGCGCGGTCGCCTCAAGCCAAGTTTGGGCCTCGGCCGACTCTTCATGCGCCGCCTCGGCACGTGAATGGATCAGCGCTTCGACCCCTGTGCCGGCGACCGGTATCGCTGGCTGAGACGGCTCGCGCGTGGCAATCACTGGTGTTGTCGGCGCCGGCGGGGTCGCGGTAGGTTCCGCAGCGGCCACGGGAGGGGCGGCCACCGGACCGGCTGCGAGTGGCTCACTCCTTGCCCCGGCTGATTGCTGAGCATCCGGATCCGTCGGCGCATCGCCTGGAGCCTCGGCATGCGCCGAAGTTCCATCAGCCGCGCCCCCGCCTCCGGATTTCTTGGGTGCCGGCTCCTCAGTAGCGATGCCGCCCTCGGGGTCGCCTTCATCATCATCTTCGTCATAGTCATGGACGATCTGCTTGCTCGCTGGCACGCTAGCGTCGCTCACCTCGATGGTCTTGGTCCACTCGACCCGGGGCGCGGGGTTCTGGAACTCGGGTGTGTCCCAGTTATGGTTCTGCCCGAGCCCAGCGCGGATTGCGCCGAGCGGCGTGCCGGCTTCATAGGCTTTGAGCAGCTGACGAAGGCCCTCGCGCGTGAAGGTTTCCTGCAGGCCTCCTTTGATGCCCGTTAGTAATTCCTGATCTCCGTGCGAGCTACCATCTCCGGCGGGGCCAGAGATGAAGATATGCGAATAGCCGCGCAGATCGATCGGTACCGCACCACGCCGGATGCCATCGCGAACTCGTTCGAGCAGATTGGGTTGGCCAAGCGCCGCCGTCCCGTCGAGCAGCAGGTCGGCTATACGCGACAGCCAAAGATCGCGGTCGAGACGACCAGGATCGCCAAACAAGGCGTCGTCGATCCGCGCCACCGTTTGCCGCAGCTGGCTGCGTGACTTTCGACAAGCTTCGGCCGCGCCCGACTGGTCGACATACTTGGCTTCGGTAACGATCGCGCGAAGCTGCGGCTTGCCTGCGGAATCGGTCGAGAGGCTCAGGCCAAGAATATCGGCAATGCCCTCCTCTTTTTGGCCAAGCCATTCAGCATAGTCGTCGAGCAAGAACCAGGCGACTGCCGCTGCGCCACCCATTTCTTCGGCGATCAGGGCGCGGCTCAATACGAGACCGAACAGCTCGCCGGCTGATACCCCGCGTTTGGCAGCGCGCAGGACGATGTCGCCGGAAATGGCGTTTGCATCTTCAATCATGCGCTTCGCAAGCACTGCCAGCTTGGCATCGTCGAGTCCGAGCGAAAGCTCTGTCAGACGGCGCAGCACCAGGACATGCAAGATACGCAGCTCCGATGTCGAGGAGACGACCATATTCCGGCCATGCGTCCGCTGACGTCGGTAACGGATAACGTTGATGCCTTGTGCGGCGAGCTGACGTTTATCGAGTAAATCGTCGTAGGTCGCGACCCATTCGGCGAGCCCATGCACTTCCTCGAACATCGCCTTGAGGCCGCCGTCTTGGAACGAGATCTGACGTGCGGGCAGATAATGCTCGTTGGGCGCATGGGACTGGCGCCGGACGATATTTGCTACGGCGTCGACATAGGCCCAGCCTGCATCGGGCTGGCGTGGACAAGTGAGATAGCTTGTGGCCTTGAGCTCGTCCTCCGAGGTGACGCGGCGGTAGGACCATCGCGCCGGAACATGCTCGAGCAAACTTGGATTATCGCTAATCGCCGGCACCGGAAACCATTGCTCGCGCGCCTGGCGTGACACGACATCGTGCAAGAAAGCGACATCGATCTCGCGAGTTCCACTGCTGCCTGTCGTTCCGTTGTCCAGCATAACGCCAATGCGCAGCTTTGACATGAAGTTGCGTGAGGTCTCACTCACCACCACCGCATCGGGATCGCCTTCTGAGCGCTCCAGCAGCTCAGTGTAAACGCGTGAGAGACGCGAGCGATCGCGGTGACGCACTAGAACATTGCAATGCATCTCGTCCTGATCCTGGACAGAGCCCAGCGCATTGACGGTGGCGAGAGGCAGTCCTGCCGCATCACAGTTGAACAGCATGATACTGAGGTTCGAGCGCTCGTGTGGCTGCAAATCGAGATATCGTTCCAGCAAGCTGCGGATCTGCCTCGCGGCTTCGGCCGGGTCGACATCGGTGGTGGCTTCTGATGGGTCGCGCACTGGACGCTCGACCAAGCTATAGTCGTTCACAGTGCTAGTTTCAGCCAACAAGATCGCTTCGCCAGCGTCATCGCCGACCGCGATCTCAGGGAAGAGCGGATGGGCGAGCTCGTCGCGCAGGTCGGAGAAAAACAAGCGAGGATCGCCGAAGTTCACATCAACATCGGAGAGGAGATAGTCTGCAAGGCCTGCAACCGACCGCATCTTCGACGCACTCGCAGCAAGCCGGAGCGGGTGCCACGGCGCAACAATCGCCGACGGTCCTCCACCTAGTACGCGGACGGTGCCGATGCTTAGAAGCGGCTCCCACAAGTCACGACGATTGAGGTCGCCAACAGCATGCACGAGTAACGCGCCAAGCAATGCACCATAAGCGTCAGCCTGTGCAATCAACGTGCCCGAGGCATAGCCGGAACTTTGCAGTGCGGTGAGCGCCTCACCATAGAGTTTCGCAAAATGCGTCCAAGCGGCCTCGATCGCCGTGAAGCCGACGACATCGATTCGCCCGGCATCTTTTGCCGCCTTCAGCGTTTTGGGGAAAAGCTTGGCGATATCATCGCCGGCGTTAGTGCGCGGGACCAAGGTGCCCGAATCCTGGCCGAAGGCAGGCTGCAAGGTGCCGACATCGGATAGCGACACGGCCTGCAGCGCGCCTTTCCGACTGACCGGTAGACGCGAGACATGGCTGCGTACGAAGGGGCGCTTAAGCAATCGCCCGATGTCCTTCGGTAGTTCGAGCCCGATCACACCTGGCTGGCCCGACCACACGAGCTGTACGGTCGCGCGTTCACTACCGACGTACAAGGCGGTGTCGAATTTAATCTGGATCGCGCCCCGCGCGGTAGACTCGTTTCGGCGATATTTCTTCTGACGCGCCTTGGCGCGGTCAAGCAACTCTTCATAGGCGAAGAGGTACGGTACATCCCACTCGACTGCGGGGCCGATCAAATCCTTGAAGCCGCGATAGCGTAGGCCGAAGGACAGCCCGACATCGGCGTTGAGATCGAGGAACTGGTTGCGTGTGCGCCGCGAAGACTTGATCACCAGCTTGCGCGATCCGCCAACAAGATTAACCTGTCCGAACAGGCGTTCGATAGCGCGTAGCAGACCTTCAAGGAAATCCGTACATTCAATCGGGCGGCCGAAAATGAACCGTTCCCATTTGACGCGCAGCGCCTTGTCTTGTCCGAGGTCGTCGCGATGGGCCTCGAAGAAGTCGCGGTCGTCGTCGCGAGTTTCCTTGAGAGAGCGAGTCTTGAGGGTCGTGAGATAGTCTAGATCGGTCGCGGTCAACCTGTCAGGCAGCGTAAAATCGAAGAAGTTTATCGTTTCCTGAGCGAATGACGTCTTCTTGAGCTTGATGCCCGAGAAGAGTTGGAGAACGCTCTGCCCTTCCCATTCGAAGCTCGCCAGCGCTTCGGCCTCAGGTCCCCAACCGGGCGCAGTATCGACAAAGGCATGGATTGCTGGATGGACTTCGGCTGGGATGTCCTCACGCACCTCGTCGAACTGGCTGCGAAGTTCCTCGCTCTCGATTATCTGCCGATTGGGGCGCTGTTTGACCAGCAGCGGTTTGCGATCGGAGACGAGCTTCTCAAACAGCTTTTTCCAGCGCCGGGGCTGCTCGCGATCCTTGTCGCCGAGCCCCATAAAATAGCCGCTGTCGCGCGGCAAACGCAGCGCCGGCAGTGCCCACCCCAAGGCTGCTGCAACTGGAACCGCCTCTGTATCGATTCGCTCTCGCGTCATCGCTACATAGGTGCCAATTTGATGCAGCGTCCAATCATCAGCGCTGTTCAAACCCTTTAACGCTGCCTTCCATCCTTCGATCTGGCCTTCGCTCAAGCCCAAACCAGCTGCAGCGGCATCGACCCAAGGACCGGACTCCTCGGTGAGTTGCTTGGCCCCAATCAATGTCACGTCACCAAGCGATGCGCCCTGATCGTCGTCGGTGTTCGCCAGAAGCATCGCGGGCTGGTTACAAGCCGAGTTGCGGACGCGCACGGTACGTTCGTCGGTGATGACCGTCTCGGGCAACCCAAACGGTCCAACAAGATCGCGTGGTAGGGCAATCATCAGCTTACTCGCGGTCGCAGGGT
The DNA here is from genome assembly GCF_056495765.1 of Erythrobacter sp. 'gip.4 top 5'. Classification (NCBI taxonomy): domain Bacteria; kingdom Pseudomonadati; phylum Pseudomonadota; class Alphaproteobacteria; order Sphingomonadales; family Erythrobacteraceae; genus Erythrobacter; species Erythrobacter sp. 'gip.4 top 5'. Next base: position 398,108 of record NZ_CP200270.1, on the reverse strand, counting down.
CGGCGAGCAACGCGCGTGTGATCGCAGCAACTTGTTCACCGGTCAGCCGGTCGAGCAAATAGCGCGCGAGTTCATCGTCAGGCGTTAAAGCCTCGAGGCGAAAGCGGATGGAGGTCGCGCCAGCGGCACCAATCAGGTCTGACGGGGTCACGCGGCTACGTCTCGCTGGAAGGGGTTCTCTACATAGGCGCAACTATCCGAGAGCCGTTTCAGGAGACCGAGGCTGGCGAGCCGCTCTTCCAAGCGATGGGCGTTGTCTGAAAAATCCTCTTGGTCGGCAGTACCAGAATCAATGAATTGGCGCGCCTGAGCGTCGCCGATTACAAAGCCGTAGCGCTCGTTAATGCGCACTAGAAAATCCTTGAATTCGAGGCGTTCACTTACACAGGCGATCACCAAAGTCTTGAGCAACCGGTCGGTCGGGGCATAGCGGACCCGGCGGCTCGAGCGGCGTGAAGATAATCCGATAGCGCGGGCCCAGGTCATATGAATCTTGCCAACATGTTGTTTGTGGCGAACGGTTGCACGCCCGACGAGTTCATCGACAAAGGCCTGCGGATCAGCAGAGAGTTGGTCGTCATCGCCATCGGGCCACCCAAATTCGCGCTTCAATATGTCGATGGTATTGAGCGTAGGGTCATCCGACGCCAGCGCTTCGGTCCAGGCATCGGTCTCGATAACTCGCCGCACGAAGCGCTCGATGGCTTGCTGAGGCAGCATGTTGTTATGCTGATAGCTATCGGCCGAGAGATCGCGCACCACCGATTTGCGCGGCGAAACGATCTCACACACTAGGCTGATTGGCGGCCGATCGAGCAATTCGCGGGCGCGGTCGAGCTGGTACAATATGAGGTTCAGGCCGGTCATTGTGACCAGATGCGGTATCGCGTCGTGCGCCGGGATCGGAAGCCTCAGGATCGCCAGCCAGTCAGCGGCTAGCCGGTCGAAGATCGGATGGCTCGAGCAGGGCAGGTAAGCGCCGGCGCGTTCTTGCTTCGCAAGCTGCCGCTCACCCTGCAGCGCATGCGCCATGCTGTCGTAGGGTGCAGGGCTTTCGAGAAAGCGACTGACCAGCAAACCACGCAGGGCGTCGGCATGCTGGCTCCGGCTCAGCATCAAATAAAGCAGTTCGCCGGATCGCGCAAAAAAGCGCCGATCGTTCGAGACGCTACCGCTCGGCTTGACGTTCACATCCTCGTACAACGCGTGCGGGCCGAACGGAAAAACAAACTTCGAACTCCAGCGCTTGTTGCTCGTCCCTTCTATCGCCGAGCCTTGAAGAAAGCTCAGTACGGAGGCAAAATCGTCGAAATTCTCGAACCGGTCGCGCAGATATGCGAAGTCCGGCCTCTCGATACCGCCAGCACTTTCAGCCATTCTTTCGAGCCACATTGCCCAAGCTGCCTCGTCCGATCGAGCCTCGGCGCGAACAGTCATGATGTGCGGGTTGTTGAAGACGAGATTGCGCAGTCGCAGTTGCAGCTGCGGTTTGTATGAAAGGCTGTTGAGGCGCTCCTCCTTGAGCGCCCGGCCCTCGCGATGTTCGGCGAGCAAAACCGTCATAAATTCGAGGAAAATTAGCCAGGGCGCCTGCTCATCGTGCAAGCGGTGACCCCAAATAGCTTCATCGATCCAGAATGCCGGGCCGGAGCGGTCCTCGAACTCGGTCGGACGGGCCAAAATTTCCATTGTCATACCCGTACGATCACCCGGCGCGGCTGGGCGCGTCCATTGGAATTGAGTTCAATAAAGCGCAGGACCAGCTCGCCGTCAGGCGATTCCTCCTCGCCGTCGAGCTTGCGGCGGTTTTCGGTCTCACGCAGAAGGCGCGCCTTGAAAGCCAGCAGATCCTCATGGCATTCGAGCGAGAAACTGCTCGGAAGTGCGCCTTCGGCAACACGACCTAAAAATTCGAAGCGTGTCGGAGACAAGGGCAGAAACACTGGGGCGATCTCGCTGCCTCTGACGAGTTTAACCGAAACGCCGAAGCCATCGGCTTGATCGGCCACAATGCTGACTTCTTCTCCGCCCGACCGCGGGACCGAAATAAGTTCGTCAAGAAGCGGGCTACGCTTCGACTGCGAGTAGCTGCCCGAAGTCGCCAGCACGAGCTCGTCTTGGTTTTGCACGAGCATCCCGGTAAAAATGCGATTGAGACCGCGCACTACCATATTGAGCGCTTCCCGTGGCACAGCCTGCCGCGCCGCAATGTTCTCGGCGACCGCAAGATAGAGGCCAGCGTAGCGGAAGACGGTTAGGTCCCAGAGATCATAGTCGGCCGCTTTGGTATCCGGCAAAGTGAAGAATAAACGCTGTCGCTGCGCTCGAAGCACCCCCAGAAAGCCTGACCTGTCGCCATCATCGGCACCTTCGAGGTAGTTGCGCTGAGCTGTCGCGTAAGCAGGCGTAGCGCCGTAGACCGAATCGTTGAGCACCAGCGCGGCGTAGTCGGCAGCGTAGGCAGGGTCATCGGCCCCATAGACAAGGAGATTGTCGACACGGTTGCTCGTCTCGACACCAATGCCAAAGGCGTTAAGCTTGCGGAACAGCTCAGTCTTCTCAGCCTTGCTGGGTTTCAAGTTCTCACCAAAGACATTGCGGTAAATACTAGCAAGATCGGACTTACCGGACGCCTGTATCGTCGTAACATCGTTGCAGCTCATCAAGCCATCGCGTGCGTCGGGATGTCCGAGGATCGCATTGGCGACCAGCGCAAGCAATTGCCGCACCGGGAAATGGCTACCATTGCGCTCGCTCAGTTCGATCAATTCCGTCAGTCTGCGCTTGAATGGATCGTCCTGATCGTCACCGATCAGCCGACGGCGGTTCTCGAAGATCGGGCATGACCCGTCGCCGTTGGCGTTGCAGCTATCGCAACCTACCCAATCCTCATGCCCGGTTACCTCATTGATAATTGCCATTGCCATGTCGGCGGCCGGCGATCTGCTGAGATCGGTCAGATCGAGTGCTATGCCCTCATCGGCGCTGACGTTGGTCACTAGCAGGTCTTCGACCACCTTGCCGACCCGCGTCACCTCCGGTGTAGATGGTGCGGATTTGAGTTTCTCGAGCAACTGCCCGTGGTTGGCTGCGAACAGGTAGAAAGTCTGAGACGCCGGATTCGCGACGTCGCGTGCAAACTCGACGATCAGTTCATCGCTTTCATCGTCGCGCAGCTCGCTCAAATCCTTGACGATTACGAGCGTTCGTTTCCCTATTGCCAGACGTTGAATCTTGTCGCCTTGGTTCCAGGCAGTAATATCTCCGCCGAGTTCGGTCCACACCTCCCGGCAATGATATGTTTTCCCATCGCCGGCGGTGCCTGTGATAATGTGGGATACGGGCGTATCGCCCTTGAACATCGCAACGAGTTCTTCACGAAGGGGCGCCGGCAACGTAATCGGACGGATCTTGTGGCGTCGCAGAGCCCGCTGGATCGACTCGTCGTACATATTGTCGTTGGTCGGTATCGGTCCGTAGTTCCGAAGGAAACGTACCCATGCCGCAGTTTTTGGATTCGCCGACAAGCCTTGCCCCTAAGTTTCCGTAATAGCCACACTCTGTGCGAATCGCACAACAACGATCGCAACTTAGCGCCGGTAATGGGTTACTACCGATAACATTGTAATTCTGGAAACAATCAGTGCGCCATCATTCTAAAAATACCCCGCGCCTGGAGGATGGCTGAACGCTCGGCGAGCTTTTGCACGCTCGTCAAAACCTGAAAAAGTCTTCTATCGGGAGCGGTAGCTGCTCAGTCCGGCGATCGCCTCCAATGGCTACAGCCACCGGCAACGAGGCGGTAGCCAAATTCCAAGGCAGAGTCTTGCCGGGAGCGGGCGAACCGCCCGGGTTTGAGAGAGAGCGTCCGGGCGTGATCCGCCCTTTCTGCTCTCCCGGAGATCCCACCAATGGCCCATATCCTAACGGACGCAGCGCTTGGCGCTGCGCCGCGCGCATCGCATTGCGCATTTGATGAGCGTGCGCGTGCGCTGCTAGCCGCAGCCACCTCGCTTCTACCCCTGCTCGAAACCGGGCAGCTTCTTGAATCCGCCTGTTTGCGCGATGCTATGACGACAGCCTTTGGCGGCACCGACGCTGAAGGCGCATGGGACTGGAAGAGCGCCTACGATGCCTGTGAGGTTGCACAGATCCTGTTCCTGCGCCGCTTTGGCCCAGCAATCTTGTCACGCAGTGGGTCCCAATCTCGCTCCCTTGCGCTGATTGAGCGGGTATCGGCTCTCATACCGACCCACACCCGGCGCTCTGAAACCAGCCAGGCCTTGCAACAATATTCGACGCCTGCGGGCCTTTCGTTCGTGGGCTCTGTCGCCGCTTCAATTGGCGCTGGTGAAACAGTGCTCGAACCTTCTGCTGGCACAGGCATGCTGGCGATCCAGGCCGAACTCGCCGGCGCGCGGCTTGTGCTCAATGAGCTTGCTGAAGGCCGGGCAGCGTTGCTGTCGCACTTGTTTTCGGACGTGGTCGTTAGTGGGCATGACGCCGCGTCGATTAATGATCGTTTGCCCGCTGCGGTCCGCCCGAGCGTCATCCTGATGAACCCGCCATTTTCGGCTGTCGCGCATGTTGAGCGGACGATGAAGGACGCCGCGCTTCGCCACATCGCTTCCGCCCTCGCCCGGCTCGAACATGGGGGCCGGCTAGTGGTCATTACCGGCGCTGGCTGTTCGCCTGATGCTCCAGCATGGCGCGATGCTTTCATCCAATTGCAGGGTGCCGGACGTGTGGTCTTCACCGCCGCCATCGATGGCAAGGTCTATCGCAAGCACGGCACGACGATCGACACCCGGTTGACGGTTATCGACAAGCTCCCCGCTTCCGATCCCGCTATCTTCGTTCCGAGTTCCGGAACTGCTTCAGATACCGCGACCTTGCTCAAATGGGTCGAAGCGCAGGTGCCGCCGCGCGGACCGATTGCCCCATTGCCCGGTGCAGGACTGCATTGCGCTTCTTCGCCGTCGCCCGTGAGCTGCGCGGTTGCTCGGACTGCCCCGGTCAATCTCGTGGTCGATGCCGATGCGCCGGAACTCACCTATTCGACTGCTGACTGGGCTCCGCCCGAGGGGCAACTCGGTGACAGCATCTACGAACGATATGGACTTCAATCGGTCGTCATTCCCGGCGCATTGCCGCACCCGACGCCGCTGGTTCAATCCGCGTCGATGGCCTCGGTGGCCCCGCCCAAACCAACCTATGGTCCGCACTTGCCCGAGCACCTGGTGCGTGACGGCGTGTTGTCCGACGCGCAGCTGGAATCCGTCATCTACGCTGGCGAGGCCCATTCCGGGCACCTGGCAGGGGCATGGACCGTTGACGACACATGGGATCTCGTCTCGGCGGCGGCTGAGGAGAACGATGCTGCCATCAGTTTCCGCCGGGGCTGGTTTCTGGGTGACGGCACGGGCGCGGGCAAAGGCCGTCAGGTCGCAGGCATCATCCTCGACAACTGGCTCAAAGGTCGCCGCCGTTCGCTCTGGGTCTCGGTATCAGACCGTCTGCTTGAGGATGCTCAACGCGACTGGTCGGCTTTGGGGCAGGAACGACTGCTGGTGACACCCTTGTCGCGCTACCGTCAGGGCACGCCCATCAAGCTGGCGGAAGGCATCTTGTTCACGACCTATGCGACCCTGCGTTCGCAGGAGCGCGGCGGCAAGGCGAGCCGGGTCCAGCAGATCGTTGAATGGCTTGGCCGGGACTTTGACGGGGTCATCATCTTTGATGAGGCGCACGCCATGGCCAATGCCGCGGGCGGCAAGGGCGCGCGCGGCGATGTCTCAGCTTCGCAGCAGGGCCGGGCGGGCCTGCGATTGCAACATGCCCTGCCCAATGCCCGCATCGTCTATGTCTCGGCCACCGGTGCCACGACGGTGCAAAACCTCGCTTATGCTCAGCGGCTCGGGCTGTGGGGCGGCGAAGACTTCCCTTTCGCCTCCCGGACAGATTTTGTGGCCGCGATTGAGGATGGAGGCGTTGCAGCCATGGAGGTGCTGGCCCGCGATCTGAAGGGGCTTGGCCTTTACGCTGCCCGTTCATTGTCATTCAATGGTGTCGAATATGACCTGCTCGAGCACCAACTGAACCCTGAGCAGGTACGGATTTACGATTCCTATGCCGGGGCATTTCAGGTCATTCACGCCCATCTCGATGCGGCGCTCGAAGCATCCGGCGTCACCAGTGCCTCCCATGGGACATTGAACGCCCAGGCCCGGTCGGCAGCGCGATCCGCGTTCGAGAGCGCCAAGCAGCGTTTCTTCAACCACCTGATCACCGCGATGCAGACGCCTAGCACCATTCAGGCGATGCAGCGTGATCTTGAGGCTGGCCATGCCTGTGTCGTGCAGATCGTTTCGACGGGCGAAGCGCTGCAGGAGCGCCGTCTTGCCGAAATCCCGACCGACGAATGGGATGACGTTTCCGTAGACATCACACCGCGTGAATATGTTCTGGACTACCTCGCGCACAGCTTCCCGGTGCAGCTCTATGAGCCTTTCACCGACAGCGAGGGCAATCTCGCCTCGCGTCCTGCTTTCGATGCCGACGGCAATCCCATCCTCAACCGCGAAGCCTGCCGTGCCCGCGATGCGATGCTTGAGCGGCTTGCCGCATTGCCGCCTGTGCCAGGTGCGCTTGACCAGATTGTCCAGCATTTCGGGAGCGATGCGGTTGCCGAGGTGACCGGACGTTCCCGTCGCGTTGTGCCCCGCGCCAACAGCGACGGTTCGGTGCGCTTCGCCGTCGAAAACCGACCAGCCTCTGCCAACATCGCTGAAACCCATGCGTTCATGGATGACAAGAAACACATCCTCGTCTTCTCCGAGGCTGGCGGCACTGGGCGATCCTATCATGCCGACTTGGGCGTGAAGAACCAGCGCCGCCGCGTCCACTATCTGCTCGAAGCAGGCTGGAAGGCCGATACCGCCATTCAGGGCTTCGGTCGCACCAACCGCACCAATCAGAAGCAGCCACCGCTGTTTCGCCCGGTATCGACCGATGTGAAGGCGCAGAAGCGCTTCATTTCGACCATCGCTAGGCGGCTCGACAGTCTGGGGGCGATCACGCGCGGCCAGCGGCAAACCGGCGGCCAGAACATGTTCAGCGCCAGCGACAATCTGGAATCCTTCTATGCCCGCGATGCCCTGCGTCAGCTTTACCAATTGCTGGTGCGCGGCAAGATCGATGGCTGTTCGCTCGGGCAATTTGAAACGGCCACCGGCCTTTCGCTGCTCGATAGTGACGGCGGGCTCAAGGACGAACTTCCGCCCATCACGACCTTCCTCAATCGGATGCTGGCGCTCACCATTTCCATGCAGAACATCCTGTTCGAAGCTTTCGAGGGTCTGCTGACGGCCCGGGTCGAAGGCGCAATCGCCAGCGGCACCTATGAAATGGGCCTCGAAACCCTGCGCGCCGAGAGCTTCTCGGTCTCTGACCGCAAGACGATCTACACCCATCCCGGCACCGGTGCGGTGACCCACCTCCTGACCATTGAGCGCCAAGACCGGATCGAACCGGTTATGCTCGAGCGGGCGCTGGCCATGGCAGAGGATCGCGATGCTGAACTGGTGATCAACAGCCGGTCAGGACGTGCTGCAGTCAAATTGCGGGCGCGCGGTCTGATTGACGATGATGGCGGCATTCACCCGCGCATCCGCCTCGTCAGACCTTTGGAGGCGACCAATATTCTCGCTGAGGTGTTCGCGACCAGTCACTGGGAGCCGGTGGACCGTGAGCGGTTCAGCGAAGTCTGGCAGGCCGAACTTGCCGAGTTGCCCGAGTTCGAAACCTCGACCCTGCACATGGTTTCTGGCCTGTTGTTGCCGATCTGGCGGCGTCTCCCCAATGAATCGACCCGCGTCTACCGCCTCCAAACCGATGCTGGCGAGCGCGTCATCGGCCGCAAGGTTTCGCCTGCCTGGGTTGCCACGGTGACCGAGCAGGACACGGCGTCCGTCCTGCCCGCCGATGCATGGGCGATGCTGTGTGCCGGAGATGCCAAGCTGCATCTGGCCGAAGACCAGACGCTCGCCCGGGTCCGGGCCATGAATGACTGGCGGATTGAACTGACCGGCTTCAACGATCTTGGTATTGAGCGACTGAAGGCAATGGGCTTGATCTCCGAGATCGTCTCGTGGAAACTCAAGCTCTACATACCGACAGGGGCTGTCGGGGTGGATGTGCTCGCCAAGCTGCTGGACCGGTTTCCGATCCAGCGGATTGCGGCACGCAAAGCCGCCTGAAGGAGCCCCGAATGGACAGTCCCGCCACCGATATCGCCCGCCGTCTTGCCGCTTCAGCCGAAGCCGTCTGCCGCCGTTACCTGTCCAATGGCCGCCGCGAAGGCCGCTACTGGCTGGTCGGCGATGTCCATAATTCGCCGGGCCGCAGCCTCTACGTCCGGTTGTCGGCAACGGCGGAGAGCCGTGGAAGCGCAGGCAAGTGGACCGACGCGCAAAGCGGCGACCATGGCGATCTCCTCGACATCATCGCCGCGAGCTGCGCCCACCGGACCATGCGCGAGACGCTCGACGAAGCCCGCATGTTCCTGAGCCTGCCACCAACAACGGAGATTACGCCACGCAACCCGCCCATTCGCAAAGCACCGAGCGGCACGCCGGAAGCGGCACGGCGCCTATGGGCCGCGTCAAAGCCGTTCACGAACAGCATTGCCGCGCGTTATCTTAGTCGGCGGTCGATCACCGATATGTCCGGCATTGATCAGTTGCGCTTCCATCCGCGCTGCTACTATCGCGCCGCCGAAGATGATGCCCCCGGTGTGCGGGAGGCATGGCCCGCCATGATCGCTGCGGTCACCGATAATGAAGGTGTGATCACAGGCGTCCACCGCACTTGGCTCGATCCTCAGTCATGCGCCAAAGCCGCGATCGTTTGTCCACGGCGCGCCATGGGGCATCTGCTTGGCTCTGGCGTTCGGTTTGGCCAAGCAGGCCGTGTCATGGTGGCTGGTGAAGGCATCGAAACCATTCTGTCGTTGCGACAGGTGATGCCATCCATGCCCATGATTGCTGGGCTGTCAGCAGCCCATCTCGCTGCCATCCATTTTCCCGCTCACCTGCGCTGCCTTTATGTCGCGCGCGATGACGACCCCGCTGGGACGTCGGCATTGTCGACCTTGGCCGCGCGCTGTGAGCTGTCGGGCATTGCCGTCATGCCGCTTGAACCCCGACTCGACGATTTCAACAGCGACCTTACCGCCTACGGCTCGGAGCGGTTGGCAGCGGCCATTCGGGTGCAGCTTAGTGGCGCGGATGCCGTGCAGTTTCTTATGCGATGAGCGAAGCTGGCCGGTAAGCGGGGGATTGTCCGGGGAAGTGGGGCGCATGGCCACCTCTCCCGGTCCTTGAAGGTCGCCACGCCCTCGGCCTTCGGGAGGGGGCGACTGCGGCAGCGGGCACGGGCACCGCAATGGCTGCGCTGCGACTATTTTCCGCCGGGGCATATCCTTGGTCGCATTGCTCCAAATGCCCCTTTGCATCGCGAAACAAAATAGCCTGACTTCGCCATCCTCCGCTGGCGCTTCGGCCGCGCGTTCCCGCGCGGTGCAGGCCCGAGCCCGCTGTCGCCGGTCGTCGCCACGAAGGCCGCGAGAGGCGCGGCTCAGGACACGGAGACCAACATGGCAAGCGCCTACGATCTTCCCTTTGAAGACAACACCCCCGAACTCGGCTCAACCGCCTATCTTCTCCAGGAAATGCAGCTCTACGGCCACCGGCCCTTCGAGGATGAACCCGATCCTAGGCCGCTTCCCGACGCCCGGCTTGCAGGCGGCGCAGTCGCAGACATGTTTGACGGCCTCGTCTCTGCCTTGATCGACACCCGCATTGAGCCGGATCTCGAAGACCTGCTCTGGAATGTCGTCAACATCTTCCACCGCGCCGGCGAACGGGTCGAACGCGATCTTGACGACAATGAACAGGCGCAAAAACGCCTTCAGCGCGAACAGGATGGCAGCGAAGTGCGCTCGGTCGAACTTGAGCTCCGGATCGCCGAAGGCATCTCGCTCATCGAACGCCGCGACACGATGGAATTCTTCCGCGAAACCGCCGCCGACCAGTTCCGCATCTACGCCCGCAAGGCCTGGACGCCGCGATCCGGATCACGCGTCAATCGCAAGGCTATGACCTCGGCCATCATCGACAGCCGCGACTTTCTCGACAAACGCGCCAGAGAAAATGCCCGCGTGCTGCTGCCCGAAGGCACCCGTATCGCCTTCACCGGTGGCCCCGACTGCAACGATCACTCGGCGATCTGGGATGTCCTCGACCGGGTTCATGCGCGTCATGCCGACATGGTCTTGCTCCACGGCGCCACACCAACCGGTGCCGAACGCGCCGCCGCATGCTGGGCCGATACACGCCGCGTGCCGCAAGTCGCCTTCCGTCCCGACTGGAATCGCCACAAGAAGGCGGCACCGTTCAAGCGTAACGATCGAATGCTCGAAGCTCTGCCAAAAGGCCTGGTCGTATTTCCCGGAACCGGCATCCAGGACAACCTTGCCGACAAAGCGCGCAAAATGGGCATTCCGCTCTGGGACTTCCGCGAGAAGCGGTGAGACCGTTAGCTTTGTCCAGTCCACTGCCTGCTACTGTGAGAAAAATTAGACAGACATTGGCTGCTAACGATTGGCAAGGTTCAGATTTCCGCTGCTACGCCACTAGATCTGTTGGTTTGCCTTTGGACTTGGTAATCACTTCACCCCGCAACTCATCGCGAAGCCGGTCCCATTCCTTTTTCAGTACTTTTTGAGCTGCAGCAATTACCGGCGGGCCGAGAGCGCGCCGTTTTCCAAAATCGCCTGCAGCTTCCTCCAACGAGCGAAGGGCAGCCAATAGTGCTTTTGAGGGATTTTCTTTTGGATTGAGTAGCAATTCGATCCTCGCCATCGCTTCGTTTGCTTTAACTACGCGCTCATCGAGGATCCGCTTCTGCTCCTCCGTGGTGCCGTCTCCAGCCCTACGCCAATTGGACAGCAAGGCATGGGCTTCGGCAATTCGACTACGCAGTTCATTGATCCATTCTTGGCGTAAACGGGCAACGGCATGCACGCCTTGATTGTCTGAACTGCGGTTAGCTGCCCGCGCGGATTGCGACGCTGCGTCGGCGCTGGCCGCCGCAACACTGATCGATTCACGTGCAACCTCGGCTTGGATGTCAGCGACAGCGAGCGATGTTTGCGGAGTGACTCTAATTGCTGCGTAGGCTGCGACGATTGCACTCAGGAAACTTGCCACGTTGAGAAACAATATAATCCAGATCGGCGGAGATGCGGTGTCAAAGAACGTGGCTGCAACTTTGCCTGCCTCCTCCCGGGTGCCAGCTCCGGCCCCAAGCAAGTATCCAACAAACATCATGATCGCGGCGACACCAAAGATCACCGCGAAACTTAGCGCGACGCGCAACAGTTTGCCGCGCGACTTGCGATTCGCGGGTTGGATCATCAGGCTTCCCAAACCTTTCGTAAGGTTCCTGTTGATGGCACGCCCACCGTATACCAATCAGTCTTATAGATCGCCTTGAGCTCCGCTCGGAAGTCACGTTTAGGTGTTAGCACGACATCGCCACCCGGTTCACCAGTATCCTTATTGACGACGAGCGCATTAAGCGCCGGCAGATCATTCATTAAGCAATAATGGCCAACAATTCCAAGTTGACGTCCCAGCATGTGGCCGGCCCGCGTGTCCGCATAGCCCATGCGCAACGCTAGCTCTCCGTAGGTCATGGTGCGCTTTGATGCGGGAATGGGATCGTCTCGGCCACAGACCCAACCGGTAAGGATCAGCCAGATTCGCTGCGCCTGAACGGGCAGGCGGTCACCCGGGCCGTAACGGCGTATCGCAGGAATCGAATCGGGGCGGGAGTTTGTGCTCATAAGAACATTATGTGCATTTATGCACGTTGCGTGTCAAATTGAATCGTTTGGGTGGAACTGCTCGCTAACCTTGAAGTCGGCCGTCAACTTTCGAGCATGCGCTTTTCATAGATGGTACTGATTGCGCACCCATCCCAGACATAGCAAAGGTGTCGCTCCTGCCGGCAGTTCGACAACATCCGGGGCCGGAAAACAGCGGCGCATTCGCCGCCAGGATCGCGGACGCTTTCATAGACAATCCCGTCCGACCCTGCATCGCGCAAGGTCCGCGCGGTTTCCTGTGACACGGCATAGCTGCTCGGATGGTATAGCGCGGGCAACGCTTCCCGCTCCCCCCGGATGTCGTGAAGGCTCGCGTCGAGATCGACGGCATAGATCCGCATGTCGAGTTCCTGCGCCGGCTCATCCGTAGCCTCAAGGAAGTGCGTGCGGTGATAGCGGGTCTCAGCGATTGCGGTTGCCAGTGTCAGTCCGGCATAGAAAACGCCGTAGCTGCCGTCGGTGAACCGGTCGCCGACCGGATTGAGGTGGGTGAACGCCGCCATGATCGGCGAGGACCCGGGGCCTGAGACGCGGTCCTCAGGCGGCACGAGCGACAGCTCGCCTGCCTCATCGCGCAGGCGGTCATTGGTCATCGCCTCTATGGCATAAACCGCTTCGAGATCGGCAGGATCGGCTACCGCCTCGAACAGCAAGATCGGCGGAAATCGGCTCGGGATGACGCGGTAGCAAGGCGTCCAGCGGACTTCAGACGTAGGAATATCCACGGGTCAGCCGCGCTGCCCGTCAACATACTGACGCACGACATAGAGGTCGGAGACATTGCCCGACATCATCCGTTCGAGCGCCGAGGTGCCGCCGAAGACTTGCGCCTTGTTGGGTTTGCGCACCCACTCATCGGCCGTCCTGGGCAGCAGGATGTGCAGCCCCTTGTAGATACCTATGACATAGGAAATCCGCTCCAGCGCATCCTTGGGCAACGCAGCGACCACACCGCGTTTCCATGACTGGAAGGTCGAGCGGCTCTCCAAACCGAGCAAACGCATCTGCTCTTGCTCTTTCAGGCCCCAGGCATCGGCGATGCGGAAGAACGTCCGCAGGGCTGGCCCCGTTAAATCCTTGCGATCAAGTCCCTTTGCAGGCGCGTTGGCTGCAGCTTGGATACCCATGTCGGCACGCCCTTTCATGGCCTCAGATGCTCATATTCTGTACAAAAAGTCAATATGAGAGCTGATATTGTACATTGCATTCTGTGTAAGGCAGCGAGGACTTTCCGCTGTTGCCCGTCCGCTATTCAAGGAGACGGCGCTTCTCGCTCAGCCGTTGGCTGCGTGTGAGGGATGATTGCTACTGCGCTCCATGCAATGATCCGGCGGAGAGGAAGCCTCCGACTTTTGGACGATGAAAACGGTGATTGCCGACTGACATTCGTTCTCGGGCGGAGCGAACACCACCCCTCATTGTCGCCTGCCTGCGGGTCTCGTCACGCCTAATGCCGTCAACCCCGTGCGGGGTTCGCCCTTCGCTTGCGCTGCGGTGACGGCGGCTCCCGGCCCCTCCTTTTGGCGCCATCGGGGATGGTCCCCGACCTTTAAGGAGAACCGACATGGCTACCATCGCAAACCTCACCGTGAAGTCCGACGACAGCTTCGAAGGCAACCTCGCAACGCTGACCGTGTCCGCGCCGATCGCGATCATCCCCAACAACCGCAAGACCAAGGACAGCGAACCCGACTACCGCATCGTCAGCCGCAAGAACGGCTTCGAACTGGGCGCAGGCTGGAAGCGCTTCTCGCAGAACACCGGCGCCGAATATGTCTCGGTCTCGCTCTCTGCTCCCGAATTCGGCACCATCTATGGCAACATTGCCAACGCGCCGGGCGATGACCCTTCGAAGAAGGTCATCATCTGGAACCCGCCGAGCTAAGGGGCTAGCATCGGCCCCGCCTTCGGGCGGGGCCGAACTAACGCCAGTGCATGAAAGTAGCACGTTCGACGCTGCCAGCGTGCGCGCGTTAAGCGCTGATCATCTTCCCCAACCAGATGGATCGGCGCGGAATTATCTCGCATCTCACATGCCCGATAATTCCGTAATCAGAAGCGAGCCTAGCTGAGGCATCAGCCCCGCCTCTGGGCGAGATCATTTTGGCTTGGTCCAGCATCATGTCCGAAATGCGTATACCTTTTTCGGACAGCGCCTTGGAAGCGCCTTTTGTCGGCCTACCGCCGGATGTAGCGGAGAGTTGTTACCTCTTCCGGATGGCGATCAAGAATCTCGATCAGGCCGACGGCAGCTTCGCTGGGCTGCATTGTACCACGTTCATACTTTTGGAACGCTCGACGCCCACCGCCAATGATCCGGCCAGCCTCTTCTTGCGTGAGGCCAAGCTTCTTGCGCACGGCTTTGACCCGTGCGGCATAGGCCGCTCGCAATTCGAGATAGGCTTGATCCAGTGCTTGAAGTTCAGCGCCCGAATGGATGGAATCGCCATTGTATTCAGGATACCAGCCCGGCACTTCCACTTCGCGTGACAACGAGCCAACGCTCAGCGTTTGCGTCCGAGCGTCACGGCGAAGCACCTCACCGGTCTTGGGATGAATCCGAGTCTGGTCCATCTTCAAACCTCCTTGGACGATGTCGGTCAAACACCGGTCAACATCTCACCCGTAAACCCCAGCGCGAGATGCTCACTCTCGCTAATACCAATACACCTTCAAGGTTAAATTTCAACCGCTGCCGTTTGTCTGATCGGGCGCAACGATGCAGCACCGTCGGCAAGCAAGCGGGCGATCTCGTCTGACGTCTTGCGCACAGCCAACTTCAGCGCCTCGTCGATATGGATGTAGTCCTGCGTCACGTTCTGCGAAGCATGCCCAAGCATGGCCCGAATTGTCAGTTCCGTGAACCCGAGTTCGCCCGCGATGCTGCCGAAAGTGTGGCGAAGGGTATGAAGTGTTGCGCCCTCAATTCCCGCCCACTGGCAAACTCGCCGGAAACAGGCTGGTGCAGCCTGATATGCGCCTGCGCCCGTCATTGACGGGAACACGTAAGGGTTTCCAACGATCTCTGGTTGAGCGAGCACGACCTTCAGGGCTTCTGGTCCGATCGAGCGGACCTGAGCATCGGTTTTGGTATCCGGGAAGGATACAAACCCGCCCTCCGCATGCACCCAGGCGCGCTTCATCGACTGCGCCTCTTCGCGTCTGTATCCTGTCAGCGCAAGTGTCCGGACCACTGCAATTGCGGTCGGATTTTCGCCGTTCCGTTCAGCATAGGCGATGGCTTTACCGAACGCGACGAGTTCAGCGATGCTGAGCCGCCTCGTCTTCTTGTTGATTGCAAGCTTCTTGGCTCCTCTGGTTGGGTGCTCCGCAATGAGCCCCTTGTGCTTCGCATGGCCCAAAATGGCTTGCAGCGAGCCGAGGCATCGCGAGGCCACGCCAGGTCCGCCAGCGGGCCGCCCACCACGGCCTTTGCCTCTAGCCTTGGCAGTTTTGCCGTCTCGGACATCAGCCTGCATCTGCTCGACGTCTGCGATTGTCAGCCTTTTCGCCATGCGATGGCCGAGGATCGGTTTGATGTGAGTGTTGATCCTGCTCTCGTCCATCGCGAGCGAGGAGGCCTTGATTGGACGGTTCTTGCGGCCAAGAATGTTACCCGCACGGGCTTCCACCAGATACCAGTCGCAGATCTCGGCGACGGTCATGCCACTGCGAGCCTGATGCATTGCCTCTGCTGGATCCTGACCACCGGCAACTTCGCCAAGCTTTATCTTCGCCAGATCCCGAGCCTGCTCCGTCGTTATGATACCATAGCGGCCAAGATTGATGCGCCGCTTGATCCCTTCGATGTTGCGGTACTGCACGATGAAGGTCTTGAGCCCCGATGGCAGTGCACGCAAGCCGAAGCCCCGGATCTCGCTGTCCCACAGGACGGCCTGCTTATCTTTAGGCGGCGCGAAAGCGTCAACGTTGCGCTTGTTTAACTTCGCTGTCGGCATATTTGACCCTCCATTTGGAGACAAAGATTTTGAGGGGGTGCTTTGTCTCCATTTTGTCTCCAAATTTGAGCGTTTCGAGGGTATATCGGGCGGAGACAATCGTAAAGAGTAACATACCAACCTACTGATTTAGAGTAGATAATCGTACTCAGGAGGTTTTGGGAAAAGCGGCTGAAATATTTTGCCAAGGTTGGGGTCGAGGGTTCGAATCCCTTCGCCCGCTCCATTTACTCGAATAACCTGCATTCCTCCGGCCTGTCGCTTAGGCGAAAAGGCTGGATGATGCGCGTGGGGATCGACTTCGCCACGGTCAGTGGCGCACCATGCCTTCGTCACTGATGGCCGTGGCCGCTGTTGCAGATAGGTTGCACGCGATGGGAGCGGACCGCGGGCCGTCCGGTTTCTGCTTGCAATCGCCCGCAACGGCGATAGGGGCGTGTTACGTTATCTCATAAATGAAACGGGACACCCCATGACCATCAAAATGACGCGTTGCGCGTCTTCTCACCTTGCGCTTTCCGCTGTTCTGGGGCTGGCTTTTGCCAGCAACCCCGCATTGGCGCAAACTGCTGGAATGAACGACTCCGAGGCAGCGGCTCAGCCCGCGACGCAGATGGAGGACGACGTTCACAATCGCCAGAGCGACGGCACTGGCACCATCATCGTCAGCGCGGCCGGTCTTCAGCAGCTTGACGTTCTGGCGGGAACCAACGTGCTCGAAATCGGCGATATTCAGCGCGACATGGTGACCGGCCAGCTTGGCGATCTGCTGACCAAGATCCCCGGCGTTTCGGCCACCAGCTTTGCGCCTGGTTCTTCGCGCCCGGTGCTGCGTGGCCAGCAAGGTGAGCGCGTGCGCGTGCTGATCGATGGCGTGGGTACGGCGGATGTCTCGAATACCTCGGTCGATCACGCCACGACCATCGATCCGATCACGGTCGAGCGGATCGAAGTGCTGCGCGGCCCTGCCGTGCTGCTTTACGGCAGTCAGGCGATCGGCGGCGCGGTCAATGTGATCGACAAGCGCATCCCGACCCGGATGCCGGACGAAGACTTCCACCTTGATGCCTTTGCCGGGGTCGACAGCGCCACCAACCTGCGCACCGGCGCCGCCAGCCTCGATGTCGGTATCGGCTCAAGCCTCGTGTTCCACGTTGACGGATCGTACCGGCAGACCGATGATTTCGACATCGGCGGCTTCCAGGTCTCCAACGCCCTGCGCGCCGACTTATTGGCCGATGCGGACGAAGAAGCGGCGGAAGGCGAGCTCGGAGAAGCGGCGGAACTGCGCGAAGCGGCGAACCAGCGCGGCACTGTACCCAATTCGGCGATGGAAAGCTGGACGGTCAATGCCGGCTTCGGCCTGATCCTCGGCGAAAGCACCTTTGGCGCCTCGCTGGGCTACTACGATACCAATTACGGCGTCCCCACGCGTCCCGGTTCAGGCCACCACCACGGCGAGGAAGGGGAAGAAGGCGGAGAGGAAGAGGGTGAAGAACTCGTCACCATCGGCCTCCAGCAGTTCCGCGCCGACTTCAAGGGTGATATCTATCTGGGCGAAGGCGCGTTCGAGCGGCTGAAGCTGCGGGTCGGCTATTCCGATTACACCCACACTGAATTCGAAGGTGCAGAAATCGGCACGGTGTTCGATTCGACCAGCATCGAAGCCCGCGCCGAGCTGGTGCAGAACACCGGCGGTGCCTTGCGCGGATCGAGCGGGGTTCAGTTCCTTCACCGCGATTTCTTTGCCGAAGGCGCCGAAGCCTATGTGCCGCCCAACCTCACCGATCAGCTTGCGGTTTTCACGCTTCAGGAATTCGGTACCGGCCCGTTCCAGATCGAAGCGGCCGCCCGCGCAGAATTCACCAATGTCGAAGCCCAGACGCTGGGAATTGCGCGCGATTTCGACACGTTTTCAGGCGCGCTTGGCCTCGTCTATGAAGGCGTCGAAGGGGTGCGCATAGGCATCAACGGCTCACGCGCCGAGCGTGCACCGAGCGCTGAGGAACTGTTCTCCAACGGCCCGCACATCGCCACGCAGGCTTTCGAGATCGGCGATATCAACCTTCGCACCGAAAATGCGTGGGGTCTGGAAGCCTTTGCGCGAGGCAGCATCGGGGCGGGCACCTTCAATTTCGCAGTCTTCAAGCAGTGGTTCGGCAATTACATTTTCTTGGAGGAAACCGGAGAGGAAGAGGACGATCTGCCGGTGTTCCAGTATCTCCAGCAGGATGCCGATTTCTTCGGTGTTGAAGCGGACATCCGCTACCCGATCATCGACACCGGTGGCCTGCGTTTGCTGACCGATCTGCGCGCATCCTATGTCGAGGCTGAGCTCGCTGATGGCACCGCCGTGCCGCGCATTCCGCCGCTGAGCCTGCTCGGCGCGCTCGAAGCGCAAACGGACGCCTTCGACGTTCGCGGGGAAGTGCAGTGGTTTGACGGTCAGGATCGGATCACCACCTTCGAAACACCGACCGACAGCTTCACGCTGGTCAATGCGCTCATCGCCTGGCGTCCGCTGGCGGACAACCGGAACGTCACGCTGCAAGTTGCAGCCGACAACATTTTTGATGTCAACGGCCGCCGCCATGCCAGCTTCACCAAGGATTTCGTGCCGCTGGTGGGCCGCAATTTCCGCGCAAGCGTCCGTATGAGCTTTTGACCCGTAACTTTTACCGGGCCTGCAACAGAGGGTCGCAATCAGGGGCAGTCGGCGCACACCGGCTGCCCCTTTTAGTCTGTTCCCTTACGCTTCGAGCGTGAAGGTGAGTTCGGCGTGTTCTTCCAGCCGCTTGACCAGATCTTCGCCGAGAAAGCTGCCCGGTGTCCCGATCCCGCCCGGCCTGTCGCAAGCCAGCAGTCCGATGCCAGTTTCCGACAACATCCGGCAGGTTGAGCCGTAACCCGGATCATAACGGCCTTTCACGCCGTATTGCAGCCGTCCCCCGTCCGCCATCTCGGCGACGAACACGACATCGTAAAAGCCGTTCTCGCGCTCTTCGGGGGTGGGGCCTTCGCCGGGCTTGGGCGGCTTTGAACCAAACGGGTTCTTCATGAATTCAAGCGCCGCATTGGCGGCCGCCCGGCCCGCGTCGCCAGGGCTGGTCAGCACCATCTCGTCATACTTGAAATCGGTGCCGTAGGGATGGCCAAGCAGGAAGTTGGTGCGGTGGACGTTCTTGGTGTTGATCGGCGCCATCACGAAGGGGGCGGACCACTTGCCCAGATCCTCTTCGTGCGACGGAATCATGCCCGAAGGCTGGTCAGGCCCTTCAAAGCCTGGCGTCAGCGCAAACGGGTTGCGCAGCACGTTGATGAGCGAGGGGCTGCGCGCTGCGGCCTTCATTGTCGCGCCAAGGCTCGCTGCGGTCCCGCCCGAGAATGTCCCCTGCATTGTCCGCACCCGGCCCCGGACGCGCGGGGCTGGCCTGCCAAAACGCTCCAGACACGCCTTTTGCGTCATCATCACGCCCAAATCGAAGGGGATCGAATCGAACCCGGAGGAGAAACAGATGCGCGCACCGCTCGCTTCGGCAGCGGCCTGATGCTCGGCAATCTTCTCGGCCATCCACGCAGGTTCGCCGCATAAGTCGGCGTAATCGGTGCCGGTTGCAACGCAGGCGGCAAGCAGCTTGTCACCATAAAGCTGGTACGGGCCAACGGTCGTCAGAACCACCCTGGTGCGCTGGCACATGGCTTCCAGATCGGTGCTGTTGTCGGCGTCAGCGACCACCAACGGCGTGCTGGCAGGGGCGGCGATCAGATCACGGACCTCTTCCAGCTTCGCGAGGCTGCGGCCGGCCATGGCCCACTTCGGACCATCATCGCGGCTGCCGTAATGGTTCGCCAGATATTCCGCGACCAGCCGCCCGGTGTAGCCCGTGGCGCCAAAGATGATGATGTCGAATTCGTGGGTGGCCATGTTCATTCCTCCGTTCGCCCTGAGCTTGTCGAAGGGCTGCTTTTCTCCCTCGACGTTCAAGAGGAAAAGCAGTGGTAGGGCAATGCCCAGCTTCGCTTCCGACAAGCTCAGCCCGAACGGAACATGGAAAAACCTTAGAGCCTGGGCAGTGTCACCCCGCGCTGGCCCATATATTTGCCGGCGCGGTCCTTGTAGCTGGTCTCGCAGCGTTCGTTGCCTTGCAGGAACAGGAACTGGCACGCGCCTTCATTGGCGTAGATTTTCGCCGGCAGCGGGGTGGTGTTGCTGAATTCCAGCGTGACGTGTCCTTCCCAGCCTGGCTCTAGCGGAGTGACGTTCACGATGATGCCGCAGCGCGCATAGGTGCTCTTGCCGAGACAGATCACCAGCACGTCTTCAGGCACACGGAAATATTCAACCGTGCGGGCCAGCGCAAAGCTGTTGGGCGGGATGATGCAGCAATCGGTTTCGCGGTCGACGAAGCTTTTCGGGTCGAACTGCTTGGGATCGACCACCGAGCTATCGACATTGGTGAAGATCTTGAATTCAGGCGCAACCCGCGCGTCATAGCCGTAGGACGACAGGCCATAGGAGATCACCCCGTCGCGCCGCTGCGCTTCGACGAAAGGCTCGATCATGCCGTGTTCGCGCGCCTGGGTCCTGATCCATTTGTCTGAGAGAATCGCCATGCACCTGTGATTCCCGACGCAAGCATTGCCAGCAAGAGGCCAGGCCGAATTATCCGGAGAGTTGTGGGTCGTTTGAGTCAAGTCCGGAAAAAAACGCGCCTGCTCGGCGTGCGGACCGATGGATTTTACGAAATCTGACAAGACGTATATCATTTGTATAAAAGAAGCAGTGCGTTGTGTTCTTGCCAAGATTTTAACCGTGTCCTAATGCGCGAAATATTCGCCGTCGCGGCGCCGGAACCTCCATGACGTGCTGAACACCGCCAATATTTCCTCAGAAGCGCTTGCGAATGTAATCGACCAGAGTGTCGACTGCGTAAAGCTGCTCAACACGCAGGGCGATGTCTTGTGGATGAACTCCAATGGTCTGTGCGCCATGGAAATTGAGGACGTAACGGACGTATATGGAAGGCAATGGGCCAATCTTTGGCCCGAGAAAAACCGGGCCACGGTTGCCGATGCACTCGCTGCTGCCAAAAATGGTGAAACCATCCGCTTCGAGGCTTTTTGCCCGACGGCAAAGGGAACACCGCGCTGGTGGAACGTCACCGTTTCCTGCGTTAACGCACCCGATGGCGCGGATATTGGCTACCTTTCGATCTCGCGCGATGTGACCGAAGCGGAAACGCAACGCCGTGCTCTTTCCATTGCGGCGGATGAATTGCGGCATCGCTTGAAGAACACTTATGCGATGGTGTGCGGACTGTTGAGCAGCCTTGCGATGGGCAATCACGAAAACGAACTCTTCGCCCGTCAGATGAACGCCCGCCTGATGGCGCTCAGCACCGCGCAATCTTTTTTCATGGCGCCTGATGTGCCGCGCGATCTGACCGATCTGGTGCCGGCGCTGGTCAATCCCTTCGTCACCCCGGCCTGCGATGTCGCCATCGACGCGATCGGCCAGGTGATGGTATCGCGCGGGGAAGCAGATGCGATTGCCCTCATTGTGGGCGAACTGGCGATGAATTCCTCGAAACACGGCGCGTTGGCGCATGGCGGGACGATTGCGATCGCGGCAAAGGAAAACGACGGGATGCTCGCCCTCGTCTGGACCGAAGCCAGCGTGCAACCGGTCGCCGGCCATTCGCGTGAAGGCGGGCAGGGTCTCAATCTTATCGAGATGATGGTCGAGGCGCATCGCGGCGCGATCGTCACGCAATGGCACACTCACGGTCCCGAAGTCCGAGTGAGCTTGCCGATCAGCGGTTGACCGGTTCTCCAGCGGCATTTGCCCGACCCGCCGATCGGGCAGGCTGACGATGCGTACGTCTTTTCCAGCGGGATGGTTCAACAACACCGATTAAGCCGACAAAGGGTGTCGAACCGCGCGCTGCCTGCGGCTATGATGCCCCGCATGAGCTTTTCCTTCGATCTCACCGGGCGCACCGCGCTCATCACCGGCGCGTCTTCGGGCCTTGGCAGCCGCTTTGGGCAGATATTGGCAGCGAGCGGCGCGAAGGTCGCGCTGGGGGCGCGGCGGGCGGACCGCTTGGCAGCGCTGGCGAACGCCATTGGTCCCAACGCTGTAGCGGTGCAGATGGACGTCGCACGCGAGGCCGATATTATCGCGGGGTTCGACGCAGCCGAGGCGGCGTTTGGCCCGGTTGATACCGTGATCGCCAATGCCGGGATCGATGGCGCAGGCATGGCCACCACCATCAGCGAAGCGGAGATCGAAGCCACGCTTGCGATCAACCTGAAGGGCGCGATCCTCACTGCGCGTGAAGGCGCCAAGCGGATGATGGCGCACGACGTCACCGGGGGCCGGATCGTGATGATCGCTTCGATCACCGCGTTTGAGCCGTCTCCCGGCCTCGTCGCCTATGCCGCCAGCAAGGCAGGCGTGGTACAGGCAGGGCGCACATTGGGGCGGGAATGGGCGCGGGCGGGGATAAACTCAATACCGTCTCGCCCGGCTATATCCGGACCGCCATCAACGACGCGTGGTTCGATACCGAAGCGGGCCAGAAGCAGATCGCGAAGTTTCCCAAGCGCCGGTTGATGCGCGAGGACGGTCTTGATGCAATGGTGCTGTTCTTGTGCTCGGACGCATCGGAATTCGTGACCGGCACCAATTTCGTGCTCGACGACGGGCAAACCTTGTGAGGCCTCGCCAGCGCTAGACGAGCGCAAACTCTGCCCACACAGGTAAGTGATCCGAGGCGGTGGTGGCCAGCGCACTGCGATGGACACCGCAGTCTTTCGCCTCCAGCCGTTCGCAATGCATGATCCGGTCAAGCCGCCCGATGGGACGCGCGGCGTGGAAGCTGGGACCGGGATTGAGCACGGTGAAATGCTTGCCAAATTCACGGAAACACCCGGCGTTCTGACGCCATTCGTTGATATCGCCCATCAGTACGGTCGGCCGCTCGGCCCGTGCTGTATCGGCCAAGGCGGCGATGGCGCGGGCTTGGCGCACTCGCCACAGGCCTGACAGATCGAGGTGCATCCCGAACACGGCGATCTCGGCCCCGCCGATCCCCAGCGTCGCCGTCACCACCCCGCGCGGTTCCAGACAGGGAATGTGAACGATGTCATGGCTTTCGACCGTGATCCCGGCTTTCACCAAGATCGCATTGCCGTGCCAGCCCATCGAATCGTGCTGCACGTCAAGCGGCACGGGGACGTAGTCGGTGTGGCTGGCGATCAGGAACGGCGGCAGAACACTGGTGCGCTTGCCAAAACGCAGGTCTGCCTCCTGCAGGCACACGACATCGGCGTCCACCTCCTGCAACACCTTGAGGATCCGCGCCGGATCACGCTGCCGGTCTGTGCCGATCCCCTTGTGGATGTTGTAACTGGCGACCTTGATGCGCTGCGCCATCCGCTGCCTATCCTGCGGCGAGCAGGGTGGCGTTGCCGCCCGCTGCCGTGGTGTCGAGCGTCATCACCCGTTCGGTCGCAAAGCGCGACAGATAGTGCGGCCCGCCGGCTTTTGGTCCCGTGCCTGACAGACCTTCGCCACCGAACGGCTGGCTTTCCACCACCGCGCCGATCTGGTTGCGATTGACGTAGAAATTGCCCACCCGCGCCCGTGCCCGCACCAGCCGCCGTGTTTCGGCGATACGGCTGTGGAGGCCAAGCGTCAGGCCATAGCCGACAGCGTTGATGTCATCGACCACCTTGGCCAGATCGCCGGCGGCGAAGCGCACGACATGCAGCACCGGGCCGAAATGTTCACGCGCCAGATCGCGGATCGAGCCGAGTTCGACGATGGTAGGGGCGACGAAACAGCCCTTGGCCGTTTCCGGAGGCAGCGGAAGACGTGTAACGGAACGCCCGCTGGCTTCGCAACGCCGGATATGGCGTTCCAGCGCAGCCTTGGCGTCCTCGTCAATCACCGGGCCGACATCGGTGGCGAGGTCCGCCGGATCGCCAACGTGCAGCGCTTCAAATCCGCCGCGGATCATTTCGAGCATTTTGTCGGCAATGTCGTCCTGCAGATACAGCACCCGCAGCGCCGAACAGCGCTGGCCCGCGCTCTGGAAACTGCTGGCGAGCACATCGCGCACCACCTGTTCGGGCAGCGCCGAGCTGTCGACGATCATCGCGTTCTGCCCGCCCGTCTCGGCAATCAGCGTGGCAATCGGCCCGTCGCGGTTGGCGAGCGTACGATTGATGGCGCGCGCGGTGTCGGTCGATCCGGTGAAGGCGACGCCCGCCAATCGCGGATCGGCGGTGATCAACTGCCCGACCGTGCCCGCACCCGGGAGCAATTGCAGCGCCTCGGGCGGAATGCCGGCCTGATGGCACAGCCTGACGGCGAGCGCGGCGATCAGGGGGGTCTGTTCGGCGGGTTTGGCAATCACGGCATTGCCTGCAGCCAACGCAGCTGACGCCATGCCGATGAAGATGGCCAGAGGGAAGTTCCACGGGCTGATCGTGGCGAAAACCCCGCGTCCGTGCAGGGAAAGCGTGTTTTCTTCGCCGGTTGGACCCGGCAGGATCGTCGGGGCGCCGAATTGCTGACGCGCGCCTTGCGCGTAATACCGCAGGAAATCGACCGCTTCGCGCAGTTCGAGCACGGCATCGAGCAGCGTCTTGCCCGCTTCGCGTTGGCATAGACTGATGAACTCGTCGGTGTGGCGTTCAAACAGATCGGCGGCCTCTTCAAGCAGAAGCGCGCGCGCTTCGCCGCCCAGCGCGTCCCATCCCGGCTGGATTTTTGCAGCGCGGGTGAAGGCGGCTTCAACTTCTTCGGCGGTCGCATCGCGGCGCGTGCCGACCACGTCCGACAGGCTGTGCGGCATGGTGATCGGCGCAATTTCGCCCGCGGTTGCGGCCGGGAAGGTCGGAGCGGCGTGCCAGTGCGCGGTTTCAAGCGCTTTCAGCCGGGCAATCAGTGGTTCGCGCACAAGCGGATCGCTCAGATCGATCCCCGCGCTGTTCTGGCGGTTGCCAAAGATGTCGGTGGGCAGCGGGATCGCCGGATTGCGGCGCGGGTTTAGACTGGCGAGTTCGGCCACCGGATCGCCCACCAAGGCCTCAGCCGGCGTGTCAGCGTCGCCCATGCGGTTGACGAAGCTGGTGTTGGCGCCGTTTTCCAGCAGGCGCCGCACCAGATAGGCGAGCAGTTCCTTGTGTCCGCCCACCGGTGCATAAATGCGCACCGGTGTGCGCTGGTTGCCTTCAAGCGCATGGAGCGCGTCATAGACTTCCTCGCCCATGCCGTGCAGGCGCTGAAATTCAAAGGCTTTTTGTTGGCCTAACGCTTCACTACTTGAGGCCAGCTGCTTGACCGCGGCAATGGTGTAGGCGTTGTGGGTGGCGAAGGCCGAATGCAGCACGTCTGCGTGTGCAAACAGGCGCGCCGCGCAGGCGAGGTAGCTGACATCGGTGGCGACCTTGCGGGTGAAGACCGGATAATCGCTGTATCCGCCGACCTGCGCCAGCTTCACTTCGCTGTCCCAATAGGCGCCCTTGACCAGCCGCACGAACAGTTTGCGCCCGTGCCGCCGCGCCAGATTGCCTGCCCAGTCGCACACCGCGACCCCGCGCTTCTGATAGGCCTGAATGGCAAGGCCGAAGCCTTCCCAGCGGCTGCCATCAGGGCGGCGGAACAGATCATCGTCCGCGACCAGTTCCTCGATGATGTCGAGGCTGAGTTCCAGCCGCTCGGCCTCTTCGGCATCGATGGTGAAGTGAATATCGGCATCGCGCGCACGGATCGCGAGCGCCTTGATCACCGGCACCATCGTAGTGCGCGCCTCATCGGCGTGGAAGAAGGTGTATTGCGGATGCAGCGCCGACAGCTTGACCGAGATTCCCGGCGATCCGCCAACGCCCGCGCCCGATTCGCGGGCCAGGCGGGTCAGCGCGGCTTCATAGGCCTGCCGGTATTTCTCGGCATCGGCAAAGGTCATCGCTGCCTCGCCCAGCATGTCGAAGCTGTGGGTAATCCCGCGCGCGCGTTCGGGTGCAGCGCGCTTCAGCGCCTCGTCGATGGTGCGGCCGAACACGAACTGCCCGCCCAGGATTTTCATCGCTTGGCCGGTTGCGGTGCGGATCACCGGCTCGCCCAGCCGGTTCATCGCGCGCTTCAGCACAGAGCCCATCCCGCGCTGGCGGGCATCGGGCGGATCGAGCACTTCGCCGGTCAGCATCAGCGAAAACGTCGCCGCGTTGACGAAGGTGGAAGAGCTTTCGCCCAGATGCTCGCCCCATTCGACCTGTCCGATCTTGTCGCGGATCAGCGCATCTGCCGTGGCGGCGTCGGGCACGCGAAGCAGCGCTTCGGCCAGGCACATCAGCGCAATGCCTTCTTCGGTATCCAGCCCGTATTGCTGGAGGAAGGCGTCAATCCCGCTTGCCTTTTTGCCGCGGGCGCCTTCGATCAGATCGATCGCAAGGCGGGCGGCGGCGGCATGACCCTGCGCGGCAGGAGCGGCCTGTTCAAGCCGCTCGGCAATGCAGGCTTCCTCCTCCTGCCGATAGGCACGGCGCAGGTCAGCGCGGTCAACGGGGGTGGGGGCGGAGTAGTCGGCCATCTGGTTACACCTGAAACGATTCGGGGGGCAATTCCCGGCGCTCTGAACGCCATGAGGCTGCGCTTCAAGTTCAGTCTTTGCAACAGGCTCCAAGCTGTGCGCCTTGATCGCTCAGCCGTGCGGCGTTAGCCTGCCGGCTACGCAACAGGGGCTTTTCGATCATGCGCATGTTCTGCTTCCATTGCCGCGACGGCGAAGACGGCGGACGCCTGCGCGCGATCCATCGGCCCGCGCACCTCGAATTCGTCCACGCCAATGCCGAGCATTTCGTGATCGTGGGGCCATTGAAGCGCAGCGACGGGCTGATCATCGGATCCTTGCTGATCGTGAAGGCCCAAGATGAAGCTGCCGCCCGCGCACTGCTGGCAGATGATCCCTACCTTACCGGCGGGGTGTGGCAATTGATCCGGGTGGATGAATTCACCCCGCTGCTGGGCGACTGGGCTTAAGCCCCAGCGTTCAGGCCAGAGAGTCTTCGGGCTGCGGATTGGCCGTGTTCCAGCGGACCGAGGACCAGAACGCCAGCCCGATCAGCACCGCCCCGATCAGACCGGTGATGACTTCGGGGATGTGGGCGAAGGTGTTGATGAACATGATGATCGCCAGCGCCATGATGGCATAGAAGGCGCCGTGTTCCAGATAGCGATATTCCGACATCGTACCCTTGCGCACGAGAAAGATCGTCATCGACCGCACGAACATTGCCCCGATGCCAAGGCCAATGGCGATGATGATCAGGTTGTTGGTCAGCGCGAAGGCCCCAATCACCCCGTCGAAGCTGAAGCTCGCGTCGAGCACTTCGAGATACAGGAACGCGCCGAAGCCCGCCTTGGCGACATCGCCGGTGGAAGGCGTGGGCGGTTCAAGCAGGTGGTTCACGATCTCAACGGCGAGATAGACCAGCAGGCCGGCGATGGCGGCGATGATGAAGGTCAGCGCGTCGGCATCGCTCAGCATGGTCGACGTGCCCCAGATCGCGGCCAGAACCAGGCCGATCGCAATCGCCTCGATCTCGGCAACCTTGGAGAGCGGTCGTTCGATCGCGGCGATCCAATCAACCTCCTTTTCGGAATCGAAGAAGTATTTGAGGCCCACCATCCCCAGAAAGGCGCCGCCAAAGCCCATCAGCCCGATATGCGCGTCGCTGACGATGCGTTGGTATTCAGCCGGGGAATTGAGCGCGAGGTTGATCGCTTCGATGGGGCCGAGCGAAGCGGCCACCATCACGATCACCAGCGGGAACACGATCCGCATCCCGAACACCGCAATCGCGATCCCCCAGGTCAGGAAGCGTTGCTGCCAGACGGGGTCCATGTCTTTCAGGACCGAAGCGTTGACCGCGGCATTATCGAAGGACAGCGACACTTCCAGCACCGCCAGCACGGCGCAGATCCACACGATCCCCAGCATGCCATCCAGCGTGCCGGTAAGCTCCCAGCCATACCACGCCCCCACGAGCAGGCCCGCCAGGGTGAACAGCAGCGAGCCACCGAAATGTTTGAACATCGAACATCGTTCCTTCTGGCCGCGCGATGCGGTGCCTTTACGGCCTAGCCCTTACTGCTACGGGTAGGTTGAAGATAGACACCGATATGCGCGGCAAACGCTTTTCGGTTTTGGCAGGAACGCATCACCCGGCTGAACTTCGGTCTGCGGCAATCCTGCACGCTCCGTCCGCGCTTGCCGACCTCGCTTACGAACGATTGGCCATCAGCCTAGATCCCGAAGCTGCCCTTCAGCCCGTCAATCACGTATTGCGCGGCCAGCGCCGCCAGCAGCACGCCCAGCAGACGGGTGATGACCGCTTCCACCTTGTCGCCCAGCAAGCGGATCAGCGGCCCCGCAGCCACCAGCGCGGCGGCCGTAATGGCCAGCACCAATCCCAGGGCCGCCAGCACCTCGAACATCTCAGGCCAGCCATCGGCTTCGTTCATCAGCAGCATGACTGCCGCAATCGCGCCGGGGCCGGCCAGCATTGGCATGGCCATCGGGAACACCGACACGTCTTCGACTTCTGGCGTGGCGGCGATTTTTTCGGCGCGCTCCTCACGGCGCTGGGTGCGCTTTTCGAACACCATATCGAAGGCAATGAAGAACAGCATCAGCCCGCCTGCGATGCGGAAGGAATCCAGCTGGATATGCAGCGCGCCGAGCAGTTCCTGCCCAAACAGGGCGAAGATCAGCAGAATAACCGTCGCGATGAAGGTCGCCCGCAGCGCCATGCTGCGCGCCTGTTCGCGCGTGGCGCCCTTGGTCAGGCCTGCATAGATCGGCGCGCAGCCGGGCGGGTCGATCACCACGAACAATGTTATAAAGGCGGAGATGAAGAGTTCGGTGAGCACTATGGCAGGCTTTTCTAAGGTCGCTTCGGGTACGTCGCCGCGCCCCTCACATCAATCGCTGATCGGCACAAGGTTTTGTTCAATCGCGGTGACCCAGCGGCCTTGGTAGAAATAGTCTGCCGCAACATAGCGGGTGCCATCGGCACGGTGTTCCCAGTGCCAGCGCAGCGTGCCATCGCGTGACAGCTTGGCATCCGCCTTGCCGTCCTCACCGATGGGAAGTGCGGGCGGTGGCGGGATCGCGGCGCCGGCGCGCGGGCAGGTGGCGACAAGGCCTGTCACAGCATTGATATCGGTGACAACGATGTCGCCTTCTTCGACCGGTGGCCGGGGCGGCGGCTGCGGAACGTCATCACCGCCGACACCGAAGGCATAACGATAGTCGCCATTGGATTGGCGCTCCCACACCGTGACAAGCCCGCCGACGGTGCCATCCGGATCACGGTAACGCCCCTTGCTGACGGCCAGCGCGCCATCGCAGCTCATCGCAACGACCCGCGGTTGCCACTGCCTCGCCTCGGCCGGGTCGGTCTGCGTGGCGAGCCAGGGCTCGCTCGCAAAGGCGCCGTTCGCGCCATGGAGCAAAGCGCCAGGCGCGGCGAATTGGCGAAAGGCGGTCCATTGCCCGCGTTCACGCGCCGCGCGCGAAAAAGCGAGTTCGGTGGCGACGATTGTGCTCGGCTGCGCAGCACCCTGCGCGGTGGCGAGCGAGCGGTCGATCACCGCCATCATACGCTTGTTAGGCTTGGGCGGTCCGCCGCCGCCAGCGCAGGCAGCCAGAGGAAGGGTAAGCGCAAGGATGGCAGCACCGGCAAGAACCCGCATTTCAATCTCCGTTCGGCCTATAGGCCTTCAGGCGCCGCAAGCCCGGCATGGGCATGGGCTGCAACAAGCGTGTTGCGCAGGAGCACCGCAATCGTCATCGGCCCGACTCCGCCGGGCACCGGCGTGATGGCGCCTGCGACCGCGCTGACCTCGGCAAAGGCGACATCGCCCACCAACCGGCCCCTGTCCTGGCCCTCTTCGGGCGGCAGACGGTTGATGCCGACATCGATCACACAAGCGCCGGGCTTGATCCAGTCGGCCCGCACCATTTCCGCCCGGCCCGCAGCAGCGATCACGATATCGGCGCGGCGCACGACATCGGCCAAGTTCTTGGTCCGGCTGTGCGCCACGGTCACAGTGGCATTGGCGTCCACTAGCAGCTGCGCCATCGGCTTTCCGACGATATTGGAACGCCCGATCACCACCGCCTCCAGCCCGGACAGATCGCCCAGCTGGTCCTTCAGCAGCATGATACAGCCCAGCGGCGTGCAGGGGACAAAGCCCGGCTGGCCGACACTCAGCCGTCCAGCATTGATCACATGGAACCCGTCCACGTCCTTGTCCGGATTGATCGCGGCGATCACCGCCTGTTCGTCCAGCCCGCCGGGCAGCGGCATCTGCACCAGAATCCCGTCGACTGCATCGTCCCGGTTGAGTCGTTCAACCAGGGTCAGCAGTTCTGCCTCGCTGGTTTCCGCCACCAGACGATGTTCAAAGCTGGCGATGCCTGCTTCCTCGCAAGCACGGGCCTTCGCCCCGACATAGACCTGGCTGGCCGGATCCTCACCCACCAGCACCACCGCTAGCCCAGGACGCCGCCCTGTGACCTGGGCAAATTCCGCTGCCAGCCCGCCGATCCGCCTGCGCAGATTTGCAGCAAAGGCCTTGCCGTCGATCCGTGCCGCTTCCCCCATCAGTTCGCAGCACCTTGCAGGATGTAACCGATGGCGTTGAGGATCAGCAGGAACACCATCGGCGAAAAGTCGATCGTACCGGTATCCGGCATCACCCGCCGGATGGGGCGCAGAACCGGTTCGAACAGGCGGCTCAGCGCGTCATGCACCGCAAAGGCGAACTGGTTGCTGGGGCTCACCACGTTGAAGGCGAACAGCAGTCCGATGATGAACCACACGATCAGCAGCATGTTGGCGGTGCTGATCACCATGGCGAGAATCTGGATAAGTGCGTCAGTCATTGCCATTTATTTCCGTTGCAGGGGCGCGGCCTGCCCAACCTGTGTGCCGCTCGCGCCCGGGGTTGTCCCTTGGTAGGCGTATTAGCTGGTTAATACGCCCTGCGCCACATCTCAGTTCCCGCTTGCGGCGTCAGACGCGCACCAGCGTGCCGGCGCCGCGCGCGGTGAAGAATTCGAGCAGCATCGCATGACCCACCCGCCCATCGAGGACCACCGCCGCCTCGCAGCCCGATTGCACTGCGGTTACGCAGGTTTCGAGCTTGGGCACCATGCCGCCGCGGACTACGCCGTCTTCGCGCAGTTTCGCGATGTCGCGCGGGGTGAGATCGGACAGCAGTTCGCCGTCCGCGTTGAGCACGCCGGCAACATCGGTCAGCAGGAACAGCCGCGCTGCGCCCAGCGCTGCCGCTATCGCTCCGGCCATCGTATCGGCATTGATGTTGTAAGTCGCGCCGTCTGCGCCCGGCGCAATTGGTGCGATTACCGGGATCATCCCGGCGGCCACGATCGTGTCGATCACCGTGGTATCGACCATGGCCGGTTCCCCCACGAAGCCCAGATCGACCACCTGTTCGATATTGCTGTCGGGATCGCGGGTGGTGCGGGTGACCTTGCGCGCTGTCACCAACCCGCCGTCCTTGCCCGAAATGCCGATCGCCTTGCCGCCAGCGGCCGCGATCCAGCCGACCAGCTCCTTGTTGATCGCGCCCGACAGCACCATTTCAGCGATCTTGGCGGTGGCTTCATCGGTGACGCGAAGCCCGTCGACAAAGGTGCTCTCCACCCCCAGCCGCCCCAGCATCTCGCCGATCTGCGGGCCGCCGCCATGCACCACCACCGGATTGATGCCGACCGCGCGCAGCAGCACGATATCCTCGGCAAAATCGCGCGCCGCCTCGGGATCGCCCATCGCGTGGCCGCCATATTTCACCACGAAGGTCCGGCCCGCATAGCGCTGGAAATAGGGCAGCGCTTCGATCAGCACCTCGGCCTTTGACAGATCGGGCGTATCCGCTCTGGGGGGGTGGTTCAGCTTGTCGGTCACCGGTGGTCTAACCCTTTGCGCGCGCGCAGGCCGCGCTCTTGGCTCCGCGCCCTAGCGACTTGCACGCGCCGGGCCAAGCCGATTGGTGCGCGCAGGGTGCGCAGATTAGGGGTTTGTTTACCCTGATGCTATTGATCAGGCGCGTAAAAGGGGGAAATGATGAGCAACACTGAAAACGACACGCCAGCCGCTGATCCTTCGGGCGGGGGGCGGCGGCAGGAGGATCGGCGCAAGGGGCACGTGCCGCTGGCCGGACCCGACCGCCGCAAGGGAGACCGGCGCGCCGGCACGGACCGCCGGACCACACCGCGCGATGATGGCGGCGAACCGCAGAACGATTGACCGGCCCATGCAAGCCGGCCTCTGGCGGCGTCTAGGAGGGGTCAAGCGCGGGCAAGCCGGGGTCTGGGGCAGGTCAAGACGCGGCTGGAGGGGGTCTGGCGCAGCCTAGATTGCGTGGAAAAAACGCCAATATCCTGAAATTATGCAAGAATATTCTGCAACGACGGTTTGAGGCACAAAATCAGAGCCCTTCCGCCCATATTTCGCTTGGCGTTGTGCGCCAGCGCCGCCGCGTAGGAAAGCGCCTGCGGCCTTGCGCGACGCTACCCCAACACCGCTACCAGAAGAACACCGCCAGCGCGGCCGTAGCGATGATCTGGAGCGCGGCGATCATGTGCAGGGTGCTGCTGAACGGTTGCTTGCGCGTCTTGTGCCGAAACGCCGCCCGACCCGCATAGGCGCCCAGTGTCCCGCCGAACAACGCCAGTTGCAACAACGTCCCCTCCGACACCCGCCAGGCGCCGCGCTCGGCCCGCGCCTTGTCGACACCGAAGGCGGCAAAGGCGACGAAATTCAGCGCGATCAACGCGGTCGCGATGTTGGCGGGGGTAAGGAGGTCGCGCAGGTCCATGGCCTGCGCTGTAGCGCGGGGATGGTTGCGGAAGGCTTGCCGGGGGCGGCGTTAAAACGATTTTGAGATCTGGCGCGATAGAGGTGCTGCCATGCGCAAGATCGTACCGTTTCGGAAACCGCCCCGTGCCGCCCACTGGAAGCGCCGGGCCAGCACCCGCATGTCCGGTAGACCGGTGCGCTGGTTCCCGATCGCGCTGGTGGCGCTGCCGCTGGCCGCCTTTACCGCGGTGTTCCTGATGCCGATGGAAGGCGGGGTGCGTCCCGCCAAAGGCGCCGTGGGCTTTGCGGGCGCCGGCGACCGCGAGCAGGCGCGGTTCGGCCTGTGTTCGGGCGCGGTGCGGACCACCTGCGTCGTGGATGGGGACACGATCTGGTATCAAGGCACCAAGATCCGCCTTGCCGATCTCGACACGCCCGAAGTGTTCAGCCCGGCGTGCGCGAACGAAGCCGCGATGGGCCGCAAGGCGACCGCACGGCTGCAAGCGCTGCTGAATGCGGGGCCGTTCACGCTGGAAGCAAACCCCGAAGGCCGCAGCGCCGACCGCTACGGCCGCCAGTTGCTGGTGGTGACACGCGGGGGCGAGAGCCTTGGCGCGGTGCTGGTGCGCGAAGGGCTGGCCGAGCAATGGGGCGGGCCGCGGCGGGCGTGGTGTTAGGCGACTAGCGCCATTTTCTACCCCCTCCGCCGCCCCGGGCCTGCCTGCCCCGGCGCAGGCCGGGGAACCAGGGTCCCGCGCACTTGGGGGCATCCCCCGGCCGTGCGCGCTGCGGCGGGTACTCCCGTCAGGCGGTGGTTGCGTCTGGCAGCATGGCGGCGATTGCGTCGAGCAACTGCAGGCGTTCTTTCTTCAGCGATTCGAGCCGGTCATCGCTGGCCGCGTCGATCTCGGTTTCGATGCGGTGGATTTCGCGGTTCAACGCGTGATGCTGTTCCGCCAGCTTGGCGAAATGCGCATCGGTCAGCTTGAGCTGATGGAGCGCATCGGCCTGGTCCGGAAAGACATCGGCGAGTTCGTTGGGGGTGTGCGACATGGTATTCTCCCGTGGTTGAGACACAGCCCTAGACCCCGACCGGGGATTGGCCATTGATCGAGAACAATCTCGCCCGAACCCTCGGGTAGGCTGGTCGCGGGACGCGTCAGAGGGAAACCGGGGGGGCGGGTGATAACAGGGCGAGGCGCTGGTGCGGGAGGGGCTAGCCGAGCAATGGGGCGGCGCCCGCAAGGCGTGGTGTTAGGGGCTGGCCAGTTGGGCTAGGTTCTCCCCTCCCTGTGGGGAGGGGCCGGGGGTGGGGGTTCCGCCCTCTCGGACGGCAGACCCCCCATCCCAACCCTTCCCCAAGGGGAAGGGCTAAAGTAGCGGTTGGTGATGCGCGACGACGCGCTGGCACAGGGCGATGAATTCCGTGTGGCTCATGTCGTTCTTGGCATCATTGGTGCGCCATGCGCAGATGACGAAGCGGTAAGTGCCGTCCGGCTCGAACACATGATCGACAGTGGGGAGGAGCGCGAAGCCGAGTTTGTAGGCGGTCTTGCCTGCCTTGGACTCAGCGTTGTCGTAGGTGCTGACTAGCGACCAGTCGAGTTCCTCGCCGGTGTAGAAATCATGCGTGCCGTGGTCGCAGACCGCTTCGTGAATCTGGAAGCGGTAGCTTTCGCCGGTGAGATCTAGGTCGGGAAAGCGCTTGCGATCCCGCTTTACATGCGCCGCAGCTTTGCGCCGAAGCCAGCGCAGATAGACGGCGTGTTCGATGCCGAGGCCAGCGGGGACGGGGTAGCGGCTTTTGTCGGACATGAAAGTTATCTTCAGAATTTCTCTCGTAAAAATCC
Organism: Erythrobacter sp. 'gip.4 top 5'; assembly: GCF_056495765.1. Taxonomy (NCBI): domain Bacteria; kingdom Pseudomonadati; phylum Pseudomonadota; class Alphaproteobacteria; order Sphingomonadales; family Erythrobacteraceae; genus Erythrobacter; species Erythrobacter sp. 'gip.4 top 5'. The sequence continues at coordinate 363,447 of NZ_CP200270.1, read as the reverse complement.
ATTAAATCTAGCGAAAGAAAATATAAACTTCAGAATGGGATCGGATCATCTACATACTTCGTAACTTCGCTGTAGTCGTCTTGCGAGAGGACTTTCCAGTGATCGACCAAAAGCGTTTCGTAGAATTCTTTTACGTCGGTATCCGTAGAAATTTGGTGTATCTCAGGATTTGCTATTAGTGCAGCGAATAAGGCACCGGCTTCATCGGAGGATATGTCGGCAGTGAAAGGTGCAAGGCATGCGAGAGCCGCGTGGGTTTCACTGAACGAACTGGAGTCAATAAGCTTCTTGATGGCAAGCTTCTTCTCAACGTCGGAGGCGAGTTGGATCTCCGGGAATCGATCCTTGGCGAATGCACGGAGGCCCGGATAAAGGAACATTTTGCCCTTCTTGATAACCTCCCACTCTTGAAAGAGATAATTATGAGGGATGCTTTCACCAAACGGAGAAGCATAGTCCTTATCACGAGACACAAAGTGAATATCGTTGCCGTCCGGAACCTTTTCAAGCAAAGCTTCCCAATTCATCCGATCTGCTAGATCACCGTCTTTACCGGGTGGATTGCCACGCTCTAGTCTTCGCCGCGCCGCCTGATCCGCTTCATCTGAGATTGAAACGAGTTTCGCCTCTTCGCGAATTTCTTTGAACAAGATATCTGCCGCAAGTCGCCGTTCATTGATTTATTCTGCGATTTTGGAGATTAACGAGGCTTTGTTTTTCTTTAATTGGGTCAATGATCGCCGAATTTCAATGACTTCTTCAAGGTGTTCGGCAAATCTTGGAATTGTTAAAGTCGTAGTGAACCTCTCGAGGTTCCCAAGAGACTCTTGAATCTTTTTGTCTCTATTTCTGTTAGAGCCCGATTCAAAAGTTTGTCATGCGTAGCAGTATCTTGCGGTTCTGCGTGTGAGCATACGGATGCTGGCGATGTGCGCCCAAGCGGTTGACGAGGCGATGGATGTTTCCCAGTCTTTGGCCAATCGGCGACATCTGCCTAGCCAGGCGAAGGTGCGTTCGACGACCCAGCGGCGGGGCAACAGGACGAAGCCTTTGGCGGTGTCGGACCGCTTGATGATTTCCAGCGTCCAGTCTCCATGCCCCCTGAGGGCGTCCCGAAGCTTGTCGCCAGCATAGCCGCCATCGGCGAACACGTGGCGCAGCCAAGGGAAGCGATATCTGATCGCCTTGAGCACATCGACGGCGCCATCGCGGTCCTGAATATCGGCGGCGTGGACGAGAATGAAGATCAGATAGCCGCAGGTGTCGGTGACGATATGGCGCTTTCGGCCCTTGACCTTCTTGCCTGCGTCATAGCCGCAAACCCCGCCGCTTTCCGTGGTTTTGACGCTCTGGCTGTCGATCACGCCAGCGCTCGGCGAGGCTTCGCGTCCCTCGACCTCGCGCAGGTTCATCACCAGCACCGTGTTGATGCTGGCGAACAATCCGTTGTCACGCCATGCGTAAAAATAGCGCTGCACGGTCGACACCGGCGGGAAACATTTGGGCAGCATCCGCCAAGCACAACCACCCGAGCCGATGTACAGCAGCGCGTTCAACACCTCGCGCATGTCGGTGCTGCGTCGTCGGCCCCCGGTTTTGGCGGGCGGAATGAACGGCGCCGTCAGCGCCCATTCTCGCTCCGTCAAATCGCTTGGATACCGCAACCCATCCCGGCTATGTTCGCAACGGGCAATACCAGTCCATGTCATGTGCCACTCCATCTGCTCGCACAGACGGCTGAATCACATATGGCGGGTATTGCTCAACAACTTTCGGATCGGGCTCTTAAACTCCTGGTTTACGATAGTGGTTACATATAATTTTAGCTGATTACTCTTGAGGAGCTGCAATAATTTACGCAGCTCCTCAATATTGTCATCAGTATAGGCGTAAAGACTGAGAAAGACATTCGTATCAACGAATGTATGTAACACACCCCTACTCCGCAGCCTCGACCCCAAACAGCCCGGCCTCGGCCACCACAACATCGTCCTCGTTGACCGCCTTGGCCTTCTGGCGGTTGTCGAAGCTCGACCACACGGTGTTCCAGTCGCCACGTGTCGCGCCCTTGGAATATTCGGTGGCGCGCTGTTCGAAGAAGTTGGCGTGCTCCACTCCGTTGAGCAGCGGCGCGAGCCACGGCAGGGGGTGTTCCTCGATCATGTAGATCTCTTGCAGGCCCAGCTGCTTCAGGCGCCAGTCCGCGATGTAGCGGATGTAACGCTTGATTTCCTTGGCGCTCATGCCGTTGATCGGGCCCATTTCGAAGGCGAGATCGATGAAGTTGTCTTCCAGACGCACGGTCTTCTGGCAGATGTCGATCAGGTCTTCCTTCACCGCCTTGGTGAGGCACTGGCGTTCGGCGCAGAAGGTGTGGAACAGCTTGATGATGCCTTCGCAGTGCAGCGATTCATCGCGCACCGACCAGCTGACGATCTGGCCCATGCCCTTCATCTTGTTGAAGCGCGGGAAGTTCATCAGCATGGCAAAGCTGGCGAACAGTTGCAGCCCTTCGGTGAAGCCGCCGAACACGGCGAGCGTGCGGGCAATATCCTCGTCGCTCTCGACGTTGAAGGTCTGAAGGAAATCGTGCTTGTCCTTCATTTCCTCATATTCGAGGAAGGCGGAATATTCGCTTTCGGGCATCCCGATGGTGTCGAGCAGGTGCGAATAGGCCGCGATGTGCACCGTTTCCATGTTGGAGAACGCGGCGAGCATCATCTTGATCTCGGTCGGCTTGAACACGCGGCCGTAGTTTTCGTGGTAGCAGTTCTGCACTTCGACATCGGCCTGGGTGAAGAAGCGGAAGATCTGCGTGAGCAGGTTACGCTCGTTCTCGGTGATCTTCTGCGCCCAGTCGCGGCAATCCTCGCCCAAAGGCACCTCTTCAGGCATCCAGTGGATCTGCTGCTGGCGCTTCCAGAAATCATAGGCCCAGGGGTACTGGAACGGCTTGTAGGTGGAGCGGGCTTCGAGAAGCGACATGGGCGGTCTCCTTGGACGGTAAGGCTATCATGTACGGTGCGCGAAGGGCGGCGGATTCAGCCCCGCGCGCGCAAAAATCATCACGGCGCGTAGGCGACCACGACGTAGAGGCAGAACGGCACGAACATCACCAGCATCGCGGTGTGGATCAGCGCGGCGTTGCGGGCGTGGCCTTCGACATTGCGGCGCAGTTCGCGCCAGGAGTTGAAGGCGAAAACGGCACATACGATGAGGCCGAAAACCCCCACTGCAAACGGCAAATTCATGTGTTCTGCATCCTTATTATCGGTCCGGGCCGAGCGTGGTGCGCAAGGCTTTGCGCGAAGATACGCAAAACAGCGCAGGTTGGATTGCGGCGCGGGCGCATCAGGTGGCGAAATTGCCCCCCACGCCCGCGCCGGTCCACTTTATTGGCAACTGAGGCATTCTTCGTAATCGGTCGGACCCCCGGCGGTGAGTTCGATCTTGGCCAGTTCAGACGTATTGTCCGCCTCCACCCCGCCGACAAAGCCGGCGCGCTGCACAGACTTGGAACGCAGGTAATACAACGACTTGATGCCGCGTTCCCACGCCTGATAGTGCAGCATCATCAGATCCCACTTGTCGACATCGGCCGGGATGAACAGGTTCAGCGACTGGGCCTGATCGATGTAAGGCGTGCGGTCAGCGGCGAATTCGAGCAGCCAGCGCTGATCGATTTCGAAGCTGGTCTTGTACACGCCCTTTTCCTCGGGCGTCAGGAAATCGAGATGCTGGACGCTGCCACCGCGTTCAAGGATCGAGTTCCAGACATTGGTGGAGTTCTTGGACTTCTTGTCGAGCAGCTTTTCCAGATAGGGATTGCGCACGATGAAGCTGCCCGACAGCGTTTTGTGGGTGTAGATATTGGCCGGGATCGGTTCGATGCAGGCGCTGGTGCCGCCGCAGATGATCGAGATCGACGCGGTCGGCGCGATCGCCATCTTGCAGGAGAACCGCTCCATCGCGCCCATGTCGGCGGCATCGGGGCAGGGCCCACGCTCCTGCGCCAACAACATCGAGGCTTCGCAGGCCTTGGCGTGGATGTGCTTGAACATCGTGAGGTTCAGCGCCTTGGCCATCGCGCTTTCAAAGGCGACGCCCTTTTGCTGCAAGTAGGAGTGGAAGCCCATGACGCCCAGGCCCACCGAACGCTCACGCTCGGCCGAATACTTGGCGCGGGCCATCTCGTCGGGCGCGCGGTCGATATAGTCCTGCAGGACGTTGTCGAGGAAGCGCATCACGTCCTCGATGAACTGCTTGTCGCCCTTCCATTCTTCCCAGGTTTCCAGGTTCAATGAGGACAGGCAGCACACCGCCGTGCGGTCATTGCCCAGGTGGTCGATGCCGGTGGGCAGGGTGATTTCCGAACACAGGTTCGAGGTCGAAACCTTCAGCCCCAGATCGCGGTGATGCTTGGGCATCATGCGGTTCACGGTGTCATTGAAGACGATGTAAGGCTCACCCGTGGCGAGGCGCGTTTCGACCAGCTTCTGGAACAGCGAACGCGCATCAACCGTCTGCCGCACCGATCCATCGCGTGGGGACCGCAACTGGAACTCGGCGCCATCGCGCACGGCTTCCATGAATTCATCGGTCAGCAGCACGCCGTGGTGCAGGTTCAGCGCCTTGCGGTTGAAATCGCCGCTGGGCTTGCGGATTTCGAGGAACTCCTCGATCTCCGGGTGGCTGACATCGAGATAGCACGCGGCTGATCCGCGCCGCAAAGAGCCCTGGCTGATCGCCAGCGTCAGGCTGTCCATCACGCGCACAAACGGAATGATCCCGCTGGTCTTGCCGTTCAGGCCGACCGGCTCTCCGATCCCGCGCACATTGCCCCAATAGGTGCCGATCCCGCCGCCCTTGCTGGCGAGCCAGACGTTCTCGTTCCAGGTATCGACAATGCCTTCCAGGCTGTCTGACACCGAATTGAGATAGCACGAGATCGGCAGGCCCCGCGCGGTGCCGCCGTTCGACAGCACCGGAGTTGCCGGCATGAACCACAGGTTCGAAATGTAGGTGTACAGCCGCTGCGCGTGGGCATCATCATCAGCATAGGCATCGGCCACGCGGGCGAACAGATCCTGATAGCTTTCGCCGGGCAACAAATACCGATCGTTCAGCGTTTCCTTGCCGAAATCGGTCAGGCGCGCATCGCGGCTGGAATCGGTGTGGATCGTGAAGCGGCGGTCATTGACCTTCTTGCTGTCCACTGCACCCGACTTGGCAACTTCGGCCATGGCACCGGCCAGTGCCTCGCCCGCCTTGGTCGCAATCAGCACATCGGAGCCCGCATCGGTTGTCTTCATGGTCACAGCCTTTTCATCCTTGGCGGACATCTCGGCAACTGCGCCTGCATCCAACTCGTTCGTCACATCATCATTCAGCGCAGTACTGGGCACGTTTTCGTTCGCCTTGAAATCCATCACTAGCCCCATTTGTCCCCCGAATCAGATCCCCAGCGCAAGACGCTGTGTTCTAATTCTGTTCTATACCGGTTGGTCCACAGACTTGCCAACAGGCGGCTCCGTTGCCGGGCGTGCTGGCAGGTCGGTCGACCCTATTTGCGATGCGGCGCGGACCTTGGGGCCGGAGCGAAGCGCCCCTCGTCGACCCAATCAGGGGCGGCGGGCGTTTCACCAAGGCTTGGGGGTCCGATCAACATCGAACCACTAGATGATGAATCACCCAGCGACTTCCGTCAACGGGCGTTTAAGCACTTAGTTACCACGTGCAGCCGGTTTTTGACCCGCATCAGACCCGCGACGCGTGGACCAAGCTTGAGTCGTGCGGACCGCAAGCCCCTAATTGAATCTGTGAAGAAAAAAATAAGCGCGGACTCATTCGAATCCACCCGTGAATCTTTTGCACGCGCAAAGGTATGATTGTTGCGCGTGCGGCGGGTGGGGGCGAATCCGTCAGGCCTGTTCGACCGCTTCGAGCGTGGTGCCGGCCGCCAGCCAGCGCTGTTCGGCCTCAGCCAGCGATTCGGCGGCCCGCGCCCGCTTGGTCAACAGCGCCTGCATCGCATTGCCGCCTTGTCCGCCGGACTTGGCGGAAAGCGCGAGGATTTCGCGGTCAAAGGCCTCCACCTCTGCCGTGAGGCGGGCGATGGCGGTTTCCGCCTTGCTCAATTCCGATTGAGCAGCGCGCATGTCCGACCCGACCCCAAATCCGGCATTGGCGCCGCCGCGCTGCCCCTTGCCTTTGCCAGCGTTGCCCTTGGGCTGGTTGCGGCCCAGGATGAAGTCGATGTAATCCTCCATGCTGCCGTCATATTCGCGCGCGGTCCCGTTATCGACGAGGATAAGGCGATCAGCGGTCAATTCGACCATATGGCGATCATGGCTGATGAGGATCACCGCGCCGGTATAGGCATTGAGCGCTTGTACCAGCGCCTCGCGCGCATCGACATCGAGGTGGTTGGTCGGTTCATCGAGGATCAACAGATGCGGCGCATCGCGCGTGATCAGCGCCAGCGCGAGCCGCGCGCGTTCACCGCCCGACAATTTCTCGACCCGCTGGTTCGCCTTGGGGCCTGAAAAGCCGAAGCGGCCCAATTGTGCGCGCACCGCGCCGGGGGATTGTCCCTCCATCGCGCGGTTCATCAGATCGAGCGGGGTTTCCTCGCCCGCCAGTTCTTCGACCTGATACTGCGTGAAATATCCGACCTTGAGCTTGCCTGGCGCGTTGATTTCGCCCTCGGCGGGCATCAGTTGTGAGGCGAGCAGCCGCGCCAGCGTGGTCTTGCCATTGCCATTGCGGCCCAGCAGCGCGATCCGGTCATCGGCGTCGATCCGGAAGCTCAGCCGCTTGAGGATCGGCGGCGCTTCACCATAGCCTACCGCAGCGTGATCGAGCGTGATCATGGGGGAGCGCAATTCGGCCGGATCGGGAAAATCGAAAGACAGCGAAGGGTCTTCCATCAGTGCCACGATCGGCTGCATCTTCGCCAGCATCTTGGCGCGCGATTGCGCCTGCTTGGCAGTAGAAGCGCGGGCAGAGTTGCGGGCGACGTAATCCTGCAGACGTGCGCGTTGCGCATCCTGCGATTGCTTGGCGGCGGCCAGCTGCGCGGCGCGTTCGGCGCGCTGCTTTTCGAAGTCATCATAGCCGCCGGGATACAGCGTCAGCTGCCCGCCTTGCAGATGCAGGATGTGATCGACGACCTTGTTGAGCAGATCGCGTTCGTGGCTGATCACGACCAGCGTGGCGGGATAGGACTTGAGGAAGTTCTCCAGCCACAGCGTTGCTTCAAGGTCCAAGTGGTTGGATGGCTCGTCGAGCAGGAGGATGTCCGGTTCGGAAAACAGCAGCGCGCCCAGCGCAATCCGCATTTTCCAGCCGCCCGAAAAACTGTCGACCGGGCGCTTTTGCATCTCGTCGTCAAAGCCCAGACCGTTAAGGATCTTGGCGGCGCGCGCGGGCGCGGAATAGGCGTCAATCGCAAGCAGGCGTTCGTGCACGTCGCCCATGCGGTCCATGTCTGTGCAGGTTTCCAGCTCTTCGAGCAGCGCGGCACGTTCCGTGGCCGATGCCAGCACGACCTCTTCGGGGGTCGTGTTGCCGCTGGGGGCTTCCTGCGCGATGTAACCGATCTTGGCGCGCGAGGGCTTGCTGATTTCGCCGTCATCGGGCTCGATCTCGCCAATCAGCGCCTTCATCAGCGTGGATTTGCCCGCGCCATTGCGGCCGATCAGACCGACGCGCGCGCCCACCGGCACGGTTGCGCTGGCGCGTTCAAGAATGGCCCGGCCGCCAAGCCGCACAGTGACACCGTCAATCGTAAGCATGGGGGCGCCTGTAACAGCCTATCGCCGCCCGCCCAAAGGAAATCCCGCACCCGCGCTGACAGTGGCCCTATTGCCCGCGGGCGTGGGCCGTGATCTCGCCAGCGATACGGGAGATCAGCGGGATCGGCAGATCATGGCCCCAGCCCGGAATCGTGACCAGCCGCGCGCCCGAGATATGCTTCGCCGTATCCTCGCCCGCCTCCAGCTTTACCAACGGATCGTCCTCGCCATGCATCACCAGCGTCGGCACGCGCACATCGGCAAGGCGCGCGCGGCGACAGCCATCGTCGATGATCGCGGCAAGCTGGCGCGGCAGGCCGGCGGGATAGACCGAGCGGCGGATGCTGCGCAGCACCCGTTCGCGCTGCTGTTCGGGATCGAAGGGAAATCCGGGGCTGCCGATATTCTTCACCACGTTAAGGCCGTGGGCAACGATGGTCTCTTCATCCATCGCCTTGAGCGGCGCGATCAGCGCGTCCATCGCGTGCTTTTCGGCCTGGGGCAGCTTGCCATGGCCGGTGGTCGACATGACCGAGGTCATGGTCAGCAGCCGTTCGGGATGGTGGATCGCCATCAGCTGCACGATCATGCCCCCCATCGACGCGCCGACCACGTGGGCGCGATCAATCCCCAGCGCGCTCAGCAGGCCGATCCCGTCATCGGCCATATCTTTCAGGGTGTAGGGCACGCGTGCCGGAAAGCCGATCTTCTTGCGCAAGACCTGCACCGGCAGGCTGGGGGCCTTGGCGCCTTCCATCTTCTGGGACAGGCCAATGTCGCGGTTGTCGTAGCGAATCACCCGAAAGCCATCAGCCGCCAGCGCGGCGACCAGCTCGTCCGGCCACAGTGTCATCTGCGCGCCGAGGCCCATCACCAGCAGGATCACCTCGGCATCAGGCGCGCCGCCTTGCGCCGGGGTGTCCTCATAGAAGATTTCGATGCCGGTGTTGGGGGCGGTGACGGTGGGCATGGGCGGCTGATCCTTCGGTCAGGCCCGCGTGGTCACTTCCACACGGGTCCGGCGATATCGAAGCCGCGTTCGTCCAATTGGTCAAGCACGCCGCCATCTTCCGCCAACACCCGCAAGGGCACAACCGCGAGCGTTGTGCCGCGCGCGGTGCTGGCTTCGGCGATGCTGTCGACCCATATGGTCCTGAGTTCGCTGCCCAAAGTCTCATCCGCCCAGGGCCAGCACTGGCCCAGCGCCGATTCGAGCGGGTTCGCCATCACGGCCGGGATCTTGTAGCGCCGCCAATCGGTGGCACGCTGTTCGACAATGCCGGGGCCGGCCTCCACCGCATCCATCGCGGCCGCGAGGCAGGGAATGTGCGCTGCGGGCGGCGCATCGGCGAGATTGTCGATGATGTCCTCACCCCGCAGTGTGGCGGCGCGGGTGGTGGGCACCTTGGCCTTGTCCGCTGCCTTGCTGACGACGTCCGACGCATCATCGGCGGTATCGCGGTTGAAGCGCAGTTCCTTGCGCAGCATCCCGAAGGACGTGAGCAAGAAGGATTGGCGGGTGTAATCTTGCCTGTGCGCCGTGCCGAGGGTTTCGAGCCGCGCCCATTGTTCGGGCGAGAGGTATTCGCTGGCCATTGTCTTGTCGGGCAGTTTGGTGAACTTGGAACCGCTGAAAATGAGCCGCAGCACATCGCCCGGCGAAATCCTGGGTTTCGCGCCAAGGATCACGCGGTCGGCCTGCGCCGTCGCTTCGCGCAGGCGCTCCGGCTCCCATGGCGTGGACTTGGGGATCGCCCGGATCTCACCGACAAGGATAACGGTGCCGGTGGGCGTATCAATCGTCCACATCGGCGCGCCGGACCGCTGCGCGGTGACGACGATGGAATTTTCGGATTCGGGCGGGGCAGCGTCTTGGGCAGCAAGCGGCGCCGCAAGTGAAGCAAGCGCAAGACAACAGAGCATGTTCTTCATCGGACGCCTCGTGCGGGGTTCAGGGTTTGCCAAATTGGTCGGCATCACATGAACCCTGACAGAACCCTCTCGTTCCGGGCGACGGTGACTACGGCACCAGCACCGTATCCCGCGGCTCATCCGCAAGCTCCGGATAATCCAGCGTGTAATGCAGCCCACGGCTCTCCTTGCGGGCGAGCGCCGAGGTCACGATCAGTTCCGCCGATTGCAGCAGGTTGCGCAGTTCGATCAGGTCGGTCGTCACCCGGAAGGCGCCGTAGTAATCCTCGATCTCGCGCTTCAGCAGATCGATGCGGCTGGCGGCGCGTTCCAGCCGCTTGGTGGTGCGCACGATGCCGACATAATTCCACATGAAGCGGCGGATTTCGGTCCAGTTCTGTTTGATGACCACTTCCTCATCCGAGTCGGTCACGCGGCTTTCGTCCCACGGCAGGATCGCAGGCACATCGTCAAGGCTGTCCCAGCGCGCCAGAATGTCCTGCGCCGCCGCTTCGCCAAACACGAAGCATTCGAGCAAGCTGTTGGACGCCAGCCGGTTGGCGCCGTGCAGCCCGCTTTCGGTGCATTCGCCTGCCGCCCACAGGCCGGGAATATCGGTGCGCGCGTCCAGCCCCACCACCACCCCGCCGCAGGTGTAGTGCTGCGCCGGGACCACCGGGATCGGCTGGGTGGTCATGTCGATGCCGATGGTCAGCAGCTTTTCGTGAATGGTCGGGAAATGCCCGCGCACGAATTCGGGCGGTTCGTGGCTGATGTCGAGATGCACGTAATCCAAGCCGAACCGTTTGATTTCGGAATCGATGGCGCGGGCCACCACGTCGCGCGGGGCGAGTTCCAGCCGCTCGGGATCGTAGAACTGCATGAACCGCTTGCCGGTGCGCGGGTTGATCAGCCGCCCGCCTTCGCCGCGCACGGCTTCGGTGATGAGAAAGTTCTTGATTTCAAGGCTGTAAAGGCAGGTGGGGTGGAACTGCATCATCTCCATGTTGGAGACCCGCGCGCCCGCCCGCCACGCCATCGCAATGCCATCGCCGGTCGCGCCGCGCGGCGCGGTGGAGAACTGGTACACGCGCCCCGCGCCGCCGGTGGCAAGGATCGTGGCGCGGGCCACATGGCGCTCGACGCGCCCCGTGGCCTCATCCAGCGCATAGACGCCCCACACCCGGCCTGCGGCAGAGAATTGCTCGCGGTGGCGGTCCGTGATGAAGTCGATGCAGGTGCGGCCCGGCAACAGCGTGATGTTGGGATTGGCCTCGGCCGCAGCCAGCAGCGCCGATTGCACCGCCCAGCCGGTGGCGTCATCGACATGGACGATCCGGCGGTGCGAATGGCCGCCTTCGCGGGTGAGGTGGAGCGCCTGTTCCTCGCGGTTGAACGGCACCCCCAATTCGCACAACCGGTCAATCGAAGCAGGGGCGCGTTCGATCACGAACTCCACCGTCTCGCGGTCATTCAGGCCCGCGCCCGCCACCATCGTATCGCGCACGTGGTTTTCGAAGGTGTCGCCGGTATCGAGCACCGCGGCGATCCCGCCTTGCGCCCATGCGGTCGACCCGCCGGTCAGCGAGCCCTTGGCCAGCACGAGCACGCGGCGCGTTTCGGCCAGCGCCAGGGCCGCCGTAAGACCTGCCGCGCCAGAGCCGATGATCACCACGTCGTGCGCCTGCACATCACGTTCCGGTCGCAAAGCCTTACCTGTCGCCATAATCAGGATATGGCGCGCAGCTTACCCATCGGCAAGGGCGATGCTTGTCACACAGATTTAAGGCAAACGACGTAGGGATTGACCCTAGGTTGCAGTGCAACAAAATGCTAATCTGCGTTAGCCGCACGACTCAAAGCGCAAAGCAGAGCGGCGGCATGGTTGCAGAACCGGTTATCGCTTTACCTCCCTCTCCCGCGGAGCTTGCCGTTCTCATGTCAATTTTTTCTGTCTTCGGTTGCGCGCTCAACATGCATCGGCCCCTTCGCCGCGACGTCACGTGGGATGGACGCGTCTATATTGGGCAGTGCCGGCATTGCGCCGCGCCGATTGAGCGGCGCGGCCGACACAAATGGCGCAAGCGTGAGGCCGCGGTTGATAGTCAGGGCGGTGGGAAACACAGGACCTGAAGCCGTGTGTCAGACGGCTGCGGCGGTCAGTTGCACGAACACATCCTCAAGATCGGCTTCGCGGGTGGTGACATCTTCAATCGTCAGGCCCTGCGCCTGAAGGATCGCGAGAACTTGCCCTGCACTAAGGCGGTCCTTGTCATAGGTCACCTCCACCCCGCGCGCCCCGTCCCATTGCACCCGCACGAACGCGTCGTGGGCGGGCGCCGCGGCAAGATCCTCGGCCACCGTGACCGCCACGATCTTTTCGCGCGCCATGTCGACCAGTTCACGGGTCGGCTTGTTGGCGATCAGCTGACCATGGTTGATGATCGCGATCCGGTCACACAGCTCCTCGGCCTCTTCAAGATAGTGCGTGGTCAGCACCACGGTCACGCCGTCGCGGTTCAGTTCGCTGACCAGTTCCCACAGCTGGCGCCGCAGATCGACATCGACACCGGCGGTGGGTTCATCGAGCACCAAAATCGGCGGGGAGTGGACCATCGCCTTGGCCACCAGCAGCCGCCGCTTCATGCCCCCTGACAGCGTGCGGGCATAGGCATCGCGCTTGTCTGCCAGACGCACCGCCTCCAGCAAAGCTTCGCTGCGGCGCAGGGCCGACACAATGCCGTAAAAGCCGCCCTGGTTCTCCAGCACTTCGAACGGGGTGAAGAACGGATCGAACACGATTTCCTGAGGCACGATTCCGATCGAGCGGCTGGCGTTGCGCCGGTCCCGGTCAATATCAAAGCCCCAGATATCCACCGTGCCTGCGGTCTTGTTGACCAGCCCGGCGAGGATGTTGATCAGCGTCGATTTGCCTGCGCCGTTGGGACCGAGCAGCCCGAATATTGACCCTTCGGGCACATCGAAGCTGACCCCGCCCAGCGCCAGCTTGCCTTCGGTGACGATGCCGCTTGCACCCTTGGCAGGCGCATAGCGTTTCACAAGATTATCGATGCGGATGGCGGGCGGAACAGTCATGGCTTCCGCCTAGGCAAGGCGTCCCGCAAAGGCAATTGAACTCCGGCCTCCCGCCCTGTATCGACGCACGTCATGAGCATTCCTCCCCCCGAAGTCCTGCTGGTCGATGCGCCCCGCGTGTCGTGTGACGGCGCGAGCGGCATCCGCAGCCGTGCAGGGTATCGCCCCGCTGCGCTGGGGCATCCGCGCGTGTATCTTGAGATTGACGAGCATGGCTATGTCGATTGCGGCTATTGCGACCGCCGCTTTGTGCTGCGCGGCGGCGTTGCCGATACGGCAGGGGCTGATGGCGCGGATCAGGCGCATCTGCCTGATATTTCCTCAGGCGCCAGCACGCCGCACTCCTGATGCGCTCAGCGCCGGTTCAGGCGGGATGTGGTTGACACTTTCCGCTTAGTTACGCGAGGATCGTGCGATGATTGATCTCCCAATGGCCACCACCACCACCGGTTTTGCCCTGGCCCTTGCGGCGGTGGGGCTGAGCCCGCTCGCCGCGCAGGATTCCCGCACGCCCGATGTCATGGCCGAAACCAACCAAGTCTCCGAGCCACAGACGAAGGGGGAGCAGCGCCTTGCCCAATTGCTCGACGGCCGTGTCGCAGGTGAGCCAATTCGCTGCATTCGCACCTTGCCGGCTCAGCGCATGACGACCATCGACGGCACCGCCTACGTCTATGGCTCGGGCAACACGATCTACGTGCAGCGCACCCGCAATCCCGATCAGATCAACGAAAACGACGCTCTGATCATGACCCGCTTCAGCGCGAGCCAGATCTGCCGGCTGGATCAGACGAACACTGTCAATCGTGTGCAGGGGTTCTTCACGGGCACGGTCTTCTTTGAAGATTTCGTGCCTTATACCCGCGTGAAACCGGACGCTGACGCCGAAGGCTGAGGGGCTGCTTGCGCCGGTATTGTCGGGAAAGCTGTGTAGACTCCGCTGGGTTCGCCGCCCTCGGGAAGCGCAGAGGCCCTCTGCCTTATGCGATCGCAATGCGGACGTCGCGTCGCGGCCGTGCCCAAACGTGGCAACTGCTGCAGTTGATCCTTGTCCAGTCCTGCCAAAACCTGTTCAGCGCGGCGATAGGCGCTGATTTCGGCATGAAGCGCGCCGAGCTGGTCTGCGGCATCAAGGCGGGCGCCGCGCTGTTCAGCCTGCGCGCCCGTCTGGCCCGGTGCGGTTGCAGTATCATCGGCGCCGGTCTGCCAAGCGGTGCTTGATGGCGATTGCAAGGTCTGCGCTGCACAAGGGGCAACGGCGCGTGGCTGACCGGATAGGCGAACACCCTGCCACCGGCCCAACAACCAGCTGGCGAAGGCGACGGATGTGACAATGGCGCCCATCACCAGTGGGCTTGCAAATATTTCCATCTCATTCTCTCCGCCCCGACTTTATCCGAGGAGCCATCCGTCGCCGCACAAAAGCTAGCGACGAACCGCGCCGGAGCGATCCCCTCCAGAATCGGACCCGGCGCGGCGCTTTATGCCGTAGCGGTGTATGAGAGTGTATGCGGAGTGTTACCTAGCGCCGGGCACGGCTCTGGTCAGTGTCGCGCCAGCGCGTGCATCCGGGCGATGATCTCCTCGGCCTGCAGCATGATGCGGTCGATCAGTTCCTTGCAGGTCGGAATGTCATGGATGAGGCCCGCCACCATGCCGCAGCTCCACGCGCCGGCATCCATCGTCCCTTCCATCATGATCTTCGGGTACACCCCTGCAACTTCGGGCAGGATGTCCTGAATGGTGATGGCATCGCCCAGATCCTTTTCCTTGACCAGCAGACGCTCGACCGCGTCATTGGTGAGCACGCGTTCGGTGTTGCGCAAGGGACGCATCACCAGCCGGGTGTCGAGTTCGCTCGCGGCGAGGATCGCCTGCTTCACGTTCTCGTGCACGGGCGCTTCCTGGGTGGCGATGAACCGCGTGCCCATGTTCATCCCAGCTGCACCCATCGCGAGGCTGGCGACCAGGCTGCGCCCGTCGGCCATGCCGCCGCTGGAGACAAACGGGATTTCCAGCTCGTCCGCAGCGCGGGGCAGCAGGATGAAGTTGGGCACATCATCCTCACCCGGATGGCCGCCGCATTCGAACCCATCGACACTCACCGCATCGCAGCCGATCGCCTGCGCCTTGAGGCTGTGGCGCACGCTGGTGCATTTGTGGATCACCTTGATCCCGGCATCTTTCAGCGGCGGCAGCAGATCGACCGGATTGCGCCCCGCCGTCTCGACCACTGGCACCCCGCCGTCGATCACGGCCTTGACCAGCCCCGGATAGTCCGGGGGAGTCAGCGTCGGCAGAATGGTGAGGTTCACGCCGAAGGGCTTGTCAGTCATGTCCTTGCAGCGCGCGATTTCGTTGGCGAGCTTTTCGGGCGTACCCTGTGTCAGCCCGGTGATGATCCCAAGCCCGCCCGCATTGGACACCGCGGCCGCCATTTCGGCAAAGCCGACATAGTTCATTCCGCCCTGAATGATGGGGTGTTCGATGCCGAACATCTGCGTAATCGTGGTTTTCATGGCGTGTGCTCTCCCGTGCAAGGTCCGTGTTTTCGTGAGACAAGCCGAGTTGCGCGCGGCTTTCAAGCCTGCTTTTGAACGCGCTGTCAGCCGCGCCGCCATGTCGTAGCGTCATCATACGCAAGGAAGCCTGTCTTTATGCGCACCGCCCTGGGGCTTGTCGTGATCGCCGTCCTGATCGGGGGCGCCAATGTCATGCTGCAAGGGCCGTTGCCCGGTGATGTCGCAGTGACGCGGATTTTGCAGGACGTGCTGGGCGCAGCTCCGCGCTGGGCCGGGTGGCTGACGGACACCGCAAAGGCGCCGCTCCTATGGGGAACGCTGGTTCTCGCTGCGGCGCTGGCATGGCGGATCGCGGGTCTGCGCGGCGCGGTGGCGGTGCCGCTGGCCTATGGGCTGGCCTTTGCGGCGGACAAGGGCTTGCGTGCGGTGGTGTTCGCGCCGCGTCCCGATCCGGCACTGGTCGCGGTCGCCGATCCCGCCACATCCAGTGGCCTGCCGTCCACCTTTGGCCTGGTCTATGGCGCGATGTTTGGCGTGGCCCTGTTGGCAAAAGCGCGGCGGCGTGGGCGGTCTCCCTTGCGCATGGTGGCTGGCGCTTTGCTGGTGATCGGCCCGGCGGCGCGGATCGTGCTGGGGGGACACTGGGCCAGCCAGATGCTGGCGTCGACCGCGTTCGGGCTGGTGGCAGCGCTCGCGGCCCTCACGATCCTTCAGCGTGCAGGAAGGCTCAGGCGCGCCTGAACGATAGTGTGAACGTCACCGGCACCGCGGGCGTGATCGAGGGCAATTGCGCCAGCGCGCGCAATTCGCCCAGCTCATCGGTCAGGCCGAACATATCGGTCGAGATGATAACCGGCGCGGTGGGCACCACGGTCACGCGGTCAGCCGATGCGCGGGTGACAATCACTTCGGTTTCGACATCGCTGGTCATGCCCTTGATCCCCACCGTGGCTTTCAGGGGCCGAATGACCGACTCGCCCACCGCAAGCCCCGCAAAGGCGGCCGGATCGAGCTTGGCGGTCACCGTCGCTGTCGGGTTGTTGGCCACATCGAAAAACATCTCGCGCATCCGTTCATTGCGGATGTCGACCCCGGTGTTGACCGAGCCCAGATCAATGTCGAGGCTCGCCGTGCCGTCGGTCGCCACGGTGCCGGTCATGGCGTCAAAGCGGTTCGCTTCGGCCACTTCGCCCGATTTGATGCTGACATAGCTGAGGCGTGAGCCTGCCGGATCAAGCGTCCAGTTGCCCTCGGTCAAGGCAGCCGGCGCGGTTGCGGCTTCCGCTGTATCGCCTTCCTGCTGGGCGCAGGCGACAAGCCCCAGCGCAAACGCGGTGGCAATTACGAAGGGCCGCAGGCTCATCACAGGCAATTCCCTTGAAAGACAAAATCTGGAGCGCTGCAAATATGCGATTTGGCGGGCAGCGGGAAGTGGCCACGTGCGCGGCTTATTCCCATTCAATCGTGCCCGGCGGCTTGCTGGTGTAATCATAGACCACGCGGTTGATGCCCTGCACTTCATTGACGATGCGGGTGGCCACACGGGTCAGGAACCCGGCGTCATAGGGGAAGACATCGGCGGTCATCCCGTCAGTGGAGGTGACAGCGCGAAGGGCGCAGACCGAATCATACGTGCGCGCATCGCCCATCACGCCCACGGTCTTGACCGGCAGCAGCACGGCAAAGGCCTGCCAGATCGCATCGTAAAGCCCGGCATTGCGGATTTCTTCGAGGTAGATCGCGTCAGCCTTGCGCAAGATATCGCAGCGTTCCTTGGTGACTTCACCGGGGATGCGGATCGCAAGGCCCGGACCGGGGAAGGGGTGGCGACCGACGAAGGCATCCGGCAAACCGAGTTCACGCCCCAGATCGCGGACCTCGTCCTTGAACAATTCACGCAAGGGTTCGACCAGCTGCATGTTCATGCGTTCAGGCAGCCCGCCGACATTGTGGTGGCTCTTGATCGTCACGCTCGGCCCGCCGGTGAAGCTGACCGATTCGATCACGTCGGGGTAAAGCGTGCCTTGCGCCAGAAACTCCGCCCCGCCGATTTTCTTGGCCTCGGTCTCGAACACGTCGATGAAGGTCTTGCCGATGAACTTGCGCTTGGCTTCGGGATCGGTGAGGCCGGCAAGACCGCCCAGAAACAGGTCTTCGACATCCACATGCACCAGCGGGATGTTGTAATGGTCGCGGAACAGCGTGACGACCTGTTCGGCCTCGTTCATGCGCATCAGCCCGTGATCAACGAACACGCAGGTCAGCTGATCGCCGATCGCTTCGTGGATCAGCACCGCAGCGACCGCCGAATCGACCCCGCCGGACAGGCCGCAGATCACGCGGCGATCCCCCACCTGCGCGCGGATTTCGGCAATCTTGGTCTTGCGGAACTCGGCCATGGTCCAATCGCCGGCAAGGCCGCAGACATGGCGTACGAAATTGGCGATCAGCCGGCCGCCGTCGGGCGTGTGGACCACTTCGGGATGGAACTGCGTGCCGTAGAACTTGCGCGCCTCGTCCGCGATCACGGCAAAGGGCGCGCCGTCGGAGGTGGCGACGATGTCGAAACCGGCGGCAAACTGCGTGACCTTGTCGCCGTGGCTCATCCACACCTGATGGCGCGATCCCACATCCCAAAGCCCATCGAACAGCGCGCATTCCGCGGTGACAGTAAGGAACGCGCGGCCAAATTCGCCGCCTTCTCCGGTTTCATGGCCGGGGCGGACTTCACCGCCAAGCTGATGGGTCATCACCTGCTGGCCATAACAGATGCCCAATATCGGCACGCCCGCATCAAACAGTGCCTGCGGTGCGCGGGGGGAGCCGTCTTCGGGCACGCTGGCGGGCGATCCGGACAGGATGATCCCCTTGGGGCGCATCCGCCGGAACGCGGCTTCGGCCTGGGTGAAAGGCGCGATCTCGGAATAGACCCCTGCTTCGCGCACCCGGCGGGCGATCAACTGGGTTACCTGACTGCCGAAATCGACAATCAGGATGCTTTCGGAAACAGCGGAATCGCCCTTGATGGGGCTGGAGGGGTGCGCGCTCATGGCGGCGGATTACGAAGCGGGCTGCGCGCTGTCCAGCATCGCGGCATCCAGCGCCCATGATTTTGCAGATGCGCCGTGCGCTGCGCCTACGACCATGCGAAGATCGGGGGCCGGTGCATCATCGACGCCGGGATGGCTACGCGCCGCCAGACGGCAGGGGGCGTCGCCCGACAGGCCGCGAGCCGTTGCGGTCTCGTCACTGATCGAGGCAAACAAAACGCTGAAAATCAATGACTATCAGACCGATCCGATGGCTCGCTTGCCTAAGCGCCGCAACCGTTAAGTGTTGCTGTAATTGCAACAAAGGCGAGTGTTTTCGCATTTGAATTCGGTTTCATCGAACACCACTTCGCCGCCAGAGCGATGCGTTGCCGGGCCCCTCTCTCCAAACCGGCCTTCTCCTTCAACGGAGCCATCGTTTGGGTGCGGCAACCGAATACGGACCGTACCCCGCCTGCCTGACAGGCAGAAGCGGCCAGCTTCCCCCCCCTTGCGCGGCCCTTCTGCCTCCTCACCGCCCGGTGCCAAATACCGGGCACGCAGCGAAAGAGACGCGGCCACCACTCCCCCCCGAACAGGTGGCCGCGTCTCACGCGGGCGAACAAGTCCAGGCATCCCCCATTGATTGCCTTTTTCGATTGCGGTGATGAATTATTTTCAGTCTTTTTGACGATTGAATATTGCGCGCGGCTTTGTATATGCTGCGCAGGTTCGGGCGGTCATCCCTCTCTCTCCCCCTCTTGATCGCCCGAACTCCCCAACCACAACAAAACAGGGAAACGAACCATGCGTATGTTCAGCGAAAAGCTTGTCGCTTTGCTGTTGGCAGTTGCCGTCAGCGGCACCGCGTTCAACACGTTTATTGTCTAAGACCCAGCCCTGGACACGATCCGGGGCAAAAGCCTTGATAAAACGTGCAAATCGCGTCGGCTACGACACGTGATGCGGCCCGGTTGCCCTCAAGGGTAGCCGGGCCGTGCTGCATGGGGCGCCCTGTTTTCGTGTCAGCCTATTCCACGCCGCCCAGCCGTTCCGCCTCTTCGCGCAGATCGGTCTTGAGCAGTTTGCCGATATGGCTGCGCGGCATTTCAGCGATTGCGTGCAGCGCAGCGAGTCGCTGCGTTTTGCCCAGCCGCGCATTTACCGCGGCCATAATTGCCTCGCAGTCCTCCGCGCCGTCTTTCAGCACCACGAAGCCGACCGGGCTTTCGCCCCAGTTGCGCGACGGCATCCCCACGACAGCGGCCTCGACTACGCCAGCCTCCTTGCACAATTCGGCTTCAAGATCGCTGGGGTAGATGTTGAACCCGCCCGAAATGATCATGTCCTTGGCGCGGCCCACCAATTCGACAAAGCCATCGGCGTCCACCCGGCCAATATCGCCCATCCGCATCCAGGCCTCACCCGTGGCGGGGTCAATCCACTGCGCTTCGGCAGTCTTGTCAGGGCGGTTCTTGTAGCCGCTCATCATGGTGAGGCTGCGGCCCACCATGTTGCCCGGCGTGCCGGGTGGGACTTCGCGGTCCTCATCGTCCAGCACCTTCAATTCGCTCCCCGGCGCAGGCCGCCCGACTGTGTGAAGCTTGTCGGGGAATTCATGGCACGGCAGCAGGCAGACCACGCCGCCCTCGGTCATCGAATAGATCTCGATCAACCCGCCCGGCATCCGCGCAAGCACGTCGCGCTTCAATTCGGCGTGGAAGGGCGCGGAGGTGCAATATTTGAGTGTCAGCGCGGACAGGTCGAAGGTGTCGAACCCGGCGAAGTCCATCAGCCGCTGATATTGCACCGGCACCAGCATGGTGATGGTCGTGCGGTCGGCTTGGGCAAACGTCAGCCACTTGGCGCAATCGAACTTGCCCATCACCCGCACGCAGCCACCCGCCAGCAGCACCGGCAGGAAGGCCACCATCGTGGTGTTGGAGTAAAGCGGGGTGGAGGCAAGCGAGCGCACATCCAGCCCTGCACCAAGATAGCTGAGCGCCGTCGATGCAAACTGCCGCCAGCGCATCTGGTGCGAATGGACAATACCCTTGGGCGTGCCGGTCGTACCGCTGGAATAGATGATGTTGAACGCATCCTGCGGCTCCGGCGCGAAAACCGGAGCGCGAGCGCCGGGAGGGGCCATCCACTGGTCAATGCTTTCCAATGGCACACGGATCAAATCGGCCATGAAATCCGGGCCGAGTTCTGCCGCCTTGGCCGCATCGATGAACAGGTGGATCGCGCCCGAATCGCGCGCCATGCTGTCCAGCTGATCGGGCGATGCGCTGGTCGTCAGCGGCGCCGCCACCCCGCCAGCGCGCATCGCGGCCAGAAACACCAGCGCGTACTCGACGCTGGACGTGCCAAGGATCGCCACCGATTGCCCGCGCTGCAGCCCGGTTTCCACCAGCCGCGCTGCCAGACGTTCGACCAGCCCGACCAGTTCGGCCCAGTACACCTCGCGGCGTTCGTCGATCAGCGCCAGATCATCGCCCTTGATGCGCGACCATTCCATCAGGATCTCGGGGAAGCTGCCGAAGGGCTCGGCAAGGCGAGCGATCATCGTGTCGGTGTTCATGGCGCCAATGCATAATCGGACGCAAGGGTTGGGCAAGGGGCATTTGCGCTCCGCAATCCGAAGCGCCGTTGCACTCCTGCGGCCAAGCGCCCTGAACATTCGTGGAAAAGCGCGGCTGCGCAGCCTCCCGCAGTTGGGATTTGGTGCGGGCTGGCCTATATGAAGTGCATGGAAGACAACACAACACCCACACCCGCGCCCACCCCCAGCACGCTTCCCGAAAAAGTTCGCCAGATGGGCGAGTACGGTGCGGATTCGATCAAGGTTCTCAAGGGGCTGGATGCCGTGCGAAAGCGCCCCGGCATGTATATCGGCGATACTGACGACGGATCGGGCCTGCACCACATGGTGTTCGAAGTGTCGGACAACGCGATCGACGAGGCGCTGGCCGGGCATTGTGATCTGGTTCTGATCGAATTGAACCCCGATGGCAGCGTGTCTGTGGAAGATAACGGGCGCGGCATTCCCACCGGGATGCACACCGAAGAAGGCGTCTCCGCTGCCGAAGTCATCATGACCCAGCTGCACGCGGGCGGTAAGTTCGAAAACACCTCGGATGACAACGCCTACAAGGTTTCGGGCGGCCTGCATGGCGTGGGCGTGTCGGTGGTCAACGCGCTGTCCGAATGGCTCGAACTGGTGATCTGGCGTGAGGGCAAGGCGCATTGGATGCGGTTTGAACATGGCGATGCGGTCGCCCCGCTGGTGGTGACAGGCGATGCCCCGTCGGTGGCCAGCAATGGCGATGACAGTGGCCTGAAAAAGGGCACCCGCGTCACCTTCAAGGCCAGCCAGGACACCTTCAAGAACGTGCTCGAATTCGATTTCGACAAGCTGGAACACCGCTACCGCGAACTGGCCTTCCTGAACTCGGGTGTGCGGATCAAGCTGCGCGACAAACGCCACGAAGAGATGGCCGAACACGATCTCTATTACGAAGGCGGGATCGCCGCGTTCGTCAAATATCTCGACCGCAACAAGCAGCCGCTGGTGGGCGAGCCGATTTCGGTGTCGGCCGAAAAAGACGGCATCGGCATTGATGTCGCGCTGGAATGGAATGATTCCTACTACGAAAACGTCCTCGCCTTCACCAACAACATCCCGCAGCGCGATGGTGGCACGCATTTGTCAGCGTTCCGCACCGCGCTGACCCGCACGCTCAACAACTATGCCGAGCGCACCGGGCTGCTGAAGAAGGAAAAGGTCACGCTGTCGGGCGAGGACATGCGCGAAGGCCTGACCGCGATCGTCTCCGTAAAGTTGCCGGACCCGAAGTTCTCCAGCCAAACCAAGGACAAGCTGGTCAGCTCCGAAGTCCGCCAGCCTCTGGAAGCGCTGATGGGCGACAAGATGAACCAGTGGCTCGAAGAAAATCCCGGCGATGCCAAGTCGATCATCCAGAAGGTGATCGACGCCGCTGCCGCGCGCGAAGCGGCCCGCCGCGCGCGCGAAATGAGCCGCAAGGGCGCGATGAGCGTCGCCAGTCTGCCGGGCAAGCTGGCTGATTGTCAGGAGCGCGATCCGGCCAAGTCCGAACTGTTCCTGGTCGAAGGCGACTCCGCCGGTGGTTCGGCCAAGCAGGGGCGTGACCGCAAAACGCAGGCGATCCTGCCGCTCAAGGGCAAGATCCTCAACGTGGAGCGCGCGCGGTTCGACCGGATCATATCGTCCAAGGAAGTCGGCACGCTGATTCAGGCGATGGGCACCGGCATCCGCGACGAATTCAACCTTGATAAACTGCGCTACCACAAGATCGTCATCATGACCGACGCTGACGTGGATGGCGCGCATATCCGCACGCTGCTGCTGACCTTCTTCCACCGCCAGATGCCCGACATCATTCGCGCAGGTCACCTGTTCATCGCCCAGCCGCCGCTGTTCAAGGTCGCCAAGGGGCGCAGCGAGGTTTACCTCAAGGATCAACCGGCGCTGGATCGCTATCTGGTCGATGCTGGGCTGCAAGGCCGGGTGATCGAAACCAGCGAAGGTGCGCGCGGCGGTGACGATTTGCGCGCGCTGGTGGACGGGGCGCTCAGGCTCAAGAACCTGCTCGCCTTCGTGCCGCGCCGCTATGACAGCGGGATCGTGGAACAGATGGCGCTGGTCGGTGCGCTCGAACCGGGTCTTGCAGGCGAGGCGCTCACCGCTGCGCTGGGCCGTGCGGCCGGCCGGCTGGGCGCAGGCGACCGTGAAGCGCGCTGGAGCGCCTATCAGCGCGACGACGGCACCGTGGTGTTCGAACGCATGTGGCGCGGCGTCAAGGATGTGCACGAGATCGAGGCGCGGTTCCTCTCCAGCACTGAAGCGCACAAGCTCCACGGCCTCGCCGCGGCGCAGGCCGATGCCTATGCTACCCCGGTCCGGCTGGTGCGCGCAGGCAATGTGCCCGACGAGCCGGAGCCCGAACTCGCTGAAGGCGCCGAAGCCGCAGATGGCGATCCCTTCGCCGGCGAGGCTGAACAGCCCGCTGCCGCCCCGCCGTTGCCGCAGGACGACGGGATCAGCCGCCCGAGCCAGTTGCTCGATGCGATCTTTGCCGCCGGGCGCAAGGGTCTTGCGATTGCACGCTACAAGGGTCTTGGTGAAATGAACGCCGAACAATTGTGGGAAACCACGCTCGATCCCGAAGCGCGCATTTTGTTGCAGGTGAAGGTCGAGGATGCCGATGTCACTGACGAGATATTTACGCGGCTGATGGGCGATATTGTCGAACCGCGGCGGGAATTCATTCAGGATAACGCGCTTAACGTGGCAAACCTCGACGTCTAACCCTGCCCGAAAGACTCCCATGGCGCATCAGCCCCACCGTACCGAGGATCTGCAACAGGCAAGTTTTCTGATCATCCTTGCGGTGGTCACACTGCTGATGGCGGTGATTGTCTGGCCGTTCTCGCAGCCGCTGCTGTGGGCGGCGCTGGCGGCGATCATGTTTCAACCGCTGTACCGCAATATCCTGCGCAACCTTCGCGGGCGGCGCAATCCGGCCGCCGGGCTATCGCTGCTGATCATCTTCTTTGTGGTGATGGTGCCCGCCGCATGGATCGGGACGATGGTGTTCGATCAGGCGATCGTGCTGGTCGCCACGCTGCAAGAACAGCCGATCGACCTCGCAGTGGTGTTCGACACGGTTACCAACAATTTGCCCAGGCCTGCGCGCGACGCGCTGGATCGCAGCGGCTGGTCCAGTGTTGCGATGGTCCAGACGCGGCTTCAGGAATGGCTCACGCAAAGCGCCGGCATGATCGCCTCTCAGGCGGTCTCGATCGGCAGTGGCGCCTTGGGCGTCGTCCTGTCGTTTGGCGTCGGTCTTTACGTGATGTTCTTCCTGCTGCGCGATGGCGACCGGATCGGGCGTATCATTTTGGGCGCGGTCCCGGTCGAACGGGCGATTGCTGACCGATTGGCGCACCGCTTTCTGGGAATCGTGCGCGCCACGATCAAGGGCACCGGCGTTGTCGCGCTGGTGCAGGGTGCGCTTGGCACGATCACGCTGATGATTGCGGGCGTGCCTTCGGCGCTGTTGTTTGGCGTCATCATGGCGATCTTCGCCCTGGTGCCGGTGATCGGATCGGGCGCGGTATGGGTGCCGGCGGGCGTGTGGCTGCTGATTGTGGGTGATACGTGGCAGGGCGTGTTCGTTTTGCTATCGGGCTTCTTCATCATATCCTCGGCCGACAATGTCCTGCGCCCGATCCTGGTCGGTCGCGATACGGGGATTCCGGACTGGATCATCCTCATCACCACACTGGGTGGGATCAGCCTTGTCGGTCTTTCGGGGATCGTGCTGGGGCCCTTGGTGGCCGGCCTGTTCCTGGCCAGCTGGTCGATCCTGCGCGAACAGCGCGAAGAGGATGAGGCGCTGGGCCACATAGAAGGGATTAGGGTCGACTCTTCGGGTCGCACGCCCGATTCGCTCATGGCAGACAGCTGACCATGCAACCGCTGGTCAGACCCGGATCGCAAGGCGAGGCCATCGGACGCTTGGTGGTGGCCGGTATCGTGGTCACGATGCTGTCCGCGCTGCCTTTCGGCAATTACCTGATGTACCCCTTCGCCATCCTG
Source organism: Erythrobacter sp. 'gip.4 top 5' (assembly GCF_056495765.1). Lineage (NCBI taxonomy): Bacteria > Pseudomonadati > Pseudomonadota > Alphaproteobacteria > Sphingomonadales > Erythrobacteraceae > Erythrobacter > Erythrobacter sp. 'gip.4 top 5'. The sequence goes on along the minus strand of NZ_CP200270.1, from coordinate 338,447 downwards.
ACGACGTGGTTTCATGAAATGGGCCATGGCCTCACTGCGGTTATGCTGGGCCAGCATTTCGAACAGTTGATGATCTTCCCCAATGGATCGGGGGTGGCTGAAAGCCGGCTTTCGGGCGATGTCTCGCGCTTCACCTATGCCGCGATTGCGGCAGGCGGCCCGCTGGCCCCGAGCGCCGTGGGCGCCTTGCTGATTGTCGCCAGTGCCCATCCCAGGGCCTGGCGCCCGGTGCTGTGGCTATCGGCGGCAGCGATCCTTTTAAGCGTCATTATCTGGGTGCGCTCGCCCACCGGATTCTGGGCCCTGCCACTGGTCGCCGCGATCCTTGGCCTGATCGCGTGGCGCGCTGCGCCCGGCTTTGCGCGGTTCAGCCTGCAATTTCTGGGCGTGCTGGGCGCGATGAGCATGCTGCGGGACTTCAATTACCTCTTCACCGAAGAAGGCGTGATCAATGGCCGGGCGATGCTGTCCGACACCGGGCAGATCGAAGCCGCGCTGGGCTTGCCGCACTGGTTCTGGGCGGGCCTTATTCTGGCTGCCTCCGCGACGATGGTGGGCGCCGCGCTCAAATACGCGCTCGCCGAACAACGCCTGCGCCCCCCGCCGCGCAAGCCCCCTGCCAATGTGCTGCAATTCCGGCGCGACTCCGGGCGGTGATGCGGGCGGCGCTGAACGCCGCCGCCTAAGAAGCGACCTTCAGCGTGTTCACGCCCGACGCATCGGCGCCAGCCTCACCCGATAGTCCGATGAACATGGTGTCCACAATCCGCGCCAGCTTGTCCTCGGTCAATTTGTCGCCAAGGTGGATCAGCGCATCGGGCAGGGTGTAATTGGAGATCATCTGATTGATCAGCGATAGGGTGTCGTCGATCGACAGTCCGGCAAAGTAGCCTTCAGCCTGCGCCTCGGCGATCAGTTCGCACAGGTAATGATCCGCCAGATCGACGTAGCTGCGCACCCGCTCAAAGTTCGCCGCGCCCATTTCGCACAGGATGGTGAAGTGTTCGGGGTCTTCGCGAAACCGGCCCTGCGAAATGAGGAAGCGACGGCGGAAGAATTCATACATCTTGCGCGGCGGCGGCAGGGTGCTGGCCAGCACCTCCTCCATCACCACCAGCAGCGGAGCGAGCCAGGTTTGCGCCACTGCATCGAACAGATCGTCGTAATCAGCGAACAGTGCTTCGAACCGCGCGCGGGTCAGGCCGCTCTCGGCCATCGCGACGGTCCATGGGATTTCGGCCCCGCGCTCTTCGACAAGATCGAGCACGAGACGTGCGATCCGTTCACGCTCAGCCTCGCGCACCGTGGGATTAAGAGCCATGGGTTGCCGCATCTCCTTGCTGTTCCGCAACATAGGCTAAGCAGGCGCGGGCTGAAAGACCTTGGCCATGCATTTTGTGCGGCGCGGCAACGACAGTCGTCGAAAATATCGCGCTCAACCCTTGGGCGGCATCGGGAAAAAGGCGGAGGTGCGACGCTTGTAATCGGCGTATTTGTCGCCCTTGGACTTGTCCATACCCTTTTCCAGCAGCGTCACGCCCGACCATCTGGTGAGCGTGAAGCTGAGGAACAGCGGGCCGATGATGGTGGCGGCGGCATATTCCCAACCCGCGGCGGCGCAGGCGAGCCAGATACCCCACCACGCAGCAAAATCGCCGAAGTAATTGGGATGACGGGTGTAACGCCACAATCCTGTGTCGAGCACCTTTCCGTGGTTCGCAGGGTCAGCCTTGAACCGGGTGAGCTGCCAATCGCCGACCCATTCAAAGAACACGCCCAGGCTCCACAAGGCAAAACCGGCCCAGGCCAGCGGCGGGATCGGCGCGGGCGCGCCGCTGGCCAGAATACCGACCTGCGCAGGGGACGAGACCGCGAACAGCAGCACCGCCTGCATCAGCCACACCTTGGTCAGGGCGGCGCGGGCGAAATTGCCGGCCTCGCGATCCTTCTTGAGGATCAGCTTGTACCGCTTGTCCTCACCGTCCTTGCGCCAGCGCAGGAACAGGTAGAGGCCAAGCCGGAACCCCCAGGCGGCGGTCATCAGCATGATCAGCGTGGCAAGCTGCCCCGGCCCGCCGCCGACATGCCACCAGCTTGCCACGGCAAGGATGCCCATGCCGGCGCCCCAGAAGGCGTCGATGAAGCTGACGTCGTTGATCTTCACCGAAATCGCCCACTGGATCAACACCAGCGCCAGCAGGATCGCGGCATTCACCGCGAGCAGTTCAAACATCGTTCTTTCCGGCGATGATGTCGCGGGCCTGCTGTTCCAGCACCTTAAACCGCTCGTAATCGGGCAGCTTGGCGCGGAACCATTCGGCGAGTTTCAGCAGGTCTTCGCCGTAATTGCCGGTCGGCATCATGGGGGGGCCAAAGCTGACGATCTTGGTGTTCTGATCAGCAAAGGCGGGGACGATCGGGACATTGGCAGCGCGGGCGATGTGGTAGAAGCCCGAACGCCACTTGCCATCGGACTTGCGGGTGCCTTCGCAGGCGATCACCAGCGCCAGTTCGTCACGCGCGGCGAATTCGGCGGCGATCTGTTCGGTGGCGTTAGCTTTCGCCGTGCGGTCGACGGGCAAGCCGCCCATGTCGAACATGAAGTTGCGCATGATCCCCTGAAACAGCGTGTGCTTGCCCATGAAATTGGGCTTCACGCCTTCTTCATGCGTGGCGCCGGTAAAGAACACGAAATCCCAGTTGGTGGTGTGGGGCGCGCCCGCCAGCACGTATTTCTTCAGGTGCTTGGGCAGCGGATCAACGACCCTCCACCCTTGCGCATACCAGATCGACAGAATGATACGGCGCACAATGCGCGAGGCCAGCGTGGGGTTGCGCGAGGGCGCAGCGTTCAGCGGTGTGTGCAAAGGTTGCGCCCCTCCCAAAAGGCTTGGTTCTTGTGGCCTAACTTGGGTTATTTACGCAAGGGCAGGTGCGGGGGTTTCAGACTACATCCGAAACACACCGAACGCTGGCCGTTCTGCGATCGGCGCTTCCAGACACGCCGCCAGCGCCAGTCCCAGCACATCGCGGGTCTGCACCGGGTCCACCACGCCGTCATCCCACAGGCGGGCGGTGGCGTAGTAGGGGTTGCCTTCGTCCTCGTATTTCTGGCGGATCGGGGCCTTGAACGCCTCGGCCTGTTCAGGCGTCCAGCTGTCGGCGTCGCGGTGGACTGTGGCGAGCACGCTGGCTGCCTGCTCCCCGCCCATCACGCTGATGCGCGCATTGGGCCAGGTGAACATAAAGCGCGGGGAATAGGCACGCCCGCACATCCCGTAATTGCCCGCGCCAAAGCTGCCGCCGATCACTACGGTGAGTTTCGGCACGGTGGCGGTGGCCACCGCAGTAACGAGCTTCGCGCCATGCTTGGCGATGCCTTCTGCCTCGTACTTCCCGCCGACCATGAAGCCGCTGATATTCTGGAGGAACAGCAGCGGAATGCGGCGCTGGCAGGCGAGTTCGATGAAATGCGCGCCCTTTTGTGCGCTTTCGGAGAACAGCACGCCGTTGTTCGCAAGGATCGCGACCGGCATTCCCCAGATATGGGCGAACCCGCAGACCAGTGTGGCGCCGTAGTGCTGTTTGAACTCGTGGAACTCGCTGCCGTCGACCAGCCGCGCGATCACTTCCTTGACGTCATAAGGTGCCCGTACATCATCGGGGATGAGGGCGTAGAGATCATCCGCATCGTATTTGGGCGGGCGCGGGTCGCGTCGCGCCACATCCGCCGCCGCGCCGGTGTTCGCGCCGAGGTGGCTGACGATATCGCGCACGATGGTGAGCGCGTGTTCGTCATCTTCCGCCAAGTGATCGACGACGCCCGATTTCTTGGCGTGCAGATCGCCGCCGCCCAAGTCCTCGGCGCTGATCTCCTCGCCCGTCGCGGCCTTCACCAGCGGCGGCCCGGCAAGGAAGATCGTGCCTTGGTTGCGGACGATCACGCTCTCGTCGGACATGGCGGGGACATAGGCCCCGCCCGCGGTGCAGCTTCCCATCACGCAGGCGATCTGCGGGATGCCAGCTGCGCTCATGTTCGCCTGATTGAAGAAGATCCGCCCGAAGTGGTCACGGTCGGGGAAGACTTCCGCCTGATGCGGCAGATTCGCCCCGCCCGAGTCGACCAGATAGATGCACGGCAGGCGGTTCTCCTGCGCAATCTCCTGCGCGCGCAGGTGCTTCTTGACCGTCATCGGGTAATAGGTGCCACCCTTCACGGTCGCATCATTGCATACGATCATGCACTGCCGCCCCGAAACGCGACCCACGCCGGTAATGAGCGAAGCGCCGTTGACCCCCTCTCCATCTGGGCCCTCATACATCCCGTTCGCGGCCAACTGCCCGATTTCGAGGAAAGGCGAACCCGGATCGAGCAGTCGCTCCACCCGTTCACGCGGCAGCAGCTTGCCGCGCGACACATGGCGTTCCCGCGATTTTTCGGCGCCGCCCAGTGCCGCCTCGGCCACGGCAGCGCGGAGTTCCTGCGCGAGGGCGTGGTTATGCGTGAAGCGCGCCTTGGCCTCGGGGCTTTCGCGGTCGAGTTTGGTGGTGAGGGTGGGGGCGGTCATGCGCCGTTCTCCGTGCTGCCCATTACCAACGGCAGAGGTTGGGCTCGCGGCACCCGCTTGTCTCGTTTCGCATACTTGCTCTGATATTTACGGCGCTGTTTCGTCACTTCGTAGAGCACGATACCGGATGATGTCGCGAGGTTCAGGCTTTCGATTATCCCGAACATCGGAATGGCGATGCACATTTCGCTGCGCTCGACTGCCTGCTCGCTGATACCGTGCCTCTCATTGCCAAACCAGACCGCAAGCTTGGCATGCTCTGTAAAGTCACACTCATGCAGGTATTGATTGCGCCGACCCTTTACATGCGGCGACGTTACGACTGAGTGGAACCGGCTCTTTTCTAGATGATCGAAGCAATCGTTCGTGCTGTCGAACCGCTTCACAAAACTCCATTTCACAGCCGAGACTGACGTTTGCGCCAAAGCCTTCTCGCTGCGCATCTCATGCCAATCGTCAGGCAATGTTTTGCGCGGATCAACGACGTAGACCTTCTCGGCTCCCAATGCGTTCACGTTCCGGATCACCGTGCCGATATTTCGAATGTCGGATGGATCTTCGATGACGACGATCAGGCTTTTGCAGACGAACGGCTTGATCGTATCGGCTCGCTCGCGAACCGACCGCTTAGACTTTTTCGGTTCTTCGCCTCCGACAATCGCCATGCCACTCATCCCGCGGCCCCGATCAATTCGCGCCCGATCAGCATCCGCCTGATCTCGTTCGTGCCCGCACCAATATCCAGCAGCTTCGCATCGCGCATATACCGCTCCACCGGCCAGTCGGTGGTGTAGCCCGCCCCGCCCAGCGCCTGCACGCTTTCGGCGGCGACCTTGAAGGCGTTTTCAGACGCCAGCAAAATCACCCCCGCCGCATCGAAGCGCGTCGTCTGCCCGGCATCGCACGCCTTGGCCACCGCATAGGTGTAGGCGCGGGCCGATTGCAGGGCGACATACATATCCGCGACCTTGGCCTGCATCAGCTGGAAGGAGCCGATGGCTTTGCCGAACTGCTTCCTCTCGCGCAGGTAGGGGATCACCGTGTCGAGGCACGCCTGCATGATGCCGAGCTGCAATCCTGCGAGCACCACGCGTTCATAATCCAGTCCGCTCATCAGCACGCCGACGCCGCCATTGAGCGGCCCCATCATGCGATCTTCCGAGATAAAGCAATCGGTGAACACCAGCTCGGCGGTGGGCGAGCCTTTCATGCCGACCTTCGAGATTTTCTGGCCGATGGCAAAGCCCTCGTCGCCCTTTTCAATCAGGAAGGCGGTGATGCCGCGGCTTCCCGCATGGCCATCGGTCTTGGCATAGACCACCAGCGTATCGGCCTCGGGCGCATTGGTGATCCAGAACTTGGTGCCGTTCAGCACATAACCGCCCTGTACGGCGTCGGCCTTCAATTTCATCGAGACCACATCCGAGCCTGCGCCCGCTTCGGACATGGCGAGGCTGCCGACGTGCTCGCCCGAGATCAGCTTGGGCAAGTATTTGGCGCGCTGCTCATCGCTGCCCCAGCGGCGGATCTGGTTGAGGCACAGGTTGGAATGCGCGCCGTAGCTCAGACCCACACTGGCCGAGGCACGGCTCACCTCCTCGACGGCGATCACATGTTCGAGATAGCCGAGGCCCAACCCGCCCCATTCTTCCTCGACCGTGATGCCGTGCAGTCCCAGCGCGCCCATCGGTTCCCACAATTCGCGCGGGAAGCGGTCTTCGCGGTCAGTGCGTTCCGCCAATGGGGCGATCTGCTCGTCGGCAAACCGCGCCGTGCTGTCACGGATCATTTCGGCAGCTTCGCCAAGGTGGAAATCGAAATCGGGGGTCGCGCGCATTTTATGTCCTGCCGGTGAAATGATCTTCTGTGCCTTCGCATAGCAAGCCATTGGGCAAAGGCCAATCCGGCACGCTGGCGCATAGGGCCCAATCTCGCTAACCCTTCCCCCATGACGATGTCATCACCCCTGCTCCGCTTTGACCGGGTGATCTGCCGCTTTGGCGCGGTTACGGCGGTGGGCGGCGTGACGTGCGACATCGCAGGCGGCAGCTTCGTGGCGCTGGTAGGCGCTTCGGGATCGGGCAAGTCGACGCTGCTGAAAACGGTCAACACGCTGGTCACGCCGACCGAAGGCCGGGTAATGTTCGCAGGCGAGGACGTGGCCGGTTTGCCGCCCGCCCGTCTGCGCCGCCGGGTCGGCTATGTGTTTCAGGGGATCGGCCTGTTCCCGCATTTTACGGTGGCCGAAAACATCGCGATCGGCCCGCGCCTGACGGGCGAAAAGCTGCCACCGGAGCGGATCGCCGAATTGCTGACGCTTGTGGAACTCGATCCGGCGATGGCGCGCCGGATGCCCGATGAACTCAGCGGTGGTCAGCGCCAGCGGGTCGGCGTGGCGCGGGCGCTGGCGGGCGAACCGGAGCTGCTGATCATGGACGAACCTTTCGGCGCGCTTGACCCTGTCACCCGCGATGCGCTGGGCACCAAGGTGCGCGAACTGCACGATACGCTGGGGCTGACGACGGTCATGGTGACGCATGACATGGCCGAGGCACTGCTGCTGGCTGACCGGGTGCTGGTGATGGATGCGGGCGGGTTGGTGGCGGATGAAACGCCGCACGCGCTGATCACCGGCGCAGGCGGGGAGGTAGCGCAAGGCCTCGTCGCCGTGCCACGTCACCAGGCCGAACGGCTCGCGGCGATGGAGCGGGAGCGGTGAAGGACATCTGGGACATTCTTCCCGGCCTTGGTGACAAGCTTGCCGCCCACGTGGTTCTGTCCGCCAGCGCGATTGGCCTTGCGATGCTGATCGCCTTGCCGATGGCGGTGTGGGCCAGCCGTTCGCAGGCGGTCTCCCGCGTCGCCCTGAGCCTAGCCAGCCTCGTCCAGACCATCCCTGCCCTGGCCTTGCTGGCGCTGTTCTTTCCGTTGCTGCTGTCATTGCGTAGTGTGTTCGGGGAAGGATTGCCCACGCTCGGCTTCCTGCCCGCGCTGATGGCGCTGACGCTCTATGCGCTGCTGCCGATCCTGCGCAATGCCGTGACCGCGCAGGCCAATCTCGACCCCGGCGTGCTCGAAGCGGCCGATGGCGTCGGCATGACCAAGTGGCAGAAGCTGCTCCTGGTTGAAGCGCCGCTATCCGCGCCCTTCATCATGGCCGGCATCCGCACCGCGAGCGTCTGGACCATCGGCGCAGCAACGCTGGCCACCACGATCGGCCAGCCGAGCCTGGGCGATCCGATTTTCGCCGGCCTTCAGACCCAGAACTGGGCGCTGGTGCTGGCCGGATGCGTGGCGAGCGCCGGGCTGGCGCTGGCAGCGGATAATCTGCTGTGGGTGATCGAAGTCGGCCTTGCGCGGCGCAAACGCTGGATGATCTTCAGCGGCGCCGCCGTGGTGATGCTGGGCATCTTTGCCGCGCTGTGGGCGCAGAGCGCAGGCAGCGACGAGCGCCGCATCGTCATCGCCTCCAAGCAGTTTTCCGAACAATACATCCTCGCCCAACTGATCGGTGCGCGGCTGGAGGAGGCCGGCTATGCGGTCGAATATCGCGATGGGCTGGGCAGCGCGGTTGTGCATTCCGCAGTGGCCTCGTCCGCCATCGACATCTCGGTCGATTACACTGGCACGATCTGGACCAATTATCTGAACCGCAGCGACAATCCCGGCCGTGTGGCGATGTATGAAACGATCCGCGCATGGGAAAGCCGCGAAAACGGCGTGCGGGTTCTGGGGCGGCTGGGGTTCGAGAACGCCTATGCCTTTGCGATGCGCGGGGACCGTGCGGCAGAACTGGGCGTCAGTTCACTGAATGAGCTGGCGTTGGTCGCGCCCCGGCTGACGGTGGGCGGCGATCCCGAATTTTTCGAGCGGCCCGAATGGCTTGCAGTGAAGGCCGCCTATGGCCTCAACTTTGCACGCAACCGCAATTTCGCGCCGACCTTCATGTACAACGCGCTGCAATCGGGCGAGGCGGACGTGATCAGCGCCTACACCTCCGATGGGCGGATCGCGGCGGACAAGCTGGTGGTGCTGGCTGACCCCGAAGGGGCACTGCCGAGCTATGACGCGCTGCTGATGCTTTCGCCTCGCCTCGCCGATGACCAAGGCGTGATCGCCGCGCTTGAACCGCTGCTGGGCGCGATCAGTGTAGAGGCGATGCGCGAGGCGAACCTTGCGGTAGACCGCGAAGACGAGCAGAAACTGACGCCCAAGGCCGCCGCGGCGCAATTGGCCAAGACAATGGGCATTTAAAGAGTCTCGCCGGAACGGTCGCAAAGCGACCGCAAGGCCGACAGGCCGCATGAGCGAGGAAATCGCGGGCCGGAGGGCCCGCGCACATCTATGACTCCCGCTTCCACACCTGCGTCTGGCAGAACGGGCCGAGGCAGCCTATCACTTCCAGCACGCCTGCGCTCTTGCGGTGGAGGATTGAACGGTAGCTTTTGCCGTTCTTGGGATCGTAGATCTGCCCGCGCCATACATCGCCATCGGCTGTGAAGCCTGACAGGATGGCACGGCCCAGCAGGCGGTTCTTGCGCTTGGCGGGGTCGGGATTGTTGACGTCTCGCTGATCGTTACCGCCGGGCTGGGGTGTCAGGAACCGGTCGATCGTCCCGCAAACCGCCCCCTTGCTACCGGGCCCGCCGCAGGGCGCGATCAGGATGACAGCATCCTTCTCTGCCGTGACCCAGCGGCCGGTCACCGGCTCGGCTGCGTGGGCTGTACCGGCCAGAGCCAGGCCGATTGCCAGCGCCAACATTCGCAGCAACATCATCATTCAAACCCTACCCCGAAGGGCCAGCGCCGCCCGCAAAGTCCCAGCACTTTGAACAAGGTGCCCATCTGGTGATCTTCGACCAGACGGTCGCGCTGACGCTGGATCTTGTCCTTTTCGTAAGGATTGCGCCGCTGGAGCGCCTCCGACCGCGTGTCGATCCCCATCTGGCGCAGCCATTCGCCCTGATAGGTCAGCCCCATCACATCCGCGCCGTGATCCTCGGCGACCTGCTTCAACAGCTCGAAATCGACATGGGCGGTGAGATCGGCTTCCCCCGGATGCGCGAAAATATCGACCTTCTGGTGCGATTTCAGCGCCTGCGTGGTCGAGCCCGAGCGCAATTCCATGTGGCCGTAATCGATCACCAGCGCTGCGCCGCCTTGCTCTCGCAGCCGCCGAGCGATTTCGGCCATCAGGGCAACAGCGGCGGGGCTGGTTTCGATCATCGCGCCTTGCGCCGCCGTCACCCAGCTGGCGGGGACCATGTGATCCATCCGTTCCCGGCCCGCCATGAAGGTGAAGGCCTCCCCGTCGAGCCCGACCAGGCGATCGAACCAGCCATCAGCAGACCGCACCAGCTGGTGCACCGGCAGCGCATCGAAGAATTCATTGGCCACGATCAGCAAAGGCGCATCATCGGGCAGGGTGCTGAGATCATGGTGGTGGTGGCAGCCGGGAAAGGCCTCGCGCTGGAGCTTGCGCAAGGCCGCCGAGGTTTCGACAAAATGCACTTCAGGCGCGAATTCATACCGCGCCGCTGCCGCCAGCGCATCGCTGGCCAGCGTACCGCGCCCCGGACCCAGCTCGACATAGTGGATGCGCTTGCGCTTGCCCATGCGGACCCAAAGATCGGCCAGCCATAGCCCGATCAACTCGCCGAACATCTGGCTGACTTCGGGCGCCGTGATGAAGTCCCCTTGTTCGCCCAGCGGATCGCGACTGGCATAGTAGCGCGCGTTGCACTCACCCATGTATTGCGCAAGGCTGACCGGGCCGATTTCGCGGATCAGACGCTTCAGCGTGGCGGCGACATCCACGTTTGCGCGGGCAAAGACTTCGGCTTCCAGCCGGGCCTGTTCGGCAGCCGCAGCCTCGGCTTCGGCAGCGATTCGGGCGGCCTCGGCGGCGGCGGCCTGCTCGGCCTCTCTGCGTACCTGTTCCTCGGCAGCGCGCCGCGCAGCGTCTTCAGCAGCGACGCGAGCGGCCTCTTCGGCCTCGGCTTTCGCCTTGGCTTCGGCTTTCACACGTGCCTTTTCCGCGGCTTCGGCAGCGGCGGCGGCTTCGGCAGCGATGACGCGGGCTTTCTCTTCCGCTTCGGCTTTGGCCTCTGCTTCGGCGCGGGCCTTTTCTTCAGCGGCGGCCTTCGCTTTGGCGTCCGCCTCGGCCTTGGCCCGCGCCTTCTCCTCGGCGCGCACCTTGGCGAGCGCAGCGGCTTCGGCTTCCTTGCGCAGACGCGCTTCCTCTTGGGCCTTCGCCCTCGCTTCTGCCTCGGCGCGTTTGCGCTCTTCGGCCTCGCGGCGGGCCTGTTCCTCGGCGGCAGCCTTGGCGGCGGCGGCGGCGGCTTCCGCTTGGCGCCGCGCCTGTTCTTCAGCCTCGGCCTTCGCCCTGGCTTCGGCTTGCGCCCGTGCCTTGGCCTCTTTGCGCGCCTGCGCCTCTGCCAAGGCGCGTGCGCGGCTTTCCGCTTCGGCGCGGATCCGGGCTTCGGTTTCGGCCTGCTTCCTTGCGCGCGTCTCGGCGGCGGCTCGCTCGCGGGCTTCGCGTTCGGCGCGGGCGCGAGCTTCGGCCTCAGCCTTTTCGCGGATCCGGGCTTCCTTCAGGGCGCGAGAGCGTTCCTCGGCCTCCGCCTTGGCGCGGGCGAGGTCTTCGGCCTGCTTGCGGGCGGCTTGGCGGGCGGCGTCCTGAGCGCGGGCCCGTGCTTCGCTCTTGGCCTGCTCGCGCGCAGCTGATTCGGCGGCGGCGCGGGCCTGCGCATCGGCCTGCCTGCGCGCCGCCATTTCCGCCGCGGTGGGCGCCCGCGTCTCAGGCTCTGGCTCCGGGTCAATCAGCCTGAGGGCGCTGCGCCAGATTCCGGCACCATTATTCAGGCGGGCGCGCTGATCCCCGCCGCCAGCGGCTTCTTCCGCAGCGCGAAGAGCACGACAATCAACCCAGTCAGAATAAGCGGTATCGTCAGCCATTGGCCCATAGATAGCCCGGTCCGGGCTGCAAAGTCAGCCAGTTGTTGATCCGGCTGGCGGAAAAATTCGTTCACGAAGCGCGCAAGACCCATGCCGAGGGTGAAGACACCCGCCAGAAGACCCGGGCGATAGCGCGCGCGGGTGAACCAGAACAGCGCCATCATGATGATCAGCATGGCAAGCCCTTCAAGCCCGGCCTGATACAGCTGGCTGGGGTGGCGTGGCAGATCATCGGCGGTGGGAAACACCATCGCCCAGGGCACATCGGTCGGCCCCCGGCCCCACAGCTCGCCATTGACGAAGTTGGCGAGCCGGCCAAGCAGCATCCCCATCGGCACACCCACCGACACGTAATCGACCACGCGGATGAAATTGAGTTTTTCGCGCCACGCCACCCAGGCCATCGCCGCCGTCACGCCGGCTAGCCCGCCATGAAAGCTCATCCCGCCATCCCACAGGCGCAGCAGCTTCCACGAAACAAACCCGTCGCCCGAAAAATCGGTGAAGGCGCTGGGGATCCCGGTTCCGCCCCCGGTGTAGAACAGCGCATACCCCAGCCGTCCGCCCAGCACGACGCCGAGGATACAGTAGGTGAACAGATCATCGGCGTGCCGCTGGGCCATCGGCGCACCGGGCTCCTTCAGCATCCGCGATGTGTGCCAATAGGCAAAGACCAACCCGATCAGATAGGCGAGCGAGTAATAGCGCAGAGTGAAAAAGCCCAGCTCGATCCCCGGCTTCAGCCCGAGATCGGTCCAGTAGATCGGATCGGCGGCGCCGCTTGCGGCAAGTAGTGACAGCACGGAGCGAACCTCTTATTGACGGTGAGATGCCGTATCGGCGGACCTGACACGGCCTCTGTCGCGCTGGCGCTTCTGGCACAGCATCCAAGGCAGGGGAAGAGGCAGGGAACCGCCGGACGCAATGGGACAGGCACTTCGCAACGGGCACACAGTCCGGGCGGGCGCCATAACACAAGAGAGAGGAACATCACCGCATGCCCACCCAGCTGGATAATGCGCTCGAAGCGATCATCACCGGCCTCACCGCGGCGGATCAACCCTTCGCCACCGCGCCCTTCAACCGCGACGGTGTGGAGATGCCCGCCTTCGTCGGAGCGCCGCCGAGCCTCGCCCATTATTTTGCGCACTTCTGCAATCAGAACAAGGACGTGCCGTTTCTGGTCGATGGCGACATCCGCCTGACCTTTGGTGAGACCTATGCCGCCGCCACGTGCGTGGCTGAGGGGCTGGTGCAGACCCATGGCCTTGCCAAGGGGGACCGCGTTGGTCTGGCCGCGCGCAATTCAGCCAACTGGATGATTGCCTATATGGGTATTCTGATGGCGGGCGGCTGTGCCACGCTGCTCAACGGATTTTCGAGCGGGGATGAACTTGCCTACGGCCTTGATCTGGCCGAAGCCAAGCTGCTGCTGGCCGACGAAGGCCGCGCTGCGCGGCTGGACGGGCATGACCACCCGTCCAAGATCGTCCTGTTCACCCACGGCAATGCGCCGTCTGAAGGCCTGGCGGCCACTTGGGTAGTGCCGCAAGGCACCAGCGCGGCCATGGCGATGCTGGGCCAGATTGGCCCTGATGACATCGCGACGATCCTCTACACCTCGGGATCGACCGGCAAGTCCAAGGGCGCATGGTCGGACCACCGCGGGGTGGTGAACGGCGTGATGAATTATGTCGCCCAATCGGCGATGGCCAAGGTGCATATCGAAAGCCAGGAAGGCCCGATGACCGCGCAGCCGTGTGCGCTGGTGGCCGTGCCGCTGTTCCACGTCACGGGCGAAGTGCCGCTGTTCCTGCAAAGCTTCGCCATCGCACGCAAGCTGGTGCTGATGCCCAAGTGGGATGCAGGCCTTGCGATCCGGCTGATGGCGGAAGAACAGGTCAGCTATTTCGTCGGCGTGCCGCTGATGAGCTACGAGATCGCCAACCACCCCGACCGCGCCAAATATGACCTGTCGGCGTGCAAGAGCTTTGCCGCAGGCGGCGCGCCGCGCCCGGTGGAGCATGTCACCCGGATCAAGGAAGCTTTTCCCGGCAGTTTCCCGTTGCTGGGCTATGGCCTGACTGAAACCAACGCGGTGGGCTGTGGCAATTTCAACGAGAATTACATCGCCAAGCCCGGTTCGACCGGTCGCCCCAGCAAGCCGCTGGTTGACATGGCGATCCTCGACGACATGGGGAACGCCCTGGCGCAAGGGCAGGTGGGCGAGGTCTGCATCCGCTCGGTCGCCAATTTCCGCGGCTACTGGAAAAACGAGGATGCGACCCGCGCCGCCTTCACCGATGATGGCTATTTCCGCACCGGTGATCTGGGTTTCCTCGACGAGGACGGCTATCTGTTCATCGTCGTTCGCAAGAAGGACATCATCATTCGCGGCGGCGAGAACATTTCGTGCATCGAAGTGGAGGACGCGATCTATGCCCATGACGATGTGGGCGAATGTTCGGTCTTCGGCCTGCCCGATGAACGCTTCGGCGAAGTGCCGGCAGCGGTCTACACGATGAAAGAGGGCCGCGCCGCGGTCTCCCCAGCCGAATTGCGCGCGTTTCTGCTGGAACGGATCGCGCCGTTCAAGGTGCCGCTTGAAACGCAGATATGGCTGGCCAGCGAGGCTCTGCCGCGGCTTGGCACGCAGAAAATCGACAAGCGCAGCGTCAAGGCCCATTACACCAGCCAATCGGTCCCGGCGTGACCTGATCGTGAGCAAAGCGTGAGCGTTTCCCGTGTCTCCTAGGCGCGTCCCCGGCCAGCGCGCGATCATTGACCGGCGCGCGCTGGCCGAGGAAATCGCCAGCTTGCATGCGGCGGGCGGGGCGAGCGCGCGCACCGCAATCGTCAAGGCTTTGCGCGATGCGCTCGATGGCGGGCGGGCGGAATTGGCGCGGCGGCTGGACGAAACGCCGTCTGCCGGACACGAGGTCACGGCGGGTTTCAGCTTCCTGATGGACCAACTGTTGCGGGTGATCCACGATCACGTCACCACGCATCTCTACCCCGTGGCGGGCCGCACGCAGGGCGAACGGCTCGCGATCCTGGCGGTCGGCGGATATGGCCGGGCCGAGATGGCGCCCCATTCGGATGTCGATGTCGCCTTCATCACGCCGGGCAAGCGCGCCCCGTGGTGCGAGCAGGTGATCGAGACGATGCTCTATCTGCTATGGGATCTGGGCCTGAAAGTCGGCCATTCCAGCCGCACCGTCGTTGATACCGTGCGCATGGCCAAGGAAGACCTGACGATCCGCACCGCGCTGCTTGAAGGGCGGTTGGTATGGGGCGATCAGGCGCTTTACGAAGAGCTGCGCGGCCGGTTCTGGAACGATGTGGTCAAGGGCAGCGAGCGCCAGTTCCTGACGCAGAAGCTGGCCGAACGCGATGCCCGGCACAAGCGCATGGGCGATAGCCGCTATGTGGTCGAACCCAATGTCAAGGATGGCAAAGGCGGCTTGCGCGATCTGCAGACGTTGTATTGGATCGGCAAATATATCCACCGGGTCCAGAACGGGGTGGAACTGGTCGATGTTGGCCTGTTGACGGCCAGCGAATATCGCAGTTTTCGCCGCGCTGAGGGCTTCTTGCTGGCGGCGCGCTGCCACATGCACCTCATCACCGACCGCGCCGAGGACCGCCTGACCTTCGATCTTCAACGCGCCGTGGCCGAACGGATGCAATTTGCCGACCGTCCGGGCAAGAGCGCAGTCGAGCGGTTCATGCAGTACTATTTCCTGCAGGTGAAACGCGTCGGCAGCCTGACTGGCGTGTTCCTTGCGCACCTCGACGAGGAGTTCGCCAAAAAGCGCCCGCGCACCGGTTTCTTTGCCGGTTGGACCCAGCGGTCCCGGCAGTTCAAGGGCTATACCGTGGAAGGCGGACGGCTGCGGGCGCCGGGTGACGACTGGTTCCGCAAGGATCCGGTGCGTCTGATCGAGGTGTTTCAGCTGGCCGAGGCCGAAGGGCTGGAAGTGCACCCGGAAACCATGCGGCAGGCAGGCCGCGATGCGCGCCTGATCGACGGCAAGATCCGGCGCGACAAACGCGCCAATGCGCTGTTTCTCGATCTTTTGGCCGGGCGCAAAGACCCTGAAACGTGCTTGCGCTGGATGAACGAGACGGGTGTGTTCGGGCGCTTCGTGCCCGATTTCGGCCGGGTCAATGCGCAGATGCAGTTCGATATGTATCACCACTACACGGTCGATGAGCACACCATCCGCGCCATCGGGCTGCTGAGCCAGATCGAACGCGGACTGCTGACCTCCGATCACCCGCGCGCCAGCCGCGAGTTCCCCAAGCTCGCCTCGCGCCGTGCGTTGTTTGTCGCGGTGCTGCTGCACGATATCGCCAAGGGGCGCGGCGGCGATCATTCAGTGCTCGGCGCGGAGGTGGCGCACCGGCTGTGCCCGCGCTTCGGGCTTGATGAAAAAGAGACCGATCTGATTGCCTGGCTGGTGTTTCACCATCTGTTGATGAGCCGCATCGCGCAAAAGCGCGATCTCACTGACCCCAAGACGATCGAGGATTTCGCCGGCGAGGTGCAGAGTGTGGAGCGGCTGCGCAATCTGGCGATCCTCACGGCGGTCGATATTCGGGCTGTCGGGCCGGGGACGTGGAACAGCTGGAAAGGCCAGCTGCTGGGCGAGCTTTACGATGCGACGCAGGAACGTCTGCGGCTGGGCCACAAGGGCAAGAACCGCAAGGGACGCGTCACCGCCAAGAAGGATGCGGTCGCGCAATTGCTGGGCGATGCCGATCATCTGGTGAACAGCATCGGCGCGCAATTGGGCGATGCCTATTGGATTGCCGAGCCGGAAGACATCATCGCCAGCAATCTGGTGCAATATGACGCCGCGGTTGCCGTGGGCGATGCGCTGTCGATCCATTGCGAGGTCGATGAAACCCGCGGCGCGACCCGTGTCAGCGTGATCGCGACTGACCATCCCGGCCTGTTCTACCGCATGGCCGGCGGGATCCATCTGGCTGGTGCCAACATCATTGATGCGCGCATTCACACCGCCCGCAGCGGCTTTGCAGTCGATAACTTCCTGGTGCAGGACCAGAACGCGCAGCCGTTCCGCGAGGCGGCGCAGATGGCGCGGATCGACAAGGGCATTCGTGACGCGCTGCTCGCCAAGATCGAGCTGGTGCCCAAGCTGGCGGCCCGCCCGCTTCCCCATTCCCGCGCCAAGGCGTTCGACGTGGCCCCGCGTGTCGGGTTCGACAATGACGCGTCGAATCACTTTACCGTGATCGAAGTGACCGCGCGTGATCGGGCCGCCTTGCTCAACCGGCTGGCGCACGCGCTCTACAAGGCCAACCTGATCGTCCATTCCGCCCATATCACGGCCTATGGCGAGGCGGCGGCGGATACCTTCTATGTCACCGATCTCACGTCATCCAAGATCAAGGCGCCCGAGCGTCAGGCAGAGATCGAAGCGGCCCTGCTTGCCGCGGCGAGCGACCAGCGCCAGCAGCAGCTGGAACAGGCATAATTGCCACACCCCTAGGCTTGCGCGCAGACGTGGTCGTGCAGCCGGTTGCAATCCCATGACGAATTGGTACGGCGCGGCCATAAAGGTTTAGGA
Source organism: Erythrobacter sp. 'gip.4 top 5' (assembly GCF_056495765.1). NCBI lineage: Bacteria > Pseudomonadati > Pseudomonadota > Alphaproteobacteria > Sphingomonadales > Erythrobacteraceae > Erythrobacter > Erythrobacter sp. 'gip.4 top 5'. Next base: position 321,325 of record NZ_CP200270.1, on the reverse strand, counting down.
GAGTACATTCATGACATTCGTTACCCCCGTGCAGGGCCGCGTGCGGCTCGGCAAGCTGGCGCTGCTTGCCTCCGTTGCAGCGCTGGTTCCTGTTTCCGCTCAGGCCCAGGACACGGAAGAGCCGGCGCAGCAAGGTTCCGGCAGCACGCTGGACAGCATCAACGAAATCCTCGTGACCGGCACCAAAACCAAGGATGCCGAAAACGTTCAGGACGTGCCGATCGCGGTGACCGCGTTCAATGCCGATACGCTGGAAGCCTTCAAGATCCGCGACATTTCGGGCCTGTCGTTCCAGGCGCCGACTGTCAGCCTCGATCAGGTCGGCACCAGCCGGGGCACCGCCAACTTCACGATTCGTGGCCTTGGCATCAACTCCTCGATCCCTTCGATCGACCCCACCGTGGGTGTGTTCGTTGACGGGGTCTATCTCGGCATCAACGGCGGCGTGGTGTTCGATCTGTTCGATCTCGACAGCGTGGAAATCCTGCGCGGCCCGCAGGGCGTGCTGTTTGGCCGCAACGTGACCGGCGGCGCCGTGGTGATCAACACCGGCAACCCGACCGAAGATTTCCGGGGCAAGTTCCGCGCATCGGTTGATGGCCCGGCGGTTGATGGCGGCCGCGGCGGCCCCAACTACACCGCCAGCGGTGTGGTCTCCGGCCCGATTGTCGAAGATGTGCTGCTGTTCAAGGTCGGCGCCTATTACAACAATGATCGCGGCTACTTCACCAACCTGTTCGACAATTCGAACCACGGTGCAGCGGAAACCAAGATCCTGCGCGGCGCATTGGAAGCGCGTCTGGGCGGCTTGACCCTGCTCGGCAAGCTCGACTACTTCGAAAGCGACGGCGATGGCCCGTCCGCGCAGAACCGCGCCTTCTTCGATCGCAATTCGTATGATTTCTCGATCGACGAGCCGGGCTTCTACTCCAATGAAATCTGGACCGGCTCGCTGACGGCGACCATCGATATCGGCCCCGGCACACTGACCAACGTCTTCGGCTGGCGCGATTATCAGGCCGCGACGCGTGGGGATATCGATGCAACCCCGGCCTTCCTGTTCCACTCAAGCACGGAAACCACGCAGGAACAGTTCTCGAACGAATTGCGCTATGCAATCTCGCTTGATCGGCTCGATCTGACTGTCGGCGGGTTCTGGTTCGAACAGGATCTGGCCTACACCGAGAACCGCGAACTGCGCCGCGATCTTCCGGTCAACCTGCGTCCCCCGGTGTTCTTCGGCGGCGGTTCGCAGAACCACGAAGTGCTCGGCGCGTTTGCCAATGCGCAGTTTGAATTCGTTGATAACCTTTCGCTGATCGCGGGCATTCGTTGGAACCAGGAAACCAAGGATGCAGGCGTTACTTACGTTCTGCCCCGCGCCGAGTGTTCGGTGCAGGCCGGCACCTGCCCCACCGGCACGATGCCGTTCAACCCGGCGACTGAAACCAACGGGTTCACTGATCGCGTGCGGTTCCGCAACTGGTCGCCGAAGCTGGGCCTGCAGTACGAATACGACCAAGGCCAGGTCTATGGTCACTGGAGCCGCGGTTACCGTTCGGGCGGGTACAACTTCCGCATCACCAACGTGGCGGTCTTCAACCGCGCGTTCCTGGCGACCAATTCGCTCAGCTTCGATGAAGAGAAGGTCGACAATTACGAAATCGGCGCGAAGTTCCAGACCGATGATCGCTCCTTCACGCTCAACGTCGCGGGTTACATCACCACGGTTGGCAACATGCAGCGCGAAGTGAACCTGGCCGATGCGGGCGCAGGGGTTGTGCAGAACATTCTCAACACTGCCGATGCCACGATCAAGGGCTTCGAAGCCGAAGCGCGGATGCGCGTATCGGATTCGCTGCAGTTCAGCGCCAACATCGGGATTATCGACGCCAGCTATGACGAAGTGTTGTTCGACATTTCGGGTGACGGCGTGATCAACGATGCCGACCTGGCACTGAGCCTGCCGCGCGTCCCGCCGATTACGGTCGGTCTTGGCGCAATCCACGAATGGGATCTGGGCAGCAGCACGATCCTGACGCGGGTGAACTACCAGTATCGTGACGAAGCGGCCTACACCGATGATAACCTTGGCTGGTTGAACTCGCTGAGCAACCTTGAAGCCAACATCACCTGGGAAACCCCGGTCCAAGGCCTATCGCTGTCGATCTATGGTCGCAACCTGCTCGATCAGGTGCAGGAAGGTGGCGACACGCAGGTTCCCTTCGTTGGCCCGAATTCGACGGGCGTGCGCCAGCCGTTCGGCGCCAATCCCACGCAGGGCACGTTCTCGCCGCTGATGCGTGGCCGCAACCTCGGCATCGAAGCGCTGTTCGAGTTCTAAGAGAGTTCGATAGGACGCAAAAAAAGGGCGCTCCGGGAACGGGGCGCCCCTTTTTTATTAGCTCGCCTGACTAGCCCTCGGCGGTGGCCAGCAGGAGCGCGATAGCGGTGTCGTCGAAGGCAACGAATGCCCATTCGAGGCTGGCCGCAGTGATCGGGTTCCAACCGAAATACATGCGGTTGGTCATGATCTGGCACTGCCCCCGATCAAAGCACCCAAGGAAGGCTTGCGCCATCGCCAGCGCATCCGCTTCGCCCAGCCACGCCTGCTTTGAAAGCACCATGTTCACGCTGAACGCCTCGATCAGCGCAGCGCGGGCCGAACGGGGGCCGTCCGGCGCCGCATCGGGATCGAGCAGTTCCCAATTCCCGCCGATTGGCTGGTAGCCAAGGCGGGTCACAAAACTGTCGGCTACGGCCGCATGGAGACCCGGCGGCGCTTCGAGCGTCTGCGCGGCAAAGCGCACGTCCGCTGTGTCGCCGCACAAACGATCACGCCACGTGGCGAAAAAGGCGTCGAGCCGCGCGCGCGTCTCGCTCACGCCTTCTCTCACTGGTGCGCCGCACCGCGGGCGCCGAACAGCGCGCTGCCAACCCGGATATGCGTCGCGCCGAGCATCACGGCGGTCTCGTAATCCCCGCTCATGCCCATGCTGAGGCCGGTAAGCCCGTGATCCGCCGCCAACTTGGCCAGCAGCGCAAAGAACGGGGCGGGTTCCGTGTCGGCAGGGGGAATGCACATCAGGCCCGCCAGCGGCACATCGGCCGCGCGGGCGGAGGCCAGAAAGGCAGGGAGGTCAGTGATCGGACAGCCGCCCTTTTGCGCTTCATCCCCGATATTGACCTGCATGAAGCACGGCACACGGCGGCCGGTCTTGTCCATCGCGCGTGCCAGCGCCGTCAGCAGGCTGGGCCGATCGAGCGAGTGGATCACATCAAACAGCGCCACCGCCTCTTCCGCTTTGTTCGATTGCAACTGGCCGATGAGGTGGAGGGCTATGCCGGGGCAATTGTCCCGCAAGGCTGGCCATTTCCCTTGCGCCTCCTGCACGCGATTTTCCCCGAACACGCGCTGGCCGGCATCGATCAGGGGCTGGATCGCATCGGCGGCGTGAGTCTTGCTGACCGCGATCAGCGTGACATCATCTGGCGCGCGGCGGGCGGGCTTGCATACGCGGGCAATATTGGCGTGCACTTCGGCGAGGCGGGAGGCTGCATTTGTCATGGCTGCGCTCTATAGCGCGTGCGTGACCTGCGCAAAGCCCCTCCCCCGCTTGTGGCTGATCAGCGATGCGCGCAATGACGCCGGGCTGGCGGCGGCGCTGGCCCGCCTGCCGCGGGGATCGGGCTTTATTTACCGCCATTACCATCTGCCGGGGCCGGCGCGGCTGGCACGGTTCCGGGCGCTGCGGCGCGCAGCGAAGGCGCGGGGCCATGTCGTGATCCTCGCCGATTCGGCGCTGACGGCACGGGAATGGGGCGCGGACGGGATCTATGGCCCTGCGCGCAGCCTGTATCCGCGCCGCCGTGGATTGCTCCACCTTGCGACCGCGCATGATCTGGCTGAGCTCGGATGCGCGGCGCGGCTGGGCGCAGATGCGGCGCTGCTTTCGCCGGTGTTCCCAACCGCATCGCACCCCGGCGGCCAAATGCTGGGGCCGGTGCGGTTCCGGCTGCTGGCGCGCCATGCGACCATTCCGGTGATCGCGCTGGGCGGAATGACCGCACACGGCGCGCTGCGGCTGCGCTGGCCGCGCTGGGCGGCGATTGACGGGCTGAGTTAGGCGCCTCGGTCGAGAGAACGCCGTTTCGCTTGTTCCTTGACCGCAACGCGCCAAGGATTCATGATGTGTTCCACGCAGGAGATCTTCCCATGGCCAGCCGCGCGGCCCTGAACAGCAAACCCGGTCGCCAGACCGATGCCGAATGGCGCGCAGGTCTGCGCCGCAGCTTGCGCCGCATCGCTCAGATGACCGGCGCGGGTCTGCTGCTGGGCGTGGGCGTGTTTCTGACGCTGGCGTTGGCAAGCTATACCCAAACCGATGCCAGCCCTTCGACTGCGGCGGATCCGGGCGCGGTCGCCAATTGGATGGGCGCGCGCGGCGCCTGGGCGGCAGACCGCGTGCTGCTGATCTTCGGGCTGCCCGGCGTGCTGCTTCTGCCGCTGCTCTATGTCTCGGCGCGCAAGCTGTGGCGTGACGTGGAGAATGGCGACGAGCCTGAAACCACCGCCTGGTGGATGCCGACGGCGCTGCTGCTGATCGCCATGACTCTGATCGCGACGGTGTTGGCGCTGGCCTTTCAGGGGCCGGGGGGCACGCTCCCAGCGCAATCGGGCGGGCTTGCGGGCCTGCTGGGAGCGGGCGCGATCGAGGCCGTGGCCGCGCGATTTGGGGCTCAGGCGCAAGGCTGGATCATTCTTGGCCTCGCGCTCACCAGCCTTGGGGTTGGTGTGGCGCTGCTGACCCGGATTTTTGCAATCGACTGGCGGGTGCTGATGAGCCTGCCTGATTTCTTGGGCGGGGGATCGCTGTCCGGGCTGATGCGCCGCCTGCCGCTGCCGGGGCGCGAGGCGGGGTCGGCTGCTGCTGCACTGCCCTTTGCTGCGGCTGACGGTGACGAGGATGCCATCCCTGCGCCGCGCCCGAGAACAAAAGACGCGGTCAAGAGCGATGCCTTGCCAGCTTCGCTCGAAGACCGTCCGCGCCGTGCGCCCGAAATCAGCGATCCCTCCGCCCCGCCCAAGCGCGCCGAGGCCGCCAAGACCGCGCAGCGCGATATGTTCGCGCCTTTCAACCTGCCCAGCCTTGACCTGCTGGCCGAACCGCCGGTCGACAAGGCGCCCAAGCTCGACAAGCTGGCGCTGGAACGGAACGCCCGCCTGCTCGAAAACGTGCTCGATGATTTCAACGTCAAGGGCGAGATTACCGCCGTGCGCACCGGCCCGGTGGTGACGATGTACGAGTTGGAGCCCGCGCCCGGCATCAAGGCCAGCCGGATCATCGGCCTCGCTGAAGACATCGCCCGCAACATGAGCGCGATTTCTGCGCGTGTGTCCCCCATCCCGGGCCGCACCGTGATGGGCATCGAACTGCCCAATCAGGATCGCCAGGTGGTGATGCTGAAGGAACTGGCCGCCTGCGCCGATTTTGCCGATGCCAAGGGCAACCTGCCGATCATTTTGGGCAAGGATATTGCAGGCGAACCGATCATCGCCGATCTGGCCGCGATGCCGCACTTGCTGGTCGCTGGTACCACCGGATCGGGCAAGTCGGTCGGCCTCAACGTGATCTTGCTGAGCCTGCTTTACCGCTTCACGCCGACCGAACTGCGCCTGATCCTGATCGATCCCAAGGTGCTTGAACTGAAAACCTACGACGATATTCCGCACCTGCTTTCGCCGGTGGTCACCGAACCGGCCAAATCGGTGCGCGCGCTGAAGTGGGCGGTCGAGGAAATGGAGCGGCGGTATCGGATGATGAGCGCGATTTCCTCGCGCAATATCCATTCCTTCAACGAAAAGGTCTCAGCCGCGATTGCCAAGGGCAAGCCGCTGGGCCGCCGGGTGCAGACCGGGTTCGATCCCGAAACGGGCGAGCAGTTGTTCGAAGAAGAACAGCTCGATTACCAGCCGCTGCCGCAGATCGTGCTGATCGTCGACGAGTTGGCCGATTTGATGGTGACCATCGGCAAGGAAATCGAAGTCCTGATCCAGCGCCTTTCGCAAAAGTCGCGCGCCGCCGGCATCCATCTGATCATGGCAACACAGCGCCCCTCGGTCGATGTCATCACCGGCGTTATCAAGGCGAACCTTCCGACCCGCATCAGCTTCAAGGTCACCAGCCGGATCGACAGCCGCACCATCCTGGGCGAACAGGGCGCCGAACAATTGCTGGGCAAGGGCGATATGCTCTACAAGCCCAACACCGGCGCGATGGTGCGTGTCCACGGGCCGTTCGTTTCGGACGAGGAGGTCGAAGCGGTCGCCGATTTCTGGCGCACGCAGGGCGCGCCCGAGTATATCGATGCCGTCACCGAGGAGCCCGAGGACGGCTTTGGCTTCGGCTTCGAGGACGAAATGACCGCTTCGGACAATCCTGACGAGCGCAAGTATCGTCAGGCCTGCCAGGTAGTGATCGAAAACCAGAAGGCTTCCGGCTCGTGGCTCCAGCGCCAGATGGGCGTCGGCTACAACACCGCCGCCAAATGGATCGAGCGGATGGAGGAAGACGGTCTTGTCGGCCCTGCCAATCATGTCGGCCGACGCGAAATCTATCGCGACCGGGATGGCAACCCCTTGTGATTCCACACCGCACCTGATGCAGCCAGGCAACGCCTTAAAACTGACTTAGGTTGGTCACGGAACCTTAATGGCGCGGTCGCGGCACCGTCACCATTCCCTGCCACGGGCGAGCATCTCTCCAAGGCAACAGGGAAGCCAGAACATGAATCGCACCCGTTTCACGCGCACCTCGCTGGTCGCGCTCACCACCGCACTCGCCGCCGCGCCGCACGCTGCCATTGCGCAGGATAGTGCTGCCACCGGCGACACCGCTTCCGGCAACGAAATCATCGTCACCACCCAGAAGATCGAACAGCGCGCCGTCGACGTGCCGATCACCATCACCGCCACCACGGGTGAACGGATCCGCGATCTGGGCATCACCGATCTTGACGAGCTGTCGAGCTACGTTCCCGGCCTGCTCATTCAGGAGCAGAGCGCCAACAACCCCGGCATCGTTATTCGCGGGATCACGTCCGACAGCGGCTCTGCCCAGCAAGGCCCGCGTGTCACGCTCTATTACAACGGCGTCGATATCTCGCGTTCACGCGGGTCCTATCAGGCGATCTACGATCTCGAGCGGGTCGAGGTTATCAAGGGCCCGCAGGCGACGCTGTTCGGCACAGCATCGGCCGTGGGCGCGATCAGCCTGGTCTCGGCCAAGCCGCGGGAAGGCTTCGAAGGCGAAGTGCGCGGCGGTTACGGCAATTTCAAACAGACGCTGCTGGGCGGCTATCTCAACATCGGTTCGGATGTGATCGCAGCCCGTATCGCGGGTGAATGGCGCACGCGTGATGGATATCGCAAGAATCTCAGCGCCAATCAGGACAAGGATCTTTATGCGCAGAACCAGTTCGGTGTGCGCGCCTCGCTCCGCTATACGCCGACCGCTGATTTCACGCTGGACCTGATCGGCACCTACGATCAGCAGCGCAACGGCGGCACGCCCTTCACCTCGGCGCAATTCCCGGCCTTTGCAGGCGCACCGGGCGGCCCGGCCAATGCGTTTGTCGATGCCAACCTGGGCGGCAATCCGGCGGGCGCCGCCGCGCTGGGCGACGATCAGCTCGGCCTCAACCGCGAGGTCTATGACCTCAACCTCACCGCGGCCTATGAATTTGCGGATGATTGGACCTTCACCACGGTGAACGGCTACCGCGAATTCGACAGCGCCGAGGTGTTCGATGCCGATGGCGGCCCTGCGCCCTTCCTTGAATTTGCGGAAATCGCCACCGGCTGGCAGGTCAGCCACGAAGGCCGTTTCAGCTATGCCAGCGATACCTTGCGAGCGAGCGCAGGCTGGAACGTCTTTATCGAAGACGGTCTGCAAAACGTGCCCTTCGCCACTGAAGAGGGCGTGTTCATCGCCTGTCTGACCGGCGCGATCCCTGGCATCGCCTGCGTCGGGCCCGATGGTTCGGTGCCTTCGCTTGGCACAACGGCTGCCCTTACCGGCGGCGCGCTGACCGCAATCCCCTATGACTCAGTCTTCCAGAACGAGGGCCGCAACGAAGCCTATTCGGTTTTTGCCGATGCCACCTGGATCCCGTTCGAGGCGCTCGAACTGACAGCGGGCGTGCGCTATCTCGATGAATATCGCCGCTCTGGCTTCTTTGCGCGGGTGCCGGTGCCGGTCTTGCCGGGCCTGTTGCCGCAGCCACTGCGCGGGGCTTTGCTGGGCGCCTTGCCAAGCCTTTCGACCACATTGATTCCGGGCCAGATCGACACCGGCGGGCAGACCTTCACCGCCGATAACAGCTTCGATGCGTGGCTCCCGCGCTTCAACGCGCTGTACCGGGTCAGCGATGACGTGAACGTCTTTGCCACCATCTCCAAGGGCCGCCGTTCGCCGGTGGTGCAGCTGGGTGCGCGGCGCGAGGCTGGCAATGTCGTTGCCAACCGGCTCGACGTGCCGGAAGAAACCGTGTGGAATTACGAAGGCGGGATCAAGGCTGCCAGCGGGCCGGTGTCCGCCTCGCTCGGCGTCTATTACCAGGTCTATGATGGCTTCCAGGTGACCGTGCAGCTTCCCGATGGCACCAGCCGCACCGAAAGCGCGGGCAAGGCGTCGAACTTGGGCGTCGAGGGCGAGCTGGCCGTGGACGTGACCGATTGGCTCAATGTCTTTGGTAACTTCGGTTACATCGACGGCGGGATCGACGAGAACAACGCCTTCGCGCCGCAGTTTTCGGGTGCGCGGTTCCGGTTGCAGCCGAAGTTTCAGGCCGCAGCGGGCTTTTCCGTCGATTACGAAGTTGGTGACGGGATGCGCTTTTTCGTTACGCCCAGCGTGACGCATCGCAGCCAGATCTTCTTCGAAGTGCCCGACAGCGCATTGATCTCGCAGGAGGCGGTCACGCTGGTCAATGCCCGCTTCGGGCTGAGCTTTGCCGACGAACGCTACGAGATTGCCGGCTTCCTCCGCAATGCCCTGGATGAAGACTATCTGCTGGATGCCGGCAACACCGGCGGGGCGTTCGGCATCCCGACCTTCATCCCGGCAGAGCCGCGCTTCTACGGCGTGGAAGTGACCGCGAAGTTCTGACGCAGGCCTAGCGCGACATGATGGCGGGCGGGGGAGCGGACTCCTCCGCCCGTTGTCGTTGTTGCGCATCCCGCTCGGCCATCTCAACCGGGGTCAGCGGGCGGAACCGGATCGCAAGGGGGGTGAAGCTGCCGTCCTCGCGCTGGCGGATCGTCACGATCCCGCGTTGGCCGCGATCCTGCAATTCGCGCTGCAAGGCCTCGGCGCGCGCCTGCCCCAGATAAAGCCGCCCCATGGTGAGCGCGTTCAGACCGTACACGCCGTTGGCATCGCCGCGCAGCGGATACGCGCAAGGGTGTTCGCGCGCGGCGATCACACGGGTGATACGGGGCGCCTGCCCTTCAAGGCACAGCACCAACGGCTGATTGTTGCGCCACCTCGGCCATTGGTCGAGCCCCGGCCAGTCATAGGCAAACTCGACATAGTGTCCGCGCAGGTAATCGCGCGGATCATAGCCTTCGATGGGTACCTCCCATTCGGTGCCCGTCTGGAACGTGTGATGGCTCTGCCCCCACAGCGCGGCAAGGCCCAGCGCAGGAAGCATAAGGGCTACAAGGCGGGCAAGCCCGGTCATGGTGTGCCTTCCGCACCGGGCGCAAAGCGTTTCGACACGCGCACCGCCGCCCATGCGACGCCCAGGATCATCAGCCCCGCAGCAATCAGTCCGAAGCCGCTGGTGAGCAGGTCGCCTGCGAGTTCGAAGCTGAGCACGATCAGCCGCAGCGCAATCACGCCGACACTCAGTTGGAACACGCCCCGCCACCCGGCCGCCAGCGCAGCCGCCGCGATGCCGATCCACAGGGCCATGAACAACAGCGCGGCAGCCACAGTGCGGTCATTCAGCCCATAGGCCAGCGGCAGCACCAGCCCAGCGCCTGCGATAATCGCGCCCGCCATCCGCCCCGGCAGGCCCGGCCGCGCCCCCATCACCCCAAGGCCCGCCAGCACCGCGACCGCGCCGCTGATGGCCGGGCTTGTCCATTCCCGCGTCAGGCCGCCGCGCCCCCATTCGCCCAAGCTGGCCAAAGCCGCAGCCAGGGAGGCACCGGCCACCGCGTAGGCGAGCGCCAGCTGCTCCAGCCGCCGCCAGAAATCGGGCCGGGCGCTGCGTGCGCGGCACCACGCCGCAAGCGGTGCAAACAGCACGGCAAGCGCGGTAACGAATGCGAGCCACACCAGCAGCGCTATATCCGGCCGTGGCGCACGATAATCGGTCGCGGTGCCGGCATAGTCCCACGCGCACCACACCGCGCCGCCCATCAGCGCGAGCGCGGTGGGCCAGCTGCGCCCCGTCAGCAGCAGCAGCGGTGCAAACAGCACCAGCCACACTGCGAGCGGCTGCCACAGCGGGGAAGATGTCTGATAGACCTGCCCCAGATGCCCGAAGAAGGTAAGGCCGAGCGCGGCGGTGACGAACACCAGCGCTTCGACCGCCCAGGGCGAGGCCTGTGCCAGCCGATCCTCGCGCGCAAACAGCGCGGTCAGCATCGCCGCAATCAGCGCCAGATGCACGCCGAGGCGCACCATTGCGGGTATCTCTTCCCAGTTGGAGGCGACCACCGACACCAGCCCCAGCCCGATTGCCAGCGCGCCGATGCCGGACACGGCCCACAGCGCCAGCGGGCGGGCGTGGGCGGCTTCATAGGCCAGCAGCCTGTCCCGCGTGCCGGCGTCGATCAGGCCGGCGTCATGCCACTGGGCGATTTTGTGCGCGCTCATGATGGCAGACTAAGCGCGTGATCGCCGCCCGGCAATTGCTGCTATCGGGCGCTGCTACCGGGCGCGGTCTAGTCTGCTTCGAGTTCGGCCTTGGTCAGCAAGGTCATGGTGTCCACCTTGGCCGCATTGGCGGTCATCGCCGCTTGGGGCATCGCGACCATCCCGATGCGCGCCAGAGGCCCGGTCTTGCCCCAGCTTTTCACCCATTCCTTCATGTAATCCTGAAGGCCCGGAATGGCGCGCATGTGGGCTTTCTTCACGTAAACGTACATCGCCCGCGCGCCGGGATAGGCGAAGCTGGAGATGTTTTCGTAGGTCGGATCGACGCCGTTCATGGGCAGGCCCTGCACCTTGTCGGCGTTTTCTTCCATGTAGGAATAGCCAAACACGCCGACCGCGCGCGGGTTGCCGATGATTTTCTGCACGATCAGGTTGTCCTGTTCGCCCTGATCGACATAGGCGCCATCATCGCGCACTTCAGTGCAGATCTGACGATATTCGTCGGCGTTGCTGTCCTTCAGCGCCTTCATCGCCGGATCGGTGCCGCAGCCGACTTCGAGCACCAGTTCCTTCAGCGCGTCGCGGGTGCCCGATGTGCTGGGCGGGCCGTAGACGAGGATCGGTTCGGCGGGCAGCGCCGGATCGACATCGGCCCAGGTCTTGGCGGTCTGCGGCTTGCCATAGGGGCGCTCGGCCAGCGCTTCATAAACAGTCCTCGGTGACAGGTTGAGCATGATCCCACCCCTTCCCGAAGCAAAGGCGATCCCATCAAGGCCAACCTGCAATTCGATGATTTCATCTACGTTATTGGTGATGCATGCGTCGAATTCCGAAGGCTTCATCCGGCGCGAGGCGTTGGCCATATCAGGTGTGTTGGGCCCCAGGCCCGAACAGAACAGCTGAATGCCATTGCCCGTTCCGGTCGATTCGATCAGCGGCGACGGCATATCCGGGTTTGACCGCGAAAAGTTTTCCGCCACCACCTTGGCAAAGGGGTAAACCGTTGAAGACCCCACCGCATGAACGGATTGCGCCGACGAGTTTTCCGAGCAGCCAGACACGATCGCGCCAGCGAAGATCAATGCGGCGCCGAGTTTGAAAAAGGCGATTGTGCGAAGGGGCATGAAGGTTCCTGATGCGGTGCGAAGGGCGATCCTGCACACGCCGCGCTAGGCGGATTTCATGACAAGCCTGTGACGATCAGGGTTCGAGACTCAGGCGCCCCAGATGATTTCGCGGTCATTCCCGCAAGTCTCTGACAAGCCGCAGTTTTCACTCCGAAATGGAGATAATTGCCTTAACAGCATCGTAACGGCTTGCATGGTAGAGCGCCGCCGTGGATGTCATGCGTTTCCTGTTCCGTGCTGCGATGGCCGCCGTGCTGCTGGCGCTGCTGGCTGCGCGCCCGGCTGCGGCTGAAGATCGGAACGCGCTGGCAGTTGCCCCAACCTGTCATACGACCACAGAGGCCGAAACCGCCGTCTGGACGATGCAGGCGCGATCGGCATGGATTTGCGACGACCGGGCGTGGCGCGCTGATCAGCCGGTGGCCTGGCTCAGGTTTGAGCGGCAGGATGGAAGGCTGATGCAGTGCCGCGCTATTTCTACAGCCGCACCGCCCGGCACGAACGGATTACGCTGACCGCCGTTGATACAGACGGCGGCCAGCGCAGCGTCAGCTATGCCGAAGCCGACGGCGAACCCTTTGCTGCCGGGCCTGTCTTTCGCTTGCTCCTGCCGCAGATTACCGCCGATACCCGCATGGTCATTGCCCGGATCGACCGCCCCCATTCGATCCCGCTGCTGAGCGAGGCACGGTTGGCCCGTTATCCTGAAGAATCCGCGCGGACGCCGCTGGAAATGATCCTGCTGGCGCTGGTGCTGGGGATGCTGATCCTGCCGCTGCTGTTCGACATCACCTTCTATATCGTGCTGCGCGAACGCTTCGTGCTGCTTCACGCGCTGATGGTGACAGGGATGATGGGTTATGTCCTGTTCGCAGGCGGCCTGATTTCCGCGTTTGTCACGATTCCGGTTGCGGTGATGGCGGTGCTCGCGCCGCTGTCATGGGCCATAGGCTGCGGGGCGGCGCTGCTGTTTTTGAGCGCGTTTCTGGAACATGGCGCGCTGGACCCGCGGGTGCGGCGGTTCACCTTCTGGGCCGGATGCTGGACGATTGCCGTGCCCGGCCTGTTTTCGTTGCAGCTTCACGCCACGCAGGCCTTTGATGATCTGGCCTATTTCGTGGCGATTACGCCAGCAGCGTTGATTGCCAGCTTCGCCATCATTCATGCGATGCTGCGCGGCAGCCGCTCGGCCCGCTTTGTCGCAGCGGCATGGGCGCCGCTTATCGCCGCTTCGATGGAACGGCTGACACGCGGGCTCGGGCTTTATACCGGCCCGTCGAGCCTTGATCTGATGATGTTTGTGGCGACCGGGATCGAAGTGGTGGTGATCAGCCTTGCGATTGCCGACCGCTTCCTTGCGCTGCGACATGAACGCGATGCCGCGCTGACCGAGGCACGGATGCTCGAACACATCTCGACCCGCGATTCGCTCACCGGATTGATGAATCGCCGGGCGATCGAGGCGCGATTCGACGAATTGCTCGCCCAAGGTTTCGATACCTTCGCGCTGGTCGATCTTGACCGGTTCAAGGCGATCAACGATCTGCACGGTCACCAGGTTGGCGATGCGGCGCTGATCGCCTGCGCCAGTGCGATCCGTTCAGGCGGGGACCGTGATACCGTGGCGGTACGACTGGGGGGCGAGGAATTTGTGGTGCTGCTGCGCGGCGATCACGCGCTCGACCGCGCGGAGGCACTGCGCCGCGCCATTCCGATGCGGATCGCCAAGGAAGTGCCGGGTCTCGATCTGCCGGTCACCGCCAGCATGGGCGTGGTGGTGATGGCCGATGCCAGTCGCCACAAGATGGCCTTCACGGAGTTCTACGCCCGCGCCGATGCGCTGATGTATGAGGCCAAGGCCGCAGGCCGCAATCGCATCGCCTATGAACGTCTGACGGTGTTCAAGGCCGCGCCTGAAAGCCGGCAGCAAGCAGAAGACCGCGCAGCTTAGGTTACGGGCGGTCGCACTGGCGGGGCGTGCGCGACCCTACACGAAGGGCGCAAGCACCTCGGGCCGAACCCGCGCCAGCCTTCCGGTGGTGCGATCGAGCATCGCCCAGGTGGTGCTGGCGCTGACAAGGCGTTTGCCGCCCGCGTCGGCAAACTCCACCCGGCGCAGCGATTTGGCCCCCATGCCTGCGCCTTCGATCCAGGTCGTCGCGGTCACGCTTTCGCCTTGCGACACATTGCCGCGATAATCGATCTCGTGCCGCACCACGACCCAGACAAACGCGTTGCGATCCTCGGGCCGGGCCACCGCGTCCCAATGCTGGGTGGCCATATCCTGAATCCACTGCACCCACACGGTATTGTTGACGTGGCCGAGCGCGTCGATGTGCGCAGGCTCGGCCACGAAGGTTCGGGTGAAGCGGGCGGCCGCGTTCACTCGCCCTCGCTCTTGGGCGCCATCCCCATCTGCCACAGGATGAAGGCGAATTCCTCCGCGGTTTCCTTCAAGGAGTTCCAGCGGCCCGATTGCCCACCGTGGCCTGCGCCCATATTGGTTTTCATCAGCAGCAGGTTATCGTCGGTCTTGACCTCGCGCAGCTTGGCGACCCACTTGGCCGGTTCCCAATAGGTGACCCGCGGATCGTTCAGGCCCGCTGTCACCAGCATCGGCGGATAGTTCTTGGCCACCACCTGATCATAGGGCGAATAGGACAGCATGTAGGCAAACGCCGCCTTGTCGGTGATCGGGTTGCCCCATTCCTGCCATTCGCCCGGCGTCAGCGGCAGATCCTTGTTGAGCATGGTGTTCAGCACATCGACAAACGGCACATGGGCGACAATCGCGCCATATTGCGCCGGGTCCTGATTGATGATTGCACCCATCAATTCACCGCCTGCCGATCCGCCGCTGGCCGTCACCATGCCTTCAGCCGTGTAACCCTTGGCGATCAGCCCGCGCCCGGCATCGACGAAATCGTTGAAGGTGTTGGTGCGTTCAAACAGCTTGCCTTGCAGATACCAGCGCCGCCCCAGATCATCGCCGCCACGAATATGCGCAATGGCATAGGCAAAGCCGCGGTCCACAAGGCTGAGGCGCGAGGTCGAAAAGCCCGGCGGGATGGCATAGCCATAGGCGCCGTAGGCATAGAGATGCAGCGGCCCCGGCCCTTCGATCCCGGCCTTGGCGAGGATTTCGGCGCGGTCTTTGCGCATCACGATGCTGACCGGCACCATCGTCCCGTCACGCGCCTGCACGGTCAGGCGTTCCGTGACATAGAGACCGGCGTCATAACCGCTGGGGATTTCCTGCGTCTTGAGCGTTTCCAGCCCGCCGGTCTTGACGTCGTAATCATAGACCGTGCTGGGCGTGACCATGCTCTGGTAGGACAGCCGCAGCTTGGTCATGTCGTATTCGGGGTTGTTGGAAAGCCCTGCGGTGTAGCTGGCTTCGGGAAAGCTGATCGGGGTGATCTTGGCCGCATCCCCGTAAGCCCGCAGCTGGATCTGATCGAGCCCGTTCATCCGCCCTTCGGTGACGTAGAAATCCTTGAACAGATCAAACCCGGTCAGATAGAATTCGTCCGATCCGGCGATCACCGTCTGCCAGTCACCGGGGGTTTCCAGCTTCGCTGTGGCGAGGCGGAAATTGATGTGATCGTCGTTGGTCCACACCCACAATTCGTTGTCGCGGACATCGACCGAATATTCGACGCCTTTCTGGCGCGCCTTCACCAGGATCGGTTCAGCGGTGGGATTGGCGGCGGGAACAAGGCGCACTTCGCTGGTCTCGTTGTCGCCGGTGGCGATCACCAGCCAATCGTCCTGCGCGGTCAGGCCGGTGCCGACGCTGAAGGACTGATCTGTTTCCTCGTACAGCGTCACATCGCTGTCCACCGGCGTGCCGATCACGTGCAGCTTGGCCTCCAGCGTGCGCCATTCCTCGGTCGAGGGGCCGTA
The DNA here is from genome assembly GCF_056495765.1 of Erythrobacter sp. 'gip.4 top 5'. Classification (NCBI taxonomy): domain Bacteria; kingdom Pseudomonadati; phylum Pseudomonadota; class Alphaproteobacteria; order Sphingomonadales; family Erythrobacteraceae; genus Erythrobacter; species Erythrobacter sp. 'gip.4 top 5'. The sequence continues at coordinate 305,403 of NZ_CP200270.1, read as the reverse complement.
GACCAGCGCCGTATCATTCGCGACCCACACCAGATCGCCGCGCAGGTTTTCCAGCACATCGGGCAGCAGTTCACCGGTCTGCAGATCCTTGATCCGGGCGGTGTAACGCTCGCCCCCGCTGGTGTCGGTCGAATAGGCCAGATAGCGCCCGTTCTGGCTGATCGAGGCCGCGCCGAGGCGGAAATATTCCAGGCCGTCTGCCATCACGTTTTCGTCGAGCAGCAATTGGTCGGCCCCGCCGCCCGCGGGCTTGCGCCAATGCTTGCGATACTGCGCGCCTTCCTCGAACTCGCTCCAGTAGATGTAATCGCCATCCTTTTGCGGAACGGTGCTGTCGTCTTCCTTGATGCGCGCCCGCATTTCGGTGAACAGCGCTTCTGTCAGCGGGGTCTGATCGGCCATCTTGGCTTCGAAATAGGCGTTTTCGGCCTTCACGTGGTTCAGCACATCTTCGTCATCCACCACCGGGTATGACTTGTCATACAGCCAGTCATAGGGGTCTTCGATGGTGATCCCGTGATGGGTATAGGTGTGCGGGCGCTTCTCGGCGACGGGCGGGGTGATGTCGGTGGCGGAAGCGGCGGCAGATGGGGTCACGCGGGTCTGTTCCTCTGGATTGTTCGTGGTCGCGCTGGCGAGTAGCCGGGCGGGGGCTGCTGCGCCCAAGGTGGTGGCAAGAAGCGCGCTGGCAAGTGCACGTGTGCTGATCTGGCGAAGCATTGACGGTCGTCCCCTGTTGGCAGCCGGCCTGACGGCTGCGGGTGGAAAAACTCCGGCCTTGGGCCTATGTTGGCGGTTCTAGCGACACATTCCCGCGCGGCAAGACCCGCGCCGACCCCTGAGGACCACGCCATGCTGATGCAGACCCCCCAACTCTCCGGCCAAGCCCGCCTTTCCGCCTTGCGTGAAGAGCTGAAGCAGCGCGGCGTGCACGGTTTCATCATCCCGATCAGCGATGAACACATGAGCGAATATGTCGGCGATTATGCCCAGCGGCTGGAATGGCTGACGGGTTTTCGGGGATCTGCGGGCTTTGCGGCCGTCACGCTCGATGCTGCCGCAATCTTCGTCGACGGGCGCTACACTGTGCAGGTGCGCGAGCAGGTCGATGGAAGCCTGTTTGACTACAAGAGCGTGCCCGGCGAAAGCCTGAGCGGCTGGCTGGCCGAAGTCTGCGCGGATGGTGCCAAAATCGCCTACGATCCCTGGCTCCACACCTGGGCTTTCGTCGAGGCGCTGGAGCGGCAGGTGAACCCCAAGGGCATCACGCTGGTCCCGGCGGACAGCAACCCGATCGACGCGGTCTGGCCTGATCGCCCCGCGCCATCGGTGGCAGAGGCGCGTGTGCATGACGAAGCGATGGCCGGGCGGTCTTCGGCAGACAAACGCGCCGCAGTGGCCGATTGGCTGGTCAAGGAAGGCCATGATGCGGTGGTGATCCCGGCGCTCGATTCGGTCGCCTGGCTGCTCAACATTCGCGGAGCCGATGTGGCGCATACGCCGGTCGCCCTGTCCTATGTGATCGCGCGCAAGGATGGCAGCGCCGAGCTGTTCATCGCGCCCGAGAAAGTGACGCCCGAACTCACCCGCCATCTGGGCAACGCGGTCACGATCCGCGACCGGGCGGCATTCGAAGGCGCGCTTGCGGGCGAATATGCCGGGCAAAGCGTCGTGCTCGATCCCGATTTCGCGGTGGTCGGCATCGCGCAAGGCCTTAGGGCCGTCGGCGCCAAGTTCACCTTCAAGCAGGATCCCACGATCCTGGCCAAGGCGATCAAGAACGCCGCCGAACGCGATGGTCACCGCGACGCGCAGGCGCGTGACGGGGCAGCGGTCAGCCGCTTCCTGCGCTGGCTGGAAATCGAAGCGCCCAAAGGCAGCGTCGATGAACTTGCCGCCGCCGCCCGCCTGCAGGCCTTCCGTGAGGAAGACCCCGGCCTGCATGATCTCAGCTTCGACACGATCTCCGCCGCCGCAGGCCACGCCGCGCTGCCGCATTACAAGGTGGATGACGACAGCAATATCCCGATCCCGCCGGGTTCGATCTACCTGGTCGATTCGGGCGGGCAATATCCGGGCGGCACCACCGATATCACCCGCACAGTCTGGATCGGGACGCCTGATGGTGCGGGCGATGGTGCGGGTGAGCCGACGCCCGAAATGCGCGATCGCAACACCCGCGTGCTGAAGGGGCACATCCAGCTGGCCCGCGCAGTGTTTCCGCAAGGCACCTGCGGCGGCCAGCTCGACATTCTGGCGCGGCAATATCTGTGGGAAGCGGGCGTCGATTACGGCCACGGCACCGGCCACGGCGTTGGCAGCGTGCTCGCCGTGCATGAAGGCCCGCAACGCATCGCCAAGCCTGCGGGCGGGCAGGCCGGGACGGGGCAGGAGCTGCACGCCGGCATGATCTGTTCCAACGAGCCGGGCTATTACAAGCCGGGTGCGTTCGGCATCCGGATCGAAAACCTGGTGCTGATCGAGGAACGCGCCATTGCAGGCATGGAAGGCCGCTGGCTCGGCTTCGAGACGCTGACCTTTGTGCCGCTGGACCGTAAGCTGATCGACAAGGGCTTGCTGACGCCCGATGAAATCGCGTGGGTCGATACCTATCATGCCAGGGTGCGCGACGTGCTGACCCCCCGCCTGACGGGCGAGGATCTGGCCTGGGTGGAGCGCGAAACCGCTCCGCTTTGACGCTTGTTGGGAGCCTCATGTTCCTGTAATGTTCTTACTGTCGCGAGTCGCATTCGACGGGAGGAACACGCATGATCGGCTATGTTACTGTGGGCACCAATGATCTGCCGCGTGCGGCGGCATTTTACGATGCGCTGTCGGCGCATTTCGGTGTCGGGCGGATGATGGACACCGAAGCCTTCATCGCCTGGGGCGAATGGGGCGGCGGCACCGGGATCGCAGCGACGCTGCCGTTCGATGGCGCGCCTGCAAGCGTGGGCAATGGCGTGATGGTCGCGCTCGAAGTCGCTTCGCCCGAGGCTGTCCACGCGGTCTATGACATTGCGATGGCCCACGGCGGCAGCGATGAAGGCGCGCCCGGCCCGCGCGGCGATGACGGCTTTTACGCCGGCTATTTCCGCGATCCTGATGGCAACAAGCTGAACGCCTATTGCATGATCGCCCCCGCCGAGACGTGATGCCGCCTTGCCGGGGGTCAGGCCAGTCTTGACCCCCGCTTGACCCTGCCTAGACCCATGCTTGGCCTGTGCAATCACGATGTTTCACGTGAAACATTGCAGGAACACCGCGTCTCAGCGCATCAATCCGCCGATCAGATTGCGCACGAAAGCGGTCGCCCCGGTGCGCAGCGGATTGGCGCCGGACTTCTTGCCCAGCACCGTCGCCACAGCGATCGACGCCAGCGATCCGCCGGCCGCAGTCATCGCGCTCTTGCCCGCTTTTTCCCACACCGAAGGTGATTTGCGCTCCCGCTTGCCGACTTCCTCGCGGCCTTTTTCCGCCACTTCCTGCGCGGTCGCCGCCGCATCGGCGGCCTTGGCGGCCAGCACTTCGGCGGCGCTGGCGCGGTCGACGCGGGTATCGTACTTGCCATCGAGCGGGCTAATCGACTGAATGATCGCGCGTTCCTTGGGCGTCACTGGTCCCAAGCGCGAACGCGGCGGCTTGATCAGCGTGCGCTCCACAATCGAGGGCGCGCCATCCTCGTCCAGCATCGACACCAGCGCCTCGCCGACCTTCAGTTCGGTGATCGCGGCCTCGACATCCAGCTTGGGATTGATGCGGAAGGTCTCCGCCGCCGCCTTGATCGCCCGCTGGTCGCGCGGCGTGAAGGCGCGCAAGGCGTGCTGCACCCGGTTGCCCAATTGGCCTGCGACGTCTTCAGGAATATCAATCGGATTCTGCGTGACGAAGAACACGCCCACGCCCTTTGACCGGATCAACCGCACCACCTGTTCAATGGTGTCTTGCAGCGCCTTGGGCGCGTCGTTGAACAGCAAATGTGCCTCGTCAAAGAAGAACACCAGCTTGGGCTTTTCGGGATCGCCCACCTCGGGCAGTGTTTCAAACAGTTCCGCCAGCAGCCACAGCAGGAAGGTGGCGTAAAGCTTGGGACTGCGCATCAGTTTGTCGGCGGCCAGCACATTGATGATGCCGCGCCCCTGATCGTCCACCTTCAGAAAATCGTCGATCTCCAGCGCCGGCTCACCGAAGAAATGGTTGGCCCCTTGCGATTCGAACGACAGCAATTGCCGCTGGATTGACCCCACCGAAGGCTTGGTGACATTGCCGTATTGGCCTGACAGTTCCGCCGCATTGGCATTCGCCCAGGCCAGCAGCGCCGCCAGGTCGGCAAAGTCCAGCAGCAGCAACCCGTTCTCGTCGGCGTAGCGGAAGATGATCTGCAACACCCCTTCCTGCGTCGCATTAAGGTCGAGCAACCGCGACAGCAGCAGCGGCCCCATCTCAGACACCGTGGTGCGGATCGGATGGCCCTGTTCGCCGTAAAGGTCCCAGAAGATCACCGGATTATCGGAATAGGCATAATCGGTGATGCCCAGTTCGCGGGCGCGGCTTTCCAGCTTGTCCGCGTGCTTGAATGTGGGCGAACCCGGCATGGCGATGCCCGACAGATCGCCCTTCACGTCGGCCACGAACACAGGCACCCCGGCCATGGAAAAGCTCTCGGCGATGCCCTGCAATGTCACCGTTTTGCCGGTTCCGGTTGCGCCCGCGATCAGCCCGTGACGGTTAGACCGGCTGAGCGCCAGGGCTTGGCGCGAACCATCCGATCCCAACCCCAGAAATATGTCAGTCGCGCTGTCCGCCATGGCCTGCCCCTCGTTTCATTGCCGTTGCGAGTGGATGTGCAGGGGCGGCCCGCGGCGGTCAAGTTCTCGACAATGGTGCAGGTTTTGGCCAAGGCTACCCGGCATGGGTCAGACACTGCCTTTCGTTCTGCTCGATGATGCCCGCGCCAAAGACGGGCTGGGTGACACCGCCGCCGATGCGCTGCTTTACGAAAGCCCGCGCGCGCTGTTCGTGGCGCAGCGGCCCGATGAGGTGGACGCCGTGCTGGCCGCCGCCGAAGCGGCGCGGGTGGCTGATGGCGGGTCGCTGGCGGGGTATATCGCCTATGAAGCGGGCCTGGCGCTGGAACCAAAAATGGCGGGCCTCGCTACGGCGCGGTCGGGCGCGGCGGGGCCGCTGGTGTGGCTCGGCCTGTTCGATGCCCCGCGCTCGATTGCGGCCGCCGATGTTCCCGGCTGGCTGGAGGCATGCGCGCAAGGTCCGGGCACGCTGGGCCCGATGGAGCCGCAACTCTCGCCGGGGGGTTACGCCGCCGCCTTCGCCACTTTGCGGGAGGCGATCTGTGCCGGAGACATCTATCAGGCCAACTTCACCTATGCACTGGCGGGATCCTTTCGCGGCGACCCGGTGGGGTTATATGCCGCGCTTCGCGATGCAGCGGCGGCGGGATATGGCGGGCTGATTTTCGACGGCGCGCACTGGCTGCTGAGTTTTTCGCCTGAATTGTTCGCGGCGCTGAACGGCGCGGAGGCGAAGGTCAAGCCGATGAAGGGCACGCGTCCGCGCAGCCCTGACCCGGCGGTGGATCGCGCAGCGGTGGAAGAGCTTGTGTCCTCGGTCAAGGACCGCGCCGAGAACCTGATGATCGTCGATCTGATGCGCAATGACCTGTCGCGCGTGGCCGAGCCGGGCAGTGTGCGTGTGGATGCGCCCTTTGCGGTCGAAAGCTATCCGACGGTGCACCAGATGGTCTCCACCGTCCGCGCAACCTTGCAACCGGGCAAGGGCGCGATGGATCTGGTGCGGGCGTTGTATCCGTGCGGATCGATCACCGGTGCGCCCAAGATCCGGGCGATGGAGCTGCTGGGCGAAGTGGAGCGCGATGCGCGCGGGCCTTACTGTGGCGCGATCGGGCGGATTGATGCCGATGGCAATGCTGCCTTCAATGTGGCGATCCGAACCTTGCGGCTGACCCCGATCGAAAACGGGCAGGGGAGCGCCGTGCTCGGCATTGGTTCGGCCATCGTTGCGGACAGCGATGCGCTGTCCGAACGGCGCGAATGCGAGGTCAAGGCAGGGTTCGTGCGCCGCGCCGCGCCGGGCCTCACCGCTGCCACTTGCGATCTGATCGAGACCATGCGGTTCGAACCCGACAGCGGCATCGCGCTGCTCGAACGGCATCTGGAACGGATGAAGGCGAGCGCGGCGATGCTGGGTTTCGCCTTTGATCGCCATGCCTTGCGCAACCATATCCAGGCAGTGTGCTTTGAACTGGATGCGCCCGCCCGCGTGCGCCTGATGGTGTCACGCAGCGGAGCAAGCGCGCTGGAAACCGGGCCGCTGCCGCCTGCCTTGGACAATCCGGTCCGGGTGGCGGCGCTGCCCCATCCGCTCGATCCATCGGACTGGCGACTGGCGCACAAAACCTCGGATCGCGGGTTCTACGAGGACGCGCTGGCCGCCGCGCAATCTGTCGGCGCGCACGAAGCGGTGCTGGTGCGGGCGGATGGGCAGGTGACCGAGGGCAGCTTTACCTGCGTGTTCGCGGACGGTGCGGACGGCGTGTTGCTGACCCCGCCTGTGCACCTCGGCCTGTTGCCCGGTGTGTTGCGTGCCCACCTGATCGCGACCGGCAAGGCGCGCGAGGCGGAACTGTCGCTCGATGATCTGGCGCAGGGCTTCTGGATCGGCAATGCCTTGCGCGGGTTGATGCGGGCTGTTCTGGTCTAGGCGCGCATCGCCCTTCGACAAGGCGGGATCGAGCGGGTAACGCGGGCGCATGGCTGACATCAAAATCCTTTACGAAGACGGCGAAGCGCTGGTGATCGACAAGCCTTCGGGCATGGCGGTGGATCGGCCGCGCAAGGGCGGCATCTGTCTGGAAGACCACCTCGAACGGCTGAAACTGGGCTTTCAGCGCCCGCCGGTTGCGGTGCACCGGCTGGATACCGACACCAGCGGCTGCCTGCTGCTGGCGCGCAATCCCAAGGCTCTGGCCCGGTTCAACAAGGCCTTTGAGGACCGGCTGGTGGGCAAGACCTATCTGGCGATCCTGGCCGGGCATCCACCGGGCGAATCGGGAACGATCGAGCTTTCACTGTCCAAGATCAGCTCGGTTGAAAAAGGCTGGCGGATGATTCCAGCCAAGAAGGGCAAGCTGGCGGTGTCGCATTGGGAACTGGTCAAGGCACTTGGCCCCAACAGCCTGATCCGCTTCCGGCCTGAAACCGGCCGCACGCACCAGTTGCGCGTTCATGCGCTGGCGGGGCTTGGCACTGCATTGCTGGGCGATCCGATCTATGGGGCAGGGTCCGCGGGCGCGGCCAAGCGCACCATGCTTCACGCTGAAAGCCTGACCCTGATTCGTCCGGGCAAGACCACGATCGAAGCACGTGCCGAATTGCCGACTGACTTTAACGCATTCGGGGCGGGCGATGGATGAAGACACCCCCGAATCGCTGAGCGCCCGCGCGATTCGGCTGGCGAGCGAAAGTTTCCTGGCAGGCTCCGGCCCTGGCGGACAGAACGCCAACAAGGTCGCGACCGAAGTGGAATTGCGCGTGAACATCTATGCGCTGCGCCTGAATCCGGTGGTGTTTGCGCGGCTGCGGACGCTGGCAGGCGCGAAGCTGGCCGGCAATGGCGATCTCATCATCAATTCCAAGGCGCACCGCACGCAGGAGGCCAACCGCCAGGATGCCCGCGTGAAGCTGGCCGCGTTGCTGGAAGAGGCGCAAACCCAGCCCAAACGCCGCGCCAAGACCCGGCTCAATCGGATCGGCAAGACCGCGCGGCTCAAGGTCAAGAAGGAGCGTGGCACCGTGAAGGCCAATCGCGGCAAACCGCGCGCGTCGGACTGGTAGCGGGCACGCCAAGCCCGCCTTGACTTTTGCCGGTGAATCGGCGAATGGCGCGCTCGTGTGGCGGTGTGCCGGTTCATCCGGGCATGCCGCTATTTGCTTTTTTAGCTCTGCGTGACGCATGCGCCGGGCCGACCCAGTTGACAGGAACCCGCCATGGCGAAGCCCACCACCGTCAAGATCCGCCTCGTCTCGAGCGAGGGCACCGGCTTCTTCTACGTGACCAAGAAGAACCCGCGCAACATCACCGAGAAGATGAGCTTCCGCAAGTATGATCCGGTTGCGCGCAAGCACGTTGAATTCAAGGAAGCCAAGATCAAGTAAGATCGGCTTTGCGTGCCTGCCCGCCCGGCCCAAACATGACGGGCGGCAGGCGCGATAATTCATCGACAGTTCAAGCCAGCGGTCTTAACCGCACCGGCATGACAAAACGTATCCCTTCTTTTCGTACGCTGGCAATCGGCTTTGGCGCCGGCGCGCTGGCTTTGGGTCTTGCGCCCGTTGGCACGGCCCCTTTGACTGCGCCCGCTGCGGCGCAGTCCAGCAGCGATCTCGACAAGGTTGTCGGCGCGCTGCGCGGCATTTCCACCATGCAGGCCGATTTCACCCAGACCGATCGTCAGGGTTCCACGCTGCGCGGGCAGATGACGCTGAAGCGCCCCGGCAAAATTCGCTTCGACTATGGCAAGGACGCCGATTTCCTCGTCATCTCCAACGGTAAATCGCTCTACATGATCGATTACGAGGTCAATCAGGTTGAACGCTGGCCGATCGGCAATTCACCGCTGGGCGCGCTGTTTAACCCGGATAAGGACGTCAAGGCGTTCGGCAAGATGGTGGCGACGCGCGATCCCAATGTGCTGAGCGTAGAAGTGCGTGATCCCAAAAAGCCCGAATTCGGCATGATCACACTGATCTTCGTTCGCAAGCCCTCTGCCCCCGGCGGGCTGGAGCTGGCCTATTGGGTCGCGCTGGATGCGCAGAACAATCGCACCCGCGTGCAATTGTCCAACCAGCGTTACGGTGTCAGTGTTACGGACAGCACCTTCACATTTAAAGATCCGCGTCGCTCCACTCGTCGCCCCGGTTGAACACGTGCGCGGCGAATCGTTGTATGAAAGCGACAAGATTTTTGCCGCGTTCATGTGATTGAAAGCCTCCAACGGCTAATCATTATCAACAAGGCGGCTCGAAGGGAGGTTTCCCCCCTGTTGCCCACCCTTCGCAAAGGGCCTGCTTTGTACAAGCGTGACGAACGCTCTATGGAACCCTCGACCCAACGCCCCCGGGTCGGGGGTTTTTTGGTTTTTCAAGGAGGGGTTCCCGCCTACTCCCCCCAGCCCAGCGCCTTGCGGATGATCGTGTAGATCACGTTCTGCTCAATGACGCCGCGCGCACGTTCTGCACCTGGTCCCGTGGCGAACAGGGCCACATCCTCACCGCCGTGGGTTTCGCCGCCGAGCGGCACTAGCGCCTGCTGGCGTGCCTTCACGCCTGTTTCCGGCATCGGCCGGGCAAATTCGCCATCGCCATCTTCATCCGGATAGATGCCTCCCGGCCCGTTGGCATAGCCCAACGTGGTGTAAGGCTTGCCGTCCCCGGCCAGCACCGGCGATTCCCCGTCACCGCCATCTTCGCCGCGACCCGCTGGCGGGACCACCAGGCCCAGAATATCATTCCCGCGCTTGGGATAGCCTGCGATGGTGAAGACGTGGCTGTGATCTGCGGTGACGAGGATCAGCGTTTCAGCCGGATTGGTATTCTCGACCGCATATTGCACCGCGCGGGCGAATTCGATTGTCTCTTCCAGCGCGTAGCCTGCCTGCCCTGCATGGTGCGCGTGATCGATCCGTCCGCCTTCGACCATCAGGTAATAGCCATCCGGATCAGCCTTCAGCCGGGTGATCGCCGCCGCGGTCATGTCGGTAAGGGTCGGTTCGGGCGAATCGGCCTTGCGATCGGCCATGAACGTCATGTGGCCGGGGCTGAACAGGCCGAGCACCGGCTTGTCCGCTGGGGCGGCGGAAAGGTCAGCGGCGGTTGTCACGACCGTTCCGTCATTCGCCGCAGCCCACTGTGCGGGAAGATCGGCGGCGGCATCGATACGCCGACCGGCGCGGTCTTTCTCTTTGCCGTAGAACACCGATGTGCCGCCACCCAAGGCCACGTCGAAATTCGCTTCGGACAATTGCAGTGCAATATCCTTGCAGCCTTGCCCCTGCTGGTCGGCGGGAATGTTATTGTCCCCCTCCCAGTCACGGTCAGCGCTGCGGGAAAAGACACTGGCGGGCGTGGCGTGGGTCAAGCGGGTGGTGGAAACGATCCCGAGCGCGAGACCGCGCTGCTTCACTTCCTCGCCCAGCAGGGGCAGCGGGTGGGCCAGCGCATCCTTGCACACGCCTTTTTCCGCGTCCGGCCCGATGCCGATCACGCCGATGCGGGTTTTCTGGCCCGAATGCATCGCGGTTGCGGTGCCGGCGCTGTCGGGCACCTGGGCATTGGTGTTGTAGGTCTTGACCAGCGCGACGTGATCGAACGTCTCGAAGCTGAGCTGGTTTTCCTCGCCGCTTTCCCCGCGCTTTTGCGCTTCATAGATGCGCGCTGCCGTTATGGTGGAGATGCCCATGCCATCACCGATGAACAGGATGACGTTCTTTGCCTTCTGCGGCGCGGCGGGTTGGCCGACAGCCGCCATGGTTGGCTCACCCGGCGCGGTGGTGGTGCACGCGCCCAGTGGCAGGGCGGCAGCAAACAGGGCGATCATCGTGCGGGTCGGGGTCATCGGCAGTCTCCTCGGGAGCGCGCTATCGCCTGCGGATGTGACGGTAAAGCGACGTTTCACATCGGGAGGCATCCGCGCCGCTGGATTTTGGCGTTCTTGCTGTCCTACCGCTGCGCTACTTGAGGACGTTCTTGCTGTCCTATCGCTTCGCTACTTGAGGCGTTCTTGGTCGCCCTATCGCTTCGCTACTTGAGGGCGTTCTTGGTCGCCCTATCGCTTCGCTACTTGAGGGCGTGGGCTTCTCCCCCTAAGTCCGCTCCATGCTGACCGTCGCCACCTGGAATATCAATTCTGCCCGCCTGCGTGTGGGCCTGATCGAAAAGCTGCTGACCGAGGCCGCGCCCGATATTCTGTGCCTGCAGGAGATCAAGTGCGAAAGCCACCTGTTCCCAGCATCAGCTTTGGCGAACCTTGGCTACACCCATCAGGCCGTTAGCGGGCAAAAAGGCTACCACGGCGTGGCCACCGTCAGCCGCGTGCCGATCCGTGAACTTACCCGCCACGACTGGCAGGATAATGGCGAGGCGCGGCATATCGGGGTGGAAGTGCTGGGCCGTGATGTGCTGGTCGAGAATGTCTATGTTCCCGCGGGCGGCGATGTGCCGGATCGCACGATCAATCCCAAGTTTGGCCAGAAGCTTGATTTCCTCGAACGCATGACGCGCTGGGCCGATCAGCTGGATCGCCCCACGTTGATCGTCGGTGATTTCAACATCGCTCCGCTGGAGAGCGACGTGTGGAGCCACAAGCAACTGTTGAAGGTCGTCAGCCACACGCCGATCGAGGTCGAGACGCTGGGCCGCTTTCAGGACGCCCACGGCTGGATCGATCTGGGCCGCCAGCACGTCCCCGCGCCGCAGCGCTATTACAGCTGGTGGAGCTATCGCAATCCGAGCTGGCAGGAAAACGACAAGGGGCGCCGCCTGGATCACATGTGGGCCTCACCCGGTCTGGCGCGGCAGGCGACCGGGCACCGTGTTCTCGAAGATGCACGCGCATGGGAAAAGCCCTCCGATCATGTGCCGCTGATCACGGAGTTCGACATCTGAGCACGCCATCTCCAGAGCGCCGGGCGGCGCAGGCGGTGGACGCATTGCGCCACGGCTGGCCGCTGGCGTTCGCGGGCGGGCCGACCTTGTTGCCGGTGGAAACCGCGATTGCGCAGGACGCGACTGCGCCGCGGATGCTGATCTCCGCTGCGCGTGCTGCCACCCTGAAACTCGCCAACCAGCGCGATGCCGCCGTCCCGCACGCTCCGGTGCTGATTGCAGGCGGCGATCCTTTCACCTTGCGCGATGCCCTGCCGATTGCCGATCCCGCGCTGGATCTGGGCAATCCGCTCAAAGGCCCGTTCAAGGCGGTAACGCTGGGTTGGGAGGAATCGGCCCGCGCTGCGCTGGAACTGGCGCGGATTGCGGGGATCCTGCCCGCCTTTCTGGTCGATCCGGTGGACGCGGGCGAGGCCGTGCCTGTCGCCGTGTCGGATCTTTCCGCCTATGCCTCTGCCGGGGCACTGCGCATCGTCACTCGTGCCCGCCTGCCGGTTTCAGCCTGCGAAGATGCCGAAATCGTCGCCTTCCGGTCGGCAGCGGACCTGCGCGAACATGTCGCGCTCGTCATCGGCAAGCAGAGCGGCGACCGCCAGCCGCTTGTCCGCCTCCATTCGGAGTGCCTGACGGGCGACATCCTCGGCAGCCTCAAATGCGATTGCGGCCCGCAGCTTGACGCCGCGCTGCACGCGATGGCGCATGAGGCGCAAGACCGCGGCGGGTGGGGCGTGCTGCTGTACATGCGGCAGGAAGGGCGCGGGATCGGGTTGATCAACAAGCTGCGCGCTTACCGCTTGCAGGATCAGGGGTTCGATACAGTCGAGGCCAATCAGCGGCTCGGCCTGCCCGACGAAGCCCGCGATTTTCCGGTGGCGGCGCGGATGCTGGACCTGCTGGGCGCACGCGCCATACGCTTGTTGACCAACAACCCGGCCAAGGTGACCGCGCTGGAAGCCGCCGGGATCACGGTGAGTGAGCGGGTGCCGCACCAGCTGCCTGAAAATCCCCACAACGCCCATTATCTGGCGACCAAGCGCGACCGGTCAGGGCATTTGCTGCTTTAACGTTGCTCGTATTGCGTCAGGCTCGCGGCCAGCGTGTTGCCCTGCATCACGATCCGCGATGCGGTCCAGTCAGCGAAGAACACGCTCTGGCGGGAAAGGCCGGGGACGAAGCGCGCTTCGTTGTTCACCACCTCCAGCCCATCGGACGCGTGCAGCAAGTCTTCGGCGCCCAGCGCGATGAAGGCGGAGTAATTCTCCTTCTCGCGCCCCTGCATGAACCAGTTGTCCGCGATCCGGCCGACGCTGCCAGCGGGTAAATCGATCATGTAATTGGTGGCGCGCCCGTTTGCGTCATCGAAGCTGTTGTTCTCGATCGTCACCTGCCCCGAGCGCGCCTTGACGTAATGCCCGCCCATGCCGCGTTCGAACCGGCTCTCGCGCACGGTGAGCGACCCGTAATTGCCGATATAGATCGAATGCGCGCAGCCTGCGGAATTCTCGCAGGTGCCAAGCCCGGTGAAGGTCGACCGGGTAATGTAGATGCGGCTTTGCGGATCGTCAGCGGTCAGAATGCCCTGCTCGCTGTCCTGAAACCGCGCATGGGCGACGTTCAAAGACCCCGCCTCCAGTCGAATGCCTGCGCCGTTGCCATCGGGAACCTTCATATTGCTGAAGGTCAGCCCCCGAATCTCCGCGCCCGCGCCGCGTAGCACCAAGGCAGCCTTGCCTTCGCAGGAACGCGCCTTGAAAATGACGGTGCCCGGTTCGGCGGCTTCGTAGACGATGACGCCCTGTTCCTGCACCGCGCATTGGCGATAGGTGCCAGGTGCGATGCGAATCGTGGCGCGGGCATCGCCGATATCGTTCACCGCATCCTGCAGATTGGCATAGCTGCGTCCGGTTTCGGTCACGGTAAACGCACCCGTCACAGGCTGCGCGACGAGCACGGCGGCAGGCAAGAGAACAGCGGCAGCGAGCGCGTGGAACGCAAAAGATGGCTTGCGGGACATGCTGCCGAAGATAGCGGGCAATGGTTAAGACACCATTTGCTGCTTGGCGTATTCCCCAAGGCTTGGCTAAACCCCATCCCATAACGCTATCCAAAAAAGGACCAATCCGATGCGTACTGCTTTTTCCCTCACCGCCCTTGCCGGCGCCGCCTTGCTGCTGTCTGCCTGCGGCAGCGCCGATGACGCTTCGACTGAAGTGAGCGCCGATACGGTGGAAATGCCCGCCGATGCCGCGCTCGCCCCGATTGAGGAAGCGCCGGTTGCCGATCCTTCCGCCACTGTAACCGATGCGCCGGGCGCTCTGGAAACGCCGGAAGCCGGTGCCACCGCTGCGGGCGATGCCGCCGCCAGCGTGGCTGCCGAAGCCGCCGCCGCCGCTGAAGCCCCGGCCGAGTAAGCGCCGCCGTGCCGCGCTGGCCCATCGCCGTGTGCCTTGCCCTCATCCTTGCTGCGTGCGGCAATGAGGGGGCGAGCGCGCCCGGCGAGGTCAGCCCGGGCGAGGCCAAGGCGCTTGAAGATGCCGCCTCGATGCTCGACGAGCGTCGTCTGCCGCCCGAGGCCCTGGAGACAGATGCGCCAGTCGACGCGGCACCGCCTGCGCCAGCCGCGGCCCCTGATCCTGCCGAAGCGACAGGCGGCCCAGCGCCCGCGCGCAATTAAGCGCAAAGGTCGCCCGCCCGACTTACCGTTCAAGGACACTGCTCACCATGAATGCCCCCACAAAGCTCACCGCGCCCGCCAATCCCAGCGCCTCAAATCCGGGCATGGACGAAGACATCTTCGAACAATTTGCCGAGCAGTTGCAGCGATATGTCCGCGAACGGTTGATCCCCGCCGAAGCGCAGGTGATTGCTGAAGATCGGGTGCCGGACGCGATCCTTGCAGAGATGCGCGACATGGGGCTGTTTGGCCTTTCGGTGCCCGAGGAATTCGGCGGCGCAGGCCTTAACATGACGCAATATGCGCGCGTCGTGAATATCATGGCCTACGCGGCGCCCGCCTATCGTTCGATCTTCTCGATCAATGTGGGGATGTTTTCCAGCGCGCTTAAAAATGGCGCCACGCCGGCCCAGAAGGCCGAATGGTATCCGCAGATTGCCCAAGGCAAGATCGCCTGTTTCGGCCTGACCGAGCCGGGTTCGGGCAGCGACAGCGCGGGGCTTGCGACGACGGCGGTGCCGGATCCCGACGGCAACGGCTGGATCCTGAACGGCACCAAACGCTACATCACCAACGCGCCGCACGCCGATGTCGCGTTGATCATGGCGCGCACCAACAAGGACGCGCTGCCCAAGAATGCTCACGTCTCCGCCTTCCTTGTGCCGATGACCACGCCGGGTATCTCGACCGGATCGCCCGACAAGAAGATGGGCCAGTCCGGCAGCCACATCTGCGACATCATGCTTGATGATGTGCGCGTGCCGGGTGACGCGCTGCTTGGCGCAGAGACCGGCAAGGGTTTTGTTTTCGCGATGAAGAGCCTCGACAACGGGCGGATCAGCGTAGGCGCAGCGGCCACCGGCTATGCCCGCCGCGCGCTCGATTCGGCGCTGCGTTACGCCAATGAGCGCAAGGCCTTTGGCGAGCCAATTGCCAATTTCCAGCTGATCCAGGCGATGCTGGCTGACAGCGAGATCGAAATCTACGCCGCTGAAGCAATGATGGCCGATGTCACCGC
Source organism: Erythrobacter sp. 'gip.4 top 5' (assembly GCF_056495765.1). Classification (NCBI taxonomy): domain Bacteria; kingdom Pseudomonadati; phylum Pseudomonadota; class Alphaproteobacteria; order Sphingomonadales; family Erythrobacteraceae; genus Erythrobacter; species Erythrobacter sp. 'gip.4 top 5'. Next base: position 290,012 of record NZ_CP200270.1, on the reverse strand, counting down.
GCGGGCTGATCGGGGCGAGAACATCCTTGTGAAGGCCGCCGCCTTCAAGGTCTTCGCCAGCGAGATGTGCGGCCGGGTAGTTGATCGCGTGGTGCAGATTTATGGCGGGGCTGGCTACCTTGCCGAATACGATGCCGAACGCTTCTTCCGCGATGCGCGCATCTACCGCATCTATGAAGGCACGACCCAGATCCTACAGCTCCAGATCGCCAAGCACATGCTGCGCGAATGGGCGGCCAACGCCTGAGATGTATGACCTTCTCGATGACCTGAGCATCGTCGAAGTTTCCAGCTTCGTCGCTTCGCCCACTGCGGGCCTGTACTGCGCGCAGATGGGGGCCGAAGTGATCCGGGTGGACCACACGGCGGGCGGGCTCGATTACAACCGCTATATGCTGACGCGCGAAGGGCGCTCGCTGTCGTGGGAGAATCTCAACCGCGCCAAGAAATCGGTGGCGCTCGACCTGCAATCGGGCGAGGGGCGCGAATTGCTGGTGGAACTGGCCGCCAGCGTCGGCCAGTGCATCACCAACCTGCCCGAACGCAGCTTCCTAAGCCACGCCGCGATGCAGGCCAAGCGGGCCGACATGGTGTCTTTGCGCGTGATGGGCTGGAACGATGGGCGCCAGGCGATGGATTTCACCGTCAACGCCGCCGCCGGATACCCGCTGATGTGCGGGCCGGAGGATTGGGATCCCGCGACGGCACCGCCGGTCAATCAGGTGCTCCCGGCATGGGACTTCATCACCGGAGCCTATGGCGCGTTCGCCTTGCTCGCCGCCTTGCGCCACCGCGACAAGACCGGAGAGGGCAGTGAAGTGCGCCTGCCGCTGGGCGACGTGGCGATCGGCACCATGGCGAACGCCGGGCTGATGGCCGAAGTGCTGTATCGCGGCGGCGATCGCGAACGGCTTGGCAATGCGATCTGGGGCGCGTTCGGGCGCGATTTTCGCAGCCGTGATGGGACACGCTTCATGGTCGCCGCGCTGACGCCCAAGCAGTGGACCGGGCTGGTCAAGGCCTTCGGGGTCGAAGGCGGCATCGGCGTGCTGGAAGCCGAATATGGCGTGCGCTTTGCCGATGGCGATACACCGCGCTTCCAGCACCGCGCGGAACTGTTCACGCTGTTCCAGAGCGCTGCGGCTGCGCTGGACTATGCCGACCTTGAAGCGCGCCTGGCCGCGCAGGGCTGCACGTTCGAGCGTTACCGCACCGCTTATGAAGCCGCGAATGACAGGCAATTGGTGGCGGATAATCCGCTGTTCGGCCCTGCGCCCGCCAACCCTTCGGGCTTTGATTATCCCGCCACCCGGTCCTTTGCGAACCTACCGGGCCGCGACGCGGGCAACCCTGCGCCAGCGCCGTTCCTCGGGCAGCATTCCGAGGAAGTGCTGGCTGAAAAGCTGGGGCTGTCCGCGGGCGCGATCGGCAAGCTGGTCGATGCGGGGACGGTGGCGTTGAGTGATAAGGACAGACCATGACCAGAAGAGCCGCCATCGTTTCGCCGCTGCGCACGCCTGTGGGCAAGTTCCTCGGCGGCCTCAGCGCCATGAATGCAGGGCAGCTTGGCGCAGTGATCCTCAAGGCGCTGATGGAACGCAGCGGCATCGATCCTGCGCGCGTCGATGACGTGGTGTTCTCCCAAGGCTACGGCAATGGCGAAGCGCCAGCTATCGGCCACTGGAGCTGGCTTGCCGCGGGGCTGCCCATCGAAGTCCCCGGATTTCAACTGGATCGCCGCTGCGGATCGGGCGTGCAGGCCGTGGCGACTGCGGCGATGATGGTGGAAACCGGCATGGCCGATGTCGTGGTGGCGGGTGGCGTTGAAAGCATGTCGAATGTCGAACATTACACGCTGGCCGCGCGCGGCGGTGTGCGGATGGGTGATCTTACCTTGCATGATCGCCTGAGCCGGGGCCGGGTGATGAGCCAGCCGGTTGAACGCTTCGGCGTGATTTCCGGGATGATCGAAACCGCCGAAAACCTCGCCAAGGATTACGGCATCTCGCGGGAGGAGGCTGACGCTTTCGCCGTCAGTTCGCACCAGAACGCGGCGCGGGCCTGGGCTGAAGGCAAGTTTGCGCAGCAGTTGGTGCCGGTCGCGATTCCACAAAGGAAGGGCGATCCGGTGATCTTCGACCACGACGAAGGCTACCGCACCGATGCATCGATGGAGACGCTGGGCAAGCTGTACCCCATCGATGGCAAACGCGATCCAGACGCCATTGTCACGGCTGGAAACGCCAGCCAGCAGAACGATGCAGCAGCGGCCTGCCTTGTGGTGGCGGAGGACAAGCTGGAGGAACTCGGACTTACTCCGATGCTATGGTTCGGCGGCTGGGCGGCGGCCGGGTGTGATCCTTCGCGCATGGGCATCGGCCCGGTGCCTGCCGTGGAGCGCCTGTTTGCCCGGCGCGGATATCGTTGGGACGATATCGGGCTGGTCGAACTCAACGAAGCCTTCGCGCCGCAGGTGCTCGCTGTGCTCAAAGGCTGGGGCTGGAGCGCGGACGATCCGCGCCGCGATATCCTCAACGTCAACGGATCGGGCATTTCGCTGGGCCACCCCATCGGCGCAACCGGCGGGCGCATTCTTGCCGACATGGCGCATGAAATGCACCGGCGCGGGGTGCGCTACGGGCTGGAAACGATGTGCATCGGCGGCGGGCAGGGCATCGCTGCGGTGTTCGAGCGCGCCGCATGACCTTCGACGCGTGGATCGGGCGCGAAGCCCGCGCCAAGGACCGGCTCGACGAAGGGCTGGCGGCGCGCTGGCTCGCCACCTTCGATCTGCCGCGCCCGAGCCCTGCGATCATGCCGCAGGGCATCCATTTCGCGCTTTGCACGCCTGACGCTGCCACCGACAGGCTTGGCGCGGACGGCCACCCGGCGCGTGACAATTCGCCCGCCAGCTTCCTGCCGCCCTTCGCGATGCCGCGCCGGATGTGGGCTTCGTCGAAGATCGCGTTCCACGCGCCCGTCGCAATCGGTGCGGTGATCGAACGTGTCAGCCGGATTGCTTCGGTGAGCGAGAAAGAGGGCGGATCGGGCCGGCTCGCGTTTGTCGATGTCGAGCATCACATCCGCGCCAATGGCACGCTGGCGGTGATTGAAACGCAGACGCTGGTTTACCGCGAAGCTGCCGCGCCCGAAGCGCCGCTCAGCCCGCCACTGCCGGGAGAAGGGCTTTTCGACCCATCCGGATGGGACGCCCACCGCACCATCACCCCTGATCCGCGCCTGCTGTTCCGGTACTCCGCGCTGACCTTCAACACCCACCGCATCCACTACGATGCGCTTTATGCGACAGACGTCGAGCGGTATCGCGGGCTCGTGGTCCATGGCCCCCTGATCGCGAGCCTGCTGTTGCAACTTGTGGCCGGAGAACTGGGCGAAAACCGGCTGCGCGGCTTCACCTTCCGTGGTCTTTCTCCCGCCGTTGCAGGCGAACCGCTGCATCTGGTGATGCGCCAAACCGACAAGGGCTACGACCTTGCCGCCTTTGCTGATGACGGGCGGCAGATCACGCAGGCGAGCGCATCGGTTTAATCCAGCGGGTAATCCTTGATCGGCTTCAGCACCTTGTAGCTTTCCTTCACCGGCGGCTTGCCCAGATCGGGGAAGTCGATTCCAGCGGGCGCTTCATGCGTATCGGGGATGCGGCTGAGGAGATCACTGACCAGCGTCAGCCGCCCGCGCTTCTGATCGTTGAAATCGACCAGTGTCCACGGTGCGTGTGTCGTGTGGGTCGCTTTCAGCATCGCATCGCGCGCCTTGGTATATTCGGTGTATTTCGCCCGCGCAGCCAGATCGATCGGCGACAGCTTCCAGCGCTTCAGCGGATCGTCCAGCCGTTCGCGCAGCCGTTCCTCCTGCTGCGCCTGATCGGTGGTAAGCCAGTATTTGAACAGCAGGATGCCATCATCGACGAGCATCTTTTCGAAGGCCGGCGCCGCTGTAAGAAACGCCGCGACTTCGGCTTCGGAGGCATAGCCCATCACTTTTTCGACGCCCGCGCGGTTGTACCATGACCGGTCGAACAGCACGATCTCGCCCGCAGCGGGCAGGTGCGGGACATAGCGCTGGAAATGCCATTGCGCCGCTTCGATCTCGGTCGGCTTGGGCAGCGCCACGGTGCGGCACTGGCGCGGATTGAGCTTGTCGCGCACCGCCGTAATCGCCCCGCCCTTGCCCGCAGTATCGCGGCCTTCGAACAGCACGACGATCCGTGCGCCGGTTGTCTTGGCCCAGCGCGCCATGCTGACCAGTTCCAAGGTCAGCGGTTCAAGCGCCGCCTCATATTCCTTGCGCTTCATCCCCATTGGCCGCTCCTTCGTTTGTGCAGGCTGCAAGAAGAGCCTATGTCCGGCAACGATATGGCCACACTTGCAGACCCCCAGCCCGATTTTGCCACTCTGCCCGAAATGACGGGCGATGTCTTCACTGCCCCGCTCGCCAAGCCAGCCCATGTGGGCGAGGATTGGCTGGAACCGGCACAAACCGCCTATACGTCCGAGGATGACGCGGTCTGGAATGACCTGTTCGCCCGCCAGATGGAGCTTCTGCCCGGACGAGCGTGCAGCGCCTTTCTGGCCGGTTTGGAAAAGCTCGATCTGGGGCGTGGGGGCGTGCCGGAGTTCGGCGTTTTGTCGGAAGAACTGGGCGCGCTGACTGGGTGGAGCGTGGTGCCGGTGCCAATGCTGATCCCCGATCACGTGTTCTTCTGGCATCTGGCCAACCGGCGCTTTCCCGCAGGGAACTTCATCCGCACCCGCGAAACCTTCGATTACATCGAGGAGCCGGACGTGTTTCACGATGTGTTCGGTCATGTCCCAATGCTGACCGATCCCACCTATGCCGACTATATGCAGGAATATGGCCGCGCCGGGTGGAAGGCGATGCGCTACAACCGCTTGAAGGCGCTGGGCGCGCTGTACTGGTACACGGTGGAATTCGGCCTGATCGAGGAAGATAGCGGCGTGCGCGCCTATGGGGCGGGCATCCTCTCAGGCCCGACAGAGGCGCGCTTTGCCGTGGAGGGCGAAAGTCCCAACCGGATCATGCTGAATGTCGACCGGGTGATGCGCACCGATTACGTCATCAGCGATCTGCAACCGACCTATTTCGTGATCCCGAGCTTCGGCGATCTTTATCGTCAGACAGTGGAGCGCGATTTTGACCGGCTGTATCGTAGCCTTCCGGCCGGGTTTACTTATGCCAACGCGGCGGTGATCGATGTTGACAATGTGCTGCACCGGGGCACGCAGGAATATCACCTGCGCGGCGGGCGAGGCAGCGGCGCGAAACCGGTCTGAGCGCAAAAGAAAAGCGGCCCGGAACCGAAGTTCCAAGCCGCCTTTTTTAGCGCTCCAACCATTACTGGCTGACGAACGCGTAATTACTGGCCGGTGGCTTCGTCAACGGCTTCGCCTTTGGCTTCCATGGCATCGGCCTTGGCTTCGGCGTTATCAACCATCGCATCTTCCTGCGTATCGGTGATCTGGCCGGCATCTTCCATGGCATCAGCCTTTTCATCGACGGCATCGACCATGGCATCGCCCTGCTCGTCGGCGGCTTCTTCGTTCGGGCCCTGGCAGGCGGCGAGCGACAGACCGAGGGCTGCGGCGGCAAAGAAGGCAGTGTGCTTGGACGTGAACTTCATAATGCTCTCCATAAACTGGCTGGCAGGCGACGGCCTGCCGAACGGGGCTATAGAGCGATTCCGGGCAAATGTTCCAGTGCTTGAAAAATTTTCATGTGCGCGAGCGCGTCGTCAGGGCGCCCAGCGCATGATAAAGCACCAGCGCCACTCCGGTAGCGGCCAGCGCGATGCCGAGGCTGACTATCGAAAGGCTGCCGATCATGGTGCCTTCATTGGCGATCTCGCCGGCGATCACCGATACGATCATGCCAAGCGCAACCTGACGCAGAATGGTGCCAGGCGCTTCCGTGCGGGCCATGATTGAAGCCAGCCAGCCCAGCGTTGCCCCCAACACGATCAACACCAACAACGCCATTTTACCCGATGTCTCCGTCAGCAGCCGCTTTGATGGCCGACACGGCCTTCGTACCTCCAAAACCAGCAAGGCACGGGGTGGTTCCGCAATGGTGGGTCTAGCGCGCCAGCAGCCACACCAGCGCGGCCCCGCCAATAAGTATGCGGTAGTAGCCAAACGGGGCAAATCCGAAACGGCCCACATAGGTCACAAAGGCGCGGATCACGACCATTGCGGCCACAAACGCTGCGACAAGGCCGATCATGATTTCCTGCCAGCCCACCAATCCGCCGCCTGCCATCAGGGCTTCGGGATCGGACGCGATCTTGACGGTTGCTGCGCCAAGCATGGTGGGCACGGCCAGAAAGAAGCTGAATTCCGCCGCGGTCTTGCGCCCCACACCCATTGCCAGCGCGCCCAGGATGGTCGCGCCCGAACGGCTGGTGCCGGGGATCATCGCCAGACACTGGATAAAACCGATGCCGATGACCTTTTTCAACGGAATTGCTGCCACGCCACTGTCCTCACCAGGGCGAACGGTCTTTTCGAGCCCGATCATCGCCACCCCGCCCACCAGTAGCGCCCAGGCGACCACCAGCGGACTTTCCAGCAGCGCAAAGATCTGATCCTTGGCCAGCAGCCCGATCACCGCTGCGGGTGTGAAGCCGACCATCAGGTTGCGGACAAACAAGACCGAGGTCTGCTCCCACGTGAGCAGGCCGAGGAACATCCCCCAAAGGTACCGGAAATAGGTGACGACCACGGCCAGAATCGCGCCCAGCTGGATCACCACATTGAACTGCGCCCACTGCGCCGCGTCATAGCCGAACAGCTCCGACGCCAAGATCAGGTGCCCGGTCGATGACACGGGCAGAAACTCGGTCAGTCCTTCAAGAATGCCGAGCAGAATGGCGACGATGGTTTCATTCATAGCCGCAGCGCTTTGCCGAGAGGGGGGGGCAAGTCAAACCAAAAGGCCCGCCCGGTTGATGGGGCGGGCCTTGAAAGGATTTACCAGATGCGCACGCGCTCTTCGGGCGGCAGATACAGCGCATCGTCGGGTTTGACACCAAAGGCCTCGTACCATTCATCGAGGTTACGCACGACGCCGTTGACGCGGTATTCTTCCGGGCTGTGGCTGTCGGTGACGAGGCGGTTGCGATAGTTCGCCTCGCGCTGGCTGGAACGCCACACCTGCGCCCAGGCGAGGAAGAAGCGCTGATCGCCGGACAAGCCGTCGATCACCGGTACGTCTGTGTCCTTGGTCGCGATCTTGTAGGCGCGGTAGGCCATGCTGAGGCCGCCGACATCGCCGATATTCTCGCCCAGCGTCAAGCGGCCGTTGACGCAGGTTGTGCCATCATCAAGCGGACAGAAGGCGTTGTACTGTGCCACGAGACGATTGCCGAGTTCATCAAAGGCGGCGCGGTCATCATCGGTCCACCAGTTGCGCAAGGCTCCGGTGGAGTCCGATTTGGACCCCTGATCGTCAAACCCGTGGCCGATCTCATGCCCGATTACCCCTCCGATCGCGCCGTAATTGACCGCGATGTCGTTAGAGAGCGCGAAGAACGGCTGTTGCAGAATGCCGGCGGGGAACACGATCTCGTTCTTCACCGAGTTGTAATAGGCATTCACCGTCTGCGGGAGCATGCCCCATTCGGTGCGGTCGATGGGTTCGCCCAGCTTGGCGACATTGTCGGCCAGCTGCCAACGGGCCGCTGCCATGCGATTGGCGATCGGATTGCCCGCCATGATGGCGAGGCCTTCATAGGTTTCCAGGTTGGGGCGATAGCCGATTTTGGGGTCAAAGCTGTCGAGCTTGGCCAACGCCTGGGTCTTGGTGGTTTCGCCCATCCAGTCAATTTCGGCAATGGATTCGCGCAGCGCCACGCGCAGGTTGGCGACCAGTTCATCCATCGCGATCTTGTTTTCTGCCGGGAAGTAGCGCGCGACATAGGACTTGCCGATCAACTCGCCCAACAGACCCTCGGATTCGCCGATGGCGCGCTTCCAGCGCGGACGCTGCTCGGGCGTTCCGCGCAGGGTCTGGCCGTAGAATGCGAAGTTTGCTTCATCGAAGCGCGAAGGCAGCACGGCGGCGTGGCTGGACAGGAACTCCTTGGCCATCCAGGCTTGCAGCACTGCAACCGGGGTTTCGCCGATCAGCGCGAACATGCCAGGAAGCCCGGTGCCGATCTTGGCAAGGGTTGCGTCGTCCAGCTTGTATTGCGCGATTTCCTCAGCCGTTGGCGGCATCAGACTGACAACGAAGCCGGGGCTTTCCGCAACGCCGATCTGCTGGAGCATGGCCGCGACGGGAACGGCGCCGCCGATTGCGGCGAGTTCGTCAGCGGTCAGCAGGTTGTAGGTCAGATCGCGGTTGCGACGCACGGTGCGATCCCACGCCACGGTGCGCGCAATGGTGTCTTCAAAGGCATAGACGGTTTCGGCCATCGCGGCGGGATCGCCGTAGCCAGCCTCGCCCAGCAGAAAGGCGAGGTATTCCTTGTACTTGGCCTGGATCGCCTGGCCCTTTTCCGACGTGTCGAGATAGTAATCGCGGTCCGGCATCCCCAACCCGCCGAAGCCGACGTTGGCAATGTGGCGATCGGGCTGCTTGGCATCCACGCCCACGCCCGCACCAATCGGGCTGGCAAAGCCCGGCTCGGCCCACAACATGGCGAGATCGTTCAGCGTCGCGGCGCCTTTGATCCGGGCCAGATAGGGCTGCGCAGGGGCAAGGCCGGCCGCTTCGATGGCGCTTGTATCAAGATAGGTGCGATAGGCGTCCACGATGCGGCGTTCGTCACCCGAAAGGGTGGCCTGGTCCTTGGCCATCAACTCGTCCATCAGCGCCTTGACGTCAGCGGTGCTCTTTTCACCAAGCAAGGTGAAGGCACCGATACGGCTGAAATCGGCGGGCAACGGGTTCGCGTCGATCCAGCGCTTGTTGACGTAGGCGTTAAAGTCATCGCCCGGTGTAATATCGTCGGCCAGCAGATCGGGATCGACGCCCCATTCACCAAAGCTCATGGTCGGCAATTGCGCTGCGGGCGCATCGGTGGTCGCCTGAACCAGATACGCGGCCGCGCCGCTGTCGTCGTGGCCGTGGCTATCGTTATTGGCAAAGGCTGGCGCGGCGAGCGCGATCAGGCTTGCGCCGAGAAGGGCGGCGGTCTTGTGAATCATGGTGGATGTGTCCCTGAAAAGCTTCGACGATATCTCTAAAGCGGGCCACATTAACGTCGCCTGCGCCAAGCGGTCGCCGCTTATCCGGCGGGCCGTGCGTTTCGTCGAAAAGGTTAGGGTCGAAAAGGTCAGGCGGTCGCGTTGGCGAATTGCAGGCTGGCAAGCCTTGCGTAAAGCCCGCCCGCCTTGCTCAGCGCCTCATGCGTGCCCTGTTCGACGATGCGTCCGTTTTCCAGAACCACAATCCGGTCCGCCGCACGCACCGTGGCGAGGCGATGGGCGATCACCAGCGTGGTGCGGCCCTGCATCAGCCCGTCGAGCGCCTGCTGCACCAATTGTTCGCTTTCGGCATCCAGCGCGCTGGTCGCTTCATCCAGCAGCAGGATCGGCGCATCGCGCAGCAGCGCGCGGGCGATGGCGACGCGCTGTTGCTGGCCGCCTGACAACTGCGTGCCGCCTTCGCCAAGATAGGTGTCAAGCCCTTGCGGAAGCGCGCGAAGGAAGGTTTCGGCATTGGCGGCGCGGGCGGCGTCCCAGATATCCTCGTCGCTCGCGTCCCATTGGCCGTAACGCAGGTTGTCGCGGGCATTGGCGCTGAACAGCACGCCGTCCTGCGGCACCAGCGCGATGCGCGAACGGACCTCGCCCGGATCGGCGCTGGTCAGCGGCACGCCGTCGATCCGGATCGTCCCGCTCTGCGGATCGTAGAACCGTTCGACAAGTTGAAAAATCGTCGATTTGCCCGCGCCTGATGGGCCGACAATGGCGATGGTCTCCCCCGGCTCGATTTCGAGTGTGAAGTCCCCGAGCGCTTCAGTTCCCGGCCGTGCCGGGTAACGGAAGGTGACGTTGCGGAACGAAAGACTGCCGCGTGCCGGTGTAGGCAGGCGTTCAGGACGGGCCGGAGGGGCGATGTCAGGCTGCGCTTGAAGCAGTTCGGCCAACCGGCTCGCCGCGCCTGCACCGCGCAGCAGATCGCCGTAAACTTCCGTGAGCGAGCCCAGCGCGCCGGCCACCAGAATGCCGGTAAACACGAAGAAGCCCATATCGCCCGGCGTTATCGTGCCTTCATTCACAGCGAGTGCGCCGCGCCACATCGCCAGCGTGATCGCGCCGAACACCAGCAAAATCACCACAGAGGTCATGGCCGCGCGCAAAATGATGCGCCTCCGGGCGATGGCGAAGGTTTCCTCGACAACGCCGGCAAAGCGTTCGCCTTCACGCCGCTCTTGCCCGAAACTCTGCACGATCTTCATCGCGGACAACACTTCGGTCACGTAGGCGCCAACATCCGCGATCCGGTCTTGACTGGTGCGCGAAACTGCGCGGATCTTGCGTCCAAAGAACACGATGGGCGCGATCACCAAGGGAATGCCGATCAGGAGGCCCAGCGTGAGCGATGGCGCGAGGAAGATCAGCAGCGCGATGCCGCCGATGGCGGTCAACGAATTGCGCAGCGCGACTGAAACCGTGGTGCCGACCACGTTTTCAATGATCGCAGTGTCCGATGTCATCCGGCTGGAGATTTCCTTGGGGCTGTTCACCTCGTAAAAGCCGGGCGAAAGGCGCAGCAGATTGGCCTGCACTTTCAGCCGGACATCGGCCACCACGCGTTCCCCAAGCCAGCTGACGAAATAAAACCGCATCGCCGTGCCAATGCCGAGCACCACCACGATCATCAGCAGATATTGAAATGCGGTGCCGATCGCGGCGGGGGTCGCATTGCCGCCGAAAGCCTCATCAATAATGACCTTGAAACGCCATGGAATCGCCAGCGTTGCCCCTGACGTAATCACCAGTGCAAGCAGCGCGAGGGCGATTTCGCGCGGGTATTGGATGGCGGTGTTGAACACCATCCTGAGCGGACCGAGCGAACGCGATTTGGGCGCCGCCTCGTCGTCAACAATTGTCGCTGGTTCGGGCAGCCCGGCCACGGTCTCGGCAGGAGCCGATGTGTCAGAGAGTTCGCGCTTCTGGATTTCGACATTCATGATTGCAGCGCTCTAGCGGTCCATTGCGCGAATTTCACGTGCAAAAAGCAGCAGGCCCCTGTGCCTTGGGAGTGGCTGGAGCGTAGCCGCCGCCATGCAGGCTCTATAATTGTGCATTGCACAACGGCCCGCAAAGGCGCATCTATTCGGGAAAGCCGCGGCTCTAACGCGGCACCAGACCGTTCGCTGCTTGAGGTAACCCGATGCTTTACCACGCTTATGAGCTCCAGCGCAGCTGGATGAACAGCGCCAGCGCGCTTGCTTCCATCAGTGCCGAAATGCTGTCCCACCCGGCCAATCCCCTGGGCTATACCGGGATCGGGCCGATGGTGGCCAATGCGATGGAAGTGTTTGCCCACGCCACCGCACCTTATGGCAAGCCCGCGTTCGGCCTCACCAGCGTTGTAATCGATGGTAAGGTCCATGCGGTCACCGAACAGGTGGCTCTCACCCGTCCCTTTGGCGATCTGCTGCACTTTACGGTGGAAGGCGCAGCCGCGGATCGCCCGCGCTTGTTGATGGTCGCTCCGATGAGCGGTCATTACGCCACGCTGCTGCGCGGCACAGTGGAGCGGATGCTGGAATCGGCCGATGTGTTCATTACCGACTGGGCCGATGCCAAAATGGTGCCGCAAAGCGCCGGGCAATTCGACCTCGATGAATATATCGAATACCTGATCGAATTCACCGAGCATGTTCATGCCGATGCCAATAGTGACGGGGCAAAGGGCCAGCGCATCCACATGATGGCGGTGTGCCAGCCGAGCGTTCCGGCCTTTGCCGCGACCGCGCTGATGAACCTCCACAAATCGCCCGCGACGCCTGCGACGTTGACGATGATGGGCGGGCCGATCGACACGCGCGAATGCCCCACCTCGGTCAACACCATGGCGATGCAGCGCCCGATCGAATGGTTCCGCCAGTCCGTGATCGCCACTGTGCCGATGAAATATCCGGGCTCTGGTCGCCGGGTCTATCCGGGCTTCATGCAACTTAACGCCTTCATGTCGATGAACCTCTCGAGCCACATGATGAGCCATTACGAGATGTTCAAACACCTCACTGTGGGCGACAAAGCCGGCGATGCTAGCGCGCAGGCGACCAAGGATTTCTACGACGAATATCGCAGCGTATGCGACATGACAGCGGAGTTTTATCTCCAGACCGTGGAAGAGGTGTTCCAGAAGCACTCGATCCCGAAGGGCGAGTTCCGCCACAAGGGCACGCTGGTCGATATTACCCAGATCACAGACACCGCCCTGTTGGCGATCGAGGGGGAGCGGGACGACATCTCGGGCCTTGGCCAAACGCGCGCGGCGCTGGCGCTGACACCGAACCTGCCCGACGCCAAGAAGCGGTATTACATGGCCGAAGGCGCAGGCCATTACGGCATCTTCAACGGCAGCCGCTGGCGTGACAAGGTCGCCCCGGTGGTGGAAGAATGGATCGCTACCCACTCAGCATAGGTGCGCTGCTGGGCTTGAGCGCGTGAGGGTCCGCCTGGCTTCAGGCAATCCTGCGTTAATTTCATAAGATTGACTTATTTCACCCGGCGCGTCAAAGGCGCCGTCGTCCTGGTCTATCGTGGCAGACTATACTCTTGTCCGGACGGGACTTATGCAAAGTATTGGCAGCACCGCGCGTATCGACGCGGTCATAACGTGGGTCGACGGTGGGGATCCGCTTCATCGTGCCAAACGGCAGCATTATCAGACGGCGGGCGCCGCGCTTCATGCCAACGCGATCAATCCGCACCGCTGGGCCTGCAATGACGAATTGAGCTATTGCGTGCGCTCGATCGCCAATCATGCCCCGTGGATTGGACGCATCTGGATCGTCACCGATGCGCAGACCCCCGATCTTTCCCGCCTGCCGCGTGGCTTGCTGGACCGGATCACGATTGTCGATCATCGCACAGTCTTTGCCGGTCACGAGGACGTGCTGCCGACCTTCAATTCCTTGGCGATCGAAACGCTGCTGTGGCGCATTCCGGGGCTGGCGGAACACTTCGTCTATTTCAATGACGACGTGTTTCTCACCGGGCCCCTGGCGCCGGGCGATGTGTTCCGCGGCGATGCGCCGGTGCTGCGCGGGCGTTGGGTCGATTACCGCACCCTGGCGGCCGACCCTGGCAGCCGCGTTGACCCTGCGCTGCTGCACCCGATCACCCAGATCAACGCCGCCGCGCTGGCGGGTTTTGCGCCTGAGCGTCTGTTCCGCGCCGCGCACGTCGTTCATCCGATGCGCCGATCAATGATGGCACGGCTTTATGATGAGCACCGGGCCGCGTTTGTCGCCAATATCGCTCACCGCTTCCGCTGCGTTTCGCAATTCCTGCCACAAGGCCTGCACAATCACGCCTGGATTGCGGCCGGTGGCGCGGTGATCCACACGGTCGACGACCACCTGCATCTGCGCACCGGCGCGGTGCTGGATTATCCGCTGCCCGCTGTCCGCGCGCTTCTGGCCCGCGCGCTCCAGCCGCAGTTCAAGTTCCTGTGCATCAATGATCTGCCACAGGTCGAAGCTGCCATTCCTGACACCCGAGACTGGATCGAGCGCGCAATCGCGGCGTGAAAGAGTGGCGGCCTGTCGGCACCTCTCACAATCGCCAGTCAATCGCGCCGCGTCCGTGCTGTGCAAGAAATTCGTTGGTCTGGCTGAAGGGGCGCGATCCAAAGAAGCCGTTATGCGCGGATAGCGGGCTGGGGTGGGCAGATGTCAGCACCAGATGGTGGCTCGATCCGGCACCTGCGCGGGCAAGCGCGGGCACACGGCTTGCCTTCTTTCGGGCATGGCTGCCCCACAAAATGAACACCGTCGGCGCGTCACGCTCCGCGACGGCGGCGACCGCGGCATCGGTGATTGCATCCCACCCGCGCCCCGCATGGCTGCCGGCCTGACCCGCTTCGACCGTCAGCGTGTTATTGAGCAGCAGCACACCCTGACGCGCCCATGGCGTCAGATCTCCGGTCTGCGCGCGCGGCAGGCCAAGATCAGCCTCCAGCTCCTTGTAGATGTTTACCAGCGAGGGCGGCACGCGCACGCCCGCCTGCACCGAGAACGCAAGGCCGTGCGCCTGTCCCGGCCCGTGATAGGGATCCTGCCCCAGGATCACGCAGCGCACATCCGGCAGCGAGGTCAGCGCCAACGCCGCCAGCCGGGTCCCGCGTGGCGGATAGACCTGTTTGCCCGCCGCTTCCTCAGCCTTGAGCCAGCCGCCCAGTTTCCGGGCTTCCGGCGCGGCCAGCACCGGCTCCAGCACGCTGCGCCAGCTTTCGGGGATCGTGTCATGTGTCATCATCGCCAAATTGGCACGCCGCGTCCACGCACGCCACTGAGCGCTTCCCCTCTTTCCCCAATCGGCGTAGGGCGAACGCCATGACCGTGTATTTCCATGAAGAAGACCTCCCCGAAGGCGTTTTGACCGGCACCAGCGACCTTGCCGTTGATACCGAGACGATGGGTCTCATCACCCCGCGAGACAGGCTGTGCGTGGTGCAGATTTCTGACGGGTCGGGTGACGAGCATCTGGTGCGCTTCAATCCGGGCAGCCGCTATGACGCGCCCAATCTGGAAGCGATCCTGAGCGATCCGGCGCGGGTGAAGATCTACCATTTTGGCCGGTTCGATCTGGCGGCGGTGCACTACTACCTTGGCGTCATGGCCGGGCCGGTGTTCTGCACCAAGATCGCCAGCAAATTGGTGCGTACCTATACCGACCGGCATGGCCTCAAGAACCTGGTCGACGAATTGCTGAACGAAAACATTTCCAAGCAACAGCAAAGCTCCGACTGGGGCGGGCCGGTCTTGTCGGACGCGCAGCGTGATTACGCCGCGTCGGACGTGCGCTACCTCCACCGCTTGCGCGATGAACTGACCGTGCGTCTGGAACGCGAAGGCCGCATGGCCATGGCGCAGGCGTGCTTCGATTTCCTGCCGACGCGCGCGCTGCTCGATATCGCCGGCTGGGCCGAGAATGACATCTTCAGCCATATGTAAGCCACTTTCAAGAACGCCACAGGCAGACACGCACGATGCCCCCCGCACAGACCCGCATTGAAACCAGTGAAGCGCGTGCGTTGCGCGGTCGCCGCCAGCAATTTGCTGCGCCCGGTGGATCGCATGACCGGTTGGTGCGCTTTCTGGCGCGGGCGCTGCCGATGGGCGTGGGCGTGATGGCCGCGCTGATGATCATAACCCCGCTCAGTCCGCGCGGTGAGGTGAGCTTCCTGCTCGATCGCAACAAGGTCGCGCAGATCAGCGAACGGCTGAGCGTCGATAACGCCATGTATCGCGGGCGCGACAACCAAGGGCGCCCATTTTCCTTGCTGGCGGGCGAGGCGGTGCAGCGTTCCAGCGCTGAAGGGCTGGTGCGGATGCAGAATCTGGTTGCGCAATTGCTGCTGACCGAAGGGCCAGCGCGCTTGAGTGCAGACGGCGGGGTCTACAACATCGACGCCGAAACCGTGGCGGTTGACGGCCCGGTGCGCCTGACCGCCTCCGATGGCTACGCGATGGTCGCACGTGGCGTTTCGGTCGATCTCAAAGCGCGCACGATGCAGGGCGATGAAGGGGTTTCGGGCGAAGTTCCGGCTGGCACCTTCTCTGCCAACACCATGCGCGCCGACCTTGCCGCGCGCACAATCACACTCGAAGGCGATGCGCGCCTGACCATGATACCCGGCCAGTTGAGGATGCCGTGATGACCAGAACAGCCCGCCCCCCGCTTCGTCGGCTTGCCTTGGTTTGGGGTATTGGCGGCTTTGTTCTTGCCGCGGCGCTGACGGGCGGCATGACCTTGCATGCCCAGAGCATTGCACGCCATAATTCCGATGCGCCTGTAACCTATGACGCAGGAAAGATCGTATTCGATGATCGCGCCAATCAGGTGATCTTCAGCGGCGGCGTGATCGTCAACCAGGCAGGTTTGCGGATCCAGTCTGATCGGATGCTGGTCAACTTCACCGATAACGGCCAGCTTGAAATCCAGCGTATCACCGCAACCAGCGGCGTGACCGTGACCCGCGGAGATGAACGCGCCACTGGCGACAATGCGATCTATGATTTCAACCGCCGGATCATCACCATGGCCGGCAATGTCAGCCTGCGCCGCGGCACGGACACCCTCAATGGCGGACGGCTGACAATCGATCTCGCCAGCGGGCTTTCGACCGTGGATGGCAGTGCTTCGGGTTCTGGCGCCGCCACGCCCGGCGGGCAGGGCCGGGTAACCGGCAGCTTCACAGTTCCACAGAACCGCCAGCCGTAAGCGGCACGACGACTGTCTTAGAACGCGTTATCGTGTTTGAGCACCATAACGGTGCGCAGCACAATTTCGATATCGCGCCGCAAGGACCAGCCTGCGATATATTCGAGATCAGACTGCAAGCGATCGGTCAGGTCTTTTTCCAGCGCAGTTGCGCCGCGATGACCGCGCACCTGCGCCAGGCCGGTCAGTCCCGGCTTGAGGCAATGGCGCTGCCAATACATCCGGTCGATGTCCCAGAAATACTTGTTGTTGGCGCGCGATCCCAGCGCGTGGGGGCGGGGGCCGACAATCGACATATCGCCTTTCAACACGTTGATGATCTGCGGCAGTTCATCAATGCTGGTGCGCCGGATGAAGCCACCGATGCGGGTGATGCGATCATCATCACGCGCAGCCGACCGATCGCCCGCGTGATCGAGCTTGTCTTCGCGCATGGAGCGGAACTTGAACATGTCGAAGAACTGATTGCCGCGGCCCAGACGGCGCTGAACAAACAGCACCGGTCCGCGATCTTCCAGCTTGATCAGGATCGCAATCACAATCAGCAACGGCGACAGCACCAGCAACGCGCCTCCGGCAACAGCAACGTCAAAGGCACGCTTGAACACGCGGGCGCGCAGGCCCAGCGGCCCGGTGGAAACCACCAGCGTCGTCCGATCAAGCGCGTCGTAGCTGTGCACGCCTACGGCGCCCAACGCGTGCGCAGGTTCGCTTACGATCTCGCCATAAACGCCAGCCGACTTGAGCAGAAAAGCCCAGTTTTCGCGCCGTTCGCGCGGACAACTGATTACCACCTTGTCCTGATTGCGCAGCAGCTTGCCAAGCCGGTCAAGCATGAAGGGATCATGGCTTCCCGGATCGAGATTGTACTGCGCCGCCGAAATCGTGACTGCGCCTTCAAAGGGGAAGCCGGTACCCCCATCGTCAATCACCAGCCGGTTTGTAATGCGCCCGTCCCAAAGCTGCTGGATCAGCATGGCGACCAACCGGCGAAACAGCATCATAAGAACGGCCGCGAACAGCAGGCCGAGCGTGACAGCGGCGCGGGAGAAATCCTCGTTCGATTTGGTGTAGAATGCGAGGAAATTTATCAGCGCTGCCGAGATGAACAGCGCAATCAGAGCCTTGCGTGTCGCAAACAGCCAGTCACCTAGCGCTCGTACGCCGTAGGATTTGTTGTACATCGCGATCGTGAAGAACACCGGCATCATGGCTTGGGCTGCCAGCATTGAGCGCGGTTCCAGCCAGCGGCCTTCCCACAGCAAGGCAGCCAACGCAAAGCTGAGATTGAGCAGCACGCCATCGGCCAGCATCAGCATGATGTAGGCGCGCAGACGACGCCGCTCCAGCGAAGGAACGAGTTTGGCGTCGACGTCCTGATGTCTTGCCGACTCCAGAAGCTTCGGCGTGACGCGGTTCATTAAAGATCAGTCCCCCAAGGCGCGACCCTTACCGTCCTACGTAAATAGCCTTACAGCGGAAAGAGGAAATTGTGCGACTGCGAAAAGCAGCTTGTCACATTTTGCTACCGCTTTGCAGCAAATCGGCCGATTTCTGTCAGTTCCTGGGCCAGCAAAAGCTCCGCTGCCTGGCTATTGGCGAGCAGACTGCGGTGCAGCGCGGTCAGGCGGGGGATCAGCCGTTCGAGTCGGGTTTCGCGGCTGCCGCGCGCTGCGATCTGAGACCAGCGCTTGAATTGGTTGGCGATGTCCCGCTTTTCTTTGAAGAATATCCCCAGTCGCATTTCGGCGCCCTTGTCGATCTGGTCAAAGTTGCCGCGTGGGCCAAGGTAAGCAGCAATCTGCGCCAGTTGGCTTGCGCGTCGCTCTAGCGCCAGCGCCACGCCGACCGGATTCAACCGCAGTTCGCGCATCCGCTTGATCTCGCCAGCGATCTTGTTCAATTCACCGCCCAGCACCGCGTTCACCAATGGGGCGAACCCATCCTCGTCTGTGGTGGCGCCGATGGCGGCGTGATCTTCGGGTGTGGCGGGGCGGGGCGCCTGCGGGTCAGCATCGCAATACAGCGCCAGCTTGCTGACTTCAGACTGCGCCAGCCGCACGTCCAGCCCAGCGCCGCGGGCAATCCGTTCAGCCAGATCGCCGCCCAGACGAAGGCCTGCCGCATCGGCCATCGCCCTGACCGCGCTGGCGACCGAACTGAGATCGGGCGGATGAAACATCGCCACCAGCGCATCAGTGCGCTTTTCAAGCAGTTTGGCGGTGCGGGATTTGTCGGTGGCGGATGTGGCGATGACGATCACGGGCGCAGCGATACCGGCGCCCGCATCGGCGGTTTCGATCAGGAATTGCACGGCATCATGAGCCTCGTCGCCACTGGCGCGCACCCAGATATGCCGCGCACCGCCAAACAGCGAGGTTGATCGGGCCTCATCGCCCAGCAGAGCTGGATCACGGCGCAGGTCAGACCCTGCCATCTCCACCCGCTCGCCCGGATCAGGCAGTGCGCCAGCGACGCGGTTGGCGGCGGCGCTCGCGCCGGCCTCGTCCGGGCCGCAGAAAAAGAAGATGCGGGCGGCCAGCGCGCCTTGCGGCACGCCGCGGGCAAAGTCGCTGTTCTTGGCCTTCATCGGCCCGCCGTCATTGGCCCGCAGCGGCGCGGCTGCGCAGCGTCAGCGCGATCTGCGTCGCCATCCGGTCGGCCACTTGGAGCGCGAGATTCTCCAACGCCTTCTGTTCCGCAGCGATGGTGGCATATTCACTGGAAACCACGTCAATCCCCGCTTCCGATCCAGCCGTCGTATCCAGCAACACCGCGCCGGTCGCCAGTTCCACCAATTGGTAGCGCGCGCGCAGGATGCGGCGTTCGCGGCTGATGGTGTCATCATTGAGCACGCCCAGTGCTTCAAGCGAATCGTCCAACCGCACGTCGAGCCGGTATTGCGGCGTTGTCTGGCCTGCGATTCCGAGCCGCGCCTCGAGCGCGTTCTTGACCAGCCATCCGCCGCGCCCCTCGATCGCGGGAACATCAACGGCCGCGATGCCTTGCGCCGTCGCCGCGTTCGGCCCGCCCGCATACATCGGCGAAAGGCCGCAGGCAGTGAGGGCCAGTGAGGCCAGCAGGGCAAGCGCGACACGCATCACGTAACGATATTCACCAAACGATCGGGCACAACAATGATCTTGCGGATCGCCGCGCCATCGACCGAGCGTTGCAGATTGGCGGAACCCAGCGCCAGCGCCTCCAGAGCGTCTTTCGATGCCCCCTTGGGCGCGGTCACGGTGTCGCGCAGCTTGCCCATGTGCTGGATCGCGATGGTGACTTCGTCATCGACCAGCAGCGCCGGGTCGACTTGCGGCCATGCTGCATCAGCGATCAGGCCTTGCCCCATGCTTGTCCAGGCTTCTTCCGCGAGGTGCGGCATCATGGGAGCGGAAAGATGAACGAGGGCGCGGATCGCCGCCGAACGGCTGGCGGACGGCGCGGCCTTTTCGACCACGCCGGTCAGCTCGTAAATGCGCGCCACGGCCTTGTTGAAGCCCAAGGCCTCGATATCGGCGGCGACGGCCGCGATGGTCTGGTGGGTCTTGCGCATCAGCGCCTTGTCTTCGCCCTGTGCTGCCGCGTCATGGGCGCAGAACAGCCGCCACAACCGCTGCACAAAGCGCGCGCAGCCTTCGATCCCGGCATCCGACCACGGCAGATCGCGTTCCGGCGGCGAGTCGGACAGCATGAACCACCGCACCGCATCCGCACCGTGGCGGGCGATGATGGCATCAGGGTCTACGACGTTCTTCTTCGACTTCGACATCTTGATGACGCGGCCGACATCAATCGGCGCGCTATCGGCCAGAAGGGATGCGCCGTCTGACGTGCGGTGGACCTCTTCCGGTGCGAAGAACACCGGCACGCCCCGGGTTTCGTCGGTGCGGCTATAGGTCTCGTGTGTCACCATGCCTTGCGTGAACAACGCCGCAAACGGCTCTGTCACGTCGATCTGGCCCATGTGTGCCAGCGCCCGCGTCCAGAACCGGGCATAGAGCAGGTGCAAAATCGCGTGTTCTACCCCGCCAATATAGTGCTGCACGGGCAACCACTTGGCGACCTCTGCCGGGTCAAACGGACGGTCGGTGGGCTGGCTGGCGAAGCGCAGGAAATACCACGAGGAGTCGACGAAGGTATCGAGCGTATCGGTTTCGCGCTGCGCTGCGCCGCCGCACTTGGGGCAGTCCACGTGCTTCCACGTCGGGTGACGTTCGAGCGGATTGCCGGGGATGTCAAAGCTGACATCCTCGGGCAGAGTCACGGGCAGCTGATCCTTGGGCACCGGCACCACGCCGCAGGTGTCGCAATGGATGAAGGGGATCGGCGTGCCCCAATAGCGCTGGCGGCTGACGCCCCAGTCGCGCAGCCGCCACACAGTGCGTCCTTCACCCCAACCGCCGCTTTCGGCGCGGGTGATGACGGCCTGCTTGGCGTCCTCAACGCTCATGCCGGTGAGGAAATCGCTGTTCACGATCACCCCGTCCCCCGCCTCGGCCTCGCCCTTGAAGGGTTCGTCAGCCTTTGCGGGGTCGGAGGCGACCACGCGGGCAATCGGCAATGCGTATTTCGTGGCGAATTCAAGGTCGCGCTGGTCATGCCCCGGCACGCCCATCACCGCACCGGTGCCGTATTCCATCAGCACGAAGTTGGCGATGAAGACCGGCAGGGCCTTACCTGTGAAGGGATGCTGCGCGGTGATCGCGGTGCGGTATCCCAGTTTCTCCGCCGTTTCGACGTCGGCCGCCTTGGTCCCGCCGCGCTTGCACGCTTCGATAAAGGCCGCGACTTCCGGATCGCTCGCCAGCCCCTGCGCGATCGGGTGATCGGCAGCAATGGCGCAAAAGCTCGCGCCGAAAATCGTATCGGGGCGCGTGGTGTAGACCGGCAGCTTCCCGCCGTCTGAAAGGTCAAAGCTGAACTCCAGCCCTTGCGACTTGCCGATCCAGTTTTCCTGCATCAGGCGAACCTTTTCGGGCCAGTCTTCCAGCTTGCCGAGGCCCTCCAGCAGATCATCGGCAAAGTCGGTAATCTTCAGGAACCACTGGTTCAGCTTGCGCTTCTCGACCTCCGCGCCGCTGCGCCAGCCCTTGCCATCTATGACCTGCTCGTTCGCCAGAACCGTCATATCGACCGGATCCCAGTTCACGGTCGATTCCTTGCGGTAGACCAGACCCGCTTCATACAGGTCGGCAAACAGCGCCTGTTCGTGGCCATAATATTCGGGGTCGCAGGTGGCGAATTCGCGGGTCCAATCCAGCGCAAAGCCGATGCGCTGCAATTGCGCCTTCATCTGCGCGATATTCTGACGCGTCCAGCCGCCAGGGTGCACGCCCTTTTCCATCGCCGCGTTTTCTGCCGGCATCCCGAAGGCATCCCACCCCATCGGGTGCAGCACTTCAAACCCCTGCATCCGCTGATAGCGCGCCAGCACATCGCCCATCGTGTAATTGCGCACATGGCCCATGTGGATGCGCCCCGAAGGATAGGGGAACATCTCGAGGATATAACTTTTAGGCTTCGGGCTGTCGGAATCCGCCGTGAAGATTCCGGCCTCGGCCCAGGCACGCTGCCAGCGTTCATCAGCGACGGCAGGGTCGAAACGGGTATCGGTCATGAACGGCTTTCAGTCGGCCGAGCTGCGGCTCGGGAAGCGTTTGGTAGGTGTCTAGGACGCCAGCGCCTGGCGGCGCAGATCGCGGGCCTTGGTGAGAATGATGTCTTCCAGCTTCTGCACGGTGGCTGCCTGTACCGGGGCTTCGACCCAGTTACCAGAATCGTTGACCTGTCGGCTTGCCGCGACGCGCAGGGCATCGGCGCGCAGATCCTGATCGAGGATTGTGACGGTCAGCTTGACCCTCTCGGTCGGGTTGGTCGGATTGGCGTACCAATCAGTCACGATCACGCCGCCCGCACTATCGGCCTGAAGCAGCGGCGCAAAGCTTACCGTGTCGAGCGCCGCGCGCCATAGATAGGCGTTGACGCCGATCGTATTGACTTGCGCGGCCTGCAATTCAGTGCGTGGCCGCTCACTGCCGCCGCAGGCGCCGAGGCCCAGCAACGACGCGCCGAGCATGGCGTAAGCTAGGGTTCGGCGGCCAAGGACGGCGGCCGGGCGGAACGGGGCAGAATTGGCGCGTGTCACAGCCGGAAATTTCCTCTTCATCGGTCTTGGCCTGCTCTATAGCCCTGCGGCCTAAAGCGGCAAGCGTCATCCGCTTTCAGATGCACGCAGGCGGGCGGGGCGAGGACGGCACAAAGCGCTTGCTGGCTTTACCCAGCCTGAATTTTTCACAATCATGCAATGGTCTGTGTGCAAGGTGCAACAGTCCGGGTAGGAATCCTGCACGAGTCAAAGCAAGGTCATTGCAAGCCCGTTGGTCTCGCTTAACACGGATGGAACAAAAGCGCTGCGACTCACTTGAGGTTCAGGTGCGATATGGCTCAGTATATGGCTCAGCTGAATAAAAACAGGGACGCAGTTATCACAATGGTACGTATGTCGGACAGGTCAGCCAAGGCGCGGCGCTCTCTGTCGTCGATCGCGCTGTGCACTGCGGCATGCGGCGCGCTTGCGCTCGCGGTACCAAGTGCAGGCCTCGCGCTGGCAGGGGACGCGGTGCCGCAACGCACTGCGGCTTCGCTCGAATCGCTCGGCCTGCGAATGTTCACGCCGGCCTCGGTTGATCCGGCCTTGGCTGCCCGCGTGGCGGATAAAGCGCGTGCGCGCGGCATTCGTTTCACACCCGCCAGCGCACCCGCGCTCTCAGGCAAGCGGACAGTAACAGTAGCAGTGCGGGTCGATGAAGATTCTGCCCTTGCCATCACCGTGCGCAAGACGATCGAAGCGGTTCCGGGGCGCGGTACAGGGCTTGCCGGTGTTGACGCCAGCAAGTTTCAACTGGGCGCAGCGCGCGGTTATCAAAGTTTTGCCCGCTCGGTCGATCTGTCGGCCAACGTCAATAATGTTTCGCTGCCCGATCTGGCGCAGTTTGAACCTTCGCGCCCCAAGGCCGATGACGCGCCGTCGCGGCTTCAACCGCGGATCGAGTTGGAAGACCGCCAGATTGCTGGCCGGTCGCCCAATACGCTTGATGCGACCGCCGCACAGACTGTGGATGTCGGCGGTAGCTTCCGCCTTTCGCCCAACCTGAATGTGACAGCCGGCGTGCGTTACTCGCAGGAGCGCGAGCGGCTCGATCCGCTGACCAACTCGGTTCAGGATAGCCAAGCGGTCTACGTCGGAACCCAGATCAAGTTCTGATCTGTTGGAGGGCTGAAGCGCCGGTTCGGGCCGCTCTTCCAGACTCGTGTTAGCCTATCGCTTGGCGCCGCTTGATCGGGCCAGACCCCTGCCAGCCTCTGCCAGACCCCCGCTTGCCCCGGCTTGACGCGCATGGCGATTCGCCGCTTCCCCTGACCCTACAGCGACGCTAAGTTGCTGGCGGAGCAAACGGATTGAGACTTGGGGAGGGATTGCCATGGGCCGGGTAGCCATCGTTACCGGAGGAACACGCGGGATTGGGGCGGCGATCTGCCAGCGGCTGGTCCGGCAGGGCCACACCGTGATCGCCACTTATGCCGGGGATGCGGAAAAAGCGCAGGCCTTCACGGCGCAAACCGGTATTCCTGCCTACAGATGGGACGTTGGCGATCATGAAGCGACACTGGCCGGATGTGCCCAGGTCGAAGCGGATCACGGCCCTGTGGACATTGTGGTCAACAACGCCGGAATCACCCGCGACGGCACCCTTCACAAGATGAGCTTTGACGACTGGAATGATGTGATGCGCATCAACCTTGGCGGGTGCTTCAACATGGCCAAGGGAACGTTCCCCGGAATGCGGGAACGCGGCTGGGGCCGGATCGTCAACATTGGTTCAATCAACGGGCAGGCGGGGCAATACGGGCAGGTCAATTATGCTGCGGCAAAGAGCGGAATTCACGGCTTTACCAAGGCTTTGGCGCAGGAAGGCGCGAAGTTCGGGGTGACGGTTAACGCCATCGCGCCGGGCTATATCGACACCGACATGGTCGCGGCTGTGCCCGCCCCGGTGCTGGAAAAGATCGTCGCAAAAATCCCGGTCGGGCGGCTCGGCTTGGCCGAGGAAATCGCCCGCGCGGTGGCGTTTCTGACCAGTGAGAACGGCGGGTTCGTGACCGGTTCGACCATGAGTATCAACGGCGGCCAGCATATGTATTGATGGCGGCGAAGGGCGCGGGAGGCTTACGCCAAAAAAAGCCCCTGCCGCAAGGCAGGGGCATAAAGGTGGAGGCCAACAGGCCCCTCGGGTCGCAATGACGCTGTACCACAACGGCGCGGCAATGCTCATGACAATGCCTGTTAGGTGCGGCGGTTGTAAGGTCGCCTCCGTCCTAAACGTGATGCCGGCCGCCCTTCCGAGCCCACGCCAGTGAGATGCGCTTTGTCTGCCTTGTGCCGTCCGACAAAAAGGAAGGTGACGAAGGTTTAAGGGCTTCTGACGTAGCCTCACGCCATGTCCGAACTTCTTCCTATTACCATTGAGGTGGCGGTGCCTAAGCCGCTCGAACCATGCAATTGGCTGGGCTGCGTCCTTACGCATTTCGCAACAGCCGAACACGCTATCGGACAATTATGTCTGACACTCGACTTGTCTGTTGAAAAGGGGCCTTTATCTAATCTCCAGCAGCTCTGTGTTCGCCTTTCACGCATGAGCGACAAGCGTTGTCAGACCCTGCTCAAACGGATTGAGCGATGGCGGTCGTTGCGGCCTTTGCGTCATCTTCTGGCACACGCGACTGTGATGGTCGTGACTGACAGCAGCGGACAACGCTTCATCGTCACACGGCATCTGCCTCTAGATCGCTATGACGTTACACCTGATCGTTTATGGACCGAAGACGAGTGTCGAGAGCTTCTGCGAGTTGCTACAAATGACGGGCGTTCGATATCTGATCAGGTGCGCAATCTGATACAAAACCCCGCTTTGATGGCCGAACTCAAAAAGCCCGATCCCGGATCAAGTCGAGGGTGA
The DNA here is from genome assembly GCF_056495765.1 of Erythrobacter sp. 'gip.4 top 5'. NCBI lineage: Bacteria > Pseudomonadati > Pseudomonadota > Alphaproteobacteria > Sphingomonadales > Erythrobacteraceae > Erythrobacter > Erythrobacter sp. 'gip.4 top 5'. Next base: position 264,541 of record NZ_CP200270.1, on the reverse strand, counting down.
CGGTAAAGCGCGTGATGCTCCATCACCCCTTGTAAAGCCCATCCACCCTTGGCTGATACCGTTCGCGGATCTTGTGGCGGCGGATCTTCATTGACGGTGTCATTTCCTCGTTCTCGATTGAGAACGCCTCGTCGGCAAAGGCGAACTGGCGGACCTTTTCAGTCACCGACAGGTCGGCGTTGGTGCGGTCGACCGCAGCGCGCACGGCGTTCCTGAAGGCAGGCAGTTCCTGCAGGGCCTTTAGATCGAACTTTTCGTCATTGGCCCGTGCCCATTCCAGCGCCCATTCGGCATCGGGCACGATTAGCCCGACGACATAGGGCCGCTTGTCCCCACTCACCATCGCCTGCGCGATTTCGGGCTGGAGTGTCAGCATCCCCTCGACCTTCTGGGGGGCGATATTGTCGCCTTTGTCGTTGACGATCATGTCCTTCTTGCGGTCGGTGATGACGATCCGGCCCTTGTTGTCGAAGTGCCCGATGTCGCCGGTGTGCAGCCAGAGGTTTCCGGTTTTATCTTCGGGATCGGGCTTCAGCGTCCGCGCGGTTTCTGCCTCGTTGCGCCAATAGCCGTGCATCACCAACTCGCCGCGCACCAGCAATTCGCCATCCGCCGCCACGCGCACTTCGACCCCGCGCAGCGGCGGGCCGACCGTGTCCATCTTGAGGCCAACCTTGGGGCGGTTGCAGCTGATCACCGGTCCCGCTTCGGTCTGGCCGTACCCTTGCAGCATGGTAAGGCCCATCGCGTCAAAGAAATTGCCGACATCGGGATTGAGCGGCGCGCCGCCTGACACCAGAGCCTTCAGCCGCCCGCCAAACTTGGCGCGAATCTTGGGCCGCAATGTCTTTTCGACCAGCAGATCGAGCGGGCGGTCGCGCAGACGCTTTTTGCCGTTTGTCGATTTCTCGGCAATCTTCAGCGCGCTATCCATCATGAAATTGGCGATTTTGCCCTGCTTTTCGATCTGCTTGATGATGCGGGTGCGCAGCACTTCAAACAGACGCGGGACCACCACCATCAGCGTGGGCCGGGTTTCCTCGATATTGCTGGCAAGCTTATCCAGCCCTTCGGAATAGAAGATTTCCGCGCCGACACTTATGGGCAGATACTGCCCGCCGGAATGTTCATAGGCGTGGCTGAGCGGCAAGAAGGACAAAAAGCGCTCTTCTGCCAGACCGAAATCCTCCACCAATACTTCGGCGGCGCCGGCGGCATTGCACAGGATCGCGCCATGATGCTGCATGACGCCGCGCGGAGCCCCGCCGGTGCCACTGGTATAGATCAGGCACGCCGTTTCCGATCGTTCGATGCCGGAAATGCGCGCATCGACAGCGGCCCTGGCTGCCGCCGCATCGCCGGTCACAAGTTCCGCCCAACGGTGATATTCAAAACTGCCCGATTGCTGGCGCTTTAGGTTGTCGATTCCGATCACATGATCGATCAGCCCGGTTTCCGCGATAGCGCCCACGAGAGGGCCGAGCAGCTTCTCGGTCGACACCACCACCGCCCGTGCGCCGGAATTGTCGAGAATGTGCGCGTGATCGCGGCGTGTGTTGGTGATGTAGGTCGGCACGGTGATGCAGCCCGCAGCCATGATCGCCAGATCGGCGATGCACCATTCGGGACGGTTTTCCGAGACCAGCGCGACCCGGTCACCATCTTCCAGCCCCATAGCCCGCAACGCTTCGGCCAGCAGGCAGACGTGTTCTGCCGCCGAGCGCCAGCTTTGCGTGACCCATTGCCCGCCGGTCTTGTGGCCAAGGAACGGGGCATTGCCTTTGGCGTCGGCACGCTTGAAAAACAGCGCCACAAGATTTTGAGCGTTATCAATATCCTGCAAAATGTGGTGGTCCGCCGGGTTGGCGATCGCACGGGCGGCTCTTCCTGCGATCCGGGAAGACGCGGTGGTGGAATGCACTGGCAAAGGCTCCTGATCCCTTCGGATTATCGTGTCGGGGTTCAGGCGCGACCCCGTATAGTGAACAGATTAGAAGCTGTTCGCCGTAGCGGCAAGCGGGGAGCGGGGATCCGCCCCCAGCGGGCTCACTTGTATTCGAGCTTGCGAACGAGGCGCGGATCGATCGCCACCTCCCACCTGCCGTCTGAGAGGCGGCGCAAAGCATTCGCCTTGAGCGGCGGAGCGCCTTTGCGGATGCTGGCATGGCCAAGCGCCTTGAGCGCCGGCTCCATGGCTTCAAGCGCGCTGCCTTCCTCGATCAGCACAGCCTCGCCAAAGCTCATGATGAACGGCATTCCAAGCGCATCTTGGGCGCTCATTTCGAAATCAATAACGCCGATGATCGAGCGCGCGACCTGTACCGGGATGGTCGGACCACCGGCAGCGCCAATCACCAGCACGATCCGGTCGCCGGCGTCGTAGACGATCGTCGGCGCCATTGAAGACCGCGGCCGCTTGCCGCCCTGGACCCGATTGGCCACCGGCTTGCCGTTCTCGTCGGCGGTGAAGGTGAAATCGGTCAATTCGTTGTTGAGGTAGAAGCCGCCGAAATACAGCCCCGATCCGAAGGCGCCTTCAATGGTGGACGTGTAGCTGATGGCGTGGCCGGCTGCATCGGTGATTGCGAAATGGGTGGTGCCGTTCTCCGGCTCCTCATCGCCGTCGCCGCGTGCCAGCGGGGCGCCGGGCGGGACGCCGGCCTCGGCCTTGGCGATTGTGGTCTCTGCCGAGATCAAGGCTGAACGGCTCGCGATATAGCCTGCATCCACCAGCCCCGAGACGGGCACGTCGACGAAATCGGTATCGGCGGTGTAAAGTTCGCGGTCGGCATAGGCGATGCGCTGACTTTCGACGAACAGGTGCCAGAACGTGGGGCTTTGCGGGCCCAGCGCGGCAAGATCGAACCGTTCGAGCTGGCCGAGCATCTGCGCCACGGCCACCCCGCCTGACGATGGCGGCCCCATGCCGCACACGCGATAGGTGCGATACAGCGCGCACACCGGATCGCGGGTCTTGGCGGTATAGCCTGTGATGTCGGCAGCGGTCATGCGCCCATCCTGCGGGGTCGCGCCGGCGACATAGGCGGCAAGCTGCGCGGCGGCAGTGCTGCCGTACATCGCTTCGGATCCTTGCGTCGCCATGGCCTTGAGAGTGGCGGCGAGGGCAGGGACCCTGACGGTTGCGCCAATCGGCAGGGCATCGCCATCCGCGCTAAAAAATACGGCCTTGGCCGCGTCCGACTTGTCCGCACGGCCCTTGTTTTGCGATAGCGATTCGTGGAGCCGCCGGTTCATCGTGAAACCGTCCTCGGCCAGAGCGATGGCCGGCGCAAACAGCGCGGACCAGGGCAGCTTGCCATGTTCAGCATGGGCTTTGGCGGCGAGCGCGACGTTGCCGGGCACTCCTACGCTCAGCCCCGTGAAAACGCGGGTATCGCGGTCCAGCACCTTGCCGCTTGCATCAATAAACCGGTCCGCTGTCGCGGCAGCAGGTGCGGTTTCGCGGCCATCATAGGTGGTGAGCGTGCCGTCTTCGCCGTCTGCGCGCAGCATGAAGCCGCCGCCGCCAATGCCGGAGCTTTGCGGTTCGACCACGGTGAGCGCCAACATGACCGCAATCGCCGCGTCAACCGCCGAGCCGCCTTGCGCCAATATGGCTTGGCCAGCGGCCGTCGCGCGCGGATCGGCGCTGCTGACCGCGCCGACCGTGACAGGCGACGTATCGCTGGCGACGATGGTCTGGGTGGAGGCACAACCCGGCAGGGCCAGCGCCATAGGGGCGATCAGGGCAGCAAAGAAACGCATGGGGGAATTGCTATTCGCTTCCCACCGCTTCGGCAATGCTTGCAAAGCCATCGCGGCGCATCAGGTGTTCAAGCCCGCGCACGATCCGCGCGCCAAGGCCCGGGCCTTCATAGACCATCGCGGAATATAACTGCACCAGACTGGCACCAGCGCGGATGCGTTCCCACGCATGGTCGGCCGTGGCGATGCCGCCGACACCGACCAGCGGGATGGCCGCCCCTGTTGCCTTGCGGAAATCGCGCAGACGCTGAGTGGCGAGGCTGCGGAGCGGCGCGCCCGACAATCCGCCGCTTTCGCCCGCATGGCGCGATTGGAGTGCGGGCCGCGCAATCGTGGTGTTCGACACCACCAGCGCCCCCAGCCGCTTGTCCAACGCGATCCGGGCGATGGCGTCGATATCCGACGGCATGAGATCGGGGGCGACCTTGAGAAAGATTGGCGGCGGATCGGACGGCACAGCTTCGTTGCGCGCGGCGATCACCGCGTCGATCAAGGCGTCTAGCGCGCCTTCATCTTGAAGCGCGCGCAGGCCGGGCGTGTTGGGGGAGGACACATTGACGCAGAGATAGCTCGAAAATGGAGCCATCTTGCGCGCCATTACCGCGTAGTCGGCGACGCGGTCGGCCGAATCCTTGTTGGCGCCAATATTGGCCGCGACGATCCCCGATCGCCCGGCACGGGCACGCAGCCGCACAAGTGCCGCTTCCGCTCCGCCATTGTTGAACCCCATCCGGTTGATAACCGCTTGATCTTCAATCAGTCTGAACAAGCGGGGCTTGGGGTTTCCGGCTTGTGCCAGCGGTGTGATCGAGCCGACCTCCGTATAACCGAAGCCCAGCCCGAGCAGCGCGTCGGGCACCTCGGCATCCTTGTCGAAGCCGGCCGCCACACCGACCGGATTGGGGAAATTCAGCCCCGCCACTGTCACCGCCAACGCGCCGCCTTCGGCAGCGGGCGAGCGGCTCGGCAGCGCGGCCAGCGCGCGGATCGCAAGCCGGTGGCCGGTTTCCGAATCGAGAGCGAACAGTGCAGGCTTGATCAGGTGAAACAGCATTGCGGCGGCGGTTAAGTCAGCACGCGGCGCATGTCGAGCCAATCGGCGCAAGGCTGCATTTGCACGCGTTAAATCCCCATTGGCGAACCATTCGATCAGCGCTTTTCCCGGGTCGCGGGGCAAGCGTTGTCGCTTGCATACAATCCCGCAGATGATTCGCAGTATAGGTACCCGAATGCGACCCGAAGGGCTTGGAGCAGTAATGCAAAGAGTTCCTCAACTTAGATAGGCGGCGCTTCGCAAGGAGCGTCGCCTCTTTTTTTGTTCTGCTTTTGACGGCGCACACAAATGTGGCATGAGATGTTCGATGACATCATGACCACAACCCTTGCGCCTTCCGAAATCGCCAGCGGCTATTCGACCGTGGACCAGCAGCTTACGGCTGCTGCGCTGATGTCGGTCGACTACATCGCGCCCCAGGCAGCGATCGCGCCTTTCGTCACCACGCTTTACTACTTCCGGTGCGACGAAGCGGTGATCCGCGACATTCAACCCGCTTCAATCGGAAACCTCTGCTTTTTCCCGCATGGCACCGGAGAAATGTTGTTCGGGCAAGGGCATCGCGATCCCAATCATATGATGGGCCTGATGACCCCGCTTTCGCGCGCCACGCCGATCGTGGTGGATGGGCCATTCCATGCTTTCGGTGCGGCGCTGACGCCGATCGGTTGGGCGGCACTGACCGGCCTTCATGCGGGGCAGTGCCGTGATCGGTTGTTGCCCGCGGCAAGCGTTCTTGGCCCCGATATCGATACGCTGGGCCAAGAACTGATCGCGGCCTACCGCAAAGGCGGGATGAGCGGGCGCGACTGTGCCCTGGCGGTGGGCGATTTTATCGGGCGAAAGGTCAGGCCGATCAATCCGCGCCATCTTGAACTGATCGCAGCGACGGGCCGGTGGCTTGGCGCTTCGTTCAATCCCGAAGTCGGTGATCTGTCCGGGGTTGCCGGCTACTCTGCCCGTCAGGTGCAGCGCCTGGTCGAACGCTATTTCGGCCTGACGCCGCGTGCGCTGGCGCGCAAATATAGGGCTTTGCGCGCAGCAGCGCTGCTGTCCGCCCCGCAATTGTCGATGGAGGACGAAGCCGAAATCGCCGAGGCTTTCTTCGATCAATCGCACATGATCCGCGAGATCGCGCATTTCGTGGGCCGCACCCCTGCGCGGCTGACTGATACCACCACGCCCTACCTCGCCGAGATGATTGACGCACGCAACTTGCGCGAACTAGGTCGCTGACAAGCGTTTGACTCGACAAGCGCCCGCCATCAGTGCAAGATAATATCCTATGATGGTCGCGCCACAACGATAAGGGGGTGCCCTTCGGGGCAGGGGTGGGTTGCAGGTTCAAACACGGATGATACTGCCACCGGCTGATCTGGCCGGACTGATAAACACGTTCTACATTATGCAGACCGAAGACGGGCATTTTCCGGAAACGGTGCCGGCTTACTCGGCACAGTTGCTGCTCGTTGTGCGCGGCCGGATCCGCTTCACCTATGCAGATGGCAGCACGGCGACGACATCCACCGTCACGTTCAACGCCCCGCAAATGCGCAGCGCCAATTGCGTCATGGAAGGCCCGTTGCTGACAATCAGCGCGTCGCTGACCCATGTTGCGTGGCAGAGGCTCGCCAATCTTCCTGCCGATGCGGTTCATGATCGGCTTATTCCGGCTTGCAAGATCCTGACGCCGGAACAGATCGCCGGGCTTGAGGCGGCAGCATTGGCCTGCGCCGAGGGGCAGATCGAACCGGAGGACCTGTGCGCGCATCTGGCCGACGTGGTCTCGGCCGGACCTCACACCATCCGCCCCGATCATGTCGCAGCGGTCGAGGCGATCCTGCGTTGGCTGAACAGCGGGTTTAATCCCCCGCTGGCGGATCTCTATGGCGATGCCGGCTTTTCGCCGCGGCAGTTGCAGCGGATATCGCGGCGCTTTTTCGGGGTTGCGCCGGCACAGGTGCTCAAGCGGTTCCGCGCGCACCGGGCGGCCATGGCGCTCGCGCAGCCGGGTATCAGCGAAGAAGTGTTTGATGCGCTGATGGCGTCCTTTTTCGATCAGGCGCATCTGATCCGTGACATCCGGCGTTACACCGGGCGCACCCCGTCACAATTGCGCAAGCAATACCACGGAAACGATCTGCTTGATCCCGCAGGCCACGGCGACGCGGGCGCGCCGCTGAGCAGCGCCGCGCAATAGCACGCCCCCGCGCCCGCTTTGCGGTTGTAATGCGAGCAGAATGCTCCTAATTGCAATTCGGAACAAATTCGTCCGAATTGAGAACCATTCGCAATGCGCCTGTCAAACCTTGCCGATTATGCCGTCATCACGATGTGCCAAGCCGCGCAGCACTGCGGCGATGGGCGGGTGAGCGCGGCCGAACTGGCGGCGGAAACCGGCCTGCCGGTGCCGACGGTGCAGAAGTTGGTGTCGAAACTGACCGCAGCGGGTCTGCTCCGCTCGGTGCGCGGCGCGCATGGCGGGTTGCAGCTTGGCCGACCGGCTGCTGCGATCACAGTGGCCGATATCGTTGAGGCGATCGAGGGTCGAATTGCGCTGACCACCTGCGTGGATGATACCCCCTGCGACTACCAGACCGGGTGCAACATGAAGCCGCATTGGCCCATCATCAATCATGCGCTGCGCAGTGCGTTGGCGGGCATCACGCTCGCCCAGCTGCGTGCGCCTTCCGCGGCCCGTCCGCTCCCCCTTATCGAGGAAACTTTGGCATGAGCGATCGTATCGACCTTCAGGACCGTGCGCCGAGTAGTGGCCCGGAAACCGATGTTCAGGCGCGTGAAGCAGCCGCCAAGGTTGCCGATTACGAGCATGGCTGGTCATCGGACATCGAAACCGAATTCGCCGAAAAAGGCCTCACCGAAGATACGGTGCGGTTCATTTCGGCCAAGAAGAACGAACCGGAGTGGATGCTCGACTGGCGGCTGAAGGCGTTTCGCCTGTGGCAGACCATGGAAGAGCCCGATTGGGCCAAGGTTGGCTATCCCAAGATCGATTATCAGGACGCGTACTACTACGCCGCGCCCAAGAAGAAGATCGAGCTGGATTCGCTTGAAGACCTCGATCCCGAGATCAAGCGCATCTATGACAAGCTGGGCATTCCGTTGGGCGAGCAGGAGGTCCTCGCCGGGGTGAAGGGCGCCAAGAAGGTCGCGGTGGATGCGGTGTTTGACAGCGTCAGCGTCGCCACCAGCTTCCGCGCCGAATTGCTGCGCGCAGGCGTGATCTTTCTGTCGATCTCCGAGGCGATCCGCGAATATCCCGACCTGGTGAAAAAGTGGCTCGGCAAGGTCGTGCCGGTGCGCGACAACTACTTTGCGGCGCTGAACTGCGCAGTCTTTTCCGACGGCACTTTTGTCTACATTCCCGAAGGCGTGCGCTGCCCGATGGAGCTGAGCACCTATTTCCGCATTAACGCCGAAAACACCGGGCAGTTTGAGCGCACGCTGATCATCGCTGAAAAGGGCGCTTATGTCAGCTATCTCGAAGGTTGCACCGCGCCGATGCGCGATGAAAACCAGCTTCACGCCGCTGTGGTGGAACTGGTCGCGATGGACGATGCCGAGATCAAGTATTCGACCGTGCAGAACTGGTATCCCGGCAATGCCGAGGGCAAGGGCGGGATCTACAATTTCGTCACCAAGCGCGCACTGTGCCAGGGCGACCGTTCCAAGGTCTCGTGGACGCAGGTCGAAACCGGCTCGGCGGTGACGTGGAAATATCCTTCCTGCGTGCTCAATGGTGAAGACAGCGTGGGCGAGTTCTACTCTGTCGCAGTCACCAATAATCACCAGCAGGCCGACACCGGTACCAAGATGATCCACAACGGCAAAAATAGCCGATCCACGATCATCTCCAAGGGCATTTCGGCGGGCAAATCGTCGAACACCTATCGCGGCCTCGTCCGCGTCGGGCCGACGGCGAACAATGTGCGCAACTTCACCCAGTGCGACAGCCTGCTGCTCGGCGATCAATGCGGCGCGCACACCGTGCCCTACATCGAGGTGAAGAACCCCAGCGCGCAGATCGAGCACGAGGCAACCACCAGCAAGATCAGCGACGAACAGCTGTTCTACGCGATGCAGCGCGGGCTTGGCGAAGAGGAAGCCGTGGCGTTGATCGTCAACGGCTTTGCCAAGGACGTGATGAAGCAGTTGCCGATGGAGTTCGCAGTCGAAGCGCAGAAGCTGCTGGCGATTTCGCTTGAGGGGAGCGTGGGGTGACCACCCGCAAAACCCTCGCCCTCAACCCCGAGGCTGCCACCGCCGACGCGCCTACGCTCAAGAAGAAGGGCCGCGGGTGGGAAATTTCGGACAAGCGGCTCGACGCGCTGCACGAACATGCGCGTGAGATGCGGCGCCATTCGTCGGACGCACACAAGGCGCTGGCCGAGAAGTTCGCTGCGGCTGATCTGGGACGTTACAAGTTCACCCGCCACGCGGTGGTCGGCAGCGCGATCATTGATTTTAACTGCCACAACCTCGGCCTCGCGCTGGCGATTGATGAGGAGGGGCAAAACGATGCTCTCGCCCACCGCCGCGACAAGAGCCTCGAGAGCGTGGGTATCAAGGTGATGCGGATCGCGGCGAGCGATATTCTCGATGATATCGATGCTGTCCTCCAGCGCCTTACCACCGTCATGCGCGACCGGATTGCCGAGCGCAAAGCCGCCGCCCGTGCGCACAAGGCGGCGAACCCGAACCAGAGTTATGATCGCCCCCGGCCACGCTCCGAACAGGGCGGCGATGCAAAGCGTACCCCAAGGAATAACAATGCTTGAAATCACCGACCTTTACGCCACCGTCGGCGGCCCCGACAAGCCGACGACAATCCTCAAGGGCTTGACGCTGTCGATCCCCGCAGGTGAAATCCACGCGATCATGGGCCCCAATGGCGCGGGCAAATCGACGCTCGCCAATGTGCTGGGTGGCAAGCCGGGTTACGATGTGACCAGCGGCAGCGTGACGTTCAACGGGCAGGATTTGCTCAGCCTCGCGGCGCATGAGCGTGCAGCGGCAGGGTTGTTTCTGGGCTTTCAATACCCGGTCGAAATCCCCGGCGTCTCCAATGTGCAGTTCCTGCGTGAAGCGCTCAATTCGCAGCGCCGGTCGCGGGGGGAGGAACCGCTGTCGGGTGGCGAATTCCTGAAGCTCGCCAAGGATAAGGCCGCGCTGCTGCAAATGGACATGGATATGCTCAAGCGGCAAGTGAATGTCGGCTTTTCGGGCGGTGAGAAAAAGCGCGCCGAAATGGTGCAGATGGGTATTCTCGATCCCGCCTTTGCACTGCTCGATGAAACCGACAGCGGGCTGGATATTGATGCGCTGCGGATCGTAGGCGCGGGGATCAACGCGATCATGCGTGCGCCAGGCAAAGCCGTGCTGCTGATCACGCACTACCAGCGCCTGCTCGATGTCGTCGCGCCCGACAAGGTCAGCATCCTTGCCGATGGCCGGATTGTCGAAACCGGCGGGCCGGAACTCGCGCTGCGGCTTGAAGCCGAGGGTTATGATTCGGTGATGGCATGAGCCTCGCCGTCCTCCCCACACGTCGCGATGAAGCTTGGCGCTATGCCGATATGGATGCAGTTGCGCGGTTGGGCGCCAATGCGCTCGATCATTGGGACACGATTGATGTTCCCGCTGGGAAGAAGATTACAAGGTGTTTTGTCGCCGGCAGCGATGCGCCCGAAATTCACCGTACCCGCGTCACGCTTGGCGACGGCGCACGGGCGGCATTTTTCGTCACCAACCGCGGGAATGATTATACCCGCGTGGAAATCGAAGTGCGGCTTGGCTGGGGCGCGCATTTTGAATTCGGCGGCGTGACAATCGGCGGAGCCAACCAGCAGGGGGGCGTGACCCGCGAATTCGTGACGCAGGTGATCCATGCCGAACCGGATGCGACCAGCAACCAGACCGTCCGTGCGGTTCACTGGGCCGGCGCGACGGGCAATTTTCTGGGCGAAATCAAGGTTGCCCGCCACGCGCAAAAGACCGACGCCGCGCAGGATTTTAAAGCGCTGCTGCTGGAGGCGGGTGCCAGCGCCAATGCCGTCCCGCAGCTCGAAATCTTCGCCGATGACGTCAAGTGCGCGCACGGTGCGACCGTTGGCGAACTGGACGAAGCCGCACGCTACTACATGATGGCGCGCGGGGTCGATCCTGCCACCGCACAACGGCTGCTGGTGCAGGCATTCCTCGGCGATGCCTTCGTGGCGATGGCGGATGATGCGGAGCGCGAAACGCTGCTCAATGCGGCACTCAGCGTACTGGAAGGCGCACAGCTATGAACGCACCTGTCATTATCGCGCGGGACTTCACCGCCGAGTTTCCCGGCCTCGTCACGGCTGAGGGCAAGCCGTGGCATTACCTGGATACCGCCGCCACTGCGCAGAAGCCGCGCGCGGTAATCGATGCGATGGCGCGGGCAATGGGCGCGGATTACGCCACGGTCCACCGCGGGGTCTATGCCCGCTCGGCGGAAATGACGCAGGCTTATGAAGCGGCGCGGCGCACGGTTGCGCAGTTCATCGGCGGGCACGAGGATGAACTGATCTTCACCCGCGGCGCGACCGAGGCGATCAATCTGGTTGCGCAGACCTGGGGCCGCGCCAACTTGAAAGCGGGGGACCGGATCCTGCTGTCGCAGTTGGAGCACCACTCGAACATCGTGCCATGGCAGATTGTCGCGGCCGAGACCGGCGCGGCGATCGACGTCTGCCCACTGACCGCCGATCATCAGATTGATTTGGACGCCGCCGAAGCGATGCTGACCGAGGCGCACAAGCTGGTGGCATTCTGCCATGTTTCCAACGTGGTCGGCAGCGTGCTCGATGCAGCCCGTGCGGCAGCGTTGGCGCACCGGGTTGGCGCGAAGCTGCTGCTCGACGGGTGCCAGTCGGCTCCACATATGGGCGTCGATGTCACGGCGCTGGACTGCGATTTCTTCGTGTTCGGCGCGCACAAGCTCTACGGCCCCACTGGGATCGGTGCGCTATGGGCCAAGGCCGATATCCTTGCCGATATGCCGCCCTATCAAGGTGGCGGCGCGATGATTGACCGCGTGACTTTTGCCGGAACCACCTATGCCCCGGCGCCCCAGCGGTTCGAAGCCGGGACGCCTGCTATTACCGAGGCCATCGCCTTTGCTGCGGCTGCCGATTACGTCAGCGCCATCGGCACCGACCGCATTCACGCGCTTGAACAGGCGCTCGTCGGCCGTCTGCGCGGTGAGCTTGGCGCGATGAACGATGTGACGCTGTTCGGCCCCGCTGACAGCGCCGGGATCGTCAGCTTTGCGGTGGACGATATCCACCCGCATGACCTCGGCACGATTCTTGACGAAGCCAACGTCGCGATCCGGGCTGGGCACCACTGCGCCCAGCCGCTGATGGATTACCTCGGCGTTCCCGCCACCGCGCGCGCCAGCTTCGGACTGTATTCCACGCAGGACGATGTTGACGCGCTGATCGCCGGGATCGGGCGGTGCCGCAAGATTTTTGGGAAAGGATAAGAGCGATGGATAGCTCAGCAAACCCTTCGGATATGACCACCAGCAAGCCGCCGCGCGCCCGCGTGGCCGATGCAGTCGACACCGATATCACACCGACTGCCGACGCGCCGCGCAACCGCGACTATCTCGAAGGCTTTCTGGCCGCAAAGACCGGCGAGGCCGCTGTCGGCGAACACGGCAGCGATCTGGAGGCTGATGTGATCGCGGCCTTGCGGGAAATCTTTGATCCGGAAATCCCGGTCAATATCTATGATCTGGGCCTGATTTACGGGGTCGAGGTGGATGACGAACGCGATGCTACCGTCACCATGACGCTGACGACGCCGCATTGCCCCGTGGCGGAATCGATGCCTGGCGAGATTGAGCTGCGCGTCGCCAGCGTGCCGGGCATCCGCGATGCCGAGGTCGTCTTGGTGTGGGAACCGGCCTGGGGACCGCACAAGATGAGCGATGAAGCGCGGCTCGAACTGGGAATGCTGTGATGTCTGATGTTGCCACCACCACGCGCCTCGCGCCCAAGGCTGCGGTTATCCTGACACCGTCCGCCGAGGCGCGCATTGCCGATTTGATGACCAAGGCTCCGGCCGACGCGATCGGCGTGAAGCTGTCGACCCCGCGCCGGGGCTGTTCGGGCCTCGCCTATTCCGTCGATTACGTCACCAGCGAAGCCAAGTTTGACGAGAAGATCGTGACGCCCGGCGGCGTGTTCTACATCGATGGGGCGAGCGTGCTGTACCTGATCGGCAGCGTCATGGACTGGCGCGAGGATGAATTTACCGCTGGATTCGTGTTCGAAAACCCCAACGCCAAAGGCGCGTGTGGCTGCGGTGAAAGTTTCATGGTATAATCAAGGCCATGGATGAAAAAGACTTTGGCAAGCGCGATATTCTCGGTGACCTCGGGCACATAGTCGGAGGGCTCGGGTTGCTGGCAATCGCGGCCGCGGCTGCTCTGGCAGCGGGCCACCGCGGTTCGAGGGCCAGCGTTGATGCTCGCCCTGGCGCCAAGTCTCTAGGCGCCTTCTTGCACGCGCGTGGCCAGACGCAGCGCCGCAAGCCGCCCGAAGCTGGAATGCCGGTCCCGGCCATTGCGCCACGGGGGCCATTGCCGATACGGGGTGGCGCGGCCGCATCGCTCGAATTCGACAGTTAGGCGATCACTCTTCTGCGGCCAGCCTAGCGATCAGGCGGCGTTCCAGATCATCGACCTCGCCATCGGCGTCGACCATCTTTTCAAGCCATTCACTCTCGTAATCGGTGACCGCCTCGCCCGCTTCGGCGAGAGCCTCGTAATCAGGGCCAGTGGGGGCCTTTTTGCCGAACACCTTGCCAAAATGGTTGGCGACCTTGGGCGCCTCGCGGGCGACACGTCCCATGAAGCGGCCAACATTGCTACTGGTGTCGGCGACAAAAGCTTCCATTGCACGCTTGCGCTCGTGGCTTAGCTGCGCGTTCGGGAGCGTGAAGCCCTTGAGATAATTGGCGACACCATCGATGAACAGATCGTCCCACTCGGCGGCGTTTTCATCGGCCAGGGTTGCGTCCTTCAAACGGAACAGCATTTCGGCATCAAAGCGCGTGACCGCTGCCGGGCCATGGCCGCCGCTGGCGAAGATCACGCGCCGGATGATCCGGCATTCGGCCGCGCTGATGTGGGTGGCAGCCAGCGCCCCGCCGCAGCGGGTGGGGCCGGTGCCCGTCAGCACTTCGCGCTCGACCACATCCAGCACGTAATTCTTGAGCCGATCTGGCGTGTTTTCTGCGCGTTCAAGGATGCGGACCATGGCTTCAAACTCGGCCATGCTGTCGACCGTGCCGTCAGCTTCGACCTGTGTGATCAGCCATTCGGCTTCGTCGTCATTGCATTGCAGGCGGGGCGGGGTGCCGTTGAGCACGAATTCACCGACCGCCTCGACAAAGAAATCGCACCATTGCGGGCTGCGTTCCTTAAGGGCGCGGTTGAGATCGAACAGCGCCTCGGCTTCGGCGCGGGTGATAATGCCGTCACCCCAGCCTTCCCGTCGCAGCGCCAGCAGTTCTTCAGCCGTGATCTGCCCGCCTGCCGAAGCGGCCTTGGCGATGGTGATGAACTGCGTGGTCATTCGGCGTCACACCCCTGTGAGATTGCGGGAAGGGCATGGCATGAACAAGCTTAAGACGGCGTTACCGCGCTCATCTTTCGCGTTCGACTTCGCGGATGCAGGCTCTGGGATCAGCCGGCGCGCCGCCGGCGCGAAGCCGGGCCATGACATGGGTGGCAGTAGGCTCTGCGGCAGCGGAGACGGGATAGATGAAGATATCGAGCACGCAGGACCGGCCCGCAAACTGCAGTTTGCGCGCATCGCCTTCCGCCAGATCGATGCGCGGGGCGCCGAACCGTTGCAGCAAGGCATCGGGTGAGGCGCCGATAATGCCTTCGAGCCCTTGCGCCGCCATCACCTGCGGCACGCGCACCACGGAACTGCCAGTTTGCGTCGAAGCCGGCCGCTGTGCCGGGGCAGACGTGCTGGCACTGACGCAGCCGCCTAGCACCAGTGCGACTGCGAAGAGCGGGAGTGCGGCGCCCTTCATCGCGGGGTCTCCGCCGCTTCAAGGCGCCGCAGCACCAAATGCGTACCCGCCGCCGCGCCGATGACCGGAGCGATGAAGTTCACAAACGGCACGAGCATCATCCCCGCAACGGCCGCGCCCAGCAACACCCGCTCGCTGGGAGGGGCGGGGTTCGCATCGCGTGCCCCCTGTGCATGGCGCAGCCACGCCATGTCGGTAAATTCACGCCCGAGCAGGACGGCGTTCACCGCCAGAAACACCACCGCCGGGCCGATCGCGGTGAACACCAGCACTGCTGCCAGTGGAAGCGCCAGCAGATTGTAGCCCAGCGCCCGCAGCAAGCCCCTTGTGGCAACCGACACCTCACGCGGGAAGGGCAGAGGCCGTCCCCGTTGCGCCAACGCCGGGTAATGCCGCGCCTCGACCGCCACCACGATGGCGTCCGCGAAGAATTGCAGCACCGCCAGCGCAACGATCCGGAACAACAACCACATCGCAACCGGCACCAGCAGCACGGTGGCCAGGCCCGCCCATCCTTCGCCAATCCCGGCCCGTTGACCCGCCTCGGCCAGCGCGTAGTAGAGGCCAGCGCCAATCGCTGCGAACAGCACCAGCGTCACGATAATGCTCTTCACCAGCACGGCCATGACCGCGCGGTCGCCCAATTGGCCGAAGGCTTTGGCAAGGGCGGCAGGAACGGCGGACATTCTGTGCCCGATGGGGTGATGGTGGCGCGAAGTCAACGCAACGAATTGGCCACCCGCACAGATGGCTTGGCGGATGCGACGAAGCCCGCTAGGCGCACGCCAAGCTCCCATACAAGCCAATCCCGTGTTTAAGGACATGCCCGTGCCCGATTTGACCCCGCCCCGTTATGACGTGATCGCCATTGGCAATGCCGTGGTCGATGTGATTGCCTCGTGCTCGGAAGAGCTGATCGAGGAGCTTGAACTCAATCGCGGCGGCATGACCCTGATCGACGAAGCGCGGGCGGACGCGCTTTATGACGCCATGCCGCCGGCGCGGGAGATTTCCGGCGGTTCGGCGGCCAACACGCTGGCGGGTCTCGCCACGCTCGGCCTGCAATGCGCCTTCATCGGCCAGGTTGCCGAGGATCAGCTCGGCAAGGTGTTCCGGCACGATATGCGCGCCACCGGCATCGATTTCGATACGCCGGCGCGCGCAACCAGCAATGACGCATCTGAACCCGCCACCGGCCGCGTGCTCATTTTCGTCACGCCCGATGGCGAGCGCACGATGAACACGTTTCTGGGTGCAGGGCAGTATCTGCCCGCCGCCGCGCTGGATGAGGCGCTGATCGCCAGCGGGGCGATCCTGTATCTCGAAGGCTATCTGTGGGATCCCGAAGAGCCGCGCCGCGCCATGCGCCGCGCCATCGAGGTTGCGCGCGATGCGGGCCGCAAGATTGCCTTCACGGCATCGGAAAGCTTCGTGATCGCCCGTCATGGTGATGATTTCCGCGCCATGATCGAAGACGGCGTGATCGACATCCTGTTCGTCAACGAAAGCGAACTCGCCACTTTGACGGGCGAGGATGACTTTGAGGCCGGTCTTGCAGCGGTGGCGGGCAAGGTGCCGGTGCTGGTCGCAACCCGCAGCGAGAAGGGCGCGGTTGCGATTGCGCATGGCGAGCGGGCCGAGGTTGCCGCCGAGCCAGTGGCGAAGGTCATCGACACCACCGGCGCGGGCGACCAGTTCGCCGCAGGCTTCCTGTCAGGCTATGCCAAGGGCGAGCCGCTGACGCAGTGCCTCAAGCGCGGGGCGCTTTGCGCATCCGAAGTGATCGCGCATTATGGCCCGCGTCCCGAAGCCGATATGCAGGCGCTGATGGAAGGGCGGTTGTAAGCGTTCAGCTTGAACCCCCGATTTCCTGATGTTGGAGACAGGTGAGACACTGTCCGGGAAACGAAAACCGTTCCCTTGCGCGCCTTCTCTTGAGCAGATGAAGGGACAGGCTCACGATGACAAAGAGCAGTTGCGCCAAAACCTTTCCGACCCGTTCGTCCTGAGCCTGTCGAGGGGCTGCCTTTTCTCTGGGCCTTGCACCAGACTGCACACGTGAAGGGCCGCCCTTCAACAAGCTCCGGGAGAACCGGAGGGGGATTAGGGTGATGACCCTATCCCCCGCCACCCCTGTAGGAAAGTTACGCGTCCGGAACCCAACCTGCTTTGCGCAAGCTGACCATATAGGCGGCGATCTGATCGATCTGAGCTTGCGTGAGGGTGAAATCCATATCTTCGGGATAATTATGGGCTTGCCCCAGCCAACCCGCGAGCGAGGTTTCCGATAGTCCCCGCCGGTTGGCAATCGACGCAAAGCTGGGCGCGGCCGGATTGGGCGAAAGAAACGGCGGCTCGACCGCATGGCAGCTTCCGCAGGCGGCTTCGACAAAGGCCGGCGCGCGGGTGTCGAGCGAGGGCGAGGTGGGTTTGCCGAGCATTGGCGGCGGGTTTTCACTCCCTTGCGTCTGGCACGCGGCCAGCGCCAGCAGCGGTGTGGCGATGAGGGCGAGGGTGCGGAGGGAATGGGTCATGACGCCCTTATCCGCGCCGCCCGGCCCGCTGTCCTTGATCGGGATCAATTTGCCGCAGCCCTAGATACAGGGGCCGGGGGTATGACCGCTTTCGGGAAAAGCTGTCAGGCAAGCGAATGTCTGGTGATGGGTGGTTAGCTGCCACCCGAACGGTCGGGTATCGGACCTCGATATTTTGGATCCGGGAAACCTCTGCCCGGTTGGCAATCGCTCCATCTAAGGAAGCTAGCGTCCATAACTTCGTTGCCCATGTTCGTTTTGAAGGAAGCGAGAAGCGCAGCCTTATGACGCTCATATTTTGACAGGTTTGGGTTCACATTGTCCGCTAACAGAAGCCACTCCACAAACTGCCCCGCATGAACAGGGCCGTCTGGCGGTATGAACTGCGTGACGTGCAGCGGCTCGCCGTTCTTAATGCACCCACAAAAGCCCCAAACGACGCAGGCGTCGTGCATCAGGCCATCGAAACCCGTTTCGCTCATGGGCCAACCTTAGCGCGCCCTGTCATGGTCGACTATGGGGTCGTTTGCTGACTGGCAGGAATTTTCCAAAAGCAAGGCAAAGCTGCCATGCTGTTTTCAGGGTCGATCCGGATCGCCGCGTATGACCGATACTGGGTGGAAATCAGAAGGTTTGCTCTGGAGCACCGCCAGCATGAATGCGGCTCAATGTGAAAGCTGATAGGTCTCCTCGTGCACCGCATCATTGCCGACATCGCAAATGCTCGGCACCTCAGGCCCTCTGCCCACGGCGTCGCCAGCCCAGTGATAGCCCATCGAAGACTGCAAAGCGGTGCACCTGGGTCCAAGCGTCCGCGTCGGGCCAGCCGCCACGCCCGTGCCAGCTAGCCTCGAACAGGGCGTCATGTTCCAGAACCACCCCGTCCAGCAGCAAGCGGCACGTCACATGGTCCGCCTTGGCGCGCATCTCTGCGGTGAGAAAACCGTCGCCCAGCGGGGTGAGCCATGGCTCTTCGAACGATCGCCGGGTTATCCACCACCCGCTAGTCGCGCGCACGGCCTCGCCGTTAATCACCCAGCGTTCCTGCGTCCAGCCCCACCAGCTGAAGGCGTTGTCGACACAGACTTCGGCATTGCCGACGCGGTAAAGCCATCGCTGTCCGTGAAGCTTCACCGCGTCGCCCCTGTCATCTGTCCCGCGCCGCGCTCAGGGCTTCGCTTCGGGGACGACCCGGATCTCGATCGGCGTGGTCCCGACCAGATAGCGCTGCGCGGCGGCCTGCAGATCAGCCGCAGTGATCGCGTCAAGCGTGGCGACGCGCTTGCGCCGCCGATCGAGCAGCACCGGATCGCTTTGCGCTGCCGCGACGAGGCTGACCCAGCCCTGGTTCTGCGTCTCGCCCCGCTCTAAACTGGCGCGGATCGGATTGCGCGCCCGCTCGACCAGATCGGCCGCGGGAGGCGCCGCCGCCAGTTCCTGCCCGATGGCACGCACCGCCGCAGCGGCGTCGTCCATCCCTTCGGGCGGCAGGGTTGCAATCGCCGCGATGAAGCCGAAACCGTCAAAGGTGAGCTGCGAATAGCTGAGCGCCTGCGGCGAGTAGGTCGCGCCCAGCTCCTCGCGCAGCTTCTCGGTCAGGCGCAGGTTCATCACTGCGGCGAGCAGGTCGCGGGTGTAATCGTCGCCCTGGTCGCGGCCATCGGTGGTGGGCCAGGCCAGCGCCAGCGCACCCTGATCGGCCGCGCCCGTGTGGGTTAGCGCCCGTGTGCTGCGATCAGCCGTGAAAGCGACCGGCGCGGCGCCGTTCACTGCCTCGCTGCGGACCGGGCGGGCCGGCAGCGCGCCGAGCGTTGCAGCAACCTGCGCAATCGCCGCCTCGGGATCGAAATCGCCGACCAGACCGAGCGACAGTGCGCCGTCCGCCAATTGCGGCGCGACCGCGGCCTTCAGATCGTCGACCGTGACCGTGCCGATTTGGCTCGCATCGCGGAGCCCGAACCGCGCGTCGCCATCGGCCAGCACCGCGCTCAGCGCAACTGACAGCACCTGTACCGCGCCAGCCCGGATATTCTGCACCAGGATCGGCGCGACCCCGGCCCACTGGGCTGAAGTTTCAGGCCGCCAGCCGGTCGCGGTCAGCCGCGCGCCGAGCAGATCGAGCTGCAGCTTGAGATCGGCCGGCGTGGTCGCGCCCTCGGCCACCAGCGCATCTTCCTGGGCGCCCAGGCCGATACCGACCGCCTTGCCCGCCAGCACCCGGCGCAATTCATCAATCTCGTGCTTTTCGAAGCCGTCGATGCTGGCGATCGTGGGAAGCATCTCGCGCAGGCCCTGCCGGTCCTTCGGGAAGCTCGCCAAGCCGTCGCCGATGCGCAGTTCGAAGGCGACCTTGCCCGGCTCGAACATGGTCGTCTTGAGATTGAGCTGGAGGCCGTTGGCAAATCGCACCGTGCGGATGCCGAGATCGGCGATGGTCTTGTCCTCGACCACTGTGCCAGGCTGGCCCCACTCGCTATAGGCGAATTGCACTTCGGCCGCATCGGCCGGCGCGGTCACGGCGACAGCGGCGCTTTGCGTCAGAGCAGCGGCAATGGCCTGCGTGCCGCCTTCGATCGGCTGTTTGGTCGATACGTGCATCACCGTCGGCCCGCCTTGCCAGGCGGCGCGAAAGGCATCGCTGACGGTTTCGGGCGTCAGCGATGGGGCGACGGCGCGGTAGAATTCCAGATCGAGCGCGGGCGCGGTCCACACCGCATCGCGCAGGCTGGCATCCACCAGCCCTTCGGCAATCGCAGCGCTGTTGCGCCCGGCGGTCTGGGCCGCGGCATTGGCGAGCGCGGTTTCGATATTGGCCTTGGCCTCCGCGATTTCGGCGGCGGTGAAGCCGTATTCGTTCGCCCGGCGCAGCTCCTGCTCCGCCAGGGCGAGCGTTTCGCGCCACTTTCCGTCCTTCGCCACAATCAGCAGGCCGTAGGATTCCGCGCTGCCATATACAGGCTGCTGGGCCGCCTGCGCCAAGACCGCTGGCGCATCAGCCGCGCGTGAGAGCGCTGAGATCCGATTTGTCAGCGCCGCTCCGGCAATGGCACGCAGCACATCGGCGCGCGCGTCCTCGACAGTGTTGGCCGCCGGCTCCCAAGCGGAAATCCGCTGCAATTCGATGATCTCGGGGACGGCGGGATCGACGAAGGCGGCAATGGTGGGCGCCCCTGTGCCATCGGGGATCGGGCTCTGATAGCGCTCGCGCGCGGCGCCCTCGCCCTTCCAGTCAGAAAAGGCCGATTTGATTTTGGCTTCCATGGCGGCGACTTCGAAATCGCCCACTATCACCAGCGTCGCGCGATCGGGGCGGTAATAGCCATCGTAGAAAGCCTTGAGATCGGCGGCCGTGATGTTGCGAATGCGCTCTTCATCGGCGCGCACACGGTTGCCCAGCCGTGATCCGGGCAGCGCTGCCTGAAGATAATCGGCCCCGCGCCGCCGGCCCGGATCGTTGCGCACCTGCGCCTCGCTCAGCATGATCCCGCGCTCGCGATCGACGGCGGCGGGATCGAAGGTCAGCTCGCCCGCCATTTCGCGGATGACCTTCAGCGCAGTGTCGACTGTCTCGTCATTGGTGCGCGGAAGCTGCAGCTCGTAGGTGGTGAACTCGAAGCTGGTGGTGGCATTGGTGTCCGCGCCGAACGCTAGCCCGAGCCGTTCAAGCATCGGCAACAGCTGGCCTTCGGGGATGTTGGTGGAGCCGTTGAAAGCCATGTGCTCGACAAAGTGCGCCGCGCCGTTTTCCGCGTCGGTTTCTTCGCGTGCGCCGACGGCAATGTTGAAGCGGACTGTGGCCTCACCCTGGGGGTTGGTGTTGCGCATCAGGGCATAGCGCATCCCGTTGGCCAAGCGGCCAAAGGTGACATCGGCATCGGCGGGAAAATCGGGGCTGGCGATCTCCCATGCCGGAACGCCGGTCACCGGGGCGGCAGAGGCTGGCGCGTTCGTGGTGGCGGTGGCATCTTGCGCCAGCACGGCAGCAGGTGCGGCGAGCGCCAGCCCGGCGGCGATGGCAAGGCGGGATATGGCACGAAGCGAAAGAATTTTGGTGCGGCCCATGAAGTCTCTCCCCAAGCAAAGGCAATGAAATCGCAGCGGAATCGCGGCGTCGCGGCGGACCATAAGCGTGGGGATAATGGTTTGACAATCGGCCATGTGATCGCTTCGCCGCACCCGCGCAAACCTGTTGCCGATTGGCCCCAAGCGCGCCGTCGATCATTTCGAAAGGGTCTCAAACCGCGGCGTCGCCGAGCTTGACGCGTGGTGAGCTGCTGAAACTAAGACCCGACAGGATCGTAATCGTCGTCGGAGCCTTATGATTGTTACGGGGTCGGTTTCAGAAAGGCAGGAATTTTTCAGAACCGTGGCAAAGCCGCAGGATCGCGCATCAGCCCCGCTTATGACCGCAGGTGGGTGGAAAACTGTCATCACGAAGTAGGTGTATGTGACTTTTCCTCGATAGGAAAACTTTCGAAGCGGAGCGGCGGCAATCGCATCTTCTGACCAATCAAGAAAACTGGTGAGTAGCCTCTGGCATCAAAAACGGCGCAATCAAATTTTTCGCGTTTCTGGACATGTCTCGGGACGTAAAAGAGTAATGTCATAGGCCGCGCAGGCTTTGCAATATCCAACGAACTGTAAGAAGTTCCTCCGGGCATTCTCGCCTCGGCGGGGTAATAGTTCTCCGGCTCCCCGCAGCGGGAAAGATTTAGCCAAACATTTTCCAACCTCCAACGGCGCAGCAGCAGTGCTGTGTGTGTTGGAACGATCAATTCAATCGCTGCATAGTCGAACTCATTTTTCTCGTAGTCCGTTAGGCCACTATAGTCATCGCTAGCTTCGATCCCTGCGATCTCCACCTGCTGAGTGCAGGCCGAGAGCAAGAGAGCAAGAGTCAGGATCAATCGAATGTGCACCGGCTTACCATCGGGCAATCTGCAAGCGTCCGCTAGGAGGTCGCTAGCCGAACGGCAGCTTTTTTTACAAATCCGCAGCAAAGCCGCCGTTAGGTCGAGCCTTCCCGCGCCACTTCCCGCCAGCCGATATCGCGGCGGCAGAAGCCGGTGGCAAAGCTGATCTTGTCGACGGTGGCATAGGCGCGCGCCTGGGCTTGCGTGGCATTTGCGCCGGTTGCGGTGACGGCGAGCACGCGGCCTCCGCTTGCCACCAGCGCGCCGCCTTTCAGCGCGGTGCCTGCGTGAAACACCTTGGCGCCGCCGCTGTCCGCATCATTCAGCGCAATCGCGCCGCCCTTCTCGGGCGTGCCGGGGTAGCCCTTGGCCGCCATCACCACGGTCAATGCGGTCTCGTCACAGAACGACAGATCCACCCCGGCCAGCTGCCCTTGCGCGCAGGCGCGC
This sequence comes from Erythrobacter sp. 'gip.4 top 5', assembly GCF_056495765.1. Lineage (NCBI taxonomy): Bacteria > Pseudomonadati > Pseudomonadota > Alphaproteobacteria > Sphingomonadales > Erythrobacteraceae > Erythrobacter > Erythrobacter sp. 'gip.4 top 5'. The sequence continues at coordinate 241,721 of NZ_CP200270.1, read as the reverse complement.
ATGATCGCGGCCAGATCGCTCTTCAACCGCATCATCAGCACCTGACATTCGGGATCGCCGAAGCGGGCGTTGTATTCGATCAGCTTGGGGCCATCGTCGGTCAGCATCAGGCCTGCGAACAGGACGCCGGAATAGGGATTGCCGTCGTCGCGCAGCGTTCGCACAGTCGGTTCGATAATCTCGGCCATCACCCGCGCCTGCAATTCCGGCGTCAGCACCGGCGCAGGCGAATAGGCGCCCATGCCGCCGGTGTTGGGGCCGATATCGCCATCACCCACGCGCTTGTGATCCTGCGCGCTGCCGAAGGGGAGGATCGCCGTGCCATCGGTGAGCGCGAAGAAGCTCGCTTCCTCGCCCACCATGAACTCCTCGATCACCACTTCCGCGCCCGCCCCAAGCGCATTTGCGCCAAAGGTGCCGCCGAACATATCAGCGAGCGCGGCTTCGGCCTCGGCCAGCGTTTCGGCGATCACGACGCCCTTGCCCGCCGCCAGCCCATCGGCCTTGAGCACAAAAGGTGGCTGGAACCGCGACAGCGCGGCGCGGGCGTCTTCCAGCGACGCAGTGCGCACGTATCCGGCGGTTGGTATCCCTGCGCGGGCGCACAGATCCTTGGTAAACCCCTTGGAGCCTTCCAACTGCGCGGCGGCTTGCGAGGGGCCGAACACCGGCACGCCTGCTGCGCGTAGCGAATCCGACAATCCGTCCACCAGCGGCGCCTCCGGCCCGATCACGACGAGGTCGATGGCGTGGTCGGCGCAGAATGCGATCACCGCGCTGTGATCGGTCACGTCAAGCGACACCACTTGCGCCTCCTCGGCGATGCCGGGATTTCCGGGGGCGGCGTAGAGTTTGGTGAGGCTCGGGGATTGCGCCAGCTTCCATGCCAGCGCATGTTCACGGCCTCCCGAACCCAGAAGCAGGATATTCATGGCCCCTCCGCCCAATAACATTGATGATGCCGGGCTGGTAGCGCGCCCGCGCGGCGGCGACAACGCGCAGCCGCTGACCATCAGCGAAGTTTCTGCGTTGCTGAAGCGCACGGTGGAGGATCGCTTCGGCTTTGTACGGCTGCGCGGGGAGCTGTCCGGGGTGAAGCGGGCGGCTTCGGGGCACTTTTACTGCGCCTTGAAAGACGAAGGTGCGGTGATCGATGGGGTGATGTGGAAGGGCAATGCCGCAAGGCTGAACTTCCGCGCCGAAGACGGGCTGGAGGTGATCGCAACCGGCAAGCTGACGACTTATCCGGGGCGTTCCAAATACCAGATTGTGATCGATTCGCTGGAGCTGGCGGGCGAAGGCGCGCTGCTGGCTCTGCTGGAAAAGACCCGCGCACGGCTGGCCGCCGAAGGGCTGTTTGCCGAAGGGAAGAAACGCCGCTTGCCTTATCTGCCGCAGGTGATCGGGGTGGTCACATCGCCAACCGGCGCTGTGATCCGCGATATTCTTCACCGGCTGGCGGATCGATTCCCTACCCATGTGGTCGTCTGGCCCGTGCTGGTGCAGGGCAATGGCGCCGCGGAGCAGATCGCCGCGGCGGTGAGGGGATTCTCAGCGTTACAACCCGGCGGCCCTGTCCCGCGCCCCGATGTGGTGATCGTGGCGCGTGGCGGCGGGTCGATCGAGGATTTGTGGAGCTTCAACGAAGAAGTGGTGGTGCGTGCCATCGCGGAATGTTCGGTCCCCGTGATCTCGGCGGTGGGGCATGAAACGGATACGACGCTGGCCGATTTCGCGGCTGACCGGCGTGCGCCTACGCCCACGGCGGCCGCTGAAATGGCGGTGCCGGTGCGCGCCGATCTGGCGCTGACCCTGGCCGATTTCGCCGCCCGTCAGCGCCGCGCCGTGTATCGCCCGGTCGAGCTGGGGCGTGAACGGTTGGCAGCGCGTGCTCGTATGATGCCACGGCCCGAAAACCTGCTTGCACCCCAGGCGCAGCGGCTCGACGATCTGTCGGAGCGGTTGCGGCGCGCGCTGGGCGATCGATCGGCCAAGGGGCGCGAGCGGTTGGCAGGCGTGGCCGCGCGGCTTTCGCCCAGCCTGCTGTCCCGCACCGCCGCTGAAGCGCAGCGGCGGCTTGACCGTGCGCGGCTCAGCCCGGCCTTGATCGAGCGGCCCTTGCGCCACGGTTCAGATCGGCTCGCCGCGCTCAGCCGCGTCATGAGTCAGCTGCATCCTGAAAAGCCGCTGGAACGTGGCTATGCGATCATCCGCGATGCGCAGGGGCGCGCGCTGACCACCCGCACCGATGCGGCCTGCCAGGCGGCGCTGACGCTGCAATTTCGCGATGGATCGCTTGACGCCGTGCCCGCAGCAGGCGCGTCTGTGCCATCACCGCCGCCCGCCGCGCCTTCCGCTGCGCCACCGCGCAAACGGACCGCAGCCCGCACGCCATCGCAAGATGATTTGTTCCAGTAGCCATGCGGTGCTAATACCATGTCCATGCTGATGACACCGTCCGACAAGGCCGCCAGACTTTACTACGGCCCCTCCAGTTTCCGTGTTTTGCGCCCTGGGAGCCACGTCCTGTGCGCTGTAACCAGTGAAGCGATCCCTCTGACTGAACTGCGCTATTGGAGCGCCGCGCGGCAGGAGGCCTATGCCACGTGCGAGATTGCGACGCGTCGCCTGCTTGGCCTCGACACCGCCTGACTTACGCTCCCATCGCAGTTGACCGGGGCCCTTCGCGGGCCGATGGCCGCGCGCGCATGTTGCGCCTTTTGCTCCTCGCACTGGTGGTGGCCGGGCTGACTCCGGGCACCTTCGTGCGCACGCCGGTTGGTTTGCGCAGTGAGGTTGCGGTCGTGTCCGTTACGCCTCTGCCAGCGCGCGAAGGCGTGTCCGGCGAACTCACACTGACAGGCGTATGGGAATTGAAGGCCAAGCATGGCTGGTTTGGCGGTTTTTCCGCGCTGGTGGCCGGTGATACCGAAGGGGCGGCGCTGCTGGCGGGAACGGATCGCGGCTGGCTGCTCGATTTCGACCTGAGCGGCGATGCGCCCCGCGCTGTCCCCGGTAGCTTCCGGCCCTTCAGCAAACGCAGTTCAGGGCGTGAGGAAGTCGTCGATCTCGAAGCGCTGGCCCGCGATCCGGCCACAGGAACGGTGTGGGCCGCCTTCGAGAACGCCAACCAGATCACGCGGCTCGCCCCTGATGGCACACGGCGCACCCGCGTCCCTCCCGCCATGGCAAAATGGAGCGCAAATAGCGGCCCGGAAACGATGATAAGGCTGCTGGACGGTCGTTTCATTGTTATCGCCGAAGGCACGATGCGCAGCAGTGATACGGCGCATGAAGCATTGCTGTTCGCCGGTGACCCCGTGGCGGCAGGCGTGCCGCAATTGTTCCGCTTTATCACCCCGCCCGATTACGACCCGGTTGATGCCACGCAAGTGCCTGATGGGCGCGTGCTGATCCTGTTACGGCGAGTGGAATATGACATTCCGGTCCGCTTTGACACCGCGATCGCCATTGCCGATCCGCGGAAAATCCGCGCCGGACAGCCGTGGCGTGCGCAGATCATTCAGCGCCTTGGCGGCGGCATCTTTGCCGACAATTTCGAGGGGATTGCCTTCGTCCCGTCTGCGCAAGAACAATCGCAGGGGAGCGTGTGGCTGATATCCGACGACAATTTTTCTGTGTTTCAGCGCAGCTTGCTGGTGCGGTTCGATTGGGACGGCAACATCGCAGGCCGCGGCGCTCACGACCGCGTGGGACACAACGAAGAAGCGCCCGGAACTCCGGACGCTTGATCGCGACGCCATCGCCCTGACGGGCAGGCGAACTTTAGGCTGCGGCTTGCGCCTTGACCAATTCGCGCTTCACTTTCAGCGCGTTGGTCGACAGCTTTTCGTCGTTGGTCTTCATCAGCCAGTTATCAAGCCCGCCATTGTGCTCCACAGAGCGCAGGCCGTGGGTCGACACGCGGAACTTGAAGCTGCGATCGAGCTTTTCGCTCATCAGCGTCACGTTCTGCAGGTTAGGCAGAAACACGCGCTTGGTCTTGTTGTTGGCGTGGCTGACATTGTTGCCTGTCATGCGGCCCTTGCCGGTCAGTTCGCAGATGCGCGACATGGTGTTTCTCTTCTTGTAAAGTTCGGGTCTAATCCGGGAAAGCGGGTCGCATAAGCGGCGCGTTGCGAATCGTCAAGCCCGATGCGCTGTTTGTGAATGGCACTTCGGCCTGTCTTGCGAGCGGCACGCTTCGCCGCAGGGCGGCCGTTCATCATGGAACATTGGTGGCCTCGCCTGGCCTGTATGCCCGTGGCCTGACGGGAATGTCTTTGCAATCAGGCCAAAAGGAGAATCTCATGAAGCGCATTATCGCCACCACCTTCGTTCTTGCCTCTGCCTTGGGCCTTGCGGCATGCGATGTCGACCAGACCCAGGAAGGCGAAATGCCGGACGTAAGCGTCGAAGGCGGCCAGATGCCGGAATATGACGTTGAAACCGCTGACGTCGATGTCGGCACCAAGGAAACGACAGTTGAAGTTCCTGACGTCAACATCACGATGCCCGGCGACGCCGAAGGTGAGCCTGTCACCGGCAGCGAATAATCGCGTCTGAATGGTAAAGTGAGGGCGCGGGGTGTGAGCGATGCGGAATTCCGCAGCTTCATGCCTCGCGCCCTTTCGCTTGCCCGCATCGCAGCCGCTGCGGGAGAGGTTCCAGTCGGCGCCGTGGTGGTCAAAGATGGGGTTATCATCGCCGAGGCGTATAACAGCCCGCGCACTGACCACGATCCCACCGCTCACGCTGAAATCCTGGCGATCCGCCGCGCCACGCAGGCGCTGGGCGATGAACGCCTGACCGGATGCGAACTGTGGGTTACTCTTGAACCTTGCGCGATGTGCGCCGGCGCCATCGCGCACGCCCGGATTGCGCGGCTATATTATGCTGCCAGTGACCCCAAGGGCGGCGCGGTCGAACATGGCGCCCGCGTATTCGCGCAGGCCCAATGCCTTCACCGCCCTGACGTGTACAGCGGCATCGCAGAGGCCGAGGCCGCATCGGTGCTGCGGGCATTCTTCCGGGATCGGCGATAGTCGCAGACCATGCTGACCTCGCAACCAGTAGCCACCGTCATAGCAACAAACTACGGGACCTGAGAGTCTGTTCGACCCCGCGCTTGCGCTGGGTGAATGGCCAAGTCGCAAGATCAACGAGGCGCCGGGTTTCGTTCCCGGCGCCTCGCTGCGTTGTTATCTTACCGCAGATCGAAACGGTCCAGCATCATGACCTTGTCCCAAGCCTTGGCGAAGTCCTGAGCGAACTTGGCCTCGCCGCCGGCGACGGCATAGGTTTCGGCCACGGCGCGCAGCTCTGAATTCGAGCCGAACACCAGATCGACTTCGGTGGCTGTCCACTTGAGCGCGCCGGTCGCCCGGTCACGGCCTTCATAAAGCCCCTTGGTCTCGGCCGGCTTCCAGGTGTTGCCCATGTCGAGCAGGTTCACGAAGAAGTCGTTGGAGAGCGCACCGGGCGTGTCGGTGAAGACGCCGTGTTTCGCACCGCCGCTATTGGCATCGAGCATCCGCATACCGGCCACCAGCACCGTCATTTCCGGAACGGTCAATCCCAACGTATCGGCCTGATCGATCAGCATTTGTATCGGCGAAAGGCGAGCCCTGTCGCTGTAGAAGTTGCGGAATGCGTCGGCTGCCGGGCGCAGCAACTCAAAGGATGCGGCATCGGTCTGGGCCTCGGTTGCGTCAGTCCGGCCCGGCGTAAACGGCACGGCGACAGTCTGTCCCGCCGCCTTGGCCGCATCCTCGACAGCAACGACGCCGCCCAACACCACCAGATCGGCAATCGACACCTTCTTCGCACCCGATTGGGCGTTAAACTTGGCAGCGATGCTTTCCAGCGCCGTCACCACCGTGGCGATGGTGGCCGGATCATTGACACCCCAGTCCTTTTGCGGCGCGAGCCGGATGCGCGCACCATTCGCGCCGCCGCGCATATCCGTATCGCGGAATGTGACGGCTGACGCCCACGCGGTGCGGACCAGATCCGAACGATTGAGGCCGGCTTTGCGGATCGCGTTCTTAAGCCCAGCGATATCGCCCGTATCGATCGCGGCGTAATCCGCACGCGGCAAGGGATCCTGCCAGATCAGATCTTCGGCCGGAACCTCCGTCCCGACATAGCGCGCCTTGGGGCCCAGATCGCGGTGGGTCAGTTTGAACCAGGCGCGCGCGAAGGCGGCATCCATTGCAGCCGGATCTTCGGCCCAGGCCTTGGTAATCGGACCGTAAGCAGGGTCATATCGCAGCGCGAGATCGGTGGTGAGCATCACCGGAGCGTGGGTGACATCGGGGTCAAAGGCATCGGGGACAACCTTCACGTCCGCCGCATTGACCGGCTCCCACTGCTTGGCGCCGGCCGGGCTGGTGGTCAGCGTCCATTCGAATCCGCAAAAGGTTCTGGAGGTAATTGCTGCTCCGCTGCACCGGCGTGACCGTCCAGGCGCCTTCAAGGCCGCTGGTGGTCGCATCCGTGCCGACACCGGTGCCGCAGGTGTTTTTCCACCCGAAACCCTGGGCCTCAACGCCTTCAGCAGCCGGTTCCTTGCCAAGGCAATTGGCGGCTTTGCGCGCGCCGTGCATCTTGCCGATGGTGTGTCCACCGATCACGAGCGCGGCGGTTTCCTCGTCATCCATGCCCATCCGGCCAAAGGTGGTGCGGATCTGCTCAGCGGACTTGAGGATGTCCGGGTTGCCTTCCGGACCTTCGGGATTGACGTAGATCAGCCCCATTTCCGACGCGGCGAGCGGCGTGTCGAGATTGTCGCCCTCGGCATTGCGCTGCGAGGTCAGGAACTTGGTTTCCGGGCCCCAGTACACCAGCTCCGGCTCCCACGCATCGGCGCGCCCCCCGGCAAAGCCGAAGGTCTTGAAGCCGGTGTTTTCCAGCGCGACATTGCCGGAAAGGATAATGAGATCGGACCATGACAATGCCGCGCCGTACTTCTGCTTGACCGGCCACAGCACGCGGCGGGCCTTGTCGAGATTGCCATTGTCGGGCCAGGAATTGAGCGGCTCGAACCGGATCTGTCCGCCGTCCGAGCCCCCACGCCCGTCGCCCGACCGATAGGTGCCGGCCGAGTGCCAGGCCAAGCGGATGAACAGACCGGCATAATTGCCGTAGTCTGCGGGCCACCATTCCTGTGAATCGGTCAAGGCCGCGTTGATGTCGGCTTTGACTTCAGTGAGGTCGAGCTTGGCGAATTCCGCCGCGTAATCAAAATCCGGGCCGTTCGGGCTGGCATTATATTCGTTTTGGCGCAGGCGCGTAAGGTCGACCACGTCCGGCCACCATGCTTGCACATTGCGAGGTGCGGCCTCCGTTTGCGGCATGGCGGCGCGGGCCATCCCCGGCTCGTTGAAGCCCGGAGGCGTCGCAAGCGCAGGTGCAGCCAGCAGGAAGGTGGAAGACAGGAGCAACAGCCCCTTCAGTCGAATTGTCATGAATGAACCCCGTCTGTGTTGTTCGTTGGTTACGCCCTGACCGGCCACCTCGACACGCGTCGCGATCGGCACCGACCCTGTGCGGACGAGGGGTGACTAAGGCAGGTCGGCGCATCGGGAAAACGGCTTGTCGCGATAACTGTGATGGGGTTTGGCGATGAACTTGGCCGATGAGGCGTTGCGAGGCCGGAGCTTCCGCAAAACCCGAGCCAGCGATCACTTCGGGTTGATTGACGCATTTTTCGCAGAGCGCCGATGGTGCCCGGCCTGCTCAGGGCGCAGCTTATCGTGCGTATGAAACGGCTTTGATCATCTGCCTTGATCCAGACACATTTGGACTGGTCAGTGGTTGGCAAGACTGCAAAATCGCTCAATCTTGACGGCACAGGGACCAAACAACATAAGGAATTTGCAATGAAACTTCTCCAAACTTTCCTCGCAGGCACCGCGTTTGTTATGGCCAGTGGTGCAACAGCGCAGATGGCGCCGCAGGGCATGACCCCGGATCAGGATTACGAAGCCACCACTCAGGCGCCCGCCGAAGGCACCACACCGGTTGAGCAGATGGCTGACGCTCCGGCTCCAGACGCTACAGCAACTGACGCCAATTTTTCCGACGCCCAGATTGAAGGCTTCGCCGCCGCGGCGCTGAAGATCCAGGAACTCCAGAACGATCCGGCGACCAGTGAAGAGCAGATCGTGGAGGTCGTGGCGCAGTCCGGTATCGATGTTGAAACCTTCAACGCGATCTCAATGGCGATTGAGTCCGATCCCGAAGTGGCTCAGCGCGTGCAGGTTGCAGCGCGGCAGCTGCAAGAGTCGGCCGGCTGACTCCAAACGCCGGGACATAATCTCCGTCACCTGCCGAAGGCCCCTGCCGCATTGCGGTGGGGGCCTTTTGGCAGGAGAAGGTAGGCAAGGCCGTTTGCCTTTGCGAGCAGGGCGCCTCGTCGTTGGTTTAACGCCTCTCCTCGCCGCGTCTGCCCGCCTCCAGAATCGGCAGACCGGCCTCAGTCGGGACGTAGATGATCTTGCCCTGCGATTGGGACAGGTTCTCGATGTAGAGATAACGCAGATAGCCTTCCGGCCCGCCCAACCCGTTGGCGACGATGCGGTTGGCTTCGGCCACACCCTTGGCGCGCTCGACTTCCGCCTGCGCGAGCAGTTTGGCGCTTTCCAGCTTGGCTTCAGCTTCCAGCGTAGCGATCTGACGATTCTGGCGCGCCTGCGCAAGCTCTGCTTCGCCTGCGGATTCGGCATTCCAGACCCGCATTGAATTGTATGCGGCGCATGAGCCCAATCCGCCGCCAACCACCACGATCAGCAAAAAGGCGACACCGATCACCAGGCTCCAGACATTGCGTGTGGCGTTCATCGAAGATGCGACTCCTGTTAGTGTGAAACGATCAAAGGCCCCGCCAGATTTTGGCCGGAACAGTATCTTTCGCTCCCCAGCGCGACGGGGCGCAACGCACAGGGCGAAACGTCTTGGAATAGCATAGCCGGATTTCCTCCAGCCAGCCGCGCGCATTCAGTTTTACCCCGATGGCCTCTTCGCGCCAGCCCGGATTGGCATCGGCCAGCGCCGCGCGGATCCGCCCTGCGGTCAGGCTGTCTTCACGGCTGATGCGGTCATAATCGGGCAGGCGCAGGCCCGATCGCAGGATGCTGATCACCTTGAGGTAACTGGCTGGGCGCGTGACCATACAACTGCCATGCTTGGCCCATTGGCGCGCAATCAAGCGCGCGGACGGCATCAGGCACATATTGGCGCGGATCTGCGCCGGAGTCAGCGCAGGAGTAAGCCCAGGGCGGGCAGCGCACCATTGCGGCCAGCTTTGCCCGCTTTCCGGCCATAGCCCGTGAACAACCAGTCCGAAGACGCCGTTGGCTCCGGCGCATTGCACCGCATGGCTGCGATCCTGCTGGCGCGGCTTGCAAAACTCCGGGCTCCAGCTCAGCGCGAGGGTGTATCCGGTGATCGGGAGCGTGCGGCGCGGGCCATCGGGGGTGATTGCGGGAACGGACGAGACCTGCGGCGTGCGGCACTGATAGGCTTGTGCCTGCGCTGCGACCGGCAGGGCCAGCGATAGCGCCACACACAAAGGCACGCGCAGGCTATTCAAACACCGCAGGTCCGTCTTCCTCTGCGTCAGGTTTGCGGGCGAACCAGCGGTTGCTGGCAGGTGTGAACAGCATGGCTACCGCTATCAGCGCCAGCACAAGTGCCGTCAGCCACGCCCTGTCGACCGGGTTGCCCGCCGCGATCAGCCCAATGCCTTCTGGCACATTCAGAAGCTTTCCCAGCGCCAGCACCGTCACCATCCAGCGCGCGAACCGCACCGCTGAAAGCCACACCATCGCGATTGGGATCAGCGCAATCGAAAGACGCGCACTGAGCGTGACGATCACGGCATCGCGCGACCATTCGAAATTGGGCAGATTGGCAGCAAAGACCGCCTGCAGCGCGGCAATATCCTGCAGACCGTCAAGGAACGTCACCACGGCGCCTGCAAGAAAGGCCGCCGCAAAGATGTTGATGCTCATCGGGCGTGTGCGGGAAGGCGGGATCATGCCGGGGAAAAATCCAAGCCGATGTCTGCCGCGGGCGCGCTCTGCGTGAGGCGCCCGACCGAGATGTAATCGACCCCGCTCGCGGCCTTGGCCGCGATGGTATCGAGATTGACGCCGCCGCTCGCTTCGGTCGGCACGCGCCCTGCAACCAACGCGACGGCCTGTGCCAGGGTGGCCGGGTCCATGTTGTCAAGCAGCAGGTGATGCGTACCTGCGGCCAGCGCCGGTTCGATCTGGTCGAGACGATCAACCTCGCAAATGATTTTCTGGACCCCCGCATCGCGCGCACGCCGCACGGCTTCGCCAACGCTGCCGGCGACCGCGACGTGGTTGTCCTTGATCATCGCGGCGTCCCACAGGCCCATCCGATGGTTCTGCGCGCCGCCCTGACGGGTGGCGTATTTTTCAAGGGCACGCAGGCCCGGAATGGTCTTGCGCGTATCCAGCAGCGTGCAGGCCGGGTTGCCACCCGTCCCGCGCATCGCGATGACATAGGCCTGCGTCAGTGTGGCGATGCCCGATAGGTGCTGGACACTGTTCAAGGCGCTGCGCTCCGCTGTCAGCAGCGCACGGGCGCGGCCTTCAATGCGCATCAGATCGGTGCCTGCAGGCACCTTGTCACCATCGTGGACGAGCATTTCAATCGTGCAGTCCGGATCAAGCTTGCGGAAGAACGCCTCGGCCAGCAGGAGTCCGGCGACGACGATGGCATCGCGGCTGTCCATCACCCCGGAAAAGCGCGCATCAGCGGGGATCACGCTTTCGGATGTCACATCCCGGCCGCCATCCGGCAATCCTTCGCCCAAGTCTTCGGCTAGTGTTTCGCGGATGAACTTGGCGAGGTCGAGGCCCGGGAGAGTGAAGGTCATACGCCCTCAATAAACGGTCGCAAAGCGACCGCAAGCACGACCGTGCGCCTAGCGAGGACGAAGGCGCGGAGGCGCCTTCGCAACAAAATCAGTGCACGAACCGCGCCACGACATCCCGGTAGCTGCGGCTCACCTTCACCTCGGCGCCGCTTTCCAGCACCAGGAAGCATTCGCCATTGGTGTGCGGTTTCACCTGCCGAACAAGGTCGAGATTGACAATGGTCGAGCGGTGGACGCGCTGAAACTTGCGCGGATCAAGGCGGCGCTCGAGATCCTTCATCGTCTCACGCAATACCAGCGAATTGTCGCCAGTGGAAATGATCATGTAATCGCCTGCGGCCTCGATATGTTCGATCGTATCGACTTCGACGCGGAAGATCTGGCCGCGATCCTTGACGTTGATGAGCTTTTCAAACCGGTCAGCACTTTCGGCGGCGGGGGCCGTGGTCTCGACGAAGTCTGCTGCACGCTCGGGGGCGATCTGGTTGAGCACGTCAAGCAATTGCCCGGCATCCTCGGCCGACTTCTTTTCGGCAAGACGCTGGCGCACGCGCTCAATGGTATCGGCAAGTTTCTGTTCGTCAACCGGCTTCATCAGATAGTTGACGGCGTTGGCTTCAAAGGCGCGGATTGCGTGCTCTTCGTAAGCGGTCACGAACACGAACAAGGGCGGTTCGATTTCCATCACACCCTTGACGACGGAAAAGCCGTCAAAGCCGGGCATCTGGATGTCGAGAAAGACCAAATCGGGCTTCTCGGTCTTGATCTTGCGGATCGCTTCGCGGCCATTGGCGCAGGTGTCGATGATCACAACATCTTCGAAAGCCTGAAGCCGAAGTTGCAGGCCCTGGATCGCGAGCTTCTCGTCATCGACGAGGATGGTTCTGATGGTCATGCGGGGTTTCCGATCGTTCGTTGCGGGGGGTTCAACGGGACAATGTTGCCGAATGTTCCGTCAGCCACCGGACTCGAAGCCCCTGAAGCTGGCGAGACAGGTTCAGCCACAGCGGCCCGGGTGAAGGGGATTTCAATGAGTACAGTGAAGCCGCCCCCAGCTTCCGAACGGGTTTCGAACAGGTGTCTGTCGCCATAAGCCTGCGCCAGACGATTGCGGATATTGGCGAGGCCGACGCCGGTGGACACGGGACGACCCTGTGCAGGCGTGCCCGAAGTATCGGCGGCGATTCGTGCGGTAAAGCGTTGCATATCTTCGATGCCTGGCCCGGTGTCTTCCACCGTCAGCCGCAGCCGATCCCCGATCACCCGCGCTGTCAATGCGATGCGTGCACCTTCTTCCTGCGTGCTGACCGCATATTTGATCGCGTTTTCGACCAGGGGTTGCAGCAGCATCGCGGGCAGTTGCGCGCTGAATGCGGCGTCATCAATGTCGAAATGGGTGCGCAGACGCTCCTCAAACCGCATCCGTTCAATGTCGAGGTAGAGCTGCAAGGTTTCCACCTCCTGCGCCAAGGTCACCTGGCTCCCCGGCTCCGCGATCAGCGTGTGTCGCAAGAAGCCTGACAGGCGGGTCAGCATCGCATTGGCAGGCTCGGTCTGTTTCAGCAGCACCAGCGTGCTGATCGAATTGAGCGTGTTGAACAGGAAATGCGGGTTGAGCTGGTACCGCAGCATCGCCAGCTGCGCTGCGGTGGCCTGCGCTTCGAGCCGTTCGAGCCGATCGGCCTGCTGCTCTACTGTCAGAAAGAAATTGATCGCGTAATACAGCGCGCTCCATCCGCCCAGCATGATAAGCGGAAGATACGATAGGCCGACGAATCGCTGCGCAAAGGTGGTGTCCCGGCTGACCCCGTAGTAGATCCCTTGTACCCAGGTATCGATTGAGGTGTGGAGAATCACGGCCAACATCAGCACAAAGGCTGTCAGACCCCAAGTGACAATCGGCTGCTGCTTGATGAGATAGCGGTAAATGACCGAAAGGATCAGGCTGATCGAAAACCCGGTGATGGTGGTAATCAGCACCAGTGCCAGCAGATCGAGCGGCTGAGCGTTTGAAACAGCAACCACGCCGCGGTAGATGAACGCGCCGGTCCATCCCGCCAGTTGGAGGTTCCAGAACGCCCGGTTCTTGCTGGCGAAAAAGGGCGCCGCCTGGATCTGGAGCACTGCCATAACCTGATTGGTCTAGCTCATTTCATCGCAAACCACACCGCAAATTGCAGCTGCCGCCGCTGGCGTGCCACGGCTCGGCGCATGGATCACCGCTGCGGTCTTGGTAGCAGACCGCTGGCCGGGTCAATCTCGCGGCGAAACCGCGTGGCCCAATCGGCCTTCCCTTCGCGCGCCATTTCCGCCCGCACCAGCGGGACTTCGCCCGCCATCGCCGTGGCGCGCTCATCCCAGCCTTCGTGATTGCGCCGCATCCTGAAGCCGGCATCATGCGCGGCGCCCCAGCGTTTCATGAAATCGACGGCGGCTTGCGGATCATAGCCCGCATTGGCGAGCAGCCACGGGGCCAGCCGATCTGCCTCGCGCTCGATCCGGCGCACCAGGCGCGGCTTGCGGCCATTGCGATCGAGCCAGGCATCATGGCCCAGCACATTATGCGCCAGTTCGTGCGCGACCAAAGCGGCGAATAAAGGCTCGTCAGAGTAGGCGAAGGCGGGAAAGCCGATCCCGATCACCACCCGCGCCCCGTCGGCCACCGCCGTCTTGCCTTCGCCCATCAATTCGAACCGTGTGGCACAGACATCTACCGGTTGAAGCCGCGAAGTGTCCCCGCCTGAAAAGCTGATGGCGATGCTGCCATGTTCGGTCAGTATCGCGTCGATATGATCATGGGCGCGCACCAGCCGCTGCCAGTTCATCGCAGGCCCGCCGGACCAGCCGTTGGGATCAATCCCTTCGAGGCGGACAATCTCGCGATTGCGCGTGAAAGCCCCTGCGAGTGACGCGGGCGATCCACGTGCGGCGGTCTGCACAGCAAAGTCGCCCTGCAGGTCCAACGCTGTGCGGGCTATGGCAGGCGCGCCATAACTCGCCATATCCTGCAATTGCAGCCCGATCGATGGCACGACCTTGGGACAGAACGGCGCATTGCTGCGGGCCAGACGCCAGCCCACATCCTGCAAGCGTTGATCGGCATCCTGGTAATGCCCGATCGCCGCACGTTCAGCGGCATAGTCGACCAAGGGATCCGGCGGCATCAGCGGTGACGATGGCGTGTCCGGCTGGGTCGCAAGCAGTGCGGCCAAGGCAAACACCTGCATCACCCGCGCCTCCTATCCGGCGTTGGGTGATGCGGCCAGAGCGGCCTTCAGCTTATCGTAGCCGACCGCTCCGCCGATGGGTTTTTGTCCCGCGATCCAGGCGGGCGTGCCGGTGAAACCAAGCGAACGGGCGAGATCGAGGTTGCGGGCGATCTCGTTTGACACGGCGTCAGACCCTGCATCGCGGGCGGCCCGGCTTCTATCCAGCCCAGCCGCGTCTGCCGCCTGCATCACATCGCCGGTGGCGAACATCGCTTCGTGAAACGCACCATACTTGCCTTGAAGGCCTGCCGCCAGCGCCATGCGCGAGGCCGCATCGCTGCCCTCGAAGATCGGCCATTCGCGGATCACCACCTTGAGATCCGGGTCTTCGGCCACCAGCCGCTTCACGTCCTTCAGGCTCGCCTCGCAATAGGGGCAATTGTAATCGGTGAACTCGACCAGCACCTTGCTGCCACCGGGATTGCCGAGCACCACGCCGGGAAACGGTTCAAACACCTCGCCGCCCATCTGGGCGAGCCGTTTGCCGGCCTCTTGTTCTTCGTAGGCCTGCGCCATTTGCGGCAGGAGATCGGGATTGGTGAGCAGGAAGGTGCGGGTGCGGTTGTCCGCAAGGCCGGAATAGGACCACGCCGCCGCGCCCAAAAAGCCGAACACCAGCGCCATGAACGCCGTCAGCACGGTGGCGACCAGCGTGCGCGGCGCATCGGCAACCACAGGAGGAAGGGGCGGGGTGGACATGTGATGAATTCCGTCAGTGAGCGGGTGAAACAACGCCAGCCTAGCGCCGGTCGCGTAACCGTTCCAGTTCGGCGCGGGCTTCCAGCGCAACATCCTGTGCGCGAATCCAGTCTGACGAACCATAAGGCAGATACGCCTCGGCGGCTTGGGCATTGGCGAGGGCCTGGGGATATTGCCGGTTCATCACCTGCACTTCGGCGCTCGCAAGGCGCGCGCGCGGAGTATCACCGCGGGCTTCGTAAACCACGCCAAGCTGATACCACGCGAAGGGATTGTAACGGTCCTTTTGCACGGATGCGCGCAGCACCTTTTCGGCTTCGACGAAATTGGCCTTGTCCTCGGTCGCGATCAGCGCATGGCCGAGCATTCCGGCAATCAGCGGATGCGCGCGGGTGAGATCGGTGGCGCGGCGCAAGGGGGCAAGCGCATCTTCGGGCCGCCCGGATTCAAGCAGCACTTGACCTTTCAGTTCAAGAAACCACGGATTGTCCGGCTCGGCAGCGAGCAGCGCGTCGGCTTCTGCCAGCGCCATGTCGACCCGCGCTTCTTTGTGATAGGCATAGGCGCGGGCATAGCGCGCTGGAATGCTGGTATCGCGCAAGGGATAGGCGTTGAAGGTGCGCTGCGGTTCAGCCAGATAGCCGAACAGTTTGGCCTTGGCCCGCACAAAGCGTTCCTGCAACGGCACATCGGGCGGGACGTCCCAGGCCGGATCCTGTTCCAGCAGGCCGCGCAAGACCTGGATACGGTCGCCCGAAAGCGGGTGGGTGCGGGCATAGGCCGCTTCGTCGGCCTGACTGTATCCGGCCCGGATTTCATTGCCGCGCAACCGCTCAAAGAACTTGACCATGCCCTTGCCGGTGATGCCCGAGCCCGAAAGGTAACGCGCTCCGGCCAGATCGGTTGAAGCTTCCTGATCGCGGTTGAAGGACAAAAAGCTGCCCATTGCGGCCTGTTGCCCGGCGGCGATGATCCCCATTGCGCCTTCACCGGCCCCTGCCAGCGCCGCGCCGACGCCCAGAAGCAGGGACAGGATCGAGATGTTGGTGGCTTTCTTGGTACGTTCGCCAAATCGGACCACGTGTCCGGCCGTAATGTGCCCCAATTCATGCGCCAGCACGCCTTGCACTTCGTTGGCGGTTTCCGCTTCGTTGATCAGGCCGGAGTGGACATAGATCGCCTGCCCGCCGGCAACGAACGCGTTGATCGAACCATCATTGATCAGCACCAGATCAACATTGCCCGGTTCAAGCTCGCTGGCCTCGATCAGAGGCGCGGCCATGTCCTTGAGCAGTTGCTCGGTCTCGGCATCGCGCAGGATCGATTGTGCGGCGACCGGCTGCATCGCGATCAGCGCGCTCGCGAACAGGGCGAGGACAAAGGCGAAAGGATGAGGGCGACCGCGCATTAGACCTACCCTACCGCGATTGCGCCTGAACGCAAAGTGAAGGGCGCCGTTGCTTGCTGGCGAAGGTTATGCGCTATCTGCGTTGCTGGAGAGCCCTTGCAGAACGGCTTTGCCGCGTTGGCTTAACCGAACAGCTTGCGGGCGGCGCGTTCAATCAGGGCAACATCTTCAGGCACTTCGGCAAGGATTTCCGCGCACCCGATCTCGTCCCGGCGGATCAGCACCAGCGCGAATTCGGCATCCGCGCCGTCGAGCTGTTCAAGCGCGATCGCCTCCATCGCCCGCAACTGCTGCGCCAACGCTTCGCGCACGGCAGCGGCGTCTTCGACCGGCTTGCCCTGCTCTTCGCGACGCAGGCGGCGTTCAGCCTTGACGATGGCTTTGACCCCGCCTTCGGTCTCCTCAAGGACGTGCGCCAGAGCTCCGCGCGCCAGGCGAAGCCGGTGGGCGTGGGTCAGTACGGCGGCATATTCGGTCAACCGGGTTTTGTCATAATCATGCCCGAACACAAGCTTGACGACAGGGGTCATCGGCGCGCGGTCCTGCACCGTCAGTCCGCTTTCTGCGATCAGTTCGGCATAGTCTTCGGGCGCGGCTTGCGCCGCGATCGAGAAGTCATAGGCGCGGCTGACTGCGGCATACAGCGCGCTGCGGCTGCGGTCTTCGGTATTGTCGGCGGCGCGGGCGAATTCGCGGGCCAGCACGAGGCAATCGTAAAGCCCGGCGTCATCGGGCAAATCATCCGCCAAGATATCGTCATCGTTGGCTAGGGGCTCGGCGGCGGCCGCGGTATCGACCACAGGAGCGGCGACAGCTTCCGGTTCAGATTCTACCTCAGGTCCGAAATCGCCAAGACCGTGATCCGCTTCGATGGGCGCGTTGTCTTCCGGCATCGGTTCAAGCCCGGTCAAATCGATGGCCTTCTTGATTGGTGCTTCGATGTAATCGGCCAGCGAGGCGAAGCTGTAGCCGGCCACTTCGCCCTCGCCATCTTCCTCATCATAGTCTTCGTCGTCATCGGCGCCGAGGCTGAACTGGCTGAAATCTGGCATTTGCGCGTCGTCAGCCGAGTCGAAATCGTGCGGAGAGAGCCGCGCATAACCATCGTCAAAGCCGTCCGAAAGGTCGGCCACCTGCACATAACCATCGACCGGTTCCGCTTCGTCGCTTTCGTGCGCGGGCGAATCGGCCCATTGCGTGACCGGATCGGCAGCGCGCAGCCGGGGTTCGGTGCCGATCTCCAGCTCCGCGCCCAGTTCCAGCGCCTGGTCAATTTCAAGCAGCAGCTCGTCCGCCGTCAACTGGTCGGCCATTTCCTTCCAGTTGATCACGCCATAGATGAAATCGATCGTCTGATCGTCGCTCGAAAAAGGCAGCAGGATGCCGCGATACAGAATCGCAACGCCGGCGTGGTTGACGAACTCCGCCTCGAACCCGATCGGCGCCTGATTGGCGAGGATCTGCATGTAGTGATCGGTGATCCGGCTCAGCAACGAGCGCGGCGGAACGTCCGAAAGGCGATTGATAATGCCGGTGGCGCCGCATTCCAGCGCCAGCTTTGCGCCCAGATAGCAGACGGACGGATTATCGACTCCATGGCTGAAATCCAGCAGAACTGAATGGGGTCCGAAATCCGGCAGATGTTCCGGATCAAGGTCTTCGATATTGGGGAACATGCGCTCGCCCAGCAGGCTGGCCCAATGATTATACGCGCGCACCTGCATCCGGCGCTCGTCCTGCCCGATGGCATGCGGCGGCGCTTCGTGGTTCCGGGCCGAATCGCCGCTGTCGTCATCGGTTGCATCCCATGCCCGATCCGCATTCGCATCGGGATCAAAGGTGCCGCGCAGAGTGTCCATGGCTATATTTCCGCCCCTAGGTGATCCAGTTCCCGTCAGGTTCTGGCGGAGCGTGGTAAACATCCCGTTAAATGGCTTACGGAATGTTGGGGGCAGGTGCTTGAGAGCCTACAGGAAATACCGCATTTTTATGGACACGCGGCTGCTGCCTTCGCCTTGCGTGAAAACGGCGTCCTTGAACTTGGGCGGCGCCATTTTGACCGGTGCATCGCGCGAAAAGCCAAAGCCTTCCTTGGGCATCATTCCGATTGCCCGGTCGGCCTTGCCATTATCGTTTTCATCATGAAGCAGCGCGATCGCGTATTGGCCCGGTTTGACCCCGGTGAAGCGGATCTCGACCTTGCCGGACGCGGGCACCACGGTGCGGTGCGCGGTAGGATCCTTGATGCACTTGGGAAAGACGTCCGCGCGGGTTGTCATGCAGGCGCGCACCACGCCATCGGCTGATCGCAAATCGGTGACGGTGATCACGACCTCACCCCCTTTCGCTGGAGCCGGGGCTGCGGCCAAGGTGCTAGCAAGGCTTGCGCCGATACCCGCCAACACCCACGCGCCTGCTTTCAGGGCGTGAGCACGCGGGTCTCGTGCCCGGCTTCGGCCACGATCCGCCGCGACAGGCCCTTGTCCGTGCCGCACAACCTGTCCCAGAGGCGGAAATATAGCCCGAAGTTGCATCTGTATTCCTCATGGTGACGTTCGTGATGACTGGCGGTTATCAGCCAATTCCCCAACGGGGAGTGAACGAGCCAGCGCGGAAACATCTCCCAGCCCATATGATTGGTGACGCCCATCAGAGTCGCGACACTCAGCACCATGCCCAGCACGGCGATGTGGATCGGCACTACAAATACCAGCGCCGGTATCACAAATGCGCCGGTCAAAGCCTCGATCGGATGAAAGCTCATCGCGGTCCACGCGGTTGGCGGGCGGCTGTTGTGATGGACGGCGTGGGCAAGACGGAACCACTTGGGCCGGTGCATCCAGCGGTGGCTCCAATAAAAGCAGGTGTCCTGCACGAAGAGATAGATCAGGAAAGACAGCGGGTGATACCACAGTGGCAGCGCAGCCCAATCCGCGGTGATCGCGGTCCAGCCGTGGTGGTTCCAGCTCCACAACACGATCCCGGCCGGCACGCCATAGATCGCCGCCGACAAGAGCGACCAGCGCACTTCACGTGCGATCTGCGCGCCTTTGCCGCCATAGAGGCCGGGCCGCACCTTGGTGGTGACAAAAGCAAAGAACCCGCTGGTAAGAAGATAACGCAACGCCACAATCAGCGTGACGGCAATGCTGACGGACAGCAGTGCAAGGGGAAGCGGAAGATCAGCGGTAAACATAGTCACAAGCTATGCCGCAAATTTGCACCCCGCGACAGGGCAATCTCGCTCGCCGGCTACGCCAGTGTATCGAGCGATGTGCAAAGCGGATCGAGCAGTGCCATGTGCCGCCGCATCGCGATCCGCGCGAGGCTTTCGATCTGGGCCTTGCGCCGGGCCGTGGCCAGCGGATCAAGCGCGGCGGGCCGCAGAATCTCGGCATCATAGCCATCCGCCACGATCACGCCGCAGGTCTGCGGCCGAAAGGCCTCGCCATCAAGCGGCGCACGATCCAGTCCTGGCGGCAGACCCCAATAGAAGCGGTCACAAAAATCGAGGTAATCGGGCCACTTGGCATCGCCGAGCAAATCAGCGCGTGCGACCTTGATCTCGACGATAACGATCAGCCCCTTGGCATCGAGCCCCATCAGATCGGCGCGCCGCCCGTTCTTCAATGGCACTTCGGACAGGCACCAGATGCCGTTGCGCGCAAACAATCGCCCGATCCCGCGCGCCACATCTGCAGCGCACAACGCAGGCGAATCACACGAATCAGGCGAATCAGATGAGGCAACAGGCGCGCTGGACATGCAGCAGCGTTGGAACGAAGGGAGAACGCAGTCAAGTCGCGTTAGGGTGGGATCAGCCTTGAGTTGAGGGTGAAAGCACCCGCGCCATCGCGCTGCGCGCCGCATGAAACTCCCGCCAAAGCGCCAGCGCGGGGGCGGTCGTATCCTGTCCGCGGCGCGTAAGGGTGGCAAGCGCGGCTAGCCCGCTTTCAAGCATTGCTGCGCAATCGGCGGCGGTCTGCGAGACCAGCGCGCGCTGCTGCGGCGTTGCCCGCGCGATCACTGTGCCAAGTTCGCCGCCAATCTCTACCGGCTCGGGTGCGAGCCGCGCAAGCAACGCAAGGCGGGCAGCCTGTCCGTGAAGCGCCACCAGCGCCTCGGCCAGCACTTCAGGCGCGGTATCCTCCGGACGCGGCTGGGTGGCCTCAGGGAGAATCGATTGGGGTGGAAGGGTGGCCATGCAGCAAGCCTATGCCCGCGGCCTTGCCGATTGGTTAAGCCGACCCGTGCGGATCCTGCGATCAGACGTGTCATGGTATCGACGGCACAAATGTGTGGCGCGCAGCGATG
This sequence comes from Erythrobacter sp. 'gip.4 top 5', assembly GCF_056495765.1. Lineage (NCBI taxonomy): Bacteria > Pseudomonadati > Pseudomonadota > Alphaproteobacteria > Sphingomonadales > Erythrobacteraceae > Erythrobacter > Erythrobacter sp. 'gip.4 top 5'. The sequence goes on along the minus strand of NZ_CP200270.1, from coordinate 221,119 downwards.
CCACTTGCTAAGCGCTGCGCCGCGCGCAAGATTGTCTTGCAGCGCCGGGCACCCGTAGCTCAGCTGGATAGAGCGCTGCCCTCCGAAGGCAGAGGTCACAGGTTCGAATCCTGTCGGGTGCACCATATTTCTCAGACATCTCATGGCCAATCTGGTCAATGATCGCAGAGTGCTTTCCGGCGGGGAATGCCCCGATAGTTAACATCGGGAAGAAACGGACTTTTTCCCGATCGTAATGGGATCGAACACTTTCTCCATTCGTGAGAATTCGAGCACGTTCTCCCTTCTCTATATGGGGTATTTACCCCATGTCGCACGGCAATATTCTGCTTGGCGCGCAAAGCGGGTGGCGTATTCTTTGCCACGCATGAGCACTCTCACTCCACTCGCCTTGGCGCTGCCGGCTCTTGCCATGGCAGGGGCAGCGGCCGGTTTTGCCGGCGGCCTGTTCGGCATCGGCGGCGGGTTTGTGGTTGTTCCGGCGCTGATGTTCCTGCTGCCGGTGCTGGGTGTGTCGCCAGAGCAGACCGCGCGTGTTGCGGTGGGTACCTCGCTTGCGTCGATCATCTTCACCTCGATCCGGTCAACCAGCAGCCATGCCAAGCGCGGATCGGTGGATTTCGGCCTGCTGAAAGGCTGGGCGATCTGGGTGGTGCTGGGAACAGCCGTGGGCACGGTGTTTGCCGATTGGGTATCGGGCGCCCATCTCGCCGTGATCTTCGGCACGGGGGTGCTGGCCTTTGCCGTGTTCTTCCTGCTCCCGGCGCGGCAGGGTGCGCCGCTGTTCGCTGCGCTGCCATCCGGATTGCCGCGTGCTGGAATTGCTAGTGCGCTGGGCGCGTTTTCGACCTTGCTTGGCATTGGCGGCGGTACGCTCACCACCTTGACCATGACCGTTTGCGGCACGCCGATCCACCGTGCGATCGGCACGGCAGCGGGGATGGGCGCAGTGATCGCGATCCCGGCGACGCTCGGCTTTGTCCTGATCGGACTTGGTGAGAATGGGCGCGGCTGGGGTTCGCTCGGCTTTATCAACCTTCCCACCGCTGCGGTGCTGATCGCGACTTCGGTGCTGTTTGCGCCGCTGGGCGTGGCGGCGGCGCATATGCTGTCGCCTGCGATCTTGCGCCGGGTGTTCGGCCTCTACCTCACATGCATCGGCGTGTTGATGATCGCCAAGTTCTGACCTTTTTTCTGTTATCGAAAGGACGCTGCCCATGCCGACCACTCGCCGATCCTTCATCGCCGGTGCCAGTCTGACAGGCGGGCTTGGCGCCTTGCCATTGTCGGCTCTGGGGGCCGCGACCGTCACGCCGATGGTCGAACCCGATTTCGGACCGAAGATCGGGCAGGCGCTGCTTAGCCGGAACGAGAATCCCTATGGTCCGGCTCCATCGGCGCTGCGGGCGATTGCCGAGACGTCGAAGATGGGGTGCTATTACGCAGATCGCGGCCTGCAACGGCTGACCGCGATGATTGCTGAACGGCACAGCGTTGCGCCTGCGCAGGTGGTGGTCGGGTCGGGATCGACCGAGATCCTGTGCGCCATCGCGCTTGCCTGGGGACGCGATGGCGCGATCCTGTGCCCCGATCTGTTCTGGGACACGACGGTTCTTTATGGCGAGCGGCAGGGCATAGAATCGATCCGGGTGCCGTTGTCCGCGGACATGACAGTCGATCTTGCGGCGATGGCGGCCAAGGCACCGGACGGCGCGGCGCTGGTGCAGCTGTGCAACCCGAACAACCCTACCGGCGTGCTGATCGAGCCTGCCGCGCTGCGCCGCTTTGCAGCACAAGTGACCCCGCACGCGACCCTGCTGGTGGAAGAAGCCTATAATGAGTTGACCGACCGGCCTGAAGACAATGCCATGATCGATCTGGTGCGCAGCGGCGCTGATGTGATCGTGTGCCGCACCTTTTCGAAGATCTACGGCATGGCAGGGCTCAGGGTGGGTTACGCCATCACCAGCGAGGCCAATGCCAAACGCATAGAATCGCACCTGATGAGCTTTGGCGGCAATCTGGCCGGACTTGCCGCAGCGATCGCCAGCTATGACGATACGGCGTTCCTGAGCCAGTCGCGCGCCGCCGTGCTGGAAGGGCGGGCGATGATCATGGATGCGGTGGCGCAGGCCGGCCTTTCCGCGCTGCCATCGCAGACCAATTTCGTGTTTGTGAAGGTGCCCGATGCCAACGCCTTGCGCGATGCGATGGGTGAGCGCGGCATTTCCATCCGCGGCGCTTACGGCCCGTGGAAGGGCTATTCACGGGTCAGCACGGGGCGGATCGAGGACGTGTCGCGCTATGCCGCCGCACTTCCCGAACTGGCGCAGAGGCTGTGGGCGTAAAGCGCATCCTTCGCCTTCAAACGGGGTCTGCGCCGCCCTTTCGCTGGGAAAGCTGGCGCGAATAAACCCAACCGATGGCGATCAGGCTGAAGCCCAGCGCCATGAAGCTTGCGATTCGCAGCAGCCCTTCAAGACCCGCTGCGTCAATCAGGAACACTTTGATGACGGCGGCCAGCATTAGCACCAGCGAACCGATCCGCCAGCTGCGCGTCGCGCGCCATGATCCCCACCACAGGAACCCCATCGCCAGCACAATGCCGAGAAGCGAGATCAGCAGGCTTTCAGTCTGGCTCACCTCGCTGGCGGTCAGAACCGAACCGGCAAAGGTTTGTCGCAGCAGCGAATAGGCCAGCAGCGCAATCAGGACCATTGTCGCCGCCTCCCCCGCCGTGCGCACGGCGGCGGAGACAGTGTGCCACTGGGTCTGCACCAGCCACAGCGCGGCGATTGCGATGGCGTAGGCAGGTGTCAGCCAGTTAGCGATCGGGGTCGGCCCGACGTGCTGCACGCTCAGCAACGGATTGTGCAGGACGAGGGTGAACACGCCGAAATGCGCGAGCGCCGCAGCAAGCAGACCGAGGCTGACGGGACGCCGTACCTCTGCCGGCAGCCTCTGCCCCGCCGCATGGGCGCCTGCCACCAGCAGCCCCTGCCACAGGGTGCGTTCGGCCATGCCATAGTGTTCAAACTGGAACAGCGAGTTGATGGCGAAAAGCTGCTTGTAGACGCTGTGGAGCACGACCGCGCCGATGACTCCGAGTCCGAGCAGCGCGGCGGCGTGGACATCACGCCGCAGGCTCCGGCCGGTCCCACACAGCGCGGCCAGCGCCGTCCAGAGCGGAGCGATCCGCACAGCCAGATCCGCCAGAGACACAGCCGAGGTTGCCATGAATGGCTGGCCGATCAGCGCCAGCGCTCCGGCTGTCGCCCAAGCAGCCAGCGGCACCACCGACCACGCCGCCGCAATCGCCAGCGCGGTCGCCCATGCCGCGATGCGGGCGGGCTGGGTCAGGAGCAAGGCAATGGCCGCTGCGGCGGCAACCCAGGCCAGCGCCACGCTGGGCAAAACCTGCGCCATGACGCCATAGGTCAGGCCGACGGCGAAAGCCTCAGCCACATGGCGAGGGGGAAGGCGGCGGGTGATCACGGCCATGGTGGCAAAAGGCGCTGCTGTCGCTGCCCAGCGCACCACGGCGCGCAGCATGTCGGCGGGCAGGGCTAGGTCGCCCAACTGGGTGAATTCGTTTTCGAAGCCTGGTGTCACGGCCAGGGCGAGCAGCGTAATCGCCGCCCCGGCCCAGGCCGCGCCCTGCAAGGCGGGTGCATCGCGGCGGGCATGGCACCACAGCAACGGCGCGCTCACGATTGCCGCCATGACCGGGGCGAGCCACGCCGGGGTCAACATGAGCAGCGCGGCAAAGCCCAGCAAGGCAGCAGGCGCCAGCACGGCCACCGCTTCGCGTGTCCGCGCCTCCTCCCCGCGCCGCCAGAGCAGTGCGAAGGCCGCCGCAGGAATCAGGGCGAGTCCGGCACAGACAGCCGCCAGCACAGGCTCGCTGTCATCTGCGTTCCAGCTGCCGTAGCGTACGTAAACGGCGATCGCGATGAACAGGCAGACAGTGCCAAGCTGCGCAAGATCGAGCAGCCCTGCGCGCCCGCGCCCATGGTGGGCGAGCGATACGCCGGCAAAGATTGCCACTTGCGCGGCGGCCACCAGCGCGAAGAAGCTCGCATCGGGATCGGGCCAGATGATCAGCAGCCAAAGGCCAAGGCCTGCTGCAACCAGCGTTCCGGGGCGCAGCACCGCGAACCGCCAGCCAAGGCCCGCCAGCGCTGCGCCGATCAGCAGATACAGCCCCCACGTCAAGGGCACGAAGCCCGCATTGCTGACCAGAACGGCCATTTGCAAGGCTGCCAGCGCACCTGCGGCAAGGTGCGGCAGGCGCGGTCCGCCCTTGGCGTGAAGGAAGGCCGGCAGGACAGTGCCCAGCACCACCAGATAGACCCCCAGCGCCGCGAAATCCGAGCTGGTGGAAACACCCGCCAGCATCATCAACACGCCCCAGCCCAGGCCCGCCGCCAGCGCCGCATAGCTCAGCCAGCGGTGCCCTTGGGTCTGGCCGCTCCACGCCAGACCGCCGCAGATCAGTGCCAGATAAAAGGACAGCAGCGGGACATTGGCACCGTCGCTGTCGACCAGCAGCGGCGCGGCGAAGCCACCCACCAACCCGATCACGGCGCTAGGCAGACCGAACCGGAACGACAGGCCAATCGCCGCGGCGGTAACGCTGGCAAGCCCGATGAAGGCGGCGCCGGCGCCGATCAGGCCATAGGATGTGCCTGCAAGATAAAAGGCGCCGTAGAGCGTTGCCAGCCCTGCACCGGCAAGCGCCTGACGCACACGCGGATCGGCCAGCCTTGCATCGAATCGAAACGCGGTTTCCGCGCCCGCCAACAGCGCGATGCCAAAAACGAAGCTCATCGCAACCCGAACCAGCGGAGTCAGTAGGCCCGCTTCAATCGAGAAGCGCACGAGGAAGATCCCAGCAATCGCCAACGCAAAGCCACCGCCCCAGATCGGTAAGCGGCGCCCAAAAATATCCTCAAAATCGAACGAAAAACTGCGCGGCGCTTTTGCTGGCTTCACCACATCCGGCGCGCTTTCATCGGTAGCGGCCGGCGAGGTGGAGGCGACTTGCGGCTCCTCAGCGAGCGGCGGCGCGCTCGCTACAGGTTTCGTTTCAACCGGGATGGCCGCTGTTTTGGCCGCGACTTGCACAATCGGCTGCGCCGCAACCAGTGCATCCGCCGGGGAACGCGGAGCATAGCGTACCGCGTCCAGCTGCTTTGCAAGGTCGGCAATCCGGCGTTCGAGCTTGTCGATCCGCAGCCACGCGGCCACGAGAAATCCGCCAAACAGAAGGGTTAAAAAGCCGTCCATGATCCGGTGCCTTCATCGCGGCGGTGCAGGGGCTTTGCAATCGACAATGCTTGTGAGCCAGGAAGACGTGCGCGTGTTCCCCGGTTTACGCAAACAAGCGCCCGGCCACGGCATCCAGCTTCGCCATAACTTCGGGATCATGCTCGTCCGGCGCGGTGATGACCGCATCGTCGAGCGCGAAGTCGATGGGTGACGGTTCGCGCTCCTCCGGCAGGGCGGCGATGAAGTTGGCCACCATTGCGCGGGCCAGCGCGCCATTGGTCTGCATCTGCCCGACCACCTGCGCTACATCGACAGCCTCGCCATCGCGCCAGCAATCATAGTCGGTTACCATCCCCACCAGCGCATAGGGCAGCTCGGCTTCACGGGCGAGCTTGGCTTCGGGCATCGCGGTCATGCCGATCACGTCCGCGCCCCATTGGCGATACATCCGGCTTTCGGCGCGGGTGGAGAATTGCGGGCCTTCCATGGCGAGATAGGTCGCGCCGACTGCCACCTTGCCGCGCGCCTCGGCCACGGCCTCAGCGGCCATCTGCGACAGGCGGGGGCAGACCGGATCGGCCATCGAGACATGAGTGACAAAGCCGCTGGTGTAGAAGGTGCAGGCGCGGTGTACAGTGCGGTCGATAAATTGTTCGACCACGGCAAAGCGTCCCGGCTCCAACTCCTCACGCAAAGACCCGACCGCGCTGATCGCCAGAATGTCAGTGCACCCGGCGCGCTTCAATGCATCGATATTCGCGCGCGAATTTAGTTCGGTGGGCGTAATCGGATGCCCGCGCCCGTGGCGTGGCAGGAATCGCACCTTCACCCCGGCCAGCGTGCCGCACAGGATTTCGTCCGAAGGATCGCCCCACGGCGTCTCGATCGCGATCCACTGCGCGTCCTCGATGGCGTCCATGGCGTAAAGCCCTGATCCGCCGATGATTCCGATGCACCATTCGCTGGCCATGCTGCTTGCCTGTTCGTTGCTCGCCCCTTGGGTTGGGGCGTGGGAGGAGGGGCTTAGGTCAGGTCGAAGCGGGTGGGCAAGGCCTTGCGGATGATTGTGTCCGCCGCCGCATAGGGCTGCGCGATCAGCGGGAGCGCCTGCATCGCGGTGAAATGCGCGGACAAGGCGGGCCAGCGGTCAATCGGCGTTTCGGCCACCAGCGATATTTGCATCAGCACGGTTGCCACGGTTATGTCGGCAATCGAAAGCGCATCGCCCGCGAAGTATTCGCGTCCGGCAAGCCGCGCTTCGAGCACGTCGAACACCGGCGGAAGCTGGTTTGTCCAGGCATCGCGCGCTTTGTCCAGGTCGGGTTCTTGGCCTTTTGACACGGCGAAGAAGATCGGGCGGAAGATGCCCAGCCCTCCGGCCATGGCGAGCGCGGTATCGGCGTATTCTTCAATGAACAGCGCCTCACCCAACGCCATCGGATCATCGGGATAAAGCGCAGGCGCCGGGTGCTTTTTCTCGATAAAGGCGCAGATTGCGGAAGAATCGGGCAGCGTGCCTGCCACGCCGTTTTCCGCCACCGAACGGTCGCGCAGCACCGGGATGCGTTTCATCGGAGAGATATCGCGGAACCATTGCGGCGGGGCAAACACGTTCACCGCCTCGATCTCGTAAGCCACACCCTTGGCGATGCAAACGCCTTCGATCTTGCGCAGGAACGGGGATACCGGGCTGCCGTAAATTACCAGATCAGGGCGGGAATCGGTCACGCATTTCTCTCCTCGAAAGCATCTCTCGCCGCCTCTTTAGGGGCCACCGCCGATAGCGCAATCGCCAGTGGCCGGGCGGGATTGGGCGGCGTACACGGGTTCCACAGCAGCGATTGCGTTTTGCGATGCAACGCGCCAATTTGGGCAGGAGAGAGACGACTCCCGCTTCGTTTGAGAGGAATAGATATGGTCACCCAGTACAAGAACCTGATTGGCGGCAAGATGGTCACCACTGACCGCATGCTCGATGTGGTCAATCCGGCCACCGAGCAGGTGATCGGCCAGGTCCCGGCTTGTGGCAAGGCCGAGCTTGATCAGGCCGTCGCCGCTGCACGCACCGCGTTCACAACCTGGAAGAACACGCCGATTGAAGAGCGCCGCGCCGCGATCATGGCCATCTCGGGCGCGATCAAGGCGAACGCTGACGAACTCTACCGCCTGCTCACCAGCGAACAGGGCAAACCGCACGATCAAGCCAAGGGTGAAATCTATGGCGCTGCCGGGATGAGCGCGGCGCAATCCACCCTCAATCTCGATGACGAAGTGACCGAAGACAGCGACACGCGCCTGTCGCGCACTCGCCGCGTGCCGGTGGGCGTGGTCGCCGGGATCGTGCCGTGGAACTTCCCGGTGATGATGGCGATCCAGAAAATCGCGCCCGCGATGCTTTCGGGCTGCACCATCGTGCTGAAGCCATCACCCTTCACGCCGCTGACCACCCTGCGCATCGCTGAACTGATCGCGGACAAGGTGCCTGCCGGTGTCGTGAACATCATCACGGGTGAGGATGATCTCGGCCCGCTGATGACCGGCCACCCCGATATCGACAAGATCACCTTCACCGGATCGACCGCAACCGGCAAGAAGATCATGGAGGGCGCATCGGCAGACCTCAAGCGCATCACGCTGGAACTGGGCGGCAATGACGCCTCAATCGTGCTGCCTGATGCGGACCCGAAGAAGGTCGCCGAACAGCTGTTCTGGTCAAGCTTCTCCAACGCAGGCCAGATCTGCGTCGCCGCCAAGCGCGTCTATATCCACGAGGATATCTATGACGAGCTGTCCGCCGCCATCGTCGAATTCGCCAAGACCGTGACCGTGGGTGACGGCGCGCAGCAGGGCACTGGTGTGGGTCCGATTCAAAACAAGAAGCAGTTTGACCGCGTGGTGGAGCTGATCGAGGACGCCAAGGACAACGGCTACAAGTTCCTGCTCGGCGGTAATGTCGATCCTTCGGGCACCGGCTACTTCGTGCCGCTGACGATCATCGACAACCCGCCCGAAGACGCACGGATCGTGGCCGAGGAGCAGTTTGGCCCGGTGATGCCGTTGATGAAGTTTTCGACCGAGGAAGAAGTCATCGCGCGCGCCAATGCGTCTGAATACGGTCTTGCAGGGGCCGTGTGGACGGGCAATCCGGACAACGGCGTCAAGATCGCCGAACAGCTCGAAACCGGGACGGTGTGGGTCAATGAATATCTGCACCTGTCGCCTTTCGCGCCGTTTGGCGGGCACAAGCAGTCCGGCTTTGGCGCCGAATACGGCAAGGAAGGGTTGAAGGAATTCACCTATGCGCAGGTAATCACGGTCAAGAAGGACAATGTCCCGGCTTGATCCAGGAGTGATTGGCAGGCATCGTACAGGCAAAGGGAGAGTGGTTATGCGTAGGCACATCAAATCTTTGGCTGCCGTTTTGCCGATGCTTGCCGTTGCCGGACTGGCCGGGGCAGCGATGCTTGCCCCGGCCGCACCGGCCCATTCGCAAAGCCTGGGTGACATCATGGGGTCGGCCAAGAAGGTGCTTCAGGCCGCCACCGTCTCCGATCAGCAGATCGTCGCCTATTTCGGGCAGATGTCCGATCAGATGGATCGCCAGAACCCGCTGGCTCCGGCCACAAATCCCTATGCGGTGCGGCTGGCGAAGCTGACCCGGGGGCTGGACAGCTATGATGGGCTCAATCTCGATATCCAGGCCTATCTGGTCAACGAAGTGAACGCCTTTGCGATGGGGGATGGCACGGTGCGGGTCTATTCCGGGCTGATGGACGCCATGACCGATGATGAAGTGCGCTGCGTGATCGGGCATGAAATCGGCCATGTGAAGCTGGAACACGGGCAAAAGCGGATGAAGCGCGCGCTTCAGCAGGATGCGGCGCTCAGCGTGGCCGGAACCGCCAGCGGCGGGGTGCGCCAGATTGCCAATTCCGAACTGGGCGGCCTGCTGCAGAACGTGATGTACGCCCAGCATTCGCAATCTGCGGAAACCGCGTCGGATGATTACGCGCTGACCTTCATGTCGGCCAATGGTTACAACCTGCAAGGCTGCCCATCGTCGATGGACAAGCTGGCGGCGCTGGGCGGGGGCGGCGGAATTGCGCTGCTGCAAACGCACCCCGATCCGGCCAAGCGGGCCAAGCGGATGCGCGCCAAGATCAAGTGATCGATCCCGGCACTCTGCGTGCGGGGCTGGTGCGGGTGGCGTCCCGCGCCGGCCTTGGTGTGTTTTCGGGTGCGCCGCAGCGCCTCACCGGCGGAGCGGTGATGGAAAGCTGGCGGTTTGGCGCTGGCGACGCCGCCTATGTCCTGCGCCGCGCGCCAAGCCCCGCGTTCATGGATGGGCGGGCCTACGGGCATTCCACTGAAGCCGCGCTGATCAAGGCCGCCCGCGCCAAAGGTGTGACCGCGCCGCAAGTGGTCGCGGTGCTGGAGGAGGCCGACGGGCTGGGCTCCGGCTTCGTCATGCGCGCCTTGCCGGGGACGGCTGATCCGAAGGTTATTCTGGGGTGCGATGACCCGGCAGGTCTGCTCACGCAAGCGGCCCGGGACTTGGCGCGCATTCACCGACTGCGGCAGACGGACGTGCCGGACGGCGTTCCGGTGATGGACACCCGCGCCGCCATCGCTGACCTGAAAGCCCAGTTCTTGGCGGCCGGTGGCGACCGGCCGATCATCGCGCTGGGGCTGAAGTGGCTGGAAGATAATATTGACGCTCTTGCCCACCCCCAACCCCTCCCGCAGGCGGGAGGGGGGCATCTTGTCCTCAACCACGGCGATTTCCGGATGGGCAATCTGCTGGTTGAAGGCTCGCGGCTGACCGGCGTACTAGATTGGGAATTGGCCCATTTCGGCGACCGCCACGAGGACTTGGCGTTCGGCTGCATGGCGGTGTGGCGCTTCGCCCGATATGAACGGCCCGCGCTGGGGCTGGGGTCAATCGAAGACTACATCGCCGCCTATGAGGCCGAGAGCGGTACGACAGTCGATCCCGCCCGTTTCCGCTTCTGGACGATCTACCGCACCGTATGGTGGGCGCTGGGGTGCCTCAAGATGGCGGCGCAATGGCGCTCGGGCGCGGACCGGATGCTGGAGCGCGTGGTGATCTCGCGCCGGACGAGTGAGCAGGAACTCGACCTGCTGCTGCTGATGGAGGAGGATGCTCCGGAGGTGGAGCGGGCGCGGCCAGTTGCGGCCCCTATCTCGGTGGAGGAAACCGAATTCGGCGAAGCAAGCGACCAAGAAACCCTGACGGCCATTTCCGAATGGATCGCCTCGATAAAGGATCAGCTTTCACCGCACGACCGGTTTCAGGCAGCCGTTGCGCGAAACGCACTTGGCATCGTGCGGCGAGAGGTAATGAACGGAGCCTCCGACCTGTTCTTCCACGACGGGCGACCATCGCAAATTTTGACAGGTGATATTTTGTTCGATGCGCCTGAGTTTCTAGCGACCCTAAGAATGCGTGCGCTAGCCAAAGTGGAAATCGATTCCCCGAAATATCCTGCGCTCGCCCATGCGCGCAAAAAATGGACCGGAGAGCACTAAATGGACTTCGCCATTCCCGCCGACCTGCAGGCGTACCTCGACGAACTCGACGCCTTCATCGCTGCCGAGATCAAGCCGCTCGAAGCGCAAGACGACAACATCCGTTTCTTCGACCACCGCCGCGAATATGCGCGCACAGACTTCGAAGCGGGCGGCCTGCCCCGGCACGATTGGGAAGAACTGCTCAAGGAAGCCACCGCCCGCTCCCACAAGGCCGGCCATTGGCGCTTCTCCGCCCCCAAACGCTATGGCGGGAAGGACGGCAGCAACCTTTGGATGGCGGTAATCCGCGAGCATTTTGCGAAGGGAGGCCTCGGCCTCCACAACGACTTGCAGAACGAACACTCCATCGTCGGCAACTTCCCCTTCGTCGCCATGTTCGACCAGTGGGGCACCGAGGAACAGAAAGCCGAATTCATCACCGGCAGCTTTGAACGCACACGCCGCGTCGCCTTCGGCCTCACCGAACCCGATCACGGCTCCGACGCCACCCACATGGAGACGGTTGCGGTGCGCGAGACCCGCGACGGCATCGATGGCTGGCGGATCGATGGAGCAAAAATGTGGATCACCGGGATGCACATTGCCACCCACTGCGCGATGTTCTGCCGCACAAGCGGCAAGGCGGGGGATGCCAGCGGGATCACCTGTTTCCTTGTCCCCAACCCCACCGAAGGCCTCACAATCGAGGAGTGGATGTGGACCTTCAATATGCCCACCGATCACCCGCGCCTGTCGGTGACGAACGTGTGGGTGCCGGACTCTGCCATGCTCGGCCTAGAAGGCCGCGGCCTCGCGCTGGCGCAAAGCTTCGTTCACCAGAACCGCATCCGCCAGGCGGCATCAAGCTGCGGCGCGGCGCTTTATTGCATCGATGGAAGTGTGAAATATGCGCGGGAGCGCAAGCCGTTTGGCGAGGAACTGGCGCGCAATCAGGCAATCCAGTTTCCGCTGGTGGAACTCGCCACGCAGGCGGAAATGCTGCGGCTGCTGATCTTCAAGACCGCGTGGGAGATGGACAATATGCCCCACGAGGAGATCGAGCGCACCATCAGCGACAAGGTTTCGATGTGCAATTACTGGGCGAACCGGCTGGTGTGCGAAGCGGCGGACCGCGCGATGCAGGTGCATGGCGCCATCGGCTATTCGCGCCACAAGCCGTTTGAACACATCTATCGTCACCACCGCCGCTACCGCATCACCGAGGGCAGCGAGGAAATCCAGATGCGCAAAGTGGGGGCGTATTTGTTTGGCTATCTCGGGCCGAAGCGCGGGATGTTCTCGTGATCGTTTAGCCGTCCGCCTCCAGCAGCGCCCGCAAGTCTTTGAGCGCCTTGGCCCGCAACTGGTGGACCCGCGGCACGCTGACATCGAGCACGGCAGCGATTTCCGTGAGGTTTAATTCCTCGACGAAAAACAACTGGAGCACCAGCTTCAGCCGATCAGGCAGTGCGATCATCGCGTGCAGCAGACGGTCGCGGTCCTCGGCGGCGCAAAGCGCCTCGAACGGATCGGGATCATCACTGGCGAAGGCGAGGCTGGTTTCATCATAGGCGTCCTCAATCGGGGTCAGCTTTACGCCCGAGGCTTCGATAGAGAGGAGTTCGGCGTCGCTCACATCCATGGCCCGGGCGAGTTCGGCGCGGCTGAGCCTTTGATGCGCGCGCAGACCATCATGGTGTGGCTGGCCCAATCGGTCGCGCCGGACCATCCGCTGGGCGCCAGCCTCAAGGCGTTCTATGGCGGGCTGGCCAGCCAGATCGGCGCCAATTGCCTACAGGCGGATGCGCAGCATATCGGCAGTATTCAAAGCGATATCAGAGATTTGCTGGACGCGGCGGGGTAGTGGTGGCCAATGTTTCACGTGAAACATTTGCAGAACATCGGGTTCAGGCGATCCATTCCGCGATGATCCGGGCGGCGTCTTGCGGGTCTTGGAACGGGTGAAAATGGGTCATGTCTGGGCGGTAGAGGTCGGTTCCTTGCGGCAGGATGCTGGCAAGCTCGGGCCAGGTCGGGGAACTCTTGAAATCGTTGAGATCGGTGGCTTGCGCCCGCACCACCAGCACCGGAATGTCGACGTGTCTGGCGGCCTCCAGAATCGCGCCATTGCTGCGGCTGGAGGCATAGACGCTGGCTTCGACCTCGGGCGCGCAGGCCAGTTCCAGCCCTTCGCCAGAGGCGGCTGGGGTGAGGCCGTAGCGACAATAATCGGCAAATACGCGAGCGTCGAACAGGGCGTAAGGATCGCGGGTCCCGAAGCGTTCGATCATGGCTTCGACACTGGCGAAATCGCGCTTGCGGCGAATAGCGGGATGGGGGTTGTCGGCGGTGTAGAGCGGCTGTCCCGGCGCGTAGAAGGCAGGTGCCAGGATCACCGGATCGAACAGGACGAGGCGGCTGAACCGCTCCGGCGCGTCCGCGGCGACTTGCAGCAGGGTGTGCGCCCCCATCGAATGGCCAATGCCGACCGCGCCGGCGATACCTGCTTGTGCAAGGAAATCAGACACATCGCTGGCAAGAAGCCGCCAATCTTCGATCGGCCCGGCGCGTGATTGGCCATGGCCGCGCAGGTCGACCGCATAGGCGGGATGATCAGGGAAGGCTTCGATGATGGCATCAAACACCCGCCCGTGAAACCCTGTGGCATGGGCAAAGACCAGTGGCACGCCAGTCGCATCGACGCTGCCTTTCGAAGCCCATTCGTGCACCGCAAGGTCGATGCCATTGACGAAGGCGTGACGGGTGACGGGCTGGGGACGGGCAGTGTTCATGCGCCCGACCAACCGGATCGCCAGCCCCAAGTCAATCGCCAAGCGGGATCAGGGGTCACAACGCCGGGGCAGGGGCGGCCTCGTCGCGGTTGCGCAGGAACCGGAGCGCTTCGGCCAGCCGTGAGGGCGCGATCAGGTGGAGCGTGCCAAGGTAAATTGTCACGCCCCAAATTACCGCGCACACAAGCGCCAGCAGATCGGGCAGTGGCGGTAGCGCGTGTAGCAGCAGCGCAACCCCGGCCCCCATCACCAGCGCCGCGCCAAGTGGCGGGGCAAGCGCGCTGCCCAGACCGGCCAGGCTGAAGCCCAGCACGGCGCGTGACAGCAATATCGTCGCCATGGTCAGCACCGCCATTCCGCCGACCCAGCCCCATGCAAAGCCGGTCACGCCCCAGTGCGAGCCGGTGTAGAACGCCACCGGCATCACCACGCTTCCCAGCATCGTTACCCTCAGAGGAATGCCCGGAAAGCCGCGCGCATTGGTGGCAGGCGCGAACAGGATCTGCAGCGTCAGCATCGCCATGGCCACCGCCAGGATCGGGAGCTGCGGGATGATCTCAAGCCATTTGTCGCCCAGCAGCACCGGCACCAGGACCGGGGCGACCACCGCGATCCCGGCATAGGCGGGCAGGCCCACCATCATCACCAACCGGATCGTGGCGAGCAGCGCGGAGGAGCCCCAATCGCCTGCGCCCTCACCCTGCTGGCGCGAATAGGCGGCATAGGCGACCTCATTGATAGGCGGCACGAATTTCGACGCCAGCAACTGCGCCAGAAACAGCCCGGTGGTGTAAACGCCCAGATCATGGGTATCGAGCACGCGACCTGCGATCACCACGTCGGCCTGGCTCTGGACGAACCAGAACAACTGGGTCGCGGTCATCACGCCGCCAAATCCGGCGATGTGGCCCGCGCCCTTGAACCGGAAGATCGGGCGGATTGGCGAGCGCGCGGCCCAGGTCATTCCGATCGCTTCGGTCAGCAGCATCACCAGCGGCGCGGCAACCAGTGTCCACACGCCCCAGCCTGACAGTGCGCCGGTTAGCGCTGTGCCGGCCCCCGTCACCGCCACCACCAGCCGCACCTGCGCCGGGCGGCGGAAATCCATCCGTCGGGACAGGACCGCATGGGGCAGGGCGCAAAACGGGACAGCAAGGTATAGCAGCGATTGCACCCGCAGCAGATCTGCCACCATCGGTTCCTTGAACCACAAGGCCACCAACGGCGCGGCGAGAAACTGGGCCAGCGCCAGCCCGCCATTCAGCAGCATGAGCATCCCCAGCGTTTGGCGCAGACGCTCCTCGGTCACTTCCTCCTCGCGGATCAATGCGCTCGCGAGACCATAGCCATTCATGGTGCTCAGCAGCATCAGCATCACCTGCGCCATCGCGAACAGGCCATAATCCTGCGGCGCGAGCAGGCGGATCACGATCAGGGTGGACGCCCAGGACACGATCTGGGTGAGCACCTGACTGCCAGAGCGCCAGATCACCGCTGTACGCACCTGCGCAGCCAGCGATGGCGCGGCGGCGGGCGCTGGCGCAGGTGCGACGGGATCGGCTTCAGCCACGGACAGTTTCATCCCGGATGATGGCAGCGGTAGACGCAGATGGGGGCAAGGCATCGCCCCATGCCTTGGCCAGCAACATCGCCAATGTGCGGCTGCGCACGAACAGCAGATCCGCCATCGCATATCCTTCGACCGCGCCCATGTCGCGTTTGTAGCCCGAATCCCCTGCGCCCATATCCATTACACGCTGACCATCGGCAATTGCATCCTGCATCGCACGGGTGTTGGCGAGCTTGCCGATACCGAACGCCTTCAGGTCTTCGACATAGCTTCCGGCGATCCCATATTGTACCGGCCCGTCATCTAGATCGAAGCTGAAAGCGATGGGGCGATCGTCCAGCATCAAAATGGTTGCGGACAGGTTTTCGGCGATCACGCGATCGCGCAGCACATGGCTCCATACGGCGCGCTGGGCTGCGGTCATGAACTTGGCGCCGCTGCCGTTGGTAGTGCGCGCGATCCAGCTTTGCGTTTCGATGCGGCCCATGTCCTCAAGCGCGCCGGCGGTCCAGTCGCGCCCCCGGATATGGCGCCAGTGCGGACGCCCTTGTTCTTCAAGTTTGCGCCACGCGGCGCGGTGTTTGCGCGCTGCCGAGGCGCGGGGCCAACCGCGCGTGCGCGCTGCATCGAGATCGATCACCCAGCTTGTACCGGCAGGGCGCGACAGGACCGTCCAGTTGGCGAGCTGCGCGGCGTCAACCAGCAGCATGGTCGCCGGATCGTCGGCGCGGGCCGGGCCGACCCGCCACACCGGGCCAAGACACCGTGCCGCTGAATGATCAAGGCCATGTGCCAGTTCAAATAGATCGCAATCGGGCGCAATCGAAGGGCTGCGCAGGGGCCAGTAAGACCCCGGCACCTTGCGCGCGCGGCCAATCGTCGGACCGAAGGGGATGGTCGGGATCGCGGCCAGCACTATGCCCCCGGCGCCGCGCTGCAACAGCAGCGTGCGCCCGCGGGCCGATCCGCCAGCCGCATACCACGCCGCACGCAGAAACCCGTGGCCAGCGATATTGCGCGCAGCCAGGGTGTCGATCTCGGGCGGGAAGCCCGCGACCGCGGTGACCGTCAGGCGGTCAGCGGCAATCCTGCTTTCGTACATTCCTCACCTGTGCAACCGGGGGGGGGTAAAACCGGCTGCCCCGTTGTAGCGCGCGGGGCGTAACCACCCGGTTAACCACAGGCCACACTAGCGTTTAAGTCAGACGCGCAGCATGCCAGGCAATGTGATCGGCCATGAAGGTCGAAATGAAGAAGTAGGAGTGATCATACCCGTCCTGCATCCGGATTGTGGCCGGGATACCGGCGGTCTTGCACGCGGTGGCAAGCAGAGGGGTGCCGAGCTGTTCCTCCAGAAACGCATCGGCGCTGCCCTGATCGACCAGCAGGTCGGGCAGACGCGCCCCGGCTTCGATCATTGCGACGGCGTCATAGTCGGTCCATGCGGTGCGATCGTCGCCCAGGTAGCGGCTGAAGGCTTTCTCGCCCCATGGCACTTGGGCAGGCGCACAGATCGGGGCAAAGGCGCTGACGGACCGGAACCGGGCGGGGTTGCGCAAGCCGATGGTCAGCGCGCCGTGGCCGCCCATCGAATGGCCGGTGATCCCCTGGCGCGCCATGTCAGCCGGAAAGCGCTCGGCGATCAGCGCGGGCTGCTCGTCCTCGATATAGGAGCGCATCTGGTAATGCTGCGCCCATGGTTCCTGGGTTGCATCCAGATAAAAGCCTGCGCCCTTGCCGAAGTCGTATTCGTCCTCAGCATCGGGCACGCCGTCGCCGCGCGGGGATGTGTCGGGGGCGATGAAAATCATGCCATGTTCGGCGCAAGCCGCGCGGAATTCGCCTTTCTCCATGACATTGGCATGGGTGCAGGTCAGGCCCGAAAGATACCACAGCACCGGCAGCTTCGACCCCGGCGCGTGATCGGGCACGAACACCGCGAAGGTCATATCGGTGCCAGTCGCGGCGGAGGCATGGCGGTAAACGCCCTGCGTGCCGCCATGGCTGCGATTTTCCGAGACCGTCTCCATCAGAACACCACGACGCTGCGGATCGATTTGCCTTCATGCATCAGATCGAAGGCAGTGTTGATCTCTTCCAGGCCCATGACGTGCGTGATCATCGGGTCGATCTGGATCTTGCCGGTCATGTACATGTCGACAATCTTGGGCACATCGGTGCGGCCCTTGGCCCCGCCGAAGGCAGTGCCGCGCCAGTTGCGCCCGGTGACCAGCTGGAACGGGCGGGTGGCGATCTCCTTGCCCGCTTCGGCCACGCCGATGATGATGCTGGTGCCCCAGCCGCGGTGGCAGGCCTCCAGTGCCGTTCGCATCACGTCGGTATTGCCGGTCGCATCAAAGGTGTAATCCGCGCCGCCATCGGTCATTTCGACGATCTTGGCGACCGTGCCCTCGCGGCTCATGCCCTTGGTGTTGAGGAAGTGAGTCATGCCGAACTGGCGGCCCCAGTCTTCCCGGTCGGGGTTGATATCGACCCCGATGATGAGGTTCGCGCCCGCCAGCCGCGCGCCTTGGATGACGTTGAGGCCAATCCCGCCCAGCCCGAACACCACGACATTGTCGCCCACTTGCACCTTGGCCGTATTGGTGACAGCGCCGACCCCGGTGGTGACGCCGCAGCCGATGTAACAGGCGCTCTGGAACGGCGCGTCCGCGCGGATCTTGGCAACCGCGATTTCGGGCAGCACGGTGAAGTTCGAGAAGGTCGAACAGCCCATGTAGTGATAGATGGGCGCGCCTTTGTAGCTGAAGCGCGTGGTGCCGTCAGGCATCAGGCCCTTGCCCTGCGTGGCGCGGATTGCAGTGCACAGGTTGGTTTTGCCGCTGAGGCACGACTTACACTGGCGGCATTCCGGCGTGTAGAGTGGGATCACGTGATCGCCGGGCTTCACTGACGTCACGCCTTCGCCCACCTCGCGCACGATGCCTGCCCCTTCGTGGCCCAGCACGCTGGGGAAGATGCCCTCGCTGTCCAGCCCGTCCAGCGTGTAAGCATCGGTGTGGCAGACGCCGGTCGCCATGATTTCGACCAGCACTTCGCCTGTCCGGGGGCCTTCGAGATCAAGCTCGACGATTTCGAGCGGCTTTTTCGCTTCAAAGGCAACAGCGGCGCGGGTTTTCATGGAGGTTTCCTTGGATCAGGTGTTGCGGGCGGGCACGGCTTCATGGCCGTACGGGCAATGGCGGCAGGCCGAACCGCAGCATTTGCCGCGCTTGAGATGCGCGGCTTGCGTGAACACGGCGTAGCCCGTTTCAGGGTCGCGATAGGTCGCCTCGCCCCGGGCGCAGGCGGCTTCGTGCAGGGCGTGCCATGGGGGCTGGGTCATACGGCGCGGGAGATAGGCGACACGTGATCGCAATGCCATGCCTGAAACAAAATTGCCACGCCCAGCAGCATACACGCTTGCGCGCTCCCTCCTTTTGCGCTCTCAAACGGACCTGCCTTTTTCCCGGAGAGCGCCCTTGCGTTTCGTATTGTGTCTTGCCGCCCTATTGTTCGCCGTGCCCGCCCATGCGCAGGGGATCGAGCAGACCAAAGGCGATTACGAGGACAAGTTCCGCCAGCTCGATGAAGTGTTGCCCACCCCCAACACCTATCGCAATGCCAGCGGCGCGCCGGGGCATGAATACTGGCAGCAGAAGGTCGATTACACGATCGAAGCCGAACTGGACGAGAGCCGCCGCCGCCTGACCGCGCGCGCTACCGTGCGTTACACCAACAATTCACCCGACAGCCTGCCGTGGCTGTGGATGCAGCTCGACCAGAACATCTTCAGGCGCGATTCGATGGCCGAGTTGACCGACGCGTTCGGCGGCCCCGGCCGGCGCGGGCCGAAGGTGACGCTGGGTTCGGGAAGCGAGCCGACCAAACTTTCCATGGAAGAACTGCGCCGCCAGCAATCCATGGCCGACAATGATTACGGCTATGATATCAGCGCCGTGACATCGCTGGCAGGGGCTACGCTGCCGCACACCATCGTTGGCACGCTGATGCGGATCGACCTGCCCGCCCCGCTCGCCTCGGGCGAGACGACCGAGTTCACCATCGAGTGGTCGTTCATCATCGTCGAAGAAGACGCGGTGAGCGCGCGTTCGGGCTACGAACATTTCCCCGATGATCCGCGCAAGGGCGGCAATGATATCTTCCTGATGGCGCAGTGGTTTCCGCGCATGGTGGCCTATTCGGACTACGAAGGCTGGCACAACAAGGAGTTTCTGGGTCGCGGCGAATTCACGCTGGAGTTCGGCGATTACGATGTCAGCATGACGGTGCCCGACGATCACATTGTCGCATCGACCGGCGTGCTGCAGAACCCCGAAACCGTGCTGACTGCTGCCCAGCGTCAGCGACTCGATGCGGCCAAGACTGCCGCAGCGCCGATGTTCATCGTCACCCCGCAGGAAGCGGCCGCTGCGGAAAGCGGCAATCCGCGTGGCAAGAAGACCTGGCAGTTTGCCGCCACCAATGTGCGCGATTTCGCCTGGGCTTCCAGCCGCAAGTTCATGTGGGACGCCCAAGGCCACAAGCAGCCGGGTGCGGAGCATGAAACCGTGCTTGCCATGAGCTTCTGGCCCAAGGAAGGCGGCGATCTGTGGAAGAAGTATTCCACCGCCGCGGTGGTTCACACCATGAAGGTCTATTCCCGCTTCAGCTTCGACTATCCCTATCCCACCGCGCAATCGGTCAACGGGCCGGTCGGCGGGATGGAATATCCGATGATCACCTTCAACGGCCCGCGCACGATCCTGAACAAGGACGGCAGCCGCACCTATTCTCTGGCCGAGAAGATGTTTCTGGTCGGTGTGGTGATCCACGAGATCGGGCACATCTACTTCCCGATGACGGTCAACTCGGATGAACGCCAGTGGACCTGGATGGATGAAGGCATCAATTCCTTCCTCGATTCGGTCGCCGGTTACGAATGGGATCCGGACATGCCGTGGACCCGCAGCCTGCCGCGCGACATGGTCAGCTACATGGTGTCCAGCAACCAGCAGCCGATCATGACGCAATCGGATTCGGTGACGGACCTTGGCGCCAATGCCTATGGCAAGCCGTCTGCCGCCTATCACCTGCTGCGCGACACCGTGATCGGGCGTGAACGGTTCGATTTTGCGTTGAAGGAATATGCCCGCCGCTGGAAGTTCAAGCGGCCCACCCCGGCCGATTTCTTCCGCACCATCGAAGAAGCCTCCGGCACCGATCTCGACTGGTTCTGGCGCGGGTGGTTCTACACCACCGATCACGTCGATATCAGCCTCGATTCGATCTACAGTCTGAAGATGGACAGCAAAAACCCGGATATCGACCTGCCGCGTCGCCGGGCCGAGCGTGCCGAGGAACCCGAAGTGGTCGGCATCGGGCTCAACCGTGAACAGAACCTGCCGATCTGGGTGCTCGAAAATCCCGGCGTGACGGATTTTTACGACAAGAACGATCAGTTCACTGTCACGCCGAAGGATCGCAAGGGTTACACCGATTTCCTCGAAGGCCTGGCCCCGTGGGAACGCGCCGCGTTTGATCGCGCGGTGAAGGAGGATGCGAATTACTACGTCCTCAACTTCACCAACAAGGGCGGACTGGTGATGCCGATCATCCTTGGCCTGACGTTCAAGGACGGCAAGACCGAAAAGCTGACCATCCCGGCCGAAATCTGGCGCCGCAATGCGCGTGAAGTCGCCAAGCTGCTGGTCTTTCCCAAGGGCAAGGAACTGGTGCAGGTGATGGTCGATCCCGATTGGGAAACCGGCGATGCCGATCTGGAAAACAACCACTATCCGCGCCGCATCATTCCCAGCCGGGTCGAAGCCTTCAAGGATGAAGCGAGCAAATCGCGCGTTGGCCGCGATCTTATGGGCGAAGCGGCCGGGGCAGAGCCGGTCAAGAACAAGAAGTGACGCGGTACGCTCTGCACGCCTTAGGGGCGCTTGCGCTCGTCCTTGCGGGGACGGGCACGGCGGTGGCGCATCAGCAGAAGTTCACGATCAGCACCATCATCGTCAATCAGCGCACCGGCATGATCGAAATCGCGCATCAGGTGCCGGTTCATGATGCCGAACACGCGCTGGTGGTGCGCCGGACGGGCAATGCCGACATTCATAGCCCCGACATCATCGGCAGCCAGGACAGCCGCGAAGCCTTTGCCCGCTATGTCACCCGGCGGTTCCTGCTTGCGGTCAACGGCGATCTGGTGACCCCTGATTACGTCGGCAGCGAAATCACCGGGGGCAGCCTGTGGGTGTACCAGGAAGTCCCCGCGCCTGAAGGCACGGTGGCGGTGCGGGTCAATTCCCAGATCCTTACCGATGTCTGGGCGCGACAGGAAAACCGCGTCAATATCGGCGGCGGCACCGCGCCTGCCACCTTCATCTTCCGGTCCGGAGACGAGGCGCAAACCGCGCCCCTGGCGCGCTAACGCCGCGCTGATTACGCGCGGCGGCGCCGCGGTGCTCCGCCCTGGGCCGCTGGGCTATGGCGGGTTTGCAGATCGGCCAGCAGCGCTGGACGCCCATAGAGATAACCCTGCACATGGCGGCAGCCGATGGCGCGCAGGAAGGTTTCCTGATCCCTGGTCTCGACACCCTCCACCACAACCCGCAGGCCAAGGCTGTGACCCATCTGCACGATTGCCTGAATAATCAGACGTGACTGGTGGTCCTCGTCAATCCCGGCAATGAAATCGCGATCAATCTTGACCTTCTGAATCGGAAAGGCCCTGAGGTGGGTGAGCGACGAGAAGCCGGTGCCGAAATCGTCGAGGCAAATGGTAAAGCCGCATTCGTCCAGCATCGCGAGGGATGCACGCAGCTGCCCCCCTGCATCAATCAGCATGGTTTCGGTGACTTCGATGGTGATGTTGCGCGGACTGAGCGCGCTATCATCGATCACGTCAATCAGATGGCGCACGAAATCGCCGCGCCGCAGATCGGCCTCGGACAGATTTATGGCGATCCGCGTTTCTGGCCCGAACAGGGCGAGGATGGTGGGGCCATCGGCCACTACGGAATCCAGCATCACGCGGCTGACGCGGCGCGAGAGTTCAGGATCGAGCAGCGCGGCGAAAATATCGCTGGCAGATAGCAATCGGCCATCCTCGTCGCGCAGGCGCAGCAGCGCCTCGACCGATATAATCGCGCCGGTCTCCAGATCCACGATCGGCTGATAGGCTGCCATTGCGCGCCCATCGTTCAGGGCACCGCGAAGCTGGGCGATCGCGGTCTGTCGTTCGGACTGGCGCGCTTCGATCTGATGGTCCCAGCACACCACGGCCCCGCGCCCGGTTTCCTTGCCGCGATACAGCGCCAGATCGGCGCGGCGCATGATCTCCTCGCTGCTGGCAACGGTTGTCATCCGGGCGATCCCGCAGGTGGCACCGATCTTCAGCAGCGTGCTGCCAAGCGGCGGCATGTCATCCAGTTCGGCCAGCAAATCTTCAAGGAACCGGGTGACATCCGCTAGTGCCATCGCAGACGGGAACAGCAAGGCGAATTCATCCCCGCCCCAGCGCGCCAGAAACATGCCCGGCGCAACACGCATTTTGAGCTGTTCGGAAATCGTCTCCAGCACCCGGTCGCCCACGAGATGGCCCAGCGTGTCGTTGACTTCCTTGAACCCGTCGAGATCAAGCAGGGCGATCGTCACCGGCTCACTTTCGACCCGCTGCATGGCCGCTGCCAGGCGCCGATCAAAGGTAGCGCGGTTGAACAGGCCGGTCAGCCGGTCCCGTTCAGCCGCACGCTTCAAAGCGACATTGCGCAGGTGCTCGTCCGTGCAATCGAGGATGATCCCGGCGACGCTGTCCGGCTTGCCATCCACATCGACCCGCTCGCCCACCACGCGAATCCGGCGGGCCTCGCCATCCCTGCGACGGATGCTGGTTTCAAACATGATCGGTTTGCCATCGGCAATCGTCTGTTCAAGCCCTCGCCTGACCATGGCGCGGTCTTCGGGTTCATACATGCCCAGCGCCGTGGCAATGCTGGGAATGTGACCCGGAATGTTGCCGCTGATCGCATAGACCTGATCGGACCAGTCGAGCTCGCCCGTGGCAATATCGATCCGCCAGCTGCCGACATTGGCGGCGCGTTCGGCCTGACGGAAAATCTGGCTCGATTGTTGAAGCGCGGCGTTGGCGAGGCTCAACGCGCGGGTGCGGGCGTGTAGCGCCAAGCTTTGTTCGGCCAGCTGTGCAAGCATGGACAGGGACGCGATCTGTTCGGGACGGAAGGCGTCCGGCTTGGGCGAAATGGCACACAGAGCGCCCAGCAGCACGCCATCATCGGTGCGGATTGGCACACCCAGATAAGACCGGATGAACGGATCACCGATGACCAGCGCGTTGCTATTCAGGCGCGGATCGCGGCGCGCATCGGGTATCAGCAGCGGCTCTTCGTTCATGACGCAATAGGCGCAGAAGGAATCCGCAATCGGGGTTTCTATCAGATCCGTGCCGGTGCGCCCCAGGAACCATTGCCGTTCCTGCTCTACCACCGATAGCAGGGCCATCGGGCAATCGAGCATGGTGCTCGCAAGAGAAGTGATGCGGGAAAATACGTCACGATCAGGCATCGCCTGAAGCTTGAGATCGCGAATGGCGCCGAGGCGATACTTGTCCTGCACGCCCCAACCTTTGGCGCCCAAGGCCTTAAGAAAGAGTCGTTGAAACGCCGCGTATTCGCGCAAAACACGATGAACGGAGGATCTGCCGACACCATTGGGGAGTAGGAGGGATCATTTCTCAGCCGCCAAAGGCTTGGGGCCTGCACGTTGTCTTAGGTGACCGGAAGCAAGCAGGGCCAAAGCCTGGGTCTCTACCGAACGGCATCCACGTGTTCTTCGATCCAGTCTCTGACCTTGGCAACGCGGGTGTATTGGCTGGGCAGGCCGGTTTCACCGCAGGTCTTGTAGCCGATGGTGACGCCCGCGCGTATTTCAGGGATCTTGATACCGGCGCTGACCACGCCGATCAGGATCGCCTGCGCGCCGCGATTGCCGTATTGGACCAACGGCCCGCCGCTATCGCCATAGCACATCTGCTCGCCGTTTCTGCCACCGACGCACAGAGCGGCATCGCTGAGGCTGTTCACAAACCCGGTTTGCCTGGTGCAGGCCTGTTCGCTCATAATCTCCATGATCACGATCTGGAGGTAATTGGTCGACTTGCTGCTTTTCGTTTCGGTCCAGCCCCAGCCGTAGGAATAGGCGGGCATCCCGCGCACGATCCGGCGCTGGCCGACAGCGAGGGTATCGAGCTTTGCCGGTGTGATTGCTTTCCTGCGGCGGACGCTTTCCGGATCGTTGGCCGTGCCGACGCGGCCCGCGCGCGGATCAAACTGGATCAGGGCGATATCGTAGACGAGCTTGTTTTGCCGGTCATATTGCGGATGCGGGATCGTGCGCAGGATCGGATAGCTGACCCCTTCATCAGCCTGCGGATTGAAAACCCCCAGCCGGACCCGGTGGCCGGCCGTGCTGATCGTATTTCCTTCGTCGTTCAGACAGTGTGCGGCGGTCAGCACCCATCCGGTCGCGATCAACGTGCCACCGCACAAGACCCGCCGCGTCACGCCCACATCTTTGCCATTGAGCCTTGCGGGACGCCACAGCAGAGCCTGCCACGGCGCTTCTTCGCGTCCGGCCCGATTGCTGCGAATGCCCTTTTCGGTGCGCGGGCAATTGAATTCCGTATAGGTCTTGCCGCGAAAGACTTCGCTTTGTGTAAAACAAATCTCGGTCTCGTAGGCCTCTCGCGAGAAGGGCCGCGAATATCCCAGGACTGGAAGCGGTGCGGGAAGGCCGGGAACCTCAGGCCCGGAATACTGGATGATGCGATCGCACCCATCAAGCAGTCCTGCATCGCACGCTGCGCTGTAAAGGTCAGCGGCACGGAAGGGATCGGTCCTTTCAATCTCTTGCGCCAGAGTAAAACAAGCCCGCTGAAAACCGGTGGCGCACGCTTTTTCGAGCCATGGGCTGATCGCCGCCAACCTTGCCGGATCACTATATCTGAACCGTCCGGCGATGATGAACGCAGCGTCGGCGCAAGCATCGCCCAAGCCGGAGAGGCACCCTGATTGCAGCAGCGCAAGCGCAGCGTCGCGGTCGGCTTGCGACGATGGGTACGACCCGAGCGCGCGGCCAAGCCGGACACAGGCTTCGGCATCATCCGGCGTGCAGGCGTTTTGCAGGGTCGGGATGGCGCGCATTCTTTCGGCTATTTCGCAGTAATCCGAAGCCGCTTGGCAGCCCTTGTCGAAATAGACGAGGGCGAGGTCACGATCCTCTGCGACGCCCTCCCCGAAATAGAATTGCTGTGCGCGGTCGACGCACGCAGCAGCGCTTCCGAAATCGCAGGCGAGATCTTGGTACTGGCGCGCAAGCGATGGATCAGGGTCTTGCCCGTTCTGCGCCACTGAGATCATGGCCTGACAGGCTGGCACGAAACCCTTGCGGCACATGGCGTCCCATATGCCGGTGGCGCGGTCCTGATCTTCGGGACTGTCGCTGGCCATCAGACGATCGCCAAGCGATAGGCAGGCGTCTTCACCGCCCGCCGCGCACGCCTGTTCCAATATGGCATCCGCCTGCACGCGGCGGAGCGGATCATCGCTTGATGTCTGCAGTTCCTCGGCAAACAGGTGACAGGCAATGAGATCGCCGAGATCGCAGCCGCGTTCGAGCAGGCCTTCAGGCTCCACGTAGCCGCCTTCAGGGTAGCCGTAGCCCGTCTTGGATAATTCGACAAAGGCGCGGCAGGCGGTGCCTACGCCGCCCTCGCAGGCTTCGTCATACAGGATATAGGCGATCGCGGGGACCGGCCACACGCCATCGCCGAACTCATAGGCATCACCGGCAGCCTTGCAGGCCTGTGCGTCACCCTTGTTGCAGGCGTCGGTATTGGTGACGACAGATGCGACCGCGTGGTCCCATTCCTCGACACTATAGGTCTTGCGGTTGATCCATTCAGACCGCTCTTGCGGGTTCAGGCCTTGGCCGAAGGCTTCGGCTTCCGGTGTGCTGAGATCGTTTTCCGGTTCTAGCGCAGGCTGGGCCAAAGCAATGCCGGAGAGGCTGAGCAATGCCGCCAGAGGCATCAGCCAGCCTGCCCATGTCCACTTGAAAGCCATAGCGCTCATCCCCCATTACTGACTAACTCTTCAGCGTCGGAATGTCACGCAAAGCACAGATTCCAAGTGTGGTGCCGCAATATTTCATGACCGTTCAACCATGAAGGCTGGACGCAAAACCTTGTCCGCATGTCCCAACTTCGTGATGATCGGCAAGTGACGCCATCGTGGCTGCAAACACAGGGCGATGTTGTGGGGGCGCTGGTCTCAGGCCGAAGCAAACGACAGGCCGTTCATACGGCTGGGTAAATGGAACGGACGGGCGCGCCGCGTGTTTGAAAGCCATGAGCAGTTCTTTAGGCTTCAGAGAAACGCGCCAAGAGTTTGAGCGTCCTGAAGCATGCCTGGGTTCGCAGACCGAAGATTCCGATGCAGTGACGCGCATGGCTGCGCCTGAGCCGGGCGACCGGCGATCCCGCGAACGTGCTCAAGCAGCCTATTTTTCCGAAACCTCCCGGCTTTCAAAATCGCTGCGGACCGTGGTGTCTGCCACACCGGTTGCAACGATTATTTCGGACCCGCGCCTTCCCGATAATCCGATCGTCGCGGTCAATCAGGCGTTTATTGATCTCACCGGCTATTCTTCGGGCGAGGTGCTTGATCGCAATTGCCGGTTTCTGTCCGGTGCCGGGACCGAGCCTTGGATGACGAAAAAAATCCGAGAGGGCGCGCGCGATCATCATCCCGTGCTTGTCGAGATTCTGAATTACAAAAAGTCCGGAGAACCCTTCCGCAACGCCGTGCTGGTTGCGCCCATTTACAATGATGGCGACGAGCTGATCTATTTTCTCGGTACCCAGATTGAGATCACGGGCTGCGCGCAAAGCATCAGCGAAAACCGCCGTGAACGGGCGATTGCCTGTATCAAACAGCTGACCCCGCGCCAGCTGGAAGTGACCAAACTGGTGGCCAAAGGCCTTCTCAACAAACAGATCGCCGCAACGCTCGATCTCTCGATAAAGACGGTAAAAATGCATCGCAGCCTGGTGATGGATCGGCTGGCGCTCGGCACGCAGGCCGATTTGATTCGGCTGGCCGTTGAGGCCGGGATTTAACGACGCCGGCGGCATTCCGGACACGCTGCTCCGATACGGTCTTTGGACTAGGCTGGCCCAAGGTCCATGTTAACTTCCCCGCGACCCCGGCTCATATGCTGCGCGGCGTCCACGCAGCCGGGCACTCCCCCCATCCCGATTCCGGCCTGCGTGGGCGTTTTTTCCGTCGTTCAAGACTCCGGGACCAAAAAACCGGCGCACGAAGCAGGAGCAGACTATGGAGCAATTGCTCTCCCCCTTTCAGTATTCTCTGATTTTCAACGCGTTTTCATTCACTTTTGCCACCATGGCAGCCACGACGCTGTTCTTGTGGCTCAATCGTTCTCAAGTCTCGCCGCGCTACAAGGGCGCGGTCACAATCTCCGGCCTCGTGTGTGCTATCGCCGCCTATCACTATTGGCGCATCGGTGAGAGCTGGGCTTCGGCCTTCACGCTGCAGGAAGGCGTGCTCGCCGCGACCGGTTATGCCTTCAACGATGCCTACCGCTATGTTGACTGGCTGCTTACCGTGCCGCTGCTGTTGATTGAGATCGTCTTGGTCATGGGCCTCACCCGGTCCGAAACCGTCAGCAAGTCGACGAAGCTGGGTTTTGCCGCAGCGCTGATGATTGCTCTGGGATATCCGGGTGAAATTGCCGACGACAACACGACCCGTGCAATCTGGGGCGCGCTTTCGACCATTCCGTTCCTTTACATCGTGTACGAGCTGTTTTCTGGCTTGGGCGAAGCAATTGAACGCCAGCATGTCGGCGTTCGCGGCCTAATCAAGCAGGCACGTTTGCTGACCTTTGCCAGCTGGGGCTTCTATCCGATCGTGTACATGGCGCCGTTTGCCGATGTGACCGGTCCGACCGCAGAAAGCATCATCCAGATCGGCTACACTGTTGCAGATCTCGTCGCCAAGGCGGTGGTCGGTGTGCTGATTTACATGATCGCCGTGCGCAAGACGGAGATTGAAGCAGGCACATATGATGATGGCACAGGCCGTCCTGTCACCGCAGGCTAACCGAAACGTGCACCTAAATGTTGCAAAGGCCCCGTCTTCGGCATTCATGCCGGCGGCGGGGCTTTGGCATTTTCAACTGCTTGCGATCGCAATCGCCTGTGGTTTTGCTGCGGTCAGCACGCAGTATGATCCGAATGTTATCCTTGTCAGCGCAACCGTTCTGTTCCTGATTGGCGGTCTTCCCCACGGCGCGTTCGATATCCACCGCGCTGCTAAAAGCGCAGGCCTGGGCCGCGCGCAGTTGCTGACATTCACGACTGTCTACATCGGCATTTTTGTTCTGATGTTGGCGGGGTGGAATATCGTTCCCGCGTTTGTCCTCCCCCTTTTCCTGATAACCGCAGCCCTCCACTTTGGCGCCGACTGGCCCGAGACGGATGAGAGCCTGTTCAAGGTGGCTCTGGGGTTTGCGCCGATCTGCGCAATCGGCATCAGCAATATCGATCAGGTGTCGCTGATTTTTGCGGCGATGGCCAATCCGGTTGTCGCGGTATGGACCACGCGCATTTTTATTCTGGTAGCACCGGTCGCCTTGTTGGTGGCGGGCATGGCTCTAGTTCTGATCGGTCGATCTTCCGGACCGGTGCGGCCAGCGGTTTTCGCGCTCATGCTTGTCAGCCTGACGGTTTTGCCACCAGTGGTCGGCTTCGCGCTGTATTTTTGCGCATTCCACACGCCGCGCCACATGGCGGATATTCGCGATGATCTTGCCGCGCAAAAGCCGGTCCATCTGGTGCTGGCGGGGGCCGCGATCACCGGCCTTGCGCTGGGTATCGGCGTGCTGGCATTGCCCATGGCCATGACCGGCGGGCTGCTGACAGCGTCAAGCGGGTTTCAGCTGTTGGGGGCATTGGCCATGCCCCATCAGAGCATGGCGTTGATCCTGAAACGATTTGTCTGAACAGCGCCAGAAACCGGCAACGCACCCGCCAGCGTTAGACAGGTCATCTCAGACAATGAATAAACCCGCCGCATTCTTTGCGCAGCCGCTTGTTGCTGACACATTGGCGGCTTAAACGGCGCGTGTGTCATGAATGGCTTTATCCTTGTCACATCGCTAGGCCGGCGCGGCGTCATGGTTTGCGTCTACGGACTTGACGCAAGGGACCGCCAGCTCGCAAAGTAAAGGAAGGCCGCCCGTGTCAAATTCCGTGTTGTTGTTCGGCTCGATTGGTACAATTCTCGAAAGTTCGGACATTCAGCGACGCGCCTATAATGCGGCGCTGCGAGAATCTGGCCTTGCTTGGCAGTGGGACGAAGCCATCTATCGGGAACTGCTGTTGCAATCAGGCGGCAGAGATCGGCTGGCCATGCTGGGGGCTGCCACGGGTCAGGCCTTATCTGCCGCGCAAATTGCGCAAATCCACACGCGAAAGACGCAGCTTGCCTGCGCTGAGATTGCGGAGACGAAGCCGGCTTTGCGTGCAGGTGTCGTTGAACTGATGGCGCTTGCTAACGCGCGGGGCTGGAAGCGCGGCTTTGTGACTTCGACTGAGCAAGCCAATATCGACGCGATCATGGGGCTCGATCCGGCCATTGCGCCGGATCAATTTGACGTGGTGATTGGCCGAGCGGACGTGCAGAGCGGAAAGCCAGACCCGCAGGCCTTTGAGACGGCGCTCGAGCGGCTTGGGGCCAAACCCGAAGACGCTATCGCTATTGAAGACACCGCCGTAAGCGTGATGGCGGCCGTGCGGGCTGGCATCACCACTGTTGCCGTGCCCGGCGCCTTTGCCAGCGACCAGGACTTTTGGCAGGCTGACCTCGTTCTGCCGAGTTTGACCGATGCACAAGGCGCGCTCGATCCGCGGCTGCG
Source organism: Erythrobacter sp. 'gip.4 top 5' (assembly GCF_056495765.1). Lineage (NCBI taxonomy): Bacteria > Pseudomonadati > Pseudomonadota > Alphaproteobacteria > Sphingomonadales > Erythrobacteraceae > Erythrobacter > Erythrobacter sp. 'gip.4 top 5'. The sequence continues at coordinate 190,930 of NZ_CP200270.1, read as the reverse complement.
TGTGATAATGGGTATTTGATGCAGGTGCGGCCATTGGCGCCCTTTGGCGCCGAAGTGACCGGGATCGACTGTGCGGATCCCCAAATCGACTTTGCATCCCTGGCCCGGCAAATTGCCGTTGCGCGGGTCGCGGTGTTGCGCGAGCAACGCTGCAATGACGACGAATTCATGCGGTTCCTGGCTGGGTTCGGGCCGCTGGCCTTCACGGAAGGAGAGACGCCGGTCGCCCATGCGCCCCTTTTGAATGTGGTCAGCAATGTCGGGCGCGACAGGCCACCGGTGAGCCAGTTTCACACCGATTCCAGCTACTTCAAGGCGCCGCCATCCTTCACCGCGCTCCGGCCCGTACTGCTGCCGGAGCAGGGCGGGGCCACCCTGTTTTGCGACCAAGTAAAGGCGGCTACGGCTTTGCCGTCGCGCTGGGCGGCGTGCCTTGACGGGCGCACGGTGTTGCACCGTTGCAGCGGGCTTGACGGTGTTGACGACGAGCAATGGCATCCCCTGTTTCGGCGCCATCCGATCACAGGAGAAACCGCCCTTTACCTGTCGACCCCGGCGCGGTGTGTGGCGATCGAAGGGGTAGAGTCTGCGATGTCAGCCCGGATTATCTCGCTGCTCTATCGGCGCAGTTTCCGTCCCGCCCATGTGTACCGCCATGAATGGCGCGCTGGGGATATCCTGATCTGGGATAACCGTGTGACCATGCACCGCGCCGATCATAGCGCGGTGGTAGGGCCAAGAACGCTGCATCGCGGTATGGTGGGCGGCGAAGTCCCCCTGCCAGCGCGCGCCGGCAGGGGGAGAGCGGATTAGAAGTTGAACCCTGCCTTCACGCCCCAGATGCGCGGCGGCGCATAGTTCTGGAAAATGGCGCCTTGCCCACCGATCACACTGCGGTTCAGGATCGCCCGGTTTTCAAGGTTCTGCACAAAGCCCTGAAACGACAAGCGTTCATCCTGCGACATCCATGTCAGGCTGAGATCCGTGCGCGAATAGCTGCCCTGGCGTCCGACATCACGCCCATCAATGCCGGCATCGTAGTTGAACTCATTGACGAAATAGCTGTCGGACCAGAACAGCCGACCACTCGGTGTAAGGCTGCCACCGTTGTTCAGATCGATCCGATAGCTGGCGCCTGCGGAAAGCGTGATTTCCGGCGAGAGCGGGATAGTGTTGCCGGACAGATCAAGCTGATTGGTTGTGCCAGCCACAACATCAAAGCCCGTTGCTTGCGCCAGCGGGTTCGACACGACAAACTCGTCAAATCGGGCGTTGAGCCAGGTGCCGCTGGCATCCAACTTCAAACCGTCGAGCGGTTGCCAGGCCAGTTCGGCCTCCAGACCATAGGCGCGCGATGACCCCGCGTTGGAACGCGCCACCACGGTTGTGGTCGTGCCCGGGATATCAACAAAGGTATTGGCCAGGATATTGTTGTAATCATTGTAAAAGCCAGCAAAGTTGAACGTCAGGTCGGCGTCCGGGAAGGTGTTCTTCAGCCCCGCTTCGTAAGCCGTCACTGTTTGCGAGCCATAAAAGGGCACGGGCGGATTGCCGCCATTGTTGAACCCGCCGGACCGAAACCCGGTGGAGACCGACGCGTACAGAAGGTTATCTGGGGTCAGTTCAACGTTCAGCCCAGCGCGCCAGGTGAAGCGCGCGAAATCCGCCTCGTCGGGGTTCAGGTCGGCCGCGCCCACGGGGCTTTCATAGATAAACCGCTTGTCATCCCAGGTCTGCCGTCCGCCCAGCACCAGTGTGACGGTGTCTGCCAGTTTCCAGTCAACCTGTGCGAACACCGCGATACTGTCGGTCGTCACATCCTGCCGGAACGTGAAGGCATTGGGATTGCCAGGTGTGCGGAAGAAAAAGTCTTCGACGGCCGATTCATTGAAGTAATACAGGCCGGCCACCCATTGCACCGGGCCGTCATAATCGGACAGAAACTGCAATTCCTGGCTGAAACTCTCTGACCGGGTATCCAGATCCAGTGACGAGCCGAAGCTTTCGGAAAAATCCTCGTCACCCACACGGAACGAGCTGAAATCGGCGTAGCCTGTGATCGACTTCAGGTTGACCGCGCCCAGCGATGCTGAAACTTCGGCGCTCACCACGGTTTCGCGGGTGCGCCGGGTGAGATCGGTATCGCGGAACACATTGTAAGGATCACGGTCCGATGGGCCGGGTGCAGCGCCTGTGCGCGGATTGTTTCGGTCCAGGAACCCTCCCAGATCCTGCGCGCCCGTTGCCAGGCCCGCTCCGGCGCCGGGATTGGCGCGCAGCGTGCCAGCCGTGGTGTATCCAAATCCGCCCGCGCCGGTGCCATCTTGCGCCCAGTGGCTGCCGCGCACGATGATCTGAACATCGTCCGAAACATCATGTCGCAGCGTGCCGCGCACATACCACTGGTCGTTATCGTTGAAATCCCTCGCCTGCCCGCCGCCCGCGACGCGCGGTGCCAGTACGTTGACGTAGCCATCCGATTGCTGCCCCATGCCCACAAGGCGCACGGCAGTCCGATCCCCCAAAGGCGCGTTCAACACGCCTTCGACGCGCACATCGTTGAAGCTGGCATAGCGGATGGACCCGGATGCCTCGAACCGATCCACCGGCAAGCGCGAAATCAGGCTGATCGAACCGCCATAGGTGTTGCGGCCAAACAGAGTGCCTTGCGGCCCGCGCAGCACTTCGACCCGCGCAAGATCGACAAAGGCCGCAAGCGCCTGCGCGGTGCGTGGCTTGTAAAGGCCATCGACGAAAAAGCCGATTGTCGGATCGTTGGCCGCGTCTACCTCTTCGGTGCGCACACCGCGGATCGCGGGCCGCGCATCTGTGCCTGATTGTCCGAAGTTCAGCCCCGGAACAGACGTATTGAGCGTGCTGATGTCGTCAATCCCACGCTCACTCAGCACATCGCCGCTGATGCTGGTGATCGACAGCGGCACATCCTGCACATTCTGTTCGCGCTTTTGCGCTGTCACGATGATTTCACCGGAGATATCCGGATCCTCCCCGGTGTTTGACTGAGCATTGGCAGCCGCAGGCAGCACCAGGATCATGGATGAAGCCATAATGGCAGAACGCATTTCTATCTCCTTTGCGCACAGGTTGCGGCCCATGAACGGGCGATACCTGTGCCTGAAATTCGTGATTTGTCGCTGACACCAATGGTGCCGCCGTCAGCTACGGTTCGACCCCGGCATCGGACCAGCCGCACAGCGCAAAGCAGCGATTCACGTCGCTTTTCGTGACGTTTTTGCCGGTTGTTGCGCGATTGCCACACTCTGCCAGACGCCATCACCGGGACTGGCGTTCAAAGACCCGCGCGCGCGTTGGCGGATCGTCAATTGATCGTTGGAACCGCCATCTCAAGCCCGATCAGCAACAGGATCGTGCCAACGAAATAGACCAGCAGCGGCCGGGAGGCGCGGTCCATCCGTCCCGGCAAGGTTTGCCAACCCTGCGCATCGGCCTGTGTAAGCGATTTTCCTGCGGATGCTTGCGCGGCCAGAAGGCCGGGGACCGACCATTCCGCCCAACTTTCCCGCCGCCCGTCCAGCGCCAAAGATGCTAGCAAGGCAACGCCGATATTGACGCCTGATCCGATCACCGCAAACCACGGCCAGGCAATCGCGGTCTGGGTGGCCACCAGCCAAATTGCGACAAAGCCTGCTGCGACGCCAATCAGCAGCCCCCGTTCGCTGGTATGCTTGGAAAAGAAGCCCAGCACGAACATCGAAAGCTTTGCGCCCACGAAATAGCTGCCGATCCGGCTGAGCACTTCAAGGATCGAACCTTCCGATCGGGTGTAGGCCAGCGCCGGTGCGATGATCACAATAGCCCACACCACGGTGAACCAGCGGGTCATTCGCAACTGCGCCGCATCGTCCGCGGCGGGCTGCCAGTAGCGTCGCCAGAAATCGACTGCTGTGGTGGTGGCCATCGAATTGAAGGCCGAACTCAGCGTGGACATGGATGCCGCCAGCACCGCAGCGGCCAGCACGCCGGGTAGCCCGATGATATTGCTGTCACGGGCGAAGATCAGGATGATCTCGTTGGGATTGTCAAAGGCTTTGCCGCCGTAATGCCCCCACGCCAGCACGCCGATGATGAAGAAAAGGAAATAGACGCCGAAGGCCATGAATCCCATCAGGAGGTAGCTTTTCTTCGCTTCGCCAATATTGTGTGCGCCCAGCGTGCGCTGCACCATCATCTGGTTTCCGCCATACACGGTGACGTGAAACACCGTCATCGCAAGAAGGCCGGCCCAGATCGTGGTGGTTTTGGTCAGGTCAAAACTGGTATCAATTGCGGATAGTCGCCCCGCCGCCTTCAACGCCGCGAGCGTTTCGACAGGTGATACGGGCGCTGCGTCAAGCAAGGCCCATAAGATCACTAGCGCCCCGCCCAGCAGCACCACCGCTTGAAACACATCGGTCCAGATGACCGCCAGCATGCCGCCCATCGCAGCATAAGCCAGCGCCAGCAGCGTCACGAAAACGATGCCTTGCCACACTTCCACACCCGTCATGAAGCGGATAACCAACGCCGTTGCATACAAGATGGCCGCTGTCGAAAGCGCCTGTGTGACGAGGAAGATTACGGCGATGACAGCGCGTGAGGTCGGCCCGAACCGGCGCTCCTGATAATCGTAAATTGATGCGACGCCGGACAGATAGAAGAATGGCAGGAAGAAGGTGATCACAATGACGATCACCACCGGGTAATTCAAATGGATGGCCAGCGCGGCCAGCCCGTCGGAATAGGCCCAGGCGGGCGCGCCCAAGAAACTCAGCGCACTCACATAGGTCGCCATCACGGACAGGCCCACCGCCCACCACGGCGTGGCAGCCGAGCCCAAATTATATTCTCGGGATGTCTGGACCCGGCGCGACACGCGCCATCCCAACAGCAGGTTTCCTGCAAGAAACGTGACGACGATTCCCCAGTTGAGCGCGCCGAAATCCCCCATCAATACCTCTGGTTACTGGCGAGTGAGACATCGTCCTAGGCCAATGGCCAACGCCCGGCTGCGTGATACAGGCTAGACGGTATTAGCCGCCCCAGCCGGAACGCTTGCCTGAAAGGGTTTTCAGAGACCGCAGGATGATTTGGGCCTTAGATTATGAGGCGGTTGGCTTACCATCATGGTCTGCCGCTTTCGTCGTAGCGGATTGTGCGCGGGTACGGGCCAAGGCACGGTTGGCAGACCAATACTGCCACAGGCAAAAGGCTATGATCGCACTGAAAAGTATCACTAGTTCGTGGAAGTCCAGGTAGTCCATCGTCTTCTCCATCCGGCATGCCACGCAGTGTTTGGCCGCGCAGTTACGACGCGGCCCGCCGCTTGGCTTTGCCGAGCACCGTTTAAGATGTGAGATTTCCGCTCCCGGCGGCCAAATTGCGCCCTCTTGCGGGGGTCTGCCGCTTTCCTGCGCAGAACGCTGCTGCCGCAATCCCACGGCGATGCCGCGGATAACGACGCCAGATTTCAGATCAAGAGACCTTGCTCAGCAGCCGAGTTGATCCGCCAGATCGGTCAGGCTAGCGGCGGACCAGTCCCATGCCTGTTCATGGTGCGCATCAGGCGCGGGTGCGCCGCCGTATTCGTCGGGGCGGTCGATATAGGCGCACAGCAACCTGCAAGCGCGGGCTGCTGCCAGATCGCTGTGATGCGCGGCGACAAGGCCCAATTCGTGTGGAGCGATCCCCAGAATCTCGGCGGTGTGCAGATAGGCTTTGGGATCAGGCTTGTAGGCGCCGCTCACCTCAGCACCCAGGATCGCGTCCCACGGCAAGCCGGCCCGCCGCGCCATCGCCAGTAGCAGCGCGATATTGCCATTCGACAGGGTTACAATGGAAAAACGCGCCTTCAGCCTGTTCAACCCTTCGATTGTGTCAGGCCAAGGATCGAGTCGGTGCCAGGCGCGGTTCCAATCATCCAGCAGCGCCGCATCAAGGCGAGCCGGATTGACGTCGCGCGTACGCAAGGTTGCTTCCAGCATCTCGCGGTGGAGCGCATCGAGCGGTACGAAGGCGCGGCCCGATGTCTTCATCCCGATCATCGCGGTGATATACTGATTGCGCCAATCATCCGCGAAGGCAGCAGCATCAGTGCCGTCGATGCCAATCGTTTTGAGGTACACGGCGGATTCACGCGCGATGCTGGTGCGCCAGTCGACCACGGTGCCGAACACATCAAAGGCCAGCGCCTTGGGTAGGGGTTTTTCCGGCATATCAGGCACAGTTCAATTGTGTTTGCGTCTCATGGTAATCCCGCCTTATCCATACATAAGGCAGTCTGGCGCGGTCTGCGGCGCTTCGTCACTGCCCCGCAAACGCTGCATTTGCAATTCACTGATCACAGCAGTCGTGCGCAATTCGGCCATTTGCGCGCCGACAGTACCGCCGGTGCCGGGGCCAAAGGCGAAGGTCTGCCGTGCGTTTTGTCGTGTCATCTAAACACGATCAGTGCCAGCAAACACGCTTTCGCAGCAGCCCGGCCCTCTTGAGACAGCAGGTCTGCAGCGGATGCTTACGTAGTCCGCAGTGATGGTAAATCGGGCCGCGGTGATGGGATTTTGCGCGGGCGGCTTTGGCGCCACTGCACGAACACGCGATTGACAGAGTTACCCCGAGACCATAGGCGATGTTATCTTGTCTCATGCCGATGCAAACTCGTTCGGGTTTGCAGGGCAACAGCGCAAGGCACTTCTACGTCAGGAACCCCAATGAAAGCGAGTTGCGCCAGCAAAATGGCCTCATTTCTTGGCGCGTCCGCCATCGCTTTGGTTTCTCCCGCATGGGCGCAAAGCACAAGTAACCTTGATGAAAGAGATGGCGCTGCCAGCACGGACAATGCCGACGGAGTCGCGACATCAGCTGACATTCTGATTACAGGCGTGCGGCAGCCCTATCGCGGCGACTTTGCCCTGAGCGAGATCCCTCAGTCGATCGCCGTGATCCTGGATACAGCGATCCAGCAAAACAATTTTTTGCGCCTGACCGATGCGCTTGATCTCAATGCATCGGTTTCGCGGCAGAATTCACTGGGCGGCCTGTTCGATAGTTTTGCGGTCCGCGGCTTTACGGGTGACGAAAACATTCCGACCGGTTACCTCATCAACGGCTTCAATGGCGGGCGCGGCTTCGGCGGGCCCCGCGATGTCGCCGGGCTCGAACGGATCGAGGTGCTGAAAGGGCCGGCGGCTGCAGTGCTCGGTCGCGGCGAGCCTGGCGGAACCATCAATCTGGTAACCAAACAGGCCGAGATCGGGCGAACATTCGGCGGCGCATCAATTCAATATGGCAGTTTTGATCGGCTCCGGGCTGAGGCTGACCTTAATCTCGCACTGACCGATGGCCTCACCGCGCGTCTGATCGGTTACGGCGAAACGGGAGACACCTTTCGCGACCAGGTCGATCAGCGTCGCTGGGGTTTCTTGCCCTCGATTGGTCTGACGATCGGAGAGAACACGCGCATTACCTATGATTTTGAATACTCGCGCGTCGAAACCCCGTTCGACCGCGGCGTAGTGGTGCTGAACGGCGATTTCGACACGGTGCCCTTCACCCGCTTTCTGGGAGAGCCCGGTGATGGAGACCACGTGGCCCGCGCAACCGGGCACCAGCTGCGCGTGCAGCACGATCTCGGCAATGACTGGAGCGTGCTTGTCGGTGCAAGCTTGCGTGATACTTTGCTGACGGGTTTTTCGTCCGACCCCGAACTCGTCCCTTCGCGCCAGCAACTGTTCCGCGATGGGCGATCGCTTTCACGCCAGCGTCGTTCGCGCCGCTACGATTCGCGGCAATGGGTGGTGCGTGCAGAATTGTCCGGCGAATTCGAAACTGGTGCGCTGCGCCACCGGGTTCTGATCGGCGCAGATCATGATCAGTTCGATAATGATCAGCAATTCGGCCGCTTTCGTCCACCACCGCTCAGCGGCAATCCTTCGGCGCAGGCGGGCAATATCATCGACATCCTCGATCCAGTGTATGGCCGCTTTCCCTTGCCGACCCCGGGGCCACAGAATGACCGGCTCGATGTGCAGCGGTCGAGCGGGTTCTTCGTGCAGGACCAGATCAGCCTGACCGACCGCCTGCAAGTGCGGATCGGCGGCCGCTACGACGATGTCAGCCTGCGCACACTCAACCGCCTGACCAGCATTGACAGCCAGCGCAGTGTCGGCCGGTTCAGCCCGCAAGCCGGTATTGTCTATGAACTTAGCGCCCCGCTCACGCTTTATGCCGCATACGGAGAGGGGTTCCGTGCCAATATCGGCACTGATGTGACTGGCACGATCTTCGAGCCGGAGACAAGCGTCTCCACCGAGATTGGAATGAAGCTGACAACGCTCGGCGGCCGCCTCAATGGAACCTTGGCGGTGTTCCAGCTCAACAAGGACAATGTGCTTGCCAGCGACACTGGCAATCCAGGCTTTTCCGTTGCGATCGGCAAAGCCCGCAGTCGCGGGGTGGAATTCGATGTGGCCGGCCAGCTTCCCGGTGATGTCGATGTTCTGGTCAGCTATGCCTATATCGATGCTGAAGCCAGATCGACGTTGCTGGAACCCAATTTCAACTTCCAGGTTCGCCCCGGCGATCCTTTGATCAACATCCCCGATCACAACTTCAACGCGCAGGCGAGCAAGCGCTTTGCCGTCGCTGGACGCGAGGCATCGCTGGGTGCAGGGATCCAGTATGTGGGCGAACGGTCGGGAGAGACTGGCACGGCTTTCACCTTACCTTCGCACACGCTGGTGCGATTGTTCGGCGAGTTTGAGCCGGTTGCAGGGCTCAGGGTGTTCGCGGCGATCCAGAACCTGTTCGATGCGCGCTGGTATGCCAACAGCTATGCCCCGCTGTGGGTGCAGCCGGGTGCCCCGCGCACCGCGTCGATTGGACTTCGTGGGCAGTTTTGACCGATGCCAAGAGAAAGATCATGATCCCAGCGCTCGAAGCCAGTGCGCTATCGCTCGTTCGGGATGGTGCTGTGGTCCTGAACGACGTGTCCTTCACCGTCGCGCCGGGCGAAGTCTATGCCCTGCTCGGCGGCAACGGAGCGGGCAAGTCGACGACGCTATTGACCCTGCTCGGCTTTCTGCAACCGTCGAGCGGTGAGGTGCTGGTGAATGGCCGGACAATGGCAAGCGATGTCGAAGCGGCCCGCGCGCAGATCGCTTACCTTCCTGAGGCCGCAGCACTTTACGGACATCTCAATGCTTACGAAAACCTAGGCTATTTTCTCGATCTGGCAGGGCGCAAGGTGACACGCGCAGCCGTTGACGCGGCGCTGGATCAGGTGGCCTTGCCGCAGGCAGCGCGGACCCGGCGGATGCAGTCCTATTCCAAAGGGATGCGTCAGAAGACCGCGATCGCATTGGCGCTCTTGCGCGATGCGCCGATCCTGTTGTTGGACGAACCGACCTCGGGCCTCGATCCGGTGGCGATCGACGAATTTCACGACATGGTAAAATCGCTCGCCGCTTCCGGGCGGACAGTGCTGATGGTGACCCACGATGTCTACGGCGCGTGCCAGGTGGCCGACCGCGTCGGGCTGCTGCGTGGCGGGCGGCTGGTCGGCAGTTTCGAGGCGGCCCAAGGCGCGCGGATCGATACCGAAACCGTCCACGCTGCATTTGCCGAACGTCTGACGCCGTGAAGACTGCGCTACGCATCGCCCGCGAGGAATGGCGGTTATGGGCCCGATCGCGGGTCGTGCTGGTCGCCGCGTTGACTGTGGCCGTCTTGCTTGCTGCAACGAGCGTACTGACCGCTATGCGTGTCGGCGACGAGGGGGCCAAGCGCACGGCGCAGCAGGAGCGCGCCGAGGCCACCTTCTTCGCCCAGCCTGATCGTCACCCGCACCGGATGGTCCATTACGGCCATTACGCCTTTCGCTCGCCGCCGCCGCTGGCCGCGTTCGATCCGGGCGTGGACGCCGTTACCGGGCAGTCGATCTTCCTTGAAGGCCACCGGCAGAATACGGCGATGTTCGCTGACACCCGCTCGAGCGCCGACCTTGGCGGTTTTGCAGCGCTCAACCCGGCGAATATCTACCAGTTGCTGCTGCCGTTGCTGCTTATCATCATCGGCCACGGTATCGTGCTGCGTGAACGCGAAAGCGGAACGCTGGCAGTGATGCTGGCGCAAGGGCAATCGGGGTTTGTGATCGCGGGCGGCAAAGCTCTGGCACTGGCCGGCGTGGCGGGACTGTTTCTGGTGCCGGTCGCGGCGCTGGCAATCTCTTCCGTCTTAGCGGGGGAAGCGCCATTGGCCGGGGCGATGCTACTTGCAGGTTATGCGCTTTACCTCGGAGTGTGGGCTGCGCTGGTGCTGACGGTATCACTCCTGGTGCGTCAGCGGAGCGTTGCGCTCGGTATGCTGATATTCGCATGGTTGCTGGTGGCGCTGGTCGTCCCGCGGCTCGCTATCAATGCGGGGAGTGCAGCGGTCGATGCGTCGGGCAAAATCGAGAGCGATCTTGTCATGCTGGCGCAGCAGCGCGCCCTCGGCGACGGACACAATGCCTCCGATCCGGCTTTCGACGCCTTGCAAAAGCAGGTGCTAGAACAATACGAAGCGGCCAACATCGAAGAGCTTCCGATCAACTGGCGCGGCGTCGTCGCTGGCCATTCCGAGGCCAAGCTGACTGATCTTATGAACACATTCGCTGAAAGCCGAATGCGGCAGGAAGCGCAGCAATCACGGATCGTGACGCTGTTTGGCCTCGCATCGCCGACACTGGCTGTTGGCGCGGCATCGCGCACGCTAGCGGGCACGGACCTTGCCACTCATCACCGCTTCATGCGCGAAAGTGAAGCTCTACGGTTCGATTTTGTGCAAGGCCTCAATGATTTGCATGCCACCGCGCTGACATACGCTGACGATGCGCAGCGCAGTTCAGATCCCGAGGCGGAGGCACGCACGCGGGTCAACGCCGAGGCATGGCGATTGCTCGATACCTTTCGTTTCACGCCCGATCCGGCGAGCGAACGGCTTGCCCGCGCAGGCCTGCCGTTGGCTTTGATGCTGGGGTGGCTGCTTGGTCTGTTCGTTATCATCACTGTCGGTGCGCGGAGGCTCAAACCATGAGCGCGGTGGTGCGCGAGGCGCGATTCCTGCTGCGGGACAGGGGGGCGCTGCTGTGGATCGCGCTGGCCTTTATATTGTCGATCTTTGCAACGGGCTTCGGCCTTGCCGAGGTGCGTGAACAGCGCGCGACCATCGCCGAACTGCTTGTCGAGGATGCCAAGGATCGCGCAAATGCTTTAGCAGGTCAGGAGGATTGGGGCGGCGCAGCCTATGGGGCCTTTCACCTTACCTATGCACCGCCGTCCGACTTTGCCTTTGCAGCGCTCGGCCAGCGCGACACGGCGCCGTGGCTACACCGGATAAGGATGCTCGCGCTCGAAGGGCAAATCCACGAAGCCGATACGAAGAACGCTGATTTCGGCCTGATTGGGCGGTTCGATTTTGCCTTCCTCGCCGCGGCGGTCGCGCCGCTCTTGCTGATCCTCCTTTTGTACGATTTGCGCGGCGCCGAGCGCGTGGCGGGACGCCATAATCTCCTGGTGGCGACCGCGGGCAAGCCTGCGCGCTTGTGGTTGCCGCGCGCGGGGGTGCGGTTTGCTTGCCTTTGTTTTGCGCTGTTGCTGCCGTTCTGGATCGGTGCAGCCATAGAGGGGACCGCCCTTGGCAAGGTGCTTGTCGCAAGTGCGTTGGCTCTTGGCGCAATGCTGATTTGGTGGCTGATCACCGAGCTGGTCGGACGCCTGCAAGCCGCTCCCCCAGTGCTGCTGGCCGCGCTGGTCGGCATCTGGCTTGCGCTGGCGTTACTTATCCCGGCAGTTGCGCGGGCGACGATAGAGGCGATCATCCCCGTACCAGACGGCGCGGAAATCCTGATGCTTCAGCGCGAGGCGGTGAACGACGCGTGGGATCGGCCTAAGGAAGCGACCATGCGCCCTTTTCTCACTACCCATCCCGAGTGGGAGCCGCAGAGCGCGGTCACCAAACCGTTCGAATGGAAATGGTTTTACGCGTTCCAGCAGGTAGGCGATCAGGAGGCCGCGCCGGTGGTGCAGGCTTATCGCGAAGGCCGGATCAAGCGCGACCAAGCCGCCGGGATCGCAGCCTTCCTGTCGCCAGCGGCATTGGTCGAGCGCGGGTTTGAACATTTGGCCAAGACCGATACCCCAGGGATGATCAGCTACGAAGACGCAGTGCGAGGCTATCATGCACAATTGCGCGCGTTTCACTATCCGCTGCTGTTCCGCGACCCGCCCTATAATCCGGCGGTGTTTTCCAAATTGCCGCGCTACAAGGCCGAACCATGATCGTGCTCAGATCCATATTCCTAGCGCTGCTTTTGCTCACCTCATTTCCGGCAGCGGCACAAATCCACACCTTCACCATTGCCGATCAAGCTATAGATCCCGGCACACGCAAGGATTTTCGCATCATCGTGCCTGCGGGGAATGACGGTTCGACCTTCATTCCCATCACCGTCATCCACGGGGCAAAGCCCGGCCCGGTGCTGGCGGTGGTGGCCGGGGTGCATGGGTTCGAATTCGCGTCGATCCTTGCAGCCGAGCGACTGGCAGAGCGGATCGATCCGGCGCAATTGACGGGCACGCTGGTACTGGTGCGCGTCGCGAACATTCCCGGCTTTGAAGGACGATCGCCCAACGTCAATCCGGTCGATCGCAAGAACCTCAACCGCGTCTTTCCAGGCAAAGCCAGCGGCACCCAGACCGAGCGCATCGCTGACCTCATCGCTCGCGAAGTGGTGGGCCGCAGCGCCTTCCTGATGGACGTGCACAGCGGTGACGGGGCCGAATTTCTCGATCCTTTCATTGGCGTCTATGGCGGACCGCTCGCCACCGATTTCCCGTTGGCGCTGAAGGTCGCGCGCGGCTTCGGCTTTCCCAATATCGTGCGCTACAGCATGGAGAGCCAAGAGCAGATCGACCGCGGGCGCTCGCTCAATCGGCAGGGCGTGACGATGGGCAAGCCGACAATTCTCGTTGAGATCGGTCAGAACAGCAGCCGTGAGGATAAGCATGTCGTTGCTATCGCAGCCGGGGTCGAGACTGCACTCCAGCTGCTTGGCATGGTCGAGGCGGCGAAGCCTGACGTCCAGCCCCCTGCACGTCTGTTTGAAGGCACGGTTTCTGTCACGGCATCACATGCTGGCCTGTTCCATCCGGCCAAACTTGGTCCACGTCCTCTGGCAAAGGGCGAAATCATCGGGACAATCAGGGACTACACAGGCCAAGAGTTGGAACGGCTCCGTTCGCCGGTCGATGGTTATGCGCTCTACGGCATCACCGGCCCGCCGGTGAAATCAGGCGATGAGGTGGTAACGATTGGGATACCGGCTTCGGGCTTCTGAACCGCGCAATGGCAATTTCTGAGGATCCAGGTGCAGTATAACATCCCCTATTAGCGCTGTGTGCTTGGGTAAGTTTCAGCCAACAGGTCTCCTCCAATGAACGGCTCCACCGATACGCGTCTTCCCGTCCGTATGCTCGGCTTGTTTATGGAAGGGTGACCGCAGTCGGGTTGATGCGCAGCGAACACGCCACCCATTCGCTTTGGCGAACCAAGGCGTCTATCATTTAGTGGATGACCGGCACCTTCGCGCAGTCAGGATACGTCTTGGCCATAGCAAAACCGAGAATACGGTCCGCTATCTCCGATTTAACGTCGAAGACGCGCTTACCCTCTCAGAAACCGAGGAAATTTGAACTACCGGCTCCTCGTTTACGCCCAGGAGCCAGCCTTGCAGCCCGCGGGACTCACCTGCCGTTTCGCAGCGGTGGTGAAACCGGCAGACCCAGTCACGGGCCATCCTGAAGAGTTGGCCCGCTTGATATTCCATCGCAGCACACATTGAATACTTTATGAAATTTGGATGACTAGCGATAAGCATAAGGAAGGCTGAAGAATTTCCTCGATGACGAACGTGGGTCTCGGCGCATACTTTAAACAGGCGCGATTTCGCGGGGCAAGTTTTGGACGTAACCGGGTTGTCATGCCGCAATCATTTCTGGCGGCGCAGCGCGGCCTTCGGCATCAGTCTTTTCCCATTTGAGATCGCCCATATAACGCCACGTCATTTGTCCTTCATCATCAAGCGCAATCAGATGCAGCCAGTGATTATCAAACAGCGCACGCACATTGTCATGCCGGGATAGTATCTCGGTCATCGCCTTCACTGGCGCCTCGATGCACACTGTCAGCCGCAAAGGCTCGTGGGCGAGCTTGGCCCCATCATGAACCGATTGCCACGGTAGGCCTGCCCGCAAGGTGCCGCCATTGCCTTCGACCACGCCAATCCCGCCAACGACATTGTGGATCAACTTGTTGCCACCGCCCCACACCTCGGGATCGACGCTGGAGCCGTAGTATTGCAGCGAAATCCAGCTAGCGACCACCACAGGTGCGGTCATGATCAATTCAAGCACACCAAAACCTTCATCCTGTTGCCAGACATAGTCATGCAGGAAGGCGCGTCCGTTCAGGCTAGTTCCGCCAGTGCGCGCGCGCGGCGCGGCGATGAAGGCCTTGCACCCGGCAAGCGCCCATTCGGGGCGGATCTCTGCCCAATCGCGCGTGCGCTTAGGGATGTCCTTACCGGTTGTCGCCCGTGGAAGGCGCAAGGCCCGTTCACTGCGGGCGATCAGTCCGGCACTTGCCAGCCATGCACGCGCTTGCGCGATAGCAGTGGCGTGCCCAGGAGAAGGATGATCCTCATTGTAAATCAGCACCTCGTCAGCGGTTGTGTCATGCAGCGCGCCAAGGAATAGCGTTTCTGCCGGAACGCAGATTCCGGCTGCGGCCAGCCCTGTGCGGACATCCGGGTCATTCAGCAGGCTCGCCAGTAGCCGGGCGTTGACTTCGCCCGAATAGCCGCCGCACGCCCCGCAATGCAGGCCGCTCGCATGCGGATTATTGACCACATTGGCCCCGTGACCGACCAGCAAAACCAACGGCGCAAACTCACGTGTCAGCGACATCGCGCGCAGAACCGCCGCCGCCGCCGCAATCTGCTGATCACGCGCCAGGGGCGGATCGAACACCGGCAAGGGATCATGCGGCAAAGGCGGCTTCTTGAGCGCGAGGCTATCGCGCAGCAGCTTGCCGAAATAGATTGGCCCGGTTGCCTCAACAAAGGCGAAGGACGATACCGCCGCCAGCTTGAACCGCCCCCAAGCACGTTGTGCACGGGCCAGATAGCGTTCGGAACGGTCCTTTTCCTCGTGAGCGGCTGTGCCAGAATAGCTTGTTACGCTGGCATTGAGCAGCACCGGCAAACGGTGTTCGGGGACATCGGAGGCAAGTCTGCGGTGTGACGCGCCAATCCCGAAAAACCCGGCGAAGCCCAATGTGCAAATGCCTCGATCAACCGACTCCAGCGCCCGCCGGAAGGTTTCGGAGCGCACGTCGATACAGAACGCTGCCTGCAGCACAGGTGCTGCCTGTATAGGGGCCACAGCACCGCTCTTGAGCGTCTGGCCTAATGCGCGCTGCGCGGAACGCTCGGCCGCGTCCTGAAGGATCGCATCGATGGTGTGATCCGCATCAGGTTCGCACGGAGCGGCATGGGCCGCCATCACATCGCGCCATTTTGCGCCGATCAATGCTTCATATTGGACATATAGTGCCGCTTCCCAGATCAGCCGGATCGACAAAAGATCCACCGGCGCGCCGTCTCGGCCGCCACCGAGTTCGGCCTGCCACTGCTGATACCGACTATATTGTGCCCACCCGCCCAGCGTGATCAGCAAGGAATGAAAATACGTCGGCCACGCCTCGGCAGGAAGACCAAGCAGCGCCACATGACGCGCCATCGCCTCCATCGCGCTATCAGGGGCATCAGCCACGAAAGCGGCAAAGCCATGCAGCCCTGCGATTTCAGGGGTCAGATCATGCGTTGCAACCGCCTGCCATGCCCTGAAGGCGCCACGACCCTTAGGCGCAGCCCATAACGCCTGGCCCTCGTCCCACCAGCTTGCCGCCCAATGGCCGAAACGTTCGTTGATGATGGCTGGCCAGTCGATCTTCGAAACTTCTGCCGCCAGATCGGCTATCGTCGGCAAAGGCGTACGCGGCGGCGCGGCACATTGTAGCGCCAGCCTCAACTCTTCCACGGTTTTCGGGCGTAAGGCAGAGGAGCAATTATTCAGCGCTGCTGAAAGATCATCGTCGGTGATCATCCCACTCTCGATGCGCTGGGCAAACCAGGCGCGCGGCATGATTGTGGTCGCTGAACTGACCCGCGTCAGCAGGGCCGCAGTATGGGCCAGATCGAGCCCGGTCTGCCCAAGATAGGGATTGACGGCTACGCTTGAGGCAAGCGGCCATAACGGCGCGATGGCCCTGGCGGCGGCATCCGCCACTTCGTGCAGGCTCGGACCAGACAATTGTTCGGACAACGTAAATTTTTGCATGGAGACAACCCTCTGTGAAAGGCGAATATCAGATCCGCGTAAGACGCTGCAGCTTCCAGCCGCCCAGAAGCCGGTCGAGCAGCGCATTGGCGTAGAGCCCGTTCGACAGATGAACTCTCAAGCCAGCTGTGGCAGGGTGATGGGCCCAGAGCGGAAACATCGATTGTGCAATTGCCACCAGACCAAAGCTGGCTACCGCGAGGATGATCAGCACCCATTCTAGTGAGCCGGGCTGCGGCGCGACGGGAAGTGTGCCAAGGGTCAAGGCATAGGCCAGCGCATGCAGTGCAAAGTAGCCCAGCGAAGCCGCCAGCGAATAGGCAACCATTCGACGCATAAGCGCCCCCGGCGCCGAACCGGCCAGACCCTGCGCCAGCAGATAGGCCACCCCGAAGATCAGGATCGCCCCCAAGGCGTTGGCTTGCGGTGACTTGTCCTGGAAACCGAATAGGGCACTCATGCCAGCATAGATCGCCAGTGCAGCAAGGAAGGCTGCGGCCACGGCTTTGGCATCGGGAATGGCGACCGGGCCAGGGCGACGGCTCGCCGCGATGCGCTCAACCGCGCCGCCCGAAGCAAGGAAACTATGGGCCTTGTAAAGCGAATGGGCCACGATGTGCAGCAGCGCCAGGGGGAACAGTGCCAACCCGCACTGCATGATCATGAAGCCCATTTGTGCCACTGTTGACCACGCTAGCGATGTCTTGACCGCGGGCTGCGTCAGCATCACCAACCCGCCAAACAAAGCCGTAAAGCCGCCAATCATCACAAGACCTGCAAGCACACCGGGCGACATCAGCAGAACATCGGCAAACCGGATCAACAGAAACCCGCCGGCATTGATGACACCGGCATGCAGCAATGCTGAAACAGGAGTCGGCGCTTCCATCACCTCGCTGAGCCAGCCGTGCAACGGGAACTGCGCCGAGGTGATGGAAGCGGCAAGCGCAAGACACAAGACTGCTAGCGACACCGCTGCCCCCCCCATTCCATCGCGCGCCGCCTCGAGGATCGCCGCAATATCGGGGGTACGATAGATGTATGTCAGCAGGGCCGCCGCCGCGATCAGCGCAAGATCGGCAAGCCGTGCGGTGATAAACTGCTTGCGCGCTGCGCGCTGCGCGGCCGCGCGGCGTGGATAGAACAGCAGAAGCCGGTTCACGCACAGGCTCGTGCCGATCAGTGCCGCCACCAGTTGGAGAAGGTTGCCCGCGCCGACAAACAGCAGGACGCTCGCAAGTGTCAACGCCAGCCAGCCGGTGAAGTGGGCGCGCCCTTCTTCTTCGGCCATGTAGGTGCGCGCATAACGCAGCACAACCCAACCGACGAAGGCCACCAAGGCCAGCATTGCGAGGCTGACTACGTCAACCCGCAGCGTCAAACCCGCGCCGCCCCATACCAACAGGTTGGCGGTGAAAGGTGCCTGGTCGATAAGATGGACAAACCCCGCCACCGTTGCGGCGAAACAGGCAATCAAGATCGCCTCGAGTGCCAAGCTAATGAGGCGAGCGTAACCGTCGCGGGCCACCAGAGCGGCTATCCCGAAAACAAGGATACCGCCGATGCCCGACGCAAGCAGAATTGCGATCTCCATTGCCTTTCGCTCCCCACAAAGCCCGACGCGGGCAAACTATCGGCGTGCTCTAGTGGGGAGATCGAGTTCTGATAATTTCAATGAATATATATATTCGTTCGCATTATATGATTTAGGTAATTTTCGCGATGTCGAGCAATTGGGAAACCAGAGGGTTGGGAAAGCGCCGTGATTGACTCATCGCATAAAAGCTTTCTGTCAGGCCAGGGATTGCCATTAGGTCATGCAACATCCCCATCTCAAGCTCATCGCGCACGACGATTGGCGGTGCCAGCCCAACCCCTGTTCCTGCGCGCAGCAACAAGCGGAGCATGGCCATATCATCCGCTTCAGCGACGACATTGGGAAGAATGCCGAGCCGCTCGACAAGAAGATCGAAATCGGCACGTACCCCGCTGTCCTTGGCCGGAAGAATGAGCCGTGCTGTCGTGAGCAAATCGCGTAGCGACACCTTTGCCGGATCCACAAGTTCTGTCCCGATCAAGCTGACTGGCGTTTCATCGACCAGATGGGCCGTCCAATTGGTGGCGCTGTCACGGAAGGGAAGGCGGTTTGTTAGAAGAATATCAATCTCATGCGCCTCCAGCGCCTTGGCCAGATAGGTGAGGGATCCGGTGTGCACCACCAGGTGGACATCATCACGCGCGAGTACCGGAGCAAGAAACCGGATCTGGAAATTGCGCGACAGCGTTGACACGGCCCCGACCCGCAAATGCTGACGTGCCTGCGCCTGGCCGCCAGCAAAAGTCACCATCATCTCATTGGCCGTTTCAAAGATGCTATCTGCATAATTGAGTGCAACCTGACCAGATTCTGTCAGCTCAAGCCGTCTGCCGCGCCGCTCGAACAACGCATGACCGATCTCCTCTTCCAATAGGCGGATCTGCGTCGAAAGCGCAGATTGCGACACATTGAGGCGCCGCGCCGCATTGGTAAGATTCCCGTCATGGGCAACGGCATGAAAATAGCGCAGGTGCTTGAAGTTGAGGCGCATTGCTGAAGGCCTGTTCAATGATGTTTCAATTTTCAGAACGATAGCGAAGATATATTGAATTTAAATGATCACTACAAGGGAGCTAGTTGACCGGTAGGTTTCGTATCGTTGCAGGCTTTTGAACATGAACCCCTTTCCAGACGAACTTCACCCAGCCGTAGAATCAAGCGGGCAAGCTCACGTTGAGCAGCAAGTCCATCGGCGTTCCCGCTCGCTCGTTACCTTGGTTGCGAAACCAGCGTTTAGGCTCGCTCTTCCGCAAGGCCCGGTGCCGGAAGCGTGGGGGCAAGGGCTCGGGCAGTTGCTCGATTGGCTCGGTCTGGACATGCCCCCTGCCATTAAGCCCGCTTCACGCCGGCTTCAGCAGTTTGCCGATTGGGCGACGCCCGGGCTTTCTACCGAAAGCGCCGCGATCTTTGCACCGTGGCACATCACAACGCCGGATATGCTGCAGAAATCTGAAGAGGGTTCAGCGCCGCAGGTCACCTGGCTGGCCAGTTATCTGTTCGATTATGGCGCTGGAAAGATGCAGCGCCGCAGCCCGCTTGATCTTATGCTGATGTCACCGCATCTGGCAGCCTGCCAGCCAGCACAGGCCGGCGGTGCGCCGCTTCCGCGACTGACGTTGATGAAGACGATGATCGCGGCGGCAAAAGCGGAAGGTCGCCGCAAGGTGGCCATCATTGTCGATGCGGGCTCGTGCAACGCAATGACCAGCCAGTTGCTGCTGGCTGACCGGGCCCTGACGCGGGATAACATTGCGCTTGAAATCATCTCCGTCGAGGATGCTTTGAGTGTGCTGGTGCGCCTGCCTGATTGCTGGGATGCACTGATTGTCATGCCGCAATGGCGCAGTGTCGTCTTTGCGGTGCTGGCCGAACTCAGCGGGATCAAACAGCCTTGGCCGTTGCTATGGCATGGAAGGGGCTTGCAGCTGGTGACCAGTGAAGCGATTGGTCCAAGGGGCGGCCATCAGGCATTTGATGCTCCGTTGCTGATGCTAGGACTGATAGCCGCGATGCAGCAGCAGGGCCAGCCGCACGCTGCCCAGCAGCTTTATGAAAAAACCGCGCAAGTGTGGGATCGCGGCGTTGCGACACCAGGACGCCCATCGGTTGCGCCCTATGCCCATCACCTCAGTGATGCGCAGTTCCTCGATCAGATCACCAAGGCGCCACCAGCGACAAACCATCGCCCAACGCAGCCTTGGCGTTTGCTGATGAGCAACGGACCGGAGAAAAGCGCGCGCCGTAAGTCAGATCTGCGGCTTGTTGTGCCGTAGTAAGTAGGCGGTCGCATCATCTTCAGATAAAACAGAGAGCGTAAAAATGCCGAGCCGAACTATTGTAGCGACGGAACTTGCCAATTTGCTTCGCCAGATTTCGCATCCCGATCGCATCCGCCTGATCCAAGAGTTACAAGCGGGAGGCCAGTCCGTGAACGAAATGGCAGCCAATCTTGGCATTAGCGCAACCAGAATTTCGCAACACCTCGCGGTGCTTAGATCGCAAGGATTGGTCAAGGTCGAGAGCAACGGTCAGTCGCGTCTTTATCGACTGGCTCAACCCGAGCTTGCCCTGTGGCTGATAGATGGCATTGATTTTATCGCCAATCGCATAACGCATGCCGACGACACAGAGATCGAAAGGGCCAAAATGCTATGGGGTGCACAAAACACTGACGTGACCAATTGAAAACTTAGTCTATCTGACCGGCGCGCGACTGCAGTTGGTATACGAGCACCTGATCAGAACGACATGAACAGATTTACATTGGCGACATGATCCATGCGGTTTTCGCCCTCGCGGAAGACAGTCTGGTTGAGGTAGCCCGGCACCATTTCGATTCCTTTCGCAATCGGGATTGAGACCCCTGCGAAATTGCGCCAGATGCTGAGACCGCCACGTTGGAAATCTGTTTCGTTCAGCTCGATGAAGGGCTCGGAATAAGCAACCAGTTTGTTGTTTTCGCTGATCGGCACGCGCAGCTGGACGAAATTGCGAACCCGCCACGAGGTGCTTTCACCCTCCTCGAAGGTGCGCTGTTCAAGGCGTGTACGGCTGTCGAGGGTAATGCCGTCCCGGTCGAGGAGCCTGACATTCAACTCCTGATAGTAACGGTGCTCGTTCAGTTTTACCGGGCCGACGGGGTCGGTGAGGATGTAGGCATAGCCGCCGCCGATGCTTACGTCCTTGTTCAGGCGGTAGCCGACCAGTGTGCGCAGCAGCAGCTGGCCCAGCCGGTCGGCATCATTCGTGAACCGTTCTTGCGCCTCTGCGCGCACGAACCAGTCGCGGTCCTTGTCCACGTCGACAACCACGAATTGACCAGTCCAGATGTTGAAATCGTCTTCGGTTGCAGCGGCAGGGGAAGCGATGCAAGTGATTGCAATCGCACACAAGGCAATCCTGGTGGTCGCATTATTCGCCATTAGGTAGTCCCTCGGCCAATCCTCAAAACGACGTAGGAAGACAAGCATATCTCCTCCCGCTGCGCCGGTTCAACCGCCGTTATACGGAATGGTCGAACTGTGGACGGCCATCTTCAGCTTGCCCTCCGCGTCGCGGACGTAACCGATTGTGTATTCGACCTTGGTCTCTGCGCCGCCATCGGCAGGGGTGAAGTAGTAGTTCCCCATCGCCACGGCCATGTGACACACATTATTCATGATCCCGGCGTTCTGCCACCGAACCTTGGTCCATGGCTTGATGGCGAAGCCCTTGTCTTCCGGAAAAGATTCGTTGCCGCCCACAAAATAGGAAAGCGCGCCATCGAAACCGGGACGGAACTGTTCGACCGCGGCAAGCGTCGGCTTGAACAGCACGAGGCTGAGATCATAGGCGTAAAACTCGTCGATGTGGTCTGCGGCGGCCTCGCGATAGTCGCCGCCATCGCGGAAGACCTTGCCGATCTTCACGATACCATCACCCCATTCGCTCTGCCGCGCGATCACCTCCTTTTCGGTAATGCAGGCAAGCTGGGCTTCGGTGGGCTGCATATTGGTGCCCGCGCCAATGGGGGCGATCATCGCCTGGGCATGGCCGGGCGTGCATAGGGCGAGAGCGATACTCGCGGTGGCGATGGCGAGAGAGGTCTTGGTCATGGCAGGTGTCTCCATTAGCGCGTAATTCGAATGCGCTTCGCAGTGTCGCCACCTGTCATGAGGGGCTTGGTCGCAGCGCATAGGACAGAGATACTGTTTCCCGCACTTCGAGAAATCGGCCATTTGGCTCCCCTTGCGGCCTAGGCCGGGTGGCCTATGCGCTTTTGCTTCAAGGCTCTAAGCTAGAATCCATGGTGATGCGCCCCTACATTCTTTCTTCCGATGCCGAGACAGTGGCCGAATTGCGCGAGCTTTACCGCGCATCCGAGGCGCGCGCGGCCCGTTTGCGGTTGCTATCGATCTCGGGGCGGGAACTGGCAAAGGCAGACGACGCGATGTTGGATGACGTGTTGCAGACGTGTGCGGAACGCCTCGCATTCTTCGTCGGACGCCAGTCTGCCAAGATCGCGTGTGCCGATGACGCGCGAGGCATCGCGATCAGGGCACCAGGAGCGGGCGGAGCGGTGGTCGCGCGGCTGGCCATCCCGGATCTCGAAGAGATTGATGCGGTCCCGGATTCCGAGGATCGCGAAGCTTTCCGGATGCATCTTGAATTGATGGGCACGACCATCGACCGGATCGCGCGCGAGCGCGAACGCAACGATCTGCTCGCGGCGCTGCAGGAGCGCGAAAAGCGGCTCGCGCTGATGCTGGAGAAAGTGTTCACCGCACAGGAGGAGGAGCGTCGGCGGGTCAGCCATGAATTGCATGACGGCGTGGCGCAGACCGCAACTGCGCTTGTCCGCCTGCTGGAGAGTGCGGAAAGTAATGGCGCCGCGGCTGCCAGCCCCGCGCCAAAACAGGTCGCGCGCGGCCTGGTGTCGGAACTGCGCCGCGTCATTGCCGGCCTGCGTCCGACTCTGCTCGACGATCTCGGCCTGCTGGCGGCACTGCAATCACTGGGCGAAGGGCTCGCAAGCGACGGCTTTTCTGTGCAGATGGTGCTCGACGGGAAGAACGCACGGCTCGCTCCGATGATCGAAACGGCGCTGTTCCGGGTCGCGCAAGAGGCGGTCGCAAACATCCACAAACACACCGGCGGCCCTTGCGCAGTTATCATCGAGGCGCGGCTGAGTGAGGATCCCGTCATCCTCAGGATCATCGACGAGGGATGCGGTCCGGCTGTTCCGCTGCGCGGTCAGGACGGCGCAACAGGCCACCGGGTCGGGATCGATGTCATGAACGAGCGGATGAGCGCGCTCGGCGGCGAACTCCATTGGTCCGGCCAGCCGGGGTGCGGGGTCGTGGTCGAAGCGCGCCTGCCGCGCGGAGGCCTGCAATGAGCGGCGCTCGGATTCTCATCGTTGACGATCACCAACTCGCGCGCGAGGGTCTCGCTGCGGTGTTGGCCGGAAAGGGATACGACGTCGTCGGGCTTGCCGACACCGGAGAACAGGCGGTCGAGTGCGCGCGTGAACTGGTGCCAGACGTGGTGCTGATGGACGTGCGCCTTGGCGCCGGGATCGACGGGCTGGAGGCAACGCGGCGCATCGCCGCCCTTGGCCTGCCGGTTCGGGTGCTGATGCTGACGCTGCATGACATGCCCGGCTATGTGCGCGAAGCGCTGGGCGCAGGGGCGGCAGGCTATGTGCTCAAGGACACGGCCATCGGAGACCTGTGTGCCGCGATCGAGCAGGTCCTCGCCGGACAATCGGCCCTGCCGCTAGAGCTTGTCACCGCAGCCTTGCGGGCACCTGTGCTGGCCGCGCCGTCACAGACCCATCTCGCGCAGGTTCTTACAGAGCGCGAACAGCAAGTGGTCGCGCTGGTTGCGGAGGGCCTCACCAACAAGGAAATCGCGCGCGAACTCGGCATCAGTCCGGCGACTGTGAAGGTCCATGTCGAGCGGTTGATCGGCAAGCTCGGCGTCGCGGACCGAACGCAGGCGGCCGTGCTGGCGGTGAAGATGCAGGCGGGAGGGGCCGTGTGATGAGCGCCCGGCGTTCCGCCTTGCTGATGCGGATCTGGACCGATCGGCCGCTCGCTTTCAAGGGGCTGGTGGTGGTGGCGATGCCACTGACCATCCTGCTCGGTTCACTGGCCTCGCTCTACCTTGCGAGTAGCGCAGAGACTCGCGCCGAGGACGATGTGCGCCGTGCCTTTGCCATCCAGCGCGACATTTACCAGGTCCACGCGTTGCTGGCCGAGGCGGCAACCGGCGTGCGGGGCTATGTCCGTCTAGTTCCAACGGAACGACAGCAGTTTGCGCTGCAAGGGGGTGGTCCTCCGGTAGCGCAAGGACCCATCGCTCATGATACAGCGGCTCGAGCTTCAGCTCCGGACTGACCTCCCGCTCCCGCACGAATGCTGCCTGGAGCGCGCCACGAGCGAGTTCTTTTAGCTGTGTAGCCGTGTTGAGCCCCCTCAACCGCAAATCGATTTCCGGATGGCGGGCACTAAATTCTCGGACGGCGGCTGGCACGAAACTCGGGTGAATCCAGCTGGGGAAGCCGATAGCAACAACCCCGGTGACACCGCGGGTAATCTTCGAAACGATGGAGAGGCCCTGCTGAATTTCCTCCATGGACCGTTCCGCGTGCGAAAGCAGCGCCCGGCCCGCTTCCGTGAGCCTTACGACGGGGCGACGCACAAGCAGCGCTTCGCCGGCAATCTCTTCCAACCTCATGATGAGCTTACTGAGCGTCGGTTGCGGAATCCCTAAACGTGCGGCGGCACGTCCGAAGTGGTTTTCTTGCGCCGTCACGATGAACGCTTGCAAATGCCGCGCCTCGACCTCGCTCATTCTCAAAGGTGATGATGTCATGGCTTTTTAAGACGTAGACGAATGATGGGACGGTTTATAGATAGAAATTTAAGTTCGTTTGGCAGGTAGGGCCGTCCACTCTCAGACGGGCAGGGATGCCTAACAAGAGGAGGCCTTCGGTGGAACAACCAATCGCCGCAACGCGTGCAGGCCAAAGGATAGCTCTTCTGGACGTAATCCGCGGTGTTGCCCTCTGCGGGATCTTGGCCGTCAACATCTTTGTGATGGGCACCGTGGGCAGCACCCAAGGGCGCAGCTTCCCGGCACAATGGAATGCTGACTGGATCGCATGGGTATTGCAGCGGGTTTTTTTGGAAGGGCCAATGCGCGGGCTCTTTATGGTTCTCTTTGGCGCAGGCATGGTGTTGATGCTGCGCAAAAGTGAGGGCGAGCACCCGCAAGTCGCGCCGGTCGATGTTTGGATTCGCCGGTCCATAGCGCTGCTGGCGCTGGGAGTGATTCACTTCCTGGTCTTGATGTGGCCGGGAGAAATTTTGTGGACGCTGGGGATGGCAGCGTTTCCCCTACTCGCCTTCCGCACAGCCCGGCCTCGGACATTGTGGGTTTGGGCGCTGATCATCATCGCCTGCCTCATCGCGCATCGCGCATACAGCACCAGCGGCTACATCGAGAGCTATCAGGCTGCTCTGGCGGGCGAAATTGCGCTTGCGGAGGGGCGAGCACTCACTCCACAGCAGAGCGCCGGCCTTGAGGCTGCCGCTGGAGCTGTAGCTTCGAACTATCCCGCATCAGAAGCCCTAGCGGCGGAGGTGGAGCAGCGAACTTCGCTCGCAACGCTAATCAGTTGGAGTGCTGCCGGATGGTCATTTCGCCATCTTGAGATCTACAGCTGGATTGGCGTCGCAGAGAGCCTCGCTTTCATGCTGGTTGGCATGGCTCTCTACCGCTCCGGCGTTCTCACAGGCATGGCGTCCGCGCGCGTGTACTGGTGGCTGCTGCTCGCCGGCGGCGGCGTCGGCGTTGGGCTGCGACTGGTGGACATGTGGTGGCAGGCGCGGACCGGCTTCGAGCTCGACATTCATCAGCTAAATCCGGCAATGTCGCTTTTGAGGTCGGCCTGGTATCAGCCCGCTCGCCTGGCTTTGACATTGGCTTATGTCAGCCTGCTTGCATTGCTGTGGCGGGGAAGCTGGCATGCCTGGACGCCGCCGTTTCGCGCCATGGGCCGCCTTGCTCTTACCGTGTACACACTCCAGTCGATCCTGACCTCTATCTTGTTCTACGCACTTGGGTATCTTGGAAAGTTAGGCGCCGCGGAGTTGTTGTTGACAGCCCTCAGTATCTCAATCGTCACGGCTGTGTTCAGCATGATCTGGCTCAGGTTTCGCGAGATGGGACCGATGGAATGGCTGCTCCGGGCATTTGCCTACGGCACCTTCAGCCCGACTCGCAACCGCACTGCAGCCGAAACGCTTGCCCGCTCACCTCCTATCTGACTTCTGACGAGGGAACTTTTGGCCATGCTGCGTTTCGCTATTCTAATTATCTGTTTGATGGTAGGTCAGCCGCAGCCAGTATCGGGCCAGGAGACGGCCGCACACGCGCAGCTTGCTGATCCGCAGGGCGAGCCAATCGTTGTGGGATCGGTTCATCGCATCATTTCGAGCGTCTATGACAATGAGCAGGTGCTGACGGTGCGGCTGCCGCGCGGTTATGCCGATAACCCCGACAAACGCTATCCTGTGCTTTTTTCGATCGATGGAGGGCCAGAGCAGGATTTTGAACTGCTTGCGGGAATCGCGGCCGAGGCTGAGTTTTCGACGAGCTTTGAGCCCTTCATCCTTATTGGCGTGCAGACTGAGGATCGGTACAAGCAACTGACCCCGGCGATGACCCGGCTACCGCTCCAGCGTCTGAAGGAGAATTTCGGGGAACGGATGGTGCCCGGCGGCGCGACCAAGTTCCGCGAATATCTGGCTCGCGACGTAGTTCCCTGGGCGACAAAGCAGTACCGTACCGAACGCAAGATCGTTGGGGCAGCTTCGCTGGGCGGCCTGTTCGTGCTCGACACCTTTCTTGAACGACCGGAGATGTTTGACGATTATATAGCGCTGACGCCCAGTGTCTGGTGGGATGACGGCAGGATTGTAGACGAAGCGGCTCAGCAACTCGATCGCCACGCATTATCAGATCGTCGCCTGTATTTGGCCATGGGCGATGAAGGTGTAGGAAATCGTATGGGCGACTGGCTGATGAAGCTTGTCGCCACGCTCGAGACGCAAGCTCCTGAGGGCTTGAAATGGGCGTATGTGGACCGGTCAGGCAGCGAAGAGCATAGGACGATGGCGCTGATCAGCTGGCTCGACGCGATGCGGACGCTTTACCTGACGCCGGCCCGCAGCGGCAGCCCGCTGACGCTTCTGTATGACGGGTTCGAGAAGCGTGAATATGCCGCCGCCGCCAGCGCAAGTCTCAAAGCAGGAAAGTGCACACGCGCGATTGCAACAGCGGTCACGTTCGAGGAGAAAAACGGCCGGGAACGGGAACTTTACGGTATGTGCGTGCTAATGAAGCCCGGTTCGCACATCACTGCCGGCAACATGGGGCCAAGCGATTTTGGGCGCGCCGTAGAGCCGACAGTTGATTAAATTTCACGGTTCGGTCCCTTCAGCCTGATCGCAAAACGGCAGAGCTAATGAAAATAATCGTTCCGCCCCCCCTCATACTTGGCAGGCTAGGGTGCGGTTGCTCTGACGGCGCTGACCACTTTCATATGGTCGCACCCGTCGGCGATTTCTCATAGCGGGCGAGCTGCCTTTAGCAGGTCCGCGAAAGTTGCTGCATGACACGAAACGACCCGATACCCTTGCCAACGGAGAGCCGTTCACACAGGGGTCGATTCCTGAATGGCAGGAATTTTCAGAAGCTAGGCAAAACTGCCATGCCGCTTTTGGGATCGAGCCAGGCCGCCGCTCATGACTGCTGATGGGTGGATTCCTGCCGCTGCACACCTCTCAGGGAACGTGAACGGAACCAATCTTCAAGCGCGAGCAATCTGCCTCGTAGACTTCGGCGTGCAGAGTGAGGTCGCTGACCGGCTCACTTACTGTCGAGAGGTCCACCAGCACCTCCCAATAACCGCCCGCCCAGCGATAGATGGAATGATGCCACGTGGCTTCATCGAGCGGTGCAAGGCGATCTCCATACGCGGCAACGTTCGCAGCTATATGATCGGCAGTATCCTGATCGACCGGCTCAACCCCTTCGACGTGCGACTTGCAGAGTTGGAAGTCGCCAGCGGCTAAAGCAGCAGCAATCTCTGCGAACTTGGCGCGCCATAGCTTTGGCACCGAATGTTCAGCATCATCGATCAGCGCCATCGGCTTACCTCCAAAAAAAGGTTTTGTATGATGCGGCCAATGGCAGCAATGGGGTCGCTTGCTGAAGGGCAGGAATTTTCAGAAGCGGGGCAAAGCCGCAAGACCGCTTTCAAGATCGATCCCGGTCGTCGCTTATGACCGCTAATGGGTGCTAATTTGAATGGCAGCTTTTCAAGCTGGCCCAGCAGTAAGGGTCACCCTGATGACTCCGCCACCCCACATGGTTCAATTCGAACCGAAACGTCGCTATGGTTCAAACTCACCAAGAGGAGAGTTCCATGCGCCGCCTGCTTGCCGTTCTAGCTTTTGCGCTGTCATCATCAATCGCTGCTGCAAATGATGCTGCCGAGCCTGCGAAGTCGAGCGAAAGCCGATATGCCGTCGATACGCGAGTGATCCAGCTGCCCGAAGGCGCGCGGCCCCATGACGCCGCTCCGGGCCGGCCCGGAGAGATCTGGTATACGGCGCAGCGGCAGGGCGCGCTGGGGATTATCGACATTGCCAGCGGGACATACCGGCAAGTGCAACTCGGCGAGGATTCCGCCCCGCATGGCGTCGTTCTCGGCCCGGACGGCAGGGCGTGGATTACCGATGGCGGGCAAAATGCGATTGTGCGTTACGATCCGGCCAGCGAAGCCATCGACGTTTGGAAGCTGCCCGAGGAGACTGGCTACACAAACCTCAACACGGGTGCCTTTGATGCGGATGGCGTTCACTGGTTTACGGGACAAAACGGCATATATGGCAAGGTCGATGCCAGCGGAGCGATGCAGGTATTCAAGGACCCCGAGGGCCGCGGCCCTTATGGAATTGACGCCACGCCCGATGGCGACATCTGGTATGTCTCATTGGCTGGAAGCCACCTTGCCAAGGTCAACCGCAGGGACGGTAGCGTAACTCTGTTCGAGCCGCCGCATGAAGGTGCGGGTCTGCGCCGCGTATGGTCGGATTCCGCAGGCGACCTGTGGATCAGCGGCTGGAACAGCGGCAAGCTATATCGCTACCGGCCTGTCAGCGACGAATGGGCCAGTTTCGATTTGCCGGGCGAAGCGCCCAAAGCCTATGCGGTTTATGTCGATGCGCGCGACGATGTGTGGGTAACCGACTTTGCCAGCAACAATACGCTGGTATTCGATCCGCAAACCGAAAACTGGGTCGCCACCATCCCGGGCAGCGGCCCCAATGCACAGGTGCGCCAGATCCTCGGCCGCGACGACGAGATTTACCTACCCGAATCCGGCACGAACAGACTGATGTTGGTGACCGTCGGAAAATGAGGCTCGCAGCTTTGGCGCAGATGGCAGCAGCTGGTTCATTGCTTCTCGCAGCGCCCGGCATAACCGGCGCGCAAAGCCCGCGCATCGCGCCAATCTTAGCCGGTGAGCGGGCCTTTCAAAAATGCTACTCTTGTCATTCGCTCAGCGATGACGAGGAAGGGGCGCAAGGCCCATCGCTGAAGGGTATCGTCGGGCGCGAGGTCGCTGGCTTGCCCGGTTATGATTATTCCCCTGCGATGCGCGCTCATTCCCAAAGACAACCACGTTGGACCCGGGAGGCGCTCGATGCCTTTCTTGCTGATCCGCAAGGCACGGTGCCCGACAATGAGATGGGCTTTTTCGGGCTACGCGACCCTGCCGAGCGCGCCGTTCTGATCGATTATCTGGCGACGCGCTGAAGGGGCTTCATTTAAACAGTCGCTCCGAGGGCAGCGACGAGTGGCGGTCGCAATCGACAGCCATATTGCCTTCAAGAATTGATGGATGAAAGCTTGTAAGCCTGAGGCGCCTTGCTGTTTCTACGAGCACCCGACCGCGAAGAGCACAACGAAAAGGCTGAGGCTCGACTTTCGATATCGAATTGGCTAATCGTTACTTTGCCGCTGCGAAGGAACCTTCGATATGAACCCGAGACGACATCGTGTCGCAGACTTTGCGCTCCGAAATCGGCACAGTGACAAAGTCACACCGCACTGTGGAGATGCGCAGGACGCAGGTAAGATGAGCAGCCTGCGTCATTTTCATGAAATGGTGCCGGAAAGTGCTGCCTCATGAGAACGGCACCACCACAGCAGCTAAAGCGAGAACTCGGCATAGGCGGCGCCGTCATGATGGGCCTCGGCTCCATGATAGGCACTGGGGTATTCGTCAGTATCGGTATCGCGGCGGGTGTTGCTGGACCGGCTGTGATCCTTGCGATCGTGGTCGCTGCGGCCGTGGCGACCTGCAATGCCCTGTCGAGCGCGCAGCTTGCTGCCAGCCATGCGGTCAGCGGCGGGACTTACGAGTATGGCTATCGCTACCTCAACCCGACATTGGGCTTCACGGCAGGATGGATGTTCCTGTGCGCCAAGACAGCTTCTGCAGCGACGGCGGCGCTTGGCTTCGGGGGTTACCTGCTTCGCCTTCTGAACATCGATCTGGGCTTCATGCCATGGCTGGCAATCGGCGCAATCGCATTGTTCACGCTGATTGTGCTCAGCGGTATTCAGCGATCGAGCTGGCTCAATGTGATCATCGTGGCGATCACGCTGCTCGCCTTGGGCGCGTTTATTCTGTTGGGCCTGCCTAGTGCGCTGGAAGATGGTGCAGACAATCTCACGCCCATATTGCCAACGCTCGAAGGCGGCGGCGGAGAGGCGTTCCTCTATGGCTGTGCCCTGATGTTCGTCGCCTATACCGGCTATGGCCGGATCGCCACGCTTGGTGAGGAGGTGAAAGACCCCAAGCACACCATCCCACGGGCCATCATAGTAACGCTCATCATCACCGCTGTTCTCTACATACTGGTAGCCTTGGTTGCGATCGGCAGCGTTGGTGCTGACCGCTTCGCAAACACTCCTGGCGCGCAGACGACGCCGCTGGAGTTGGCAGCAAGGTCCATGGATAGGCCGCTATTGGCAAGTCTCATTGCAGTCGGTGCAGTGACGGCCATGCTTGGTGTTCTGCTGAACCTCATCATCGGCCTTTCCCGGGTTGTGCTGGCAATGGGCCGCCAAGGCGATCTGCCACCGATATTTGCAAGATTGAGCAGCGGAGGCTCAGCGCCGCCGGCAGCGGTGATCGCCGTTGGTGTCCTTGTCGCATTGCTTGCTTCCATCGGTAGTGTGGAAACCACTTGGGCTTTCAGCGCTTTCACGGTGCTGATCTATTATGCGATCACCAACCTGGCCGCACTGCGGTTGCCGCGCGAGGATCGACTGTTTCCAGCCTGGGTTTCAGTTGCAGGGCTAGTTGCCTGCCTGTTTCTCGCTTTCTGGGTTCCGGTAACAATCTGGGTGATCGGGCTGGGCCTCATTGCCGTTGGCCTTGTGTTCAAGGCATCGGCTCCCCGCCTCTGGACAAAATCAGACAGAAACGGAAAGTAGATGAAAGAAAGTTGGTGGTTGTCGCCAGGCGAAGCGACCTGGTCGATCTTCATTCGCCTCAGCCTTGCAGGAGTGTTCATACTTGAGGGGCTTCAGAAGCTCACGCACGCAGACATTCTGGGCGCTGGGCGCTTTCTCAAGATCGGTATTCCATGGCCTGAATTGACAGGGCCGCTTGTAGGCTGGGTGGAACTGATCACAGGGATCATGTTCCTGGTTGGCTACGCATCGCGTGTCGCCGCGATACCGATCATCGTCATCATGGTGGTCGCGATTGTCTCCACCAAGATACCAATCCTGCTGGGGCGGGAATGGGCGATCTTCAGCTTGCGCGGCCTCGACCGTTACGGCTTCCTGAGCTTTACCCACGAGACCCGCACCGACTGGGCAATGTTGATGGGTGCGATTTTTGTTCTACTGTCAGGCTCGGGACGCTGGTCTGTCGATAACCGGCGCTGGCGTGGAGGGAGCACAGCGACGCCGCGATCGGAACCGTGAACCTTGTTAGTCCTGGTCCGGCGATTTGTCTGGAACAGCCACTTCGTGGAATAGCTCGCGCAACTTTTCCCGGCCGACCTCAAGCGCTTCTCGGCCAAGCGGCGTAGCATTGTAAATCCGGCGGAAAGTGCGACCATCGCGTTCTTTCCGCGAGGTCAGATAGCCCTTTTTCTCGAGCGAATGCAGCATCGGATAGAGCGTGCCAGCGCTCACCTTGTAACCGTGATGGGCAAGCTCGTCGATCATCCATTGACCGTATAGGTCGCCGTCTGCCGCATGATGGAGGACGTGCAACCGGATAAAGCCTGCCAAGATGTCGTGATGATCCATCGGACGATTACCATAGAGCAAATTCAGCGGTGTGGCAGGGCCGAAAGAGCTAAAAGCGGTAGAACATCGTCAGGCTTGCAATATGGTCTAGACGATCCTCGCCTGGTCGGAAGACCGCCTGATTGAGATAGCCCGGTTCAAGCATAATGCCTTTCGCGACCGGCACCGAAACACCCACGAAATTGCGCCAACGGTCCATCCCCTCGTTTGGCCCCCAATCGGCGTCATTGAGGTTGTAGAAGGCTTCGCTCCATACGACCAGAAGCGGTCCTTGTTGTTCTGTCAGCGGCATTTGCGCTCTCACCTGCTGGCGGAAACGCCACGCCAAGTCCTCCGCACCTACGACCGTGCGTGCCTCAATCCGCGTTCGTGCCATGATCGAAACATCACCGACCGTGCCGATCGGGAAAACGATGTGCTGGTAGATACGATTTTCGTCGAAAGCTGGGCGGTCAACCGGATCAGTGTGGACGAACATATAGCCTATATACACTGAGGCTTTCTTGCTTAAGCGATAGCCAATAGCGGGACTGATCTGAAATTGCCCTAACCGGCTTGCGTCATCCGTCAGACGCGGCTGAATTTCAGCCTGCACCAATATGTCGTCTTTGATTGGGCCTTGCGCAACCAGCAGAGTCCACTGCTGAAGATCATGATCCTGAGCAGCCAAGGGGCTGACGGGGGTGGACAGCAATAAAGCAACTTGGGCTAATCGGATTAAAGGTGAGCGGATCCCAGAAGTTGCTGCTCGGTTCATTGCTATTCCCACTGTGCAAACCCATTCCAACGTCTTGGTGCCTATTTTGTGGCAGCGGTTTCTACCGCAACACGGCCCATCATGTGACCAAGAATTTGACCGTTGAATTAATCCAGTGAAAACTGGCTTCGGCGCGCGATACCCTGTTTTTTGTCGATCAAATGCCCTGTGCAGTTATCCGCCGCGCTCACCCGGCCAAGCCCACAGATCAGCGCCGAGCAGGCAATGATCGGACAGAACCGCATCGGCCGGCGCATCCGCCATCGTCACATGAACAAGATCGCGGCGCAGTTCGACCAGCGCTCCGCCCAGCACGATGTTGTCAATAAACGCGGTGTAGCGTTCACCAGCGCGGCAAGGACGATAGGCCTCGCCTTCGCTGATCCGCGCCAGTGGAGCTACGGTGGCAAGTGCAGCCCACAAGCTGTCTGATGGCGGCAAACCTGCATCGATCTCGAGCCGGCGATTGAAATCGCCCATGATAGCAAAGGCCTCCCCTGCGGCCTGACGATCGGCAACCCATTCAGCCAGCACCGGCACCTGATTTTGTAGGCGAGCACAGACGACATTCTGACGATCAGATAGCGGGCGATCAAAGCAACCGCTCTTGAGATGAATGGACAAGAGGCGCACCGCATGCGGGGTATTTGGCCACAGTGTCATATCGGCCCCGGCGCGCGAGGCACCATCATCGTCGAGCGCCGTTAGGTCCCCGTTGCACTGGAACGGTATGCCGGTGCGAATGGCGAAGCCTGTCTTCTGGGGATGCGCACGATTTACGAAACAGGCAAGCGTGTAGCCGGGGAAGACGGCCTGAGCCGCTTCGGGCCCATCCACTTCCTGCACGGCTACAACGTCGGCTCCGGCACGCGCTGCATACTGCGCCATCAGGGCCGTGTCAGTTGCGTCATGCCGGGCCACAGGCGGATAGGGATCACGCGGGCACGGCAGCGCGCGCACATTGCTGGATGGTTGGCCTTCCACGCAGCGAGCCGAAAGGTCATCGCGCACTTCTGGAAGCATCAACCATTCCATGTTCCAGGTGGCTAGCCGCAGGCGCTGCGTGTCACCGGGGAGCAAGAGCCGCCCCTGCTTGGTTGCCAGCGCCGCCGAAGCGCAGGCTTCACCAGACAGTTTGGGATCAGCGCAGGCGATCCGGCTGCCCTGCCCGCGCTCCCAGCTGCCATAGGTGGGATTGGGCAGCACGAACCAATCGCGTCCGGTATGGCTGGAAATGGCGGCGAGAGTCGAGTCAGGCTCAGCCATGCGCATCGCGGCTGTGCCGTTGCGGCCAATGCTATCGATCAGGCTCTCTGCCTCATCGCGGGGCAGGAAGTCGGCGATGTCGTCACCCACCAGCGCCGCCACGCGGTATGCGCGGGCAACATGCTGGCGCCGCCCGGTCTTCTCGGCCCAGCCCTGCTGGTCATTGCGCAGCAGCAGCGCCGTGGGATCGTCTGCATAAGGCAGCCCCAGACGCTTCAACACCGCCATCGTGTTTTTCCGCGCTGGGCAATCTATATGCGGAAAGACTTGCGGCGCAGTAGCCGCCGGGCATTCACGGTTGGAAATGTAGAACACCCGAAAGCCGAGCTTGGCAGCACGGTTAAGTGCCTCGACCGCGCCCGGCACTGCATATTGCTCGTCCACCCGGGCGAGCCAAGCCTGCCAGCGCGCTTCCTCAAACGGCAGACCAGTGGCAGCTTCGGCATTGGCCGGGCTGTTATCAATTACCGTTTCATCAAGATCGACGATGATCGCTGGGGGGCGGCGGCGCACGCGATCGGCGGGGATTTCGCTAGCCACTAAGGCTTCGCCGCTGCGCTTCAGGCGCGGCAGCTGCTCAGCCAAAGCCCGCCACTGGCTCGCAGATACCATTGCATATTCGGGCGATTTCTGGATCCACAGCACGGCATCGAGATTGGCCGTGCTGGAAGCCGGTGGCTCTGCCCCAAGAGGTGCGGATTGTGCGCCGAGAACGCCAGCGAAGAGCAAAGCCGCGGCGCCTGAAAGGCGCATCTTGAGATGTGATTTCATCCGAGCCGGGTCGCACATCACCGGTGGTGAGACAAGAGTAACGAAATCTTGGAGGCTCCTCAGCAGCCAGGGCGTCATGGGTGAAGCAGCACAGTGGCGTGGCTAATGACCGGATTGGGGTCGGTTGCGGAACGGCAGTTTTTGCGATCGAGGGGCGATTTGCGGACATTCGAGGCCTAACTCATTGGGCTTTTGCGAATTGTGATAGCGTCCGTTTTGGGACCGTTTGGTCCGACCGCTTCGTCTGGTAGGGCGCGACGCTGGTCGGAGAGGTTGACAAGTGATCTTATGTTAAACGGGGTTTGGGCCTGAGGGTGCTCGTCCTGTTCACTCTGCGCGATGGATTTATGCGCGCGAACGGAAGGCCAATCGCCTTTCGACCCCCGTCATACGACATCGCCAATTGCAGAGTTCTTCGCTCACACCGAAGTGCAGCGCAATATCGGAAACGGAACGGCCTCCACTACGATGATGATAGAGCGCTGCTTGTGGGAGCAGAAGCGCGCCTCCGAGCCAGTCTGCCTCCTCCTCTTGCTCATCGGAATAGTCTGAGAGCAACAGCAATCCGGCTGGCGAAACTTGAACGCTTGCCGGCGTGTGGTCGAGGATCGAATGAGCAAGCTCATGCATCAACGTTGATGCTTGGCGGCGCTTGCTTTGCGCCGAATTGAGCACGATCACTAGTAGCCCGTCTTCAGCAAGCGTCATGCCTGACCAGCTGTCGGGGTCGTGCTCCAGGAGTTGTGCGGCATGCTCAGGAGGCAGATCGAGCTCGTCTGCACCCATTACGTGTGCACCTAGAAAGTCAGCATAGGCCCAAGGATCAAGCTTCTCCAGCAGGCCTATCGATGCGGGTCTGGTCGATGTGATCGTGGTCTACAAGGTTGATCGTCTGACCCGCAGCCTTGCCGACTTCGCCAAGATCGTCGAGCGGCTCGATGCGAAGCAGGCCAGCTTCGTCAGCGTCACGCAGGCCTTCAATACTACCACCAGCATGGGAAGGTTGACCCTCAACGTGCTGCTCAGCTTCGCGCAGTTCGAGCGCGAGGTCACTGGCGAACGCATCCGCGACAAGATAGCAGCTTCGAAGAAGAAGGGGCTGTGGATGGGTGGGCCGGTCCCGCTCGGCTATCAGGTGATCGACCGCAAACTGGTTCCGGTCCCGGAGGAAGCCGAACGGGTGCGTACCATCATGCGGCGCTACATCGCCTCGACCTCTGCCAATCAGCTGATTGGGCAACTTGAGGCGGAAGGCATCAGGACGAAAGTTCAGCAGCGCACCAGCGGACCGCACAAGGGTGGGATCCCGCTCAAACGTGGGAGCCTGTTCCACCTGCTCGCCAACCCGATCTATCGCGGCATGATCGTGCACAAAGGCAATATCTACGACGGTGAGCACGAACCCATCGTCGACGAGGAGCTGTGGAACGCGGTGCAGGCGCGGCTGCAGGAAAAGGCGCCGCCTCGCGAGCGCCAGAGCAACGATGCACAGGAGGCGATGCTCCGCGGTCTGCTGACCGATCCGGAAGGCCGGCCGATGGTCCCGACCTATACAAAGAAGAAGACGCGCCGCTACGCCTACTACGAGACACGCAAGGACATCGCCGCGAAGCATGGGGCAGCGCCCGCCACCCGCATTGCCCAGTCGAGCATCGAACGGCATATCGTTACCAATCTCACGACCCTGCTGGACGATGAGCATGCGCTACGCCGACTGACCAATCTGGACGAGGCAAGGCAGCTCACTGCGCTGTTCGATGCGGCAAGGCTTCGCAGGTTGGAACTGGAGCATCCCGCGACCCGCGACAATACGGTCCGGTCGCTGATCGCAGGCATTACTCCCGGCGCGAGCGGCATACACATAAGCATAAATTTGCATGCTCTCGAACTGCAAGGTGAGGCGACGCTCGAACTGCCGCTCGTCGAGCGCAAGCCGTTCCGTGAGGCCAAGCTGCGGATCGATAACACTGCCGTCGCGGGCCGGACGGACCGGAAGCTGGTCAATTTGATCGCCGAGGCAATGGAGGTTAGGGAATTGGTGCTGGCCTCGCCGGAACTCAGCCTCAATCAGCTCGGTAAGCGCAAGGGGCGCTGCCGTACCCAGCTTGGCAAGCTGTTCCGGATATCGTGGTTGAGCCCGCACATCGTCGAATCGATCATCGATGGTCGTCACCCGGCGCGGCTTAATCGCAGAAGCCTGCTCGAGACGGACCTGCCGCTATGCTGGAAAAACCAGGAACGGATGCTTGGGTTCGCTATCTGACGCGCCGACCATTCGGACTGTTTGACGCGGAGCCAGTTCGGCTCCGCGTTTGTCGTTCGACAACTCCATGCCCATGCTTAGAGTCGTGCGCGATTTCGGAGACATGCTCTGGCCACACGCTACAGCGACTTGCGGTCAGTTTTTCAGGCGCAGAGAACCGGCCGAGATTTCGGTATGATAAAGAGCTCGTAGAGCCGTCTCTGACACACTTGTGGGTGTTTCGAGGGCCGGAAGGGCGCAGAACTGCGCGCTTTCTCGGCATCGCCCGCGAAGGAAAAATACCTGCATAACAAGGACTTACTGTCTGGTGCGGTCGAGAAGACTCGAACTTCCACGGGCTTTCGCCCACAACGACCTCAACGTTGCGCGTCTACCAATTCCGCCACGACCGCACTCGGGTTTGCAGGGCCGGCCATCAAGCCAGCCCTTCGGTAGGAGCGGGCCCCTAGCAAGGGGTTTGGGGCTGCGCAAGCTCTTTGAAGATGGCGCACAATGCCCAAGCCCACAGGGCGTCAGTTAGGGGCCCAACCGATTGCTGCCTTGGCTGCGCCCGGCGGGATATTGGTGATGGCTTGCGTCACGGTGACAGTCTCACCAGGAGCGAGGCGGCGTTTGGCAGGTGTGACGGGCCAATCGCCAATATCGCGATCGCGGCGGTCGCTGAATACCACCAGCAGGTTGGGCACATCCATGCTCTCGCGCGCATTATTGGTGATCGTCCCGCGAACCCCGAAGATTTCTTCACCGGTTTCGAGAACCTGCTTTTTCTGCTCTGCCGCTGGGAAATCGAGTTCAAGGCCCGGGCGGCTGACGCCGAAGGTCGGCCGGCTGATCGGAACCCAGTCAGGCAAACCGTAGTAATTGACCGCCGCTACGGTGCCCAGCGCCAGTGCGGCAAAGAGGGCCGCTGCCAGGGTCCACATCCGCGGCGCGTTGCGCCGCCGGGTAAAGGGTGCGCGATAATCGAATTGCGAGCCGCCGTTGCCGTTCTCATCATCCGGGGGATCGGTAATGTCTTCGCCAATGGCAGACTGCTGCGCAACGGCCGGCTCCGGCGTAACTTCCGTTTCTCCGCGCGCGTTCAGGCCACGGCGAAGCGCCCGTGCCGCGACCGGGGCAGACGTTTCGTTAAAGGGGACGACGGGCGGTGCTTCGGGTGAGCGCCAGTGGCTGACCGATGGACCATCGCTCTGGGGCTCGGGTGCCGGCGAGGGTTGCGGCGGTGGGGATTGCGGCTGAGTTGGCGATGGCCGCGCTGGTTCCCGGGCGGGCGCCGGGCCGGATGCCGGGGCCGGTGGCGGCGCAGTGACCGACGCAGGGCCTTGCGTCTGCGGCTGCGCAACGGAGGTCGCAGGCTCGGCCTGTGGCAATGGGACGGGTGCCTGAGGCGCAACGCCCTCGGTCGCTTCGAGAGGCTCCTGAAACCAACTATGCTTGCACTTGGCACAGCGCACGGTGCGCCCTTCGCTGCCGATGGCAGTATCGGGAACCGCGTAACGGGTGCCGCAGGCTGGGCAAGCGATGATCATGTCACAAACTGCATAGTCACCGCGCACCCGCGCACAAGGGCAACAGCGCTTATGCCCCCTATTTACGCGCTGTTTTCCACATTGCGGGGCGTAAATCGTCTGATCTTGACCAGGATTGCGATCTCCCGCTTCCTTCGTGCCTGCGCCACTGATAGGTGCGCAGCATGACCAAGCGCCCTGCCGAGATCGTGAAATTCGACAATGTCGGACTTCGATACGGCACGGATCCTGAGGTGCTGAGCAATCTCAGCTTCACGCTCTATCCCGGAAGTTTCTACTTTCTGACCGGTGCCAGCGGTGCGGGCAAGACCAGTCTGCTGAAACTGCTGTACCTGGCCCAGCGGCCTTCGCGCGGCGGGATCCGGATGTTCGGGCAGGATCTCATCACCATGCCGCGCGGTCGCCTGCCGGATTTGCGGCGGCGACTTGGTGTCGTCTTCCAGAACTTCCGGCTGGTGCCTTACTTGACCGCCTTCGACAATGTCGCGCTGCCTCTGCGGCTGGCGGGTACGGATGAAAAGAAGGTCGTCAAGGCGGTCACCGATATGCTCGAATGGGTGGGCTTGTCGCACCGCGCCCATGCCGTGCCGGCGACGATGTCGGGTGGCGAGCAGCAGCGGGTCGCCATCGCACGCGCGGTGATCGGGCGGCCCAAAATGCTGATTGCCGATGAGCCGACCGGCAATGTCGACCCGGACATGGCGTTGAAACTGCTGCGTTTGTTCGAATCCCTCAACAACCGTGTGGGGACAACAGTGGTGGTCGCGACTCACGATGTTCACCTGCTCAAGAAAGTCCCGGATTCGCTGATTATGCGGCTGCATAAAGGCCAGCTGTCTGATCCGACCGGCGCGTTGCGCTACCCGCCGCGGGCGGTGACGCCGGGTGGAGGCGGGCCCGTTTGAGCACGCAGCCACCGCTCCCCGCTGCGCCTGAAAGCGACACGGCCGAGGCCGTGCCTGCGCGTCCACGCGGGCGGGCGGCGGCGCGGCTGCTGCCTCCGGCGCGTCTGACGGGGCCGATCCCCTGGGTCATCGCGATCCTGATCGCACTGGTGGTGATGGCGGCAGCGGGAGGCCTCGCCCTGCGCAACCTCGCTGCCAACGCAAAGGGAGACCTCTCCAGCGCAGTCAGCGTGCAGGTGATTGAGGCCAACCCTGATGTGCGCAACCAGCGCGCTGCGGCGGCAGTCACGGTGCTGACCCGGATCGAGGGCGTGCAGGCTGTCAGGCTGGTGCCCGAGGCCGAGCTTGCCGCGCTGCTCGAACCCTGGCTTGGCCAGGGCGTGACGAGCGCCGATGTCCCGATTCCGGCGCTGATTGATGTCGAGTTGACCGGGAACGTGGGGCCTGCAGACATCGTACAGATCGAAGCCGCGCTGGCTGCCGAAGTGCCGGGCGTCCGCGTCGATGCGCAAGGCGATTGGCTGCGCCCCGTGTATGACGCGCTGGCGGCGCTGCAATATCTGGCGCTCGGCCTGATTGCGCTGGTCGCGCTGGCGACGGCAGCGGCGGTGTGGCTGGCGGCGCGCAATGCCTTTGCCAGCGCGCGCGAGACAGTTGAGATCATGCACCTTCTGGGGGCAAGTGAGCGGCAGATGTCGGCGGTGTTCCTGCGTGATGTGCTGCGCGAAGCGGTGTTCGGCGCGGCTGTGGGCACGGCGCTGGGTGTGGGCGCGGTATGGCTGCTCGGCCAGCAATTTGCGGCGCTCGATAGCGGAATGGTGGGCGGCGGGGGCCTGGCGCTGGCCGACTGGCTCGCAATCGCAGCAATTCCCCTGGCTGGTGTGCTGTTGGCCTTGGTGACAGCGCGGATCACCATTGCCTTTGCCTTGCGCGACATGCTTTAGGCCACGGCGCAATGATCCGGCGTATTGTCTCTTTGATGTTTCTGGTCTGGGTGATCGGTTTCCTGTGGTTTGTTGTGGCTTTGCCGCAACCGGCGGGCGAAGCCGTGACAACCGATGCCGTGATCGTACCCACAGGCGGGCCGGGGCGGATCGCCCGCGGGCTTGAGGTCCTGGACAAGGCCCTTGCCAAAAAGATGCTGGTCAGCGGTGTCGATCCCGAGGTCAAGCCGGGCGAATTCGCGGCCGAGTTCAGTGTTTCGGAAACGCAAATGGCCTGCTGTGTGACGCTTGGCTTTGCGGCGGTCGATACCCGTTCCAACGCGGCTGAAACTGCCAAATGGGTTGCGCAGAACGAAGTGCGCTCGCTGAGGCTGGTGACGACCGACTGGCACATGCGCCGCGCTGCGGGCGAGCTTGACCGGACATTGCCCGCGTCTGTCACAGTGATCCGCGATTCAGTGCCCTCGCGGCCCGATCTGGGCACGCTGTTTCTCGAATATCACAAGCTGATCGCGAGCCGTGCGGCGGGTCTGGTGGACCTTTGAACTGGCTTGGGGCCGCGCTGCGTTCGCTCGTCTTTTACGTGCTGTTCTATGGCGGTTCGATCCTGCTGGTGATCGCTTCGGTGATGGCCATCATCATGCGCAGGGACGGGTTGCGGAGCGTGGTGGCGACGTGGGGCCAGTGGCATCTGTGGTGCGTCGAGAACCTGCTCGGTATCAAGGTGGTGCTGGATGGCGCGCTGCCGCACGGGCCGGTGCTGATCGCGGTGAAGCATGAAAGCTTCTTCGAGGCGATCGATACTCCGCGCCTGTTTGAACATCCGGCGGTGTTTGCCAAGCAGGAACTGTTCAGCATTCCGGGCTGGGGCCACTCGGCGCTGACCTATGGCCTGATCCCGGTGGCGCGCGGCGAAGGGGCCAAGACCTTGCGCGCCATGCTGGCGCTGGCCAAGCAGCGCGTGGGCGAGGGCCGTCCGCTGGTGATCTTTCCCGAAGGCACGCGGGTCGCGCCGGGCCAGCGCCAGCCGTTGCAGGCAGGCTTTGCCGGGCTGTACAAGCTGCTGCGCCTGCCGGTTGTGCCGATCGCGGTGGATAGCGCGCGGACCTACCATCATCTCGTGAAACGCCCAGGCCAGATCACCTACAAGGTGGGCGAGGCAATCCCGGCGGGCCTGCCGCGCGCGGATGTCGAGGCGCGGGTCCATGCGGCGATCAATGCGTTGAACGGATAGGCTCGCATCCGTGATGTCCGCTATCAGGCGAACGCGGCGGCGGCGTGAATGACCGGAAGCGGGTGGATTACTGAACGGCGGCTTGTGATCTAGCTTGACCTGTGATCGAGGAGCTGGGAGCCATGGGTAAGCAACGCTACGTCTTTGCTACGGGACCCCCAAAAACCGCTATTAATCAACGATACACGAACGGTTTCCTATCCATTGAACAGCTTAAACTACAAGGCTGAGGTGGGTTTCAAGCTTGTCTTGTCGCAGTCGGGAAGGTTTGAGCCAACGTAAACGGATAATCCAACGCGGGAGCCCATAAGCGCCATGTTTCCGGCCGCTGTGACTTCAAATCTTGCACCACCCCAGCAACGATTGGTGGCTTCGCCCCCTGAAAGGGGTTTAGCATTGGTGCTTTCCTGCTTAGCGACTTGCGCAATGTTCAGCCTGTTCGTTGTCAGCTCTGTTATACCAAATCCCGATGAGGCTGACTCATGGGGGATTTCCAAGGCGCTGATTTTCTGATTCACCGGAGCAAGCACGAGGAGGCTTGCGATGGCGACGGCGATTGGTGTTCGATCAGATTTCACTTCGCGGGATTTGAGCCGATTTTCCCGACGATGTGACGATCCGGATCAGGTACGGCGGTTGTTGGCGTTGGGCTTGATCCTGGACGGCAGCAGCCGGAGCGAAGCGGCCAAAGCGGCTGGCGTGACGCTGCAGGTCGTGCGGGATTGGGTGATCCGCTTCAATGCTGATGGCCCGGACGGGCTGATGTCACGCAAGGCCCCCGGCAAAGTCTCGATTCTGAGCGATGAGCAGCGCCGCGCTCTTGCGCAGCAAGTTGAAGCAGGCCCGATTCCTGCGGCGCACGGGGTTGTCCGCTGGCGTCTCATCGATCTGGCGCAGTGGGTGTGGGATGAGTTTGGCCTGTCGATTACCAAACAGACGCTGAGCCGTGAGATGCGCGCGCTGGGCTTCCGCAAGCTCTCGGCCCGCCCTCGTCATCGTGGCCAGAAAGCGGATGACATTGCCGATTTTAAAAAAACTTCGCAGGCCAGTTGGCAAAAATCCGACTATCCTTGCCGCACGGCACCGCGATAGAACTGTGGTGGCAAGATGAGGCGCGCATAGGCCAACAGACCAAGCTCACCCGCCGCTGGGCCAAGCGCGGAACCCGGCCCTGTGCGCCCAAAGACCAGCGCCGGGCCTCAGCCTGGATCTTCGGGGCCATCTGTCCCGCCGAGGGCAAGGGTGCTGGCATCGTCATGCCCCGTTGCAACAGCGAGGCCATGAGCATGCACCTCGAAGAGATCGCCTTCCACGTCGCGCCGGGGGCGCATGCCGTCTTGATCCTCGATCAGGCCGGATGGCATGGCTCGGCGGAACTGGTCGTGCCCGCCAACATCACTCTCATGCCGCTGCCGCCCAGGTGCCCGGAGCTCAACCCCGTCGAAAACGTCTGGCAGTTCATGCGCGACAACTGGCTCTCCAACCGCATCTTCTCATCCTACGACGACATCGTCGACCATTGCTGCTTCGCTTGGAACAAGCTCGTCGATCAGCCCTGGCGCATCATGTCCATCGGCATGCGCCAATGGGCGCATGGGTTCTGATCAATGGGACTTGGTATTAGCGAGTTGAGTGAACTTGGGGGCAAAGATCAGGGGGTTGTCTTCACCTCTATTCGTTTGACGAAAGAAGTTCATACTGAACTGGCTGCCGAAGCTAATAGCACTCTGACCGACTCAGAAAGCAGTCCCGGCGATACCGCTCAAGCAAAAGCGCGGGATGCAATCGCTCCGATTTCCGATCCGCCATCTGTAGTTGAACCCGTCCGCCTGGCGCCGCTTGACCAGTCCAACCCTCCACTTCCCGGTTACCTTGTCACACCGAGTGAAAGCAAAGAATCTCAGAGTGTTCAGGCACATTTCGCCAAGTCATCGACCGGCTCGAATGATAGCTCGGAAGTAGGGATCAACGATCGTATAGGCAGCAGACGAGGAGCGGGAGACAGCCCAGAAGCCGGTGTCGGAGCAGAGTGGCCACGAGGCACCAATTTCGTGGTGTCATGGGCGCCCAGCATGGATTTTTCCAAAGGCAGGGAGTTCTATCCCTCCGAAGCCGTCAAGAATGGGATCAGCGGAGTCGCGGTGCTTCGGTGCTTTGTGCTGCGACGGGACCGCGTTCGTGACTGCAAACTGGTTG
Source organism: Erythrobacter sp. 'gip.4 top 5' (assembly GCF_056495765.1). Classification (NCBI taxonomy): domain Bacteria; kingdom Pseudomonadati; phylum Pseudomonadota; class Alphaproteobacteria; order Sphingomonadales; family Erythrobacteraceae; genus Erythrobacter; species Erythrobacter sp. 'gip.4 top 5'. The sequence goes on along the minus strand of NZ_CP200270.1, from coordinate 146,623 downwards.
ATGAAAACCCTAGGAACCAGGGATTTGGCGAGGCCGCTTTGAAAACCGGACCATATCTTCGACTGCGACTGCATGATCAGAATGGAAGACGTGTTTACAACGAATGGGTAACAGTTTCGAACTGGTTTGATTTGTCTGAAGAAACGCGGCAGCAATTGACTGTCAGGAGCGACGAACAAGAATCACGATCGACCACACCTTGACCCGGCTGAACATCCGGCTCGTTAGCGCTAGATCGACAGACCGGTAGCCATCCTGTTACGGTAAGACGGGTTGGCGTGCGATACTTTTGTTGTTGGTAGCCAAGGCAGAAAAGCGGGTCGCGAAATAGGCAACCGCCATATCTTAAAGGTGCTGAATGACCGAAACGGGGTCGCTTCCCGAACGGCAGGTTTTTCTCGACAGCCCACAAAGCCGACCATCTTTCCTAAACTGTCGCGACCTGTCAGCGCGGCGCGGATGATGCGCGCAAAATCCGATTTTGCCACAAGGCAAGGCTGCCCGGCGGGGGTCTGTGCAAGGTGCTGGGCTTTTTCCGGTTCAGGACAGTGTCTCATGTGTCTCCAACAGCAGCAGAAGCACAGTCCGGGGGTGGCGGGGGACGCGGGGAGCGGCGCGGGCGCGGTCAGGTTCCGTGTTCGCGCCCGAAATCGGGACGTTCGTCGTCCTGCCCCTGTTCGATCACCTGCCGCCGGATCGCGCGGGTGCGGGTGAAGAGGTCGAACAGCGCATCGCCATCGGCGGAACGGATCGCGCGCTGCATCGCGGTGAGGTCTTCGCTGAAGCGCCCCAGCATCTCCAGCACCGCGCCTCGGTTGGTAAGGAACACATCGCGCCACATCACCGGGTCCGAAGCGGCGATGCGGGTGAAATCGCGGAAACCCCCGGCGGAATACTTGATCACTTCGCTTTGCGTCACATCCTCCAGATCGCTGGCGGTGCCCACAATGGTGTAGGCGATCAGATGCGGGATGTGGCTGGTCACGGCGAGGACGAGATCATGGTGCGCGGCGTCCATCAACTCGACCTTGGAGCCGAGCGCGGTCCAGAAGTCGGACAGGGCTTCGAGCGCCGCTGGATCGCAGCCCTCGGGCGGGGTGACGATGCACCAGCGGCCGGCGAACAGCGTGGCAAAGCCCGCGTCGGGCCCGCTCTGTTCGGTGCCTGCGACAGGGTGGGCGGGGATGATGCAGGCGCCCGGCAACGCGGCCGTGAGCGCGGCGGCAACGGCGGCCTTGGAGGAGCCGACATCGCTGATGATCGCGGTTGGCTTGAGGCCCGGCGCAATCGCTGTAGCCGCCTCGCCCATCGCGCCGACGGGGACGCACAGGATCACCAGATCGGCATCGGCCACGGCATCCTCGGCCCGGTCGAACACCTGCCCCACCAGCCCGCGCTCGCCTGCGCGTGCGCGCACAGCGGCGTCGCGGTCCCAGCCGGTGGTGACGATGGCGAGGCCGCGAGCCTTGACCGCCAACCCGATCGAGCCGCCCAGCAGCCCGAGGCCGATGATCGCGACCCGCGCAATGGTCACGCGGCCTCCCCGCACAGCGTGCGAAGGGTCGCGATCACGCGGGTCATGTCCTCGGTCTTGCCGATGGTGATGCGCAAGGCATTGGGCAGGCCCTGTGAGGGCAGATGGCGGACGGCGTATCCCGCTTCTGACAGCGCCTCGACCGCCTGCGTTGCAGTCACCTCGCCCTCGAAATGCACCAGCAGGAAATTGGCTTCGCTGGGCGAGGCGCTGAGGCCATGATTGCCGAGCGCCGCGATGGCACCTTCCAGCCGCTCACGTTCGGCGCTGTTGTGCTCGCGGCTGGCGGCCACAAACGTCTGATCGCCCATCGCCGCAAGCGCCGCCTTCTGTCCGCTGACCGAGACATTGAACGCGCCGCGCAGCCGGTTGACGAGGTCGATCAGATGCGGCGCACCCGTGACCCAGCCGACCCGCTCCGACGCTAGGCCGTAAGCCTTGGAAAAGGTACGGCTGACCAGCACGTTCCCGTGCTGCGCGGCGAGTTCAAACGCGGCGTGCTGATGCGCCGGGTCGATATACTCGCCGTAAGCCTCGTCGACGATCAGCAGAACGTCAGACGGCAGACCCGCGTGCAGGCGCGCGACCTCGTGCGGCGGCAGGTAACTGCCGACCGGATTGTTCGGATTGTCGAGCAGCACCACCCTCGTCGCAGGCGTGACCGCCGCCAGCAGATTGTCGACGCTCGCCCCATAGCCTTCGTCATCGGCAAACACCGCGGTCGCCCCGACCTTTTGGGCCAGCAATGGATAGAGCGAGAACGAGTAACGCGAAGCCAGCACCTCGTCTCCGACACTCGCCAGCGCTTGGACCGCGCAATGCAGCAATTCGCCAGAGCCTGTACCGCAGACGATCCGGTCCGCGTCTAACCCGTGCACGACGGCGATCGCCTCGCGCAGGGCCCGTGCGTCGGGATCGGGGTAGTCAGACGGGTTGTGGCCTTCCGACAACGCAGCGAGCGCCGCCGGGCTGGCGCCGAGCGGGTTCTCGTTTGCGGAAAGCTTGGTCAGTGGGCTGCCGCTCGCCGACTTGGACTTGCCCGGGACATAAGCGTGGATCGCACTGATCCAGGGTTTTGGCCGGGGTATGGTTTGAGGCTTGGACATAAGGCTGGCGCGATAGCCAGTTTGCGTCCGCGAATACAGCGCGAAAACGGCAAGGCCGGTGGCGATGATTGACACAGGCAAGGCGGTCCCCCAATTCGCTGCCTCAAATGAACACCGCTCCCGTCTCTCAGGCTTATGCGATCCCCCAGCCCCTGCCGCTGGATTGCGGACAGGCGCTCGAAGGCGCGCAGATCGCCTACGAGACGTATGGCACGCTGGCGTCGGACAAGGGCAACGCGGTGCTGGTCTGCCATGCGCTGACCGGCGACCAGTACCTCGCCAGCCCGCACCCGATCACCGGCAAGCCGGGTTGGTGGGAGCGGATGGTGGGGCCGGGCAAGCCGATCGACACAGACCGCCATTTCGTGATCTGCGCCAATGTCATCGGCAGTTGTATGGGATCGACTGGCCCGGCGAGCCTTGCACCCGATGGCCAACCCTATGCGATGCGGTTCCCCGTCATCACCATCCGCGACATGGTGCGCGCAGCTGTCGCGTTGCTGGACGGGTTGGGCATTGCGCAATTGCACGCCGTGGTGGGCGGGTCGATGGGCGGGATGCAGGCGCTCAGCCTCGCCGCCAACTGGCCGGAGCGGGCGGCGCGGGTGCTGGTGATCGCCTCGACGGCGCGGCACTCAGCGCAGAACATTGCCTTTCACGAAGTCGGGCGGCAGGCGATCATGGCTGATCCGGCCTGGGCGGGCGGCGATTACTACGCCACCGACGCGCGGCCCGACAATGGCCTCGCCGTGGCGCGCATGGCGGCGCACATCACCTATCTGTCCGAAGCGGGCCTGACTGAGAAGTTTGGCCGCCGCTTGCAGGACCGGGAGGCCAAGGGCTTCGGCTTCGATGCCGAATTTCAGGTGGAAAGCTATCTGAGGTATCAGGGCAGCGGCTTCACCCGGCGGTTCGATGCCAACTCCTACCTCTACATCACCCGCGCGATGGATTACCTCGATATTGCCGAGGAACATGGCGGCAAGCTGGCGAACGCCTTTGCCGGCACGCAGGCGCGGTTCTGCATTGTCAGCTTCGATACCGATTGGCTCTACCCTTCTGCGGAAAGCCGGCACGTGGTCCACGCGCTGAACGCGGCGGGCGCCAAGGTGAGCTTCGTGGAATTGTCCGCGCCCAATGGGCATGACAGCTTCCTGCTGGAGCACGACCAGCTTGACCGGGTGGTGAGGGGGTTTGTCGAATGACGCTGCGGCCTGATCTCGCGGCGATCGCGGCCCATGTCACGCCCGGCAGCCGGGTGCTGGATATCGGCTGCGGTGACGGGGCGCTGATGGCAGCGCTGGAAAGCAACAGCGGCTGCGATGCGCGGGGGATGGAACTCGATGGCGCACTCGTTGAACGCTGCGTGTCGCGGGGCTTGAGCGTCGTGCAGGGTGACGCCAATCACGACCTTGCGAACTATCCTGACAAGGCATTTGATTACGCGATCCTCAGCCAAACCATGCAGACAGCGACGCGGCCCGATCTGATGCTTGATGAGTTGCTGCGGGTGGGGCGGCGTGCGTTTGTGTCGTTTCCCAATTTCGCGCACTGGCGCACCCGCTTGGCGCTGATGTTTGGCGGGCGGATGCCGGTGACCCGCGCCCTGCCGGTGAGCTGGTTCGAAACCGAAAATATCCACCACGTCACGGTGGAGGACTTCCGCGATCTTGCGCGTATCAAGGGCGCGCGGATTGAGCGGGCGTGGTTTTTTGCCAATGAACTGCAAATCGGCGCGCCAGCCGCAAACTGGCGCGCCGAATTCGCGGTGTTTGAACTTAGTCGTTAAGCCACCTTCGGTGGCGCAGACCCCCCGCCCCACCCGGCCACCAACAGTACCACTATGTTATGGTGGCCGGGTGGGGAGGTGGGGCGGGGGGTCTGCCGTTCACGTCAGTGAACGTGGAAGGTTAGCCGACGCGGTGCAGCATGCACAACTTGTGACCATCGGGATCGAGCACATAGCCAAGGTTCAACGTGCCCATCGCGCCGGTGCGCGGGCCGGGTGCGTCTTCGATCGAGGTGCCGCCAGCGGCCACGGCCGCATCGTGGAAGGCCTGCACCTGCTCCAACGAGTCGCACGCAAAGCCGACAGTCGCGCCATTGGCGCAAGCCGCCGTTTCGTTGTTGATCGGCTGACTGATGGCGAAAATCCCGCCATTGTGGAACCAGAACGCACGCTTGTGGCCTGTGCCCGCTTCATTGATGTTGCCGGGGCCAGCGCCCAGCGTGGCAAGCACGGTATCGTAAAACGCCTTGGACCGGTCGAAATCGTTTGTGCCGACCATGATGTGACTGAACATGAAAATAGGTCTCCTCTCATAAGACAGGTTGCGGATTAGGACGGAATTGGCGCGCCCGCAATGTCGTTTCCGGTAGCGCCGGGTTCATCTGGCAGGGCATAGGAGGGGGCATGATTACAACGCTCCTTGCCGCCGCACTGGCGCTGCAGCCCGCTCCAGCCCCGGCCACCCCAGACCCGGCGCCGCTCTCTCAGGAAAACCGGGCGCTGCTGCGCTGCGCGGCCGCTTTTGCACTAGTGTCGCAGGGTCAGGCGGCCGGCGATCGCCAAGCGAAGCAATGGCCTGATATGACGGTGCGAGGACGGGAATTCTTTGTCCGGGCGCTGGCGCAATTGATGGACGCAACCGGGGCCGACCGGGCTGGTATCGCCGCGCTTGCCAATGCGGAAGCGCAGGCGCTTTCCGCCAGTGGCGAGGTGCAAACGATCATGCCGACCTGTCTGTTGATGCTAGAAGCCGCCAAGCTCTGAATACTCCCCCGTTGCGCACGCGGCGCGCTGGATTTGCCCGTCAAAATACGCCACAGCTCTGCGACTTATGTGGCTCCTCTATCAATTCCCGTTGTGTCCCTTCAGCCGCAAGATCCGCTTGCTGCTAAGCGAAAAGAATGTGCCGTTCGATCTGGTGCGTGAGGACCCATGGTCGGCGTCGGATGCGTTCTTCAATCTTAATCCGGCCGGACGCACTCCGGTGATCGTCAATCCGGAAAAGAACATCACCATTCCCGATAGCCGCGCCATCGCGGAATATTTCGAGGAAACGGTCGATCGCAATCCGATGATCAATGGCACTGCGGCCCAGCGCGCTGAAATCCGCCGGCTGGTCGCGCTGTTTGACGAGAACTTCTACACCGATGTTACCGCCCCCTTGCTTTCCGAACGCATGAAAAAGCGGATTATGCGCCAGCCGCCCGACAGCGGCGCGCTGCGCAATGCGATGAAGATGGCGCACGGCCATCTCGACTATCTCGACTGGCTGATCGACAATCGGCCGTGGGTGGCCGGATCCACCATGAGTCTTGCCGATTTGGCCGCTGCGGCGCAGATTTCGGTGGCGGATTACCTTGGCGGGATCGACTGGTCAGGCCACGAACAATCGCGTGGGTGGTACGCCGTGTTCAAGAGCCGCCCGAGCTTTCGCCCGCTGCTCACCGAGCGGATGGAATCGATCAAGCCGCCGCCGCATTACGCGCAGGTGGATGGATAGCGCGCCAAGCTACCGGTGCTTGCGCATTGTCCCTGTTGCGCCAATATTAGGCGCGAGCAGAGAGGACATTTCATGGACAACCCAGACCCCCGCAGCCTGACGGACGCTGAATGGCGCGAAAAGCTGGAGCCGATGCAATATCACGTTTTGCGCGAGGCCGGCACCGAACGCGCTTTCACCGGCGAATATGACAAGTTCTATGACGAGGGTGAATACACTTGCGCGGCGTGTGGCACGCAGCTGTTCTATTCGACGGCCAAGTACAATTCCGGCTGTGGCTGGCCTGCTTTCACCAAGCCTGCCGACGCCGAAGTGGTCGAGGAGCACCGCGATACCGCCTACGGCATGGTCCGCACCGAAGTGCGCTGCGGCAAGTGTGGCGGGCATCTGGGCCATGTCTTCCCCGACGGTCCGCCCGAGCAGGGAGGCCTGCGTTATTGCATCAATTCGGCCGCGCTGATCTTCACACCCGCCGACGATTAGGCTTCCCGCACCATTGTCCGTGGAGAGCGTGAGCAGGTCGGGTTCATTCCCGGTTACAACTTGCTTATGCAAGGCGCGCATCCCAGTGCGGTGTGGTGGGGTTCAGATAGGCTCAGACAATGTCGAAACGGGGTGACCGGTTGCAGAACAAAGGCGCGCGCGGACATAGGCGATCCGCGGGCGAGCGATCCGCCTCGTCCACAGCAACGAGCCAAGGCGCGCCGCGTTGGCGCGGTTGGGTCTGGATGAAGCGGTTCGTGGTCTGGGGTTCGGCGCTGGCTGTGCTGGCTATTGTGTTCCTTGCCTTTGCTGTTGGTTTTGCAGCGCAGTCGCTCCCTAGCTATTCGACCCTTCAGGCAACGCAGCCGGGGCAGACCATCGTGATCCGCGCCCGTGATGGGCGCGAGCTGGTCGAAATCGGGCCGAGCTTTGGCGAATGGCTCACTTACGATGAAATCCCGCGAAACATGACCAACGCGATGATCGCGGTGGAGGACAAGCGCTTTCATTCGCACTTTGGCGTCGATCCGGTCCGACTGACAGGGGCGCTGATCGAAGGGGTGACCGGTTCACGCGCGCGGCTTGGCGGCACGTCGACCATCACCCAGCAGCTGGCGCGCAACCTGTTTCTCAACAACAACCGCTCGCTGGATCGCAAGGCGCGTGAAGCGGTGTTGGCGATGGCGCTCGAATGGCAGTTCTCCAAGGAGGAGATCCTCGAACTCTACCTCAACAAGGTCTATTTCGGTGGCGGGGCCTATGGCATTGATAGTGCCAGCCGCAAATTCTTTAGCCACCCCGCGACCGAGCTGAGTATCGAAGAATCTGCGATCATCGCAGGCCTTGTCAAAGCGCCCAGCCAGTATTCGCCCACCGCCGATGTCCAGGCCGCTGTAGACCGCGCGCAGGTCGTGCTGCGCCTGATGCAGGAGCAGGGCTATGTGACGCCAGACCAAGCCCTGGTCGATGTCAGCGCCGTGCAGCTCAAAGAGCAGTCGGGGCAGAACTCGGTGCGGTATTTCACCGATTGGGTGCTGCCGCAGCTCGATATCATCCTGCCTGAAACCTACGAGCCGATCGAGGTGTGGACCACGCTCGATATCGGGATGCAGCGCGCCGCGACCGCCGCGATCGAAGCCAACACCCCCAATGGCGCACAAGGCGCGATGGTCAGTCTTGACCGTGACGGGGCGATTCTGGCGCTGGTGGGCGGCACGGATTATGTTGAAAGCAACTTCAACCGCGCCACCACTGCGATGCGTCAGCCCGGCTCCGCCTGGAAGCTGTTTGTTTATCTTGCCGCGCTGGAAGCGGGCTACAAGCCTGAAGATACCGTCAATGACACGCCAGTGACGATTGATGGATGGAGCCCGCGCAATTCGAACGGTCGTAATGTTGGCGCAACCGATTTGCGCACCGCCTTTGCCTATTCGATCAACACGGTGGCAGCTCAGCTTGGCAACGAAGTCGGCTTTGGCACGGTGGCTTCGATGGCACGCCGGTTCGGGATCAATTCGAAGGTCGATACCAATCCTTCGATGGTGCTGGGTGCCTCGGAAATGCGGGTCATGGAGATGACACAGGCCTTTGCCGGGATCGCTGCCAAAGGGATAAACGTGGCGCCCTATGGCATCACCAAGGTGACCGGCGCCAGTGGCGAGCTGTTGTTTCAGCGCGAAAGTGTCACAAACTCTCCGGTGATACCGGACTACGTCGTCGCCGGGATCACCGATTTGCTACAGGCTGCGGTGCAGACCGGCACGGGCCGTGCGGCACAGATCGGACGCCCGGTGGCAGGCAAGACGGGGACCACATCGTCGAACAAGGATGGTTGGTTCATCGGGTTTTCCAGCGGCATCACCACCGGCGTTTGGATGGGGCGTGACGATGCCAAGGCGGTGCCGGGCCTGCAGGGTGGACGCGCGCCGGCGCAGGCCTTTGCCGCCTATATGCGCTATGCCGTCAGGGGCCGCCCGGTGGAGGAATTTGATGTCACGCTCGAACTGCCCGAATGGCAGCTTGAGCCCGACGAGGAAGCGATGTTCGGCGAGCCCGAGGAGTATTACTATATCGACGAGCAGGGCAACATGATCGAGTCTGGCCGCCGCGAACCGGACATTGATACCTTCGGTCAGGAAGACGAGCGTGATCGCGAACGTGATCGTGAGCGAGGGCGCGGACGTGGGGCCAATGCCCCGCCGGCAGCGAGCCAGGATTTCCTTGAGGAGGCTACTGGTGGCGCGCTGCCGCCCCCGCAGATCCCGCGGCCGCAACGCGAACAGCGCCGCGTCCCGCCACAGCAGGTATTCCCACAGAGCGAATAACAGCGCCACAAACAAAAAAGGCGCCGGGAATTGCTCCAGGCGCCTTTTCCTTTTGTTCTATTCGGCGCTGATGCGGATCAGCGCATCCGCACGGCAATAAACGCTGGCGGCTGCGTGCGGCGCTGGACACGTAGCAACAGTGCTTCACGGTTCTCCGTGGCGGCAGCGTTGATCTGCGCCAGCAGTTCCTCAACCGACGTGACGGCTTGATAATTGGCCGACAAGATTATGTCACCGCGGCGCAGCCCCTTGCGGGCCGCATCGGCGTTGGCATCTACCGCAGCAACCACCACGCCCTTGAGGTCGGCCGGCACGCCGAGCGAGCGGGCAATCTGAGGGGTCAAAGGGGTGACCTGCAGGCCCAATTTCTGCTCAATCGTGCCGTCCGATGAACCGGGCGCCATAGGCTCTTCTGCTTCAGGATCGAAGGTTTGCGCCTGGGCTTGTAGTTCTGCTTCACTCGGACGCTTGCCGAGCGTGACGTTGATGGCCCTCCGGCTGCCGTCGCGCAGCACTTCGACCGGGATAGTCGTGCCAGGCTGAAGGTTGGCGACGAGGAATGACACCGTCTGATCGGCGGTCACATCTTGCCCGTTGACCTTGGTCAGGATGTCGCCTGACCGTAACCCAGCCTTACCGGCGGGGCTGTTTTCTTCAACCGTCTGGGCCAATTCGCCGCGGCGCTTGGGCAGGCCGAGTGATGCGGCAAGATCCTCGTCAATCGGCTGGAGCCGCACGCCGAGGTAGCCGCGCTCAATCTCACGGCCATCACGCAACTGCTCGACGATCGGTGCTGCGATTTCGGCAGGAATGGCGAAACCAATGCCGACGCTGCCGCCTGAAGGCGAGAAGATCGCATTGTTGATACCGATCACGTTCCCGCGCATATCGAACAGCGGCCCGCCGGAGTTGCCACGGTTGATGCTGGCATCGGTCTGGATGTAGCGATCATACGGCCCGCCTTGACCGGTGTTGCGGTAAACGGCCGAGATGATTCCGCTGGTGACAGTGCCACCAAGGCCAAACGGATTTCCGATCGCAACCACCCATTCCCCGACGCGTGACGCGCTCGAATCGCCAAAACGGACGAAGGGGAAGTTCCGGTTGGCACGGATCTTAAGGACCGCAAGATCAGACGCAGCGTCCGCGCCGACCAGATCGGCTTCATATTCGGTGCCATCGGGCAGGGTTACAGTGATCGATTCGAGCTTCGCACGCGTATCGGGCGGCGAAATCACGTGGTTGTTCGTGACCACATAGCCATCGGCCGAAATGATGAAGCCTGATCCCAGCGACTGCGCTTCGCGGGTTTGCGGTTGGCCATTGCCACCGCCGCCGCGCCGGTTGAACAGTTCGGCAAAGGGCGTGCCGGCAAAGGGATTATTGGCCACTTCCACCCGCTGGCGCGTGGCGATGTTGACCACGGCAGGTTGCAACTGCGCGGTGAGATCGGCGAAGCTCGCAGGGGCCCCAGCGATCGGTACCACCCGCTCCATGACGGCATCGTCATTTTGAGCAACCTGCGCGCCGACGGGGGATCCGGTTATAAGCGATATCGTGGCGCCGCCCACCAGCAACGCGCTTGTCAGTCCGTATACATAGCGCACTTTGTTCACGTCCTCATGGTCCTTGTTCTTGGCAAGAATGCGCAGGGTTACTGCCGCGTTCCTGAAAGCCTTTGTTGGGGCCAGCCTCACGGGCCGGTTGATGGCCCCAATTGCCCATTTTTCGGCTGAACGCTGATTGAACGCCCGCGCCATTCAGCGCGGTCGGTCAGCACTTGGTCGATTGCTCAGCGTTCACCCTTGAACTGGCGGAAATATTCGTTGTCTTCGGACAATACCATGCTGCTTTGGCCTTCACCCTGAAGGAAGGTTTTGCGGTAGCTCTGCATGGCGCGATAGAAGTCGTAAAACTGCGGATCTTTGCCGTAAGCATCGGCATAGATGCGCGCGGCCTCTGCCGAAGCTTCAGCCTGGATGATCTGCGCATCACGCTGACCTGCGGCACGAATGGTGGTCGCTTCTTCCTGGCGATCGGTTTCCATCCGGGTGAAAGCAGCGTCCAGCGGGCGGCCTTCAGGAAGATCGGCGGCCTTGATCCGCACATCAAGCACCTGCGCGCCATAGTTGCGGGCCTGCGCATCCAGCGTGCGGGTGATGTTGGTCATCGATGTGCCGCGTTCGGCATTGATCAGCGCTGCAAAGGGCACGCGGCCCAGTTCCTGCCGCAGCACCGAGGTGAGGATCGGCAGCAACTGTGCTTCAAGCCCGCTTTCTGTCCCGGCCTTCTCAACCAGTTTGACCGGATCGATAATGCGATAACGGGCATAGGCATCGACCTGGAGGCGCTGCTGATCGCGCGAGAGCACCTGGGTGCGCTCCATATCAAGATCGAGCACGCGGCGATCGATCATCCGCACTTCTTCCACGAAGGGAATGCGCGGGCTGATGCCCGCTCCGGTTGAGCCATAGGGCTCATCGGGGCGAAACTGGTTCATGACGCGGACCGGGTTACCAGTGCGGATAACCACGGCCTGATGCGTTTCCGGTACGATCACGAGGCTGGACAGAGCGACGATGAACACCACGATGCCGCCGATGAGCAGCGCCTTGTAGTTTTGGAACAGGCTGGTCATGGTCTTACTCCCCCTGCAACGGCGCGGGCGCCTGTGCACGGCGCTTGAGTTCGGGCAGCGGCAGATAGGGCGTTACATTGCCGCCTTCGACGATCGTCTTGTCAGTCTTGGCCAGAATCTGCTCCATGGTCTCATAATACAGGCGGCGACGCGTCACTTCGGGCGCCATCCGGTATTCTGCATAAATATCATCGAATTCCCTCGCATCGCCCTGTGCCCGGGCGAGGGTCTGCTGCGCCACCGCGCGCGAGCGGTTGATCGCGGCGTCGGCATCCTGCTGCGCGGAGGACACGTCCTTGAACGCTTCTTCGACCTGCGAGGGGGGATCGACCTTGTTGATTTCGATACCCTGCACGGTGATTCCGGAACGATAGGCATCAAGCCGGGCCTGCATCGCGGTGCGCACGTCCTGCTCAATCTCCGCACGGCCCGCACCGGTCAGCACTGCATCAAGGTTCTGCCGCGCCACAGCGGCGCGCATCGCCGCCTCGCCGATTTCCAGCAAGGCGTTGCGCGGGTCGTTGAGTTGATACTGGTACAGCGCAAGATCCGAGATATTCCACCGGATAAGATAAGACAGATCGACGAGGTTCTGGTCGCCCGTCAGGATCAGCTTTTCGGTCTTGGTGCCGGGCACTTCCTCCAGCCGTACCTGTGTCACGTTTTCCTTGGTGACCATGTTGATCGGCCAAGGCGCGGTGAATTCCGTTCCTGAGTTAAGGGTGTCCGAATACTTTCCGCCGAACCACGTCACCACGGCCTGCTCGCCTGGTTGGATGAAGTGTACGCTGCTGAAAGCAACCCAAACCAGCGCAGTGCCAGCAACGATCAAAGGAACCCAGCTTTTGCCGCCCGGACGCTCGGGCAGACGGAACGTCGGTCCGCCGCCGCCGCCAGCGCGGCGCGGTCCTTCGGGGCCGCGGTTTTTGAAAATATCCTCGATACTGGCAGAGCGCCGCTTTCCTTCGCCGCCATTGCCGCCAGGGAGCCACGGATTGCGCGGGCCGCCGCCATCGCTCCCGCCCGCTCCGCCGTCGCCCGAAGGCCCGCCATCGCCGGGTTCGCCGCCGCTTGCGCCGCCGCCCCAGGGGTTGTTTTTACCAGCCATGGCTAGACCCTTCAGGCCACCACCAAGACGTTCTCTCCAGCCGTCAAATCTTTGCATAAGGTGTTTATAGGCACGCGTTCTGGTGAAAAACAGGGGTCCCCTGCGTGAATTTGATGGTAGAGGCGTGGCGCAATGAACAAGTCCGACAATTCGCACCCTTCGCCCGCCCGCCAGCCCGGCGCTGAAGAGACGTTGATCCGGGCCGTTCTGACGCCTGAAATGAATCATCGGATCCGGTCGGCCCGGATCGTCGAGCGCCGCGCAGTCATCGTTGCCGAAGCAGGCGACATGTCCGAAATTGCCCGTGCCGAATTGCAGGCCGCGATCACTGAAAGCCTGATGCCCTTGGCCGAAATCGATGAGGTGCGTCTTGCATTGACGGGTGAACGGCGCCGCCGTCGGCTGATCGCGGTGGGGTCTGGCAAGGGTGGGGTCGGCAAATCGACGCTGACCACGAACCTTGCGGTGGCGCTGGCGCGGATGGGCCGCAAGGTCGGCGTAATTGATGGCGATATTTACGGACCCTCTCAGCCCAAGCTGCTCAAAACCGAAGGAATCAAGCCCAGCGCCACGCCGGACGGTAGCAAGCTGGTGGCGATTGACAGTCCTTATGGTGTCAAGGTGCTGTCGATGGGTCACATCGTCGCGCCGGGCAAGGCGCTGGCATGGCGCGGACCGATGACGGGCAAGGCCTTGACCCAGTTGGTCGATGCCGACTGGGGTGACGCCGATCTGCTGCTGGTCGATCTGCCGCCGGGAACGGGCGATGTGCAATTGTCCATGCTCTCGGCCCACAAACCCGATGGCGCGGTGTTGGTTTCGACGCCGCAGGGTCTTGCGCTTATTGACGCTGCCCGTGCCGGGCAATTGTTCGAACAAGGCGAGGTGCCGATCATCGGGCTGGTCGAGAACATGGCGGGCTATGCCTGCCCTCATTGTGGCGAGATCAGCGATCCCTTTGGTCAGGGCGGAGTGGAGAAATTCGCGGCTGCGCTGGAAATCCCGTTTCTGGGCCGAGTGCCCCTGACCCTCGCGACCCGAATCGCAGGGGACAAAGGGGAGCCCCCTGCCGCTGGCGATGACGAGACAGCCGCACCCTTCCGCGCCATTGCCGAACGGCTGGCGCGCTGGCTCGATACCGGGACGGTTTAGCGGAATGCCGATCTCGCGGCGCGGATTGCTGGTGGGCGCTGCAGCGGGCGGCGGGCTTGTGGTGGCATGGTGGTTGATGCCGCGCAGCTATCGCACCCCGCTGGTGGCGGCCAAAGGCGAACAGGTGTTCGGTGCCTGGCTCAAGATCGCCAATGACGGCGTGGTGACAGTCGCCGTGCCGCAGATCGAGATGGGGCAGGGTATTTCGACACTGCTGCCCCAGATCGTCGCCTATGAACTAGGCGCGGATTGGCGGCAGGTGGCGGTCGAGCCCGCACCGATTTCGGGCGCCTATGCCAATATTCCACTGGCGCGCAAATGGATGGCGCTGTGGGATCCGTTCGCTGCAGGCCTTTCTGATAGCGCCGATAGGCTGATGGCCACACGGTTTGCTCAGTCACAGCGGTTCAATGCCACAGCCGCTGGAACCGCGCTTGAGGCCTATGAGCAACCCTGCCGTGAAGCTGCTGCGGCGGCGCGGTCGATGCTGGCGCAAGAGGCGGCCTCACGCTGGGGTGTTGCGTGGGAAGAATGCCAGGTCGAAAACGGTTTCGTCAGCTTCAACGATCAGCGCGCCAGTTTTGGCGAGTTGGCACAGGCTGCCGCCGGATACACGCCGCCCGATCCTGCGTCGCTGCGTCCGGAGCCTCCGCGCGAACAGCCGCTGCCCGCCGATGTCGATGGCGCGCCTGCGTTTCCGCGCATCGATTTGCCGTCGAAGGTCGATGGCTCCTACCGCTTTGCCGGCGATGTGCGCCTGCCGGGCATGGTGTTCGCCTCAATCCGGCATGGGCCGACCGATGGTTCAGAGCTGACCGGTTTTGACCGCAATGCTGCCGGTGGCGTTCGGGGACTGGCTGGAATTGTCGAAAGCAACCGGTGGCTTGCGGTAGCGGCCGATACCTGGTGGACCGCTGAAAGCGCACTTGCCGCGATGAAGCCCCGTTTTTCAACCGCCACGCCGGTCAACAGCAATGAAATCGCCGCCCGGCTTGGAACTGTGCTGACGGGCGGCAAGGCCTTTGTGGTTGCTGAAACCGGCTTTGGCGCTGAGGCGCTGCGGCGGGTGGACATCGGGCGGCGTTACGAAGTGGAGGCTGCCTATCCTGCGCCGGTCGAAAACACGTGCGCTGCCGCGCGCTATGAAAATGGGCGGCTGGACCTGTGGATCGCATCGCAGGCGCCCGAGCAGGCGCGGATGGCGGCGGCCCGCGCGATCGGTATTTCGACTGAGGATGTCGCGCTTTACCCCATGCCGGCAGGCGGCAGTTTCGATGCGCGGCTGGAACATGACCAGGCGATCGAAATTGCTCTGATTGCCCGCGAACTTGGTCGCCCGGTCCAGCTGACGTGGCCGCGCCGCGACGCGTTGATCCGTTCGCGCCCGCGCGCGCCTGCGTGGATGCTGCTCGGCGCGCAGATTGCCAAGGGCGGGGCTGATGGCACCGGAGGCGCGATCGACGCCATGCGGATCCGCATCGCGACGCCGCCCGCGATGCTGGAATTCGGCAAGCGGTTGTTTGGCAATCTCACCAGCATGGCCGCAATCCGCGAAACGACGGGCAAGCCCGATCCGCTCGCCTGCGAGGGCGCGGTGCCGCCCTATCAATTGCCCGCCGTTCTGGTCGAGCACGTCCCGGTCGAGATCGGCCTGCCGGTCGGGCGGGTGCGCGGCAATTCTTACGGCCCGACGACCTTTGCGATCGAGAGTTTTATCGACGAGATCTCTGCCGAGAACGGGCGCGAACCGCTTTCCTTCCGAATGTCGATGCTGGGGAGTGATGTGCGTCTTGCCGCCTGTCTGCAGCGCGCGGCGCAACTGGCGGGGTGGGATGGCGGCGCGGACCAGAGCGGGCAGGGCCTCGCCTGCGCCCGCATCGGCGAAGGGCCGGAAGCTGCGCGCATAGCCTGTGTGGCGACTGCACGGCAGGGCGAAGGCGGGGTGCGGGTGATCCGGCTTTCGGCCGCAGCCGATATCGGCCGGATCGTCAATCATGACATCGCCAAACAGCAGATCGAAGGCGGCCTTGTGTTCGGCATCGGCATCGCATTGGGCAATGCCGTCAGGCTGCGTGGCGGCCTGCCCGAGGGCGGCGAGGATGCTCCGCTCGGCCTGCCGACTCTTGCAGATTGTCCCGAAATGCGAATCGAATTCATGGCCAGCGAAGCGCCGCCCGCCGACCCCGGCGAATTGGGCGCCGTCGTTGCACCGCCCGCGATTGCCAATGCGCTGTTTTCGGCTACAGGCTTGCGCCTTAGACGACTGCCCTTACTTTCGGACGGCATATGACCCGCACATTTTTGCAACACTCCGTTCGGACGATCGACTTTGTCCGGAAACGAAATGCCTGCCGACCGTTAGGCGGGCTATGACCTGGCAGACCCAGCGCCTTCCGGGCGATCACCCCCCTGTGTCCAGCGGCCTTATCGGCGTGCTGCTGATCAATCTTGGCACGCCGGATGGGCCTGATCCGGGATCGGTCAAAAAATATCTCAAGCAGTTCCTGTCCGATCGCCGCGTGGTGGAGATCCCGCCGATTGTGTGGCAACTGATCCTGCGCGGGATCATTCTCAACACGCGGCCCCGCAAAAGTTCGGAAGCCTACACCAAGATCTGGACCGAGCGGGGGTCCCCGCTGGCCGACATCACCGCCCGCCAGGCCGAGGCGATGGTCGGCAGGTTTGGCGACACGGTGAAGGTCGATTACGCCATGCGTTACGGCAACCCTTCGATTGAAAGCCGGCTCAACGCCATGATGAAAGCCGGCTGCGACCGGATCCTGATCGCGCCGATGTATCCGCAATATTGTGCAGCCACCACCGCGACTGTGTTCGACGAAGTCGCGCGCGTGCTCGCCAACAAGCGGTGGCAGCCCGCGTTGCGCTTTGTGCCGCCCTATCACGACAACCCGGTCTATCTGACCGCGCTTGCCGATGACCTGACGCGTCAGGTCCGTGACCTCACCTTCAAGCCTGAAGTGATGATGCTCAGTTTCCATGGGATGCCAAAGCAAACTCTTGAAAAGGGTGATCCGTACTTTTGCCATTGTTCGAAAACATCGCGCCTGCTGCGGGAAGAATTGGCGAAACGTCCCGACTTTGCCGGCGTGCGGTTTGAAACCACGTTCCAGTCCCGGTTTGGCCCGGCGGCGTGGCTTGAACCGTCCACCGATACGACCTTGATGGCTGAAGGCGACAAAGGCACAAAAAGGTTGGTCGTGGCCGCCCCAGGTTTTTCCGCCGATTGTGTCGAGACGCTGGAAGAACTGGCACTGGAGGGCCGCGACGAGTTCGTCGAACACGGCGGTGAAGATTACGCCGTGCTCGAATGCCTCAACACCTCGGATGACGGGCTGGCGATGATCGAAGCCTTGCTGAACCGCGAGCTTTCCGGCTGGATTTGACGCCTTCGATTATTTACACCAGAGTCAGTTGCGAATCCGAACTTTCACCGGAGCATAATCTGACATGGCCACCCTTGCCGCGCCGAAAACGACCGAAACCGCGCCGTTCCGGCACTGGGGCGAGGGCAACCTGACCGAAGCCGATCTGGCGCATATCCCCGGTGAGGGTGGTTGGCCGCTGGTGGGCAACACCCTCAAGATGCTGGCCGATCCGCATGGCTTTGTCGCCAAACGGATCGCCAAATTCGGCAAGGTTTATCGCAACCGCGCCTTTGGCGGTTGGCAGATTGCGTTGCTGGGTGCCGAGGCCAACGAGCTGTTGTTATTCAACAAGGACAAGATTTTTTCGTCCCAGCAGGGCTGGGGACCGGTGCTCGACCAGTTGTTCCCGCGCGGGCTGATGCTGCTGGATTTCGACCATCACCGGATTGATCGCCGCGCGCTGTCAATCGCGTTCAAGCCGGAACCGATGCGCCATTATTCGGGCGCACTAAACCGCGGGATCGCCCGCGAAGTGGCGGGCTGGGCGGGGCCAAGGCTGTTCTATCCGGACATCAAGAAGCTGACCCTCGATCTCGCGGCAGAGAGCTTCATCGGGCTGCCTTGGGGGCCGGAGGCTGACAGGATCAACGAAGCCTTCGTTGACATGGTGCAAGCCTCGGTCGCGCCGGTGCGCAAGCCCTTGCCTTTCACCCGGATGAAGAAAGGCGTCGACGGCCGGGCGTTTCTGGTCGACTTTTTCACCAAGGAAACCCTGCGGCGGCGCGCCGAGGGCGGCGGGCAGGACATGTTCAGCCAATTCGCCACCGCGACCCGCGAGGACGGCAGCTTGCTGCCGGCGGACGAAGTGGTCGATCACATGAATTTCCTGATGATGGCCGCGCATGATACGATTACGTCGTCGGCCACATCGTTGATCTATCACCTCGCCACCAACCCGCAATGGCAGGAGAAACTGCGCGCGGAGATCATGGCGGTCACCGGCGGTCCGGATGGTTCGGGTGAGCCGCGGGCACTGGATTACGATGACCTCGGCAAATTCATCCTGACCGAAATGGCCTTCAAGGAATCGCTGCGGATGATCCCGCCTGTTCCTTCGATGCCGCGGCGGGCTTTGCGCGAATTCGAATATGGCGGCTATCGCATCCCGGCAGGCGCGATGGTGGGGATCAATATCTACTGGACCCACCATTCGGAGGAGTACTGGGACAATCCCTTCGCCTTTGATCCCATGCGCTTCACGCCGGATCAGGTGAAGGCCCGCCACAAATATGCCTGGGTGCCGTTCGGCGGCGGCGCGCATATGTGCCTTGGCCTGCACTTTGCCTATATGCAGATCAAGATCCTGCTGGCGCAATTGCTCCAGCGTTACCGGATCGAAGCAGCGGCAGGCTACAATCCCGATTGGCAGGATTGGCCGATCCCGCAGCCCAAGGACGGGCTGAAGGTGACCTTCACGCCGCTGTGACGTGTTTCATGCGAAATGTTTCATGTGAAACATCGGCTAACGGGGGTCTAGATAGGGTCTAAGCGGGGGCTAGCAGGGGTCTGGATTGATCTAACCCCGTGCAGGCTGGTGCCAGCGGAAACCCCGGGGGCTCAAAAATCCCAGGCAATCCCGTTCTTTTCCCAATCGCCATAGCGGGTGGGGGAGAGGTCCTTGGGTTCGCCCTTCATCGGATCGGTTTTCTTGGGCGCGGGCACGGGGTCGTTGGTCCAGTGCGTCGGCTTCTTGAATTGCTTGGCGGCTTCGCACTTCTGTTTGGTCATGGGTGTCAAATGCGCAAGCGGGCACTTGGTTTCAAGACAGCCTGCGATGGCCGTAGAAGCAGAGCGCGAAAAACCGGTTCCCACTTTTCCGTGCAATGCTTTAGAGGCGCCGAATGACAGCCACCCCCGGACTTCCCGTGCGCCGCGCTGCGCTCCGCCTGCTCGATGCCGTGTTCCGGCGGGGCGAGACGCTCGAACAGGCCGAGGGCGGCGCCTTGGGCGATGTCCGCAAGGCGCCCGACCGCGCCTTGGCCAAGGCGATTGCCGGCGAGACATTGCGCTGGCTGACGGATCTGGATGCGCTGATCGACAGCGCGACCCAGCAAAACCTGCCCGATGATGCCAAGGCGCGGATGGTGCTGCGGATCATGCTCGCGCAAGCCCTGCGTCTCGATACCCCGCCCCATGCGGTGATCGCGACCGGGCTGCCGCTGCTGGCGGGCGGCCCGCGCAGGCTGGCGCACGGGGTGTTTTCTGCCTTGGTGAAGCCCGGGCGCAGTGTGCTGCCCGACGTGCCGACCCTGCCGCAGCCGGTGGTGGAGCGCTGGGGCGCGGACAAGGCCACCGCCATCGCAGCGGGCCTCGCTTTCCCGCCGGAACTCGACCTCGCGCTGAAAGACGCGGCCGAGACCGAGACCCGCGCTGTGGCGATGGGCGGAGTGACATTCGCGCCCGGCCATGTCCGCCTGCCACGCGGCGCGGCGGTGGAAAGCCTTGCCGATTACAAGGCAGGCGACTGGTGGGTGCAGGATCTGGCTGCGTCGATCCCGGCGCGGTTGCTGGGGCCGGGAAATGGCAGGCACGCGCTCGATCTGTGCGCCGCGCCTGGTGGCAAGACGATGCAACTGGCCGCAGGCGGGTGGAACGTCACCGCGCTCGATAGTTCGAAACGGCGGCTTGAACTCCTCAAAGACAACCTCAAGCGCACCGGGTTGAAGGCCTCGCCCGTGCGCGCCGATGCGTTGACGTGGGAGCCCAAGCACCGCTTTGACGCGATTCTGATCGACGCGCCGTGCACCGCAACCGGCACCTGCCGCCGCCACCCCGATGTGCTGCACCGGATCGGCGCGCGGCAGATCCCCGAACTGGTGGAATTGCAGCGCGGCCTGATTGCGTGCGCCGCCGAATGGCTGAACCCCGGCGGGGTGCTGGTTTACGGCGTATGCTCGCTGGAGGCCGAGGAAGGCGAGGCGCAAGCGGCGTGGATCGACGCCGAACTGGGCCTAATCCCCAAGCCAATCACGCCGGAGGAACTTCCCGCAGGCCTCGCGTCAACGCCCGAGGGCTGGCTGCGCACCCATCCGGGGATGCTGCCCGACCAAGGCGGGCTGGACGGGTTTTTCGTGGGCCGCTGGAATAAACCGCTTTAGTATCAGGCCATGAGATTAATCGTGGTCAGCTTTGCATTCGCCCTTGGATCGTGCGGCCCAGAGCTTGGCAATCATGAGTTCGTGTCTGCCCATTATGCAAGCGAGCTGCCCGTTGACTACAGCCATTCGCGAAATGATCCGGGGTATGTCGTCCTGACATTCCGCGCGAACGCCGATCTGAACCATGAGAACGTCAATGCCCTCTATGCCAAGGCCGAACCTTGCAAGGCTCCTGGCGACGGTAAGATGACGGCGTTCGGCCCGTTTACTGTTTCCGATGTCCCGCAAAAGCTGCCATTGCTCGACAGCCGTGAATCGGTGGAGGGATACCTAGTCTATGTTCCCGTCACGGGCGAGATATGGGGCGACCTAGGGAAGGATGGGAGAACACCCGTGGTCGGGACATTCGACCTAAAGACCGTAGGAGATGTCTGCTTACACCTCCAGCACACCGGTTATCCTACGGCCACGCAAAGCAACGTCGTTCGCGTGGCCGCACCAGTCCTTAAGCGAGCTATAGACTCGCTGGCCCCTTAGTCCTTCACATATTTCTGGAAAGACTTGCGCAGTTTCATCAGCTTGGGCGGGATCGTCGCCTGGCAATAGGGATTGCGCTGGCCTTCGCCGTCCCAGTATTCCTGATGGTAGTCCTCGGCCGGATACCACGCCATCGCCTGCGCGCCGTCGGACAGGCCCTCGATCGTGGTGACGGCCATCTTGCCATTTTCGGCGTTCCAGCGCCCGATGGCGGCTTCGGCCTCGGCGCCCTGCTCGGCAGAAAGCGGGAAGATCGCGCTGCGATATTGTGTGCCGACATCGCCGCCCTGGCGGTTCAGCTGCGTCGGATCATGCGTGCCGAGGAACACGTCATAGATCTGCGGCAGGCCGATCACATCGGTATCGAAGGTCACGCGGATACCCTCGGCATGGCCGGTGGTGCCGGTGCAGACCTCCTTGTAGGTCGGGTCCGCCTTGGTGCCGCCGATATAGCCACTTTCCACCAGGGTCACGCCCACCACATCGCGGAACACCGCTTCGGTGCACCAGAAGCAGCCGCCGGCTATGATTGCTGTGTCGAGGTTGCTCATCGAATTCTCCGTTGGTATTCATCAGAGATAGGCTAGCAACGCGTGATTGCCACACATAGCGGCCCCAAAATTCACCTTTCGGAGAGCGACCCCATGAAAAAACTGATCCTGATTGCCGCCGCCAGCGGCTTTGCGCTTGCCGCCCCGCTGTTGGCCCATCAGCACGCCGATCACGGCGCGCACAGCCAAGATCATGTCCTCGACACGGCGACCTTCAACAAAATGCACGCAGAGGCGGTGTCGGGTGCGATCAATCACCCGACCCGCGCCGAAGACAAGGCCCGCGATCAATATCGTAACCCGGCGGACGTGCTCGCGTTCTTCCATGTTGGCCCGCACATGAAGGTGGGTGAATATTCGCCCGGTGGCGGCTGGTATTCGCGGTTGCTCGGCCATTATCTCGGCGGAGAGGGTCAGCTTGTCGGCCTCTACAACAACCCGATAACCGCCACGGCTGACCCTGCCCGCCAGCAGCGCCTGCGTGATCAGGCAGCCGGCTTCGGCGCGGAAGTTGCAGGCTATACTGGCCTGGCGGCGGAGAAGTTCAGCGGCATGACGCTGGACACCATTCCCGCTGAACAGAAGGGCACGTTTGATCGCATTCTGGTGGTCCGCGCGCTGCACGGCATTACCCGCGCCGGGATTGCCGACACCGAAATCCGGGCGATGCGCGAACTGCTGAAAGACGATGGCTACCTCGGCGTGATCCAGCACCGCGCCAAGGCGGATGCCCCGTGGTCCTACACCAACGGCTCTAAAGGCTATCTGAAGCAGCAGGACGTGATCGACTTCATGCGCCTGAATGGCTTTGAACTGGTCGCGCAAAGCGAAATCAACGCCAATGCCAAGGATCCCGCCAACCACCCCGAAGGCGTGTGGGAAATGCCCCCGGTCCAGGCCACCAAGCGCGCCGATCTGGCGAACCTGGGCGAAAGCGACCGGATGACTCTGCTGTTCAAGAAGGCGATGTAATCCGCCTTCGTTGACCGCGATTTCCAAGCCGTTCGGTGTTCCACCGGACGCGAAACCGCTGTAGGGGCGGCGGCATGAGTGCAATCACTGTCGCCGCCCTTCAGCTTGCCTTGGCTTCGGAGGATGAAGCCACCAATATCGCCGCCGTTGCGGCGCTGGTCGAGGACGCTGCTGCGCAAGGCGCGCAGCTGATCCTCCCGCCCGAGCTGTTCTCCGGCCCCTATTTCTGCCGCGAAGAGGACGAGGCACTGTTTGCGCTCGCCCGGCCCACTGCGCAGCACCCCAGCGTGATCGCAATGCAGGCGCTCGCGGCGCGGTTGAAGGTGACGATCCCGACCAGCTTTTTTGAGCGCGACGGGCATCACTATTACAATACGCTCGCGATGATCGGCCCGAGCGGTGCTGTGCAAGGCACCTATCGCAAAAGCCACATTCCCGATGGGCCGGGGTATGAGGAAAAGTACTATTTCCGCCCCGGCAATGATGGCTTCAAGGTGTGGGATGTTCCGGGCGAGGGCGGCGCACTCGTTCGTGTCGGCGTCGGCATCTGCTGGGACCAGTGGTATCCTGAATGTGCGCGGGTGATGGCGCTGATGGGGGCAGAGCTGCTGCTGTATCCCACCGCGATCGGTTCCGAGCCCTATGACGCTGATCTCGATACCAGCCGGATGTGGCGGCGCGCCATGCTGGGCCATGCGGTGTCGAATTGTATGCCGGTGGTGGCCGCGAATCGCATCGGTCACGAAGGTCCGGCGGACCGCGCACAATCCTTCTACGGCCATTCCTTCATCACCGACGAGTGGGGCGATTATCTGGCCGAATACGGCGCGGGGGAGACAGGCGTGCTGACCGCGCGGCTCGATCTCGCGCAGGCGGCCAGGCACCGCGCCGGGATGGGTTTTTTCCGTGACCGTCGCCCGCAGCTTTATGGCCGGATCGCCCAAGACATCTAATGGGGCATATCTGACGCACGTGAGCAGCACCTATCTTATCGCGGTGGGCAGCAATCGGCGGCACCATCTCTATGGCCCACCGCAAGACGTGGTGCTGGCGGCAATGGAGGAATGCGCCGCTTTTGGCACGGTCACGGCCCGCGCGCCTGTGATCGCGACTCCGCCCATGGGCGCGGCGCGGCGGCGCTTTGCCAATGCGGCGCTGGTGCTGGATAGCGAACTTTCGCCCACGGCTCTGCTGGCCGCGCTCAAGCACACTGAGCGCGCCTTCGGGCGGCGGCGAGGCCAGCGCTGGGGTGACCGCGTGCTCGATCTCGATGTGGTGCTGTGGAGCGGCGGTGCGTGGCGCAGCCGGGGCCGGGGCCCGAGCCGGGGCCGTTCGGGTGACCTCACAATTCCGCATCCGGCCTTCGCGCAGCGGCGCTTTGTTCTGGCCCCGGCTGTGGTCATCGCCCCCGATTGGCGTGCAGGGCCACACGGATTGACGATTTCGCAAGCGTATGCCCGCTTGACCCGCAGCCGCCCCCTGCCTAGGTGAGCGCCCTTCGCGCTGCGGCGCGACATCCGGTGGACCCGTAGCTCAGTTGGTAGAGCAACGGACTTTTAATCTGTAGGTCTCGGGTTCGAGCCCCGACGGGTCCACCACTTTCGATGCTTCAGCGCTAGCAAACCCTTGCACCTGCATAAATTCCCGTAAATTCCTGCACAATTGTCATCTATCGTCGGCATGGCCCGATTGGGATGTGCATCAATAAGGGTGTAATCTCCCCGCGAGGCCGGAGGAGCATCGCTGCTCGCACGGCTTTTTGAGCGGAGTCGCTTGCCTACATCGTAAAACCGAAGCCGCTTGAGTCGGAAAGGCTTGTGAGGGCGCGAGCACATATCCCCTTACCGCAAGGCACCTGAATCTTTGGTCATTGTGAATTTGGCCAGCAGGTTAATCTTTGGTCCCGTACAGCGCCGGATTGCGTTGCTGCGTTCCTCGTCAGGCGAATCGCAGCGATCCTACTGAGTGCGGGATCCGAAACCGCGTTGCCTTTGCATTCATGACGGAGGCACGCCTCGACGATCTGCATGATCTTGTCGCGATCAGTGTAGTGTGCGCCAAGCTGGCTGCGCTTGTCCGGGTCCAGCCCGCGCTCGAACAGCGTTCCGAGGATCGAAGGGTCAATCTCAGACCAGTCGAGCGCCGCAGCCGCGATCAGATTGTCGATGTCTGCGCGGTCGAGCGGCAGGGCGCTGCGCCATCTTGACCCGCTCATCCCAGTACTGGCCCCGGTTGTAGGTGCCGCGAATGGCGTTGCTGTCGCCATGTGCTAGCGCACGTTCAATGGCATCCGGATGCCATAGTCCGCATTCGTTGAGCAGGGTCGAAGCCGTTGAACGGAATCCGCAGTTACGAACTGGACATAAACGAGTCCAAGACGCTCATAACATCCGAGCAATTCCAATTCTCAGACGTATGGCCGAGCGACATTTCGACGCGCATCGAGTTCGCGGTTAATTCGCCATCGAAACGGGTGCCTGACCGTTTGCGTGCAGCACTTGAATACGCCTTCTCATTAGCGACGAAAGATGGTGACGATGGCATTCTGAAATACACGCTGCGATATCTCGATCGCTCAGAGCTTGCGGATGAGCACTGGGAACATATCGAGCCCTTCTTGAAAAGGGCTGCCGTGCATTTCGGCCACACAGTGGACTATGTGGCGCGCATTGTTGTGTGGCGTCATCTTGCTCGTCGCGATCTAGAAATCGCCGAGTGGACTCCGATCATGGTCAATCTCCTGCTACGGCATGGAAGACTCGGAAATGACGGGGAGGTTTGCTGGGCGCTCTATGTCGCCCTCCGACTTAGAATCCCTGTTCCATTAGAAGTTGCCCAGTCCATTGTTACGAACTGCGGCGCACTTTCAACGGTTTCATTGCTATCAATGGCCGAGTTCGGACTCGTGGACGCTTCGATCTTTTCGTTCGCGGAAAACGCTATCATCACAGAAACAGCGTCTGGTGCCTACCCAACCTTGAGAAGGCTCTCCTTCAACGTCAACGCTCTACTCCACGGCTTTGCCGACACGTTCGAGACCATCAGCCCTTATCAATGATATGGGACAGATCGATCTTCGCAAAGCTCAACTTAGTGATCGCATTGTAAAGGGAACCCACTCGATGACCGCCCCCGTAGTTCTCGGAAGCGATGCTTGAGTTTCTACCGGTCGCCCATCCGCCAAGGACCATCGCAATGTCGTGGTCAATCTGCGCTGCGCGCAACTCGTCGCGAAAATTGTGTCGGAAGGAGTGAAAGCTCGTTCGTGGCTGGTAGGCGTCACACGATCTTATGAACTGCGTGAACCACTTAGAAAATGCGACTGCCCGCTTTCCCCGGGGACCGGGGTCGATGTCAGGAAAAAGCTTCACCCGTTTTGCCCGTCGATGAGCCTCAACATAGGCTAAAATGCCGCATGCGAGGAGGGACGGATGCAAGGGAATTAGCCTCTCACTTGCGCCTGTCTTCAAGCTCTTATCCGTTTCTCCAACGAGCGATGTCTCACTGACGACGAAACACAGGACACCCTCAATTTCGCGTATGTCAGTGGTGTCCAATTGGCAAATTTCATTCAATCTCATGCCAGTATGCAAGGCAATCAGTGGAACCCAAAAGCGGGCATTTCTCGGATGCTCTCTTCCGGGCTTCGCATATCCTCGCTCTCCGTCTTGGCAGCCCCGATAGAGCGGCGCGTTGAAGATTGCCTGCAACTGCTCAGCGCTGAATGGATGGCGCTTGTCCTTCTTCGCTACCATGTCGGGGAGGCGGAGCCCTCGGATCGGATTGCGAGCGATCAGTTCCTCATTGATCGCCCAGTTCAGGAAGCTTGAGAAGTTCGCGAGGTGAGCGTTCGCATTGGCGGCGCTGATCAATTCGATATCCTTCCCCTGCCGCCCCAGTTCTGAGGCAGCCCTGAGGCTGAGCTTCGGGAAGCGCTTGGACACATTGCGAGGCATGAAGCGGAGCGCGTCGAGGTAATCGCGGCATTGCGCGCGCGACAGCGCCTCCATCTCGATTTCGCCCC
Organism: Erythrobacter sp. 'gip.4 top 5'; assembly: GCF_056495765.1. Classification (NCBI taxonomy): domain Bacteria; kingdom Pseudomonadati; phylum Pseudomonadota; class Alphaproteobacteria; order Sphingomonadales; family Erythrobacteraceae; genus Erythrobacter; species Erythrobacter sp. 'gip.4 top 5'. Next base: position 120,141 of record NZ_CP200270.1, on the reverse strand, counting down.
CGATGATGCCGACCGCGAACTTGCGCGTAGTGTCGTAGGCTTGTCGGGTGCTGGGCGACCAATGGTGGGTCGGATCGTCCATGTAGCGGGCGTATGCCTGCTCAAGCGAAAGAGGTGGAGGCGCGGCGCTCCCGTGAGCCTCAAGTCTGGAAGGCAGCAATGTTGCCCTCAGATCGTCCCCAGACGGTCTCAAGATCGTCTCATCGACGGTCAAACCTGCATCATGCCGAACGCGTTCAAACTCAGATTCCAGCGCAGCAGTCATCAGCGGCAGACGCCGCAGCGCCATCTGCAAACTGTCGGTCTTGAGAGATCGCCACACTTCCGCTCGTCCAATGATCGGCTGAACATCGGTCGGGACATGGCGTCGCAGGTAGAAGCGGTTGCCCCGAAGCATCATACCTCTGGGTAGCAAACCGTGACTGAAACCGTAGCAGCCGCGCGGACTGTTTCTGTCAATATCTCTGAGACTTATGTCCGAACTCTGGGCACCAAACCGTAGCAGTGAACCGTAGCAAACACGATCCGAAGACCGTGCTTGAGACGATTTTGTGTTTGTTTTGAGTGCGTTGGTGCCCAGAAGAGGCATCGAATTGAACTATTTTCTAGTCTATATATCAACAGGTTACGTGATGTGGAATTTGATCAAGCCCGCAGGAAGGCCCAAAATAGCATTTAACGCATTGGTTTGATGCCTTTTTAGGGACTCGAAACTTCGAAAAGGTCTGTGACAACAATCGCGAGATTCATACGAGTTGGTTGGCATTATCACCTCGCATCCACTTGTGCATGTTTGAGGATCAGACGGCAAACTCTGCAAGCAAAAGCCCGCAAATCTCTGGCCTTTAGGAAGTTGTCTGAAATTGAGAGATTTAGGTCGTCAATCTCCTAATCCGCTTGCGAGGCCGACCTGCTGTGCACCGCCGATCGCTCTGCTAGTTTCATCGTTACCAATGGCACAACGATCCACATGGCCAACGGCACCAGCCCTACGCCCAATATCAAGGGCATTGTGTCATCGTATTGCCAGCCCCAATCGCTGCGTAGCGCGAAGTGTTCCACGACTATCGTAATCGACAGCCCGGTGCCTAAATATGCTGTGAATGGTCGCGCGCGCGTATCTCGAAGCCACATCCGATCAGCGGTTGCAATTGCCGCGATCCAGTAGGCAAATACCATTATTCCGGCATCACCCACCGAATCAATGCCGCAGATTTTTGTAACTTTCCAAGCCGACAGTTGATCCATTGCATAGAACGGCATCTGGAACATTTCCCAAGCGAACGAAACAAGAAAGCCGTGAATAGCGATCCATGTTTCGGGTTTATCGAGTCGTTGGAACAGGGGCTCAGTGATCATGCGGCCCCTTCTTCGCTGAGCCATGGGCAGCAGTTTTCGCCCCTTGTTCTGAAGTACCTTCCTGACGCGAAAGGAATATCCATTCCCCCACGAACACGATCGCGATCCCGGCCACTGCGTAGAGCACGATCATCGGATCTGTGCGGAGCTTCATAGTTGTAAATGCAATCAGAATAACGCCGTCGGCGGCCAGTGCGGCGAGCAGGACGGATGCTCTTGCTCCAACTTCGCGCCGCAATGTCCGAAAGACGCCCCAGTGCACGAGCATATCCATAACCAGGTAAAAAAACGCACCAAGCGATGCGATACGCGACAAGTCGAACAGGACTGCAAGCGCCCCTGCAATGACGACTGTGTAGATCAGCATATGACTGCGGATGCCGCCGCTCATCCCGAAGTGGCTGTGCGGGATCATCTTCATCTCGGTCAGCATCGTCAGCATGCGCGAAACGGCGAAAACGCTGGCAATTATCCCGGAAGCCGTCGCCGCCAACGCGATGATAATGGTGAAGTAGAATCCGATCTGGCCGAGTGCGGGTTCGGCGGCGGCCGCCAATGAATAATCTCGCGCCTCTACGATCTGGCCGATGGACAAGCTTGAGCCAACTGCCAGCGCGACCAGCAGGTAAGTGACCACGCAAATGCCGATCGAGATGATGATCGTCCGCCCGACGTTGCGATGTGGATGGACGATCTCGCCGCCACTGTTGGTAATGGTCGTAAAGCCTTTGAAGGCGAGGATTGAGAAGGCCACTGAAGCAAGGAATGCCTCGCCGCTCGTCAGCGAGAGGTCTTCGGCAAACGCTCCGGAGGAAAAGCCGCTTGCCCAGATTGCAGCGACAGCAAAAAGGGCAATCCCGCCAATTTTGATCGCCGACATGATCAGGGAAAAACCGCTCACAGTCCGATTGCCCGAGGCATTCACGAAATAGGCGAATACAATGAGGGCCAGCGCTAGTGCGGATACCAGTAAACCATTCCCCTCCTGATCGAACGGGCGAAGCGCATAGGTTGCGAACGTTCTTGCCACCAGACTTTCGCTGATCACCATCGATAGGGCCATGAGCAGCGACGCAGACGCTGCGACAACTCCGGGCCCGTATGCCTTCTGCAAGATCATCGCGATGCCGCCAGAAGACGGCCAGGCATTCGACATCTTGATATAGCTATAGGCGGCCAACGAGGTGACCACCCCGCCGACAACAAACGAGAGCGGAAACAGTGGGCCTGCGAGTTCGGCAATCTGTCCCGTTAACGCAAAAATTCCCGCCCCGATCATCACGCCGGTACCCATCGCGAGGGCTCCGGTAAGACTTATCGTCGCCGCACCGTCATCCTTGCCATCATTCGCATGTTTGCTGTACTCGCCACCTTTCTGTTCGCTCACAGTTTTGCGGTCCGCAGCCGGAGCGAATTGAGCACGACGGAGATTGAGGACGCGCTCATAGCGAATGCCGCAAACATCGGGCTGATCAGGATGCCGAAAAACGGATAGAGAAAACCAGCTGCGACGGGGACCCCGGCCGCGTTATAGATTAGCGCGAAGAACAGGTTCTGACGGATGTTGCCCATGGTTGCCTGTGCTAGGCGGCGAGCGCGCACGATACCGTCAAGATTGCCACCTACCAGTGTAATTCCAGCGCTTTCGATTGCTACATCTGCCCCGGTGCCCATCGCGATCCCGACATCGGCTTGCGCAAGCGCTGGCGCATCGTTCACGCCGTCTCCAGCCATCGCAACTTTCGCGCCCGCTTCTTGAAGTTCGCGGATTATGCGGGCCTTGTCTTCGGGCAGAACATCGGCGCGAATTTCGTCGATGCCAAGCCGCGCTGCGACCGCTTTGGCCGTCCGTTCATTGTCACCGGTTGCCATGATGATGCGCAGGCCCAGAGCGTGCAGTTGGTTTAGCGCGGCAGGGGTGGTTTCTTTCACAGGATCTGCCACCGCGACGAGACCAGCGATGGCGCCATCGACGACCACGAACATCACCGTCTCGCCTTCGTCGCGTCTAGCGTTTGCCTTCTGCGTCAACGCAGTTGCTTCAAGGCCCATGTCATTGATCAGTGCAAGGTTACCTAGCGCAACGGACCTGCCTTCGACGGTGCCTTTCACCCCTTTGCCGGTTATGGCCTCGAAGTCGCTGGCACTCTCCATCGCCACACCGCGTTCCTCCGCACCGCGCACTATTGCTTCGGCCAGCGGGTGTTCCGAGCCGCGTTCGAGCGAGGCTGCAAGATGCAGTACCTCTGCTTCGTCATGCCCTTCCTCGGGCATCACGGCGACCAACCGGGGCTTGCCCTCGGTCAGCGTGCCGGTCTTGTCCACGATCAGCGTATCGATCGTCTCGAAGCGCTCGAGAGCCTCCGCGTTCTTGATCAGCACACCAGCCTGCGCGCCGCGCCCGGTAGCGGTCATGATCGACATCGGCGTGGCGAGGCCCAATGCGCAGGGACAGGCAATAATTAGCACTGACACTGCCGCGATCAGGGCATAGGCGAACGCAGGAGCAGGTCCCCAGATTGCCCAGGCGATAAAGGCCAGCACCGCGATGCCGATCACCGCCGGAACGAACCAGCCCGCAACCTTGTCGGCATATTTCTGAATCGGCGCGCGCGAGCGTTGAGCGTTCGCGACCATCTCGACGATTTGCGCCAGCATCGTGTCCGAACCGACGCGGGTTGCCTCCATCACCAGACTGCCGGTGCCGTTGATGGTGGCACCGGTAACGTGATCGCCAGCGACTTTCTCAACCGGGACGGGTTCACCCGAGACCATGCTTTCATCAATGGAAGACCGTCCATCAAGTACGGTGCCATCGACCGGAACCTTGTCACCGGGCCGGACGCGCAGGTGGTCGCCCACCTGGACGTCCTCCAGCTCAATTTCGTCTTCAGTGCCATCGGGCCGGATGACGCTCGCGGTCTTCGCCGCAAGGTCGAGCAGCGCGCGGATGGCCTTGCCGGTGCCTTCACGGGCGCGCAGCTCCATAACCTGGCCCAGCAGGACCAGTGTGACGATGACTGCAGCAGCTTCGAAATAGACTGCGACATTACCTTCTGCATCGCGAAAACCGTCAGGGAAGATGCCCGGAACCAGCACAGCGACAATGCTGAACAGCCACGCCGCCATGACCCCCATCCCGATGAGCGAGAACATGTTGAGGTTCATCGTCCGGAAGGAATTCCAGCCGCGGACGAGGAACGGCCAGCCGCACCACAGGACCACCGGCGTGCCCAGCGCGAACTCGATCCAAAGGGTCGCTCGTTCGCCGAATATTTCGCGCAGACCGCCAAGACCCAGCATCGGCCCCATGGTCAGAATCAGCAAAGGTATCGTGAGGATAGCGCCGACCCAGAACCGCCGGGTAAAGTCGACCAGCTCCGGATTGGGGCCATCCTCCACCATACTCGCGGATTCCAGCTCCAGCCCCATGCCGCAGATGGGGCATGATCCCATTTTGGTTTGGCGCACCTGTGGATGCATCGGGCAGGTATAGACCGTGCCAGTGAAGCCCTCAGGAACATGATCGTAGCGTAAGCGCTGTCCCGAGCCCACCTTGCGCGGTTGATGTGAAGCGCCGAGTTTCTGCACCCTGATATTGGGTGAGGCGCTGCTCCTATGATAATCTCTGGTGATGATCCTGTGAGCAAGGGCGCTCAGCGGTTCGAGGTATTCACTGGCGCCGGCAAGCGCCGCGACTGGTCCGACGCGGAGAAGGCTTCGATCATTGCGGAGTGCTGGCCTGGCGGCGAGCCGGTCACTGCAGTTGCTCGCAGGCACGCAGTGGATCCTTCCCAGATATACGGATGGCGCAAAGCGCTGATCAGGCGGTGCAGGGATCACGGTGTGGCTGTTTCAGTTGCCTTGGAACGGCAAGACCCTGCATTCGTGCCGGCGGTGATCGCGCCTGACCCTGTCAGACCACGTCGACGTCGGCGGGCCGAGCCCGCGGCGATCGAGCTGGAGATCGGCGGCGTGCTGGTCAGGGTCGGCAGCAGCGCTGATGCAGATACGATCGCCGCGGTAATCACCGCCCTTCGAGCATCACGATGATCGGCCCGGCGCCCGGCGCGAAGGTGATGGTGGCAACGCGTCCTGTGGATTTCCGCAAGGGAGCAGACTCGCTCGCCGCGCTGGTGGCAGCAGAGTATGGCGGCAAGCCCTATTCCGGCGTGATCTATGTCTTCCGCGCCAAGCGCGCGGACCGGATCAAGCTCGTCTGGTGGGACGGAACAGGCCTATGCCTGATGGCCAAGAGGCTAGAGCAAGGTGCTTTCAAGTGGCCCCGGATCCAGGAGGGCGTGATGCGGCTGACTGCGGCGCAACTGGGCGCATTACTCGAGGGTCTGGACTGGCGCAGAGTGCACGGCGGACGCCGCCCGATCGCACCCCAGATTGCTGCTTGACGGGGTGCACCGAGCCTGATTCAACCTGCATATGCTGATGGAAGCCGACCTTCCCGATGACGTTGATGCGCTGCGTGCGCTCGTCCTCGAACAGGCCCGCGCATTGGCCGATCTCAGCGATGCCAAGGGCAAGGCCGATGCCCGGATCGAACGGCTGCAGGCGATCATCGAAGCGTTCCAGCGGCACCGGTTCGGCCGCAAGTCTGAGCAGTTCGATCCTGATCAGTTCGAGCTGGCGCTGGAGGATATCGAGACCGCGCTGGGCAGCGCGCAGGCTGCGCGTGATGCCGCAGTGCCCAAGTCCAAGGGCGAACGCCCGCGCAAGACCAACCGCGGATCGCTGCCCGCCCATCTTGAGCGGATCGAGCATATCGTCGATGTCGAAGATAAGGCTTGCCCGTGCTGCGGCGGCGCGCTCCACCAGATCGGCGAGGATGTGGTTGAACGCCTCGATGTCGTCCCCACCACCTTCCGCGTGCTGGTCACCCGCCGTCCGCGCTATGGCTGCCGTTCGTGCGAGAGCGCGGTCGTGCAGGCTCCAGCGCCAGCACGGATCGTCGAAGGCGGCATCCCCACCGAAGCGTTGATCGCGCAAGTGCTGGTGTCCAAGTATGCCGATCACCTGCCGCTCTACCGGCAGGCGCAGATCTATGCCCGGCAGGGCATCCAGCTAGACCGTTCCACCCTTGCAGACTGGACCGGACGGGCGGCGTGGTATTTGCGGCCCATCCGCGATCACATCCTTGAGCGATTGCGACGATCCGAGCGATTATTCGCCGACGAGACCACCGCGCCCGTGCTCGAGCCGGGGCGCAAGAAGACCAAGACCGGCCAGATCTGGGCCTATGCCTGCGATGATCGGCCATGGGGCGGCGCTGACCCGCCGATGGTTGCCTATGTCTATGCCGCCGATCGCAAGGCTGAGCGAGCGCAAGCGCATCTCCGGGGCTTCGCAGGCATCCTGCAGGTCGATGGCTATGGCGCCTACACCGCGCTTGCCCGGCGTCATCAACAGATCCGCCTCGCCTTCTGCTGGGCGCACGTGCGCCGCAAGTTCTATGAGCTGGCCGAGAGCTCGCCCGTGGCCGCCGACGTGCTGCGCCACATTGCTTCCCTCTACGCCATCGAAGACGATATCCGCGGGCTACCTGCTGACGAACGTCGCGACGTCCGCGATCAGCGCAGCCGTCCGATCATCGACGACCTGCACAGGTTCCTCGAAGCACGCGGTCGGCAGGTCAGCGCCAAGGCGAAGCTCGGCGAAGCGATCAGCTACGCCCTCAAACGCTGGGATGGGCTGACACGCTTCCTCGACGATGGCCGCATCGATCTCGACAACAACGTCGTCGAGCGCGCCATCCGCCCGCTGGCTCTCAACCGCAAGAACGCGCTGTTCGCCGGCTCCGACGAGGGCGGCGACAACTGGGCGGTGATCGCCACGCTGATCGAAAACTGCAAACTCACCGGCATCAACCCGCACACCTGGCTGACCGCAACGCTAACCAGCCTCGCCAATGGTCATCCCGCATCGCGCATCGAAGAGCTCCTGCCGCACGCTCACGTGGGCTGAAAACACCGCTTACATCGTAGCGGCCATCGCTTGGTTGGTGTTCATTCTGGCCATGCGAAGCGTGGCATTCGGTATGCGTGCCGCTTTGCTGGCCGTCGTCCGGTATCAGATGCATGCCGCATTCCGGGCAGTCACCCGGCTCGTCCTGTCGGACTTCCTGATGCATGGGGCAAATATAGCCACTCATGACGAATCTCCACGACCGAAGAAGCGATAGAGCGGAACGATCAATCCCGCGATTTACCAGCCATAGAGAAAGCTACCGACTGCGCCTGCGATGAAGCCGGGCCATGTCAGCCACTCAAACCCCGGCAGCAGAGGAGCCCATGCCTCATGCATGTGGAAGCGTTCGGGCATCAGCAGGCCGAACGCAATACAGACAAGAAAGCTGAGCAGAATGAAAACGCTGAGTGTCCATCCCCAGCGGATAATTTGGCGACCAATTGTTAGATTTTGCATGTCTTTCTCCCTTGGTGCAGCTGGTGTCTGGGTGCGACCACAGGGCTGCTCCTGCGGGGATGAGCACAGGCTCTGTGGTATCAGTCCGTGCGAAACCGTTCCGCGCGTTCAACCAAGTCAGTTATGTGATCGGCCGCATGAATGGTCAGCGGATGCTGGGTATAACCTGGCCGAGGTGCAATGAGAGCGGCCATGTCGCGCGCCATTTGGCGCTGCTGCTCCGATCCCTCTGCCAGAACAGCGATCATAAGATTTTCAAGCGCGATGACCCGGATATGCAGATGAACCAGTTCAGTGTTGGTCATTTCAGGGACGGCATCCGCAGCAACCTCAGCGATAGAGGCAATCGCGCCCCCTTCATTGTCCCATCTAGACAGCGCACGCTGGCGAATTTCGGACATTTCCTCAGACAAGTCCTTGTGCGGATCAGCCTCGGTCTGACTTTTGCTGCCCTTTGCCATCAATTTTCCGTTTCCATGCTTTGCACTGGCACTGCCGGCAAAATGGGGGCATCCGACGCAATCGGCTGTGCCTCAAGATCGGCGATCAGCCGCTTCATTTCCGAAATTTCCCTGACCTGCGCCTTGATGATGTCATCCGCCAAAGCACGGACGCGTGGATCGCGGATGTTCGCTCGCTCGCTGGTCATGATCGCGATCGAGTGATGCGGGATCATCGCGCGCATGTAGCTGACGTCGTCGACAGTCTCCTGGCTCCGCACGAGGTAGAGCGAGCCAGCGAAAACGAGAATCGATGCCCCGACAATTGTCAGCTTCGCCGATTTCCCGTCATACATCTTCCACATGAAGGCGAGCATGATAATCGCCATCACGGCGCCCATATAGATGGCCATCCAGGTGCGCGTCTGACTGTAGAAGATATGGTCGAGCGCATAAGTGTTGAGATACATCAGGCCGAACATCACGATTGTCGAGGTCGCGATCATCGCCAGAAAGCGGGTGTAAGTCATGGCATTTCTCCCATAGGTGCCAACAGCATCCACAGGGCCATCGCCACCATCATAACGTTTTCCGTCAACGAGATGACGCCGAGCGGCACGCGGCTGTTCCCGCCGACGCAGGCGCACTTGATCTCTCGCTTCTGCACATAGACCGCGTAGAACACGGACGCCGCGCCGATACCGCCGATGAACAGCGCGACCGGGATCGACAGCCAGTCGAACGCGCGCGCCAGCATGAGCACGCCCGCCAACCCTTCAGCGAAGGGGTAGATATAAGCATAGGGGAGCCAGCGCTGCGCGAGCAGATCGTAGCCGAGGAACATCGTAGCGAAGGATTCGACGTCTTGCAGTTTTTGGATCGCCAGGATGCACATTGATATCGCGATGAACCATTCGCCGCTGCGCACGGTCAGCAGCGCGCCCGTTGTCGCCCAGCTTCCGGCCAGCGCCATTAGCACCGCCATGGCGAAAATTGCCATCACCGGGCGGTAGCTGACAGCGTCGGGGTCACGCACCGGTTTGCCAAAATGGCGGCGCAGATCGTCATGACCGCCGATGCGCTTGCCATTGATGAAGGTCTGCGGAGTGGTCTTGACGCCATGCTCGGCTTTGAAGGCGTTGGTCTCTTCGCGCGTCGTCAGCATGTGATCGTCAACGCTGTAGCCTAAGCTTTCAAGCAGGTATTTGCTCTTCAGCCCATAGGGACAGACATGCTTGTCAGTCACCATGCGGTAGAGAGTTGCGGTCTTACCTGCGGTCATCGTTTGACCTTTTCGAACAGGTCGATCAACTCATTGAACTTCACACGCTGCTCTGTAGTATCACCCGATGCGATTGCTTCGGACACGCAGCAAGCCGCGTGATCCTTCAGAATCTCGCTCTCCGCTTTTGAGAGTGCAGCTTTCACGGCCTGCACCTGATGCAGGATATCGATGCAGTAACGCTCGTCGGTGACCATTTGGCTTACACCCCGAACCTGGCCTTCGATGCGCTTCAGTCGGTTGAGAATGGCAGTATTGTCTTTCGTCATCGTTTCCCTCTTATGCCTTGCAATACCCTAAGGGGGTATAGTATCAGCTTACCAAAGGATGAGCAAGACAATGACCAATCAAGTTTCGCGAAGGGCTCTTCTGGGCGGTTTGGGTGTGGGTGCGTCCATGATGGCAATTCCCGCTTGGGCGCAAGGCCATAGCGTCCACGGCGGTAGTCACGGACGCGGGGGTCCCTTGATCCCGGCTGGCTTCGGCGAGCTTAGAGGGGACGTCATCGATCTGATTGTTGGCAGCGGCCACCGGATTGTCGAGGGTCGGCGAGGCCCCGGCATTGCCGTGAACGGCAGCGTGCCGGGTCCTCTCATCCGCCTGCGTGAGGGTCAGAATGTCCGCCTGAACGTCACCAATCATCTTAGTGCGGACACTTCTATTCACTGGCACGGTCTGCTCTTGCCGTTTCAGATGGATGGTGTGCCGGGCATCAGCTTTCCGGGCATCAAACCAGCCGAGACATTCGTCTATGAGTTTCCAATCCGGCAGGCTGGCACCTACTGGTACCACAGCCATTCGGGTCTTCAGGAGCAGTCGGGTCATTATGGTCCGATGATCATCGATCCGGCGGGCGCGGAGCCTGTCGCCTATGACCGCGACTATATCCTGCTTTTGAGCGACTTCACCACACACGATCCGCATTTCATCATGAACCGTCTGCGCACCGGTGAAGGTTATTTCAACCGCCAGCAAAACAGCTGGACCGACGACTATCCGATGTCCGGTGAAGAGCGCCGGATGTGGGCGCAAATGCGGATGATGCCCACCGACATCATGGACATCGGATCGCCAACCTACACCTTCCTCGCCAATGGCCGCGGGCCGACCGAGGGTATGGAATATCTCTTCCGCGCCGGTGAGCGTATCCGGCTGCGGATTATCAACGGGTCAGCGCAGAGCTTCTTCAACGTTCGGATTCCCGGCCTGCCAATGACGGTTATCGCCGCCGACGGACAGAATGTCCGGCCCGTCGAGGTTGACGAGTTCCAGATCGGCACCGCCGAGACCTATGACGTGATCGTCACGGCGGGCGACGCAGAGGCCTATTCGATTGTCGGCGAATCCATGGACCGATCAGGCATGGCGCTCGCGACGCTGGCGAGCCGTCCGGGCGCTCGGGCGGGCGTGCCAGCGCTGCGTGATCCGCCACTGCTGACGATGGGTGATATGGGCATGAACCACGGCTCCGGGGGTACGGACCATAGCGGCATGGACCATGGCGGATCTGGCGATGGCGCTGCGGCGGGCGGCGTTGCTGGAGCGGCGGCCATGGATCACTCGGCCATGGGCCATACCCCGCCTGCTGCGCCAGCACCTGCGGCCGATGACGCAATGGCCGGAATGGCGATGGGCGGCATGAGCATGGAGGGCATGAGCATGCGAGATACGTCGCTGTTACCGCCCGATGTCGCGATTGGCCCGGGCGTCGACATGGTATCGATGGCACCGGTCGACAAAATGGGCGATCCGGGCCTTGGGCTGCGCGATGTGCCGCACCGGGTGCTAAACTACCGCATGCTCTCCGCCCTCGAGCCCAATATCGTCACGCGCGAGCCGTCACGGCTGCTTGAACTGCACCTCACCGGCAATATGGAACGCTATATGTGGTCGTTCGACGGTCGGATGTATTCGGCCGTCAGCGATGTGCCGATCCGTTTTGCCTGGAACGAGCGGGTTCGGGTAAAACTCATCAACAACACGATGATGGCGCACCCCATCCATTTGCACGGCATGTTCTTCGAGCTGGTGAATGGCGAAACCGCTGCGCATCAACCGCGCAAGAATGTCGTCATCGTTCAACCGGGCGCCAGTGCGCAGTTCGACCTGACCGCCAATGAGCCCGGAGACTGGGCCTTCCACTGCCATTTGATGTATCACATGCATGGCGGCATGATGCAGACCGTGACCGTGGTCGGCCCGGAGGCAGCGTCGTGAACGGGATGGCTACTATCGCGCTGACGATGATTGCCGCTTCTGCGCTGACCACCCCGGCTTTGGCACAGAGCCATGACGACCACGCAGGACATGAGGGGCATGCGATGCCCACATCAACGCCTGCGCCCGTCAGCCCGTCCCCCGATGCTCCAACGCAGGCCGATCCGCATGCGGGCCACGCTATGCCTGCACCGACTGAAACTGCGTCAGTTTCGCAAGACGCTATGGACGGCATGGATCATTCGGCGATGGACCACAGCACGATGGACCACAGCACGATGGACCACAGCACGATGGATCATGGCGCGATGGATCATGGCGCAATGGACCACGGCGATGGGACAGCCTCCGCTTCACCTTCCGTTTCACCTGGGCCCACAATGGAAACCCCGCCGCCGCCCGAGGCGGGCAGCGGTCCGCCGCGTGCAGCCGATGCGATCTGGGGCGCTGATGCCATGCGGGCGTCACGGCGTGAAGCGCAGCAGACCCACGGCGATTTCCCGGTTTTCTGGTTTCAGGCCGACCGCGCAGAAGTTCAGGCGCGTGATGGGGCCGATGGCTTTCTGTGGGACGTACAAGGCTATTACGGCGGGACGACAGACCGGTTCTGGTTCAAGAGCGAAGGTGAAGGCAGTTTTGGCGAAGCGATTGAGGATGCGGAGTTTCAGGCCCTCTATTCACATGCCATTGCGCCCTTCTGGGACCTGCAGGTCGGTGTGCGGCAGGACGTTGCCGGCCCTGACACCACCCATGCGGTAATCGGTGTCCAAGGGTTGGCGCCCTATATGTTCGAGATCGATGCCGCGCTGTTCGCCTCGCACCGCGGCGACATCACCGCGCGGATCGAAGCCGAACTTGATCAGCGTATTACACAGAGATTGATCCTGCAGCCTCGCGGTGAAATCAGTCTGTCGGCGCAAGACGTGGCTGAACTCGGCATTGGAGCGGGTATCGACAAGGTCGAGGTAGGCCTGCGACTACGCTACGAAATCATTCGCGAATTCGCGCCCTATGTCGGCATCGAGCAGAGCTGGCGCGTCGGCGGCAGCGCCGATTTCGCGCGGTTGCGGGGCGAAGATCCCAGCGTGACAAATTACGTCGTCGGTATTCGCTTCTGGTTCTGAAATATTCACTCCATCCCCCAAAGGACACCACTATGAATTTCCGCAAAATACTCCCGATAGGCGCGATGATCCTCGCCTTGGTATCAGCTGCCGTGCCAACTGCCGCATACGCGCACGCGCGCGTCACGGCATCGACGCCGGGCGAGGGCACAACGGTCGCGCGCCCGCGCACCATAACAATTACCTATAGCGAGGCTCTATTGCCGCCGACCGCCGCTGCCAGCATCGTCATGACCGCAATGCCCGGCATGCCGAATCATGGCGAAATGACGATCCGAAATTTCACCACCGCCTGGTCGAATAGCAACCGGACCCTGACGCTCAACCTGCGACAGGCCCTGCGTGCCGGCACCTATGAAGTGCGCTGGCAGGCCGCAGGGTCCGACGGGCACCGCATGACAGGCACCGTGAACTTCACGGTCAGCTGACCGCAGCATGGGGGATTGGCTCGAGCCGGGTTTGCGGGTTCTCCACTATGCGCTGCTGCTCGGTCTGTTCGGGTGGACAGCGTTCCGCGTGATTGGCCTGCGCCAGCTAGACTGGCAAAATCAGACGGAGAACTGGATGGCCCTGGCAATATCGGGCGCGGTGTTGGTACCGCTTGTCTCGATCGTGCTGATGCTGACATCGATCGCCGCGATGATGGGCCAGCCCCTCGCTGCGCTCGACGAGCCAATCGTCGAAGCGATAGTCTTTGGCACGGATCTCGGCTGGGCTTTCCTTTTGCGAATGGCGCTGCTCGGCGCGGCGCTAATCGCGCTGTCGCTGCAGAACCGTCTGGCGTCAGCGTTACCCATTGCTGCCCTGTGTTACGCAGCCGCACTGATCACGCTCGCGTGGAGCGGGCATGCAGCTGCGACCGAGGGCGGATTGGGGCTGTTTCATCGCCTCAATGATGGGCTGCACTTGCTCGCAGCCGGGTTGTGGCTGGGGGCCACCGGCTGGTTCCTCCATCTTGTCATCAGGGCGCATCGCCGGGCTCAGAACGCGCAGGCTCAGACCCTCCTACGCGTGATGCATGGATTTGCGCCACTGGGGCTCACGCTGGTGTCAGTCGTGGCTGTTACCGGCCTGATCAATGCCCAACTTATCTTCGGGATCACGAACAGTGTCGCAGTGCTGACGACCGATTATGGCATATTGCTAGCGGGAAAGCTGGTTCTCGTCTGCGGCATTCTCGCTTTCGCGGCGCACAATGCCCGGATCGGGCGGCGCAGTGCTTCGCCAAATGAGCGTGATGACATCGATAGCCCCGCTTCGCTGGCAGCGCTGCGTCACAGTCTTGCCGGGGAGTTTGGGCTGGCGTTTGGCGTAGTTGGCCTTGTCGCAGTTTTGGGCATGATGTCACCGATGATCATGGAATAGGCTCCGCCCGATCGACTCATCGACTCTCTGCGCTGCCAACGATCCCAAATCTCTGACTTCTGTTTGTCTGTGAAAAATATCCGGCGGCGATACCCCATGGCTTACACTCCATCTTTCCTGAAAGACTAAAGTGTTGCGATGACCATTTGATCCCACCCCCAACAGCAGACACAGCTTCGCGCCGCAATCGTCGAAGCAAAACTTAGACCGTTGCACGAACAATGCTCGCCAGCTATCGACGCAAGGTGTTCCGGTTTCTCACCCTCATTCTGCTCGTCAGCGCGCTTATTGTGCCACGCGCGGCGTGGGGTGCACATTTAAGCGGGCATGACGATCTCTCCACCGCCGGAGCGGTCCATTCGCACCATGACGACGATTCGCATGAGCATGAGACCGGAAAATTTTTAGTAGGCGACCCTTCAATCGACACCGACAGTGAGGGTGAGCAGGACGGTCTGACGCATGACCATTCTCCATCTTTTGCTGTTTCTGCGGCAATTGTCCTTCCTGATGACGCAATATTGCCTGCCTTGAACGTGGTAGCTGCGTCCACCGAAAGCATGGAACGGTCCGGCACTTCGCTTTCACACCCGGATTCTCTTTTGAGACCTCCTCGCGCCATCTGATGCTCTCACCGGGCACGCGCCCGGTTTTCAGATTACGCGGAGGAATCAATGCCCAAAATCCGGATGCGCGATGCATCCCTATCCCTTGCCATGGCGCTTGCCTGCACTGTCCCGGTTTCGGCTTCAGCGCAGCAAAGTGTCAGCGAAGATGAAGCCATCCAGCGTGCGCTGGAGCGCGAGGATATATCCGCGCGCGACAATGCCGACCGTTCAGTCTCGCTAGCCGAGATCGACATCGTCGGGCCGCGCGATAACCCGTCAGTCTGTCCGTCGTCAGAACATTTGGCGCAATGTGCGGCGTAGATTAGCGGAGTGCGGGCCTCGTCTGGGGTTTGGTTTTAGGCGGCGAGCTTGCGGTGTTGCAAGCGCCGATGTTCGATGGTCTGTCGCTTGATCCTTTCGCGCTGTTTGATGATGGCCGGTGCCCTGCCGAAGTAGACGTCGGCGGGCGTCACGTTGCACAGCGCTTCATGGTAGCGCTGGTGGTTGTAGTGCTCGACGAACGTCTCGATCTGGGTCTCAAGGTCGCCGGGCAGGAAGTAGTTTTCCAGCAGGATGCGGTTTTTGAGGGTCTGGTGCCAGCGCTCGATCTTACCCTGGGTCTGCGGATGCATCGGAGCGCCGCGCACATGGCTCATCTTGTTGGCCTCGATGTATTCCGCCAGTTCGCCCGCGATGTAGCTGGGGCCGTTATCGCTGAGCAGTCTGGGCTTGTGCAGCACCGTTGCACTGTCGCATCCTGATGCGGCGAGCGCCATGTCCAGCGTGTCGGTCACATCTGTCCGTCGTCAGAACATTTGGCGCAATGTGCGGCGTAGATTAGCGGAGTGCGGGCCTCGTCTGGGGTTTGGTTTTAGGCGGCGAGCTTGCGGTGTTGCAAGCGCCGATGTTCGATGGTCTGTCGCTTGATCCTTTCGCGCTGTTTGATGATGGCCGGTGCCCTGCCGAAGTAGACGTCGGCGGGCGTCACGTTGCACAGCGCTTCATGGTAGCGCTGGTGGTTGTAGTGCTCGACGAACGTCTCGATCTGGGTCTCAAGGTCGCCGGGCAGGAAGTAGTTTTCCAGCAGGATGCGGTTTTTGAGGGTCTGGTGCCAGCGCTCGATCTTACCCTGGGTCTGCGGATGCATCGGAGCGCCGCGCACATGGCTCATCTTGTTGGCCTCGATGTATTCCGCCAGTTCGCCCGCGATGTAGCTGGGGCCGTTATCGCTGAGCAGTCTGGGCTTGTGCAGCACCGTTGCACTGTCGCATCCTGATGCGGCGAGCGCCATGTCCAGCGTGTCGGTCACATCCTCTGCCCGCATGTTGGTGCACAACTTCCAGGCGATGATGTAGCGCGAGAAGTCGTCGAGGACGGTCGATAGATACATCCAGCCCCACCCGATAATCTTGAAGTAGGTAAAATCGGTTTGCCACATCTCGTTCGGGCGGGTGGTCTTGGTGTGGAACTGATCGGCAGCCTTGATCACGACGTAGGCCGGGCTCGTGATCAGATCATGGGCCTTCAGCAGGCGGTAAACCGTGGCTTCGGACACAAAGTATTGGCGTTCATCGGTAAATCGCACGGCCAGCTCGCGCGGTGACAGCTCGGACTGCTCCAGCGCCATTTCGATGATCTGGTCCTGCACCTCGGGCGCGATGCGGTTCCACACCCGGCTCGGCGCTGACGGTCGATCCGCGAGCGCCTCCAGGCCACCATCGAGGTAGCGGTCATACCAGCGGTAGAACGTCCGACGGGCAATGCCGAGCTTATCCAGCGTCCGCTTGGCGGGCAGGTGCGACTGCTCGACGATCCTGATGATCTCCAGCTTTTCAGAAGCAGGATACCTCATTCGTCGTCGCCCCCATCCGCGATCATGCTTTTTTTAAGCAGGCGGTTCTCGAGCGTCAGGTCAGCTACGCATTCCTTCAAGGCGCGGGCTTCGCGGCGCAGATCCTGCACCTCGCCGGTGGTCGCGGCACGGGCGGTGTCGCCGGCCAACCGGCGCTTGCCGGCTTCCATTAACTCCTTCGACCAAGTGTAATACAGGCTCTGAGCGATGCCTTCCTTGCGGCACAGCTCGGCAATGCTGTCTTCGCCGCGCAGGCCGTCCAGCACGATGCGGATCTTGTCTTCGGCCGAGAAGTGTCGGCGGGTTGCACGCCGGATGTCCTTCACCACTCGCTCAGCAGGGGCCTTCTTGGGAGGGGATTTTTTCAAGGAGGATTGGGTCTTCATCTTCGTTCCTTCGTCACTACGACGAAGCCCCAACCCTCCTTAAATCACAACCTCAAATCTGTGCCATTGGTGCTGACGGGGGACAGGTGCACAACTTCCAGGCGATGATGTAGCGCGAGAAGTCGTCGAGGACGGTCGATAGATACATCCAGCCCCACCCGATAATCTTGAAGTAGGTAAAATCGGTTTGCCACATCTCGTTCGGGCGGGTGGTCTTGGTGTGGAACTGATCGGCAGCCTTGATCACGACGTAGGCCGGGCTCGTGATCAGATCATGGGCCTTCAGCAGGCGGTAAACCGTGGCTTCGGACACAAAGTATTGGCGTTCATCGGTAAATCGCACGGCCAGCTCGCGCGGTGACAGCTCGGACTGCTCCAGCGCCATTTCGATGATCTGGTCCTGCACCTCGGGCGCGATGCGGTTCCACACCCGGCTCGGCGCTGACGGTCGATCCGCGAGCGCCTCCAGGCCACCATCGAGGTAGCGGTCATACCAGCGGTAGAACGTCCGACGGGCAATGCCGAGCTTATCCAGCGTCCGCTTGGCGGGCAGGTGCGACTGCTCGACGATCCTGATGATCTCCAGCTTTTCAGAAGCAGGATACCTCATTCGTCGTCGCCCCCATCCGCGATCATGCTTTTTTTAAGCAGGCGGTTCTCGAGCGTCAGGTCAGCTACGCATTCCTTCAAGGCGCGGGCTTCGCGGCGCAGATCCTGCACCTCGCCGGTGGTCGCGGCACGGGCGGTGTCGCCGGCCAACCGGCGCTTGCCGGCTTCCATGAACTCCTTCGACCAAGTGTAATACAGGCTCTGAGCGATGCCTTCCTTGCGGCACAGCTCGGCAATGCTGTCTTCGCCGCGCAGGCCGTCCAGCACGATGCGGATCTTGTCTTCGGCCGAGAAGTGTCGGCGGGTTGCACGCCGGATGTCCTTCACCACTCGCTCAGCAGGGGCCTTCTTGGGAGGGGATTTTTTCAAGGAGGATTGGGTCTTCATCTTCGTTCCTTCGTCACTACGACGAAGCCCCAACCCTCCTTAAATCACAACCTCAAATCTGTGCCATTGGTGCTGACGGGGGACAGTCGCTTCACTTCCTGCTTCTCAGATCGAAGTCGGCGGTGAAGGCGGACAAGAAGCACTGGCGCGCCTTAAGCAAACTTTTTCGCGCGTGGAATCATCATGGCGTCCTGCGTCGCAGGAGGAGAGCTATGAGATCGTGCGTCGAAGGCTCTTCAAGGATATCCCCGGCGACAGGTATCACCACAAGGACAACACACTAAAGCAATTTGCCAAGCTATACCGAGAGAATTCAAACGACTTCCCACAAGGATGCTCGGACGAGGATTATCGACGTAAGCTTGATAAGGCTTATCCAATCCACCCCGAGCTGTTCGACTTGTTGTACACGAGCTGGGGCTCGCTTGAGAAGTTTCAGCGGACGCGCGGTGTGCTGCGGTTGATGGCGCAGGTCATTCACGAGCTTTGGATGAGCAATGATCCTTCGGTCATGATTATGCCGGGCAGTGTGGCGATCAGTTCTTCACGGGTGGAACCGGAGCTTCTGCACTATCTCGACGTGAACTGGCAGTCGATCATCGCGGGCGATGTCGATGGAGCCAGCTCGACGCCCTATAAGATCGATCAGTCC
This sequence comes from Erythrobacter sp. 'gip.4 top 5', assembly GCF_056495765.1. Taxonomy (NCBI): domain Bacteria; kingdom Pseudomonadati; phylum Pseudomonadota; class Alphaproteobacteria; order Sphingomonadales; family Erythrobacteraceae; genus Erythrobacter; species Erythrobacter sp. 'gip.4 top 5'. The sequence continues at coordinate 101,425 of NZ_CP200270.1, read as the reverse complement.
GCTCCAAACCTCAACCGGTATTCGGCAACGCGTCGCGTGGCGCGGGCTGTCTTCATGGGCTCGGCGCCAACGTATCAGGAAGAAAACCGAGGTCTCGACGACAAGCAAATCAACCTCGGGGTCGTACAACCCGGAGAGCGCCCCTCCATTTTCGGCGATGCTCTTCGCCGGCTGACCAACCAAGCCAAGTTCATGCACAGCGATCTTGGCCGCTACTGGTACTCGATGTCCGCGAGCCTCAACCGGCTGGCAGCAGATCGCGCAGGGCAGCTAGAAGACGCTTTGATCTTGGTCACGATCGATCAGGAGCTCACCAAATACATCAACGGGATAGCAGATCGCGGACATTTCGACGCCGTCCAAGTGGCTCCTGCTTCATCGGCAGAGGTGCCCGATGAAGCAGGAGGAGTCCGCGCTGTTGTGCTCAGCGTGTCCCATCCTCACACCGGGCGTGACGGGTCCGATGCGCAGATGGAAGCCAAAGACATCCTGATGCAACGCGGTTCAACACCGCGTGTTTATCGTAACACCCTGATATTCCTTAGCGCAGAGGCAAGGCAACTCGACGGCCTCAAGGATGCAGTTCGATCTGCGCTCGCCTGGGAATCGATCGTTAAGGACGACAAGCGCTTAGACTTGAAAAAGAGCGATATCGCCCTTGCGGAAGCAAAGCTGTCCGAAGCCAAGGATACGATGAAGACTCGTTTGCGCGAATCCTGGTGTTATCTCATTTACCCGCACCAAGAAGACGCGCAGTCAGACGTCGAGTGGTCGTCAAGCAAGATCCCTGCGCAAGACGGAGTTTTGTCGAGAGCCAGCAAGAAACTTGCGAGCGATGAAGGCCTAATGCCGGAACTCGGCCCCACGAGGCTGGACCGCGATCTCCAGCGCTATCTCTGGAACGGCAAACCACACTTGCCCTTGAGGGACCTGTGGGAATATTTGAACCGGTATACCTACCTCCCCCGACTGAAGGACCAAACGGTCCTTGTTAAGGCCGTCCAAGCGGCCGTCTCAGGGATGCTTCCAGGTCCGTTTGCCTATGCGGAGAAGTGGGATGAAAGCTCCGAAAGCTATCTTGGACTCTTGATTGACAAGGCGACAAGTCCGCACATTATTGTGGATCGCGACAGTATCATTATCAAACCGGATGTTGCCCAGGCTCATCGCCCCGTTCCGGCCAAGCCAGGCGAACCCGCAACCGAGGGCGGCACTCCTGGTGGCGAAGCTGATCCCACCACGGATGAAGGCAAAAAGACTGCCAAGACAGAACCCGATGACAAAGAAACACTCCCGACCCGCTTTGTCGGAACGGTCATGATTTCTCCGGATCGGCCGGCCCGAGACATCCACCAGATTGTCGAAGCTATTGTGGAGCAGCTTACCACAATCCCAGGTAGCGAAGTGACGCTGAAGCTCGAGATAGAGGCCGAGGTCGCAAGCGGCCTTGATCGGTCCAAAGTCCGGACTTTGATGGAGAACGCAGCAACTCTCGGCTTCATCGACAAGGACATACGCTAACCAAGATATCTTGAGGGTGTGGGCGCAAACCGCCGGGTCAGCCAGGTGTCCGTCGTCAGAACATTTGGCGCAATGTGCGGCGTAGATTAGCGGAGTGCGGGCCTCGTCTGGGGTTTGGTTTTAGGCGGCGAGCTTGCGGTGTTGCAAGCGCCGATGTTCGATGGTCTGTCGCTTGATCCTTTCGCGCTGTTTGATGATGGCCGGTGCCCTGCCGAAGTAGACGTCGGCGGGCGTCACGTTGCACAGCGCTTCATGGTAGCGCTGGTGGTTGTAGTGCTCGACGAACGTCTCGATCTGGGTCTCAAGGTCGCCGGGCAGGAAGTAGTTTTCCAGCAGGATGCGGTTTTTGAGGGTCTGGTGCCAGCGCTCGATCTTACCCTGGGTCTGCGGATGCATCGGAGCGCCGCGCACATGGCTCATCTTGTTGGCCTCGATGTATTCCGCCAGTTCGCCCGCGATGTAGCTGGGGCCGTTATCGCTGAGCAGTCTGGGCTTGTGCAGCACCGTTGCACTGTCGCATCCTGATGCGGCGAGCGCCATTGTCCCCCGTCAGCACCAATGGCACAGATTTGAGGTTGTGATTTAAGGAGGGTTGGGGCTTCGTCGTAGTGACGAAGGAACGAAGATGAAGACCCAATCCTCCTTGAAAAAATCCCCTCCCAAGAAGGCCCCTGCTGAGCGAGTGGTGAAGGACATCCGGCGTGCAACCCGCCGACACTTCTCGGCCGAAGACAAGATCCGCATCGTGCTGGACGGCCTGCGCGGCGAAGACAGCATTGCCGAGCTGTGCCGCAAGGAAGGCATCGCTCAGAGCCTGTATTACACTTGGTCGAAGGAGTTCATGGAAGCCGGCAAGCGCCGGTTGGCCGGCGACACCGCCCGTGCCGCGACCACCGGCGAGGTGCAGGATCTGCGCCGCGAAGCCCGCGCCTTGAAGGAATGCGTAGCTGACCTGACGCTCGAGAACCGCCTGCTTAAAAAAAGCATGATCGCGGATGGGGGCGACGACGAATGAGGTATCCTGCTTCTGAAAAGCTGGAGATCATCAGGATCGTCGAGCAGTCGCACCTGCCCGCCAAGCGGACGCTGGATAAGCTCGGCATTGCCCGTCGGACGTTCTACCGCTGGTATGACCGCTACCTCGATGGTGGCCTGGAGGCGCTCGCGGATCGACCGTCAGCGCCGAGCCGGGTGTGGAACCGCATCGCGCCCGAGGTGCAGGACCAGATCATCGAAATGGCGCTGGAGCAGTCCGAGCTGTCACCGCGCGAGCTGGCCGTGCGATTTACCGATGAACGCCAATACTTTGTGTCCGAAGCCACGGTTTACCGCCTGCTGAAGGCCCATGATCTGATCACGAGCCCGGCCTACGTCGTGATCAAGGCTGCCGATCAGTTCCACACCAAGACCACCCGCCCGAACGAGATGTGGCAAACCGATTTTACCTACTTCAAGATTATCGGGTGGGGCTGGATGTATCTATCGACCGTCCTCGACGACTTCTCGCGCTACATCATCGCCTGGAAGTTGTGCACCAACATGCGGGCAGAGGATGTGACCGACACGCTGGACATGGCGCTCGCCGCATCAGGATGCGACAGTGCAACGGTGCTGCACAAGCCCAGACTGCTCAGCGATAACGGCCCCAGCTACATCGCGGGCGAACTGGCGGAATACATCGAGGCCAACAAGATGAGCCATGTGCGCGGCGCTCCGATGCATCCGCAGACCCAGGGTAAGATCGAGCGCTGGCACCAGACCCTCAAAAACCGCATCCTGCTGGAAAACTACTTCCTGCCCGGCGACCTTGAGACCCAGATCGAGACGTTCGTCGAGCACTACAACCACCAGCGCTACCATGAAGCGCTGTGCAACGTGACGCCCGCCGACGTCTACTTCGGCAGGGCACCGGCCATCATCAAACAGCGCGAAAGGATCAAGCGACAGACCATCGAACATCGGCGCTTGCAACACCGCAAGCTCGCCGCCTAAAACCAAACCCCAGACGAGGCCCGCACTCCGCTAATCTACGCCGCACATTGCGCCAAATGTTCTGACGACGGACACCTTGTCGGGCCGACGGAACCTGGCTCACCTTGCGGAAGGTCGTGATGAGAATAAATCGTGAACAACTCGTAGTCAATCGAAAGTTTAGCCTGCAATTACAGAACATTAAAGACAAGTGAGTTCTGTGCGGATCAGCGCAAAGCCGCTCTACTCGCAGACGGGTTGATTCCGCCCAAAACAGAATTTCACAATAAAGTCAGAATGATACGTCCCGAATTCGCGGGGTAGGGTGTGCTCCCTTGTTCCCATATGCGCGAGGGAGGACCAGACAATCAGAGGTATTGATCTCGGATGCCTTTTTCCAACCTCTACGATGGAGCGCGAGCAAAGGTCGCCTGGCAGGTATTCGAGGGCAGTTCGGCCGCTCTTAGGTGCCTTCGCAAAGACAACTGCACCTGCGAAAGAGGCAGCGGCCAAGGGCGCGTGGCAAGCAGGCAAGCGGGACTTGTCGCGGCCATGCTTTTCGCCGCCCGACCTGTTGCCGGTTCGCAAGTGCATGCAGGGCCCGCGAACACATAGCGCCGCACCCTCAGGAGCGCATCGCATGATGCGCGGGACAGAGTGCGTCCATAGCCCTGCTCCTTTTTCGGGCGCCGGCGCACTGCGCACGGTGTCCGTCAGCGCCTCAATGCGTCTGCCATTGATTCGCTTTTACCCCAGGCGAACAAGAAAAAAGGGCAGGAACCGTTCCTGGTTCCCGCCCTGCGGATAGCATCAGAACTCGTCGAGCATTCCCCCGTGTACCGTGTGGACTACCCGCTCTGTGAGATACGCTGGTAATGCATTGTAGTCACCCTCATCGAGGGCAATATATCCAAGCTCATCATCCTCGATAACGTGCTGGTCGAAGAAGCTGTGCAGCGCCCTTTTCTCGGCGGTTTCAAGAGCCTCGAAGTAGCTGCGCGATGGTAGAGCGCAATGTGTAGAACAAGCCATGGTAATCCTCCTGATATCTGTCGTGAGACGACAGGAGGCGTGCGCGATGGTCTTGCGTATTTCGGGTCACAGGATCGCCCGAACGGGCGACCGCGCAAGCGGCGGCGGGGGTAACGATTTTGTCCGATGCCGGATGCAATCCGGTGGCGGTCAAAATGGTGGGGCCCCGCACGTCCTTGAGGCGGGATACGCAAGGCCATCATGCTGGGACAACCGTGAGCCAGGACCCACCACCTCCGCCCCAACTCTTAACGCATGCGAGCTTGGTACGAATGGCCTTTCCTACACCCCTATGACGCGTGCATGGAGTTCACCGGGGGAGCATATCCGAGGGGATGGAAGGACAAGAAAAATGCCCCGAAACACAAGCGCTATTGCCGCCCTGCAGAAGCTCGAAGCGGAGCGCGAGGCGCTCGATGCCAGGCAGTCAGAGCTCGAGGCAAAAGCCGCGAAAGAACTTGGGCAAGTCATTCTTGGCAGCGGCCTCGAGACCTTTTCCAAAAAGGGATTGAGGCAGGTCGCCGAGGCGCTTGGAAAGCTCGGCGAAACAGCTGCAATCGCGAAGCTGGAGGAGCGCAGTGCAGCACGCACGTCAACCGCCTCACCGAGTACCGAGTAACCACAAAAGAAGAGGCCCTGCCGCTTGCGGCAGAGCCTCTTCCAAATGGTGCAATCAGCTGCAGCTTCAGTCGATCGGGGGAGCGTCCTGGTTGTCGCTGCCAGTTGCGCGCGAGAGGAAGTCGACCTTATCAGCAAGGATCTCGCAGCCGTACCGCTTGATGCCGTCTTCATCTTCCCACTGGGTGTAGTGGAGGCGGCCCTGGACCGATACCATCTGCCCCTTGGAGCAGTATTCGCCGACGGTTTTGGCGAGGCCATTGAAGCAGGTTACCCGGTGGAATTCGCTGTCCTTGGCGGTGTAGCCGTTTTCATCCTTGTAGGTTTTGCCGTCCTTGTCCCGCGCTGGGCGGTCGGTGACCACGGTGATGCCGGTAACGCTGGTCCCGCCTTTGGTTTCGCGGGTCTCGGGATCGCGGGCGATGCGGCCGGTGAGGATAACGAGATTGGTCATGATTAATTCTCCTTTAGCTCTCAAACCGGAAACCACTTCCGGCTTGCGAACGTCGAAGAGAAACAGGGCATGGGAGGACTGCACCGCAGGCACTCAGGCAAGCCTGTGGGCCAAGGGAAACCTGTTCATGACGGGTGGTGCGGGCAGCCCGCGCAGCGGGCAACACGGCCGGAAAGGACCAGGTTGCAGCGCCTCAGCTGACCTGGTTCAGACAGGTTCGCAAGGAAAGCCGGAGTGGAGTTCGGTTGGGCATAAAGGTGACCCGGAGATCCAACGTGTCTTCACCCTTTCGCATCGCTTTCGCTTCCCGCGAGAAGGTCCATGAAATTGCGGGCCGCTTCACGGTCATCATCATCTTCGAACGCGACATCGAGGTCAGGGGCTGACCCAAGCATGTGGAGCAAGGCCCATAAGGCGAAGCGCTTTCCGCGATCCTGCTCAAGGCCGAGATTGACCAGGCAGCGTTCAATGCCCGAAGCGAGGGTGTCGGGGCTAACTGACGACACGTCGGTGTCGTAGAAATAGCGGCTGAGCAGGTCATCGAGTTGCAAGATTGTGATCTGATAAGGCCTCTTGTTGGTGGCAAACGTCAGCATCCCGAGAACGCCCCAAGGGACGATATATAATCCAGACATTTAGAGGAGAATTGGCGGACGGTCGCTCAAAAGCGACACAGGACCTGCGTCCCACGAAGGGAGAAGTACGATGCCAGGAAAGCAGCACAAAGCCACAAGGCGATTCGCCATTCAGCCATGTATCGCAACAAGGCCAATCCCGGAGCAAGAAGCGGTAAAACGAGCGGCCGAAGCCGCTCGCCTTTAAGTCGTCTATCAACCGTCAGTGGTGCACCGACGATCGACCACAGTAATCCGCTGAGCCTTGGCCTCGATGACCAGACGCTCGAGCACACCATTGCCGGGAAACGCAATTACGTAACGGGGCTTCAAGCTCAGCATCTGCTCATTGCGCTTGAACCCAGCGCGGGCACCAAGGCGCCTGTCGAGGGAAAATACCAGTTGCTGGATATCGCGTCGCTCGGCCCAGCTGGCTGCTAGCCGATCAACACCTTTGCTGTCGCCGCCATGGACAAGAAGCATGTCAGGAACTTGGTCGTGGACCTTGTCGAGGGTGCCCCAGACGGTTTCAGCGAAAGCTTTGGCTTCGTCGGTGGTTGCAAAGGATGATCGACCGCCTGCAAAAACGATTGGCGTACCTTCGGGTGAGTGAGCGGCTCGGCGCCGTTCGGCACGAGTGCGCAGGAAATCGCGGGCATCAACAACGGCTGATGTGAGCTTGGCGGAGTGGTTCGGCCGGGAGCCGGACATGGGCTTCCATGAGGATCCAATCTCGTCGAGATACAATGCAGCCGCGGTTTCCCGCATCTGTTCAAAAGCGATCATGCTGGCTTCAGCCGCCTGCGCACGTTCAACCTGCTCGTCGAGATTGCTCGAATGGATTTCCGATCCATCGGCGGAGGCAAGCAAGGCTCGGATTTCGTCACTCGCGCGGTCGAGCCGGGACGATTTGCGGCTGGCGGCGCGATGGAAAAGATTGACGAAACCCCAGGCGATATCCTCCGCATCGGCCTCAAGGGCGGTATCTGCAAACATCGCAAAGAGGTCTGACCAGGCTCCGGCAAGCGTCTGATTGATTGCTTCGTCACAGGGAAAGTCGGTCTGGGTAAAAGGCGCGGGCTTGATGCTGAAGCCTGAAAGGTCAAGGCCTGCGAGGTGGTCAATGAAGGTGTCATACATGGTCAAATCTCCTGATCTGTTCGAGGGATTGGAAGACGCGACTTGATTGACTCGCTCCCGATCCGCCGGAGCCCGATCAGGGCCGGGACAAGGGTGAAGGCGCACCGCGTGAGCGGGAAACCTGCGGGCCTAGGCTGGCGCGGGTAACACGGGGCCGACGGGCCGCAGGTTGCGCCTTCCCCCGACCGGCCCAGGGTCTCTCCCGGCGGAACGGGGCGAGACAAATCAGTGGCCCCTTCCCGAAATGGGCAGGAGTCTGACCGTTGCTGCAAATGTGAAACTGCCAGGCAAATATCACGGCGCAGAATTCGCGCGCTCGAAGATCGCCTCGCCATTGGAAAATCGCCCAACGAGATGGAGCTCTCCAAACACTTTGATGAATGTGTCAGACACCTGGGTGAGCCATTGCTGGGCACGGCCCGATCTCGCCTTTCGGTAGTCGGCCTCCCAATAGAGGCTATCGTCGCGTTCAACGATCCAGATAGCAGCGAGACCGCAATAGGTTGAAATCCCGCAATCCGCGAAGGCGTTGCGAAGGAGGATGCGATCTTCACGCCCACGCCAGCAATCAAATGGCTCGAGTGATGGAAGGCAGGATCTGGCCGTGTCGACGATATCCTCAACGAGACATTCATAGGCCCAATCCCAGTCGTCTTCCGCTTCGTCGATCATACGAAATGCGACGATGGCATCCGTCGGATAGCTCACAGAACGTCCCATGGTATGTCTCCTTCAGGCTGCCTGTTCGAGGTTATGGTCGTCTTCAGACGACTGACTCTGCTCAAGACCGCCAAGTCGCATGAGTAAGCTTGCCGCTTCTTCGGCTCTCGCTGCGGCTGTCAGGATATCCGACCAACAAATCCAGACGATAGCATTGCTCGCGTCGCGCCATGGTGACCTGCCATGGCGCGGCGTCGAGGAACAGCGCAACCGCAGTGTCGCCATCGACAGGGAGATCGTTAGGCCCGGTCCAGTTGACCAGCAGGCAGATACCGCCATCGGTCAGGCTTTCGCGGGCGAGCCGGGAAACGTTGCGGATTTCCTCGACGCTGAGGAAATAGAGCACTTCGGATAGGATCACCGAGTCGAATTGCCCATCCGGCCAATAGCTTGGCACCTCGGCGGCGACGAATTCGATACAGTCGGATCCCACTAGCCTTTGCCTCGCCAGTTCGAGCGCCTTTGGCGAAACATCCACCGCGACTATCGCATCGGTGCGGGTCGCCAGAGGTTCGGTCAGCGCGCCGCCCGCGCAACCCACTTCGAGCAGCCGGACAAAGCGCTGCTCGCCCAGCGCGGCGAGCACCGCCTCCCGCTTGCTGCGTTCGTAGTCGCTGGTGTCGATGTCCCAGGGGTCGGGATTGTCGGCGAACAGCTGGTCGAAGCACGCCCGCCGCTCGCTGGGGGTCTCAGCCACGGTAGAAGATCTCCGCATGCGCGGCGAAATGCGCCAGCAGCGGTGCGGGCATGAGAAAGGCCTCTGGGTCGGCGATGAGATCGGTGAATTGCGAGCGATAGGCCTCAAGCGCAAGGCGCTTGCGCTGCAAGAGCGAGGGCGCTTCAAATAGCCGAAGCTCGGTCTCGGGCAGCGCTCGCTCGCCGAAGCGGCCCCAGACCGGCGCGCTCCACAGCGCTGCCCGGCAATGTTCCGCCAGATCGCGCGCAATTGCATGCGCAGTTGCGTGGTCACAATGCGGATCGCTCGCCGAAGTGGTCCAGATCGCTTCCGGATCGGTGGCCTCGACGAAGGCGAACAAGGCATCCCAGCCACCATCGGTCAGATCGTCGCAATGGCTGCGCCCATCGGGAAGGCCGAGCCGATGCACCGCAACCGCCCGGTCCGGGCTGAGGATTTGTAGCGCCGCGTCCAGTTCTGCGTGGCGCACAGCGGCAATCTCGCCCGTGTCACACGACGGATGCGAAGCCTCGCCATCAGTCACCAGGACGAGCGCGATTTTCCTTCTCGCCTCAGCCGCCGCGGCCAGCGCCTGCCCGCAGCACAAAGTCTCGTCGTCGGGATGCGGCATTACCAGCAGCAATCCGCCTGGCGGCGACAGTTCCGCCAATTCCACCGCGGCCGCCCCCTCCGCAGCGCGCAGCAGGCTGCCTTCCGCGGTCGCAGGAACGCTCACAGATCCTCGGCCCGCAACCCGCTCCCGGACAGCGCCCGCGCGGCGCGCTGGCGCTTCGCGTCGGGTTGCGCCTGACACAAGAACAGTCCGAGATCGCGGCGGATCCGCTCGATCGACGTGCCCTCCTCATGTGCCGCCATCCCCAGCCCGCTCTCGACCAGTGCCAGCACCGTGCGGCAATTGTCCTCGGTCACCTGCCGCGCCAGCAGCGAGAGCGTGGCGGTGGCGGGGGACGCCTCGCGCGCCTCGACCGCCTCAGCCGCACGCCACAGCCACAGCCGCATAGTCTCGAGCGCGATTGCGCCGGTCGCGATCCGGTCGAGCTGGTGCGGATCCTCGATCCGGCCGCGCTCGAGCAAGGCCTCGCGGAACCGCGCGAACAGCGCCTCGGCGCCGCCGAAATGTGCGGCGGAATAGCGCCAGATACCGCCCTCGAAATGCGGCTCGCGGACATAATCGCCGAGTTCGCCGAGCACGGCATCATCGGCGAGTTCGACCCCGTTGAAATCGTAGCGCCCTGATCGCGTGGCGCGCATCCCCGAGACGGTCCAACCAGAGGGATCGCAGCGCGAAGGATCGTTGGTCGGCGCAAGTGCCAGCAATGCACCTTGATCACCGTTGATCGCCACCACTGCTTGGCGAACGAGCCAGAGCCCCGAAGCGAAGCGCTTGGCACCGCCGAGCACAAGGACTGCGGGATGGTCTGAGAGCGTCATCGGGCTGCCTGGATCGTCCGCACCCCAAACGCCGAGCAATTCTCCTGCATGGACGCTCTGCGCGAGGCGTTTCTGTGTCTCCTCACGGCCATAGAGCATCACAAGTTTTACCGCATTCATATGGCCTTCAAACAATCGCGCGACAGAAAGATTGACCCGTCCGAGGCCACGCAATGCTGCGAATGCCCCCGTCACACCTTCGGGGGCGCAACCCCAGCCTTCTCCCCCGCGCTCAAGCGGGAGACAGGAGGCCAGCCAGCCAGCGTCATGGAGCGCCGCAACATCCTGGGAGAGATCACCATCCTTTACGTCGCTGGCCGCCGCGCGGCCGCCAATGGCGCCGAGCAGTTCGGCGTGGAGGTCCGGCCAAGGCGCGGTCATGCAGCGGCCCGGAGTGAAAGCATCCGCTTGAGCTCGATTTCGCCGCGTTCGAATGTAACAGATGTGCTGGTAATAGGGGCCCCGTCATACTGACGTTCGGGTGCTTGCTCTTCGATAGCAGACTGAATGCAACTGGCCCGTAATGATTCGTCCGGATCTCTTAAGATGCCCGATTGGAGCTGTTCGATCGGAAATGGCAAGCTTCTCTCCAAGGAATCTCGTAAATCGCTTTGCAATGAAACCGTCACTCGATTGATACCAACGCCTGTCTCACGCTCGGTCATGCTTCGGCGCCCGCTGCGTAAAATTGGCTTGTTGTGTTATTTGGCCTCTCATCGCGAGCAGTGGTCAGGTTCACGACGACTTGGGACATGCGCATCCGGCGATGCTGCAAAGTAGGATCGCGCGCTATCGCATCCTGGAGCTGCGCATATTTTCCTGTGCCCAGCGGCAGACCCGTCCAGATATCCGCAAGGCGTCGCAGCAGAACGAGCGGGACCAGCTGTTCGTCGCAATATGGATCCTCATCCGTGGCCCGGGCGCGCAATGCATCGCCCATCCCGCCGGCTGCTCTTGCAAAAAGTCTTCCGGACGTTTCAACTGTCACGTCACCCGCCATTTTGATGGACCAGCCGCGGCGACGGGCAAGAACGGCCAACGCCTTGTCTTCGCCCACTTGCGGTATCGGCATGCCGCCGATCTCCCGGTAGCGCACGGTCGGCAGCGCCAGGCTGGCACCCATCGCGGCGATCTGGAAACTTGGCGCATCCCTACCGGTCCAACGCTGCCACAATCGTTCAAGCTCCGCTGAGTAAGCTGCTTCAACCTCGCCGCAATGACGAACAGAATGGGGCAGCTCAGCATATTCCTGCGAATTGATCGACACCTTGCCGCACACCAGATCGGCACCTTCGCGAAGATGCCGAAGGTTCGCCGCTGCCCATTCAGGGGCGACAAGTGTGTCGCCATCGGTTGTTAGCAGGGCGCCATTTCCTACCAACAGCGCACCGATATCAAGCCCGATACGCCGCGCATGCGGTGCGTCGGCGATGGCGGGCCGCAGCGAAACGCTTGCGATCACATAGCTGCATCCCGAAGCCTCGAGGAGACTGGAGGCCAACTGCCAAGAGCGGTCAGCGCTGTTGTTGATCAGCAGGACAACTGCCCCGGTTGCGCCGCTGCGTTCAACTGAGTGAACTAGTGATGCAAGAAAGGCTGGTAAAATCCGTTCCTCGTTTTGGGCGGGAACGCAGATGGCGAAATCCACTTCGGCGTGGAGCGACGACGCAATTGGCCCCAAGGAAATTTGATTTTTGAACGGCAAGACGGCAACGGCGTCATCGACAATTGACGAAGCGAAAATGCATTTGGTGCCGACCCGCTTGGTCAAAGAGCCGGCACCCATCGTTATGTCAGCTCTTGGCTTGCAAGTTGACCGATCGTTCCGCCAGATCGGTCATGTTTTCGTCCGCGCCATAGATATCGGCCGTAATGGCATCGAGCTTGGCGGCATGGTCATCCTTTCCGAGGGCTTCAGCAAACGCCTTGGCAGTGCCGAAGCCGCAAATACCGTAATGACACATGCGCTGATATTGCGAGACAATAATCACGTCGCGCACATCGTCATCCTCAATATTCGCTTCGATCACATGTTTTTTCGCTTCTTTGACGAGGCCTTCCATGCCCTTACAATGTTCCTTCTCGCTCTCGCCGCAATCTTTGAGCAGCTCCTGCAAGGTAGCGGTATGGCCCTTAATGCCCTCGGCAGACTTATTCAGCCGTTCCTTGAGCTTGGGATCGCTCGCTTTGTCGGCCAATTGGCCGACCATCTTTAACATTTGATCATTCGCGGACCAGTTGTCGGCCAGTTCTTCCTTGTAACAATCTTCCAGATTTTTCGGTGCAGACACAGTGCGTCTCCTCTTTTGGTCAATGCAAGCTCACGGCGGCTTACTGCTATGGAAACGCTGGGCGGACCGTTTAGTTTCGAGCTTTTCAAATTCAAATCAATCAAGCCGCTGATCGTAATTGAGAAACATATGCAGGAATGGCCCCTTCGGTCCTATTCGACGCCAAATTTGTTCGTCCGCCCAGCGATCCGGCCGAGCCAGTTCCGCCTTGCGCCTTCTTCCCTGCCATCACCGTGATCCAACCGCGTCCTAAAGACTGCCATTTATTCATGCGCGCAGCGGTTGTTGGAAAACCCCACGGAATAATGTCTCCGCCACGCTGGCGAGCACCGCTCCATTTGTTGGCGTAGAGGGTTGCAGCGGCTCACAATATCACGTGCATCAACTAGCTTTACCGCCTCGTCCGTTGGACGGGCGCGCTATCGAGGGTCCAAGGTCAGCGGTCTTCGCTCCCGCCTCGGCCTCCTTCACCACGCCGATGATCTGCTCTTCGGTAAACCTCGTTCTCTTCATCTCGTCCTTCCTTCTGTCAGGACCGGACCCTAATCGAGACTGGACGAAAATCAGGGGGTCACGTCACCGACAGCATCGATTTTACGGCAGCCTCCTGATCTGGTAGGCCGAGGTTAATTCAAGAAACATGGGGATTTACTTATCATGCGAATGGGGAATTACCGCTTCAACGAGGATCTGGCGATGGAGCTAGTCCAGAAGATCGGACTAGCCGTCCTGATCGTCGTCGTCACCTGGCTGCTCGCGCGGGCCGCCAAATGGGCCTTTGCCAAGCTGGTCGACAACGTCCGCTTTTTCCAGAGGGGCACCGGCAGCGGCAGCTCGCTGGGTGAATCGCTCGGCAAGATCGTCAGCTTGCTGATCTGGCTTCTCGGCCTGCTCGCCGTGCTGCAAGTGTTCGACCTTGGCGCGGTTGCCGGGCCGATCGACTCGCTGCTTAAAAACGTCGTGTCATTCATCCCCAATTTGATCGGAGCGGGGCTGATCTTCTTCATTGGCCTGATGGTCGCTAAGATCGTGCGCGATCTCGTCGTCACCGCGCTCCAGACGGTCAATTTCGACAAATGGGCCAATCGTGGCGGTGTCGACACCGTCACCGGCAATTCCACCATCAGCAACACTATCGGGACGATCGCCTATGTGCTGATCATCATCCCGGTCGCGATCGCAGCGCTCGAAGCCCTCAATATCGATACGATTTCAACTCCGGCCAGTAGCATGCTGCAGCTGATCTTCGATGCCATTCCGCGCATCATCGGAGCCGCGATCTTGCTTGGCATCGGCTACGTCATCAGCCGTTTCGTTGTGCAGATCCTCAAGGAGATTCTTGGCGGACTGGGCGTCGATCGCTCGCTCGCGGCGGCCGAGATCCTGCCCGACGGCACCTCGGCTTCGGACATTATCGCCCGCATCGCGCAGGTGGCGATCATCCTGTTCTTCGCGATTGCGGCGACCCGCCTGCTTGGCTTCCCCGAGCTTACGCTGCCCTCGTCATCGCTCATCGTTTCTGACCGCTGATTGCCGTCCTCGTCGGTGAAGACCTGCATCAGGCGTACGGGAAAGCTCTTGGCGAGATAGTCAATGACATATTCACGCGGGGACAAGTCGATATCGAGCGCTTCGCGTTCGTCGTCAGAAAGGTCGGCGAGACGCCGGTCAAGCATGGCCTCTGACGTTGAAACAAGCTGCACGACCACCGAATTCTCCTCGCTAAGCGCCTCTTCCATGGCCGGGATAAGGCTCGGCAGTTTCATCGAAAGCAGGAGCTGCGCAAAGAAGCGCTGCTTGGTGCCTTCAAATATCGAAAGTGCAGCAGATTTTGCGTTTCGGTTCAGCGTATCGCCGCTGTCCTCGTCGACCACCCGGGTCGCTTCAAGCGCTGCCTCTAGATTGCGATGGATGATCGCCCAGGCTTCCGCATAGGCATCGTAAATCTGCACCTGCGCATCACTCAGCCGGCGTTCGAGAATATCATACTCGACCCCGGCGAAGGACAAAGCGCGAGCAAGGTAGAGACCCTGTGCCTTGAGGTCACGGGCGACGAGTTCCATGGCTGCGACCCCGCCGGCCCGGATGTCGCTCATGAAGGCTTCGTGCGTCGGGAATGCGGTTTCCGGGCCCCACAAGCCAAGTCTGGCGGTGTAGCCAAGATTGGCGATATTCGACGCTCCCGTAGCAGATGCATAAAGGACGCGGGCGCGCGGCAAATTGTTCTGTAGCCGGAGGCCCGCCATACCCTGTTCTGAGCCCTTGAGCTTACCGCGCGTGCCCGATGAGCCGAGCGCGTTGGCCATGGCATGCGCCTCGTCAAAAGCAATCACACCATCAAATTCCGCAGCCGCCCAGGCGAGGATTTGATCAAGCCGGGTATCTTCGGCGCGTCCTGACCGCAGCGTCGGGTAAGTTACGAAGAGAATACCCTCAGGCATCGTAACGGGCTGTCCGATTTTCCAGCGCGAGAGCGGCTGGATGTCGAGCGCCATCCCGCCAAGCGCCTCCCAGTCGCGGCGAGCGTCCTCGAGCAATGCTTCGTTCTTGGTGATCCATATATGGCGGCGCTCGCCCGAGAGCCATCGGTCCATGATAACTGCGGCGATCTGCCGTCCCTTGCCCGCTCCGGTCCCATCGCCGAGGAAAAAGCCCTGGCGGTAGGAGCTGCCGTCCTCGGTGAGCTCAAGCATCGTGCCTTCCTGGCTCGGCCGGAATTGACCAGGCAGGTCGCGCGCAAACGCTTGCGCAGCATAGATGAGTGTCTCGCATTGCGCTTCGGACAGCAGGCAGTCTGCCTGCCAGTTTGCAGGAAGAAGTGGACACGCTTCGGGAATCGGGGCCGTGACCGATCCCATAGCGACCGATTCAACGAGGGGTGTCGGATGCGCCGGAGCATTGGCAAACGCAATGCGGCTGGGGCGATAGGGGAGATAGATGCCTGTTTGCTCGGGCACCGGCGCGGGTTCGGTGAGCGCGGTATAGGCCAGTTCGGCCACGTCGGTCGCGGAACGTGGCTGCGTAGCAAACGGCGCCGACGGCCTGATCGCTGAGTGACGCTTTGGCTCTTTGACTTGGGGGCGCAACGCGCTGCGCATCCCCGGATGATGGACTCTTGCGGAAATCGGTGCGCGAGGCGGTAGAAGTGTGAGAAGGTCATCGAGTTCGACAAGGTAAGAGGTATCACCTGTGATCTCCGGAACCGCAGCGCCCGGAATCTTGTCGAACACGACCAGGCGGACCGCAATGCCGGTGCCCGTTCGGGAAAACATCTGCTGCAAGCGGACATCGAGACAGAGCGAGGTATC
Source organism: Erythrobacter sp. 'gip.4 top 5' (assembly GCF_056495765.1). Lineage (NCBI taxonomy): Bacteria > Pseudomonadati > Pseudomonadota > Alphaproteobacteria > Sphingomonadales > Erythrobacteraceae > Erythrobacter > Erythrobacter sp. 'gip.4 top 5'. Next base: position 85,628 of record NZ_CP200270.1, on the reverse strand, counting down.
GCTTTCTGCATCGTGAAAGCGCGATGCGTCGAAGCTGTCGGGCATGATCGCGATGATCCTGCCGCCGGTAGCGCAAGTCCGGAGCGCGCTGCGCAGATGGCGGTGGGCGGTTGCGCCGTCCTTGCCGCGCTCCTGGCTGCGAGCAAAGGGAGGGTTCATCAAAACTACGGAGGGGACCGGACCGCGATGCAAGTCTGCGATCAGCTCGCCATCGTGTGCGGTTATTTGAGCTACTGGAAAGATATGCCTCAAATTGTTCCGTCTGGCGAAATCGATCTCGTTGAGCTGCAAAGATGCCTGATGAGCATGCGTCCAAATCGCAATTGCACCATTGCCGGAAGATGGCTCGAGCACGGAGTCTTGCGGAGAAATGACGGCGGCCTTGGCCATCAGCCAGGCCAGCATCGGCGGAGTTGAAAACTGCTGGAGCTCGACCTGATCCACGCTTCGAACATGCCGGGGCGGCAGTGCCGCATCGAGCCAGTCGAAGCGCGCTTCGGCTTCGCGCATGCCCGTCGTCAGATCAATCCGCGAATGATCGCGCAGCCAAAGCAGAGCTCCGATCTCGGCGGCGTTGTTGTAGTCATCAATCGTCCATGCGCTTCCCCAGTCCTGCACTCCGGTCTTTTCTGAGAACAGGGACGAGATATCGGCACGCGTGAGATGACGGCCAGATGCGAGATGTTCGGCAATTTTCACGCCGACGGCATAGGCCAGCGGAATTGAATGCAGCTGTTGGCTGTCGGGAAATAGGTCTGAGTGAAACATGGCAAATTGTCCTCCTGATTGAGGCATCGGGACATGTGCCCTCTGCCGGATCAGAAATTCAAAAAGCCCTCTCTCCTCTCAATGCGCCGTCTTGCGGCGCAGCCATGCCCTCAGTTCGTCGTTCCAATCGGTATCGCTTGAGCGAGGTTTGCGGACCTGGATCGTCCGACAATCCCGGACATAGGCCGCGAAGCCACGTGTCGCAGCGAGCTCGCCGCCAGCGTCATTGTCCACAAACAGATGAAGCTCGGTCACGCTCTCAGGAATGGTCACGAGACCAAACCGCTCGTTGCCCAGTGTAGCCCAGCACGGAATGCCGGTAAGAGCATAAGCTGACATCGCGCTTTCTATCCCCTCGGCAAGTCCAAGCCTGCCAGCAGCCGGTGGAAAGAGGCGGACAGCCGCTTCGCCGAGAGAACCCAGCGCGCGTTTCGGTTTGTCGAAGGCAGCTTTCGCAGAGTACTGCTGCGACAGGAACGTGCGGTGGATGGCAATTGGCGCCTCATCGAGACTGACTGCAGCAATCATGGCTGGAAGGAAACGCGTGCGACCCTTGGGCCCAAGCGGTGTTCGAGGATGGAAGCGAAGCGCCGGGGACGCAGCCAAAAGCCCGCGACTTTCGAGATAGGCCTTTGCTGGACTGGCACGCAACGGATCGGCTTCGCGCCAGATTCTCAGCGCTGCTGCTGACGGCTTGCGAGACCTGTTTGGCTCGGAATGATCGGTATTCTTCGAGCCTGAAAATAATATTGCCGCGCCGAAACCTTCACGTGCCAGAGCGGAAAGCACAGCCTGCTGATCGCAACCCGCAAAACAATGGAAGAGAATAGCCTTTCGGCCGAGAGTCACGCCGAGCGAAGGTGTGCGGTCTTCGTGGGCGGGGCAGCAGGCCATCCCCTTTGTTCCCGACCATTTTCCGCCGCGTGATTCGCAAAGGCGGCGAGCAGTCTCGGCAAGGGACGAAGTGGGATGAGTTTGGACATACAGGGACATGCGAGCTCCTCAGCTTGCGAAGTGGCCCCCTCAACACGCCTCCTCTCCTCTCCGGTAGGCTAGCATCTGTCGCTTTCCTACAGGCACATGTTCTATGTATGTTCCATTTCGATTCGAAGCAATGGAGCAATGAACGAGATGACAGCCCCCAAACGTTTGACGAGATTAACGATCGCCATTGCGGGCTTGATCGCGACTTCGTTTCACCCAGCCAGTGCTCAGCAGTTCAGCCTCTTCGAACACGCCATCATGCAACCGAAGGCCGAGGAAGTGTCCGTCAGACAGCACCTCCCAGCAATCTATAAAAGTAATCGAGCAGATGTTTCCTACCGGGAAGGTTTGTACATGGCAGCGATCGCCGAGGCTGAACGCCAATACGGTTTGCCAAGCAACCTGCTGCGCGCTCTGATTTGGGCCGAGTCACGGTTCAATCCAATGGCTGTCAGTCCGGCGGGTGCGGCCGGACTTGCCCAACTTATGCCTGGCACTGCGCGGGAACTGGGTGTTCGGAACAGACATGATCCTATCGCTTCGATCGACGGTGGTGCGCGCTACCTGCGCGATATGTTGAAACGCTTCGAAGCGGTCCACCTGGCTTTGGCCGCTTATAATGCCGGTCCGGGTGCTGTGTCCCGATCACAGGGTATTCCGAAAAACGGTGAAACACCGCAATACGTCAGAACAGTGTTGGCAAGATGGCGCGCAATTGGCACATACAATTGACGAGATGGCCTGATTTCTGGCTATTATCTGAGGGCAATTGCACAGTGACATCGGACAGCCCCAGTGAGTGAAGCACCCGGTGATCCGTTCGACTTTCGCCAAGCGTTGAAAACAAAAAAGAGCCGCAAGTTGCGGAAGGAGATTATGTTGGGCTTTGGGGCATTCTCAATAGTAGTTGCTGCAGGGATGCTGGCGCTGAACTGGCCAGGCGGGAACGCGAGCGGTGCAGACGTCGAGCAGCAGCCCCAGCCGTTATTTCAACAAGCAAGCTCCCCACAATTTGCTATCTGCGACACGGTCCGGCGGACATGTGTCGTGGATGGCGATACTTTTTGGCTTGATGGGATCAAGATTCGTATTGCTGACATCGACACTCCGGAAATTGGCCAGCCCAGATGCGACTACGAATATGAGCTTGGAATGCGAGCGACATATCGATTGGTCGATTTGCTCAATGTTGGGCCCTTCGAGCTCAGGACCATCGGAAACCGGGATGAAGACCAGTACGGGCGCAAACTGCGGGTCGTGATCCGCGATGGTCGGTCACTCGGCGATCAGCTGGTCAGCGAAGGACTAGCGCGGACCTGGACTGGAAGACGCGCGCCTTGGTGCTGAACCGCGACCAAGAACTTTGGGCTGTGGCGCTGTGGGTTGAAAAGAACCACGGCGCAGCAGGGCCTGCTTACATGGCAGAGCAAGTCAAACGATTGGCAAACGAGGGCGATGCGGCAGGCGTAGAAACCTGGAAAACAATCGCGGACCGTTTCGATCAGCTCAAATGCCAGAACGCCACAAACTGAGGCCTTTTAGCGATGCGCAAATGGCTTGCAGATCTGGGCGTAAGGATTGAGTTCGGTTTGCTCGCGTCAGTCTCGCTGCTAGGGCTGCTCCTGAGCCTCCAATCCTGTTTTGGCTGACTAGCAATGCAATCCATTCGCTCAGCCTTTTGCAAATTTGGCCTTTATGACTTTTCCTCCTGACCGGAGTTCGTCGAGGTAGTCGCTCCACCACTGGGCCATGCGCACTCGCTCGTCCCAGTGCTTGCCCCGGTGGTAGATGCCGCGCACGACATTGCTATCGCCATGCGCTAATGCGCGCTCGATCGCGTCAGGATTCCAGAGCCCGGACTCGTTCAGAAATGTCGATGCGGTCGCCCTCAAGCCGTGCGCAGTAACTTCCTCCTTCGAGTAATCCATCCTGCGGAATGCTGCGTTCAGAGAATTCTCGCTCATCGGGCGCTGCGATGTGCGCGCAGAGGGGAACACGTAGCCATCTTGGCCCAGCAATTCAGCGAGGTCGGTTAGGTATCCGACGACCTGCGTCGAAAGCGGAACCGCATGCGTCCGGCGCGCTTTCATCTTGCCCGCGGGAATCTTCCAGACCCTGTCCACCAGATCGATCTCGCGCCATTCGGCATGCCGCAGTTCGCCCGGGCGAACAAAGACATGAGGCGCGATCTGCAACGCGAACCTTGTGATCAGATGGCCGGTGTAGTCATCTATCGAACGTAAAAGCCCACCAAGCTCCTTGGGCTCAAGGATCGCTGCGTAATGCGTAGCCCGAGGCGTGATCAGAGCACCTTTGAGCATGCTCGTCGGATCGGATTTGCACCGGGTCGTGGCGACGCCATAACGAAAGACCCTGCCTGCAAAGGAACGAGACTTCTTTGCAGTCTCATGCTTCCCGCTGGCCTCCAGACGCTTAAGCGGAGCCAGAACCTCAAACGGCTCAATCTCATGAATTGGCCGGTTGCCGATGGCCGGCGCAAGCTGATCGAGGAAGTAATTTGCCTTGATGATCGTTCCTTCGGCACGGCCATTCTGCACCATCATCTGTTCGATGTATTCGCGGGCAACGGCTTCGAAGGTCTGGGCAGACAGGAACTCCTCGCGGATCTTTTTCTTCCGCTTGTCGAAGGCCGGATCCCCGCCTGACGCAACGGTCTGCCTTGCTTCGTAGGTCGCGTCGCGCGCCTCTTTCAGGCTGACCTCGGGATAGCTCCCGATTACGAGCTTCTTCTCGAGCTTGCCGAGCCGGTATCGAAATCGCCAGTGCTTCCCACCGGCTGGGGTAACCTCGATATAAAGGCCTCGCTGGTCAGCGACCTTGTAAGGTTTGTCTTTCGTCTTGAGAGCGCGGAGCCGCGTTTCGGTCAGAGGCATTTGCGGGCCTTTTCCAAATGTGGTTTTCGCAAAGGCCCGCAAAAGGCCCGCAAAAATGTCTGGAACCCCCGAGAACAAACGGGACGATCCGGAACTACCAAAGGGCCAAATCCCTAGGGTTTCTGCGGGTTTTATAGATTATCTGGGAGAACAAGAGAAGAACAAATGGTGCCCAGAAGAGGACTCGAACCTCCACGCCCTTGCGAGCGCCAGCACCTGAAGCTGGTGCGTCTACCAATTCCGCCATCTGGGCACGGGACCCCCGACCATGACGGCCGAAGGTTGGGTAGGCGAGGGCGATTAGGCGGGTGATAAGGGGCTGTCAATGCAAAGATTGCCGCTTGTGCACCTGCGCTTTGGGCAAACCTGAGACAGCGAGGTGGAAGCGATGGGGCGTTTGAGATTTTTGGCCAAAGGGGTGCCGCAGCTTGTGGTCTGGATAACTCCGTCAACGATCTGCGCGGACTTGGCAGGGTCGAGGCGCCAGGCAAGGTCGGTCCAGGCGAAAGCGATCGCTTCCCTTCGGTCCTGTGCCGGCGCTTCGCCAGCTGGAACCCTTGCCTCCCCGCCCGCGTTAAAGCAAAGCCATCTCAGATTTTCCCAATGATCAAGAGCACCCACGTCATGCCCACTTCCTCTCCGCTTTCCGGCCAACTGGTTACGATTTTTGGCGGCACCGGTTATATCGGTAATTATGTTGCGCAAAGCCTGCTCGCGCGCGGGGCGCGTTTGCGGCTGGCCAGCCGCTCGCCTGGCAAAGCGCAGGATCTCAAGCCGCTCGCCAATCTGGGCCAATTGCAGCTGATGCCTTGCGACATCACCCGTGAGGCGCACGTTGCGGCGGCAATGGAAGGCGCGCATTATGTGGTGAACCTGGTCGGCGCGTTCGACGGCGATCTGGTCAAGCTGATGGGCGAGGCCCCGGGCACAATTGCGCGGCTGGCTGCTGCAAATGGGGTCAAGGCTTTCGTCCAGATCAGCGCAATTGGCGCGGATGCAAGCTCACCCACGCCCTATGCGCGCGGCAAGGCGCTGGGGGAGGAGCGCGTTCTGGCCGCGTTTCCCAAGGCAACAGTGTTGCGCCCCTCAATCGTGTTCGGCAAGGACGACAATTTCCTCAACCTGTTTGGCGGGATGATCGAGATGTTGCCCGTCCTGCCTGTCTTCGGGCCAGAGGCGAAGTTGCAACTCGTTTATGCCGATGACGTGGCCGAGGCGGTCGCAGTCGCGCTGGAGCACCCCGAACTGCATGGTGGCCGAACTTATGAACTGGGCGGGCCAGAACAGCTCAGCATGATGCAAATCCACGAGCGGATCGCCGCAGCCCAAAGGCGCAGGCGTACTTTCCTCGCTGTACCTGACGGAATCAGCGCGACCTTCGCCGCGCTGCCCGGCACACCGATGAGCCGTGACCAATGGACGCTGCTCAAGCCCGGCAGCACGGTTGCGCCGGGCGCCCTCGGCTTTGCCGAGCTGGGGATCGAGCCCAAGCCGCTCGGCCTTTTCCTCGATAAGTGGATGCTGCGCTATCGCAAGCACGGCCGGTTTGGTGCCGCCCATGAACGAGCGAAGGTGCACAAGACGAACTGAAGCCCGGACCGAATTCTACGCCAGCGCGGCTGCGTAAAGCGCCTTCAAATCCGCCTCACCCCGCGCAGCTGCGGTTGCATCGTAGGCTGGGCTGTCGGCTACCATCCAGCCGTGGTTGCCCGGGAAGACCGTTACGGTGGCGGGGACACCTGCCGTCTTGGCCGCTTCGGCGAATACGGTCTTGTCGGTCGGAGCTTTTGCATCGTCGTCCTGCGCCACCGCAATCAGCAGGCTGGCGTCGACCTTGCCGAGCACCAAGTGCGGGCTCATTGGACTGTCTGGGCGCACTAAGCCACCACCGTGGAAACTGGCTGCGGCCTTGATCCGTCCCGGCACAGCGGCTGCGCTCCAGATCGTGAACGGGCCGCCCATGCAGTAACCCTGCGTGCCGATCCCATGCGCTTGGTCGACCCCTTCCTGCCGATCAAGCCAGTCGACGATAGCGGTAGCATCGCGCATGATTGCTTCGGCAGTCAACTTGCCGCGCCATGGGCCCACCTTTTGGAAGCCTTCATCGGACACAAAAGAGGCGAAATCGGCAAATTGTTCGCCGGTGATGTCGCGGTAATAGGGGTTCACCACCAGCACGGCATAGCCAGCGCCCGCCAGTTTGCGTGCGATGTTGCGCTTGGCTTCGCGGATGCCGGCAATATCGGGCCACAGAATAACGGCAGGGTGCGTGCCATTTTCCGGCTGCACGAAGAACCCGTCAAGCGTTCCGTCGGCTGTTGCAAAGCTCACCGCGCGTTCTTTAAGGACCGATGCTGCTCCTTGTGCGATGCCTTCGCCTTCACCCGAGGCGCAGGCGGCCAATGCCGCTGCTCCAGTCAAGGCGCCAAATTGGCGGCGGCTGATGGTGGTTCGGGCCCATTCGGCCAGCTTGTTTTCTTCGCACATGATTGGCTCTCCTGCCTTCCCCTCGCTGTCCTGATAGGCGCGAGCGGCAGGCATGGACAAGCCCGCACTTACGCGTCAACATGCATCAATGGCGCATGACCCGGCAAAACGGGCAGCCACGCAACGGGGAGAGCGGGAAACATGGATATCAAGCGGTGGGCGTTCAGTGCAGCTGTGTTGCTGTCAGCAGGAACGCTGGCGAATTGCAGTGAAGTTTTCGCGAGCGCGGACGCAGCCGGTGCCGGGATCACCATGGCGATGCTGGTGGGCGCAGATGCCGATTCGGCCAACTGGATCAGCCACGGGCGTACTTATTCCGAACAGCGTTTCTCCCCCTTGGACAGCGTGAACCGCGAGAACGTTGGGGAATTGGGCCTCGCCTGGTTTGCCGACATGGACACGGGCCGCGGGCAAGAAGCGACCCCACTGGTCATTGATGGCAAGCTTTACCTGACCACCGCGTGGAGCAAGGTAAAGGCTTTCGATGCGACCACCGGGGCCAAGCTGTGGGAATATGATCCGCAGGTTCCGGGCGAAACAGCGGTCAAGGCCTGCTGCGATGTGGTGAACCGGGGCCTTGCCACTTGGGGTGACAAGTTATTCTTCGGCACGCTGGACGGGCGCTTGGTGGCGCTCGACCGCGACACCGGCACGGTGGCGTGGGAAACGGTCACGGTCGACCAGTCTAAAAGCTACACTATCACCGGCGCGCCGCGCGTGATCGACGGCAAGGTTATCATCGGCAACGGTGGGGCGGAGTTTGGCGTGCGCGGCTATGTCGCGGCCTATGATGCCAATGACGGCGAGGAGTTGTGGCGGTTCTACACCGTGCCGGAAGGCGGCGATGCGAAAGACCAGCCCGCTTATCTCCAGAAGGCCGCCGAAACCTGGAATATGGATGTGCTGGGCGCGTCCGATGCGATCGGTGGCGGCGGCACAGTGTGGGATTCGATGGCCTATGATCCCGAGCTTGATCTGCTGTATATCGGGGTTGGCAACGGCAGTCCGTGGAACCGCGCCTATCGCAGTCCGGGCGAGGACGGGACGGGTGAAGGCGATAACCTCTACTTGTCCAGCATCGTCGCGGTGCGGCCTTCGACCGGCGAATATGTCTGGCACTACCAGACCACACCGGGCGAAACCTGGGACTTCACGGCCACGCAGCACATTATGCTCGCCGATATGGAGATCGACGGTAAGCCGCGGAAGGTGCTGATGCAGGCACCCAAGAATGGCTTTTTCTATGTAATCGACCGCGAAACGGGCAAGTTTATCAGTGCCAAGCCCTATGTCAGCGTCAACTGGGCCAGCGGCATCGACCCTGTAACGGGCCGCCCGATCGAAAATCCCGAAACCCGCGTCGACAAGACCGGTAAACCCGCCCTAGTGACGCCCGGCGCGCTGGGCGGGCATAACTGGCACCCAATGGCCTACAGCCCTACCGAAAACCTCGTCTACATCCCGGCTTTCGAAGCGGGCATGATGTATGCGCCCGAGGCTGACTGGAAGCCCGATACCGCACGCGGGTTCAATGTCGGCTTCAATCTTGGTGCGGGCGATGTTCCAGCGGATGAGGGTTTCCGCAAACAGGTCGCCGGCTCTCTGAAAGGGATGTTGGTGGCGTGGGACCCGGTGGCGCAAAAAGCGCGTTGGACAGTCGAGCATCCCGGCCCTTGGAACGGGGGCTTGCTCGCCACGGGCGGTGGCCTTGTGTTCCAAGGCACTACCGGAAGTGAGTTTAATGCCTACGACGCGTCCAACGGCAAGAAGCTGTGGAGTTTTGCCGCGCAGACCGGAGTGGTTGCGCCGCCTGTTACCTATACGGTGAAGGGTGAGCAATATGTTGCGGTGCTGGCGGGGTGGGGAGGGGCCTATGCCCTGTCGGTCGATGGCGATCTGATCAACCGCAAGGCGCCGGTGCGCAATATCAGTCGCCTGCTGGTATTCAAGTTGGGCGGTACGGCCCAATTGCCGGCCGAGCCGGAACTCGCCGCGCTCCCGCTTGATCCGCCGCCAAGCAAAGCTTCGGCCGAGATCATCGCCATTGGCCAGACCAAGTATGCTCGATATTGCGCGGTGTGCCACGCGCCGGGCGCAGTGGGTTCAACCGTGCTGCCCGACCTTCGCCGCGCCGGATCGCTTGAAAGCGCGGCTGCGTGGAGCGCGGTGGTGCATGACGGGGTGCTCAAGGACAACGGCATGGCGAGCTTTGCCGGTTCGTTAAGCACAAAGGAGATTGAGGCGATCCGCGCTTACGTGATCCACCGTGCTAATGAGGACAAGACGATGGGAGCCAACCCGAAGGTCGCGCGGCGTTAGGCTTTCAACACCACGGTGCGCCCACCCTTTTGTGAAGACGCATTTCTGCGCGAACATGCTCACCGCGTCGCCCAGAACAGGGCATTTAATGTCGTGGCCCTTGCGCACGACGCCGTCGGGACGGTTAGAATGGGTAACGTGCTCGACAGCCTGACCAATAATCGGGCCTTCATCGAGGTCAGCTGTGAAGAAATGCGCGGTTGCGCTGATAATCTTGATTCCGCGCGCGAAGAAAGGCCCGTGACCTGCGCCGTGATTCCCGACCGGTCAGCACATGCGACGGTAAGGATCAGTGGCGCGGCCACGTCATCGGGTCAGCGCCGTTTCGCACTGGGCCATTAGTTGCGCGATGATGTCGGCGGCAGGTTCTTCCTTTGTCACCATGCCGACCGATTGACCCGCCATTACGCTGCCGTTTTCGACGTCACCGTCCACCACCGCGCGGCGCAGGGCGCCCGCCCAGAAATGTTCGATCTGCAATTGCGCCTCCCGCATGTCGACCGTGCCGGCATCGAGCAGTGCTGCGACTTCGCGCTGTTTGGCGGTGAACTCTTCGGTACCCTTGTTCTTCAAGGCGCGCACCGGGATCACGGGCAGACGCGGATCAACCTGCACGGATGCAATGGCCTCGCGAGCATTGGCGCGGAAGAAGGCTTTCTTGAAATCGGGGTGGGCGATGCTTTCGGTCGCGCAGGCGAACCGCGTGCCCAATTGCACGCCCGCCGCGCCCATTTCAAGGTAACTGGCAATCGCTTCACCCCGACCGATTCCGCCTGCGACGAAGATCAGATGATCCGCGCTTAGGTCGGGCAGGATTTCCTGGGCCAGCACGCTGGTGGAGACTGGACCGATGTGTCCGCCTGCCTCGCTACCTTCGATCACCATTGCATCCGCGCCAGACCGTAACAGCTTTTTGGCCAACGCCTGGGTGGGGGCAAAGCAGATCACCTTGGTGTCGCTGCCCTCCTTGATCGCTTCGACCGAACCCTTGGGCGGGATCCCGCCAGCCAGCACCACATGGGTCACGCCGTGCTTGCGGCACACGTCGATCAAATCGAAGAGTGCGGGATGCATGGTGATGAGATTGACGCCGAAGGGTTTGCTAGTGAGCGCTTTGGTTGCAGCGATTTCGCGGTCGAGAATGTCGGGTGTCATCGCTCCGCATGCGATCACACCAAAGCCGCCCGCATTGGAGATCGCAGCGACGAGGTTGCGTTCCGACACCCAACTCATTGCGCCGCACATGATCGCGGTATCGCAGCCAAGGAAGTCCGTGCCGCGCTGCATCATGGCAGCGGTGTTAGGGTATTGGGTCATGCTCGCGCTTTAGTCGGCGTTGGGAGAATAGACAATCCGCACAGCTTGGGCGGCCCGCTTGGCAAGGTCGACAGCGCCATCTGTGGTTTCAGAGCGCGCTATCGCAACGCCCATGCGGCGCCAGGGGCGGGTCATAGGCTTGCCGAAAAGCCGCACATCGACATGATTTGAAAGGGCGAGTGCATCGGCCAGCCCTTCAAAGGTGAAAGTGTCACTGTCTTGGTCGGCGAGGATCACTGCAGACGCAGCAGGTCGCGCGATAATCTGATCGGGCACCGGCAGGCCCAGAATGGCGCGGGCGTGTAGGTCGAATTCGTTGAGGTCTTGGCTGGCCAACGTCACCATGCCCGTATCATGCGGGCGGGGAGAGAGTTCGGAGAAGATCACCTCCTCGGTGCCGTCCTTGTTGCGGGCAACGAAAAACTCCACACCATACAGGCCCCACCCGCGCCCGCCGCCTTGCAGCGCCATGACCACTTGAGAAGCCATCTCCTGAGCCTTGGCGAGCGCTGCGGCGGACATTGCCGCCGGTTGCCAGCTTTCGCGGTAGTCGCCGCGCTCTTGTCGGTGGCCGATTGGAGGGCAGAAGCTGATGGCGTCCCCATCCTTGGCAGCGTGGCGCACCGTCAACAGCGTGATTTCGTAGTCGAACGAGATAAACTTTTCGAGGATCACCCGCGCGCGGTCGCCGCGCATGTTGGCGACGGCATACTCCCATGCGGCATCCAGTGCTTTGGCATCGTTGACCTTGCTCTGTCCCTTACCCGATGAGGACATCACCGGCTTCATTACCAACGGATAACCGATGTGCGTCGCCACGCTGTGTGCCTCTGCGAGGCTCTCGGCATAGCCATATTGTGAGGTGACGAGACCCAATTTGCTGGCCGCTAGGTCGCGGATTGCGTCGCGGTTCATGGTCAGCTGCGCCGCGCGGGCCGAGGGCACCACGCACCAGCCATCGCGCTCCAGTTCCGCCAGCATTTCGGTACGGATCGCTTCGATCTCAGGGACGATTAGATCAGGTCGGTGCTTTTCGGCTGCCGCGCGCAAGGCTGCGCCGTCGAGCATGGAAAAGACCTCTCGCCCATCGGCCATTTGCATCGCGGGCGCGTTGTCATAGCTGTCACAGGCAATTACCCGCGCACCCAGGCGCTTGGCGGCAATCACAAATTCACGGCCCAGCTCGCCCGAACCGAGCAGCAAGATGGTGGCAATATGGCTCATAGACGCGGTTTAGCCGCCTCCGATGCCAAGTCTAGAGGGAGCTACGCCGCCCGCCGATAACCCGCTGTGACTACCTGCCGTCCGCCGCCGGCCCGCGCCAGCACAAGACCCAATTCCGCTTCCCTCAAGGTCCAGTCAACGGTGCACTCCACGCGTGCCAGCCCGGCGCTGGCCGAAAGCTGCGGTGCCTTTGCAGACACTGGCGCGGCGAGGCCCGAAAAGGTCGTCACGACTTCTTCGGCCCATTCGCGCGCGCCGCGCGAGGTTATTTCGGGCAGCAACACGGCGAACCGCTCACCATCCAGCTGCGCCAATTCGTGGCCCGGCAGCGCCATGGTTTCGAGGAACTTGGCAAAGCCCCATAGCACCTCATCTGCCGTGCGCTGGCCGTAGCGCATCAACAGCGCGCGCATGGCATCGACGGCGAACACCGCAATCACCTGCCCACCGCCCTGCGCGAGATGGCGTCGCAGGTTGGCGCAGAAGGCCTGGCGGTTGGCGAGCCCAGTCAACGGATCCGTGACGGCGCGGGCGTGTAATTCGCCTTCGAGGCTGCGCACGTGCTGGACCGAACGCATCAAGCACATGGCACCATCAGGCACACCGCTAGAATCGATCATCGCCCGCAGATTGAGGGCATACCAGCGTTGGCCTTGGCTATCATAGCACGATTCCCGCTCGATGCAGGCGGTAACGGGAAATTCGGCCCAGCCGATTTGCGCCTGTCCGGCCAAAGCCGCATCTACATGGTCAGCCAAAAAAGCGGCATGATCCGGAGCAGCCAGGTCGGTGATGTGGGGCAGCAACAAGGCATCCGAAAAATCAAAACCCAGTTCAGCGATGTTGGCCGATGTGTGAATAATGAACCCATGGCGATCGAGGCGAATTACGATGTCACCGGAAGATTCTTCCAGCAGTCCGTGCAAGACGTGTCCTTCGACGTCACTCAAACCAATTTTCATGCCGACAGTGCCCCAGCGGTCTAACGATAAATTCGTCAACTTGCTCTCAGTCAGATTTACGTGGTAACTAACGAACTTCGGTTATGTGAAGAAAATTCACTATTTTTTCGAAAATAACTTAAGTTATTGTTAGCTAGGTAAACATACGCGACTAAAAAACGAATCGCCTCCTGATCTTGTTTACCATGTTTTCCGTGTTCGTCAGTCTGTCGAATACCTACCGCGCGCAGTACGTAGCCTCTTTCGGTGAATTCGAACCGAGTGGCGATTACAATTCAATCATGATTTTGACTGCCGCCGGGGAGATTTCACAAGCTTCGGCAATACGTACGCGGCAGGCGGTGATGATTGTCTCGATGTCGCTAGTCTCATGTGGGCTTGCGAGCAGCAGGTCAGGGGCGACATTCAACGTGGCGGCAATCGCTTCGAGCCGCTCGGGCAGGGGGCGGGCCTTGCCCTTTTCCCATGCCCACACGGTCGGCTTGCTAACCCCGAGGGCGGAGGCCACATCTGCAAGCGTCAACCCGGATTCACGCCGCAACCGATTGATCCGTGAACCGAGTGTCTCCCCGGAAAAAATCGACGATGTGGAGCGCGCAGGCTTAGCCAGCGTATCGACGCTGAGGCCCTGCAACTGAACCGCCGCCAACCCTGCCGGACTGATTGCCTGTTCGAAGGCACAGCCGTAAAGCCGGTCGCTGCGCCACACAATCACCGCTCCGACCGCGCCTGCTTGCGGCAGATGGAGTGTGAGCACTTCACCGATCGTCAGTCCTAATCCGGTTTCCAGCAGCAACCCGGCCGCTGACAGATTATGAATGGTGACATTCGCCTCGTGCCCGTTGGACAGTACGCCCTCGGTTTCAAGGAGCAGATTGCGTCGCGCAGTAGCACGCGCATCCGTTTGCCCGTCGGCAGTTTCGAGATGGGCTTCCAAGGCCATGAGGTGCGACTCCATTTAAGCAGAGTGCGCACAGTCAGTCGGGTAAGTTAATATGTCGTTATTACGGTAGGCCCGGCTGCGACAATTCGCCGGTTCGCCGGTAGGACGGAAAAGCGGGTCCCTTACAATTATGTTAGCGAGTTGCATCCAGCCCGTAAGCTGTGTGTAACACACGCACGGCAAGTTCGGTTTCGTCCTCGTCGATCATCACGCTGACCTTGATCTCGCTGGTGGAGATGGCCTGAATATTGATCCCGCGATCAGACAGCGCGCGGAACATCGTGCTGGCGACACCGGCGTGGCTTTTCATGCCGACGCCCACAACGCTGATCTTGGCGATTTTGCTGTCGGTGATGATGCGGTTGAAGCCGATTGCGTTACGGCGATCCTCCAGCAGCGCCTGCGCGCGCGCTAGGTCCGATTGTGGGACGGTGAAGGTCACGTCTGTCTCACCCTTGTCGCGGCCGACGTTCTGAATGATCATGTCGACATTGATGCTGGCCGCAGCGAGCGGTTCAAAGATGTTCGCCACCGCGCCAGGTCGGTCAGGCACGCGGGTGAGGATCACCTTGGCTTCGTTTTTGTCATGCGCGATGCCGGTTACTAGCTGGCGTTCCATCAGGCCATTCTCCACCAATTCGTCCATTTCCTGTTCGGAGACGATCATCGTCCCGGGCAGATCATCGGCGGGCGGGGCGCCTTCGCCGATAAAACTCGAAAGCACCTGCACCCGCACCTTTTCCTTCATCGCAAGCCCGACCGAGCGGGTTTGCAACACCTTGGCGCCGACCGATGCCAGTTCGAGCATTTCCTCGTACGTCACCGCCTTCTGCTTTCGGGCCTTAGCGACGATGCGCGGGTCAGTGGTGTAGACTCCGTCGACATCAGTGTAGATGTCGCAGCGGTCCGCCCCGATCGCTGCGGCGACAGCGACCGCCGAAGTGTCCGAACCCCCGCGACCCAGTGTCGTGATGCGGCCATCGCCTGACACGCCTTGGAAGCCCGGAATCACAGCGATCTCGCCTGCGTCCAACGCAGCAATCAGCGCCGGCACGTCGATTTCGTCAATGCGGGCCTTGGCATGGGCTTCGATGGTCTGGATCGGCAATTGCCACCCCAGCCAGCTGCGCGCCCTGCAGCCCAGCGCTTGAAGTGTCAGGGCCAGCAAGCCGCTGGTCACCTGTTCGCCGCTGGCCACCACGACATCATATTCCGCCGGATCGTAGAGCGGGTTCGCCTCGCGGCAGAAGTTCACCAGCCGGTCTGTCTCCCCTGCCATCGCGCTGACGACCACCGCGACCGAATCGCGGGTGCCATCGGGCTTGGGCGCGGCTTGTGCGCGCACGAGATTGGCGACGCGGCGGATCCGCTCCGTCCCGGCCATCGACGTGCCGCCGAATTTCATCACAATGCGGGCCAAGATGCAGCTCCTGCTGGTGAGTGTTCGCGCGCGCTGTTAAGGGGCGTTCATGGGAAACGCAAACGTATCAACCAAGAACCTGAATGTAACGATCCGTCCTGAAGAAGCCGAATTCTTTGCCGGCCTCGCACGCGACTGGTGGAATCCGAAGGGGCCGATGGCATCGCTCCATCAGGTCAATCCTGTGCGGATGGCGTTTATCCGGGACGCTATTGATGCGCATTGGCCGGATGCGGCGGTGCAGGCAAAGCCGCTGGCAGGCAAGTCGGCGCTGGATATCGGTTGCGGCGCTGGGCTGGTGTGCGAGCCTTTGGCGCGGCTCGGGGCGAGCGTGACGGGCGTGGACGCAGCGGCGGAGAATGTTTCGGCGGCATCTGCCCACGCGGATGGCATGGGGCTCGATATCCGCTACATGGCGGGGGAGGTCGCGGGGCTGGATATCGGCACCTTCGATCTGGTCACCTGCGTCGAAGTGATCGAACACGTCGCTGACAAGGCCGCCTTCCTGCGCGATGTTGCCGCGCGGCTTGCGCCCGACGGGTTGCTGGTGATGTCTACCCCCAATCGCACCGCGGCTTCGCGGGTGCTGCTGGTCGGCGCGGCCGAGGCGGTGGGGTATGTCCCCAAGGGTACGCATCGCTGGAGCGATTTCATCACGCCCGACGAGTTTGGGGCGCTGTTGGCCGAAGTGGGACTGATCGTCACCGCAAAGCGCGGGATCGCATGGCGGCCGGGCAAGGGTCTGCACCTTTCGGACGACATGTCGCTCAATTACATCCTGAGCGCGCGGCGGGCCTAGGGTTTTGTCACCCCGTTCGTGCTGAGCTTGTCGAAGCACTGTTCTTTTTTTCCGGCGGTGCGGCAGAAGGTGCAGGCCTTCGACAAGTTCAGGACGTATGGTGTTATCGGCAGTCGCGACCCTTCAACGCGCCATCACTGAACACGCCTGCCACGCCAGCTGCTTCCAGCATTGCAACCAACTTCAGATCGCCGCAGCCGCGTCCTTTGGGATCATCGCCGCTGCGCAAGCTAGAGGGCAGAAACTCATTTTCCGGGCGCAGTGTCCAAGCGTGCACTGAAAGGCCCAGTGTCGTGGCATCGCCCACCAGCGGCGTCGGTGCGCCGTCAGGGGAGAGGATCATCGTAATATTTGCGCCCACCGCATCGGCATATTTGGCCACTTCGACAAGGCCCGTAGGCGTCACCATCTCGGCATAACGCATCGCAGGTTCGTCCGCCGGACCACCTATAGGCGCCACCAATTGCACCAGCTTGAACCCGTCGCCGCGCTGTTTGAGCCGCTGCAAAGGCGCAATCTCGAAGCTCTGGATGAACACCGGATCAGCCGCCGTTATGCCAAGGATACGCAGTTCACGCAGCAACAAATCGACCATGTCGATGCCTTCGTTCTGCAACAGGAACGCGGGGTGCTTCAATTCCGGATACAGTCCGATCTTGCGTCCGGTCGCCGCCTCCTTGGCGCGCACCAGTTGCACGATCTCGGCCAAAGTTGGCACCTGATAAAGTTTGTCAAACCGCGCATTGGCGGGGCGCAGCGAAGGGATACGTTCCTTGGCCCGCAGGGTGCGCAGTTCGGCCAGGGTGAAGTCCTCGGCAAACCAGCCGGCCACCTTTTGTCCGTCAATGGTCTTGTCGCGGCGCCGATCCTCAAACTCTTCGCGGCTCGCGACGTCGGTGGTACCCGACAGTTCGTTTTCGTGGCGCGACACCAGCACCAGATCCTTGGTCGCCACGAGGTCAGGCTCAATATAATCCGCGCCCTGATCGATTGCGAGTTCATAGGCGGCGAGCGTGTGTTCAGGCCGATCGGCACTCGCGCCCCGGTGCGCGATGATCAGCATGTTTTGCGCCGCCAGCGGAGAAGCGGCTGCCAGCATCGCGGCGGCAATTAAAGCAAGGCTGCGGACCATTCGTCTTCCTTGAAACCGACCAGAACGCCGTCGGGATATTCGACGAGCGGCCGCTTGATAATGCTGGGCTGCTGAACCAGCAAAGCGACAGCTGTGTGACTGTCAACCGCCAGCCCCTGTCGGCATCTGACAGCGCACGATAGGTTGTGCCCTTGCGGTTGACGACCAGATCAACGCCCGCTGCGGCAATCCACGCGCCGACTTTGGCATGATCGGCGCCTACTTTTTTGTAATCATGGAAAGCGTAGGCAAGGCCGTGACTATCAAGCCACGTGCGCGCCTTTTTGACGGAGTCGCAATTCGAAATGCCGTAGAGGCTGATTTTTGTCATCGGTCTTCCTTAGTACACACGGCTTAGCGATGGGGGTGAAGCCAGATCCGCCGCTATGAGATGGTCAGGTCTGCTCCCTTTGCATACCGAAAAAAATTCAGGGAGGCCTTCTTCGCTACCGCGACTCTCTGTGCACAAATGACGGGAAAGCCAACTCATGCGATATACACTCTGATGACTATTTCACGGACGAGACGAATCCTCATGAAAAGGGATTTGTTTCCGTAAAAATAAAATATATATTTCAGATCAATGCGCTTGAACAGGCGCAGCATCGCTCTATATGACTAGGTAAGGAAGGTCCAAATCAGTCCTCCTCTTATTTCAAGTGCAAACCTGAAATGAAATATCCCTTAGGGATCAGTCATTCTGCTATTTTTTGGATAGACTGCCCTTTTTAATTGGAATACATAATGTCAAATACTCTTCACGACATCGTCGATACTGCAGTCGCAGCCGGAACATTTAAGACGCTGGTCGCCGCGGTAACTGCTGCTGACCTGGGCGCCACGCTCAAAGGCGAAGGCCCGTTCACGGTGTTTGCGCCGAGTGACGATGCATTCGCAAAGCTGCCCGCCGGTACGGTCGATGATCTCGTCAAGCCGGAAAACAAGGATAAGCTGACTGCGATCCTGACCTACCACGTGATGTCCGGCAAAGTGATGGCTGCAGACATCGCCGGCAAAACGCTGGAGCCGGCCACTGTCAATGGCGAAGCACTTTCTGTGGACGCAACTTCGGGCGTCAAGGTCAATGATGCCTCGGTTGTAACGGCCGACATCGAATGCTCCAACGGCGTCATCCACGTCATTGATGCGGTGCTGATGCCTAAGGGCTGAACGCATTTCAAACGATAAAAGATGCCCGGTGCGTGCGCCGGGCATTTTCGTGTCTGCGCCTTGTGGTGGAAATGTGGTGGAATGGTTTGGGATTATATGCCCCGCCCACCATAGAGCGCATCTCGCCTGGCTTGTGGTTTTCGCCAGCCATGCTGCTGGTCAATCAGAAATCTTCATATAGGGGTTGAACCGACCCAGACTTTGATGCGTGCGCCAGCACCGCGTGCTATTCCGCTTGCCCGCAATCAGCTTGTGGCGCCGTCAATAGCGCGGCGCCAAGTGAGCATCGGCAATGGCGACAGCAAGCGCATCGGCGGCATCGCTTCCGGCGATGATTGTGCCTGGCAGCAGCACCTTTACCATCGCGGCGACCTGCGCCTTGTCAGCCGCGCCTGTGCCGGTGACGGCTTTCTTGACCAAGCGCGCCGCGTGCTCATTGACTGTCAGCCCTGCCGCCCCGCACGCCGCCAATATTGCGCCGCGCGCCTGCGCCAGCTTGAGGGTGGATTGCGGGTTCTTGTTGACGAAGATTTCCTCCGATGCCGCACGCACTGGCCCGTAAGCGACGATCACCTCGCGCACGCCAGCCTGCAATTGTGCGAGCCGCTGGGCCATGGGTGCCGAAACATCAGTGGTTAACTGGCCATTGGCAACGTGGCTGATCCGCGACCCTTCGCAGCGGATCATCCCCCAGCCAGTGGACGTCAGCGAGGGATCAAGACCGAGGATGATCACCCGCCTAAAGCCCGATCCGGATACCGAACCGCCAAAGCATGGCGAGGACAAACGCGGCCCCCAGCAGCAGGGCCAACAGCCATTCCCAACGTTTCAGCCCAGCGTCTCCATCACATCATCAGGGATGTCGTAGTTGCCCCACACGGTCTGCACATCGTCATCATCGTCGAGCGCGTCGATCAGCTTCATCAGTGTGCCCGCCGTATCTTCATCGACTTCCACGGTGAGCGACGGCTTCCATGCCAGCTTCACATTGTCTGCCGGGCCAAGCACCTTTTCCAATTCGCCCGCAACGCCGTGCAGCGCATCGGCAGCGGTCCAGATGGTGTGACCGTCTTCCGAGGATTCCACGTCATCCGCGCCCGCTTCGATCGCGGCTTCAAGCATTTTTTCCTCATCGCCCGCGCCGGCGGGGTATTCAATCATCCCCTTGCGTTCGAACCCATGACTGACCGAGCCTTCGGAGCCCAAGTTGCCGCCGTTCTTGCTGAACGCGGTGCGGACATTGGTGGCGGTGCGATTGCGGTTATCGGTCAGCGCTTCAACGATCAGCGCGACGCCTGCCGGGCCATAACCCTCGTAGCGGATTTCCTCGTAATCCTCACCGCCCGCCATGCTCGCCTTGTCGATTGCGCGCTGGATATTGTCCTTGGGCATCGACTGCGCCTTGGCCGCGTTGACGGCGAGGCGCAGGCGCGGGTTCATGTCGGGATCGGGCATCCCCATCTTGGCTGCCACGGTAATCTCGCGCGATAGCTTGGAGAACATCGCCGAGCGTTTCTTGTCCTGCGCACCCTTGCGGTGCATGATGTTCTTGAACTTGGAATGGCCTGCCATTGGACGAATTTCACCGGAATGTTGGAAATATGAAAGCGCGCCTTACTCCGGCAGGTAAGGGCGATGCAAGGGTGCGTGTGGCGGGCGCGATGAGCCTGCGCGGGCGACTGGCGGACGTGGCGCGGTTTGCCACGCGGCCAAGCTATGTGTCACAGCCGATGGCATGGGGACGCGCAGCGATGCTGGCGCTGGCAGCGATCTTTGCGTTCGATCTCGTGCTTGATACCTTGGCATCGATGCTGACCGGGGTTTGGGATGCGCAGGGCCACTTCCTGCCAGAGCCGATCAACGAAGAAATTCCTCTGGCAGAGAATATGTTCAACGCGTTGCTGCTCGCTCCGCTGTTGGAGGAGGCGCTGTTTCGCGGCTGGATGCGCGGGCAAATCGCCGCGCTGCGGTTTGCGGCCTATGGTTTTGGCGCGCTTGCGCTATTTTCAGGAAACCTTCTGGTGCCGTCGGCTTACGCTGATGTCCTGAACCTTGCTGGGGCCGCGCTGCTGTTTGCAGGCCTCGTTCACTGGAGCCGAACAAAGCATCGCGACACGGCGGTGCCCGCGTGGTTTATTCGCCATTTCCATTGGTTCGTCTGGGGATCAACCTTGCTGTTTGGCGTCATTCATCTGGGCAATTACGAACCGCTGGTGCATCCGTTGGGCCTGCTGGTGGTGGTGCCGCAGACCCTTGGGGGGCTGCTGCTCGCATATAGCCGAACCCGTCTGGGACTTGGTCCAGCGATGCTCCACCACGCCGCCTACAACGCGCTATTCCTATTGAGCGACTACGGCTGGTGGTGAGACCCGCCTAGACCCGCACGGCGGTACCACTGGCACTGACCATCAGCATAGACCCGCGATCTCCGATGACTTCATAGTCGAGATCGATCCCGACCACAGCGTTGCCCCCGAGCGCGGCAGCTTCCGCCTGTAATTCCTCGATCGCCTGCTTGCGAGCGTCCGCCAGAATGCGCTCATATGAGCCTGAACGTCCGCCAACGATGTCGCGGATATTGGCGAACAGGTCGCGAAACAGATTGGCACCGACGATCACCTCGCCGGTCACGATGCCGAGGTAGTCCTGGATGGGACGGCCTTCGAGCGTCGGGGTGGTGCTGACAATTACGCCGCGCGAGTCTTTCCATGGGGATGCCATTAGCCTTATCTCCTCCCAAGCTGTCTTATCGACGTAAGACAGCTTGGTGCAATTTCAATGACAGAAAGACGCCGACGCTCCGACTTACGCCATGCCGAGCGCGGTCTTGTACGTCTCCAGCAGCATGTCCTGTTCGCTGCGATCGTCAGGTTTCATTTTTCGCAGACGCACGATCTGGCGCATGATCTTGGGGTCATAACCTACAGCCTTGGCCTCCATGTAAACGTCGCGAATGTCGTCAGCGATGCCCTTTTTCTCTTCTTCAAGGCGCTCGATGCGCTCGATCAGCAGGCGCAGGCGGTCATCGGTGGAATTGGCGTTATCGCTCATGGGGAAGGCTCCATCGGAATAAGAATCAGTTATGGCGTGCGATAGCTAGCCGCACGCCAAGGGTGAACCGCCGCGGCAAATTATTCCTGTGCGTTCTTCGCCACACTTGCTTTCATCCGTGCGATCTGCGCCTCTGTCGCGGAGGTTTGACGCGTTGCCTTCCATTCCGCACTCGGCATTCCGTGTATCATTTCGCGCGCTGTGTCTTTGTCACCGGGGAAGCCAGCATCGCGGATCCAGTCGGCCAGACAATTGCGGCAAAATCCGGTGAGACCCATCAGGTCGATGTTTTGCGCATCATGGCGGTGGCGCAGGTGGCGCACCAGTCGGCGGAACGCGGCCGCGGCCTGAGCATCGTCCAGCGAATCGAGCGGATCGGCATTGCTATTCATCACGGCTTTACCTTGAGTTGAAAAACGGGTGTGTCATAGCGCGCGGCAACCAAGGATACCCAAGAAATGTCACGACGCGATCAGGCACGGATCGACCCGCGCGGCCGCAAGGTCAAGATTCTCGCCACCATCGGCCCGGCCAGCCGCTCACCCGAAATGCTTGAACGGCTGATGCGTGCGGGCGCCGATGCCTTTCGTCTCAACATGAGCCACGGCACCCATGCCGATCACGAAGCGGCTGTCACGGCCATCCGCGCCCTGGAAAAGCAATTTGCGCGGCCGATTGCGATCCTGGCCGATCTTCAGGGCCCCAAATTGCGCGTGGGCACCTTTGCGACCGGGCAAGCGGTGATCCGCCATTCGGGTCACTTTGTACTCGATCGGGACGAAACGCCCGGTGACGAAAATCGCGTTTGCCTGCCGCACCCCGAATTGTTCGGTATCATGGAGCGCGGGCAGCGGTTGCTGATCAATGATGGCAAGATCCGCCTGAAGGTGCTCGAAGCATCGGGCAGTCGCATCCTCTGCTCAGCCGAAGTCGGCGGGGTGATTTCGGATCGCAAGGGCGTGAACGTGCCCGATGCCGAGGTGCCGATCCCGGCCATGACCGAAAAAGACCGCCGTGATCTGGCCTTTGCCACGGCACATGCAGTGGACTGGATCGGCCTCAGCTTCGTCCAACGGCCCGAGGATATTGCCGAGGCAAGAAAGCTCATCGGTACGCATGGCACGGCGATCTGCGCCAAGATCGAAAAGCCGCAAGCCATCCACCGGCTCGATGAAATCATCGAATTGGCCGATGGGATCATGGTTGCACGCGGTGATTTGGGCGTTGAGCTTGAACCCTATGAAGTGCCCCCGCTGCAGAAGCGCATGGTCAATGCTGCACGCCGGGCGGGCAAGCCGGTTATCGTGGCGACACAGATGCTCGAATCGATGATCGAGGCGCCGACGCCGACCCGCGCCGAAGTTTCCGACGTTGCCAACGCAGTCTATGACGGAGCGGACGCCGTCATGCTTTCAGCGGAAAGCGCGGCGGGTGCCTGGCCGGAAGAATCGGTCGCGATGATGGATCGCATTGCGGTGCAGGTGGAACGCGACGAAGGCTATAAAGAGCGGGTGCGCTTTCTTGACACGCCGCCCGATGCCACCACGTCCGACGCGCTGGCCCACGCCTGCATGACTATCGCCGATACCGTGCCAATCAGCGCGATCACGGTGTTCACCACCAGCGGTTCGACCGCACGGCGGGTGGCGCGCGAACGTCCGGCAACGCCTATGCTGGTGCTTACGCCCTCTCTTCGCACCGCACGGCGCATGGCGCTTTTATGGGGCGCTCATGCGGTAGCGACACAGGATATCGGTAGTTTCGAAGAGATGATCGGCAAAGGCAAACGCATGGCCCTGCGTCACAAATTTGCCCAAGCGGGCGCAAAACTCATCGTGCTTGCCGGGGTGCCGTTTGGAACTCCGGGGTCGACCAATCTGCTCCATGTCGTGAGCGTGACCGGCGATGAACTCGACAAGCATGAGAACGAGGTGTGAGAGCGGCTTTCACAGACTTACCCGCTGGGATTTCATGCGCGTCTAGCCCTGATAAGCCTTGGCTCCAAACGACGGGTCGGGCCCGGTTGTAAAGTGGAAAACTTATGCAGAACGAAGTGACAGCACGGATGTGTGTGTTCGCCGGAACAGCGATCATCATTCTGTCAGGTTGCGCTGTGGACAGCGGTGCCAATGGGACCGAACGCCCAGAGCGCGTGCAGCCGCCGTCCGTGGCAATGATGTGTAATTCCGCGCCTGTGCAAATTCACGTCGGCCAAGGCGCCAGCGAGGCGATTGGAGGGGTGATCGTCAAAGACAGCGGCGCGCGCAGTTTGCGCTGGGGTCCGCCCAACGCGGCATGGACAATGGACTATCGTGATGACCGAGTGAATGTTCGTTATGATGCGAAGATGACAATCGTCGAGATTACCTGCGGATGAATAGGGAAGGGCGGCCCGGTGCCAATTGCGCCGCCCGGATGGATCAGTTTGCAATCTTCGCCAACCGCCCCTCGATCAGCGTGGTCAGTGATGGAAGATCGGGGAGGGCATCAAGTTCTGCGGCGCTCACCAACACTTCAGGAACGGCGCTATTGTCGCCAAACAGGACTGCCGGAAGCGGCACGTCACGATCATCTATGTCGGCGCGGAATTCGTCTCGATAAAGAAACAGGCTACCGATCCCGATGCGGCTCAAAAATTCCCGCCATTCGTGCCGCATCGAAAATGCGCCATAGGTAAGCGCGCACAACGAACACGGATAGGTGCGAGGTGATACGATCTTGTGCACCATATCGCCGAGTGCAGACGGTAACCCGCCCTTGGCGTTGTACACGAAGATCAGCGTCGGCTTTGCAGGTGTCATCGTAATAATACGCCTGGCTTGCACCAGTGGATTTGGCAGAAAGACAACATCAGCAAATTTCTGCGCCTCGCAATCCTCCGACGCCCTTTTCGAGGACGCACAAGGTGGCTAGAGGGTCTGCCATGCATGGACAATTTCAACTCACCGATGATCAACTCGCCATCCGCGAAGTCGCTCAACGCTTCACCGCTGATAACATCACACCCCGCGCCGCCGAATGGGACGAGAAACACATCTTCCCCAAGGACGTGATCCAGCGCAGCGCCGAGTTGGGCTTTGGCGCGATTTATGTCTCCGAACAATCGGGTGGGATCGGATTGGGGCGCCTCGAAGCGGCGCTGATCATGGAGGCGATGGCCTATGGCTGTCCTTCGACATCCGCGTTCATCTCGATCCACAACATGGCGGCCTGGATGATTGACCGTTTCGGTGGGGATGCGGTCAAGGCGAAGTATCTGCCTAAGTTGATCACGATGGAGCACATCGCCAGCTATTGCCTGACGGAGCCTTCGAGCGGATCAGATGCTTCGGCACTTCGTACCACGGCGCGACGCGACGGCGATCATTACGTCCTTAACGGCACCAAGCAGTTCATTTCCGGCGCAGGCGCTAACGAAATTTATGCCGTGATGGTGCGCACGGGCGAGGATGGGCCGAAGGGCATTTCGTGCATCGTGATCGAAAAGGATATGCCCGGCGTCAGCTTCGGTGCGAACGAGAAGAAACTCGGATGGCATTCGCAGCCAACCGCGCAGTTGATCCTTGAAGATGTGCGTGTGCCGGTTGAAAATCGTGTCGGCGGCGAAGGCGAAGGCTTTGGCATCGCAATGATGGGTCTGGATGGCGGACGGCTGAACATCGGCGCGTGTTCGCTCGGCGGAGCGCAGCGGTGCTTGGATGAGGCGATCAAGTACACCAAGGAGCGCACGCAGTTCGGCCAGGCCGTGGCCGAGTTCCAGAATACCCAATTCATGCTCGCCGACATGGCGACCGATCTGGAAGCGGCGCGCGCGCTGCTCTATCTGGCGGCGGCCAAGGTGACCGACAACGCGCCCGACAAGACGCGTTTCTCCGCGATGGCCAAACGGTTGGCGACCGATAATGGTTCGTCCGTCGTTGATCGCGCGCTGCAATTGTTTGGCGGTTATGGCTATTTGCAGGATTACCCGATCGAACGCTTTTGGCGCGACTTGCGGGTGCACTCGATCCTTGAAGGGACAAACCAGATCATGCGCATGGTGGTGGGTCGGGACTTGCTGCGCCAGTGACAGGGCTGTGCCTAGCCATGGCGACATTGTTGGTGCCCGATTACGACGCAGGGATCACGTTTTGTGTGGATACGCTTGGCTTCGGTCTCATTGCGGACAATGATATCGGCGGCGGCAAGCGATGGGTCGTAGTCGGCGGCGCGCTAGGCGGACGACTGTTGCTCGCCAAAGCGGCCAATGCCAGACAATCCATAGCGATTGGAAATCAGACGGGCGGACGTGTCGGCTTTTTCGCCCATACAGATAACTTTGCAGGTACCCAGGCTCGCCTCATCGCGGCAGGGGTGGAGTTTTACGAGCCGCTGCGCCACGAACCTTACGGCACGGTGGCCGTTTTCAGCGACCCGTTCGGCAATCGCTGGGACTTGATCGAACCGAAAGAACCAACCTAATGACGGACGACGTCCTGATCCGCACCAATGGCCCGATCGGCCACATCAGCCTGAACCGCCCCAAGGCGCTCCACGCGCTGACGCTTGAGATGTGCCATGCCATGAGCGCGGCGCTCACTGACTGGGCGGATAATGACAGCATTAAGGCCGTAATTCTCGATCACGATGAAGGCCGAGGGTTCTGCGCGGGCGGCGATATCGCCTTCTTGCGCAATTCGGCGCTGAATGACGGTGGCGTATCGGGGCGCACGTTCTTTCACGATGAATATCAACTCAACCATCAGATGTTCAGCTATGCAAAGCCGATCGTGGCCTTCATGGATGGCATTACGATGGGGGGTGGCGTGGGCATATCGCAGCCCGCCAAGTATCGGGTCGCAACCGAAAACACCCGTTTCGCCATGCCGGAAACCGGGATTGGACTTTTTCCCGATGTCGGCGGCGGTTGGCATCTTTCCAGACTGGGGCGGCGATTGGGGCAATTCCTTGCGCTGACCGGAGCGCGGCTGGATGGGGCCGAGTGCCTTTGGGCGGGGCTTGCCACGCATTATGTGCCGCACACCATGCTCGAGGATATCAAAGCGCGAATCCATGACCACCCTGAGCGGATCGCGGGCATCCTGAGCGAACCCGTCGGTACCCCGCCCAAGGCGCGGATCGAAGCGAATGCCGACAAGATTGCCAAACACTTTGCGTCCGATTCCTATGAAGACATTCTAGCCAGCCTTGAGGCGGCAATCGAAGCAGGCGACGATTGGGCCATCAAGGAGCGTGACACGCTGGGCACCAAGAGCCCGCAGACCTGCAAGGTCGCGCTGCGACAGCTGGCGCAAAGCGCCGGACTCACCGATTTTGCCGACAACATGCGGATGGAATACCGCATTGCCAGCCGCGTTCTGACCCGCCCGGATTTTGCCGAGGGGGTGCGCGCGGTGATCGTCGACAAGACCAATGACCCCAAATGGAACCCGGCGACGCCCGAGGAGGTCAGCGAAGACCTGATCGACGCCATCTTCGCGCCACTACCTGTCGATGAGGAATGGAAACCGCTATGAGCTTTGAGACCATCACCGCCGAGACCGACGCGCAAGGGCACAAGGGCGTCACCCTCATCACGCTCAACCGACCGCAGGCGTTGAATGCGCTCAATTCCAAGGTGCTGGAAGAGCTGATCGCAGCCTTTGCGGCCTATCAGACGGATGGTTCGCAGCGGTGTGCGGTGCTGACCGGCAGCGGTGACAAAGCATTCGCTGCGGGTGCCGACATCAAGGAAATGAGCGATAAGGCGGCGGCCGATTTCTTTCTCGACGATTTCTTCAGCCCATGGACGGCCGAGATCGTCAAGAAGACCCGCAAGCCGTGGATTGCGGCGGTCAACGGGTTTGCGCTTGGCGGCGGGTGCGAGCTTGCGATGATGGCGGACTTTATCATTGCCAGTGACAAGGCGAAGTTCGGCCAACCCGAAATCAAGCTGGGCGTTGCCCCCGGCATGGGCGGCAGCCAACGCCTGACCCGCGCAATCGGCAAGTCGAAGGCGATGGAAATGTGCCTTACCGGGCGGATGATGGGTGCCGAAGAGGCCGAGCGCAGCAACCTCGTAGCGCGCGTGGTGCCGCATGAGGAATTGATTGCCGAGACGCTCAAGACCGCCGCGACCATCGCCGGAATGCCGCCGATGGCGGTGATCGCCAACAAGGAAATGGTCAACGCGGCATTCGAGATGACGCTCGATCAAGGCCTGGTCGTCGAGCGCCGGATCTTCCAGATCCTGACTGCGAGCGAAGATAAGGCCGAGGGCATGGCGGCCTTTATCGAAAAGCGCGAAGGGCAGTGGAAGGGGCGTTGATCTCCGCAATCTGGGTAGGTGTCGGGCTCGCTGGCCTGATCTATGCGCTGAGGTCTTGGCGCCGGTGGGCCAAGCGGGGGAGTGCTGCGCCGCAGCGGTTAGGGCTTTGGCCGCGGATGGCCATCCATGGTATTTTTGGGATGGGTTCGGCCGGGGCACTGGGATTGCTGATGTTTGGGATCGTGGGTGCAATAAGCTGATACGGAGAGTAACATGAAAATCGCCTTCATCGGCCTCGGCAACATGGGCGGCGGGATGGCTGCCAATCTGGTGAAGGCAGGCCATGAAGTCCGCGCCTTCGACCTTTCCGAGCCCGCGCTCGCCGCCGCGCGCGAGGCGGGATGCGAAACTTTCGCCACTGCTAAAGAAGCCTGCGCCACCGCCGAGGCGGTCGTCTCGATGCTGCCCAATGGCGCCATCGTGAGGCAGGTCTATTGGGACGACGTGATCGGCCATGCCCCCGAAGGTGCGATCCTGCTCGACTGCTCGACTATCGACGTTGCCACCGCGCGCGAAGTCATCGAAGTGACCGAGGCGCATGGCTACCACATGGTCGATGCGCCGGTTTCGGGCGGGATTGCCGCCGCGAATGGCGGAACGTTAACTTTCATGGTCGGCGGCACCCCGGAAGCCTTCGCTCGCGCCCAGCCCATCCTAGCTGCGATGGGCAAAGCGGTGATCCATGCAGGCGACGCGGGCAACGGGCAGGCGGCGAAGATCTGCAACAACATGCTTCTGGCGATCCAGATGATCGGCACCTGCGAGGCCTTTGCCATGGCCGAGAAACTGGGGCTGGACGCGCAGACATTCTACGATATTTCCAGCGTTTCATCGGGTCAGAACTGGTCGATGACGTCCTATTGCCCCGTCCCTGGCGTCGGCCCGGTCAGCCCTGCCGACAATGATTACCAAGGCGGTTTCGCCGCCGGGTTGATGCTCAAGGATTTGCGATTGGCGATCGAAGCAGCGCAAGGCGCGGGCGCCAAGGTCGACCTGGGTGAACACGCCCGAACGATTTATGAGGCCTTTGCAGCTGATAATCCGAGTACCGATTTCTCGGGCATTATTCGCAGCCTTTAGCGCGACGCGATCGCGCCACCGGCGTTTTTCTGCATTCTGGATTGCGGCGGTGGTGGCCTAGGCCGGACCCACCACGGTCTGCGTCTGCTTGCGCGGCCAACATTTAGTGAAAAAACGTGCCCCGCCGCTTGGTCAGCCAATTAGTGCGCGGCGGCAATCAGCCGCGCAATGCGCAGGCTGGCGTCTCCGTCACCATAGGGATTGTGGGCCCTCGCCATAGCATCATAGGCTTTCCGATCATCCAGCAACCGCGCTGTTTGCTCGACGATTTGGGCACAATCGGCTCCGACCAAGCGGGCCGTTCCAGCCGTGATGCCTTCGGGTCGCTCTGTGGTATCGCGCATGACAAGCACTGGTTTTCCCAAGGCAGGAGCCTCTTCCTGAATGCCGCCAGAATCCGTGAGCACGAGATCGCAGGCCGACATCATTGCCACGAAATCAAGGTATTCCAGAGGCTCGATCAGGGCGATATTGTCATGGCCTGAAAGAGCTGGGCGCATGACCTCAGCCACCTTGGGATTGGGGTGCATAGGGTAGATGATCGCGACATCATCGCGCTCTGCAAGAGCCTGTAAACCCTTCGCAATCTCGGCCATGCCAACGCCAAAATTTTCGCGCCGATGCGCTGTGACAGCAATGATGCGCCGCTGTGCAAACCGCGATTTAAGCGGGGCGATGGCCGGGGCAAGGGCCGGGTCGGCGGCGATCTTCCGCTGTGCGAACAGCAGGGCATCAATCACGGTATTGCCAGTGATGTGAATGGCGCTTTCGTCGACATTTTCAGCGCGCAAGGCTGCGGCCGCCGTTTGCGTCGGGGCGAAATGCAGATCGGCGATCACGCCGGTGACCTTGCGGTTCACCTCTTCTGGCCAAGGCGAATAGATGTCGCCGCTGCGCAATCCCGCTTCAACATGGCCCACGGGAATGCGCCGAAAATAGCACGCGAGGCTCGCCATCATCGTCGTCAATGTGTCGCCATGCACCAGCACCCGGTCAGGCTGTAGGGCGTCAAGCGCTTCGCCAAAACGTGTAAGCAAACGCGCGGCGAGCCCGTCCAATGACTGGTCTGGCTGCATCAGGTCGAGGTCGAGGTCGGGTCTAAGACCAGCCAAGGCGAGGACGGAATCGAGCAATTCGCGGTGCTGCGCGGTCACAACAACCTTCACATCGAAGCGCCCGGTTTCGCGTAGGGCGGCAACCACCGGAAACATCTTGATCGCTTCAGGCCGGGTGCCGAAGGTGACGAGGATGCGGGGCTTCCCGCGCGTTTCGCTCCCCAAACCGCTCACCGTCGCAGCATACCGCGTGTATCGAACACCAGTTTGCCCGCAAGGTCTTGCGGAGACAGGTGCCTGAACGCGGTGTGATCGACCAGCACCACCACAATCTCCGCTTCCCGCAGCGCCGCGTCAAGCGTCATCAGTAACGCACCGCTGCCGTCAAACGCCTGAGGCAGTTCATCGGTGAAAGGCTCGACAACCAATATGCGATCCCCATGCGTGTGGGAAAGGCTTTCCGCGATTTCGAGCGCGGGGCTTTCGCGGAAATCGTCGATGTCGGGTTTGAAGGCGAGGCCCAGCAAGGCGACCTTCCCGGCAGGCGCGGCATCAAGCAAGGCGCGGACCTTGTTTTCGGTATGGACCGCCTTGTGGTCATTGACTTCGCGGGCGGTCCTGACGAGGCGCGCGGCGGTTGGAGCACCTGAAACCAGAAACCACGGGTCCACCGCGATGCAATGTCCGCCCACACCGGGGCCGGGTTGCAGAATGTTGACGCGTGGGTGACGGTTGGCGAGGCGGATCACCTCCCACACATCCACCCCGATCACATCTGCGATCATCGAAAGTTCGTTTGCAAAGGCGATGTTCACATCGCGGAAGGAGTTTTCAACCAGCTTGACCGTCTCGGCCACGCGGGCCGTGGTGTAAAGGCAATCGCCTTTCACAAAGCTGGTGTACAGCACCGCGGCACGCTCGGCGCAGGCTGCGGTGACGCCGCCGATCACACGATCATTGTGGACCAGTTCGTTGACGATCCGGCCCGGCAAAACGCGTTCGGGGCAGTAGGCCAGCGCAATGTCTGCCTCGGCGTCGCAGCCGTCCCGCGGGACGACCAGATCCGGGCGCACTTCGGCGATGATCGCGGCGACGCGTTCGGTGGTGCCGACCGGTGACGTGCTTTCCACAATCACACACGCACCGGGCAAGATCTTGGGCGCAATCGCGCGTGCTGCGGCTTCGACATAGGTGATGTCGGGCGTGTTGTCCGGACCCAGAGGCGTGGGCACCGCGATCATGTAGAAACTGGCGGTCGGCACTTGCGTCGAGGCGACCAGCGTTTGCGCCGTGATGGCATCGTGGACCAGCTTGTCGAGATCGCGCTCCTCGATGTGAACGCCGCCCGCATTGACCGTGTCGACCACCTTTTGCGAAACATCCACGCCGCACACGCTCCAGCCGTAGCTCGCGAGCAGGGCTGCGGTCGGTAGACCAATGTAGCCCAGGCCGATCACCGCGACCTGATGGTCGGGCATAGGTTGGCCGAGTGCCTTGCGCTCAAGCGCGGCAGTGGCATCGAAAGGAGCGTTCATGCAATCATCGTCCCAGTGTTCTGCCGGGGTAATGGTCGCAAAGCCCTTAAAATCGCGTTAGGCTTGCTGTGGTTTTTACCTTTCGCCGCCTTTCGCGGCTACTTGGTCAGGGCCTGAGTATAGGCGGCCAGCAAGGGTGTGATCTGGTGCTGCCAGTTCAACTCGTTCACCACCCGCTCGCGGCCATAGGCACCCATGCTTTCCCGCGCGGCGGGATCATCAACCAGCGCGGCGATCTTTTCCGCCATGTCGACGGGATTGTTCGCCTCGGCATAGAGCGAGGCATTCTGCGCCGAGAACCGCCCTTCGGTGACATCAAACTGGACCATCGGCTTGCCCAGGCTCATATATTCCATGATCTTGTTCATGGTCGACTTGTCGTTCATCGCGTTCACCCGGTCGGGGTTCACACCGAGGTCCATGGTCGAGAGCACCTCGAACAACTCCTGATCGGGCGCACGGCCGGTGAAGGTGATGAAGTCCGAAAGGCCGCGCTGCGCAGTCATGTCCTTAAGCTCGGCCAGCGAAGGCCCGCCGCCGACGAGCACGAACTGGATGTCCTCGCGGTGCATGACGCGCACCAGATGCTCCACCGCATCGATCAGCAGGTCGATCCCTTCCTGCTCGCCCATCACCCCGACATAGCCGACCATGTGCGCCCGGCCGTTTTTCCAGCTATCCACCGGGGGCACGCGCCTGAGTTTCGACAGATCAGGGCCCGAGCGCACGACATGGACGCGATCGGGTGCCATGCCGCCGCGTTCAATCGCGATCTTGCGGTAGGAATGGTTGGTCGCGATCGAGACATCGGCGGCCTTGAAGGTCAGCTTCTCGAACAATACCATGAGCTGCCAGAAAAACCCGCGCTTGTTAAACTTGGCTTCGTAAAGCTCGGGGTTGATGTCGTGATGATCGAAGATGTAGCGTACGCCCAGCAGCTTGAAGGGCAGCGCGACAAGAAAGATCAGATCGGGCGGATTGCACCCCTGGATCACGTCGATGCGGCGCTTGAAATGGATCTTCCACGCCAGCACCGTCTCCCAGAACAGCGCCGCGCCATATTCCGCCAGAAAGCCGATCGCGCCCTTGGCTTCGAGCGGGAGCGGGTGGCGGTGGATTTCGATGCCTTCGATCACCTCGAAGCGGCTCTCATATCCCTTGCCGGTCGGGCAGATGATCGAAACATGCGCGCCCGCCGCCTTCAAGGTGCGCGCTTCCTGCCACACCCGCCGGTCAAACGGCAGGGGCAGGTTTTCGACCACGATCAAGACATGGCGGTCCTTCAGCGGCTCACCGGGGATGACAGCGGGGATGCCTTCTTCGGCAGACACGCTGGCTGCGAGCGCGGTGTTCATCGTCAGGCGATGGCGCTGGTGTCGACCAGCCGGGCGGTGTCAATGTTGAGCGTGTCGATCAGCCGGTTGGTGGCGATGATGCGCGCATAATCGCCGCTTTCGGCAACCTCCTTGGTCACCATCAACCCGTCAATGCGCGGCAGCACCGAATAGGCATAGCCGAGGTTCTGACCCACCAGATTGTCGGGCGCGACCTTGGGATCGTAAATGTCGAGATCGAAGCCTGCTTCCAACAGCTTGCGCGCCATGTCGACCGCCGGGCTTTCGCGCAGATCGTCGGTTTCCAGCTTGAAGGCGAGGCCGACCAACAGCACTTTGGCTCCCGGTTCCAGCCCTTGCGTGGCAGCGAGGAACTGGTGGTGCTTGTGCGCCTCGTTGGATCGGATCAGCGCATCCACCAGATGGGTGGCGGAACCTGTATCCGCCGCGATATATTGCAGCGCACGCACATCCTTGGGCAGGCATGATCCGCCAAACGCGCCGCCCGGGCGGGTGTAATAGGCCGACAGGTTCAATTTGGTGTCGCTCTTGAAGATCGCGTGGACTTGCTTGGCCGAGATGTCGAGGTTCTGACACACCCGGCCGATTTCATTGGCGAAAGCGACCTTCACCGCGTGCCACGAATTGTCGACGAATTTGGTGATCTCGGCCTCGCGCAGGCCGACTTCGAACACGGGCGCTTCGATCCCTTCGTTCATCCTTGCCATGTTGACCGAAGACCTGCCTCCGAGCGTGCCGATCACGATCTTGGGAGGGTTGAAGAAATCCTCGATCGCGGTGGCTTCACGCAGGAATTCCGGGTTGTAGACCAGTTCGACAGCAGTCTTGGCCGCTGCGCCCAGATGGCCCTCGATAATCGGCCAGATGATGTTCTCGCAACTTCCGGGGCGCATCGTCGAACGGTAGGCCAGGGTTAGCGGAGTGGCGCGGTCAGGCTTCAACCCGGCTGCGATCGCGCGGGTGACCTGCGCAATGTAGCTCATGTTGTGTGCGCCATCGACGCCGCTGGGTGTGCCGACGCAGACAATAGCAATGTCGCAATCGTCGAGTTCGTTGTTGAGAGTGGTGGTGGCGGTGATCCGGCCATCGGCATGGGCGGCGGCAATCAGATCATCGAGACCGGGTTCATAAACCGGCGCGCGCCCTTCGTTAAGGGCGGCAACCTTGGCATCGCTGACGTCGATTCCGATAATTGTGTGACCTTGGCTGGCGATACAACCTGCGGCCGTAGAGCCAACGTAACCCAGCCCGAAAATGGCAACTTTCACGAATATCCCCTAAAAGATGCGACCTTCAGTCCCACTTGACGCCTAGCAAGCGCCCTATGATGTTGCAATGCACAATAGCCAGTCTGCCCCACCCGGACGCTGGCGGGGTCAACGCTGCAGATTTGCTACCTCTGCAAGGACGCGATCAGCCCATTCGGCTCGGCAGATGAGGAGGTCCGGCATGTAGGTGTCGGCCTGATTGTAGATCAGCGGGCTTGCGTCGATGCGCGAACAATGCAGGCCATGCGCAAGCGCCACCGCCACGGGCGCGCAGCTATCCCATTCGTGCTGGCCGCCGGAATGGAGGTACACCTCGGCCTCGCCTCGGACGACAGCCATCGCCTTGGCTCCGGCGCTGCCCATCGGCACCAACGCGCCTCCAAGCGCTTTGGCCACCGCGTGCGCCTCGGGCGCGGGGCGGCTGCGGCTGACGAGAAAGCGCGGGGCCGTTGCCATCGGCAGCAAGGCGCTGGGCTGGTCGGAGCGTAGCACGATGCCGCCATCAAGATCCGGCAGCGCGACCGCGCCAATGGTGGCAACACCGTCCACCGCAAGCGCGACATGCACCGCCCAATCGGCACGTGCTTCACCATATTCGCGAGTACCATCGACCGGATCGACGATCCACACCCGGCTTTGAGTGCAGCGGCGGGTATCGTCTTTTTCCTCTTCGGATAACAGCCCGTCCGCAGGCCGCGCCGCGCGCAGCGCGTCACATAGTAGCCGGTTGGCCGCAGCGTCGCCCGCATCGCCCAACGCTTTGCCGGTCAGGCCCGACTCTGCGCGCACCGCACGCGCCAACCGTCCAGCTTTGGCGGCCAGATGCGCTGCCAGAGCCGCATCGTCGAGATCGGCAGGGCTCATTTGAGCGGCAGGATCTGCTGGATAATGTAGCGCGCCGCCTCATCGGGCGTCATGTCGACAGTGTTGACGCGGATTTCCGGGGCCTCGGGCGGTTCATACGGGCTGTCGATCCCGGTGAAGTTCTTGAGCTGGCCGGAACGCGCCTTCTTGTACAAGCCCTTCACATCGCGGGCCTCAGCCACATCGAGCGGCGTGTCGACGAAGATTTCCACGAACTCACCCGGTTCGAGCATCTCGCGCACCATCTGTCGTTCGGCGCGAAACGGCGAGATGAAGGCGGTGAGCACGATCAGCCCGGCATCCGCCATCAGCCGGGCAACTTCGCCCACGCGGCGGATATTCTCGATCCGGTCGGCCTCGGTAAAGCCCAGATCGCGGTTGAGGCCGTGCCGGACATTGTCCCCATCCAGCAGGAAGGTGTGGCGGTTCATCACGAAAAGCTGCTTTTCGACAGCGTTGGCGATGGTCGATTTGCCGCTGCCCGAAAGGCCGGTGAACCACAGCACCCGCGCAGTCTGGTTCTTCATGCCGGCGTGATCGGCGCGGGTGATTTCGGTGGGTTGCCAATGGACGTTGTCGGCACGGCGGAGGGAGAATTCGATCATCCCGGCCGCCACGGTGGCGTTGGTGAACTTGTCGATCAGGATAAACCCGCCCAGCTGGCGGCTGGCCGCGTAGGGTTCGAACACGATCGGCTTGTCAGTGGCAAATTCGGCCACGCCAATGGCGTTGAGGCCCAGCGTCTTGGCAGCCAGATGTTCGAGGCTGTTCACGTCGATTTCGAATTTGGGTGGCTGAACCGTGGCGGTGACGATCTGGCTGCCGATTTTCAACCAATAACCACGGCCAGGCTTCAGCGCCTCTTCGTCCATCCACACAAAAGTTGCGCAGAACTGGTCCGAGGCCTGCGGCGGATCGCCAGCAGCCGCGATCAGATCGCCGCGGCTGCAATCGACTTCGTCGGCAAGGGTAAGGGTGACAGACTGGCCTGCGACGGCTTCGTCCAAGTCCCCATCAAAGGTCGAGATTGCCCTCACCGTGCTGGTCTTGCCTGAAGGCACGATTCGCACCGCATCGCCAGGCCGCACCACGCCGCTGGCAATCTGGCCTGCAAAGCCGCGGAAATCGAGATTGGGGCGGTTGACCCATTGCACAGGCATCCGGAACGAAGCGCCTTGCGCAGCAGCGGCATCAACCTCGACCGTTTCGAGATGCGCAATCAGCGCCGAGCCAGAATACCACGGTGTATTGTCCGACAGGGCGGTAATGTTGTCGCCTTTGAACCCAGAAATCGGAATTGCAGTGAAATCGGTGATGCCGATACCGTCTGCAAAACCGCGATAATCGGCCACGATTGCATCAAAGGTTGCCTGATCGTAGCCTACCAGATCCATCTTGTTCACCGCCAGCACCACGTGACGGATGCCGAGCAGGTGGACGAGGTAGGAATGCCGCCGCGTCTGTTGCAGCACGCCCTTCCTCGCATCGATCAGGATCACGGCGAGGTCGGCGGTCGAGGCGCCGGTCACCATGTTGCGGGTATATTGTTCATGCCCCGGCGTATCCGCGACGATGAACTTGCGCTTTTCCGTGGTGAAGAACCGGTAGGCAACATCAATCGTAATGCCTTGCTCGCGTTCGGCGGCCAGACCATCGACCAACAGCGCGAAATCGATCTCCTCGCCTTGCGTCCCGTGCTTGGCACTGTCGCTTTCCAACGCCGCAAGCTGGTCTTCAAAGATCATCTTGGAATCGTATAATAGCCGCCCGATCAAGGTCGACTTGCCGTCATCCACGCTGCCGCAGGTGATAAAGCGCAGCAGGCTCTTGTGCTGGTGCGCATCGAGATAGGCGTCGATATCCTCGGCGATCAGGGCATCGGCTTGAAAAGAGGGGGGGGTCTGGAAGCTGGAGGGCGTGTTCATCAGAAGTACCCCTCCGCCTTTTTGTCTTCCATGCTCGCCGACTGCCCCTTGTCGATCGCGCGGCCCTGCCGTTCCGAACCGGTGGCGAGCAGCATTTCCTGGATAATGTCGTTCATCTGCGTGGCATCGCTCACCGTCGCGCCGGTCAGCGGGTAGCAGCCCAGCGTGCGGAAGCGGACGGAGCGTGTCACCGGTGCCTCGCCCGGTTTCAGCCGGAAGCGGTGATCATCCACGACGAGGATAAGACCGTCACGCTTCACCGTGGGGCGCGGTTTCGAGAAATAGAGCGGCACAATGTCAATATTTTCCAGCGCGATATATTGCCAGATGTCAAGCTCGGTCCAATTCGAGATCGGAAAGATGCGGATGCTTTCGCCCTTGGCTTTCTTGGCATTGTAGAGGTTCCACAATTCCGGGCGCTGGTTTTTTGGATCCCACCGATGCGCGGCGCTGCGGAAGCTGAAGATGCGTTCTTTCGCCCGCGCCTTCTCCTCATCGCGTCGTCCCCCGCCAAAGGCCGCGTCGAAACCATGTTCGGTCAGCGCGCGTTTCAGGGGATCGGTCAGCTGGGCCTGGCTGTAGAGCGCGCTGCCGGTGTCGAAGGGATTGATCCCCTGCGCCTCGGCGTCGTCGTTCTGGGCGATAATCAGCTTAAGCCCATATTCGCGCACGGTTTTGTCGCGGTGGGCGAGCAAATCGGTAAAATCCCAACCGCTTGCAACATGCAACATCGGGAAGGGCGGGGGCGCAGGATAGAACGCCTTGCGCGCCAGATGCAGCATCACCGACGAATCCTTGCCCACGGAATACAGCATGACCGGATTTTCCGCCTCGGCCACGACTTCGCGGAAAATATGGATGCTTTCGGCCTCTAGCCGTTCGAGATGGGTCAGATTGCGCATGGTGTGCAGGTAAAGCCTGCGTGCCTGTTCTCAAGCAACTTTGCCTTTGCAGCGCCAAGGCAGGATTTCACTGGTCGCGCTCAGGCGGCGCGAGTGAGCAAGGTGACTTCGGCCAAGCTGAAATCAAGTGCGGCGATCTCGCTCGCCACCAGGCAATCGCCTGCGCTGGCTTGCGCCGATCCGTCCTTGGCGCTGACGGTGCCAACCAGCGGCAACGCCAGCAATGCGCCCGGATAGGCAGTAGCAGTGGCCGCACGGGGCGCCCCTTCGATCCTGTCCAGCCGGAAATGTGGGCCATCGATCAGGACGGTCCCTTCGGCAATGTTCCGGCGGTTCTCGCTGGCGTAGGGTACGCCCGCCGCCACCGCGAGGGCGCGGTCGAAATGCAGTTCGCGCGGGCGGCCATAGTCGTACAGGCGGAAGGTGGTATCGCTGGTCTGTTGCACTTCCACCAGCGCAAGACCGGGGCCAATCGCGTGGACGGTGCCAGCGGGCAGATAGAACAGATCGCCCGCCTTTGCCGGGTGCCACGCAAGCAGGGCTTCAATCGTGCCGTCTTTTGCTGCGGCCGCGATCTCGGCCCGCGTAACTTCGCGGTTGAAACCGATCGCCAGACACGACTCCGGCTCGGCATCAATCACCAGCCAGCATTCTTCCTTTCCAGCCTCGCCTGCAAGCGCGGTGGCATCGGAAGGATGGACCTGAACCGACAGCTTTTCCGAGGTGAACAGGTATTTGACCAGCACCTGCGGGACTTCGGCCGGGGGCTCGAACCAGATCTCGCCGATCCTGTGGCCTGGCGGGGCGATGAAAGGGGCGGGAAGCCGGTCGCGCCCCCAGACCTTTTCGACCATCCGGGTCGGAATGCGGCGGACGGTCACTGATTGACGGCCCGTGGAAGCTTACCCACCGCTTGGGCGCCGTCACGTGTGGTGATGAGCACATCTTCACCCGAAACCACGATGCAGATGTCTTCCAAGCCCACTGCGGAGACACGCGGGCCATCGCTTACCACAAGGACGTTGTGGCATTCTGCCAGATCGGCATGCCCGCGCACGATATTTCCAGCCGCGTCGGCTTGGTCTGCCAATGCGTCGGCAAGGGCCGCCCAGCTGCCAATATCCGACCATCCCATGTCAGCGGGGACCATCGCGGCGCGGCGGGTGTTTTCCATCACCGCATAATCGATCGAATCTCCAACAATCTGAACGAAAGGCGAGGGGGCAGGGTAAAAGCGGGCGCCATCGCTGTGGCCTCCGGCAACCGATTCGGCGACCAGGCGCGCCATGTCGGGCCGAAAGGTTGCAAGCTGATTGAGCAGATGCCCGGTCCGGAAAGCGAAGATGCCACCGTTCCAGCTATATTCCCCGCTGGCAAGATAGGCCTCGGCCCGGACCCGGTCGGGCTTTTCGACGAACTCCCGGATGGCAAAGCCACCCGCCAGCGGCTCTCCGCGCCGTAAATACCCGTATCCTGTTTCGGGCCGATCTGCGGCAATTCCGAAGGATACGAGGTAGTCCTCGCGGGCAAGCGCGGTCGCGGCCAATGCGGCCGCGCGAAAAGCAGTGCTGTCGGCAATATGGTGGTCGCTCGGGCAAACCAGCATTACCGCATCACGAGGGAGCAGCGCTGCGGCCAGAGCAATCGCGGGGGCTGTGTTTTTCGCGGCCGGCTCGATCACCAGTCGCGCACCCGGAATATGGCCCAGTTGCGCCATCACCAGATCGGCATGCGCTGCGCCCGCAACAATGATGGGCGCAGCAAAGCGATCATCCTGCGCCACCCGGCGCAAGGCTTGCTCGAACAGGGTTTCCTCGCTCACCAACGGCAGGAACGGCTTTGGTATCGCTTTGCGGCTGACCGGCCAAAGCCGTGTACCGCTGCCGCCGCACAGGATTACCGGATGGATCGCGGTCACTCGATTATCCCTTCACATAGAGGCGCAGGGTATTAGCATCGCGGTGACAGAAGACCAGTTCGAGAATGCAAAGCTTAAAAAGCATAGCGGCGAAACGCGAAATGCCGGGGGCCTTAGAGCGTGCTGGCCGCAAGCATGTCTTTAGGCTGACACGTCCCCACAATAGGAATTGCAGTGGCGATGACACACAGGCACTGGCCAGGGCGGTCTCTCGTTCACGTGCTGGACGCCTCCGAGATCGCAGCATAAGCCATAGCATAAGGCCTGCGGCGATCCGGGGTTGACTGAAAAAATTGGAAAGCGATCTCACAATGTCTCATCATTTTCACCCGACTGTGCTGCGCGAATATGACATTCGCGGGATCATCGGGGAGACGTTGGGCGCCGATGATGCACGGGCGATTGGGCGGGCGTTCGGAACATTGCTGCGCCAAGCGGGCGGGCAGACCGTGGCGGTGGGGTATGATGGGCGGGTGAGTTCGCCAATGCTTGAGCACGCACTGGTCGAGGGGTTGGCCGCAAGCGGGTGTGATGTCGTGCGGATCGGCCTCAGCGCGACCCCGATGCTGTATTATGCCGAAGCGTCAGCGCAAGAGGTGGATGGCGGCATTCAGATAACTGGCAGCCACAATCCCCCCAATTACAATGGCTTCAAAATGGTATTTCTGGGGCGCCCGTTCTTCGGCGCCGATATCCAGAAGCTCGGGGAACTGGCAGCAGACGGGGCTTTCGCCAGCGGAGTGGGCGAAGTGATCACGCGCGACGTCATGAGCGCGTATATCGAGCGCTTGCTCGAAGGCCTCGCCGGGATCGATCCCGCCAAGCTCGATGGCCTGCGGGTCGGCTGGGACGCCGGGAACGGCGCGGCCGGCCCCGCGCTCGAAGCGCTGGCGGCCCGGTTGCCGGGGGAACATCATTTGCTGTTTACCGACGTTGACGGACATTTTCCCAACCACCATCCTGATCCCACTGTAGAGGCCAACCTTGCCGATTTGCGCAGCCTCGTCGCGGCGAAGAACCTCGATTTCGGAGTGGCTTTCGATGGTGATGGCGATCGGATCGGCGCGATTGACGGCACGGGCCGGGTGATCTGGGGCGATCAGCTGCTGATGATCTATGCCGAGGATGTGCTGAAAACCCACCCGAATGCGACGGTTATTGCCGATGTGAAGGCAAGTCAGGCGCTGTTTGACCGGGTGGCGCAGCTGGGCGGACAGCCGCTGATGTGGAAGACCGGCCATTCGCTGATCAAGTCCAAAATGAAGGAAACTGGCGCCCCACTGGCGGGCGAGATGAGCGGGCACGTGTTTTTTGCCGATG
The DNA here is from genome assembly GCF_056495765.1 of Erythrobacter sp. 'gip.4 top 5'. NCBI lineage: Bacteria > Pseudomonadati > Pseudomonadota > Alphaproteobacteria > Sphingomonadales > Erythrobacteraceae > Erythrobacter > Erythrobacter sp. 'gip.4 top 5'. Next base: position 44,629 of record NZ_CP200270.1, on the reverse strand, counting down.
ATTACTACGGCTTTGACGATGCTTTCTATGCGGGCGTCCGGCTGCTGGCGGCCTCGGCACGGCTGGGCCGTTCGGTAACGCAATTGCGAGATGTGATCCCGGCGATGCGCAACACGCCCGAGCTGCGGTTTCAGGTGGATGAAAGCCGCAAGTTTGCCGCGATGGCCGAGATTGTCGGGCGTCTGACCACCAACCCCGGCCCGGGCGTCCACAGCGTCAATGCGACCGACGGCGTGCGGGTCAACACCGCTGATGGCTGGTGGCTGCTGCGCGCATCGAACACGCAGGACGTGCTGGTCGCCCGCGCCGAAAGCGCAACACCTGAAGGCCTTGACCGCCTGCTCGCACAAATCGACGATCAGCTCGCGTTGTCAGGGCTCGAACGCGGGGAGAGCGTGGGGCATTGAATGGCCTCGGGCGCAATCTTGTGCGATCCCGTCCGACGGCACTGACGGTTAGCGGGTTGGCTAATATCGGGCTTTCGTGTTGCGTCGCCTGCAAACTTGCGCAAAGTCGCCGGGTGAGGAAGCTGAAGACAAGATCAAGGGCGGCAACATAGCCACGAGCCATAGCCTGCTTGTCTGCAAAAATGAGGTATTCATGAACCTACCAACCGGGCCGCTCGCCGGTCTTCGCGTGCTCGAATTCAGCGGTATCGGGCCCGGGCCGCACGTTGCCATGCTGCTGGCCGATCTGGGCGCGGACGTGGTGCGGATCGATCGGCCCGGCGCAGCGCCGGGCAACCCCGTGGTGGAACGCGCGCGGCACCGGCTGGCGCTAGATCTCAAGAGCGATGAGGGCAAGGCGCAGGTCCGCGCCGCAGCCGCTAGCGCCGACGTGCTGATCGAAGGCTTTCGCCCCGGCGTCATGGAGCGGCTGGGGCTGGGGCCGGACGTTTTGCTCGAAGCCAATCCGCGTCTCGTCTATGCGCGCATGACCGGATGGGGGCAGGACGGCCCGCTGGCGCAAGCGGCTGGGCACGATATCAATTACATTGCCATCACCGGAGCGCTGGCAGCGGTCGGAAAGCCGGGCGAGACAGCGACGCCACCGCAAAACCTCGTCGGGGATTTCGGCGGCGGGTCGATGTATTGTGCCTTTGGGATCATGGCGGCGCTGTATGAACGCGAAAAATCGGGCAAGGGGCAGGTGGTCGATGCCGCGATCGTGGACGGAGCAACCAGCCTGATGAGCTTCTTCTTCGGGGCGCGGCAGGTGCCGCACCTTTCAACCGAGCGCGGCAAGGGGATGCTCGGCGGGGCGGCGCATTTCTACCGCTGCTTCACGTGCGCCGATGGCAAAGAAGTTTCGGTGGGCGCGATCGAGCCGCAGTTTTATGCTGAGTTGCTTCAGCGCATCGGCGCACCAGAGGAACTGGCGCAAGGTCAGATGATCCCGGCCAATTGGGACGATTATGCCGAGAAGCTCGCGGCCTTGTTTGTTACCAGAACGCAGGCCGAGTGGTGCGAATTGCTGGAAGGCACTGATGCCTGTTTCGCCCCGGTGCTCGGCATCGAGGACGTGCGCGATCACCCGCACATGAAGGCGCGCTGCGCCTATGTGGAGTATGACGGGATCTGGCACACCGCGCCTGCGCCGCGTTTCAGCCGCACGCCTGGCGCTATCCGATCAAGCGAAGATGATGGCGCAGACGTGGTCGCCCGTTGGCAGGGAGCCGCATAATGGCGGGAAAGTTTTTCGATGCGTGGGTGATTGGCGAGCAGATCGAACACGAAATCCGCCGCACCGTGACCGAGACCGACAATCTGTTGTTTTCGACGATGACCCACAACCCGCAGCCGCTCCATCTGGATGTCGAAGCGGCCAAGGCGAGCGGGTTTGGGCAGATCCTGGTAAACTCCACCTTCACGTTCAGCCTGCTGGTCGGGCTATCGGTGGGGGACACAACGCTCGGCACGCTGGTCGCCAATCTGGGCTTCGATAAGGTGGTGACGCCCAAGCCGGTGTTTATCGGTGATACCCTGCGCGCCACCTCGCAGGTCAAGGCGTTGCGCGAAAGCCAATCTCGCCCGGACGCCGGGATCGTCACCTGGGTCCACGAAATGTGGAACCAGCGGGACGAGGTCGTGTGCCGATGTGAACGGTCTGCGTTAATTCGGCGGCGCGGCTGAGGCCATCACCTCACCGCCCAAGGCCTGCCACAACACGATCCGCGCACGCTGCGCCCGGCCCAGCGCGGCGGCGGTCCGTTCACCGCTGGCATCGGCGGCACGGCGGGCTTCGAGCACTTCGAGGAAACTGGCGAGCCCGGCGCGGTAGCGTGTATCGGCCAGGCTTGCGGCGCGGATGAGCTGATCGCGTTCACTGACGGAAAGCTGCGCTTCGGTGTCGGCAGCGGCAACCACGCCGTACGCGGCCTCGGCATCGCCCAGCGCTTGAAATACTGCGCCGCGATAGGCGGCAAAGGCTGCGCGCTTGTCAGCGGCGGCGGCGTCAATCCCCGCTTCCACGCGCCCGAAATCCAGCAGTGGTCCGGCGATCCCGGCGGCCAGCGTGCCGACCAAAGAGTCTTCGTCGAAGAAATCTTCGGGATCGAAGGCGAGCAGGCCGATCACGGCGCTCAGCGTAATGCGCGGGAAACGCGCCCGCGCGGCGGCGGCCAGATCGGCATCGCTTGCGGCGAGATTGGCAGCAGCGGCTGCCACATCGGGCCGGTTGGCCAACAACTCAGACGGCACGGCCGCTGGCGCGGGGGCCGGAGCCAAAGCTGGCGCAGGGTTTGCGAGCGCGGCGCGGACACTGGCGCCGTCCTGCGCGGTCAACGTGACCAGCCGCCCGATCAGACGCGCGCGCTCGCTTTCCAGCGCGGCAAGGCGCACAGCGGATGAACTCGCGGTCGCGTCGGCACGGACACGGTCAAAACCCGGAGCAATGCCCGCATCTTCGCGAACCTTGGCCAGCCCGGCGAGTTGGCGTGCGGCGGCGGCATCAGCCTCAATCGCGGCGGCGCGGGCATCGAGCACGCGCCAATCGGTGATACTGGCGGCGATTTCGGACAGCAGGCTCAGCCGCACGCCCTGCGCTTGCGCGCTCGCGGCGTCGATCCGGGCTATCGCTGCGCGTTCCTGCGCTTTCAGGCCGCCGAAGATGTCCGGATCCCAGCTGGCGATGATGTTCGCGCCATACGAGGTCTGTTCGGCCGGGATGAAACCTTGCTGCCCCGCCTGTCCGAACTGCGCGGTGTTGATGCGGTTGCGCCTAACATCGCCATCAGCGGCGATGTTAGGCAAACGCTCAGCCCCGGCGCGGCGGGCGCCGGCGCGCGCGCTGTCAATCCGCGCCACCGCTTCGGCAAGGCTCGGTCCGTTGGCGATCGCTGCCTCGGACAGCGTACGCCAGGCCGGATCGTCGGCGGGCATCAAAGCTGAAAGTTCGGCTCCGATGCTCCCATCGGGCGCAAAGAAGAACGTACGCGGCAGCTCCGGCGCCGGTGTCGCGATCTCGGGCGCAGGGTTCGCCATGCAGGCGGCAAGCGTCAGCGGCAGCAGCGCCACGGCGAGGGAAGGGGGCAGGCGGCGCATCGCCTCAGTTCTCCGGCTTGGCAGGCGTGGTTGGAGACTGGGTGGCTGCAGCACCGGGCTTGGCAGGGATAAAGGCATCGATCTGCTGGCCGACGCGGAAGGCATCCGAAGGGGGCAGAGCGTAGATCAACTGCAGCACGCGCACATCGACGCGCTCGGCCGCGCTGTTGGTCAGCGATCGCTTGGGCACCACCAATGGTTCGGCGCGCACGAAGGTTGCGTTGACATGAAGCTCGGCTGCACCGCGTGGGCTGATGACCGCCGGTTCGCCCAAAGCGACGCGCGCGACTTCGTTTTCATCAATATCGACGCGCACGTGGAGCGGGTTGGTCTCGCCCATCTGAATGAACGGCTGGCTGCTGCCACCCTGTGTGGCGACGAATTCGCCTGGACGGATGTTCACGGCGAGAATCTCGCCCGAAATCGGCGCGCGAACGGTCAGGCGCTCGATTTCGGTGCGGGCGGTAGCTGCAGCCGCTTGCGAGCCGGCCAGCCGCGCACGCGCAAGGCCGAGACGGCTGGCCGCAGCGGCTTCCTCGCCCTCGGCTCTGATGATTTCGGAGCGGCTGACTGCGGCAGGATCGGCAAGATCGCGGTATAAGGCGAGTTGCTGGCGCGCAGTCTTTTGCGCAGCGTTCGCCTCGGCAATGGAGGCGCGCGCTTCGTTGATCGCGGCATTGGCCTGATCGAGGCTGGCACGGGCAGCGCGGGCATCGACGAAGAACAGCACCTGACCCTTGGCCACCCGCTCGCCAGGGCGCACGCGAACATCGGTCACCAGGCCCGACAAGGCCGAACCGATGTCGATCACCTCGCTCGCCGGTTCCACGACACCTGCGCCTGCCACGCGCGGTTGGTTGGCGAGTTTGCCCACGGCTTTTGGCGGCTGCTCAGTCGGCTCAGCCAAAGATCGGTCAGGCTGGCCGCCGAAAATCAGCCAGGCACCGATGGCAAGACCGATGAGCGCGATAATCGGCAGGATCTGGCGGGCAAAGCTTAGATTGCGGAACATGGCGTCCTCGGCGGATTGAGGGAGGAGAGGGAAACAGCGTTCATGGCGGCATCAATGATCATCGGGCATTTCCTTGCCGTCATGCGTGATGCGCCCGTCTTCCAGCACGATGATGCGGTCAGCCAGATCGAAGATGCGGTTGTCGTGAGTGACGATGATGCAGGCGCGGTCCGGCGCAACGGCAACTTCGCGAAGCAGATCCATCACGCGGCGGCCCGAACTTGCGTCCAGCGCGGCCGTAGGCTCATCACACACCACCAGCCGCGGTTCGTGCACCAAGGCTCTCGCGATGGCGACGCGCTGCTGTTGTCCGCCTGAAAGCTGGCGCGGCAGCTTGTCCGCCTGGTCGCCGATATTGAGCTTGTCGAGCAGCACCTTGGCGCGTTCGCGGGCCTCGTCGCGTCGCATCCCTTGCGCGATCAACGGCACGGCAGCGTTGGAGGCAACGTCGATCGATGGGATCAGGTTGTACTGCTGGAAGATGAAGCCGATGTTTTGCAGCCGGAAGTTGACAAGTTCTGTGTCCGATAGCTTGTAAATGTCGGTGCCAAACACCTTCACCTCGCCCTCGGTCGGCCAGAGGATGCCGCACATGATGGAGATCAGCGTCGTCTTGCCCGATCCGCTTTCACCCACGACATAAGTCATCTCGCCCGAGCGGATCTCGGTATCAATGCCGTGGAGCACGCGGATGGTGGTCTGACCAGCCTCGAAATCGCGGGTGATTCCGCGCGCGAGGATCGCGGCATCGGGCGCGTTGGTTTCAACGACTGTCGTGTCTATGGTCATGCTATCGCTCACCGGAACACCGATGCCGGTTCGGTCTTGAGCACGCTGCGGATCGCGATCAAGCCGGTAATGGCAAGGATGATGACCACGGCAATCAAGCTGATCAGCGGGATCTGCCAGGGGATATAAAAGCCCTTGAAGAACGGATTGGCGCTGAACCCCTTGATGAAAACGACGGTGCCGATCACGCCGAGCGCATAGCCGATCAGACCAACCATCCCGGCTTGTGCACCGACCATCTGCACGATTTTGGCATTGGTGACGCCGATCGCCTTCAGGGCGCCGAACTGCTTGATGTTGTCACGCAGAAACAGGCTGAAGGTCAGGCCGACAATGGCAATGCCGACAACGAAGCCAAGAAACACGGTAATGCCGAAATTGGTTGGGATGCCGGTGTTTTCGATGATGAAATTGACCCCGGCTTGTGAAAATTCCTCTCGGGTTTCCGCCTTCAGGCCGGTTTCCGCTTCGATCCGCGCGGCGACTTCTTGGGCGGTTTGCCCCTCGCTCACGCCGACCAGCACGAAGCTCAGCCGATTGCGGGTACCCGGCACGAAGTTCAGCGCGCTGGAGTAGCGGGTGTAGAGCACCACGGTGCTCGTGAAGCTGGGGATGGAATCGGCAATACCGCGGATCACGGCGCGTTGATCGTTAAGCTCCAGCCGCTCGCCAATCGCGCTCGCCCCGTTGGAGAACAGGCGCGTGGTACCGACATCGTCGATCACGACGCTGTCGGGCGCGAACAGCACGGATTTGTCACCGTTTGTCATGCGTTCCGGCATGCCTATCAGCGTAGCATCGTCGACTCCGACGATCCCGACACCCTCTAGATCGCCATCCTTGGTGCGGACATTGGCCTGCGCGCGCAGATGCGGCACGGCCCATTCGACCCCGCGCACCGATCGCACCCGATCAAGCGCAGTGCCCGGCATCGCGTAGCTGACATCGGTGGTCCGGCTGACCGGGTCCATCACCCACACTTCGGCCTCGGGTGCGTTGTAGACGCCACTGGCCCCGCGTTCGACGAGGTTGACGAAAATCGTCATTTGCTGGGTGATAAGCAGAGTTGAAAACCCGATGCCGAACAACAGCCCATAGAATTTCTGGGCGTCTCCGGTGAGCATCCTGATGGCGATCCAAAGCACGTGAGCAGGAACCTTTATCAGCAGACAGGGTTGCGAAAACGGGCGGGCAGGTGCATTAGTGAACGGTATCGTTTAACTGAACGGAGCCGTTCAACTTGTCAATCTGCGGTTCATCTGAACCCGAAAAAAAATCCGCTCGTCGTAAAGTCGGGCGTCCGCTGGACGCATCAAAGCGCGCTGCAATTGTCGATGCGGCGGCGCACCATTTCTTTCATCACGGCTATGCGGCGACCGCGATTGAACAGGTTGCTGCCGACGCAGGTGTGTCAAAGGTCACGATCTACAACCAGTTTGGCGACAAGCGCGCTTTATTTGCAGCTGCGGTGGCGTTTGAATGTGAAAAGATGCGCGGACACTTCTCGATCGAGCATGCATCCGCAGGGCCGATCGGCGAACGTCTGACCGCAATCGGGCAGGCGATGTTTGCTTTCCTGTTCCGGCCCGAGATGATCCAGTTTGAACGCAGGATCGCCGCTGAAACTGAAGCGGAGCCAGCCATCGGAGCGGCGTTTCTCGAGGCGGGGCCGTGGCGTATGAAGCACGGCTTTGCCGCCTACCTTAGCCATGCAGTGGATGCTGGCGAACTGACAATTCCTGATCCGATGCTGGCGGCCGAACAATTCGTGTCACTGTGCAAGGGCATGGGCGATCTTGAACGTCGGTTCGGGGTCATCGTCACCCCCGAGCAACGCGATCAGCGCATTCGGGGAGCGGTCGATATGTTTCTTGCCGCTTACGGCAACGCGCCGCCGCCTCAGCCAATGGATCGATAATTCGCATCACGCTGTTCGAAAATTAGCATGACGCGCAAAGCGGCGCATTATCTTGCCATTCACCGCGCGTGTCCTACATTGTTCACTGACGAAAGGAATCCCCTGTAATGAGTCAGCAAAACGATCCCCAGCCGCAAAGCGATGGCCCCAATCCGTGGGTCAAACAGCTGATGATCTGGGGTGGGATCTTTCTCGCCCTGCTTCTTGTGGTAACTATGTTCAGCAACGCAGGCCAGACCACTGGCCCCGCGATCCGCTATTCCGATTTCCGTGCTGCCGTTGCCGAAGGTGAGGTGCAGGACGTGCAGATGGGTGCGGAACTGATCACCGGCACGCTTAAGAATGGCGAATCGTTCAGCACCGTTCCGGTGCCCAACGATGCCGAAATCACCAAGTTGATGGAAGATAACGACGTGCGCTTCACCGGCAAGCAGCGCGAAGGCCAGAATGTGCTGTTGTTCATCCTGCTCAATTCCCTTCCTTTCCTGCTGATCCTGGGCATTGCTTTCTTCGCCCTGCGTCAGGTCCAAAAGGGCGGCGGCGCTGGCGGGGCGATGGGTTTTGGCAAGTCCAAGGCAAAGTTGCTGACTGAACGCTCGGGCAAGGTGACGTTTGATGACGTTGCCGGTATTGATGAAGCCCGCGAAGAGCTGCAGGAAATCGTTGAATTTCTGCGCGATCCGCAGCGGTTCTCGAAGCTTGGTGGTCAGATCCCCAAGGGCGCACTGCTGGTCGGCTCACCTGGCACGGGTAAGACTTTGCTGGCCCGCGCGATTGCAGGTGAAGCGGGCGTGCCGTTCTTCACCATCTCGGGTTCGGACTTCGTCGAAATGTTTGTTGGTGTCGGCGCCAGCCGCGTCCGCGACATGTTTGAACAGGCCAAGAAGAACGCGCCGTGCATCGTTTTCATCGATGAAATCGACGCCGTCGGTCGCTCGCGTGGCAATGGCCTTGGCAATTCCAATGATGAGCGCGAACAGACGTTGAACCAGCTTCTGGTGGAAATGGATGGGTTCGAAGCCAACGAAGGCATCATCATCATTGCGGCAACCAACCGTCCTGACGTGCTCGATCCGGCGCTGCTGCGTCCGGGCCGCTTTGACCGGCAGGTCGTGGTGCCGATCCCCGATATTGACGGGCGCGAGAAGATCCTTGGCGTACACATGAAGAAGGTGCCGTTGGCGCCCGACGTCAATCCCCGCGTGATTGCGCGTGGCACACCGGGTTTTTCGGGCGCCGATCTTGCCAACCTTGTCAATGAGGCAGCGCTGCTTGCAGCCCGTCGCAACAAGCGGTTGGTGGCGATGCAGGAGTTCGAAGACGCCAAGGACAAGGTCATGATGGGCGCAGAGCGTCGCAGCATGGTCATGACCGATGACGAGAAGAAGATGACCGCCTATCACGAAGCCGGTCACGCGATCGTCTCAGTGTTTGAGGCAGCTTCGGATCCGATCCACAAGGCCACCATCATCCCCCGCGGCCGTGCACTGGGCATGGTAATGCGCTTGCCGGAACGCGACAGCTATTCCTACCACCGCGACAAGATGCATGCGAACCTCTCGGTCAGTATGGGTGGGCGTGTGGCAGAAGAGATCATCTTCGGTCACGACAAGGTCAGCTCCGGTGCTTCCTCGGATATCCAGTATGCCACCAATCTGGCGCGCAGCATGGTAACCCAATGGGGTATGTCGGAAAAGCTTGGCCCACTTCAGTATGAAGAGCAGTCTGATGGTTACCTCGGCATGGGGGCAGCGCAGCGGACCTTCCGTTCGGGCGAAACCAATCAGCTGATCGACAGTGAGATCAAAGGCTTGGTCGAAGGTGCGCATCAGCGTGCGACCGATATCCTCAAGACTAACGAGGACCAGCTCCATCTTCTTGCCCAAGCCTTGCTTGAATACGAGACACTGACTGGTGAGGAGATCAAGTCACTGCTTGAAAACGGCAAGATTGACCGTCCGGATGCGCCGCGCGGTGTCACTGTCCCGACGCAGGTTCGCGGCTCGACCATACCCAAGGCGGGCAAGCGTTTTGGCAAGGGTGATGAAGCCCCGCAGGGCGCCTGACACACTCGAAAAGTGCGTGATTTAAAAACGGGGCGCCAGAAGAAATTCCGGCGCCCCGTTTTCATGTTCGTCCGAGGGCTCTATCCCTGGGTTCAGAACGCGCCCAGGACGCCCAGGGCCATCAGGAACAAGGTCACGGCAATCTGCGTGCAGACCAGCAGGGCGCAGAACCGCCAAATAGCAGAAAAACGGCTGAGGCCGTATGCGTAGCGCAACTGCTTATCGAGGTGCACCGGCGCGGCTACGATGAACAGCAAGGCCGCCCATTCCGCCCCGCTTGGAACCATCACCATGATCGACATGACAATAAACAGCAGCGACATGAAGCTGAGCGAATAGGTGATGAAGACCGCGTGGTCGTATGCCTTGAACTGCCGCCGCCATGCGAACATCAGCCACAGGAACGGAAGGAATAGCGGGATCAGCAGCCAACTGAATTTGTACCCGTTGGACTGCAACTTATACAGCATGAGGCTGGGGTTTTTTTGCCATTTGGCGATGATGCCATCGTCCAGAAATCCAATCCCAGTCTTGGCCAAGCCGATGTTTTCGGTATCGCCGGTATTGGTTAGAATCCGCCGCAGCGCCTTCAGCTCTCCGTCAATAGCATCACGGCGCGGATCGTCCGTGGCAGGCTCATCACGTTCCTGTTCCAGCGCGGTGATCTGGCCCTGGATATTGGTCTGGAACTCGGATGCGCCGGTAGCGCCATCGATGAAGCCTTTACCAAAATCCGTAGGTGCAGTGACGCCAACCATCTGGAAAATTGCGAACATCGCAAAGACAGTGAAGAGGAACATCGACATCGGGCTGACGAACTTGGCGCGCTCGCCGGCGATATAGCGGCGGGTCAGATCGCCCGGCTTGAAGGCCAGCAGCGGCAGCGTTTCCCACAGCTTGCCGTCTAGGTGCAGCACGCCGTGCATGATATCATGCCCGATTGCGCCAAGGCTGCGGTGGAGGTGCGCTTTCTGACCGCATTCAGGGCAATAGTGGCCGGAAAACGGGGTTTGGCAGTTGGCGCAAACGCGCGGCCCGGCGGCGTGGTCGTGGGTCTCGCCGGAGACTGGCTCTGCAGCTTGACCTAGCAGCCCGCCCTCGATCACTGTGCCAATGCCGTCGCTTAGCCCGCTCATCATCCGCCCCCAGAAACCTATTTAAGAGTATAGGCACCTTTCGCGATGCTGCAAAAGCGCCGTTTTTTGCAACCGCTACTTGGTCGCCAGCTTGCGCTCGATTGCGGTCCACAGTTGGGCCATCGCGCGTGTTGCTGGAGAGCGCGGGGCAAAGGCGCCAACAGGTTTGCGCTCGACCGCGCATTGCTCAACCGCGCTGGCGAGCGGTATGATGGGCCATGTCGGGTTCGCATCCCGTACATCCTTGTGCAGGGCGCGGCGCAGATCGAGCATGGACAGAACGGGGAGGATCGGCGGGTGACCCTTGCCGCTTCCGCGGACTTCTTCAACGACCACGTCGAAGGCCCGGGCCGACAGGGGGGAGGGGGGAAGGGGAACGATGATGAGATCGGCAGCCCGGATGATCTGGGCGCTCAACTCATTGAGAACAGGCGGACAATCGAAAATAATCCGGTCGTATTCTCTGGCCAGCGCCGCAGTCAGTTTGGCCAGCCGTTTCTTCTTCCCCAACTGGTCAAGCTGACGATCGAGCGCACGGATGCTTTCGTCGGCAGGTAGCAGGTCGAGGGCCGGATAGGCAGTTGGCTGGATCAGCTTGAAGGGATCACTGCCATCTGCGAAGACACTGTCTGCGCTGCGTTTTTTCTTGGGATCGATACCCAGAAGAAAGCCCGAGCCGTTGGCTGCGTCGAGATCCCACAGCAACGTCTTGCGGCGCGAAATGCTGGCCGCGCACCACGCCAGGTTGACCGCCAGCGTTGTCTTCCCGACCCCGCCTTTGACGCTGTACACTGCAATCGATGCCATTTTTACGCGCTACCCTGCGATCTTACGCAATTGTTACAGCAGCGAGAAATAGCGGCGGTTCGTCCGATGGCAAGCGCTAGTGGACCCCGGTCAAGAAGCGATCAGGCCACGGTCGGGGCGGGTCTAGGCTCCGCCAAAAGCGATCAAGGATGGGGCTGGAACGATCAAGGGGCGCTCTAATCCCGGCCAATCCCGGTCTAGACCGCCCCTTATATCGGACAATTTTATATCAGACCACGATTAGCGCAAAAGCGCTTAGCCGTCGTAATCGCCACCGAGTGACGTTGTGCGGGCCGGCGCCGATGCCGTGATCCGCAGCGCTTCAGCCGACTGGCTGAGCGAGCCGATTTCATCAGCTTCGTCCTCGTCATCGGGCAGGATCTTCTGGAGGCTGGTGACAAGCGATTCATGCAGCGCGCGTGGTCCAACGGTTTCCTCGGCGATTTCGCGCAAGGCAACCACGGGGTTCTTGTCGCGGTCACGATCAATCGTCAGTTCGCCACCACCGGAAATCTCGCGCGCACGCTGAGCGGCAAGCAGGACCAGATCAAACCGGTTCGGGATCTTGTCGACGCAATCTTCAACGGTAACGCGTGCCATGGGCGGCCTTCAATCAGAATCGAAACGGGAATAAGCGCCTGCGGCTACGCGTGACGGGGGGCAAAGTCAAGGAAGCGGGGCCTGGCTGCGATCCTCGACCGCGTTACACGCCTGCGTCAGACCCCGCAGATTTCCGGTTGGTTCAGATCGACGGGCTGAAAGTGGAGCCATTTATTGACCCAATCGGGCAGCAACAGACGATCAATATCCTGCGCAAGACTGGCAGCACTGGCGTCTTCATAACGCTTGCCGTTCCGCGTGAAAGTTGCGGTCTGTTGCGGGTTGCGGTGCAAATATACGAGCACATCGTAATACACCTTGGCGTAGCGCCCGTCGTCAAATGTCACGACATCGTCCAGATAACGAAATGGGCGATGCGTGCCGTTGAAGACCAGATGATTGCTCACGCCTGCCTCAAGCCGCAGATTGGCAAACATGTTCACGCTCTGCGCAGTTTTCAGGCCCATGTAGGGCATGGCGCAATTGGCAAAGAAGATTGCTCCTACCATCAGGCCGATCACTGGTACCCGGCCGCGCCCCTCACCCGCCACTGCACCGTAACACAGGACAGCCCAGCAAAATGGCAGCACGAGTGGCAAGGCCACCAGCGTGACAAACGTGTATTGACCACCAAACGCCAGCGCGGCGAGCCAAACGCCGATGCCGATGATCGCCACCTTATAGATCGGCTCAGCCAGCTTACGGCGGACAAGGCACATGGTCGGCGAATCCAGCGATTTGCGGGCTGCCGCTTCGCTGAGAAACAGACTGTGAAGCGCGATCGAAAGCGTGGTGAACGATATATACATCGCATAGGCGCTCAGGCTCAAAAGCAAATGGAACGCGATGCCCATGGCAATTTCGTAATGCCGGAAACATTTGGTGAGCAACGCGGTGGCAATGGCGCCTTCGATCACGAAGGTCCCATAAATGGCGGCATAGTCAATCACCGGACCCTGCCAGGCGGATAGAGGCCAGGACATCAACCGCCACAAGGTGGTCGCGCAGCTGGTGACAGGATCGAGGAAATCGGCGGTGATCCTGTGGAAAATGCCGAAGAAATTCATCGCCAACAAAGCGGCGCATCCTGCCGGGGCGAAGCGGTCGAAGATCCGATCAAAGGAATCGTTGCGGACCATGGCCGTGACGAAAGACAGTCAGTGACCGAGCAGCGCGGCGGCGCGGACAATCGTGTGGTTCGAATTGACCGGTGCCTGCAAAACCGTGCTGGCCGTACTGATCACCATTAGCGCGAACAGCAATCGGCTGGAGGACGGTCGCAACAGCAGTGCCAGCGCCGTAGCGAGCACCACGAGCATGTCCTAAAAGTGCGGGGAAACCCCGTCCTCGAAGGTGTGGTTGAAGAAGTGGAACAGGGAAAACAGTGCGAAAAAAGCCGAGAAGATCTCTTGCCGCGCCGAATTGGCCGAAGCCTCGTTTCTGATAAAGTTGCGCCCCCTCAAGAACAGAATCACCCACTGGCCCGCCCGCAACACAGGATAAAGCAGCGCGGCGAGTGCAGGCTTGGCAAAGACCCAGCGGTTCAGCCAGTTGAACGCGTCGGACGGCGTGGTCAGCGCAGCGATACACGCCACCGCCTTGTCGCCGCCGTAGCGCGCGCCCGCATCTTCGACCACCATGCCGCCATCAAGATCAAAGCCTGCGGCGATGAGATCATGGCGAATGGTATCATGTTCGCGCAGGTTGACGAGCTGGACCTCGGCACTACGCCGCACTCATCCCACCTTTACATAGCGCGTGCAAAAAGGGCACTCACCATCGTAGGATACGTTGATCACCCACCCGCTCCGAACGCTGTCAGCGCACATTGCGGCGCGCTGTTGGTTTGGAATTAACCATGACAGCCTTTAAAAATGCTCAACATCTGATCGAAGTCAGGGAGCAATTCGCGAAGTCGCTTATGGCGCAACAGCGACTGTTCGCCGCTTGAGCCTGTTACTGTGCCCCGATTTGCCATCAAGGAACACTATGACCACCGCGAAAATCTCCGCCGAGACCCCCGATCCTGCCGCGGGCGCTCCCGATTATTGCGATCTTGACCCATTCAGCACCGCGGCGGCCGGGCACGAATTTACCTTTTACCCGCATGGACGCGATCGTCTCAAGTCGCTCATCGCTATGATCGACGGCGCGCAGGCCCAGCTCAAGGTGTTCTACTACCTGTTCGACAAGGACACATCGGGCACGATGGTGCGCGATGCGCTCGTGGCAGCGGCACGGCGCGGGGTTGAAGTGGCGCTGATTGTCGACGATTTTGGCAATGATGCTGGCGCGGGGTTTTTTGTGCCGTTGACCGAGGCGGGCGGGACTTTCGCGATCTTCGCGCCCAAGCTGTCCAAGCGTTACCTGATACGCAACCACCAGAAATTCGTCATCGCCGACGAGACGCGGGTCATGACCGGCGGCGCCAATGTTTCAGACCATTATTTTGCGCTTCCCGCTGATAATGGATGGTGCGACCTTTCTGTCGAGATCGAAGGCGCTGTTGTCGAACAATTCAGCCAATGGTTCGATCTGCTTGCCAAATGGGTCGCGAGTGATGAGGCTGGGCACCGGGGCCGGCTACGTAGCCTGCGCAAGACCGTAAAAGCGTGGGAGGGCGGCGAGGGCCCGGTGCGCCTGCTTGTCGGCGGTCCGCTGGTCCGCCATGGTCACTGGGCCTGGGTCTTCAAACGGGATTTGCGCACGGCCAAACGGCTTGATGCGGTGTCCGCGTATTTCTCGCCCCCGCGCAGTTTTCGCCGTTTGATCCGGCGGGTCGCCAAACGCGGCCAGGTGCGGCTTATCCTCGCCGGCAAATCGGACATTTCGGCCGCGATCGATATGGCACGGCTCCTTTACGGCAGGTTGCTCCGCGCCGGCGTCAAGATCACGGAATTCGGCGTGTGCAAGCTGCACATGAAGCTGCTCGTGGTGGACGATGCCAGCTATATCGGCAGCGCCAACCTCGACAAGCGGTCGTTCCGCATCAATGTCGAACTGATGGTGCGGATCGAGGATGCCGCCCTTGCGGCCAAGCTTCGCGAGTTGATCGATCACATGGAATCATCAAGCGATGCGATGACACTGGAACGCTACAAGCGCGAAAGCACGCTTTTCAACCGGCTGCGCTGGCGGTTGGTTCACTGGCTGTCACTGGCAGAGTACCGCCTGAGCCGGATGGGCGCGGGCTAGCCTATTCGTACCCGTAATCCGAATAATCCTTGTAGGCCGGCGAGGTGAACTTAGTGATGTCGCTCTGGAAGTGAAGCGGCACATTGCCGGTTGAGCCGTGGCGCTGTTTCGCAACGATCAGCGTGGCGCGGCCCTGAAGCCCTTCGAACTTTTCCTCCCACGCGCGATATTTCTCCTGCGCGTCAGGCGCGCTGCCCGCATCGGGCGTGTCGGGCTTGACCAGCAGGTGATAATAATCGCCCCGGAAGATGAACCACACCATGTCGGCGTCCTGCTCGATCGAGCCGGATTCGCGCAGGTCGGACAGCATCGGGCGCTTGTCCTCGCGTTGCTCGACGGCGCGGGACAGCTGCGAGAGCGCGATCACCGGCACCTGCAGTTCCTTGGCCAGCGTTTTCAGACCCCGGCTGATTTCCGAGATTTCGTTCACCCGGTTATCATTGGCGCGGCCCGAGCCTTGCAGCAGTTGCAGGTAATCGACGATGATCAGGCCGATGTCATGGCGCCGCTTCATCCGCCGCGCGCGGGTCCGCAGGGATCCGATGGTGAGGGCGGGCGTATCGTCGATATACAGTGGCAATTCGGCCAGACGCTGGCTGGCATAGGACAGCTTCTGGAAATCCTCGCGGCTCAGCTTACCGCTGCGCAACGCTTCGGACGAAATCTCGGCCTGCTCGGCCAGGATACGGGTGGCCAGCTGATCGGCGCTCATTTCGAGGCTGAAAAAGGCGACCGGCGCGCCGTAGTTGAACTCGCCCCCGTCGCGCTGCCATTCGAGATGTTTTTCCGCGCAATTGAAAGCAATGTTGGTCGCAAGCGAGGTCTTGCCCATGCCCGGGCGACCGGCAAGGATGATGAGGTCGGAAGGGTGCAGGCCCGCGGTTTTCTGGTCGATATTGGCAAGGCCGGT
Source organism: Erythrobacter sp. 'gip.4 top 5' (assembly GCF_056495765.1). Lineage (NCBI taxonomy): Bacteria > Pseudomonadati > Pseudomonadota > Alphaproteobacteria > Sphingomonadales > Erythrobacteraceae > Erythrobacter > Erythrobacter sp. 'gip.4 top 5'. The sequence goes on along the minus strand of NZ_CP200270.1, from coordinate 28,654 downwards.
TGTCTTGCCGGACAAGCCGCCGCCTGATTGCATCGCCGCCTCAGCCAGTTTGATCGCGTGCATCGCGGCTTCGCGGAAGGTGGAGGCTTCACGGCCCGTCGCCGCGCCTTCGGCCACGCGGAACAGATCGGCCTCGGCCTGTGCGATGCGATCCAGTGGCGAGGTGTCTTCCGAGGTATCGAGCGCACCTTCCACCAGCCCGCGCCCGACGCTCACCAATTCGCGCAGCAAGGCGAGGTCATAAATTTGCTGTGCCAGTTCACGCGGGGCCAGCAGGCCTGCGCCGCTGGCGGTCAACTGCGCCAGATAGCTGGTGCCGCCCAGTTCCTTCAGCGCCTCGTCCGCCTCGAAATAGGGGCGCAGCGTGACGGGTGAGGCAGTGGCGTTGCGTTCCAGCAACGCCAGCACGCGGGTGTAAATGCGATCGTGCAGGCCTTCGAAGAAATGGTCGGCGCGAATCGGCACCTGCAATTCTTCCAGAACCCGGTTGTCGATCAGCACCGCGCCCAGAAACGCCGCCTCAGCTTCGAGATTATAGGGCAGCTTGCGCGTTACGACGTCGGCATCGGCGCCAGACGCTTTGATCGGGGTCACTTTTTCGGGTTCGGGCATCGCGCCAAATGGCCGCGAGTGGCGGTCTTGCGCAAGAGCGATCGCCGCCAATATTTATTTATGACGCTGTGGATAGTGGGGAGAGCGTGTCGAAGTGCTTGAAGTCCCGCCCCCCGATCTGCGAAGGCAGGAAAATGGCCGACCCGCCGCCCGATTCCCTGCCCCTTTCGCCTGCGCCCGGTGCCGCGGGATCGCATCGCATTGCCCAGGTCACGCTTGATGAAGCGACGATCCTGTGGCGCAACGCCGATGTCGAACAGGAACGCCGCGTTGCGATCTATGATCTGATCGAGGAAAACAGCTTCAAGCCGTTACGTTCGGCCGAGCGCGGAAACAGTGGGCCTTACCATCTGCATCTGTCTGTCACGGATGGCCGGCTGGGGATGGACATCCGCGATACCGGCGACGTGTTGCTGGAAACGCTGCTGATCGGCATGGCCCGCTTCCGCCGCCCCATCCGCGAATATTTCGCGATCTGCGATTCCTATTATCAGGCGATCCGCAAGGCCACCCCGAACGAAATCGAAACGATCGACATGGCCCGGCGCGGGATCCACAACAATGCGGCCGAATTGCTGCTGGAACGGCTGGACGGCAAGGTCGAGACTGATTTTGCCACGGCCCGGCGCCTGTTCACGCTGATCTGCGTGCTGCACATCAAGGGCTAAGGCGGGGGCGACGGAGGGCAACATGGTGGCATCGCGCGCAAAGGGCGCCAAGCGCCCGCGCACGGCTGCAGGCAAGCGCACGCGCAGCCGTGGCGCGCGTCGGCGGCGCTGGCTGCTGCGGCTGACGGCGCTTGCGGTGCTGGTCGGCATCATCTTTGCGGCATGGTTGTGGTGGGACATGCGCAGTTGGCGGCCTGACGAGTCGCGATACCCTGAGCAAGGTGCGATGGTGCCGGTGAGCGCAGGCGCGGTGGGTTTTGCTACGTTGAAAGCTGTGGGTGCGCAGTTCGTCTATTTGCCGCTGGCGACCGCTTCGCCTGCGGGCTTTGCCGAACGCTTTGCTCGCGCGCGTCAGGCCGATCTACAAGTGGGCGTGGTGCTCGATTTCGATCCGTGCCTAGGGGCTGACACGCAGAGCGGGATGTTTGCTCAGATGGTGCCGCGCGATGCCGATCTGCTGCCGCCCGCAATCAGTCTGACCCGGCTTGCCGATAGCTGCATCCCCACGGTCAGCGATGCGTCGGTTGAAAGCGAGTTGATGACTCTGATCAACCAGATCGAAACCCACGCTGGCCGGCCCGCAATTCTCAAGCTCGGGGCCGGTTTTCAGGACCGCCACAAAACAGCCCATACGATGGCACGCGATTTGTGGCTGGCCCGCGACCGGGCGCGGCCCGACTATGCAGGTCGCCCGTGGCTGCTATGGACGGCCAATTCCGCTTTGGTGACGGAAGCGGCGGAGGAACCAGTTGAATGGGTTGTGGTGCAAAAATGACCCCGGACGATGCGCAGGAACGCCGCCTGATTGCTGCTGCCTTTGCTGCGGCCGAGCACGCCTATGCGCCCTATTCCGATTACCCCGTGGGCGCGGCGCTGCTGTTTGATGACGGCGCAGTGATCACCGGCTGCAATGTCGAAAACGCGAGCTATGGTCTCGCCCTGTGTGCTGAGACGGTGGCGGTCGCCAAGGCCTTTGAAGCCGGGCGCCGTGGCGGGCTGGTGGCGGTCGCCGTGGTCGGGTTGAAGGCGGACCGCGAACCGATCACGCCGTGTGGTCGCTGCCGTCAGGTCCTGAACGAAGTCGCAGCATTGGGCGGCACCGATCCGCTGGTCTTATGCGTCAGCAAGGACGATGTGCGGCGTGTGACGCTATCGGCCTTGCTCCCGCACGCCTTTGGCCCTGCGCACCTGGGCTAAGCGTCCCGCGTTTCCAGCCATTCCACTAGCGCTGCCAAGCATTCGCGGCCCAGCATCTTGCAGCGTTCGGGCGACCAACCTTGTTCAGGCTCGGGAAAATCAGCGAGATCCTTGTACGGCATTTCCAGCGTCATCGCGACAGCGCCGAAACGTTCGGCCAGCTGGTTGGTGCTCATCGCAAGGTTTGCGCGCCCCGGTGAGGCTTTGGGATAGCCCAGCTTGGTCTGAAAATCGGGCGTGCGCCGGTCAAGGATGCCCTGATAGCGATCATAGCCTGCGCCCTGCTTTTCGGTCCAAGACGGAATGCCGTGAAAGCCCGCAATGAACACTGCCGGGATCGCTTCGTCAGCGTGGACATCCATCGCGAAGTCGACACCGGTCTGGTCCATGCGATTGCGGATTGCCAGCACTTCGGGCGACCGATCACGCGTCGGTTCAGCCCATTCGCGGTTGAGGTTGGTGCCGACGGCATTGGTTCGCAAGTGGCCCCTGCGCGAACCATCGGGGTTGCAGTTAGGAACGATGTGCAAACGGCAGTGCTTGCGTAGCGCGCGGGCGACCGGGTCGGCAGGATCGGTGAGGCAGGCAAGCGCGCCTTCCATCCACCATTCAGCCTGGCTTTCGCCGGGATGCTGGCGGGCATAAAGCCACACCTGCGTCGCGCCGTCGCCCATTTCGAGACAATCAATCGGCTGGCCATCAATCGTGGTGCCAAGCCTGACGTAATCGACGCCTTCGCACGTGGCAGCTTCCGCAATCAGATCATGGTGGCGTTCCATCGAATAGGGCGCGAAATAGGCGCACCAGAACACGCCGGTGGCCGGAAGATGGCGAATCGTCAGCGTGCCGCCATCCTCGTCCTTGTCGAAGCTTGAAGCCGCACGGCCCCAATAGGCGCGGTCTTCCGAGACGCAGGCGTCGTAGTCGGGCCAGCCACCCGGATAGGCGCTGGCATTCAGTCCGGTGATCTTGAGAACAACCTCTTCGCCAGCGGGGGCCGCGACGCGAAAGTGGAACCACTGGAAGAATTCGGAAGCCGTGTCGCGCCGGATTGCAAGGCGCGCGGTCCGCCCCTCAATCCCCAGCACATCGATATTCCCGCTGTCGAACTCGGCATCGATATAAAGAGAAGTCATTGGTCCGCCTGTAGATTTTTCACATTGATCGTCACGGTTTCGCCATTGCCACCGGGGAAGTCCTGGAACAACCCGGCAGCGAGCGTGCGGGCGCTGGCGTCAACCTGTGAATAGGGCGACTTGACCCCAGTTGCGAGCTGCGCGCGGCCTTCCCACAAAGTCGCACCGCCGGCTTGCGCAATGCGAACGGAAAGCTCCGTGACGGCGTTAGCCTGTTCGCGTCCGCCGCCCAGATTGATGCCGACCCCCGCGCCAAGGCCCGATCCGAAGCCGCCGGTCTGCCCGCCTACGCCAACACTGACCGGGCCACCACTGCGCACAGGTGCTGCGGCAATCGGAGCGCGGCTGGTGCGGATCGTGGCGGTCTGCCCGGCCTGCGCGCCTGCGGGCACGACTGTGTAGCCAAGCGCGGCGAGTTCACTGCCGACAGCCGCGGCAAAGGCCCGGCGTGCGCTTTCGTTGCTGATTTCGTCGGGGAAAGCGAGCGCGATGGTGCCTTGGCCCAGCCCGGCGGGGCTATCCGCCACGAACCGCGTGACTTCGACGGGGCCGGTGTAAGGCGACGTCGCACAGGCCGACAACGCTAGAGCAGTGGCGGCGGCGAGGGGAGCAAGCAGGCGGGGAGGCAGCATGGCACAGGTTCCTTTTGTGGAAGACCCAATATAGGGTGCGTCGCGCGATGTGCACAGACCCATGGGTATGTGATCCATGTTGAGAAATTGGAAATGGATGACGGGGTAGGGCGCAGCACATGACAACTTCTGGCAAACCCCCCGTACTCGTGACCGGCGGCGCGGGCTATATCGGCAGTCACGCCGTGCTGGCCTTGCGCGACGCAGGCTGGCCTGTCGCCGTGATTGACAATCTGACGACGGGATTTCGGTTCGCGATCCCCGATGGCGTGCCGCTTTACGAAGGCGACATTGCCGATGCGGCGTTGCTGGCGCGGATATTTGCAGAACAGAAAACGCGCGGCGTTATGCATTTCGCAGGCTCAATCGTGGTGCCTGAAAGCGTGGCCGACCCGCTTAAATATTACCACAACAACACCGCCAAAAGCCGTGCGCTGATTGCAGCGGCGGTCGCCGCTGGCGTGCCGCACTTCATCTTTTCCTCCACGGCCGCGACCTATGGCATTCCCGATGTCGCCGCGGTTGACGAAGATACGCCGCAGCGCCCGATCAATCCTTACGGCTGGTCCAAACTGATGACCGAGCAGATGCTGGCCGATGTCGCGGCGGCCCACCCGCTGAACTATGGCGTTTTGCGCTATTTCAATGTGGCGGGCGCCGACCCGCAGGCGCGCAGCGGGCAATCGACTGACGGCGCAACACATCTCATCAAGGTGGCGATCGAAGCAGCGCTGGGCCTGCGCGAATCGGTCAGTGTCTTTGGCACCGATTATGCGACGCCCGACGGGACCGGTGTGCGCGATTATATCCACGTCAGCGATCTGGCGGCGGCCCACGTGCAGACGCTTGAGGCGCTGATGGCGGAGCCGGCGCGCTCGTTGACCATGAATTGCGGCTACGGGCGAGGCTTCTCCGTGCAGGAGGTGCTCGACGCGGTCGACCAGGTGACAAATCACAAGCTCGATCGCCGGATCGAAGGGCGCCGGGCGGGTGATCCCGATTCGCTGATTGCGAACCCCGCGCGGCTGAAACAGACGGTGGGATGGCAGCCGCAGCACGCGCAGCTCGACACGATCATCGCCCATGCGCTGGCGTGGGAGCGAAAACTGGCGGATTTGCGCAAGGCCTGACCCCTGGTGCCGTGCAAGCGCATTGACGCACGCAATGGCCGCCGCTAACGGCCGTGTTCGACTATTCGCGCGTCGGGCTCGATCCGGCGCGTTTTCATTTGAAAGCTGAGAGCCATGAAGATCGTCAACAGCCTCAAGTCGCTTAAGGGTCGTCACCGCGATAACCGCGTGATCCGTCGTCGCGGCCGCACTTACGTGATCAACAAGACCGATCGTCGCTTCAAGGCCCGCCAGGGCTGATTGGCGCGGCTGCCCGGCATGGGCAGCTGATGGAATTGGCGGCCCGCCTCCTTACCGGAGCGCGGGCCGCACGCATTTGAGGAGCGGGCGCGGTGCAAAAGGCGGTGGTGTTTGATGTGGGCCGGGTGCTGTTTCAATGGCAGCTGGGCGCGCTGTTCGAAAAGCTGATCGACGATCCGGAGGAGCTGGCCTGGTTCTTGGCCAACGTGGTGACCGAGGAATGGCATTATGAACATGACCGGGGCCGTGCGCTGGCGGACATGGTGCCGGAACGGATCGCGCAGTTCCCCGCTTATGAATCGCACATCCGCGCCTATCAGTCGCGGTTCAACGAAACCGTGCCAGGGCCGATCGAAGGTTCCCACGCGATCGTGGAGCGGTTGGCGGGTGTGGGCGTGCCGCTGTTCTGCCTGACCAATTTCGGTGACGAGTTCTGGCAGGGCTTCCGCCCGACCCAGCCGATCTTCGATCACTTTGCAGATATTATCGTCTCAGGCGTCGAAAAAGTGGCGAAGCCTGACGCGCGGATCTACGAAATCGTCGAGCAGCGCAGCGGGCGCTCCGGCGCCAGTCTGTTTTTCACCGATGACAACCCCGCCAACATCGACGCTGCGCGCGCACGCGGGTGGGAAGCGCATCTTTTTATCGACGCGCCCAGCCTTGAAGCGCAGCTGCGCGCCGCCGGGCTGCTTTAAGGCTTTCGCCTTCGCCAAGGCGCTCTGCCCAAACCAAAACCCCCGGTCGCGCGCTGTGGGAACAGCGCGCGCCGGGGGCCATGGAGCTCTGTCACGGCTGGAGAGGGTAGCCGCACAGAGAGGGACATCGTCTCAGCCCGGGATCAGCCGTTGCACTTGGCCAGTTCTTCGGCAGCCATGTCCTGGCCATCGACCTTGAAGGTCGTGATTTCCCCGAACTTGCGGTTCAGGCCGCGGCACACGCGCAGCGGACGCGCAGTGGTCTTGTTGGCGACGCAGGTTGCGTCCTTGCAGGCCCATGCCACGCCGTCAGCGACGGCGCGGTTTTCGCTGGCCGGGGCCGAGAGCATCGCGGTGTAGTAAGGTGCGCCAGCCGCATTCGCGGGCGCGGCGCCACTGGCGACGCCAAAGCTGAGGCCCGTGTAGACCAGCGCCGATGCGAGAATCGCGAGCTTACCAGTGCGGGGAATCGAGAGGGTGTTGATCATGGGGGTTGTCCTTGCGTTTCGTTATTGGGGCCGTGGCCCTGTGGTCTCACTCACGACATTTTGCAATGCAACATTTCGATTCGAAACCGGTTGCTAATCGCCACCTACCTAACTAGGTTGTGACTTGCAACTCGAAATGGAAATTTTTTGTGAGGCCGTCAAAAAGCGGCTACACAAGCCTCCGACGGGGAAGGGACCACGGCACATGGGTGAACTGAGAGAACCGCTGCGCGAGCTGATCGAATGCGGCTTGCCGCAGGCGCTGGAGGTGATGGGCGAACGCTGGTCGTTCATGATCCTGCGCGCCAGCTTCAATGGTCTCAAGCACTTCGAAGAATTCCTGAGCGAGCTGGGAATTGCCCGCAACATCCTGTCCAACCGCCTCGCCAAGCTGGTCGAGCATGGCATTCTGAAGCGTGAACCCTGCGCCGATGATCGCCGCAAGATCGAATATCGTCTGACGGAAAAGGGCTTTGATCTGCTCCCCGCAATGCTGGCGCTGCGCCAGTGGGGCCAGAAATACGGCAGCGAAACCGTGGTGGAAGACCCGGTGCTGGTCGATGAGCTGGACCGTTTGCCGATCGGCCCCGTTTCGATCCTCGCGCATGATGGCCGCATTCTGGGCCACCAGGATTTGTTGCTGATACGCCCGAAGAACCTCGGCCAGCGCGCCGATGGCACCATCGCAACCCCCGGCGCGGCGCTGGGCGTCAGCCTGAGCAGGGGCGATGTGATCGATCTTTCCGCCATGAAGACAGCGGCAGCGCGATAAACGCCTGCCCTGTTTTTTGGGCGCCCGTTTTTCCGTCGATAGCGCACGTGCCGCAGGTGCATTGCGTCCGCGCCTTAGGCTAGGGCAGCGGCCATGAGTGTGGTCGCCCCTCCCCAATGCCATGATGTCCTTCGCCGCACCTTCGGCTTTCCCGCGTTTCGCGGACAACAGGAAGCTGTGATTGGCCGGGTGATGGCAGGCGCCCATACGCTTGCGCTTATGCCGACAGGGGCGGGCAAAAGCCTGTGTTATCAGGTGCCGGCCCTGGCCCGTGAAGGCACGGCGATTGTCGTTTCCCCGCTGATTGCGCTGATGCACGACCAGATCCGCTCCGCCAGTGCAGCGGGCATCCGTGCGGCCTCGATGACATCGGCTGATAGCGACAACGCCGCTACCGCCGAGGCGTTTCGGCAGGGCGCGCTCGATCTGCTCTATGTCGCGCCCGAACGCGCCGCGACGCCCGGATTTCAGGCGCTGCTTGAACGGGCGCAGATATCGCTGTTTGCCATCGACGAGGCGCATTGCGTGTCCGAATGGGGCCATGATTTCCGGCCCGATTATCGCGGTCTGCGGCCCATGCTGGATCGCTTTGCCGATGTCCCGCGCCTCGCGCTCACCGCCACCGCCGATCAGGCGACGCGGGCCGACATTCTGCGCCAGCTTGGCATTCCAGATGAAGGCCTGATCGTGGCCGGGTTTGACCGGCCCAATATCCGCTACGCGATTACGCCGCGTGACAATGGCGTACGCCAGATCAACGATGTGCTGGCGCGGCTGGACGGGGCGGGGATCGTCTACGCGCCAAGCCGCAAGGCGACCGAGGATATCGCCGCCCAGATCACCCGCACCGGGCGTGAGGCCGCGTTCTATCACGCCGGGCTTGATCCGGAACGGCGCCAGGCGGTGCAGGCGCAGTTCGTTGCGTCCGAAAGCATGGTGATGGTCGCCACGATCGCCTTTGGCATGGGGATCGACAAACCTGACGTGCGCTTCGTGATCCACGCGGGCCTGCCCAAATCGATCGAGGCCTATTATCAGGAAACCGGCCGTGCGGGCCGCGATGGCGATCCGGCCGAGGCCCATCTGTTCTGGGGTGTGAGCGACTTTGCCCGCGCGCGCCAATGGCTCGGCGATGTCGAGCCCGAACGGCTGGCGGGCGAACAGGCGCGGCTCAACACGCTGGCGCAGCTGGTCGAAGCGCCTGATTGCCGCCGCGCGATCCTGCTCAGGCATTTCGGCGAGCATCCGCCGGCGCGCTGCGGCAACTGCGACAATTGCGACAATCCGCCCCAAGTGCTCGATGCGAGCGAGCTGGCCCGCAAGCTGCTGTCGGCTGTGTACCGCACTGGGCAGAGCTTTGGCATCGGCCATATCGAAAAAGTGCTGACCGGGCAGAGCGACGATCGGATTACCACGCGTGGGCATGATCAGCTTTCCGTGTTTGGCATTGTCGGATCGGGCGAGGCGGCCTTGCTGCGCCCGTTGACCCGCACGCTGGTCGCGCGCGGTATGTTGGCGGCAACCGAACATGGCGGGCTGATGCTGGGGCCGGACGCGCGTGCCGTGTTGAAGGGGGAGGCTGGGGTGAGCATCGCCGAGCCGCCCGTGCGTGCGCGCCGCGCCCGCCGTTCGCGCAGCGGCAATGATGCGCCCAACCCGGTCGGCAGCCCGCTGTTTGAAGCCTTGCGGGCAAAGCGCAAGGCGCTCGCCAGCGAACACGGCATCCCGGCCTATGTGATTTTCCATGATTCGGTGCTGCGTGACATGGCCAATCAGTGCCCTGAAACGCTTGGCGAACTGGGTGCCATCGCCGGAGTGGGCGCCAAGAAGCTCGAAACCTGGGGCCCGGATTTCATCGCGGTGGTGCGCGATCACTTAAGCGGTTAGCGCAGGGCATTCCTGATCGAATAGTCGATCCGGATGCGCACCCAACTTCCGAACTGTTCGCGCCCGCCGATTCGGGCGGGGCGCACGCGAAATTGCCAGGATGCGGCGAGCACGGCGCGCCCCATCATCGACCCTTGCGGTCCCTCGCTCAACAGCTGGCAATCTTCGACATAGTAATCCGCCACGGTCTTGCAGGCGATCAGCGCATAGCCGGGACCATTGGCCGTCGAAAGATAGCCGCTGAGTTCCTGATCGGTTGGCTCGCGGTACCAGCGCGCGGCATAGAGCGGTTCGCCATTGGGCGCGGTGCCAACCTGCTCGCTATCGCCAGCGGTGCGCGGATTGCCCGTGTCGGCCGGCCCCATGGTGCGCCCTGGCCGAATGCGCGCGCCAATCTTGGGCGGCGTGCTGGCCTGCGGCTGGGGTTGCGCCTGGGGCTGGGGCTGGGGCTGAGACTGGGGCTGCGGCTGAGACTGGGGCTGCTGTCGCGCAGGCTCAGGCGCGGGGCTGGGATTGATCGTCAGCGGTGAGGGGCGCACAGGCTCTTCGGCGGGCGCGGTCGTCGGTGGTGTCGGGGTTGGCGGTGTCGGGGTTTGGGGCTGTTCGGGCGCTTCAGGGCTTTCACTGGCCGATTCGGCCTCGTCGGGCTCGGACGGGGCGGCGAACTCGATCGCGGTCATGGTGGTGACGCGTTCGCGCCCATCCTCGTCCCCTGCAAACTGCGTTCCAAGCGTCAGCAGCATCAACAAGATGAGCGCTTCGAGCGCCAGCGCAATGGCAAGGCTGGCCAGCTTGCGCCGCCGCGGCGTGTCGCGCACCGCCTGCCACAGGGCTGCGAGCCCACGCGGCTGCTCTGCCGCCAATACTGAAGGATCGTCCGAAATCGCCAGTGCGCCCTTGATCGGCCGGGAGGGGGAACCGGCCTCTCCGGCTCCTTAACCCGTCATCAGCCGATAGGATAGCGCCTCGGCAATATGAACGCGGCCCGTTGTTTCGGCTCCGGCCAGGTCCGCGATGGTTCGCGCAACGCGAAGCATCCGGGTGTAGCCGCGCGCTGACAGGCGCAGTTTTTCCGCCGCCTGCAACAGCAACTTCCGGCCTGCTTCGTCAGGGGTGGCACACGCCTCCAGCCGCTCGCCCTCAAGTTCGGCGTTGGAGCGCACGCCGCGTACCACCTGCTGCGCGCGTGCAGCGGCGACACGGGCGGCCACCTCGGCGCTGCCTTCGGCGGGCGGGGGCAGGGCCATATCGATCGCGCTGACCGCGCCAACGTGGACATGCAGGTCGATCCGGTCGAGCAGCGGGCCGGACAGCCGCGCCTGATAATCGCCAACGCAGCGGGGATACTTGTTGCAATTGCGCGCCGGATCCCCGGCATAGCCACAGCGGCACGGGTTCATCGCCGCGACCAACTGCACCCGCGCCGGGAAAGTCACATGGGCATTGGCGCGAGCAACATCGACGCGGCCGGTTTCCAGCGGCTGCCGCAGCGAATCGAGCACTGAGCGCTGGAATTCGGGCAGTTCATCAAGGAACAACACGCCCAGATGCGCCAGGCTGACTTCGCCGGGGCGCACTTTCAGCCCGCCGCCGGTCAGCGCCGCCATGCTGGCTGAATGGTGCGGTGCACGGAACGGGCGGGCGCGGCTGATACGCCCGGCCTCCAGCGTCCCGGCGACTGATTGCACCATCGAAACCTCCAGCGCCTCGCCCGGCGTCAGATCAGGCAGGATGCCGGGGAGGCACGAGGCGAGCAGGCTTTTGCCTGATCCGGGCGGCCCGACCATCAGCAGATTGTGCCCGCCCGCCGCCGCGATTTCCAAAGCGCGCTTGGCGGTTTCCTGCCCTCTGACCTGGCGCAGGTCATTGCCGCCCTCGATTTGCGCCACTTCACCACGAGCGGGTTCGGGCAGCATCTGCGAGCCTTTCAGATGCCCCAGCAGGCTGGTCAGATCGCGCGGGGCGAGCACCGGCACGCCGCTGGCCCAGCGGGCTTCCGGCCCTTGTTCGGCCGGGCAGATCAGGCCCGTGCCCGATTCGCTGGCGTGCAGCGCGGCGATCAGCACGCCGGGGCTGGCGACCACCCGGCCATCCAGTGACAATTCGCCCACGGCGATCCAATCGCCCAGCTGCTCGGCATCGGTCACGCCCATCGCCGCCAGCAGCGCGAGCGCGATCGGCAGGTCGTATTGCGATCCGTCCTTGGGCAGATCGGCGGGCGACAAGTTCACCGTGATCCGCTTGGGCGGCAGCGCCAGCCCCATGGCGGAAAGGGCCGATTGCACCCGTTCGCGGCTTTCGCTCACCGCCTTGTCAGGCAGGCCTACGACGGTGAATTTAGGCATCCCGGGCGCAACCTGACACTGCACCTCCACGGCGCGCGCCTCCAGCCCGAGATAGGCAACCGTTCGTACCAGCGCGACCATTTGCTTGCCCCACTACCGCCCCATGTGTGCGTTTGTGCAGGTTTCGCAAGCGCTTGTCGAGCCATTCGCGGCCGCTCGCAGGGTTGATGGAAACCAGCGCCTATCCGTCCCCTCCGCACGAATGCGAAGGATTTTCTAAAGCATAAATCTTTGCAAATTGGGAAAGGCCGCGGGGTCACAACTGCGGGCATGTTCCGTGCCGCCGCCCTCCTGCTTGCCGCCTTTGCGTTGCTGATCCCCGGCGGGGCAGTGTGGGCGCAGCAGGGCGCGCGCGTTGTTGAGCGGGTTAGCTGGGTTGAAGAATGGGATCCGGCCACGCGGCAATGGGTGCGCATCGCGGAGAACCCTGCCGCCATCGCGCCCACTGCCTTCACCTCTTCCGCCACGGTCATCCTGAATCGCGGCGAGGGCGCCATCATTACCGAGACGGTCCACCACGAGCCGACCCGTTTTATCGCGACTCCGCCGCGCCTGCCTGCGCAGCGCACCGGCATTGCCCGCTTCGGCCCGTTCCGCGTGATCGACGGCGCGCGCGCCGCGCTCGTCGCCTCGACCGATGCTGCCAGCCCGCAAGCCTTCGCGCAGATGCTGGCGGCTTATCCGGGTCTGGAAGTGATCGAATTCGCCGATGCGCCCGGCACCAGTCATGATCTGGCAAACCTGCGCCTGGGCCGGGCGATTCGGGCCGCCGGGCTGGCAACCCACGTTCCGACGGGCGGATCGGCGCGGTCTGGGGCGGTTGAGCTGTTTCTTGCTGGCACCCGTCGCACGATGGATGCCGGCGCGCTGTTTGCGGTTCATTCGTGGCGTGACGAAGCCGGGCGAGAGCCTGACGATTTCGCTCCGGATGCGCCGGAAAACCGTCTGTATCTCGATTACTATGCCGAAATGGGTATGAGCGATGCGGAAGCCCGCGCTTTTTATGCGATGACCAATTCAGTGCCGCACGCCGGCGCGCTGTGGCTTGAGGGCGCGCAAATGGCGCGTTGGATCGCGCCCGAGACTGCGCCGCGCACGCCTGCCAGCCGCGCGGTGCCGCAAGGGATTGAGACCGCCGTGCGGGTGGCGCTGGCCCGTGCGGGCCGGGACTGGGCCGATGCGCTGCGTGCGCCATGGCGCCTGCCGCGCGCGCTGCCGGCTGACGTTGCGCTTGCCCCGCGGCTGGCCTACGCCGATGTGAGCGCCGATATGCGGGCCGATTTGGTTCCAGGTTTGCTTGACTCTGTTGCGGCTTTCCCATAACCGCGCCGGTCTGATTTATGGTCGCAGGTGTGTGGCCACGGTGAGCGTGCGGGGATGATCCTGAACCCTTCGCCGGTAGCTTTCGAGGATGATATGAAGCGGACGTTCCAACCCAGCAATCTCGTGCGCGCCCGTCGCCACGGTTTCTTCGCACGCAAGGCGACCCCGGGTGGCCGCAAGGTGCTTCGTGCCCGTCGCAACCGCGGCCGCAAGAAGCTCTGCGCGTAATCCTGGGCGCGCCCGCCTGCGCGGGTGCGATTTCCGTGCTCGTGGGGCGTAAAGGCCCCATTGTTGCGAGCGGCCTGTCGGCCTTGCGGGCTCCCCTTGGGGGCCCGTTGCTGTTTACCGCTTGTGACATCCGGGGCCTGTATGCGCTATCGGCGTCTCCATGATTTCCGCTCTCAGCAAACGTGCCGATTTTCTTCGTGCCAATTCGGGCATCCGCAACGCGCGGGCCGGATTTGTGCTGCTGACCCGGCCCAATGGCGGGCCAGACGGCGGCAAGGGCGTCCGGTTTGGCATCACTGTGACCAAGAAGATCGGCAACGCGGTGGTGCGCAACCGCATGAAGCGGCGCTTTCGCGAATTGCTGCGCGCTTCGCTTCCGACCCAAGGTCTGCCTGATCACGATCATGTGCTGATTGGCCGTGCGGGTGGGGTGGAGCGGGATTTCCATCTGATGGCGGAAGAATTGGCCAAGGCGCTCGAACGGGCGCGTGAGGGCCGGGGCGATCCGTCCGGCGGGCGGCGTCCGCGCAAAGGCAATCGCGGCGCAAGCGGCAAAGGGGCAAAGGGGCGGTGAAGCAGATCCTCATCCTCATCGCGCGCGGTTGGCAGCTTGGCCCGTCGCGGATTCTACCGCTCAGTTGTCGCTATTACCCATCCTGCAGCCAATACGCGATCGAGGCGATCGGAACCTATGGTGCGCTCAAGGGTGGATGGATGGCATTTAAGCGGCTAATGCGCTGCCACCCTTGGGGCGGACACGGGCATGATCCTGTTCCCTGAAGGACAATTTGCGTCGGGGTGGTAACGGGACCGTACTATCCCCATAACACACCTATCGTTGCATCATCTCAAGGCATCACCACTTGGACAATCGCAATCTTCTGCTCGCTGTCGTGCTTTCGGGCCTGCTCATTCTGGGGTGGGACGTGGGGATGCGCTATTTCTACCCTGAAGCGGCGATTTCGTCGCAGGCCATTCCGACCGATCCGCAAGCTGACGGCACGATTGCCGGCGCCGCGCCGGTAGCGGGTGCCAGCAGCCTTGGTTCAGAAGCGGCCGCGACGCCACGCAAGGTCGATCTGGCGGCCGCGCTGACCAGTCCGAACCGCGTGATGATTGATACGCCGCGCCTCGCCGGCTCGATCAACCTTGTCGGTGCGCGGATCGATGACATCGTGCTCAAGGATTACCGCGAAACGGTGGAGAAGGATTCCGGCCCCGTGCGCCTGTTTGCGCCCGAAGGCACGCCGGGTCAGTATTTTGCGGAATTCGGCTTTGTCAGCGGCGGCGCGCGTCAGCCGTCGAACCTCGTATGGCAGGCCGATGGAACCAAGTTGACCCCGGCCACGCCGGTCACGCTGACCCGCACCGATGCCGCAGGCGTTTCCTATGATATCCGTTTTACCGTTGACGCGAATTACATGATCACCGCCACGCAGACCGTGCGCAATGCCAGCACGGCGGCAGCGGTGGTCCAGCCGTTTGCTTTGATCAAGCGCACCAGCACTAACGCCACGATCGATCAGTTTGTGGCCCACTCCGGCCCGGTCGGCGTGTTCGGCGGTACGCTGTGGGATCCGCATTCCTACGATGAGCTGGCTGAACTGGGCGGCGAAACCCCCGAGGGCGCGACCAGCTGGCTTGGCTTTACCGATCAGTACTGGCTTAGCGCGCTGGTGCCCGGTTCCAGCGCCAATGATGGCAAGGGCAATGTCAAGGTCGACAATGCGGCGTTCCGTTCGCTGGGCGATACGCTGTTCCGTGCTGATCTGCTCTATCCTGCCACCACCATTCCTGCCGGCGGCACGCTGACGCAAGCATCGCGTCTGTACGCCGGTGCCAAGGACAGCCAGATCCTCGATCTTTATGAGGATGCCGGCATCACCTATTTTGGCAAGGCGATCAGTTGGGGCTGGTTCGAGGTTGTCGAAAAGCCGATCCTGTGGCTGCTGCGCACGCTGAATGGCTTGGTTGGCAATTTCGGCGTGGCGATCATTCTGCTCACCGTGGTCATCCGCGGCCTGATGTTCCCGATCGCCCAAAAGGGCTTTGCTTCGATGGCCTCAATGAAGGCCGTTCAGCCCAAAATGAAGGAAATCCAGGAACGCTTCAAGGACGACAAGCCGCGCCAGCAGCAAGAAATCATGAAGCTTTACAAGGATGAAAAGGTCAATCCGCTAGCCGGCTGCCTGCCGATGGTGATCCAGATCCCGGTGTTCTTCGCGCTGTACAAGGTGCTGGTGCTGGCGATCGAGATGCGCCACGAACCCTTCGCGTTGTGGATCCGCGATCTGTCCTCGCCGGACCCTGCGCATATCCTCAACCTGTTCGGAATGCTGCCGTATGAAGTGGTTGGCTTCCTTGCCATCGGCCCGCTGGCGATCCTTCTGGGCATCACGATGTGGCTGACTTTCAAGCTCAACCCGGCGGCAATGGATCCGATCCAGCAGCAGCTGTTTTCGATCATGCCGTGGATCCTGATGTTCGTGATGGCGCCGTTTGCGGCAGGCCTGCTTTTGTACTGGGTCACATCGAACGTCCTCACGCTGGCGCAGCAAAAGTACCTGTATTCCAAGCATCCGCAGCTCAAGGCAGCGACGGCGGCGGCGGAACAGAAGGGTGCGGTGTAGGCACGTGACTGACGAAGACGATTATCTGGCGCGCGAGGAAGCCGCATCGAAGCTCTTTTCAGGGCCGGTGGACTTCCTGCGCTCTGCCCCGCAGCTGCAGTTTCTGCCCGATCCGGTGGTGCCGGAGATTGCGTTTTGCGGGCGCAGCAACGTGGGCAAGTCCTCGCTGCTCAACGCGCTTACCGGCAGGCGTGCAATCGCGCGGGCTTCAGTGACGCCGGGACGCACGCAGGAGCTGAACTTCTTTGATGTGGGCCGCCCAGAGGATGAGGGCGCCTTGCCGCTGTTCCGGCTGGTCGACATGCCGGGCTACGGCTTTGCCAAGGCGCCCATCAAAGTGGTCGACAAGTGGAAGGCGCTGGTCAATTCCTACCTGCGCGGCCGTGCGGTGTTATCGCGTACCTTGGTGCTGGTGGACAGTCGCCACGGGGTCAAAGACGTGGACCGGGTGATGATGACCATGCTCGATGAGGCCGCCGTCGGCTACCGCGTGGTGCTGACCAAGACCGACAAGATCAAGGCCAGCGAACTCGACAAGGTTGCCCAGGCCACTGCCGCCGAAATCCGCAAGCACGTGGCCGCCTATCCCGAATTGCACCTTACCAGCAGCGAGAAGGGCATGGGCATCGCCGCCCTGCGCGCCGCCGTGGTGGCTGACGCGTTGGGCGAAGGCTGGGAAGGCTAGGCGGCCGTCCGGGGAGCAGGCCTCGTTGGCCCGGCGTCCCATGAGCAAACGTCTTAGCCAGCGGCTCGCGCGGCGTCGCGGAAACTCACCAGTTTACGCTGGTCTTCATCCCACAACGTGAGCCACAAGGTGCTCCACGCGCTCGTTGCCGTGAAGCGGTTGAGATCATGCAAGGCAGGATGGTGGTCCAGCACCTCGGGCAGGCGGTAGAACGGGATCCGGCTCGCCAGATGGTGCACATGGTGGATCCCGATATTGCCGGTGAACCAGCGCAGCACAGGGTGCAGATCCAGATGCGAACTGCCATGCAACGCCGCATCGTGGAATGACCAATCCTTGGCGCTGTTCCAATGCGCATCGGGAAACTGGTGCTGCACATAGAACAGCCACACGCCCAATGATGCTGCCGTTAGCAGCACGGGAAGGAACACCAGCGCCGTGATGCCCAAGCCCCAGAAATAGGCGGCGGTCCCCAGCAGCAGCGCGGTGACCAGATTGGTGGCAAGCGCGCTGATCCAGTAGATCGAACCTTCTGTCATCAGGCCGATTGGCAACCGGTGACGCAGCAGAAACAGGTAGGCCGGGCCAAAGCCCAGCAGCACCACGGGGTGGCGATAGAGGCGGTAGAGGAATTGCTGTACCGGCGTGCGGTCGCGGTATTCCGCAACGGTCAGCGTATCCACATCACCAATCCCGCGCGCGTCCAGATTGCCGGTGGCTGCGTGATGCAGCGCGTGCGAACGGCGCCAGCAATCATAGGGGGTCAGCGTAAACACGCCCATCGCCCGGCCAACCCAATCATTGCCGGCCCGCGAGCGCAGAAACGCGCCATGGCCGCAATCGTGCTGGATGATGAACAATCGCAGCAGGAACAGGCCGGCCAGCGGCGTCGCCGCCAGCACCCAGACATGGCCTGCACTGACCGCACTGCCAATCAGGGCAAACAGGGCAAGGAAGGGGATCAGCGTGATGGCAAGCTCCCATCCGCTGCGCACAGGCTGCGGATCGCGGAAAGCCTGCAAATCGCGCATCAGCCGGCGGGGATCGATCGGCGTTGTGGCCGTGCTTTGGAAACCGTCAATGAAGGTTTGCTGGTGTTGAGGTGCATTCACGCTTTGACAGCTAATTGGCTCCGACGGGTTTGTCACGCGCGATTGCAGATTGTTGGGAATTGGTCGCCAAACACCGGCGAAGGCGCAGCGGCCGGTCAGGTCGCGAACAGCTTGCCCATGTCGGCAAAGGCTTTGAACTCCAGCGCGTTGCCAGCGGGATCGCGCAGGAACATGGTGGCCTGTTCGCCCGGCTGGCCTTTGAACCGGATGGTCGGTTCGATCACGAAATCTGCGCCGCTTTCACAAAAGCGGGCGGCCAGTGCGTCCCACTGTTCCATACCCAGCACCAACCCGAAATGCGGCACCGGAACGCCGTGCCCATCGACATGATTGTTTGCGCGGTCGCCGGCCTGTCCCGGCGCGAGGTGCGCGACGATCTGGTGGCCGTGGAAGTCGAAATCGATCCATTCGTCGCTCGATCGTCCTTCGGCGCAGCCCATCACCTCGCCGTAAAACGCGCGCGCAGCGGCCAGATCATCAACCGGGAAAGCGAGGTGAAACGGAGGAAGGTTCATGATGGACATATAACGCCCAACACCCAGGCTGAGAAAGGATTTTCCTACGCCGGGCCAATTTGCCAGCACTGCGGGCGCCATGCCACGCCGTATCTCCCGCGCCGAGTTCGATGCCATGGTGGCGCGCTTTTGCCGTACGCCAGTTTCAAACCCTGAACAGTGTCTCATGTGTCTCACTGTTCAGCGTCGACACCGCCGGGATGAACGCCTAGGGCGGCTTGCGAAAAGCGGTCCCGGCAAGGTGGAGCAGGCGGACATGAAAATCATCATCGGCAACAAGAACTATTCCAGCTGGAGCCTGCGCGGCTGGCTCGCAGTCAAGCAATCGGGCCTGCATTTTGACGAATTGACCGTTCCGATCATGGGAGAGGAATGGGATCGGCTAAAGCAGGACATGGGCGAAGTGCAGCCGTCCAGCGGCAAGGTTCCGATCCTGTGGGATGGCGATGCGGTGGTGTGGGACAGCCTGGCCATTCTCGATTATTGTGCCGACAAGGTTGGGCGCGAGCGGTTCTGGCCCAAGGATAATGCCGCGCGCGCGATGGCGCGGGCGATGGTGGCGGAAATGCACTCGGGCTACCTTGCGCTGCGGCGCGAACTGCCGATGAACATTCGTCGCCGCATGGAACTGCCGGGGCTTTCGGATCAGACCCAGCACGACATTGTCCGCATCCTGACGCTGTGGGCCGAAGCCCGCGCCCGCCATGGCCGTGCCGGGCCCTATCTGTTTGGCACCTTTGGCGCGGCGGACATCTTCTATGCGCCCGTGGTCACGCGGTTCGTAACCTACGGCATTGGCGTTCCCGGCTTTGCCCAGGCCTATATGGAGGCGATCCTCGAACATGACTGGATGCGGGAATGGACCGATGCCGCAAGCGAAGAGGAATGGGTGATCGAACAGTACGAGACGCTGGCATGACGCGTTTGATCGCCATGCTGGCCGCGCTGATGACGCTGGCCTTGGCGCTCGCATCAACGCCCGCGCACGCCTGGGGCTTTTTCGCGCATCGCCAGACCGCCGCGATTGCCGAGGCCAATGTCACGCCAGAGGTCCGCGCCAAGATTCGCGCGCTGCTGGCCAAGGAAAAGGCATTGGGCACGCCCGATTGCCCGCTCACAACGCTGGAGGATGCCGCCGTGTGGGCCGATTGCGTGCGGGGCGAAGGCTGGCGCTGGGGCTTCACTGCGGCCTGGCATTATCGCACCGCGCCGATCTGTCAGGCATTCAACCCGCGCGCCAATTGTTCGGGCGGCGCCTGCGTCACCGCGCAGGTCACCCGCGCGCACCGCGTTCTGGCGGACGAGAGCCTGCCCGCTGCGATCCGGTTGGAGGCGTTGGCTTTCATGGTCCACTTTGCCGGCGATGTGCACATGCCGTTGCATTCAGGCGACAACGAGGATCGCGGCGGCAACGACCGCGAGGCCGATTACGGGATTCGGCCAGGCTACAACCTGCATTCCATCTGGGATGGCCCGCTGGCTGAACGCGCCATCACCGATCCCGCCGATCCGGTGGTACGGCGCTACGCGCCCGCCGAACGCGCCGATCTGGGCGGCGGCGGCCCGGACGACTGGGGCCGCGAAAGCTGGGAAATTGCGCGCGACTTCATCTATCCCACCGCCTTTGACACCGATGATGTCTGCGCCGCGCCGCTGCCGGACAAGACGACGCTGAGCCAGGATGACATTGCGCGCGGTGTGCCGATTGCCAAGCGGCGGGTGCAGCAGGCCGGGGTGCGGATTGCCGATCTTCTCACCAGCGCCTTTGCGCCGGGGCCGTTGGTGGTGCCGGAGCCCGATCGGCAACGCTAGGGCGGGCGCTGATCGCGATGAAGGTGCAAGGCGTGTCCGAACGGTTGTGCAGGTGATGGCCATTAACTTCGCCCGCCGAGAAGGCCCCCGGCAACAGCGTGGATGTAGCCCGTTGCCATCAGCGTCAGCCCCGCTGCCGGTTCAAGGCGGCGATACCTGCGCCTTTCGACTGCTGTGTCAAAGGGCGCGGGATAACCGGTCGCATCGGTCTGGGGGATCGCCTCACAATCGCGCTTGGGCATCGCCGGAAACTCCTGCTAGGCATGCAGGATGATCGACCCGCTCGACCTTGCCACGCGCCTGATTTCCGCGCCTAGCGTGACGCCTGCGACAGGCGCCGTGTTCGATGAACTCGAAGCGATGCTGACGCCGCTCGGCTTTGCCGTGCACCGCTTCACACGCGGTGAAGGGCCTGAGGGAAGCGACGAGGCACCGGTTGAAAACCTGTTCGCCATCCGCCAAGGTCCGGCTGGTTCTCGCCATTTCGCCTTTGCCGGGCATCTTGACGTGGTCCCGCCGGGCGAAGGCTGGCTTTCCGATCCCTTTACACCGCAGGTGCGCGGTGACCTTCTGCACGGGCGCGGGGCGGTCGACATGAAGGGCGCAATTGCCGCGATGGTGGCTGCGGTGGCTGAGGTCCCTGCCGAAGCGGGCACGATCAGCTTCATCATCACCGGAGATGAGGAAGGCCCCGCACTCCACGGCACCCGCGCGCTGATCGAATACATGGCGGCAAACGGCCATGAGCCCGATCTGTGTCTGGTGGGTGAACCCACCAGTGTCGCCCGGTTGGGCGATATGGTGAAGATCGGGCGGCGCGGTTCGGTCAATATCTTCATCGAAGTCCAAGGAACCCAGGGCCACGTCGCCTATCCGCATCTGGCCGACAATCCGTTGCCCAAGTTGGTCGCGATCCTTTCGGAATTGGACGCGCTGACGCTGGATACCGGGACCAAATGGTTTCAGCCCTCCAATCTCGAAATCACCGACATCACTGTAGGCAACCGCGCACACAACGTGATCCCCGCTGCGGGCCAGGCGCGCATCTCGATCCGCTTCAACGATCTGCATACTGGCCACAGCCTGTCCGAACGGGTCATGGCGATTGCCGAAACGCACGGCGGGCGCGCGCGCCCGGTAATCTCAGGCGAGCCGTTCCTGACCGAGCCGGGCGCTTTTTCCAAATTGGTAGCAACGGCCGTTGAGGCCGAAACCGGCATTGCGCCCGAACTCAGCACCACCGGCGGCACGTCCGATGCACGCTTTTTGCGTGAGCTATGCCCGGTGATCGAATTCGGTCTGTGCAACGCAACCATGCATAAGCGCGACGAAGCCGCGGCAATCCCCGATCTTGCCGCGCTTGCCCGCATCTACACCCGCATCGCCGTGCAAGCACTGGCACTGGACAAAGGATAACGAATTGGGCGTTTGGCTGCGCATTCCTCTATGGCAGCGCGTCATCGCCGCGTTGATCCTTGGCATCATCGTCGGACGGTTGTGGGGGCCGGAGGCGGAAAGCATCAAGATCTTCGGCGATATCTTCGTCGCTTTTATCAAGATGTTGGTGGTGCCGCTGATTTTCTTCAGCCTTGTCGCTGGCGTCGCCAGTATTGGTGATTTGAGAAAGCTGGGGTCTGTCGGCTGGCGGGCGATGCTCATCTTTGTGGTGACCGGACAGATGTCGGTCTGGCTTGGTCTGACCCTTGGCACCTTCATCGCGCCGGGTTTGGGTGTCGATACCTCGGCGCTCACCTTGGGCGCAGCGCCCGAACCCACCGAGACCAGCTGGCGCGAAATGGTGCTGGGCATGATTCCGCAAAGCCCGGTTCAGGTGATGGCGGACGTCAACGTGCTGCCGCTGATCGTGTTTTCGATGCTGGTCGGGATCGGCATCTTGATGGCGCAGGAAGAAGGCGAGCCCGCTCTCAAGATTTTCGAAAGCGGAAGCGTGGTGATGCAGAAAGTCACCATGATCGTGATGGAACTGACCCCGTTCGGCGTCTTTGCGCTGATGGCGTGGGTGGCAGGCACGCTGGGCTTTGATGCGCTCGCCGCGCTCGGCAAGCTGGTGTTCCTGAACTATTTTGGCTGCTTCCTCATCATCGCGCTCATCTATGGTGGGATGATCAAGTTTATTGCGCGCCTGCCGGTGATCGGCTTCTTTCGCGGCATGGTGGATGCGATTGCGGTGAGTTATTCCACCGCTAGCTCCAACGCGACGCTTCCGGTCACGCTGCGCTGTGCAGAGCGTAACCTTGGCGTGTCGCGCTCGGTCGCCAGCTTCGTCATCAGTCTTGGTGCGACGGTGAACATGAACGGCACCGCGATGTATCTGGGCCTGGCCACGCTGTTTGGCGCGCAGATCTTCGGGGTGGATCTGAGCTGGGGTGATTACGGCATGATCGCGCTGCTGGGCACGTTGGGCGCAGTGGGTGCGGCCGGCATTCCGGGTGCGGGCCTCATTATGATGGCGCTGGTGTTCAGCGCGGTGAACGTGCCGCTGGAAACCATTGCCTTTGTGGCCGGGGTCGACCGGATCATGGACATGATGCGCACCACCACCAACATCACCGGCGATGCGGCCGTGGCGGTGACCGTGGCGAGCCTGACGGGTGAGCTTGACCGGGCCGAACTGATCAGCGCCGACGACATTTAAGCGGCGCTATTCCTTCACATATTCCACCGGTACGAACTCACCCAACGAACAGCCAGCCCCGCGCCGCGGTACGCCGCCGATGTTTTGCAAGGTGTAGATGATCTGCTGCGTGCAGAGCTGGTTGATCGATGTGTCATAAGTGATGGCTCGGTCCCAGCCCAGGCCCGGGCAGCGGTTTGGCAGGGTGCTACGATAGACCTTGGTGCCGTTCATTTCGAAATCGATCACCCGGTCGCTGCGCACCACGGTCTGGCGCACCTGCGAGCGATCAATGCAATTTTGTCCCGGTCCGGACACCGTGGCCTCAGGCGCGGCTGCGATGGCCGCAGCGGCGCGGGTGACGTCCGCCGCAGGATCGTTCGGCGCACAGGCAGCCAGAACGAGGGGCAGGGAGGCTAGGGCAAGGAAGCGCGCGGTCATGGCATGTCCTTCCACAAGGGATGCTGGTATCATCGCCGGCGCGTTTGAACAGCGCCTTAATCCGGGACAGTTTCCGGCGATGCCCGCCCCTTGGGTGGCGCCATCACTTTCTTGCGGAAAGAACACAGATCGGCAACCTGGCAGCGCCAGCATTCCGGCGTGCGCGCCTTGCAGACATAGCGGCCGTGCAGGATCATCCAGTGATGCGAATCGCGCCGAAACGGGGCGGGAACCCGATTTTCCAGCTTGGCTTCGACATGATCCGGGGTCTTGCCCTTGGCCATGCCCGTGCGATTGCCGACGCGGAAGATATGCGTATCGACTGCAAAGGTTTCCTGCCCGAACCAGCAATTGAGCACCACGTTGGCCGTTTTTCGCCCGACGCCGGGAAGCTGTACCAGCGCTTCGCGGGTTTCGGGCACTTCGCCACCGTGTTGGTCCACGAGGATCTGCGAGAGCGCGATCACGTTCTTGGCCTTGGAATTGAACAACCCGATGGTTCTGATATGCGCCTTCAGCCCTGCCTCACCCAGATCGAGCATTTGCTGGGGGTTGCTGACCTTGCCGAACAGCGCGCGGGTGGCCTTGTTCACGCCGACGTCAGTGGCCTGCGCCGACAGCGCGACTGCAACGAGCAGCTGATAGGCATTGCCATATTCCAGCTCAGTCTGGGGTGCGGGGTTGTTTTCGGCCAGACGGCGGAAGAACTCGAAGATCTGATCCTTGGTCATATCAGCGGCGTATCACAGGCCCAGCACGTCGTTCATCGAGTAGCGCCCAGGCTCCTGGCCGACCAACCATTCCCCCGCCCGCACTGCCCCGCGGGCAAAGATCATGCGGTTTTCGGCCGAGTGGGCGATCGTCAGGCGCTCTTCGCTTCCTGCGAAGATCACTGAATGCTCGCCCGCCACGGTGCCACCGCGCAAGGTCGCAAAGCCGATCGCGCCGTGGCCCCTTGCGCCGGTCATGCCGTGCCGCCCGCTTTCCATGTTGTCGGCCAGCGCGATTCCACGCGCCTCAGCCGCCGCTTCGCCCAGCAGCTTGGCGGTGCCCGATGGCGCGTCGACCTTCATACGGTGGTGCATCTCCAGCACCTCGATATCCCAGTCCGGCCCCAGCCGCGCCGCCGCCTCGCGTACCAGATGCGCCATCAGCGTCACACCGAGTGAGAAGTTGCCTGATTGCAGCACCGGCACGGCGCGCGCGGCGTCGGCCAGCATCACGAAATGCGGGTCATCTAGGCCCGTCGTGCCGACCACGATGGGCTTGCCCGCCGCCTGCGCTGCGCCAAGATTGGCGGCCAAGGCATTGGGCGCGGAGAAATCCACCAGCACATCGCATTGGCTGGCGTGCGCAGCGATGTTGCCTCCGGCATCAATGCCCACGCACAGGATGTGGCCCGCGCCCGCAATCGCATCCTCCAGCGCCCGTCCCATCCGGCCCTTGTGCCCGATCACCCCAAATTGCAGCTGTGCCATTGCCTCGCCTCTGCCGAATATGCTTGAAGGCCTCATGGCAGAGTTCAAACGCATCGTCATCCTCACCGGCGCAGGCATTTCGGCCGAGAGCGGCATTGACACCTTTCGCGCCGCTGAGGGCCTGTGGGAACAGCACCGGGTGGAGGATGTCGCCACGCCCGAAGGCTTTGCCCGTAATCCCGATCTGGTTCTCAGCTTTTATGACAAGCGCCGCGCGGCGCTCGCCGCGGCGATGCCGAACCCGGCGCATTTGGCGCTTGCGCGGTTGGAGAGGGCGTTTGCCGGCGATCTGTTGGTGGTGACCCAGAATGTGGACGATCTGCACGAGCGCGGCGGCAGCGCCCGCGTGTTGCACATGCATGGGCAATTGCAGTCTGCGCTGTGTAGTTCCTGCGAGATGCGGGTCCGATGGGACACCGCAATGCTCGATCGCCCCGCCTGCCCGGTCTGTCAGGCGCGAAGTCTTAGACCCGACATCGTCTGGTTTGGCGAGATGCCCTACGAGATGGAGCGAATTTATGCGGCGCTCGAAACGTGCGACCTGTTCGTCAGCATCGGCACATCGGGCGCGGTCTATCCTGCTGCGGGCTTCGTGCAGGAGGCCAGAGCCTCAGGGGCACGGACGCTCGAGCTGAATCTCGAGCCAAGCGAAGGCTCCCGCCTGTTCCATGAAAGCCGCCTCGGCCCGGCAAGCGAGTTGGTGCCGGCTTGGGTTGATGACGTGCTGAGCGGCGCGGGGGCGTAGGGGTGGGATATTTAGGCGCGGGCGAATGGCACCGCACGTCTGCATCAGGTGCGGCCCGCGTTCAGGGACTTCACAATGCCGTAGGGTTACGCGTTTGACCCGCACGCCTTGCAAGTCTGATCCTTCGCGATGCGGATTGTGCGCAAGCCCGGTTCCAGGCCATCCATGATGTGAAGCCTACCCCAGCCCGGTTGGCCCAAGGTGCTCACGCCGCCCAGCAGCACTTTCACCGCCTGAAGCGCAGCAAAGGTGCCCGCCCATCCGGCCATCGCGCCCAGCATCCCGTCATCGGCGCAGGTATCGCAATCTTCAGCGTCGAAGGCGTCGCCCACGAAGCAGCGATAGCACGCCTGGTCGGGCAGATGGCCGGCAAAGGCGCCGACCTGTCCCTGAAAGCGCCCTACTGCGGCTGAAAGCAGCGGGATACCTGCGCCAACGCAGGCGTCTGATACGGCGAGCCGGGTCGCAAAATTGTCCGTGCCGTCGAGCACCAGATCGCATCCTGCGATCAGACCTGCAACATTATCAGCCGTGATCCGCGCATCGGATACGTCAACCGTCAACGAATCATCGAAGTTGGCGAGCCAGCGGCGGGCGGAAACCGCCTTACCATGGCCAACATCGCGGATCGTGAAGATCGTCTGGCGCTGGAGATTGGACAGATCGACTACGTCATTATCGACCAGCGTGAGCCGCCCGATCCCGCTTGCAGCGAGGTATTGCAGCGCGGGGCTGCCGATCCCGCCAAGCCCCATGATCGCCACCTGTGCTTGGGACAGGCGCACTTGCCCCGCACCGCCGACTTCCGGCAGAACGATATGCCGGGCAAACCGATCAAGCCGGGCAGAAGACAACGTCACTCGGGATCCTTGGGCGCCACGCTGCGCCGCTCCTGCCGGAAAGCGCCGATGCCGTTCCACCACAGAAAGCCGATCACCGCGCCCTTGACCGGCTGCAGCGTGACCAGCAGCAACACCACCGCCACCGGCAAGATGATCGCCAGCGTAAGCCATGCGGAAAGCCCAAAGGTGCCGATCATCGCGATCACGACCGGCGCGAGCAGGTGGCCGACTACGAAGATGCCGATATAGGCGGGAAAATCATCGGCCTGTTGGACCGACCAGTCCTGCCGGCAATGCGCGCAGTGTTCCACTGGTTTCAGCCATTTGCGAAACAGCCCGGTTTGTGCGCAGCGCGGACACCGGCCCGTGAGGCCGCGCACCAGAGCCGTCAGTCCCGCGGAAGGCAGATCGATCCGGTCGGAAGAAAGCGGGGTGGATGGCATGGAAAGGCTGTTTACACCCTGTGGAACACCTGTCGACAGATCTGTGGAAAGGCCTGTCGTAAAGGTGGTGCAAAGCTGATGGAAATCCTGGGCGCAAACGCCTTGGGCCGATCAGCTTTCCAGTTGGCGCAACAGGCTGCGCACATCGCCGTCCATGTCGGCATCGCGCTGGCGCAGATCCTCGATCAGACGCACCGCGTGGATCACGGTGGAGTGATCGCGCCCGCCGAACTTGCGCCCGATTTCAGGATAACTGCGCGGGGTCAGCACCTTGGACAGATACATCGCCACCTGCCGCGGGCGGACCACGGCGCGCGCGCGGCGCTTGCTGCTCATTTCCGACCGGTCGATTCGGTAAAACTGGCAAACCGTGCGCTGGATCTCGTCGATGGTGATGCGCCGGCGATTGGCTGACAGAATATCGGTGAGCTGCTCTTCGGCCAGCTGGAGCGAAACCTCCTGCCCGGTCAGCTGGGCATAGGCGATCAGCTTGTTTAGGCCGCCCACCAATTCGCGCACATTGCGGGTGATGGTGCGGGCCAGGAACTCGACCACGTCTGCTGGCACGCTGAGCGGCGCAAAGCGGGTAAGCTTGGAGACAAGGATCTTCTTGCGCAGCTCGATATCGGCGGGCTGGATGTCGGCAACCAGACCCATTGACAGGCGGCTGAGCAGGCGCGGCTCTACACCGTCCAGCGCCTGCGGGGCGCGGTCGGCGGCAAAGACGAGGCGCTTGCCCTCGGCCAGCAGCGCGTCAATCGTGTAGAGCAGTTCTTCCTGTGCGCTCGCCTTGCCGATGATGAACTGGATGTCGTCCACCAACAGCAGATCGAAACTGCGCAGCCGCGCCTTGAATTCGATCGTCTGGCTAGACTTCAGCGCCTGCACGAACTCGACCATGAAGCGTTCGGCCGAACAGTAGAAGATCCGCGCGCGCGGGTGGGTCTGTAAATAGGTGTGGCCGATGGCGTGCATCAGATGTGTCTTGCCCTGGCCGGTAGCGGCCTTGAGATAGAGCGGCGAGAATTGCGGCTGCTCCAGCGCAGCCATGCGCTGCGCTGCGTTGCACGCAAGAATGTTCGCCTCACCAGTGACGAAGGCGGCGAAGGTCAGCGATGCATCAAGGCCCACTGATGAGGTGAAGCTCGCTTCGCCCATGGCGCCGACGGCCATTGCAATGGCGCTGGCGCCGTCATTGGCAGCACGGCGGCCATCATCAAGACGGATGTCAGGCAGTTGACGGCGTCCGGGATGGACCACGATGTTGATCTTGCGCACTTCGCTGCGGGCGATGCTCCAGGCCAACTGAAGACGGTCGTGAAACCGGTCGCGTACCCAGGTCGCGGAAAACTCTGTCGGGAGGTAAAGATCAAGTGCGCCGCTTTCGCGGTTGAGCGAGCCAAGCTGGATGGGCTTGATCCACTGGCTGTGAAGCTGGTGTCCCAGATCCTTGCGGAGACCCTGGCTAATATCGGACCAATCGGCGGCAAGATTCACAGCTTCGGAATCTTCCATCAGATGCTCATCGGCCTGGCGGCCGCCCGTCCGCGCTTTGTCAGTTTTGTGCACAAGATCTTCCCCAATTCACTCACGGCCTGTCGAACCGGATGGTTTGCAGACTCATATTCATCCGATGCAGCAGACAGCAGTTCTCCCGCCCGGAATCGCAACTCCGGGGGACCTCCCTGTCGGCAAGTTCGTAAAGTCACACCGGACTGTCCCGTGCCGGGTGAGAACGATGTAAAGAACGCCGAGGCCCTTTGCGCAAGCGCGGACTTTTAAAAAAAGTGAAATAATCCGATTGACTCGCCCCTGACCCGCAGGCTTGCGTTGAAGTCATTGATTGGCAATGAAAACGCCGGTTTTTGCGACGCGAATCGCGGAAAATCCTGACATTTATGCGGCACACCATTGTCGCATTTGTTGCAAACAAAACGGGCCGCGCTCGTGGAGCGCGGCCCGT